>OZ252002.1:0-2402500 GCA_965247265.1 Gammaproteobacteria bacterium
ATTGACTCGTTCTACTCCAGGAAATGTAGTTACAATTTTTCTAATCCCTTGCACGACACCTTCATCTGCACTTTCTCCAATCAATAGTCCTTTAGTTTCATAAGCGAGCAAGGCTGCAACTGACGCCAATATTAATCCGATTAGAATTGATGCAACACCATCATAGGCGTAATTACCAGTTAACTGACTAATAGCAATTCCTGCCATGGCGACAGCCAATCCCATGAGTGCAGCAGCATCTTCGAGTAACACCACAAACATTCCAGGGTCTTTTCCTTTTCGAATGGCCTCTAAATAGCCTCTTTGACCTTTGATTTTGTTAAATTCTTTAATGGCAACAATAAAAACAGCGCATTCAATAATAATTGCTAAGGTTAATACGCCATAATTCCAAACTGGGTCAGTTATCACTTGAGGATGCAAGATATGTTCGATTCCTTTGAAAATAGCAAGCCCAGATCCGACTGCAAATATCAATATTGCAACGACAAAGCTCCAAAAATAAATTTCTTTACCATGCCCGTATGGAAATTTTCTATCTGCAGGTTTTCTAGCCCGCTTTAATCCAAACAAAAGCAAAATTTGGTTGCCAGTATCGACAACTGAGTGAATACCTTCTGAAAACATTGCAGAACTACCCGTGAATGCAGATGCAACAAATTTCATTACAGCGATGCCTGCATTGCCAATTAATGCTGCAAAAATAACTTTTTTAGATGAACCTGCCACAATAAATTTATAATAAAAATCAATTGCAAAAATATTTTTAGTTAAATATTATTGATTACTTATAGTTTTTGATAAATTTCTGCACCAGTACTTTTAAATTCTTTGGCCTTCTCTTACAATTCTTGTTCAATGGCAACTGGAATCTCTTCAATTCCTAAATTGGCGGCATAATCTCGTACGTCTTGTGAAATTTTCATGGAGCAAAAATGTGGTCCGCACATGGAACAAAAATGTGCGACTTTTGCAGAATCTTTTGGCAATGTCTCATCATGAAGTGCGCGCGCATGTTCAGGATCTAAACTTAAATTAAATTGATCATCCCAGCGAAATTCAAAGCGAGCTTTTGAGAGCGCATTATCCCGTATTTGCGCTCCGGGATGCCCCTTAGCCAAATCTGCAGCATGAGCAGCAATTTTATATGCTATAACACCATCTCTTACATCTTGTTTATTCGGCAACCCTAAATGTTCTTTTGGTGTGACATAGCAAAGCATTGACGTGCCATACCAGCCAATATTTGTAGCACCAATTGCAGAAGTTATATGGTCATAGCCAGGCGCGATGTCCGACACTAATGGCCCTAATGTATAAAATGGCGCTTCAAAACAATCTTGTAACTCCTTATCCACATTCTCTTTAATCATTTGCAAAGGTATATGACCAGGCCCTTCTATCATCACCTGTACATCGTGTTCCCATGCAAATTTTGTTAACTCACCAAGAGTTTCAAGCTCTGCAAACTGTGCCGCATCATTTGCATCCGCAATAGACCCGGGTCGCAAACCATCACCTAATGAGAAAGCAACGTCGTACGCCTGCATAATTTCACAGATGTCATGAAAATGCGTATATAGAAAATTTTCTTGATGATGCGCAAGACACCATTTCGCCATAATGGAACCGCCGCGAGACACAATCCCAGTAACACGCTCTGCAGTCAATGGTACGTATGCCAAACGCACACCTGCATGAATTGTAAAGTAGTCGACACCTTGTTCGGCCTGCTCAATGAGCGTGTCTTTAAATATTTCCCAGGTTAAATCTTCAGCTTTTCCATTTACTTTTTCTAACGCTTGATAAATTGGCACGGTGCCGATAGGCACGGGAGAGTTACGTATAATCCATTCACGTGTTTCGTGAATGTGCTTACCCGTTGACAAATCCATGACGGTATCTCCACCCCACCTTACAGCCCATGCCATTTTCTCAACTTCTTCTTCAATTGAAGAAGTGATGGCAGAATTTCCTAAATTGGTATTAATTTTTACTAAAAATTTTCTACCAATAATCATTGGTTCCGTTTCTGGATGATTGATATTATTTGGTATAATAGCTCGCCCGCTTGCAACTTCTTCTCTGACAAATTCCGGTGTAATGCAATCAGGAAGAACTACGCCAAAGCTATGTCCAGGATGTTGTTTTAATAATTTTCGAAAATGTGGATCTTTGCGGTGCTCTTGCAATCGCATGTCTTCACGAATAGCAATGTATTCCATCTCGGGTGTGATGATTCCTTTCTTTGCATAGTGCATTTGCGTAACCACACAACCTTTTTGTGCTTTGCGGGGCAAATGGTAGTGAGAAAAACGCAAATGAGCTGTTTTTGGATCCACTTGTCGTGTACAACCATATTTTGATGATGGCCTTTCAAGTTCTTCTGTGTCCCCTCGCTCTTTAATCCAATTTTTTCGTAAAGTTGGCAAGCCCTTAAGTAAATCGACATTGCTGTTAGGATCAGAATATGAGCCAGACGTGTCGTATACCGTGATTGACGGATTAAGCTCTTCTCCAAAACTTGACGAAGTACTTGAACACTTTACTTCTCTCATGCCTACTTTTATATCTTCACGCGAACCATGGATATAAATCTTTTTTGAACCGGTAAACGGTTTCGTTAGATCAGATGATAACTGTGCTGAGCTTGTTTGAATTGAAGATTTAATTGCACTCATTTCTTGCGGCCTCTTTTTATGATTTTAAATCGGCGCGGAGTGCTATTAGGGTTCTCCCTGATACAACAGCTCCCCTACGCCAGAATTATCTGGTTCAGGTTCTAAGGGTAATTCTCAGCCAACTTGGCACCCCTAGCTTAAGAATATTGAATTTTAAATGATTATGCTCTTTATTAATATGTTATTGACAACTAAAATTTAAAAATAGTTGCCCAGAAATATTAGTGCCCGTACCCTGTAAAAGTAAGCATCTATCTACAAAACTTATCACATGACTTTAAATGTTGCGATTATAGGCCCGGACAGAAGCAAGCAAGGAACAGGCCCATATATAACTTCTAAATTTCACCAGTATGGTGCAAATATTTCTGCATTAGTTAGCAGTTCATTAGCATCTGCAAAATCATCTGCTAAAAAATTAAACAATGAATCTAATATTAAGTCTCAAGCCTATGCAACACTTGAAGAGGCTATAGAGCGCAACAAAATAGATATTGTTGTCATCAGCACACCTGTTCAATTTCATTATCAATACTTAAAAACTGCGATAAATGCAGGCTGCCATATATTTTGCGAAAAACCCTTATGGTGGCCAACATTGGACGAATTGGAAGAAAGTGATTTCCGACAAATTGAAACAAAAACAATAGAGCTATTACAACTGTGCCACTTGCATAAAGTAATAATTCAGCTTAACACCCAATGGCCGTTAACATTACCTACATTCTATGAAATTTATCCGCAGCATCATGCAACTGAACAAAGTATAAATACGTTTTCCATGTGGCTGTCACCTCAGAGTACAGACAGCTCTATGATTATAGACTCAGTGCCTCATCTATTAAGTATGTTATACGCAATTGCAGGTTCAGGGCGCATACAAAATATTGATTCAAACTACGCGCTCAATAGAACGACTAAAGAACTAAAAATCGAATTCGAATATTTATATACAATTGGAAGTATATATGTAGATTTAACGCTTACACCAACAGATAGTATTCCCAAATCTGCAGCATATTCCTTAAATGGTAATAGAGTGGATAGACATGTCGAACTTGAGAATTACCTGATATCATTACAATCATCAGATAAACAACTACCCATAGTGGATCCGTTGGATTGCTCGATTAGGAACTTCTTGAGTACGATCTACTCTAAAACCTCATCAGATGATGCAGCAATAATTGATGGTATGATACATTTGGCACAAATTTATAAGGCTATAGTTTCAAGATAAAATTATGGAAAAGATACACACAGAGAGCGGTGAAGTATTAATAAATATTTCTCCATTGATAAATTTCACAAAACATAATCTAGACAGTAACAATAAACTTGAAGCAGAGCCTTTACATGTGAAGCCTTCTTCTCGTCATGTTGAAAAACAAACTGAGCTTTCTCCTTTGCATGATTTTATGGGAAAACTACGACAGCCTGAAGTTCTTGAAAATTTAAAAGAGTACGTTCGCTGGCAGTCGCAGTGGCGCGAAGACTATGCAGAAGGTAACGTCACATTTGAGGAGGCTTTGAGATCAGTGCCTACTAAAGCCCCAATTTCAATCAATTTAGATGTAACAACTGCATGTAATTATCGTTGCGATCACTGTGTTGATATGGACATTCTAAATAAAAATATCAACTACGATCACGAACAATTAAAAGACGCTCTCACTCATCTTGCAAACAACGGTCTTCGTTCAGTAATTATTATTGGCGGTGGCGAGCCAACGGCATATAAAGGTTTTGAAGATATAGTACGTCATTTAAAATCAATGAATATTCAAATTGGTGTTGTGACAAATGGCAGCATGATGAAAAAAATTGAAGCAGTCGCAGATGTATTACATGAACGAGATTGGGTGCGTTTATCTTTAGACTCGGGTACAAATGAAACTTTTCGCGCAATGCATAAACCGGGTAGCAAAAAATGCACACTTGACTGGATTTGTGACCATATTGCAGCAATTAAAAAACTGAATTCGAAATTTATGATTGGTTTCAGCTTTATAATTGTTTGGAGAGACTGCGAAGCCAATGATATGAAAATTATCGAAAATGTTGAAGAAATTATAACTGCTGCAGCATTAGCCAAAAAAAGCCAGTTTGACTATATATCATTTAAACCTTTTCTGACTCGCGCTGAGTTAAATAACGCAGAAATTGTTGGGATAGACAAAGAGCAAGAACATGTTGCAAATATTATGAATAAAATTCGCAGCGCAGTTAATAAAGCCAAAGAGTTTGAAAATGATAATTTTGTTGTATTAGAAAGTACCAACTTACGTGTACTAGAAAATGGTACATATATGAATTACACGGAACAACCACATAATTGTCACATGCAATATTTTCGACAAGTACTAAGCCCGCTAGGAGTTTTCAATTGCCCAGTATATCGACACGTGCCACGAGCATTACTCGGTGGTAAGCATGCCTATTCAACCGATGATGGATTAGACTCTACACAAAAAAACACGCTCCGTTTGATTGAAGCATTTGACGCAACACAAGAATGTAAGGATGTAACTTGCTTATACAACCACGCAAATTGGTTTATTGAAGATTTAATTAAGCATCCGGAAAAACTAAATTCGCTTGATTCTAGTTTTGATAGAAAAGATTATTTCCTTTAATTAGCTGCATTATTAAGCAGCCTATTTGCACTCTCATACACACTAGCAACCTCTAGATTTTGCAAACAATTATAATGCCCGTAGGGGCATTCTTTTTTCCAACACGGGCTACAATCTAAATCTAAATATTTTATTTCAGAGCAATTTGATAATGGTGGCGTATATTTTGGCGTGATCGCACCATAAATTGCGACCACAGGACATTTAACAGCTGCTGCAATATGCATTAATCCAGAATCATTTGTAACAGCAGCTTTAGCTAATGAAAGTAAATCGATTACTTCCTCGAGAGTAGTTTGCCTACACAAGTTTGTTGCGACGTGATGAGAGAGTTCCGCAATTTCTTCACCAATTATGTGATCCTTAGATGAACCAAATATATATACGTTGAAACCATCCCGCTTAAATTGAGTTGCGAGCGCTGCAAAGTGAACTGCTGGCCAACGTTTTGATGGACCAAATTCTGCGCCCGGCATAAATCCAATAAATGGTAGTGACTCACTAACTCCTAATTTTTGCGCTGCAATATGGCGTTTTTCGACATCTACTTTTAGATTAGGAAAAGTAATACTTGGGGCTTTCACCTCAATTGATTTTTCGGTTCCTAAATTTACGTATTTATCTATTGCTTTATATGTGATTTTTGTATCAATCGGGCGCATATCATTTACAAGCACATAACGCATTTCTCCTCGATATGCAGTTCTTTGTGGAATTTGTGCAAAATATGGAATTAACGCCGATTTGAATGACCTTGGGCAAATAATGGCCTGATCATACTGGCCACGTAAGCGTTTACCAGTGCTTATACGGCGCGAAAATAGTAACTCGCCATGGGGCAAATCGACCTCTACAACCTTGCGCACCTCTGGCATTCTAGCTAAAACAGGCGCTGACCAACGTGGTGCGACGACATCAATGACGTTATTTTGGTTTTGGCTTTTCAGAGCCATAAATAAGCTCTGCACCATGACCATATCCCCCACCCATGCAGGACCAATTATAAGTATTCTTTTAGCGTGCAAATGTAAAACTGATTGTAAAAAATTTATAAATCTGTGCGATGAAGCTATTTTACCTTAAAGCTGCAGTATGATAGCAACTATCTGTATGATGCTAATATATTTTACAAACTATATTTGAAATAAAGTAAACCTATATCGAAAATTGCGCTCATGGATATTGAACAAGCAAGAATTAATATGATCGAACAACAGATACGCCCTTGGGATGTTCTAGATATTGATGTTTTAAAGATAATCAAAGAAACCCCCCGAGAAAAATTTGTTCCCAGCCAGTATACAAATCTTGCATTCTCTGATTTAGAGATCCCCATCGACCATGGACAATTCATGATGGCACCCAAAGTTGAAGCACGCATGCTACAGGCGTTACAAATTGGCACTAGCGATAAAATTTTAGAAATTGGAACAGGAACAGGATTTACTACAGCATGCCTCGCTAAACTTGGCAATTATGTTGACACGATTGAGTATTACCCAGACTTATCCACGAATGCTCAGTCTATTTTGGATCAACAAGCAATTAATAATGTCACTTTTATAAATGGTGATGCCTTAATCAATTTGGATACTAAACAAAACTATGATGTGATCGCTGTAACTGCATCAATGCCAGTGCAAAGTAATATTTTTGATAAAATTTTAGCTAATAATGGACGTATGTTCATTGTGACGGGCAAGGCGCCTGTCATGCAGGCGCAACTCATCACGCGAAATGGTTCCAATGGACTGAGTTACACTAGTTTGTTTGAAACTAATCTCGGACCACTGGTAGGTATAAAAGAACCACAGGTTTTCCAGCTTTAATGTTCAAGGAGTATACTCCCGAAAAACTCAAGGGCTTTCTTGACCACACTGATACAACACCCATTTTGCTAGATGTTAGAGAACAATGGGAGTATGACCGCTGCCATTTGCCTAATTCAACACTTGTGCCAATGCGACAAATTCCGAACATATTAAATGATTATGAACTCGATCAAGATATTGTCGTCATATGTCATCATGGAATTAGAAGTCGTGCTGTTGCAAATTTTTTGGTTCAACATGATTTTTCAAAGGTGATAAACCTGTCGTCAGGAATTGACGGATGGGCAAAACAAATTGACCTATCAATGCCAATTTATTAACCATTTTCAAATTAGATTTTAATTTTTACAAAAGAATCAGCACACTTATGCCTCAAACTTTAGCTAAGAATTATTTACTCTACATAATTGTATGCCTTCTTTTATTTGTGACTTCCACTATTGCCCATGCATACAGTCTTGTTGATATTTATGCAATGGCAAGACAAAGCGATACAGATATTCAAATAGCCGAATCTACTTATTTTGCTGAAGCTCAATCAAGACCAATCGCACGTGCCAATATCCTTCCGCATGCCAACATATCAGCGAACACCACGGGCATCCGTCAAAAAGTAGAAGGTTCTACATTTAATATTGCAGGTGAAACAACAAATTTTAATGACCATGGTTACACGCTAAATCTTACCCAAGCGTTATATCACCATGATTTTTATGTTCAATTACGCCAAGCAAAAAACTCCGTAGCAAGAGCAAAAGTCGATCTTGATGCTGCATATCAAGAATTAATGATTAGAACTTCAGAAGCATATTTTAATGTACTGTCCGAACAAGACACATTGTCTTACCAGCAATCGGAAAAAGAGGCTATTGGACGTCAATTAGAACAAGCTAAAAAACGATTTGAAGTTGGTTTAATTGCGATAACAGATGTAAAAGAAACACAAGCTTCATATGATCTTGCTGTTGCAAATGAAATTGATGCAAAAGTAGCGGTTGAACGCGCTAAAGACGAGTTAGAAGTCATTATTGCTCAACGTGTAGACACATTAAATCCACTGTCTGAACGCATGGAATTAGTGCTACCTGAACCTAATGATGTAGAAGATTGGGTATATAAAGCGCTAGAACAAAATTTAAGCCTTTTATCTAGCGAATACACAACCAAAATTGCCCAACAGGAAATTAAACTTAGACAATCTCGTCATTTACCTACTCTAGATATTGTTGCATCGCATCGTGATACAAATACAGGAGGTATTAGCGGATCACGTGAAGTTGAAGAAAACCAAATAGGATTAGAACTCAACATCCCTATAGTTGAAGGTGGTCGTACTTATTATCAAACTAAAGAGGCGCGTTACAGCGCAGAAGTCGCACAAAGTGAATATGAAAAAGTTCGTAGAGTAACGGTTCAATCAACACGCGATGCGTATTTAAATGTGATTGCTGGTATAAGTCGTGTAAAAGCATTGGCACAAGCACAAGAATCAACAGAAGCTGCGGCAAGAGCAGCCGAAGCTGGATTCCAAGTTGGTACACGCACTTCTGTGGACATTCTACTTGCGTTACGCGAAACCTTTCTAGCAAATCGAGATTATTCTCGCGCCCGTTATGATTATTTACTCAGCGGTTTAAGACTTAAACAAGCAACAGGTGTTTTATCAATTGATGATTTACTACAAATCGATGTTTGGCTAAATTAACGTGCATGCAGATATCACCACAAAGCCCCTCTGTACAATATAAATTATTTTTATTTTTAATAAGTCCTATTCCGTTTTTATATACGATTTATCGCTCATTAAAAGATGGTGGGTATTCGTATTTAATGCAGCGTTTTGGCCTTAACTACACATCTTTACCCACTCAAACAGTTTTATTACATTGCGCCTCGGTTGGAGAAGTTAACGCCGCTAAACCTTTAATACATGAACTATCAAAAATTAATCCTGAGATATCTTTTATCATATCTACTAACACACCGACTGGCGGTCAACTAGTAAATAGTATACAAAATGAAAATATTTCACATGCGTACTTGCCCCTTGATTATACATATTTAGTTAAAGCGTTCTTAAAACGCATCAATCCAATATGTGTTCTAATATTTGAAACAGAGATTTGGCCGACACTAATTTATCAAACTGCAATTAAAAATGTTCCTATTGTAATTATTAATGGCAGACTAAGCCCAAAAACCACCGATGTTAATGACATAGTTTTAAAGGAATACTGTCGCTCACTTAAAAACCTTACACTTCTATTAACGCGCTCAAACGAGGATCGAGATAACTATATAAAAATTGGAGCAAAAAACGCATCTACTCATACTGTTGGTAATTTAAAGTACTCAAGCACTTTTACTGCCACATCTAATTTGCCCTGCACAACCATTAAGCGTCCTTTTTTCTTAGCCGCCTCAACACATGATGATGAAGAACTGCAAATCACTCAACATATTGAAATTCTAAAGCGTAAAAATATTTTACTTGCTATCGCACCTCGTCACCCTGATCGCAGTAAACAAATTTCTCAAAAACTGAAAACCCATAAGTTCAACATTGCTATTCGTAGCAATAAAGACAAAATCACAGATAAAACAGACATCTATATTGTAGACACACTTGGCGAATTAGATATGTATTACAATGAGGCCGCATTAGTTTTTGTAGGAGGATCGCTTATTCAAAGAGGGGGGCATAACATCCTTGAGCCTGCAAGTTTTGGTAAATGCATATTAGTAGGGCCACACACAGAAAATTTTGCACTTGAAACTGCAGAACTATTAAAAGCAAATGGAATAATTCAAGTAACTGATACTCACGACTTAGGTGTCAAGTTAATTCATTTGCTTAACAACGATGAAGAGAGAATTCAGTTTGGTATAAATGCACAAACATTTATTAGAGAGAAAAAAAACGTGTTGAAAGATTACATCAATTATATTCAGCCGCTTATCCAATTTCCACATAATTAGTCTCTTTTATACCCTTCCAAAAATGCATCAAAATCTTGATCCGTATAGTAAAATGTTGTCTTTGTTTTTTTTAATTTTTCTAAAGATCTAACTAGCCTATTAATGTTCTCTTTTCTCCAAAATCCAGATTTTTCTTCAATTTTCGACTTATCAAAATCAATAAGAAATACACTATTATCTTCATTAAGTAATATATTATGTGCATTCAAATCAATATGGTTACAATTTACATTGTGAAATTTCTTGACTACTGAGCCAATATTTTCCCAATTTACTTTCGTAATTGCATTTTTAATCAATATTGAACTAAGTGAATACGATTTAGGTATCAGCTGTGTGATAAGATCAGCAGAATAAACTAAACCTGTTTTACACACATGCGCAGCAATCGGTGTGGGTACCGGAAGACCCTGCTCTTGCAATTTTGATAAAACCTGTAACTCGCGCAATGCTCTAGATCTATTTAGACCTTGCCAAATGTATCTATCACTTACTAATTTTGCAACTGATCCGCCCCGATAGTAATGACGTAATACAAGAGACATTTCATCAAAGCGAAACACATGCACACTCCCTCTTTTTTGGCCATCTATGGATGTATGCAGTTTACATTCATAAGAAGGATTCGAATAAATATGTTTTCGACTAAAAAGATCGAGGGGAAATTCATTAGTCAATGACTTATTAAAAATAACAGTTTTATTTCCATAACATTTAAATTCGAATGAATTCATATAAACTAATTGTTAATCTATTTATTTAGATATTTTTATTTGATAATGAATATACCACCAAAATCGATATGCATTTTAAGGCTCTCGGCTGTTGGAGATGTCGCGCATATGATTCCAGTTGTACGCACCATACAAAAATATTGGCCAAACACTGAACTTACATGGATTATAGGTAAAAATGAAGCCCGTCTTGTAAAAGATATGCCTAATATTGAAATCATAGAATTTGATAAATCCGAAATAATTGGAAGCACAAAAAATATATTGAACACATTCAAAAATCGAGAGTTTGATGTTCTACTTTGTGCACAGGTCTCATTACGCGCTAATTACATTAGCACACTGGTACCAGCAACACTTAAACTTGGATACGATACGGAACGTTCAAAAGATTTTCATTCATTATTTATCGATCAACACATTAAAGTGACACCCGAGCAACATGTTTTAGATAGCTTTTTCAGCTTTATCGAATACTTGGGATTACATGATCGAGAAATGAGTTGGAAATATAGTATCTCTGATGAATCGTATCAATTTGCGGCACAACATCTAAGCGATCAAAAATTCAACGTGGTTATCAGCCCTTGCTCAAGCCACGCGCTTCGAAACTGGCTCCCAGATCGATATGCAAAAGTTGCAGACTATGCAGCCCAAAAGCTCAATGCACAAATTGTACTATGCGGTGGGCCGTCTAAAGCTGAAAATCAGATGGGCGATGAGATTGAACAACAAATGAAAACAAAGTCTATAAATTTAATTGGTAAAGATTCTTTAAACAAATTTCTTGCATTGTTACAAAAAGCAGATGTACTTATTTCACCAGACTCTGGACCGGTACATTTGGCTACCGGCCTGGGTACACCATCGCTTGGACTGTATGCCGCCAGCAATTCCAAAAGAAGCGGCCCATACTTCAATCAACAATGGTGTATAGACAAATATGATGAGGCTGCAAAAAAATTTAAACACAAATCTTCCGGTGAATTAAAATGGGGCACAAAGATAGAATATCCTGGAGTAATGGACTTAATCCATACAGACGAAGTTATCACTAAAATTGACAGATTCGCTCAGCAACTATAGTTACAAAATTAATTGTGGACAACATAAACATACCCATTTCACCTAGCGAGCTATTAGATAAAATTACTATTCTAGAAATTAAAATGGTACAAATCAACGATGCAAGTAAATTAAAAAATATTGAAAATGAGTTACAGCTATTGAGTAAAATTTGGGATCAGTTTTGTACAAACAATGAAGCTCTAAATTTACTCAAACAAGAACTTAAAGAAAGAAATAAAAATCTATGGGATATAGAAGATCAAATTCGAATCAAAGAATCGAACAAAGAGTTTGATTCTGATTTCATTGAGCTTGCGCGGTCGGTATATTTTGAAAATGATAAGCGCGCAAATACAAAAAGGAAGATTAATACGCTATTAGGATCAGAATTGATAGAAGAAAAATCTTACGCTGATTATTAATATTAGATGATTCATTCAATGTTTCCGATTTCTATACCACATAGATAAAACATACATCATGATGAACAAAGCCAACAAGCATTCTTTAGTTTCTCCTGCACGTATATTTAGAAATAGTGGCATCTCTATATTAAGTATTTCAAATGATTTTTCGAACCAGCTTACTAATAATGAAAGTAATGCTGAAGGTATACATATATATGTTGGCCAAATCCAATAATTGATACTACTTGGATTAAATTTTTTATTTTTAATCCAATTAATAAATGGCACCAATACGCCACCTAATAAGGCGGCTGTTGATAAAATTGCACGTGGAATCTGGTCGAAAATTGCACTTGTATTATGAATATTTGTTTCTTGCTGATCATTAACTAAAGACCACGATTCTGGAGTTGCCCAGCCAAAATAATGCTGACCCCAACTTATTTCCTCGCCCAAATAATATACGCAACCAAGTAGGTACAGAAGTATCCAGTAATTCAACATGGTTGGACGCGTAATTCTTAGATTTTTAGAAAATATAAGAAATAGAATACAAAACAATATAGCGATCAGTAAGAATAAGACTGTAAAATTTTCAATTAATCCCATTTCTCCATAAATGAACCGATCCGTCTGAGCCCCAATTAAGCGTGCTAAATATGGCAAAATAGCGACAGTAATAGGTAAATATAGCCATAATATTTTGGGTATGTCTTTATTCATTAATTTAGTTCTTACCAATCCATATTCGTCTTTCTCCACGTCTTTCCCAATTTTTCAAGCTTCTATAATCTCGATGTGATTTTTTACGAATTCCTAACTTCAATGCTAGCTTTATGAATACATTTGGAGGAAATAAATACTGGGGCATCATATTAAAATCATATAATTTTGGCTGCCAGCTTCCACGATCATTATTGACAATAACATTTCCAACACTAATATCTAAATCATGCACACCGATGCGTTCTGCCTCTTGAACAATTTTATAGCCAGCTTCTAGTGCCTCATTAGGTAAATAACCAAGTTCAACAATCAAGTCTTCCAGGATAACTCCCGGCACATATTCCTGTATCATTGAGTGCGTATAGCTACTAGTGAGAGTATAGACTCTTAACGGCTTTGCAATGAAGCTTGCTAGTTTTGGCGAGTTAAAAAGGGCAGCATTACGCTCATATTCATGCTGTGCAATATCTACTTTGTATTTAGTTAAGTATTTTTTAGTAGCTTCATTTTTATAAACTTTGACGATAACGTATTTTCTACCTAATTCTGCTTTATAAACATTTGCTCGTCTCCCCTTTCCTATATAACTTGTAACTTCAATATCGTCGGGCAATATAAGATTATTTTGCATAATATATTTTGGCTTATTCCTGCATGACTTTATTATCGAATTCAGTGTTATTTTTAATTTTCATAATTATTTTTGCCCCATACTATTATATGACTAATAATTGTTATAATTCAGCATATGGAAATGCTTTTTCGTATAGAAATTCATGAATATTAAAAAAAGTGAGATAACCTTTTGCGATGAAGGGAAAGGAATTTATGTTTTAGCGCCAAATATTTCAAATGAAACAGAATTATTTGACTGGATAAAAGACAAAAAATACAAAACTTATGTCAATCAAAATTTTAGAATGACTCGTCATACACGAAAAAGAAATCGCCTATATGCATTCAATCATCCTATCCTAGAAACCGAGGTCATTCTAAAAATTTCAAAGATTGACAGCAAGTATAATTTTTTTAGAAGGGTTAATTTATATATTTCCACGTTTTTTAATGATTATAATTTTCGCGCTTTTAAAGGCGCTTGCCTACTGAAAAATAAAGGCTTTGCGTGTGCCAACCCTATTGCATATTGGCAGGATTCAAATAAATTATTTTCCAATACTAGCTATTACTTATACGAAAAAATTCAAGCCGACTATTCACTGCACAGTTTTTCGCAGCAATTAGCTACTCTTGATAAAAATATTACAAATGAACTATTTATTTTGCTAGCAAAAAAAGTAACAGCTATTGTACGCAGCATTCACGATGCAGGATATAGACAAGGTGACCCACATCCTGGAAACTTTTTAATCACTATGGCCCCTTATAGCAATGAAAATATAACTTATAAAAATATTAGCGAATCAGAAGTTTTCATAATCGATCTAGATAAATTCAATAAACCATTTATTATGGAAAAACATATGAAGCGTTTTTTCGATTTGAAGTGCATGCGCCGCTGTACATTAGGGCCATTTAATCATGATGAAATGCTTAAATTTTATTTACAACATGAATATACAAGCTTTTGGAGGTCTGTTTTAAAATTTTGGATCCTAGGGGGATTTAATATTTTAAAGTGGTTTAAACCACCTAAAAGAGGAAGATAACATTATCAATATAATTGACATTACCCAATACTCAAACGTTAGTTTTTATCATTTTTAATTCTAGATATGAGATCCGTTGTAGAGTGCATGCTCAAATATTCTAATATTTTAACTACTCCCCCATTTTCTCTAACAACTTTACCACCTTCAACTTCATCAATTTCATAGTCCCCTCCTTTTACCAAAATTTCTGGTAATAATTCGCTTATAAGATTTGAGGGAGTATCTTCATCGAAGCTAATAAGCCAATCAACACTTTGCAGCCCTGACAAAACTGTTAATCGATCTTTTAGTATATTAATTGGTCTTGAAGCACCTTTTATCCTTATTACAGATTCATCTGTATTGACTGCTACAATTAAACAATCACCAAGTTCACGCGCACTCGCCAAATATTCAATATGACCTGGATGCAAAATATCGAAACACCCATTCGTCATTACAACTTTTTTGCCTTTTTTACGTAATTTTGAAACTTTATTTAATAAATTTTCTTTATTAATTATCTTACTATTCAAGTTACCATTTCTAAAAAGTTCATTTTCTAGTTCGCTTTTACTCACCACAGCCGCCCCAAGCTTCCCAACTACGACACTCGCGGCCACATTCGCAATGTTGGCGGCATCTTCTAACGGAATGCCCGCCGCATAGGAGGTAGCTACAACTGAAATAAACGTGTCGCCTGCGCCAGTGACGTCAAATACTTCTTTGGCTCTAGCTGGAAAATTTATAGGCTCCGAATTCTTCCGTAACAAGGTAACTCCTTTCTCACTACGCGTGATTATTAACGCTTCTAGTTCAAGACTGTTTATTAAATTGTTACCTTTGATCGCTACGTCATTTTCAGTGTTGCACTCCCCAACAATTGCAAAAAATTCAGACTGATTAGGCGTTATCGCCGTAGCACCACGATATTTAGAAAATTCATTACCTTTTGGATCAACAAAAATTGGAACCTTTTTTTCTTTTGAGAGTTGTATAAGTTTATTAACGTCTGAAAGAACACCTTTACCATAATCTGATAACACCATCACATCATGATTTGATATTAATTCTGATGTTTTTTCCTCAATCTTATCGATACTTTGACCAGAAAAATTACTCTCAAAGTCTAAACGGATTAATTGCTGATGCCGACTCATAACACGTAGCTTAGTTACCGTTTCACCGGCGTCATCTTTAACACATTGTAAAAATATCTGATCATCTAAAAGCAATTTTTCTAATCGCTTGCCATATGAATCGTTTCCGACTAATCCAACCAACGTACATTGAGCACCCAAAGCAGTGATGCTTCGCGCAACATTTCCAGCGCCACCCGGCCGCTCTTCTACTGATTCCACACAAACTATAGGAACAGGCGCCTCAGGTGAAATTCTCCCTGCATCACCACTCCAATAGCGATCTAACATAAGATCGCCAACGACAAGAATTTTAGTTTTTGAAAAGTCGGGAATAATTCTATTCATAACATTGACAAATAAGTCAGCGGTATTGCGACACGCCGCGAGTTGCTTGAATGTTTTCAGATTCTTTGGCCAACTTTAATCTTCTAACATTTTCCGAGAGCTGAGCACGATCGTTCAAAGGATGCCATAAATGAAAAACAGTTACAGCATATACTCCTTCTTTTCGTCGCACATTGTTTTTGATAAGCCTCACTGCTAAATCAGCATCCTCATGCCCCCAACCAACATAGTCCTCATTGAAACCATTAACTTCAATAAAATCCTTTCTCCACATCCCTAAATTACATGTCTTTACGCCGAACCAATCTTTCCCCTTTAGTTTACGCAATCTGCCAAGCGGAATCTTAAGCAAAGGAAACAATCTGTTAATCTTTTTATTCACTCGAAATCTAAACAAGTCAGTCATTGATAAATTAGCCATATCTAATTTATCTTCAATAAAAGTTCTAGTGAATTTTTCACTTAACATGACACGATTCCCACGCACAAAGTAACCTGATTCTGCAAGGGCTAAATGCTTTTCTATAAAATCAGGGAATACCAAACAATCACCATCCAAAAATATTAAATATTCCGCTTCAGACATCGCTACTGCTTTATTACGAATTTCTGCAGCACGAAAACCATGATCTTCTTGCCATACATGGTCTAATTTATATTTTGATTTTAATCGAAATGCGTCTATAACTTTATATGTGTCTGTTGAAGAACCATCATCTGCAACAATTACATTGAATGCACTATTGCTTTGATTATTAAGAGAGTTTAGCACGCAACCAAGCGCATCAGGTCGATTATATGTACTAATAATAAATGAAGTATTCATTAATTATAAATTTATAACTTTCCAATAATATAAATAAAATATTTTACTTAGCTTTCAATACGGCTGAATTTCTCACGTAATATTTGATAGGAATTACTTACGAATACAAGATGCAATATTAAAAATATTGAAATTGAGTTATTAATATTTATCCAAGTATGGAACATGCCAAATAATAAAAAACAAATTGAGACTGTAATGCCTGATAATGCATATAATTCTAATCTTTTATGTTTAAGTCTGCGTTTTAGAATTGATACATAGCAATAAAGAGGTGCAAAGCACACCGCGAGCAACAATCCAATAAAACCAACTATCCCTGCTTCTGCCAGAACATTTACATAAATATTATGAGGCGATGTAACTAAAAATTCGTCATTAATTAAAGTCATGCCACTTTCCATAAGCAACTGCACATCATATGCATAATCACTAAGCCCCGTCCCAAATATTGGTGACTGTAAAAACACTAGCCATCCAGCATGCAGTAAATGAGGTCTTAGCCCCCAAGATGTGTAGTAATTTCCAATTGGATCTTGCATTAATGCTTTTAGTTCAAGATACCCTTGCATATATACTTGGGCAATTTTAGAACTTGGGTGAACGAAAATTGCGGCTATAATCAAAAATGCTAGAAAAAGTAATAATGCCGTCTTTTTATCAATGTTATTTCTGTAGTAATAAGCCAACATGCCTATAAATGGAAATACAGACAACATCGCTGATCGGGTTTGATTGACGCCTATTGCATACATAATGATGACTAACGAAATCAAGCTTAATGCAAAAAATATCGTTTTCCGCCATTCAAACATGACGGCAAGTACTAATAGTAAAAAAAACGTCATTGCTGTTAGGCCAAAACGCGCTGCATTTCTTGCACCTGAAGGGCGATATGCATCTAAAATATGATACTGGAAAACAGCAACTAAACCCATTACAGCACACCCTATTACCAACCCCCAAATTAACCATGGACCAAGCTCTAATGCAAATCTTCGCACTAGAATATAAATTGGTACAAACACAGAAAACCTTATATATTTTTCATATGAACTAAAACTTTCATTAATATCACTACTATTAATAAAACTAAATCCGACAAATATTGTAAATAAAAGAAAGCAAGATAGAAGAACTCTTTCTTCTCTAAGTAGAAATCCCCATGTCTTCCAGCCAAAAACCAAACCTAGAATAAATAGAAAAAAATAAATTGTTGTAGCGCCTGACCCTACAGTGACAACAACTGACGGTAATATAAAAACTGTTAACCCAACTAAAATATTTAACAGTCTATTAGCATTTAATGCTTTTATGTCTTGCAAATTTCCAAATTTATTGAATATGGTATTAATATTTATCAATTACGTTTTCATTGTTACAAATGACAACCACTTGCTATCAATCAAATTAAGCTAAACGGGAAACATAAGTTAGCCAAGAATCATTTAAGCCGCTTCTTCCATAAACAACATCAAAATAAAGTGTCTGCAGTTGGGCCGTTATTGCACCTCGGCCACCTTCACCAATAATACGATTGTCTAATTCACGAATAGGTGTAATTTCTGCAGCAGTGCCCGTAAAGAAAGCTTCATCTGCAGTATACACTTCGTCACGTGTAATTGGTTTTTCTACTACCGAAAGATTTAAGCTGTCTGCTATTGTGATGATGGTTTTTCGAGTAATACCATCAAGAGCAGACGTTAGCTCTGGCGTGTAAAGCACCCCCTCTTTCACAATAAATATATTTTCTCCACTGCCCTCTGCTACAAATCCATCTACATCCAACAACAATGCTTCATCATACCCATCCCGTAACACTTCATTTAACGCAAGCATCGAATTAATGTAATTACCATTTATCTTAGCTCTGCACATTGCTACGTTTACATGATGACGAGAATATGAAGACGTTTTCACACGGATCCCAATTTTCATATTTTCATCGCCTAAATATGAACCCCATTCCCATGCCGCAACAATACAATGAACCTGTATGTTATCTGCTCTTAAGCCCATACCCTCTGAACCATAAAAGCACATTGGACGCATATAGCCATAATCCAAGTTATTCTTGCTTATAGCATCGATATGCGCCTGATTTATTTCCTGTTTACTGAAGGGAATCTGCATATCAATTATTTTTGCAGAATTAAATAATCTATCTGTGTGATCCTGTAGTCTAAATACCGCTGTACCATGATCAGTTTTATATGCTCGAACACCCTCGAATACACCGGCACCGTAATGCAATGTATGAGTTAGCACATGCGTATTAGCATCACGCCATGGTATGAATTCTCCATCGTACCAAATAAAACCATCTCTATCTGACATCGACATTTCTTATATTCTCCTAATAACCAAGTGATTTACTCCGTATACATGCATGTACATAGCACAAGTTTAGTGTAACAGACTTGCCCAATATTTCTGTATTACTGACCTCTCTTTCGCAAATACGTTATCTTCTACAGTATGAGGCAGGAGTCGCAAATTTAATTGATGCAAATGTTTCCGATACGCAAGGTAGATCGACTTAAGCTGTTCAGCAGTTTCTTCATCAATTAATTTGGATAATGCACATACATCAAGTATCTGTATATTATCGGTATATGAGCATAGCTCATTGTGCTCATATGCATAGCTAAGCACATAGAACTGTACGATAAATTCAATATCTACCAAGCCGCCTCTATCCCTTTTTATATTGAATTTATTTTCAACTTTACTGCCATGTTCTGACAATATTTTATCTCGCATTTCAATAATTGAATTTCGCACTTCTTCTATTTCACGTTGTTGACAAAGTACATTTTTTCTAATTCTCTTAAATACATTTGCAAGGCTATTATCACTGGGTAATGGACGTGCGCGTATTAATGCCTGCTTCTCCCAAAGCCAGGCTTCATTTTCAAGATATCTTTTATACGAATTAATAGAACTAACAATTGCACCTGATTCACCATATGGTCTAAGCCTAATATCAATTTCAAATACTTTCCCTGCTGAAGTCATTGTTGTCATTAAGTGTATTGCGCGTTGCACTAAGCGTGTAAAAAAAACGTCGTTATTCAGTTTCTTTTCGCCATCTGTCTCACAAGTTATTCCGCTACTATTATGAACAAAAACAATATCCAAGTCTGATTCATAACCTAATTCCAACCCGCCTAATTTTCCATATTCGATTATGAGTAACTCAGGCATAAATTTACCGTTACCATTAACACAAATCGGTGCGCCATATTTATCCGTTAAGTCTTTATATGCCCGAGAAATCGCATTGCTTAAACATGTTTCTGCCAACCAAGATAGATGACTACTAACACTCATGGTAGAAATATTTTCTGCAATATCAGCTGCAGCAATTTGCAATGACTGCGCATGTTTAAATTCACGCAGACCCTCCATATATTTTTCTAAATCATCATTAGTGTATTGAACATATGTATCAAGTTGCTTATGCATTTCCAAACTGCTCGGTGCTTCATAATAATTAGCCATCTTCAAAACCTCATCCAATAAAATTGGATGTGTTGAAATGTATTGTGCAATCCATGGACTAATTTCGATTAATTTAAATAGCTTGTTAAGTTTATTTTGGCTTTCAATTAGCAGAGAAATATATGTTGATCGCTGTGTAATTTTTTTCAGGATAGCCAAAAAACGATCGATAACGATATCCGAATTATCCAGATCTAATGTGTTTCTTAAAAAAATAGGGATAAAGTCATCAAGCCTACCCCTTGCCAAGGGCTCAAGTTGATGTACAACAGCAGTTTGAGAAAACACGCGTAATCTTTCATAGATACTTTGCGCATCTTTAGAATATTTTTCCAAGATTTCAATACAATATTCTTTATCTTCGATTTGCTGCCATAAATAAACAAACTCTTTGATATCTTCAGCTGACTGATCACCATCAACTTCGTTTATCTGTAACAATGATTGAAATACATTGTTGACAGATGATGCGTGCTCTATGTATTGAGAATAAAAGTCATCCCAATTATCCGCACCAAGTAAAAATGCGAATTGAAATTGATCTTGCTCAACATCTGGCAGCCGATGTGTTTGTTGGTCATCCCGAAGTTGTAATCCATTCTCAGCTTTCCTTAAAAAAAGATATGCAGCTATCAGCTTAGAAACACTCTCATGCGATAACATCCCTAAATCTTCCAATTTGCTCAGCACATCTATTGTTGGGCGAATGCGCAGGGTTAGATGTCTTCCGCCATAAATCAATTGAAACAGTTGTGCTATAAACTCTATTTCACGTATGCCGCCTTGTCCTATTTTTATATCAATCTTTGTTGTATTTTGTCTCGCTTTAACGTCAACCAGTTCTTTCATCGCACGAAGTGACTGCACAGCTCCATAATCGAGGTAGCGTCGATATATAAATGGGGTTGCATCAGCAAGGAACTGTTGACCTGCTTCAGCATCACCCGCAATTACCCTCGCCTTAATCCATGCGTATCTTTCCCAATCACGCCCATGCGTTTGAAAATATTGATCTATAGCTGAGAAAGTTGGAATTAATGTTCCAGAATTTCCAAATGGTCTTAGTCGTGTATCTACTCTGAATACAAATCCGTCTTCAGTTTGTTCAGAAATGGCCTTGATGAATTGCTGAACTAGTTTTAAATAAAAACTAGCCGCATTAGCTTGTTGCTCACGTGTATGTTTAGAAATATCGGAATATGCAAATACAAGATCTACATCTGAAGAGAAATTAAGCTCGTATCCGCCGAGCTTCCCTAGCGCAAAGATGACAACATGATTTTGCAATGTACACTCGAATTCACCTATTCGAGGTTGTATCTTCAACCAATCAAAACACCAGCTCAGCGTTTCATCTAAACAACTTTGTGCAAAAAAACTCAGTTCGCTTAACGTTTGTTTTACTGTTGCGTAGCCTTGCAGATCTCGCCAAGCAATTCGTGCATACTCAGCTTTTCTTATTTGCCTTAATAATTTTTGTGTCTCTACCGTTTCTTTCGTGTGTTTGAATATTGGTTTTAAACGATCAATGTAGTTATCAATATTAAATTCAGAATGCAGCTCTTGATTTTTAACTAAATTTAGGAGCCATATAGGCTGCGAGTTGCACACTTGTTTAATGAATGGGCTTGCAAACCAAACTGCAAATATTTCATCCTTATGCTCAATAAGCGTTGGATCAGATTCCAACCTATTAAGCAAGACATCAAATTCTTCCTCAAATCTAGATGGAACGCGCTCTGGTGATAATCTAATCATGTATTCGATCATGGGCCCATAAAAGACAAAGCTGGCCATATTGTAGCTGACCAGTGCTTTTGAGGTATTCTAAATGATAATGAGAATAGCTATCATTAGTATTATTGGTGATAAAAATGCATATAGGAACTGCCCCATGCACACAAACAGCAAAAAACAACAACGTTTGGGACTTTTGATCTTTATTTGTGTGTTTGCCTGTGGCCTTAACGCCGCTGAGCTAAACATATACTCCGCGCGAAAAGAAGATCTTATTAAACCGCTACTACAAAATTTTGAAAATTTAACAAATATCAAAGTAAATCTTGTAACGGGCAAGGCAGACGCCCTACTACAACGACTAATTAGCGAAGGTAAAAATTCGCCAGCAGATTTATTAATTACAACAGATGCGGGACGGCTGTATCGCGCACAACAAGCTCAAGTGCTGCAAAGTGTACATTCTGAAACACTCAATAATTCTATTCCTGAGCAATACCGTGAACCACAAGGCTACTGGTTTGGACTGTCTTTGCGTGCACGTCCCATTGTGTATTCAATCGAACGGATCAAGCCTGAGCAACTTTCTTCGTACGAAGCGCTAGCAGATGAAAAATGGAAACAAAAAATATGCATACGCTCATCAGACAACATTTATAATCAATCTTTAGTTTCATCTCTAATTGCGCATAATGGTGAAGATGAAACACTTATGTGGGCTGAGTCATTTGTCAAAAATTTTGCTCGCCCACCACAAGGTGGTGATCGTGATCAAATTAAAGCTGTTGCATCAGGTCAATGTGATATCGCAATAGTGAATAACTACTATTTGGGGAAAATGCTTACTTCCAAAGATGCAGCTGAAAAAGATGCAGCCATGCAAGTAAAAATATATTGGCCTAATCAAGAAAACCACGGTGCGCATGTGAATATAAGCGGTGCAGGTGTAACAGCTGCCTCAAAAAATAAAGAATCAGCGTTAAAACTATTAGAATTTCTTGTTAGCGATACATCGCAACAATGGTTTGCAGAAACTAACTTTGAGTACCCCGTCAAACCAGGCGTACAACCAAGTGAAATTTTAAAAACTTGGGGTGAATTCAAAGCAGACACATTGAGCTTGCACCAATTAGGCAAATTGAACGCCCAAGCTGTAATGATCATGGATCACGCTAAATGGAAATAACGAAAACTAGCCCATGGCATGCGCACTAATAATGTTACTGCCAGTCAATTAACATTAGGCCAAAGATATTGGCCGCGCCATAGTAATTTTGGTTGGGTGGTATGTACGTTTGTCATAGCATTGCTACTTAGTCTTCCTGTCGTTATTGTACTCTCATCATTGCTTCTACCATCAAGCGATGTGTGGCAGCACTTAAAAACTACAGTACTTGCAAGTTACGCAGTTAATTCTTTTTTACTAGTGCTGGGCGTTTCAACGGGGACTTTTTTATTAGGTGTATCTACTGCTTGGCTGTGCAGTGTATGCAATTTCCCTGGACGTAAAGTTTTCAGCTGGGCCCTGCTACTTCCACTGGCCTTCCCGCCATATATTATTGCTTACACCTACACTGGCATGTTGGACTTTGCAGGCCCCATTCAAAGTATTTTACGCGAAACTTTTGACTGGAAGTATGGCGACTACTGGTTCCCTGATGTGCGATCATTAGGTGGAGCAATTGTAATGCTAACTTTCGTTTTATATCCGTATGTCTATTTACTAACAAGAACGGCATTTTCTGAACAATCTGCTAGTTTTCGTGAAGCTAGCCATGTACTAGGTGTCAATATTCATAATACGTTTTTATCAATAGCATTGCCCTTGGCGCGCCCTGCAATAGTTGCTGGACTAACCTTAGTAATCATGGAAACACTTGCGGACTATGGAACCGTACAATATTTTGGCGTTGCAACTTTTACTACGGGTATCTTTCGAACCTGGTTTGGATTTGGAGATCGAGTAGCTGCAACACAACTTGCAAGCATTCTACTACTATGTGTTTTTGCAATAATTCTTCTTGAACGTTACTCAAGACAATCTTACAGATATCAAAACCCAGCTCAATCAAAAATTAATTGGCGCTACTCCCTTTCAGGGACTAAAGCATTACTTGCATTTACAATTTGCAGCATTCCTGTCAGCTTTGGATTTATTGTCCCTGCATTACAATTAAGTATTTGGTCTTATCAAACTGCACCTGAGGTGATTGATGGATCTTTTTTTACTTTAACTTTTAATACATTACAACTTGCAATAGTGGTAGCTTTAATTGTCGTTGCTGCAGCAACTATCTTGGCTTATGGTAAACGCGTTAGCTCACACTTTGTTGTCCCTTATACGGTTAACATCAGCTCAATGGGGTATACCGTGCCAGGGATCATCATTGCAGTTGGCGTTCTTTTACCCTTTGCATGGATAGATAATTCTATTGACCATTGGCTACAGCAAACTTTTGGCATTTCAAGTGGTTTAATTTTATCAGGTACGTTAGCTGCATTGATTTTTGCACATGTGGTTCGTTTTCTAGCCATTGGATTGAATACCGTAGATGCAAGTTTGGAAAAAATTCATCACAGTGTCGATGACGCTGCTCAGCTGCTTGGGCACAGAGCAATGAACCGTTTTACGAGCATTCATCTTCCTTTAATCCGTAGCGGCATGTTAACAGCCGCGTTGTTAGTGTTTGTTGAAGTTATAAAAGAATTACCTGCAACATTAGTGTTACGCCCGTTTAACTTTAATACGCTTGCAGTTCGCACATATGAACTTGCATCAGACGAGCGCTTAGCTGATTCCGCTTGCAGTGCACTACTCATTGTAGCTGTAGGTATATTACCTATCTTGATACTTAATCGATCAATAACAAAAAGTGGAATCACACATGAAACTTAAGTTGGATGTACGCGATCTTAGTGTAAATATTCAGGGTAAACGCGTACTGAATAATGTTTCGCTACAACTAGAGCCGGGGCATATTGCCTCAGTATTAGGGCCAAGCGGTTGTGGCAAAACAACTCTGTTACGTGCACTTGCTGGATTTCAAGATATCTCTAACGGCGAAATATATGTTCATAAAAAACTGCTAAGTAAGGCCGGCTATACCATCACCCCTGAACATCGACATATTGGTATGATGTTTCAAGATCTAGCTTTGTTCCCACACCTTACTGTTGAACAAAATATTCGCTTTGGTCTTAAATCACTATCAAATGAAGAACAGCTCAAACGTACACAGCAAGTATTAGAATTAACAGAGTTACAAAAAGAAAAAAAGAAACATCCACACCAATTATCTGGCGGACAACAACAACGTATAGCACTAGCGCGCGCACTCGCGCCAAAACCTGAAGTATTATTACTCGATGAACCATTTTCCAGCCTAGATCCTGATTTACGTGAACAAGTTGCTACCGAAGTTCGCAAAATCCTAAAACACGAAAATGTTACTGCAATTCTTGTCACACATGATCAACATGAGGCGTTTGCAATGGCTGATGAAATTGCAGTTATGATGGATGGCCACATTGCCCAATGGGACACTGCATATAATATTTATCACAAACCTGACACAAGATTTGTCGCAGACTTTGTGGGCTTAGGGAGCATGGTCCCCGCTAAAATTGTTGATGAATCAACCCTTGAGACAGAATTTGGTAATATTAAAGGCGAATTTAGTCGCTCATTTCATGCAGGTGAGGATGTAGATCTATTAGTCCGACCTGACGATATACCTCATGATGATAGCAGTCCCATTACAGCTTTGGTTGAAGAAAAACGCTTCCGCGGTGCTGAATTTTTATACAAGCTTCGATTGGAAAGTGGCAACTCCGTTTTATGTTATGCACCCAGCCATCATAACCACCAAATCGGGGTACCAATTGGAATAAAGCTGGATTTAGAACACTTAGTCGTATTTCCTAGAAATTGACCAAATCGCCGTGAAGAACTATTTAGATGGCCGATGAAAGTTCTTTTTCCAAATTAAATACTCCCGTAATATCATATTACATACGCATTTTAGGCTTGACCTCTAATGCTGAAACCTCAACAATAGCAAAGCAGATTTTTACTTAGGAGTTAAATATGAGAATTAGCAAAGGCTTCATTTACCTTTTAATTGTGTCGTTCACATTCGGGCAATTATCACCCGCATTTGCAGGAATTGTTGGAACTGACAGATTCTTATCTGAACAAACTGTTGAGCAAGATCGTGATAATTTACGCATATTAATGGCGCGTGATGAAGTCCGTTCTTTGCTAGAAAATAATGGTCTAACAGTAGAGCAAGCACAAGCACGCATAAATTCGCTTACAGATTCCGAGGTTAGACAACTCGCTAGTAAATTCGAAGAATTACCTGCAGCCGGTGATGCATGGGTTATTGTGCTAGTTATTATTTTAGTTGTAATTATTCTAGAACTGGCCGGTGTCACAGACATTTTCACTGCGCTTTAAATTTAAATATTACTAGCAATATTGGTTGGGGTGATAACATATTCATTTGAATTTGATATCAAAAAGCGTATACACCCGACCTGAAAATGCCCGCATTTATGCGGGCATTTTTTTCTCTGCATTTATGTACATTGCATGTGCAGCTCCTCAAACCAATCAACTGCAAGTCGAAAAACCACACGACTTACCAGAGCAAGCAATTATTTCTAACGTACCATTTTTCCCTCAGGAACAATTTCATTGTGGACCTGCTACTTTGGCTATGGCGATGAATCATTACAACATTGAAATTACTCCAAAAGAACTCGCTAAAGATGTGTTCACCCCAAGTCTTAAAGGCAGCCTACAAGTAGAAATGAAAGCCGCTTCTCGACAGCAAGGCATGCTTGCTTATGAACTTACTCCGAAGCTTGTATACCTTCTTGCAGAAGTTTCTGTTGGACATCCTGTAATTGTCCTGCAGAACTTAGCTATTAAAGTATATCCAGTTTGGCACTATGCGCTTGTAATTGGATACGATCTGAATTCAGAAATAATTATCCTGCATACTGGCTTGAATGAAAATTACGAAATCTCCATGAAAACGTTTGAACATACTTGGAACAGGGGAAATAATTGGGCACTTGTCGTGCTGCCCAGCGATCAACTTCCAAATGACCGCAATCAAAAGAATATTCTCCAAGCCGCGGTAGATTTAGAACAAGTTGGAAAAATTGAAAATGCCAATGAAGCTTATAAGGCTATATCTAATCGATGGCCAAATAATTATGTTGCCGTGATGGGTTTAGCGAACACTTATCTTAGATTAAATGAACCCCATGAAGCTACAGAAAACTATCTGCGTGCTACAAAGATTAAACCTCGCCAAGCAGATGTGTATAACAATCTTGCATACAGCCTACACGCGCAAGCATGTGCTAATGCTTCTCTTCAATCTATACAATGTGCAATTATGTTAGAACCTGATAATCTCGAGTTCCAAGATTCACTAAAAGAAATTTCTCATTTAAAAACGGAAACAACCGAACAATCGTGTCCCGAAGTTGTTTGCCCTAAATAATTTTTAAAGCTTTCGGACTTTTATCATATTAATAATCCCTAATCCAAGTTAAAACTGGTAAAAAATCATGACGAAGCGAAATCATAAACGAAAATATTCATCATTAGTTGTAGATGGTGTAGAGCGTGCACCAAGTCGTGCCATGCTTCGTGCAGTCGGATTTAAAGATGCGGATTTTAATAAACCACAAATTGGTATTGCTTCGACATGGAGCATGGTTACACCTTGTAACATGCACATCAATGAACTTGCGGAGCAAACGGCAAAGGGCGCTAATCAAGCCGGTGGTAAAGCTGTAATTTTTAATACCATAACGATTTCAGATGGAATCTCTATGGGTACAGAGGGCATGAAGTACTCGCTTGTGTCGCGCGAGGTTATTGCTGATTCAATTGAAACTGTGGTTGGATGTGAAGGTTTTGATGGGATTGTTGCAATTGGTGGCTGTGATAAAAATATGCCGGGATGCTTAATTGCTATGGCTAGACTAAATCGTCCAGCAGTGTTCGTTTACGGAGGAACAATTATGCCCGGAAATTATAAAAATAAAAATGTCGATGTAATTTCTGTATTTGAAGCGGTTGGACAACATGCCAAACATCAACTCTCGGGGCAAGAATTAAAACAAGTCGAATCTTGTGCCATTCCTGGTCCTGGATCTTGCGGAGGTATGTACACAGCAAACACTATGGCCTCAGCCATTGAAGCATTAGGAATGAGCTTGCCTAACAGCTCAGCACAAAATGCAATTTCAAACGATAAGCAATCAGATTGTTTAGCGGCTGGGAAAGCCGTTCTAAATTTAATAGCGAATAATATAACGCCTAAAAACATCATGACAAAAAAGGCATTTCAAAATGCAATTGCTGTCGTTACTGCTTTAGGGGGCTCAACCAATGCAGTTTTACACTTGCTTGCCATGGCTCATGCAGTAGGCGTCAATTTAAAATTGAATGACTTCACACGTATTGGTAAAAAAGTCCCCGTACTTGCAGATTTGCGGCCCAGCGGAAAATACATGATGTCTGAATTAATTGAGATTGGTGGGATACAGCCTTTAATGCGAATGCTGCTTGATAAAAATTTATTACATGGAGATTGCTTAACAGTAACGGGTGAACCGTTGCGTAAAAATCTTCGAGGCGTCAAACCCTATCCAACAACACAAAAAATTATACGAGATTTTAAAAATCCTATTAAAAAAGATGGACACTTAGTGGTGCTTTACGGAAACCTAGCACCTGAAGGGGCAGTTGCAAAAATCTCAGGTAAAGAGGGTTTGCACTTTTCAGGAAAAGCACGGGTATTCGCATCAGAAGAAAAAGCGTTGCAAAAAATTCTGGATGGTGGCGTGAGAAAAGGTGATGTCATAGTCATTCGTTATGAAGGACCCAAAGGTGGACCTGGTATGCGCGAAATGTTATCGCCAACATCCGCAATTATGGGAAAAGGCCTCGGTAAAGACGTCGCACTAATAACTGATGGCCGCTTTTCTGGAGGTAGCCATGGTTTTGTCGTGGGACATATTACTCCAGAAGCTGCAGTAGGCGGCCCTCTTGCTTTGATTAAAAACGGTGATCAAATAACCATTGATGCACTAAAACAGGAAATTAATGTGGCACTCTCTAAACGAGAATTATCGCGACGAAAAAAACTTTGGAGCCCCCCTAAACCACGTTATAAACATGGTGTTTTGGCAAAATATGCGCGCCAAGTGTGCTCTGCATCATATGGTGCGGTAACAGATTAAAAACCTAAATTGTCAGACATATTAAAAATAGTTTAGGATTGGCCGCTTGATTTTATTTTCAGGAACTACGAAACCCATATATCAGTAAGGAGTTGTCGATGGCGACATTACTATCCCCCGAAGAACTAGAAGCCGTGATGGAACGCAAAAATAAAATGCGACGTGAAGCATATGACCGTCGTAACGCGCAAGAAAATAAAGATGAAATTAGCGCGAGCGCTTGCGAAAAATTTATGGCATTGCCTGATTATCAGAATGCAAACGTAGCAATGTGGTATATCGATTGCAAATCGGAAACACGCACCAAACCACAATTACTAGAAGAAGTCGCCAAAGGCGAAAAGAAAATTATTGTCCCCTACTGTACCGAAGACGAAAATGGGGATAACAGACTAGGTCTTTGGTGGATGGAAAGCCTAGAAGAAATGGTAGCAGGAAAATGGAATATCCTCGAACCACCTAAGGAGATGTGGGGCAATCCTGAAAAGGAAGTTGAGCCAGAAGAATTAGATTTAATAATGGTACCTGGCGTTGGTTTTGATAAAAAAGGGGGTCGCATGGGTAATGGTCAAGGCTATTATGATCGACTGCTTGAAAAAGCACGCCCTGACTGTTCGCTTATAGCGCTTTGTTATGAGTCACAATTGTTCGATGATATTTTAGTTGCACCTCATGATGTATATATGGATAAAGTAGTCACGGAAGATGCTGTGTACGATGGTGTAGGTCGAGGTTAATAATAATCATGGCAGCTAAAATTGATGACACGTATGCTGAAGCATTTAAAAGTCTTTACGCTGAATTTTTAATTACTGCACGTGATAGAAAGTGGCTTGATCATGCAGTGAATGCCGCAACTGGCAATGCATCCAGTTCTATATTATGCGACTGTGAAGCTGGAATGGATCGATATGTAGGTCCCGGTGGAGATGAAAGTTTTCAACCTCCAGATGGACGTCCAGGGGCAATAGTACAACTGCATGTTCCTCGCTTTCGCAAGGATAGAGTGAAAGCACTTGAACGTTCTGCGCTTGTACGTATTAGCCAAAATATCATGACCTGCCCAACAGCATCTTGCTTCAATTTGATAGATTCACAAGAGCACTATCACATGGGCCGAAAAGTTGCCTATTTTGGTAATGGCTACCAAAAACGTATTGAGCGTTTTGGTCGAAAAATGTGGTGGATTCCAATACTTGGTGGTGAATTTATATTAGATCGTCGCCTTGGATATGCCGATGGACTCATGGGTGGAAACCTGTGGTTCTTTGGAGACAGTGTTGACTCTGCATTATTGGCTGCAGAAAAAGGCATTGCAGCAATTCTTCCATTACCAGGTGTTATTACCACTTTCCCAGGTGGAATTGCAGGCAGTGGTTCTAAAGCAGGTAGTAATTACGACTTCACCATTGCAAGCACATATGAAAAATTTTGCCCTTTGCTGCAAGACGATCCTAGTGTGGAAACCGGATTGCCTGAAGGCGTGAACTGCGTAATGGAAATAATCATGAATGGCCAGGGTATGCAACCCATCATTGATGCAACACAAGCTGCAATTAAAGCCTCCGTGGATACACCTGGATTAATTATGATTTCAGCTGGCAATTACGGTGGTCGGTTAGGCAAGAGCTTTATTTTCCTTGATCCCAGCAAACAGCCTGATCCAGCAAGTTAGTTTTAAATCAAGCTCATTCTAATTGCATTACTACAATATTGTAGTAATGCAATTTACGAATATATTTGTATCAACTAATTTATTTGTTGCGCATAATTCGCACATGACAAAAGTGTTTGAGAAAACCGCTGACGGCGCCATTTTGATAGATGGTAATACCATTGCAAACAAAATCGAAAATGATATTGCAGCATCATTATCTAATTACCCAGCATCATTAGTAACACTTGCAACTGTACTCATTGGCGATGATCCGGCTAGCAAACTTTATGTTGGCATGAAACAACGACGTGCTACCAAGGTAGGAATTCAATCCAAACATGTTCAATTAGCAAAAGATATTTCTATGTCGCAAGCATGTTCAGAAATCAAAAAGCTTGTTGAAGATCCAAAAATTCATGCAATTCTTATTCAACTTCCACTTCCAACCCAGCTCGATACACACCAGATCATTGATTTACTCCCACCAGAAAAAGATGTTGATGGCTTAACAGAAAATAATTTGGGTAAATTAATACGCGGTGAACCTGGATTACTGCCATGCACACCGCAAGGTGTGATGCGCCTGATTGAGTATTATCAAATTCCTACAGTAGGTAAGCGAGCGGTTATAATTGGCCGTTCGACATTAGTAGGTCTTCCACAAATATTGCTACTCTCTAGAAAAGGGACCGATGCTACAGTTACGCTAGCACATTCACGTAGTGGCAATCTTATTGAACTTACACAATCTGCCGACATTGTAATTTCTGCTGCAGGTATCGCTAAACTCGTAACGAAAGAACACATACATCCAGGGGCTACTGTTATCGATGTGGGTGTAAGCAGAACTAATCAGGGGATTCAAGGTGATGTTGATTTTGATGAAGTTCAAGCAGTAGCGGGTGCAATTACACCAATGCCAGGGGGCACGGGGCCTATGACTGTCGCATGTTTACTGGAAAACACTTTACAAGCTGCCCGAATTCAAAATATTGTCCCTTAACGTCTAAAATATACTTTCAAATTTAGAAGTAAATTTGCATTAAATAGCTTGAGCATCCCCTATTTCTTATGGCAAGATGCGGGGCTTTTCGTGCCACAATAACTGTTAATTGATACGGCGGATACATAACGACGAAAACAAGCCGTGAAGTTGCAAGAGGCCATTCCGTTTAACTTATTGTCATAAAGGTTCTCATTATGCCTGGAGAAAAACTCTCATTCCCTGGAAGAAATTATTTATTTGCGCCTGGTCCTACACATATTCCACAGGCGGTGCAAAATGCCATGATCGTTCCACAGGAAGATCATCGTGCACCTGATTTTCCTCAATTAGTAAAACCATTACTAAGAGATGTAAAGAAAATTTTCAAAACAACAAAGGGTACATGCTTTTTATTCCCTGCTACGGGTACTGCAGGATGGGAAGTCGCACTGGCTAATACAATGTCGCCAGGCGATAAAATTTTAACGGCGCGCTTTGGTCAATTTAGTCACTTATGGTACGACTTGTCTTGTCGTATTGATTTAGATGTTCAACTCGTAGAAACAACATGGGGTGAAGGCGTACCAGTTGATAAATTTAAAAAAATACTCGCAGCGGATAAGGCTCATCAAATTAAAGCTGTTGTCGTTTGTCATAACGAAACAGCAACAGGTGTTACCAGTGATATTGGTGCACTTGGAAAAATGATGAAGCAAATTAAACACCCTGCATTGTTCATGGTCGATGGCGTTAGCTCAATCGCAAGTATTGATTTTCGTATGGATCAATGGGGTGTTGACGTAGCAGTAAGCGGTTCACAAAAAGGCTTCATGCTTCCAGCAGGCATGGCCATTTTGGCATTCAGTCCACGTGCACTCGCTGCACGTAAAAAAGCAAAATGTGCAAAATGCTTTTTAGACATTCAAGATCACATGAATACAAACAAGGATGGGTTTTTTCCTTATACACCATCTGCACCTATGTTACGTGGCTTACGTGCAGCGCTTGATTTATTATTTGACGAAGGCTTGGAAAACACATTCAAACGACACCACCGCCTAGCGGAAGGTGTGCGTAAAGCAGTTAAAGCTTGGGGATTAAAGCCATGTGCTAAAGCACCAAAATGGTATTCAGATACAGTAACAGCAATTCAAGTTCCGTCAAGCGTGAATGCTGCGGAAGTCATTCACATTGCTTACCACCGCTACAATATTTCACTCGGCGCAGGTTTATCAAAAGTTGCAGGCAAGGTATTTCGCATTGGCCACTTGGGTGACAACAATGAAGCACGCATGATGGCAGCTTTGGGAACAGTTGAAATGGCAATGCGCGATGCAGGAATGAATGTCAAACCAGGTAGTGGTGTAGCAGCTGCAGGTGAGTACTATCGAAAAACTGCAAAGAAAATTAAACCCTTTGGTGCGGCTAAAACACCTCGCGAAGCACGCGCTGCAGTAAAAAAGAAAACAACAAAAAGATCTAAAAGGTAATTAACTATGAGTTTTACTCAATACAAACCTGCACAAGCACGTTTACAACGTTGCGAGCTAGCAGTGCCTGGCTCAAATCCTAAAATGATGGAAAAGGCACTTATATGTGATGCCGATTACGTGTTTTTGGATTTGGAAGATGCCGTGGCACCTGATGATAAATTACAAGCACGTAAAAACATCATCGAAGCACTCAACGACTTGGATTGGAAAGGAAATGGTAAAACTGTTTCTGTTCGTATCAATGGGCTTGACACTCATTACATGTATCGCGATGTGGTAGATGTTGTTGAGCAAGCGGGAAGTAAACTCGATACCATCCTCATTCCTAAAGTAGGCGACACGGGGGATGTTTATATGGTCGATGCGATGGTTACTCAAATTGAAGAAGCCATGGGCTTAACAAACAAAATTGGTATTGAGGCGTTAATTGAAACTGCATTAGGTATGGCAAATGTTGAAGCAATTGCAACATCAAGCCCACGCATGGAAGCCATGCACTTTGGGGTTGCGGATTATGCAGCAAGTAATCGAGCACGCACGGTCAATATTGGAGGCTTGAATCCAGATTATCCGGGTGATCAATGGCATTCTGCTATTTCGCGCATGACCGTTGCATGTCGGGCATATGGATTACGTCCTATTGACGGACCCTTTGGTGATTTTAATGATCCTGAAGGATTCTTGCTGGCAGCAAAACGCGGTGCAGCACTCGGTGTTGAAGGTAAGTGGGCTATTCATCCTAAGCAAATTGAATTGGCAAATGAGGTATTCACACCACCTGAAGCCGAAGTAACTAAAGCGAATAGAATTCTGGAAGAATTAGATAAGGCTGCAAAGGAAGGCAAAGGCGCTGCATCCTTTGATGGTAAAATGATAGATGCTGCCTCAGCTCGAATGGCAGAGAATGTCGTTCGCGCCGCTGACGCCATCGCTGCAAAATCATAAATTTTGTACATTTATTAGGCGCCTGCTGTGCCGGCGCCGACTTTATCGCTCAATTTTTGAGCAATTATCTACCAAGAGAGTTTGTCGAAGTGCAACAGAATAGGCTATAAACGCCATTGAGTTCGCCACTTGCGTAAGCGGTCAACATGATAAGAATAAATTTTTTCTCGGGAGGGAAATCAAGTGGATATCCATGAGTATCAAGCAAAAGAGCTATTGTCTGAATTTGGTGTAGGCATTGCACCAGGCGGACTGGCATATAGCCCCGAACAAGCCATTTACCGTGCCAAAGAGATTGGCGGTAATAAGTGGGTCATAAAAGCACAAATTCACTCAGGCGCGCGTGGCAAAGCGGGGGGAATTAAAGTTTGTTCTAATGATGAAGAAATTTGGAATGCTGCGGATGAGTTATTTGGCAAGCGGCTGGTTACGCAGCAAACTGGTCCTGTGGGGAAAGTTGTATATCGCCTTTACATTGAACAAGCAACCGATATTGAGCGCGAGATCTATCTTGCATTGGTATTGGATCGAAATAAACAGCGTGTCGTATTTGTAACGTCCGCTGAAGGCGGCATGGATATTGAAGAGTTAGCGGCTACTAAACCGGAATCTATAACGCGATTAGAAGTCGAGCCGGCAGTGGGATTGCGTGACTTTCAAGCACGTGAACTCGCATTTGCACTTAAGATTCAGCCTGAGTTAATCAGTCAAGCCGTGCACACCATTAGTGGTGCATATCGCGCATTTCGCGACCTTGACGCAACAATGGTAGAAATTAACCCTTTAGTTGTCACAAAAGACAATCGAATTTTGGCGCTGGATGCCAAAATGGGTTTTGATGACAACGCCCTTTTTCGCCGTCCACATATTGCAGAACTTCGAGATAAATCACAGGAAGATCCACGCGAAACATCAGCTTCAGATAGCGGGTTAAGCTATGTCGGTCTTGATGGCGATATCGGCTGCATGATAAATGGAGCGGGTTTAGCCATGGCTACCATGGACATGATCAAGCATAAAGGTGGGAATCCTGCTAACTTTTTAGACATTGGAGGTGGTGCATCACCTGATCGTGTTACTAAGGCATTTAAATTAGTACTCGATGACGAAAGTGTAAAAGCCATGCTGGTAAATATTTTTGCAGGCATCAATCGCTGTGACTGGATCGCAGAAGGTGTCGTTCAAGCGTTTGATAAATTAGATGTAAAAGTTCCTGTTGTAGTGCGTCTGTCTGGAACTAATGTTGAAAAAGGTATGCAAATGCTTAAAGACAGTGGTCACCCAATTATCACTGCAAATACATTAGCGGAAGCCGCAGAGAAAGCTGTCGCTGCACGTGATAGCTCAGCCGCTTAAAGGATAGGAGAAGCACACATGACAATAATGATTGATGAAAACACGAAAGTATTAGTCCAGGGTTTCACTGGAAAAATTGGCACATTTCACGCTGATGAAATGCTTGAATACGGCACAAAAGTAGTGGGCGGTGTAACACCAGGTAAAGGCGGGCAAACGCATCTAGATCTACCTGTATTTAATACAATGAAGGATGCAGTTTCTGAAACCGGTGCTACCGCGAGCATTGTATTTGTCCCCGCTTCATTTGCTGCAGATTCCATTATGGAAGCAGCCGATGCAGGAATTAAAACCTGTGTTGCAATAACCGATGGCATCCCAGCGCAAGACATGATGCGTGTTAAACGTTATATGTTTCGATATAAGAGAGCAGACCGCATGCGTTTAACAGGCCCTAATTGTGCAGGATCTATAAGCCCAGGGAAATGTTTACTCGGCATTATGCCAGGGCATATTTATATGGAAGGTAATGTAGGTGTCGTTGCGCGTTCAGGAACGTTGGGTTATGAGGGAGCCTCGCAGATGAAAGCCGCGGGTATTGGTATTAGCACCAGCATAGGAATTGGGGGCGACCCAATAAATGGATGTTCACACCGAGACGTACTTGAACTATTTGAAGCTGATCCAGATACCAAAGCAGTGATGATGATTGGGGAAATTGGTGGCCCACAAGAGGCAGAGGCCGCAGAATATTTTAAAAATCATATGACCAAGCCCTTGGTGGCATACATCGCGGGCCTCACAGCACCCAAAGGCCGTCGTATGGGCCATGCTGGTGCCATCGTTTCAGGCAAAGGTGAAAGTGCTGCAGAGAAAGTCGAAATGTTACAAGAAGCAGGTGTAACCGTTGCACCAAATCCATCTGAGTTAGGCTCGACGATGGAAACAGTCATGAAAAATGTAGCTTAGGAGAAACTAATAATGAGTAAGCTGAAGGTAATTGTCTCACGCGCATGGCCTGCAAAAGTTGAAACAACGTTAAAAGAAAATTATGACGTGCAACTCAATGAAAACGATGTCGCGATGACAAAAGATGAAATGAAAGAAGCATTAGGTAATTGCGATGCTTTTTTACCAACCGTGACAGATCCTGTTGATGCAGAAGTACTTAATGCAGAGCCATTACGTGCAAAATTTATTGGTAACTTTGGTGTAGGTTTCAATCACATTGATTTAGATGCAGCAAAAGCTCGTGGACTTACCGTAACTAATACACCGGAAGTGCTTACAGATTGCACTGCCGATATCGCGATGACATTAATGTTAACAGTTGCGCGCCGCACAGGTGAAGGCGAACGCCATCTTCGATCAAAAGCATGGGCCGGCTGGCGACCTACACATATGTTAGGTACTAAAGTTACAGGTAAAACGTTAGGATTAATTGGCATGGGTCGTATTGCGCAAGCGATGGCAAAACGTGCGCACCACGGGTTTGGTATGAAAATTATATTTTCTGATCCCTATCCACCTCCTGAGGAGGTTATAAAAGAGTTTAATGCAACGCAATGTGATTCTATTGATGAAGTGTTGGCAAACTCTGATTTTGTATCTATTCATTGCCCGGGGGGTAAAGATACTTACCATTTATTGAACAAGGATAGCCTTGCTAAAATGAAACCGAATGCATATTTAATTAACTCAGCTCGTGGCGATGTAATAGATAATGATGCATTAATTGATGCACTTAAAAATGGCATTATTGCGGGAGCAGGTTTAGATGTATTTGAAGGAGAACCTAATTTAGATGAGCGGTTCATTGACATTGAAAACGCAGTGCTACTGCCACATCTCGGCAGTGCATCACTTGAAACGCGTGTAGCAATGGGCAATCGTGTGTTAGAAAATTTAGCCGCATTTGAAGCAGGACAAACACCCAAAGATAAGCTAATCTAAGTCCGTTATGCCTCTTCGGGCATACCAAATTCGGGTGAATCACCCTATGATGAAGGGGCCCAACAATGGGCTTTTTTTTACATTTAAGCGTTTTCATCCTATTAAGCTAGCAGCAGTATGAACGACTCTTCACCAATGTCATGGACACAACTCACTCGAATTGCCACAGGCCGAACCATTATTGACCCTGCTGCAAGTTATGAAGATGAACTGGTTGACTTGTTGTATCAGCAATTATTAAGCGTTATCCGCACTCGACAACCGGATATCGAACCTATACTTGAAGGCAAGCGTGATATTTGCAGCGGCACTGACCAGCAAATCTTATACATTCTTGAAACATTCGGCATTTGGTTTCAATTACTTAGCATTGCCGAACAGAATGCCATGGTGCAGCAAAGGCGCCAAATAGAAAAAGAATATAGTCGAGATCGAGTACCTGGTACTTTTGCGTATACTTTTTTTACCGCAGAACAACATGGCATATCTGCTGAAGATGTTCAAAATGTTTTAAATAGTAGCTTTATTTGTCCAGTGATTACTGCGCACCCTACGGAAGCTAAACGAGTCACAGTATTAGAAATTCATCGTCGCATTTACATTCTACTCAAACAGTTAAAGTCACCAAGATGGACGCCAAGAGAGCGTGACGATTTAATTCACGAATTACGCAATGAAATTGATCTACTTTGGTTGACCGGAGAAATTCGTTTAGAGAAACCTACCGTTGCACAAGAAGTAACGTGGGGATTACATTTTTTTGTAGAGTCAATGTTTGACGGTGTGATGGAACTATATGGCGAATTAGATCGTGCATTGGAAAAAGCATACCCACATTATGAATTTAATGTACCACCACTTTTCAGATTCGGCTCCTGGATTGGAGGGGATCGTGACGGCAATCCAAATGTTACCACCAAGGTTACCTCAGCTGCGATCCTTGCAAATGCAAAAGCATGCTTAAAATGCTATCGCCAAAGTATATTCAAGCTTGGTGCCAAAATGAGTATTGCAAGTCACTCTGTTAATATCTCAGATGAATTTATTCAAGCACTACAGAAAAAACTGGAATCACTTGGCGAAACCGAAACTTATGCAAAACGAAATCCGGGTGAAGTGTTCCGCCAGTATTTACGTTGCATGCTACGTAACATTGACGCAACGTTAAAAAATATAAACAACCCAAACAAATCACCGATAGCTTATCATCAAGCAAACGAGTTAGCTGCGGATTTAAAAACTCTCGAACGTGGACTGGCCGACGCCAAATGTGAGCACTTAGGTACAAGCAATGTGCGGCCGTTACGTCATATGGTCGAAACATTTGGATTTCGTACAACAAGCTTAGACTTACGTGAAAATACAACTGTAACCAATGCAGTACTAGCAGAAATTTGGCAGGCGCTACACCAGAAAACACATCTTGATATACCCGATTTCAGTTCAGAAGAATGGCGAGAGTGGCTATTAAACGAATTGATGCAACCCTTGCGCGTAATTCCACGCTTTAATTATCTATCTGAAAAAGCTCAAGCAACACTTTCGATGCTTGAGCAAATTAAACATTATCAACGCAGACTAGATGAAAAAACGTTTGGCGTATTTGTATTAAGCATGACTAAATCATCTACCGATATTCTAGGCGTCTATTTATTAGCAAAATATGTTGGATTGTTTACTGATGCAGATGGTTTAGATGCCTGCCGTATATTAGTTGTCCCATTGCTTGAAACGATTGATGACTTAGAAAATGGGCCAAATATTTTACAAGAATTGTTAGAGCACTCCTTTATTCGACGCACCATACGAAAACATGGTGGCTCACAAGAAGTTATGGTGGGCTATTCTGATTCAAATAAAGATGGAGGATTTTTTACATCTAACTGGATCATAAGCAAAGCGCAAACTCAAATTCATGAGGAAGGGAGCAAGCATAAAATGCCTGTCTCATTTTTCCATGGGCGTGGCGGTTCAGTAAGCCGTGGTGGCGCACCCAGCGGGCGTGCAATTGCAGCACAACCTGCAGGCACAATAGATGGTCGAATGCGTGTAACAGAGCAAGGCGAAGTCGTTTCCTACAAATATGCTAACCGCGGATTTGCAGAAGAACAGATGGAAATTCTCGCATCAAGCGTACTTACCCATACCTTAATGTCGGGAAAAGACCCTGCTTTTAAGGCCAATGCAGAATTAGACGAAGTCATGGAAGCGCTTTCAGGTACGGCTTATGTGACTTACCGAAAATTAATAGAATCCCCAGGACTTGTAGAATTTTATCAGCAGGCGAGTCCCGTTAAAGAACTTATATTCATGAAGATTGGTTCAAGGCCAGCACGTCGATTCGGTGCAGCAACACTTGATGATCTTCGGGCAATTCCATGGGTATTTGCATGGACACAAAATCGAATTTTAGTGCCTGGATGGTTTGGAGTAGGGAGCAGCATTGAACAACTGATTAACGTGCGCGGCGAATTAGGAAAAGAACTACTGCAAAATCTTTACGAGAAACATCCTTTGTTTAAACTAATATTAGATGGTGTAGAAAAAACCCTATTACTGGTTGACATGGAAGTCGCAGAAAAATACTCAGAATTAGTAACCGATACAGAAAATAAAGAGAAAATTTTATTTGATATTAAATCTGAATACGACCGTACAACTGATATGATTCTAAAAGTAACTAATGAAGAACAACTGTGCGATCGATTCCCTAATTTTAAGCGGCATTTCTATAGGCGAAATGAATCACTAAACCAAGTAGGTTTAGAACAAGTTGAATTAGTTAAAAAGTTTCGCAGCGAGAATTTTGTTGGTCAAGATAAACAAGACGTGTTAATTTCTTTACTATTATCTATTAATTGTGTTGCCTCTGGTATTGGTAGCACAGGTTAAAATATTTTACCTATAACTGTTTAATAAATTTTGAAAAAGCTTTTATACCATTTTGATACAGACACAATGCCAAGTGTGTTTGACTCAGTCGTTGCTTATGATGGCGGCGCAGATCACGTAGTCCAACTTGGTGGTGTAAATGAAAGCAATTGTGGTAGTTTAGTTGAAGGAACAGTCTATACCCGCGCGCCGAAAGACAAAAATAATACTGCGATATTTGTTGGGGGCAGCGACTTAATTGCAGGTCAAAAACTTTTCAAAGCTGTACAAAGCAATTTCTTTCAAAAATTTCGCGTATCAGTAATGTTAGATAGCAATGGTTGCAATACGACTGCTGCTGCTGGCGTTGTATTACTGAACCAGGCAACTTCCATACAAGGTAAAACTGCTGTTGTGCTAGCAGGAACAGGCCCAGTTGGTCAACGCGCTGCGGTAATGCTTGCTAAAGGCGGTGCCAAGGTACGCCTTACATCACGAAAACAGTCACGCTCTGAGGAAGCATGTGACGAAATTCAAAATCGTTTTAATGTAACACTCACACCAATGCAAGCAAGCGATCCTGAATCGACTAACATAGCGTTAGAAGACGCACAAATTATTTTCGGGACTGGCAAAGCTGATATTAAATTACTGGATGCCAATCAATGGCAAAATCACCCCACCATTGAATGCATGGCCGATGTTAATACTTCACAGATCTTAGGTTTTGATGGCATTGACATGATGGATAAAGACACCGAACGTTTTGGAAAGAAAATATTTGGCGGAATCGGCATTGGCGCATTAAAGCTAAAACTTCATCGTGCATGTATATCAAGATTATTTACCACTAATGATCAAGTATTAGATGCTGAGGCAATTTATAAAATTGCACAGAAAATGACCTAGCCCAGTAATCACTACTCTTTGAACATGCCTTCTTCTCCTAAATTGCTTGAAATGATTGAGCAGTTAATCTCTATCCCCTCTGTAAGCAGTACACAATCGCAATTTGATACGAGCAATCAACCTGTAATTGATTGTCTCGCAAACTGGCTAAGCGATTTTGGTTTTCAAGCTGAAATAATTTCTTCCTCTAAAGATAAATCTAATTTAATTGCATGGATAGGTGAAGGTGATGAAGGCCTAGTGTTATCAGGTCATACCGATACGGTGAACTTCGATCAAACTGGATGGCATACAGATCCATTTAAGATAGTGCAAAAGAATGAGAAAATTTATGGGTTGGGCACTGCTGATATGAAATCTTTTTTGGCCATTGCAACTGAAGCTGCAAAAGAATTTGCAGGCCAAAATCTGAAACAACGCCTTACTATAGTTGCCACAGCAGATGAAGAATGCACCATGCAAGGTGCACGCACGCTTTCAAAATCATATAAAATTCTTGGCCGATATTGTGTAATTGGTGAACCAACAGATCTTACCCCTGTGCACCAACATAAAGGTGTTTTTATGGAAGCCATTACACTGCGTGGTCAAGCGGGCCATTCAAGTAATCCAAACCTGGGCAATAACGCATTAGATGGAATGCGCGAAGTATTAAACGAGCTGAATAAATATAGAATCGAACTGGCGCAAAAATACGTTAATCATGATTTTATTGTCCCAATTCCAACCTTGAACTTAGGTCATATTCACGGTGGCGACAACCCCAATCGAATTTGCGCTGAATGCGAGCTACACATTGATATGCGACCACTACCGGGTATGCAGATCAGTACACTGCGTGATGAACTCAGAGAACGTATTTCAACAGTCTGTTACACAAATGATTTGCAATGTGAGTTTGCAGCACTATTTGAAGGTATCCCTGCATTTAAAACACCAATTGACTCTGAAATCATTCAGCTCACCCAGCAATACACAGGTAAATCAGCTCAATCTGTAGCATTTGGTACCGAGGGTCCCTACTTTAATTCAATGGGAATGGAAACGGTCGTGTTAGGTCCAGGTTCTATAAACCAAGCACATCAACCAAATGAGTTTCTCTCGCTTTCATCCGTTGACCCGACAATTAAATTATTGCAAAAACTGATTCATTCCATTTGCGTGGCATGATTTACAACTATTCAATGTGTGCTATTTCAATTTAACGATTGATTAGCGTTAAATTTTTAATTACAAAATATTTATAAATGCCGACGGCTATACTAAGTAGCAACATTATTGGGAACGCTACAAACCAAAGAAAAATTGCTCCAACAGCGCCATATCCAGGTGATTTTCTCTCCATGTATTCGAATATTTCATTGGCACCTATTCTTACAACACAAATTAGGCTGGCTACTACAAACGCAGATAGAATAAAAAATAATAAATTAATTACAAAATTCACAAATACAAATTCTATTCTCCATAACCACTATTCTCAAGCCTAAAACTACTGTAGAAATAAAATGGATTTTAAAATAGTTATAATTGCTAAGTATTACACCGCTGCATCTTAAATATTTATTGTGGATATAACATTTTTAAATAGCGAAGGTATTAAATTAGCAGGTATTCTCGATCGCGCTGAAAAACCTATTGCTCAAGCGATTTACTTACACTGTTTTACGTGCTCTAAAGATCACCCCTCTTCCTATCGAATATGCAAAGCACTTACCACTTTTGGTATTGAAGTTTTACGTTTTGATTTTTCTGGCTTGGGAGAAAGTGAAGGAGAGTTCTCCGATACAAATTTTTCAAGCAATATTGACGATGTTCACGCTGCCATCAAATTCTTATCTAGCAATCATACTCCTCCTCGCCTTTTAATAGGCCATAGCCTAGGTGGGATTACTGCAGCGGCTGCAGCATGCGAACTGCGGGAAATAGATGCAGTTGTCACTATCGCCGCACCTAGCCGACCTGCACATGTGTTAGATCATTTTGAAGAGCATATTCCATCCATAATCAAACACGGCTATGCAGGTGTAACAGTGTTTGAACGACCATTTAGATTAACTAAAGCGTACATTGAAGATTTAAAATCCTATAATGAACGTCACTTTACAAAAAAAACTTGATAAACCTATTTTAATATTTCATTCGCCGTATGATGACATCGTTTCTATTGACGAAGCAGCTAGAATATTCACGGAAGCCCGACATCCTAAAAGCTTTATCTCCTTAGATAAAACAGATCATTTAATTTCTAAGAAAAAAGATGCGGACTATATTGCGGAACACATTGCATGCTGGGCAAACCGGTATGTAGTAAATTGATCATTAGAATATGATCGCTATAACTAGAAGGTATATATTAAATTAACTTGTTGTATAGATTTAGTAACCACTAGCAAAAAAGCGGCATTTCTGCCGCTTTATAATTTTAAAATACAATAAATTTAATTTTGCTTTTTTCTTTTAAATCGTTCAAACCTCAACTTATAGATGTTCCCGCTAGGTTTTACATTATCTCTCACAACCAGATCATCACTTTTACTGTCTGGATCACGCGTAGACAGCATGCGAGATACCTCATCATCTTGACATGCGATGGGATCATAATCTTGTTTACGATAATCTTCTGGCGTACATGTTCTAAAGCCTGGAAATATCCTCGAATCGTAAACTGTTATTAATTCGGTCTCGACATCTCGATAATTCACCTTCGTTGCAGTAGGCGAATCCAGCACTAGCTGAGGTGTCCCAATTGAACTTGCCGGCTCTTCTGCCAAAACAATTCCGGTCGAATACGCTGCCGCCAACAATGCAATAACTACTCTATTCATAGTCACAACCCTCCATTTTCTTTGGGCTAATATTTAACCCTAAAGCCTCTATAACTCAGCATGCCTTCGCTTAGTTATCTCCTCATCAATAGTGGCAATTACTTGCTCTAATTCATTTATTGAATAAATGTTCTGTACTAAATATTTATCGTGTTCAACTTGCGCATACGAATCATCTAATTTCTTGCGGTATTCCCCAATTACTGTATCTGGATTTTTAATGTCCTCAACCAGACGTTCATGAAATTCTGGGTTTTCATTAAATTTAAACATCATAGACATATATACCGCTGAGAATCTAAAATCATATGACTTATAATTATCCAACGAATGCACATGTTGACGCGCATCACGTATATCTACATCAAACGTTCGCCGATATCCCAATAATGAGTCACGAAATTCCCCATTAATATGGTATTGATCAATTAATTCTGGAATAACCTCTACAATTTCTAGTCGCTTATTATCATGCTCTAGTATGGTATTCAGTAGCTTTTGTTTGGCTACTTGAGGCTCATCACTGGCTTCATTAATTACCGAAAGATCTCGAACACATACAGCCTTTTCGGCCTGTAATTCTTCAAGACTCAAATTTTCGATATTTTCAGGTGCTTCATAGACAACCTCCACACGATCTAATATTGGAGACTTTTTAGTTTCTCCACCCGTATAGCCTGATTGGCACATTAACAACAGCGCCAGCAAAACAAATCCATGTGCCAAACTATGCTGAATTTTCAGCATTTTAAACACCTTATTAATGAATATTGCTCACTCATTCTTATAGCATTTCCTTAGACAATTATCTCTGACATATTATAAACTTCTGGCAAAGCCTAAGATAGCAAAAGATTTAATATAATAATTTTCACTAATTCATAAACTTATCCTAAATTCGCCTAATTGTAATATACGTATAAACATTGAGAATAATTCGTAGTGTCTAAAGATTCACCATTCCAACTCGATTTGTTGCGTCAAGCAATGCCGTACATATATGCGCATCGTGGAAAAACATTTGTGATTTATGTGGATGACAAACTTCTAACAAAATCTAGTATTTCATCACTAATTCACGATTTAGCACTGGTACATATCTTAGGAGTAAAACTTGTACTTGTTTTAGGCCTTCGCACTTTAATTGATAAAAAAATTGGTGCAAAAAATTCGAGTGTATTTCATGATCACATGCGTATTACGGACCGAAACTGCATTGAAACCATCACCGAAGTAGCAGGCAGTTTAAAAGCAAATATTGAAGCCCAATTCTCAATCGGACTCGTGAATACCCCTATGTCAGGTCTGAAACTAAACACGGTGTCAGGAAATTTTGTCCGAGCTAAGCCCGTTGGAGTTCGTGGCGGCATAGACCATCAATTTACGGGGGAAGTCCGCAGTATTGCTACGGGTGAAATTCAACGTCAACTAGATTCCGATAATATTGTACTTCTAACACCAATGGGTTACTCCAAAACAGGCGATATTTTTAATCTTTCTGGTATCGATGTTGCGATGCATGCAGCATACACATTGAAAAGTGAAAAATTAATATTTTTACTAGACAAATTCAATCTGCAGAATAGAAAAAAACAAAGCGATAATCACTACAATGTTCATGATGCGCGTGAACTCGTTAAAAAATTACCTAAAAGTAAAGAGCTAATTAAACGGTACTTAAATATTGCTATTCAAGCATGCTTAGAGAATGTCAAACGCGTACACTTAATAGATGCATCAATTTCTGGCGCGCTGCTAGAAGAACTTTATACGTTAGAAGGCGTGGCCACTTTAATTACTGCTGAAACATACGATGAGATTCAACCTGCAACAATTAATGATGTGGGTGGAATTTTAGGGCTAATACAACCTTTAATTGACAAGGGCGCATTAGTTGATCGTTCTCGAGAGCAGCTGGAGCTTGAGATTGAGAACTTTGGAATTATCAAACGAGACGGAATGGTATTGGCATGTGGGGCATTACACACTTTCCCTGATGATAATTCTGCAGAAATTGCATGTTTGGCTGTACATCCTAATTATCAATCTGATGGCCGCGGCAGCAAAATATTGGAACATTTAGAGCAAGAAGCATATCAAGCAGGACTCACAAATATATTTTTGCTTACAACACAGACTGCGCATTGGTTTCAGGAACACGGGTTCAAGGCAATACAGCTTGATAAGCTGCCTGTTAAAAAGCAAGCTCTCTATAACTATAAACGTAATTCAAAAGTTTACTTGAAATCTTTAAATTGACTAAGTTACGAACTATTCTATTAGATCCAAAAATCTGGTTGGTTGTTTGTCTTACGTTAGGCCTCGCCCCATTTACACCTGAACCTCATGTTTGGGAAAAACTAAAATGGATCGCAAGCGGTGCAAATGGTATGCGAGCAATCGACTGGTTTGATTTGTTCTTACATGGAACGCCGTGGGTTTTATTGGTCTACTCCGTGATAAATAAATTTAAAGATAAAAATTCTGGTTAGTAAATTTAATTTTAACTAAAGCATGTCACTCACTCATACACTGAGAATAACCGCAATATTATTAATTTTAGCTACGGTTTTTCATTACCACTTGTACGATCAATTACTGATAAAAACTATTGTAGTCGCGCACATTATATTATTATTAAGTATTTTCAGTGACAAACAGAAACAAAGAATTTCTGTGATATCTATTGGGCTTGCAGCGGTAGTCCCAATAGGTTCATGGAAAGAATTTGAGGCTGGAGATTCTACTTTGGGAATTTTGGTATTTAATCTAATTATTTTTTCTTATGTTGCATTAGTTTCCTTTCAAACAATAATAAAACTGCGCTCAAAAAGTGGCTAAAATCGCTCTTACCTGCTCTTCTTTCCCAGCAGCCTGTTTCTTTACGAAAATATTAAACGGAAATTGTGGTACGGATCATCACCATATTTAGACAATCTGTAAAACATACTATTCACATAGTTGATAAAGACTGAAAAATTCTTTTCTTTTATTATTAGCGTAATATCATGAAACAGCGTGCACTATATGTGCTTTTATTGTCAGCAATTTTATTATTTGCTATTAACCGCGCAGCAGCTTTATTTCATAAACTCACTGCTGATTCGAAAGAGGTTGTCATCTACACCACAGAATGGTGCCCATATTGTAATAGCCTGAGAATTCACTTAAGCAATCACGCTGTCCCTTACATTGAGCATGATGTCGAAAAATCTATAGCTGGCGTAACAGGGTTCTGGGCATTACGCGCGCGAGGTGTCCCAGTTTCCGTCGTCGGACCAGACGTAATTTATGGCTACAATATCGAAAAAATTAATCTGTCTCTAGAAAATATTGGGTTTAATGGAACCCTATTTAATTAAATTATAATCCAAACAATTTACCAATTTTATATATCAAAATAAACACATGGAAACATATCTATATATTGCCATCCTAATAGCAATTTTTATTTGGGCACTCGTGATATACAACAATCTGGTTCATGATAAGAACACCACTTTAGCTGCTTGGAGTGATATAGATGTACAACTAAAACGTCGTCATGACCTTATCCCTAAGCTTATCGACGCTGTAAAACAATATGCTGATTTTGAAAGCAACCTACTTCAGTCTGTCACAGAATTGAGGTCTCAAGCTAAATCCATTGAAAAAATAATGGAACGAGAAAAATCGAACATGAACTAGAAACCAAAATTCATCATTTAATAGCTATTGCAGAAGACTATCCTGAACTTAAAGCGAACCAAAACTTTATTGAATTACAGAAAGACATATTGGATGCAGAGAATGATATTCAATACGTACGACGTTATTACAATGGGCAGTTCGTATAATTAACACAAGGATTGATTCTTTCCCAGATTTATTAGTTGCAAAATTGTTTAAGTACACTTACCACGAATATTTTCAATTAGATGAGTAATAAAAATTCAATTTTAGAAATAATTAAAGCTCCTCTAGCAATGCTTGCAATTTTTTTACTGAAAAGTAATTGCGCCTTCGCACGAGAGGAAATATTATCTTTTATTAGCCATATCCATATTTATGAAGACTCGAATATCGCTATCACAGAAGATATTGCAGTACAGGCAGAACACAATAAAATTAAAAGAGGTATTTACCGTGATTTTCCAACCAACTATCAAGGGTTATTAGGAAATAAAATTAAAGTAGACTTTGAAATTGTAGAAGTTTTAAAAAATGGAACGAAAGAGCCTTTCCACACAAAAACATTAAACAATGGCATTCGAATCTATATTGGAAATAAGAGTAAATATGATTCAAGGGGCAAGCACATATATACCATTAAGTACAAAACAACTCAGCAATTAGGCTTTTTTACTAAACATGATGAACTCTATTGGAATGTAACCGGCAATGGTTGGGAATTTCCGATTCTAGAAGCTAAAGCCAATGTGTACTTACCAAAGTCTATCTCTGTGAATGATGTCAGACTTGAAGCATTTACAGGCAGAATAGGTAGTACAAACATTGACTATATGAGCGAAATAAGTCCATCAGGCAACTTTATATATCAAACAACGAAGCCTCTTTTAAGTAATGAAGGTTTAACAATCGTTGTCGCCTGGCCAAAAGGATTAATTACCGAACCAGATTTAACGTAAAAACTAAAATGGTGGATAAACGCAAATCTTCAAAACCATTACAGTATTTTAGGGTTTGTATGTTTATTGATATTTTACCTCATTACTTGGTCACGCTTAGGTAAAGATCCAAAAAAGGTGTTATTGTGCCGCGCTATCACCCACCAAGTGGCTTCACGCCAAGTGCACTTCGATACATTTATGAAATGGGGCATGACAAAAAAGCCTTTTCCGCTGCCATCATTAATCTTGCGGTAATGGGGTATAATAAAATTAGTGAGGGAGGCACTAATTACGAACTACACAAACTAAAAAACGCCGGAATAAAATTACCTGCAGGAGAACATGCCGTTTTATCCAACTTATTTGATGGCCATAATACAAAGCTACTGCTAAAAAACAAAACCATGAAGTGATTTCTTCTGCATTAAGTGAACACAAGAAAGCATTAAATCAGGGATTTGGTAACAGTTACTTTATTAATAATTGGCGTATGCTTATAGTTGGAATTGTCATCACACTCTTCTTAACACTGTCTATTTTTTTCTCCATCCCTAATTCGAATAATAAATCTTCAGCCCTCTTTCTTATCTTTTAGTTATCTATTTGGACACCCGTAACAGCAGGATTAGTATATGGTTGCTATAAAGCATTTCGAAGAAAGCTTTCAGGCGAAAAAGCCAGTGACCTTGGTATGCTAATTTTATTCTCAGGCGCATGGTCTGCAGGCGAGATTGGCGCGCTTATCGCATTAGGCGCTTTAATTGGCATTGCTAATGGCGCGTTATTAGTATTGTTAATTATAGTGAACATAATATTTTATTTTTTGCTTAAAAAGCCAACATTAAAAGGTAGAAAACTATTAGACAAAGCCGAAGGCTTTAAACAATACTTGAAAGTAGCAGAACAGGAAGAATTAAATCTAAAATACCCTCCTAGAAAGACACCAAACTATTTGAAACCTACCTCCCCTTTGCGCTTGCACTTGAAGTTGAAAATGAGTGGGGCGAACAATTTTCTAAAGTGTTTAGTACCAGCGAAACATCTAGCGATTATCACCCAACATGGTATAAAGGAAGTAATTGGAATTCCAGCAACATGTCATCCTTTACGAATACTATCGGTAATTCACTAAGTACTGCCATTACCTCCTCTTCAACCGCACCAGGTTCATCCTCTGGAAGCAGTAGCTTTGGCGGTGGAGGCGGTGGTGGCTGGTAAAATTTTGTTTGCCAGCTCTAATTATTCATGACTCCAGATAGCCGACGAACTCAATTAGAAAAATGGATTGGGGATACATTAGGTGTATCAATTTTTTCTCTTGATTCAGTATCAGGTGATGCAAGTTTTCGTCGCTACTATCGTTTTAAATCTGACACATTTCAATATATAGCAGTTGATGCTCCGCCTGAAAAAGAAAATAACAAATCATTTATGAATGTTACTCATCTATTGGAGTCAGAAGGGCTCCCTGTCCCACACATTTATTTCAGCTCATTAGATTTTGGATTTTTCTTATTAGATGATTTTGGTGATACGTTACTTCTAAATACATTGAATAACGATAATGCAGAAGGACATTATAAAAATGCCCTAGATGCTTTGTTAATTATTCAACAAACGCCCTACGAAAGTCTTCCCACCTATAATAAATCACTGCTTCTAGCAGAAATGGAATTATTTAGGGAATGGTTTCTACAAAAGCATCTTTCAATTTCACTCTCTGAAAACGAACAAACTATATTAATTCAAATTTTTGCAAGTTTGGTGGAAAATGCGTTGAATCAACCGCAAGTGTTTGTGCACCGCGATTATCATTCACGCAATTTAATGAAAATTGACAATCGATTCCCTGGCATTATTGATTATCAGGATGCTGTGCGTGGCGCAATTACGTATGACTTAGTTTCACTTTTGCGTGACTGCTATATTCAATGGCCTCAACAGCACGTTGAATCTTGGGCACTCTCGTACCGAGATCAAATTGTTGATAAAAATGTTATTGAAAATATTGACGATCATATTTTTTTAAAGTGGTTTGACTTAATGGGAATACAGCGGCATTTAAAAGCGGTTGGTATTTTCACGCGTTTAAACATTCGTGATAATAAACCTAACTACTTGCATGACATTCCGCGCACTTTAGAATACATTAAAATGGTTGCACCCAAATACCTAGAAACAGAAAAACTTGCAAAGTTAATTCAAGATAAGGTTGTTTTGTAACGAAATGAAATGCATGTTACTTGCTGCAGGATTGGGTGAGCGTTTACGTCCACTTACAAATGATACACCTAAACCATTAATTCAAATCGCAGGAAAACCGCTCATCGCTCATCATTTAGAAAAATTAAAACACGCTGGAATTGCAGAAATTATTATTAACCTTTCCTGCCAAGGTAACAAAATTAAAAAATACTTAGGTAACGGTCAGAATTTTGGTTTAGATATTAGCTATTCAGATGAAGGAGATACACCATTAGATACGGCTGGAGGAATCATTCATGCCTTGCCATTATTAGGCAATGATCCGTTCTTAGTCATTAATAGCGACATTTGGTATGAACACACGCTTTCGTTCGCAAATTTGTCAGGTGATAAGCAGGCCCATTTAGTACTTATCAACAACCCACCTCACAATCAAAGTGGCGATTTCGTATATGAGTTTGGGAAAGTGTTTAACAGTGGTGAAAATTTTCTTACATTTAGCGGTATTGGAATATATCGGCCTGAATTATTTAAAAATTTACCAAAAAAGAAATTGACACTTGCACCAATATTGCGCAACGCAATTGAAAATGAACTTGTAAGCGCCGAATACTTTACAGGAATTTGGTTTGATATAGGTACGCCAGAACGGCTCAAACAAGCTGATGAATATGTTACTTCTCTTAAGTAACAAATGTATTAACTTTTAAAATACTGGTACCACAATCTTGCTAGAAACTCGCCCAGTGCAAGTCTAGTTTCCTCCAAAGCCTTCGCTTGAGGTAGGAATTCCATATTTTTAGATACAAGCCTGTTTGGCTTATAGATGACAGTAGGGGCAGGAGTTGGATCTAATCCAGATTTTCTGAAACTCCAAACTGCTCTTGGCATGTGATATGCGTGAGTCACTAGAACAAAATTTGAAATTGAGTTTTTATTTAATAAATTTTTTGCAAGCTTTGCATTTTCTAATGTAGATTTACTTTTATCTTCCAGCCATTTTGCTTGCAAACCAAAATCAGTCACAAGCACATTCTGCATTAAACTCGCTTCGGATTGTCTTTCATCATTTGGACTTCCACCAACTAAGATAATTGGTAGTTGATATATCTTTGCCAATCTTGCTGCATAACGCAAGCGCTCTAGAGATTCTGCGTTAACGGTATCTAAATTGTCATATTCTCTCGCAATCGATAATCGCCCACCGCCAAGTACAACAATAGCTTGTGTGCCATCGGGTATATTTTTCAGTACGGGATAGTGATATTGCAGAGGATTAAGGAGCTTATTTGCAATAAATGGAGTGCTAGCAAAATATAAAACAACCGCGCCAAATAAAATACAAAATGCAGCAAATTTTGGAAGTCGGAATATCCACATCAACAAACCGAATGCAATAAAAATGAGTGGGCCACTTGGCGGTAACACCAAATCTACAATCAATTTTACAACTGTATCAGTCACGCTTTAAGTATAACCTAGTGCTTGTTTTGCTTGTATATCTGCATGATAAGAAGAACGCACCAAAGGACCACTGGCGATATGATCAAAGCCAAGCTCTTCTCCAAAATTTCGCAAGTCATTAAACTCACTGGGGTCAAGATATCGCTCCACAGGCAAATGGTGCATGCTGGGTTGTAAATATTGGCCCAACGTAAGCATATTAACATCATGTGCCCGCAAATCTTTCATCACTTGCATCACTTCGTCTATTTCTTCCCCCAACCCAAGCATTAAGCCTGATTTTGTAGGCACATGTAGAAAATTTTGTTTATGGTTTCTTAACAACATTAATGAATGTTCGTAGTCTGCACCAGGTCTGACAAAAGAATATAGTCGGGGCACAGTCTCTAAATTGTGATTAAAAACATCGGATGGATTTTCGCTTAAAATTTGCATAGCTTTGTCTAACCTTCCACGAAAATCAGGCACTAATATCTCAATTTTAGTTTTCGTACACATTTTTCGAATTTCTCGAATACATTCAATAAAGTGACTTGCACCACCATCACGTAAGTCATCACGATCTACAGATGTAATTACAACGTAACTTAAATTTAAGTGTTTAATTGTATTTGCTAAATGTGCAGGTTCATTTTTATCAAGTGGCAACGGTCTACCATGTGCAACATCACAAAATGAACATCGTCGCGTGCAAACATCGCCCATAATCATAAATGTTGCAGTGCCATTACTAAAACATTCTGTCAAATTAGGGCAAGACGCTTCTTCACAAACCGTATGTAATTGTTGATTACGTAAAATACTTTTTAATTCTTTAACTTTTGAAGTAAAAGGCGCTTGCACACGTATCCAACTTGGCTTAGGAATGCGTTTATTTATTTTTTCTACTCTTACTGGAATACGTGTAACTTTCTCAATACCGCGTTTTTTTATGCCCAGTTTTGAAATATGTGTTTTATTGACCATGATCAGTTACTTTATCTATTTTATAGTTGAGTTTTATGCAAAGCAGCTCAACTAATTCTTTTTGAATTTGTTGGCAATTTGTCTTAACTCCATGATCTTTCAACTGTGTGACTTTTAGCCCCGAAAATCCGCAGGGATTAATCAGTGAAAATGGATTTAAATCCATATCAACATTAAGTGCAACGCCATGATAACTACAACCACTACGGACTCGCAAACCAAGTGACGCAATTTTGACACCCTCTATATATACACCATGAGCATCTGTGCATGATTCAGACGAAATACCATAGATATACAGTAATTCTATTACAGATTGCTCGATGCACTGCACCAGCTTCTTTACACCAATCGATTTGCGGTGCAAATCCACTAACAAATAGATAATCGCTTGTCCTGGACCATGGTACGTAACCTCACCACCACGATCTGACTTAATTATGGAGATCTCTGATGCAGTATGTATATGCTGAATATCGGCATTTGCACCTAATGTAAAAACCGGAGGATGTTGCACACACCAGAATTCATCAACTGCTTCTTGAGTTCGCTTATTTGTGAACTCCTGCATGCTTGTAAAGACCGAACTATATTCTTGAGTTCCTAAATAATGAACTTGAAGATTACACATTGAATTGATTATAGTGCCATAATAACCCAGTCACTTGAAGATAATTCCATATAAATCTCATCTAATTGCTCTTGACTGGTTGCATTAACGTAAACAGTTACACTGCAATAGTTCTTTTGTTTGCTTTCGACTTCTTTTATTTTAGTTTTATCAAATTCCTTTATGTGCCTTTTAAGTTTTTCAACAACAGCTTGATGAAATCCATGATGATTTTTCCCAAATATTTTTATCGGGAACTCACAAGGAAACGTTAATAGTGACTCATCTGACATGTCTACAGAGTTGACAGCGAATTAATTTTACTGCTGAAAGCTTGATTTACGTTGTTGGTATAAATTATAAATCCTTTTCCAATTATCTCCGGGCATACCGCTACCAATAGTCTGCTGATTAATTTTCGTGGCAGGAAGGACCTCTTTTGTTGAACTGGTAATCCATATTTCTTCGGATGAGAAAAGCCAATCTTCAGGAATAGCTCTCTCTTCGCATGCAATTTTTAAATCTGTTAACAATTCTAATACTACATCTCGTGTAATTCCTGGTAATATTAAATTATCTTTTGGATGCGTATAGACTGTTTCATTACGAACTACAAAAAGATTGCTAGCAGCTCCCTCTAGAGCAAATCCATCGCGTATTAATATAGCCTCAACTGCCGCTAACTGCGCTGCATCTTGTCTTGCTAATATATTTGGTAATAATGTAATAACCTTAATGTCACAGCGCTGCCAACGCATATCTTTTGCTGTTATCAATGCAACGCCATTTTCTAGCAAATCTTTTGGAACTTTGGCTAATGTGTTTGCCATTGCAAAAACAGTTGGGTTTGATCTTTCTGGAAACGCATGGTCTCGAGGCGCAATTCCCCTTGTAACTTGAATGTACACAGCAAGATCATTTGCTTGCGACTGTTGAATCAACGCTTCAATGATCCTTTTCCATTCTGAAACTGAGTGAGGATTATCAATACGAACCTCGTCCATACTTCGACTCAATCTCGAAATGTGGTATTGCAAATAGAACGGTTTTTTATTGTAAACAGGTATTAATTCGTAAATGCCATCACCAAATAAAAATCCACGATCAAGAGGCGATATATGACATGCGTCGAGCGGCTTATACTCGCCATTAAGAAATGCCAGAACTTTGTCCACGAAATTGTTTTGAAAGTAATTAGTGAAAAAACTTCAAGAAAAAATCAACGATACGGCGCCACAAATTCCCTTGCTGATTCGAATGCAATGCTACTAAATTGTTCTCAGAAAAATCATGCCCATCAAACGTAACTTTAACAGTGCCTACATGATCCCCTGCATCAATGGGCGCTTCAATATCTGATTGAATATTCATTGTTGCTTTTAATGAATCGTATTTACCTCGTGGGATGGTAACAAATAAATCTTCACCAAGCCCCAACTGTATAAGCTCTGACACTCCTCCCCACATTCTTTGATTTACAAGTGACTCCCCTGCTTTGTATAACTGGTGCGATTCGTAATATCTGAATCCATAGTTTAATAATGCTTGGGTATTAACCGTTCTTGATTTACTGCTATTTGCCCCTGTTACCACAGACAAAAGACGCATATCATTTCGAATAGCGGATGCGGCTAAACAATATCCGGCAGATTCTGTATACCCAGTTTTTAGACCATCTACAGCTGAATCGCGCCATAAAAGTCTGTTTCGGTTATATTGCTTAATGCCATTAAACGTAAATTCTTTTTCAGAATAACGCTTATATTCTTCTGGAAAGTCTTTAATAACTACTCGAGACAATAAGGCCACATCATAAGCAGTCGTGTAATGATCTGGATCTGGTAACCCGGTTGAATTAGTAAAATGTGTGCCTTCAAGACCAAGTTTATTTGCTTCCGAATTCATTACATCTGCAAAAGCCTCCTCCGTCCCTGCTACATGTTCGGCTAATGCAACACTTGCATCATTACCAGACTGAATGATTAACCCTAAAAGCAATTCTTCGAGAATTATTCTATCTCCTACTTCAACAAACATCCTTGACCCAACGGTACGCCACGCTTTTTCGCTTATTAAGACCTGATCTACTAACGTTACATTTTCTGCAGCCAACGCCTTATACACAACATAAGCTGTCATAATCTTAGTTAGGCTTGCAGGATCAACTCGCGCCCTTGAGTTATGTTCAGCCAATACAGAACCACTCCCATAATCCATCAACACATAACTTGATGCATCAAACTCGGGTGGCGCAGGAATAGGGGATGTATCGGCGTTCACATATACACAAGTTATTAACAAAAAAAACATACTTGTTAGCTGTTTAATTCTCATTAAATTTATTCCTTAATTACTTACTTGACGCTATTGTTATTCGATCACAACACGATGTTCTGTCATGCCGATATCAATAAGTTTAGCAACGGTGTCGTCAGCAGATTGAACGGTAGATAATGGTCCAATTCTTACCCGATGCAACTCTTTTTGGTTTTGAACAACAGACGATATCGTAACATCGCCTATTTCAAAATTATTTAATTGATTGACGAGTTGATCAGCATTAGCACGATCCCCAAATGCGCCGACTTGGACAAATACGCGAGGATCTACAGAATTAACATTTGCAGTTTGTTGTTGGCCTTCTAGTGGTGTACTCGTTGCTTTAACCTCCGTTACGACCTTGGCACTATCATTTGATGGAATAACATATTGATAGCTTAGCGGATCAAGCGCCCGCACTTCGACTAAACCTGTACCATCTCGGACAATATCGAGCTTGGTAGCAGCTGTGTAGGACAAGTCAATGATTCTATTATGATGAAAAGGTCCACGATCGTTTACACGGACAATTATTTGCCTTCCATTTTTAAGATTTGTAACTTGCGCATATGTTGGTAAAGGCAATTGTGTATGTGCTGCAGTCATTGCGTACATATCATAAGGTTCTCCACTTGACGTGCGACGACCATGAAATTTTTTCCCATACCATGATGCGATGCCTCTTTCCACATAACCATCACTCGTCGGCAACGTGTGATATCGCTTTCCAAAGACAACATAGGAACTTGGATTTCCGTAACGACTTTTAGGTTCAACCTTTGGAATAGGGCCTGGTGGAAGCTTTTGCGTTGTAGTCGCCGTAGCAACAGACACTTCTTCTTCGTTAGGTTGATTTGTTGAACACGCTTGTAACCCAACAATAATAAAGACAAGCCCCCATGCGTAAATATTACGATCAATTGTTATGAAGTTAGTTTTGAGCAACGTAGTCTTTGATATTTTGCTTGATCTGCTGGCTTAATTGGTATACAGCCATTGCATACATATGACTGTGGTTATAGCGAGTGATAACATAAAAATTATCAAAACCCACCCAGTACTCTACTGAATTGTCATTTTTTAATTCAAGTAGTGCAACTTTTTTTTGCGAATACTGACTAGAATCTATTTCAACATCATACTGTGATAAATCAGACACCGATGCAACAGGTTTTATTCCTTTGCTTAATAATTCTGAATATCGTTCGCCATTTATTAACACAGGAACAGTGACTGGCTCATTTGCTTGCCAACCATGTTTGCTAAAGTAGTTCGCGACACTTCCAATTATATCCTCGTTGCTATCCCATAAATCGCGCTGCCCATCCTCATTAAAATCTATTGCATATCGCCTATAGCTACTAGATATAAACTGACTTTTACCCATAGCCCCGGCATACGACCCTTTTATTGTATTCGGATTAAACCCTTCTTCCTGAGTCAGCAACAGAAATTGTTCTAACTCACTACGGAAAAATTTTTGGCGTGGCGGATAATCAAATCCTAAGGTAACTAATGAGTCGAGCACTTTGAATCTACCATCATATTTTCCATAAAATGTCTCAACTCCAATTATGGCTACAACAATTTCTGGCGACACACCAAATTTTCTTTCGGCATCAGCTAGAATTCTTGCGTTATCCGACCAGAACTGCAAACCTTTATCAATGCGTTTTTGAGTTACAAATATCGCTCGATACTCCTCCCAATTTTTTTTCTTCTCTGCAGGGCGTTGTATTGCTTCCAGCACTTTTTCTTGCTTTTCTACACCGCTCATCAATTCTGATAATTCAGATTTAGGGTATTGGTGTTGCGCAGAAAATTTGTCAATGAACGAGATTACATCTTGCCGTTCTGCATAATTGCCATAAGCAAAGCAATAAATCGGCAACATGCAGAATATAAACATAATAACCGCAATGAACGTATACAACTTCATGACAATAATTTACGGTGCGAATGAATTGACATTAAAATTCCAAAACTTGCCAAAATTGTTACTGCGGATGTGCCGCCATAGCTAATTAAGGGTAATGGAACACCCACGACGGGTAGCAGACCACTAACCATTCCAATATTGACTACAAAATAAGAGAAAAAAGATAAACTTAAGCTCCCCGCTAGCAATCTCGAAAATGTATCCTGTGCACGTGCAGCAATGCTTAAGCCACGTAAGACAATAAATCCATAAATAAATAACAATAAAGCAACACCCATAAATCCAAATTCTTCGCTAAACACTGAGAATATAAAATCCGTTGAACGTTCAGGTATAAAATCTAGCTGAGATTGTGTCCCATTCAACCACCCTTTCCCATAAATACCACCAGACCCAATCGCAATTTTGGACTGAATGATATGGTATCCAGTTCCAAGTGGATCACTCTCAGGATTCAGTAGGGTAAGTATTCGTTGGCGCTGGTAGTCATGCAAATAAAACCAAAATAGTGGCATACAAGCCAAAACCAATCCAACAAATATTGTGAGTAGCCGCCACGTGATACCAGCTAAGAAGATAACAAATAAACCTGCTAAAACAATGAGTATCGCTGTTCCTAAGTCTGGCTGACGAACAATGAGTCCTGCAGGAATCGCAATAATTATTAATGCAATCACTATATCCTTCAATGAAGGCGGCATTGGCTTATCGCTAAAGTACCAAGCAACCATTATCGGCAAAAAAATTTTCATGAGCTCAGATGGCTGAAAACGAATAACGCCTAAATCAAGCCAACGTTGCGCACCTTTACCACTATAACCAATCGCAATCACGACAAATAATAAAATCATGCCTATCGCAAATAACCATGGTGCCCAATTTGATAATTGTTTATTTGGAATTTGCGCTAAAGTAATCAATGCAAAAAATCCTATCCCAAACCGAATGGACTGACGTGTAATTGCATTCATATCACCACTTGTTGCGCTATACAGCACTACCAGACTAATACCAAAAAGAATGATAAGCGCACCCATTAATGTAGGGTCAATACTTAAAATACTTTTTTCGTTGCTAATTGGTGTAGGCATTTAATTATTATTAATGCTATTTTGAAACAGCTAATAATTCTTCTTTGCTTAATAAATAATGATCCATTACAACTTTTGCAACAGGTGCAGCAACTTTACTGCCACTTCCACCGTTCTCGACAACCACCGCAATGGCTATTTTAGGTTCATCAATCGGCGCAAATGCAATAAATAGCCCATGATCGTGAAGTTTCTTATCGAGTTCTTCTGCTTTGTACTCTTCATTTTCCGCTAACCCAAATACTTGTGCAGTACCTGTTTTACCTGCAATTTTATATTTTGCGTCTTTACCAATTCTATAAGCTGTCCCATTTGGTTTATGAACAGCATCCTCCATCGCTGATATTATTTGGTCCCAATAATATTCATTTGACACTTCAATCGTTTGCATGGCAGTTGCATACATGCTCTCTTCCTCCTCACCTGGTGTACGTATTGCACGTAAAAATCTTGGCCGAATACCTTGACCACGCATTGCTAAAGCACTCGTTGCAGTAGCAAGCTGGAGCGGTGTAGTCAGCATATAACCTTGGCCAATTCCGGTTATAATGGTTTCACCGGGGTACCAAGGCTGGCCATATACACCTCGCTTCCATTCTTGTGTAGGAATTAAACCTTTCGCTTCGCCCCAAGTATCTAACTCTGTTTTATAACCAAGATTAAATTGCATTAGAAATTCAGACATTCGATCAATACCAAGATTATTTGCTAGAGTATAAAAATACACATCACACGATTGCGTTATGGCTTTGAACATATCAACTTTACCATGCCCACCTTTTTTCCAATCATGATACTTTCGTTTATGACCAGGCAATTTATAGTATGGGCCCGCATACATCGTCTTCTCAGCCCATGTGACACCATAATGCAAGCCCGCTAAAGCCAGCATTGGTTTTATTGTAGAACCGGGTGTATATTGGCCCCTTAATGCACGATTAAATAAAGGGCGATTTGGATTATCTCGTAGGGCTGAGTACTGTTTATTACTAATTCCATTTACAAACAAGTTTGGATCAAAATTTGGTTTACTTACAAATACTAAAACCTCACCAGTATAAGGATCCATTGCAACAACAGAACCATTTTGTTCACCTAATGCGTCTTCTGCTATTTTTTGTAGCCGAGAATCTAATGTTAAAATTAGGTCTGAGCCAGGACTTGGTGTGACTTTTTCTAAAACACGTAGTTTGCGCCCTTGCGCATTTATTTCAATGTGCTCATATCCAACTTCGCCATGAAGAATGTCTTCATAAAATTTTTCTACGCCTAATTTTCCAATATGTGTAGTCCCGCTATAATTTTTTTTATCTATCCATTGTGTTTCTTGTGCATTAATACGACCTACGTAACCCAACGCATGCGAGCCCATTCCTGCTAATGGATAATAGCGATTTGCGCGCGCCGTAATTTCCACCCCGGGAAAGTGATGGCGATTAACCGAAAACCGTGCGACTTCAACTTCACTTAAATTTAATTTTAAGGTACTAGATTCGAATGCTTGCTTTCTGTTCACATCGTCATAAAATTTTCTAAGATGGTGCTCCTCTAATTCAATATATTTACCAACTCTTGTAACTACCTCTTCAATATTGTCAACTTCAACTGGAGTAACTTCTATTTGATAACTGGGTTTATTGTCGGCAAGTAAATTTCGGTTTCGATCAAAAATTAAGCCTCGGGTGGGTGGTATCGGAACAATGCGCACGCGATTTTCTTGAGACAATGTTGCATAGTGTTCATTGCTTGTTATTTGCAAATAAAAAAGCCGTGCCCCTAGCAAAAAAATACAAGCCGCCACAAATAGCGCGGCAATAATAGCGCGCACTCTAAAATAGCGTAACTCCACCTTAGGGTTTTTAAGAAAGTCGTGAGTTCCCAATTTGGCTACACCAATATTTATTCAGTTAATTGATAAAATATACACTTACAATTCCCGCCTATATACTAAATCTTAACCAATTGGTACATTTGTTTGCATGAGCTCATAAAATTGGAAATATTGGCAACTTAGCCTATATAATTCCGGTCCGAAGAATGACATGACGTCACAATTTTCTAACCAGAGCACTGGGATTACCTATCTAAACTACATGATTAAGATTCGTGCTATTACCTAAAGCAAAAATTATAAATTTGTTACCTCTCAGGGAGAATTATTCATGACAATCCATCAACTGCCTGTGTTATTAGGCATTTTGGGACTGTTCGCAGCATTTTTAATTTATTTGTCTGTATTGCGTTACTCGCAGGGCTCAGGAAAAGTAGTCGAAATTGCCGATGCCATCCACACAGGTGCGATGACCTTCATGCGGCGCGAATACACCATTCTGTTTATATTTGCAGCCTGTGTAACCCTTGTCATATGGATTTCTGAACTCGGCCAAAATACAGCAATTGCATTTATTGTTGGGGCCTTATGCTCTTCTGCAGCCGGCTACATCGGAATGTATACGGCCACCCGTGCAAATGTACGCACGACAGTTGCCGCTCACGAAAAAGGTGCAGGGGCAGCGCTGAATGTTGCTTTTTTTGGTGGCTCAATAATGGGGTTAACGGTTGCAGCAATGGGGCTGCTAGGACTCGGTTCACTCTATTTAATATATGGACAAGATCCTGCCACGGCCAATGTCATACATGGATTTGGCATGGGCGCCTCCACCGTTGCATTATTTTCGCGTGTCGGCGGCGGCATCTTTACAAAAAGCGCAGATGTTGGTGCTGATTTGGTTGGTAAAATAGAAGCAGGCATTCCTGAAGATGACCCACGTAATCCTGGAGTAATTGCCGACAATGTTGGCGACATCGTGGGTGATGTTGCAGGTATGGGATCAGATATATTTGAATCATATTGCGGCTCCATCATTGCAACAATTGCTATAGCTGCAACATTATCCCCTTTAGTCATCGAGCAGCTGGGCAGCAAAGATGTCCTCATGTTCTTGCCACTTGCATTGGCATCAACAGGTATTATTTGTTCTCTTCTTGGAATTCTTTTAGTAAAACTTGTCTCTGGAAAATCACCAGCAACCGCACTTCGAATTGGAACATTTTCCGCTGCCGTAATTTTTATTATTGCGGCCTACTTTGTAATCAACAAGTTTGGTGTGAGTAATGGTATATGGATTGCAGTTCTGTCAGGCGCAGTAGGTGGAATTATTATTGGTCTTGTAACTGAGTATTACACTGGAGGCAGCCCCGTAAGAAAAATTGCTAAGGGTGGTGAAACAGGTCCAGCAACAGTGCTGATTGCTGGACTGGCAACGGGAATGCAATCAGTTGTGGTACCCGTATTAAGTATTGCTGCAATTATTTTCTTTGCAAATCATTTTGCTAACTTATATGGCGTGGGTATTGCTGCAGTTGGAATGCTAGCAACCGTTGGCATTACTATGGCCATCGATGCCTACGGTCCCGTTGCAGATAATGCGGGTGGAATTGCCGAAATGGCAGAGCTTGGTGAAGATGTTAGAAAAATTACAGATGAACTCGATGAGGTGGGTAATACAACCGCCGCGATAGGAAAAGGTTTTGCTATTGGTGCCGCAGCTTTAGCAGCACTTGCAATTATCACTGCTTTTCTTGCAGAAGTGAGTCATGGCAAAGAATCCATCGTATTAGATTTAAGTGATCCGATGGTTTTAGTAGGATTATTTATTGGTGGTATTTTCCCATTTATTGTTGCATCAATGACAATGACTGCAGTGGGTGATGCTGCATTTGATATGATCAAAGAAATTCGCAGACAGTTTAAAGAAATACCTGGTTTGCTCGAAGGTAAAGCACAACCTGACACCATTCGCTGTATTGATATTGCAACAACGGCTGCATTAAAACGCATGATCCCTCCTGGATTATTAGCAGTCATTGCACCCGTTGTGGTGGGCTTTGGCTTTGGTGCTGAAACGCTAGGCGGAATGCTCGGCGGCGCATTATTAGGTTGCGTACTCCTTGCATTAATGATGGCAAACGCTGGCGGTGCATGGGATAACGCCAAAAAATATGTCGAAAAAGGAAACTTAGGCGGTAAAGGATCAGATGTTCACAAAGCAGCAGTTGTAGGTGACACGGTTGGTGACCCTTTCAAAGATACGTCCGGCCCGTCCATGAATATTTTAATTAACGTAATGGCAATTGTAAGTCTCGTTATAGCACCATTATTATAAAACTATTACTAATTTTGAATTACAAAATCGCAAATCTAGCTAATTATCTAAAATAATACTTAACTCATCAATCAGTTATTCTTAAATTGCTTCTCATCGAAATGAACATCAAGTTCTTTCACATGAATATTAGCGATACGTCGATCGGGGGTTGAACGCCGGTCTTGTTTAATTAAGTTGCCAATGCGGTTTATTACTGGAAATTTAGCGGCTCGTCCAAATGAACGTCGGTCCGATTTACTGCGACGATCCATTTCAACTACTTTATTTTTAGCAGTTTTCTTTGGTTTTCCGATTTTAATCCACATATATAATGCTCATTAGCGCTTTCCTTAATTTTAATGGAATTCAGATGCAGTGCCTGAGTATAGGCTTTGAAGGCGATGAAAATTTGATAAAAGGTGCTAAATATACAATGCTTGAATAAAAGCATATTCAAGAAATTAGATATTAGCTTGAATGACCGCTAAAGACCCAAAGCGGGCATTAAATAATTTGTACATTTATATATTATCTTAAAACACTAAATACCTAGGAGGCATATTGTGAAAAATGCAGTTGTGATACTTTCTGATCCTGAGTCTGGAACCCAAGAAGCATTAGCGCGTGCTTACAACGGCTGTGCATTTGCATATGACTGTGAACAAAATGGGGACGAGGTAGCTATCATATTTTTAGGCACAGGTGCGCGTTGGCCTATAGAGTTAGAAAAAGAAAATTGCCCGGCTCATAAAGTGTACGAAAGAGTAAAGGATAAAGTTTTAGGTGTTTCTAAGGAATGTGCGGTGGTTTTTGAAGCCGAAGGTGCCTTAAAAACCTCAATTATAATTTTCTAATAGATAATGATTTACCAGATACTTCAGGGTTAGCAAGTCTACGAAAGCTTATTTCTGACGGTTATACAGTAGTATCTTTTTAAAATCATAAATTACCAAGTACTAATGACCGCTATCGTCCCAAAGTAAAAATGATTTATATTTATTTTTCTGATAGCAAATCGCGAATGATTTTTTCTACTTCCGGGTGATCAAATTCTCGTCCGCCAATGGCCCGGAATCTTACTTTCCCCATTTTATCCACTAAAAATGTGGTGGGAATACCTGCGACCTTATATGCCTCTGAAACTCTACTCTCCATATCAAACAGAATCGGGAAACTCGGGTCTGTACCGAGATCTCCCATATAAGAGAAAACATGATCTGAACTTTCTAACTGATTAATTGCGATGATGATAAAATCTGTGCCTTTCATTCTCTGGTATAACCTTTCCATTGAAGGCATTTCACGGCGACAGGGTGGACACCAGGTTGCCCAGAAGTTAATCAATAACACTTTCCCATGAAAATCTTTCAGAGAAAATGTATTTTCGTCCATATCTTGAAGGTTGAAGTCGGGTGCATCAAAAGGTTTGGATAGTTCATTTAATTGGTAACCGAGCTTAGGAAGCGTTTGTTCAACCGCCATCAATCCTGATGCATACAAGCAATAAATAATTAACAGTACTATGGTGTTACGCATTTTATTTATCCTGTAGATTGCTTGGCGCACAACGCATATTTTTGATCTTCCCCACATTTTTTTCACCCTCCAGATTCCAGTTGTAGATTAGGTCGAATGGTTCTTCGCGTGGCAGTTTGATCGTAGTGAAACCCTGACTCCAATCCCCAATTTCAAACGTTTGTTCTGCGGGCAAAATAGTCCAGGAGTAGCGTATGTCCATTTTTCTCCATTCGTCCAGCCACTGAGTTTTGGTTTTAAATGTATGTTTTACTCCATCGGCTGTGACTGCATACCAATCGGCGATACTGTAAAACAAACTCGTATCAGAAGTGTTGATGACTTTTGTTCCAAAAATACAATAACTGGCAATATCTTCAATAGCTTCATGTGGAAAACCGTGTTGTCCATAAATAGCACGAATGTAATCTGGCAATAGTTGTATTAATTCCAGACTGAATCCTTGATCATCTATTTTCCAGCTTAATAGTCCGCTATCGGGATTTCTGATTTGTTGTGCCTCGCCGGCTAACAGTAAAGACTGAAAACAAAATAGATAAGAAATAAAAATGTATCTCAACGTAGTATTCATTGTGATCAACACTGCATGGTACTGTGTGTTGTCCATGAACCTGGTTAATAAAATAGACAATATTTTAACATTTAATTGTTAATGTGTGCTATTGGTCGTAAGCAGTCATTCGTAGTTAACTTTTTTGAATTTTAGGCTTTTTGTCCGCTACTGACTGTTAGGAGACGAAGTAAATGGATTGCCATGATGGAAAGACGATGAATGAAAGACTTTATCATTTTGGACTATTGGATGAGTTCTATATATACATCAAGCAGAGAAATGAAAATGCAGCTATCGATGTATTAACTCAAGCAAAATATAGCAGTGAACAAGCAAAGGAAACTGTTCATGAATTATTAAACAGCATTTAATTTTTAGGCTAATGAATATGTCCGCTACTAGCCTAATGCAGACATAATTCGACGCCTATATTTTGGCAGCTTGTCTAGAAAAAAAACGTTCAGAAATATAATTGCGCATGTCGTCTGCAATCATATAAAAACAAGGTAACACTACGAGTATCAAAACTGATGCAAAGATTAATCCAAACCCAAGACTTACAGCCATGGGTGATAAAAACGCGGTTTGACCGCTCGCAAAAAAGATAAGCGGCGAAATTCCAAGAAAAGTAGTTATCGTGGTTAATAAAATTGGGCGAATGCGAATTCGTCCTGCATCCACTAATGCATCAAAACAACTTACGCCTTCTGCAATTCGTTTTTTTGAAAAGTCAATTAAGATAAGTGAATCGTTTACAACAATACCCGTCAACGCCAGAAAACCTATCATTGATAAAAACTGCAGATTATAGCCAAACAGCATGTGGCCAATGATCACCCCAACAATTGCAAAAGGTATGGCAAACATAATTACGAATGGATCAAGCAGTGACTTAAATAAGGCTGCAAGAATAAAAAAGATTATGACTAAAGCAATAATTAACATGTTGCCAATATCATTAAATGAATCGCGAGATTCTTTTTTCTCTCCTAAATGCAGCAAGGAATACCCATAATATTTATCGCTTAAACCAACAAATTCTTGATCTATAAGTTCATTCACTTCAATCGGCGTAATTATTTCTTTATCTACTTCAGCAGTTATAAGCGACAAGCGCTGTGAGTCGCGGCGCTGCACAGGACCTAGACCCCGTCCCAATTCAATGTTTGCAATGTCGCCCAAATATACGGTGCCACTATTGGCTAATGTGATTGGAAGTCGTTTTAAACCGGCTCCATCTTTACGTATGGAATCAGGAAAAATCACGCGAACAGGGTAGCGATCGGTTTTCCAGTTCACCTGCATGACTTCCAAACCTAAATAACCGGTACGCACTGCGTCTGCGATTTGCGCTTGAGTTAACCCGAGTTCACGACCTCGTTCGTTAATTGTGTATTGGTATTCTAATTTCCCTGGCTCTAAATCTTGGCGTACATCTTTAACCCCTGGGACGCGACGTAAAAAGTTTACGACTTCGCCTGAAACTGAAAGCAATGTATCGGTTTCCTTTCCTATAATTCCTACTTCTATATCAGAACCTGCAGGACCTCCTTGAGGACGCAAAATTGAAAATCGCTGTATTCCAGGCACTGATGCAACACTATTACGAATATCATCCATAATTGCTTCTGTAGTACGTTCTCGCTTTCCATGCGGCTCAAAACGCAAATTTACGATTGGGCTAATAAATTTCTCAATAACTCCTTCGGGTTTAGATTTTTTCAGATCAACCACATACTGAATATAATTACTTCCAAGTTTAAGGCGATTAAAATCAATCAGAATTACACCAACATTTGTAAGCAATGTATCTAACTCATCTTCTTTAAATACATCATCCATGCGATTTTCTATCTCAATGGCAAGCTCTGTAGTATCTTCAATGCTATACGTATTTGTAGCCTCAATATTGACAAGAAACTGACCAATTTCTACATCACCAAATTGATTATACGGCATCCTTGTATGAGCAAATACCAACACCACACTTAATGCACCTATGGTCACAGCAGATACAAAGTATCGGTTACGTAATGAAAAACGAATTAATGAAATATATTTTTCTAACAAAAATCGCCAATTTATCCAGCTGCGCTTTTTATTTTTTGAAATTCGAAGTATCTCAGCAGAATGGGAGGGCAATACGATAAATGCTTCAAGTAGTGAACCAATTAATGATGCGGATACGACAACCGGAATGACTTGGATAAATAAACCCAATGTACCTGATACGCCAAACATTGGTAAAAATGCCGCTATTGTTGTAGTAGTGGATGCCATAACGGGCCAAAATACTTCACTTGCGCCGCGTTTTGCTGCAGCCTCGCCTTGCATTCCATTTTCCATATGCCGATAAACATTCTCAGTAATAATGATTGCATCATCGACAATCATTCCTAATGCGATGAGAAATGCAAACATCGATACCATATTAATGGTAAATCCAAAGTAATAGATAATAATTACAGCCACTAAAAATGAAACTGGAATGCCTAATGCAGTAATAACTGCAACACGAAAATTTAAAAATAAATATAGAGATAATAAAACTAAAAATAAGCCAACTGCCCCTGATGACTTAAGTGTTTCAAGACGTGTTTTCACATATTTAGATAAATCACCAAACAACCCAATTTTAATTCCTGCTGGCAATTCATTTTGCAACGTAGCTGCAAGTTCTCGCACAGTTTGTGATACTTCAATGGTTGAAGCCTTTGCTGTTTTAGTTACCGTCAGATTTACAGATGGCTCGCCATTAAACCGGCCTAATGTCTGCGTTTCTTCGAGGCGTAACTGAACCTTTGCAATTTCGTCCAGCACCAGCTGGCCTCCACTCAAATTACTACGAATTACAATTTTTCCTGTAGCTTCAAGATTTGGAGCAGTTCCTTTACCGCGTAACAAAATGTCGCCTTCAGAGGCTTTAAGGGAACCGCCTGGCAAGTCTCTTAAATTATTGCGAAGGGCTGTGATAACGGCATCTAATGAAACATTTCGCGCAGACATTACATAAGGGTCTACTTCAACCCATATTTCCCATTCTCGCTCACCCGCAATACTGACACTGGCAACACCATTTATTTGCTGAAGACGTTTTTTAATATCTTTTGAAAATTGAATGAGTGTACCCATGGCTATATCTCCATAAACACTCATGCTTATTACTGGAAAACGCGTTTTTAGACGTGTGATATCAGGACGTTCAGCCTCATCGGGAAGGTCTGTAATTGAATCTACCGATGAACGAAGATCTCTTACAAACTCATCCACATCCGCATCGGATTTTAATTTGATGATGATTTTAGAGATGCCTTCATTACTCTCCGATGTCACGACATCAATGTCGGCTAGTGAATCGATCTCATCTTCAATTGGAATAGTGACTTGTGACTCCACCTCCTCTGGCGGGGCACCTTCAAATTCAGTACTTATACGTACTTTATCGATTTCAACCACTGGGAACATTTCTTGAGGCATGCTTCGCCAAGAAATAACGCCTGTAATTACAACGAGCAGTAAAAATAGATTTACAATTAATGGATTTTTAATAGAAAAATTAATAATCCCCATTACTATTAAAATCCCTTTTGCTTTGATTCTAAGTTACAGCACATTGAATGTGCCATCATAATCTTTGTATAGAAACGCACGACGTAGTAAAAATGTGTAATTAAAGTATAGCGTCGCTAATAATGCTTAATCTACATATCTGCAGTGACGTGTTGCCCATCTACTAGCCCTGAAACATCGCGGGCAACTATTAACTCTCCAGCAACAAGCCCGGGGGAAATAATATATTCGGTACCGACGCGTTGTTGAATTTTCACAGACTTTCTACTTAATAGACCATCGTTGAATACATATACATGGCTTTCTCCTGCATTTGTTGCGACCGCTGATACAGGAATTGTGATAGCATCAAACTGTTTAATTAGTGGTAATTCTGCGCTTGCTAACATTCCTGAATTTATATTTTCACCTAGCAAACGTATTCTCAACGCATGTGTATTAGTCGATGCGTCTGGATCAGGCTGTAATGCAATTAGTTTCCCGTTTATGGATTCAGAGTTCGCCCAAACAACAATGTCTTGACCAAGGACAAGCGCATTTGCAACTTTGCCACGCACATCAAGATGAAGATCTAACAAACTTGTATCGACGATTGTTGCAACAACCTTTGTGGCTGTAACTAAATCCCCTACTTCAGCATTGACTTCATTAACATATCCAGCGAATGGCGCTTTCAATGTCGCTCTATTTAAATTGCGTTTAGTAACATCGCGCTCTGATTTTTTTAACGACAACCTTGCATTGGCGGTGCTCACCTTATATTGCAAATCAGATACCTGTGAATCAAGTGATAACATTTTTTGACGTGCCGCATCTAATCGTGATGCAGAAATTAAAGAATCCTCATTGAGTTGTTTAAATCGTTTAACCTCTGCTTCTTGCAGGGCTAAATTGTCTTTTGCAAGTTTTAGCATGCGTTGATCGCGTTTTGCGCCTGCTTCTTCTATATGATATTGAGACTCAGCCTGTGTAAATTGATCGTGCAAATCATCGTTGTCTAATAGTAATAATGGTTGATTTTTATCTACGAATAGACCGGGTTCAATAAGCCTCTGCTGGAGGCGCCCTTGAACTTCAAATTTCAATTGAGCAGTTTTAATTGGTTGCAAACGCCCTGTCAGTGATTCTCTAGGAATCAAATCTTGTTGCTTAACTTGAACAACCACGACCTTTAACGACGGCAGCTCATCCAATTTAGCCTCCGGGCCTTTTTGCGTCCAAAATAGAGCCCCTATTAGGAGTGCGGCAGTAACTAAAGCGATTATACTGCCCACCAGCTGGTGCTTACCCGGCTCTTTGCTACTTAATTTCATTGACGTTGACAACGCGCTTATCCTAATACTGTTACACTGTAAATGATTGAATAATAATAAAATCCACTGATCCTACAGACATATTTTACTCATTATTTGTGTTGAAAAAACCCCTAATCAAGCTATGCGTAGGCATATTCTGGCTTACTTGCACCTCTACGCTATTTGCAGATGAACCCTATGCCCTGTGCAAGGATGGCCCTGTTCCACAAATAGAACAACAGCCTACAGTAGTAGACACCAATACCCCTGCAGAGTTTACCGCAGATCAAGCCAGTCGCGACGAAAGCGGTATCTCAACAATGCAAGGTTCGGTACAAATGACTCGAGGGACACAGACCGTAAGCGCTGAAATCGTAACGTACGATGAAAATAACAAAAAGATGCAAGCCAGTGGCAATGTTCGCGCCGAAGACACTCAGATTGTAATAGAGAGTCAAGAGGTCGAACTGCATTTAGATTCTGGCTATGCGAAATCAAATGAAGCGACCTATCACTATAAACCTTTGCATGCACGAGGTAGTGCCGAAAGTATTGAACGTGAATCTGAAAAATTTGTGCGCCTGGAAAATACAACGTACACCACATGCGAAGAAGACGATCGCTCATGGGAATTGTCAGCAGATGAAATTGAACTCGATAAAGCAGCAGGAGAAGGTACTGGCAAAGACGTTATGGTTAAGTTTAAAAACGTACCCATTTTCTATACACCATGGATACGTTTCCCTATTGATGACCGACGCAAAACGGGGTTTTTAGTTCCTACCGTTGGCAATTCTAATGATTCTGGTTTTGAACTTGAAACGCCTTTTTATTGGAACATGGCACCTAATCGTGACGCTATTTTTGCGCCAAGACTACTTACAGACCGCGGTGTACAACTACAATCTAATTTTCGCTATTTATATGAAAAAAGTTTTGGCCAACTAGACCTTGAGTATCTAGATGACAGTGAGTTTGATGACGACCGCTATTTATCCTCATTTCAACATAAGGGATTTTATATACCTAATCTAGAATTAGATCTTCTATATAATAAAGTCTCGGATGATAATTATTTTGAAGATCTTGGTGAAGACATAGGTCTTACCAGTACTGTATTTTTAGAACGTCATGGCGATTTGCGTTACCACACCGAACATTGGAATTTTTTATCACGCGCGCAGTCTTTTCAAACAGTGGATGAATCGTTAACGCGAGATGACGAACCTTACGAAAGACTGCCGCAGCTCTTAGCTAACGGAAATTATTTTGGCTTACCGGGCGGATTTGATCTTGAATCAACCAATGAATGGACAAGCTTTGATCATGATTCCAAAATTGATGGAGACCGTTTACATTTTGGGCTTGAACTCGAGCGACCTTTTGAAAGCACGAGTTATTTTATTAGGCCGGGTGCACGCATTAGGTACACAGAATATGACTTGAATCGCAATGACAATATTGATGATGCTCCATCAACAACCGTGCCAAGCGCATTTGTAGATGCGGGTTTAATTTTTGAGAGAACCATGAATAGGTCCTCTCATATACAAACATTGGAACCACGCCTATTTTACCTAAATACACCGTTTGAAAACCAAGACGACATTCCTATTTTTGACACAGAAGAATATGAATTTGATTTTAATCAGTTATTTCGCAGTGAACGTTTCAGTGGCAATGATAGAGAAGGAGATGCAGATCAATTAAGCACAGCATTAACCACGCGTGTTATTGACATAGAAAAAGGCAAAGAAAAGTTTCGTGCAAGTATTGGCCACATATTTTATTTTAAAGATCGAAAAGTTACGCTTCCTGGAGAACTGATTGAAGATGAGGACTCATCCGAAATTGCTGCAGAACTTAAAATTGCTCTAAACGATAACTGGAATGCTTATGCTTCAACATTATACGACCCGCATGATGATCATACAGAAAGAAATTCTCTTCGCTTTCAATACCATTCAGATGATAATTTTATTTTGAACACGTCATATCGATACCGCCGCAGGGATATCGAGCCCATTGACCCATTAACGAATCAGCGCAGCAACTTAGAACAGTCTGATATTTCAATGGTCCTACCTATTAATAAGAATTGGCGTGCAGTGGGCCGCTGGAATTACGATATTGAAGAAAGTCGCGATTTAGATACACTTGCGGCCATTGAATATGATACATGTTGTTGGAAATTTCGCATTGCAGCAAGGCGTTATAACAAAAACGCAGATGAAGACTATAACAATTGTATACAGATACAGCTTGTTCTCAAGGGCTTAGGCCAGATTGGTTCTAATCTTGGAGAATTACTTGAACAAGGTGTGCGTGGATACGACGATCGAGATGATAAATATTTTTAAACTAAACTTAGCAATGAAACCAATCACCAATATCAACTTGAAATGCTACATGCTTATACTGTTCCTTCTTTCCGGGAATGCCGGTGCAATTCTTATAGATCGTATAGTAGCTGTAGTTGAAGAAGATGTAGTTATGGAGAGTGAATTACAGAATCGAGTAAATGCTTTGGTCAAGCAGTTTGAACAGAATTCTAATGCACTACCTCCACGAGAAACATTAATCGATCAGGTATTACAACGATTAATTATTGAACGTTTACAGCTTCAGCTTGCAGAGCGTCGAGGAATTCAAATTGACGAACTAAGTCTTGATCAGGCTATGCGTAATTTAGCCAGTCGAAATAATTTAACATTGGAACAATTTCGTCAAGCGCTTATTGAAGAGGGTATCAATTATGTCTCTTTTAGGGAACAAGTACGTTCAGACATGGTTATAGATCAACTTCGTAAACGTGATGTTGATCAACAAGTTCAAGTTACAGACGCTGAAGTTGATGAATTGGTAACAAAATCAGATGAAGAATTACTCAAAAAAGAATATGAATTTCATGTTGCACATGTTTTGATTGCCGTCCCAGAAAATCCAAAACCTGAACAAATTGAACGATCTAAACAGCGTGCTGCTTTAGTCTATGAACGAGCCGCCAGCGGAGACAACTTTGCGCAACTTGCAATTGCTGCATCTGATGCACAAAACGCATTGCAAGGTGGTGATTTAGGTTGGCGCAATAGCGCCCAACTGCCGCCTGTCTTTTTACAGCAAGCGGGCGCAATGACGCCAGGTGATGTTAGCAGGATTGCTCAAACCCCTTCGGGATATCATATATTTAAACTTTTAGATCGACGCGAAATTACAAACACTATGGTCACACAAGTGCTTTGCCGACATATACTTATTCGTACTAATGCCTTGCTTGATGATGTAACCGCTGAGAGAAAACTTACAGAATTAAAGTCTAGAATTTCAAATGGAGTTGATTTTGCAGAACTTGCACAAGCAAACTCGGAGGATCCCGGAAGTGCAGTTAATGGCGGTATGTTGGATTGGGCAGAATCTTCACAGTATGCGCCAAAATTTAAAGAAGCTCTTGATAATTTAAGCATAAATCAGATTAGCGACCCTTTTAAATCTCAATATGGTTGGCATGTTGTACAGCTATTAGACACACGTGAGCATGATAGTACTGAAGATGCAATGCGCGCAGAAGCGAGGGAGCAGATCAGGCTGCGTAAAATTGAAGAAGAAACAGAATTATGGTTGAGAGAACTTCGTGACACGAGCTATATAGAAATTCGCCTACATGAGTCCAACTAAAAAATTAATACTAGTAAAATTATCTTTTTTTAAATTTGTCACGTCTAAACGTATAAATCCTGTTTATGCAACCAAATATCCGAATTGCTATCACACCTGGCGAGCCTGCGGGTATAGGTCCAGAATTAATTCTTAAGCTGGCCCAAAAGGAATTGCCATTCGAAATTGTGGCCATTGCAAATTTCAACCTTCTACAGCAAGTTTCAGAAAATCTAAATTTGAAAATTGATCTGAATTATTTTGACCCGAACATCGGTTCATATAAACACTCACCCGGCCAATTAAGTATTGTAGATATTCCAATTTCAACTCAAGTAACGCCAGGTAATCTAGATACTAAGAATTCTAAGTATGTGATCAATGCATTAGATACGGCAATTGATCTCGTTAAAAACAATACTATGCAAGCCATAACAACAGGCCCTGTACAAAAAAGCATAATTAATGCAGCTGGCATCCCTTTTACTGGTCACACGGAATATATAGCTGATAAAACAAGTGGCTATCCTGTTATGTTGCTTACCAATGAATTGGTAACTGATAATACAAATGGTGTATTGAGAGTTGCCTTAGCAACAACACATTTAGCAATTGCGGAAGTTGCCACTAACGTTACTGCAAATCTTCTTGAACACGTTATCAATGTATTACACCGAGGCTTGATACAGCGCTTTAATATCGAACATCCACGCATTTGTGTGTGCGGACTGAATCCGCATGCCGGCGAAGATGGGCATCTTGGCAAAGAAGAAATAGAAATTATTAAACCGTTGCTAGATAGACTTCGCCAAGAAGGAATGAGTTTAGACGGCCCAATACCTGCTGATACTGCATTCACAAAAAATAATCTTGTCGGCAAAGATGCTATTCTCGCAATGTATCATGATCAAGGACTGCCAGTTATTAAACATAGTAATTTTGGAGAAATTGTAAATGTAACATTAGGCCTGCCAATTATTCGAACTTCAGTTGATCATGGCACTGCTCTTGGTATTGCTGGTAAAGGAATTGCTGATGAAAAAAGCCTATATACTGCGACATATTTAGCAGCTAAGCTGGCAACACCACCTATTAACGCACAGTAAAAACAATAAATTATTAGGAGTTAATATGCCAAAACTCACACCTCCTTCGATACAAGCTTGGGAAAATCGTCAAGATCGAATGGTTTTCACGACATGTGACCAAGATAATATGCCAAATTCTATTTGGGTAATTTGTGCAAAACTTATTGACGAAGAAAAATTTGTTATCGCTAACAATACGTTTCATAAGACACTTAATAATATTAGCCTTGGCAGCAAAGGCACTTTATTGTATATCGCTCCAGAACGAGAAGCCTATCAAGTTAAAGGCTCTCTTGAATACCACACTGATGGCGCAATATATGAAGACATGAAAAAGTGGCTAGATCCAAAATTTCCAGGAAAAGGCACTTTGGTTTTAAATATTGAAGAAGTATATTACGGAGCTGAACAAGTCGTTTAACTAATTTTTTACCATGAAATACAAAACATACATTAATCTAGCACTATTCTTATCCATTTTTTGTACTTTTTTATCTCATGCAGCAGGTTTAGAAGATCGCACGATTACGATACGAAGCAGTGAAATATTTGATCTGTTAAATGAAAACAATATCAAATTTAAATTTAATCCATTAACAGAAGATGCGCGCATTTTAGATATAACAAAAGACGCATCTGCATTAGGTGTTACATATCTTGGACAAATCCAACTTAAGGAAAATGTCACTGCTCTTTCTGCGTTACGGTCAATTGCAGATCAAATTGCTGAAAGCTTAGATTTAAGATTTGGTGTGATTGCAGATTCAAATACGTCAGAATCTCTCAAAACAAATGAATTATTACTGCTATATCACCCACATATAACGCTCACACTTGCATTGATACAACCAAGCGAAGACGCACCCTATGAGGTAATTTGCACGTATACATTAAAAGAAATTCCAGAAGAAGAAACTGCTGCAAAATAAATTAATGCAAAGAGCGCAGCCAATACCTAAAACTCTTCGCAAACGATTTGGACAACACTTTTTAACGGATAAGGAATCGATAAGCGCAATTGTTCAAATAATAAATCCTTCAAAGGGGCAATTTTTTTGCGAAATTGGTCCTGGCTTAGGCGCACTCACCCTTCCAGTACTTAAAATAGTAAGCACCCTGCATGCAATTGAAATAGATCGCGACCTCATCAAAGAACTGAAGGATAAATGTAATAATATTGGCACACTAAACCTCCACGCTGTTGATGTTTTAAAATTTGATTTCAATAGCATTGCCGACGCTCATCAACCGATGCGATTAATAGGAAACTTGCCTTATAATATCTCCACACCTTTACTATTTCATCTATTAACTTTTTCGAGCATTGTTATTGATTTGCATTTTATGTTGCAAAAAGAAGTTGTTGATCGGATTGTTGCTAATCCGGGCAGCTCTGAATACAGCCGACTTTCAGTAATGGTACAGAGCCACTATGATGCAGAAAGTTTGCTAGATATTTCGCCAACGATGTTTTCACCACCCCCAAAAGTAAACTCCAGCTTCATGCGTCTCATCCCCAATGAAACATATAATAATAAAATTAAAGACCGAGCATTATTTAATAAAATAGTTGAGATTGCGTTTAATCAAAGAAGAAAAACTATAAAAAATAGTCTCTCTTCAATTGCGTCAAAACAACAATTAGAAAATGCTTCGATAGATCCCACACGACGACCGCAAGATATATCTATATCGCAATATATTAATCTTAGTAACCAATTAGCAGATTTAAAATTAAATACAACTTATTGAATCTAATAGCTCTACGAATGTCCAAGCTCAATATAATCACAAAACGAGTGGTTAAAATTTGAGCAACTAGGTAGTATTAGCTACATCTGAGTTTTTTTAATGAATTTAACGGTATACTACATAGTATGGGAGAAACAGACGCTCATATAATCGATGTTAGTGTTGATAGCGCATATATCGAAGCTCAGTCAGATGAAGGACTAAGCCGATATGTATTTGCATACACGGTAACAATTCATAACGCAGGACTCATCCCCGCAAAACTGGTAACGCGCCACTGGATCATTACTGATTCCAATGGCAAAACACAAGAAGTGAAAGGCGAAGGCGTAGTGGGAGAGCAACCGTATTTACGCCCCGGCGAAGCGTTTCAATACACAAGTGGAACCATGCTTGAAACACCAGTTGGCACTATGCAAGGAAGCTACCAAATGGTTGCTGATGACGGCACCGAGTTTGACGCAGAAATTAATGCATTTACGTTAGCTGCGCCACGCATTTTACATTAATCACTTTATTCACCTAACATCTGCTAGAGATATTTTACTAGCAGCGTAATGGTATGTGTTCTGATACATGTATATAAATAGTTTTTAATTAAAAATATAATTCAAAATATGGCTATTTACGTAATTGGAGATGTGCAAGGTTGTTTTGATGAACTAACCGCACTCATTGATAAAATTTCCTTTAACCCAAAAAAAGATAAATTATGGTTTGTTGGTGATTTGGTTAATCGTGGTCCTAAGTCACTTGAAACATTGCGCTGGGTGAAGTCACTAGGCAATAAAGCTATTACTACTCTAGGAAATCACGATCTCCACTTGCTTGCAAGCTATGCAGGCATCAGAGAAGTTAACAAGACTAGCAGTCTGTACCATGCTATTCAGGCTCAGGACATTAAAGAACTTGTTGATTGGGTAAGGCAACAACCACTCATGCACTATGACTCTACTTTAAACATAGCCATGGTACACGGCGGTATACTCCCTTGTTGGACTATTAAAAAAGCGCTTTCATATGCTAGCGAAGTAGAATCCGTTTTGCGATCGAATAATTTTCAAGAATTTCTTAAAAATATGTATGGAGATGTACCAAACAACTGGGAAAAAAATTTAAAAAGTTGGGATCGGTTGCGTGTCATTACCAATTCATTTACCAGGTTGCGTTATTGCAATGCAGATGGTGCCTTAGATTTAAATGAAAAAGGTTCACCTGGTACCCAATCATCAGGGTTAATCCCCTGGTTCGAAATGACCCCCCGTAACAATGATGATACAAAAATAGTGTTCGGACATTGGTCAACACTGGGCCAATATGAAGGCAATAATGTTATTGCAACCGATACTGGCTGTGTCTGGGGTGGCTGCTTAACTGCAGTTAGAATAGACGATGAAAGTTACGTCAAATTTACAACTGATTGCGAAGCTAAGCACCCTATTTCAGAAAATAAATAGTGCGAATTTAATATTAAAAGTTAACTGTCATTTGATATGCAAAACACACAATCTCTAATTTTATTGTTGGTCTTATATAGCTCATCTTTACTTGTCTTCAGCAGCGAAGATCTTTTAATTTGTGCAAAATTTAGAGAAAATTATAGATGGTCAAAGCGATACGAATTAAATGCGCTCATTACCAAAGGCAATGAGCTGAACAGAAGCTACAAAACACATGACTTTCGTGGTCATTCAACATATGCCATTATTTATCTAGATAATGATGAACCTAAAATTATTGAATTAAGCTCGTCATACCTATTAGGCGATGGCACAACTGGAGAAGATCAGCACGGCAAACGTTGGAAAATTTCCAAATCAACAATTTGCTTCTGAATGAATGCTTTGTAGCTGAAGCAATTGCTCAAATCATATTTCACATCAACTCATAAATAAATTCGATAATTATTATTCCCGGATCACGCGCTAGTCTGTTTCATTAATGATCAGCACTGTCTAAACTACACATAAAACATGTATGTACAAAAAAATTTACGAAGAGCACTTTGTTAAAGGATTGCGCAATGGAAAAAACTACTGATTTTAATTTAGCTACTAATTGTATACATGCAGGTGATGCACTAGACGAACGTGGTGGAATATTCACGCCTCTTTACAATCACTCTACGTTTGGATTCCACAACACGCAAGGTCTACTTGATGTGGTAGAAGGGCGAGAACAAGGTAGCCTGTACACACGATATGGATTGAACCCAACAATTCAGTCTCTTGAGAAAAAACTTGCCTCAATAGAGGAAGGTGAAGCAGCTTGGGTATTTAGCTTTGGCATGGCAGCCGAATCAGCTACGTTTTTAGCGCATTGCAAGTCTGGTGACCATATTGTATGCATTGGTGACGTATACGGCGGAACGTACGAATTACTTGATGTCAATTTACCCAACCTTGGCATTGAGACTACATTTATATTGGGTAATGAAATTCACATGCTTAGTGATGCTATAAATAAAAATACGCGTATTGTTTTTTTTGAATCACCGACAAATCCAAACATGGAAGTATTTGATATTGCAGAAATTGCTGCGGTAGCAAAGAAAAATGGTGCACTCACAATTGTAGACAGTACATTTGCTACCCCAGTCAATCAAAGGCCCTTAACATTGAGTGCAGATCTTGTGATTCACAGTGCTACAAAATATTTGGGTGGCCACAGTGATCTAACTGGCGGTGTAGTTATCGGGTCATCAGAGTTGTTAACTCCAATTTGGACTTGGCGTAAAAATCTTGGCCAAATAATGGCACCAGACATTGCACATCTATTAGCACGAAGTTTACGTACATTAGTAGTAAGAGTGCATGCACACAATTCATCTGCACAAATACTTGCAGAACGTCTAGTTGTGCACCCTAAAATTAAAAAAGTAAATTACCCTGGTTTATCTGATTTTATTGGAAATGATGTTGCTAGAAAACAAATGCAAGGATTTGGCGGTATGATTAGTTTTGTGATCGATGGTAACGCACAAGAAACTGCAGCCGTCGTTGATCGTTTAAAACTTTTTTCAATTGCGCCTAGTCTAGGTGGTGTGGAAAGCCTAGTAACTCAGCCTATAACAACTACTCATTACAATCTAACGCCAGAAGAACGCGCTAATCGAGGTATTGTCGATGGCATGGTACGGATTTCAGTTGGATTAGAAGATCTCGAAGACTTGTGGGCAGATCTGGAACATGCATTAAATTAGATGATGCGCCTAATATTTAGATATCGCATTTACCTCTATCAATCCATGCTGTTTCGTCACTACCTTTATTAAAGACATAATAACGATCAGTAAAATCGCCGGTTTGAAGATCGATAACCAAATTTCGTTCAAAACCTTTTCCAGTTTTACTATCACTTTTTATTAGTTTTTTATCAAATGTACCTGTAATAGGCTCTTTATCTTGTTCCTGATAAATTGTCACATTTCCATCACTACTAAATTCAATTCGAAAAAACATGATTTTATTGCTTGAGTATATTTTGCCCGATTGAGGCCATGTCTGTGATTCATTATGGCAGTACAGCTGTAATGTCTTAGCATGCACAATCGAAATCAATAAAATTGAAATGATAAATACGATTTGCGGAACTAAATTTTTAACCATCGTGATTGCAAACATACCAAGTAGATATAAATTAGTAATTAGCTGCACTTATAAAACGCATTAAACTGACAGTTTACATATAGCTATATAATATCAATCCTGTAACTGAATAATACCGAATCCTTTAATATCAGGTTATCGACAGTTATTGCTTGGCGATAGAATGTAATTTTTACTCAGCCGCACTTCGAAGTTTGTTTTTTATATCTGCAAGACAAACCTGCATAAACGAGACATCATAATTATGCTTCTCATTAAGCCAATTGTTTAATTGGTCTAGTCCATCGGCTTCGTAATACTGGCTGATTGTTTTTCTAAGACCCGCCTTGGTAAGCTGTTGTGTCTTCAGTGATAACTCATCTCTATGGATATTCAATTTTTATATACTCCGCATAGTTTTGAACAGCTTCTTTGGTAACTTAATGATTGGAATCAATGAGATTGTCTACTTTGCTAGGATCAATCTTTTCTGCATGTACTATTGAAGCAAATAACACAAATATGCCCAACAATAAATTTTTCTGCATGTTGCTTACTCCTTCAAATATTAACTAGTTGCTGATATGTTGGTACTGAATATATTCTGTATCAAATAAATTATTTTCATCTTTTTGTCGAAATTCTCGGCCTATTTCTTTCCACTTTTTTACCTCCCATTTTGGAAAGTAGGTGTCACCATCTAATTTCGTATGGACCATAGTAATAAATAAATATTTTGCTTGCGATAGTGCATACTCATAAATATCTGCGCCACCTATTACAAAAACTTTAGTATCTTCTGAAGTCGCATTAAAGACTTGCTCCCAGTTTGAAACAACTGTACAACCTTTACATGCATACTCTTTGTTACGTGTAAGTACAAAGTGCTGACGACCAGGCAAAATACCTGATAGTGATTCAAATGTTTTTCGCCCCATTACAATTGGATGACCCATCGTAATTTTTTTAAAACGCTGCAAATCGTCAGGCAAGTGCCATGGGATTTGATTATTTTTACCAATAAGACCTTGTGGGGTCATCGCTACGATGATTGTGATTTCCATATTCAGACCACCTAAACCGCTACAGGTGCAGAGATATGTTCATGACATTGATAATTTAAAAGTTCAAAGTCTTCATAGACAAAATTAAATATAGAATTAACGTCTGGATTAATTTGCATTATTGGTAACCCATATGGTGTTCGGGTCAATTGTTCTTGCGCTTGTTCGATATGATTATTATATAAGTGCACATCACCAAATGTATGTACAAACTCCCCAACTGTATGCCCTGTAACTTTTGCCACCATTTGCAACAGCAATGCATAAGATGCAATGTTAAAAGGAACCCCTAAAAACACATCTGCACTGCGTTGGTATAGTTGACATGAAAGCTTATTTTGTGCGACGTAAAATTGAAAAAAGGTATGGCATGGTGGTAACGCCATATTTTCTAATTCACCAACATTCCAAGCACTTACAATGTGACGCCTAGATAAAGGATTTTTTATAAGCTGGTCAATAAGCTGGCTAATTTGATCAATGGATCTTCCATCTGCTGCATACCAACTGCGCCATTGAGAACCATAAACGGGTCCCAATTCACCATTTTCATCTGCCCATTCATCCCAAATACTGATACCGTTTTTATGTAAATAACTTATGTTGGTTTCGCCACGCAAAAACCACAATAATTCATAAATGATAGATTTTAGATGTAGTTTTTTTGTCGTGAGCAGAGGAAAGCCGTTTTGCAAATCAAAGCGCATTTGATAACCAAAAACAGAAACGGTTCCCGTGCCTGTACGATCATCTTTTTCTACGCCATGTGTCATAACATGATGTAATAGTTCTAAATATTGCTGCATAGCTTAATTATCTTTTGGCATACCAAACTTATTATAGGCAAGCCACATGGTTACAAGACCAACAATAATCATGGGTATTGTGAGTAATTGACCCATTGTTAACCACCCAAATGCAATGAACATAAGATGCTCATCGGGTTGGCGTACGAATTCAACTACGAATCTAAAAATGCCATACAATAAAACAAACAAACCCGCTACCGCACCTATAGGTCGTGGTTTATTAGCAAATATCCATAAAATAACAAACATTACTAAGCCTTCTAAAAATGCTTGGTACAGTTGTGAAGGATGTCTAACGAGCTCATCGGCATGTGGAAATACCATTCCCCATGGTAAATCTGTTGGTCGACCCCATAGTTCTCCATTAATGAAGTTACCTATTCTGCCTGCGCCCAAACCTAGAGGAACCATGGGTGCTACAAAATCACACATACGCAAAAAACCATACCCTTTGGAGTGTTGATAAACCCAATAGGCAACCGCCACGCCAATCAATCCACCATGAAAACTCATGCCACCTTCCCAAACTTTAAATAAATATAGTGGGTTTTCTAAAAAGTGTGAATAATTGTAAAATAGAACCGAACCAATTCGCCCGCCTAGTATTACGCCCAACATCCCATAAAACAAAATATCGCCAACTTCATCGGGCTGGGCAACAACGTGATGTTTGCGGGCATGAATACGCCCAACCCACCAAAACAATAAAAACCCAATGGCATACATTAAGCCGTACCAACGTAATTTCAGCGGGCCAACAGAAGCGATTACGGGGTCTATCTCGGGGAAAGGAAGCATGTTTACATCATATCATCAGCAAATTGATCCAACTTAATAAATAGATTTACTTTGATAAGGGGTATAAATATTAAACAGTACATTTTTAAAACAAACTTCATAATCAGAATAACATCTTCATTAAAAATTTGAGAAGATCGAATCATGAATGAAGATAAAAATCATCTTGCAGATCAGACCAGCCCATACTTGCTGCAACATGCAGACAACCCTGTAAATTGGTACCCATGGTGCGAATCTGCAATTGAGCGCGCTAAGCAAGAAAACAAACCAATTTTGTTGTCGATTGGTTATTCAGCGTGTCACTGGTGCCATGTTATGGCGCATGAATCTTTTGACGATGACAGCACTGCTAAAGTAATGAATGAGTTGTTTGTAAATATTAAAATTGATCGGGAAGAGCGGCCTGATATCGATAAAATTTATCAAACTGCACAATTTTTGCTCACGCAACGAACAGGAGGTTGGCCGCTTACCATGTTTTTAACCCCAAATGATCAAATGCCATTTTTTGGGGGGACTTATTTCCCAAATGAAGCACGCCATGGATTACCAGCATTTAAAGACTTGCTCAAACACATCTCTGATTTTTATAGCAATCGCCGTAATGAAATCGCCAGGCAAAATCAGTCCATGCACACTGCCTTACAACAAATTTATGAGCCCAACTATTCAAGCTTTGATATAAGACTAGAAATATTAGATAAATGTAATCAAAATTTGGAGCAGACCTTTGATGCACAAAATGGCGGATTTGGAAATGCACCAAAATTTCCTCACCCCAGCAACATTGAGCGACTACTTCGCTATTATGCAAACGCAAATTTAAATCAAGATGAAAAACCGAGAGCTTTGCATGCTGCAATTTTTACATTGCAAAAAATGGCTGCTGGTGGCATTTATGATCATGTAGGTGGTGGTTTCAGTCGTTATTCAGTAGATAACTATTGGATGATTCCACACTTTGAAAAAATGCTATATGACAACGGCCCATTACTAGCGTTGTATGCACAGACATTTGCGATGACAAACATGGCGCAGTTTCAACTGGTTTGTGAGGGAACAACAAGCTGGATTATGCGAGAGATGCAATCACCTGAAGGAGGCTACTATTCTACCCTTGATGCAGACTCAGAAGGTGTAGAAGGAAAATTTTATGTGTGGGATCGCGAACAAATTGAGCAAGTCTTAAACAAAGATGAATTCGAAATTTTTGCGCCGTATTTTGGCATAGACCGAACACCAAACTTTGAAGGCAAGTACCATTTGCATACGTTTGTAACTGAAACTGAATTATGCAAAAAACAATCTATGAATTCTGAAGAAATTCATAAACGACTTGATGAAGCTAAACAAAAATTATTTTCAACTCGTGAGAAGAGAATTCGTCCAGGAAGAGATGAAAAGATTCTAACTAGCTGGAATGCACTCATGATTTGTGGCATGGCCATTGCAGGTCGTGTTTTTAACCAAGATTCATATATTCAATCAGCAGATCATGCTTTAAGTTTCTTACGACAAACTATGTGGAACAAACAACGTCTATATGCCACTTATAAAGATGGGAAAGCACATCTTGATGCGTACTTAGATGATTATGCGTTTCTGCTCGATGCAATTCTTGAAATGCTTCAAGCGCGTTGGCGCACCGAGGATTTAAATTGGGCATGTGAACTGGCGGATGTGCTACTTGATCAATTTGAAGACAAAGCATTAGGCGGTTTCTATTTTACTGCAAATGACCACGAACAATTAATACAAAGACCAAAAACACTAAGCGATGAAGCCACACCTTCTGGCAATGGCATTGCTGCAATCTCACTGGCACGCTTGGGCTACCTACTAGGCGAAACAAAATATATTGATGCCGCAGAGCGCACCTTACAATTTGCAGGCCAAGCCATAAGCCAATCACCTATGGGTCACACAAGTTTGTTGCATGCCTACGAAGAACAAATTTTTCCTCCTCTCTTAATTATACTTCGTGGCGAGTCAAGTACATTATTAAAATGGCAACATACATGTAATTTAGGCTATGCACCGCAACGTTTAGTATTTGCTATTCATTCAGAAGAAGCCGAATTACCAAGTGCATTAGTAGATAAAAAGCATAAAAATTCAAACAGTGAAGGTGTTACAGCGTATTTTTGTCAAGGCATGCAATGTGATTCACCGATCGAAGACTATGAAGAACTGAGAATTGCTCTAAGCAAAGCTTGTATTACTTCTACACACCATTAAGTAGCAAACGAACATGATGGATACGTGTAGAGGTATATTTCGATTAGCTCATTTAGTACTTCACCTCTTTAAGGGATTATTTTTATCCTATACAAAACTTCATGGAACCCAGAGCCATGATCTTAATGATGACCAACAAAATATTATTACTAGTTGGCTACATCGTAGTGCTGAAATTATTGGTGTAAATATACAAGTGCATGGCAAATCGGCAACCGCGCCTTGCTTTATAGTGTCTAACCATATTTCTTGGTTAGACATTTTAATTATTGCCTCCGTATTACCTGTTTCTTTTTTATCTAAGGCAGAAGTACGAAACTGGTCAATAATCGGTACACTTGCAGCAAAAGCTGGAACATTATTTATTCAACGTGGTTCAAAAAATGGTGCAACAGAAGCAATTGAATTAATGCGAGTAAAGCTATTGGCAGGTCATAACGTCGCCTCATTTCCTGAAGCTAAAACAACTTATGGGAAATCCATACATACTTTTCACCCACGGTTATTTGCTGCAGCGGTTGAAACAAATACACTGGTCCAGCCTATTGCTATACGCTATCCACATCCAAATGGCATTAACCCTATTGTGCCTTATGTAGAAGAGCCAAATTTTATTAAGCATGCATTTAAAATCATGTGCGCAAAATACACAGTCGCAGAAGTGACTTTGTGTGATCCCATTGAGGCTAAAGGAATGGAAAGAAAAGAACTTGCGCAATTAGCAAAAATTTCTATTTCAAATGTTATTGAAAAATCTTCAACTCAAGCTAATTTAACCTAAGGCTCGTAGCGCAGCTTCATAGTCTGGTTCTTGTGCAATTTCACTTACCAACTCAGTATGAATGACAGAATTTTCTTGGTCTAGAACAACCACTGCACGCGCAGTAATGCCCGCAAGCGGGCCGTCTTTAATAAAGACCCCATAATCTTTTGAAAAATCATCGGATCGCATTATAGAAAGCGGCTTCACTTTTTCTAATGTTTCGGCACCACAAAACCTAGACATTGCAAATGGTAAATCTGCAGCAATTATTAAAAAAACGGTATCTTCATGTTCTTGTGCAAAATCATTAAATTTTTTCGTTGAGGTAGCACATACTGGAGTATCTAAACTAGGCACAATACTAAGAATTTTTTTCTTTCCTGGAAACGTAGAAAGAGAAGTATTTTCTAAATCTGTATTTACAAGTGTAAAGTCAGGTGCAGTTGAACCAATTTCAGGTAAGTTTCCATTTGTGTTTATTTCATTCCCCTGCAGTGTAATCTTCGCCATTATAATTTTTCTCCAATGATGATTAAATTAATGCAATTGCATTTTATAATTATATAAGAATCTAAATACTAGTTTAATATGTATGAGTCATATTGACTTGCATCCATCAGGCTGTCAATTGCTGCTTTATCATACAATTGCACTTTACATATCCATCCATCTTCATATGGAGACTCGTTTATTTTCTCGGGCGAATTAACCAATTTTTCATTTATTTCAACAACTTTACCATCAGCAGGTGCATTAATATCGCTCGCTGTTTTAACGGATTCTACTACTGCACATGACTCTGTCGATTTACACTCTTGACCTACTACCGGTAATTCAACATATACAATATCCTCTAGTTCCGATTGCGCATACTCAGTAATTCCAATTTTTGCTATATCGTCTGTTTCTATTAACAGCCATATATGCTGATCCGAGTAAATACGATCATCAGGTGTCTTGCTCATGCTTGTGGTTATGACTACAGTATTGAAAATTGTATGAACTATTGATAAAAATATGTGTTCTATATTAAAAATTTAAACGTATTTCTTATTAAAATGAAACTAATTTATTTATTAATTTTGATTAACTGCATACTGCTAACATCTTGCACGAATGAGCAAGAAGGAATCATTACTATTCAAGACGCATGGCTACGTGAAGCACCGCCAAATGCATCTGCAATGGCCGGTTATTTGACAATTCACAACAATACCACGCAAGACAAAATGCTGACATTTGCCAAAAGTAAACATTTCAATGCCATTGAATTTCACCGCACAACATTTGAAGATGATATCGCCAAAATGCGCCGCTATGATGAGTTATCCATTCCAGCGGGGCAATCACGTGAATTTAAGCCAGGTGATTTTCATTTAATGCTATTTGGGCCTAAAGAAGCTTTAAAATCTGGGGATGAAGTAGTAGTCACATTATGCATTCTAGACAAAGAAAATCTTGAAGAAATTGACATCAACATGCATGTAAAGAAGCCCTAGTTTCACATCTCAATTTTAATTAACCACTTAATCATCCTAGATATAATAATCCAATATTCTTAATTCGAGCCCTGCCGAAGTCTTAATTTCGGTATGATTACCTATAAAATATAACTATAAGACCTCGTCACTGTATAATAATAACTGGTATTCGTCTTGAACGATTTTTCACAAGCTTTTTTTAAAGCAGTCCAGCTTATTACTCAGCTGGATCCAGATTTATTAGAGATCGTTTTTTTATCACTACGCGTAAGCTTAACTGCTGTATTCATTGCCAGCATAATAGGCTTGCCTTTAGGTGCTGCGCTGGCGTTATACAAATTTTTTGGGCGTGGCTTTATCGTAGCATTACTAAATGCCTTCATGGGTTTGCCACCTGTTGTTGTTGGATTAGTTGTTTATTTAATTTTATCTCGCTCTGGCCCGCTTGGTGTTTTAGGTTTGTTGTTTACACCAACTGCAATGATCATTGCACAAGTTTGCTTAATCACACCTATCGTAGCTGCGTTAAGCAGACAAACTATATTGGATGCTAATGATGAATATTACGATCAACTGCGAGCACTTGGCGCAAACTCATTGAATATGATGCGGACATTATTATGGGAAACAAAATATAGTTTGCTGACATGCATCATAGCAGGCTTTGGACGAGCAATTGCTGAAGTTGGTGCAGTCTTAATTGTTGGTGGAAATATTAATCACTCCACACGTGTTATGACGACAGCAATTGCTCTTGAAACAAGAAAAGGTAATGTTGAACTGGCACTAGCATTAGGAATGATTTTAATTGTAATTTCTTTGTTAGTGACATCCATCGTAATGAGCGTTAAGCATGCTGCTTATCAATATCACAATTAAACAAAATGAATAGCGAACCTGCCCTACCACTTCATATCGATCATTTGCATGTGACGAGGAAAGGTAACACGCTATTAAGTGACATCAATTATACGATTGATACACATGGGGTAACGGTGATTCTAGGGCCAAATGGAGCAGGAAAAAGTCTGCTATTACAAATTGCACATGGCTTGATTGAACCAAATGAAGGCTTTGTAAGATGGAACCAACAAAAACCCCAGCCCCATCACTCCTGGCGGACATTTGTATTTCAAACGCCTGTACTTCTGCGCCGCAGTGTACGCGCAAATATTGAATATGTGTTGGCATTGCATAATATTGATAAATCAAAGCATAATGCGCTCATTCAAGAAGCCCTGAATCACACTGGTTTGGCGAATCTTGCAAGTCGAAGTGCGCGTGTACTATCTGGAGGTGAGCAACAACGATTAAGCATTGCGCGAGCATGGGTATTGCATCCCAAAGTTATACTGCTTGACGAACCAACGGCTGAATTGGACCCAGTCGGCACAGCATATATTGAAAATCTTATCGAGACAATTACAGATGAAGGCACTAAAATAGTCATGACAACCCATGACTTAGGGCAGGCGCAAAGACTTGCTAACGATATTATATTTTTACACCAAGGCAAATTGCTTGAGTGTTCTTTAGCTAAAAGCTTTTTTATTAAACCTGCTACAGCTACAGCACAAAATTTCATCAAAGGAAAATTATTGAATGAGGATTAGAACAACAGATAAATTTTGGATAACATTTTTCAATGTCATTGTATTGATAATTTTTAGCAAAATTTCAACTATCCATGCTGAAGAACAAATTTTTATAACACTTGCTTCAACAACATCAACAGAGAACTCAGGATTATTAAATTATTTAACTCCAAAGTTTAAAACAAAGACAGGTATAGATGTGCGCGTGATTGCAGTAGGTACAGGTCGAGCACTCTTATTGGGCGAGCGAGGTGATGCTGATCTTGTTTTAGTTCATCACAAAGCTTCAGAAGAATTATTTGTTGAAAAAGGATTTGGCATTGGACGTCGAGATGTCATGTACAACGACTTCGTAATTGTCGGACCAAATATTGATCCTGCCAAAATTAAAACTCAAGACACCGCCATTGATGCGCTCAAGCAGATTTACCATAAAGCAATTCCATTTGTTTCGCGTGGAGATGATAGTGGTACACATAAAAAAGAAATGGAGCTATGGTGCTCAGCAGGTATCGATGTTCAGCATTATAATGGTGACTGGTACCGCGAGGCGGGTGCAGGCATGGGCGCTACCTTGAACATCGCTAATGGCATGGATGCCTATACACTTACAGACCGCGGTACGTGGTTATCTTTTCAAAACCGCGATGAGCTAACACTGCTATTTGAAAATGACCCGCCACTCTTTAATCAATATGGTGTAATACTGATAAGTCCGGAACGTCATCCACATATAAAACATAAAGAGGCCAAATTATATTCAGATTGGATTACATCAAATGAGGGTCAACGAGCGATTGCAGAATACACTGTAAAAGGACAACAACTGTTTTTCCCAAATGCAGATCTAAATATAACCGCATCAAAATCTAACTCACAATAGTCTTCACGCTTAAATACTAATGCGCTTATATAGTATTTTATCATGTACGCTTTGCTGAGCGATCTGAACTGCTCGAACCTTTCTTAAAATGTGGGCGCTTTCTTTTTCGAATAGAGGACGGTTTCTTTCTAGCATGCTTTTTTGCTGTTTGTTGCTGTCGTCCACTTCGCCTATTACCTGATTTCGCGTTTATCGAAGGATCCGGTTCAAAATTTTCGACAACCACTTTAGGGATATCGCGTTTAACTAGTCGCTCGATCTGACTTAGTACTTTCATCTCATCTACACACACCAAAGACAATGCCTCACCTTCATTCCCTGCGCGCCCTGTGCGTCCTATACGGTGCACATAGTCTTCAGGTACATCGGGCAACTCGTAATTAATTACATGTGGCAGCTGATTAATATCAAGTCCTCGCGCTGCGATATCTGTAGCTACTAACACTCTTACCTTTCCAGATTTAAAAGCTGCCAAGGTTTTAGTACGTGCAGCTTGACTTTTATCACTATGAATAGCTGCTGCGTTTAAACCATCAGCAATTAATTGCTCTGAAAGACGATTAGCGCCATGCCTGGTTCGAGTAAATACTAGTACTTGCTTCCAATTCTTGGAACCAATTAAAAAAGAAATTAATTTGCGTTTGTGTTTTTTACCTACAGGGTGCACAACCTGTTTAACAGTTTCTGGCGCAGAATTATTTTTTGCAACATCAATTAATATAGGCAAATCTAGAAGATCGTTTGTTAGTCTCTTAATATCTTTTGAATATGTAGCCGAAAATAATAACGTTTGCTTCTTTTTTGGTAATAATGCAATGATCTTTTTGATATCGTGAATAAAACCCATATCAAGGATTCGGTCTGCTTCATCAAGCACAAATATTTCAACTTTTGAAAGGTCAACGTTGTCATGACGCGAATGATCGAGCAACCTCCCTGGAGTAGCCACTAAAATATCTACACCACTTCGAAGCTTCCTTATTTGTGGATTTATATTTACACCTCCAAAAACTGCGGTGGATCGAAGTGGCAGGTGTTTACCATATGCAATTACGCTATTAGCAACTTGTGCAGCAAGTTCTCGTGTTGGTGTGAGTACCAATGCGCGCACAGCTCGTTGATTATTGACTGGTTTACTTGACGACATTAACCTTTGCAATAGTGGTAGCGTAAAACCTGCCGTTTTCCCTGTACCTGTCTGTGCGCCACCCATCATATCGCGTCCTTCTAATATAAGAGGGATTGCTTTTCGTTGGATAGGTGTAGGTGTGCTATAACCCTTTTCAGATACAGCACGGTGCAATTCTGTTCTAAGACCGAGGGATTGAAAAGTCATACTAGGAATTTCTCCAAAGTTCAGCCCACCAATTCAAATTAATTGGAAAGGTCTAGGCGGAAATTTATTGTGGTTTTCGAGGTGAATCGGCGAGGATTACCACGTTATACAAAACGTGCAGACCAAAAGTACACTAATGCTGATAAGTATACCTAAATTTTTCATTAATAGGTGAACTAAATAATTCGCTTAGAAATTCTATCGTGAATTGTTCTCTTTAAGTCGTTAGTAGACATCACTGATCGTAAACATTTTTAAAAAATAGCATCTCTGCAAGACGCTCCTCATTCTTATTTGGAAATCCACAGGTTGGCATAAACTCGGTAGTATCCTTATATGTTCCGAAAATACGATCCCATATCGGAATATCACTAAAATTGAATTTATGCACATCTAGCTGGTGATGGATTGAATGTAGTTCAGGGGTTTGAATAAAATAACGAAGCCACTTAGGGGATTTATAATTAGTGTGATAAAAATATTCTCCAGTGGCAGCAAAAAAATTATACTAAAACGTTCCAAGCATTGAACACCCTAGAATTGGAAATAATATAAAAGCACTTAAAAATGAATTTGTAACAATTTATATCGGGTGTTTATAAAAAGATGTAAGCACTTCAATCCTTGAAGGAGAATGATGTACTTGGTGAAATATTTGCCAAAAACCTTTTAAGTGTCTAACTCGATGCCACCAATAAAATATCACCGTTCCGATAAACCAGCCTACAAATCCTTCTAATGCAGGCACATTCCAATTTGCTAATTGGAATATTGATGCTCTACCGAATATGTCATACCAAAGCTTAGCTAGGCTTAGAGTAATTCCAAGTTGTATTAAATATATAAATAGGGATCGAACATACCACCCTCGAACATGAGATAATTTTCGCCCCGGCCAAATTCTTTCTATAGAAAAAATATTAATGTTGCTACAACAACGAGTGCAGTAGGAAGAGAGATCGACGTAAGGTCCATGTTTTAAATTTCTCATTCATTATTAGGGCCTTATAGCCCTACCAATAAAATACGTCGTTATTTTATGTTAAGCATCAGGCGAGTTTGATATACGGACAAAAATTTTAGCTTAAAGGCTTTTTTATATATCCAATGTAGATCAAAAGCGGTTATAGACTCACCATCTTTCCCACACCTCACAAAAGTATTCGCCATCCTTTTCGAAACTTCTGAGTCCAGTTTTGCGCTCCGAGTTATGAGCCTTATCCATTGCCAAATTAAACGCACGCGAACAATCAGCGGATTTAAAATAGGTGAGTAGATGCCAACCTTGTTTATCAAGCAAACTTGTATCGCCTTCTAGTTCTGTTATTTCTCTATCTGCCATTATCCAACTTTAGAAAAAATTAATAATCTGTGTCCCGTTCATTTATCAATCTTAATTTGCAAGGGGTCTTGCTTCCAGACTTTACTGCGATATGAAATCCATTAGGCAATTCAGCAAGCGATATCCACTTGGTCTTGCCTGTATCAATTATTTTTTTCTCAAATTCTTCTAGTTTGAAAAGCTCTTTCAGCTTCATTGTTTTTGTCCCCAGTATTTAGCGAGACAATGGTAGCAAAGGGATATTGATGGCTGGTTAAAATACTTACGATTTGTGATAAAAACTCGATGACCTGAATGTTTGCTTAGCGCGCAAAAGCGGGCCTACCTTTGTTTAAGCCCATGGCGTGGCGCATGAAAATTTTCTTTAGTGGTTGGACTTTACCTGCAGCACTCAGTGCAATTTTTCGCGCAACTATCATCGTACTCGATGTGGAACCGAACGCTGCCACAAAGGTATCCATAGCACGCTGCATAATCTGTGTCTCGCCAACGCGCGCGCGTTCATATTTTCGTAATAGTTTGTAACTTCCAATATCTTTTTCTGATTTTGATATTACATCAGCTAATACAGCAGCATCTGTAAATCCTAAATTTGCACCTTGCCCCGCGAGCGGGTGAATAGCATGAGCAGCATCTCCAACAAGAGCGATTCGTGATTGCACCATGGAATCTGCTTGCCCTGACATGAGTGGAAATGATGCGCGCTTTGAACAAAGAGATATCTCACCCAATTGATAATCGCTTGCTTGTGATATTTTATTTGAGAAGTCTTCTTCATTCATACTGAGTAATTCATCAGCATAGTTTTCATGAGCAGACCAAACTATTGAGCATTCTCTATTACTTAACGGTAAAAATGCTAATGGGCCAGTAGCAAGAAATCGCTGCCATGCGATGTCTTGATGTGGCGACTCTGTTTGTACGCGCGCAACGATACCTTTTTGCTGATAGCTTTTTTCAGAATAACCGAGCTGAGCATAATTTCGAATGCTAGAACGATGGCCATCTGCGCCAACTAATAATTTAGTAATTAACTTTTTCTGGTTGGATAGCTCGATCTCAATAAAGCTATCAGATAAATTAAACCCACTGACATTTGATGAAAAATACCATTTAACCTGATCTCGCTGTTTAAGCGTTTCATGTAAGCTTGACTGTATGACGATATTTTCAACGATATACCCTAAATTGGGCTCATCTAATTCATGAGCAAAAAAATTAATATTTGCATCACTCGCCTCTTCCCAAACATACATGCCAGTGAACGGCGTAACACGCTTTAATTGCATAGGCGCCCACGCATTAACGTATTCAAATACTGCTTTTGAGCCAGGGCTGACAGCCGTAACACGTGCATCATATTCCTGGTTAGAAGCAAATCTTGCAGGTTCATGCTGATCAATGATTGCTATTGACTTACCTTGCTTAGTTAACAGATTTGCCAAAGTAAGTCCCACCATTCCGGCACCCACAATAACAACATCGAATTTTGAATCGCTGTTAGGCATGAAATGACTGCTGGGATTGCCCTTTTAATAAACTTACAATGGATGCACTGTCACCTAAATTTTGTCGCACTATTTTTTCTTCTAAAACTGGAATGGCACCTAATAGTGCTAACCCAATACCTCTAGAGCGTGATAATACCGGGTAATCTGCAGTGAATAAAAAGTTAAGCCTGTCTGTAAAACGAATGGTTTTTGTGATATCAGGTTGACGCTTTAACTCATACTCTTGAAGTTTCTTATCGATCACAAGCAAATCATTTTCAGCACCCATTAATATATCTGTAAGCTCTGCAATTTCACGTAACGCAAGATTTAACCCTTGTCCTGCAATGGGGTGCAGTGTTTGTGCAGCATCCCCTAAAAGCACTACGCGTTTCTGTGCGCGTTGTTTGCTGATTGATAACGATAATGGATAGGCATAACGTTTGCTTGGGTTGGAAAGTTTGCCTAAACGATATCCAAATACCTGCTGCAAAATTGCAACAAATGCTTCATTTGATAAATTCGAATTTTCATCTGCAATGTCCATTGGTTTCATCCATATGAATCCACATCGATTACCACTACGTGGCAAAAGTGCTAAGGGACCTTCCTTTGTAAAACGTTCATACGCGGTATAGTTGTGATGCAATTCCACATCAACACACCCTACAATTGCCGTTTGACCATACTGTTTTACTTCGCACTCAATGCCTAACTTAGAACGTATAAAGGAATGAGCACCATCTGCAGCAATTAATAACTTCGCACTGATAGAATCAGACCCTGAATGCACCACAACATTTTCCTCATTATGCTCAACATGAGATACATTAAAGGGTTGAAACCGCTTTATATTATTTTGGGAATTAATATAGGTCTCTAGTGCAATAATTAATTTTTCTGCTGGTACTAAATATCCAAAACTTTCTACATCGTAACGTTTACTATCTAATCGTGTTGCTCCAAATTGGCCTTGATCTGAGATATGTATGTTTTGGATTGGGACAGCTTCGGCCTTGAGCTGGTCCCATAATCCCAAGGCGGAATATATTTGCTTAGATGTCAATGCCAAAGCAATGCTTCGGCCATCATTATCATTACTATCCTTATCACGAGCAGCAAGAGGCTGACTATCTATTAGTGCTATTTGATACGGTCTAGATCCCAAAGCACATGCCATACTACTTCCGACAAGGCCAGCACCTACAATCGCAAAATCAACGTGATGGGGCATGAGAATTAAAATTTAGTGCACAGATGCTGACATAAGAGATTCTATTTCATCAGGGTCTCGTGTTAATTTTTCAGTCAGCACTTGGTTGCCATCTTTTGTAACCAACACATCGTCTTCAATACGAATTCCTATGTTCCAAAATCGCTTTGGCGCCCCTTTTGCTTTGGTAATATACAAACCAGGCTCAACCGTTAGCGTCATACCTGGCTCAAACAAGCGCCACTCTTCATCAAATCGATAATCTCCTACATCATGCACATCCAGACCCAACCAATGTCCGGTACGATGCATATAAAACTGGCGATACTCTTCATCTTTTATGAGCTTGGCGGGCTTACCCTTTAGCAAGCCAATATTAACTAACCCCTTAGTAAGCACTTTAACCGCTTCATTATGTGGGTCGTTCCAGTGATTACCTGGTTTCACTTTTTTAATGGCAGCTATTTGTGCCTCAAGGACAAGCTCATACACTTCACGTTGAATTTTTGTGAATGTTCCACTAACAGGAAACGTTCTTGTGATGTCACTTGCATAACCTTGATACTCCGCTCCCGCATCAACAAGCAGTAAATCACCATCATCCAAAACTTGGTTATTTTCAATATAGTGCAATATACATCCATTATTCCCACCACCAACTATACAAGGATATGCCGGCACACAGCCTGCCTTTCGAAACTCGTAAATAAGATCAGCCTCTACCTCATATTCATACATTCCAGGTTGGCAATTTTTCATAGCTCGTGTATGTCCTGCAATGGCCGCTTTTGCTGCGTTACGCATTAGACTCAATTCACTGCGTGATTTGTACAAGCGCATATCATGTAAAAAATAATCTAACGACAAAAGTTCGTGTGGGATGTGTTTGGAACTTCGTGCAGCACCTCTAGATTGGTTTACCCAATTAATTACTTGTTGATCAAATTTTGAATCTCGGCCAATGGGATAAAATATTCGCTCTCGATCAGATAATAATTTAGGAACGAGCTCATCCAACTGTTCAAAGGAATAGGCTTTATCAGCTAAATAATGTTTTTCTGCCCCGCTTAAACCTGCACGCCGGCCATCCCAAATTTCTTGATCTGGATTACTTTCACGGCAAAATAAAATAAATTGCCCTTGCGTTGAACCTGGTAACAATATAACCAGCGAGTCGGGTTCATTAAATCCTGCTAAATATAGGAAGTCACTGTCTTGACGAAAAATATAATCAACGTCTCGATTGCGTGGGATTGACTTAGCAGACGGAATAATGGCAACACCACCATTTCCAACCATACGCATTAGCGTTTTACGGCGTTTGATAAGCTCTTTTTGATCTGTGGTATACAAGTTTTCTTACTATTGAATAGTAAACGGGCTATTAATGGGTTGTAACTCTTCGTTGACAAGTAAAACGCCCATACGCACATATTCAACAATATCTAAATAAGCAGCTTCATTCATCTCATCTTCTTCGTCATTTTCTGAAGCCTGTGAAATTGTCACAATATCTTGCATAATTTCAAACGAATCTTCAGGTAACTGAGACATATCTTTCACCCCAGCAAGTGCAAGTCCGAATAAAAAGCCATCGCACCATTTCTTTAGAGACATAACACGTTCACTCAAACTGCTATTCTCTTCTGGTATTAATAATGAAAAATTCAGCAAGGCATCGTTAAGTTCTTGACGCGTATGATCATATAATAAGGTGAGTGCGTCGTGTCCACTCGGCGTAATTTCGTTTTCCGAATGCGCATGTGTACAAATTTCATCCAACCAACGTTTATACTTAAGCGAATTATTAACAATTAACATAGCACATAACATGCCGTGGCAATCTTCTGGAGAAAAAGGGGATTGTACGCTGGTTAAGGCACATTCAATCTGTTTGTATTCAGGAGTCATAGTGAATTATTTTAACATCGATTCCTACAATCACCTTATTTATAAAGGTATATTTTCAAGTTAAGTTCCCATAATTCTTATAATGGTTTTTTATCATAAAGCGTAGATTTGTGTTGACGAAATTCCCACTTCAGCCTACCATTTTGCAATGGATAAAATAGACATCGGAAACCTAAATGAGCAAGAGTTGAAAGGGTTAGAAATTCGTATTAATGACCTAATCAACACTTGTGAAGAGCTTAAAAAAGAAAACCAACTTCTAAAGCTGCAACAAGATTCTTATTCAACTGAGCGTGCCAGCTTAATTGATAAAAACGAACAGGCCCGCAAAAGAGTAGAAGCTATCATCACTCGTCTAAAGTCGATGGAAGTTAATATATGAGCTCGAATGACCAGCCAATAACTCTTAATATATTAGACAAAGAATATCGAATAGCTTGCCCAAGTGGTGAGGAGGAATCACTACAAGCTTCTGCGCATTTACTAAATACACGAATTCAGGAAATACGAGATAGCGGCAAAGCTATTGGGCCTGATCGAGTTGCTGTAATGGCAGCTCTGAATTTAGCTAATGAATTCCTAGCAAACAAAAATGCACAAGAACGATCTAGCAAAAGTTTCAATACACGCATTCGAACCTTACAAAACCGTATTGACGACGCACTTAAAAATAGTCAACAGCTCAAACTTTAATAATCTGCTACAGTTAGTTTAAGTCGGACACCTCTGCGATTCAGGTGTGTTGCCTGGTATATCCCTTGAGCCTATTTATTTATACCGGGAGCAATACTGTAGAGATGCTGTTGTGCATATCCGAATACGGAGAGCCTTATTCATTTCTCGGTGCTCCCACTTGAACTTCTGGTTCAAGGACAACGGTAACCACGGTATTTGCGGAGTGTGTCCGCATTTATAACAACTAAGTCTTAAATTACTAATTTAATTCATTTCGGAGCTTTTGAAATATGCAGTACTGGTTAATGAAAAGTGAACCAACTGAATACAGCATAGATGATTTGAAAAAAGACAAGGTTGAACACTGGGATGGTGTGCGCAATTATCAGGCACGCAACATGATGCGTGATGATATGAAGAAAGGTGATTTAGCCTTTATGTATCATTCTAATTGCGATGAAATAGGTATAGTCGGCATTATGATGATTGATCGTGAATCATATGCCGATCACACAGCTTTTGATAAAAAAGATAAACATTTTGATCCAAAAAGTGATCCGGATAACCCACGTTGGTTTATGGTGAATGTTCGCTATAAACGTAAACTAAAACGCACTATTACGCTTGCCGAACTTAAAGAACATAAAAAATTGGAAAACTTGCCATTATTACGACGTGGTACTCGCTTATCTATCATGCCTGTAAGCAAAAAACATTGGAATTTTATTTTAACATTAGAATAATGCATCAAATTTTTTTAGATTATTAATTGCATTGCATATGAAAAAATAAAATTAAATTTCGTTTTTATTTTTATAATTCATTCATAATTTAGGTAAATATCCAGAAATTTGTTTAAAATTTTACTAAAAACAGCGTTTTTTTGTTGTTATGTAAAATATTTTTCTTAAAAAATACAATTCTGCGCATTGAATATTCTTAATTTTGTAAAAGATTTACATACATTTTCAATTTAATTTAAATAACATTAACGATAGAAAGTTTAAAAAACATTACAAAATAACTAGTATTTACATATTAAGTGTATATACTTTGGCGCGTCTATAACTCAACGTTTATTGTTTGGAGGGAGTATTGATGGCCATCAAACGTAAAGCTACCACCAAAAGGAAAGCTAAACGTCGCACTACCAAGCGTAAGGCGACAAAACGTAAATCTACGGCAAAGCGTAAAACTGTTAAGCGCAAGGTCAAACGTAAAGTAAAGCGTAAGACCAAACGTAAAGTAAAGCGTAAGACCAAACGTAAAGTAAAGCGTAAGACCAAACGTAAAGTAAAGCGTAAGACCAAACGTAAAGCTGTAAAACGCAAAGTGAAGCGCAAAGTGAAGCGCAAGGTCAAACGTAAAGTAAAGCGTAAGGTCAAGCGTAAAGCGTAAAGCAGCTTCGCATAAGAAACGATAGGACTAAACATCCAATCTAAAAAGGGCTCTTCATCGAGCCCTTTTTTTGCCTACTCGCTTACATTTTTGCTTAGAGCTTTGTTTCCAACCAAGCTGTTTTTTTCTATATATCAAGCACTTAAACCAAAGTAAAAATTAACATCTCTTACCCTAGAAATAGCTTATAGACTGGATTAGATGTTTCTTCCCAATATCGATAACCGAGTTTTTTCAAAAACAGGTCAAAGCGACTGCGATCATTCACCGGTACTTGTATACCTGTAAGCACGCGCCCATACGCCGCTCCATGATTGCGGTAGTGAAATAAACTTATGTTCCACTCATAACCAATCGTTTCTAAAAATTTAAGCAAGGCGCCTGGACGCTCAGGAAACTCAAATCGATAAATTATTTCATCATCTAATTCTGAACAATGCCCCCCTACCATGTGTCGTAAATGTAGAATTGCCATTTCATTATCTGAAATATCTATTGCTGGGTAACCTGCATTTTTCATCGTCTGAAGTAATTGACTCTTTTCTTGATCTGAATCTTCTACAGTCACACCCACAAATATATGTGCCTCATCTGTACTGGAGTAACGGTAGTTAAACTCTGTGATCCCTTTGTCGCGTAATAACCCACAAAATGACAGAAAGCTTCCCGGGTTTTCAGGAATCGTCACTGCAAATAAGCATTCCCGTCGCTCACCTAATTCAGCACGCTCAGCCACATGGCGTAAGCGATCAAAGTTAATATTCGCACCACAATTGATGGCGATTAGTGTATTTTGAGTAACATTTTCGCGTTTTATGTATTTTTTAATACCCGCAAGTGCCAAAGCGCCCGCAGGTTCGACTAAGGTTCGAGTTTCATCAAAGATATCTTTAATCGCCGCACACATTTCATCGGTACTGAGAAGCAGCACCTCGTCAATGAGATTTTTTGCAATTTCAAATGGATATTTACCAATTTGACGTACAGCTACCCCATCTGCAAAGATACCGACCTCATCGAGCTGCACCCTACTATTAGCTTGCAAAGCCGCATGCATGGTCGGCGCATCCTGTGGCTCAACACCAATTACTTTTATATCGGGTCGACGGTGCTTTATATAGGCAGCCATACCTGCAATTAATCCGCCGCCGCCAATTGGTATAAATATCGCATCAATTTTATTAGAATATTGTTGAAGAATTTCAACAGCAATGGTCCCCTGCCCTGCAATTACATCTAAATCATCATAAGGGTGGACGTATGTGGACCCGTCGGATTCCGCAAGTACTTGGGAATGCAGATACGCCTCATCATACGTATCACCATATAAAACGGCATTACCTCCAAGACGCGTGACAGACTCAACTTTAATTGTTGGCGTAGTACGTGGCATAACAATTGTTGCCTTAATATCAAACTTATTTGCTGCAAGCGCCACTCCTTGCGCATGATTCCCTGCAGACGCAGTAATTACACCATGCGCACGTTCTGCATCGGTTAAATTTGCGATTTTGTTGTGAGCACCTCGGAGCTTAAATGAAAACACGCACTGCTGATCCTCTCTTTTCAAATAAATGTTATTTGAGAGGTTTGAGGACAAAATCTGTGCAAAATCTAATGGCGACTCTATTGCAACGTCATAGACCTTGGCATTTTCGATCTTTTTTATTAGTTCTTTATTTACTGTCACTTTTAATGTAATTCCCCATGCTTTTCACAGCTACTGTAGGTATTATTCATTATTCCTACATCAATAAATACAATGTCTACAGAAAAAAATAAACAAATTGCTGCAGAAGCTGCATTGGATTATATACAAGTCAATGACGTTGTCGGTGTTGGAACCGGCTCCACGGCAAATTATTTCATTGATTCCTTAGCAGCAATCAAAGGCAAAATTGATGGCGCTGTTGCAAGTTCTGAAGCTACTTCTGATCGACTAAAAAAGCATGGCATACAAGTATTGGATTTGAACAGTGTTGCAACACTTCCAATCTATGTCGATGGTGCTGATGAAGCGACTCGCCACAAACACCTTATCAAAGGTGGAGGAGGCGCGCTAACACGTGAAAAAATTGTAGCTGCAGTTAGTGAAAAATTCGTATGTGTAGCAGATGACAGTAAATTAGTAGATGTATTAGGTGCTTTCCCTTTACCTATAGAGGTCATCCCCATGGCAAGAAGCTATGTGGCGAGAGAGCTTGTTAAATTGAGGGGGGTACCTGAATTAAGAGAAAATTTTGTTACAGACAATGGCAATATTGTTCTTGATGTTCACAATTTGGAAATATTAAACCCCATTAAAATGGAACATGAACTAAATAATTTAGCAGGCGTTGTAACGGTTGGCATTTTTTCAATTCGACCTGCAGATGTTCTCATACTTGGCACTGATCAAGGACCTGAAACCAGCTAAATTAAAAAGCATCCAATTAAATTTATTTTAACAATGCGGCATTGGTACAAATTATGAAAATAAAATTAGTAATACTCACTGTTTTTATGCTGGCTATCTTCATTTCATCAATAAATGCTAGATCGCCATCAACCTCTGATGCTTATGTTTACATTATTAGTCCTACCAATGGAGAGCATGTCACCAGTCCTGTACTTGTTAAATTTGGATTACATGGCATGGGAATAGCGCCTGCAGGTACCGAAATAAAAGGCACAGGGCATCACCACTTGCTAATTGATGTCAAAAATTTACCCGACCTGGATAAAATCATTCCAGCCAATGATAGCCATATTCATTTCGGTAAAGGTCAAACTGAAACTTTGATTGAACTCGCGCCTGGAAAACATACATTACAACTATTATTTGCTGATTTTGTGCACATTTCACACGATCCTCTAGTTATATCTGAGCCTATCACCATTCATGTAGTGGAGTAATAATTGTTGAATTCTTTTCGAAAGCGACTATTAAATGGTGATCTACTTATCAGTACGCTTATATCATTACCGAGCCCTGAAGTTGTTGAACTACTCTCTAAAGCAAACTTTGACTGGTTGTTCATTGATGGCGAACATGGACCTTTTGACACACTGCACATGCAACGCCTATTACAAGCTGCCTCAACGAATTGCCCGTGCCTAATTCGTGTGCCCAGTCATGATGTTGTATCCATAAAGCGAGCATTAGATATTGGCGCAGCTGGCATAATCGTTCCTCAAATTAATAACGCTGAACAAGCAGATGCGGCCATACGTGCTGCGAAATATCCGCCTAACGGTGTTAGAGACATTGGTTTGGCACGCGCACACGAATACGGACGTTCATTTACAAACTATTTGCAAACTGCAAATGAAGAAACATGTGTAGTGATACAAGCAGAAACACGAGATGCCATTGATAACATTGAAGAAATTGTTGCAATTTCGGGCGTAGATGCAATTCTAATTGGTCCTTATAATTTATCTGCCAAATTAGGACATACTGGTGAAGTGGAACATCCTGAGGTACTTGCCGCAATTGAGAAGGTGGAATATACCTGTAAAGAAAATAGTGTGAAATTAGGTTATTTTGGCGTGAGCGCGCAAGCTGTGCGCCCATATATAGAAAAAGGATTTACTTTAGTTACGGTTGGTGTTGATAGTCTACTTCTACAAACAAGTGCTCAACAAATATACGAAGCGCTGGAATAAACTCAGAGCGGAAATTCTTTCGTGCGCAATATAGCTATTTTAATTGGTGAATTTGAAATTCATGCGAAACTGCGTGATTCAGCAACAGCTGATGCAATTTATAACAATTTACCATTTGAATCTTCCGCGCAAACTTGGGGAGAAGAGGTTTACTTCACGACACCCATTACAAACGTTGCGCTAGAAACTGATGCAAAAAATGTTGTTGTGAGTGGAGAGATTGCATTTTGGGTTGAAGGAAACTGCATTGCCATTGGCTTTGGGCCCACGCCAATTTCAAGAGGAGATGAAATTCGCCTTGCAGCTAAAACCAATATCTGGGCCTACACTACAGATGATTTAACAATTTTAAAACATGTATGTTCTGGGGAGCGTATCGCTGTTGCAGAATACTCAATTAAATGGGAAGCACGCTAGTCTTGAACCCTTCGAGCGTCTAACAACCAATACAAAATAACGCCTGCAATAATACCAGCAATATCAGCTGCAAAATCATATAGGCTAAAAATACGATTAGGTACAAAATGCTGGACCAACTCAATTACCAACCCAAATAGACTTAATAGAAGAATGTATGAAGCTATGGGTCGAGGCAGGGCTATATGCTGACCACAGTAAATATGTAAGTACTAAGAATGCAAAAAAGTGGATAACCTTATCTAAACTTGAAATTGTTTCTGAAGTATTGGCGGGCGCTACTGACACAGCTAAAATTGCCAACACACTCAACCAGAAGAATATTTTAGCTACCGATGGTTTAAGCACTTGAAAATGGTGGTTGAATTACGCTCCTAGGATGCGTGATACGGAGCTGATAAACAAGTTTTAGATGACAGTTGGTTTTAATATAAATTAATCATTCGTTTCGTCATAACGTCTGGTCGCCATGTATAGACATATCACGTGCTTCTAGACTCAAAATTTGCTGTACTTCTGGATCGAAAATAATTTTCAGTACCTTATCTGCAAAATCGCCGACCTCTTCTTTTGCTATCAAAGCACCTTTCCCATTCACTAATATGTCTTTGGTACCCAATTCTGCTTAACTTTGCCAAGCAGACAAAATTATGAAGAAACAATATTAAAGCTATACTACATAGTAGTAAATACAATTCATCAAGCATAATTGTGCCGACAAAATAACAATTTTTTGAAATTACAGCTTCATAAGTACTCTTATTTGATTTTAGGATTGATCGTTGTATTAGTAACGGTAATATTCTTTGATTTCACACCGCGTCATTTAGAACAATCCAGAAATCGTATTGATAAATCGGATTCTCGCCCATTAGTACCCGCATCCAATCAAACCTTTCACCAATCTTTATTGATTGCCGATTTACATGCAGATTCACTCTTATGGGATCGAGATTCGTCAAAAAAGTCCGAATATGGACACCTAGACATACCAAGATTAATTGAAGGCAATGTAGCTATACAGGTCTTTTCTATTGTGACCAAGGTGCCTCACGGACTCAATATTGTTCAAAATAATAGTGCTTCAGACAGCATCACATATCTCGCTTTGGCGCAAGCATGGCCCCCAAAAACGTGGGGAAGTCTATTTGAGCGTGCAATGTATCAAGCCGATAAACTTCAACAAGTAGAAAGAAAAATACCCAGTCAATTTCAAATAATTAAAAATAAAATGGAACTGCAAAACTTTCTAACCCAACGAAAAAAACATCCCAATATAACTTCAGGGATACTAAGTCTTGAAGGTGCACATGCCTTGGAAGAAGATGTAAACAATTTAGATCGTTTATATGCAGCAGGATTTCGCATAATCGGTTTCAGTCATTTTTTTGATAATAATCTGGGTGGTTCAGCGCATGGCGTTAAAAAAGATGGTCTAAGTGAGTTTGGCCTTAAAGTTTTTAAACGTGCGGAAAAACTAGGCCTGCTCGTCGATGTATCACATGCATCCCCACAATTAGCAGCAGACATTATTGATCTCAGCATGCGCCCAATTCTTGCCACGCATACAGATATAGATACAATTTGTCCTTCAGCACAACGCAATCTAACCGATAATCAAGTTATTAAAATTGCTGGGACCGGAGGATTAATAGGCATTGGATTCTGGCCTACTGCAAGTTGTAGCGAAAATGAAAGCGGGATTGTGAAATCTATTAAATATGTAATCGATCTTGTAGGTGAAGATTATGTCGCGTTAGGCTCTGACTTTGATGGTAACGTACAAGTGCCCTTTGCAGCGAATAACATGGTGCTATTAACATCTGCGCTTATTGAAGCAGGTTTCTCAAACTCTCAAATTCAAAAGATAATGGGTGGAAATATTTTAAGGCTTTTAGAGAATAATTTACCTAATAACTAGCCTATTTATTTTCCTTGTTTTTTGCAGGTATATAGTTTTTACCTTGATATCGCTTATAAACCATCTCTGTTGCAATTTCAGAAAGTGTTTTATCAGGATATGCCTCACAATTGATGATTAATGATCTAGTTAACATGTAAATATCTTCAGCATTAGATATGTCATACACATCTTGGGAAGTAAAATTAATTCCAGTTAAATACCCTGACATCCACATTGATGCAATTTCTTTATAGTCGGAATTTTGTGCATTAGAGTTGAATTCTTTACATGGCAGATTACCGATGCCAATCGTTTCCCAATTTCCACCACCGTATACGTCTGCATTTAACGTTGAGCAACTAAAAATGAGTACCAGTAATAAAATATGAAGTAAATATTTTTTGAATATATACACCATATAAAAGCATCAAGAATTAAATATTTCCATGACTACTCATGCAAATATTGTATTGCAAAAGCGAATGCATTATTGAGCAAACCGTGTTGGCTCAACCTGTTTCAACATTTGGATTAGTCAGGCAATAATCAAGTTTTAAGATATGAAATTCTGATTCACTCGCAGGCCAACTTCCAACAAAAACAAATCCATTTAAACTCTTAATAAATCCGTTTTCCGACTGCAGTAAAAATCCTGCGCCTGCAGGAACTTTAGGATGATCAGCATAAACATTAGCTTGATTATCATTAAATTCATCGCTCAGTGTAGGTACGTGAGAGGGTAATGAAAAAGAAGTTTTAAAACCTACACCTGTATAAATGCGTGACTCAATGGTTAGCATAGAGAGCTGCACGCGCAGTCGCTTTGCATCTACATCATCAATAGATAGATATTGATCTAAGACAGACTTCTCTAGTTTAGTGAGTTTACTTTGCATAAATTTATGGACATGGATATCAGCAAATTATTATGTTGTTCTTATTATTTAAACAATAGTATAAGAATTGTATACGCAAAGGCATACAAATTTGAAAAAAAGTGAAGTGGTTAGTTAAACGTATATAACCACAAATAAGAAATGGTTAACGCTTAGAGTATTGCTCTTTCTTGCGTGCCTTGCGAAGACCAACTTTTTTGCGCTCAACTTCACGCGCGTCACGTGTGAGAAAACCATTTTGACGTAATGGTAAGCGTAATTCACTATCATAATTTAACAGTGCTCGAGCAATACCTAACTGAATAGCGCCCGCCTGTCCGTTTAGACCGCCACCTTTAACCTTTACATCAATATCAAAATTTTTAATCAACTCAGCAACTTCTAGTGGCTGACGAATGATCATACGAGAAGTTTCTCGGCCAAAATATCGGTCTAAAGTTCGCATGTTAATTGTTATGTTTCCTGAACCCGGCTTCAGATAGACGCGAGCTGTCGAACTCTTTCTTCGACCTGTACCGTAAAATTGATTTTGTGACATTTATTTAAAGCTCTAATACTTGTGGCTGCTGCGCAGCATGCTTATGTTCAGACCCTGAATATACTTTTAATTTTCGAAACATGGCTCGTCCTAATGGATTCTTTGGCAACATTCCTTTTACTGCATTTTCGAGCACTCGCTCAGGATTTTTTGCGAGCATATCACCCAAATTCACAGATTTAAGATTTCCTACATAACCAGTATAGCGATAATACATTTTATTATTAAGCTTATTGCCAGTTATGCGCACTTTTTCTGCATTTATTACAACAATACAATCGCCTGTATCGACATGCGGCGTATAGATTGGCTTATGTTTGCCTTTTAAACGCTTAGCAATCTCACTTGCCAATCGCCCTAGTGTCTTATCCGTAGCGTCTACGAGATACCAATCTCGTTTCACTTCTGCAGGTTTGGCGCTGATTGTAGTCATGATGGATCGATAGTAATTTTATTCGTTCTAAAAGGCGCGAAATAATATCGAACAACGCTTTCGCTTACAAGATAATCCCTAAATTTATGCAAAAAAAAGCGCGGATACTTTTGCGAGCCGCGCTTAAAAATATCTACCAGAAGTAGATGGAGGAGTTCTGAATGTTATTTAAACTATCAGAATATTCGTATTTTCTAATATATTTGTATTATTGTCAACTAACTTATAGAGGTATTTGTAGATAAATGTCTCTAAAACACTTTTATATGTAGGTAAATTGATCTTATGAAATATTTATATTTTTAGCCGTTCAACAACTTCGCCCGTCATCAGGTGCTTAGAAATGATTTCATCTAAGTCTTTCTCATCTTTATAGGTATACCAAACACCATCAGGATAAACGACTGCGACTGGGCCTTCATCACAGCGATCAAGGCAACCTGCTTGATTTACTCGTACTCCTCCCTGGCCGGAAATACCTAACTCCTTGGTTTTATTTTTCGCATAAGTACGCAATTTCGATGCACAGTGATTTTCACAACAATTTTTGTCTTCACGCTGATTCACACACATAAAAAGGTGGCGTTTATAAAAAGACATATTGAATAACCTAGTGCAAATAAACTACTTAATGATAATGTCATGACTATTGTAGCAGCGCATTAATTTACTCACACTCCCTGATTGGGCCCGTGACATAATTTTTAGACTACCAAAGAAAAAATGCAGAATATAAAAGATGCAAAACAAGAAATTATCAAGGCGTCAGATCAATGCGTCTTATGCGGCCTGTGCTTACCGCATTGCCCAACTTACCGTACAACGAAAATTGAGTCAGAATCCCCACGAGGTCGAATTGCCTTAGTGCGCGCGTTAAAGGAAGAAAAGTTACACCCTAATGCAAATCTGGTTCATCATCTAGATAACTGTTTAACATGCATGAACTGTCAATCAGTTTGTCCTGCAAATGTAAACTACGAAAAAATTATAGAAGCAGGTCGTGAAATTATAAAATCGTACCACTCGCTATCACAAAAAATTAAACGGCAATTTATTCTAATTATTCTAACAAACGTATACGTTCGTGTGTTTATACAAAGTTCAATTAGAATTAATCATTTGCTGGGTATCCATAAATTGCTAAATATAGTTTCAAATAAATTGCCCTATTCTTTACGCGCAATATCTCTTATCCCTAATTTAGAAAAATTCTCATTCACTTCATCAACTGTCACCAATACATATAATAAAACGCGTGTCATGCTAATTAGCACATGCGCAAATGACTTGTTTTTAGATCAAACCAAGAACGCAGCAAAGTTTGTTCTCAGTCATTTAAATTGTGAAGTGATTTCACCAAAAATTACCCGCTGTTGCGGCGCACTACATCAGCATGAAGGTTATATTGATACCGCCCATATACTCATGAATAAATTTTTATTGTCTCTTACTAGTTCAAATATTGATGCATTTATACCTATTGCGACAGGCTGTGGTGCACATCTCAATCGGCTACCAGACTTAACCCACGAAAAACGCGCTCAAGAAATTGTTAACAAACAATTTGATATAAATTCATTTGTTGCTGAAAAAATAGTGTCTAAAACGCTTAAATTCAAACCCCTGCCTAAAGAAGTATGGATTCATCAGCCATGCACTCAAATGCGTCTAACAAATGATCCGGACACCGTTGAAAATCTACTTGGTAAAATCCCTCAAGTACAGATTAAAACATTTCAAGACGATATTTCATGTTGTGGTGCAGGCGGAATGAATACGATCATGCAAGCTAAACTGGCAGATGAATTAATAGAAAATAAAATTTGTGAAATCACATCAAGTAACGCTTCTTATCTGGTATCAAGCAATATTGGCTGTGCATTACATTTTCAGTCATTACTCAAGCGAAGAAAAAGTAATATATCTGTATGCCACCCCATCACACTCATGGCCCAACAATTGATATACTCATAACATGCGCCATTACAGCCCTATAGATCAATTTTTATTACACGTTGATCGTGGCTTGCGCACTATGTTTGTGAAGTCCAGTATCAAATCTGAACCTTCACCTGCAAATGCCGTGCAACCTGAAATTGAATTAAGCAATGCAGAAAAAAAGCTTTCTGCACGCCTCATGCGTGTAAACCATGCTGGAGAAATGGCCGCTCAGGGGCTTTATCATGGCCATGAGTTGACGACTCGTGATGAAAACATCAAACAGCAAATGCACCTGTCTGCTCTGGAAGAACAAGCCCATCTTGATTGGTGCAAAAAGCGACTGGTTGAACTAAACGAAAGTACCAGCGTGCTCGACCCTGTATGGTATTTGGGTTCATATGCCATTGGCGCAGCAACGGGAATGCTAGGCGACAAGTGGGGCTTAGGGTTCGTATCTGAAACAGAAAAACAAGTCGTTCAACACTTAGACAAACACTTATCACGTCTGCCTGAGCATGATCTAAAAAGTCGCAAGGTATTATTAAAAATGCGTGAAGATGAAGCTCGACATGATAAATCGGCAGAAGCAGCAGGAGCGCATGCACTACCAAAACCTGCTAAAGCATTAATGAACGCAGTTTCGAAAGTAATGACAAAAACATCTTATTGGGTTTAATTAGTCTATTGAATTAATACCATAAAAAATTTCACGCATTTCCATTTTTAATTGGTGCTCTATCTTTTCTAATTCATTAGCTTGAAATTCATTCTCGCCCCTACCAAATAAGTAATTATCTATTTGAAATTCCTTCAATAACATTTTAGTATGAAAAATATGTTCCTGACTCACATTCATATCATTCATTCTGTATTGCTTTCGAGTTTTATCAGATAAATATTCTTGGATAGAGGTGATTTCATGATCGATGTAATGCTTTTGTCCTGCGACATCACGCGTGAAACCTCGTACGCGATAATCCAATATGACAATATCTTCATCAAAACTATCAATTAAGTAATTAAGCGCTTTAAGCGGTGACACCCGACCACATGTTGAAACATCGATATCAACACGAAATGTACTAATACCATTATCGGGATGATACTCAGGATACGTATGTGCCGTTACGTGACTTGTGTCTAAATGCGCAACTGCAGAATTTTTACTGTTTATATTTGCCTTCTCTTGAAAAATAATAGCATCTGTTAATTCTGGTTCTTCCGATATCAAACAGGCAACGCTTGCGCCTCGCGGCTCATAGTCGTGAGTCGCCATATTTAAAATATTTGCGCCAATAATTTCCGCCACTTCTGCAAGAACATGCTGCAACCTTGCCGCACTGTATTCCTCATCAACATATTGCAGGTACTCTTGTTGATGTGCTGAGGTATCCGCATAGCAAATATCATAAAAATTAAAACTTAACGTCTTTGTCAGATTATTAAATCCATACAATTGAATATTAGAGGAATCGAAACTCATGCTTGTTACTCTAAAAAAGAATATTTAGTGCTATCACTTAAGGATTTTTAATTTCATAGTCATGAGTAATACTTACGTTATTGCGCAACATCTCTACAACTGAACAGTATTTTTCCATAGATAAATCAACTGCACGTTGTATTTGCTTTCCACTTAAATCAGCCCCAGTGACAATGAAATGTAAATGTATATCTGTAAATACTGCCGGAATTGCATCTGCTCGTTCGGCCTCGATTTCCAGCTCACAACCTTGGATGAGCTGTCTCGATTTTTTTAGAATATCTACCACATCAAAAGCGCTGCACCCGCCTAATCCAACCAAAACCATTTCCATGGGTCGAGCCGCTAATTCTCGTCCACCATGGTCAGGCGGTCCATCCATAACCACAGAATGCCCGCTACCTGTCTCGGCAACAAAACTCATATCTCCAATCCAATTTACTCGTACTTTCATTACTACCGTTCAGCTGGTTATTTGGTCGACATCAATGGCTGACTTGCATAGACTATGCTTAATTGTACACACGCGAGACTTACATTGAATTCAGCAAATCCTACGGTATCAATACAGCCTACGGCTGTAGAGCGATTCTTGGAACATTGTCATACAAAACGCTATAGCTCTGGCAATCGCATTATCCATGCTGGTGACCCTTCTAGCATCTTGTATTTTATAACACGTGGTTCTGTGCGTGTGATGATTAAAGATGAAACGGGTCACGAAATGGTATTGGCATATCTCAACAAGGGTGATTTTTTGGAGAAATGGGTTTATTTGATGAAAGTCAGCGTAGCGCATTAGTGCTTGCACGAGAAGAATGTGATGTCGCTGAAATTCAGTATTCAAAATTTTGTGAGCTCGTACAAAAAGATCCTGAGATTCTTATGCACATGACAGAACAAATTGCCAAACGTCTTCGCGATACGAGTCGTAAAGTGATTGATCTGGCATATTTAGATGTAACGGGTCGAATTGCACATACGCTTTTAGATCTCGCCAAACAGCCTGATGCCATGACACATCCTGAAGGCATGCAAATTCGTATTACCCGCCAGGAAATTGCCAAATTAGTCGGCTGTTCTCGTGAAATGGCAGGCCGTGTATTAAAAGAACTTCAACAACAAGGTCTCATATCTGCTCACGGTAAAACTATCGTCGTTTTTGGAACTCGCTAAATACTAGAACTGCATTCTCTTAGATAATGTGCCTCCCAAATTGGTAGGCCGCTCAGCAGTATTGATGTATAGCCACAGTTTAATCTTGTTTTAAATAATAAACACAATTTCAAAAATAAAAAAATTTTGTACTTTTTTTTAAGAAATTAGTATGTTATATTATAACATAATATAATTTGGACTGTAGCAGTTGTGTGGAAAAGACATCGGCATAATGAATGCATTAAAGTTGCTTTAATTCGTGCAGAGAAAATCTGCTTGAAACGAAAATGTAAATTTACGCCAATTCGAAAAAAAGTTTTGGACCTTATTTGGAAAAGTCACAAACCCATCAAAGCGTATGACTTATTGGCTCAGCTTAGTTCACAAGAATTTATTGAAAAACCTCCAACCGTTTATCGTGCACTAGACTTTCTACAAGATAACCATCTCATTCACCGCATCGAAAGTATGAATGCATATATTGGTTGCAATGTTGAACACCATGACTCAGATAGCAAATTTTTTATTTGTGATGAATGCAATGAGGTTGAAGAGTTAGTCGAACCACAAGTCAACAAATCTTTGATTGCAGCAAGTAAAAAACAAGGCTTTATCCCAAACATTGTCAATATAGAAATTCATGGTACATGTGCCCAGTGTGCACACTAATATAGGTTATTACTTATGGTGCAAATATATCTTGACCGATTTGCTATTACCTTATCGGGAATTTGTGCAATTCACTGCGTGGCATTACCGCTAGTAGCCAGTCTAATGCCACTGTTGGCAACAACTATTCAGCATGGCTATGCATTACACGATTTTTGGTTTCATCAATTTATACTTTTATTTATTTTACCAATCAGCCTATTTGCATTAGTTGTTGGATATCGGAGCCATAAGCAACGTGTTCCGATTACTGTTGGCACAGTAGGATTACTAATTCTTGTTTTAACTGCTTTATTTGCCGAGATGTTAATTTCTAATCACATTCTCCCTTATTCAGGCGAAACCATACTTACAATAATAGGTGGAATCATCCACGCAACAGGGCATGTATTAAATGTGATGGCTACAAAGTCGTTTCGAGTGCACTGCTCAGCAAAGTAACTTACTATCTAAAACATTATTTAACACAGAGCTTGTTAGACAACTTCGCCTAAACGGTTAACTGGCGATGCAAATAGTGAATGAGGACCTTGCTTGCAGTATATCCCCAGGCAAATCTGTGAATGCAAACGGCTGGTATAGTGCTTGAGTTAAAAAATCAGGCTGATTTATTAAATCATCAATTGAAATCACTCAATTAAAGTTGAGTTTTTATTTTTAATTGAGGAGTAATAAATTTTTAAAACGAGTACGCCATCCCTGCAAACGCACTAAATACCTTATCGTCACTTATAATAGGGCTGTCATCAATTTCATCGCCCATAAGCTCATACCGTACACCGCCTGTGTAAACCCATCTTGATCCAGGCCGAGTGTACCCCGCGGCTAAATCAAATCTGTAATTTATATCCTCATCTGCCGAATAAGCTGGGAACGCTGCAGTGGCTTCGCGATTACGCACCCCATAATAGTAATCATTATAGTCCTCGTCTTGCCAGACAATCCCTACTGTTGGCACAATCTGTAATCCAGTTCCTGTTCTGTGCACATAGAATACTTCACCGCGCATTTGTGAACCTTCACTCTCATCTGCCACATCGGTAAGTGCAACAAATTTAACACCTAGTTTGTCAGGCCTGTAAAGTACATGCTCACCCACACCAACAGATGGATCACGATCGCTCATACCATCAAGAAAATCACTATCATCGGAGTCATAACCATCAGCTAGATACTCACCAACAACCGCTATTTCCCATGGACTATCGCCCATAAAGTCCCACCCTATAGATTGGCCACGAGCAAAAAAGTGACTGCCTTCATAAAGTACAATGGGTATTAAACCAACTTGCTCATCACTATCATATTTTTTGTAGGGCTTATCTTTGTAGCCGATGCCTAATCCAACAGCAAATCCTTACACGCCAATCTTAGGTGGGGCAGCAGTTTTTGAAGCATTTTCTGCCATTGCAAATTCGAGTGGCGCTACTAGCAATAAGCCAATTGCAAGCCTGCAAAACAAACATTTCATAATTTATTAATCCTATAATTTATATAACTTATGAGTAATTTGAATATTTATATTTCATAAACTATACGCAATTAGTGGAAAATTATACACCTTATTCAATTATTTAATTGAAATTATCAATTGTAAATTTAAACTAATTATTCAGGTGTATAGCTAAATTTTTGTCCCCCAATACTTGCTTCATACATTAAACCACCTTTAGCAACAGTGAAAACGACCATACCCTTGTGGTAGCTACCGACCGTAGTTGCATCATTTTTACCCCCACTCGCACTGGCAGAACTCCCACCAGTTGAGGCACCAGCAGATGCGCCAGCGGTGATAGCAACGGCCGAGGCTTGTGCGCCAAATTCAAAATTGCCAGTTGTAAACTCTTCAAATACACGTTTATCTTCAAAAAATATAATTTGACTGTATGCTTGGCCCCCTAACTGAAACCCTATAGTTAGTTGTGTCATGCTCGTGTCTCCAACGGGTACGCCGCCTTTATAGACTTGTCCACCTCCGTATGCACCTCCAATCCCGATACCTCCTTTACCTATTGTAGGAAATACCGCATAACCGTAACTATTTTCAAAAAACGCACCGCTCTCTCCCGCATTTTTAAACACAGAAATTGTTTCAGGATACTTATCTTTCGACCAAACAGAGATATTAAAATAAATTAGTATTATAAATACGAAGCAGCCCTTAATAAAAATTTTCATTATTTTAATTCCTTGGTTAATTGTAGAATGCGCCAGCAGGACTAATAATCCGCTGCAGCAATAAAGAATTCCTATAAATACAAAAACAAGACCCAACCCATTTTATAATTATCTGCTTAAGCATAATTAATGCATTGATTATTAATCAAATTAATTTTTAAATTCTACGCAAGATTATATATGTTAGGCAAAGTGAATGAAACTTTGTGGATTAAAGTCGTATAGACAATTTACTTTATCCACAAAATTATTGTTTTTATTCAAGGTTACGTTAACCTTAGAATTGACCAATCAATGCAGCCTCAGTACTTGACACATCGAATGCAACCATCCACCCGATCATGATGGACTGTCTAACCCCACACTAATGCCGCTATAGTTGAAAATACTTATGTATTTAGTATCATATAATTTCCTTATCTACTAATAAATAAACTGCAACATTACCCTCTGCTACTTCCTCGACCTGTAACATCACTGATAATACTACTAAACAATAATTTTTTTAAAAACTTGTAATTAAATCAGGGTATGATGAGTTCTTTATAACAATTAGTTTTTGAGGTAGAAGAATGAGGACACTATTTCTTGCCATCATAACGGCACTATTAATTACCCCCACAGCATTTGCAGGTGAAAAATCCGTACTGGATAATGTCCGGGAATCCTGTAAAGTAGATAAAGAAAAGTTCTGCAGCACGGTCACCCCTGGTAATACTGAACGCATGCGCATATGCTCACGAAGACCAACTTTCAGGTCAGTGTTCCCATGCACTTTATCAAGCAGCAGCATTGGAAGCAGCAGTTGCTGCACTCAATTACATTGCTAAGGAATGCAAAGGCGATGTAGAAACTCATTGTGCAAGCGTAAAAATGGGAGAAGGACGCATCCTTAATTGCCTGAATGATAATTCCGGTAAAATTAGTGCAAGTTGCAAAAAAGCACTTGATGACACTGTAGAATTTAGTGACTGAGAATAGCAATTAGACTAACCCTTACATAACTACAACAAGTTATTTAAACAGTTAGGACTATTTAAAAATTATTTTTATATCTGCGTAAGAACTGGGCTAGCCATTGGTCCAGTTCTTGTATTCAACGAGCTAGAGAAAGAATTAATCAAAAGTGAGAATAATTAATTTTGTAACGCACATACCATATTCAATTATAGGCGGCACTACCCTAAGTGTTCTTGTTGGGATCATACATATAGCTAGCAGGCATGGTTTAATTTACTTTTTAACTAGAAAAATAGTTCTTTTAGTTTGGCGCCCGGCTCCTCAGCAATCATGAAGGCTTCGCCTACCAAAAATGAATTTACATTATGCTCAATCATTACTTCAATATCATCTTTTGTGTGAATGCCACTTTCCGTTACGATATGACAAGAGTCAGGTATATCCGGTAATAATTCTAAGGTTGTTTGCAAATTTGTTTCAAATGTATGTAAATTGCGATTATTTATACCAATCAACGTGGGCTCAAGATTTAATGCACGTTTAAGTTCTTTTTCGTTATGAACTTCCACTAAAACATCCAAGCGTAATTCTTTAGCGAGCTGATAAAGTTCAGCCATTTGCCCATCTTCTAAAGCTGCAACAATTAAAAGCAAGCAATCGGCATCAACGGCGCGCGTTTCATACACTTGATAAGTATCGATAATAAAATCTTTACGTAAAATAGGCAAAAAGCAGGTCTTTCGCGCTAATTCTAAAATTGCACAGGAGCCTTTAAAAAATTCACTGTCCGTTAAAATTGAAACGCACGTCGCCCCATTCAATTGATAACTCGCTGCGATTTGCATTGGATTAAAGTTTTCTCGCAAAACCCCTTTACTTGGTGATGCGCGTTTAATTTCTGCAATTACTCCTGGGCGCTTGGCAAGATGGGCACTTCGCAAAGCTTTTTCAAACCCCCGGGGACTGGACGCATCATTCGCCATTTCTTGCATTTTTTCTAATGAAACACGTTGTTTACGCTCTACGAGTTCAATTTTTTTGTGCTCAATAATTTTTGTAAGTATTTCGGATTGTTCTTGTTCACTCATTTTTATTTCAGACTATTTGTGTATTCAATATATTGCTCAAATTTTTTCTTTGTTGCACCGCTTTCCAGCGCTGCGCTGGCCATTTTAATTCCTTCCGACAATGTTGAAGCATTATCACTCACATAGATTGCAGCACCTGCATTGAGTTTGACAATCTCAGTTGCGGCACCTTGTTTGTTTTTTAAAACATCGTTTACCATTTGTAGACTTTGCGATACACCTTGCACGACAATATCTGCAAGTTTGTACTGTTTCATTCCAAATTGTTTAGGGCTAATTTTGTAACACGTTATTTGACCGTCTTTTAACTCTGCTATATTTGTTTCGCTTGCGATACTAATTTCATCAAGGCCGTCATGCGCATGGGCTACTAGCACATGCTTGCTCCCCAAAGACTGAAGAACATTCGCTAATGGCTCAACCCACTGTTTACTAAATACACCTAGTACTTGGTGGGGCGCATTAGCTGGATTAGTTAATGGTCCGAGTAGATTAAACATAGTGCGAACACCTAATTCTTTTCGCGGACCAATTGCATGCTTCATCGCGCTATGGTGTGCAGGTGCAAATAAGAAACCAATTCCTAGTTCCTCAATTGCTTGCGCAACTTGTTCTGGAGCAAGTTGTAAATTAACACCTGCCGCTTCTAATAAATCTGCACTGCCACTTTTACTTGAAACTGAACGATTACCATGCTTAGCAACTTTTCCGCCTGCTGCTGCAACCACAAATGCAGATGTTGTGGATACATTGAACGTCCCCTTTGCATCACCCCCTGTCCCACAGGTATCAACAAGATTTTGTGTATTTACATTTACTTTAGCGGAGAGTTCGCGCATAACTGCAGCACTTGCAGATAGTTCTTCTACAGACTCCCCTTTCATGCGTAACGCAATCAATAAGCCTGCAACCTGTGCTGGCGTCGCATTACCTGACATGACTGCATGCATAACATTAGTCATTTGTTCTGAAGACAAGTCATTGCCCTCAATCACACATTGGATGGCTCCTTGTATGTTCAATTTTTTATTATTTTTTTCTGCTGTTTTGCTTCACAAAGTTAAATAATAAATGGTGGCCATAATCAGTCAGAATGGATTCAGGATGAAATTGCACACCTTCAACTGCAAACTGTTTATGTCTTACGCCCATAATCTCATCCAATTCACCGGAATCGGATTGTGTCCACGCAGTAACGTCCAGGCATTCTGGAATACTGTCTTTTCCGATAACCAATGAATGATAACGTGTAGCAACAAAAGGATTGTCGCATTTTTCAAAAACGTTTGAATTATTATGATGCACTTTTGAGGTTTTACCATGCATGACTTCACGCGCTTTAACAATGTTCCCGCCATAAGCTTGCCCAATACTTTGATGCCCAAGACAAACTCCTAAAATTGGCACGTGATCACCAAGCTCTTTTATCACTTCTAATGAAACACCAGCTTCATTGGGTGTGCATGGCCCAGGAGAAATTACAATATGATCGGGTTGTAATGCGTTAATTTCACTTACAGCAATTTGGTCGTTCCGCACTACTTTAACTTCCTCACCATTTTCACCTAAGTACTGCACCAGGTTATAAGTAAAGGAGTCGTAATTGTCGATCATTAAAATCATGGCTATTTTGTTTACATTAAATTTGATTGTAATTCACTATTTTATTGAATGTGCTAAAGACGCTGCCTTCATCATTGCCCCTGCCTTATTATTTGTTTCTTCCCATTCGTTTTCTGGAACAGAGTCATAAACAATGCCTGCACCGGCTTGGATATAAAGTTTTTCATCTTTAATTACTGCGGTTCGAATGGCAATTGCCGTATCCATATTCCCATCCCAGGAAATATACCCTACCGCACCCGAATATATCCCCCTTTTCACAGGTTCAAATTCATTAATTATTTCCATTGCGCGAATTTTTGGTGCACCACTTACAGTACCTGCAGGAAATGTTGCTTTAATAACATCTATTGCGTCAAAGGGCTTGTTAAGTTTACCAATGACGTTAGAAACAATGTGCATTACATGAGAATAACGCTCAATAATCATTTTGTCTGTCAACACAACTGATCCTGTCTTTGCTACACGGCCCACATCATTGCGACCAAGATCAATTAACATTAAATGTTCTGCAAGTTCCTTAGGGTCTGCTAACAGTTCTTTTTCCAGCACCAAATCATGTTCTTTATCGTTACCTCTTGGACGAGTGCCTGCAATAGGTCGAACGGTGACCTCGTCCTCTTCTAGTCGCACTAATATTTCTGGTGAGGAGCCAACGATATAAAAATCCTCCATATTCATGTAATACATGTAAGGCGATGGGTTTAGACTGCGTAACGTTCGATATAAATTTATGGGTGGTTCTTTAAATTTGGTGTGTTGGCGTTGCGATAAAACTACCTGCATCACATCACCCTCTCGAATGTATTCTCGTGTTCGCTGCACAGCCTGTTTAAATGCATCTTCAGAAAACTCAGTTACAAACTTTACGCAAAATTCTCGTGTGCTAGTCTTTGGAAAAGTAGTAGAAGACTTTTGCAACTGCTTAACAAGTTCATCTAATCGTTTTCCACCCATTTCAACTGCATAATCATCTTTGGGATCCACATGTACAATTAAAAATATTTTCCCGCTTAAATTATCAAATACGACAAGCTCTTTAGATACCATAAGAAAAATATCGGGCGTCTGTAATACATCGGGTTTAGGCTCACTTACCAGGCGAGGCTCAATATAATGAACTGTTTCGTACCCAAAATAACCAACGACACCTCCGGTGAAGCGCGGAAGTTGCGGAATGTCCGGCACATTAAATTGTTTAATAAATTCTTGAACCCACGCTAGAGGGTCGTCTGACTCAAATTCGTCAACAACATTGTTTTCTTGCTCATGAGAAATTCTATTGCCAAATATTTTTATGCGTTCGGAACATGACAAGCCGATAAAAGAATAGCGGCCCCAGCGTTCGCCGCCCTGTACAGATTCAAACAAATAGGTATAAGGAAGATCGGCAAGTTTAAGATAAGCACTTAGAGGTGTATCGAGATCAGCCAATACTTCTCGTACCAGTGGAATGCACGAGTATCCTTTGCTTTTTAGTGTCTCAAAATCGGAAGATTCCATGCTAGCTCCATGTACTTAATTAAGGAAAGAAAGAAATTCAGTAAACGTTGATATATCAACGCCAACCAAAAAACTCAGCACTTCCTTTATGCATAGAGAAAAACATAGAAAATATATCCTTAAGCTGTCTGTTGAATATAAGTTGCAATTTCCATAATGGAGTCGATTATATAGTCTGCGCCCAAAGCATCAACACCTTTACCCTGATGATAACCATAGCGCAAACAAAAAGATGTGATTTTTGCCGCGTGTGCTGCACGAATATCACTCGCTGAGTCCCCAACCATGAGGGCTTGTGAGGGCGCGATTTCTTCTTTTTCTAGAACATGCAATAACGGCAATGGATCTGGTTTTTTTACTTTCAAATCATCGCCACAAATCACCTGCTTGAAAAATTGATCTATACCCATTTCCTTCATAAGCGGAGGAACAAAACGTCTAGGCTTATTCGTTACACATGCTAATGAGCAGGACTGCGCATGAAGTGAATTTAAGCCTTCTATTACACCTGGAAATACACTGCTTTCTTCGCAAACATGTTGCGCATAAAACTCTAAAAACAATTTACGTGCTTGTTTAAACAATTCTTCCTTTGGCTCGCCATCGGTTTGGTCTGTTAATGCGCGTTTTATTAATCGATTCGCTCCATTACCCATCCAGTTTCTAACTTGCGACACATCACACGCTGGCAAATACAATTCTTTTAAAGTGAGATTGATGCTAGTAGATATATCTGGCGCACTGTCAACTAATGTGCCATCCAAATCAAAAATGACGCAACGTGTTTGCGCTAATGAAGCATTGCCCAAAATTAGCTAAGATGTAGTTTGATATACGCTTGCTAACTGCTCACGCATTTTTGATATGGTGCCTACATAGTCTTGCGTGTTAAATATGGCAGACCCAGCCACAAAAGTATCTACACCTGCTGATTTAATTTCTGCAATATTGTCAATTTTGACACCACCGTCAATTTCTAATCGTATTGGTCGGCCTGATTGATCGATCATTTTCCTAGCGGTTTTCAATTTGCTTAACACTGCAGGTATAAATTTTTGTCCGCCAAAACCAGGATTAACAGACATCAGCAATACCATATCAAGTTTGTCCATAACATATTTTAATTGATCAAGTGATGTGGCCGGATTAAATACCAATCCAGATTTACACCCTTGATCACGTATTAGCTGCAGACTGCGATCAATATGTTCGGATGCTTCGGGGTGGAATGTAATGTAACTGGCACCTGCGGCCGCAAAATCAGAAATTAACTGGTCTACCGGCTTAACCATTAAATGCACATCAATGGGCGCTTGTATTCCGTAGTCACGCAGCGCCTTACAAATTACAGGGCCAAACGTTAAATTTGGAACATAGTGATTATCCATTACATCGAAGTGAATAATATCGGCACCCGCATCAAGCACTGTATCCACTTCTTCGCCAAGTCGCGCGAAATCAGCAGATAAAATAGATGGCGCGATCCAATCTTGATCCATTTCAAACAATACCTTAAAAATTTATGGCACTTTAACGTATCAGCATGTAATTTGCAGCTAAGATCCAGTAAACTTTATCTGCATAACATCACCAATAGTCTTCAATACAAACTATAAGAGAACGAAGAACAATGGATTTACAAGCATACTATCTGCCTGCTGCCATGGCTGGCCATCTACTTGCTGCTGTGATTTGGGTAGGGGGCATGTTTTTTGCCTACACATCACTTCGGCCTGCGGCAGAAAAAAATTTAGAAGCACCACAACGATTAAAACTTTGGCGTAAAACCTTAATAAATTTCTTTATCTGGGTTTGGCTCGCCATCATTGCATTACCCACAACAGGCTATTGGATTATTTTTGTGCACTACGGGGGTATGGCGCGTGTAAACTGGCATGTTCATATCATGCAAGTGATAGGAATTATTATGATTCTAATATTCCTACATGTATTTTTTGCACCCTTCATGCGCTTACTAAAAGCATTAAAGCAAGAAAATTATCAAGTGGCAGGCGAAAACCTAGTACAAATAAGAAGATTTATTGCAATTAATTTGTTTTTAGGAATTGTAGTTTTAATTGTTGCAGGCGGCTTTCGCTACATTGCAATATAATATTTTTCGTTTCTAGTAACTTTTTTATTGCAGTTTTTTAATTGCAAGATAATGATGCGTAATATGCAGCTAGATTAGCAATGTCATCATCCGACAAACCTGACACCATGGGTGACATTTGCGTACTTTTTATAGTTCCATCCCTAAAGGCTATCAATTGTGCAACTAAATATTGCTCTTTCTGACCAGCTAAATTTGGATAACTATCTACAGGGCTAATTCCTTTACCACCATGGCATGCTGCACAGGTTAACGATTTTGCTTTACCTGCTTCAGCATCGCCTGCATAACTCATCGCAGTCAGTGAAAATATAATCAGCATCCCAAAAAGTTGTCCAAAAAGTTTCATTTCTTACTCCCAATAAAACAAAATAAAATAAATTAAATAATACGTTAGAAAATTTAAACACTACAATAGTTCAAATTCTTAGTGAGCGCGCATTGTACTTTATACGCTGAATACATCTAGTTTTTAGAGAAAATAATCGCCTGATTTGCACCCTAAATCACAACTAAATCGGCAAATAAAACCAGGCAAATATCTACCCATCATGCGCTCAAGTTTGAATTTTTTCATAGTAAATTCAGTACTTTTATCCCCAACTTCCGGCTAGTCGCCTAATCCGCTCATCTTACCTTTTTTTGTTGGAATTTCAGTGAATTAGCTACTGTAATCGCGCGTATATATAAATAATGAGTACAATACTACAAAGGATTTGTATCCCATGCTGCCTACTAAACTTTTACATATTCTAAATCGATATTGGTTAATTGTTCTATTGGTGTTAGTTACAAGTCTACTTGTACCTATTTCTACTGTGTCGGCCAACATGGTTTTAAGTGAAGCCATTATTCACTTTGAACCGGGAAATTCATTACGAAAAGATATTGAAGTAGAGAACCCTGGTTCTGAAAACCTGTACGTGCAAATTGAGCCAAAAGTAGTACTCGACCCTGGAACAGAAAATGAACGACGTGAAGCGATTAGCGATCCACGCAAGTATGGTTTACTGGTTACACCAAATAAGCTTGTTATCCCGCCCGGTGGTAGAAAATTAGTTCGTTTAGTTTCACTGCAACCACTGGGTGAAGAAGAGCGCGTTTATCGCGTAACGTTTAAGCCTGTTGTCGGCGATCTAGAAAGCGAACAAATTGGTATTAAAATTTTAGTGGGATATGAAGTTCTTGTTTTAATGCAACCTGCAAATCCAGATCCCGATCTAGTTGTAAAAAGAGACGGACAAATAATATTCTTCAGCAATGAAGGAAACACCAATGTTTTGTTACGTGAAGGTAAGCAATGTCCTAAAGGTGTAGATTCGAAATCTGATGAGTGTGAGAGCCTACAAGGCAAGCGCTTATACCCAGGTAATAGTTGGTCTGTAGAACTTCCTCACAACCTACCCGTCGATTATCAAATGAGCATAGGAACCAAAAATCTAGTTAAAACGTATAAGTAGACCGCTCTAATATCACTCCAAGCATTGACTGCTCCGATGCAAAGCAACACGAACTCCATTAAAACTATTGCACATATCTTTGTGCAATGGGTTGTTTTGATTTTGATACTCGCTTTAACGCAAAAAATAAATGCGGAATCCATACCTGAAATTCGAGTTAAAGACGGCCCTCCTCAAGGCTTTGAAGAATTAGTGCGCCCACAAACAACGGAAGTAGATGTTTATTATGGAGATGAAAAATACGGTAGTGCAATTGCAACATTTACACCTGAAAGTATTAAACTATTATACCCCCACGAAGTAGCTGAGCTAATTCCACATATTCTCGATTCAGCAACCATTACAAAAGCTTTAAGTGGGCCTCTTAATACGAATGCAGCCCATGTGTGTTTATCAGACATTCAACGTGAATGTGGAATTATTGAACCCAATATTGCAGGTGTAATTTTTGACGAAAGTAGATTTGAACTTCATGTCTTTGTAAATCGATTACAGCTGCAACCACAAGTTATAACTTCAACTAAATTTTTGCCCGAAATTACGACCCCAGAATATTCAAGTGTTAACTCATTTGCCAGCAGTATAAGTGGTGAAGACGGTGAAACTGCTTATACGACAGGAGCAAATCATATTGTCTCGTACGGTCAATCCAGAATGCAAACGCAATGGGATTACTCGGACACACAAGACTTTAGTGTAGACACATTATCGCTACAGGATGACCGTGCAGGTATTGCAAAGGAGTTAGGTTATTTCAATACAGATACGTTATTTTCTTCATTTACCAGGGAACTAGACGTAGTGGGGGCACGAATTTATAGTTCCACAAATATGCGGGCAGATTTGGAGCACTCTCAATCAACAGAAATATTCTTATTTTTAAACTCACGCAGTCAGATTGAAGTATTCAAAGATGACAAACTCATCGATGGTGGATTTTATCAAACTGGAAACCAGCAATTAAATGCTGCGCGCTTGCCGTCCGGATCTTACCCCATCAAGTTGCGCATTATAGATTCCGCTGGTAATACAAAAGAAGAGCAGTACTTTTTTGTTAAATCAACCATTCTTCCACCCATGGATCAACCTCTTCATTATTTTGAAATCGGGTTACTTGAAAAAAATGATTCGCACAAAAGTCTTCCTGAATTATCAAACAGCGAGCTTCTACGCCTAGGCACAGCATATCGATTAAAAAACAACTTAGGCGCTTCACTAGAGTTTTTGCACACTACGGATAACGATTTACTGCACGGTGGTGTGAGTTATTTTGGACCAGGCTATTTATTGCAAAATTCTGCAATGTTTGGCAAAGAAGGTGAGTGGGGATTACAGATGCTTGGACAGTATCGACGAGAAAACTTTTCTTTAAATTTCGACTATCGGCAAGTCGAGTCTGATCCAATTGATGAGAGTGATGTGAAAATCTTGCCTAGTAAATTCAGTCAGGGAAATATCTCAGCAAATATTCCATTTAGAAAAGGTACTGCAATTTTACGGACACAATTCAAGGACACACCTGATGAAGACAGCACCGAATCCTATGGTTTCGATTACCGTTACCCTCTATTTAATCGTAACCGGTACTCTATCGAATTTAATTTTGGCTCGGTACTGGAAGAAGATGATTACAGCATACAGTCAGGAATTCGAATCTCTAAAACAGCGCCTAATCAATTTTTGAACGTTAATCCAAACTATGTCACAAGAAAGGCAAATGGTGAATCAGAGCAAGGTCCACAATTATTTGCTGGTATTAACAACAACTATCAACACCCAGATTATGGGAAATTCACAGTCGGAAGTTTTGTGTCCGAAGAATTGGAACGTTCAACTGTAGGTGCGCGCACGGAAAACGCATGTTCGTATGGTCGTGCAGATGTACAGTTAGAGTGGGTTGATGATGAAGAACGTGGCAACTTTATGCGTTACCGTGGCGTACAAAATGCAAATATTTTATCTAATGGTAATCAATTTGCTTTCGGTGAAGACCGTAATGCAAGCAGCGGCGTTATGTTAGATATAAAAGTAACACCACAAAATGAACCTTTTGAAATATATGTCGATGGTCAACCAAGAGGGTATGCCAAAGTAGGGCAAAGAACGGTTATACCATTAGCTGCTTTTAATACCTATCGTATCAATATACGTTCAAGAAGCAATGGACTATTAGATTTTGATGAAGGGCAAAAAAAAGTAACTTTATACCCAGGTAATGTGCAAACCATTTCTTATGATGTAAGCCCAATCACTGTTTTGATTACACGTATCTTACTAAAAGACAATAAACCTGCATCCCGAATGCGAATTGAAAATGCTGTGGGTTATGCTGTAACAGATGAAGACGGTTGGTTACAAGCAGAAATTTCAGAAAAAGAATTTTTACAGCTATCTAAAAACGGAAAAGTTGTCTGCAGAATCGACTTACCCAAGCTAGAAATCCAGCAAAGTGTAGCTTTTGTTGACTCACTAATTTGTAAATAATTATTTATTCAGGCCCGATAATAATTATAACAGTGCCACTATATCGGCCTGATGATGATCTTTCTAAATCTGTATCTGAAATGATAATTGAAATGTTTGCTGTAGGACGATTGCATTGCTGCTGACGCTGACCATGTCTTCGACCTCTTAAGCCACCCAATGCTTGCCCAACTTGTAACTCGGTAGCGCCATTTGGACGAGGTCTATCATTAAAAACATGCGATAAGGCAAAAGATCATTTCCATTAGTTAGTGTAAATGCATTAGATGCAGTGCTTCCATGCGCTGTTACTTGATATGGAGCAGGAGGAGATATTGATACGCATATATTTGAATTTGTTTGCAAGGGTCCTGCACCAAGCACCCATCTTCCTAAGTTAAAATCTTGTAGCCCAAATACGCGTATGTCAGAAAAAAGAATTGTAGGACAACATAACAAAGATATTATGAGTAACCAGCATATTCGATGCTCGGTCATATCGTTAAAGACCCATTAAATTGAACGTTGATAAGACTAGTCGGGAATCACAAGCAGTGTCAATGTTCCCGTATAGTTACCACCGGTAGCGGTCTGTAATTCAGTGTTTGTAATCTCAATTTCAATGTTTGCATTAAGCCGATTACAATTATTTCGGTTTTGGGCAAATGAAGGAACACTACCAGTCTGACCATTTATTATTAAACCAGGACTTAATTGCACATTTCCACCAGTACCTACTACATCATTCCAATAGACATTATAATATATTTGATCTGTACCATTCGTAAGCGTAAATGCTGAGGGATCAAATCCATCTCCATCTCCAGATGCACTTACTGCATATGGTGAACTAAAATTAGTTTTCCCTATACAAACATCGTCATTATCAGTTAGCGTACCATCCCCTAAGTTCCAAATACCAAAGTTAAAATCTCTTAGGCCGTGAATAATTATTGTTTCGTCTATTATAATATTCACATCTATAGAACCAGATAAAGTACTGCCCAATGATCCTTGAGTAGCGGCCTGCCCAACTGATATTGAAAAATAACATAGCAGTAAAATAAATAAACTGCTTGAAAGAAGAGTTATTATAAAGTGAGGGAAATTATTATTTAAAAATTTTCTCTGTAAATATGATAATTTTGACACCATTGCTTATCTACGTAAAAAAGCCAGCAGAAAATTCTGTTGGCATTTTTACATCGTAAAAGCTACTTATGACTCTTAACTTATCGAGGTGCAACCAAAATAGTTAAAGTGTCTGTGTACGTACCAGAAACTACAGCAGCTAAGTCTGCATCTAGAACTGTAATTGCAATTGTAGATTGTGGTGCACCGCCACATGTTGGTGATAAAGTGTTAGCATTGGTGAAACTAGCATTGTCTAGTACAGCATTATCCATATCAACTGCACCAGAAACACTGTCATTGAAGGTAACATCATAATCGACTGTTGTGCCCGCATCATCTAGTCTAAATATTGCTCCTGCTCCATTTAAACTGGTAATTGTCACCTCAAAAAGACCCGAACCGCCGTTGCGATATACACATGCTGTGGTATTTCCGGTGAAGTTAGAACCAGGCACATAAGGTCCAGTGATATCAACAAGACCAGAAATTTGAATCTGATCACCAACACCAACACTGATATCAACTGTACCAGTAGAGCTTGTACCTAAAGTACCTTGTGTTGCAGCCATCACTGATCCTGCAGCTATAAATGCGCCTGCAACTATAAAGCCTTTGATCGCTTTTTCGATTTTATTCATATCCATTTGAACGTTCCTAATTAGATTATTAAAAGTCTCCCGAGCGCACTCGGACATATACAAATCTATTTCTTGATTTAAGTACACTTAGAATGACTTAAATTTCAGATTTATGACGTAAAGTATAGCGGTAGGGATTATTTTTGATCGTCAATGCCGATGAAATTATCCCCTTACGTTACAATTGGTTAGCAGCAGTGTTAAAGTGTTTGAACAAGTCAGAAAGTGACAAAAATGGTCCAACTTAACACCCCTTTCATCTGCACTTAATGCTATTTCATTTTTAAGTTTTGAAAAACTTAGTAGAAAAGTCCTTTGAAAATTGATGAAAAACTAAATGATTTTGGAGTATTACGACTGTTGTTAATACTCGCAGCTATCATCATCGCAGCACTGGCCCCTGAACCCGGCACGGCCACTGCACGCAGCGGTTGGCAAATGGTACCCACTTTAATTGCGCCTGCCATGGCACCCTTGGTATTCATGGGCTACTGTTTGATTTTATGATGTGTCGCATTCGAATGAGCGATAGACAAAACTTTAAGAAATTCCGCATGGTAAGTTATGTCGAGCTTGTTACTGTTGTTTTATTCGTACTGATATGGCTACCCTTTTTTTTAGCCATAGGAAAGTAATCGTTATAAATTTAATTCATGCTTAATTACATTTGGTTTGGTTTTTTTGCTGCAGCGTTTATCAGCTGCATTTACCAAGCGTTAATTCACGACAACAATGCAATCTTCACTCAAGTGGTGCAAGCCACATTTGACATGGCCTCATTCAGTGTTGAAATTGCGTTGGGACTAATCGGCGTACTGTGCTTATGGTTGGGGTTTTTTACGATTGCAGAGCGTGCAGGATTCATTGAACTTTTAACAAAACTGTTTCGACCGCTATTCAAACAATTGATGCCTGACGTGCCCAGCGACCATCCCGCCATCGGCTCGGTTACCATGAACATGGCGGCTAATATGCTTGGACTTGATAATGCTGCCACACCACTGGGTCTTAAGGCCATGCAAGACTTGCAATCACTCAATCCAGATAAAACCATTGCGAGCAATGCACAAATTTTATTTCTCGTACTAAATACATCTTCAGTTACATTATTACCTGTAACCATTTTTTTGTTTCGTGCACAACAAGGCTCAAGCGACCCTACAGCTGTATTTATCCCGATACTACTCGCAACGTGTGCATCCACACTGGCAGGGCTTTTACTTGTTGCCTACATACAGGGCCTTAAGTTATTCAATAAAACAGTGTTGCTATATTTTCTCGGACTTGGGCTAATCATCGGCTTGCTGCTAAGTTACTTATTTTTTGGCAATTCAACAGACCTGGGAGCACGATCTAGTTTATTAGGCAATCTTCTTCTATTTCTTGTCATAATGACTTTCTTGACGATGGGCATTTTGCGAAAAATAAATGTGTACGATGCTTTTATTGATGGCGCCAAACAAGGCTTTGATGTAGCAGTAAAAATAATTCCTTATTTGGTTGCGATGTTAGTCGCAATTGGTGTGTTACGTGCCAGCATGCTTTTAGATGAAATACTCGCAACATTGGAAAAAATTATTGCTGCACTTGGAATTAATACAGACTTTGTAGCTGCATTACCCACCGCACTAATGCGACCCTTTTCTGGAAGTGGTGCCCGCGCAATGATGTTAGAGACCATGAATACCTATGGTGTTGACTCTTTTGCGGCTAATGTTGCAGCCACTATTCAAGGTAGTACTGAAACAACTTTTTATGTGCTGGCAATTTATTTTGGCAGCGTGGGCATACAACGTGTGCGCCATGCGATTGGATGTGGATTATTTGCAGATTTTATCGGAATTGTAACTGCAATATTTGTAGGTTACTGGTTTTTTACTTAGCACATTCTTTAAATATCAAGAAGTCTATTCATTTATTAACGTAGCAATTAAATTTTCTATTTGTTTTGCACGTGGATCGCCCTCATGGGTTTCCCCCACAAATGCTCCGCGAATTTTGCCGTGCTTATCTACAATATAATATGCAGGCCAATATTGGTTATTTAAAGATCGCCAGTAGGCAAAATCATTGTCCATCATTACAGGATGGTGCAGCATAAACTTATTAATTTTTTCAACCACATTAGCGCGTTCTTTTTCATGATCGAATTCAGGCGTGTGGATGCCTATGACTTGAAAATCGTTCGCTGCAAACTTTTCTTCTACGCTTGTTAACCAAGGAAACGACCGGTAACAATTCCATTAATCATGGAGTCTGACTTTAAAGGACTCTCAATTAAATCATGGGATTGCAGTTTAGATGACTCTAACACCTCCTGAAATCCCGATTTATCTGGCAGTTATTCTGTCAGTTAGCTTAGAGGTATAAGCCAAAATTGGAGCATTTCCCTTGCTGTACTTAAACAGCTATTTCAGTCTCAATCTACATGTGTGGTGGAGTTTTTTATCTAGGGTTGAAATGTATTTGGAAAGGGGGGTGCGTCCGATCGATTAGGGTTCATTAATATCTAGATTATGGGTGTCTCGGAATATTTTTTTATAAATATTTTTAATTTTTTAAATGTCCGCTTTCGGCCAATAGCGGTCATTCACTATTTTTAGGAGCCAATCACATACGTTTAAAATAAGTGATTTATATCAATACAGCTTCGTATCTATTGATTAATCTTTAGTATAATAATTACCAATCACTCAGTTGGATTAACAATAATGAAAAGTTCCATCTTTGTCATTTGGCTAGTTTCAATTTTAGCAATCAGTACCACTGCTTTCGCAGATATATCACGTCCAATTAGTAGCGAGGGTGATCCAACTAAAATAATGATTAAGATAATCTTGGTGGATGTTGACGATGTAGATGGGGCCAGTCAATCTTTCGAGGCAAATGTGTATTACGAATTACGCTGGAACGACCCTCGACTCATCCAAAATGATATTAATTTAATTTCACAACCGTTGACTGATATTTGGCATCCTCGTATTCAGATAATCAATCAGCAAAGAATATGGAAGTCCATGCCGGACAAAGTTGAGATTTCGTCGAATGGAGATGTAATTTATCGTCAACGTGTATGGGGATACTTCTCGCAGCCTCTCGAATTGAGTGACTTTCCTTTTGATCAGCAATTATTTGAGATCAGGTTTACCGCGGTTGGCTTTGAATCAGAGGAAGTCAAGTTAGTGGCTGACCCCAAAAGTGAAATTTCTAAACAATTATCTCTTCCAGACTGGGATGTCGTTGACTGGAAAGTGGAAACTAGCTCTAATCAATTTTTATTAGATGAAGAAACACACGATGTGGTTACGTTGTCTTTTAAAGCAGATCGTCGTGCTGGCTATTTTATAGGTAAGGTTATTATTCCACTGATCTTAATTGTTGCAATGTCTTGGGTCGTATTCTGGATTGATCCAAAAGCATCGGGAACAATGATCAGCGTTGCTGTCACCGCAATGTTGACTCTCATAGCATATCGATTCGCGGTTGGTGCGAACTTGCCAAAGGTGGGTTATATGACACGCCTTGACTTATTTATTCTTGGATCGAGCATCATGGTTTTCGCGAGCTTGATACAAGTCTTGATTACATCCCACTTTGCCAATTCAGACAGGCTTACTTTGGCTCGTAACATCGATCGCTGGTGTCGATGGCTGTACCCGCTTGTATTAATCCTTATAGGATTGGAAACTCTGGTACTGCGATCTGTATTATAAAAATTGAAGCAGCAGCGTTAATTCAAAATAAATGAATGTTCGCTTTGGGTCGTTAGCGGACATTCGACTAAATCTAATGAACTGGTAGTATGTATAAAAAGCAGACGTTCAACGGCGAAGCTCACAAGGGCGCAGCCTGCTGCGCATCATCTTGGAGCGTATTTTTAGCTATACTCCTCTGGATTACAAAATTATCGATTGCCCGCTACTGATGAACAGTGATTGGATCTGTAAATAATTTTGAATTCGGAATGAGTACCTTATTCCCCTTACAATCAAGCTCCGCGTATCGTAAGTCAATAGAAATAACAGTGCCCTCGTAACCCGATACTTTTATACGGTTTCCTATCTCGAATGGTCGATATAGCAATATGAGGACGCCAGCAAGAAGATTGGAAATAGTATCTTTCAGAGCGAAGCCAAGTGCAAATCCCGTCAACCCCAGACCGGCCACAAGCGCGGATACATTAATACCTAACGTTCCGAGTGCAGTAACAAAGCCGAAGACTATAAGTGTAATACTGCTTGTACGAGTAAGTAAGTAAGTAAGATTGCCATCTAATTTCGATCGCTTAGCTGCTCTAGCGATTATTCTTTTTACTAATTTCACAAGTATAAAGAAAACGACTAAAATCACGACAACTCCGATTACTCTCGGCACCCAAAGAGTCGCTTCGTCAAGCAAATTTTGTACTAGATGTTCCACAAGCTACTAACCTCTGCTTGTCCTTCTCAAAGACATAGCTAACAGTATATTAAATGGACCGTTGGGTCCTTTTACATCCCCGGCCATTTTGGCAGGAATTCCTGAGGCAGACCATTGTTTTTGACTAAGCCGTGAATGTCCGCTTTGGGTCGTTAGCGGTCATTTAGTCAAACTAGCTTCATGGCAATTTCGGTGATTCGCAAAATCGAGCTTGTGATTTCTAATCTTTGCATCAACAGCTACATTACCAGCATCCCATGCAAAGGAAAGTGCACTGTCTTTTTCTGAAAAGGTCCGCATAAAATTTAGTTTTATCGTTTTCTCTCCTGATTTGAATAATGTAACAACAGGACAGAACATCCCAAAGTCTTTCCGGAATGCGTTATATAGAATTGTATAGCCTTTATATTTTCTCAGATCGGCTTTCACGATAATTCAATTGTAATATATGGGAAGTAATTTCTTCATGGGGAAACAGGTTTGAGGTTACACCGTTACACCACAAATAAATTCTTCTTTAGATGAAGTGCGAGTAAAATCTGCTAGAACAATAAATGAGTGCACACAAATCATTCAAGCAGATCATTTCATAGGAAGTAAATTATTGAATGTCTGCTTTGGGTCGTTTGCTGACATTAAACAACTTTGATTTGAAGATTCCAACCTAGTTCGTCCTGAATTTCTATTCTGAATGTCTGCTTTCGGCCAATAGCGGTCATTCATAATCAACTAGAAAAATAGAGCAGCCTTCAATTGTTATGTGGCTACTCTATTTCAAAATCAATGACCAAAATCAGGATCTAAATTTGGATCAAATGTAATTTCATCAAGATGATCGATATATTCCAACGGATCAAAAGGAAGGTGTTCACGATCCATCTTGGGATTAGCATGTGCTTTTAATCCAGGTGAAGCATTCGCGATGCCTGTCCATGGAATACCATGTTTCTCTTGAGAATCAGGATATTTTTTCTTCCAAAGCTGATGACGTAGATTCATTCTATTAAATGGACTTTTAAGATGAATTAAATTAACCAACATTGGTGTCTTTTCACGTGGATCTGCCGGAAGGAAATAAAAGGCTGCAGGAATACCGCTTGCTTCACCTATGGGATCAGAAGAAATCATATGTCTTTTGTAATTTCCTTTTACAATTGCACCGAGTCTAGGCCCTGCATAGATGAAAGCATAATCTCGACGACCATTAGTATCGCCTTTTAGTAAGAGTGCTGTTTGGTCAATACCATCTATGATTCGATCTGTTGGAATGTGTTCGGTTGCGCCTGCAATTCTTGCAAAGGTCGTAAACAAATCAACTTCATGAATGATATCGCCGACAGTTTGACCTGGTTCAATTACACTTGGCCACCAAGCTTGGGCAACAACACGTACTCCACCTTCAAGAAAATCACCTTTACCACCTCGAAAAATAGTCTCTGCCATTCCAAGCCCGGGTGGTGGATTATGTGCCATAGGACCATTATCAGCCATAGCGATAATAAGCGTATTTTCTGCAATACCTAATTCTTCTAACTTAGCCTTCAATTTACCCATGAAAGGATCAATATTGCATTGCAAACCATCCTGTAAAAGACTCCTAGCACGAGCACATTTTTTATGAGCTGGAATGAAACTTGTTAAATTAGGCCAGTTAGCTATATAAAATGGTTTATTTGCTTTGGCTTGACGTTCAATAAATTCTAAAGTGCGTCGCTGTGCTTCAGGGTCAATCTTTAAATAGGTTTCATGCGTATTGTCACCCCATTGTTTTGTTTCACCTCCCTTTGTACCTTCAGCAATCATCACCCAATCTTTGGTAATAAATGTGTCATCAAGTTTATAGGGATCAACAGGCAATATTTCTTCATGCAAACCAATAGAGGCATTAGCTTGTTCAGCTGTAGCATTATTTAACGAAAGAATTTGGTTATAGCCAGTAAAAAAAGCTTCGTCAAAACCTTGGTTATTAGGATAACTTTCTTCAATATCTCCTAAATGCCATTTACCGTGAAAGGCTGTTGCATAACCTGCTTCCGACAACACTTCTGCTATGGTTACTTCCTCCCCACGCATACCATGCATTTCAAGCAACATCCCAATGTTGTACATGCCAACTCGTACAGCGAGACGACCCGTTGCAGATGCCGCACGACTTGGCGTGCATCCAACTTCTGTATACATGCGGGTAAATAAAATTCCTTCTTCTGCCATCTGATTTAAATTTGGAGTATCTAAACCGCGAACTTGCTGAATGGCAGGAATTCCTACATCACCAAAAGCAGTGTCATCCCACATAACGTGAATAATATTTGGTGGGCGTTTATACTTATCACGAAGTTCTTTTAACTTTTTATCTAGTTCTTTGTCTTCCGCAACCCATTCGTCTGCGTGCTGAGATTTGAGGACATAATATTTAGCGTCATGAACAATGTCCTTAGCAAGTGTTATTGAAGACAAAAAGCATAAAGGAATTAAAGAAAATACTATTAATCGAAGTAAAAAAGTACGCATAAGCCCTCCATTTCATATTTTTATTCGTTAAATTTAATCTTATTATAAAAATAAAATAATAGATATTAATTCCAATGTCCACTTTGGGTCGATAGCAGACATTAAACAAAGCGCATAAATTAAAACCACATTTACCCTAAATGAAGTATAGAAAATTTACTAGAAGAGACTTTATTAAAAGTTCTGCATTAACCCTCGCACTAGCCAATTCATTTATTTATTCTGAATTATCAATAGTGAGAGCTGAATCATCTAAAAAGCTAAAAATTAATGTCGCCGGTTATGATTTAGAGCATGTAAAACCAATACTTGAAGGTCGTATTGAAATAGAAGGATGTGAGACACAGTTTCAGATCACTGGAATAAGCGATCTAAATACACATGTGTTTAGTGGACCACAAACACGTGATATAACAGAAATCGGATTACATCCCTTCATGTTGGCATACGCTAATGAATATTTTAGAGATTATTCATTAATACCTGTGTTTCCACTTTGAAGTTTCCGGCATAAAAGCATCTACATACGTACTGATCGTGACATAAATGAACCTGCAGATTTAAAAGGCAAAAAAGTTGGAACCGCAGGTTACTCGCAAAGCTCACTTGTTTGGATTCGTGGGATATTGCAACACGAATACAATGTAAAGCCCGAAGACTTACATTGGGTTATAGCATCTAAAGATTCAGCCACTGAGGCTTCTGGTGGTAAAACATCTAAACAAGAAATGATATTACCTGAAGGAATCTCTATCAATCGTGGCCCAGAAGGAAAAGATGAATCTCAATTACTTACAGAAGGTGATGTTGATGCACTTTTTCTTGCCGCTGAACCAAGAGCGTTTATTGAAGGTGACCCTATTGTTGCTCGTTTATTTCCAGACTCGCGAAAAGTTGAACAAGAGTACTATAAAAAAACTAGTATATTTCCTATCATGCATGCGATAGCAATTAAAAATGACACAATCAAAGATAATCCGTGGTTACCTGTAGCAGTTTTCAATGCTTATTCTGAAGCCAAAAAAATTGCATATGAATTTCTTCAAGAATTAGCCTGGGTAAAAATACCCTTACCATGGATCAGTCAAGATTACTGGGAAACTCGAAAAATTATGGGAGATAACTACTGGTCTTATGGAATTAAACCCAATCGCAAAACATTAGAAGCACTATTTCAATACTCTTTTGAACAAGAGTTTTTTAAACAAAAGCTCACTATAGAAGATTTGTTTGATCACTCCACATTGAGAATCATAGAAGAATAAAAAATATACGAATGTCCGCTTTGGGTCGTTAGCGGTCATACAGATGTTTATGAAATCCATAAATTAATTTGTTCTTTTAACACCCATTTACCATCATCTTTTTTTAAATACACAAGCGATCCTGAACCAGCCAAACAACCTGCAGCAACTTCTATAAAAAATAATGCCTCTTTCCCCCAATTACGAAACCCCACGTTAGAAATCTTTATCATAGATTTAGCTTTAGGATATTGTTCATAATATTTAACCCAACCTTCTTCGCAGCTCGCTGAAAACATTTCTTCATATTTATTTTTATCAAATAAGTGTACATTTAATTCGCCAAATGCGTCAGAAGTATGCATAGCTTCTAGAGATGTGAACTTGAAGTCGTTTATAAACTCCTTTTCTTTTTCTGACAGATGGTAGATGGCTGAAAAGGGTAAGACTGGCCTATCTTGTATATATAAGGTTTTAACTCCGCTATCTACTTCCTCAAAAAAAGCTTGATAAACCGCAGCCGAGTCATTTTTAGAACTATTGCACCCAATAATGAAGCATAAAATTAATATCAATGATATGTGACTAGGTCGAGGCATTTGGGCTAAAAATTTTATATAGCAAATGTCCGCTTTGGGTCGTTAGCAGACATTTTGTAGCTTTGTTTTGATGAATCCAACCTACTTTGTCCTAAAATTCTTTACCGAATGACCGCTTTCGGCCAAAAGCGGTCATTCAGAAAAATTGTAAACTTTTCCGCATTAAAGTTTAGCCACCTGATGTATCAGCAATATCTTCTTGCTCAAAAGGTTTTCTCTCAGGCGTAAGGTCCTGTGCACCCGTTCCAGGCATCATTTCAAAACCTAGATCAAAGTTCACCAACATCGTTTTTAATTGATCAATAACCTTACGGTTACCTTTAAGCATTGCATTACCCGATTCAATTTGCTCATCCATGCTTACTGCACCCATCATTGTTTGTACTAAATCAGAGCGATTAATGGTTATGGTTAAGTCTGCATCTTCAACCTGAAATCCTTCAATATTGGTAAGTGTCGCGTTGCTTAGTTCGATCACAAACTTTTCATCATTATCAGGCGTAATCAAATTTATATTAAACTCCTTACCATCTGCTTTTTCACTATCCAGACGAATGCCTAGAAAATCTAACCATAATTGTGTCGACATGGCACGAACCATATCTGGTCCTGATGTTTTTGGTGATGCACCACTTGGAATACCCGAACGCAACTCATACGCTGCTGCCAGAAAACTATTTCGAACACTGGGACTTTCTTGTTGGTAACCAATTTGCTCAAAAACATCTGCAAGCAAATCCTTTGCTTCTTGGTTCTGCGGTTCTGCGGTTCTGCGGTTCTGCGGTTCTGCGGTTCTGCGGTTCTGCGTAAACAAGCTTGTTTAAAATTCCTTGCGCATGTCGATACTTACCTTGCTCATACAGTTCAGTTCCTTTGGTAATGATGGGTTTGGAACCCCCATCATCTCAACATATAAAGACGCAGAATCTTCGGGAGAAAGTGGAATCAATGTAGTTGGATTTCCGTCCCAATAGCCTAAATATCGATTAATTACCCCGCGACTATTGTGTTGAACCGAACCATGATAGCTGCGCGCAGACCATTGTTGTTGAAGGCTATTTGGTACTTGATATACGTTGTGAACTTGGTTAATGGTCACACCTTGATTAGCTAAGTGCAGCACACCATTATTTAAATGCGCATACGTATCTCGTTGTGCGCGCATGACTTCTTGTATTCTTTCATTCCCCCATCGTGGCCAACTGTGTGACGCAAACATCACCTCGGCTTCTTGACCAAACATGTATAGCGCTTTGTTAATTTGCCTTGACCATTCCAGCGCGCCACGAAGTGTATAAATGTTATGAATGGTGCCCGTAATATTCTCTGCAGCCCAAAACGCTTTCCAGTCTGGAAAGTAAGTATTCATTTCAGCAGGCGCTTCGGTGCCCGGTGTGTTTTGAAAAATCATTTTCACACCATCGACGGTAAGATCTTCAACATCTTTACTAATGATTACAGTTGGTGGAATTAGGCCAGCATTTCCTGCAGCTACATTCTTACCAATCGATTGGTCTACGTGGCCAAATGGACTTCTAGCTAATAAGACACCATATTGAAAAACAGACGCCGATTCATGGCATTTCCTGCGTATACATTTTCAGACACTGCATGATCCATAAAACCAAATGGTGCAATAATTTCAACTTTGCCGCTATTCACATCAGCTTCATCTACAACACCACGTACGCCCGCAAAGTGATCCACATGAGAATGCGAATACACTACGGCTACAACAGGCCGCTCTCCAAGTTTTTTATTTATAAATTCAAGCGCGGCTTGAGCAGTCTCCTTTGCAGTGGCCGGGTCAAAGATAATCCATCCGGTATCACTTTTTATAAAACTGATGTTGGACAAATCAAAACCACGCACTTGGTAAATTTTGTCTGGTAAAACTTCGTACAATCCATACGCCATATTTAAAATGGCTTGTCGCTGTAGTGATGGATGAATGCTGTCAAAATCTTTACCTTGTAATAACCATTCATAGCTACCCATGTCCCATGCAACATGGCCCACTTCGGCTTTAATTTGTTTGTAGTCAGGTGCGGCAATAAATCCACGCTTGGCTTCCTCAAAATCTCGATTATCATCAAATGGCAGGGTATCTTTCTGATGCTTTTGTGCTTCAATAGTAAATTTCGAAGGCAATTTACCTTTTTCATGAAAGTGCTTACCTTCATCTGCTGCAAACACAGCGCCCTTTAGTGAGAAGATAATAAGTAGTGAGAAGACAAATGGATTTAAGGTTTTAATTTTCATGCGATCCCCAGAATTTATTCTTATCTAATTATTCAAAATCGAACTGTAATTTAATTATACTGAAAAGACACTAAAGACTTACATCGGTATATAACTGACTAGAAATAATTATTTTATCTACCATGTCCTTAATATGGGAATTTACACGTATAGTATAGTTTATGTGAATGTCCGCTTTGAGTCGTTAGCGGACATTCGTTGAGAACGATTACATTAGAATGCAAATCAAATGTTTCAGCTAGAAGTCATACCCCAAAGTACCGCCTAAAAATACTCCCCAATTTTTATCAAATTCGCCTTTAGCACGCACTCCTTGCGAAATTTGATCTATCTTCCCTTCGCCAAAATAAACAAAGCTGGCACTCAATGCATAATCAAAACTATGTTCAGATTCACGAATAATTGCACCCGCAATTCTAAATTGTTCATCAAGCGGTAAATCAAAGGTACGATTACTGTCACTCACGGGTGAACTGTCATAACTGGTACCAAGTAAATAAATCTTTTCACCGGATTTATATCCCATACCCAATCCTACTCGGTAGGTATCCTTAAAATTTCGATCCAATTCTGCAACGGTAGTGATGCCACTAGCTCCAGAGATTTGAAATGTATTCTCACTAAATTCAGACCAATCTTCCCAATCGGCCTGTAAAAATACTGTCAACTTGTCATCGACTTCATAGCTCAAACCCACCTCGATAAGCTGCGGGTTATCCCAGCCTGCTTCCACTCTACCAGAGGGTGTAACCGGTAAAACGGTATCATTGATTTCAAAATTCCCACTCAACTCAATTTCAGCTTTACTTCGATATACAACACCGAGCAGAGCTTTGTCAGTTAGCTGATATTGTGTTCCTAAAAATAACTGTGGAGCCCAATCATCAACATCTTCAATTTTTACTTGACCATCCGGCAAGGCACCGGGTTGATTGATAGCAATGTCCATTTCAAAAAGCGTATAGATAAAAGAAACGCCTGCACCGATGGACAAATCATCATTTACCTGATAACCCAAAGATGGGCTTATCGCTATCCCCTGTAAGGCGGCTTCCTGGGTGGAATAGCGGCCTACAAAATCATCCCCATAATCTACTCCTCCGCCCAATGGCGCGACAACGGAAAAGCCTAAACGAGCGCGATCAGAGATAGGTTTTACTGCAAAAAAACTTGGAATAATTACAGGTTCCCCTCTGCATTTCCACCATCACTACCACCCGCAGTAGCGATGTCTGAGTCAAACCTAATATTAGGAACTAATACTTGTGAACCAATAGCAATTGTAGCTTTGGTAATGCCTGTCATCCCTGCAGGATTCCCCCACGCTGATTCGGCTCCAACATTATTTGTTGTTCGAGCGGTACCTGCCGTACCAATACTAGAGGGTGTGCCTAACTCTTGAAGATAAAAACCTGCAGCAAATAATGACTGATTAAAACTAATAATTCCCAAACAAATTACTGTTAATAATTTAATAATAAATCGCATGTGGCCCAAATAATTTTTAATTATAAAAATTCTATTTCCCGATTACGGCTAAAATCAGATACTTTTTTCATTCTAAAATAAAAAACTTCACAGCAATTCCTCAATGCTTACTCATTTTTCAACGACGCTTACTGGGGTGGTTTTAAGTCAGTCCCATAGGCTTGATTAATTTCATCCCACATTGGTTTCACCACCTCGGGAAACGGTTCGGCCCCAGAAAGGACGAATTCCGAGAACGTCAGTGAATCACCCGATGGTGCTTCCTTGGGCCGGGTTGCGGGTTCTGGAAAGATATCCTCATCGACTGCGGACATGCGTACCTTGATGTCTTCTTTAGTAATGTTGAAGACCATGTAATCCAGTGCAAAAACGACGGGGCCGTCATAAGTTTTGCGCGCCTCTGAAAGCATGAGCGGTAATGTATCAAAGTCGTTCTGGAAGTGATAGCCCACCGCCAACCGGGGTTTTGTTATCGACATCACCTTGCCGAACTGTGCGGGTGAGGTATGCGCGACCGTGCCCACCTGTAGCGCTTCCTGGGGTGCGAACCCCTGCTTGGAAATCAGCAAACTCGGCGGCAGAAAACTTTCATGAATGGCGATATCCGAATTTTTCGTGTGTTCCAGCCACCAGCTGTTGGGGTAGGTATCACTTGAATAAGTCAATTTGAGTCCATTCCATTCTAGGATAAAGCTGACGGCACCATCAATCGCATGAATCGCGGGAATGCTCCGGATCGTTACGCCGTTTTCTTCAAAAATAACCTTGTTAACGCCCATGTAATCAAACTCATGGATTTCAAGCTCCATACCCCGTGGATCAATAAAGCCGGAGCGTGTGGCAACATCCCACACGTACAACTCCTGCATCTTTTGCATCGCGTGGGCGGTACCCATTTCCGGTGTGGCGCCACTGGGACCCCATATGCGCAGCGGCGTGAGGCGATTCATCGTTGTGCCGCCCAACCAGAAACTGGCCAGATCGCCGAAGTGATCGACGTGCAAATGACCAAGAAACACTTTGTCCAAATAGTCGTAGGGGGTTTTCTGCGCGGCAATGCGTTCATGGGAACCCGCACCCAAGTCGAAGAGGAACTTGTCTCCGTTTCCAAGTTCCACTATCCAGCAGGCTGCCGCCTGCTTGGGCCGTGGGCTGGGCATACCCGTACCGCAGGCGACGACACGCATTTCGTCAGGCCCAAGTTCCTCGGTGCCAGGATAGTAGACATCCAGTACGTTTGAATCTTGTTTCGCATTCGCTTGATCGATGACTGCAGGTTCTCGGCTGCTCGATCCGTCGTTATATCCGATCAGGTAAACAGCTACCCCCACAGTAATTACGGCTAGCATAATTGTTATATTAAAAGCGGATTTGTTCATTTCACACTCCTTATTTATAGTTCTAGCGCTAACGGTAGATTGTAAGTAGTAAATGTACTCGCAATGCTAAATGAAAATACTTCTCTAGGGCCGAAACTGTCCTATGTGAATGTCCACTTTGGGTCGTTAGCAAACATTAAACAGTTTGTTTTTGAATTATCCAACCCAGCTTGTCCCCAAATTCTTTATCGAATGTCCGCTTACGGCCAATAGCGGTTATTCAAATGACCATCAAGTTAAGTCAAAAGAAACCTCGCTAAAGCGAGGCTTCACTTATAAACAGCGAACTGAAATTTAATCGATTGGTTGTTCGGAGGGTTAGTTTTTTTCGCATAGACAAAAGCACTGGCTAATAATGCAAATCCAATAATTAAAAAAAAGACAAATACTTTTATGTTGAATTAATGACTTTTTAAATTTTCTCATTAACTACCTCAACTAGTATTCGACCTTGAATTTCATTATTTAATAATCTTTTAAATATGTTTGATAGATCATCTAGCTTTGTTGTTTGCGAATGAATTTTTGCAATATGATCTGGATGTAAATCTTCACCAAGGCGTTGCCATATTTGTTTTCGTAAATCTTGTGGGCAATTAGACGAACTCACACCCAATAAGTTCACACTACGAATAATAAATGGCATGGTTGATAGCTCAAATTTTATGCCGCCCGCGATACCAATACTGGCGACATTCCCCCACGACTTGGTAGCCCGAACCAATTTACTGAGGGTTTCACCGCCTACATTATCAATAGCGCCCGCCCACTGAATTTTCTCCAGCAGTCCCTCGCCCACATTGAGTTGCTCACGGTCAATTACTTTAGCAGCACCTAATTCATATAGATATTCATGCGCAGTTTGTGTTCCTGTCACGGCAATAACTTCGTGTCCAATTTTGTTTAATAGATCTACAGCAAAACTACCCACGCCTCCACTCGCACCTGTTACAACAATGGGGCCATGCTCAATTTTCTGATTGTTTTGTTGCATGAGGTGTATGGATAATGCTGCTGTAAAGCCTGCTGTACCAATAATCATGCTTTGACTCAGACTTAAACCAAATGGTAATGGTACCACCCACTCTGCAGGAACACGTGCAAACTCAGAATAACCACCATCGTGTACTTCGCTTAAACCACTTCCATTTACAATAACTTTGTCACCCTGCTTGAATTGAGTATTGGAGGATTCGACGACAACACCTGCAAGGTCAATTCCGCCTACAAGCGGCGAATGTCTGAGAATTTTCGCTGTACCTGTTCCTGCAAGTGCATCTTTATAATTAACACTTGAATAATGTACGCGAATAACAACATCTCCGTCTGATAACTGTTCTAAATTCAGTTGCTCAACACCTGCTTGAGAACCTTTATCATCATCGTGGATTCGAAATGCTGAAAACTTTTTCATTTTAAACAATTATGGCATGTTTGAATTATAAAAATGAAAACAACTCCTTTGCTTTAGCCAAGGTCGATTTACCTTTAGACTCAAGCACACAGAAATGTCCCATTTTTCGTCCGATGCGCGCTTCTTTTTTACCATATAAATGAAGCTTTATATTTTCATTCTGTAAAATTTTTGACCAGCTTGGTTCTGACTCTCCCCAAAGATCTCCAAGTAAATTGACCATTGTAACTGCACTATGTGCTTGCGAACTCCCTAATGGCAACCCACATATTGCTCTCACCTGTTGCTCAAATTGCGAGGTGTAACAAGCATCTATTGAGTAGTGGCCACTATTGTGGGTGCGAGGCGCCATTTCATTAAAGTATAAATTGTCTTTTTTATCTACAAAATATTCGACGGCAAGCACTCCATTATAATTTAAATCCTCAGCTATTTTCTGTGCGTAGGATTGCGCAAGCTCTTGGGTACTATTATCAACACCTGCAGGAACAGTGCTCGTAAACAAAATGCCATTACGGTGTATGTTTTCAGCAATTGGGAAAATACTAATTTCGTTAGAAGTTGAACGAGCAAGCACAACCGATATTTCTGCAGCAATTTCAATTTTCTTCTCTAATATACATTCAACACTATTTAAATCTCTCCATGCATTAATCGCTTCATCAATCGTATTTACCGTAGCCTGACCTTTACCGTCATAGCCAAAACTCGCTGTTTTTAATACAAGAGGCGTATCAGCTTGAGAAAAAGTATCTTTAATATCGTTCTCATTATTTACTACATAAAATGGTGTAGTAGAAATATTTAAAGATTGTGCATATTGTTTTTCTTTAGCACGATTCTGCGCAATCTCAACTGCACGGGCAGTTGGGCAAACGAGGCAGGTTTCTTCAAGATGCATTAATACGTTTGCGGGTATATTTTCAAATTCTGTCGTTATGACGGCGCATTCTTGTGCCATAGCTTTGAGTGTATGCGCATCATCATAATTGGCTTGTAAATGAAGATGTGCAATTTCACCTGCAGGACTTATACTATTTGGATCTAGCACTATTACGCGGTATCCCAAAGATGTTGCCGCATGCACAAACATGCGACCAAGTTGGCCGCCCCCTAACATTCCAAGCGTTGCGCCTGGGGAAATCATTTTAATCAGGGAGCTTGGTGCTAAGCACCTTGTCAGATTGTGCCGATCTAAACGCGCTGAGCTTATTTCTCAAATCTTCGTTATTTACAGCTAACATTGCTACTGCAAATAACGCGGCATTAGATGCGCCTGCGTCACCAATTGCAAACGTTGCGACAGGCACACCTTTTGGCATTTGCACTATAGAATATAGTGAGTCTTGGCCAGAAAGATGCTTGCTCGGAACAGGTACGCCTAAAACAGGAACTTCTGTCATGGCGGCCACCATACCAGGTAGATGCGCAGCACCCCCTGCGCCCGCTATGATACATTTAATTCCACGTGAGGCAGCAGATTCAGAAAATTCTGCCATTAATTTAGGTGTACGGTGAGCAGAAACGACGCGCTTCTCGTACAATATATTAAACTGGCTAAGTATCGCTGCTGCAGCCTGCATCACAGACCAATCACTATCACTACCCATGATTAGGCTAACTTGTGGATCGGCCATTAAAAGCACCTCTGATAAACCATTAGAAAAAAGAAACGCGCATTTTGGCTGAGACGGCCGAATAAAACCAGTGCACAAAATGAATATGACGGAAAAAATTGATAAATGTTATTTGAATCCAACTTAAAATCTCTAGAAAAGGTCTACCAAGGCAAGGTTCGAGATATCTACGAAGTAGACTCAGAACATATGCTGATCGTAACAACAGACCGTCTTTCAGCCTTTGACGTAATTTTACCTGACCCGATTCCTAAAAAAGGGATAGTGCTCACTGCTGTATCTAATTTTTGGTTTGATCGATTTTCAAGCAAAGTCAACAATCACCTAAGCACACTGAACATTGAAGATATAGTTTTTGATACAGATGAACGTAAAATATTACAAAAACGTAGCGTTATTGTTCGCAAATTAAAAGCGTTACCTTTTGAAGCAATTGTTCGCGGCTATGTAATTGGTTCAGGTTGGAAAGAGTATCAAAACACGGGTGCAATTTGTGATGTGCTATTTCCAGAAAATTTAAAACTAGCTCAACAACTAGACCAACCTATTTTTACGCCTTCTACAAAAGCTGAGGTTGGGGAACATGATGTCAATGTGGGTTTTAACGAAGTTGTTAAGCTAGTGGGCAAGGACATTGCTGATGAAGTTCGAACAATTAGTATCAATATTTATAAAGAGGCCGCTGAGTATGCAGCAACGCGTGGAATTATCATTGCAGACACGAAGTTTGAATTTGGGCTAGATGATAATGGAAATATTGTACTCATAGACGAGGCGCTAACTCCAGATTCCTCACGCTTTTGGCCACAAGACACGTACACACCTGGTGAAAACCCAAAAAGTTACGACAAGCAATATGTGCGTGACTACCTAGAAACTTTAGATTGGAATAAAAAAGAACCGGGCCCAAGACTTCCTCAAGATATCATTGAAAATACTAGTAATAAATATCTTGAAGTTTGTGAAATGCTTACCGGTCAAACGCTTTAGAAATAATATGCTAGATCAACTTGCAAATGGTCATCGCGTTCAAAAGAATTCAGAGGATCTTCTTCATCAACACTTTCAAATAACTGAAGCTCTCCTTCAACTCGCCAACTATCACTAATTCGTCTTTCTAATTCGACACGGAAACTCTGGCTATTGTAGTCAAGGTCGTAAATTGTACCGGCTAAAACCTCAGTGCTTTGCGCATCATTTAATACATAACGCAAACCCAGAAACATGTCATCTTGAAAAACGCCGGCTGCATCTTCTTGGAATAAACCCAATTCATTTTCTGGACGGTCATCGTAGTTGTACTCAGCTAACACACCAACATCAGCTACACTTTTCATCACACCGTAAAACGTGTACTCAAACCCTCCTACTGCAGCAGTAAAATTTTGACCGCGATTGTTTTGATACACAGATTCAAGTTTCCAGGTCCAATTACCAACAATGGCTTGTAAATCAATGCCTGTCCGATCTACCACTTTGTAAAAAGGAATAAACCTTAACTTCCCGCTAGGTTCGAGACCCGGGCGTAAAACAGGGTCTCGAGAGGTGCCACTAAAATGCGAAAATCCAACATCGATTGGCCCATATTGCATTTTCAATCGTACAGACCAATCTACACGATACTCTTCTGCGCCTGACTCATATTCAGCTTCATCCGTATCGACAACTATGCCCGTCCTGAGTCGACCTTTCCTTCCGGGAAATGTACGTTCACGAAAACCTGGTAATACATAGAATTGGAATGCGCCCCAGTCTTGCAACCAGGTTGTTTCTATCATGGGTTGTCCCAGTTTATCTTCGGTATCGATACTTTCGACCAAATCTGTTTGGTTAATGATGTCAACAAGATGTTGTGATTCAGTAACACCCCAAAATACTTCCGCAACTCCTACGCGCCATTCCCAATCACCTGCCACATGCAAGTAATGGGCTTCGTGAATATCAGCATGAGTTCGTTCAGGGTCTGTTGAATCGATTCTTGCAAATGGCACAAAGGTTATAGCACGCAAACCATTTGCCCATTCTTTATAATATTCAGGTTCAAACGATAAGGACACATCACCATCACGTTGATCGTCAAACTGTGGGCTTTCCCAAAACCATCGGCCTTGTACTGCTATATTTCCTGACCATGTTCCAGCATCATCATCTGCATATATAAGCGACGAAATACTTTGAAACGTTAATATAAATATAAACAGCACAAATCGTTTGCTGCTGAGCATTGAACTATTCACAAATTTATCAATTAATAGTCACCGCAATCTTGGTAATGCGTTTGGATTAAAATCGCGCCCCGCTACAGATGTTTTAAATTCATAATTGGGCCATTTCAATACGGTACTTTTACCAGTTTGATGATTCTGCATAAACATTTCATCTGCGCGCCAATAATGGCTAATATATTCTTGATAACCCGAGTAGGTTAGCGTTTTAAGTAATACATTTTTGCGGTCATAATATTCTACTTTAACAGGACGATATTCAGCTTTATCAATCCATGTTATTTGACGCGTATAACCAGAGTACTCATATTCTGGGAAACGTTCGATGACGTAACATTCCCATTCGTCACACGTTTCATCTTTTAAATACTTATATGAGTACTTTTCTACCTCTTGTGAACCTAAATCCTCGAATGCAAATTCACTTCCCATAAATGGGCCAGACTTATTGCGCGAATTAATTCTTTTAACTCGTTTAAGGGCAGGCAAGTAAAGCCATTGGTCATCAGGCTCTAAACCATGACTATAGGTAAGCATCGCAGTATGTTTTACATCGGCTGGCTTTTCAAAAATAGATAAAAATTTATCGCCATCGCCATCAACTTCCAGAATTCGATTACGTATATAACGTGTACTTTCCTGACCTTGCCGATTTCGCAAAATCATAACCATGTCAGAAGCCTGATCAACAAAACCAGTATCTCTCTCATCGGCCGCGACAGCAATCGCTAAGCCTTTTTCTTCAGACAATTCCGCTAATAAACTGTGGCTAACAAGTAACAGAAGTATCAGAAATAAGATTTTTATCATCACGGCCCTCCTCTAGGGCGATCAGCAAAGGTGGTAAAAATAAAAAATCAACAACTAATGCAAGTACAATTGTAATTGCAGTTAACAACCCCATATCTGAATTTAGCTTAAATGCAGACATTGAAAGTACAAGAAATCCTAAGGTTAGCACCACAGTTGTTACAAGTAATGCACTTCCAACATTTGAAAATGCATAGCGGACCGCTTCAATAGAAGAGGCATTGTTCTCTCTTTTTGCTCTAAGATATTTACTTAAAAAATGCACGGTATCATCGACGACAATACCTAATGACATCCCTCCTACAACTGATAGCGCTATGCCTATTTCACTTACAAATATTGCCCATATACCAAATGCAACACCAATGGGCGCTAAATTTGGAATTAAACTAATTAGCCCTAACTTTATAGAACGCAGTGCAAATACTAAAATAATTGAAATAACAATAAGTGCTGCTATAGATCCTACCAGCATGCTATTAATATTACGCATCGCGAGGTGAGTGAAAATCACTGCCGGACTTGAAATTACAAAACTCATATTCCTTGTATTATTCGTTAACCACTCCCTTGTTCGCTCTACTATATCAAGCATTTGTTTGGTGCTAAGTGTTTGCAATGTCGCAGAGATTCTTGTTGACGATTTATCAATATTAATTTGATCGTTTAAATCCAGACCGTATGGAAGTGACATTTCATATAGCAATAAATATTGCGCAGCAAGATTACGTTCATTTGGTAAGCTGTATTGAGATTCATCGTCTCCATGCATGTTTTTATTTAAACGTTTAAAGGTATCGGAAATTGAATTAACATGCATGACTTCAGGCTGCACTCGCAACCAGTCTATAAAATTATCCATGTCCTCTAAAAATTTCGGCTCGCTTATGCCGCCCGAGTCTTTAGCCTGCAAAGAGAACTGTATGGTGTATAAACCAGTTAATTTATCTGCTACGTAGTCAGTATGATGGCGAAACTCGATTGATTCATCAAAATATTCAACAAATATGTCGTTCATTTCGTTGCGCGGAATAAGCGCAATAAAACAAGCAATGACTATCCCCATCACCCATAGTAATGCTCGGCGTTTATGAATTACAAATTCAGCAAGTATTTGCGTGAATTGCATATTTTTATTTTCAGATTTTTTTACTTTGAAAGGCAGTATCAATATCAAAGCAGGTAAAAAAAGAATTGATAGTAAAAATGCATAAGTAACACCCATAGAAGTAATATTGCCTAGATCTCGAAAGGGTGGGACATCACTGAAATTTAAACTTAGAAATCCAACTACTGTAGTTAAAGATGTTAGAAAGATAGGATGAAAATTGATTCGAAGTGACTCTTTTACAGCTGCAATTTTATCCATGCCTGCACGCATCGATTTTAAAAACGTTGTTAAGAAATGCACACAATCTGCTACAGCTAATGTAAGAATCATTATAGGCGCAGAGGCTGAAGGGGGTGTTAGTTTATAGCCCAACCACCCCGCTGTTCCCATGCCCAACATGATTGAGAATATTATTACCAACAACGTTGCAATTGTGCCTGAAATGCTACGCAGAAATAGGAACATACCAATTACAATTGCCAAGAATGCAAGCGGTACTAAATGTTTTATATCGTTTTGACTGGCTTCAGGAAAGGCATTGTTCATCATCACAATACCGGTTGTGTACACATCTATATTTGGATGTGAGTTTTCAAACTCTGCAATCATCTGTCTTGTGTAGGAAACAACCTCTGGACCCTCTGTAATTTGATTTTTACCAGGGAGCTCGATTGTGATATTTATCCCTGCAACTGAACCGGTTACAGAGATCAAACGATCTACCAGCAGCGGCTCGGATATGGAAACTTTCTTTATGTATGTCAGATCAGCGTTGGAAAGACTCTCAACATCATCGACTAAATCAATAACAACTAAGTCATCACCTTCCGCATAGGTATGTTGGAAATTAGTGATTGAATCAACACGTATTGAGTGAGGGACTTGCCAGGATTGCTCTGTAAGCTCTTTTAATGAAGTTAAAAACTCTTTATTAAATACATCACCAGATTTAGGTTCAAGCATGATGTAAAGATTGTCATTTTTTGTATACGTATCCTGTAGTGTTTCAAATTCAATTAGTTGAGGATTATCTTTACTAAAAAATATCGGTAATCATTAGTAAAAACTAAATTTTTACCTCCTACAGTCAATACAAATGTTATAGCAACTCCAGCAATTACAATTAGGTGACGCCATTTAATTATCCAGTCTGAATATTTATTTATCATTCTATTCCCTTACGCTTTCAAGCTGTCTAGATAATCCATTAGACTTTGTTCACATTGATATAAAACTTTTTTGCTCTGTGCATTCTTTGCTAGCCCTATGCACCCTTCCAATGTTGCAATGATCATGGTTGCAATATTTTTAACATTAATATTTTTTTTAACAAATCCATTTTGTTGACCGCTTTTAAATGCATCTTCAATCCCTTGTTGCCATAATTCATAAACGCCTTCAATGCGGGAGCGAAACCCTTCATCAACAGGCGTCATCTCTTGTGCTAAATTATTTAGTGGACACCCGTAAAAAATATCTTCATTGGTGATTTCTTGTCCTGCATGCAAAATTAATTGTTTCATGGCTAAGATGGGGTCTTCCATCTTTATTAAGGGTGAAACCCATTGGTCATAAATATGAGCTGCTATATGTTCTTCAACCACTGCATAACCAAGTGCCAACTTGTTAGGGAAATAGTGGTACAAAGCACCTTTCGTTACCTGTGTTGAAGATAAAATTTTTGACAAGCTAGCCCCTTGAAACCCGCGCGCATGGATTTCATCAAATGCAGCCTGCAGTATAATTTGTCGTGTTGCTGAATGTTGCGTACTCTGTACGGAGGCAAATTGCATGATATCGAAACAAAATCTCCACTACATACCGATTGGTATGTTATACATACCAATCGGTATTTTTGTCAAATAATACTATAAGATATTGTTTTTAAAGAATGAAAAAAGTTACTAATAATAATGGGCTATTCATAACAGGTACAGATACCGGCGTAGGCAAAACGTTTATAGGCACGCAGATTGTTTCATTACTGCATAACAATAATATTAATGCAGTACCAAGAAAACCAATCGAATCTGGTTGCAGAATTATTAATAAGGAATTAGTGCCAGAAGATGCGAATTTATATTTCAATGCAGCTAATGCAAAAATTCCATTGAACCAAATATGTCCGTATCGCTTCGAACCCGCTATCTCACCGCAACGCGCAGCACGACTTATTAATCAACCTATTTATTTAGATGATGTCACTGCTGCATGCACAAATGAAATTTCAAATACCGATTACTTAATAGTTGAAGGTGCAGGCGGATTTTATTCTCCTTTATGCGAAGACGGGAAAAATTCAGATCTTGCAAAAAAATTAAGTTTGCCCGTTTTGCTAGTTGCTAACGATCAGCTTGGGTGCATCAACCATATATTACTAACTGCTGAAGCTATTAACAATCAAGGATTAATTTTAAGTTTGATTATTCTTAATCATAATGGCAAAGAAGATAATCATAATATGAATAATTTTGATGACTTAAAGTTACTCATTAATGTACCTATTATAAAATTTAAAAAAAATGAAATACTTGATAATAAACACACATCACAATTGTTACTAAATACAATTTTAAATATTCCTTAAAAAAGGGGCTAATCGCCCCTTTTTTATTCACTAGTAATAAAGTGTCTACATGTTGTATCCGGTTTCTTCGTGCTGAGTAACATCCAAACCTTCAGTTTCTTGTTGCTCATCCACACGAAGCCCAACTAAAACTTTAACTACTTTTAAAATTATGAATGTAGCAACCACTGTCCAAATTAAAACAGCCAATACACCTTGAATTTGAACCCAAACTTGAGAAGCAATCGATGTACCTTCCGCAAGTCCTGCTCCACCAAATTGTTCGGCAATAAAAACGCCTGCTAGTATTGTACCCAACATACCCCCCACTCCGTGCACAGGAAACACATCCAATGAATCGTCAATTTTGAGTACGCGTTTAAGAAAATTTGTCGCTGAAAAACAAACTACTCCGGCAGACGCACCTATGACCAACGCGCCTATAGGACCAACAAAGCCTGAAGCAGGTGTAATTGTGCCAAGCCCCGCAACCAGACCCGTTACAATTCCTAACACACTTGGCTTGCCATACTTAATCCATTCTGCATACATCCAAACTAAAGATGCAGTCGCAGCACTAATATGCGTAACCAACATTGCCATACCCGCATCATTATTTGCTGCTGCTGCAGATCCAGCATTAAACCCAAACCAGCCAACCCATAGCATGCCTGCTCCGGTTACCGTCATGGTTAAATTATGTGGTGGCATCGCAGTTCTTGGGAAACCTTTTCTTTGGCCCAGCACTACCGCGGCAGTAATTGCGCCGGCACCGGCAGTTAAGTGTACGACCAAGCCGCCAGCGAAATCTAATACACCTTTATCACCTAACCAGCCACCGCCCCACACCCAGTGACAAACAGGTAAATAAACAATAATTAACCATAACGCTGAAAACCACATCATTGCAGAAAATTTTATTCGCTCTGCAAAACTACCAATTACCAAAGCAGGTGTAATAATCGCAAAAGTCATTTGGAACATTACAAATACAGTCTCTGGAATTGTTCCAATCATAGAACCACGCGTTACATCAGACAGAAAAATATTAGAGAAGCCCCCAAGCCAACTGTTTAAAGTTCCGCCATCACCAAACGCAAGGCTATATCCAATTACAAGCCATATTAATGAAGCCAAACATGCAATAGTAAAACATTGCATTAACACCGATAACACATTTTTACTACGCACCATGCCCGCATAAAAAAGCGATAACCCAGGAATTGTCATAAATAACACGAGCGCGGTAGATGTTAGCAACCAGGCTGTATCACCTGTATCTAAACCGTCTTGTGCAATTGCAAAACTTGGTAGGATAAAGATTATTAACAGTAGCAGTCGCATGTATTGCTTACGAATCTTAATTTCGAAATCCATATTCATAGTCCTCTTAAAATGCTTCTTGACCCGTTTCACCTGTGCGAATGCGAATAACTTGCTCAACACTAGTAACAAAAATTTTCCCATCACCAATTTTCCCAGTGTTGGCAGTCTTGATAATTGTCTCAACTACAGATTCAACACGATCTTCAGGTACACCGATTTCCATTTTTATCTTAGGCAAAAAATCAACAACGTATTCAGCACCACGATAAAGCTCCGTATGGCCCTTTTGACGGCCAAACCCTTTAACTTCACTTACAGTTAATCCTTTAATTCCGATCTCTGACAATGCTTCTCTTACATCATCAAGTTTAAATGGCTTAATAATGGCTGTAATCATTTTCATGACAGCACTCCTTCACTTAAGTAGTTTTTTTAATAGTTGAAAAATCTGACTAATTTGTAATAATTATTACTAGGACTTTATTAATGCCCTAAAATTGAATTAACAAGGACTATAAATAATTTAGTAATCGAATGCACTAAATAGGCTGTGAGTAGTGGCGTTTTTACCCTTCAAAATACTGATTGCACTAGTTTGGAGCAAAAATTGGCGTATAAAATTTTTTAATTTTATACACCAATCTGGTAACTTCTTGTATTTTTATTTTTAGAGCGGGCCAAAAATTCAGTAGGCTACTTCTGTAGACGGTAACAAACAGGGTGTGCTGGCAAGCTCCACCTGAAAATCCAATATTAACTTATGCAGCTTGCTTTTCCATTGCATCGCTGTATTTACCAAGCGCAGCTGAACCATTACATCCCGCACGCCACAGTAATGCTTGTTGTGCTTTATTCACTTTTGCGTCTTCGCCATTCCAGGCTTGCATAGCAGTTTGTTGTAGTGCACGCCCGTATGAAAAAGTTAACGCCCATGGCAATTGTATTCCCAATGAATTCATTGCATTTAGATGCGCACTGGCTTCTTCATCGCTTTGCCCGCCTGATAAAAATGCAATTCCTGGAACTGCTGCCGGTACGTTGCTTAATAAACAGCGCACTGTCTGCTCAGCAACAGCATTCGTATCTGCGCGATTGTTTACTAAGGCACCAGAAATTACCATGCTAGGTTTCAACACCATACCTTCAAGCAATACTCCTTGATTTTTCAATTGAAGAAAAACAATACGTTGTGTGAGATCAGTTACCTCATAACAACGCTCTATTGAATGATCGCCATCCATGAGTACTTCGGGTTCAACAATTGGAACAATACCGGCTTCCTGACTGAGGTGTGCATAACGTGCTAACGCATGCGCATTCGCTTCGACACAAGCCCAACTCGGGATTTGGTCACCTATTGTGATTACTGCTCGCCATTTTGAAAAACGTGCACCAAGTGAGTGGTATTCTTCAAAACGTTCGCGCAACCCATCTAAACCTTCCGTAATTTTTTCGCTTTTGTGACCCGCCAAAACTTTGGCACCTGCATCTACCTTTATTCCAGGAATTATTCCATTTTTATTTAAGTGTTCCGCAAAAGGGGTCCCATCCAATGTTTGTTGACGAATTGTTTCATCAAACAAGATGGTGCCACTTATATAATCCGATAAACCTGGTGCTGTAACCAACATATCCCGATAGGCACGTCGCATGTCCTCGGTTGTCGGAATACCTAATTTTTCGAAACGCTTGTTGCATGTGGGATGACTTTCATCCATGGCAAGAATTCCTCGACCAGGTGCTACCATTGCACGTGCAATTTTATTTAGCTCTTCTTTGTTCATATGTTTTCTCCTGGGGCCAAGTTTAATTACAAATATTAATATTTTGGTTTAATTTGGTCTCATTTTACCAATTATTCAGGCTCAATTAAGTGCCCTACTCTAAGAATCTTTAATGCGTTGGTGCCGCCATCAACTCCCATCAAGTCACCTTTTGTAATAATGACTAAATCATTTTCATGCACAGCATCGCATTTTAATAAAACATCAATTGCATCTTTGTTCACTTCGGCGTGCGTACGGCCCACAAACTCCATTTTTGCTGGGTAAACGCCTTTATATAACGTCACTCTTCTCAAGGTTTTATCATGCCGAGTCAGAGCATAGATCGGAATGGCAGAATTTATTCGCGACATCCATAGAGCCGTAGAACCTGATTCCGTAAGTGCTGCAATTGCTGCAACGTCTAAATGATTAGCTGTATACATTGTAGACATAGCAATAGCCTCATCTACTCTGTCAAATTTTGTGAATATACGTTGCTCATTTATTCTTTTAAGCTCTCTTCGTTCTGAAGCTAAACAGGTACGATTCATAGCCTTCACAGCCTCAACAGGGTAGTTGCCTGCCGCAGTCTCACCTGAAAGCATTACTGCATCAGTCCCATCTAGCACCGCATTGGCAACGTCGGACACTTCTGCACGAGTGGGAATTGGGCTATATGTCATCGATTCCATCATCTGTGTAGCCGTAATAGCGATACAATATTTTTGATGTGCCCGATCAATGAGTGACTTTTGTACACCCGGAACTTCTGCATCACCAATTTCAACACCAAGATCGCCTCGACCAATCATGATGGCATCACACTCTTCTAGTATCTCATCAATGGCATCGATCGCCTCTACACGCTCAATCTTTGCAATGATACCTGCTTTACCACCTGCATCTACAAATAACTTTTTTGCAATTTTTATATCTTCTGCGGAACGCGGGAAAGAGATTGCCAAATAGTCTATATCCAGCTCCGCGGCAATTTTAATATCTTGTCGATCTTTGTCTGTTAACGCTGGAGCTGCCAATCCACCACCCTGGCGATTAATACCTTTATTACTGCTTAAGACTCCACCCATAAGAACATGGCAATATATTTTCCCATCCTTAACTTCATCTACACTTAATACGATACGACCATCATCTATTAAAAGCGTATCTCCAATACCAACATCATCGGCCAGGCCTTTATAGGTTGTACCAATTTTATTTTTATCACCTTCATCTAATGGTAAATTGATATCAATACAAAACTCATCCCCTACATTAAGTTCAATTTCCTTTTCCTTAAAAATTCCAATTCTAATTTTTGCACCTTGCAAATCACCCAATACCCCAACCTCATAATGCTTTTTTTTACTAAGCTTACGTAATGTTTTTACACGCCATACGTTCTCCTCAAAGGTACCATGCGAAAAATTGAGGCGTACTAAATCAATACCTGCATCAATAAGCCTACCCATGATTTGCTCACTATCAGTAGACGGCCCAAGCGTGGCAATTATTTTGGTATGCCTAAAAATTGCTTTTCGATGACTAATTTCTGTAACAAACCCCATTTTAAATGACGCTCTTGTTTAATACGTTAATCATTAATAATACAATTGAGTTGCTGTAGATCATTTATTGAGTGTACTATGAAAAGAATAAAAATTTCATGAGTCAACAAGATATGCATAGTTAAAATTCTGATAAGCAACAAATTAAATCTGTGCTCTTTCTTTTAGGATCTCGACTGCAGGCAATGGACGCCCTTCTAAATATTCTAAAAACGCACCACCTCCAGTTGAAATATACGAGATTTGATTCTGCAACCCATATTTATCCACTGCAGCAAGCGTATCCCCGCCTCCCGCTATCGAAAACGCGCTACTACCTGCAATAGCTTTCGCCATTACTTCAGTACCATTTGAAAATGCATCAAATTCAAACACGCCCACAGGGCCATTCCATACTATGGTTCCAGCACCTTGCATAAATGATGCTAACTCTTGTGCTGACTTGGGTCCTACATCCAAAATCATTTCATCATCTGTTACATCATCTGCTAATTTCGTCGTTGCTTTAGCAGAGCTTGAGAATTCCGTTGCACAAACGACATCTGTAGGTAATGGAATATGAGTGTTTTGTTGTTTGGCTTTTTCTATAAGACGTTTAGCAGTGTCAACTAATTCTTCTTCATAAAGTGATTTGCCGATAGGTTTGCCCAAGGCTGCTAAAAATGTATTTGCAATCCCCCCGCCAACGATCAACTGGTCTACTTTGTCAGACAACGTTTCTAACAATGTTAGTTTTGTAGAAACTTTCGCACCTCCAATAATTGCCACTAATGGCCGTGCTGGATCTTTCAATGCTTTTTCTAGTGAGTCTAATTCTTGTTTTAATAGTGGGCCTGCACAAGCAATTGGTGCATATTTCGCGACGCCATGTGTCGAGGCTTGCGCACGATGTGCGGTGCCAAATGCATCCATGACAAAAACATCGCATAAGTCAGCCATGGCCTTTGCAAATTGATCATCATTGCTTTTTTCTCCAGCCATAAAACGTACGTTTTCACATAAAACAACTTCGCCATTTTCAACCTCTACTCCATCAATCCAATTCTTTTCTAGTCGCACATTTAATTTGCACGAATTATTAAAGTATTCCGCAATGGGCAACATTGAGAGTTCTTCATCAAATCGTCCTTCTATAGGGCGACCACGATGAGATAATAATAACACCTTAGCGCCTTTTGCTAATGCAAGCTGAACTGTTGGAAGCGCAGCCTCTATACGCTTTGCGCTGGTAACATGACCATCACTTACAGGTACATTTAGATCTTCACGAATCAATACACGTTGATTCGTGAGATCGAGATCCGCCATTGCCAAAACTGACATGGAATTAAAGTTGCTTCATAAAAATTTGTAATTACAAATAGACGTACACTACTTAATTTTTATTTAGCATTTATGAAGGCAAGCGTTGTATCTAGCATTCGATTAGAAAATCCCCACTCATTATCGTACCAAGAACATACTTTTACGGTACGCCCACCCATTACTTTAGTAAGTGATTCATCAAAATTTGAAGAGTGCGCATCATGATTAAAATCAACAGATACCAGAGGCTGATCGACATAATCTAACACAACACCATCAGCTGCTTCTTTCATAATTGAATTTACTTCATCTACTGATGTATCCCGTGATGCAAGGAATGTGAGATCTACAAGTGAAACATTGATGGTTGGAACACGAATCGCAAAACCATCTAATTTTCCATTCAGTTCTGGCAAAACTAGCCCCACCGCTGATGCGGCACCCGTTTTAGTCGGAATCATCGACATGGTAGCCGAACGTGCGCGTCGTAGGTCTGAATGGTATACATCCGTTAATACTTGGTCGTTTGTATAGGCGTGTATGGTTGTCATCACACCATTTTCCAAGCCAATTTTATCATGCAGTGGCTTCACCATAGGCGCTAAGCAGTTTGTTGTACAAGATGCATTTGATATAACAGTGTCACTTGCTTTTAAAATGCCATGATTAACACCAAACACAACTGTAGCATCTACATCGTTGCCGCCTGGTGCTGAAATAATTACTTTCTTGGCACCGGCTGCTAAATGTCCAGAAGCTTTTTCCTTGCTCGCAAAAAAACCGGTACTTTCATGAACGACATCAACACCCAGCTCACCCCAGGGAAGTTTGCTTGGGTCACGTTCAGAGCAAACTCGAATGCGGTCGCCATTAATTACAATATGGTCGCCATCCACTTCAACTGACCCATTAAATCTGCCATGCGCAGTATCAAACCGCGTTAAGTATGCGTTGGTGTTTGCATCACCTAAATCATTTATTGCGACCACTTGAATTTCATTATTACGACCAGATTCATAGATTGCGCGCATAATATTTCTACCAATGCGCCCATAACCATTTATTGCAATTTTTGTTGCCATCACTTTCTCCGTATTAATCTAAATAATTAATTAACTTTGTAACTCAACTAAGCATTTCTAATGCATTCTTAACTATATTCTCTTCACTAAATCCGAAATGTTTCATCACAACATCGCCAGGAGCAGATGCTCCAAATCTGGAAAGCCCGATCGTTCTTCCATCAAGTCCAACATACTTTGACCAAAAATCGGGTATACCTGCTTCAATTGCTAAACGTTTTCTAATTTGTCTTGGTAAAACTGATTCTTTATATTCTTCATCTTGAGCATCAAATACGTCTGTACTTGGCATTGATACAAGTCGCACGTTTTCCCCTTGAAGATTTAATTGCTGCGCAGCATTTAATGCAATTCCAACCTCAGATCCGGTCGCTATAAAAATTAATTCAGGTTCATCTTTACAATCATGCAATATATAAGCACCTTTCCCAATTAACTCGTTTTGTATTTCATTGCGTTCTAAGAACGGCAAATTTTGGCGGGAAAATATTAAACATGTTGGACCTGATTTGCGCTCAATTGCATGCCTCCATGCCACTGCAGATTCAACGGTGTCGGCCGTTCGCCACACTGACATGTTTGGGATATACCTCAGTGTTGCTAGTTGTTCAACGGCCTGGTGTGTTGGGCCATCTTCACCCAGCCCAATTGAATCATGCGTATAAATGAATATATTTTGTATCCCCATCAGTGCTGCCATTCGCAGCGCATTGCGTGCATATTCTGAAAATACTAAAAAAGTCGCACTGTAAGGAATAAAGCCACCATGCAATGCAATTCCAGAATTAATGGCTGACATTCCAAATTCACGCACACCATAATATATGTAGTTACCGGTGCTATCCTTATTGCTAATTTCTTTTGATCCTGTCCACCACGTATTATTTGAACCGGTTAAATCCGCAGAGCCACCAATCAATTCTGGTGCTAATTTGGCATAACCATCTAAAGCAAGTTCCGATGCCTTTCGAGTAGCGACTGTTTTCTTCTCATCCACCGAAGCTTGAATAACTTTTTTTGATTCTCGCTCCCAGTATGCAGGAAGTTTGCCTTCTATACGTCGTGTAAATTCCTCTGCTAAATCCGGGTATTTTTCTTGATACTGCTTAAATATTTCTGACCACTGCACTTCGCCTTGAACACCTCGATCAATTGCATCCCACTGTTTATAAATTTCATGGGGTATGATAAATGGAGCATGCGTCCAACTTAGTTTTTCACGGACTTGCTTTATTTCATCATCACCTAATGGGGCACCATGTGCTGACGCCGTACCTTGTTTGTTAGGCGCACCCCAACCAATAATTGTCTTACAGCAAATTAAGGTGGGCTTATCTGTCTGAGATTTAGCTGATTCGATTGCACGCTTAATTTGTAATGAATCGTGTCCATCCACATCTTCCGCGACATTCCATCCATACGAACGAAAACGCATGGGCGTGTCATCGGTAAACCAACCGTCTACCTCTCCATCAATTGAAATTCCATTGTCATCATAAAACACAATGAGTTTGCCAAGGCCTAATGTCCCTGCTAATGAGCACACTTCGTGAGAGATGCCTTCCATTAAACAGCCATCGCCAACAAACACATAGGTATTATGATCAACGATAGCTGCATCACTTTTATTAAATGTACTTGCAAGAATTTTTTCGGCTAAGGCCATACCAACCGCATTACTGATGCCTTGGCCTAATGGACCCGTAGTAGCCTCCACACCGGGGGTGTCTCCATATTCTGGATGACCGGGTGTTTTCGAATGTAGTTGACGAAAATTTTTTATCTCTTCAATAGAAAGATCATAGCCCGTTAAATGCAACAAAGAATATAAAAGCATCGATCCATGGCCATTTGATATGACAAAACGATCGCGATCAGGCCAACTCGGATTTTTAGGATTATGCTGTAAAAAATCGTTCCACAGCACCTCTGCAATATCTGCCATACCCATCGGCATACCTGGATGTCCAGAATTTGCCGCTTGGACGGCATCCATACTCAATGCTCTTATGGCATTGGCAAGCTCTCTACGATTTTCCATGCAAATGAATTTTAAAGTATTGCGGGTTTGGCCTTATGACCACCATTTTTATTATCTGCGCTTCAAATAGAAAAGGTCCTGTTTTACAAGACCCTATTCATCCTATCCCTTCAAATTAGGGGACGCTATTGTGAAATAGTTACCCTTTAAGGGCAACATACTTATTGGGTGGACTAATAATCATTCATGTCTGCTGAATACTGTACTGGCACAGTCACGGAAATGACACCATTATTGAGTATATCTGCTGTTAAGGAGACCGTGCTATCACCAGAACTTCCTCCACTGGCAACAATACAACTCGAACCTACACTCGCACTGCACGTCCATGATGCGGATAGGGTTGCCCCGTTAGGTAAATTATCTTGAATTGATGCACTAGTTACATCAGCAGGACCATTATTTGTAACAGTTAATACATAGGTACCCGTACCTCCTGGAGTATACGTTGTGCTTCCATCATCCTTAGTTATGCTTAAGTCAGCTGATAAACGGTTCGTAAATGTACATACGACTGTCTGACTAGGCCCCACCACAATTCCCGTAATTGGATTTGTTCCGGTTGAAGAACCATCATCGCAACTTGCGCTTACGAGTGCCCATGATGCAGGTACAGTTTCTAAGACAGAATAAGTTCCAGTTTCTAAACTTACAATTTGTCCTCCAGCCCCAGTGATAGAGGTATTTTGAGAACTTCCAGATAAGTCTGTAATAGTAAAATTAAATTGCGTGCTACCGTCTGGCAGTGCGTCTTTAATAATGTTAATAAACCCTCCACCCACAATACCTACGCAGTCCGCTGGATTTGCATTTGGATTTGGAGAAGGAAAAGCACAAAGATTCACTTGTAATGAACCTGGTGGAATATCTTGTACATCAATTGTGCAAGTCGCCACGGTATCAACAGGGAAATCATCACCAGGACCATTTGGAACAGTCGCATCAAACGGATCAATATTATCTTGCGCAACGGTACAGGACGATAAACTCCCACCTCCTGGCGTAATTGGCGTAGGTCCTGAGCATCGATCTGATCTTGTATTATCGCAGCTAAATAAGTTCGGCCCCGCGTTAAGCTGAAGTGGGTTACCTTGCACTTGCAAACACACTGCAAAATTAATATTTGTATCGTTATCTGTATCAAACAATACACAAGCATCACCAGCATTATTTCCACTTAAACCTATTTCATCCCAATTCCATTTTACATCGTAAGTAGTTGGTAAATTATCAAGGTCTAAACATAATTGTGTTACATCCGATTGTGCTTGATTGACGTCATTAGCACCGTCAACATCATCTGTACAAATAAATGCGGCATTTGAATTTGATATAAATATTGCTAAAAGAATGAAAATAGCAGAGATTTTTAGCACTATAATTTTAGAATGTTTCATAACAAATTCTCTAGATCAATACTTACCAACGATATCAAAGAACCAGCCGTGCGAATCATAGTCATTATCTGTTAAGTCATCGCTGAAATCTGTGAAGTTATACCCCGCACCAATTTTCATGTACTTATCAACATGACGATAAATGCCTAACAATGCCCCTTCTTTACTATCATCTTCTTCATCGGTTTCTAACCAACGATATTCGAACAATGCATCCCACTTCTTAAGCATGTGATAGCGTGCACGTGTAACCGCTAAGTGCGCACCCGTTTCAAACCATGGACCTGTACCGCGAGAAATTCGAGTATCACCTGTCTTGTATGCAAGCTTACTACCAAGCTCCCATTTTTTAGTTAAGTCATAAATTCCTTCTACTGCAAATACATGACTACGTTGGTCTGCAAGCGAAGTATTTTGTGCGCTGCCCGCTAGGTCATAAAGATAGGTATACTTTCCAAAAATATTCAACTTGTCATTAAACGCAGGTCGATAAGCAAAACCTAAATCGAGTTCTGTATATTTTGCTTCATCATTTTTATTTGCTTCACTATGCGTAGTAGAGAGCTCAAGTTTACCTAACCAGCGCAGGCTCTCACTTTGCTGCCATTCAATTGTATTAGCTGTAACCCATTGGGTAGCATCTTCACTTGTTTCATCATTTGTATCTTCACGATATTCAAGTACGGTTGAGAATTTAAGATCCTTATCTTTAAATGCCGCACCCACTGTTGCTGCACGGCGGTCAATATCACCCGCGTCTTGCTCGATATCATTCGTTTGTAATGAGGCTGATAAGCGCCATTGTTCAGTAACATCAAAATCAAGACCATACGTGCGCGTAATACTTTGCTCATCATCACCGTCACCAAATTGGCTTTCACTATACAAAGAGAGTCCATTTCCGTACCGTTTTCTACTTCCAAACGTAAACATAGACTCGCCGCTGTCTGTACGATCTGGATCGGCAGCATAGCCACCGTAAAGCTCCAATCCATTAGCCGTTGTATAATTGGTTCCAACCTGATTGACCGCACCACTTCCAAACCCTGCGCCCAAACTGATATTCATGTTTGGAGTTACTGCATATTCCATTCCCATCATTACCGCATCTCCCCGATCACCGGAGCTGACTTCACTTTTTAATGCAAGTCTCTCATTCACTTGCGTCTCAACACCAACTGTACCTAAGCCGTTATCTTCATAATCACCTTCATCATCAACAACAAATTGACCACTTGTATAAATATCAGTTTGTTCAGTAATGGAGTAACGAACTTGTGCGCCCGCCAATGTTGCTTCACTGTCTAGCCCTACACCGGTATCGTCTTCATCATCTTCATGGCGAAGCTCAGCACCGACACTTAGTTTATCGGTTACATCATATTCACCTTGCACACTGACTGCTGTAAATTCATTTTCAGTTTTCTTATCAAGCTGCGTTGCTCTTGTAGTTAAATCCAATCGATCTGTCACTTGCCACTGAGCTTCAACACCTGTATCGAGCGTTTCAATTCCATCATCTAATCGCGCAGTTGACGAAAAGCCTGCATCTCGATCTTTCCACCAACCCATTATGTAGCCTTCATAATCGCTCATTTCTGCAAAGTTAATGCGTGCTTCCACACCCTTAGCTTCACCATCAATATCATCCGATAAGGTATTTGTTTGTGCGAAACTAATTCCACCATTTGCAGAAATAAAGCTATTATCGGCTTGTTTCGAATCGGACTCTGCGTACTCTAATTTTATGTAGGTTCCTTTTCCTGCACGTAAGGTGACATCAGTACCTTTTAACTCATAATCCATTCCATCGCGCTCTTCATTTACATAAGTTCCACCTAAAGCAATGTAATCTGTCAACCATGCTTTGCCTCGTGTGCCTGCAGTGATGGCATCTGCACTAAATGCATCAGGTCGATATTCATAATCAGCGAGCAAAAATACATCGTTGCCTTCTAAGGGCGTGTATTTAATTATGGTTGGTCCCGAACCTAGGGCAACTTGTGTTAGAGGTCGTGTAAGAATAATTCGACCTTGAATATAATCGATATCGTAATCTCTACCATATTCAAGTGTTATATTTTCAACGACTTGCTCGGTATCACGTGCTCGCACTTCAACCCATATTTTCTCTGAGCCTTGCACAACGTCCGTATCACGCAAGTAGTAAAGTGATCCGCCCGTTGCATTAAATTCATTGTGCGCTGCGGCGGTTTGTGCCTCGCTACCAAATACATGCACTTCATGTTTGTGTTCACCATACTTCGTTGTTTGCACGTTGCGATGTTCAATCTTTGCACCATACAAACTGCGGTTATACTGTGAGAACTCTGTGCCAGTAAGATCAGTATTGTAATTACCCCACAATGCCATGCTCTTATCCCAATCAACTCTTAAATAGAATGCACCTTGACTATCGGTATCATCAATTGTCGTAGAGTCATCGCCATATACTGAGTAATAACGATTCGGATCCAGTCGACGGAAAATTTGTGTAGGATCTTCCTCTTCGAGTCGATCACCCAAATTATTTATTTCATCTTCAGTGGTATCTAATTGTGCCGTGACTAAATACTTACCTTTAATTTTTCCTTTAAGGTAAAATGCAACACGTCCATCGACCCATACATCTTCATCAAAATGATCATCATCTCCTAATGGCTCAACACTTCCAGATAAGTCATTTTCGCCCACAGTTAAATTAGCTAGCCCCACCATAAACATATATTTACCCGTGACATTTACATCAATTGTTCTATCAAAATTAATGTCACTTCCATTTGTTACATTTACCAACAATTGATGCTCGCCAATTGGCAAATGCTGTTCAATTACAAATTTACCATTCTCATCAACAAGTGCTTTTTCACCATCTACTGTAATTGTATAACTAGAATCCAAATTAACACCGTGGACACGTACACGTGATCCCGCTAGTGGAATGGTTTGACGAATTAAATTTGATTCACCATAACTTGTAACTGAAACCTCTTCTTCATCGAACTCCAGTTCTCGTCGTTCAAAATCAACTAACTTGTAATCGGAAACAGTTAGCTGGCCTGGAACAGTTTCGTCCATTCGACCTTGATCATCATAAACACGCAATACATAAGATAAACTTTCACCTTCTCTGAAATGCTTGATATCGACAGAATTTGCTTCCCATTCAATGGCTTCACTAAACGTAAAGTGCTTACCTTCAAGTACATCTATTGGCTTAATTAAGTCGCGATCATCAGCTGAGTATATTGCCAATTCCCAACGATCGATAAACGCTAAGTAGTTACTGTAGAAACTAAATTTTACTGGATCTATTATGCTTACTTTTTCAAGGACAACGCCATTTTGTGCAATTACATTCAACCGAGGATCTGATATAGCAGGGTCCTCAACGGCCCAGATTGCGCCGCCATTGGGAATTTTAGATTCAGGCTTAATAATTGGGTTTGATGAAGGTGCATAATCAATTTCAACTATCTTCTTGGTTATGCGCTCATCGTAAGTAATCTGAATTTCTGTTCTTCTATTCTTCTCTTTGCCAATTTCGTTTTCATTTGACGCAATCGGTTCGTCTGCACCACGTTCTTGCACCGTAACCATATCATCGGACAATTGAAGCTCGTTTTGTAAAATAGATGCAGCCTGTTCAGCACGTGCTAACGCTAATCCATAATTATCACCAAAAACCTTTTCAGATCTTAATGAAAGATTTTGACTGTCAGCATGTCCAATGACACGTATCGTTACATTTTCTTTATCGTGTAAACGTTTAATTTCTCGTCGCAATAGTTCAATTTCTTTTTGTGTAATACTTGCCTTTCCTGAATCAAAATGAACTGGGTTTACAATACCTTTGATGACTTGAGTTTCTATCAATACTGTTTCGCGCTCAACACGCTTAGCAATACCATATTCTTTATTCATCAATTCGATATCTTGTTCAGGCAAAGTGATTCCAAAGTTAATCTTACTCATCAATGCCTGTGTAATTCGCAATACACGTGGGTTTTCAGTAGAAAATTGACTCCCTTTTGGCAAGGTCGCAGGATCAACTTTTATAATGAAATTACGGCCTCGCTCCCAACGTCCGCCATCAATATCAGCTAAGTGATATCGACCATATTGATCTGTTTCAACTATCAAACCTTCAACTGTTGCTAAACGAACACCCGGAATACCTGATTCTTGAATACCTAAGTTTGTTATTGTAATGACAAGCTCACCACCATCTCTTTCAGTGGTAACAATTAAGTCTTGTGACGTTAACCCTTTTTTCTTATCACCCGTGTGCTTCTCTACAACATTTCCATCGTTATCTATATGAATACTTGTTCCCTCTGCACTTTCAACAATAAAACTATTATCGCCTCCAAGATTAAGTGGCATACGTACCACAATTTGACTGTCTTCGATTGAATCAAATTCACTTGTGCGGCCATTAATAGTTCCAACGTCGTAACTATTCCATCCAAAATAATCACTTTTTAATTTTACTTTTGTTGCATATGCACTGTCTTGCCAACCGTCTGCATCTCGGTCATTAAAAACCTTACCAATAATGGTTGTCTTTTGAAGAATAGGATCTTGTGTAACACGCACACTAGCACTTGCTTCATTACTAATTTGCACACCCCCAGCACCTGCAACTTGTGCTGTGTTAGTGTATTCGCCTTCAACAACACCTGAGCTGACACGCAAAAGATAACGAATCAATAATGTTTCATTCCCTTCTATATCAAAATTTAAAAATGTAATAGGATCAGAACCCGATACACTTAATGTTGATTCAATATCGTCATGGGTATCGAGCACACCATCAGCACCTGCAGATATAAGTAACACCGATTCTTCCACGTAACCAAATCTACCGGGTAAATTGTCGATGACATTAATTCCAGTTAATAGTGTGTTTGAAGTATTTTCAATTTGTAATGTGTATTGAACTACATCGCCTATTACAACTTCATTTGGAGTAGCCGTTTTCGATAGCAACAATGGATTAGCAAATGCTAAGCAATTTGTTAACGGAATATTGTTATTGATAATAAATGGGTCACCGGCTTGAATGCTAAAATCTGCATACCAAGGGCTATTAACTGCTACCGTGAAATCATTTAAGAAACCGGTCGCACCAAATTCACCGCCGCCTAATACCGTTGGATTAGGACCGCCTGTAGGATCAATGGGAATTGCTGATACTAATCGTGCAGTACTGAGTACAGTACCTGGTGGCGGTGTAATGGCCATCGTATAACTGTCCGCATCATTAAATATGACTTGATAGAAGCCACCACTTCCGTCTTGAACTACTGTAGAAGTGCCCGCACCAGCTGCAGTAAATGTAACATTACCACCAGGAATAATTTGACCTGTGTCCTCGCAATAGAAATAACCTGTTGGATCATAATCTAGGAAATCAGGAATTCCATCTCCATCCCGATCGCCCGTACCTTCAGTACTATCCGTTGGACCATCATTATCAGTGTCCCCATCAACGGCTATGGTCGCGGTTGCGGTATCACAATTAGTGGAATTCAGAACTTCGCAAATTTGATATATAACCGCGTAAGTACTACCCGCCGTGCCTGCAGGAATTGTTAAAGTACCGCCGGCGTTAATACTTACACCCGTTAATCCTCCATCATTATTAATGCTTGGTATAACATCTGCATCAATAACTGCTGAACCATTTAAAGTGTCATTAGCAAAAACTGATGGTGTATTTCCCCCAACTGTTCCATCAATTATTGTTGCACTGAAATCATCATCATTCGCAATTATTTCAACTAAAACCAATACTAATGCAATTGCTGTGTCACAATTTCCTGGATTTATTGTTTCACATATTTGATACGTTACACTATATGTATTAGGCAAGGTGCCTGGTGGAATTATCAATGTTCCATCCACATTTTTAGCAACCCCTGTTAAGCCACCGTCATTGCTAATACTTGGAATAACATCTGCATCAACGAATGCTGCCCCATTTAATATATCGTTTACATAAACAGTTGCTGTGTTACCTCCCGTAACACCGACAATACTATTTGCACTAAAATCATCATCTACTGCATCTATTAATCTAGTGACCGGCGTGTTCAAGGTCGGTTTGCGCCACCGGCGTGTTCAAGGTGGTTTCCACCGGCGTGGCGATTTCATCCGAGGTCACACCACCGGTGTTGGCAATGTTGCCGGCATCGACATCCGCTTGCACCACGCTGTAGGTACCGATCAAGGTACAGGTGCCACCCGGGGCCACACTCGCACACGGCGTGGTGCCGCCGGTGGCGGTAATTAAGTTGTCCACCACGGTGACGTTGTTCAAGGTCGTGCTGCCATCATTGGTCGCGGTCACGGTGTAGGTTAAGGTGTCGCCCAAGCTGACATCACTGAATCCGTCTTCATCGGCATTGCCAGTCAACGTCTTGACGATGGCGAGACTTGTTAAACCAAGCGTATTACTATCAGAGTCAAAATTATTGCCAGGAGTTGGATCATTAATGCCTGCCGGTGCAGCTACTGTAGCGGTATTAATTAAAGGATCTGGGAAAGCCGCATAAAGAACAGATGGAAATAAGAAAAATAATTGAATACATAAACAAGTTTTAAAAACCTTGTTTAAAAATTCTAACGTATTTTTTCCCTTTAACTTTTGCACTCGCTATTCCATCAACGAATACGAACAGCCAAACCTGCCCGTAAACACTTTGATTAAAAATCAAAATGGCACTCAAAATTCCTTGAGTATTTATAAATTGTTTATGAAAAATTTATGACACGAAAATATTCATAAACCATTGACTAGCATGAGAAAACCTACCTTCACATGCACATCAAATTTTAAATCTAAGGTATTAAATAATAGATGTTGGAGTTCTCAGAACTCATGCAAACTAAGAAAAACCCGACTTAGGTTAGGTATTTAGCGACTGATGGTGGTCAAAAATAATTAACCATAGCTGTAGACAGATGGTATAAATATACCGATGAATGGACTAAATTTAATAATTGTATAAACCCAAATATCAATAAAAAATTAACACACTAAGAATTAGTGAGTTACAACTTCATTAAGACAAAAACCACTCATTCAAATTCTATGAAAAACGAAATTTGTAATATGTATAAATTACGTACTTTTTGATTTCCACTTAATGTTACAGCCGATACTCGGCTTTTGGCTAGCGTCTATCTTCTTGCCTAACAGTAAAGACTCGATTGCATTTCTTAAATCTTTTCCTGTAACTGGAATATCATTACCGGGCCGCGAATCATCAAGCTGACCTCGGTATACACATTTTATCATCTTGTCAAATACAAAAAAATCAGGCGTGCATGTCGCATCATAGCTTTTAGCAGTTTGTTGTGTTTCATCATACATATATGGAAACTTATATCCTTTGGTTAACGCAACTTCCTTCATAAATTTAGGTGCGTCATCAGGGTAGTTACTTACATCATTAGAGCTAATAGCAATAATACTCACTTGCTTAGAAGGATAATCCTGTCCTAGTTTTACAAGCTCATCTTGAATATGCTTTACAAATGGACAGTGGTTACAGATGAACATAATCACTGTTGCAACTTCTCCTCGCAAACTCTGTAGACTCAATTTTTTGTCAGAAACAGTTTCTTGTAAGCAAAAATCAGGTGCAACTGTGCCCAATGGCATCATATTGGATAAAGTCTGGACCATTTTGTGATAAATCCCTTATATTTTTAATTACATGAATGCGTACAATAGCGCGCTTTCTATATAGTGTTAACGTATAACTACTCTATAGTATCCAGATAGAAAATTAAGGAATTAATTCGATGTCGAGCAAACGAGTGTTTACCTCTGAATCTGTTTCAGAGGGTCATCCAGATAAAATGGCAGATCAAATTTCGGATGCAATTTTAGCGCAAGATCTAGATGCGCGGGTCGCATGTGAAACACTCGTTAAAACAGGCCTGGTTATGCTTGCTGGAGAGATCACAACATCTGCACAGATAGAATTTGAAGAGATAACTCGCGGCACTATTAACAAAATTGGTTATGATCATTCAGCAGTAGGATTTGATGGCCACAACTGCGCGACTAAATTCTTATAGTTACCGCTCGCTTTTCCTTAATGCGAGTAGTTCGTCTGTATGTAAATGTAGCACTAGAATTGCATAATGAATTAGTGCTCGAAGAAGCAACACTTCATTATGCTGCAAATGTTCTACGTTTAAATAAAAAGTCGACATTATCATTATTTAATGGTGATGGATTTGATTATTCGTGCAAGATTCTTTCTTCCCAAAATAAATCATTAACGCTAAAAATCATAGAAAAAATTGTTGTAGTCAATGAGTCGCCTTTAATCACTAATCTAATTTTAGGGATTTCTAAAACAGCACATATGGATTACGCAATTCAAAAATGTGTAGAAGCAGGTGTTACAAATTTTTTCCCAGTATTTACGGAACGCACAACATATAAATCATCTGAAAAATCTGATAACAATAAGCGTATACACTGGAATAAAATTATTATCAGCGCATGTGAACAATGTGGACGGGCAAAATTACCCCATCTGAATAATATTGATGAGTTTAGAAATATTAAAAAACTGCCCAGTTCAACTTTAGGTCTAGTCCTTGATCAAAATGCTACTCAATCAATCACAGCCTTTAAAGACGTAGTGTTACCTGAAGTGTGGCTATTGGTTGGCCCAGAAGGTGGATTAACGCATGTTGAATTGGAACTAGCTAATAATAATGGCTATAAATCTGTAGCGTGTGGGCCTCGCGTACTCAGAACAGAATCGGCAGCTCATTCTGCTTTAATTGCTTCGCAATTAATGTGGGGAGACTTGCAGTAAATCTGATTAACAATCCTCAACTTGCCCGAGTTGCAAGAATTGATTCTAACTTTTCAAAATTTGGAATCGCGAGTTCCTTACTACCAATTTTTACGTGACTTGAAATGACTTCGGAATGTTTGCTCATCATCCCCTCATGATTAATTAATGCGCGACTATCTAAAATTAGTGGTCTTGGTATGGATTGAACTTCAATTGCGTAGTAGGGAAATTGATCCACTTTTTCTATTGCATAGCAAATAACTGCACGAAATTGACTCGTTTTAGAGACTCTGGGTTGATTGCATAATTGATCGAAAGATATTACTGGCACGATAAAATCCTCCCATTCAATTTCTCCTATCAGCCAATCACTCTTATCGCCTTCATCAATTGTTTGAATCGTTGGTTTATAAACAATTTCTTTAACAATTGATTTTGGCAGTAGTAATTCACTACCACTTAAAGGCAATAATATACAGCTAAGTGTTTGGTAATATTTATCTGCAGCCAATGACATAACTTTAAATCTTTACATCACGTTTTTAATATGATTCAACAATTCACCTTCATTATAAGGTTTGCCTAGATAATGCTGAACACCAATGTCAAATGCTCTCTGGCGATGTTTGTCACCTGTACGAGAGGTAATCATAATAATAGGCACATCTTTTAATCTGGCATTATTTCTCACATGGGTAGCTAACTCATACCCATCCATGCGTGGCATCTCAATATCAAGAAGGATTAAATCTGGTGTAAAATCTTGTAATTGTTGTACAGCATCGACACCGTCTTTAGCAGTAACAACTTTATACTCATTACGTTCTAAGAAACGTGTCGTTACTTTGCGAATGGTAATTGAATCATCAACAACCAAAATCGCTGGCGTACTATTAGATATGCTTTCATTTGTTTGATCAGCATTCCCCATTTGGTCAATGGACTCCAATCGAACTAAACCTTGTGTATCTATTATTAGTACTACACTACCATCACCTAAAATTGTTGCGCCTGATACTGCTGGCAATCGACTTAATTGTGATGCTAGTGGCTTTACTGCAATTTCACGATTACCCAATGTAGCTTCCACATGAATTGCTAACCGAGAATCTCCAGAACGAACCAGTAAAACTGGAAATAATAAATCTGCACCATCTAATTGTGGGTGACACACATCGAGCAAGGAGCCCAAATGACAAAGCCGATAGTCTTTTCCTGCATAGTGGTATGACGCATTACGGTCTTCATACTTTTGCTTCAACTCGTGAGTTGATAATCGCACAACACCTTCAACACTTGACAAAGGAACTGCATATACCTCATCTCCACATTTGACTAATAATGCCTGAGCAATAGCTAAGGTAAATGGAATGCGTATAGTAAAAGTTGCCCCTTTGCCTGGTATAGAATCGATTTGAAAATACCCACCCACTTGCTTCAATTCATTTGCTACTACATCCATGCCAACACCACGGCCGGATACTTGAGTTACTTCATCAGCTGTACTAAATTCTGGTGTCATGATCAGATTCAATGTCTCCCGCTCTGGCATATTCACATCCTCAATCAAGCCTAAGTCTAATGCCTTACTCTTTATCTTTTCTGGATCGATGCCAACTCCATCATCTGATACTTCGATTACAATTTCAGCGCCTTCGCGCATTACAGTAATCGATATCTCACCATTAGCAGGTTTATCTGTTCGAGAACGTTGTTCCCTGTCTTCGATCGATACCGTGTGATATTGCATTTCGAATTAAATGTTCAAGTGGTGCCACAACACGATTCAATATTGAACTATCAATCTCTGTCTCAGCACCGTTTACTTTTAGCTCTGCATCTTTATCCAGTTCCCTGGCGGTTTGTCTAACAATTCTCTGCATACGAGGTACCAACTGATTAAACTGCACCATTCGTGTACGCATTAACCCTTCTTGCAAATCAGTACTAATTCGATGCTGTTGAAGCAATAGCGTTTCTGATTCACGCACCTGATCGTATAAAAGTTCTTTTACACTTAACAAGTCATTCACACTTTCTGCAAGCGAACGTGATAGCTGCTGAATATTAGAATATCGATCTAATTCCAAGGGATCAAAATCATCTAGATTTGGATTATCGTGCGCATGCCGTGAAAGAATTTGGGTCTCAGTTTCAAGTTCTAAATTACGCAACTGTTCTCGCAATCTATTTACAACTTGATCGAGCTCATTAATGCTTGAAATATATTTACTACTTGTTTGTTCAAGTCGCGCCTGAAAAATATTAATCTCTCCAGCATTATTTACTAAATTATCTAACATGTCTGCTTGTAATCGAATTGCTTGCTGTGGTGATACTACTGGCTGAACGTTAGTTTGATCCTCCTGCCCCACAATAGATCTAAGAACAGGGATTTTTACAACAGGTTTAGATACAACTTTTTCTTCTTCAATCTCCTTTGCCCCGACAGGCTCTGTAACTGTTTGCTCAATATTAGTAGATAGACCTTCAAAAGAGCCATCATCGCCTCTAGCGTTTTGGATCTCAGCAATTAAGCCTGATGCCGGATAAACAGGTCGCTTTGAAATTGCTTCCTCAATCATTTCATGCAACGTATCAAGACATCGCTGCAATAATGTAAATATACTATCAGTTGCTTCGAGCAAACCTTCAGTAATAGGATTTACCAAAGATTCTATAGCATGACTAAAATCACCAATATTGCTGTAAGCTGCCATTCGAGCACTGCCTTTGAGCGTATGCAGCTGTCGACGAAACTCTGAAACAGAGCTTTCATCATCACTATTTTTTTGCCATCTTTCTAAACATTCATTGCAGGTCGATAAAATGTCACTGGCTTCCTCAAGAAATATTTCTGTTAAATCGGCATCTTTATCCTCAAATAAATCTGCGCTCTCCAGATCTGGCTCATCAAAAATCGCACTGTCCTTGAGTGTAATGAGCTGAGTTTTTTCTAGGTTAGATTCTTTGTCTTGTACAGCTGTAAAAACTACTTCATCTAAAACTGGTATCACTACACACTTTAAAGCTACGGCCTGTTGGAGTAGTTTTGCATCAACATCTATTTGATTGTGATTTTTATCAATCTTCGAAATTACTTCATTAAAGTTCTCCACGCATGCGGCCACAACGTCATACTGTTGCCCTTGAATTTGCTGATTTTGTTGACTGCATTCGTGACAGAATTCTTCTAATGGACCGCATATCTTAATGATTGCATCGACCTCTGCAGTACGCGCTGATCCAAACAAAGTATGTAACGCGTGAGTCATTTTCTCATCTACTGAGATAATTCTTTCAGTCTCATGCGCCTTAATAATTTTCTCTAAGGTTTGAATATGTTGTCGTGCTTCATTAATAAATATGGCATTTAATTCTGCATCAAAGTCTTCATTACTAGATGCAACTATATTATCTTCAATTTCTTTTATCTGTGCTTGCAAAGCTTCTGAGGAATTATCTGCTTCAACAATACCTTCTACGTGATCATTACTTGATGCTGCTTGAATTTCAAATTTAGTGTTTTCAATATCATCATCGACACTCTTAACGATTTCTTTTTCGCTTTTGTGAAAACGTTGTGCAGAATCTATTAGAGCTTGAATATCACTTGCAGGTATATTCCCAATCTTTAACTGCGTTAATAACTGCTGCAAACATTCAACAGACTGACTCAATAATGCATGCAATTCAGGTGTAACTTGAATGCTATTTTCAATCACCTTATTGAGAATTCTTTCAAAATGCCACGCAAACTCTCCCATTATCTCAGCGCCTACAAGACGCCCACTTCCTTTTAGAGTGTGAAAAGAGCGACGCGTTGTAATTAATGCTTCTTCATTTTGTGAATCATCGCGCCACGCTGGCAGGTTTCGTGAAATTTTTTCTATTTCTTCTTCAGCTTCTTCAATAAATATTTCTATAACATCTTTTTCTGAAGCTTGCTTTAAAACTCGTAACTCTTTCCCAACACCATTCTCTTTGATAATTATTTTATAATTAGCAGCCTCATGATCAGGTTGCAGAAAGACATCTTCATGTAATGACTCATCAATTACATGCGGAACTTCGTTTGAATCTTCAGAAGATAAATTAACTTCTTCAATGTTCTCCGGCGCAGCCAGAGCTATACTTGATTCTTCATCTACATCAGTTAAGTCAACGCTTTTTAAATCAGTGCCTTGCTCATAATCTGCTTCGTTAATATCGAGCAAGTTAGTTTCTTCAAGACCAACATTAGTAAGATCAACTTCAGCTTCAACCTCATTCTCATTTTTTAGTTCTAACGCTTGATCATTGAACTCTATTTCGTTTACTGAAGAAGTAAAATTTAAATCTTGTGCATCATTACTTTCTGGTTTTTGAGTATCTGAATATGCGAATTTGTTTTTATCTTCTTCAACAAATTTTTCTTGATTAGCTTCAGTTCCAATTTCAGGCTTTTCTTCTAATGGCGGTGTGTTGTCACATTTATTTGATTCTATTGCGCTAGCATCATTAGTATTTGTTGCGCTCTTAGCATCCTCGCCCGTAATTTCTGCAAACATGTCCGCATCAATGGACAATCCTAAAGTGGTTGCGCTGAGCTCAGCTAGACCTACTTCTTTATTTAAATCTATGTTTTTTTCCTACTTCAGCTTCACTGCTGACGCTTTGATCTTCTGGCTTTTCATTTATAAGCTCATCTACTTCTATAGTTTGTATTGTTCCATTTTCATCATAATGCGCTAATTCACTGCCAATAAGCTTAGAAACACTTTCTATACCGTAATTAACGATATCTTTAGGATTGTCTTCTTCAGAAATAATGGCCTCTAGATAGCATTCAACACTTGTTACCGAATCTGCAAATGCATTTAACTTATCTGGCTGCGTACTCAATTCCTCTGCGGCCTGACCGCCAATTAAGTAAGCTTGGACATTTTCCAAAATTGCAGCTGCATCATTAAAGTTTAGTATCAATAAAGCACCAATTATTCTTCTAAGACAATTTTGTATTTCCTCAAGCTTTGAATCTTCTTCTGGAGATGACAACAATTGTGAAATTGCATCTTTTGCATCTTCTAATTCTGCAAGCGTCTCGGTAATTGTTTGCGCTTGTATCTTTATAAGTTGATTCTTATCAATACCATCATCAAAGTCATCATTATCAGATCTTTCAACTAGCTGAATATCTGGCTGGTTTGCACATCGATAATTTACAAAATTTTCAACAATGCCCTCTGCTTTTATTAATGTCTCAGCCACTTTTACAAAACTGCCATCTGCATGTTCCAACTCTTCAGCTGATAATCCATTTAATACAGATACATCACGCATTACTTCTTCTCTAGGCTCTTCTAAACCAAGCATGCTCAATGTATCAGCAATTTTTTGCAGGCTTTGCCCTATCTCATGTACATTTTCTGGCGAACGCTTTTCACTATGAATATAGTGTTCAATAGAGTCTTTTACGCTTGCAATGTCTTCATATAAAGCTTTTGATACAGCATCTAATACATCTACATTAGGTCCAGACATACTTTCTCGCATTTCATTTAGTGCGATGTCATTTGGAATTAAATCTTTTAGCCCATAAGCAGTTTTAATTTTCTTTACTATTCGACCTCGCTCTTGCGAAATTCCAACATAATAAAGTAAATTTTTAATCAAGCTTAAGGGAATATTTTTTGCAAAAGTTACCTCGTCAGATTCAACAAATTTTTTAATTTGTCGGTCAACTTGCCCCAACAAAGAAGCTAAACCTGCACTTGTTTGCAATGTACCAATGGCAACAGCCTGAGCTACACCGCTTGTAATCCACCATAACCTACGTGATGCAAGCTCTTTTGAACACTGATGCATTCGAATTGTAACTTTGCAAATTTTAGTTGCGGCATTTGGAATATCTTTGTTCTGAATTAAGCTTACAAGACCAATTTGAAAACCATAGCGAATCTTTTTCGCATACTCTTGCGCCTGCATTCCAAACTCTGTGCTAACATCTGGAACATTAATTTCGTCTAAGTTTGGAAAAAATAGGATATGTTCAGAAAGTAATGGCGCTTTTCTAACACCTCTTAAGTCATTGAGTAGCGGTAGCAAAACAACAGGCACATCTTTATGCCCAGCTTGCACATACTCAAGATAATCAGACATTTGCAGAATGCCTCGTGATATCGTTTCTTGTGCTTTTTCTTTTTGCGAGATGGAATCATCAATCAACCCATCAACCACGCTACCCATCTCGCGCGCCAAAACTGCGGCACCGTTAATCTGTACTAACTGCAGTGTTCGCTCAATTTGAGTAAGTGATTTTGTAACGTCTTGTAAAGGAGCAACATCTGACTCATCATCAACATAGGATTGCAAGTTACCTCGAGCATCATCGATTATGATATCGATCTCGGATTTGACCTTCCTAACGGCAGCTTTTTCTAGAGCGCTATTTCGCATTTTTATTTTTTGTTGATAAATTTAATATTTCGGCCTTATTGCTTAGGAGGCTAACCTGCTGTCAACAGCATTATCTTCTTCAATGGTTTTAGGCAGCTTAAAGCCTGCAACAGAGCGTTTGAGCTCCTGTGCTAATGTTGTGAGTTTATCCACCCAACTAGCAGTGTTACTGGCACCATCGGATGTTTGCATTGTAATTTCTTGAATAACATTCATTGTTTGAGTCACATTACCAGCTTCTTTGGTTTGTTTATCTGTCGCATCTGAAATGTTTTGAATAAGCGCAGCAAGATTATCTGAAACTGACTCAATTTCTGTCAGCACCTCACCGGCATTAACTGCAAGTTTTGCACCACTTACAACATTTGTTGTACTTTGTTCCATAGAGATTACCGCTTCATTAGTATCACTTTGAATCGTCTTAACAAGTGCTTCAATTTGTTTGGTCGCTGTACCTGCACGTTCCGCAAGTCTTTGTACCTCGTCTGCAACAACTGCGAACCCTCTTCCTGCTTCGCCTGCCGTAGATGCCTGAATTGCTGCATTTAATGCAAGAATATTTGTTTGATCTGCAATCTCATCTATCAATCCAATAATGTCACCAATTTCCTGCGAACTTTCACCTAGTCGTTTAATTCGTTTTGAAGTTTCCTGAATTTGTTCTCGAATTGTATCCATACCATCAATTGTACGACTCACAGCTTGTGCGCCTTTATGAGCAATGTTTACAGATTTCTGCGCAACATTAGCTGAGCTTTTAGCATGTTCAGATACTTGCTTAATGGATTTAGCCATTTCTGAAACAACTGAAGTTACATTTGCAATTTCGCGCGCTTGTTTCTGATTTGAGTCCATTAGATTTTTAGTTGAATCTTGTGTTACCTCTGCAGCTGATGCGACTTGCCTAGAAGTATTGTTAATTGTATGAACAAGATTACGGAGAGCATCGATTGAGAAATTAACTGAATCAGCAATTGCACCTGTTGTGTCTTCTGTAACGGTTGTATGAACTGTTAAGTCACCTTCAGCAAGATTAGTCATCTCATCCAGTAACAACAAAATTGCCTGTTGGTTTCTACGGTTCTGCTCATCTACTGCTGCCAGTTGCTGCTTAACCTTCCCTCCCCATTTGTTAGCTAGATAAAGGAATAAAGATAAACAACCCATGCCTAATGCAAATAAAACGGTGGCAAATCCAAAATTATTAGAATTAATTCCAAAAAGTTTTCCTAAATCAAAAGCAAGAACCACCATAACCGCCATAATCAAAATTGATAGTAATGCGAGTGTGGTTAAAATCGGTTTACTAGTTGAGGTGTCTTTATTTGCACGTGCGATTGACTTTGGTAAGGCCATATCTAATTTATTCCTAGTAGAGAGCTTATGTTATCGATAATATTTTCAGTTTCATGGGTTAGGTGATTTATTCGGAAGAGTCTTTCTCTTCACAAATACACACCTAAAATCAATAAGATCCAGACACTAATGATTCGGGGGAACGACTATTAATAAGGTACTGCTGTGTCGTGAAAATAATCACTTTCATCGGTTTGAATCAGGGTTTACGCAAGTAAAAAAGCCATGCGCACAAATGCATGTTTTTTGAGTTGCTACGGAATTGTGAATCGAATCAATATTGAACTAGGAAATATTGCTCAATTGCTGAAAACGCTCATCTTGAAGTAGACTTATAACAGCTAGTGCGGCATACCATTCTTCACCTGATTGATAGAATGCACTAATATGTGAAATGTAATTTGGATCAAACTCATCTGGAACTTGATCACTCGCTTTTTCGCTTTGAAATGACTTCATGCCAATAATAGAATCAATTACAAGTCCAAAATATTGGGCATCTTGCTTGACTAACAATGCACGTTTAGACTGCAAATCTGCATTAGAAGACGTATCAAATATTATTTTGTGAAGATCTAATAACGTAACAAGATTTCCTCTAATATTTGAAATTCCAATTAGCCAGCATTGCGATCTAGGTATGCTGGCGAAATTAGTAACCGCAATTACTTCATTAATATCTGCAATGGGAACAATATATCGATGCGTACCAAGATTAAATGCTAGACCATGTGAAAACTTTGCATCTATAACTCGTTGCACCAGCCCGCCCTGATGTTCGACACATTTTTGATCTATAGATAATAAATATTCGAACGGAGATGATTCCTTTGAAGCTACCATCTAATTAAGCTGCTAAAAAAGACTTAATCGAGCTATTCAGCATTTCTGAATCTACAGGCTTCACTAAGTAACCCTTTGCGCCTTGACGAGTTGCCCAAACCTTATCTGTCTTTTGGCTTTTTGTTGATACAATAACAATAGGAATATTAGATGTTTCAGGTGCTTGAGTAATAAAACGTGTGGCCTGAAACCCATTCATACCAGGCATTACTATGTCCATGAGTATTAAATCTGGGTGCTCTGATTTTGCAGCCTCAATACCTTGCTCGCCACTATTAGCTGTAGATACAGTATGCCCCGTTTTTTCTAAACACTTAGATATAAAATGACGCTCGGTGGGCGAATCATCAACTACAAGTATATGTGCCATAAATATCTACTATCTTGTTATTGTTGCTTACTATGTTCAGCTATAGCTCCAAGCAAATCATCTTTTGTGAATGGTTTGGTTAAATATTTTTCAGAACCGACAATTTTTCCTCTAGCTTTATCAAAAATACTATCTTTACTGGACAACATGATTACTGGCGTGCCTTTAAATAGGCGATTATTTTTGATTAATGCACATGTTTGATAACCATCCAATCGTGGCATCATAATATCGATAAAAATTAAATTAGGGCGATGCTCTGCTATTTTTGCAAGCGCTTCAAATCCGTCATTGGCTGTGACAACTTCACAGCCTGCTTTTGTTAACAATGATTCTGCTGATTTGCGTATTGTTTTACTATCGTCAATTACCATAACTTTCAAAGCGCCTGAAGCGCTTCCATTTGCATCAGCTGAATTATCTAGTGCCAAACCACTGTCTTGCATATTCGCGTCCTAGATTCCTTATTTCTATCTACTCTTTGAAATCATTTCGTTATTTGTTGGACATCACAATTATGTTTGCTTATCTAGCAAAGTATTGAGATATTAAAATGTAACCATGCCAGCTACGAAATATAGGACAAGGAGCTTCCGATATAAGTGGTGTAATCGCTGACGAGATATGCATAAATGACGATAAAATTAGGTGTAATCATGGATCCCATAGAAAGGATAAATGTCTTAAAAGACAGTACCTTCGCTATGCTTTTAGAAGCACAAAACCGTGGCTATATAATTTATTACATCCAACCATCTGACCTATTCTTAGCAGACCAAAATGTTATGGCCTATGTGTCCAAAATTAAGGTTGAGGATGACAAATCACACTGGTTTGAAAAGCATGACTCAACACTAAAAAACCTCAGTGAGCATCTCGATGTGTTGCTGATGCGCAAAGACCCCCCTTTTGATATGGAGTATATCTATGCAACATACTTACTAGACCGATTACAAGAAGCAGGCACACTTGTTATAAATCATCCAACGAGTTTACGTAATGCAAATGAGAAGTTGTTTGCAACAAATTTTTCTGAATGTATACCTCCATTTGTAATTTCTAAGAATAGTCTCATTATCAACGAATTCATAAACAAATATAGTGATGTAGTTGCAAAACCACTTGATGGTATGGCGGGTGATTCAATTTTTCGAATTCAGCATAATGACGCCAATCGAAATGTAATTATAGAAACCCTTACAAAAAACGAATGCCGTACAATAATGGTGCAAAAGTTTTTAAAAGAATACTCTAAAGGAGACAAAAGAATATTGCTGATTGATGGATTGCCTATTCCCTATTCACTTGTAAGAGTTCCAGCTGCTGGCGAGTTACGCGCAAATTTAGCTAAAGGAGGTTCAGCACAGGGTGCTGAGCTTACAAAACGGGACCATTGGATATGTGAACAAATTAAACCTACGTTAAATGAAATGAAGCTTAGTTTTGTAGGAATTGATGTAATAGGTGATTATTTAACAGAAATTAATGTTACAAGCCCAACTGGTATCCGTGAACTAGACAAGATGTATGACTTGAAAATTTGTGCAACGTTATTTGATTTGATAGAAACTCAACTTAATGACTCACAATAAATTTTTTATGGTCAACGAGTTAAACCATTTTAAAGGCTCCTCTCACATTTTATTTAACTCCTATGGCCGCAGTTGTTAGTACAGTACAAGTAACCGCATCAGACCGGCTTGGCTTCAGTTTATTTTTTGCATCAATTTTACATGCCATGGTTATTCTTGGTATTGGCTTTGGAATGCATTTTGGCAGTGAGCTAAATCAAGATTCAATGCTTGAAGTCACAATGGTGCTAACCAAAACTCATCAAACACCAACAGATGCTAGACATATTGCAAGTGAAAATCAGCTCGCAAGTGGCAGTACAGAATTTGAAAACCAACCTTCTGCACCTTTTACAGGTACAAGCCTGCTTGATACAACAGATGTGGCGCCGGTTAAAATGAGCCCGAGTGAATCTCACCCGTCAGAATCCAGTAAGAATCAAGAATTATTACTTACACAACAAACTTCAGAATTAAAGGTAAGTAATAAAGAAGTCGTAGAAAAACAAGAAAAAGCTAAACCGCGTGTAAAGAAAGTAACTGCCGAACAACGACTTGAATTAGCAAAACTAGTTGCTGAATTACGACAAGAGGAAAATGACTACGCCAAACGCCCTAGGATTAATTATATCGATACCTTGAGCGCTAAAACGGCTGCCGAAGCCAGCTATGTACGAGAGTGGGTGGAAAAAGTTGAGCGGATTGGTAACTTAAATTATCCCGATGAGGCTAGACGTAAACACCTAAGCGGGACATTGATTCTCAGCGTCCTTTTGAACAATGATGGCAAAGTTGTTCGAATGGAAATTCAAACCTCAGCGGGCAAATCAATTCTTGATGAGGCTGCGAAAAAAATTGTGCGCATGGCCGCTCCATTTAAGGAATTTCCTGAAGAAATGCGTGATAACTATGACCAACTTATGATAACTCGCACTTGGCTATTTGGCACAGACAATACATTACTTACAAAGTAATCATTATGTCGGAAAATTTAACCAAACAATTACTCATTGCCATGCCATCATTGCAAGATGCTAATTTTTCACGTTCAGTAACAGTTGTTTGTGAACATAATGATAATGGTGCGATGGGTATTATCATTAATCAGCCCACTACAATGTGTGTAGATGAATTGATAAATCAATTAGAAATGGGCGACAAAGAAAATTTAGTCTCTAATCACTCACCTGTTTATGCGGGAGGCCCTGTTCATATCGACAGAGGTTTTATTCTGCATGACTCAGACCGTCAATGGGATTCTACCCACATTATTGATAATGACCTAATGCTGACTACATCGGAGGGCATTTTAGTCGACATTGCAACAGGAAATGGACCGGAAAATTCCATTGTTGCACTAGGGTATGCGGGTTGGGGGGCTGGACAGCTAGAACAAGAACTTGCAGAAAATGCATGGCTGACTGTGCCCTATGAGGCCAAAATTGTATTTGATACCCCTGTGGATGAACGATGGCAAACTGCTGCAAATAAACTTGGCATAGATTTGCATTTAATTTCCAATGAAGCTGGACATGCGTGAATTTTCATTGAAAAATGCGCTCGCTATGACAAACACCTCTAATTTGCCCTCAAATATATGTCTAGTGTAATTGGATTTGATTATGGAGAACGAAGAATAGGTGTTGCAGTTGGTCTTTTAGAAATAGGCACTGCCAATCCATTAACAACCATATGCGTCCCAGCATCAGGAATCCCTTGGGATGAAATACATGCAATCATTCAAGAATGGAAGCCCAGTAAATTAATTGTGGGCTGCATCGATCACAACACACATAATGATAACGGCTTGCAAAATAAAATAAAAAAATTTTGTGAGAAGTTATATTTGCATTACCAAATACCGGTTGAAACAACAGATGAGTCATACACATCTGTACACGCATATGAAATACTCAAAGAAATGCGCAGCAAAGGACAACGAAAAAAAATCAAAAAGGTTGATATAGATAAAGCATCTGCTGCAATAATCCTAAATTCGTGGCTAACATCAAATTCAAACCATAATCATGCCTGATTTAAATACACAACAACTTCTGGAGAGAATGGCTAATGATCTTAGCAATTACATGGCGAAAAACAATATAACGAATCCTATCTTTATTGGCATTAGAACTGGTGGTGTTTGGATAGCAAAAAATTTACAGAAACTGCTAAATAATCGTGATGAACTTGGAATACTAGACATCACTTTTTACAGAGATGATTTTAGTCGCGCGGGCATTCAACCAACCGTAAAACCATCTCAATTACCGCTTAGCGTAAATGACAGACATATTTTATTAATTGATGATGTCCTGCATACAGGGCGAACTGTGCGCGCTGCTTTAAATGAAATTTTTGATTATGGGCGACCAGCTTCTGTAAGCTTTATCGTATTGGTGCAGCGAAATGGCAGAGAGTTGCCAATACAGGCGAATGTGGTGGGTGAATCCGTAAACTTAGATGCATCACAACATATTAAATTAAGTGGGCCAGAACCATTAGCATTAGAAATAGTTAACTAGTATTTATATGCGACATTTTCTAAATATAGGTAGCTTAAATAGAAATGAACTAGTCCATATTCTAGATACTGCAGAATCATTTACGAGTGTCGATGGGCAAATTGTAAAAAAAGTACCGTTATTGCGCGGTAAAACTATAGTTAATTTGTTCTTTGAGCCTAGCACACGAACGCGAACTACATTTGAACTCGCTGCAAAAAGACTTTCAGCTGATGTATTGAATATCAATATTGCAACATCAGCCACCTCAAAAGGCGAAAGGTTGCTCGACACTCTATTTAATTTAGAAGCAATGAACACAGACATATTCATTGTCAGACATCCAGAAAGCGGCGCTGCTGACTTTATAGCTAAGTATGTTGCCTCTCATGTAAGCATTATTAATGCTGGAGATGGTAGTCATGCACATCCTACACAAGCTATGCTTGATATGTTTACCATTCGAAAGTGTGAAAAAAACTTTTCAAATATCAGTGTGGCAATTGTCGGCGACATACTTCATTCACGTGTTGCTCGTTCACAAATAAAAGCCCTTAATATTCTAGGCACAAAAGAAATACGTGTGGTTGCACCAAAAACGCTACTACCCAAAAATGTTGAGCAACTAGGTGTAAAAGTATTTCAAAATTGCAAACAGGGATTACACGATGTTGATGTAATCATAATGCTTCGCTTACAAAAAGAACGTATGCAAGGTGCATTCATTCCCAGCGAACATGAATATTTTAAATTATTTGGCTTAACACCCGAACGTTTAGCATTAGCGAAGCCCGATGCAATTGTTATGCACCCAGGTCCAATTAATCGAGGCGTTGAAATCAGCTCTGAAGTCGCCGATGGGCCTCAGTCCGTTATTCTGCAGCAAGTGAAATATGGAATTGCCGTTCGAATGGCAATTTTATCCTTAGCCATAAGCTCGGATAAAGACAGAAGCGCCCATGAAAATTGAAATTCTAAACGGGCATTTAGTTGACCCTAAAAATAAAATTGATAAAGCTGCAAATTTATATCTAGTAGAAGGAAGGGTTGTAGCTGTTGAGAAAGAACCCAATGAATGGAAAGCGGATAAAACAATCGATGCATCAAATAAATTAGTATTGCCTGGATTAGTTGAACTATCAGCCAGCCTGAGAGAACCAGGTCAAGAACATAAAGCTACTATAAAATCTGAAACACATGCCGCCGTGGCCGCAGGCGTTACAAGTTTAGTCTGCTTACCTAATACAGACCCGGTGGTGGATTCACCCGCCCAAGTCGAGCTCATAGATCAACTCTCGCAGGATAGTGGAGTATGCAGTGTATATGTTATTGGCGCACTAACAGCAGGGTTGCAGGGTGAATGTTTAAGTGAAATGGCAGCACTTAAAGCAGCAGGCTGTGTAGGCGTAACTAATTTACTCCAACCTATGAAAAACACTTTAGTGCTACGTCGTGCAATGGAGTATGCAGCCAGCCAAGAATTAACAATTTTTACCTACCCACTTGATCATATGCTTGCCAATAATGGCTGCGTTCACGAGGGTTTAACATCTTCGCGGCTTGGTCTTCCAGGCATACCAAGTGCTGCTGAAACTGCTGCCGTCGCATTTCAATTAGCATTAATAGAAGAGCTAAATGTTCGTGCGCATTTTTGTCGTATTACTACTCAGCGAGCTATCAGCATGATTTCGCGAGCTCGTTATGACAAATCACCTGTTAGTGCCGATATCAGTATTTTACATTTATTTTTAACCGATCAAGATGTCAAAGATTTTGATAGCTTATGTAACAATTTGCCTCCCTATAGAAGTCAAGAAGATCGAAATGGCTTACGCGAAGCATTAAAATCAGGTTCTGTTTCTGCTATCTGTGCAGATCATCAGCCCCATGAGATTGAGGCAAAGCTTGCTCCTTTTCAATCTACTGAGCCCGGTAGCTCAACAATAGAAACATTGCTGCCTCTTGTATTGGAATTAGTTAATGAAAAAGTTATAGACCTAAGTGAAGCTGTTCATCTTATTTCACAAGGTCCTGCAGACATAATTGGAATTTCTGCAGGCAACTTAAGCGTAGGTTCGCATGCAGATGTGTGCATTGTAGATCCAAATTTAACATGGACATTAACGAGCGATACCTTACGCAGCCGAGGTAAAAATTCGCCTTTATTAGGGAATACGCTCAAAGGTCGAGTTACCCACACACTTCATCGAGGCAAACTCGAATTTGAGCTTTTATAACAATCACCTCAAATCTAAATTTAAAAAATTCGATTTGGAGCAATTAGTCTGAACACACAGCGAAACACCATATATGAAGAAAGAGCCCGCGTCATAAGCCATGAATCGTTGCCTGAACAACAATATGTCTTAAGGCTTAATGCACCTAAGTGTGCACAACATGCAAGGGCTGGAAATTTTGTTCATCTACAGTGTGACCCACAACTCTCAATGAGACGACCCTATTCCATTATGCGCACTGATAAAAATACAACCAGCATTGACATACTTTATAAAGTTGTTGGTCAAGGAGGTGAATTTCTCGCAACACGAAAAGTGGGTGATACTATTTTGTGCCTAGGACCAATAGGAAATGAGTTTTCACTTGGCGAGGGAACTATGCATCCGTTATTACTTGGTGGAGGAGTTGGTATTCCACCTATGATTTTTTTTGCAGATGAGCTTCGGAATAATTTTAATGTTCACCCATTTGTAATAATGGGCTCCGAAATTCCATTCCCTTTTAATGCCCAGCCCTCAAAAATTCTAGTGCAAAATGTTCCAAGTGATGTAATTGCTGCCATGCCTTTACTTGATGATTGGGGAATTGCATCGCGATTAACAAGTAAACAAGATTACCCGGGTTGTTTTAACGGATACGTGCATGAACTTGCTGAACATTGGTATACAAACTTAGATAAAGCATCACAACAAAAAGTAGAAATTTTTGCATGCGGTCCCACACTAATGCTTGAAGCAGTCGCAAAATTTGCTAAAAACTATCAAATTAAATGCCACGTTTCTCTTGAAGAATATATGGCCTGTGCGGTTGGAGGATGTGCCGGCTGTGTCGTGCCTTACAAAGAAAATGATGAAGTGACTGCAATGAAACGTGTATGCGTAGACGGTCCAATTTTTAATTCTGAAAATATTTACTAACAATTACTAAACCGGAACATATCCGATTGTGAATGACTGCTATCGGTCAATAGCGGTCAGTTGAAATGCACAAGCTTATGTCGTTTTGATTGAACACTACGTTTTGGACACAACATACTAGACACTCTGCCCAGTCCAAATCTTCGTAGAGTCTGTTCCGTGCAGACTTGATGTGTAATTTTGAGAGTCTACTTCACACAATCGAACTTGTTACACCAATTTCACTTTCTACATTGGTGTATAGATCCGTGTATTGCTGGTACTGGGCTGTGTATAGTTAGGGTCGGAAGGATCAACCATGATGTTCTTATATATTAGACCATCTTTCATGATTAACTTCAGTTAGCTCTCATCAAGAATTACGTTTATATCCTTAATTGGATTTTCGTCCCAAAGAAGAATATCTGCATAAGAATCTGGTGCGATCGTACCCAAAGCATATGTAGGGTAAGGATCAAGTGGACCAGACCATTTCAATACTTTACCCGCGTTGCCCGTATGCATTTTCCATACATGTGCATCCGGATAACCCACCTCATTGACTTTGCAAGTGATATCTTCTTTGCGTATTTCCTGCAGGCCCTGCCCAAACATATCTGCGCCGCCGGTCATGAACACTCCTGCTTCATACATCATCTTGGCAGCATTTCGAGCACCCTTGCCGACTGCGACACCTTTCAGTTTCTGCTCATGAGTGAAGAATTCAGGCATGGATTCATAGGTGCCAAAGGAATTCACTGACATGTAGCACTGGAAACTCCAAACTATCTCTTCACCTTTTGCAGCTAATTGGTCAACGATATCTTTGGTGACAAGAAAGCCATGCTCAAAACTGCGAACTCCGGCGTCAATGGCACGTTGGTAAGATTTATCGTGATAGGCATGGATTGCAACGTAAGTCCCTTAGCCAGTTGCAATTTCAACTGCGGCTTCCATTTTTTCCTGTGTCGCACCGAGGATATCCAATGGGTCAAATCGGCTGGCAACGCCACCACCCGCCATGATCTTGGTGAAATGTGCACCATTGCGATAGTTTCGACGTGACGCCGCAATTACATCGTCGCGATTATTCACAATAATTGAGTGCTGGACTTGCGCACCATAGTCAGAAACTTCGAGATCATTTCTATCGCCCCAATCACGGTGGCCACCTGTGTGGCTGAGTACGAAACCGGATGTGTAAATTCTTGGGCCAACTAGGAGACCACGTTGAGCTGCCCTTGCCAGACCCCGTGAATTACCAGCAATTTCACGAACGGTCGTAATGCCTTTCATTAACGCATCATCACGCGAAGGCCCTGCGCTGCCATAAGCACCACCCGCCGGGCATCCCATTCATCCTGATAGCTGTTGCTGCCTTCAGTGTAGAGGCGTGCGAAACTTTTTTGCGAAACATGCGAAAGATGGCTGCGCAGTGGTGTTGGCTATGTCAACAGAGTATTGATTTTGATGATCAGAAAGCAATCAATTTAGAGCGGATCAGTTACTGCTCCCCCGCTTGTCATACAGGCTAGTCTTCAACTGTTCGGACTTTGTTATTGACTGGGTCGACTATAGGAGCCTCGTTCACTGAAGTCACCAGGAAGGGACGCTCAGACGCAACAGATCCACACGGAGTGATGGTGATCAGTCTCCCGTCCGCTAGGTCAATCCTGCCCGGCATAAGTCCGTGCCCGCAGCAACTAGCAATCGTTCGCACTCCGCCTGCATTCAGAGCCGCGACGATGTGATGAATACAGCGGTCGATGCACTGCACGCGTCCGTTGAGAGTCATGCACACTTGGTTTTCTAGTGTCTTTCGACCACTAGGGCTATCGCAAAATTCACAAGACATACGCACAAAAATCCACTAAACCGAACCCATAAAAAAGTTAACACCACTCTAGAATTATTGCCAGTCTAACGGGTTCGGCAGCATATTATTAATGTCGGTCTCGCCGGTCATGGCCATGAGCAGGCGTTCCAAGCCGATGGCGCCGCACACGGTGGGCGGAGCGTCTTTGACCAATTGCACGATCGATGCAGGCGCTGTCGGCCATTTGGCATGAAAGTCTTGTGCATCGCAGTTATCGAGAAAGATATTGGCAATCTCGATACCGTTGTAAAAAAACTCCACTCTTTGTTGCTGCTGGTCGACACAAGCCGGCGAGGGGTATTGCTCCAGCTCCGGAAAGTCCGTGTTGATGAAATACCCGCGATTAGGCACCTGGGGAACATCCTGCATGAATTTCACGAGATCGAAAGGCACCGCTTCAGGGGGTTCGAGTTCGATGTCGTTTAGCGCGAACAGCCGGTTGAGGACATCTATGGTTTCGTCAACCAGGTACGCCTGTCGAGGTTCTTCATCCATTATCCGCGCCCATTCCAGCATATGGAAGCAATACAAGTGGCTGTCATCTTGTTCGTTTCTGAAACAGGGGTGGATTTGATACACGTCGGTCTGGTATTGACTGCACAACGCTCGAAGCTCGAACTCATGAAATGGCGCGAGGTACTTGACCGAGCCCGCTAAAGGCACTTTAATCTCGGGGTTATTTCCAGTGGCGGCGTTTTGGTTCAGGTGATATACGTTGGGCATGTAGGAGCGGCAATCTTGAAAACAAGAGCTCAGCACCTCGACGGCACGGCTGTCATCAAAATGTGCGCGCATCTTCTTTAACACTGCATGGCGCAATTCGAGCAGGTTATCCGCCGACATGAAAAGAGTTCCTTTTTTGCCGGTATTCAAAGATACTGTGCCGCCTGCCGTTCTCATACACATAGGAACAGTGCTGTCTTACCTCGCCGGTATGCACCAGGGTGATCAATCTAGGATGGGCGTGTACCAGGTGGATTTGATCATAACGGGTGAACATGAGGGTGCCTGGCGGGTACTCATGGCTGGTCACGGCAAGCCCCCGGTGCGTATAGACGACTTCCTGCTTCACGCCCTCCACCACCAGGGCGACGAAATCAAACGGGTGATCGTGTGGGCCACCGCTTTTGCCGTTCCATTCGTTGATAAAACAGCAGTTGGCCATGCTCACCGGGTCCTTTGGGTAGGTGACGAAGAACCGGCGCAGGTTGACGGCTCCGCCGGGGCCAAGCATCACATGATCAGGCGTGTCTTTTTCTAAGATAGAATGAATACCGGACAGGCTTGGTTCCAGTAAGGGTTGAATAGCGTTTGTGTCGCGCAAAGAGGGTTGCTGGGGGGTTGCGCGCTCACACCTTTTCAAAAGCGCCTGCATAGCATTGACTAACTTGTGCAATGCTTCCTGTTCCATTACGGCCATATTTTTGGTTCGATCGAAGCGTCCACGGAGATATTGCGATATACCGCAATAATCACTTGATCGCCTACCTGCCCACATCTTGCCGCCGCACCCAGCAGGTGTACTCCATCTGCATCGCCGATTGAAATCGCATAGGTAATAAAGCGTTTTCCGTTATTGAGGTTGTAAATGTGAATTTGCTCGTATTGATCGATGCCCAGCTCACACATTAAATGCTGTGGAATCCCGCACGAGCCCTCGTAATGCAGCTCAGCCCTGGATACCTGAATGCCGTGCAGCTTGGCCGCGAGTATGGTTTTGTAGGCGGTAGTTTGCATGAAGTTATTCTTTTTGAATCCAGTCATGTCACCTCTCGTATATGTGCTGCACCGGTAGCCGCCATCAGTACTCGCTCCAGGCCCAGGCCCGCATCTGCGGTCGGTGGGGCCGTAGCGACTACCTTTAGCCAGAGATCGGGAGCCTCGGGCCAGCGTTGTTTCACTTGCTCCGGGTCGGTGTTATCCAGATAGCCGTTGAGCAGTTCCGCTCCGCGATAGAAGATCTCGAACCGTTCTGAATACCGATGATCATGATCCGCCGCGGATGGATCGTCTGTGCAGATCGGCAGATGGCGCAGCACCAGCAAGCTATCGTCACTGGTACAAGCCTCGTCGAGGTAGATTTGCAGCAGCAGATTGCGTGTCTCCTCTTCAGTCATATTAATCATCTCGCCCAACATCGGCCTTCCAGGTGCAAGCTGTTTGGACCAAAACCCCCTCCATTCCCAGATTTGCGGAGCAGCCAGTGTGCGTCCTGCGACTTGGAACAGGCGCGTGATCAGGGCCAGTGCTTCGCTCTGCAGTTCTTCAAGCGTTTGTCCTACTCGAAACCATTCAAGCATCGTGAACTGGGGCAGATGTACAGATGATGCGTTTTCATTGCGAAACACCGGTGCGATTTGGTACAGGTCACACCAATGCTGGGCGATGAGTGCACGCATCTCTCGCTCACTGTAAGTCACCAGGTGCTGGCCATCGATGCAAAGCGTTTCTCGGCTTGGGGGGTCTGTCGACAACCGCGAGGTTTGCACTTCCAGTGCAGCCGTCGACTCATTTGCAAAATGCCGTCGGATCTCGGCCAGCATCCGGGCGCGCAGCTGCAGATTAGAGAGGGAGGACATAGCGTCGAGAGAACGGTTGATAGCCGTCTTTTTGGGTCACCTGATCACGCCAGGCCGCATGCTCGGCATCGGCACAGAAGTCGGCATTGTCGATCATCACGTGGGTAGCCCCCATTGCACGGGCCTGCTCGGCAAAGGCCTGCCGCACGCGCTGCCCGTCCTGCCCATCCGAGCGGCATATCAATTCCTCGCAGATCGTCATATCGGGGGAAATGAAGTGCGGTGCCATCAATCCGAACTCCACCGCGTGAGGCGTCCAGAGCGCTAATGCGTGGCTGTCAGGGATCGGTGGACTGAATAAAAGACCTTCCATTTTTACAGCCAAATGCTCCAGGTCCCAAGGTCTGAGCCACCAGGCTGGCCCTGTCTGCCGCCAGTCGTGATTGCTGAGAATCCGCCGCAGCACCGCCATCCACTGTTGCAAATCGTTTTGGTTGTGTACCAGAGAAACTTCGTTCATGACTGACGTGTGGCGCGCATTAGCCATTTCCGTGTGTAGTAAGTGGTTGAGGGGGGATTATTTTTTGAGCCGCTTGTGACCCTTCTGGATGACTGGGATAACTGGCTCACTGAATCGATAGTCCAATATCCAAGGCGGGACGGATGCAAGAAGGACCCTACTACTATTTCGCCAGCCGAGACAGGTGCGGGCGGAGGCGAACCTGACTGAGTCCGTATTAAGGTAAAATCTTCCGCAACATCGATGATGCCCTGTTGCAAAGCGGCCCAGAGATTGGCGACAGTGATCGCGAGTGTTGAACTCTCGCCTGCAACAATCTCATCTACTGTTGCCAATTCCACCGCACCGGCACGGTCAACCGTTGCGGTACGCCGTGTCAATTGCTCGGCAGTAATAACCCCATCACCGCTAGCACTTTCGACTTCACTGTTCATTGCCAGCAGAGCAATACCTTTTTCGGTTTCAGTGGCATTTTGCAGATGATCGCGTAACAGCCTGGCTGTATCATCGAGTGATGCCACGCCGTTCGCCTCGCCCCGGTCAATGCGGGTGGCTGGCACCTGACGCTTGTCATTTAAATCACAGACACCGTCCGCGGTTCCACGGGCTGCGATCAGCGCCTTGACCCGGTCGGTCTGTCAGGAGCTTGAGCATTGACCATGCATCACTCGGACGATCGGTTTCAGCATCAAAATGCTCGACACTAAGACCGTCGCTCGGCCAACTCATGACTGATTATCCAGAGCGGCTTTGAGGGAAGCTGGTGTAATGACGTGACCGGTACTGGTGCCTGCAATTGCCACGGCGTCTGTGGCCAACTCCACCAGACCGGCAAGCTCAGTTGTCGCGGTACGCCGCCCCAACTGCCCGGCAGTAACGACGCCGTCACCGCTGGCACTATCGACTTCGACATCCGTGGCCAGTCGACAGGCGCCTTTATCCGTTTTCGTCGCGTCGGGCAAGAGCACGCGTGGGACTTTGGTTGCGGCATCGAGCGAGGCCACGCCGTTCGCCTGCCCCCGGCCAATGCGGACTGTTGGCACCTTGGCATTTGCATCAAGTTCACACACTCCGTCTGCAACGCCACGGGCAGAGATCAAGGTCTTAACCCGGTCAATCAGGCGTTTGAACATCGGTCGCGCTTGTGCTGGGTTATCGCTCCCAGCGTCGAAGTGGGTGGTATCCAGATCATCAATTGGCCAGGTCATTGAGAATATTTCCTTGATTAGGCTTGTATCCCACGCAAAACAGCATCCACAACGGCATCCTGTGCGGTGCCGTCACGGTCGTAAATGCGAATCATGGTGGGGTTATTTTTTTGTTGAAGGTACCAAGACCAGCCGGGTCCGACTGACTGTAAAGTGATATCAAGGTCGGTCACGCGTGCCAGGCTTGTAGGGATTGTGCGACCGGTCTCGGCCGAGCCCTCCCAATCGCTGGTGTCTACATCCAAAAACTTTTCGGTACTTGCGGTGCCAAGAATCTGATAGCAGAGATTGTCCAGCGAAAGCTGTGTTGAACCGTCTCCAGCCAAGCTCCAGCGCAGTTGTAAGTGTTGGGCCGTCAACAGGGTGTTGTCGAGATAGGACTCCCAGGATGCCTGAGCCAGTGCTTCGGCGCTGTCAGCAGTGCGAATTTCAAACGTCACATCGTTGTCGGTTTCAGCAGACCATGCAATGGAAAACGGTAGCTCCGTGCCGAGATCAACCGGCTCGGATTCATAACGCATCAGAGACACCCCGTCATCGCCGTCGCCAAGGGACCATGAGCTCCAATCTGCCCAGGAATTGAGGTCATCCCAGGTGTAGTTGCCAGCACCTTCGAGCGCATCCCGACCGTCATCTGACCGGACCGTATCGGTTAAGGTACCCGGCCAACCACGGGCCGTCGGACAGGCCCACAGGAATGTTTCACCCAGACGCGGGTTGGGCAGTTCAGCGATGATCCAGGCGGACGTCGAAAGGTTACCCGAAGTATCCTCGGCTCGAATGGTGAAGGTCCAGGACCCTGCGGGCGGCTCGTTGGTTTCATACGGCGATGAGACCAACAACCCATGATGCAAAGGCGTCATCGCGTCCCAATCGGGTGTGATGCCGGTCTGTGTTTCGGTATATCGAATACGCACTCCAGCAAGATCAACATCCTGCGGTGCCTGCCAGCGAAACCGGCGTGTACCGTCGCCCCAGATGTCCAGAAGAAAGTTACCGGGCACACCAGGCGAAGCACTCTTGCCCACGACCTCATAGGTTGTGCTGTAAGGGGCTCCGAGGGTGACGGTCTCACTCCGGGTACGATGACGATTTCAATCTTGCCTAGGTGCGTGCTGCTCCATTGTGTGCGAGTAGCACCATCGTGCATGGTGGCCACGATCGCACCATCGACATACACGACTCCGCCGCGCCAGTCGCCCTCAACTGCAACCGCAGCATGAATACGTGTTACGAATCCGTGTCCGGCCCGTATCAATATTTCGCTAAACGTTGCGCTAATGATTTTTGGAGGTTGGTAATGCAGCTTTGGCAAAGCCGTATTGCCAGGTAGTGTAGCCGCGGCGTAATACTCGGGCAGTTCGTCAATGGCCTCCAGCCGTACCCGGCTACCGTTGACCGGCTCCACTGCAACAATCTTGACTTTTTTGGGTTCACCCGCAGTGCCGTACCAGCGCCAGTGACAATCCATTGGTTCCAGTGTGTCCACACCCTGTGGTGCGGTCGGCAATGCGCTTTCCAATATCAGCTCTTGGCTGGGTTCACCTGCCACAGCACCGGGAGCACGGCTGGCTGTACTTTGGTGCATCTGTCCGTCCGGCAATCGGATGGCCAGCATCGGGTTATTCTCGTCAGGGTCAACGGACCGGTTCAGGCGCACGCGGTTTAAGCCGTAGTCGGCCTGCTCCAGGCGGCCGGTGACTCCTCCGTCAATCAAGGTGTGTGTCACCCACACCACATCACCACGTCGCACAGTCAATCCCTCGGCCCCGACCTCCCATACCATGCGCCGCCGGTGATATTTTTGACGTGCGGCCTGGAGATTACATGCCTGTTGCGCCTGGGTTCGGCTGGTCACGCCAGGGAGACTCAGCGTGGCAATGGATTTTGGTCCCACAATTCCAGGCACCACACGCTGGACGGAATCCTGCTGCCAGTCTAAATCCGGGTTGACGTATCTGTACACAATTTCTTCGGCCGCCTCCTCACCTGTCCAGCGCCAGGCAAATGAGCCAGCTACGATGGATGCGGGGGTAAACAGTGCGGTCACGGGCTTATCAGGAGCATCCCAGACAACTCCCAGTTTCCCGGCCGCCCAATCTATACTGGCACGTCCGCACTGAGCGATTGTCCTAAGCGTCTGTTCAGCCGTCTGTGGACGCGTCAATATCAGGTCGCACTCCAGATTATTGCTGTTGCACCATTTCCCCCAGGCGATGATCGATGCATCATCGATCATGCTACCCGGCAAGCCTGCACCGGCTATCAGGCGCTCAGACGAATCTCTCCAACCCTGTGCGAACGCACGGAATAGCCACGCCGGATTTGAGGTCGCTTGCGCTGTACCCCACTGGTCATTTGAATAAACAGCAACTTTCTGCTGCACAATGGCTGTGAATTTGTCCAGTCGACCATGAATCTGCCTGGACGCTCTGATTCGTAATGCGGTGCGGTTTTGCGCCTCGTACAGAGCGGCATCGATGGCGTAGCTGGAAATCGACTCAAGGGTGATGAAATTTTTTGCCCCACGATTCTCCGGCATGGCACTCACGAGCTTCACGCGCACATCGTATTGTTTTGATGGATCAAGCGTTAATGTATAGGTGTAGCGAAACAGATCCAGAATACTGTTCCCAATCTCCACCCTGTCTGACACCCAGGGATCGGATGATTCATGCTCACGATACTCAATTGTCATCGGGTGAGACCGGTAACGTGCGGCACCGCCGCTTCCTGAACCACCTTGATAATAGATGACGGCGCTGAAATTCAGTTTGACCCTGGTCGTGTTTACCTGCGCCGTGCGTGTGATCCAGCTATCACTCTCCAGCTCGCCTCCAGCCTCCGTGGCTACATTGCCCGCGACGAGGGTAATGGCTTCTCCATTAGCATGCTGTATTTCGACATCCTCGTAACTGTCCAGTAATGTATTGCCGACGCGCATTTCAGACACGTCTAAATCACCTGGGCCAAAGTTGAAAATCTGGTTCAGATAGACATCGTCTCCTTCAAAGTCATTGTAGGGAGCGGCTGATAAATCAGGGAAGTCGCGATGTCGACCGAGCACCAACATTAGTGGCTCATTCGGACGTGCGCGGTTCGCACCGCCCGTCAGGCTGTAAAGTGTTTTCGGCTGAGCCCCACCCGGCAACTCTGGTGTGAGTGGCGGGAACAGGGCGTTGATGATCAGTCCGCCGGCAAGCGTAATTCCGGCAGTCACACCGGAAATTAAACCTGCACTTGCGGTCGCTGGCAGCGGTGCCGGGGCAGCAAAGGGAGCTGCGAACAATAATGCCAGCGTCAGTACGGTAGCCACCGGGTTGCTGTCACCTCCCTGCGCCAATGCGCGCAGGGTAACTATGCTGCCGGCCGTCAGTGAAATATCCCACTGCTGCATGGGAATCACCACGCCGTTCATTGAGGCGATGACCCCGCCGGGGGGCGGTACCGGAAAGATGTGGTGGATAGCCTCGCGTAACGTGCGTGCGGCAGTAAGTTGTATTGCAGTGGTATTTCGTCCTTCTGCGGTGAGCGGGTGCGGCCAGGCATCAATGAAAACCCCGGCAGGCGGGTGACTTTCTCTGTACTCCTGACAGAGAAGTGGGTGGTGTGCGTCCGGGGCCGGCAACATCAGCTGATCCATTTATACACCCCTGTCACTTCCAGCCCGTGCGCATTCAGGTTGCGCAGCGGATGCAGGCACACCCCGGCGCTGGCCAGATGGTGCAACACATACCCCTCGTCTTCACGGGCAACATATAATCCGATGTGATGCCCGAACGCAGATTTACGTCCCCGCTGCACGCATCATCACACAATCGCCGTCCGTCGTCGTCTCGCGCGGTTCCAACGCCCGGATAAAATCACCGGAGATTTGCACGACTTGCTTATCACGTGCGCGGGTCGTGGCAGCAGCCCGCAGTTCTTGCGGCACATCCCCTGAAATTTCGGCATTCGCCGCTGCCGGAAGACTTATTTTGCATCCAAACTGCTCATGCAATACAAGCTGGACAAATGAAACGCAGTCCATGTCGTTCCAACGCCCGACGTAGTATTCCGTCCAGTGAAGCCGGGCAGGCACTAAAACAGCCCCGGTGAAGTGCGCACATCGTAACGCAGTGTGTCACGATGAACTTTACGTTGGTTAACTAAACTTTTCTTACTTTCATGAACAAATTCTATTGGATCTTCAATGGTTAGAATATGGCTATATTCATTTTCATTTTTATGATCCATCATTGCAGCAAGCGTTGTTGACTTTCCAGACCCTGTTGGTCCTGTGACTAACACTAACCCGCGCGGATAACTCGAAATCTCAGCAAAAATTTTTAGGGCAATTTAAATCTTCAAGTGTAAGAATTTTACTTGGTATAGTTCGAAAAACTGCTCCAGCACCGCGATTTTGATTAAATGCATTTACACGAAATCGCGCTAATCCAGGAATCTCAAAAGAAAAATCAGTTTCAAAATATTCTTCGTAATCTTTTCGTTGTTTATCATTCATGATGTCATACACCATTTCATGAATTTGGCGATGCTCCATTGCAGGAACATTAATACGCCGAACATCTCCATCGACTCGAATCATCGGCGGAACACCTGCGGAGAGGTGTAAGTCTGAAGCGCCATTTTTGACGCTAAAAGCAAGCAACTGCGAAATGTCCACGAATACTCCTTTATTTAGCTCTGTTGAACATGCGTGGTATATTTATTTCCTGTGATTAACCCTTCATGCCTCAGTCAGTTAGAAGCAGAACGGCTTGGACATATAACCCAAATATATATGGAGTTGAGTTGACAGACTGCAACTAAGGTTTGATTCACGACGAGCAGAATCATTATTACGACTAGCTGCTTCTTGCTAAAATTATCCATAAAAGCCTTTATGCAATTTGCTGCGTTTATAACCATAATTAATACACACCTTTAATATACAGTTCGCATATAAGTGAAAGTATCCATGAGCTCAGAAATAGGTTCACGTCTAAAAAGTGTAAAAGCGGTAATCAGTCAGATAGAAGCCAAGCATGAAAGATTACCGGGCAGTGTTCGCTTATTGGCTGTAAGCAAAACTAAATCAATAGAAGAAATTCAAATTGCAGTACAAGCTGGCCAACAAGAATTTGGTGAGAATTATGTTCAGGAAGCCATTGAAAAAATTGTTGCCCTGGAGAGCAAAAAACTATGTTGGCATTTTATTGGGCCCATTCAAAAAAATAAAACAAAACTCATTGCAGAATATTTTGATTGGGTGCACAGCGTTGATCGTAAAATTATTGCAGAAAGATTAAATAATCAACGACCACCTTCATTACCGCCATTGCAAATATGTTTACAAGTTAATTTAGACAACGAAGCATCTAAATCAGGCGTGGGAATTGACCAAGTATTTAATTTAGCTAAATGGGTACAAAATCTTCCTCGATTAAATTTACGTGGTTTAATGACAATTCCTAGAGCAACTAATGATACTATTCAACAATGCAAACAATTTGCGAAACTGAGACATCTTCTTCAAAATATTAATGAATCGGGAATTAGCCTTGATACATTGTCAATGGGTATGAGTGGAGACTTTGAATCAGCAATTAAAGAAGGTGCATCAATAGTTCGTATTGGAACTGCAATATTTGGTGAACGAACAAAATCTAAATGAATCAAAGCATTGAAAATTTAAACATCGCTTTTATTGGGGGTGGCAATATGGGCCAAGCCTTGATTGAAGGCTTACTTAAAAGTGGTTGGCTTGCTGTTAATATTAGTGTCATTGATACCGATTCATCTATTTGCTCGAACTTAGAAAAGAAATTCCCACAATGCCATGTTTATTCACAAACTGAAGCTGCGCTCAACATTTCGGAAATCGTCGTCTTAGCTGTTAAACCACAAGTTATGCAACTGGCCTGTGAACAAATTGCGGAGCCATGCCAATCTAAACGCCCACTGGTAATTTCCATAGCAGCAGGCATCACCTTAAAAAGAATCGATGAATGGCTAGGCGGAGAGTTGCCCATTGTTCGTTGCATGCCAAACACACCGGCACTTGTTCAATCTGGAACGACTGCACTTTTTGCAAATACTGAGGTATCTGATGAACAACGCGAAATTACACAAACTATTTTAGATTGTGTTGGCTCAACATTATGGATGAATGATGAATCCTTGCTGGATGTCGTTACTGCTATTTCAGGAAGTGGTCCTGCTTATTTCTTTTATTTGATAGAGGCCATGATGGAGACAGGTCAATCACTTGGCTTAAGTGAATCTCAGGTTCGACAGCTTACTATTGATACTGCCACAGGGACTGCAAAATTAATTAAAGTAACGGGCAAACATCCCAATGAATTACGTCATGCGGTAACATCAAAAGGTGGTACAACAGAAGCGGCTATTGAGACACTAGAACAAGGTGATGTAAAAAAAATCATTGCCACAGCAGTTGAAAATGCTGCAAAAAAATCACAGCAATTAGCTAATACAGGTTCTGATACTAACAATAAGAATGAAAAATAATTATGAGCGGCTTAATTAATGTAATTAGTTTCTTAATTCACATTGTAATTACTTTATATATTTATGCAGTAATTATACGAATGATATTAGGCCTAGCAGGTGCAGATATTTATAACCCATTTTCGCAATTTATTATGACTATCACCAATCCTGTGCTTTTGCCCTTGAGAAAATTGATTCCGAGTATTCGTCGTATCGATACTGCAGCAGTATTATTAATATTATTTCTGAAATTTATAGAGCTATTTATCCGTAGTTATCTTGTAAGCAAGCAAGTAGTATTAGGCACCTTAATAATTCCAACAATACTGGGTGTTATTAATCTGGTTATCAATCTATTTATATTCTCAATTATTATATTGGTAATCATCAGCTGGATTGCGCCATTCATACAGAGTCAAAATAATCCCCTTGTTTCAATCTTACGAACAATTACAGAACCTTTATTACGTCCTGCAAGAAAATATATCCCGCCAGTTGGTATGTTTGATCTTTCCCCGCTCGTGGTGCTAATTGCCTTATACTGTGTGCAAATATTTTTAAATTCTTAACTTGCTTACAACGTGTTAAAAAACATTATGATTGCACGCTCTTGCTGCACTCATTACACTTAAAAAAATAATTAAATCATAGCCATTATTATGTCTGATACTATTCCTGCTAACTCAGTTGGGCTTGTAGAGACTCAACATAAAACATTCAAACAATCACTATCACTTGATTGTGGAAGAACGTTATCTGAATTCACTCTTGCCTATGAAACGTATGGAAAGTTAAATAGTGACAAAAGTAATGCAATTTTAATTTGCCATGCGCTATCAGGTGATCAGCATGCAGCTGGCTACTATAAAAAAGAAGATCGCAAACCTGGTTGGTGGGACAATTGTATTGGTCCGAACAAACCTTTTGATACAAATCGATTTTTTGTTGTATGCCCTAACAATTTAGGCGGCTGCAAAGGCAGCAGTGGCCCGAATACAATCGACCCTGAAACAGGCACAATGTATGGCCCTGCATTCCCGCTTGTAACCGTACATGACTGGGTGATAAGCCAAAGTTATTTGGCTGACGGACTAGGTATTAAAGAATGGGCTGCCGTTATCGGTGGCAGTCTTGGAGGCATGCAAGTCATGCAATGGGCGATAGATTTTCCAAATCGCTTGCGCAACGCATTTGTTATCGCAGCGGCACCTAAACTCACTGCACAAAATATTGCATTTAATGAAGTTGCTCGTCAGGCAATTTTTGCTGATCCGGAATTTCACCACGGTCGTTATTACGAGCACGACACTATTCCACGACAGGGGCTGATGCTAGCTCGTATGCTGGGACATATTACTTATCTTTCTGATGATGCAATGCGCGAAAAGTTTGGTCGCGATTTACGAGAAGGTAAGATTAATTTTGGATTCGATGTTGAGTTTCAGGTTGAAAGTTATTTGCGTTATCAAGGCAAATCATTTGTTGACCGATTTGATGCAAACACCTACCTTCTAATGACAAAGGTGTTAGATTATTTCGACCCCGCATTGAGTTTTGACAATAATTTATCAAAAGCCTTTAATAAAACAGATGCAAATTTCCTCGTAATTTCTTTTACTGGAGACTGGAGATTCTCACCTTCTCGATCACGAGAAATTGTGCGAGATCTTGTTGCTGCCAGAAAAAAGGTGAGTTACGTGGAAATTGCAGCTGAGCTAGGACATGACGCATTTCTAACTGTAATTCCAGAATATCATGGCACATTGCATGCCTATATGGACACCATAAAGATATGAACGAAAAGCTACGTCCAGACTTAGAAATAATATGCGATTGGATAAATCCTGATTCCCATATCTTAGATTTGGGTTGTGGTGATGGCGCTTTGCTCACCTATTTAAAAAAGACACGGAATGTAACAGGTTATGGATTGGAGCTTGACGAGGATAAATTAATTAAGTGCATCGACAACGGTGTACAAGTTATACACACAAACCTTGATGAGGGTATTACAGAATTTTTTGAGGTAAATTCATTTGATTATGTAGTTATGACACAAACACTTATGGCTATCCAATATCCTGAGAAATTACTTGAAGAAATGATGCGTATTGGCAAAGAGGGTATCGTCACCTTTCCAAATATGGCTCATTGGAAGAGTCGGTTTCAACTTAGCTTATGCGGGCATATGCCAGTTACTCGAACACTTCCTAACGAATGGTACAACACACCAAATATACATCTGTGTTCAATCAGTGACTTTGAAAGTTTATGCCAAAAACTGAGTCTAAAAATTATACAACGCACAGCAACAGACCATGCTCATCGATATAGTTTAGGAGCAAAATTATTTCCTAATTTTCTTGGAGAGATCGCGCTTTATCGATTTTGTAAAAATTCTTTGTGATTTTTTTACCTCTATTTATAGAAAAAGGATGACAGATCAGATTTTTTCGATACAATTAATTAAGTGAAAAAAACGCAGAATTGGTAGCTTCTTCCCACTTTTTTTCATAATAACTATTGTATTTTTGTACTCGGTGCTTAATGATACGCCGACACAAAATTTTGTTTACCACTTACTAGAGGATCTATGAATGGCCGCTACAAAAAGTTCATCTACTTCCGCAAAAAAGCCCCCCACAAAATCTGAAATTCTTAATCAGATTGCTGCAGATACAAAACTTACACGTCAGGATGTTTCTGCTGTACTTGGGTCGCTAGAGGGTTTAATAGCTAAAGAATTAAAACCTCGCGGCGCAGGATATTTCAACCTACCCGGTTTATTGAAAATTAAAGTTGTAAAGAAACCAGCAAGAAAAGCACGCAAGGGCGTCAATCCGTTTACTGGCGAGGAAATGATGTTCAAAGCAAAGCCAGCAAGTAAAGGTGTAAAAGTATTGCCGCTTAAAGGCTTAAAAAGTATGGTTTAAACATCAAGGGTGTTTACCCACCCTTTTTGTTCTCCTAGTCGGAGTCAATCACTTTTAATTTGGTTTGGATAAAGTCACTGTGTGATAAGAACAGTAGGTCTGCTATTTTACGTATTTGATATTCTTCATATTTATCAAGTTTGTTATCGGCATATGCAACATGCCATAAATCCTGCAGTAGTAATTTTTTCTCTTCTGGACTGCACCCTTCATTAATTATTTTCACAAAAGGATATATAGATACATGAGATTCATGTTCTGTTAGCGCTAATTCTAACAAATTCTGGACTTCCTCATGACTAAACGAAAATCTTTTTTTCAATGCATCAGCAATTTCTTTGAGTTCTTCTTCTTGAATGTCGAAATCAGCTCGACTTACTTCTAACAGCAAAGCAGTTGCCGCTATATGCATTAATTGCCTATCATCAATCGTTTCTTGTTTAGCTGAAATTTTCTCTTGAATGAAATCCGCTATTGAATTAAACATATTAGTTGTGTGCTCGGTAATTCCGATAAACTCCGCCTTCAAAATTATCAAAGTAATCTTCGGTTAAAGGATGTGTAATTGGCTCAGGATTTTTATCGAGCTGCAAATGTCTTTCTGCTACATACGTTGTCATTAATTGCCCATCAACCAATACATGGTACCAAGGCTTATCTTTTGGAGGTTTTGATTTAGCGACATGCTCATACCACTCACTCGTGCCACAGTACTCAGCATCAACGTCAAAAATAACTCCTCGATAACTGAATTTACTATGTACAACTACCTGACCAATTGAAAACTGTGCTTGATGCATACTTTCAACCCCTAATAAAATTTATTAACTAGGACTATTATAATAACTGCTTTTGAATTTTTAACACAATTCAAATTTGGCCAGTAATTATCAACCATCGAAATAGCCAATGGTTTATATATTTGAATCTGTTAGTCTATGTCGAACAGTTATACAACTATTTATTGATAGAACATCTGTGAAGTTAAAAGTGCTTGCAGTTTAATGGCCACAAAAACTAAAGAGCAACGTATCTTAGTCGTCATGCGCAAACTTCTCGCGCAAATTGTAAAGGACACAACTCCCGGACCAGGTACGCGCCACCCACTAAATGAACAGACTATTAAGGATATTCGTGACTGCTTTGGCTTAATTGCAGCGCGAGAACGCGAACTTGCTAATGATGCAGGAATCGAAATTAACGACAGGCCACACTTTATTGATGAACCACAAACATCCAAGATCCTAAAGTTTAAACAGCCCGAAAAAAAACCTGATAACGATGATTAAACAAACCCCAAAATCAAGTATGTAAATGCTGGAATTTTGTGGCTTCATAGCATAGAGATATATAAAGATTTGCGCACATAGTTTTTAAGTAACTCCCTTGAACTAGTTTAAGACAACGCTTTTAAATTTTCTTACACTCATAAAATGGGCAACACATAGAAGATTTAATTGTGTGTGCGAAAATTTAGATTGCACTTTTACAGAGAGCTGGTCGGCTATAAAAAATATTTACTTGAAACTAATTTGCATATTCCCTAAGCGGTAAAAGCATGTATATAATACGTGCGTCATTCAACTTATTATTAACCTATAAATGGAACGTTTAGCAGATATCAAAGTAAGGCTCGACCCTCAAATTGAAATTACAGCAGAAAATAAGTGTGGATTTTGTACAAATTCATATTGTTGCAATTACGTAACAGAAGAACTTTCTACGCCAAAAAGCAAAGAACAGTATGAACATATGCTCTGGCAAGTGTCGCATGAGAATGTTGCAGTTTATAAAGACGAAGAAGGTTGGTGGATGACAGTATCAGCGCGCTGTAATCATCTTCAAAGTGATGGAGCTTGTGGGATATATGATGTTCGACCACAAATTTGTCGCGACCATACTAACGACTACTGTGAATTTGACGGACCAGCAGAAGAAGATTTTGACCTTTATTTCCCAGATTACGAATCATTACTAAAATATTGTAAAAAGCGGTTTAAACGCTGGAAACGAGGATAATTATCCCTAGTTATATAGGCATAATTTGGGCAAAGTTTGATATCACTTGATAATGCAACGTATCTTGTTCTGGTTTTGAACTATCAGGCTGTTTGATAGTAATGAGGAATTGAATTCCAGAAGCTTTTGCTGCCGATAATACATTTACATTGTCATCAATAAATAAAGTGCGTTTCGGTTCATATGGCTCACATTCCATTAATTTTGCCCAAAATGATAAATCTTCTTTTGGGTAGCCATAATCATGTGACGATATTATCTTGTCAAAATGACTCTCTAGCTGCAGAAATTTCATTTTTATAGATACGCTATCTCTATGCGCATCTGTTACTAGCAATACACGCTTATCAAGTCCATCTAGCTTCATAAGAAATTGTTTAACTTTAGGAAATATTTTTATTCGGTGAGATATTTCTTGTTTTAGTAAAACAATATCAAGATCGAGCTCTCTAGCCCAACATTCAGTAGAGTACCAATCGAGTGTACCTATTTTGCTTTTATAGCGAGATAATAATTTTTGCTTGGCTTGATTAAAATTAATTTTATGCTTTTGGCTATATCGCAATGGTACGTGTTCATGCCAGAAATAATTATCAAAATTTAAATCAAGTAACGTACCATCCATATCAAGGAAGACAGCTGATACTTTTCTCCAGTCCATTGGTATTTGCATATACTTCGTTATCCTAGATAATCGTTACTATTATGGAATTGAATAATAAACAGCTTGCCGAGCTCGTCAATCCAGTTTGTGAAATATCACAAAAGGCAGGATTGGCTATTATGAAAATCTACGAAGAAGGATTTGACATCAAGGAGAAAGATGACCGTTCTCCGTTGACCTCTGCGGATATCGCTTCACATCAACTCATCACAGAATGCTTACAAAAGCTTACACCCGATATTCCGGTCCTTTCTGAAGAATCGAGTGAGATCCCATACAGCGAAAGATCTTCTTGGAAAAATTACTGGCTCATTGACCCACTGGATGGAACACGAGAATTTATCAAAAGAAATGGTGAATTTACGGTGAATATCGCACTAATTACTAATCAAGTGGCAACATTAGGCGTCGTTTATATTCCTGTAAAAGATATCTATTATTTTGCTTCAAATGGCAATGGTGCATTTAAAAAAGAACAAGACCAGCCTGCGGTTAAGATTAGTATTCGAAACTCCAGCCCGACTAGTAATCCGGTAATTTGCGGCAGTCGATCTCATGCCGGCAAGTCGTTGCAAGCACTGTTAACGGATATTGGTGATTACGAGTTACTGAGTATGGGAAGCTCTATCAAGACATGCTTAGTTGCAGAAGGCGTCGCGGATATCTATCCTCGATTTGGGCCCACATCTGAATGGGACACTGCAGCGGCACACTGCGTAGTAAATGAAGCAGGTGGCATTTTAGTAGACACAAAATTGAAACCACTTCGTTATAATACAAAAGACTCTCTATTGAATCCTTCTTTTATTGTAATTGGAGATCTAAATGATTCCTGGCAAGAAATTTTAAAAAAGCATAGCAATTAAAATTTTGGTAACCCACTATCTAGAAACCAAATTCCAAACTCATCAAAAAACCACCATGTCTGAACGTCTCGAACCGTTTTCACAGAATTGGTCGTTTCAAAATAAAAGGTGATTTCTGCTTCAACGACTGCGCCTTTATATTCAGTATCTAATGCTACTTTCTTGATTTCATACTCTGTAACACGCAAATTTTTGAACCTATCTAAATTTGTATCAGCGGGTGATTCATCTTTATGTCGAACCATGTTAATCGCTGCTTCAAACTCCTCCCAGCGCAGCAAACGTCCATATAACTTTATCCTTTCATCGAAAGCATTTAAGGACTTTTTTTCTTTATGCTTAGTAATTGGAGACGCGCACCCGTCAAGCAAATAGTTAAAAGAGAAGACGCATATAAAACAATAAATAACTAACTTGTATTTAAACACCTTTGGCAATATCTATTTCTAATTAAAAAATCTATCTTTATTAAGATTCCCATCCCTGTAATACAATTTTACCTATTGTATGTCGACCTTCTATTTCAGCATGAGCTTGCTTTAAGTTTGTTGCATTTATAGGTTTTAGCACTTTATCTAGCGTCGTCTTCAATTTTCCAACATCAATTAATTCGGATACACGATTAAGCAAATGATGCTGCTCGATCATATCTTCAGTTTCATACATGGAGCGGGTAAACATAAACTCCCAAGAGAATGTGGCACTTTTACTCTTCAACGTGCCAAGATCCACATCGCCAGAAGTTTCAACAATTGAACAAATTTTACCCTGAGGGGCAACAACGCCTGCCATCGTTTGCCAGTGCTCATCCGTGTCATTAAAGCATAAAATATAATCATACCCATCTATACCAAGCTCACCCATTTGCTCTGAGATATCTAAGTAATGATTAATTACATGATCCGCACCCAATTTCTGGCACCATTTTTTTGATTCAGGACGAGAAGCCGTTGCAGTTATCGTAACGTTTGCAATCACTTTCGCAAACTGAGTTGCAATAGAGCCGACTCCACCAGCACCACCAATAATCAGCAATTGTTTACCAGCGTCTTTTCCTTCTGCATTTACGCCCAGTCGATCAAATAAAGCTTCCCATGCTGTGATACTGGTTAGCGGCAACGCTGCTGCTTGAGCAAAATCTATACTTTTAGGCTTTGCACCAACAATACGTTCATCAACAATATGGAATTCACTATTACAACCTGGTTTAACAAAGCTCCCCGCATAAAATACTTCATCTCCTGGTTGGAATAGACTCGTATTGGGACCCGTAGCATCCACTACACCAGCCACATCCCAACCTAAAATTCGTGGACTATCTTCTACTTTGTCTTGTGGCGCACGCATTTTGGTATCCACTGGATTCACTGCAACTGCATGCACATTAACCAAAATTTCGTTACCTTGAGGACTAGGCTTATCAATATCTAAATCTAGTAACGCGTCTTTTTGATCAATTGGAAGATATTTATATAGCCCGACCGCTTTCAATGTCATTCTCCATAATTATTGTTTAGGGATTAGCATACATCATTTAGTAGTATAACCCGAAGCAAGCCACAATTTTATTTCAAAACTGGTTAGTCTTCGAGTGTTTCTGTAAAAATCTATAAGAAGCTATTATTAAAATTGCTATAAAACAAATAGCCAATTATCGCTAATTTTAGAAAAATAAGAGTGGTGCGTCTAAACGTGGAAAAATAATATACCTTGCAACACGGGTAAATTATTAAGATTTAACTTTTTGATAAATACATCCAAGTACTGATTACAGAATCTGGATTCAATGAAATACTATCGATTCCTTGCTTTACCAACCAACTTGCAAAATCAGGGTAATCTGAAGGACCTTGGCCACAAATACCTACATATTTATTAGCATTCTTACATGACTGTATTGCCATCTGTATCAGAGCTTTTACCGCTTCATTTCTTTCATCAAACTTGTCTGCTATTAATTCCGAATCACGATCCACTGCAAGCGTCATCTGGGTAAGATCATTAGATCCGATTGAGTAACCATCAAAATATTGTAAAAACTGATCTGCTAAAATTGCATTTGAAGGAATTTCGCACATCATTATTACTTTTAATTCATTCTCTCCACGAACTAATCCATATTTCGAAAGTAATTCAATAACATCTTTTGCTTCATCAATGGTTCGAACAAACGGGATCATAATTTGAACATTTTTAAACCCCAAAATATCTCGTACATTTTTTACCGCCTGACATTCCATTTCAAAACATGCTTCAAACATTTCTGATATATAGCGAGAAGCACCACGATACCCAATCATTGGATTATCTTCTTTTGGTTCATACAGACTCCCGCCTAACAAATTTGCATATTCGTTAGATTTAAAATCTGAAAGTCGAACAATTACTGGTTTGCCCTCAAATGCTGCAGCAAGTTTTGAAATTCCTTCAGTTAATTTAGCTATATAAAATACAATCGGATCAGAATAAGCGGCAATTTGTGATTCAATCTTAGCTTTCAGATCGCCAGTAATTGAATCAAAATCTATCAGGGCACGCGGGTGAATGCCTATCATATTGTTAATTATAAATTCCAACCGTGCTAAACCAATTCCTGCATTGGGTATTTGTGAAAATGAAAAAGCTCTGTCAGGATTCCCAACATTTAGCATGATCTTAATAGGAATATCTGGCATTTTACTTAATTGAAATTCATTTTTTTTGTAGTCAAGTCTTCCTTCATAAACATATCCTGTATCACCTTCTGCACATGAAATAGTTATATCTTGTTTTTGCTTTATTACAGTAGTCGCATCACTGCAACCAACAATTGCAGGCACGCCTAATTCACGCGCTATAATTGCTGCATGACACGTTCTACCGCCTCTGTTTGTAACAATTGCAGACGCGCGTTGCATAACTGGTTCCCAGTCCGGATCAGTCATATCTGTAACCAATACATCTCCTTTTTGTAACTGTTCAATTTGTTTAATTGAACTAATTATCTGTGCCTTTCCCACACCAATTCGATTACCTATACTTCTGCCTGAAGTAATAATTTTTGATTTCTCATTTAGAGTAAATTTTTCAATAATTTTCTTTTCATTGCTTTGAACAGTTTCCGGTCTAGCTTGCACAATATAGAGTTGTTGATCATTCCCATCTTTAGCCCATTCTATATCCATAGGTCGTTGATAATGCTCTTCAATCAAAATTGCCGTTTGAGCCAACATCTGCGCATCATCATCATCGATACAAAAAGAAATCTGATCATCAGGATCGACTTCAACCACTTCAACGCCACTTTCAGAGTCATTAAAAATCATTTTCTGCAACTTACTCCCACAAGTGCGCCCAATGACTGCTAATTGTCCACGTTGCAAAGCTGTTTTTGATACATAAAATTCATCTGGATTAATTTGACCTTGAACAATTGTTTCACCCAAACCATAGTTCGCTGTAATAAAAACGACATCTTTAAAGCCAGACTCGGTATCTAAGGTAAACATTACACCGCTTGATGCTAAATCACTTCGAACCATTTGTTGGATACCTGCAGAAATAGAGACATCCTTATGCTCAAAGCCTTTATGAACGCGATATGCAATAGCGCGATCATTAAATAGTGAAGCAAAAACCTTCTTAACTGCATCAAGCACATCTGTAACTCCGCAAATATTAAGATACGTATCCTGCTGACCTGCAAAAGATGCGTCGGGTAGATCTTCTGCTGTCGCTGAAGAGCGAACAGCAACCGCTACATTCGAACAGGTTGAATTCTCTAAATTTTTATAGGAGCTTTTAATATCAGTTGTTAGCAATTCTGGTAAGGACGCCTGTAAAATCCAACTGCGTATATTTTTGCCTACTTTAACGAGTTGGGTAATATCATCAACATCTAAATTTTCTAGTTGTTGAGCAATTTTTAATTCTAAATTGCTTTCCTTCAGGAATAATTGATATGCGTCTGTTGTAGTAGCAAATCCGCCTGGTACTGCCACACCAACCGAGCTAAGATGATTTATTATTTCACCTAGAGATGCGTTCTTTCCACCGACAATTGGCAATTCATGCAAACTTATATCTGATAATTGTATTGTTAGTCGATTCATAAAATTAAATGCCTTAGCATGAATTCTAAAAAAATCCAAAACGTTTTTCTTGTTTCTGATAGTACCGGTATAACCATTGACTCATTAGGCCAATCATTATTTACTCAATTCCCAGACATTCAGTTTGAAAAAACCGTTTTCCCATTTGTTTCTAGTCAAAATGAAGCCACGCGTGTAATTGCACATATACAAAATATTTCTTCTAACCAAGAAACACCCCCGCTTGTATTTACAAGTTTAGCAAATGAGCGGCTTAAAAATTTATTTTTCTCAAACGGGATTTCAGTCATTGATATTTTTTCTACGTTTATACCTGCCATGGAAGCACAGCTAGAAGCTCATGCATCACATGCAATTGGCGAAACTCATAGAGTAAGTAATACAACTCAATATATTAAACGCATTGATGCGTTAAACTTTACACTAAGTCACGACGATGGAATGAAAATTAATGATATGGAAAGTGCGGATATTATATTAACAGGTGTGTCACGTAGCGGGAAAACACCAACATGTCTATATCTTGCCATGCACTATAATTTAAAAGCTGCTAATTACCCACTTGTTGATAATGACTTCGACAACAAACACCTTCCACAGCCCATTGCAGAATTTAAAAAGCGTGTATTTGGGCTAACCATTTCGCCACAGCAGCTTCGTAAAATTAGAGAAGAAAGAAAGCCGAATAGCAATTATTCTTCGTACAAACAATGCGAGTTCGAAACCAAAAAGGCTGAGGCGATATTTAAGAGCTCGAATTTACCATTTATAGATACAACAGCAATCTCTATTGAAGAAATCGCAACTACAATTATTCAGCGATTGAATTTAAAAATACAGGGAAAATGGTAATTTACTTAAAGGAGCTATTTTAAACTTAGTGAGTGATTCCGCTTTGTGCATCACTATGTAAATATATCGCGCACGCAACGCGTAAAAACGAAGTAAAATTTGTGACCTCTTTATGAGTTGCCAAGATTTCATCATAAAGCACATTGATAAATTGCGGCACACTCTGTCCTTCTTTATTAGCCATTTGATTTAAAATGATCCAAAATTCATTTTCTAACCGAATACTGGTCACAAAACCGTGAATACGAATAGAGCGGCTATCACAATAATAACGGTCACGCAAAGCGCCAGCATAGATATTGCACATATTGTATTAACCTTATAAGTAAAAATTATAATTATTGTTTGAACAGATTTGCTCTGTTGAATACTTTATAGAATAAATTCATAGTTTAGACAAGGATAAACAAAGATATAGCAAATTAATCTTGAGTATTTTCATAATAATTTACAAAATAACACAATTAAATAAGTAGTATTAGACTACTACCTCATTGTATAAATAGATTTTTATACTTATAAGTTACCTAGCCAATCTAAAGCGAGATAAAACAATGGCGAAAGTTATCCATTCGATGATTCGTGTATTAGATATTGACAGATCAAAAGACTTTTATGAAAAAGCCTTTAATTTAAAAGAAAAAAGACATCTAGATTTTGATGATTTTGCTCTAGTCTATTTAGGCAATGAAGAAAATGACTTTGAAATTGAGCTAACACTCAATAAAGGTCAAGTGGAAGCCTATACGCATGGCAATGGATATGGGCACGTTGCAGTGTGTGTAGATGATCTTGATGCTGAACATGCGCGTATTTCATCACTTGGGTTTGAGCCTCAGGATGTCGTTGAATTTAGTCCTGGCGGCGAATTGCTCGCAAAATTTTTCTTCATCAAAGATCCTGATGGGTATGAAATTGAAGTGCTGCAACGACACGGCTCTTATACATAAATATTCTAATAAGTATTATTTAATCGCCTCACATTATTAATAATAACTACGAGAGGCAAAACGGAGGAGGTAAATATGTTAGACATAGATCTAACTCGTCGCGAATTTTTACAGTCAAGTAGCACTGTTTTAATCGGCACTATCGCAGCAAGTTCTGGCATACTTGGAATGCTTGCTCCAAGTCAAACTTGGGCACTCGAGCTAACAACGCTGGATAAAACAACTGCAGAAACTTTATTACATGCAACACGATATATATATCCACACAAAACATTGGACGATGCGGTATATGCGTTGGTTGTAAAAGACTTGGATTCTGCCGCTAGTGATAAAGACACAGAAAAATTACTCACTGAAGGTGTTGCTGCCTTAAACAAATCTGCTGGCGGGGATTGGCTTGCAGCAGATAGTGATAAACAATTTTCAACTCTAGACAACATGTCGGATAGTGATTTCTTTCAAAAAATCCGTGGTACAGCCATAGTTTCTCTCTATAACAATGAAATGGCATGGGCTCACTTTGGTTATGAAGGTGATGCCTGGACAAAAGGTGGTTATTTAACACGTGGCTTTAATGATTTGAAGTGGCTACCTGACCCACCTAAAAATGCCAGTCCACCACCATACATACAATAATAAGGAGAACTCACTGTGGCTAAATATAAATTAAAAGACGACAGCGTCGTAGTTGTAATCGGATCTGGAGCTGGTGGGGGCACACTTGCTAACGAGCTATGCCAAAAGGGCATTCAAGTAGTTTTATTAGAAGCTGGCAAACACGAATCAAACGAAAGTTTTGTTAATAACGAATGGTCTTCTTTTGGCCAAATTACATGGCTTGATTCTCGTTCTTCATCAGGATCATGGCGGGTAGGCAAAGACTTCAATGGACTACCTGCATGGATATGTAAAACAGTGGGTGGATCAACAACACACTGGGCTGGCGCAAGCTTACGTATTCAAGAGCATGAATTTAGAGTTAAAACCGAGTACGGCGATATCGACGGCGCAAACCTGTTGGACTGGCCTTTAACTCTTGAAGATCTTGAACCCTACTACGCAAAAGCAGAAGACAAAATGGGTGTCACACGCACCAATGATGTTCCTGGATTACCTGGCAATAACAATTTCAAAGTTATGTATGCGGGCGCAAAAAAATTAGGTTATAAACACTGCCACACTGGGCGCATGGCAATAAACAGCCAGCCACGTGACGGTCGCGGGTCTTGTTTGCAACTTGGTTTTTGCTTTCAAGGCTGCAAGACTGGCGCTAAATGGTCAACGCTAGTTGCTGAAATCCCTAAAGCAGAATCAACAGGAAATTTAGATTTACGACCACAATCTCATGCATTAAAAATTGAACAGGATAAATCTGGAAAAGTCACTGGAGTACTTTACGCCGATGCAGAGGGTAAACACCACTTGCAAAAAGCACGAGCTGTATGTGTTGCCGGAAATTCAATTGAAACTCCCCGCTTACTTTTGAACTCTGAAAATAGTCATAGCCCTGACGGCTTAGCTAATTCTTCTGGGCAAGTGGGTAAAAACTACATGCGACATATGACAGGGTCTGTATATGCGGCGTTTGAAAACCCTGTGTTTATGTGGCGTGGCACAACCATGGCTGGAATCATCACTGATGAATCCATCAATGATCCTAAACGTGGCTTTGTAGGTGGTTATGAACTGGAAACGTTATCCATTGGCCTTCCATTTATGGCTGCATTCTTAGACCCTGGTGCATGGGGTAAAGGATTCACTGAGAAGATGGATGAATACAGCAACATGGCAGGTATGTGGTTAGTGGGCGAAGATATGCCACAAGAGTCCAACGCCGTAACGTTGCATACAGAAAATAAAGATCAATATGACATGCCAACACCTAATGTAAATTTTGATGACCATCCAAATGATATTGCTATGAGAGAGCATGCCTATAAACAAGGTTCAGCCGTTTATGATGCAGCCGGTGCAAAAGAGAATTACTTAGTACCGCCTTACCCTTCTACACATAACTTAGGTACATGTCGAATGAGTGCTGAGGCAAAAGATGGAGTTTGCAATGCATTTGGACAAACACACGACATCGACAATTTGTTTATTTCAGATGGCAGTCAGTTCACTACAGGTGCAGCTGAAAACCCAACGTTAACCATTGTAACGCTTGCTATACGCCAGGCAGATTACATTGCGAATCAAATACAACAAAAAGTACTTTAACTATTTACAATACAAAAAAGCCTCCGTCCTGGGGGCTTTTTTTCATGCATTTTTTCAAAATTAATCGTAATCAAACCTGCAAGTATTTTGCAATGAGGATATTTTTTATTCTCAACTATTTAAAAAATCTCATAACGCCGAAACAATTTGTTGACTAAAAGTTTTTAGTCGCTTAAGCATTCATAGACTTCCTAGATGATTTTCTAATCCATCTAGATCCCAATAAAGCTGTGTACCTGCACCTTGCAATGACGCAATAAGCAAAGTATCGGCAATTTCTTGTTTGCTGGCGCCTTCCTCTTTTGCCTTTACAATATGTGTTTGAGTACAGTGCGGACATCGAAGTACAGATGAAACTGCAACTTTAATGACTCCATAGTTTTATTATCAAGACAATTTTTTGTAGTCACTTTTGTATGAAAGTCTATAAAAGCTTCTCCAACTTCAGGAGATGATTCAAGAAACCAGATTTTGTTTTTAGTCATACCAATATCCTTCGAATGTTAAGAGCTCTATTCACTTACATTAAAATTTCTTCGAGCTGACCTTGATTATTGAGGAATTGCAAATCTTCAAAGCTGCCGATGTGTTGATCATCCACGAAAATTTGCGGGATAGAACGTGTTCGAGGTAAACGACGAATTATTTCATTGCGATTCTGATCATTAGAAATATCGAATTCCTCGTACACTACGCCCATTCCATCAAGCAACTCTTTTGCTTGGCTACAATAATTACACTGCGGCCCAGAAAATAACTCTATTTTTTTTCCCATACCCTTTTAACTAGTTATGACTTGGGACATGTAACATGGGATCGATTCCTGAAAATATAGGTTCAAGCACAACCCCTAAGGCATCTCCAAACTTACTAACAGCAATATACTGAGTTATTACAAATGCAGCTTCAACAATTTGAGGTTCTGTAAAATTTTTATGCAACCGATCCCAAAGTTCTTTTGGTACGCGGTTAGCATCTACACCCAATTGCACAGTAAAATCGAGTAACGCTTTTTCTCCCTCAGTAAAATGATTGCTTGTTTTATATTTATCGCCTTCAATATCTCTAATTTTATCCTCAGATATACCTAATCGCTTACTTAGGGTTTCATGTTGCACAACACAATATTGACACTCATTTCGATGAGTAGCCTTAAGAATGATTAATTCTTTTGTTACCCAATCTAATTCAGCGTCCTTTAGTATTGCCATGATTAAATTTGTAAAGACTGTACCAAGCTCAGGCGTATGCCCAAACACCTTAAATATATTTAGCAACAATTCAAAACGAGCTTCGGCTTTATCATAAAATTTATGTGTCTCAACATTTGCTTGCTCTCTTTCTACATATGATACTGTCATGGTGATTTCTCCTACTAATTTTTATTACGCAATGGTTGTAAAATAATTTTTACTGTGCCTTGTAATTGTTTTTTACCTACCCCTGCTTTAACCATAGATTTTAATCCACTCATATTGCTTACTAAATATCTAGCTAATTGAGCAGCATTAAATGTATTTGATATGTCACGCTCTAATTGTCCGCGCTTGACTGCTTTTAAAAAAATATTTTCAATACATGTGATACTTTCTTTTACAAGATATGCAATTGCATCATTTCGTTGTGCAAATTCATGCGCAGTATTCATTACTAAACAGCCATTTTTCAACCCACCAAGCTTGGCTTCATTTGCAATGTTGTAAAACGTAGCTTTAATAAATTCGAAACCAGTGTCAGCAGACTTTAAATTACCATCAAGTGTTTCAAACATTTCAGATCGATAATTTTCAATACACTTTTTAAATAGATTTTCTTTACTGGCAAAACATTGATAAAAAGTACTTTTTGAGATCTGCATACAGCCGAGCAAATCCTGCAAAGAAGTCGCGTTATACCCATTGATCCAAAATTGTTGCATCGCAGCATCCAATGCAGTCTTTGGATCAAACTCTATGGGTCGTCCTAATTTCATGGTTGCAATGACATACCTCTTTTAACTATATATGGACTGATCGGTCCTAATATTACCATAACTGAACTCAATCGTGCATTAATCTTGATTGCTACTCTTCAATACAAGCAACAAGATTCGAATTGGACATTAAATTAGTACAAATAACGTTCGGGTTTTGAGAAACAATTTTTTATAATAATCAAAAGAATGCATTTAGTAATGAATAGACTTACGTGGCTTAGAAATACTAAAATTATAATTACTTATAAATAAATTTTTGCACTAGATAAAATCTCTTTTTAGCTCAATTATTAAATTTTTGTTGTATGCGCTTCAATCGTCTGTAATTCGTACAATTTTATTAATGTATTTTGACCGTATCAGACAGGATTATGCATAAATTTCGCGCGATAAATTGCCACAACTCATTTTGCGTAATAGACTCCCTATATCAGGACTAATCTGATAATTAGGTTTTATTTATAAGCCCGGTTTGTCCATTAAAATAAGGGAATAAAGCTATCTTGAGCTTATAAAAAAATAACCTTCAGCGGATGATTTAAATTTAAAATCCTATAAATACAAACTCGATGGCTCTTGCTCTGGAGCAGTAGCAAGTGCCTAAAAAATAATAATAATTATTGAATGCGCATAGATTGTGCATTAAAAATGTTTAGCCAGGAATAAGTTGTAAAAGTACTCATGAAAACCAATTATTATCTTTCACCTACATTAAAAAGTACTCAGCAAATATCTGATAATTTACATGATGTAGGCATCAATGATTGGTTCATTCATGTAATTAGCAAAGACGAGGCTGGCCTAAAAAAAGAACAGGTTTATTCAAGTAATTACTTAGAAACGTTGGACGTACTTCGTAATGGGGGCATAGGTGGACTCATCGGTTTTATGGTCGGTGTATTTGCAGCGGGTGCACTGATGTTTTTCAAGCCATTTGGCCCTCAAATGCCAGAATTCGTTTACCTGATAGTTGTCATACTATTAACCTTATTTGGAATATGGGAAGGTGGATTAGCAGGTGTTGCCTGTGAAAATCGGAAATTGAAAAAATTTCACAATGAATTGGAAGATGGCAAGTATTTAATATTAATTTACACATCGAAAATACAAGACGCAGCTGTTAATAACATGATGAAAACAAAACATCCCGAAGCCAAGTTAGTGGCAACAGACAAGCAATATTTCAATCCTTTCTGTAGGCTAGAAAAGATATAATTGTAGGTTCAATACAATTTAAAACACCAAAGGGATACATTAGTTTGAACGCGACAATTGCTGCAGCACGTAGCCAAGCAAGCGACTTTATTGAACTTTGCAAACCTCGAATTGCACTTCTCGTGTTGGTCACGACCTTCACAGGCATGTGGTTAGCCGGCAATGGCACGGTAGCGTTTGATTTAGTAATTTTTACCCTTTTAGGTACCGGTCTTGCTTCTGCTGCTAGCGGAGCTCTTAATAATTATATTGATCGAGAAGTAGATAAACGCATGGCACGCACACGAACCCGTGCCTTACCCTCTTCTCGTCTCCGCCCTCAGCAAGCTTTATGGCTAGGCGTGATGTTAAGCCTGTGGTCATTCGCAATTTTATTTTATTTAGTCAATCCATTGACTGCATTTTTAGCCGCTGGGACTACATTTTTTTATGTTGTGATTTATACAAAGTGGCTGAAACGCACCTCCCCATTGTGCACAGAAGTGGGCGGTGTTGCAGGAGCACTTCCACCTGTCATTGGATGGGCAGCAGTTACCAATCAAATAGGCTGGCCGGCGTTAGTTATGTTTTTAATTATGTTTATTTGGCAGCCCCCGCACTTTTGGGCGTTAGCATTGCTGCGTGCAGAAGAATATCGAGCTGCAAAATTGCCAATGCTCCCCGTTGTTAGCGGTAAGCGCGCAACAAAATTAAGAATGCTGCTTTACACCATTGCGTTATTGCCGGCGAGCTTAGCAATGTACTGGTTACAGCTTGTTGGACCTGCCTACTTAATTCTTTCGTCCGCATTAGGAATTGCGTACTTGGTTTTAACAATTGATTTTGCTAGAAAGCCTATCACTCATAAAAGTACACGAAGGCTGTTTGGGTTTTCTATATTATATTTACTTGGTTTATTTACTTTGATATTTATTGATTGCCAATGCACAGGCATCATTACGTGATTAATTGGCATACTGAAACCGTTATAATAATTTTAACGGCTTTTTAATTTAAGGAGACTTGAAAATGGCGATGGCGATAATATTAATATTATTAGTGATTGGATCAGTCATATTTCATTTCGCTAGCCCGTGGTATTTTACCGAAATCGCCTCAAATTGGGGCATGATCGATACTACCGTTACGATCACATTTATTGTATGCGGAATTGTCTTCGTCGCAACCAATCTCTTTATGGCTTATTCAATCTTTCGATTCCGAAATAAAAGCAAAGATCAACGTGCAAAATACGAACCTGAAAACAAAAAACTAGAAGCCTGGCTGATAGGTATTACAACGGTTGGTGTTGTTGCAATGTTGGCACCAGGATTGGTTGTATGGGGGAAATTTGTATCTCCGCCAGACAATACAACAGATATTGAGGTGGTCGGCCAACAATGGCAGTGGAGTTTTCGCCTGCCTGGTGAAGATGGTCAACTAGGCACCTCGGATGCCAGAAAAATTAGTATCGACAACCCATTCGGAATGAATGACGACGACCCATATGGGCAAGATGATGTATTAATCCCCGACAACGAATTACACATTCCTTTAAACCAGCCAGCTAAGTTTTTATTACGTTCAAAAGATGTCTTGCACAACTTCACGGTACCGCAATTCCGAGTAAAAATGGATCTCGTTCCTGGAATGGTGACGTGGCAATGGTTGACACCCACTCGCACTGGTTCTTTTGAAATACTTTGTGAAGAATTATGTGGAATTGGGCATCACACCATGCGCGGTAGAGTCGTAGTGGATGATGAAGACAAATATCAAGCATGGTTAGCCAATCAAAAGACCTATGCACAGTTTTCTGCTATGCATGCTGGCGATGCAAGTGCAGGGAAAGCGCTATATCAAGTCTGCGCATCATGTCACGGACTTGAAGGTGAAGGGAATCAAGAACTCAATGCACCAAAGTTAAGCGGCCAAAAAGATTGGTACGTAAAACGACAACTAAACTATTTCAAGCACGGCATTCGTGGCGCAAATCCAGATGATACATTTGGACAACAGATGGCACCTATGGCTGCCACTCTCGTCGATGATACCGCAATAAATAACATTGCAGCCTATATACAATCTTTACCGGACAAGTCTGCGCCACAAACTGTATCGGGTGATACAAAAAATGGTAAAAAACTCTACATTACATGCAGTAAATGTCATGGCAAGCAAGCACAGGGGAGATGGGCACTTAATGCTCCACGTATTGCGGGAATGAGCGACTGGTATTTAATCACTCAACTTAAGAATTTTAAACATGGTATTCGAGGTGCGCATCCAAAAGATGCAACCGGTAGACAAATGGAATCGATGGTTTTGAGTTTAAATGATGAAAAAATGAATGACCTTGTTGCATATATTAATTCTTTATAGACATGACGTAATTATTTTTAGTAACAAATTAGTAAAAAAATTTTATTGAGGTAACTAATATGGCACATGTAGCGCTAGCTGACAAAGGACAAGAGCTTGCTCATCCAAAAACTTGGATTGGTATGTACGTCTGGAGCCAGGATCATAAAGTAATCGGTATGCAGTACATCATCACAGCTACGCTAGTTGGTGTTGTTGCACTGATATTGTCCGGCATGATGCGTCTGCAATTAGGCTTCCCTGGTGTTTTTGACCTGATTCAGCCAAACGAGTACTACCAGGCCGTCACGATGCACGGCATGATTATGATTGTATTCATGCTGACGGCATTTTTCTTAGGTGGGTTTGGAAATATTTTAATCCCATTAATGTGTGGTGCGCGTGATATGGCGTTCCCCTATATGAATATGCTCAGTTACTGGGTGTATTTATTGTCTGTAATTGTAGTGTGTGCAAGTTTCTTTGTACCCGAAGGACCAACAGGTGCGGGATGGACACTCTACCCACCGCAAGCCATAACAGAAGGCTCAGCAGGGGCGGACTGGGGCATTTTATGCATGACCGTCTCGCTTGGATTATTCGTCGTCGCATTCACCATGGGAGGACTAAACTACATCACAACAGCATTTCAAGCACGCACACGCGGAATGACATTAATGCGCATGCCGTTATCTGTGTGGGGCATCATTATGGCCACCATTTTAGGTTTATTGGCTTTCCCCGCTTTACTAGTTAGTGTGATTATGATGACGTTAGATAAAGCTCTAGGGACTAGCTTTTTTATTCCAGCCATCTCATCATTGGGTGAAAACTTAAGTCATGAGGGCGGTAGCCCAATTCTTTTCCAACATCTCTTTTGGTTCTTTGGCCACCCTGAAGTTTATATTGTAGCGTTACCCGCGTTTGGAATTGTGTCCGATTTAATTAGTACACATGCACGTAAAAATATCTTTGGCTACCGTATGATGGTTTGGGCAATTGTCGCAATTGGTGGTTTAAGCTTTGTTGTATGGGCGCATCACATGTATGTAAGTGGCATGAATCCTTATTTTGGCTTCTTCTTTGCCACCACTACATTAATTATTGCGGTACCCACTGCAATTAAAGTCTACAACTGGGTGCTCACACTTTGGGAAGGAAATATTCACCTTAATGTCCCTATGCTATTTGCAATTGGCTTTGTCTTTACGTTTATACACGGCGGCATAACAGGATTATTCTTAGGAAACGTAGTCGTAGATGTACCACTGTCAGATACCTACTTCGTCGTGGGCCACTTTCATATGGTTATGGGTGTGTCACCATTCTTAGTTGTATTCGGTGGCATTTATCACTGGTTCCCATTACTCACGGGTCGCATGTTAAATGACACCATGGGCAAAATTCACTTTTGGACGACCTTCCTCGGTACTTACGCCATTTACTTACCGATGCACTACATTGGAATATTGGGTGTGCCACGCCGATACTATGCAAATGGCTCAACGGAATTTCTCCCTGACTCGGTACAATCCGCAAATGTCAGTATTACCATTGCTGCACTCGTTGTTGCCGCAGCACAATTCTTATTCTTAATAAACATTGTGTGGAGTCTCTTTAAAGGTAAAAAATCTGAGCGCAATCCTTGGCGTGCAACCACATTAGAGTGGCAAGCACCAGACCTACCACCCAAACATGGTAACTGGGGGCCTGAACTACCTGTGGTTTATCGCTGGGCATATTCCTATAGCGTGCCAGGAGCAAAAGAAGACTTCATTCCCCAAACTGAACTTCCAAGTGAAAATACTCGAGGTGAAGAGGAAGTCTAGCAATGACTGCAACATTAATTCTATTAGCCTTTATAATGGGTGGTGTTGTATTTTGGCTAATACGCCAAACCATTAATGTTCAGCCGTGGGCGGAAGAAGGCGCAATTGGGCAAAGCCATGCCGGTGGGGCATTTTCTGTTCCTGCTGCAAAAATAGGCTTAATTGTATTTCTTGCCGTTGCAAGTTCTTTATTTTCTTTATTTATCAGCGCGTATTTTCAACGCATGGAATACGGTGATTGGAGCCCGCTACCTGAGCCGGGAATTCTATGGTTCAACACTGTGTTGTTAATTTTCGGGAGTATCTTTTTTCAACTTGCGCGCAATGCCGCCAATAAAAATGAAGCAAAAAGTGTTAAATCCAACTTGCTAATTGGCGGCCTATTTACCTTTGCATTTATTGCCGGACAATTGTGGGCGTGGCAAGGCTTGCATGAAGCAGGCTATTTTTTAACTTCCAATGTCGCGAATACTTTCTTTTATGTGTTAACAGCAATACATGCGTTGCACATTTTAGGAGGCTTGTGGGTGTGGAGTAAAACGACTTTTAAATTACAAAATAATATAGAAGTGCACAAAGTTCGTATGAGTGTCGAACTCTGTACAATTTATTGGCACTTCTTGCTTTTAGTTTGGCTAGTATTGTTCGCACTATTGTTATCTACTTAATAAGGAAATACATAACATGGCACAGAGTTCAGGAGAAGCCGCTGCAAATGACGTAGTAACCAATTTAGTATCGGATTGGGGCGCGGAAAAAGAAGTGTTTAAGGTTCACTGGGGTAAAGCCATGATGTGGATCTTCTTGCTCAGTGATACATTTATTTTCACCTCGTTTCTGACGGGGTATATGAAAGTTAGGATCAGTTCCACGATCCCTTGGCCAAACCCAAGTGAAATTTTTGCGCTAAGTTTTGGTGGCGATCCCATCCCGCTAATTCTGATCGCTATTATGACGTTCGTATTGATCACCAGTAGTGGCACCATGGCCCTAGCTGTAAATTACGGATATCGTCGTGACCGTAACAAAACAGCTCTATTGCTATTGGTAACTGCTGGATTTGGACTTGTGTTTGTAGGCATGCAAGCGTTTGAGTGGACCAAATTAATTGTAGATGAAGGTGTGCGGCCTTGGTCTAATCCATTTGGCGCCCCGCAATTTGGGGCATGCTTCTTTATGATTACAGGCTTTCACGGTGGGCACGTATCGGGAGGCGTGATTTATTTAACGTATGTGGCAATCGGCGTATTAAATGGGCGATATGAAGAAAAAGGTTACGATATTGTCGAAATTGCCGGCCTATACTGGCACTTCGTTGATTTGGTTTGGGTATTTATTTTTGCATTCTTTTATCTTTGGTGAGAAATAACAATGTCAGCAGAAGAAGGTCATCAACAGCACCCCCTTAGTATTTACCTCGGGATTTGGATATTGCTGTTTGTGCTTAGCACATTTTCATATCTCGTGGATTACTTTCAGTTTCAAGGCTACTTGAGATGGAATTTAATTCTTATCTTCATGATGCTGAAAGCAGGTTTTATTGTTGCCATCTTCATGCATATGGCTTGGGAGCGGCTTGCTTTGGTTACAGCCATACTGGTGCCGCCCCTAGCATTACTTGTGCTAATCGGCATGATGTCGATCGAAGGTGATTATACTTTCCTAGGTCGCGCTAAATTTTTTGGGGTTGATGAAGCACCTGTAGTGGAACATCACAATAAAGCTGAGCATCACTGATTAAATGACTTAATACCCACAGAGTAGATAGGGAGTTAATTCAAATTCCCTTTCGCTAGATTAATTAACATCTCGTACTAATTTTTAGCGAATTACAAATATCTTCAGTGCTTGGCAAGCATATAGATATTTGAATTTGCTATTCTATTATGCATCTATTTAATTATTAATAAGCAAACACATTGATCTCGAGAAATTATGCACAATTTATAGGTTACACAACCATACTTGTTTGCCTCGTAATACATGGCGGCAATGTTCAATCTCATGGCGGTGTATTTCTTGAAGATGACTTATGCATAATTAAAATTGGCTTCCACAAAGCTCATTTTACAATCTTTCAACCACAGATTAGTAACCATGAGGAATATTGTGAAGACATTCCTGATGCGGCTGAAAGCGTCTTTGTGATGGAATATTTGCACGACAGTTTACGTAGCAAACCTGTTGATTTTCGGATAATAAAAGACACACAAAATCTTGGGCCATTTGCACAATGGAAAAATCTTAAAAATATAGAAGACTTTGATGGCATTACTGTATTTTACCAACCGCCGGTTATTCGTGAAGATGGGGTATTTCTAGCCTTACATACGTTTAAGAAAGAAGGAAACTACATTGGAATTGTGAGGACTAAAAATCAAAGCAACAATGACACATATACAGCAGTTTTCCCATTTAGAGTAGGTAAACAAAACTGGGGGTACATTCCATTATTCATAGCAACTGCTTTATTTTTACAATTAAATTATTGGCTAATGAATGGCGGCTACTCACGATTGCGAAAATTATTTACTCGTAACACTAACAGCGAAACAAAAACATGACTATTCGAACGCTAAATTTATTTTTACTGATACTACTAGTCACTACAGTCAATGCAGAAGATCCCGCCTCTCGTTCAGTATCAATTTCGACGAAACACACAGACAATGAACATTATCAAGTGCACTACTCGAGCAAGCTTTACCCCATAACGATTAACACCATGCACTCATGGATAATCCATGTTGATGACCAAACAGGTGTGCCATTAAATAATGTAGACGTTACAGTAGATGGGGGAATGCCTGAACATAATCATGGACTTCCTACACACCCCCGGATTACTCAAAATCTAGGTGATGGTAATTACTTACTTGAAGGAGTCAGATTTCATATGGGCGGCTGGTGGCAAATTACTATTACTATTCAAGAAAAATCAAAAAGCGATAGCGTCACATTTGACCTTCAGCTTTAGAGGGTACGCATGCCAATTTTAATACGGGCACTTATTTTAGGTTCAGTTGTTATTGCAACCTATATTGCATATTCATCCGGCTATATTAATTTAACACCTCATAAGTCATGGACTGTTGAAGAACGTAAGATTTTACGTTCGCTTTGGATTGAAAGCTTACCTACAGCACCCACAGAATCAAGTAACGCTGTGTCCAACGACATAAAGGCTGCAGAATTTGGCTTGCAACTTTTTTTTGATACTCGCCTAAGTGCAAATGGTCAGGTGTCATGTTCTACGTGCCACAATCCAACACAATTCTTCACAGACGGCCTAAAGCTTGCAGTAGGTGCCCAGACAGGGGTGCGAAATTCCATGAGTATTATTGGTGCAGCACACAGCCCCTGGTTATTTTGGGATGGGCGTACCGACAGCCTTTGGTCGCAAGCGTTATCACCGTTGGAAAACGATTTGGAGCATGCAGGTTCTCGCATGCAGTATGTACATTTAATTACAAGCGATACCCGCTATCGTGAGATGTATAAACGTGTATTTGGTCCATTACCAGATTTCTCTGATCAATCTCGTTTCCCAAATGCAGCAGGGCCCGTTGCGAATAACATATGGAATCAGGCATGGCAATCTATGACACAAAAAGACAAAGAAACTGTTACTAATGTGTTTGTAAACATTGGCAAATCCATAGGTGCATATGAACGGTTGTTACAACCTGGCCCGTCTAAGTTTGATCTGTATTTAAAAAAACTGTTTAGTCATGATAATGACGATGATGCGGTGCTCACTAAAAATGAGCAGTCTGGCTTGCGCTTATTTATAGGTAAAGCACAATGTATTAATTGTCATAACGGGCCGTTGCTTACGAATAATGAATTTCATAATACGGGAATTTTATCAAGCCCTGGAAATATACCGAGCATGGGTCGTGTAAGTGCAGTTCGAAAAGTAGGTGCAAATCCTTTTAATTGTATTGGACCCTATAGCGATGCAGATGAAAATGATTGTGCAGAACTAAAATTTGCAAAAACAGGTGATGAATTAATCGGAACGCATAAAGTGCCATCTTTACGGAATGTTGCACAAACTGCTCCTTACATGCATGCAGGTCAATTTTCTAATCTCTCAGAAGTAATTGAACACTATAATCGTGCGCCCAATGCAATGATCGGCCACAATGAAGCCAAGCCACTAAATTTAAACCATAAAGAAAAAAATCAACTCGAAGCTTTTTTACATACACTGACAGGTACAATTGCAGCCGACGAAAAATGGCTAACTCGCCCTATTAGCAAATATGAACCTGTAATTTCGCAAAACTAATAAAAACAAATTAACAGTAATGTATTAGTAACAACTAGCCCTGATCATGCACATCACAGGGACTGCGTAATTCATCAGGTACATCTGGCGGACAGATCCCACACGCTTCATTACCTGGTACAGCAAAATCAATCTTGCGAGGATATGGCAAATCCAAATCACTCATTATTTTGATAAATTCACTTTTAGACACATCATTCCCCAATCTTGGATTACGCATTTTTTCTTGTGCGATCGTACTTACAAAACGACCTTCATAATCATGCGCGGGATACACCAGTGTTTCATTTGGAAGATTAAATATTTTGTTGTGAATGCTTTCATATAAGGTCCCAGCATCACCTGACTGAAAATCGGTTCGCCCACATGCTTCAATTAACAATGCATCTCCTGAAAAAACCATGCGTTGAGTTCCATTGTCAATCAAGTATGAATAGTGATGGTCAGTATGACCAGGTGTAAAGAGCGGGTGTAATTCTATGTTTCCGATACGAAACACTATTCCATCCTCTACAGATAAATCCTGACACGGAAGATTAGCTTCTTTTGGATAAACAATTTGACTTCCAGCAAGTGACTTCAGCTTATTTGCACTGGTTAAATGATCTGCATGAATATGCGTATCAATCGTGTATGTGAGTTCGAACCCGTATTCTTTCAATATCTCCATATCTCGCTCAACTGTTTCTAACACAGGATCAATCAGCGCAACAACTCTTGTATCATTGCAAGCTAGGAAATAAGTATATGTAGATGAACTAGGTTCAAATAATTGTTTGAAAATCAACGCGTGCCCCTAAACAATCAATACAATTATTTATGCTGATATTTTTAAATTTCATAACGTAGCATTATACCTAAAACTTTAGATGATCAACCTATATTTTTGATTTACCTGGTTCAATGTGCACCACTGCATCATCAATTTCAAATTTTTCATATAATACTTTCTCAATCATATCTGCAACGCGATGCGAATCTTCTGTCGACATATTTTCACGTACTGTAACAACAATATCTGCAAATTTTTCTTGCCCAATAATTCGAGAGCGTAGTCGTTCAATTTTTATTACATCTGAAAGCTTTCCGATAACATCGATAACTGCATTTTGATCTACCGCTGTTTCATCAACCAGTATAGGTACACTTTTTTTAAATAACTGAAATGCTAAAAAGAAAACAAATAAGGAGACAATTACTGCAAAAATGAAATCCAGTATGGGGTAGCCCCGCGTTGCTAATTGCCAACCGACAATCACTCCAGTTGTAATCAACACATCACTAAAGGTGTGTCTGGCGTCTGCATTTAGTAAATCAGAATTTAAACGCTTCGCCCAATAGTTCTCCCAACTAGATATACCTATATTGACAAGTAATACACCAATCATCACTGCTAACCCCCAGCGACTTTGCGATATTGGATTGCCAATTCTTTCAAATGCGCGTATCACTACTTCAATTGCAATTACACTAAGTAATGTTGCTAAAACAAATACGGCCAGTGTTTCAAATTTTCGATGACCGTAGGGATGATTTTGATCTGGCGGAGATGAGGAAACTTTTGAAGCAATATAGGCAAAAATATTATTAAAGACATCGGTGAGTGAATGTAAGGCATCACTCAAAATTGCACTTGAGCCTGTTTGTAACCCAACGACTGTTTTAGCAATTAATACTAATACATTAGCCAAACCCTCAAGAACAAGAATTCTTAGAACTTTTTTATCTTTGTCTATTAAGTCCATCGATATATATAATGCTTGGTCACTTTTACAGTTATTTAGTTAATGGCTGATATTTAATTAATAAGAAAGCTATTAACCTATCAGTCATTAAATTTGCGCCCTGGTGCATAAAAACTAATTTATCAGTTGCTTTGCCTTTATAATACATAAATATTAATTTATTAAAATTCATAAGCATAAATTCAAAAATAATAGAAACAATACATAGAAATTTAAAATGGAATTCGCAATAAACAGTGCAGTCGTTTACCCAGACGGCCAGCTTGATGTTTTATCAAAAGTAGAAGCCAGTAGCTTATTGGACACGAGTAAAGGAGGCTTATATAAGCTGTTCCGTAATTGTTCGCTTGCGGTCTTAAATTGCGACAACCCGTTAGATGATGGTAAGGAATTATTGGAACGTTACAAGTCATTCGACATATCCATTATTCAAGAAGAAAAAGGAATTGGGCTTCAGTTAAGCAACGCTCCAGCTAGCGCTTTTGTAGATAATCAAATAATTAAAGGTATTGGTGAACATCTATTTTCAGTATTGCGTGATGTTATATATGTTAACGATGAAATCTACAATAATCCAAAATTTAATTTACAAACTTCTAAGGGTATTACAGACGCTGTCTTTCATATTTTGCGTAACGCTAATATTTTACAGTCTGTTGCAAAACCAAATCTAGTTGTATGTTGGGGAGGACATTCAATTTCGCGAAAAGAGTATGACTACTCAAAAGAGGTAGGCTACCACTTAGGGTTACGCGGATTGAACATTTGCACAGGATGCGGACCTGGTGCAATGAAAGGACCTATGAAAGGTGCAACCATTGGTCATGCTAAGCAACGTATTCAAAACCCACAATATCTAGGCGTTACCGAACCAGGAATCATTGCTGCGGAACCGCCAAACCCTATTGTCAACAACCTCGTTATTCAACCTGATATTGAAAAACGCCTTGAAGCTTTTTTGCGGATAGGTCATGCATTGATTGTATTCCCTGGTGGTGTCGGCACTACAGAAGAAATTTTTTATACCCTAGGCGTGCTACTTCATCCTAATAATAAAAATATACCCTTCCCTTTGATATTTACAGGTCCGGAAAGCTCGCGAGACTATTTTGATGAAATCGATGCATTCATTGCAAGTACGTTAGGCGAATCGGTACAAAGCTTTTACAAGATCATAATTAATGACCCCATTCAAGTTGCAAAAGAAATACAAACTGGAATAGCCGCCGTAAAAAAATACCGGGAAGATAAAAATGATGCATATTATTTCAATTGGACACTAAAAATTGATCCTGTTTTTCAAACGCCCTTTCATGCAACACATGAAAATATGCATAAACTTGAGTTACATAAAAATCAAGAGCAAAATTTACTTGCAGCTAATATTCGAAATGCACTATCAGGAATAGTCTCTGGAAATGTTAAAGAACAAGGCGTGCGTGCTGTAGAAGAATATGGTCCCTTTATCCTCCAAGGTGGAAAAAATATAACCCAACCTTTTGATTCAATGCTTCAATCGTTTGAGAGAATGCAACGCATGAAAATGTCTGGGTCCGACTACAAAGCTTGTTATAAATTTAGTTACATAATTTAAGCATAACTGCACAACGTGTGAAACAAAAATCACTAATTATTGTTACATTCTATTCGTCTTTTCAAAAATTAATGCTGAGCAGTGAATTTTCCAATGTTGGGACGCACTAGTCTTTCAAAATCAGCATATGCAATTTGTATTAACTCAGTGTGAGAACCTGCGTTAAACGCAATTTCTGCATCTTCTAATAAACTTTCTTCCACGTAAACGTCCAAGCCATAAAGATTCCCAAACGGGGGCATCGCACCGGTTTCACATTCAGGAAACAGATCCTTGAATTCTTCTTCCGAAGCTAACTCTACTTTGCTAGCAGCAGTTTCTTGCTTCAAGAGCTCTAAATTAATTCTATATGATGCAGGCAATATTACCATTGCTAATTTGCTGTCAATTTTAACTATTACGGTTTTAGCAAATTCTATCCCCGGGATATGTGCAGACGCTGCTGCTTCTTGCGCGGTAAATGCAATCGAATGTGGAATAGAGATATAATCAATATGCTCTTCATTGAGTAAATTAGTTAATTTTGTAACGGGCATGCTGGCCTCCTTCAGTCAAACAATGGACTAATTATATTATCCAGAATAGCGTAATTTTAGTGCCATCGCTTTAATCAATAAATATGCATGTGTATATCATTACAAATATACCTTGCTTATAAATTTAATTTAATTGCCTTATTTAAAATCAATCACTCAAATAGACCTTAAGTTATTAAACTGCAATCCTAATCTTGATATTATATGAATAAGCATAGGGTTTAAATTTTTACTTAAGGAATATCTATATGGCTTCATTATACGGCTATAACGAAAATGCAACCTCATCCGTTAATTGGTCTGAAAATATTGCTAAAGATACTGCCAGCGCTGAAGGACTTTTACTGACCGATGAGCATTTAGAAGTACTTCATGCGATACAAGAATACTACGCACGGCATGAATCCAATCGTATTAATATGCGAGAACTTCATGATGCGCTGGATGAAAAATTTCATCCAAATGGCGGAATGAAATATCTTTATACATTATTCCCAGGTGGTCCGGTTGCACAAGGATGCCGTCTTGCAGGAATAGAACCGCCTGCTGGCGCTGTGGATAAAGGATTTGGGAGTGTAGTGTAGAATATTTAATTTTTCATAATTGCCCTAATATACTTATTGAATACAGCAAGCCGCTAGTTAACTGATATTTTCAATAATAGGCTGCAGATCCCCTATCTGAAATTCTATTTTTCGCTACCATCTATGTGAATGCTTGAAAATCCAATGACTTATTGGCATGCCTATTAGTCAGTGACGATAAATAAGTTTGTGCTTTAAAAAGTTCCGCTATAAGCTGTATTTTCAAGCAATATATGCAAATTAAACAACTCGTATATGCAAACAACTGAATAGTCTAATTACGATGAATCAACGGCAATTCTCCTCCTAGCAACACAAATTTAATAGCGTGAGAATAAAGGGAACTTAATTAGAACAGGGATGAATGAATCATGAAGTTCAAATTAATACTCGTAATATTCACATTATTCTTAATTTCCACTGGATCTTTAGCTGGAGTTGAATATGTTTGCAAACATGGAAATGCTGAGAGAGTTATTAGCATTTACTATGAAAACGAAGAAAATCAGATTCCTTGCGAAGTCCAATACGATAAAGGTGATGGTGCTGAAACATTGTGGCGCGCGCAATCACAAGTTGGCTACTGCGAAAGTAAGGCTGATGAGCTTATAGAAAAGCAAGAATCATGGGGATGGTCTTGCGAAAAAGCGCTGCATTCAGAACGTGCCGACGACTTATTTACAAACTTATATTAGTAAAAATATAAATTTTTAAAGTGTGTTTACGCCCTGTCTAATCTGTGCGGGGCTTTCACATTAAATCTTCGGAGAATTTGTTTCAAGCAATGGCTAGAATTATCTTTAGCTTACCAGTGCTCTCATACTTCATAGTACGTTATACCTTCTTTTACGACACAACGAATACCTACCTTGCGTTCGTGGTTCAGTGCTTTCTCAAGCGCTTTATCGTAGGCAGTAGAGCCATCACCACCTTCACGCGTTCTATATAGGGTAATTAAATGCCAACCTTTCCTGTTTAAGATACCCGTATCTAACTCATCAAGAGTTTCAATACCTTTAGACTGTTCAGTCATGTCCTTTTTATCCAACCTTATATTTGCATGCGTGACTTATATGACGAAAATACATTGCAATATGCACTATACGCATAATAGTTATGGCTTTCTAAAGACAAGCACTTTATTAAAATAAGCTTAATATTGTGCTGACCAATGTCAGCAGTCGGATAAGAATGAGCCGAAGATTCATGTGCCGATAGTGAATTGAGTATATTTTGATCTACGTAAGCGATGAGCTATAATTGACATTGCTGGTATAATGACAATAAAAGATGGCTAAAAATAAATTCCGAAAATGGAATGGTAAATTTAGTTCAACCGAAAGCATTGAACAAATTGCAGTTCACAGTCTTGAATATAGGCATTGCGCTGTTCAACATTACTTAAAACTTATCACAAAAAAGCAAGCGTGAGCACAGAGTATGTTCACCTGCTGCGTGTTTGGTCACGCCGTTATAGTGAATTACTTCGATTTTTCAAAGACATCCTCCCGCGAAAACAATCAAAAAAGTTAAGACGCATACTTAGAGATGTTAGGAAATCTGCAAATAATGCACGCGATCTAGATGTGCTTATCGAAAAATTTGGTAAGCACAATATATCAATTGAAGATAGAAAGTTTTTACACTTTTTGAAACAAGAACGAGAAATTAATCAGCTGCCTATCCAAGAACTTTATTTTTCATTGGATAAAAGTAAAGTTTTACACAAGCAATTCAATCGCATAAGACAAAAAGTACGGTCTCAAAAATACGAATTCAAAGACGATCTTGAAACTACTTTCGAAAATCTTGCCAAAACAAATTTACATGCGCTTTCAGAAAGCTTCTTTAATTCAATGCTGCTAACCCATACTAAACCAAAAGAGCTACACAAAACACGTATACATGGAAAAAGATTACGCTATGCTCTGGAATTGTCCGGACCTGTTTTACCTAACAGGTCTAAAAAATAAATATATGAAAGCGTTTCAAATGTATTGGTCTTGTATGGAAAATTTAACGACTCATATGTATTTCAACTACATCTTCAAAATTGGGTTAAATCAAACAATGACATTGATCTAGTATGTCTTTTCCAAGAGCTTTACTATAAAGAAAATGCTGAAAAGAAACGATTTATGAAGCAACTCAGCGAGTGCAATTCATATAAACAAGTGTGCGAATTAAGAGAAAATCTAAATTCATTATATGCGAACATAGCATATAAATTAGTAGCTTAAAATTTACAGCACAACACCAAAGTCAATTATGAAATAGTTTTAAAGATTCTTTATGCAATTTTAACTTGATCCAATTCTTCTACATATGGGTCATTACTTCTTAGAATATTGCGGCCTTGACTACCAATTCTAAATGTTAATGCGAACTCGTATTGACTAACTCTAATAGCATTTTTATCAATTAACTCTAAATGTGCTTTAGATAGTCGATCTAAGTAATTCTTATCTTTCTTGCCTTTCTTATTCTTTATTTGGACCAATTGATACGTATCCCAAATACTGAGCCCTTTAGAGATTGATTGTTGAAAATGATTAAACGTTACGTTTTTCTCTATGGCATAAAACTGCACCAGCATTGAAGCCTTACTAATGTTTTCAACAATAAACAGTCTTAGCTCTTCAACATCATCAGTAAGTGGACTACGTTGTTTACGACAAATTTTATACTTTACCTTACTCATATATGTTGTATAGATAGAGGTAATTTCGTGGATTAGCTCATACAGCTGTTTTAGAGCATCGATTTTATCTTTTTTAGTCTCTTGATATTGCTTGCTTTTCCTTTCTTGTATTTCCCGGTCTAAGGCTAATTTGCTGGTTTTATAATGAGCAAATATAGCAATGCCTGCCCCAAGCAGAACAAACCAAAATGCTTTAGTAGTTTTAAATAAATCTACTAATAGTTTTATCGCGACTTCCATTTACCAACTCCTCAGCGGCCTGGGTTACCCAAAAAATAATGTGGTTATATTTTTTTTGTGAGTGCGCCTAATTATCAAGCAACTATACTGATACTAATTACATCTGCGCCAGTGGGGACAATGTATTTTGAGAATTTAATCACTTATCAATATGATGAAATTTATAACCTACTGATAAACTAAAGCGTTATAAATTTAAAAGGTAGTTGATTTAATGACACCTCTTTGTGCCATCAAAATTATCAATACTGTTGAAAAGAGCTAAATTTTCCCATCGAGCCCCCTTTGATAATATTTGTGAGTGATCTCTTCTTGATTTTCCAGTAACCAGTCAATATCAGGTTTGTTATTCATTGCTTTATGAATGGCACTGGCCATGGCTTTTCGATGGATATCAAATAGAATTTTGTGATCGAGATCTTCTGCGTTTGAGACCATTGGATTCAACCAAACTGAAACAATGATTCCAATATCGTTAACTTTTTCTTTCGGAATATCGCCATTTCGCACCGCATCCAACACCCCGTTTGCGATCGCGCCTTGCACGGTTCCCATTAAAATTTTGGTATAACGCTCATCTTTAACTGTAACTTTGCTCACCATTAATGTTGCGGGTCGCACTTGAATATCGGTATTTAGAATTGCAAGTACACGCGAATGACCTTTCACTTGATCGCCCAGCAGCGTAGCAAATGCGGTGCCAACGGGCCCGTCTAATTCACCAATGACAACTTCTGGTTCTGCTGCAGTACCAGGAGTGCCTCCTGCAACTAATGATTCACCTACTTGCATGACTATTCATTCTGACATATTTAGTTTTCTCCCGTTTATATTTTTTATTAATAATATTTTTACTTATGCTGCAACATTGCGACTTGCGCGTTTTCGTTCGTGTTCTTTAAGAAACTTTTTACGCAATCGAAGATGTTTAGGAGTTACTTCTACTAATTCATCTTCGTCTATAAACTCGAGCGCTTGTTCAAGACTATGTTTAATCGGTGGCGTCAGATTAATATTTTCATCACTGCCCGCGGCACGTATATTGGTAAGCTGTTTTGCTTTGGTTGGATTTACCACAAGGTCATTATCTCGATTATGTGCGCCAACGATCATCCCTTCATACACATCTGTTGCAGGATTAATAAATAATCGTCCACGTTCTTGCAACGCATACAGTGCATATCCCAGTGACTTTCCTGACACCATTGAAACTAAAACCTCATTTTGGCGTTTAGCTACAGGACCAGCTTTTTACGGTTCCATAATGATCAAATACATGCGTCATAATGCCACTGCCAGAGGTAATGGTCATAAACTGTGATCGAAAACCAATTAAGCCGCGCGCAGGTACAATAAATTCTAATCGTACACGGCCCTTTCCATCGGGTTCCATATTTTTAATTTCTGCACGTCGCTCACCCAACTTTTCGAGAATAGCACCTTGATGTGTCCCATCGCAGTCAATGACAAGTTGTTCATAGGGCTCATGTAGCAGACCATCTACTTCTTTTTGAATTACTTCTGGACGCGATACGCCTAGTTCATACCCTTCACGACGCATGCTTTCAATTAACACACTTAAATGCAGTTCACCTCGACCTGAAACGATAAATTTATCTGCGATTTCACCTTGGTTCACACGTAACGCCACATTATGAATCAGCTCTCTATCTAAACGTTCTTTAATGGTTCTGCTTGTTACATACTTACCGTCTTGCCCAGCAAATGGAGAATCATTCACTTGAAAGGTCATACTAACTGTAGGTTCATCCACAGATAAAGCAGGGAGTGCTTCTATTTTATCCGGTGTACAGAGCGTATCGGATATATTTAAGCCATCGATTCCTGTTATACATACAATGTCTCCTGCTTCGGCTTGTTCAGAATCAATTCGCTTTAATCCATGGTGTATCATTACATTGAGAACTTTACCGCTTCGTGTTACGCCTTCACGATCAATAATGGAAACCGGTGTATTTCGTTTTAGAATACCTCGTGTAATTCGCCCCACACCGATTACACCCACATAGCTACTATAGTCGAGTGCACTTATTTGCATTTGCAATGAGCCTGCTACATTTACATTAGGGGCGGGGACACGATCAATAATTAAATCCAACAAGGGTTCCATATCGTCTTGCATTTCATTTATTTCTAAACCCGCAACGCCTTCAAGGGCAGAGGCATACACGATTGGAAAATCCAGTTGCTCATCGGTAGCACCCAATCGGTCGAACAAGCCAAATACCTGATCAATCACCCAATCAGGACGAAATCCAGGACGGTCTACTTTATTCACCACGACAATCGGATGCAGTCCGCGTTCAAATGCTTTTTGTGTGACGAATCGTGTTTGTGGCATAGGTCCATCCACCGCATCAACAAGAAGTAACACGCTATCTACCATCGACAGTACACGCTCAACTTCCCCACCAAAATCAGCATGCCCAGGTGTATCTACGATATTGATTCGATAATCGCGCCAGGTTAACGCGGTGTTCTTTGCCAAAATAGTAATGCCTCGCTCACGTTCTTGATCATTGGAATCCATGATGCGTTCAACATGAATATTTTTACGGTCTAGGGTGCCCGACTGTGTGCCAGGAGCTTATCCACCAAGGTTGTTTTGCCATGATCCACATGGGCAATAATGGCGATGTTTCGAAGTAATTCAGACGTGCTCATGGCTTTTACAAAGTTAATGTTATGTATACGTGTGGTAATTAAATAAATATGTGGTGGCCAGGGGCGGAATCGAACCACCGACACGAGGATTTTCAGTCCACTGCTCTCCCAACTGAGCTACCTGGCCAAATAAGGGGGTAAAGGTCGAAGCGCGCTATTAAACGAGGCTACAAATTAGGAGTCAACAGTTAATCGTTAATTGGTGACTACTGGGCACCAGGTTCAACAAATTCCTGCGGTTTATCAGACCCTTCTCCAAAAAAGAACTTTTCCATTTCATCTTCAAGAAACTTTCGTGCTTTGGGGTCCACTGGGGACAATCGATATTCGTTCATTAACATTGTTTGGTGGCCCACCCACATTTCCCAACCTTGTTTGGAGACATTTTCATAAATTTTCTGGCCTAACTCACCGGGATACGGCAAGTACTCTAAACCTTCCGCTTCTTCACCGAGCTTCACACATTGAACCATGCGCGTCATGAGGATTTTCCTTTTTATGCTGAAAGAGCTGATTCAAGGTCTTTTTTACCGGTGTAGCCAGCCCTATTTTTTGGTTAGTAGCGTTATACCAAACCCCGAGAGCGTCTTCCATTACACCAATGGGCTGATGATTGAGGTGAATGAGCCTGGGATGCATACATAACTTGAAATGAGAGAAGGTATGAAAGATGGGCGCTAAGGGTGTCACAACGGTTTGTTCACTCTTCCGCAATTTTGTGAGCCAATTATTCAAGTCGGCTTCATTATTAAATTCAGGAAAGCTATACAGCCCGCCCCAAATTCCAATGGGCGGACGTTTTTCTAACCAAATTAATTTAGCCTGATCCTGGACAATCGCAACAATAATTTCACGTTCTGGACGTTGTTTTGTGGGTTTCGGTGCGGGGAATTCATGTTGTCGCTGCTGTGTGTGAGCCACACAATTAGCACGAACAGGACAGTTAAAACATTTTGGATTGGTGCGCACACAAACGGTTGCACCTAGATCCATCATGGCTTGCGTGTAGTCTGCAATACGTTGATCGGGCAACAGTGATTCTGCATACAACCATAGCTTATTTTCTATGTTGCGATGACCTGGCCAACCTTCTACAGCAAAATATCTTGCAAGAACTCTTTTTACATTACCGTCTAAGATTGCGAACGGCTGCTGAAAGCTTAATGCCAATATGGCAGCCGCCGTTGACTTTCCAATACCTGGTAATGCAAGGACAGCATCAACGTGTATTGGAAAGTTTCCTTGGTAGTTTTCACTAATAATAGATGCAGCCTTATGTAAATTTCGCGCACGTGCGTAATAACCCAACCCTGTCCAATGGTGTAGCACCTCATCGATGGACGCACTTGCAAGTTGTTCAGCGGTTGGAAAACGATTAATAAACTTTTCATAATACGGAATAACCGTATAAACTTGCGTTTGTTGAAGCATGATTTCCGAAACCCAAATATGATAAGGATTTCGATCACGTTGCCAAGGCAAATTTTTTCGCCCAAATTGATTAAACCAGCTTAAAATTTGTGTGCTGAATTGCTTAGCCATCATCAACTTGTTGCAATTTTTTGCAAGCGTTCGATACTTTCTAATACCCGATTTTTAAACTTTTTTGTAAGCACGTATGAACGAATGAAAGGCGGAATCCAAAACTTAGGCTGCATGTTTGCCTCATAGTTTACAGTCGTGCCAGTGGGTATCTCATTTAAGACCCAAACGGCTTCACCCGATCGCAAATCACTCATCATTGGTATAAGATACGCTTCAAGCCTTTCGTTATTAATTTGCGCAACATCTTCGACACGTGTGATCGTGCGACAAAAAAATAAAACGCAGTCATGCAACACTGTGCGAATACGTGTGATGTCTGATTGAGACGTTTCTAAAAGATCGCTCTCTGTAATAACAGGATTAAGCTCATGAATGTTTTCATAGTCCGTCAACACTTCCATCACACGTTGAGGTGTCGCCTCAACGGTGAAATCAGCAGTGAAATAATACGTGCCCTCATCAAACCGGACACTGACATCGGCAGCGAATGACGCATTTAAAATGGTAATAAAAAAAAGTACGCATGCACTGACATGCTTCATTAGAATAATTTAATTTTATCCATGAGTTGTTTCCCTAAATCATCCCCAAGTTCTTCTTGAAGTATTTCTTGAAGATCTTCTTTCAACTCTTCTTTCTTTTCTTCAATTTTTTCAGATTGCGTACACGCTAATGCAGCTTGCACATCCACACCGTAGCGAGGTTTTTCAAATGGACCTTTTACATTAACGGGCACTCCGCAACTCCCCTCTTTTTCAGACAACCCAATTGAAAGCTCATAGTCAATCTTCGATTGCCCAATATCGATTTGGCCTGCGCCTTTTGCAGCGATTAGTGGCGTGTTCAATATAAAATCATTATTGTCCGCAACGCCCTTCGAAATATTGAACGTACCAAATAACTTATCAAACACAAGCTCTTCACCCGTAGGCTTGGGACCGCGTGCTTTCAACACGGCAACCGCCTTTTCAACATTAGCCGCGAGCTTTTTATCGCGCAAGGCGCCATCGGTTGCGTTCAACACCACCTTGCCCCCTAAGCCCTGTTTAAGCTGTGCAACACTATTACCGAAGGTATTAATGTCCATTGAAAGATTGCTGACACCACGAACATAGGCTTTTTCCTCCCCAAGAAAATCGACGCTGAGCGGGGCAATTTGCACCCCTGCCAACTCTGCAACCAATGCATACTTAGGCGTGTCTTTGCGCACATCCAAACTGGTTTTACCCTTCATATTGCCCTCATACAGATTCATCGACATGGGTGCGACTTGAAGCAAACCATCTTGCGCTGCAATCTTTGCCTTTACACTGGTCATGGTCATGCCTGACACCTTTAAGGTCTCAACACTAATATCTCCCTTCACATGCAGATCTCGCAGCGTGTCGGTGGGTAATTCGATGGGTGCATTATCATCGGCTTGCGAAGGAGAAGAACTTGTGGAAGATTGAGTTTCAGCGTCTTCCGATACTGGAATTAACTGATCTAAATCCAATAATTTGGACGCTAAATCAAACGTTACCTTTGGTTTATCAAACGATTGAATCGAAGCATTGCCAGTGAATTTTGTGTCATCCATATCAATGGACAGCGAAGAAAGTGCAACGGTTTCTTTTTCCAAATTCATTTTTAAAGCTGTTTGCAATAGCATGTTTAGCTTTCCATTTGGGAAAGTATCACCTTCACCGACAACGTTTATTTCGATGTTATCGGATGCATAGTCTTGAGTCTGAATGTTGCCAGAAAGATCTGCGGCGATGTTGACATACATCTTGCCTTCAGCAAGGGGTTCGCCGGTTGTTTTGGAGGCAAGGTGTAACCCTGTTACCGTAAGGACTTGCAACTTAGGGTCAAATAAAACTTCTGCAGTTAACGCAAGGTCTAAGGTGACTTCGGGTGCCGAATTCTTCATTGTTAACTCCATGCTTACATCCGTGGGTGTACTTGTGCCAATTTCACCTGTGTTTAACTGAAACGGTGCAATCTGAAGCTTGGTACCGGCTTCATCATCTTGCCAAGATAAGTTTGCATCTTTAATTTCAACGCCGCCAATTATGAACTCGTACGGAGGGGGTTCAGACGTTTTTTCAGTCGTATCTGATGCTTCTGCTTGATGCTTGTCGGATGACTCTGCTTCGTTTAGTAGATCATCCCAATTCGAGATACCTTGTGCATTTTTTTGCAAATCAACGTGTAAGCCATGTAACTTGACTTTCGCAGCGTGTATTTGTCCTTTAAATAATGGAATTAGTGCAATGCGTACATCCACTTCTTTTACCCTGGCCATAGGCGATTCGCCAAAACCAGGCGCATTTCCAAATGTTGTACTACCAAGTGATAAACCAAGCCATGGAAATATTGAAATTTCAATGTCGCCATCGAGAATGAGCTCTCGCCCTGTGGCCTCTTTGGTTTTAGCCACAATTAAGTCTTTGTATGCATTTGGATCAAACGTTGACGCGAAATAAATGGCTGCGGCAATAAATACCACAAGCAGCACACCAAGTAAAATGGCACTATATTTAATAATTTTCATCTAGACTCCCAACGCTATAATTATTCTATGTTTCTATTCTCACTTTAGAATTGACATCAGCCTTGGTGATAAGTTTGTGAAGCTATGCAATTCTGTGCACTGCCATTTTATATTTACCCAAAAAAGATGTTAATCAAGTGATTGGTTTATATTCGCTGCATATATTGAGCATAAGGGATGATTTATTCGTTACGCTCCCATGTGCCCGATTTACCACCTGTTTTTTTGAGTAATCTAATGTCTTGCAACGTCATGCCGCGATCGACCGCTTTACACATGTCATAAATTGTCAGCAAGGCAATTTGCACTGCTGTGATGGCTTCCATTTCTACACCCGTTTGACTATGGGTTTCTACTCGTGCGGTACAGTAGATTGCTGCAGGTGCCTGTTCCATTTTAAATTCGATTCCAATGGAGGTTAAGGCAAGCGGGTGGCACAGAGGTATGAGTTCTGCGGTCTTTTTTGCGGCCATGATCCCTGCAATGCGTGCGATACCCAGCACATCACCTTTCTTGTGCCCGCCGCTTTGGATGAGCATTACGGTTTCTGTACGCATACTAATGCGCCCATCTGCCACAGCAATTCGGTGACTGACGGGCTTTTCTCCCACATCCACCATATGGGCCTCACCCGCAGCGTTAAAATGTGTAAGCTTGCTCACTGATCTTTCTACTCCATCGTCACTATTGTCTGATGGTACCATTTCAATTTGAATGATACGTATCGCATTCAACCATGTTATTTCAAAGATGTCAGTACACGTAAAGTATTTTGCCAGCCTACGTGAATCAATGGGAAGACCGAAAGATGAGGTGCCTTTTACACGAACCGTTTCCGTTGAAGAGATTTGGAAGCAGGCTACCGGTAATATGGATCGACCGCCACACCTGCTTGTTGCCGTGAATCACGAATACGCAGATTTCAACCACGAAGTGGTTGATGGTGATGAAGTCGCGTTTTTCCCTCCGGTTACCGGAGGTTAGTGGCAACTCCATTGATCCTATCAGTGCTTACTGAATTAGAATAAACAAACCACGTGCTTCACGCTGTACATTTAATAACAATGCTTTAGGATTTTTCTTAATAGCGGCCTTCACGTCTTGGAAGGTTTTAACGCGCATTTTATTTACACTAATAATGATGTCGCCTTTACGCAATCCTGTTGCATCCGCGCTACCACTTACGCTAATCACTTCAATACCCGCCGTAGTTCCAGCAGAAGTATCTTCGAGTGTTTCACTAAATGAGGCACCTTCAAGTTTTGGGCTAAGCGATTTTCCACTAATGGTATTGGTAACCTGCTCTTCGATTGAGGCATTTAAAACCTTTAACTTACCATTACGCAATACTTCAATGCTTACTTGTGTACCAATTCGCAATAAGCCAATTTCATTTCGGACTTGTGCAGAACTTTCTACTTCATGTCCACTTACAGCAACAATGACATCCCCAACTTTAATTCCAGCTTTTTCTGCGGGTGATTTTGGTTCCACGCGCGCAACAACAACACCTTTTTTACGCGATGTATCAAACGCTTCTGCTAACTCTGGAGTTAAATCTTGTGCCGTGAAACCTAATCGGCCTCGTTTAACCTCTCCGTGCTCAATCAGTTGATTGGCAATTTGTTTGACCATGTTAACGGGGATGGCAAACCCGATGCCAATATTGCCGCCCGTCGGGCCATAAAGAGCTGTGTTTATGCCTACAAGCTCTCCGCGTAAATTAACCAGCGCACCACCCGAATTACCGGGGTTAATGGACGCATCTGTTTGAATAAAATCTTCGTAGGATTCAATCCCCAAGCCACTACGTCCCAATGCGCTTACAATCCCTGATGTGACAGTTTGTCCCAAACCAAATGGATTCCCTACTGCCACTACAAAATCACCTTGTCGCAATTTATCGGAATCACCCAACTGAATTTCAATCAGTCTTTTTGCTTCAATTTTTATAATAGCGATATCTACACCGGGATCTTTTCCTACCACTTCGGCTGTAAATTTTTCACCGTCTTCCAATGTCACAACAATATTTTCAGCCTTTGCAATAACGTGCGTATTTGTCACGATATAACCATTCACTGCATCCAAAATTACCCCCGAACCGAGACCGGTGGTGCGTCGTTCGCGCTGGCGTTCCGGTGCATCAAAAAACCGACGAAAAAATGGGTCATCGAAAAATGGGTCACGTACCACCACTTTTCCTGTTGTCGAAATGTTAACGACTGCAGGCGTGGTTCGCTCTAACATAGGTGCAAGCGTGGGCAAAGCTTGGCCGTCTACGCTTGTCGGTAATGTCGCGGATGTGATAGACACGCTACCTATCACACCAAGTAATACAACGCGGGGAATGAATTTATTTAACATCAGGTTGAAATTCTGTTGTAGAAATATTAGTTGCTTAAGAATGCATATTAAGCGATGCGCGGGGATTAAAATCAAACCGTTTCGCCATCTCTTCATAATATAACGTATCCTCATCCGTCGAGGCATCGGGTATCATAATCAGTAGCGTTACAATTTGATCGCCGGGTATTTTTCCAGGTAACCCGCGTTTATTCAATCGCAGCTTTTTTCCAGACTGGGAGTCAGCTGGTACTTTTACTTCAACGCGCCCGCCCAATGTAGGCACTTCAATTCGTGCGCCCAAAGCGGCTTCCCAAGGCGTTACGGGTAAGTCGAGCAGCACATTTCGACCGTCGAGTGTATAAACAGAATGTGGCAATATGCTTACTTCCAAGTAGAGATCACCACTAGGGCCTCCACCCATTCCCGTGGCCCCTTGCCCTGCAAGACGAATACGTTTACCAGACGTTATTCCGGTTGGAATTTTAACGTCTAGATTTCTTCCGCCGTTTAATCGAATGCTCTTCGTTGAACCTTGGAATGCTTCTTCTAATTTAATGGATATACTCGCATGTTGATCTGCGCCTTGGCTTTGAAACCCAGCATGACCAAACCCGCTTGCATCACCTTGTCTAAATCCACTTTGAGAAAACCCACCACCAAATAATGATTCAAAAAAATCACTAAACCCGGACGCACTTGAACCAGTATTTGAGAACCCACCACCAGAAAAATTATCTTCCCAACCCTGTGGTGGTGTAAAATTTTGGCCTGCCTTCCAATTTGCACCAAGCTGGTCATAGGCTTGACGCTTTTCAGAATCTTTTAAGACATCATAGGCTTCATTCACTTCCTTAAATTTTTCTTCGGCATTGGTCTCTTTGCTCACATCAGGATGATACTTACGTGCAAGACGACGATACGCTGTTTTAATATCAGCATCTTTCGCCTCACGCTCTACGCCTAATACTTTGTAGTAATCTTTATATTCCATAAATGGCCCATATCAATTTTAAAGTGGCTAACAGCAAAACGCCGCGGAGATCCGCGGCGCTACTGTTTCCTTACATGTCATCAATAAATGTTTGATGCAGGTTTATCCTTCAACCGTAATTCGTTTTGACAACGCCTTCTCCTTTTTTGGTATATGAAGTTTTAATACGCCATGTTCAGTTTTAGCAGAAATGTGTTCAGCATCTGCGGTTTCCGGCAATGTAAAACGCCGATAAAAACTTCCATATACACGTTCTGTTCGGGTGTAACCTTCACCTTCGTCCTTGTCTTCTGACTTACGAGCACCTCTAACGGTAAGCACACCCTCTTCTAACGAGACATCAATGTCTTTAGGATTTACCCCCGGTACATCCGCAATCACTTCATAGGCATCTTTCCCCTCTTTAATATCAACCAAAGGGACCCAATCCGATGCGGTTTCAGCATAAGCCTTCGCATCACGATTAAAGATGCGGTCCATTTCTCCACGAACTTCACGAATAGACTCCCAGGGATCTCGATATACTTTTGCTAACATTTTGTACCTCCTAAATGAACAATTTGTTTACTTATTTAAGAGATATGGGCATTTCGCAGGAATTCAAGGATATAAACGAAAAATTTATTAAAAATAATAGGTGAAGTTAGGTTGCTTCAAACTGTGCGGCGGCACGATTTTTTTGCACCGCTTCGGGTGTGAAAATTTTTCCATTCATGGCCAGATATATGCCTGCAGATAAATGCTGGGCTGCAGCAATCGTATAACCAATATTAAAAATTGCATCGGTATTACGAAATCTTGCAGGTTGCATCGCGCCTGTTAGCACAATTGTTTTATTTTTAATAGCTTTCAATCGCTGCGCCGTATCGATCATGGTGTCTGTGCCATGCGTTATTAAAATATGTGAACACGCCTCTTCGTTGACGCGAGAATATATGAGATCACGATCATCACCTGTTATGTCTAAACTATCTTTTTTCAGAATAGACTCTATATCAAAAGGAAATTGCACGAGCGCCTCTTTGAGAATATCTTGTACGACAGGGTCGCCAATTTGATATTCGCTTATCGCATCAAAATACACCTTATCAATGGTCCCACCTGTGCAAAATATTTTAACCCTATGCTGATGCATGTGTTGATCATTTGACATGTAAGATAAGCCTATTTAATTGAATCTTAAAACCACTGTAAAAAATGATTGCTTACTATTGATTCTTACTCTACGTTTTGAACTTGTTCGCGCATTTGTTCAATTAAAACTTTCAATTCAACGGACGCCTGCGTGGTTTCAATATCAGCAGATTTAGAAGCCAATGTATTTGCTTCACGATGAAATTCTTGCATAAGAAAATCTATGCGTCTTCCAATTGGATCTGTACGATCAAAAATGCTTCCCATTTCGCTTAGGTGGCTTTCTATTCGATCCAATTCCTCTGCAATATCTAACTTTTGAGCTAAGTAAACGAGTTCTTGCTCTAAGCGGGATTGGTCCACTTCTACATGTAGTTCTTCGATTCGTTGTTGAAGCTTTTCTTTTACATCCGCTAATACTTTAGGGTATCGCACGCGGACCTTTTTTACTATGGTAGTAATCTCTGCACATTTTCCCTGGATGATTGTTTTAATTCGTAGACCTTCAGTGGCACGCATATCGGCGAGCTGATTTGTTGCACTTTTGAATAATTCAAAACATGAAGCATGAAAATTTTGCATATCCGTCTGTGCAGTTTGCACAAGACCGGGCCAGGTCAATACATCGACTGCTTTAGCAGGTGAGTACTCCGGTAATTTGTTATTTACAAAACTTATTTGCTGGATCAAACTCTCTAGTAATGGTTCATTTAGCTCAAGTGCAGCCGTTTCACTATCTGTTAATTGATAGCGAAACACACAATCAACTTTCCCGCGTGAAAGTTTTGTTTGCAAAAATTTCCGTAGCTGCGGTTCTAATCTTCGCACTTCTTCAGGAAGGCGGAAATTAATCTCTAAATAGCGATGGTTTACAGATCGTAATTCCCAACTCAAATTTCCTTGCTCACATGTATCTTCGACGCGCGCAAATCCTGTCATACTATTCAGCATTCTTTGATAATCCTTTTTCTTTAATTGCATTTACTTGCGATCGCACAGTTGTTCTGGAATTTTGCGTATAATGCGCGACTCTTTAAATTACCACCAGTTTGATTTTATGATTTCAACATCCAGGCCAAGTGGTCGCAGTGCAGACCAAATGCGTTATATCCAATTTACACGTAACTATACCAAGCATGCGGAAGGATCCGTACTGGTTGAATTTGGAGATACACAAGTTTTATGTACTGCTACGGTAGCAGACCAAGTGCCTAAATTTTTAAAAGGCGAAGATCAGGGTTGGATTACAGCGGAATATGGAATGTTGCCACGTTCCACCAACAGTCGCATGGCCCGAGAAGCCGCCCACGGTAAACAAGGTGGTCGAACATTGGAGATTCAGCGTTTAATAGGTCGCTCGTTACGCGCAGCTGTTGATTTGCATAAATTAGGTGAATGTTCAATTACGATTGATTGCGATGTCATTCAAGCCGATGGAGGAACGCGCACCGCTTCCATTTCAGGGGGGTTTGTTGCACTTCATGATGCAATTCAACACTTACTCAGCAGCGGCAAGCTCAGTAATAATCCCATTGAACATTTTGTAGCAGCCGTATCGGTGGGGGTTTTCCATCATACGCCCGTATTGGATTTAGACTATGCGGAAGACTGCACGGCAGAAACAGATATGAATATTGTCATGAACGACCTTCAATCTTTTATTGAAATACAAGGCACTGCTGAAAAACAATCTTTCACGCAAGACGAATTAATGTACTTACTAGATCTGGGTAAAAAAGGAATCACTGAAATTATTACAAAACAAAAAGCATGCTTGGGTGCATAAATGCCCAAAAAAATAATACTCGCAAGCAATAATGCAGGGAAATTGAGGGAAATTCAGGCTGTGCTGAGTGTGGGACGCTATCAACTTATCCAACAGTCTGAATTCGATGTAAGCGAGGTGGAAGAAACGGGAACTACCTTTGTAGAAAACGCAATCATTAAAGCACGTCATGCTGCCACGCTTACGGGCATGCCTGCACTCGCTGATGACTCAGGCATCGAAGTTGATGCTTTGCATGGTGCGCCTGGTGTTTACAGCGCACGGTATGCGGAAAATTATGCAGATGATGGCGCCAATAACTCAAAGTTGTTAAAAGAACTTTTGCATGTGCCGGATGCAAACCGCACGGCACGGTTTCAATGTGTGCTAGTTTTTATGCGTCACGCGAAGGATCCCATGCCATTAATCTGCGAGGGGACCTGGGAAGGAATAATTTTGCATGAAGAAAAAGGGCCGAATGGATTTGGTTACGACCCATTATTTTATGTGCCTACACATCAATGTTCTTCGGCTGAATTGAATCCGGCTGAAAAAAATCGTATCAGTCACCGTGCACAAGCCTTACAAAAACTAATTGTGGCCCTAACCTAGCTAACTTAAATTATGCTTTTCCATGCTTGAGACACCCTTATCCCTTTATGTGCATATCCCTTGGTGTATAAAAAAATGCCCCTACTGTGACTTTAATTCACATGAATCACGATCAGCGATCCCCGAAAATGAATATATTGATGCCCTTATTCTCGATTTAACTCGACACGCAAAGCTGGTAAGCGAACGAGAAGTTATTAGCATCTTTATCGGCGGTGGCACACCAAGTTTATTTTCTGCTCGCAGCATTGAACGTTTATTGCAAGCCATCCACGCTCAATTAACACTTGCGCAAAATGTCGAGGTAACGATTGAAGCTAATCCCGGCACACTAGATCAAAAAAACTTTTCAGGATTTCGACAAATTGGAATAAACCGAATTTCCATCGGTGTACAAAGTTTCAATGACGCTCACTTGCAAACATTGGGGCGCATTCATTCGGCACAAACGGCATATAATGCGATAGCATCAGCGAAACAGGCAGGATTTGAAAACTTTAATATCGATTTGATGTATGCCTTACCCAATCAAACAGTAGCGCAAGCGGCATTTGACATTGAACAAGCCATCAAGCAGGAACCTACTCATATTTCCTATTATCAACTTACGCTGGAACCAAATACGTATTTCTTTAACCATCCTCCGCCCCTGCCCAATGATGAGGTTAGCTGGGACATGCATGTACAAGGCGCGCATTTATTAGCACAGCATGGCTATCAACAATACGAGGTATCCACCTATTCAAAACCAGGATTTACATGCGCCCATAATAAAAATTACTGGTTGTTTGGCGATTACTTAGGTCTAGGTGCCGGTGCTCACCAGAAGCTCAGCAGCGGTAAAGATGGCGCTATTGTACGCAGTGAAAAACCGCGGCATCCTCAGCAATATATTCGACAAACAAATTCCGATGAATTGTTCGAAAAACCACAATGTCTCACACATGACGAAATTACATTTGAATATTTACTGAATGCGTTACGTTTGAAAAATGGATTTAATCATGTGCAGTTTGAACGCCATACAGGATTGCCTTATAAGCAGCTGCAGCCACACATTGACCCCCTGCTTGAAGACGGGTTAATCATTGCAGAACACCAAAACATTCGTTGCAGTGAAAAAGGCTATCACTTTCTCGATAACGTGCTACAACATCTGCTGCCACAAGAAACGTAGTCTTTTCGACCATGGACCATATCATGAAATCCGCAACAATTAATTGCCCGTATTGCGGAGAAAGCTTGGAGATTTTGATTGATAATAGCTATGGCGACCACGAATATATTGAGGACTGCCAAGTGTGCTGCTCGCCCATTGAAATCTCAGCTCAATTCTCCAGCAATGGAGAATTGAGCTTGGTGAACTGCAAACGTGATGCAGACTAGAGTACACCGCGGGGGAACCGAATATTTAGTGCTATGAGGCGAGGTTATGCACAAGTGTAATGCGACTGTCTAAAAAGCCTACTTTTTTTGATTAAATAATCACCAAAATTAATGTGTGTTGAATTATCTTAATATAATCAATATGTTAAATTCTTGTATATTTTTTAAGCGATTTAATAAAATTGTCATATTTCTCGAGATTTGTCGCCCTACAATTAATTTACTCACAGTTTTATCCACAGAATTTGTGGATAAGTAACAAATCTCCATCAGGACAATCACTTAAGTATAAATAGCTAGAAATACTGTAAATGTTATCAGCTAATTTGAGTTTATTGATATCCTAACTTGAGTTGCGTCAAAGGGTTGAGTATGATCCGCGAGCTCTTATTTAGAATGCAACTGAAGATAATGAAACCCAACATCCATCCCAGCTACCAAGATGTTTCCGTCACGTGCAGCTGTGGCAATACCTTTACGACGCGTTCGACCTATGGTTCAGAATCGATGAACATCGATGTTTGTTCCCAGTGTCATCCTTTTTTTACCGGTAAACAAAAAATTGTTGATACGGCAGGCCAAGTAGACAAATTTAGAAAGCGCTACGGCGGTAAATAATATTCAATCGCAGGGTTTAAAATCCCTCGGCTGAACGCGCCTGCTTTAACTTCAAGCTACTTAACCTCTTTATTATTTGCATAGCTTGCGAAACGTTGCTCATTGGCACAAATAGTATGAGAATGCAAAAATCGGTTAAATCAAGTGATAAATACCGCATTTTATACTTGAAACATATCTTTTGATGAAAATAATTATTGGAAACTTTTGGTGCCCGAGGCACGTCCAATAAATGATGTGTACATTTTCGACATATGGTTGAATTTAAATTAAGAACGGTAGACGTGTAATGAATAACTTTTAGCCAGGTCTTATAGAATTAAGCAATGCAATTGGACAATTTTAGGAACTATGTGATGGGCAAAATACTGCAAGCAGCCTTAATGAGCCTTTTTTTAATTGGTGCACTTTTTAATACAGGCTGCGCAACAAATCCTGTATCCGGAAAACAAGATCTTGTTTTGATGTCGGAAGAAGATGAAATCAAACTTGGTAAGCAAACGCATCAAGAAATCATGAAACAGTATCGTCCCTATGAAAATCCCGCATTGCAACGTTATGTCGAAGGGATTGTTGAAGAATTATCTAAGAAAAGCCATCGCAGTAATCTCGTCTTTCATGTCACCGTACTGGATAGTCCCGATATTAATGCCTTTGCATTGCCGGGAGGTTATGTGTATGTCACGCGAGGTATTATGGCCTACATGAATTCAGAAGCTGAACTTGCAGGTGTATTGGGGCATGAAATTGGCCACGTTACGGCCCGCCATGGTGTTCGTCAACACAGTGTCGGCACATTGACAGGAATTGGAACAGCCGTTGCAACAATTCTTACGGGCAGCAGTGCGGTAGGTGAAGCTGCAAACTACGGCGGCACAGCCTTAGCACGCGGCTATGGTCGAGAGCATGAATTAGAAGCGGATCGTCTTGGCGCTGAATATTTGGCACAAGTTGGCTATGACCCCGAAGAAATGATTAATGTTGTTGGAATTCTAAAAGCTCAAGAAGATTTTGATCGGCAACTGGCAAAAGAAGAAGGGCGTGAGCCACGCGCCTATCATGGCACTTTTTCTACACACCCCTCTAATGACAAACGTTTACAAGAAGTAGTGGGTGCAGCAAATAAATTTGATTCCGCTTCAACGCGTGAAGCGAATCGTGAAGAATATCTCAACTATATAGATGGAATGATTGTGGGCCCTTCTGCAAAAGATGGTGTATTACGCGATAACAAGTTCTATCACAAAGACTTAAATATCTATATTGAATTCCCTTTGGGCTGGAAGGTGCATAATCTTGTCGACCGATTACTTGCCATTTCAAGTGGTGAAGATGTACAGCTACAAATAACGTTAACAGATATGAGCAAGCGTCAAACACCACAAGAGTATTTAAACGAACAATTTAAGGATAGCAGCCTTAAAAATGGTGAGAACGTAACAACACCCGACTTTCAAGGCTATACAGGGCTTACAACAATTAAAGCATCAAATGGGAAACTGCCAAGTCGAGTAGCAGCCGTATTTGATGACAAGCGCATATATCAAATTCTAGCAGTAGGTAGACACGAAGATGCCCTTGATCGTTATGATAGCTCAACGCTCCATACCATTAAAAGTTTGCGAAAACTCAAAAAAGATGAGGCAGCGCTTGCCAAATCAAAAATCATTAGGCTCATTCGCACAAAATCGGGCGACACCTTTGAGTCTTTATCTAAACGATCTGTACTTTCACACCACCCTGTAGAACAGTTACGTCTATATAATGGTCTGTATCCAGATGGTGAACCAAAGCCTGGTCAATTAATTAAGATCATCGAATAAACAATTTATTCTCTCACAGCTGACATGCATACAACTCTCTAGTAGAGTTGCACACAAATAACTTTTCCTGCCTATTGCGTGTCAAACAACGTCTATTTAGTCGACTCAAGTATTTATGTATTTCGAGCATGGTTTACTGTTCCTGACCATGTCGTAAACAAACAAAACGAACCTGTAAATGCCGTCTATGGGTTTGCCGATTTTGTATATCAATTCCTTCAACAGGCTCGGCCCGTTCGCGTAGCATTTGCATTTGATGAAAGCTTAAGTAAATCTTTTCGCAATGAGTTGTACCCAGCATATAAAGCAAATCGTGAGCCCGCACCAATTGAGCTAAAACGTCAGTTTACTTATTGCCGAGAATTCTTGCGTGCACTTGGGATTTTTGAAACGGGGAGCCCTCACTACGAAGCTGATGATTTGATTGGTACACTTGCACATTGCATGCGCAAACGTGGACATGCCGTTACAATTTTAACATCAGACAAAGATTTAGCCCAGTTAATTACAGAAGATGATGTTTTATGGGATTTTGCTAAAGGTAAGAGACATTCTATTCCTCAAATTAAGAAGCGTTTTGGTGTATATCCCGAGCAAATTGCAGATCAACTTGCTATAGCTGGAGATAAGGTCGATAACATTCCAGGAGCTCCAGGCATAGGCATGGCAACGGCAGCCAAGTTATTAAATCGATTTTCGAGTCTAGAAAAACTTCTAGAGAATCATCAAGAAATTGAGAAAATGAAAATTCGTGGCGCGAAACGAATACAATGTTTAATATCAGATCACAAAGAATTATTGCTATTGTATCAAAAATTAACAAAAATTTATTGTGAGGTTGATTTATCTATCCCTATTCGACTAAAACGCAAATCACCAAATTTTGATGAACTAGAATTATTATTCGAAAAGTTTAATTTTGGCCAGTTTCGACGTGAGCGTTGGCTGAATTTATTACAGGCCTAATAAACCCTTACATGTGGCAAACATGTACTCATGGCTACCTTAATTTTATTTAATAAGCCCTTTGGTGTGCTCTGTCAATTTACTGACCAAGAAGGGCGTACCACTCTTGCAGACTACATTTCAGAAAAAAATGTCTATCCTGCTGGACGATTGGATAAAGACAGTGAAGGTCTATTACTGCTCACCGATGACGGAGCGTTACAACAAAATATCAGTAACCCGCGATTTAAACTTGATAAGCATTATTGGGTACAAGTCGAAGGAGAAATTGACGATAGAAGTATTCAACAATTAAAGCAAGGCATCCAACTAAGAGATGGATTAACCAAGCCCGCCGAGTTTAGTCGAATACCTGAGCCTAAAAAATTATGGGAACGACTTCCTCCTATAAGGTATCGTAAATCAATTCCAACCAATTGGTTGAACGTTATACTTCGTGAAGGACGCAACCAACAAGTACGACGTATGACGGCAGCGGTGAACCACCCAACACTGCGTATAATACGACACCGGATTGGACCATGGCGTCTTGACCATCTCAATCCGGGTGATCACATTCTAATTAATACAAAAAAACACCCTTACTCAGCTTGCTAACTACCGTTACTCATAGATTTTTAATACACAAATGGCAATTAACTTTAGTGCTTTAGAAAACCAGCTCGTCGCTAAGTTTAATGATGACTTTGTTATTGATAGTACAACCCAAGTGTCGGGTGGAAGTATATGTGAAGCCTATAAAATTAAAGTTGGGTCAACATTATATTTTTTAAAAACACACAAAGCTGGATTTCACAGCATGTTTGCAAACGAGCTCTACAGCCTTCATGCCTTATCGGCAACAAATACAATTTACGTGCCAACACCCTTGGTAAGCGATATTATTGATGACTATTGCTATCTACTACTTGAGTACTTAGACATTCATAGCAGGGGCTCATACGCACAATTGGGTGAATCTCTTGCTCACTTACATCAAAACACAAGTAATCAATTTGGATGGGACCAAAATAATTGGATTGGCACAACCCCTCAGCCCAATGATTGGCATAGAAACTGGCTTATTTTTTGGCGTCAATGTCGTCTTGGCTATCAGCTAGACTTGGCCAAACATAATCAGGCACCACATTCGCTAATAAAAAATTGCGAGCAGCTCTATACGGAATTCGATTCACTTTTTCAAAATTATTCACCAATACCTAGCCTCTTGCATGGCGATTTATGGTGTGGGAATGTTGGGTTTATTGAAAATGGTTCGCCAATTTTATTTGATCCCGCCTGTTACTATGGAGATCGAGAAACTGATCTTGCTATGACACAACTATTTAACGGTTTCGATCAAGAATTTTATAGTGCGTATAAAGATCATTTCCCATTAGACCGAGATTATGAGATTCGCAAAGATTTTTACAATATTTACCACTTACTCAATCATTTCAATTTATTCTCTGACGGTTATGCAGAACAAACTGAGCGTCTATGCTTGGAAGTACTGAGTGCAATAAAGTAACCAATCAATAGATTATTTTAGAGATTTTATTTTTTAATTCGCTTATTGCTTAGCCCCAAGCTGTATAGCACGTTCTTTAATTGCCAACTTGGCTTCGCTGTTATTAAGACTCGATTCGTCTGCTGGCCATCCACTAATATGCTTTAAAATGATTTTAACCAATGCTTGTACATGATGAGATTCTGCATTCAATGCAGGTATGTAATTGAAATTCTGGCCTCCGCTTTGAAGAAAAAGTTCACGGTCTTGCATGTCGATCTCTTCCAGCGTTTCAATACAATCTGCTGAAAACCCCGGACAAAAAACATCGATTGTTTTAATACCTTCGCCTGGCAATGCTTCAAGTCGCTTTTCAATGTAGGGCTGCAACCATTTTGCTTTACCAAAGCGTGATTGAAATGCTATCTCCCATTCTTCGTCATTTAAGTTAAGTTTTTCTACTATAAGACGCGCGGTCTGATGACATTCACAATGATAGGGATCGCCTTGCAATAAATTTCGCATTGGCAAGCCATGGAAAGAAAATAATAACTTCTGGCTACGTTTATTCTGTTGCCAATAATTTTGCAGCTGCTCTGCACAGGCATCAATATACGCAGGTTCAGAACCATAGTGGTTGACTATACGCAATTCTGGCATCCATCTCAGCTGCATGAAGTATTTAGCAATGGCATCAAATGTCGAGGCCGTTGTGCTAGCAGAATATTGTGGGTAAAGCGGTAAGACTAATATTCGTGTAACGTGGTGAGCCTGCAATGCGTCCAATGCTGATCGAATTGAAGGCTGCCCATAGCGCATTGCTAATTCAACCCTGATATTCCCAGAAAAGACCTTTCCCAATTCAGACTGCAAGGCTACACACTGTTGTTTACTAATAGCTAACAGTGGCGAACCTTTTTCTGTCCAAACTTTTTCATAGGCATGCACACTTTTACCAGGTCGAGTACGCAAAACAAATCCATGCAAAATTAACCACCAAATTGGTCTTGGAATCTCAATTACACGTGGATCCCATAAAAATTCAGCTAAATACTTTCTCACCGCACTCGTCGTCGGTGCGTCAGGCGTGCCTAAATTTGTAATCAGCACACCCAGGCACGTATTACTATCATGTGCATAATTTTGATTGCCTTGAAATTTTGGCATGTATATATTTGGCTTTGTTGATTAACGGTAGTGACTTTTAATACTTATCAATCTAAGTATGTAAAAATGATTAACAAGCATCTACTATCTACTGCTGTACTGTACATTGATTATTTATAAATAATCAAAAAGAAATTCTTAATGCCAATATTTATGCTAGGTCCGTTTGCTAAGTCGCTTATGCAGAGGACTTGAGCGTGGAAAATGAGCGAGTAAAAATTTCATTTGGTCAGCTAATACACGGTGACCTTGCAAATAAACATATTCTGCGTGCGTAGGTGTAAATGGAATTGCTAACAATTGCATACCAGCTTGCTCAGGAGATTGTCCTGCCTTATGATTGTTACAGCGCTTACATGCTGTTACAACATTATTCCAATCATCCATGCCACCTTTGCTTAATGGTCTGACATGATCACGGGATAAATCTTTACGATCAAAACAGTCTCCACAATATAAACATAAATTTGCATCACGTTTAAATAGCGCTCGGCTATTTAATGGTGGAATATAGCTATCAAGTAAAGAACGATTGTTCCCATGTGTGGCAATAATTGAGTGCACCTCAATTTCGCTGCGTATGCCACTGCGTGCATTTGTGCCCCCATGAATAACATACAGCGGCTCGCCACACGTGTAGGCAACTTGTTCGCCATGATATAAGCGCGCCGCATCTTGGTAATTCACCCATTCCATAGGCATTCCTGACACGTCGGCTCGCAGTACTTGCAGACTTAAATCACTCACTGGTCGCTCCTGATGCACTTGGGTGCAAACTGTATCGGTAAATGACGACTAAATGCAATTAATGATTGGACCATCGCCGTGCTTCAAAATTCTTAAGACCTTGAATATTATAGGTAAATATTTGAAAATTGGATAAAATCTAATACACATCCACTGCAAATACATCATTTGGCCAAAGATACACTAAGAAACTTCAATTCCCAGTCTATAAATATTTGCAATGAGTCTTTCTCATTGTATAAACCAGTACGTGCTATTTATTGTTATGGTTTTTGTATTTTCGTGATTGATGTGGTTTATTCTTCCATTTCTTGCGAGCATTTTGACGCTGATCCGGTGTCATGTTTTTCCAATGTTTTCGTAATTTTTGCTTGTCTTCAGGTGGCAAACTTTGAAACCATTGATAACGCTCGCGAATTTTTCTCCGCTGCTCGGGAGGAAGTTGTTCAAATCGCTTAACCCGTTCTCGTACTTGTTTCTTTTGGGTCTCATCCATAGACTTCCATTTTTTCATTCGTGTCTTAGCTTGAGAACGTTGCTCAGGAGTCATCGAATTCCATCTTTCAGCACCACGCGATAGTTTTTTTTGTTTCTCAGGAGAAAATTCAGGCCAACGATCCTCGACCTGTTTTAATAACTGTTGCTGCTCCGCGCTTAAATCATTCCAGTCAATAGCGGCTTCTTGCGCATAACTTAAAGTCGTGCAAACAAGTAATATCATTAGTGTAAATAGCTTATTCATTTCCCATATCCGCCGTATCTTCTTGCATAGCCTCTTCTATTGTCGACCAAAATAAGTCATACCATTCACCATCTTCTGCTTCGAACGATCCTAAAACTTCCAAAAACTCTTCGTCCACATTTTCAATATCATTATTTTCTTCAGCCAAGCCTTGCTGACTACTAATAATTAAACACACCACCAATACATAACTATATCGCAACATCTTCATCAGCAAGCCAAGCATAAAAATCTAAGTCTTCATACAAATCTAATGTATCTTGCGACACGATTAGCTCTATAGCTTCAATATTTTCTTGCTCCATGGTGTTTGGTAATTGTAATTTTACAATTACCAAAGCAACCAATACTGTAAATGCAATCGCAAATGCAGGTTTGCTCCAACCTAACATGGAGCTGCTCTTTTCTTTGTGCTGCGCCAATGCCAGTTTTCGACTCATTATTATTTTATGACGTGTGTCTGCATCCATTTGTTCAACTGATGCGTCCAGCGTCTCACGTATTTGTGAGACAAACTCTTGGTCATTACTATTGTCTTTTAAATTACTCATGTTTGCTGTTGCAAATGCTCTCGTAAAAAATGAATGGCTCTAGAATAATGTGTCTTTACACTCCCTTGTGAACATTTCATTACACTTGCTGTTTCAGCAACATCCATGCCTTCCCAAGCTCGCAGTAGAAATGCTTGGCGTTGACGTGGCGATAATAGCTGAATTGCAGCATTGACATGCGCCACTGATTCGCTTAGGTCAGCCATATCTATAGGCCCCATATCTTCAGTGGGCTCATTCTGAATAGGATCAAAATCATCCTCATCGCTATTATTTGATAACCAACTCCGCCATCGGCTTTGGGTCGTATTTCTGCGATGAAAATCTAAGATGCGATTATTAAGAATTTGGTAAAACAATGGCGCCCATTGTTCTGCTGGTTTATTGGCATACTTCGTCACTAATCGCATCATTGCATCCTGAACAATATCCAAAGCATCATCACGGTTCCTTGTCGTAAATTGCGCCATTTGAAAAGCTCGGTGCTCCACGCTCATTAGAAAGTCTTCGAGTTGCTGTGTATATGATGTATCCAAACTTTCCTCACTCTAACAGCAGCTCAAAACGTTCCTTCACCCTGCTTTGCTTCCACTCAAAAGCTTGCTACTCAAAGGCCATAAACTTATTAATGTGCATGTGCAGCATTGTAGCTGGCCGAAATTATTCCCACGGCATAAAATATGCCTCATATGCTATATAACGTCTGATGATGTTATTGGTTGACCGGTCACTCAAGCATGATGTTCCAAAGATATATAACAAAGTTGAGGTAGTTTATTCACACTTCCTGATAATTGGTCCAGATGCATTACCAAATAATTATTTTCATCTTTATCAATTGTTTATCTATTTTTTTCAGTAGGTTATTAGATGTCATTTTGATCAAATTAGTGCGTGAGTGCTGTTTTTTTATACAAAGTAGGAACCTCATGCCAAATTATCCACATAGTTATCCACAGAATTACACTTTTATTTCAAAAATTGACATCCATTTTAAAGCTAATACATTCAAGTTGACGATGAAATATAGTAGTGCGATACATTTGCTATGAATTCCCTACCAATTTTACATATTGCGCTCCCTGTTCCGCTGTATCAAAGCTTTGACTATTTAGCACCACAGGATAAATTACTGGATGAAATTAAAATTGGATCACGCGCACGCGTTTTATTTGGTAATCGAAAGCTTACAGGAATTGTAATAGGCAAATCTGATTCAAGCTCGTTTCCACAAAGTAAACTTAAAAAAGTAAATGAGATTCTCGATACACAACCTGTCTTTGATAAACTGTTACTTGAATTATTACTATGGACGGCTAGCTATTACCAACAGCCTATTGGAGAGGTGCTGAACGCAGCCCTACCCAAGCAATTACGCCAAGGAAAGTTTATTGCCCCTTCTAGTAAGTCTGTATTCAAACTTAGCGGTTCAAGTATCGATAAATCTTCATTTAGTCGTGCGCCTAAACAACTTTTACTATACGAGTTATTAAAAAGCCATCCAAATGGTCTGGATGCAAATACCATATCAAATAAAGTATCTAACTGGCGGTCCACAATAAATACACTAATTAAAAAGAATCTTGTCTTAAAAACACAATGTAGCGATGCTGAAGAAAAAAACAGCCTATATAAAGAATTAAAAACTATTACATTAAATAATGATCAACAACATGCTTATAAAAAAATACTAAAAGGAATAAATAAATTCAATGCTTACTTAATTGCTGGCGTTACTGGAAGCGGCAAAACGGAAGTCTACCTTGCCTTAGCAAAAGAGATACTAGAAAAACAAAAACAAGTTCTTTTTCTTGTGCCTGAAATAGGTTTAACACCACAATTCGTAGAACGCATTGAATCCAGACTCGGCGTGCATGCTGCCTTAACACATTCGAGTTTGAATGATTCCGAACGTTCACAAACCTGGTTAGACGCTAATACAGGTAAAGCAAGAATTATTGTAGGAACACGTTCTGCCGTTTTACTACCATGCAAAAATCTTGGTTTAATTGTCGTAGATGAAGAGCATGACGCATCTTATAAACAACAAGAAGGATTTTTATATCATGCACGTGACATAGCTATTTACAGGTCTAAATCTTTAAACATACCAATAATATTAGGTAGTGCAACACCTTCATTTGAAAGTTTGCAAAATGCTAAGTTAGGCAAATTTCAAAAACTAAATCTAAAAAAACGCGCAAAAACATCAAATCTTCCCCATTTAAAACTCATTGATTTACGTTCAAAGCCAGCTGATGACGGCTTATCTAATGAGCTTATACAAGCAATAAATACTGAAATTTCAAAAGATAATCAAGTGCTACTATTTTTGAATCGACGAGGATATGCGCCAACCGTCCTTTGTCATGATTGTGGGAAAATAGAAGAATGTTCACGTTGTGATGCCAGGATGACATTCTATAAAAATAAAAATATTTTAAAATGCCATCATTGTTTTAAAGAGCAGATCGCCCCATCAGTTTGCACGAAGTGTGCTTCTGAAAATTTATTATTATTAGGCGAAGGCACTCAGCGTGTTGAAAACAAGCTAAAGGAGATTTTTCCGAGTACCGCCATTACCCGAATTGACCGTGATAGCACCAGGCGTAAAAATTCTTTGCACGCCAAGCTTAATGATATACGTAGCGGAAAATATAAAATCATACTTGGCACACAGATGATTTCTAAAGGCCATGATTTTCCTGGTGTCACTCTGGTTGGTATTTTAAATATCGATCATGGCTTATTTAGTACTGATTTTCGTGCAACTGAAAAGCTTGCGCAACTAATTATTCAGGTTTCTGGGAGAGCAGGCCGAAGTTCACTTGATGGAAAAGTATTTCTTCAAACGCATCAACCTGAGCACCCACTTCTAAATTTGCTGCTAGAAAAAGGCTATGCCGCTTTTTCTGATGAAGCACTTAAAATTCGCAAAGACTGCTCTTTACCACCCTATTCATATATGACAATGATTCGTGCACGCGCTAACCAGCAAATGACGACACAGCATTTTTTACATGCTGTTAAAAACTCTGTACTTATAAATGCATCATCAAAACTAAGTGTGATTGGCCCAATTCCTGCAACTTTAGAACGTAAAGCCGGAATCTATCAAAGCCAACTTATTATCACCTCTCTCAGTAGAACTGCAATGCAGCTACATCTAAATAAATGGACAACAGAAATCCAACAACTTCCACTTTCAAAAAGCGTGCGCTGGAGTATTGAAGTAGACCCGCTAGATTTAGAGTAAGCTGAGATGCTTAAAACTAATGCAGGTTTTCTATATTTAAGTACAATGCAACGCCTTTGTAAGTGAGTAATGAATCTAGATGCAAAAACATATTAACAGCCTACTAATAACCGCAATTTCGGAAATGAAGTCTGTCGGAGAGCTGTTTGAGGATATAGATATTGATATCCATATAACGCGTACAAAAAATAAATTGCATGGCGATTTTGCAAGTAATATTGCTCTTAAACTATCTAAACAAGCAGGTATATCAGCACGCGATCTTGCCGAAAAAATATTGAGCAAAATACCTGCTGATCCAGCTATTTCTAAAATTGAAATCGCAGGGCCAGGATTTCTAAATTTTTATTTACATGGTGACCACCAAGCTGATGTATTAAATAAAATTCTCTCTCAACGCGAACGTTTTGGGCGAACAAATGTAAATTCTGGAAAGAAAATTCAGATAGAGTTTGTCTCTGCAAACCCTACTGGTCCTTTGCATGTTGGTCACGGCCGCGGTGCTGCTTACGGCGCAACCATTGCAAACCTACTTGAGGCGACAGGCTATGACATCTATCGAGAGTACTATGTTAATGATGCGGGACGTCAAATTGACATTCTTACGGTATCTGTTTGGCTACGATATCTAGAACTTTGCGGAGAAACGATCAACTTCCCAAGCAATGCTTACCAAGGTGACTATATTTGGGATATTGCAGCGAGCATCCACCGCGAGCATGACAATAAGTATTTTCATTCAAATGATGCATGGATGTCAGAGTTGCCACTGGATGAACCAGAAGGAGGAGACAAAGAAAAATTTATAGATGCCATTATTAGCAATGAAAAAAAACTATTAGGCGAAAGTGGTTATGATGTATTTGAAAATCGTTCATTAGATACCATAACCAATGACATAAAAGATGATTTAGAACTGTTTGGCGTGAAATTTGACAACTGGTATTCTGAAAAATTATTAATAACGAGTAATAAAATCGACACTGCACTAAACGCATTAACTAAAAATGAATTTACGTATAATAAAGATGGTGCGCTTTGGTTTAGAAGCACTAAATTTGGTGACGAGAAAGATAGAGTTTTAGTACGAGAAAATGGTCAGCCCACTTATTTTGCATCTGATGTTGCTTATCATTTTGATAAGTTTGATCGTGGCTTCGATTTTCTGATTAATATTTGGGGTGCTGATCATCACGGGTACATCGCTCGCATAAATGCAGCAATAGAGGCGATTGGTAATGATCAAAAGCGCTTGCGTATTTTACTTGTACAATTTGCAAACTTATATGAGAACGGTGAAAAGCTAACTATGTCTACTCGGTCTGGTGAATTCGTTACATTGCGCCAATTAAGAAAACAAGTCGGTAAGGACGCTGCTCGATTTTTCTATGTAATGAGAAAATGTGAGCAACATTTAGATTTTGATTTAGATTTAGCTACCTCCCAATCACAAGATAACCCTGTATATTACGTCCAATATGCTCATGCAAGGATAAGTAGTATATTTGAGCAAGTGAGCGATACACAGAACGATGAAATTTCTAACGCAGATCTCTCATTGCTTACGCAAGAACAAGAAAAAGATTTGATAAAATCCTTGAATATGTTTCCTGAGAAAGTGCTTATTGCAGCCGAACAGCTTGCTCCACACACGATTGTAAATTACCTGCGAGAGCTCGCTACAGCATTTCACAGTTTTTATAATGCACATCAAGTATTAGTAGATGAACTTGCGCTTAGATACGCAAGACTAAAATTAATCAAAGCCTCGCAAATTGTGTTACACAATGGCTTAGCATTGATTGATGTCAGTGCGCCAAAAAAAATGTAGGTTAATATATGGCACGTAAATCTAAACGATCATCGAAAAATACTTCAAGTATATTGCCTGCTTGGATTTGGCTTACATTAGGTACACTCATAGGACTAGGTATCGCTATGTTCACTCGAATTAATGAGCGCTATACGGAAGATGTGCAAATAACATCTGAAAAACAGCAAAATGAAGTGTGTGCCAAAGAAGTAAATACCAAGCGTAAATTCGATTTTTATACCTTGCTTCCAGAATTAGAAATTGTCATTCCAGAAGAAGAAACACGACTGCCTAAAAACAAAACAATAATTAACAAAGAAAATACGACGTACCAAGGCGGGTACTTATTACAAGCGGGTTCTTTTCAAAAACTTAACGAGGCAGATAGTCTTAAGGCTAAACTAGCATTATTAGGTGTGGAAGCGAACATACAGTCTGTTAATGTTAATAACACAACTTGGCATCGTGTAAGAATAGGTCCGTCCAACGATCGCCAAGCCCTTGAGCAATTAAGAAAGCGGCTGCATGAAAATCGTATAGATACAATGTTACTGCAAGCTAAACAATAAATATTTTTAAATCTTTTTACTCACTTTATGCGCCTAAAGATGCATATATTTTTTCAATGTCATTTGAAAATCTTTCTAGTATTTGTGCACGTTTAATTTTTAAAGTTGGTGTAAGTAATCCATTTTCTAACGTCCACGAATCCAAGTACAAACACACTCTACGAATTTGCGCATAACCTGGAAATTCTTTCAGACTTGCCGATATATGCTTAAGAACAATCTTTTGCGCAGCAGGTATATTTAGATTGCCTGTTATCTTTGCATCTAAACTTTTTCTGACACCAATTTTTTCCATTCGCTTTCATTTAAAACCACCAAGGCTGCAAGAAATGGTCTGCCTTCACCCAAAATCATAATTTGGTCAACCAACGCATTGGCGCAAATTGCGCCTTCCATATCTTGTGGCGAAACTTTTTCTGCACTCGCCAACACAATAATATCTTTGATTCTACCAGTTATATAAAGGTAACCATCTTTGCTTATTGTTGCGATATCTCCAGTATGCAACCAACCGTCACTGTCAATAATTTCATCTGTTGCCATTTTATTATTATAGTAACCTAGCATTACAGATTCACTGCGTGTGCACAGCTCGCCCTTTTCTTTTAATTTTGTTTCAATACCTGGTAAAACTTTTCCGATACTAAACGGGTCATTATCATCAGGACGACCTACGCTTATCGTTGGACTGCATTCTGTCATGCCATATCCTTGGAAGATTGGTACACCTAAACTAATAAAAAATTTTGCAATGGATTTATTAAGTGCTGCACCACCTGCAATGGCATAACGCAATCTACCGCCAAGTCTTTCGTTAATCTTGCTTGCAACTAATTTATTTAATATTGGCCAGAATAATAAACTAAAATGCCAATTTCTTTCGCCTGCATCGTGCTGATAACGCTGCCAACCCACATACTGCGCCCAACAAAAAATCTTTTGTTTAATTGATGATTGATGTTTTATAGAACTAAGCACTTTTGAATATATCGTTTCATAAATACGCGGCACAGAAATTAGTATGGTTGGGCGAACAGTTTGTATATCTTCAGCTAAATGTTGTATAGAACGTGCAAAACAAACTTTAGAATTAGCCATCATTGGCATATAACAGCCGCCTGTGCGTTCTAATGTATGCGACAAAGGCAAGAACGATAAGAACACATCATCCTCATAAAATTCACCACAATGTAACGCTGCGTATGCATTAGAAAGAATATTTTTGTGACTCAACATGACGCCTTTTGGGCGCCCTGTAGTTCCTGATGTATATACTATAGTTGCAAGTTCGTTTGCATCATCAGGTAATGATTGATACTTATCACTTAAACACCCATCTATCCAATCTTGTTTTTGTACGAGCAAACTACCGAGAGCGTATTCTTGCGATACAGATTCGATGCTAATAACACGCTGCAATGATTCAAGAATTGAATTAACTTGCAACAGCTCATTCCATTGTCGCTGATTTTGAATAAGCATCAACTTTATTTCAGCATCTTGAATAATATAGGCGATGTTTTCAGCTCTATCATTCGTGTACAATGGCACAGTAACCAGACCTAACCCCATAGCTGCAATATCAAATATTATCCAGTCGGGGCAATTACGCAGCATGATGGCTACACGGTCCCCTTTTGAAAGATTTTCTTGTTGCAGTGCTAATTGAACATTTGCTGCATGTTGCGCCACTTGACTCCAACTCATGCTAAGCCAAGTTTGTTTTTTGTCCTCAAAATATCCATATGCATCGGAGTCAAACGATTTTGCTAGACGTGTTGTTAATAGACCTGGCAAGGTTTTTGCAATTTCGGGTTTAATGTAGTCAACAGCAGCCATCGTAAGAAAACATATGGATATAATTTAAGACAAAAATAACAGCAAAGGGTTATTACTTTTGCTTATTATAATTATTACTATACATATTAAAATATAAATAATCTTATAATTTGGGGTTGATTTACATCCCTTTCACCCTTATATATAAAGCTATTCATTAAAATTATTATCTATTTAGCATGCCAGAAACATCTAGCGAATTTGCAATACCCTTAAAAGGAATCCCTGAAACAGCAGTGATTCTATCTAATTTGCCTGTATATTCTGAAGAACAAAAAAATGAAAAGATTGAAAATATAAAACGTCTTTTAAATCAAGAAAATGCTGTCTTGGTTGCACACTACTATACAAGTCAGGAATTACAAATGATTACGGAAGAAACAGGTGGGTGTATTTCTGACTCTCTTGAAATGGCGCGCTTTGGAAACCATCATCCTGCAACTACTTTAATCGTGGCAGGTGTTCGATTTATGGGAGAAACAGCTAAAATATTAAGTCCTGAAAAGCGAGTATTAATACCTACACTAGAGGCAACGTGCTCTTTAGATTTAGGCTGTCCTGCAAAAGAGTTCCGTGAGTTCTGCGATCAATATCCTAATCATGAAGTTGTTGTGTATGCCAATACCAGTGCCGAAGTAAAAGCTCGTGCAGATTGGATTGTAACATCAAGCATTGCGGTAAAAGTAGTTTCACATTTAATGGATCAGGGCAAAAAAATAGTGTGGGCGCCTGATAAGCACCTAGGCCGATATATTGAAAGAGTAACGGGTGCAAAAATGGTGCTATGGCAAGGAGCTTGCATTGTCCATGAAGAATTTAAAGCACGTGCATTAGGTGAATTAATGGAACAGCATCCAGATGCAGGAATATTAGTGCACCCAGAATCACCAGCTGCGGTAATAGATATTGCAGATGTAGTCGGTTCAACATCAGCATTAATCAAAGCAGCCAAAGAACTGCCTCATCATTCTTTCATCGTTGCCACAGACAATCGAATTTTCTATAAGATGAAACAAGCAGCACCTAATAAAAAGTTTATCGAGGCCCCTACTGCTGGTGAAGGTGCGACGTGCAAAAGTTGTGCGCACTGCCCATGGATGGCAATGAACGGCTTACATAACCTCGAAGCTGTCCTAATGTCCGGTGAAAATGAAATCATAGTAGAAGAAAAAATCCGTAAAAAAGCGTATCGCTCTACCCGACGTATGCTAGATTTTGTGGCTCACTAAATATGGCCCTTGCCCGATAAATTCCAAAATTCTTAGTTTCGTCGCCCCTTAGCGCCTTTGGGGCATCTCGGCCTAAATTTTTAGTCAAAGTTCACGCAAGATCAGACATTAATAGCTGGTAGAAGCTTGTTATAGCCTCCCAAATACATAATTATGACCGCAGCACAAGCTAGTACAAAATTTGAAACCACCCTATCACTGAAGCAGTTTCTCAAACTACTTCAAACGCTCCCTGCATCCCGTATTTCTGAGCTTCATATTGAGCAATTGCCTAATAATATTCCTGCTGATATCAGTGAAAAAGTACCTATCGCATCACGCAGTGCTGTTGATGATTTGATCATGGAAGCTAATTCATTCCACCTTAAAAGAAGGATGCGTGATCAAGAAACTTACGGTGACCAAGTAGTAGGCGCATTAGATAAAGCAAGAACAACGTCTGGTTCAGCTAACTTACGTGTGTTTAAGAATAAAATTCTTGTGCTTGTTGATATGTTACAAGCAGCTCAAAAAGGATCAAAAAAAGTCAGCAATGCTACGTTCGTCAAACACATTGGTGCCATAAACAATTTACTTATTGACGTAAGAAGTGAAACGATTCAACTACATGAAAATCTAGCCATTCTTGAAAAAACAAAATCTGTTAATGAAGACGATGAAGAACGTTTATCAAATTCTATTCAATTATTGCAAAAACAAACGACGTCTGTTGGGAAAATTCTATCTGAATACTATATTTTGCGTTTAAAAGTGTTGGCACGTGCCATACATCAAAAACGAAAACTAATTGAGACTCGCGAAGAAACCACAAGGGATAAACAAGAAAAACTTGATATTCTTCGAGAGCAACTACATGAAGCGCAAACATTGTGGAAACGCACAATGAAACGCAAACAAACCAAAGATGAAATAAAAGAGATTCAACAAGAAATATATGATTTAGTTAATCAAATCAAAGCGGGTGAAGTGGTAATTGCAGAGGATGATCTAATTTTATGGCTAGATGCAATTGTTGAAGCAACTTTAAACGAAGAGTCGAAACAGCGTGTTTCTAACTCTCTACGGCAAGCACGTATCTCTCTTTATTATTTACTTAACAAATTTTGCGCTGCACAGGAAGCATCAGCTCTGCAAATTGCACAAAATCCATTTATACAGGTTGACCCAGAAAAAGCAATAAAATTTGTACTACTTTCAGAACAATTTATTCTTAATTACTTTACTAAGAAGAAAAATACAGCAACTGCATGGCTAAGTGGTGCAGCTGAATCGAAAATTGCAGAGCTTGATCAATTACAAAAAGATATTCTTGTTGAACTGCGACGCGCCAGCAAGACTATGTTCAAGCTATAAGCTATAGATTATATATAACTCGAAATTTCCTCGCCATACAATCTCAGCTGCATAATATTTATGCCTATCAAGGCCTGAGTTCATTCTTAAGCAGATAAGTATCTTCTTCAGCCTGTCGCCTATCTTCATGGTCGCTCGAGATTACCAACAAAGCAACAGTTGAAATAATCGCAATTAAGAAAGATATGACTAGTGCAATAATCCAAGCTTTTGCAGATTGCCTATTCAATATCCAATAAAGTAGCCAGCTAAAAAACAAAAAAACAAGAAACCCAAACCAGTAACTTGCTACCGAAATAGAATTGATAAAATCGTACTCATTTAAGTCTAATTGCAAATACAACCAATACCCTAGCGCGGCTAATAAAATACATACTATTAGATGAAATGTGAGACGCAATGTCATAATGAAGTAATTAAATAAAAAATTAACCTTGGAAGGATAGCTTGTTGTGTGGCGGCAATTGCAAATAATAACCTTGCTCTTGTAACTTGGCCAATACTTGTTTCGCATCTGCAAATGCAAGTTTTCTATTTTTATTTAGCTCAAATTCTAATATAAATTCAGGAGCTCCAAATTTTTCCAATAATTTTTCTGGAATTTTTCCAAATTCATTTTTTTTGCATAAGTACATATACATATCAGATTGCTTTGGGCTTTTATAAACAAAACATTTCATAATACTTGTTATAAAACAAGTTTAACCTATATAAATTTAAAATGTTATCAACGTAACCTAAGTATAATAATTTTACCAGCCCACAGAACTGTATTAGGATGGTGTATATGAAATGAAATCTGAAACTTATTAAGATGAAGATAATCTATTTTGTTCAGTAGTATCTACTGTTAGTTTCGGATAGTTCATTTTGTTTTTTAACAAGTGGAGGGAGTGGTGTCGCACCTGGATCTACTAATAAAACTATCGATCTAATTGTATTAAATTTGTGTTCATAGGAAATAAAACCGCCGCTAATTTGCTGCTCAAGTGAAAGTGACTCATCTGAATAAGCAGCTAAACTGCCACGTTTTATATCGCCATCATTAAAAGTTACCTCAATTACAGAACCAACAGCTAATTCTAAATCTTCAACAGCCAGAGAGAACTTGCGAATTTTTGCACGGCCTGAACCTTTTACAGATTTATCCTCGTTAGGTGCTAACGCGCTAATTTCTGTAGATGAAAATTTATCTTTATCATCACTCAGGAGTGGATCATATTCACCTTCTTGACCTAGTGTTATATCAGCAGCTTGCTTATCGTTGGGCAGTGGCTCATTAGAAGGTGAAGCGGCAGGAAGATATTTGAGCATCTCCTGATCGCTTAAGCCAGGGATAGAATGCAGCCCGCCCCCATAAAAACCTACCCCCCACTAAAATAACACCCATCAAAGACATTGCAAATCCATTTCGTGCCTGATCTTTCTTCCATTTTATAAAGCAATACACGGGGGCGAAAGGGGGAATCAGTAACACAAATAAGCCCCAAATCAATCCTTCTGAAAAGGCATCCAGCAGCACCATGATCAATCCTGCCAAGATGAGTAACAATGCAAGTATTAATACAATTTGAGCTAGCATGATTATTGATAGAATTTAAGACGAGTTTTTAATTTAAATAGCTATCCGATTTCAGAGCTGCTTCAAACTCTCGCAACACATAATCTTTTATCTGATCAGAAACCTTCATATGTTTAAGTTTTTCCAACCAGTTTTTACGCATTGTAGAGCTATCGATATGCACATACGATAGTACCTCTTCAACCGTATCACCAGGTTCCTCTTCACATATTTGATAGCCTCCATCGGGATTTAGCGCTACTTTAACGGTATTTGTATCACCAAAGAGGTTATGAAGGTCACCCAAAGTCTCTTGGTACGCGCCCACAAGAAATACCCCTAAGATATAACTCTCTCTTGTTCTAACATCATGCAAGGATATATACGATTTAACTGAATCGCCTTCAACATAGCGCTCAATTTGTCCATCAGAATCACAGGTTAGATCGTGTATATGCACTTTATGCGTAGGCAACTCCCCCAATGAATGCAAAGGCATAATTGGAAAAATTTGACCCAGTCCCCAAATGTCAGGTGTAGATTGAAATAATGAAAAATTACAAAAGTACTTAGTAATTAAATAATCTTCGATTATATTTTTATGACTTGATTTTAAATCATTGTCACATAAACGAAGCTGTCTAACTATTATAATAAATATTTTTTCTGCTAGAGCTTTTTCACTAAGAGCTATTAATCCATTTGAAAATTCTTCTTCCAATGTTTTCAATGTTTGCACAAGCTTTAGAAATGTGCCTGAATAATCAATTTCACACTGTTTATTGTTGATATTTTTGGTGACATGTTCATATATTTCTATAAGACTACTTAGAGAGTTGTTTGTAGAATTATGTTGAGCAGAGAAATTAATATGTTCAACACTTTCATCTTCATACTGAAATTCTGCATCAATTACATTGGTAAAAAGTACTGCATGATATGCCGTCATAGCGCGTCCATTTTCACTAAAAATAACTGGCGCTTGTATTCCTTTTTCACTGCACGCTCTATGTACAATACTAATAATTGTGCTGGCATAATTTTCGATTGAATAATTTTTTGAAAAATATGTATCTTCGCAGCCCCCTTCGTAATCTACTGCCAAACCTCCTCCAACATTTAATTTATTAAGCTGCATTCCCATGCTTAATAGTTCGCAAAAATATTGCATCCCTTCAAGAACTCCCGATTGAATATGCATTAAAGAAGGAATTTGTGATCCCATATGAAAGTGCAACATTTGCATCCAATCTGCTACATTATTATTCTTTAGTTCTTCTACGAGCTGTAATACCTCATTTGAAGTTAAACCAAACTTTGATCGCTGACCGCCGGTGTTTTGCCAATTGCCTTCAGCAATTGAAGATAATCGTATTCGCACTCCAAGCATGGGCGTAACGCCTAGCTCCTTTGAAATTTTCAATACATGTTGTAGTTCAGACAAGCCTTCTAAAACAATTATTACCTCATGCCCCAATAAGCACCCTATCAATGCCAAACGGATATATGTCTCGTCCTTATAGCCGTTACAGATTATGGTTTGTCGATGTTTTTGTAAAATTCCAAGACATGCAATTAATTCCGCTTTGCTACCCACTTCAAATGCGATAGGCCACTGATCTTGGTCATGAAAATGTCTTATTACAGATGCTTGCTGATTTACTTTTATAGGATAAGCAGAAACATAACTGCCCGTATATCCAGTCAATGACATCGCTTGCTTAAACGCTAAATTCAAATTATGCAAAAATTGCTGCAAAAGATGAGGGAAACGAACTAATACTGGTAATTTAATACCTGCATCTTTGAGGTGCCCGCATAGCTGGTACAAATCAAGCTCAATGGTCCCATCTCTCGTAATTACATGCCCTATTGAATTAATATCAAACAAACCCATGCCCCAATTAGCCACGCGATAATGCTGTTTAGCTATATTTATATTCCAATGTTTTTTGGTGTTCATAATCTTTTATCTTCGGTATCTATACAATTACAATTACAACAAAAAATATTCATGAGATAGGGCATAAAAGAAGGTTCCAAATGACAAATATAAATAAAAGATGGTTCACTGAAGAATGTGGGGAATGTGGCACTTCATTTTCTTTAGAGATTCATGAAAAACTTCATGAGGAACAAACACTATTTCAAAAAATTGAAATTTACTTAACAAAAAGCTTTGGCAAACTCATGGTGATTGATGGGTTTATTATGTTAACGGAACGAGATAATTTTATATACCACGAAATGGTCACGCACCCTGCATTGTATAGCCATAATAACCCAAAAAATGTCGTCATTATAGGGGGTGGAGACTGCGGCACATTATGTGAAGTAGCAAAACACTCGTGTATCACAAACATAAAACAGGTGGAAATTGACAAACGCGTGACAGAATTATCAACAGAGTACTTTCCAAATTTGTGTGCGGCAAATAGAGATCCGCGTGTCGAATTCATTTTTGAAAATGCAATTGATTGGATTCAAAATATTAAAAGTGATTCTACTGATGTGATTATCATAGATAGCACCGACCCTATTGGACCAGCTAAAGGATTATTCTCAACCACTTTTTATAAACAATGCTTGCGGGCACTCACACGCGATGGTTTGTTAGTGCATCAAAGTGAATCTCCACTTATCCATGTCGATTCAATTATTAAACCCATGCAAACATGCATGCTCAGTGCTGGGTTTAAATTCACGAATCATATATATTTCCCACAACCAAGTTATCCTAGTGGATGGTGGTCAGCTACTATCGCAAGTATTCATAAAATACAGTTTTCGCGAAAAATGGAAGTAAAACAACGTCCGATTAATACAATGTATTACAACCATGCAATCCATATAGCTAGTTTTGCAACACCGAATTTTTTAAAAGAAAAGCTATCGCAGTAAAAAGCGCCCCTTACGGGGCGCTCTGTCATCGTGTAACAAGTTTACACTTTGAATTTTTATTAACATTTAAAGTGAAGGGTTTACTTAACCACAAATTCTGGGTACGCCTCCAAACCACACTCAGAAAAATCAGCACCTTCCATTTCTTCTTCCTCACTCATGCGTATGCCCATAATGACCTTTAATAAGCCCCAAACAATCAGACTTAGCACAAATACCCAAACAAAAATTGTCGCAGCACCCAGTAATTGACCTGTAAAACTCACATCACTGTTTGTAAGAGGCACAACTAGCAAGCCCCATAACCCAACTGTCCCATGCACAGAGATTGCACCCACGGGATCATCAATTTTAACCTTGTCTAAGAAAACAATTGAGAAGACCACAATTACTCCACCCACAGCACCAATTAGTGTTGCAGCGAGTGCTGTCGGTGTTGAAGGCTCGGCCGTAATAGCCACTAAACCCGCGAGCGCACCATTTAACGCCATTGTTAAATCCGCTTTACCAAACCACAACCGAGCAAGTACGAGCGCTGCAACTAGCCCACCTGCAGCTGCTGAATTCGTATTTAAAAAGACCATGGCAACTGAATTAGCACTCGCAATATCACCTAACTTCAGTACAGAGCCACCGTTAAACCCAAACCATCCCATCCATAAAATGAATGTTCCTAATGTAGCCAAGGGCAAATTCGCTCCCGGCAGCGCTACTGACTTACCATTTGAATATTTACCTGTACGCGGCCCAAGCAAGAACACACCTGCAAGCGCTGCCGTTGCGCCCGCCATATGCACAATACCTGAACCTGCAAAATCAGAAAATCCTGCATCGCCGAGATTAAACAGGCCAAATACATCTGCACCACCCCATGTCCAGGCACCTTCCATTGGATAAATAAATCCAGTCATAACTATGGCAAACAGTAAAAACGCCCAAAGCTTCATGCGCTCTGCAACAGCACCCGAGACAATGGACATTGCAGTTGCAACAAAGACCACCTGGAAAAAGAAATCTGATGAATCTGCATACACGGCATCACCATCAAATCCATTATCAGCCGAAACTGCTAATGCATCATCAACTAATGATTCTCCACCAGCAATTCCTGATAAGAACATCGTTCCGTCATACATAATCATGTATCCGCAAACCATGTACATGATGCAAGATATCGAATACAAAGCAACGTTCTTTGTAAGAATTTCAGCAGTGTTTTTGCTTCTCACAAGGCCTGATTCGAGCATAGAAAAGCCCGCAGCCATCCACATTACTAATGCGCCACACACCAAGAAGTAAAAGGTATCGAGCGCATATTGCAGTTCAAATATTTGATTTTCCACAATTCCCTCCCAAGGAATATTATTTTTTTACAATGCTTCAGAACCTATTTCACCGGTTCGTATACGAATTGCTTGCTCGATTGATGCTATGAATATTTTACCGTCTCCAATCTTTCCTGTATTTGCTGCTATACCAATTGCCTCAATAACAGAATCCAAAAGGTCACTATCAATTACAATTTCTAGTTTTACTTTTGACAAAAAATCAACGACATACTCTGCACCTCGGTACAATTCAGTGTGCCCTTTTTGTCGACCAAAGCCTTTAACTTCAGATGCAGTGACACCGGTAACACCAATCTCAGACAAAGCTTCGCGAACATCATCAAGCTTAAATGGCTTAATTATTGCTGTAACAAGCTTCATAGCTATTAACTCCTAATATTTGTTTGTGTATTACTATTTAGACTTTTGCTTTCTAATTCATTCATAACCTGAATTAAAATAATTTAAATCTAATGAGCTGTAGTGAATATTCGGCTCAGCTTGCTAGACAATTCACTAACTACCCCATTTCATAATGTCGAAGGTATGACTCAAACCAACATAAACATGTGACTCATCATCTTCGTCAAGATCCGGATCACCTAGAATATTGGCATTTTGTGTTTGAACAAAAGCTGCGCTTAAATCAAAGCCATGTAGTTCCATTCCATAACCAAGTTCAAAATGGTTGCCCAGAGCATCTTTTGCATCATCTAGAAATTCGCCATACTTAAAGTACACACCGTTCCAACCACTTGTGATTGCAAAAAATTTATAGCTATCCCCTTCAACATTTCCAGCATCATCTAAAAATTCACCGTTGTACTCACCATCTGAGTACTCTAAGTCCAAAGACCATACTTCATCTGACCATCCGGTATAAAAGTTCACTTCGTTGTATTCATTATCGAAGTTATCCGAATATTGATAACTGGTATATCCTGCACCGAGATAAAACCCGTTAGAAAACTCATGCACATATCCACCATAGATGTCATACTCAATTCCCTCTTCCACATCTGCGAGCCACGTCCCTGCATATAATCCAGCAATTTCAAAATCGATCCCGCCATTACCACTGCTATCATTTTGTGAAATACCTCTAAAAATGTAGTCCGATAATATTCCAGCATTACCTGTAAGATTGGCCTCAGTTGCTAGTAAATATTGCGGGCTCAGTGTTAAACTGCTCGCTATAGCAGCTGCTAATCCCAAACTTTGTAGCTTCTTACTCATTTTTTACTCCTAATGAAATGGGGTTGTTTTATGTGTTGGGCATTGTTAATGCACATGACATGCCAACTCCTCATTACCCATTAAAAACAACATGTTGTGCTTATTAAGAATAAAAATTAGAGTGCTGCACATATACAATGCGCATAATTATTTCAATCTTGCACAAATATTGTGCGTTGACTCAAATTGTATTCAGTTACACTTACATTAAGGTTTGAGGAGAGCGTTAACATGAAATTCGACACACAAATGCTTGATGAAGTGGTGCGTAAAATTACTGCTGTCATCCCTGATGACATTAAAGTTGCTAAAGATAATTTTGAGAAAAATACACGTGCAGCAGTTGAGGGAGTATTCCAACGCCTCGATTTAGTCACACGCGAAGAATTTGATGTACAAACATCTCTATTATCAAAAAGCCAACAACGTATTAAAGAATTGGAGCAACGTATACAGGGACTTGAAGGAAAAGTTTTGAATAACTGATAACTGATAACTGATTAAATATAAATAATTTTGCGATTTCTTTTAACCATAGATCAATTTTAACTTCAGATTTATTAACTCCTCGTGGCCAAATTCTATCAACTAATATTCGATAGTCCTCTGTCTTGCTTGATTCTTCGTAAACACGTTTCAGGAGTAGTTTATTCATTTTCTATTTCTAAATTCTCAGACCGAAATAATTTGTTAGATTTTTAAATCAATCAATGTATATACGGAATTGCTATCGGCGCACAGCTAAAAACACACCAATTGTCATTAAAAAGAGGCCCGCAAAGCGTTGAATAGTAATTGGATGATGTAAAGTGCCTAACAACCCGAAGTGATCAATGGTAGCCATCGCGATGATTTGGCCCAACAATACAAATGCGACAGCGCTTCCAACTCCAAACTTGGGCGCAACCCAAGTCATAGTGAGAATATAAAATATTATAAGTAGTCCACCGAGATAATAATAAAATGAAACTGGCGATACAGGGCCAAGCCTCGATACACCTCCAGACAAAAACAAAAAACATAGAGAAGCTGCAGTACCCACTGACAAGGCAATTGTTGCAGCTAGAGCAATGCTTTGGAGTTTTACTCCCAATTCTGCATTCAGTGCTGCAAATGTTGGAATTCCTATGCCAGCAACCAACATTAATACAGCGTAAAGAACTTGATGCTGTAATCCGCTCATTTTGTAGCACCTTTTAGACTAATATTACTCTTTAATTTTACATAAAATTATTGGCCTCCCAAGGCCTTTCTCTGGCATATCAAAATTTAAGTCAAATTAGTCTTATGAGCTATCTTTAATATGAAAACCTAATGCAATTTCAAATATGCATGGGCATTAATTTATGATACTAATTCTGTTTCATGACTGTAGTGCAATCCTTGTCGTGGACGATGATAAACAAGCAATTGGCATAGTTACAGATCGTGACATTGTCATGGTAGCGTCCTCAACACGTTTGCGCCTGTGGGATATTCTATGCAGTGCAGTCATTAACGATCAAGAAGTATATACGTGTGATCTTGATGATGAGCTCATAACGGCGCTTAAGAAGATGGAACAGCGTAAGATACGTCGTATGCCGGTGGTTAATAATAGTGGGCAGGCAAAAGGAATTATAACGATTGATGACCTTGTGCATTTAGCTCAGGAACGTGATGCTCCATTATTTCATCAAACAATCGACACACTTAAGGCTGTTAGCAAACATCATTAAATTAAAACAAGAATAGTCTTAATATTTTAATGAAAAATCATTAGCTGCTATTGGTGATGAAATAGCGATGCTTTGCCTACAACGACTGCCACATGTGTTAAAGACTTTTAGTCGAGTGCCTGCTTTCGGCCATAAGCAGACATTTAGCCTTTTGAATTTTTAAGTCTGAAAATCATTATCTGCTTTCAATGATCTAGATCAGTAAACTTCATACGATACTAAATTAAGCTGCCATGAAACTCCATATTTATCATTTACCTAACCAAATTTTTGATATTTTTAATTTGTCATTTAGTAAGACCGATGAACTCACATTAGAGAAATCAACAATGCATTTAACTGAGTTTATTACAACAAATGAAATGGGCATCCGTCTTGTATTCTTCTTTGCAGTGTTTGGAATAATGGCAGTGTGGGAAATTCTTACTCCTCAACGGGCACTCAGCAATTCAAAATCCATACGGTGGATGAATAACCTTGGGGTCGTAGCCCTTAACACTGTAATTTTACGCTTGATATTTCCCGCGGCCGCAGTAGGTATGGCTGCGTTAGCAGAAACACAGGGCTGGGGCATACTAAATTATCTACAAACTCCATACTTGTTTGCCGTAATTGTGTCGGTAATCATTATGGATGCTGTAATCTATATTCAACACGTGTTAGTGCATGCCATTCCAGTATTATGGCGATTGCATCGTGTTCATCATGCTGATCTCGATTTTGATGTTACCACCGGATCGCGCTTCCATCCGATTGAAATTATCTTATCTATGCTAATTAAGTTTGCCACGATATTGGTACTTGGCCCTCCAATTATTGCGGTTGTGATTTTTGAAGTATTGTTAAATGCCACCAGTATGTTCAACCACGCAAATGTTCGTATACCGAAAAGTGTAGATCCTCTGCTTCGCTGGTTCATCGTGACTCCAGATATGCACCGAGTTCACCACTCCGTTGAAGATGATGAAACGAATAGTAATTTCGGTTTTAACTTACCGTGGTGGGATCGATTGTTTGGCACCTACTGTGATCAACCTCGCGCAGGCCATGAACAAATGACTATCTGTATTAATACATTCCGTGATCGCCGACATTGTACTTGGTTACCTGGTATGTTGGCGTTGCCATTTATTGGCAAGATTACAAACTACACAATTAACCGTCGTCTCTGGGACACGCATCATAAACAAAACTAAGCTTCTATTTTTCTAATTTATTCTTAGAAACTTAAACCAACAATAATGCAAAAATCAGGAGTAAAGTCATGGCAAAAAGATTTATGAACTCCTTATGGGGAAGCGACAGCCCAACAAATGCTGAAATGGTATTTGGACACGGTAACGCACTGGCGAGTGCGGGCCATGATGTTCGAATTTTCTTGCTTGGTGAAGCGGTAACCTTGGCTTGATCTGTTGTTCGCGAATATCTAATGCCTATTGGATGGCCCTCAGTCGCGGAGCAGCGGAATGAGAGCATAAATCTCGGGGTTCGAATCGAATGCTGTGGAGCTTGTTCAAGGGCTCGTGGAATTGACGAAAATAAGATTGCAGATGCCGGCGCACTAATTGGAACACCTGAATCTTTTGTGGAGAATGTTGAGTGGTCAGAGAAAATAATCGCTGAGTGACCTGAAACTATGTCGATAGAGAGGTAAAAATGTGAATGTCCGCTTTGGGTCGTTAGCGGACATTCGTAACTCAAAGTCTACTTGCTGTGTTGATAAGGTAATCGTTTTAATGAAGTTCGTAGTAACTCATATATTCCAAATAAGCAGAACGCGTAAAATAAATGTCCTGCAAAGGTGTTCTTAAAAAATGGAATCGCAAGGAGATAACAAGATATCAAGCCATCTAAAGTATATGAATAATATCCCGATGCCCACATACCAAAGTTAGAGAGAATAAAAAAAGCACAGGCACTGATGACCGCACTCCCACCTAATCGGATAATACTAATTTGTTGCAACAATAAAACACGACCTATTAATACACTACAGGCTAAACCAAGATACACAAAGAACATCACAACTGGATCGTAAAAACCAATCACAGCATCGCTAATGATTAAAGCAAGTAACGGTACTAATAAGGCCAATCGAGAAGAAAGATAAGCACCAGCAAACAGCCCAACAGCTCCAATAGAGGTAAAGTTTTCTGGATGCGGTATTAATCGCGTAAATACTGCAATAATAATTAATAAATGAATTAAAAAAGACCAAGTAAGCGCTTCTTGATGGGTTTCGTTTTTCATAGTCTGATTTTATAAGTTATTTTGCACTAGTTTATGCTACTTAGGTATGTCCGCTTTGGGTCGAAAGCGGTCATTCAGATGTTGTTAAAATATTGAAACATATATAAAACAACTGAGTATAGTCTCAGCTAGTCTCTTATTAATGCCTATATCTGTCCACGAATGGAGTTTATTATTTTCTAGCTTTTAAATAGCAAAGTTTATTAGCATTATTATATTAACCAGCTTCAAAGTTAAAGTTAACAAAAGTAAAGCCTGATTCTGATCGCTTCAAAGTGATTTCTGAATTTTTCTTAACGAGTGGCGATGTTCCAACAATCTTCTCAAGTTCATCATCTTTAATTCCAGCAGCATCTTCATTCTCGAAAATGGTGCTTTCAGCGGTTATGTTATCCCAAAACCACTTTTGATGTAACACATGATATTTATCAAGCGGGATTTCTAGCTCGTATAATATTTTTGTGTCTTCCTCAACAGGTACTCTCTCAAATTTATTAGTCATCATTATCCTTTAACTGTAGTGTTCGTTAGTCAATTACATTTACATCCCCTTTTAAATCAAAGTATGCCTGTTGCGCTTATGTTTCATCCTGCACTGTGCCTAATACTTTTATGATTGAGTTCCGGCACTAAACATAGAGGTACGTAATATATTGAATATTTTATATAAACAACATTTTTTGTTTATCGCTATTTTAAAGATTAATACTAATTGCTGTTTTAGAAGCGTGCAAGACTAATAAAATGCCACACCTTAGCGAGGCGATAGGTTATAGATACTATGACAGACTGCTTAGCCCGTAAAAATATCAAATAAACTAGACTTGCTACTTACTGGATAGAATCGAGCATATAGTCCACCGTCTTTTTTATATCTTCATCTGATATATCACTGCGGCCACCTTTTGGCGGCATCGTACCTATTCCATTTATTGCACTTGTATAGAGCTGTTCTTTGCCTTTAGCAACACGTGGCTCCCAGCGTGCTTTATCACCATACATTGGCGCATTTAGCAAACCCGAAGCATGACAGGCACTACATGCCTGCATATAAATCTGTTCAGGAGATAAAGCTGCCTCTGCAACCTGCTCAGGCTCACCACTTTCGGCACCATCGCCCAATGAAGAATCAGCATCTGCTGACATTGCCTCTTCGTCTCCAGTATTAACACTACCAACCGGTTTTATCCTCTCTTCGATATTACCTTGTATGACGGCGTCTTCTGATAAATCAGCATCAGAAATAAGAACGTTAGCAAGTGCCAATATGGCTACTGTGGCGCCCACAAGTACGCCGATGAGAATCATTAATGTCGTTGTAAACTGATTGTCGTTCACACAAACTCCTATTTTATTGAGACCCTATTATTAGTGCGCTGAGAATTATAGTGAATGATCGAGATGAAACCAAATTGCAGCTATATGTATTACTCTAAAGTCTAACCTGAGGACTAAATGATAAACATATCTCTAAGTATAGCGTTAGCACAAATTTTAGTATGACGATCCCAACATCTCCTGATCAGCACGCAATTGCAGTCCTCGTACTGAGTCTTATTGCACTTCTTCTGTTTACCCGTGAGCGTATTCCTTTAGAGACATCAAGCTTATTCGTTATCGCAATCTTAGCTATCGGGTTTGAGCTATTCCCTTATGAATTTAATGGAAACATCTTATCAACTATGCAGCTATTTTCTGGATTTGGACATGAAGCGCTTATTGCCGTGTGCGCATTGATGATTGCAGGACATGACCTCGGGCGTAAGTGCGCCTATCGTCTTAAGTGGTTTAATGTTACTCATGGCATCGTTAACAAATATAGTCTCAAACAATGCGGCAGCTGTAATTGGTACACCTGTGGCAGTAAGTATTGCTTATCAACTATCTCAACCTGCTGCACCATTTATTTTGGCCGTGTTATTCGGTGCAAACATGAGTTACATCACTCCCATGGCATATAAAACAAATTTGTTAGTAATGAATGCAGGCGGTTATAAATTTATTGATTTTGTCAAAGTTGGCACTCCACTTACCATTATAATGTGGTTAACATATTCATGGTTATTACCATTTATCTATAAGCTATGAATCTTCAACTAATTAAAATAGTCGATTGATATATTTAATGACTATAGTTAAGTAGCTTCTATAACAATAGTTTTATTAAGATTACCGCATTAATGAATAGACTTTTTATATTTATACTAATTTTTACTTTGTCATTATTCGTTGTATCTTCCTGTTCTCACAATGCAAAACACCCACCCAGCCAAACAAAAGTTAGCACAAGTGCCAATCAAGCTTCTAGCCTAAAAAGAAACAATACAGGACACGAGATTGCAAATTTTGCAAAACTTCAATTGGGAAAACCTTATCGATATGGAGGCGCTTCTCCAAAAGGGTTTGATTGCAGTGGATTAGTACATTACACACATAAGCAATTCGGAATACAAACACCTAGGACGTCAAAACAACAATATAAAGCTGCAACACCTGTTAGCGCCAACCAACTTGAATTAGGTGACATTGTCTTTTTCAAACTCACTAGCACAAACGTATTGCACGTGGGAATATACATTGGTGACGGTCAGTTTATTCATGCACCAAAATCAGGTAAGCGTGTATCTACTGCCTTTTTGAAAGACCCATATTGGAAAACACGTTTTGCAGCTGGAGGCCGATTTTTATTAATGCCATTTGATGGCTATGTGATCTCCATCAAATTTAGTCCTACTCTAATACCCACTAGTCAACCCTCTCTATCCACTAATCGCGAGTACATTATTGTGCTCGCCAATGTCGCCTATGATATTTTGACCCAAAAACAAGGATGTATGAGGGAAACTGTGGACGACAACGTCAAGCATACCGTTAAAAAAATTTTTGAAGATCTTAGACAGCATCAACCTATGAAGCGAACACGTAAGAGTGATCGTGTTAATACAGATCGACTGCTTCAAAAGCTAAGCGATAAAGAACCAAAAAGGAAATAAGTACGTTATGTTCATGTGCAAGGACAATTGCACATTTATCTTATTATGATGAGCTCTCTTCCTGTTGTGCTAATTGATTTACTAGTTTAAGCACCTGCTCATATCCACCTGCACTTCCAGCCGTAATTCGATATTTGCCATTTACGATTACAGTGGGCACCGCACTTGACCCATAGTCACGCATAAGTTGGTTAGAGCGTTTAACCTTTGTCTCAACGTAAAATGAATCATATGCTTTTTGAAAGTCATCTTCATCAATGCCATGCTGTGATAGGAAACGTGCAATAGATTCAATATCTCGAAGCCGTCTACCTTGAACATGTATCGCTTCAAAAAATATTGGATGTACTCTATCAACTTCACCCATAGTCTCCAATGCATAATAAGCACGCGCATGTGGAATCCAACTTTTATTTAACACTGCAGGCATGCGTGAAAAATCTATATAATCAGGCTTATCTTGTTCCCAGGCTTTTAAATATTTTTCAAATTTAAAACAATGTGGACAGCCGTACCAAAATAATTCCAACACTTCTACAGAACTATCTTGAACATTTGTCCCAACTGCGGGTGATATTCGATGGTAGTGCTGGCCCTCTAAAAATTCACCATTAGAACTTTCTTCTTGCTCAGCATTACTGACAACCAAAAGAGAACAAGTAAGTAATAATGAAACGAAAGTTATAAGTGAATTTTTAATATAATTGTTCATATCTGTTGGAATTAATTTTATGGTTAATGCTTTGACCTAACTTTGTATTGATGGTTCGTCTCTGAAGTTTTAAAAATACCGCCTGTCAGTTTATTTGTTCTTAGTGTAATCCTGCAATGTATTCCGCAACAGCTTCAATTTCTTGTTCGGTCATATAGCTTGTAATCTTTTGCATCATATTCAGGTGGTCTTCAGGTTGATAGCGAGCTCCACTTCGATATGTTCTAAGTTGAGCGGCAGTATAAACAGAATGCTGACCAGCAAGACGTGGAAACATTGCAGCAGAATTACCAACGCCATTTGGTGCATGGCACGACATACAGGCAGGAATTCCTGATTCAGGATTACCACCACGATAAATTCTTTCGCCAATTACATACAATTCTTCTCCTTGAAACACCTTATCGATATCAGCAACACCAGTCCTTGGGGTTTGATTGGAATAATAGCTTGCGAGATCAAGCATATCTTGCTCGGACAGGTTTGCAGCCTGTGGATTCATTAAGGTATTGACCCTTATTTTGCCTTTGAATAGCTGTAATTGGTTAGCGATGTATTTATATCCTTGACCGGCAAGACTCGGCCATGCGGGATTAACGCTAACGCCATCAATACCATGACAGGCAGCACATGGAGCAGACTTTAGCTCACCAGCATCAGCATCTCCACCTGCTTGCACACAAGACATGTACAGTATGGGAATGAGCAGCAAACAAGTTAATTTATTCATGTATTTATTTCCTTAGCTTCTAATTCGCTCTTCTTGAATATTAGTTATGCCTAGACTTGGTGTGGTTATGAGAGCAACAGAGGGCCGTTTGTATACCATAAAGCCATTATCGTCGCAAAAAAAACATAATCTAGGACCACAGATTGAAAAAATTTATGCAAATATACTTAATCTTATGAAAATTTCCCTCACACAAGCACGATTTTTAAAAAGCACATCTTCATTGCGAGACTTCCCAAAAGACAGTGGCGCAGAGATCGCATTCTGTGGTCGATCCAATGCTGGGAAATCTAGCGCATTAAATGCAATTTGTAGACAAAAACATCTCGCTAGAACGAGTAAAACGCCCGGACGCACTCAATTGATCAATTTTTTTGCAATAGATGGAGACACCCGCCTTGTTGATTTACCCGGTTATGGCTTTGCCAAAGCACCCGCTAAAATTCAGCAGAACTGGCAAAAATTGATGGAATCTTATTTGCATAGCCGAGAGGCGCTATATGGTTTAGTTTTATTAATGGACATTCGACATCCCCTAACAGAAATTGACTGGGCAATGATTCGATGGAGCCAGCATTATCAATTGCCCTTATACATTTTGCTCACAAAGGTAGATAAAGTTAATAGGAATGACAGTATAAAAACACTAACTAAAGTGACATCAACATTAGAGCAAGAAAGCATCAACTTTGGCATCCAACTATTTTCTGCCCCTAAAAATGTTGGAATTAGTCAAGCACAGGAAAAAGTGTCTGCATGGCTCACCCAGGCTGTAATACAAGATCATTGATTATAAAAAAGCGCCCCGGTTAAATGGGAAAAACCGGGGCTAAATTGACTCGGTTGGGGAGCCCGAGTCTAAGTATGCCCGTTACGCTTAGGGAGGGAAGCGGGTGATAGCGCATAAGCGCTATTAGTTAGAATGCAGTTACCTTAAAAAGTTCGCTGTAGATTTAGCGAAAGTAAATACGGCTAGAATCGTTGATTTATTGATATTCCGTAAGTATCAGTATCTTCATTCGAGAAAATACCTTTGCTGTGGACGCCAGGCTTTTCACGTAATTGATCTAGGCCATCGCCACGATAAATTTTAAATGAAAAATTTCTTTCCACGACTTCGGAGTCATATATAGACTTTTTTGTGGGTTGGCTCGCAAAAGGTCTTAAATGTTGATTATCATCTAAAGAAATAGCCTCTGGGGCCCACGCAAAAGGATAATGATTTACACTCGATAGCTCGCTATCAATATTCAAATCCAACGCAACGGCCACTTGAGTAATTGATCCAGTGGATACCAGTACAACAATAAGAATTGAAGCTTTAATGACATTCCTTATCATTTTATTCCATAAATATTGAGCATCTTTGCAACAAGCTCAATCTAATTATTTCAACTCAATTAAATTATATTTATAGACTTGTTAGCCACATAAATGTGTAGATGAAAGGTGTTAGCCAAAAGACGAATGGATGCAAAAAAGTATATATCGTCAATGCGCCTCGTCCCAGTTACTTCCTAATGCAGCATCTACTACTAATGGAACAGAAAGTTCAGCCGCTTTCGTCATGTGTGAAATAACTTCATTCTTGACGTGTTCTGCCGTTCTCATTTTGACTTCAAATACTAACTCGTCATGCACCTGCATAATCATGTTGCACTGAGGCTGATCTTTAGCTATCCAATCATCAATTTGAATCATCGCGCGTTTAATAATATCTGCAGCAGTGCCTTGCATTGGTGCATTGATTGCAGTTCGCTCGGCATATTGACGCCGCTGTACATTCTTATTATTAATATCGGGTAGATAAAGTCTTCTACCATACAATGTTTCTACAAAGCTCTGCTTGCGCGCTTTCTCACGAATGCTATCCATGTATTTTTTCACGCCTGGGTAGCGTGCAAAATAAAGTGTTACATACTGTTGTGCTTCTGTACGCGATATTCCTAGTTGCCGTGCCAGTCCAAATGCTGACATGCCGTAAATCAAACCAAAATTGATTGCTTTGGCCGCACGCCGGTGATCAGCTTCAACCTTATCTAACGTAACGCCAAAAACTTCTGACGCAGTTGCTCGATGAATATCTTCACCCTTTGCAAAGGCATTACATAATCTTTCATCTTGTGATAAGTGCGCCATTATTCGTAACTCAATTTGAGAATAATCTGCGGCCAGGATTTGATAACCATCAGGCGCAATAAAGGCTTGCCGTATTCGCCTTCCTTCTTCTGTTCGTATTGGAATATTTTGAAGATTTGGATCAGATGATGATAAACGGCCAGTTGATGCAACAGCCTGATGATATGAAGTATGTATACGCTTTGTCTTTGTATTAATTAAAGTAGGTAACTTATCCGTATAGGTAGACTTAAGTTTACTGAGTGTTCGATGCTCAAGTAGCAACTTTGGCAAGTCATACTCCAATGCCAATTCCTGCAGTACATCTTCAGCTGTTGAGGGTTGGCCTTTTGGCGTTTTTCTAATTATGGGCAGACCTTGTTTTTCAAAAAATATCTCTTGAATTTGTTTTGGTGAACTCAAATTGAATTTTTCACCCGCATGCTCGAATGCATTTTCCTCAACTTCTACTATCCTTTCACTAAATTGCTTGCTTTGTTTTGCCAATTGCTTAGCATCAACCAGCACACCATTACGTTCAATATTAGAGAGAACTTTAAGCATTGGTAATTCAATACTTAGATATAGATCTTTTTGTTTGCTTTTGCTTTTTTGTTCTAATTCAGACCAAAATATTTGATGTAGCTGCAACACCATGTCTGCATCTTCTGCAGCATACCCCACTGCATTTTCTAATTCGACGTGGTCAAAGGTAATTTGCTTGCTTCCTTTCCCCGCGACATCCTCAAAATGAATGTTGGTGTGATTTAAATGTTTCTCACATAAGGTATCTAGATCATGACGACTCGCTACGGAGTTACACACATATGATTGCAACATTGTGTCATGCTGTATGCCATCTACTTGTATAGCGTGATTAAGCAATACACTGCGATCAAACTTTAAGTTATGCCCAATAATTTTGGCTTGTTTAGAATTTAGTATAGGTTCAAGTTTTGACAATACTTCATCACGGTTTAATTGCTTCGGCGCCCCCGAATAACTATGTGAAAATGGCAAGTAAGCTGCTTCGCCAGCTTCAATGGCAAATGACAGCCCAACTACATTTGCCTGCATATAATCTAAACTATCGGTTTCAGTATCAAATGCAATTAATTTAGCTTTCCCCAGCCGTTTTAACCATCTAGCAAAATCTTTTTTGGTAAGGATCACTTCATAATTACGATTTTGTGAATCAACACTTTTACTTTCAGTAACATTTGACTCGGCCTCAACATTTTCATCATTAATTAATTTCAACCAGGATTTAAATTCTAGATCTGTATAAAGCTGTTTTAATTGTTGCGTATCAGATGGTTGAATCTTTAGATCTTCAATTTTTACCGAAAGTTTCAAGTCACAACGTATGGTCGTGAGCTCACAAGCAAGTGGTAACAGTTTCAAATGATCACGAAGTTTTTCACCAACCTTTCCTTTTATCTCACTTGCATTTTCAATTAACGCTGATAAAGATTTATATTCATTTAACCATTTCGCAGCTGTCTTAGGTCCTACGCTAGGAACACCAGGAATATTGTCTGATTTATCCCCCATAAGCGCTAAATAATCGATAATTTGATTTGGCATCACGCCAAATTTCTTAACGACACCCGCTTCATCCATTGTTGTATTTGTCATCGTGTTAACTAAAATAACCTGCTCGTTAACCAATTGCGCCATATCCTTGTCTCCGGTTGAAACAAGCACCCTGTGACCTTTTGTAGATGCTTGTGATGCTAATGTTCCAATTACATCATCTGCTTCAACACCTGGCTCAGATATGAGTGGCAAACCCATCGCGCGTATAATTTCGTGTAGAGGAGCAATTTGCACGCGTAAGTCTTCTGGCATGGGTGGACGATTGGCTTTGTAGTCCTTATAAATTTCATGCCTGAATGTCTTTCCTTTTGCATCAAAAATTACAGCGATATGACTTGGCTCATTATTATTGAGCAAACGTTTAAGCATATTCACAACACCATATATTGCCCCCGTCGGTTGCCCCGATGATGTGGTAAGGTCTTGTAAATTTGGTACGTAAAATGCGCGGTACAGGTAAGATGAGCCGTCAACCAGTATAAGAGAAGGGCTATTTTTTTTAGTCATATCATTAATAAACTCTGAACAATCACTAGTGGTATATCAGGGAGAACGCTATTATTGCGCCTGTTTTTATAACACTACTTAATGATGCTACTAATAGCACATGATAACGATATTTAAAATTTATAAAATCGAAATATGTACGCCAAAATGAGTTACGACGTGTAAATAAGAATAATAAATTCCATATGTCTGTCTATACGAATATTGAACATTATGAACTTGAGAGGTTTCTTAAAAGTTATTCTCTAGGTGCGCTATTAAGTTATGAAGGTATCAATGCAGGTGTTGAAAACACAAATTATTTTGTAACAACAGAAAACGGTGAATTTGTATTAACAATTTTTGAAGAAATTAGCATTGATGCTTTGCCCTATTATCTGAATTTCATGGCTCACCTCTCGGATCATGGTATGCCAACTGCGCATCCGATAGCGGATCTTCAAGGTGATTATGTTCGCATACTTAAAAATAAACCTGCTGCCATCGTACGTCGCCTAGAAGGAAATAATGTACTCAGCCCCGCTCCTAATCATTGCATTGCTGTAGGCCATTCTTTAGCGCATATGCATGTTGCAGGCGAATCTTTTAGTGAAACGCTTAAAAATCCACGCGGGTTAGACTGGTCAGAAAAAACTGCATTCCGTGTGCAAAGCCAGTTATCACTTGAAAATCAGGAGTTGCTCAAACACGAAATTCAATATCGTAAACAATCGCAGCCACTAACTATACCCAGTGGTGTTATTCACGCAGATTTATTTAGAGATAACGTCATGTTTAAAGGTTATGCATTAACAGGAATAATTGACTTCTACTATGCATGTAATGATTATTTTTTATATGACTTGGCTGTCACAGTAAATGACTGGTGCAGTTTTGAAACCGGTGATCTTAACGAAAATTTATATAAGGCGCTTATAGGTGCATACAGTGCTGAGCGCAAATTTCAAGAACAAGAACATGACGCTTGGGAATACATGTTACGTGCAGCGGCACTTCGATTTTGGTTATCACGCCTGCAAGATAAAATATTTCCTAAAGATGGTGAGATGACACACATAAAAAATCCCGATGTACTTATCAAAATTCTGCAATCAAGAATTAACCAGCCTCCTAACCTTAGTACCTAATACACACAAAAGTATTTGTCTTCTAAAATCGAAAATCTCTGTAACGTAATCGACAATATTAATGAAGGTATTGGTCGATTCACAGCTTGGTTTGTTCTTGCGATGGTCAGCATTACATTTTTAGTCGTTGTATTACGCTACGGATTTAATTTTGGCCGTATAGCTTTACAAGAATCGATCACTTATTTACATGCATTTGTTTTTATGATTGCAGGCGCGTACACACTGAAACATAACGAACACGTAAGAGTAGATATTTTTTATCAAGATATGCCTCTAAAAAATAAATCAAAAGTAGATTTATTCGGCAGTATTTTTTTACTAATACCTTTTGCTTGTTTCATTGTATGGATCAGTTTCGATTATGTAGCAAATTCTTGGACGCTATTAGAAAAATCTCGTGAAGCGGGCGGCCTACCGCTTGTTTTTATTTTTAAAACATTCATACCTGTTATGGCTATTCTTTTATTTCTACAAGCCCTGTCGCAATGTGGCAGAGCTTGGTTAGCATTACGAAAATAATCAGATATTAGTTATGGAAATCGTAGCGTTTTTGTTATTCCTTTCTGTAATTGTCGTATTGCTTTTTGGTTATCCCGTTGCATTTACCTTGGCGGGTGTATCATTAATTTTTGCAGCAGCAGGTGTAGTGGGCGGTGTATTAGAACCTGCCTATTTAAACGCATTTCCTAGTCGCTTATTTGGAATCATGACCAATGAAATACTCATTGCAGTGCCACTTTTTGTATTTATGGGTGTCATGTTTGAACGTTCTAAAATTGCGGATGAGTTACTGGAAACCATGGCAAGCTTATTTGGGTCACTTCGTGGCGGATTAGGCATTTCAGTTGTTCTCGTTGGTATGCTGCTTGCGGCGAGTACAGGAATCGTTGGTGCAACCGTTGTGACATTGGGCTTGCTATCACTACCAACGATGCTAAAAAGAAACTACCAAGTAGAAATTTCTTCTGGGGTAATTTGCGCTGCAGGAACACTTGGTCAAATTATTCCTCCTTCAATTATCTTGGTACTACTAGGTGATGTTTTATCGTCCGCTTATCAACAGGCACAACTTAGTCAAGGAATTTTTTCGCCCGACACAGTATCGGTAGGTGATTTGTTTATAGGCGCAATTATTCCAGGTTTACTGTTGGTATTTTTATATCTTTTATATTTAATCTTTATTGCATGGAAAAACCCTGAGGCAATGCCGGCAGTACCTCAGAATACTGATATGGATTTGTTCACTTTGGTTAAGCGCATTTTACGTGCTTTAATACCACCAATATTACTTATCGTTGCAGTGCTGGGTTCAATAATTAATGGTGTCGCTACACCAACTGAAGCCGCATCCGTTGGCGCGATAGGCGCAATTGTTCTGGCATTATTAAATAGACGCTTAGACTTGAAATGCTTGCAGGATGTCATGCAACGATCCGTGCGAATAACGTGCATGGTGTTTATGATTTTTATTGGCGCCTCAATGTTTTCCTTGGTATTTAGAGGTTATGAAGGTGATATAGCGGTTAATGCATTTCTGACGCAGTTGCCAGGTGGTGTGTTTTCTGCAATGTTCGTAGTTATGCTATTAATGTTTGTGCTTGGTTTTATTTTAGATTTTATTGAAATAACTTTTGTGGTTGTTCCTATAGTTGGACCTATACTCTTAAGTCTTGGCGTAGACCCTGTTTGGTTTGGCATAATGATTGCAATTAATTTACAAACATCATTTCTAACCCCGCCGTTTGGGTTTGCATTATTTTATCTTCGTGGTATTGCACCAAAAGAAATTCAGACTAAGCAAATATATAAGGGTGTAGCGCCCTTTATCGCAATTCAGGTTTTTGCATTATTGCTCATAGCATATTTTCCTGAATTAGCAACTTGGCTTCCTGATAAAGTTTATGCCAAATAAAAAATCGGCACATAAAGTGCCGCTATAAAATTCAATATCGTTACTCAGTACGACTAAGCTAATTGTGAAAACCTTTTATTCGTAGGGAGAAAACGTTGGGACAAGTGTAAAGTATGCATAAACAGTGAGTATGGCATAACCGATTCCAACAGCGATTATAATACCGCGATTCACAGCGGTGATATCAGCGCCGCCTGTTTTAAAGGGTGTCCTTACGATATAAGCAGCAATAATTAAATTTAATAAAAAAAATAGCTGCGTTGTGTGTTCTTTGGCATCCCACATGGTGCGCCATTTAATAAAGAGTTCTTCCACTGTACCTCCTCCTTTCCTGTACTTTTATTATGGTATTTATTTGATATCGCTTTACAGTTGTAGTCTATCCTGCTCGTAAGTTCAAGTATGCACGCTCAGAAATATCTAGCCACGCACGCGACTTTTTATAAAAATTGTTATAAGAATCAAAGATTTTACGAGCAAGTGGATCCGTGTATCCAAGCTCGGCGGTCACCTCTGTTGAAATCTCTTTAAGACGTTGAAGTACTTCATCGGGAAGTTTTCTAACATCTACGTTATGCGTGTTTACTAATGTTTCCAATGCGTCGTTATTACGTGCAATATATTCCGCAAGCATGTCTTGATTCGCAACACGACAAGCATTTAGCACAATACTTTGTAAATCTTTAGGTAGTTCTTCAAATGCAGATTTATTTATAAAACATTCCAAAGTTGTACCAGGCTCGTGCCATCCAGGATAATAATAATATTTCGCAATTTTATAAAACCCAAACGCGAGATCATTATAAGGACCCACCCATTCCGTGGCATCAATGGCGCCCGACTGCAAAGAAGTAAATATTTCGCCACCAGGTAAATTCACAGGAACGCCACCTGCACGATCTAACACTTCGCCCGCAATACCTGGAATGCGCATCTTAAGGCCTTTAAGATCTTCTAAAGTATTAATTTCCTTATTAAACCAACCGGCCATTTGAACCGCCGTATTTCCTGATGCACTAGGTACCAACCCAAACTGGTCATACGCTTCATTCCACAATTCCATCCCACCACCATGATATAACCAGCTATTCATTTCTTGAGAAGTCATTCCAAATGGCGTCGTCGAGAAAAATTGTAATGCGGGATATTTACCTTTCCAATAATACGCAGAACCGTGCCCCATTTGTGCAGCTCCATTTGCAACGGCATCAAATATTTCAAATGCAGGCACAAGTTCACCTGCTCCGTATACTTTTACATTAATACGTCCATTAGACATCTCATTTATCAAGCTTGCTAAAAATTCTGCCCCCGTTCCAAGCCCTGGAAAATTTTTCGGCCACGTTGTAACCATTTTCCATTCCCAGGTTTTTGTAATTACCGCTGTGGCCTGAGTAGACGTAGATTCCTTATCACTGTTGCAGCCAGCTAATCCGCTTCCTAATGCCGCACTCATTCCAGCATATTTTAGAAATTTTCTTCTTTGCATAATTATTCCACTTTATTCAATACTTCATGATGTGACTATTGCCAACATTATTTATGCGAGCACATCCAGATTTGCATACGCTAACACTAACCATTTACTGCCAACATCTTCAAAATGCACTTGCACTCTAGAACTACTGCCTTTCCCTTCGCAATCTAAAACTACGCCTTCTCCAAATTTAATATGTGAAACTCGTGCACCAATTTTTAATCCTGCACCTTCTGTAAAGTCTTTGGTTTGGGAGAATGCGCGTACAGGTTTCGCAACCATAGCACGAGGCCGTACTTCCGCAATTAATTCAGCAGGAATTTCGCTAATAAATCGTGACGGAGGATTGTAGCTATCAGATCCGTATTGTCTTCGTGATTCTGCATAGGTAAGCACAAGTTGTTTTCGTGCCCGCGTTATACCTACATAACACAAACGCCGCTCTTCCTCGAGGCGTCCGGGTTCTTCCATGGACATATTGGAAGGGAATAGACCGTCTTCTAAACCAACAATGAATACAAGAGGAAATTCCAACCCTTTCGCTGCATGCAGTGTCATGAGCTGAACACAGTCATCCCATTGTGTTCCTTGCCCTTCACCTGCTTCTAACGCTGCATGTGTTAAAAATGCATCAAGAGGTAACATCCCCTCGTACAACTCATCATCCAGTTGAAACCCTCTTGCCGCAACAACTAGCTCTTCTAAGTTCTCTACACGTGATTTTGATTTTTCACTTCCATCACGTCCATGGTGCACAACAAGACCTATGATTTGTATGACATGATCAACTTGTTCTGCCAAATCTAGTTCTTCAATCTCTTTGCGAAGCGTTTGCATGAGACGTAGAAATACTTGCAATGCGTTTACAGCGCGCGAACTAAGTAGGCTTGCTTGTAATAATTTTTCCGCAGCCTGCCAAAGTGTAAGTTGATGTTGCTTAGCAAAGTCTCTAATCATTGATACCGTCCTCTGACCAATTCCGCGAGGCGGTACATTTACAATGCGTTCAAAAGACGGATTATCTGCAGGATTATTAGCTAAACGCAAATATGCTAAAGCATCTTTAATTTCGGCGCGCTCGAAAAAACGTAACCCGCCATATACTCGGTATGGGATGCTCTGTGAGATAAATATTTCTTCAAATACACGCGACTGTGCATTAGAGCGATAAAGTATTGCGACCTCATCTCGACGACCATTACACGTTTCAACCCAGTGCTTAACTTTATCTGCTACAAATCGTGCCTCATCCTGCTCATTAAATGAAGCATAAAGATAAATAGGTTCTCCATCATCGCCATCTGTCCAAAGTTTTTTACCCATCCTACTTTGGTTATTATTTATTAGAGAATTGGCTGCAGATAAAATAGTATTTGTAGAACGATAATTTTGTTCTAATCGAAATATTTGTGTCTTCTTATAATCACTTTCAAAATTATGTATGTTCTCGATGCGTGCGCCACGCCATCCATATATAGACTGATCATCATCGCCTACCGCAAAAATAGGATTAGATTCGCCTGCAAGTAATTTGAGCCATTGATATTGAATTGAATTCGTATCTTGAAATTCATCGACCAATATATGGCGAAACTTTGATTGATAGTGTGCGAGAATTTCTTTGTTCTTTTGTAATAGCTCTAAACTTCGCAACAATAATTCAGCAAAATCCACTAAGCCTGTCTGCTCACAAGCGTCTTGATATGCTTTATATATTTTTATTAGGTGTCGATCAGTAATATCACCATGATCTTGTAAGTCATGAGGCCGTAATCCTTCTTCTTTGCAATTGTTTATGTACCAACGCCCATGCTTGGGCGGCCATTTAGAGTCATCAAGACCCATGCTATGAATAACACGCTTTACAAGACGTAATTGGTCATCACTATCTAGTATTTGGAAGCTCTGTTTTAACCCTGCTTCTTGCCAATGCGATCGCAGTAAACGATGCGATATTCCATGAAATGTTCCAATCCACATACCACCGAGACTAGAATTCAATAAACTTTCAACGCGTGCACGCATTTCACTTGCAGCTTTATTAGTAAACGTAACTGCAAGAATGCTATATGGAGATATGGATTCAACTTCGCAAAGCCATGCAATGCGATGTACAAGCACGCGAGTTTTGCCACTTCCTGCGCCTGCAATGACTAATGCCGGCACATGTTCTGATGTAACCGCTTCGCGCTGAGGCTCATTTAACGGATCCAGAATAGGCGTAACATCCATACTTTTATTTTTACTTTAAAGTTATCTAATTAATGTGGTCAGAAATACCACATGCCAAATAACACACCAGCTAAAATAACTAGCATTATTAATAATTGATTTCGATTAGATGTTTTAATTTCTTTTCTAATGGATATTAATTCCTGATTTTGCCGTTCAAGATTTGATTGACCCTGCTCAAATTTCTTTATCGCAGAAAAAACTAAATCTGATAATTCGGGTAATCGTTCTGCCATTCGAGGTAGTTGTTTTTGTATCCCTGCAAATAGTGCACGCGCACCCACTTGTTCACTCATCCAACGATCAAGAAATGGTTTAGCGGTTTTCCAAAGATCCAAATCCGGATCTAACTGTCTCCCTAAACCTTCAATATTAAGTAATGTTTTTTGTAACAATACCAATTGTGGTTGCACCTCCATACTAAAACGACGCGCCGTTTGAAATAATCGTAACAATAAATTTCCAAATGAAATTTCGCTCAGCGGTCTTTGAAAAATTGGCTCGCACACCGTACGAATTGCAGACTCGAATTGATCTACTCGTGTGTCCGACGGAACCCAACCAGACTCGAGATGTAACTCTGCAACTCTGCGGTAATCTCGATTTAGAAAGGCTAGTAAATTTTCAGCCAAATAACGCTGATCTGAAGGCGACAATGTGCCCATAATTCCAAAATCTACACCAACAAATTTTGGGTCCTCGGGGTTTTCATACGATACAAAGATATTGCCAGGATGCATATCTGCATGAAAAAAATTATGACTAAATACTTGGGTGAAAAATATATGGCTCCCTCGATCCGATAGTTTTTTAAGGTTCACGCCATGACTACGTAAAGCCTTAATGTCATTTACAGGAATTCCATAAATTCGTTCCAGCACCATTACATTGCGTCGACATAAATTAAAGTAAACCTCGGGGACATATAAATCAGAAGAATCCTCGAAATTTCGCCTCAGTTGACTTGCATTTGCAGCTTCACGCATTAAATCCAACTCATCCATGACGATCTGCTCGTATTCTTGCACAACTTCTTTGGGCCTTAGGCGTCGGCCATCCTCCCAATAATGATGTGCAATTGATGCGAGTGCGTGCATAAGTTCTAGGTCTCTGCGAATTTGTTTATCCACTCCAGGGCGTAAAACTTTTACAACCACTTCATTACCATTATGAAGTTTTGCTGCATGCACCTGAGCAATAGAGGCCGATGCCATGGGTTCCACACTAAATTCAGCAAAGGCTTCTTCCACTGACATCTTAAGCGCTTTTTCTATAAGTTCTTTTGCTACTTCACCAGAAAATGGAGGAACATGATCTTGCAGTTTTGCCAATTCATCAGCGATGTCTTTAGAAAGTAGATCACGACGTGTAGAAAGGGCTTGACCAAACTTTACAAATATTGGACCCAGATCTTCTAGCGTTCTGCGTATACGTGCGCCATGACTAATCTCAACCTTACGAAACCAATGCCACGGCAGTAAAAATAGTAAAAAGCGTATGGGTCGAAAATAAGGAACTGCTAATAGAACTTCTTCTAAACCATGTCGAAATAAAACGACATTTATATAGAAGAGACGAAATAATAATCGAATATAACGCATACTTTTTACTTACTACACGCTTCTAAAAGACGTTTTGTACGCATCTCCAATCGATCTATGTCCGCATTAAGCGCATCAACATTATTTAGAAATCGACTAATTTCAATTTTTGTAGGGACAATACGCGATTCTTCTTGTAAGTACTCACTCACGTCCAAGCGAAAATTTTCTGTAGATTTTTGCTTATATTCTTTTATGCGTTTGGAAAATACACCCATATGATAGGCGACTGAGTCACCCACATATTTAGATGCTATTTCTTCCCAATCCACATCAATATTCTTGAAAATAGCACGCATTTGATTCGCCAATTCAACATCTCCTTCTATTTGTAGCGTTCCGTTGTTCAACATTGTTTGGTAATCAGTGCCCAAGGCCAAACGTAGCATTGTATAAATTGTTGCATGGATAATCGTATTTGAATTGATTTCACTACTTTCACTTTGAAATTCATTTACATTTATAGTTGTGTTACTTGGGACTACTAAAAATTGTTTTTGAACATCCGTTAATTTAATCAGTATCGTTTGACCTTCAATTTCATGAAGTAGATGAACTGAATCAGGATCTTGTTCAAAAAATTTACTAATTGAATTGTTAATGAATTCTAGGAGCATTGATAATTTAAGAACTAAATTTATAACCACGATGAATGCAAACGATACCGCCGCTCAGATTAAAATAAGTACAATTTTCAAATCCGGCCATTTCCAACATTGATTGTAATTCTTCTTGCTTAGGGTGCTTGCGTATAGATTCAGCTAAATATCTGTAGCTGTCAGCGTCTTTAGCAATTATTTTCCCCATGTTCGGTAAAAAATTAAACGAATAAGCGTCATAAATTTTACCCAGCCATTTTTGTGGTTGAGAAAATTCCAATATTAATAACTGCCCGCCTGGCTTAACTAATCTAAAAATTACATCAAGAGCTTGGCGCTTATCTGTAAAATTACGCAATCCAAAAGCTAGTGTCACACGATCATAGTGATCCTCTACAAAAGGCAGTTGTTCAGCTCGAGCTAGAACATAATGAATATTTTTTATCATGCCTCGATCAACAAGACGTTGTCGCCCACACTCCAACATAGAAGCATTAGGGTCACATAATGTTATTGACCCTTTCTCTGCTAGTTTTGGTGCTAACAACGCAGCTATATCTCCTGTGCCCGCTGCTAAATCTAAGATTTGATGATGAGGACGTATGCTTGCTAAGTAAGTGAAATAGCGCTTCCAGGCTCGATGCATTCCAAATGACATCACATCATTCATTACATTATACTTACTTGATACAGAATCAAATACCGCGCCTACTTTTTGAGTCTTCTCATCAGGTGACACGTCTTGGAATCCAAAGTGTGTTGATTTATTAGGCATTACAAATATCTTTTTTAATTACTTACAGTTTAAACAAGATTATAGAGCAATAGGGATAAGTTTAAGATTTGAGTGTTTTTTCACCATATTAGTATTTTTTAACCCTCTGAAGGCCAATAACAATTTTTTGATACTGGTTTTTGGTGTTACCGAAAGATAACAATTAATAATACATAGCTGTTAAACATCAAAAAGCCATTGATACGTAAAAACAACCCAAAGACACATTAGTCGCTTTACCGCCCTAAATTAGTCAGCGTAACCTCATATTAGTGAAAATATTACTTACTCTAATGAGTCATCTATTTGTATTTAAAAGGTGTGTTCAATGCGTAGAAATTTAAATTTTTCAATTATATATATTTCTGTAGTAGCACTCATATTCAGTCAATCCATTCCAGCTTATGCTGGCTTAATAGTAACGGAACAAATATTGACCCAACAGCATAGTGACCATGCTCAGCTATCGCTACAAAATGTAATTGAACGAGAAGAGGCTAAACACATTCTAGAATTTTATGGTGTATCACCTGAACAAGCACAATTACGAATTAATGCTATGACAAATGATGAAGCAAGTTTTTGCACAAAAATTTGAAAATTTGCCTGCCGGCGGCGTTGGCGCCATTGCTGCAATATTAATACTTGTTTTACTATTTATCGCTTTGGATTTATCAGGGAAAACAGATATCTTAAATGGTGTCTAACTATAGATCTTACTTTAAAACTAATGCCTACTAACGACTCAAAGCGGACATAATCAGGGGCGAATTCATATAATAAGCTTTTGGACGATAGCTGATATCCGAAAGACTACAAAAGAGGAAATACTTATGAAAACTCTTAAATGCGATCTATGCGAAGTAACTGCGGAAGGTGAAACATTCGAGGAGTGGATGAAGGCGCTTCAACCCCACTACATGGAGGCTCATGCTGATGTAATGAATGATCCTAGTCATGGTAAGGAACACATGGAAAAGTGGATGGCCGAAAACAAGGCAAGGTTTGAAGCTGTCTGAGGCGCACGCAAAACAATACAGTTTAATGTCTGCTAACGACCCAAAGCAGACATTCATTGTTTACAGTATTTTTAATTATATATATTTTTAGCAATACCTAGCCTTATAATTGAAAGTTGGGTAGATTTAAGCACATTGGCCATTTTTAATTTCAGCCACTGCAGGTGACATCCGATGAATCCAATAAAAAAATGATTCCGATTTGTATTATTTCATTTTTGAGTTTATTTTCCACAATTGTTATAGCGGAAGAAGCTTGCAAAGGGTATGGTCCTCAAACGCCAAGAGATATTGATAATCATGCGGGTAATAATAAAAATATCTTTTCAATTGGGCCTGATTATCAAGATATGAATCTTTGCGACCTACACTTTCATATAAATGCTGAGCACAAGGCGAAAGACTTCTCAATTTATGCAGGAGATGGTGAAAATGGTCATGGTGGCGGCTATCAATGTAACGATAGCAAGTCGCTTACTAAACCAGAATTACAGGTACCTAAAATTAATCACTGTAAAGGTGTAAAGCCCGGAGATACGATAGAAGTACACTGGGTGCACAGCTCATGTGATGTGAAGCCCGGCCATGGGCTAGGCACTTGTTTATCAGATAGTTGCGCTAATCCAAATCTACGAGTTGAAACACAGGTATTCACTGTAGTAAATGATTCTTCTGCTCAGAATTTTAATACTCTTACTTATGATGGAAATGTAGTGAATGGCTACCATCAAGCAAAAACCCTTCCTTCCAATACAGGCAATCCAATTGTTTTTATGGGTTCAACAACGGGGCCAAAATACTCTGATCAAAATTGTTCGCCATTGCAAGTAACGTGGAGTGTTCGCCCGAAATGCGCAAAACTATCTATAGATAGTTTAAGCGAATGGTGCAAAAGCAACGTTTTTGAAGAAAATAATGCGCATGGAGTGAGAAAGCTTGTTACAAATCCCAAGCTTTTATCAACAATTAAGTAGATTTAATTTTTTTTACGTCATGAATGACTGCTAACGACTCAAAGCGGACATTAATATTTAGCTAGTATTGATCGAAAGCAGTCACTAGCGAGCTATTCAAACTCACTCTGCGATAATCTTCTCTGACCACTCAATATTCTCTACGAAAGAATCAGGTGTTCCTATAAGTGCACCTGCATCCGCAAGATCTTTTTCGGATACGCCTCGAGTCCGTGAGCATGCTCCACAGCATTCAATCCGCACCCCGAGTCTTATGCTCTCATTCCACTGCTCTGCAACCGAAGGCCATCCGACGGGGATTAGATTTTCTCGAACAACTGACCGTGCCAGAGTAACCGCTTCACCGAGCAGGAAATTCGAACCTCGTGAGCCGCGCTCGCCAACGCATTACCGTGCCCGAATACCATCTCAGCATTTGTTGGGTTGTCGCTTCCCCATGAAGACTTCATAAATATTTTTGCCATGACTTCACTCCTTACTTTATCGTTGATTCAAGTACCTAACTATGTCAAAACAATGTGCAATCTCACTGAGTGACTTATAGATTTATTTATACAGTAAAATGATCGCTAACAACCCAAAAGTGAACATTTACAAACTAATATATTTTGTATTTATATGAAACATATATCTCCCATCATATTAATAATTATGAATGTTTCTTGTGCTAGTGAACAATACATTGAACACAGGGAAATTTTACTTGGGGACACACCATCAACATATAAACAAGGTTATATAGATGGTTGTGCTAGTGGTGAAAATGTTGCTGGCAATTATATGACTAGGTTTAAACGAAGTGAGGCGTATTTAAATGATGAATTGTACAATTGAGCATGGGATGTGGGTTACAAATATTGCAAAGAGCAAATGGAAGTCCGAGGGTATGAAGTTCTGATACAATATTAAATGACCGCTATTGGCCGAAAGCAATCATTCAGTGAGTTACAAACATTTACTGAAAGTTAGTATTTAGGAGGGTAGAATCTGACCCATAATAATAAGAATAAATCATAAGGAGGGTGAATGAATCTCTCACCCCTAATCTTCTTAGTACTTATTGCGTGTTTGCCGTTTGTTATATTTGCAGCGTTCACGTCAATGTACTTGTAACCGAATTTACATCACCTCAATCGTGAACATTAAGCTAGAATTTTTATGTAGTGGCTTTTCTCTCGTGTCCTGCTTCTTTTAATCGCTCTAGATATCTCTGCCACTTTTCTTCGTGCTGATTACCTAGCTCATACAAATATTCCCATGAATAAATGCCTGTATCATGGTTGTCATCGAATACAAGCACAACTGCATAATTACCTACTGGCTCAATGGCATTAATACCAACGTCTTCTTTACCTATTTGCAATACCTCTTGACCCGGGCCATGTCCTGCAACTTCTGCTGAAGGTGAAAACACTCGCAAATATTCACACGGCAATTTAAATCGCTTGCCATCATCAAACTCAATCTCCAGGATACGAGATTGCTGATGTAGTTGAATTTCAGTTGGTTTTTGTTTTGCCAAACTAGCGAGGCCTATTTTTTAATAATCTATAAATTACAGAATATATCTGCTTAAGTCTTCGTCTTTAATTAACTCGCCAATATTGTCCATAACGTAGGATTCGTCAACGGTGACGGCCTTTCCATCTTCATCGGGTGCAGAAAATGAAATTTTTTCAAGTAGACGTTCCATTACAGTATGCAAACGACGCGCGCCGATGTTTTCGGTTGACTCATTTACATCTTGTGCAATTTGAGCCACCTTTCGCACGCCATTATCAGCAAAGTCCAAGGTTACGCCTTCTGTAGCGAGTAATGCAGAGTATTGTTCGGTTAACGACGCATCGGGTTCTGTTAAGATTCTCACAAAATCCTCGGTGGTTAATGCTTTTAGTTCAACACGAATAGGTAACCGTCCTTGAAGTTCTGGAATAAGATCAGAAGGCTTAGAGACATGAAATGCTCCTGATGCAATAAATAAAATATGATCGGTTTTCACTATACCGTATTTAGTGTTTATCGTGCATCCTTCCACTAATGGCAGCAGATCGCGTTGCACACCTTCTCGTGACACATCTGCACCACTTATTTCACCTCGTTTCGCGACTTTGTCGAGTTCATCTAGAAACACTATGCCATTTTGTTCCACGTTCTCAAGTGCTGCAGATTTTAATTCTTCTTCATTGACAAGCTTATGCGCTTCTTCATCGGTTAATACTTTCATTGATTCTTCAATACTCATTTTCCGAATTTTCTTTTTATTACTACCTATATTTTGAAACATCCCTTGTAGCTGACTTGCCATTTCTTCCATCCCAGGAGGTGTCATAATCTCAACCCCAACAGGTGTTGCTGCAACATCGATCTCGATTTCTGTTTCGCTTAATTTCCCTTCACGTAATTTCTTGCGAAATTTTTGTCGCGTATCGCTGGTGAATTCCTCTTTACTGTCTGTGAGTGGATCTATTCGAGTGGGAACGAGAACATCTAATATGCGTTCTTCTGCAGCTTCTTCTGCCCGAAATCGCACTTTCTCCATTTCAATTTCTCTAGTCATCTTTACAGACGTATCAACCAGATCCCGTATTATGGAATCAACTTCTTTGCCCACATAACCAACTTCAGTGAACTTAGTCGCCTCAACTTTTATAAATGGGGCATTTGCAAGACGCGCAAGACGGCGCGCAATTTCGGTTTTACCTACTCCAGTAGGGCCTATCATTAAAATATTTTTTGGCGTTACTTCAACACGAAGTACTTCCGGCAATTGTTGACGCCGCCAACGATTACGTAATGCAATAGCTACTGCGCGTTTTGCCTCATCCTGACCAACAATGTGCTTATCAAGCTCTTGTACGATTTCTCGTGGAGTCATATTAGACATGATGTAATTTAATTTTTGTTAAAAAGGATATCTATAGTTCTTCAATTGCGATATTTGTATTGGTATAAATACAAATACTGGCTGCAATATTTAATGACTTTTGCACAATTTCATTGGCATTAAGCTTTGTATTATCAAGCATGGCGCGTGCTGCGGCTTGTGCAAAAGAGCCACCAGAACCAATAGCTACTAATGAATCTTCTGGCTCGATGACATCGCCATTTCCAGAAATGATGAGTGAGGTTGTGTCATCAGCAACGGCAAGCAACGCTTCAAGTCTTCGCAACATTCTATCTGTTCGCCAGTCTTTCGCCAGCTCTACAGCGGCACGTGCTAGTTGGCCTTGCTGTTGTTCGAGCTTTGTTTCAAATCGTTCAAATAATGTAAATGCATCTGCAGTACCACCTGCAAATCCTGCTATCACCTTATCATTGTAAAGACGACGAATTTTTCGGGCATTGCTTTTCATGATGGTATTACCAAGCGAAACTTGGCCATCTCCACCTAATGCTACTTTCCCATCACGTCGAACTGAAACGATTGTGGTTCCTTTAAATTGTTCCATGATGTAATTGTATGATTTCGTAATCGTATTCGTAAATATTCTACATGAGGGTGTACCCAGCCTTTTTCAAGGTTAGATATATTTTTTAGATTACGCGAGAAAAAGTAAGGTATATGTGGTTAAGATGATGAACCGTCTGATTGATTTGTTTTTTTCGCACGTGGATGAGCGCGATCATAAACTTGGGCAAGATGCTGAAAATCCAAATGCGTATAGATTTGCGTAGTACTGATATCTGCATGTCCGAGCATTTCTTGTACGGCACGTAAATCACCACTTGATTCCAATAAATGGCTCGCAAAAGAATGTCGTAACATATGCGGGTGAACATGTTTATCTATACCCTTCTCTCGTGCTAATTGCGCCATGCGCTGCTGTACAGCTCTTGGCGATAAACGCATACCGCGGTTATTCACAAATACCGCTAACTCACTTTCAACTGCAATAGTTGGGCGCGCATCTAACCAGCGTTGTAGTGCTTTGCACGCAGCAGTTCCAATAGGTAAATAACGCGTTTTATTCCCCTTACCTGTGACCATGACCTGAGCTTGCGACAATTCGATATCATTAATATTTAATCCAACAATTTCTGCTAATCGAAGACCAGAGGAATACATGAGTTCCATTATGGTATGGTCTCGAAGTTTAAGCGGATTTTGCGGCCCCTCAGTCAGTAACCGACTGATCTCATCTACATCAAGTAAATTAGGTAATTTCTTTTCTATGCTTGGCGCACGAACATCTGTAACGGGATTATTTTCAATTAATTGTTCACGCTGCAAGTAATTATAAAACCCTCTAATTGCACTAAGAGCGCGTTGTAAACTTCGTGCAGAAATACCTCTTCGTCTCCTTGAACCTGCAAAGTTGCGCACATGCAAACTATCTACATCACAACAATCGGTTACATTTATAGCATTTATAAAATCTATAAACTGATGTAAGTCACGTTGATAACTGTCAATTGTAGTCTCGGAGTATCTACGTTCATCGCGAAGATAACGCAAATAGTGATGTAAAAGTTCTTCAGTGGTTGCAGGGCTAGAGACTAATGCCATAAAAACACATTAAGAAGTGAAAGTGCTAACTACGTTAACACTAAATTAGTGTAGATGGAAATTCTATAAAGTTTTACTTAGATAAAACTAACAAGATAAAGATTAAGCGGTTGCAAATTGTTGCAACTTAGCACTAATTATTTCACCTAAATTACCTAAAAATAATGTGCCCATGCCACTTTGAAAACGATTTGCGTCCGTACTACCCAAAAACAAAACACCTAAGTGTTCATTTTTCTTTAGTGCAACTGCAGCAGCTGAGCGTATTGGCTTTTTATTTTTTTCTATCATAAATACATTTTCAATCTGGCGCTTGGTTAGAAATGCTACACCACGTCTTCGGCTTGAAAACAAGTCTTGGATCATTTTGGATTTCAGCAAGTCTTTTTCAATGTTCTCGCAGTCCTGTACATCCGTGTCGGGCATTGCATCGAACAAACGAATATTTACCTTTGTGCCAGGGAAATCTGTATGTAATAGATTTTGAATACCACTTAACGTTCCTTTAAGTCCTTTAATTGAAACAATGCCTAGCGCTAATGCATGCAAGCGGCGATTTACCCTTTCATTATCTTTGGCTACAGTGATTAATTGATGTAGCTTGCGATCTAACTCCTTATTTTTAGTCCGTAGCATCTCTACTTGACGCTCGACCAATGAAACAGCTTCTCCTGTTTCATGGGGGATAGCCAGCGTTTCAATTAGCTCAGAGTGATACATAAAGAAGTCACTATGCGTGCGTAAATATCGCGCTACATCTTCTCGCAAAAGTTTAGGCTTAGATGATGAAATTTCATCGCTTACAGCGATCTTTTGCTTGGTCTGTGTTGTCATAGCGTTAGGCTCCCCTCAAAACTTAATTGTGCTGGACCAGTCATGAATACCGGATCATTTGAACTTTGACACTCTATATGCAAGTTCCCACCTGGCAATTCTACAGTTACCTTGGCATCAAGCAGATGTTGTAATTGTCCCACCACAACTGCGGCACAAGCTCCTGTACCACATGCGCTGGTTTCGCCAACACCTCGCTCGAATACGCGCAACTTAATATGTTGCGGGTTGAGTACCTGCATAAAGCCAACATTGGCTTTATTAGGAAACATGGAGTGCGATTCGATTTTGGGGCCTAAAGTACTTACGGGTGCAGTTCTAATATCATCGACTTGAATGACAGCATGTGGATTGCCCATGGAGACAGCGCCTATTTGTACTTTCTGCGTCTCAACTTCAACCTCGTATAAAGAGGAAGTCTGATCCGCTGTAAATGGTATTTGTTTTGGTTCAAATACCGGTGCGCCCATGTCAACAGTGACATCGCCATCATTACGAAGATTAATATGATATACACCACTAATCGTTTTAATAGTAATTAATGTTTTATTAGTCAATTTGTTGAGGTTGAGAAATTTACCTACGCAGCGCGCACCATTCCCACATTGCTCAACTTCTTTACCGTTACTGTTATAGATCTGATAATTAAAATCAACATCTGCATCTTGCGCAGACTTGATGATTAAAATCTGATCACAGCCAACTCCGAGTCTTCGATCTGCAATCCAAAATAATTGTTCTGTTGAAAGAATTACATCTTGGTTAACCGCATCAAAGATTACGAAATCATTACCTAATCCGTGCATTTTTGCAAACTGTAATTTCATAACAACTAAAAGAATGTGGAAAGTTTCAAAGTAAAATTAAACCATTAGATTAAGTATATTCTTTAGCACACTACAAATATTACTTCATTAATCTCGCATACTCTTTATAAATACATTTATTCATTACGGTAAAAATATTTTCTCGTTGTGCTTTTAATGCACTATCTGCATCCACAACACCTTCTTGTAACCAAATTGTATTAACGTTTTTGTTTATACATTGATCAATAATTTCTGCAACGTATTTTGATGCGCGAAAAACATCGACTAAATCAATATTAAATGGAATATCTTGCAATGATGGATAAGCCTTTTTACCTAAAACTTCTGTTACTGCAGGACGCACCGGTATTATATCAAACCCAAATTCCTGCATATGTTTTGATACACGATGACTGGGCCTATGTGGTTTTGGTGACAAACCAATCACTGCAATAATTTTAGTAGCATTGAAAATTTCGATAATGTCTTCGTCAGAAGGCAAATTATAAGCATCTTTTAATGATGTATTCATTTGATATACCCGTACACGAGCATATGACGGTCACTAATTTGCTCAATACTTAAACTCTTTATTTGCGCCTCATCCAATTGCTCATACACCTCTTCAATTGAAAAAGCCGCCAATAATGAATTGAAAAAATCATGGCGTAATATCTCCGGTTCATTAACTGCATATTGCTCCAATAATCGTTGGGCTGACTGTACCGTATCTGGCCGGAATAGATCGCTGATGAAGATAGCAGTCTTTGATGTGGAATATCTTTTTACGACAGCCCATAAATGCTGCGCATTATGAAGATGGTGCAATAAGCTATTTGAAACAATAGCATCGTAATTATCATTGGGTAGATTGCAGCTGTGTAAGGACTGTAAATGCAATGTAATGCGATCCTGCAATGCTTCACGCACTAAGATAGAACGCGCTTGATCCAGCATTTTTTGTGCGCCATCTACTGCATCAATGTTGCAATTTAAATACATGCGCGCAAATCGAATCGCTATATCTGCAGGTCCACAGCCAAGATCCAATACATTTTGCAGTTCACCAATACGTGGAAATACTCGTTTGAAATTTTCCACAATTGCGCGATGCGATTCTTCAAAATTGGCGTTTGCATATGTCAACGCCTGCATTGAATCATTCATTAGCTCGGGTTCAGGCACACGCTGCATTAATTTGGAATCACTTCATCTGAAAATAATTGTTCAATGCTTTCTCGCTTGCGTATTAGCCATGCCTGCTCCTTATCCACTAAAACTTCAGCCGCACGTGGACGCGTATTGTAATTACTCGCCATCACAAAGCCATATGCGCCTGCTGAATGGATAGCGAGTACGCTTCCTTCTTTTATTGCTAATTTTCGATCCTTGCCCAAAAAGTCACCTGTTTCACAAACAGGCCCAACCACATCAAAAATATCTTCGTTACCCTTATATTGCTCCACTGCCTCAATTAGATGCCACGCAGAATACAATGAAGGACGGATAAAGTCGTTCATAGCCGCATCTACTAACGCAAAACTCTTATTACTCATTTTTTTTATATGCTCAACACGAGTAAGCAAAACACCCGAATTTCCTACAATTGCACGACCTGGTTCAATTAATAATTCAAGCTTTCGGTTTTGCAAAAATGGCACGATAACGTCTGCATATTCAGCTGGAGTGGGTGGATTATCATTTTCTGTATACCGGATTCCAAGGCCACCCCCCACATCCACATGTTGTAGCTGAATTCCGTTCTCAAATAATTGATCAATTAATTCAAATATACGTTCATAGCAGGTTTGAAGTGGTGCTAACTCCAATAATTGAGAACCGATATGACAATTCACACCTGCGGCATTTAAATGACTACTTTTATTGATTAACTGATAAATTTCTAACGCTTGATCAATTTCAATGCCAAATTTATTCTCTTTTAATCCTGTAGAAATATACGGGTGTGTTGTGGAATCCACATCCGGATTCACCCGTAAGGAAACATTGGCTTTGATATTCATTTCACGAGCAATGTTATCTAAGCGCACCATTTCAGATGTAGATTCAATATTGAAGCAATATATACCCTCAATAAGTGCCCGGCGCAGCTCATCTTCACGCTTCGCTACGCCCGAAAAAACAACTTTGTTAGCCTCTCCTCCCGCACGTAGCACACGTTCGAGCTCACCTATTGAAACAATATCAAAGCTTGCACCTAGCTTCGCCAGTATGTTTAAAATTGCGATATTGGAATTTGCCTTTACTGCATAACATATTCGTGTTGGCCAGTTTTTTAATGCGTTTGCAAACAATTGGTAGTTGTTTTCAATTGAATTCTTTGAATAAACAAAACAAGGCGTTCCATATGCGTTGGCAAGTTCTAACAAACTCACATCCTCTACATAGAGAAGCTTATTACGGTATTGGTATGGATTCATGTCGATTAAATTTTATGCCTTAATTAGAAAAACGAAGCGATGAACCTTTACAAATAATTAACAAGGTCAGCGAATGGAGTTAACTATTGGGTTTATCCTTGGTTTCTTCCTCAGACTCTTCTTCAGGCAAATATAAATCACCAGTCTGGCCGCAACTTACGATAACGCATGCAGCAACTATGATGAAGGCTAGAAGATATAATTTGAATCGCAGCATCATTGTACTCTTAATATCTAATGTTATTGTATAGACCCTTTAAACAACAAGAAACCTAGAATAGTATTGGCGCTCTCCACAATTCAAATTGATACACAAGCAAATCCTGATTGCGCCATTATTTGGCTACACGGCCTTGGTGCCAATGGACAGGACTTTGTTCCAATTGTTGAAGACCTTAGTCTTCCAAAAACATTGTCGGCGCGATTTATTTTCCCACACGCGCCTATTCAAGCCGTCACTTTGAATAATGGCGTAGAAATGCCATCTTGGTATGATATTTTTGGTTTAGATCGAAATAGCAATGAAGACCATGCTGGAATACAGGCTATTAGTGACGAGATTTATGTGCTCATCAGCCAGCAGGTGGACGCCGGCATTTTAGCAAAACGAATCGTTCTAGCAGGATTTTCACAAGGCGGTGCACTAGCACTCTTTGCCGGCTTAAGCACCTCACACCAACTTGCCGGCTTGTTGGGCATGTCATGTTATTTACCACATCGGAATGAGTTGAATAGCTACTCTGCTTTAGCAGATCGATCTTTGCCTATATTTTTAGCGCATGGCCTCTATGACGAGGTTGTTTCTATTGAGTTTGCACAACATGCGCGTGAGCTTTTAGAACAACAAAATTTTAAAATCAGCTGGAATGAGTACCCTTGCTCACATACTGTTTGTCCACAAGAGATTGTCGATATTCGAGATTGGCTACTCAATCGCTGGCAATAAATTTGTATTTAATTAGCTGGTTTTGAATTTACTCATTCGTTGATGCCCACGTTCAACTTGCAATGCCACTTGTGCGGGCGATGTACCGCCATATGTTTCTTTTGATGCAACCGACCCCTGAAGCGAGAGTATTTCAAATACATCTTTTTCAATTGATGGACTAAAATTTTGCAATTCGTGCAAACTTAACTCATCGAGTTGTTTATTCTGAGAAATTGCGTACTTTACCGTCTTACCAACTACCTCGTGCGCATCACGAAATGGTACTTTTTTCTGCACCAAGTAGTCTGCCAAATCCGTAGCCGTAGCACATCCTTGCTGTGCAGCTTTAAATAATTGCTCACGATTAACAATTATGTGTGGCAACATATTGGCAAAAGCGATAATACAGTCGTGCGTGGCATCTACAGAATCAAAGAGTGGTTCCTTATCTTCTTGATTATCTTTGTTATATGCTAATGGCTGACTTTTCATCAAGGTCAGTAATGCTAATAAGTTTGCGAATACGCGCGCAGATTTACCTCTAACCAGTTCAGGCACATCAGGATTTTTCTTTTGAGGCATTATTGATGAGCCTGTGCAAAATCGATCTGGCAATTCAACAAAATTGAATTGTGTGGACGTCCAAAGCACGAGTTCTTCGGCTATTCGAGATAAATGCACAAATAGTATTGCTGAAAATGAGCAGAATTCAATTGCAAAATCTCGATCGCTCACCGCATCTATACTATTGTGACAAAGCTCAGAAAAGTGTAACTGCTTACAAACAAAATCTCGGTCTAACTTAAAACTACTGCCTGCGAGTGCTGCTGCTCCAAGCGGCAAACAATTTACACTTTCTCTGCATTGACGTAATCGCACACGGTCTCGGTAAATCATCTCAAACCATGCAAGCATGTGATGCCCAAAAGTTATTACCTGTGCCACCTGCATATGCGTATATCCAGGCATAATTGTTTCTGCTTCCTTTTTGGCGATTGATAAAATCGCCAATTGCAATTTTTCAAGCTGCTGGTCAATATCATCCATTGCGCTACGTAAATAAAGTCGCACATCTGTGACTACTTGGTCATTACGTGAGCGCCCTGTATGCAGTCTTTTCCCAGCCTCGCCCACTATTTCTGTCAAGCGGGCTTCAATATTCAGATGCACATCTTCTAGGCTGGAGTCCCAATTGAAAGCACCAGTTTCAATCTCCATCTCGATCTTATTTAAAGCCTCCAATATATTGTCGCAATCATTTTTGTTAAGCACACCAATTCGTGCAAGCATCTGAGCATGCGCCTTGGAGCCCAATATATCTTGCTTATAAAGTCGTTTATCAAATTCAACAGATGCGTTAAATTGCTCGACAAATTCATCTGTGGCCTCAGAAAATCGACCACCCCATAATTTTGTATTTTTTTCTTCCATCAAAATAGTTTCTAAAGACAATGCAGCAGTATAGCATTAGGCTTTATATTCACGACGTATACATCCGTTTTCTGATTAGTAAAAGTGACTGAATCGAAATCTAATCAAAACAACAAGCCAGAACAAACGTCAGGCGAACACACTTTTTTGCCTGATTTTTGCAATATGCGTGTTATATTTCTTGTCATATTGATAGCACAATTATTAGCTTTCATCTTAACGCTTGCGGGTGGGGCATCTCGTGGAGACTTCTGGGTATACCTATCCCTGGTTTCCTTGTTTGTACAGTGGATCGCATTGGGTAATATTTTAGTACTGTGTGTTAGCCGTCGTTTCTTAAAAGATCTGCACCACGCAGTTGCCTCAATAAGCTACTATGTACTCAGTCTGAGCGTTACATTAATTGTGACAATTGTTGCAATGTGGTTTACACCTTCAGAAAATTTGCAGCCTGTTATGTTCCCAGCATTATTAAGCAGCGACTTATTAATACGTAATATGGCAATAAGCGCCATCGTATCTGCAGTTGCACTGCGCTACTTTTATGTGCAACATCAGTGGATGTCGAATACTCAAGTCGAAGCGCGTTCGCGAATTCAGGCTCTACAAGCAAGAATTCGGCCTCACTTTCTATTTAATAGTATGAATACAATTGCCAGCCTGACACATTCCAACCCAGAGCAAGCAGAAAAGGCTGTTGAAGATTTAGCTGATTTATTCCGTGCTTCTCTTGGCCATCAAGACAAAGTTACGCTTAAAGAAGAGCTAAATTTCACACGGCGTTATATAAATATGGAAAAACTGAGACTAGGTGACCGACTTAATGTTGAATTAAAATTGCAAGAAGGTATAAGCTTAAACACCATAGTTCCTGCATTAATTTTGCAGCCTATAGTAGAAAATGCTATTTATCATGGGGTTGAGCCGTTAACAAAAGGTGGTACTGTAAACATTGATGTCACCTCTTCCCGCCATGATTTACACTTTGCTATAAGTAATCCTGTCGGAAACGTAAATATTGGACAAAAACGGCCCGGAAATAAGATGGCGCAAGAAAATATAAAGCAAAGATTACAACTCGCATATGGTGATTTCAGTAAAATGGAAATTCGCCATGCTCAAGGCTTTTATACGGTATCATTTAACATTCCTATCGAGGCAGGCAGATACATGAAAGTATTAATTGTAGATGATGAAGCGCCAGCACGTGATCGTCTGGCACATATGTTAACCAGTATTGATGATGTTCAAACCGCAGGCGAAGCCACAAATGGCATTGAAGCTGTTGAGATGGTACAAACATCACATCCCGATGTAGTGCTTATGGACATTCGTATGCCAGGTATGGATGGCCTGGAAGCGGCGCGACACCTTACCGAAATGGATGAACCTCCAGCTATTATATTTACTACTGCATATAGTGAGCACGCCTTAGAGGCTTTTGATACGTCTGCAGTAGGTTATTTAGTTAAACCTGTCCGGCAAGAAAAGCTAGAAAATTCTATTGCTCGCGCTAAAAAGCTGACCAAGGCACAAATTGCCACACTCAACCAAGAAACCAATAGCACGGGTCGCAGTCATATCTGCGCGCGCATTCGAGGTAATCTTGAACTAATCCCTGTCGACGAAATTCTATACTTTCAAGCCGACCAAAAATACATCACTGTAAGGCATCTTAGCGGTGAAGTCTTAATAGAAGACGCGCTTAAAAACTTAGAGAATGAATTTGAAGGAAAACTAATTCGTATACATCGAAATGCGCTAATAAGTACGCACTACATAAGCGGAATGGAAAAAAATCAAGACGGTCGATTCGTTGTCACATTTCGCGAAATAGAGGATCGTTTGGAAATTAGTCGGCGACATGTAGCAGAAGTGCGAAAATTCTTAAAGTCGCGTTAAACCTGAATTTCTTTGTTATCTTCAAACCCTTTTCTGCAGTATTAAGGGAACAATAGCAATCTTTTGTGCATATAAAAATCGCTACTCGCAAAAGCGCTCTTGCGTTATGGCAAGCTGAAGAAGTCTCTAGGCTGTTACAACAGACACATAAAAATGTGTCTGTTGAGCTTATCAAAATGACAACAACAGGAGATCGCTTGCTACAAGAATCTCTTGCAAACAAAGGGGGTAAAGGGCTATTTGTTAAAGAATTGGAACGTGGCTTATTAGAAAATAAAGCAGATATTGCGGTGCATTCCATGAAAGATGTGCCTATAGCCTTGCCAAAAAAACTGCACCTTCCAGTTATCTTGGCACGGGAAGATGCAAGAGATGCGTTTATATCTAACCACTATGAAAATCTTGCCGCACTACCAAAAAATGCTGTAGTTGGCACATCTAGTTCGCGTAGAGCATGTCAAATTACAGCTAAATTTCCATCTTTAGAGATTAAACTTTTACGTGGCAATGTGAATACTCGCCTGGCTAAATTAGATAATGGTGAGTATGACGCAATTATTTTAGCTACTGCAGGGTTAAACCGTTTAGGCTTTAGTGATCGAATCCGTTCATTTCTATCCGTTGAAGATTCTCTTCCAGCCATTGGGCAAGGTGCAATTGGAATTGAATGCAGATGCAATGATAACAATATTGAACCTCTAATTAGTCCCTTAAATCACGAAGAAACTAATATTTGTGTAACGGCCGAACGTACAGTAAGCCAAGCATTACAAGGTGGTTGCCAACTTCCTATTGCAGGCCTCGCGCAGTTGAATGGCAATGATCTAAGTTTACGCGCCTTAGTGGGCAATCCAGATGGCAGCAAAATTTGCAGTAGCAAAAAAATTGGATATAAATCTAACCCTATAGAGCTCGGTCATTTAGTTGCTGAAGAGTTACTTTCACAAGGCGCAGATAAAATACTAGCTGCGTTATAATAAAATTTCGCAGCTGTTAATTTAGACAGAATTAACCTGACTGCAAATAATATAATGCTTAATAAAAAATCACTTGCTGGCAAAACAGTCATAGTTACACGCCCACTTGCGCAAGCACAGTATATTTGTACAGAATTAGAACGTTGCCAAGCAACTGTTGTTCATTTTCCTGTAATAAGTGTTACCGTTGCTAAGAATATTGACGCTGCAAAAAATACACTGGCTGATTTAAATACTTATAACACTATAATATTTATAAGTGCTAATGCAGTGCATTACGCAATGAGTCTAGTTAAAGACTTAAATTTAAACTTAAATAAAATACAATTAGCTGCAATAGGACCTGCCACAAAGTCTGCGATTGAAACATACGGACACAAAATTGATATTTTTCCTCAACACAATTTTACTAGCGAAGCCTTACTCACACACCCATTACTACAAAATATTGATGGGGGAAAAGTGCTCGTCATACGTGGGCGTGGTGGCCGAGAGCACTTACGTGAGGAACTAGAATTACGTGGTGCGCGTGTTGACTACGCTGAAGTTTATCAACGTCAGATCCCTAAACAACGTAACACCATTAACCTCAGTGCATTACCTAAGAGCAGCACCGCTATTCTTATCTACAGTACAGAGTCATTACAAAATTTATGGTCACTATGTAATGCAGAAGAACAAGAGTGGATAAAAAATGTGGTGCTAATTTTAGGTGGGCAGAGAATATCAGATTCAGCAGACTCGGTTGGATTAGCAAAAAATTCTATAATAGCGGAAAATCCCAGTGACAAAGCAATGCTTAAAGTCCTGTGGTGCTGGGCTCAATAAAACGTTAAACATCGAGATTAATAATGTCTAATAATAATCAAGCCAAACCGGCAGCCCAAATTAAAAATAGTTCAAGCACTAGTAATTGGTTGGTTGGTCTTATTTCTTTTGTAGCTATATTTTCAGCTGGCGGGGGAATAGGGTTAGGTTATTATGCATGGCTAGAATTAAATAAGCGTTTAGATATAGCGACTGTTGACAGGCAGTCCATCTCACATGATATCGAAACAATAGATGAAAATTCCCGGCTGCAAAGCTTTAAAAGTCAAATTCAACATAATATAGAAGAATTTGAACCTCAGCTTATTGAGCTCTCAAAACAAATTGAGCAACAAGCAGTACTGCAAGAAAAATTTAGCGAATCCACTCTTGAAACAATTGCCTACGTAAACCGCAGCCAATTAAACTGGAGGCTAAAAGAATCTGAGCATGTCTTGCGTATGGCCAGTCATCGTCTACATATAGAAGGTGATGTAATTGGCACAATCGCAGCCCTGAATGCGGCTGATTTACGCCTTGAGGAACTGAATGATATTCGTCTTGATCCTGTGCGCGATTCCATTTCAATACAAATTGGAAAATTAAAAAATTTTCCTTACCCAGATTGGGTTGGAATAAGTTTGCAGATTGATAACATTCTCGTTGGCCTTAGACGTGATCTTATTAATGAAACTCAGCAACAAAGTAAAACACAAACTAAAAACAGTGTAATGAAAGAACATGATTCTGATCTGCCTTGGTGGGAGAGATTTGCGAATAGTATAAAAAACTCGATTAATAATTCTGTAAAAGTCACTCATGATGAGCAATCTATGAAACTTTTCATAGCTCAACAGGAAAAACAAAGAGACTATGAATTCTTACGAATGAAATTGCTGGGCGCGAAATATTCAGTCGTTGGAAAAGATGGTGAAAGCTACCACCGAGAATTAGGGTCAGCTCTTGCTTGGCTTGAAAATAATAAGTCTATAACTAACAACGAAGAATTAGTCCATGATTTTCAAGAATTAAATTCCATTAATCTTGAACCTGAATTACCTGATATTACTGAACCATATATTTTGCTCGGCAGTACTATTGAAGCGATTGAGAATAGATAAATGTTGCGTACTTTGGTAATTTTTATTATTTTCCTTGTTATATTTGCAGGAATAATTTTATTGCTCATGCAAGAACCAGGTTTTGCATTATTTAGCTATGGTGATCTATCTATTGAGGTGCCCTTGGTTAATTTCACTATTGGTCTTTTTGTTGTAATAGCAATCTTATACGCGCTCTCAAAAATGTTTAGCTTTCTTTTTAACGCACCAGCTCGAATTCAATCTGCTACTCTGCGCAGAAAACAAAGCAAGGCACTAAATGATACAAAAGAAGGCTTAACTAAATACATTGTTGGTGATTGGGGAAAATCTGAAAAATTACTCCTCCGTGGTGTAAGCAATACTGACAAAGCATGCGTTAATTATATTTGGGCAGCACGCTCTGCGCACTTTTCTGGCGATTATGATGCACGTGATAAACATTTAGGAGAAGCAAAAAACTGCTCTTCCAATGCAAAAGCTGCTTTTAATATTCTACAGGCCGAACTTTTATTAGATCAAGGTTTACCTGAACAAGCTCTAGCCAGCCTCAACCAACATATAAATGAAATACGCTCAAATCCTAAAATTGCTAAATTAGTGTTAACTGCTTACCTAGAATTAAATGATTGGAAAAAAATATCCGAGATTTTGCCAGATATAAAATCATCTAAGATCTTAGATAAACATGCTATCGAATGTATTAAAAAGCAAACTGCACTTGGTCTATTAAATCGATATAAACAAAATGATTCATCTTTAAAGCTAGAAAGTATTAGCTCCCAATTTGAGGATATAATTTTTAGTAACAGTGATTTAACAATTTCCTACATTGAAGCGCTTCGTGCAAAAGTTAACTATGAAAAAGCCTCCTCAATAATTACTAAATCTATAGAACAACATTGGAATTCCGAATTGATTCGTCAATATGGCTTGCTACATTTCAAAGACCCTAGCAAGGCACTTTCAAAGGCTGAAAAATGGACTGAGCACCATAGAGATGATGCGCATTTATATTTGACATTAGGAAGATTATGCAAGCATGCGAAACTTTGGGGGAAAGCTAAAGCCTATTTTGAGTCGAGTTTAAGTAGAAAACCATTGGCAGAAACATACGCTGAACTCGCGAGATTGCATGAACAGCTGAATGAAACTGACGATGCATATCAATGTACAAAAAAGGGCTTGAAGCTAGCAACAAAGGCTGTCTAGTATGCTAATTAATCAGTCATTACCCGAGCTCATTCGCAATTTAATGTGAATGAAGCACAATTCGGATCATACTAAGTTATTATTTTTGCTATATTATCTAGTATAGCAACAGAATTTAATTTAGCAGTAGCCTATATACTCACTGGTCTTTCAATTCAAATTTATGCTAGCAATGTTATTTAGTGTTTTAGTTTCAACTATAATTTTATTTGCATCATGGATGCTGCTATCGGGTTATCTAGATCCTTTGTTAATCGCACTCGGGGTAATGAGTTGTCTATTCGTAGCCTGGATTTCATATAAACTTAAATTACTTGACCCTGAATATAAGACATTACGGTTTGTGCTAAATGTGCCCAAATTCTTGCCTTGGTTTTTTAAAGAAATTATTAAATCAAATATCGATGTCAGCTTGAGAATTATTCATCCCAAACTACCCATTAGCCCAACCATAATTAATCTGCCAATATCACAACACAGTGATGTGGCTAAAGCTACTTACGCAAACTGCATTACGTTAACACCAGGGACATATACTTTAAAAATAAGTCCTGATGAAGTAGAAGTTCACTCACTCACAAAAAGTGGTGCTGATAACTTGCAAAAAAGAGAGATGAGTAAAAGAATACTTAAGCTTGAAACTTTCTTAAAAAACGCACCAAAAGAATAGCATAATGTTTATAGCAGCAACTATCGCAATTTTAATTGTAATGTTTATTCTGTTACTCAGAGCTACACTTGGGCCCACAATATTTGATCGAATACTTGCATTCAATACATTTGGTACTGCAACGGTATTGTTTATAGCCTTATTTGGCTTTTTAACTAATCGTCCGGACTTTATGGATATTGCGCTAACTTACGCATTGATAAATTTTATCGCAACAATAGCGGTATTAAAAATATTTCGATACGGAAGTTTGGGTAAATCTTTAGATACTTTCGATTAAGCAAAATATATGCAAATACTAGGCTGGACATTTTTACTGTTAGGAAGCATGCTTTGTTTAATTGGTGCATTTGGTTTAATACGCTTACCTGAGTTTTTCTCGCGCGTGCATGCTGCGAGTATTATCGATAGCCTTGGTACAATACTTATTGTGCTAGGCATGATCACACAAACACAAAATATCCTAGTCATAATAAAACTCTTATTGATTTTGCTATTTATGATGCTTACAGGCCCAACAGCAGTACACGCATTAGCACGCACCGCAATGTTATCACAAGTAATTACTCATAATAAAAATTAAAACTAAGTTATTTTATGAATATTGAAACAACTGTAGATTTAACACTTCTAACATTGCTCGTGCTCACCGCTGTTTCACTGATCAGTGTTAAAAATTTATTGGCAGTAGTCCTATTAAGTGGGATATACAGCTTATTAACTGCTGCGTTTTTTGTAAGTTTAGATGCCGTAGATGTTGCCTTTACCGAAGCGGCCGTCGGTGCAGGGCTATCAACAGTTCTATTGCTTGGTGCAATTGCGATCACTGGGAGTAAGCAAACAGTCAGCCATCATGGTAAATTGTTACCCCTTGCAGTCGTCACCGTCACAGCTGCAGCACTTATATACGGTACATTTGATCTGCCAACATTTGGTGACCCAACCGCACCAATTCATACGCATGTAGCACCACGATACTTGCTTCAAAGTAGTGAAGAAATTGGCATACCTAATACAGTTACAGCTGTATTGGCGAGTTATCGCGGCTATGACACATTAGGTGAAGTCACTGTTGTTTTCACGGCAGCGATTGGAGTACTCCTGTTATTAGGAAAATCGAAAAATAATAAAGAATAGTATGAAAAGAACTTTAATATTACGTCAAGTCAGTAACCTCATAATTCCAGCAATTTTACTTTTTGCCTTTTATGTGCAATTTCATGGTGATTATGGTCCTGGTGGAGGATTTCAAGCCGGAATAATTTTTGCTGCGGGTGTAATACTTTATGCATTGGTGTATGGAAGAAGTAATGTACAGAAAATATTCCCAACAAAAATTATTCGTGTATTTGTTGCCTTAGGCCTCCTTCTTTACATTTCGGTAGGCATTGCAACAATTTTATTAGGTGGAAACTTTCTTGATTACAATGTCCTTTTGGATGATCAGCATCATGCACAACATCTTGGCATTTTTTTAATTGAATTAGGTGTCGGCATAACAGTTGCCGCAGTAATGATAATTATTTTTTATACATTAGATGAATTCACAGAATCATAGGTGATTACGCATTTTTTCAACTACTGGGTCACAATCATTTTGATGATGATTGGTTTTTATATCGTAATTTCTGATTCTAATTTAATTAAAAAGATTATTGGACTCTCGATATTTCAAACTTCGGTTTTTATTTTTTTCATATCTATGAGCAAAGTAGAAGGTGGCACAGCGCCTATTTTGCTAGACACTCCCACCACCTATTCCAACCCCTTGCCACATGTACTTATTTTGACAGCGATTGTAGTGGGTTTAGCAAATACTGCTTTAGGACTTTCAATTGTGGCACGAATTCATCGTGCTTATAACACGATTGACGAAAGCATTATTCAAACACTTGATGATGAAGAGGGCATTGATTAGTGCTATCTCAGCAACTTCCTGTTTTGCAAGTACTTGTCCCTCTGATTTCAGCTCCAATTTGCGCACTGCTAGCTCGAGGCAGATTTGCATGGTTGCTAGCCACACTAGCAAGCATAACAACATTTATAATTTCACTATTATTAGTTCGAGAGGTCTCCATTCATGGCGTGCTTTCATATGAACTGGGAGGGTGGGCGCCTCCATGGGGGATTGAGTATCGAATCGATAATTTAAGTGCTTATGTATTAGTTATCGTATCTGCAATTGCTAGCATCACAATGCTAGCTGCCCGAGAAAGTATAGAACAAGAAATTCCGTTTGAAAAAATTAGTTTGATTTACACAGCATATCTGCTGTGTCTTACAGGGTTGTTGGGTATTGTCGCAAGTGGTGATGCTTTTAATATTTTTGTCTTTTTAGAAATTAGCTCATTGTCGTCTTATGTGCTAATTGCAATGGGCAGCAATCGCAAAGCGCTAATAGCCTCCTACCAATATTTAATAATGGGCACGATTGGTGCTACTTTTATTTTAATTGGTGTTGGCATTCTTTACATGCTAACAGGTACATTAAATATTGTTGATTTACAGCAAAAAATACCAAGCCTGCTTTCTTCTAGAGCATTACATGCTGCGTTTGCTTTTTTTACGGTGGGCGTCTCCTTAAAAATTGCGTTATTCCCTTTACACCTATGGTTGCCGAATGCGTATGCATATGCACCATCAATGATTACAGTATTTCTTTCTGCAACTGCTACAAAAGTTTCTTTATATGTTTTGTTTAGATTCTTTTTTGGATTGTTTTCAGAAGAGATCTCATTTGATTATTTCCACCTAAACAAAATACTTCTACCTCTTTCAATAGTGGCTATTTTTACAGCTTCATTTGTTGCTATTTTTCAAGATAACATTAAGCGAATGCTCGCCTATTCTAGTGTTGCGCAAATAGGATATATGACATTGGGAATTGGTCTTGCCTCAAAAAGTGGCAGTGTTGCCAGCATGGTTCATTTATTTAATCATGCCATTATAAAAGGCGGGCTATTTCTTGCAATGGCCTGTGTTGTTTATCGTATTAGCTCTGCACAGCTAGAAAATTTTGCAGGTTTGGGAAGAAAAATGCCTTGGACAATGGGTGCAATTGTCCTATTGGGTCTAGGCCTCATAGGTATCCCACTAACATCAGGTTTTATTAGCAAATGGTATTTATTACTTGCGACTATTGAACAAAGTAATTGGTTTGCTGCAATTATTGTTGTTGCTGGATCATTACTAACAATAATTTATATTTGGAAGATTGTTGAATACGCCTACTTTAAGGCGCCTATTGAAGAATCTGAGCAATCTGATGAAAATACTAAGGAAGCGCCCTTATGGATGCTCATACCTCTTTGGGTGCTCGTTGCAGCAAACTTTTATTTTGGATTAGACACATCATTTAGCTATGGTTTTGCAACCACGGCTATTGATAGCTTATTTTTAGTGAACAATGATTAATTATTTAAATCATATAGAACTTGCCATATTCATACCTGTCATTGCAGGATTCCTAATATTATTTCTTCACAAACATGAACAGCTTCGCGAACTTTGCTCAATACTTGCAGGCGCAATTTTATTTTTATTCATTACCCAATTATTGCAACTAGTAGACAGCGAAGTAACGCATACTCTCATAAAAATTACCCCGGGTATAAGCATTGCTTTACACGTAGAACGCCTCGGTCTTGTTTTTGCACTTATGGCATCCTGCCTCTGGATCATAACTACCATCTACTCAATAGGCTACATGCGTGGTAATAAGGAAAAAAATCAAACTCGCTATTATTTCTTTTTTGCATTATCCATGGCATCAACGATGGGTGTCGCGCTTTCTGCTAACTTAATTACATTATTTATATTTTATGAAGCACTTACACTTTGCACATACCCATTAGTAACCCATAAACAAAATGATGATGCGCGCAAAGGTGGGCGCCAGTATCTTGGGATACTATTAAGCACATCTATCTTATTCTTCTTACCTGCAATTGTTATTACTTGGTTTCATACTGGAACATTAGACTTTCGTTCAGGTGGAATTTTAGAAGGAAAACTAGATCAAATTGGTGCTACGTTGCTCTTTACGTTATTTATGTTTGGCATTGGTAAGGCAGCATTGATGCCTTTTTATCGATGGTTGCCTACAGCAATGGTAGCCCCCACACCTGTAAGTGCTTTATTACATGCTGTCGCGGTCGTAAAAGCTGGTGTATTCTCTGTATTAAAGATTTCGGTATTTGTATTTGGTATTGATTTTCTTGCTGACCAACAGGCCTCAAATTGGATATTGTGGGTTGCTGTAGCGACAATGTTAATAACATCAATCATTGCGCTAACTAAAGATAATTTTAAAGCGCGCTTAGCCTACTCTACAATTAGCCAATTATCATACATTGTAATTGGCGCCGCACTAGCAAGCCCTATCGCTGCCTTAGGGGGCGGATTGCACATTGTTACACACGCTTTTGGGAAAATTACTTTATTTTTCTGTGCGGGCGCCGTGTATACAGCAACTAAAATTACTCAAATTAGTCAACTAGATGGTCTAGGACGGCAAATGCCGTATACATTCACAGCATATTTAATTGCGTCATTAAGTATTATCGGTTTGCCGCCATTAGTTGGCAGTTGGAGCAAATGGTTTCTTATAGAAGGTAGTCTTAGTACGCAAAACTTTATTGTCCTAATAGCTTTTGCATTGAGCACCTTATTGAATTGCGCATACCTTTTACCCATTGCAATAAGAGGATTTTTTAAAGCACCCGATGCAAGTTTAGATAATTGGAGCCCCGGTATTAAAGAAGCGCCTCTAGCTTGTGTTATTCCACTATGTGTTACGGCGATCAGCACTTTCTTACTATTTTTTTATATTCAATATATTTATGAATTTCTGTACCCGGTATTCAATCCATGAAAAATAATAACGATAAAAAATATTGGTTAGATCAATCAAGCAATATTAATAAGATTGTATACGTATTATACATGGCTTGCGCACTATTACTAATTGCTGATCTGTTATACCACAAGCATGCACATTTTAACTTTGAAAACTGGTTTGGCTTTTATGCATGGTTTGGATTTCTTGCATATACATTCATTGTGATGAGCGCAAAAATATTTCGCAAATTTATTAAGCGCGAAGAAAATTACTATGACTAGTATTTTATTACATCCTGCATTGGTTTTAATTTTTGGTGGAACACTTTTGCCTTTATTACCTGTGCAATTAAAAAAAGCTTTCCTAATTATATTGCCCATACTAGGGCTTAGCGCGCTTCTTGTTACCGAATATGGTCAATATGGCCATTGGCAACTATTTACATTTCAACTAACAATAATAAGACTTGATGAGTTAAGTTTTATTTTTGCATTAATATTTCTTTTAACACTTTTCATTATTTCGCTATTTGCCTGGCACGAAAACGACAACTTGCAACTCTCCAGTATTTTTATTTATGCAGGCGCTGCGATAGGCGCTGTTCTAGCAGGAGATTTAATCACCTTATTTTTCTTTTGGGAGATTACTGCTATTTCATCTGCAATATTAATTTGGGCAAATAAAACTGAACGTGCAATTCGTGCAGGACAACGCTATTTTATTATTCATGTAACCTCAGGTTTATTTTTATTAGTAGGGAGCATCATTCATTTTCAACAAACTGGATCGATAGCGTTTAACCATCTGGGAACGGAATCCCTTGCTGGCTGGTTAATATTATTAGCCTTTGGCATTAAATGCGCCTTCCCGCTATTACATAACTGGCTTCAAGACGCCTATCCAGAAGCAAGCGTTGTGGGTACGGTTGCACTGTCCGTTTACACCACAAAATTAGCTGTATACGCATTAGCACGTTCATATGCCGGTACCGATATGCTGATTTGGATTGGTGCAACCATGACAGCCTTTCCAATATTTTTTGCTGTCATCGAAAATGATTTGCGGCGCGTTCTGTCTTATAGCTTAAATAATCAACTTGGATTTATGGTTGTTGGGATTGGTATTGGCACACAATTAGCCATAAATGGTACAGCTGCACATGCTTTTGCGCATATTCTGTACAAGGCATTGCTATTTATGAGTATGGGTGCTGTGTTGCATCGCGTTGGCACCATAAAAGCTTCTGAACTTGGGGGTCTATATAAATCCATGCCTTGGACCGCAGCATTTTGTATTGTTGGATCATTATCAATATCGGCATTTCCATTATTTAGTGGCTTTGTATCAAAAGCGATGGTGCTTACTGCAGCAGCGGATGAAGGGCATTGGTTAGTTTGGCTTGTATTGTTGTTTGCTTCCGCAGGTGTATTAGACCATTCTGGAATCAAAATCCCATTCTTTACGTTTTTTGCTCATGACAGTGGTAAGCGTTGTAGTGAAGCACCGTTCAATATGTTGCTGGCAATGGGGATAACGGCTGCTGCATGCATTGCGATTGGATTATTCCCTAATTTACTCTACGCACTGCTTCCTTATAACGTAGATTTTATCCCTTATACGAGTGCGCACGTAATTACACAATTGCAGCTATTATTATTTTCTGCATTAGCATTCACTATACTGTTTCGTACTAATCTTTATCCGCCAGAAATCCCATCTTTGAATTTAGACTTTGATTGGTTTTATCGAAAACCCGGAGCATTTTTAGCGCAAGGGTTTTCTATGCTTATAGTGAACAGCGAAGAATTTGTTATAAGTATTTTGAAAAAGATTTGGTTCGTCTCTGGCTCACGTTTACAGCGCCATCATGGGCCACAAGGAATACTCGCAAAAACTTGGCCAACAGGTAGCATGGTGATGTGGGTCGCATTACTTTTAGGTGCGTACCTAATATTTTATTATTTATTTGGCTAGTTAATGAATGGTCTGTATTTCATCAAGATCATCGATGTTTGCTTGATTAAAATTTGGGGGCAACTCTGGTGACGCATGATGCAGCACCATTTTCCATCTATTAGTTGTCTTTAAGTAAATATTTGTAGCAATAATTTCTGATTGTAATTCATTATTTACAAATATAGATTCAATGACATGATGCAAAGCGATGTTATCTTCGACTATAACTTTTTTATGATTAATCTCAAATATCAGCTCTCGATCATAATTAAATATTTGCTCCCAACCTGCACGAATATTATCAAAGCCTTCTAATCTAGGCCCGCCTGGATGAATGCAAACCGTTTCGCTATCCTTGCACCAAATAGACATCATCATTTCAATATCACTATTTTGAAATGCTAAACAAAATGCTTTCTCCACCTGTTCAGAAGTTTCAAAGTTAATATTATCTTGCATATCAAGGTGGATTGTTTAAAAGTTGTTTTTTGTCCTACAGATTCATTTCATTAATGAGCAAATTAAGAACTAAATTGATTAGTTATGATGAACTACCAGACCCCAGTAGTAAAGGATTTGTAATTTCAATTACATCTATAGAACTAAATATTTTTTTGGTAAGAAAAAACAACAAAATTATTGTTTACGAAAACTCCTGCCCTCACACATCTGGCCCTTTAGACTGGTTGCCTGATTCTTTTTTAGACAATGACAACAAATACATTATATGTGCAAATCATGGTGCGTTATTTCAAATTAATGACGGTGTTTGTGTATTCGGTCCATGCAAGGAGCAAAGCCTACGCGAACTTCCATTCGTTATTGATGATGGTGATATTTACCTTTTAACATAAATTCACAATTTAATGCTTGAACGATTTAATTTTTTATTCCCACTTTGGGCAGTCATATTTTCAGTAATTGCCTATTACTCACCAAATATCTTCATCCCACTAAAACCAAGCATAATTTACCTCTTGGCCTTAGTAATGCTTGGAATGGGAATGACCCTTAACTCATTTGACTTCATCAAGTCAGCCCATATCAAAACAGTACTCTTTATTGGCTTACTCCTACAATTTACATTGATGCCATTACTTGCATGGCTAATCGGATATTCACTTAGTCTTTCTATTCCATTGCTATCGGGATTGGTCATACTCGGCGCATGACCGGGTGGAACTGCTTCTAATGTGCTCTGTTATCTAGCGCGAGGTAATGTAGCACTATCCATTGCACTTACAACGATATCTACATTATTAGCCGTAATTGCCACGCCATTACTGGCTTGGCTATACCTGGGGCATAGCATTAACGTTCCAGTATTTAATATGATGTTTACAGTATTTAAAATTATCATATTGCCGGTATGTGTTGGCGTACTAATAAATTATATATACGGTGCGCGCATTGCAATCATGAAACGTATATTACCAACACTTTCGATACTCGCTATATACATGTTAATTGCGATTATTGTTGCAAGTAACCAGCAAAATATTCATTCAATTGCAGTTATCGTGATAATTGCAGTAGTGCTACATAACCTTGCTGGATTCTTATCGGGTTATTTGATTAGTTATTGGCTTGGCTATGATAAAGATATTCGAAAAACCCTTGCAATTGAAGTGGGAATGCAAAATTCTGGGCTTGCAGTTGCTTTAGCTACTGAGTATTTCAAGCCACTTGCAGCATTACCTGGCGCCATTTTCTCAATATGGCATAATCTAGCAGGTTCTTTGCTTGCAGTAATATGGTCCAGACAAGCTAATAGAAAATAATACTAGACAGTGAGATTTATCTATGACACTTAATTCTTCAATTTCATTTTTTAGCGCATTGTTAAGTTGGGCATTGGCCGTGTTTCTAGGAACTCAATTATTATCAGGCACATTTGATGACCGTACTTGTCAAACAACATGTGTAAGTGTGTTGTTTTGGATGTCATTTGCTATTGCAGTTATTGGATTAGTTTTCAGCATAGGCGGAATATCAATTGGTAAGTCAAGCCTGATTAAAAGTATTTCCGGATTGGCATTATTTGCATTGTGCGGAATTTATATCACAACAATTTTAGTTGGGACATTTGGGATCTAGTAACTTTCTTCAAAAGATTACACTAGACTTGTCCAAATTCAATCGAGCTGCCTAACCACCTTTGTATTAAAGCATCTGCTTTATGTGGATGGTCCATTAGTAAATGTTTTGCTGTTTCTTGCGCCAGCGGTATCAATTCCTGATCTCGTACAATATTCGCCATTTTAAGTTGCAACATGCCGGTTTGCCGTGTACCTAGCACTTCACCTGGTCCACGAATTTCAAGATCAACTTGTGCAATTTTAAAACCATCATTGGTATTTCGCATTGTATCAATTCGAAGTTTAGCGTTATCCGTGAGTGGCGGGTCAAATAAGAGTACACAACTACTTTCTTCGCTACCTCTTCCGACACGCCCACGCAATTGATGTAATTGCGCAAGCCCTAAACGTTCTGCATTTTCAATTGTCATTAAACTAGCATTAGGAACATCAACACCAACTTCAATTACAGTTGTTGCGACAAGTAAATCAATTTTACGATTAAAGAAATCTAGCATTACTTTTTCTTTATCTATGCTTTTCATTCGACCGTGCACTAAACCAACATTGACATCATGAAAATTTTCACGTAGATCCAGATATACATCTTCAGCAGCTTGACACTGCATCAATTCAGACTCCTCTACTAACATGCAAACCCAGTATGCCTGTCGACCTGCTCGACATGCTGTGGCAACTCTGTCTACCACTTCATGGCGGCGTTCCATAGGTATCGCTATCGTATTGATAGGCTTTCGTCCAGGCGGTAGTTCATCAACAATTGAGTAATCTAAATCTGCATAAGCTGCCATGGCTAACGTTCTTGGAATAGGAGTTGCTGTCATAATTAGCTGATGTGGGTGTGTACCGTTTTGAATGCCTTTTTCACGCAGTGCGAGACGTTGATGTACACCAAATCGATGCTGCTCATCAATGACGACTAAAGCCAAGTCTTTAAACTCTACCCCTTGCTGAAATAAAGCATGGGTCCCCACAATGGCATCAGCTTCTCCACTAGCAATAAACTGCTTCATTTCACTGCTTTTCCTAGCACTTAACTTGCCTGATAGCCATGCTAGCTTAATGCCTAGCGGTTCAAGCCAATTAGAAAAATTTCGCAAATGTTGCTCTGCTAATATTTCTGTTGGCGCCATAATGACAGCTTGATGACCTGACTCTATAACCTGTAGGCATGCTGCAATTGCAATAAGTGTTTTACCACTGCCAACATCCCCTTGTACTAAGCGCAACATAGGATAACTATTTTTTAGGTCATCAAATAGTGTTGCTATTACACGTGTTTGTGCGCCAGTAAGACTAAACTCTAAATTTTTAATTAACTTATTATATAATCGACCTTTTGATTTAATCGCAACTGCAGGCTGTTTCTGCATATGGATTCTTAACTTTGAAAGACTAAGATTTTGTGCCAACAGTTCTTCAAAGGCTAACCTACGTTGCATCACATGAATGCCTAGTGACAATGCTTCCGTATCTGCGTTAGGTGGAGGACGATGCACAAATTTTAATGCATCAAGAATCGAAACTTGTTGCCCGTCAATTACGGGCGGTGTAGGTAACAAATCGATGTTTATGTTATTACTACTTAACCATTGCAATGCTTGTGAAGTTAGCTGTCGTAAGCTTAGTTGATGCAGTCCTTCAGTTGTCGGATAAACTGGGGTTAGATGATCTTCCATTTTTGGTGTGTCTTTTTGCTGCTGAATTTCATACTCAGGGTGCACCATTTCAGGGCCCTTAATACCTCGTCTAACCTCTCCAAAACATCTAACTTTCACGCCATTCGCAAGATTGCTACGTTGCGAATTGTTAAAGTAAAAAAACCGCAATAGAATTCTACCTGTCCCATCTTCTACATTTACCAATAGCATTCGTTTTTTTCTATATACCACTTCACTGTGTGCTACCGTTCCAATCACTACGCATTCATCTCCTTCCTTTAATGCAGCAATAGAACGCACCTTTGTGCGATCCTGATAACGAAGAGGTAAATGAAAAAGTAAATCTTGAACAGTAAAAATTTGTAGACGTGATAAACGTTCAGATATACGCGGACCTACACCTTTTAGTGTTTCTACCGCAGGTAATAATTTATTTTCCAATTTTTTTACTGAGTAAACTCAGAATTTGTTGCCAGACTAGTCTAACTCCATGATGGCATCCATCTCGACACCAACATCCTTGGGCAACGATGAAACGCCAATTGCTGCTCGTGCAGGATATGGTTGAGTAAAATATTCAGACATTACTTCGTTAACTAAAGGAAAATTGCTTAAGTCTGTCAAAAATATATTTAATTTCACAAATTTATCTAATGAGCCGCCTGCCGCCTTGGCAACTTTCTGTAAATTATTAAATACTTGATTAATTTGTTCACGGACATCCTGTGAAACAACTTGCATAGATTCCGGGTCAAGAGGAATTTGTCCGGATAAATATACGGTGGTACCAACTTTTACAGCTTGTGAATAGGTTCCTATTGCTTGTGGTGCTTGCTCGGTTGCGATAATCTCACGCGCCATTCAATACTCCTTTTTTATATTCGTTTTACTTTATAAATTTTTGGTGTCTTGCGAATTGCACGCATGGTCTTAGCTAAATGATCTCGATCTTTTACTGTCAACAAAACAGATATATTGGTAGTAGCTTCAAAGTTTTCTTTAAATACAATGTTTTCAATATTCGAGCCCTCTTCTGATATTTTTGCTGCAACAACGGCAAGTACACCTCGCTCATTCGCGGTATTGATGCTAATTTCAGCAGAAAATTCATTGTCTTGTTTACTGTCCCAATATACGTGAATCCATTTATCTCGACTGTACTTTTTACGACTTGTATTTGGGCACTTCACATGGTGCACAACTAAACCTCTACCCGCAGTCATAATTCCAATAATTGAATCACCAGGTATAGGGTGACAACATTTACCAAAACTAACGACCATGCCCTCCGTGCCACGAATTGTAAGCGGATGTTTGCTCTCGTTTTTACGCCGCATTTTAATCCATCTTCCGCGTAGGGAAACGATGTGCTTAGCCACAAAAGGAGCCATGCGATCACCCAATCCAATCTCTTGAAACAATTTCTCTTGAGAATCGAGCTGTAATTCTCCAAGCAAATGGGCTAAGTCCCGTTTACTCACTTCATCCCAATTTTTCCCATATGCATCCAGCGCTCGATTTAGTAATCGTTTGCCAAGTTCACTAGCTTCATTCGATTGCAAATGCTTTAAGTAATTGCGAATACTTGACCTCGCCTTTGCTGTGACAATAAAACTTAACCATGCTGGGTTTGGACGACCACTTGGTGAAGTAATAATTTCAACTGTTTGACCATTTTCTAAAACAGTACTTAAGGGCTCCAACCTGCGGTTAATTTTTGCTGCAACACACTGATTCCCAATATCAGAATGCACCGCATATGCAAAATCAACGGTGGTCGCATTGATAGGCAATTCCATAATGTCACCAGCGGGCGTAAATACGTAAATCTCATCTCTGTAAAGGTCAACCTTCACACTTTCTAAAAACTCAAGTGAATTACCTGAACGATACTGCATTTCTGATACGGTCTTTAACCATTCACGTGTGCGCACATGCGTTGCTGAATCATCACTATCGCTATCCTTGTACATCCAATGCGCCGCAATCCCAGATTGCGCTACTTGATCCATATCTTCTGATCTAACTTGAATTTCAATAGGTATCCCTTTAGGCCCAAATAAAACAGTGTGTAGAGATTGGTACGCATTCTTTTTCGGTATGGCGATGTAGTCTTTAAACTTTCCTGGTACCGGCTTATACAGGTTGTGAATAACACCGATGACTCGGTAACAGGTATCTACATCACTTACAACTATTCGAATTGCAAATACGTCAAATACTTCTGAAAACTGTAGACGCTTCTCTCGCATCTTCCGATAAATACTATAAATGTTCTTTTCTCTACCATGAATTCTACTTTCAATGATTGCTTGTTCCATTCGCTCACATATATTTTTCTCAACCTGTTGTAATAAAGTTTTACGATTAACATTAGTGCGCCTAGTAGATTCCATTAACACTTCATATCGTTTCGGCCATAAAATCTTAAAAGACAATTCTTCAAGCTCCACTCGAAAATCATGCATACCTAACCTCAATGCGATGGGTGCATAGATATCTAGTGTTTCTCTTGCAATTCGTTTGCGCTTATTGGGTGACATCACACCCAATGTACGCATATTATGTAAACGATCCGCCAGCTTAATGATGATAACGCGTACGTCCTTCACCATCGCCAACATCATTTTGCGGAAATTTTCGGCTTGGGCTTCTAGCCTTGAATCAAATTCCAAATTTGTAAGCTTACTAACACCATCAACCAATTCAGCAACTACTTCGCCAAATTCATATTTTATTTGTTCTTTAGTAGTTTCTGTATCTTCGATAACGTCATGTAATATTGCTGCAATGATTGTTTTTGCATCCATATGCATTTCAGCTAAAACTTTTGCTACTGCCAAGGGATGATAAATATAGGGCTCACCAGTGAGACGAGTTTGCCCTTCATGCGCGCTTGCGCTAAACAAGTACGCACTATAAATACTTTTAACTTGTTTAGGTTTTAAGTACGTTTCAAGAAGCGCACATAGATCACCAATTAAAAAACGTGAAGGCTGTTTCGAAGTTACGTTTTTGCTAGCAGTATGAGCAATACTAGCCATTGCCTCACTGAGGGTCTACTAGGTGTATGCCTAGAACCCTTGCTCTCCCTCAGGTGAAGTATCGTCTTCGACCGATAACTTAGGCTCTTCGATACTTTTAAATGGTGTATCGCCTTCATCTGAATTTACAGGCGCTTGCCCCTCAGATTGCGAATCGCCTTCGACCGATAATAAAGACTCTTCACTTCTTTCAAATGATGATGCGCCCCCTTCTTCAGAAATTGTAGCGGCTTGCTCTGAAGATGGCTCCTCAATAGCTGGCGTGGATTTTTCTTTTCCAAAAAATTCACCAAATAATGGTGGTGCGGTCTCTTGATCTGTTGATTGAGTCTCAGCAATTGATGATTCTTGCGGTTCGCTAGTTTGAAGATTATCAGAAGTGTTGGCACTGATTGCGCTAGCAAATAAAGTATTTTGTAAGGATGGAGCTGGTTGCCCTTCAGGTGTATTCCCCGCTTCAACAGGTGTGGCAGTAGCATCTGGGGCAATCTGATTTAATTCGCGACTTATTTCGGCATGTAATGCTGCAGCAAGATCATCTTCATTGTATTCCATCTCCTCCTCAATAGGCTCAGCAAGGGCAGCTTGCATCATTTCTTCATTTACAAGTCCATGTTCAATTTCACGTAAAGCCACAACGGTAGGCTTATCATTTTCCCACTCAACCAGTGGCTCGGTGCCCAAGGCTAATTGTCGAGCACGTTTACTAGCAAGCAATACTAATTTAAATCTGTTTTCTACAAATTCTAAACATTCTTCTACTGTTACACGGGCCATGCCCTACTCCTATGGGTTATAAATATTACACTTAGCCGAGTAAGTGTATCGAATTTACCGGCATGCATCTAGCTCCTGATTTGCATATTTGATGCTAGGGATCTCACTTTTTCCATGCTAAAAGGCAGGTAGGCATCTGGAGCAGAAATGAACTCGGATAATTCCCGTAAAGCACGCTCAAAATCGTCGTTAACGATGACGTAATCAAATTCCTCATAGTGACTAATCTCATTTTTTGCATCACGCATCCTTCTATCAATAATAGCTCCACTGTCTTGCCCACGGCTACGCAGTCGTGACTCTAATTCTGCTTCAGAAGGAGGTAGAATAAATATTGAAATTGTCTTATCTATGCGTGTACTCACTTGTTCAGCGCCCTGCCAATCTATTTCAAGGATAATCTTAAAACCTTGATCGAGTGTGTTATGGACAAATTGCAGCGATGTCCCATAGTAGTTATCGAACACTTGCGCATGTTCAATAAATTCATTCAAAGCAACCATTCTTTTAAAATTATCTACACTAGTGAAAAAGTAATCTTGCCCATCAATTTCTCCCGGCCGCATCATCCTAGTAGTGTGTGAAACAGACACCACTACATCTGACCTTTGTTTAACAAGCGCTTGCACCAAGCTCGTTTTGCCTGCACCAGAAGGTGCTGAGACTACAAATAAATTTTCTGACTTACTCATATATAAAAATTTAGTTTGTATAGGTAAAAATGAAGACCTTCTATTTAGATAGTTGTACCAATCCTAAAATAACAGTCATTCTAACAATTAAAAAAGGCCCTGATTCAGGGCCTTCTAAATCCTAGGATGCGCCAATTATATTACAACTTACTATTCATATAACAAATTAAGATCAACTTGTAGTGAGAGGGACCAATGCAATCTCAACCCTACGATTTAAACTACGTCCAGAATCGTCATCATTGCTAGCGACTGGGTATGTTTCACCATAGCCATATGTTTCTAAACGCACAGGTTGTATATCGTGACTTTTAAAGTATTTTAAAACTGAGTGCGCTCGCAATTCTGATAACTTTTGGTTGTAATCTTCTGACCCTGAACTATCTGTATGCCCCATAATTTCAACCAGCGTCTTATCAAATTCATTTATTACAATAGTTACAGAATCTAAAACATCATAAAAGTCACTATTAATATTTGCGCTATCGACTGCAAATGTAACATTGCTTGGCATATTTAAAATTATATTGTCCCCTTCTCGTGTAACACTTACACCCGTACCAACAAGTTTTTGACGCAATTTTGCTTCCTGAACATCCATATAATAACCTACAGAACCACCTGCTAATGCACCAATTCCAGCACCAATTAACGCATGCTTACGTCTTTCACGACCATCATCGCCACTAATTACCCCGGCAACAGCTCCTACTGCAGCACCGGCGCCTGCGCCTATTACTGCCTTGCTTGTTTGTTCTTCGCCGGTATACGGGTTAACCGTTGTGCATGCAACGAATGCAATTGATAAAATAAAAATTCCACTAATACAAATGTGTTTTGTGATGTTCACTTTAACCTCCATTTAAAAGATGCCTAAATAAAGTAACTTTTAAAAAACTTTAGCTACATAGTGTTTTAGACCCATAGTTACATCTAGGGGTTCAGCTACAATTATGTAGCAGTTAGTTCTAATATTTTGCCGTTAGTAATTCCCTATGTCGGCATATCTCAACCATATATCTAGTGCCTATTTTTTGTTGTTCCACGCACTGGCAAATACGGTCAAAATTAGATAGTTATTAATAAGAATGTCTTTGCTTTATGGTAAAGAGGGCTTGATATGATTTTAAAAACCTTACCTATCAATAAAAAATTTGGCGCCTAGAAAGAGTGTAAATTTTATGGAGCAAAACGCTATAAACGAGATAGCACAGTGGTTACCAGAAATAGACCCCTGTCAAATTGATTTGACTAGCGGGCCTTCGGATAATGAGTACCACAAACAGCTAACGAGCATTACTGAAGATATTCATGCATGGGCGATATCGATTTTAGAAAAGGCCAGCTTGCCCATCGCGTCAAATGAAGTTAACACATTGATTGATAAGTACGATATCAGCTCAGACGAAGGTTGCGCTTTGCACGTTTTAGTTGAACTTGATGCGATGCGTACATCATTAAAACAAACTGATGCAAACACTGCGGTCATTACTGGTATGAAAGTATTTGAGGCAATCTGGAAACGTGCTATTGCTAAAATACATCAGACAACTCCTCAAGAAGAAGATCGTGGCCCTATACATGAAAGTACTAATGAAATTAATGAAGTAGGCAGTGAAGAAAATATTGTCTTGTATCAAGAAACAATCGATGAATTAAATAAAAAATATCCGCACTGCAGTATAAATGCTTTGCGCTTACTTGCCTCGACACGCTTGAATGTTACCAAACAACAGCTTGATGATCTTGGAATTTCACCACAGTAGACTATTTATCATTAAAGTGCGATGGATTCAGATAACGATTTATTAAGCGCATCACTTGAGTCAATTAACTCAAGTAAACGCGTGGAAAAATTTCAACGAGAATGTGCTATTTCGTTAAGTAATGCGCAAGAATGGATAAAAGCAGAACTGTCGATCGTATCTGGAAGTATTGACTTTGTACTACTAAAAGAAGAACTCAAATCTAACAAAACATCTGCACGACGCAAACATTTATTATCAGCATTAATTTTTGAACACGCTGCTCGGGAAGCAACACAAAAACATCAGGCCTCAACAGCAACGGTAATGGCTATGCATATGTTAAATCACATCTGGCACGCGAAATATGAGCTGTATGAACCTCAATCTACATCAACACATACTTCTCAATCTGCAATTAGCAAAAATAGACCAAAAAAGAAAAACGCAATTAAAAATGCAGAACAAGAACTATGGAGAGAAGCGGAATTTGAAGACAATGAAGAAAACACTCCAATTACAAGGAAACCAAAGAAAAAGACGAATAAGAAACTCAAGGGTATGTTCTCGAAGGTTCGAGATAAGTTGCCACTAAAAATTGGCACAAAAAAACATGCGCCTGAGCCAATTCAATCAGAATCGAGTGAATCAGATGACAACCCAAATAATAGTTTGCTGGATAACCCCAATAATTCCTCAATAATGGTAAACCCAGGACTTTCAGAAAGTATCGATGACTCGCTAATACAACAACGGCCAAAGTTTTCTGATGATCCAAATGAGTCAGGCATTACTGTTCGTAAAGTATTAAAAAGACACGAACACGAAACTCAAGATCCTGGTAGTAATACCGTAATAATGAAGCTATCTTCAAAGTCAGGGAAAAATGGTAGTAAAAATCTATCTGTGCCTGAAAAATGTCAACGCGCGGTAAACGATCTTTGTTTGCAATTCCCTGGATATGACATTGTCGCAATACGTAATATGGCTGCACAAAAAGTCGGTGTGTCACTACAATACATTGAAAATCTTAATATTCTTCCAGATAACGCAAATTTATAAATTTCTGCACCTGTCAGAAATAAAACTTCAAAGCGAATTACTAAGATATTTTAGAAGTGATTTTCTATTTTTAGAAATATAAAACTAGCCCTGCCTAGTTGAATCTATCTAGGCGCAGTAGAGTGTGATTGCAAATTTCGCTTTTGGTGAAAAACTTTAGCTTTTTATAACTCTATAGAGAATGAGTATCAGTAAAGCGCCGCCAGCAGCGATTACTAAGCTTAAAATATTAATTCCTATCACTGAGCCAAAACCTACTAATGTGCTGATGTAGCCGCCTACAAAGGCACCTGCTATTCCGAGCAAAATTGTCACAATTATGCCGCCAGGGTCTTTCCCTGGCATAATCAATTTTGCAATTGCTCCCACAATTGCCCCTAAAACTATCCAACTAATAATACCCATACGCACTCACTTTAATTTTAATTATTTAAGTGACTTAAAATCCTAACAGACAATATCAATAATTTAATTATTGTTATAACTTTGTAAATATAGAACTCGTAATTTCCGAACTTCAATTAGCAAGTATATCAGGCAGCAGAGGGATTGTAATATGTGAATTATTTCTTATTATAAAATAAATCAAGCTTTTGAATTTTAAGTAATATTTAGCAAATATAAAATATAATCAAATTAATCATCTGCATCTATTAGTTCATCACTTACTTGCTTAATATTTGTGTGGCGAATATCTTTCCCGGCAACTGTAAATATTACATATTCACAAATATTTTTAGCATGATCGCCAATCCGTTCTAAAGAACGCGCGCACCACATTACTCGAAGAGAGCGCTTAATTGCACGTGGATCCTCCATCATATATGTTATCAACTGACGAACGAGCGCATCATATTCATTGTTAATTTCCCGATCCCCTTTTGCAATTGTCACTGCACTGCTTGCATCCATACGCGCAAATGAATCTAGGGAATCATGCAACATTTTTCGTACCTGCTCTCCTAGATGCTTAATTTCTGAAAAATAGGTAGGGGTGCGTTCAACCGTGGCAAGCCTAACGGCATGACGACCAATTTTCTCGGCTTCATCGCCAATTCTTTCCAGATCAGTAATTGTTTTTATAATCGTTACTACTAATCGCAAATCACTTGCTGCGGGCTGACGACGAGCAATAATTTGAGTGCATTCTTCATCAATCGCAACTTCCATCGAGTTAATTTTATAATCACTGGTTGCAACTTCCTCAGCGAGACTGCTATCAGAACATGTTAGTGCAATAAGCGCATTCTCAACTTGCTTTTCAACTAAACCGCCCATGTTTAGTACTTTACTGCGTAACGATTCTAAATCCTCATCATATTGATGAGAAATATGCTGTCCAATGTCTTGGTATACCATGAGTTACCTCGTTAAATTATTTTTTGCTTACTATCCGTAACGACCTGTTATGTAATCTTCAGTTTTCCTAACATTAGGATTAGTAAACAATTGGTCTGTTGCACCAAACTCTATTAACTCACCTAAATACATAAATGCCGTATAGTCAGAAACCCGTGCTGCTTGTTGCATATTATGTGTAACGATGACTACAGTGTATTCATTTTTTAATTGTATTATTAATTCTTCAATTTTTAATGTGGAAATCGGATCCAATGCTGAAGCGGGTTCATCTAACAGAATGACTTCAGGCTGTATTGCAATCGCACGCGCTATGACTAATCGTTGCTGTTGGCCGCCTGACAGGGCCAATGCGTTATCTTGAAGTCGATCTTTAACCTCATCCCATAATGCTGCCCCTTTTATCGCCCATTCTACGCGCTCATCTAAAACTCTTTTTTTATTCACGCCTTGTAGACGTAACCCATAGGCAACATTTTCATATACTGTTTTAGGAAACGGGTTTGGCTTTTGAAAAACCATACCTACTTTACGACGTAGTTCAGCCACATTTACAGATTTTGCATTTATATCTTCCCCATGCATCAACATCTGCCCTTCTAATGCCACAGAATCAATTAAATCATTCATACGGTTCATGCAACGCAATAATGTAGATTTTCCGCAACCACTTGGACCAATAAAAGCAGTTACCCTTTTCACAGGAATAATTAAATTTATATTCTTTAAAGCCTGCGCATGACCATAAAATAAATTGAAGTCCTTGCACTCAAAAAGAGTTGATTCGCTTTCAATGTTCTTGCTCTCACGATTGAGCAACACATCTTGTGATATTTTTGGTGCAGCCATAATCATATTTCCTTAACTCCTGAAAGCCTTACATAATAGACATACTCATGCAATGAAGGCTGTGTTTTAATTTTGCTCAAGATCTTTGTACTTTTCTCTCAGATGGTTTCTAGTATAAATCGCAGCTAAATTTAAAATTACAATTACCATTACCAATACTAGAGCGGTCGCATAAACTAATGGTCTTGCAGCTTCAACATTAGGGCTTTGAAAACCAACATCATAGATATGAAACCCTAAATGCATAAATTTTCGTTCCAGATGAATAAATGGTGCGTTCCCATCTAAGGGTAGTGATGGGGCGAGCTTAACGACACCTACTAACATTAAAGGTGCAACCTCGCCTGCTGCACGCGCTATTGCAAGAATTAAGCCTGTCATTATCGCAGGACTCGTCATTGGCAAAATTGTGCGCCACAGCGTCTCTGCCTTAGTAGCGCCTAACGCTAAAGAACCTTCACGTATTGAGCGCGGAATTCGCGACAAGCCTTCTTCTGTAGCAACAATCACGACAGGCACTGTTAATAGCGCTAAAGTTAATGATGCCCAAAACAATCCACCTGTGCCAAATGTTGGAGCAGGGAGTGCTTCTGGAAATAATAATTCATCAATTGTTCCGCCTATAACATATACAAAAAATCCTAGCCCAAATACGCCATACACAATGGATGGAACACCCGCAAGATTATTTACAGAAATTCTAACCACCCGAGTGATAAATCCTTGTTTTGCATATTCTCTCAAATAAATTGCTGCAATTACGCCAAATGGCATTACTACTATGGACATCAGCATTACTGTTAGCACGGTGCCGAAAATTGCTGGAAATATTCCGCCCTCCGTATTCGCTTCACGTGGGTCGTCTGTAATAAATCCCCAAAATGTTTTAATATAAAAAACCATTTTCTGAAGGGTGTTCATCGAATTGGGGCGATACGCTTTGACAACATTTGCAAGTTGAACTTCAACATTGTCACCTGTCATAACTTCACCAACAATGCTATCTCGTGAAATCTCTTGATAAAGTTTATTTAATTCCTCTTTTAGTTGTTCATAATCTGAATTAAGCTCAGTGCGTCTACTCTCAATTTCTTTAAATGGGTTTTTATTAGATATCCCATTTAATTCTAAACGTCGCTCTTTTAAACGTAATTTTTCAATTTGATAATTTATACGACCAATTTCAACTTTCTCTATTTGTTCAATTTTTTCTCTCAGACCGTGAACTCGTTCCAGTCGCACCTCCAGTTCCTCCCACTTATCCGCACTTGAAATATCAAGAACGTCGCCACTCTCTTTAATTTCATTTAAAAAACCATAAAAGTTTCCCCATTGCGTTCTCTCTAATACAAGTGCGTCAACAGGCTTATCAACGTTTAGCTCATTTGGCGCAACGGTAAGTGTAAAATCAAATCCGAGTGCATCACGATTACCTACCTTGATTAGGCTACGTTTAATAATACTATTATTGCTATTTACATTAATTCCAGACTCGATAATTCTTTGTTTTGAAACTTCTTCAGTCTCAACTCGTTCGCCAATAATTCGGATGGTTTCATCTTCATCCAAATATTCGATTTCATACACAGTTTTTGGCCAGAAATGGCCCATGCCACGAATTGCAATAAGCAGGAGCAACCCGATGACCATAATCATACAGATGGTCACTGCGCCAGCATTTAACCAAATCCAGGGAATACCTGATTTGTAAAACGGATCTTTATTAATTTTATTACTTGTTGGCAACGCTTCGTTCTCTGAATATTTTAAAGAGTGCTGTATTTTTCTCGAAGCCGCTGTCGAACAATCTCAGCTACAGTATTAAAGAAAAACGTAAATATAAATAAAACCAAAGATGCTAAAAAAAGTACCCTAAAGTGTGTGCTATCCACTTCAGATTCGGGTAACTCTACAGCCACATTTGCAGACAAAGTACGCATCCCTTCAAAAATACTAAAGTCCATCACAGGCGTATTACCTGTAGCCATTAATACAATCATCGTTTCACCTGCCGCACGCCCTAAACCAATCATTGTGGCTGAAAATATACCGGGACTTGCCGAAGGCAATACAATACGTACCAATGTTTGCCAAGGTGTTGCGCCCAATGCTAATGATCCAGAGCTTAAATGCTTGGGAACGCTGAATACCGCATCTTCTGAAATTGAAAATATTATTGGTATCACTGCAAATCCCATTGTGATGCCAATAATTAAGGCGTTACGTTGGTCATAACCAATTCCTAGAGTATCTGTTAACCAAAGCCTGGAGTTGCCATCAAATAATATATTTTCTAACCAAGGACTAATTGCCAGACTCATCCAACCAAAAAATATTACGACTGGTATTAATAGGGCAGCTTGCCATCCATCTGTAAATTTGCTGGTTATATTATCGGGCAACTTCCACCACACATAACTCGCCAAAAAAACGCCTAAAGGAAGTATTAAAAATATTGAAAAAATTCCAGGAAGATTATTCTCTACATAAGGGGCCAGCCACAAGCCAGCTAAAAAACCCAGAATTACAGTAGGCAATGCCGCCATGATTTCAATAGCTGGCTTAACTATGCCTCGCATTTTAGGTACCATAAAATTAGCCGTAAAAATCGCGCCAGCAATAGCGAGCGGCATGGCAAACAACATCGCATAAAACGCTGCCTTAAACGTACCAAAAGTTAATGGTGTAAGGCTAAATTTCGGTTCATAATCACTGGAGGCAGATGAAGACTGCCAAATATAGTCAGGTTCAGAATAACTTTCGTACCATACTTTGCCCCAAAGCGAACTCAAGGATACTTCGGGATGCCCTGCATCAAGCTCCCATACATGTAACACCCCGGATTTATCTTCTGCTACAAATTTGTCGCTTCGAGGAGCAACCCCTAAATGTATAAGAGAAGAGTCTGAAATATTCTTTGTTACTAAATGTCTTGATGCCGTGGTGTGAAATATAGATATATTCCCCTCTTCATCTGTAACGAGAAAACCTTTACGTAATTGTTCTGTAGTAATGCTGGATATTTTAGAATTACCACTTTTAAAATTTCGTATTTGAGTAAGGTGTTGTGTGCCATCTTCATCACGAACCAAAAATAACTGATATATATTTCCGTGGTCATCACCCAACAGTAGTGATATCCCTCCGATTAAAAATTCAAACGCACTTGGCAACATCCCATCTTGCAGTACTGAAATATCCTCAATATGAGTAGGCTCTATTTTATTACGAATATCAAAAAACGAGACCACACCTTCTCTATTAAGTAAAAATAACCATTCGCGCTCGGGCGAAAGTAGAGCCTTAAAGGGTTTATCCGCGTAAGGAAGTAGCACATGACTGGTCAGTTCAAGCGAAACTTCATTTTCATCTAAAAATGAGGATTCTTTTTCAAAATTTATGAGTCTGAGCCCGCTTTCTGTATTTACAAATAGTGTAATACCGTCTTCATTATCACCCACAACCATACTTTCTATACTCTGTTGGCCAATTTCAAGATTGATGGGTTCATCCCCATAGGGAAATTCAATGCTTGGAATTACAGTTCTTAATTCATTATTGTATTTTAATTTGTATTCATGACTAAAGATTAAGACATCACCTGAATCTAAGCCTAGTGCGAGTGTATTTTTTTCGTAATTTATATGTGCCCAACTGGTAATGTTTGCATCAAGATTTGTTAAAAGATTTTTGCTTCCAATGTTTCTGCCTGAATCAACGAAAAAGAAATTAACCATGCCGTCACTGCTAAGTCGCATGCCAACTTCTGCCTGTTCATCAATATCGTAAAGAAACGTTTCTCCATTTGCTTGTTTACCGCTTAATGAATAGTTTGAAAGCTCATGCAGCTCCGCTCCCTTGAACAAGGGCAAAACCACCATGAATAAAAAGAGAAAAATTAATATGATAGAACCAATAACTGCAATGCCGCCCGCACCAACTATGTACCGAGCTAAAATATCCTTAATCGATCGCTTACGCCAAAGTGCATGATCAAACAACAGTGGCTTAGGTACAGTTAACTGAGTATTGCCTGGTGCTTTCGACATGTTTGTTGTTTTATTGAGTTGTAATCGAAACAGGCGCTGGTAATTGTACAAGATAAGGCCCTGACGCACGATCAGGGCCTATGCAACTTGTGGGTTAGATACTACATACCTGACCTAGAGATAAGCATGATTTATGTATTTACTTAGTTGAGCTAACTTTCATAGCACTCTTTTCAATTTCAATCGAGGCAAGCGCTTTGTCCGCAACTTTAGATGGAAGTGGAATGTAGCCATCTTTAACCACAACCTTCTGGCCTTGTGTTGACAATACCATTTTGATGAACTCACTCTCTAATGGAGACAATGGCTTGCCTGGTGCTTTATTTACATAGACGTATAAGAATCGTGCTAACGGATACACGCCCGAAATTGAGTTATCAAGGGTCGCTTCAACCGGCTTCTGTTGTGCTCTAGAACGATTTTTGTTCATCTCTGCAAATAAAGGAACAGCTCGAACTCCAGATGTTTTATAGCCTATGCCTGAATAGCCGATACCGTTTAATGAACTAGATACAGATTGCACCACAGACGCTGAGCCAGGTTGCTCATTAACATTAGATTTATAATCACCTTTGCATAGTGCTTTCTTCTTGAAATAGCCATAGGTGCCTGATACAGAGTTACGGCCAAACATTTGGATATCACGCCTTGCCCAATCAGCTGTTAAACCTAAATCACCCCAAGTAGCAATATCGGTTTCTCCACCACATTTACGTGTAATTGAAAATATGGCATCAACTTGCTCAATAGACATTCCTGTAACTGGATTGTCCTTATGCACATATACAGCTAATGCATCAATTGCGACGGGAACTGCAGTTGGCTTGTAACCAAATTTTTCTTCAAATGCAGCAAGCTCACCGTCTTTCATCCTACGACTCATTGGACCTATGTTTGAGGTGCCTTCTGTAAGCGCTGGTGGAGCAGTTGAAGAACCTGCAGCTTGAATTTGAATATTTACGTTTGGGTAAAAGCGCTTGTACTCTTCAGCCCATAGGGTCATTAAATTTGCTAAGGTGTCAGAACCTACACTAGATAGGTTTCCAGATACCCCACTGGTCGCAGAATATTCGCCTAAATCTTTATCAACTTTGACTTCAGCATAAACTGAAGCAGTAAGAAGCAACAGTGATGCAGATGCTAAAAGTACATTGTATTTCTTAAATATCAACATGAACACTTCCTAATAATTGTTAATTTGGATAAGTACAGATTTAAATATGGAATTAGAGTGTTACAAGCATATGGGCTAATTATTACAAAATTGTGACACCATAAGCTCTTGTAATTTAACAATTTTCTCCTCTAAAAGTCAGTCGCTTTTCGGGAATCTCACAGATAAAAGTTGTTCCACGTCCTAATTCGCTTAAAATTTTAAGACGCCCTTCATGACGTTCAATGATATGTTTAACAATTGATAAACCAAGCCCTGTCCCACCTTTCTCGCGCGAGCGGCCGGTATCCACTCGATAAAAACGCTCGGTTAATCGATCGATATGTTCGGGTTCAATGCCTTGCCCATTATCTGCAACCACTAGCTCTGCACAATTTTCATCGGTAAGTCGCCATGTAACAATAATTTTTGTATTGCTAGGGGTGTGCTTGACTGCATTATTTATGAGATTTGAAACAACGCTATGAATTTCTTGTAATGCACCTTTTAATAAAGCTTCTGTTTGAGCTTCAATTTCAAATTCATGTCTATCGCACCACACCGAAAGCTTTGCCTCATTGACCACATCCGTAATTAATGACGAAATTGATATAACATCGGTTTCTTCTTCAAATGCAACCGTAGATTCTAAACGAGACAAGGTTAATAAATCTTCAACCAGCTGTTTCATTCGCAGCGCTTGTTGTTCGGATGAGTGCACAGCAGATTTACATGCATCGGGTAAATCATTTGAACTCAATAAAGATTCTAGATACCCTAAAATAACGGTTAAAGGAGTGCGCAATTCGTGCGACGCATTAGAAATAAAACTTCTCCTCATTTCAAAGATGCGTGCAGTGTGTGACATGTCTTGTGCGACAAGCACTAAATTATCCTTACCAAATGGAACAACTCTTATACTTAATTCATGTTGCTCTGCAGCAACACTGCGTAATTCTAAAGGCTGAGCAAAATTTCTCGAATTGAAATAGTCAATAAATTGTGGGTCACGAATTAGTTGCGTAATACGGATGTTTTGATCTTCATTTTCATTGATATCTAATAGTTTATGTGCCGCATCATTCGAGGACAGAATATCACCTGATGCAGACAAAATAATTACGGCATCGGGTACCGCAGCAACCATTTGATCAAATTGTTCAAGTAACGTTTCAAGTGTATTTTGTTTATTAATGTTAGATCTTTGTAACGCAACGATGCTGGATACATGCTCATCAGCAAGACCCATATACTCAGGTGCATTATTTAAATCGGCACCACGGTCTAACCAATTTTTAAGTGTTACAAGCTGTGTTGCAGTCCATAAACCGTAGATCAAAAGACCAATTGTAAAAATAATTGTGAGACGCCCAGTTAATAGACCAAGCAAAATGCATGGTATAAATACAATTAAGATTCGGTTTAGTTCAGATAACCATGCACTTAGAGACATTATGTTTTTTCAGAGAATCGGTACCCGTAACCACGCACTGTTTGAATCATGCGGTCACAATCAAGTGGTTTAAGTAATTTACGCAAACGCACAACATGTACATCTACTGTGCGTTCTTCTACATACATGTTACGACCCCAAACATAATCTAACAACTGACTGCGTGAATAAACACGATCTGGATGGATCATAAAAAATTCCAGTAAACGAAACTCCGTTGGACCCATATTGATAGACTCCCCGCCTACATAAGCGCGATGTGCATTTAAATCTAGCAAAATGGGCCCAATACTTACCTGGTTATCTATTCCAGCTGTGCCTCTGCGTAATACCGCACGAATGCGAGCAGATAACTCTTTTACCGAGAACGGCTTGGTGATGTAGTCATCAGCGCCCGAATCGAGCCCATCAATTTTATCGCGCTCTTCAACACGTGCGGTCAACATAATGATAGGTATTTCTTGCATGGAATCATTGCGCTTCCATCTTCTTAATAGCTCCAAGCCACTGACATCTGGAAGCATCCAATCCAACAAAATTAAATCAGGCAAATGGTCCGCAATTTTCGATTCAGCTGCCCTTCCATCTTCAGCATCATCAATTAAATAACCATCCTGCCCCAACGCAAATGTAACCATTTCGCGAATTGGGCGCTCGTCTTCAACTAATAAGATTCTTTTGCCTGTCACGACTTGTGTATGAACCTTTTGAGATTCGAATGAAGCAATAGAACCTTGCAAAAATGCAAACCTGAATGTAAATGTGAAAGCACTATTATTTGTCTACATTCATTACAAAATTATTAAATAGATTCATCGTGTTGTTTATCTTCCCTATGTAACAAAATTATAACATTTTGTTCATATTCATTTCACAGACATTCCTTAAAATTTAGATTCTAGGATATTGTTAAAAATTTTTAAACTTTAAAACAACAGGGAGGGTTTCCTCGTGAGACGCAACTTATTTTTGATTAGCCTTGTAGGCTCAATCAGCTTTTTTGAAATTAACGCAGTCGTGCATGCTGGGGCTGTAACATCTGATGAAAATATTTCAATCAGCACCACCGGTGGTGGCGTAAAGATCAAATCGGATAATGGTAACTCCTTTCAATTTGGAGGTTTTATCCAGTATGACTACGATAATTATGATGGCGCCTATAACGCGGGCAACAATGGAGATTCAGGCAGTGAATCTGAGTGGCGCAGAACACGGTTAACAGCCAAAGGTACGCGTGGCAAAGACTGGGTATATGATTTTACCATTGATATTAATGATGATGACGAAGAAGCATCTGTAGACGCCGCATCTATTCGCTACAAAGGTTTTAATAATTTAGAACTAATTCTAGGACGATTAAAAGCACCATTTAGTTTAGAAGAGCTCACGAGTGATAAATGGGTTTCAACAATTGAACGATCAGCAATTTTCGGCTTAGGAAATTTCTTAAGCGGAAAACCCGATTTCCAAGTAGCAGCTCACGGGCACTGGAACAAACTCACGGCTCAGCTGCAACTAATTGACGAAGGTGAAGAGGATGATGATGACAGTGATACATATAGTGTTGCGGGTCGATTGACCAATCTATTTTTAATTGGTGATCAGGATATTAAGGATCATTACGCGCATGTTGGTGGATCCTATGCTTTGCGTGATTTTGGTAACAACGGAAGCGCATTTGATTTTCGAAGCAGGTTTGGTGTACACACGATAGAAGATCGCCCAACAGCAGGCAATGACGTGGTAGTAAAAGATGCGTATCAGTTTGGCTTGGAAGGCTTATATGTAATTGGTCCATTCTCATTACAAAGTGAGTATGTAATGGGTGAGTTCGACGGTGAAGATGGTGACCCTGCCGGTGCCGATGTCGATGCAGATGGCGTGTATTTACTAGCCACCTACACACTTACTGGAGAGCCTCGTCAGTTTAAAGCATCCTCAAGTAAATTAGATAAAATTAAGCCAAGCCATCCTTATGGGGCATGGGAATTAGTTGCCAAATATGAAGATGGCGAAGTAGCTATTGATAACAATCCAAATGGTGATGCCGAATATGACATCATGACTTTAGGCATAAACTGGTATCCAAATACCAATTTACGTTTTTCTATGAATTACTTAATGACCGATACAGAAAACTTCCAATTTGGAGACGGCGGGGGTGGGCTAACCAACCCACGGCTTGATGCACTTGATGAGGAAGATGGAGATGCGTTGTCATTAAGAGCTCAGTATGTATTTTAATTAGTACGTCAGGAGTAATTTTAAAGCCGTTCTAATGAGCGGCTTTTTTGTGCGCTATTTACTGAAGTTCGACGTAAAAAACATGTTCTAGTAATTTTTGATTTTCAAAAAATACGTAAAAGCGGTATTCGCCAGGTATAAGTTCATATTGATTCGCAAACTCAAAGGCCATGGTGTGTTTATGATCAAGCTTTGAATTTTCTTGTAGTACTTCCAACTTATCTATGTATTCACCTGTCTCTGGATTAATCATGGTGGGCACATGATAAATTAAATGTACTGTAGGTTTTTCTACAAACCCTGCCCTCGACAACCAATACTTAACGCCAAATTTTGTTCCAAGCTGTGCAGGTATCGTTACGGTTTTTTCCAATTCTCCACTACTTGAGATTATTCGCTCGCCTTCTGTAGTATTGTCTGTACCTCGTGCGAATATTCCATACTCATAGTCATAGATGACTCGCTTTTCATCTGCATTAGCACTATTAGCGATAAAAATTAAAAAACAAAAATAAAATATGCTTCTCATAAATTTATAAATTTTATAAATAGAAACATTCTTAGAGCTTGATTTACCTAAGATTATGTATGTGATTAGAAATGGACCCGCAAATTATGAGCTGAGCATTAAATTCAAAAGTATAAAGTTTATTGGCTATAAATTTGGAAGTGTGAATGCACAATATATCGCAGCATCACTCGTCTTTGTATCCCCCAGTAAAACTGATACGTTCGACGTTAGTGGCCATGGCCTATGAGGTCCCTGTTGCAGCCTATCCTGTGACGGGCCCAATCGATGTCATTCGAAACAAAATTACAGGTTGCCTAAATCATAATTTTAAACAGGCCGCACTAGATGCGATGAAGATTGACCCAAATCAATGCCCCGCGCAAGCTCCCGAATACACCTGGGGAAAAGCTACAGAGATGTTTCAATCAAATTTAGTCGTGGCTTCAAACAGTTAACAAAACATGAAAATAGTAATTAATATCATCTACTTACCAAAAATATACTACCTCCTGGAAAAATGCCATTCTCATAAGTTGTTGTTTCACATATAATAATCATCCCATAATGCATTAAATAATAAGTAGTGGAAGAGCAGAATTTCAGCCTCGCTGATTACTACATTAATCGCGAGCTTAGTTTATTGAAGTTCAATCATCGCGTTCTACAACAAGCGCGTGATAAAGCTACACCTTTGCTTGAACGCCTTAAGTTCTTATGCATTTCATGCACTAATCTCGATGAATTTTTTGAAATTCGTGTTGGCAGAATCAAAAAACAAATTGAACTTGATATTGGACATGATGGTGTTGATCAAATCACACCACGGGACTTATTAAAACAAATTCATACCGAAGCTTCAGAAATAGTTGAGGAACAGTATCGTGTATTTAACGAGGAACTTCAGCCTGCGTTAGAAGCGCAAAATATTCATTTTGTTGCACGCGAATTATGGACAATGGAACAAAGCACTTGGCTTCGTAACTATTTTTTAACTCAAGTTGAGCCAGTTTTAAGTCCATTAGGTTTAGATCCGGCACATCCTTTCCCTCGTATTATAAATAAGTCACTAAATTTTATTGTTCAACTTGAGGGTGTTGATTCATTTGGGCGCGAAGGTCAGTACGCCATTGTTCAAGCACCGCGATCATTACCTCGCCTCATACAACTACCCGATGAGATTAATTACAAGCAAGGTGAAAATTTTGTATTCCTTTCATCTGTTATGCATGCATTTGTAAATGAATTGTTTGAAGGCTTGACAGTTAAAGGTTGCTATCAATTCCGAATTACCCGTAATAGTGATTTGTATTTAGATGATGAAGAAATTGATGACTTTATGCGTGCGCTAGAAGGCGAACTTGCTTCACGCAAATATGGTGATGCCGTTAGGCTCGAAGTTGCAGACAATTGTCCAGATGAATTAGTTGATTATCTATTACAACAATTTTCTTTGGAGAATGATGATATTTATCGAGTGAATGGGCCGGTTAATTTAAATCGCTTAATGCAAGCAAATGCTTTGCTCGATAGACCGGATTTAAAATACATACCCTTCACTACAGGTATGCCAGCTAATTATGGTCACAACACAAATATTTTTGATTTAATCAATCAGGGCGATATTTTATTACATCATCCTTACCAGTCGTTTGCGCCTGTCATAGATTTTGTCAGACAAGCAGCTGCGGATCCTAAAGTATTAGCAATTAAGCAAACGCTATATCGAACGGGCCCAAAATCCCCAATTGTAGATAACCTTGTAGAGGCTGCAAAAGCAGGTAAAGAAGTAACCGTGGTTATTGAGTTAATGGCGCGCTTTGATGAAGCAGAAAATATAACCTTGGCAAATAGGCTGCAAAAAGCTGGAGCGCATGTTGTATACGGAATTGTCGGTAAAAAAACACACGGAAAAATAATCTTGGTCATACGCCGTGAGAAAAATAACCTTAGACGCTACGCACATTTCGGTACAGGTAACTACCATCAAATTACATCGCGTTTGTATACCGATTATGGAATGTTAACGAGCGACGATGAGCTCACAGCTGATGCACATGAAATATTTCTTGAGCTTACGAGTTTCACCAAAGCACCTTCTCTAAAAGCTATATTGCAAGCACCTTTCACACTTTATAAAACACTATTAGAGCTCATTGATATAGAAATTGAAAATGCTCAACAAGGACGTCCTGCACGAATCATTGCAAAATGTAATTCATTAGTAGAACCTCAAATCATTCAAGCAATGTATCGCGCTTCGCGTGCGGGCGTGAAAATTCAATTGATAATTCGTGGCATCTGTTGCTTGCGACCTGGTATACAGGGTGTTTCTGAAAATATCGAAGTTCGTTCTATAGTCGGGCGTTTCTTGGAACATACACGCGTTTTTTATTTTTATAATGATGAAGCCCCAAAGGTGTACTGTTCGAGTGCGGACTGGATGGATAGAAATTTCTTTAGGCGTGTTGAAGTTTGTTGGCCAATCAAAGAAGAGGCGTTACGTGATCGCATTCTTAACGAATTACAGATTTATCTGAATGATAATACGCATGCCTGGATTCTTCGTTCAAATGGTTCGTACACATTGGCGCATGCGGAAGGGCCAAGTGCAGTTAACGCACAAAATAAACTTTTGAATGAGCTTGCAATGTCTAACGTAAGTTAATCTAAACCATTTATATTTATTTTTAAATCTAAAGCTTTTAGATAATTCACTTCTTGCACCAATTCAGCTTCCGTTAATGGATGTCTGCTCAGCCATTCTTGATCAAATTGTATTTGCGCATCACCATTATCATCGCTGATATCAATAGGTGGAATTTTTTTTGCAACTCGATCGCGATGAATCAAAATTGCTAACCGCAGTATTACAATCATATACTTTGCATGTCTTTTCCATCGAATCGGTAATTCGTCAATCAGCTCTAAATTTAATTTACGCCGATGATTACCTACTAAGCATGCAAGTAGGCGTTGCTCATTCCACGAAAATCCTAATAAGTCACTATTATTAAGTAAGTATGCGCCATGATAATGGTATCGGGAATGTGATATGGACAACCCAACTTCATGCAAATCAGCAGCCCAAATCAAAAATTGATACGCGAGGTCATTATCAATGTCCCAAACTTTGGAGAGACTATCTTGCAAATGAAGTGCCGTAGTCTTAATTCTTGCCGAGTGTTTAGAATCAACATGATAACGGCGTATTAATGAATAAACGGTACGATCACGTGTATCTCGATGATGAATTCGGCCTACTAGATCAAATAACAAGCCTTCTCGCAAACCGCCCTCTGAAGAAATCATTGTTTCAATTTCTAATTCTTCAAATATTGCTTTCAGTACAACGAGTCCGCCTGGGAAGACAGATTTTCGCTCCTTAGCGATTGCATTGAAATTAATGTTATTTATATTTTCAGCTTCTTGCAGCTTTGCAATAACCATATTTATCCCTTCATAACTAATTCCGCGATCACTTAATTCAAGCTCGCGCATGAGTTCTGCGATAGTCCGAATTGTTCCTGCTGTTCCTACCACATAGTTCCATCCGAGCTTTCTTATTCCAGAGACGATGGGTTGCAATTGTAACTTCGCAGCTACGAGGGCTTTTTTAAATTTCTTTTGTTCTAGACTTCCATTTGAGAAAAATTTTTGGCTTACGCTCACACAGCCCATATGCACACTTTCCATTAAATCGGGCTTGCCTTGCTCGCCAATAATCAACTCTGTACTTCCACCTCCTATATCCACGACTAACCACTTACCTTCTGGTCCTGTTATGGAATGGATTGTTCCTTGATAAATTAAACGTGCTTCTTCTACACCTGAAATTACTTGAATAGGATGGCCAAGCGCATGTTCTGCACGCTGCACAAACTCAGTATTATTTTTTGCACGTCGAAAGCTGTTAGTACCGACTACGCGAACAGAATTAGCTTGCATATCTTGCAAACGTTGTCCAAAGCGCTGTAGGCATTCAATCGCACGTTCTTGTGATTCTGTAGATAATTCTCCATTTTCCTGGAAACCTGCACCCAATCGCACCATTTCACGAATACGATCTATGACCTTTAGCTGCCCATGCTGATCTTGTGCAACCACCATATGGAAGCTATTTGAACCCAAATCTACAGCTGCAATGACAGATGATGTATCAGAGGCTAGCTCATCACTAAATTCAATTGACGGGAAGGTTTGCATATATGCCTACTAGCGTATTAAAAGACTAATTGCTGTCACTATTTATTATTTTGGAGGTAATAAAACCTTACCCGATCCGTATTCGACAATTACACCTTCTCGAGTAATCTCATCAACAATGGGCCCGTTATTAGCAACGCGATCACCTTCTTTATATTTATCCATATTTATCAGGACAAAACGTTGTTCAGGTCTGTCGTCAAACACATGCACATTAACTTCATACTGACTAAGGTTATCGCGAGAGCTCAATGGCAAATCCTTTAATTTCGCTACATGATTTGAACTAACCTGTGTGGGTGGCGGCTCATTGCCTTGATCAATAAGAAGTTTTGGCGCATTAACAATCGGCTCTTCAATCTCATCAAGACTCAACTCCTTTTCTGAAAACAATACGGACCCTTTTTTTGGTTCAGAAGCAGATGCGACAACTGCTTTGTCTTCACTGGGCAGTGTCATACTTGGAGATTGCGTATTTTCATCTTGCTTAGACTCATAGATTAATGGTCGATCTATTTGTGATTCAGTATTAGCTTCGGCCTCCATTGATAATGGCCGATCATCCGAAACCGGAGTAGATTCTATTTCATTATTATGGGCTATGTTCTCTTCTGAATTTTCCATTTCAATAGGTTCGTCATTAACTTCTGTCGTGGTCTGTTGCACAAATTGCTCTGTCGCTGCATTTTCAGTTTCATTAAATGCAACGGGAGGGGGTTCGCTTTGATTGGCGTTAGATCGTAGAAAAATCGCCAAAACCACGGCATTAGCAATCAGTGCTACGGTTATCCAAATCCATGCATTACTCGAACTTTTTCTGCGCTGCTTAACAGGCGTTACGAATTTTAGATTTGGCTGATTTTCAATTTGGCGTTCTTGTTCGGCACGCGTCAACGCTTCAAGAATCATCGACATTTTTAAAGTACCTTTTTAATTAACTGGTCTGACGCCACAGCACAGGGGTTGATCGATCATTTGCTGCAGTATTAATTTCTATCATTGTTTCCCTTCCCACTACACCATCTACATTTAATCCACGTATTCGTTGAAACTCCATCACACGCCATTTAAGTGTTGGATCAAATTGTAAATTTTTCTTCTCGTCAATGGCCACTGCCTTGCCTTCAATTCGATCTAATTGATCCCGTAACCATCCAACATCGCTACCAATCAATCCTTCTTTTAAAACGTTAGACCCTCCCGGAGGAGGTTTCCACAATAACAAATAATTCCCATACCAAAATGGATCAATCTCATTTGTTGCAGCAGTGACTACTTCACCACCAATATTTAATCGTACTTGATTGCCTTGCAATGATAGCACTACAATTTGTTTTCTTTTGCCTGCCGTATTAATTAGTTCAATTACAGCAGGCCGATTATAACTACGAATATCTTCCCAGTTGCCCTTGCCAAATATGCATCGCAAATTTGCAGAAAGTGCACGCGTGCAAGCAGTATCTCCTTGAAGCTGTGAATAAGACCCTCCCCAATAACTAAATAGTGCAGTAAAAGCGGCTGTGTTATCTGATTGAAAATTATTGTTATTGATTACATCTTCAAATATATGTTCGTTTCTGTGTGGGGTTTGTGGGTTATGCTCAGCGCTTATCTTCTTTTGACTTGAAGTGGTGGCAGTGATTTGCTGATTTTGAGCTCTCTCGTCATTGACTTTATTCGAAAACGTGGCTATTGCTTGTTCAGCATTAGGATTAACCGATTCGGTAATTTCAATTTCACTATTCGTATTAGCATATGTTTCTAGTGATGTTTTAGGTAAAAATCCCCAGCCAGAAAGTAATAAAGCTACCGTACCTGCTGCAATCGCGCCACCTGCAACCCATTGGGTAGGCTGCAGACGTTTCACGGGTTGCAACACTTCGCCTGCTGCTTTGCGCACCAAATTTCTATCCGCTCGATGTACATTTTCACCATAGGCGCCCATCATTGAACGTTCGCATATATTATTAATTAAACGTGGCACACCTCCAGAAAGTCGATGTATAAGGTGTATTGCGCTACGTGTAAATAGTTCACCTTTAAAACCTACAATTTGTAATCGATGTCGAATATAAGCAGCGACTTCATCACTCGCCAATGGTGTTAAATGAAATCGTGCAGTAATACGTTGGGTTAGTTGGCGCAATTCTGGCCTTGCAAGAATTGTTTGTAATTCAGGTTGGCCAATTAAAATTATTTGCAAAAGTTTTTGCGTAGTAACTTCCAAATTTGTTAACAGTCGAATTTGTTCTAAAACTTCTGCACTTAAATTTTGTGCCTCATCAATAACCAAAACCGTGCGTTTGCCTTGAGCATGCTTTTTAATAAGTATAAATTCAATCGATCGACTAAATATTTAAGACTATTAGTTGATTTTCGATATGGAATACTTAATTCATCACAAATTGATGCAAGTAGCTCTCGAGAGTTTTGTCTTGGATTTAAAATTAATGCAACATTGACATGCTCAGGCATTTGCTCAAGCACACTTCTACATAACATGGTTTTACCTGTACCAACTTCGCCTGTTAGTAAAATAAATCCCCCCCCTCATTGGCACCATAGAGTAGATGCGCCAAACCATCGCGATGGCGTTGCGTGAGGTATAAAAAACGCGGATCGGGCGTTATCTGAAATGGCTTATCTGAAATCCCAAAAAATTCTTGATACATAGGTTTTAGCCTGAATTCTCAAACCTCATACTTAAGATTAATTATTTAGTGCAAATCGTTTGATTAAAATTTTTGAAATTTAATTTTGCCAAAAAAGCACGGCGTTAACTGCAAAAATTTACACAATATCTGTACGTTAACAGTAATTTCATAACGTGTATGTGCGCCGTTTAAATATGGATTCCAAATAATCAGGTCAACATGCATCGCCGTTGCTAGCATTGATGTGGCTCAGCATAACCTAATAATTTTTTTACCTATTCTAATCAATCACTTATGTAATTTAAGTTGAGATGATGTGGGCCAGTCCATGCTATAACCACGTCTGGGAGCATATTCTTAATTTCTGTGACAGAATAACCTATGTTCAAATAGCGACATTATGGGTACGTCCAGGGTCAGAAAAAAACAAAAACTAGGCAAAATTCCTCCTCGCCCACAAGAGCCCGATCCCTATGAGTGCTGCGGCAGAGGCTGCGACCCCTGTATTTATGATTACTATGCCAAAAGATTAGCCCGCTGGGAGAAACGCGTGGCGGCAATTAAAGCAGGTAAAGGCTAAGGTAAGGAAGAGCGTAAACATTAGCCAACTGTAGGCCTGTAAGTAATAATTAAAATTTGTTGTCGATAAAACCTTCTAATGACAATAGAGGCAATAGTTTTATACTATACTGGTCATACAAAATAAAAATTAAACCATTCCAATACGCAATTTCTTAAGTATCCCTGTGGTGGAAATGCATCCAACAGCGTTTGGGTATTTGCAATGAATTGGAATTACACATTTATCCTTTTGAACCTTTCAAGGAACTATAAGATATGAAGATTGGAGTGCCAAACGAGATCCATGAAAACGAATATCGCGTTGCGATGACACCCGATACCGCAGCACGTCTGCAAAAATTAGGGTATGAATGTGCGATAGAAGCAGGTGCAGGCACAAGTGCGAACTTTACCGATGATGCCTACCGCGATGCAGGCGTAAATGTTGTTTCAGACACAAAACAACTTTGGGCAGACTCTGACATCGTGTTGAAAGTTCGTGCGCCAGAAGAAAATACCGCGCTAGGTATACACGAAAGTGAGCTGCTTCGTGAAGGTGGGAAGCTAATTAGTTTTATCTGGCCTGCACAAAATGAAGACTTACTGGCTAAACTAAAAGCACGCAACGCTACGGTGCTTGCAATGGATTCTGTGCCACGGATTTCACGCGCACAAAAATTAGATGCCTTGTCCTCAATGGCTAATATAGCAGGCTACCGCGCTGTTATAGAGGCTGCTAATCATTTTGGTCGTTTTTTCACAGGACAAATTACTGCAGCAGGTAAAGTCCCTCCAGCAAAAGTAATGGTTATTGGTGCAGGTGTTGCAGGCCTCTCGGCTGTCGGTACTGCGAATGGTTTAGGCGCAATTGTTCGAGCTTTTGATACACGCCCAGAAGTGAAACAACAAGTCGAGAGTATGGGCGCTCAATTTCTTGAATTAGATTTTGAAAAAGATGAAGAAGGTGGAACCGCAGGTGGCTACGCGAAAGTTATGAGTAAAGAGTTCATTGACGCGGAAATGACTTTATTCAGAGAACAAGCCAAAGAAGTCGACATTATCATTACTACCGCTCTTATACCTGGTAAGCCTGCTCCAAAACTAATCCTTGCAGATATGGTTGAGCTCATGAAAGATGGCAGCGTTGTTGTTGATCTCGCGGCCGAACAAGGTGGGAACTGTGAACTGACTGAACCGGGCAAAGTTGTAGTAAAACATGGTGTGACGTTGATTGGCTATATGGATTTACCCAGTCGTTTGCCCACTCAATCAAGTCAGTTGTACGGATCTAATTTATGCCATTTGTTAACCGATATGACACCTGAAAAAGACGGCAATATGGTTATAGACATGGAGGATGATGTAGTCCGAGGAACAACCGTTATCAATAGCGGTGAAATTACTTGGCCGCCTCCACCTTTGGCCGTTTCTGCTGCGCCTGCAAAAGCGACCCCCGCTGAAGCGCCCGTAGCAGAACCACCTAAGAAACCGAGTGGCATTAAATTTGTAATTACATTGCTAGTAGCGGCACTTGGATTATGGTGGTTAGGAAATTCTGCGCCGGCAGAATTCATGCAACACTTTACCGTGTTTGTTTTATCTTGCTTTATTGGCTACTGGGTAGTTTGGAATGTAACCCCTGCACTGCATACCCCCTTGATGAGTGTCACCAACGCGATTAGCAGTGTAATTATCATCGGTGCATTGTTACAGATTGGTAGTAGTAGCATGCTCATTATGGTGCTTGCGACCATATCGGTACTTATTGCCTCAATTAATATAGGTGGAGGCTTTTCTGTCACGCAGCGTATGTTGCAAATGTTCCGTAAAGAAGAATAAAAAGGGAGAACTAGAACAATGACAATGAATCCGCAAATGTTAGGCGCTGCATATCTCGCTGCAGGCGCTCTTTTTATTCTTAGTTTAAACGGCTTAAGTAATCAGGAATCTGCAAGACGCGGAAACCTGTTTGGCATGATAGGAATGGCCATTGCAATCATAGCAACCATACTCAGTGGTCAAGTGGGAGGGTTTGAAAAACTTTTCCCAGCAATGATTATTGGCGGATTGATTGGCGCCTTTATCGCATCGCGTGTTGAAATGACACAAATGCCTGAGCTCGTCGCCATCCTACACAGCTTCGTTGGTTTGGCGGCTGTCCTGGTAGGCGTATCAAGTTATTTAGACCCTGCCGCATATTTCGAAGGAAATGAAAAGATTATTCACGATGTTGAAGTTTATTTAGGCGTTTTCATTGGTGCGATTACATTTACAGGCTCAATAATTGCGTTTGGTAAATTAAAAGGCATTATCGGCGGCAAACCTTTAATGCTGCCGGCAAGACATTGGCTAAATTTAATTGCCATTCTTGCATGCATTTATTTTGGCTACGTATTCATACAAGCCGCAACACATGATGCAGGATTAGTGTCGCTATTAATTATGACTGCAATTGCATTTGTAATTGGCGTACATCTCATTATGGCGATTGGTGGTGCAGATATGCCTGTTGTAGTGTCCATGTTAAACAGTTACTCCGGCTGGGCAGCAGCCGCTACAGGATTCATGTTAGGCAACACCGCATTAATCGTAGTGGGTGCATTGGTGGGTACCAGTGGCGCAATCTTAAGCTACATTATGTGTCGCGCGATGAACCGAAAATTTATAAATGTCATTTTAGGTGGTTTTGGTACTGGCGGGGGCAGCGTAGCTGCTGCAACTGAAGAAGGGGAAGTAACCACTACTTCAGCAGAGGAAGTTGCAGGAATGCTTAAAGATGCCAGCAATGTGATTTTTATCCCTGGCTATGGAATGGCTGTTGCACAGGCACAGAGTACAGTGAGCGATGTCACTAAAAAATTGCGAGCGAAAGGTGTCAATGTTCGTTTTGGGATTCACCCTGTCGCGGGCCGATTACCTGGACATATGAATGTGTTACTTGCTGAAGCTAAGGTACCCTACGATATTGTTTTAGAAATGGATGAGCTCAATGATGATTTTCCTGATACAGATGTTTCTATGGTGATTGGCGCAAATGATATCGTTAATCCATCTGCACAAACTGACCCTAACAGTCCGATCGCGGGCATGCCCGTGCTAGAGGTGTGGAAAGCGAAAACATGTGTGGTTCTCAAGCGCAGTATGGCATCAGGTTATGCAGGGGTCGATAATCCTCTTTTTATAAAAGAGAACACGGACATGTTGTTTGGTGATGCAAAAGAAAGCATGAGTGCCGTATTACAGCATCTGGACTAATACCTCTACGAGTAAATCATCAATACATTATAGATATTGGAGTAAGCATATTTAATGTTTACTCCATTGACCTTGAAAATCCATCCTCTAATCCAATTTTAATCCAACACTAACAAATTCGTAACATTCTTTTTTTAGCATTTTCTTAATGATTACCACCATTAAGATGCTTTGCCTATAACATACAGATTAGAAAATCAACGCGTTAAAGTGTATCTGTAGATAAAAGTTATGAATTTCAACTTGGCTCTTTATTTATCAACCATAATCATATGCGTTCTCATTATATTTATATTAGGGATTGTTACTGGTCATTATAAAATTTTCCCATACTATGTATTACGTATAATTAAACGTTTTATATTTGATGACGTAAGCACAAAAGATCTTAACTCCGATAGAGTCATTTCACATAGGTCTGAATATTACCTAGATAAAATTTCCTTCTTTGAAGAGCATAGTAAAAATTCAGAAATAGTTATGCTAGGCGATAGCCAGATTGACCACGCTGATTGGAGGGACCTATTCCCTTTAAAAGAAATTACTAATCATGGAATAAGTGCTGACACGACAGCAGGTGTGTTAGCTCGAATTAATATTACTTATAAAAAGCACCCCACAAAAGTATTAACCATGATCGGTATTAACGACCTCTTAAATGGAGAAAGTAAAAACGAAATTTTCACTAGCTATCTAAATTTAGTCAAAGAGCTAGTTAAAAAAATATACAAGTGTATATACAATCAATTCTTTTAGTTGGATATAAAAGGAAACATATTAATAATAAAGTAGCAGAATTAAACAACATGTTAGAAAGTTTCGCGCAGACAAATAAATTGATCACCTATGTTGATTTGAATGAGGCTTTATCAGATGGTTCTTGTTTAAGAGAAGAATACTCAAATGATGGCATACATTTGAATGGGAAAGGTTATAAAGTATGGAGAGATACTATTAGTCCATATATCATGTGATTTGATCGAATTGATCAACACAACTTAATGTCTGCTAACGACCCTAAACGAACACAGCTTAAAAACCACGAACTTAAAATAAACCATAAATTAAAAAACTGAAATTAATTAAATGTAACTTTTAAATTATTTTCATTTATATCTGATATAAATATGTGACACATTTTGATGCCTTGTTAATAAACTGTAATTTAACTAGTTCCAATTAAAGTTTTTGTGATGTATTTCCAACATATAATTTAGTAATTTGTTAGATTTTACTTAAATCTAAATTATCAAAATAGAATGGGTAAAATACTTCAAATAATAGGCTTTGCATCCCTCCTTTTAATTGCATTTATCGCAGGAGTTGTGACTGAAACGTCATTTACTTTCGTCGATTCACAGGAAGATTTAATTGCAGAAATTTATGATAAAAATATCAGTTCAGAATATAAAGACAATTCTAAGACTGATAACCATTCAGACATGAATGACCACCCAGAGATAGATAACATATCAGATACAAAAGAACCTGGATAAATCTCTATCTAATTGCTTAAATTTTTGTACTTATAGAGTACTTGCTAATAATTACTACTACATAATTATAAACAATTTAAGCTATCAAGTGATGGGTATTTAAACGCGGCTAATAAATTTAGTAACAATGTTAACATTGCGCCTTGTTTAATTATGGCAGCGCGCGCTATGCAAAAAGAAAGAGGAAAAGATTGCGAATTAGAACAATGGATATTGGATAAATTTGATGAATATCAATTAAATGATGACATTAGTGTAAAAGGACCTTTATTTAATGCTCTATCAGATTTTTCAAAAGATAATAATTGCGCCTATGATCATTTAGCATACTGTGAAAAGTACATTGAATTAAAGCCTAATGACAATGATAAAAGATTTGATCTTGCTCTAGCCTATTCAAAAGCTGGTAAAAGAGAAGTTGCTCTAGGGCACTATCTTACTGTTCCGCATAATGAAAGTGGTTCAGTTAATTTAAATAATGTTGGTGTTTGTTATGCTAATTTAGATATGCCTGGAAAAGCTGTTGAGTCATATAAAACTGCAATAGAAATGGGAAATACACTTTCAAGTAGCAATTTAGCTTACAAGTATATTAATGAGGGTTTTTATGAAGAAGCATCAGATTTATATAAGGACGCAGTAAAAAAGGAAGACTTCCATAAAAATATTGGAGGAGTAATTACTAAAATATCTAAACTTAAAGAAGAGGAATCAAACAAAGAGACTAAAGTAAATGAAGAGTTTTTGAAACAAAAAGAGTTATTTCTAAAATATGCAAATGCTAGAGTTTCTAAATTTGATCGTGATATTAAAGGAATGTGGTCTGATGTACTAGGTAGTAATTTTTCGTTAAGTTTAGAAAAAAATAATCTGGTGATTGAGGGTGAATATGAACAAAAATCACTTGGCGAATTATTTGGGACTAATTCTGAAAAGAATTCAGATATATACGAAATTAAGTATTCAGGTAAAATTTGTGGAAGAGACATTAATTATAAAAAAGTAAAAAAACTAAAAGAAAGTAATCCACTTACACTACTAGATACTTCTGATGTAGAAGAAATTGGTATTATGATTATTTCAGAGGATGGAAATAAGATTGATATTTATAAAGAAGCAAAACTGAACTATTCTAGTGTAGATAAACTTATAAAAGTAAACGAACACTGAAATAATTACCCATGAGACACTGGTGGGACACTAGACCACAACTAAACACAATATTTGCAAACAACTGACAATTAACACATATTTGCAATTGCCTGAATTAATTATTGTTCGTTGTTGTGAGTAATTGTGGTGAGTTAGATAATTCGGATTTGTAATCAGCAGGCCGTAGGATCGATCACTATCGCCAGTTCCAATAAAGCATATCAGTTACTACGCTGTGGTTTCAGATATAGGTTGAATGAGTCCGTTTCAAAAGTAGCTGGGGCTTTTATTTCTTGTAAAATTAGAACATTCCATTAGATAAGCTTAATGAAGCACGTTCATGGCCACAGGCCGAGTAACTCACTATAAACTAAGAAGCTTATGAAATTATAATATAAATAGAAGTAGTATTGTTTACAATATTAATGCTTTTTATTAAGTTAATAAAACTTTATAAAAGATTTACTAATAAGCTAGCACTTTATACATATACACATGTATTATTAAGCACTAACATACAGCTATTAAAAAAATAAAAATGAGGGTCCAAAATGAATTCATTGTCTGATTTCGGAAAAAAAGATGATCCTAGTATTAGCAAGCAAACGGTAGATGAATCAGGATATAATGCTCGCTATAGTAATGACGCCGTTGATTTCTCTTCTGAAATTCTAACGAAGGAAGAGTACGTAGAAGCCTATGAGCGTCGGTACGTAAGACCATACTACAAGGGCGGATGGACGTTTAACGGTCATGCGACTCGAATTATGTTGGGACTACTTGCACAACACGTTGCTAAGATAAGCAAAACGGTCGATCAAGTCACGATACTTGATGCTGGAAGTGGATTAGGGCACTTATCCGTATACCTTGCATGCAAAGGATATTATGTACATGGTGTGGAGATAGCAAAACCTAGTGTTGAAAAAGCGCGTCGACTAGCAGAAAGGCTGGGGGTAGAAGATCGAGTGACTTTTTATGCATGTAGTCTCGAGCAAATTGATTTACCCAATCGATCTATTGATGTAATCGTTGGGCGAAATACTCTACATCACTTCATTAAGTATAAGAATGTAATCCAAGAATTTCAAAGAATAGTGCGTGATGACAGTATAGGGTTGTTTGTGGATCCATTTGGGGAAAATGTGTTTAAAAACCTCTTCCAAAATAAAAAAAGAATGAAACAATTAGGAGATGAGTTGCTTACGAAAAAAAGCGTAGAGGCATTCTTTCACCAATTAACGGTTCAATTTCTCCCGATGCAATGGTTTGGATTATTCGACAAGTTACTCAAACGAAATGTTATTTTTGGGAAGTGGCTTAAGTTAAGGCGAAAGCTATCAGCGTTATTCTATCGACTTGATCAGATGATTCCTGCTAATAATCGTTTGGCGCTTTGGTTTGCCGGTATCGTCGTAACTAAAGTTGATTTCTCTTTGCCGTACACGCCCAATGCTAGATGAATTCACCACTCTAAAAATAGTCCAAAGTTGTTGTATCAACTCTAGAAGTCAATCAGCATGATATGGGTTATCAAATTTCCAACCAGTATCACCACTTTCATCTGCGTATATAACAACTGAGGACAATGATTTTTTCCTGTAGTGAATAGGTTGTTTAGGCGGGAATGAAGCAGGTGGTCCCTATGGCCGACGCCCTTAGAGAACGCTTACGATACTTAGAAAGCGTCGCGGTGATCCTAGGATTTACCCACCTAATTCACATTATGGGGGGATAGTGGGAGATTTCAAAGAAAATGTATTTATAACAGCCAAAAATTGAGACTAATGTAGCCATTTTAATATTGCTTAAAAAAGCCCATGAAATAAGCCCGAAATGGCTCTCTGTGCAGGAATTGTGCAGGAACGAGTAATTTAATGTTCTTATATTACGATTCAAATTTATAAATAAATCGTAAATAATCCTATAATATCAAGTGTTTGTACTGGTCGGAGTGAGAGGATTTGAACCTCCGACCCCTGCCTCCCGAAGACAGTGCTCTACCAAGCTGAGCTACACTCCGATATTTAGAATTACCGTGCTATAAAGAACGCGTAATAGCAAATTCAGTTAAATCAATCAGGGCATCACGATACTCATTGTCTGGCAAAATTTCGATGCTTTGTTTTGCAGATTTCGCCTGTTTAATAGCTGCCTTTTCCGTGTATGCGATGGCGTTTGTTGCGTCAATTGCTGCTAACACTTTATCCATGTGGTGTTTGCCGCCATTAATAATGGCTGCACGAATATATTCTGCCTTAGAACCATTACTGTTCTTTAATGCGTAAATTAAAGGTAAGGTTGGTTTACCTTCTGCTAAATCATCACCTATATTTTTCCCCATTTCTTCAGCTGATGACTGATAGTCCAGCACATCATCTTTAAGCTGAAACGCTGTTCCGATATGCATTCCATAAGTAGCACACGCATGTTCAATATCTTGAGGTTGTTTTGCAAGCAATGCGCCTAGTTGGCACGCAGCTTCAAAAAGCTTAGCAGTCTTCGACTGTATAACAGTCATGTATTGATCCTCTGATGTGTCCGGATCATTGCAATTTAGTAGCTGCATAACTTCGCCTTCTGCAATGGTATTTGAAGCTCGTGCTAAAATTTCCATTACACGCATTTCGCCCACATCTATCATCATTTCAAAAGATCGAGAAAATACAAAGTCGCCTACGAGTACGCTTGATTCATTACCCCAAATAGAATTTGCAGTTTCATGCCCACGGCGCATGCTGGACGCGTCCACCACATCATCATGTAGTAGAGTTGCGGTATGAATGAACTCGATAATTGCAGCAACCAAAGCGTGCTTTTCACCCGAATACCCGCATGCGCGGGCACATAGTAAGGCCAATAAAGGCCTCAAACGCTTGCCTCCACTATTGATAATGTAATTGGCCATTTTATTGATCAATGCGACATCCGAATGCAGGTACTGCCTTATTTCGGCATTAACCCTCTCCATGTCCTTGAGTGCTAGATTTTGTATGTTATTGAAGTTCATCCTTACTTATTTTGAGCTTTTTCCTACGCTGAGCCTGTATTTTCACACGATTGCTATAATTTAATGTAACATCAATTGACCCCTATCCTCCTGGTCGCTAGAATTGCGCCTCTTTTTCAGCCCAAATTTTGGAGTATTTCAGGTGTATGCAATTATCGCCACAGGCGGCAAACAATATCGCGTCCAAGAAGGTGACCAAATTAAAGTCGAAAAACTCGCAAATAGTCCTGGCGAGAAAATTGAATTTAAAGACGTCTTATTGCTTGCAGACGGTGATAATGTATCCATAGGGACACCACTAGTAGAAGGTGGCAAAGTTTCGGGTGAAGTGCAAGAGCACGCACGAGCCAAAAAAATCGAAATTATTAAATTTAAACGCCGTAAAAATCACATGAAGCATATGGGTCACAAACAACATTATACGAGTGTGAAGATAACGGGAATTTCTAAATAGGGTACGAATCAATGGCACATAAAAAGGCAGGCGGAAGTACACGAAACGGTCGAGACTCTGAGTCTAAACGATTAGGCGTAAAACGATTTGGAGGTGAACACGTTCAATCAGGCAACATAATTGTCCGTCAACGTGGCACACAATTTCACCCTGGCGAAAATGTAGGATGTGGGAAAGACCATACACTATTTTCCAAATCAGAAGGACACATTGTGTTTGAAACAAAAGGCCCAAAAAATAGAAAATTTGTACGTGTAGAAGCGGTGCAGTAGACACATCGAAACAAATAATTGTCTTAAAGCCCCGCTATGTCGGGGCTTTTTTTTTGTTTATGTAATTAGACTTAGATTATGAAATTTGTAGACGAAACAACAATTCATGTGCAAGCCGGCAACGGAGGTAACGGTTGTTTAAGCTTTAGACGCGAACGTTACATCCCACATGGTGGCCCAGATGGTGGCGACGGCGGTGATGGTGGTGATGTTTATTTAGTTGCAGATGAAAGCTTAAATACACTTGCTGACTTTCGTCACACCCGTCACTTTAAAGCTGAACGCGGGCATGATGGCATGGGCAAGGATCGCACAGGTAAAAATGGTGAAGATAAATTTATAAAAGTTCCAGTAGGCACGCTAGTAAAAGATAACCAAACAAAAGAATTTATTGGCGACTTAACACAACATGGTAATAACTTAATAGTTGCCAAAGGCGGCGTTCATGGTCTTGGAAATGCAAGATTTAAGTCATCTACAAATCGAGCCCCGCGCAAAACAACAAATGGAGAACAAGGTGATGGTCGCGATCTTTTTATGGAACTTAATTTATTAGCAGATGTTGGCTTACTAGGTTTACCCAATGTTGGAAAATCATCATTAATTCGTGCTTTGTCATCTGCTACTCCAAAAGTATCTGACTACCCGTTTACCACGCTCTATCCAAATTTAGGCGTTATTTTTGTTGCGCCTCACCAAAGCTTTGTAATGGCTGATATTCCAGGTTTAATTGAAGGGGCAGCGGAAGGGGCAGGTCTTGGTACGCAATTTTTAAGGCATTTATCGCGCACTCGGTTATTGCTACATTTAGTCGAATTAAATCCTTATCATAATGAACAAACTCGATTTGAAAATTATTCAGCAATATTAAATGAATTAAATAAGTATAGTAGCGATTTAGCAAAAAAAGACCGGTGGTTAGTATTTACCAAATCAGATTTAATTTCTTCTGAAAATTTGGAAAGTATCACGCAAGTATTTTTAGAAAAATGCAAGTGGGAAGGTCCCTCATTTATTGTATCTTCGGTATCTAAGTTTGGTACAAAAAACTTATGTCAAAAAATTTACACATATATACATGAACAAAAAGTGGCAACAGTTTAGCTCAGCAAACCGTTGGGTAATCAAAGTTGGTAGCTCTTTAGTTACCAAAAATGGCCGCGGCTTAAATACAGATGCCATACAAAATTTAGCCTTACAAATTGCAGCATTAACAGCATCTGGAAAAGAAATTATTCTCGTATCATCTGGAGCAATTGCAGAAGGCATGAACCGATTAGGTTGGCAAAAAAGACCGCATGCGGTTTATGAATTGCAAGCTGCTGCAGCGACTGGGCAAATGGGTTTGATTCAAGCGTATGAGTCTTGTTTGCAAAAACATAACTTACATAGTGCACAAGTTTTGTTAACGCATGAGGATCTGCAGGACCGTAAACGATATTTAAATGCACGCACCACTTTACGCAAATTATTAGCATTAAAAGTTATTCCTGTCGTAAATGAAAACGATACTGTTTCAACTGATGAAATTAAATTTGGCGACAATGACACACTTGCTGCTTTGGTTAGTAATCTCGTTGAGGCTGATGCATTAATTATATTAACGGATCAACGCGGTATTTACTTAAATACTCCAGACAAAGAAACCGACAATCAAGTGATTGATGAAATTTCTGCAAATGACCCATTATTAGACAAAGTCGCAGGGCCAAGTGCGAGTGAATTAGGTCGTGGTGGTATGCAAACAAAAGTATCAGCTGCGCGTATTGCATCACGTGCAGGTGCGGCAACGATTATTGCTTCAGGCAAAACCTCTGATGTATTAGTTAAAATTGCTAACAATGAACCTCATGGGTCACTATTATTGCCTGATTCAGAGCCTCTCGCAGCACGAAAACAATGGATCGCAAATCAATTGTATATCCATGGTGAGCTGTTATTAGACGATGGTGCTTGCAATATAATTTGCAAAGGAGGTAAAAGCTTATTACCTATTGGAGTAATAGGTGTGAAGGGTAACTTTGATCGTGGAGAAGTGGTAAGTTGTATGAATGCTAATGGCCAAGAAATAGCCCGCGGCCTTGTTAATTACTCATCCATTGAATCCGATCGACTGCAAGGTATCCCAAGTAGTGAAATTGAGTCAGTACTCGGATACGTGGATGAACCAGAGCTCATTCACCGCGATAATTTAGTTGTATTGTAAAACTGTTTATAAATGTCGCAGCAACTACATCGCTCGGATGCGAGTATTGAGTCGACTTTTATGGCGAGCAGCCTTATTAGCATGTATAAGCTTTTTATTAACGGCGGCATCAATAGTGGGCACAGCCAGTTTATAAGCTGACTCTGCAGCACTTTTATCGCCAGCATCGATGAACTTTACCACAGCCTTAATTCGCGTTCTCAATGTGGAACGTTGGCTAGCGTTATGCAGCTGATTTTTCACCGCCTGGCGCGCACGTTTTCTAGCTGATGCAATATTTGCCAATGTTTATCCTGGTTCTTCTAGAGTTATACCGTTGGGGTCGCGTACTATGGTAGTAAGATAAATAAATGTCAACCTTCTAGACTCTTGATCAGGCCAATCATATATAAGTAACACTAAAATGGCATCACATCGAGCCTTACTCAAATCTACAGCCGTAATCAGTGGAGTGACCTTCATTTCAAGGATATTTGGCTATGTGCGTGATGCAGTAATTTTCATATTTTTAGGTGCTACAGGAAGTACCGATGCTTTTTTTGTGGCATTTAGAATACCCAATTTTTTGCGCCGTTTATTTGCTGAAGGTGCATTTTCACAGGCCTTCATACCTGTTTTATCTGAGTATAAAGAAAAACGATCAAATCAAGAGCTGCAGACTTTAATTGGCCATGTGTCAGGCACACTTAGCCTGATCCTATTATTTATAACCATTCTCGGTGTTCTATTTGCTCCCATATTTATTTATGTATTTGCACCGGGTTTTATTGATGATCCACAGCGTTTTGATCTTGCCGCGCAAATGCTGCGAATAACATTCCCTTATATATTCTTTATCTCGTTAACCGCATTATCTGCCAGCATTTTAAATACATTTAATCGATTTGCTGTTCCTGCATTTACACCAACCTTATTAAACCTTTCGCTCATTGCGGTCACAATATGGCTTGCACCTCAACTTGAAGAACCTGTGGTCGCATTAGCGTGGGGTGTATTTATTGCTGGAATTGCACAGCTGCTTTTTCAAGTTCCTTTTTTGTATAAGTTAGGCTTGCTACCAAAATTCAAGTTACACGGAGCAAAAGAAGGTGTAAAAAAAATTACACGATTAATGTTGCCTGCGGTCTTTGGCTCCTCAGTTGTACAAATAAACTTATTGATCAACACGCTTATCGCATCATTTTTAGCAGTAGGCAGTATTAGCTGGCTATACATTTCTGATCGTTTTGTTGAACTACCATTAGCAATATTTGGAGTTGCCACGGCAACCATAATATTGCCCAGATTATCGAAACAGTATGTGAATAATTCCACTAATGGCTTTAACCAAACACTCGACTGGGGACTGCGCCTTTCATTACTAATCGCTGTACCCTCTATGCTTGGTTTAATTTTGTTAGCTAAGCCCATACTAACCTCGCTTGTGCAGTATCGAGAGTTCACTGCATTCGACACACTCATGGCGTCCATGAGTTTAATTACATACGCACTAGGTTTACCTGCATTTATATTAATTAAAGTCTTAGCCCCAGGGTTCTATTCACGCCAAGATACAAAAACACCTGTGAAAATCGGCATTATCGCCATGCTTTGTAACATCATATTGAATATAGGTTTTGTTTTGGCATGGCGTCATTGGCATTTAACAGGCCCGCATGCAGCGCTAGCGCTTGCTACATCAATATCTGCATATGTAAATGCTATTTTGCTTTTTAAGAATTTAAAAAGTACGCCATCAATTTCATTACAAACCGGCTGGTTTAAATTTATCTCACAGATTTTATTGGGAACTTTAATTATGTCAGCAGTGCTGTACTTAATTCTCCCAAGCTCAAACCAGTGGTTAGAATGGAGTGGATTTGAACGGATCATTTCACTTTTAGGCTTTATGCTTTTGGGTGCAATACTGTATATTATCGCGCTGCTTGCACTTGGTGTGCGAAAAGAAAATTTCGTACTAGAATAAAAATATAATTAATACCAAAACTAAATAATACTTCGATACTTTCGTATGCGGCTAATTAGAGGCTTTAATTCAACTTTTACTAATAACTCCAAGGTAGTCGCTACCATTGGCAACTTTGATGGCGTTCACTTAGGGCACCAGGCAATATTACAAAATCTCTTGAAAAAAAGCAGCTTATTAAGGCTACCATCCATGGTGGTTGCATTTGAACCTACAGCAAAAGAATTTTTTAATAAAGAAAACGCACCTGCAAGATTGACGCATTTTAGAGAAAAATTTTGCTTAATAAAAAATTTGGGTATTGACCATTTTGTATACTTACCTTTTAACACTTCTTTAGCAAGCATGACTGCTGAATCATTCATTGAAAATATTCTTATTGATTACTTAAAAATCAAATTTCTCACGGTAGGTGATAATTTTCGTTTTGGAAAAAATCGTGCGGGAGACTATAAACTTTTACAAGACTTATCTAAAAAATTTAAGTTTAATGTTGGGATTGCTGATAATTATCTTATTAATGGAGACCTGGTGAGCAGCTCCTCCATTCGTAAAAATTTAGCTAATGGAGATCTATTCACTGCTGAACAGCTACTCGGTCGTACTTATAGTATGTCAGGCCGTGTAATACATGGAGATAAAAAAGGCCGTACTATTGGATTCCCAACAGCCAATATTCCTATTAAACGAATTAAATCACCTGTTAATGGAGTATTTGCTGTAAAAGTTAAGATAGAAGGAAGCGCAGAGCTCATTGGTGTTGCAAACGTTGGGCATCGTCCAACAGTTGCGGGTATAAATACTCAACTTGAAGTTCATATATTTAATTTCTCAGAAGATATCTATCGAAAACATATGGAAGTATTTTTTTGTAAAAAAATTCGTAATGAAATTAAATTTGAATCATTTGAAGCACTAAAAAATCAAATTCATCAAGATTCCAACGCTGCAAAACAATATTTCTATGGCGCTACATAAGATTGCTTTACTAATCCATTGGCATGACTGATTATAAAAACACATTAAATCTTCCTAAAACATCATTCCCGATGAAAGGAAATCTTGCGCAAAGAGAACCTGAGGTTTTAGCGTATTGGGAAAAGCATAATATTTACCAACAAATAAGAGATTCTCGTAAAGGTGCAAAAAGATTTATTCTTCATGATGGGCCACCGTATGCAAATGGCGACATCCATATTGGCCATGCAGTAAATAAAGTACTCAAGGACATCATAATCAAGAGTAAAACACTCTCGGGCTATGATGCTCCCTATGCGCCGGGATGGGATTGCCATGGCTTACCCATTGAACATCAAGTTGAAAAAATAATTGGTAAGGCAGGTACAAAAAAAAGTCACAAAGAGTTTCGTAAAGCGTGTCGCGAATACGCCAACAAGCAAATAGAAAAACAACGTGCCGACTTTAAACGCCTTGGTATCTTTGGGGTTTGGGAACACGCCTACCGCACCATGGATTTTAGTTTTGAAGCCGATATCGTACGTGCACTGGGGAAAATTTATGCCAATGGCCACATCGTTAGAGGATTCAAGCCTGTCTACTGGAGTGTGGTAGGTGCCTCAGCACTTGCAGAGGCTGAAGTTGAATATCAAGACAAGACATCATTTGCGATTGATGTGCGCTTTTGCGTAGCGGATGAGCAAGAATTTGCTACTCGATTTAAATCTATTGAAGGTGCAGGACCTATTTCAGTTGTAATTTGGACTACAACACCGTGGACATTACCTGCAAATCAAGCTGTTTGCGTCCACCCAGATTTAAACTATGTATTAGTAGACACCATCAATAAAAATAACAACGAGCGTTTGTTAATTGCAGATGCGCTGCATGAATCCTCATTACAACGTTATGGAATAGATGAATACAAAATTGTAGGACAGTGCAAAGGGCGTCAGTTAGAAAATATCCAGCTGCATCATCCCTTATATAATAAAACAGTTCCAATTATTTTAGGAGATCATGCAACGACTGAAACAGGTACAGGTGCCGTGCATACAGCACCCGATCATGGGATTGATGACTTCAACGTCGGTAAAAAATATGGGCTTGGTACATTAAACCTTGTTGATGATCATGGTGTATTCAATGACGTGACTGAGTTATTTTCGGGTGAACATGTTTATAAAGTTGATGAAAAAGTTATAGACGCCTTAAACAATAATCAAAAATTAGTCTATCAAACAAAATTTCAACACAGCTTTCCACACTGCTGGCGCACTAAAACGCCACTAATTTACCGAGCAACGCCGCAATGGTTTATTAGCATGCATGCTAATAATTTATTGAATGCCGTCAGCCAAGAAGTTGAAAACGTTAAGTGGATTCCAGATTGGGGTAAACGACGTATAAAAGGGATGCTTGCGAGCAGCCCGGACTGGTGTATCTCAAGGCAACGAACATGGGGCGTGCCCATTACATTTTTTATTAATAAAAAAACCGAAGAACCACACCCTAATACTGTGGATTTAATTGAAAAAATTGCACAAAAAATTGAACATGATGGAATTGATGCTTGGTACGACCTGGATGAGAAAGAATTATTGGGTGACGAAGCAGGTGAATATAAAAAAGTAACCGATACTCTAGATGTCTGGTTCGATTCTGGTGTCACACATTACGCCGTTGCACAAAAGCATTTTGCAGTGGATTATGAAAATAATGAGCGCGTAAATATGTATCTGGAAGGGTCAGACCAGCACCGCGGATGGTTTCAGTCCTCATTAAAAACATCCGTCGCCATGAACAAAATCGCGCCTTATAAAGAAGTACTTACTCATGGATTCACGGTCGATGCCGATGGCAAAAAAATGTCAAAATCACTCGGGAATATCGTTGCCCCACAAAAGATTTTTAATACCCTAGGCGCTGATATATTACGTCTTTGGGTTGCGGCGACCGATTATAGTGGTGAGTTGAATGTATCGGATGAAATTCTGAATCGCACGTCCGATGCGTATCGACGCATGCGAAATACCATTCGCTATTTATTTTCAAATCTAAATGGTTTTGATCCTAAAAACGATGTTGTACCAAGCCAAGATTTAGTTGCACTAGATTATTGGATTGTATGGAAAACTAATCAACTACAAAATCTAATTTTACAGCATTACGAAAACTATCAGTTTCATAATATCTATAGTTTAATTTACAATTTCTGTGTACTTGAGCTGGGTAGTAATTATTTAGATATAATTAAAGATCGTCAGTACACCACTCAAAAAAATAGTCATGCTCGCAAATCTGCTCAAACTGCAATGTTTCATATTGCTGAAGCATTTACACGATGGATTGCACCGATCCTAAGTTTTACAGCGGCAGAGGCCTGGCAACATTTACCAGGCAAACGTGGTGACACTATATTTACTCAATACTGGTATGACCTAGATGAATTTAACTCTGACGGTGCAATTGTTGATACAGATTGGCAATATATATTAGATACAAAAGAAAAAATTGACAAAGAATTAGAAGCATTGCGAAATAACAAAGAAATTGGATCATCATTGGATGCTGAAGTAAAAATTTGGAACGCGCCTGAATACATTAAAAAAATACAGAATGATGAACTGCGGTTTATCTTCATAACCTCCTATGCAAACATTTTTGAAAATGAAAAACCACCTGCTTCTGCTAAAAAACTAACAAACGCGGATGGCAGTGATTACTTTATTGAAGTACATAAATCAGCGCACCCGAAATGTATCCGCTGCTGGCATCACCGAGAAAATGTCGGAGCAAACTCAGAACATCCGGAGATTTGTTGTAGGTGTATAAGTAACCTTCCAGATGGACCGGGTGAACAAAGATCTTATGCTTAAATGGCTTTGGATTACCGTGATCGTCATCATTGTCGATCAAATCAGCAAACAGGTATCATTGCAACTACTAGTGCCTTTTGAGCCTTATCCGTTAATACCGTATTTTAATTTTTCACTTACTTTTAACAAAGGTGCCGCCTTTAGCATCCTCAGTAATGCCGGCGGTTGGCAACGCTGGTTTTTCACATTTCTGGCAGTTGGTGTCAGTATATTTATCTTCTTCTGGCTAAAAAAACTAACCTCAAAAGAAAAATTGTTAGCCATAAGTTTGACTATGATTTTAGGGGGTGCGATTGGCAATGTCATTGATCGCATCATCTATGGTCACGTAATAGATTTTATTGATTGGTTTTATTACTCAAGTACGGATTGTTTGCCTTTTTTCTATCAGATCAATCATGCATCATGTCATTGGCCAACATTTAACATGGCAGATTCAGCAATTTTTGTTGGTGTAATTTTAATGCTTATTCAGGCATTCTTTTTTAAAGAAGCAAAAGACTGATGGATATATTATTAGCCAATCCTCGCGGGTTTTGTGCAGGCGTAGATCGTGCCATTGAAATTGTAGAACGTGCACTTAAATTATTTGGTGCGCCAATCTATGTACGACACGAAGTGGTGCACAACAAGTTTGTAGTTGATAATCTTCGCAATAAAGGTGCAGTATTTGTAGATGAACTACACGAAGTGCCAGATGGTTCTACAGTTATTTTTAGTGCGCATGGTGTTTCAAAAGCAGTGCGACAAGAAGCGGCCAGTCGTGAAATGAAAGTATTTGATGCAACCTGCCCACTGGTAACTAAAGTACATATGGAAGTTTCTAGATATAGTAAAGATGGACTGGATACCATTCTAATTGGCCATAAAGGCCACCCGGAAGTGGAAGGCACAATGGGACAATTTGATGAAGCAAAGGGTGGGCGTATCCATCTGGTTGAAGAAGCAAGTGATGTCTCATCACTGAGTGTAAAAAATAAAGACAAAACAGCTTTCGTCACACAAACTACCTTATCTGTAGATGATACCTGCGATGTTATCGATGCATTACGACAACGCTTTCCTAACATTATAGGGCCTAAGAAAGATGATATTTGTTATGCCACCCAAAACAGACAAGATGCTGTTAAAAAACTAGTTAGCAAATGTGACCTTTTGTTAGTGATTGGATCACAATCAAGTTCTAATTCTAATCGCTTACGTGAAATAGCAGATAAAAATGGGGTCGAATCTCACTTAATAGATGGACCGGCGCACATTAAAGATAGCTGGCTTCAAAATAAAGTTCGCATTGGCGTTACGGCGGGTGCATCGGCACCAGAAATCTTAGTACAGCAGGTTATTGCGTGTTTGAAAAAAGAATCAAAAACAGAAGTTGTTGAGGAACTTGGTAAGCAAGAGAATGTAGTCTTTCTATTACCTAAACTATTTCGCGAAAGTGTCAAATAAGCTTTAATTACCAGCCGCAAATATTCCCGGCAAGGCCCGCAGAGTTAGTCTTAGTCTGTGCTTCGTCTATACTCAGCGTTCCACACTGATCAGCTGCTTGATTGCCTTGAGGGGTAGCACTCAAGGAAAATGTTTGTGCAATGGTCCCAACCGGAGCGATTTGATAATAACCTTCAGAACTTGTAGCAATAATGCCTGGGTTCGCTAGCGTGCCACTATACCGACCAAACTGTGTGTAGTGACGTTCCATCCTAGACACTGCATCCATTAGTGCAGATTTTGCATCGGCACGGCGCGCCTTACGGATTGAATCTTGATATGCGGGATAGGCAATGGAGGCAAGTATTGCTACTACAACCACAACGATCATTAACTCTATTAATGTGAATCCTTTTGTCTTGCTTTTGCGCATACCGTAAGTTGCTTATAATAAATTAAATGCCTTTGATGACAGTACCTAATTTGAATAGTATTAAAAGAGATTAGGCACACATTCTTCTAGATAAATGGAACATTGCAGTTTTATACTTATATCCTAAGAAAATTACCACTTTGCAGCTGGTGTTTTATTACCAATAGAATCATATGTTAACGGTCCGTCACCAGCTTGAACGCCTACTGCCGTTGCTGTCAAATTTACACATTGTGCAATCCCTCCACCACATGCAGCCGCTGCAACTTGATAATGACCTTCATCAGAATTTGCATCGGGCAGCCCCAACCCTCCTGCCAGTAAATTTGTTGTATATGCACCATTGTTTGTATAAAACCGCTCTTGGACATTCATAATTGCAGCCAATTCAGTTTTACCATCGGTGCGCCGTGTTTTCGTCATTTGATCGACGTACGCAGGATAGGCAATACTCGCTAAGATACCAATTATCACAACAACAACCATAACTTCAATTAATGTCATTCCAGCTATTTTTTTTAAATTTTTCATTTTCTTTCCTTGAAATTTTCTGCAATACGCAGCTAATCGTTAATCTAGCTCTACATAGCCTTTAGGTAATACCCAAATCTCAGAAATTAATTTTCCATCTGCAAGCATGAATGCGATATCCATATTCTTATGCAAATTATTCATCGAGCCATATTGGGTATTAAGCGAATGAACAATTACATTGTCTACGAGCTCGTAAGCGGTCGCATTGATAATCAACTCGCTTTGCTTTATATCCTGCAAGATCCCTTCATTTTGAAAATGTTTAGGATAACATTCAGGTGAGTTGCCTGCAGACCAGCACAAGCTGGCCATTGAAATAAATAACACAAATAACAATGTAACTTTTGTTTTAAACATTTTAATACTCCAACTAAAATTCTAGTGATTGATAAGCTCAAACCAAGATGTTCGACCGGATTAATTAGCTTCTATTGTATTGGTGCCCATACTTCGAGTTTCCTGATTACTTGTCTGCGTAATACGGTAGTTACCAATAAACGCTGCATCCGTAGGCGTGCTGGAATTAAAACGAATTCCACTCACAATATTCATGTCGCCAATGGTGTCATTAATATTGTCACTTACGTCGAATTCACCATCAGTACTTATATCAAATACGATCTTTGATCCTGATCCGCCGGTGGCCGGATTTAAGGCCAACTCAAAACCACCAGCGCCGGTGTTACAAGGATTTGAACTTTTCGGAAAGACCGTATTCACGAATACAAAATCTCCTCGTACTTGAAGATTGCGTATGGCACGCTCACCCGGATATTCAACACCGGTAGAACTACCTGCGGCGGGCAAATCAAAATCAATATACCAGCCCATAACTTTGTTACTGATGGATCAAGTGTCTTTCCAAGCAATGCCATTATTGGTGAGTGAGCGCACTGTAAAGCCATGTTCTGTATTTACATGGTTGGTAAAGACTTGCTCAATTAAATGATTATCGGCATCAAGCATTTCAACTTCATCACCGCTATCGTTATCCCAGATTCCGTAGAGAGACTGAATATTTGCATCGATGGCATCATCTGACGTCATCCAGCTACCGGTCGCAACAACAACGATGTAACCAGGCTTGTCCGGATGATCCACCACAACAGGACGCGTCGTAATGGGCTGGACTACAGAACGCGGGTAGCTTGTGCCATAGCGGGCTTCAAAGATAACGTCGCGATTACCGCTATTATCCCAATCACTTGAATTGGTACTACTAATATCGATACGATACAAATTACCTTGCAAGTCCCCTGCATAGAGACGATCTACAGTCCCATCTTCATCTACATCTACTCCGCGCACTGCACCAATGCCATTGGGAGTGGTGCCGTCACTGCTTTCAGCCTTACCAAAACCGGTATCGATCTTGATGTAGTCACTGCCTGCCGTCCACACACCATCTTGGCCGGCTTCAATAAATGCAATATAGATGGCCGCATCGCCATCGCTACTGGTACTGTTGTAGCCATTACCAAAAATAGCCACCCATTTCTTTTCGCCACTGCCATCAGCAGCATTACTCATGGAAATTAATGGTGCGCTAAAGGTATACCCTAAGTCGCTATTACCGATACTGCCATCATCGTCTTCGGAAAATTCCCACATTACATTGGCTGCAGCATTGGTTTCGGTATCAAATATGGTTGGATCGGTAATGTTGAGTGCATACAGGCCTTTTCCACCCGAACGTAATCCGCCTACCATCACTGTGTTCCAGGTTGCACTGGAGGCACCCGACTTCGTCATGAAAATATCATTAATACTCGGTGTCAGATCAACATAAAATTGATGCGAGTAATTAGGATCAGTGAGCTTTGATAACTCATTAAATAAAATATTAGGCACATAGGCGAATACCTCTTCACCCGTGCTCGCATTGAAAGCATGTAACATGCCATCATTCGAACCGATATAAACCATTGGTGTCCGCATATCATTGTTGTTTTTGAAAGTATTGTATAGATCTGGAACATTCGATGGATACTCACCCGGATAAGCAACTGTATTGCGGGCAATAAAAGGAGGTTTACCCGCATAAACAGGGTTCGAATGAACAAAATCACCTAACTTTCCTGCCGTAGTAGGTCGCCCCCTAAATTCACCGTCATCAAAACTTATTCCTTCATCCGTAGTATGCCCGCGTAAATAACCTAAACGCTCAGAACCGACTGTTGTCGGTAATGAAATATTCCCCGGCTGTGGACTATTTAACAGTCCTTGCTGACCACTGGTGATGGAGTTGGTGCCGCTCCAGCGAAGCGGTACACCCTGACTGGAGGAGCCGTTATCGTCATATGTGACTATCACTCGAGAGTCACTGCTTGCTCCACGCTTTTTATCTAACTTATCTGCTGCACTCCATTCATAAATATCATTCCCATTTCCATCCACATTAAGCATTCCATTGGAATTAATTTTTTGCGCAACCAAATTACCTGAATTGGTTTTGGTGTTAAAAAACGCACGGTATACCACTGAATTGGATTGGATGGTTTGTGTATTGAAGGCCACGGAAGAGGCCGCACCTTCACCGGTACCAATTTCTTCAAAAATAGTTGAAAGTGTATCCGCAAGTTCAACCGAGTTACTTGCGCTGGGAAATGAACCACGTCCGTTATAGGCAGCATGGCGTTCAACGTTCCGTCCACACCTAAAGCTAATGTGTAGCTATTAACATGCTGGTGCATGGTGTCTCTACTTGTCAAACTGCCTAAACCTGTATAGCGATTCGCATCAATGGCGGTTGCAGGCACATCATCTGAAAGGGTGGTGTGTAAATCTCGCTCGTAGTAATACATAGCGATATCGCCCAATGTATTGCTGAATGCACTGGCAAACGCGCCGCCATCAAATTCGGTATCAGTTGTTCCAGGGCTCTGGTCTTCTTCTGTAACGGTGGGATCAACACCATTATAAAAACCATCTGTCATCACCACGGCAAAGTTACGCTGACAACTTCCGCGTGGTGCCGCTTCGATGAGCCAACCCGCACTTCCTGGCGTACTGGTTCCAGCCGACCCATAAATATCACCGGATGCACACTCAAAGTATTTGCCCACTTTTTCAAAACCTTCACGAATCGGCGTGCCGCCCGTGGGTTGCGTGGTGAAAAGTTTATCCATTAAGGCTTTTTTGTTACCGCTAGAAGAGGATGTATTCATAGATGCAACGGGTAAATTGACACTACTATTATTGTGCAAGGTTGCATAACCTATACGTGCGAGCGTGGCATCCTCAATAGCCTTACTTAAGGCGGCCTTGGATGTGAGATCACGTTTGCGGTAATAACTAAACCAGTTGGCAAAATTCTGTTGATCTTGTGCAGCCGTACACCACACGAAGTTGCCACTTTGGGGTGCACAATCCCTCGGTGTACTGGCATAGGAATTAGGATAAACGTAACCAAGTGATGAAGCACAAACAACGCCAGAAGCACATCCGCCGTTTCGAAGTTCATAAAAACTATGAGCATCATCTGCATCCACCACGCCATTAGCGTTAGAATCTGACCACCAGTTAAAACGTGCGGGATAAAAATCCTCGACCGTAAGGCTGTCTACATTATTACCAACGTTATCTTTCCAACGGGTTGTGTAATCCAATTCGTCGGTCACATCGAGACAACCTAAACTCTGATTATAGGGGTTGTAGGGTGCACATTTAGGGTTTACATTGGTATAAACATTTCCATTAACATCGCGTCCATTCCAAGGTTTATAGGTTAGAAAAGGGTTATAATAAATACTATTATGGCTGAATGACCACGCACGCCACACGCCTTCTGTTTCAGCAAGTGTAAGGCCTTCGTCCAACAATTCTGCTTCAGTTGGAACAACCCCTAAGTCTTTATTCTTCTGTTTGACACCGCCTGCATCATTTTAGTTTTTAATGTTTGCAGCCGGAGCAATATCTACCGTTGCACCAGGATCAGGATGTACATACTGATAGGTGTTGCCTCTGAATGTTATATCCCCTTCACCTCCGCCACCGGTCACCATGGTGCCGTGGTCCATACTTCCAGAGTCGTCCGTAAAGATTACAATATTGGGTTCAACGCCTGTGGTGAGTTCTAATACATTATTGGATATATTTAGATCACACCCGCATAGGTGTAGCTACTACACACTACGGTTGTCATTACCATCAGTGTCATCGCCAAGCGATGCAGCATGGTGTTAAAGGTTACTAATGCATTCCCTTGTACGTTCATGGTTCCAGCTCCAATTAATTTATTACTTTATGTAAATTTCACTCCATGAAATTTACAACTTTACAATTGTTTCCCGAATGTTGATTGCAAAATTACAACCGCGTTATCTGACGTTCCTGTACCGCGCGCGGTGACGCGAAACAATTCAGTCTGTCCCGCGCCAACTCCTGCACCGTAATTGTCCAAATTAGTTGTATCAGAAGCATCCATTACAGAATCGTAGTATTCAATTATATATTTTGGTGACGTTTTCACTTTATACGTACTGTCAAATGAACTATGCACAAGTGCTTCGTTATTATTTGAGCCGTCGTTGCCCTTCCAGTCGATCATCTTCCAGACTTCTTCATTGGAATCATCATAAAGACCATCTGACCCATCGGTATCAAAATTACCAACAGTAATGATATTTGTACTAATAAAGTTTTCAGCGTCTACAAGCGCCGCTTCCGCCGCCTCAAAGGCAACATGTTTATCTTTCTCATTACCTGACATCTTTTCTTCAAAGGTCGTCATTCGCATACCGGTAAGCCCAAGCATTGTTAATACCATGAGAATCAGCAGCCCAATAACGAGCACTACACCACTTTGCTTACTACGTAAAATTTTATGATTCATTTCTTAATTACCAAATAATTTAATTCAGGCCACGATTACGAAGCTTGATGATTGAGCTAAAGACATAACGCAAGCGTTGATCACCGTCATGGGTAATAGTGGTACCGGTATCTGCAATTTGTGTGCCTGCAACATTATAGGTATTGGTATCGTTTATTTTATTGATTTGATCCGGTGTATGAACCAGCAAACCAACTTTCACGGCGACAACATAATTCCAAGTCGTAACATTATTTGCAGTAAAATACCGTTCTGGTTCGGAATCATTATCGGTATCTTCACCATATAGAACTTGCATGCTCTCGATACCTTCCAATAATTCTTCTATGGCAAATGCAGCGGTACTCGTACCATTGTTAATACCGAGTCTGCGTCGATACAAAGAGCGACTATTACCAGAATTACTTACACCAATGAAATAACCCACGGCATCAAACTTAACAATCTGGGAACCCGGCCCATATGCGTGAGGATCCATGCCCGTGGTATCTGTGCAGTCTCCGTTTCCACCTAATTGAACCGTACAGTTGCCCGGCGTACCCGTACCAGAGTTATGTACCACAGTAACATTGGATGAATTGACGTTTGTGACTTGAAAAATTGCAGCATCGGTTCCATCACATATCAATGCGATATCCCCATCATCTAGGGTGTGTAAATCATTTAATTTAAATTGCGCCGACGTTGGATTGTGTTGAACAACTTTATACTGCTCCGTGCCCCCGCGTAGAATAACGACAGCATCCGTTCCTGCTACACGGTCCCCGGGACTAGTGCCTACAGAAGGAAATCCTGAATCAAATGTGCTTACTCCGCCTTCATATCCAATAATGGATTGATTAAAAAAATCAAAGTAGTTTTCAGCGCTGTATAATGCATTTGCCATGTTCCCACTGAGGCGACAAGGAATAAAACCTGCCATACGTGCATCTTGGGTGAGATAGTGCATTGCAAAACGGGCATTTTCCTGCAAGCGTGATAGATTTTCTGAGAGATTATAAGTGCCCTTGGTGCTGAGATAGACTTTAGTGACACCTGCCATAAGTAGTAATCCCAATACCATGGCAATCATCAATTCAACAATTGAAAAACCTTTTTGCTTGTATTTTGAAAAACATGTTTTATTAAAATTTTTCATAGCTCAGTACTCACCTGAAATGTAGTTTGTATACCATCACGATCATTCCAGCGCACACTTACAGTATGCACAGATCCTGCTTGGACAACGGAGCCATCGCCACCCGGAAGAATCCCGCTTAAGGACAGCGTTGTGGAACAAGTATTTATGGCATCCCATGCGCCAAGCGAACATTTCCATTGATTTACGTCATAGGTTGCAAGACTTGCAGACGAGCATGATGAGGACTCGCAATTTACTGTTCCTGTTAGTGCTGTACTAAAGGCAGTGGTGTATTGCCCGCCTTGTGCGCTCACTACATTTGCACGCATGCGATCTAACATGTCGTAGGCAAGAAATGTGGCTTGGGTACGCAAATAAGCACTGTGATTACTTTTCATACTTAACGTCTGTAAGCCAGCTAAGCCGATCAATCCAACAGAAATCACAACCGTTGCAACCAGCACCTCAATCAGTGAGGTACCCATTTGATAATTCATGCGATGCATAAGTGAATTGAGTTTCTTCATATTAGGCTGGAGTGCGACTAGTAATATTGTTTCCTGAATCATCTTCAGGGATGTGATCGTGATTATTGTCTTTTGAAACGCGTGCACGCCCTGAGCTAGTCACAAATAAGGCACGCGCCTTACTCGTATTATTGTTTTTACACAAAACAAAATGATCCTGATTAGCATTGGGATCAACATTCGCAATCCCGCCTGTAGGGAGGTATGAAATAAAATTGGTAAACCGATCGTTTCCGCGCAAGGTAAAGTTAGTGTCTAAGGCTTGATGAACCTTAAGCAGTTGTTCGCCAGCATCCAGATCTCCATCTGCAGTGACATCATCTTCAAAAACTATCCAACCATCTTCATAACCGGTTGCACCGCAATCAACACCGTCATCACTTCTGCATACTGTAATACGCTTGCCGGTTTTAACCGACTCACTGCGTGCATATTGCAGCGTTGAAATCAAACTATTAATTTCTGTTGCCAATTTATTTTGCTCTATTGTATTTATAAAACTTGGCACGCCCATGGTAAGGAGTATTGACACGATCACTACTGTGACCATCAATTCAATAACTGTAAATCCGTTTTGCTTGTTCATATCCGTATGACCAAAGTTAAAATTTATTTTTTAATACTGAGAAGCTAAACCTCTCTCATCCAACAATGAAGCTAGCTTACCTGTGAATGTTAGGAAAATTATCAAGCGCGTTGTAACTCGCTTCGATTCTCCGATGAGAGGAGAGGCTTTATTTAAAAATGTGAACCCGGTGTATGGTTAAAAAAATAGCGCATAAACTTTCGCCGATGAACGGTGATTTATAAAATTTATTTTACTTAAATTGAAATTTTTGCGTGCTAATTTTTTAATTTTTAATGCGCATTAATTTTTTCACTGATAACTCGTGAAGAAATCCTGACGAAAATACAGGATGAGAATTTATAACTACAGACGGCAATTGAATTTATTTTGGTAAACTACAATTAGTAGCTCCCTAATAAAAAGAACTTACTGAATTTATGTGAGTTAATATTAAATTAATGATAGGCGCAAAATTACGGTGATAAAAGGTTTAATTAACGCGTAATTATTAGATTGCTGTTTCTCAGGAGTTAATGTTATTTTTTTGTAAATTTAAACAGCTTCACCACTTTGCAACAGGCGTTTTTTGATTACGTGAATTATAGGTTAGGTTCCCATCTGCAATTTGAATTCCTTGAGGTGTGGCTAACAACTCAACACAATCATTGATTGCACCGAGCCCTGCACAGTTTTGTGTAGTGATTAAATAGAATTGATTTTCTGATAAAACTGCACCACTCCCTGCATCTGTAAACCCAAGATCCCCAATGAGATCTGCGGTATAAATACTATTGCGTGAAAAAAACTTTTGTTGCGCATGCATGACCTCCATCAATGTCCGTTGCCCGTCGGTACGCCGGTTTTCTCGCATTTGTGCTTGATAGATAGGAAATGCTAACGATACCAAAATGGCCAGTACAACCAGCACGATCATTAATTCAATTAAGGTAACGCCAGATGTTTTTCTTAACAATGCACTGTTCTTAATGGGCAGGGATGGTACCTGCAGGTAATTGCCAGACTTGATTAATTTGGCCATTTTTATATGAAGTGCTATGGGTGCTAAACGCAATTGGCATACCAGGTAATAGCTGATCCAATGTACCAAATTCTGTATCTATTAGTTGAACTTGCACATTTAGATCATAGGACACCTGAGTTATACAAAAAATTAATCTGTGATTTTTTTATCAATGCCTGTTAATACAGCCGAGTTTTCAAAATAGTCGGGGTAATAGTGAGGAAGGTTGGAAAGTGATACATGTTCACTATTCTCACCTAATATCATCGGAGAAAATGTAAATATTAATATAAGTAGAAGAATACGTATTGGATAGCTTTTTTTCATTTTTCAATTTCACCAAATGTTAATTAAATAATATTTCTTTCCACGAGTGTCTACCCAATAAAGCCCCTATACCGCCACCATCATTAAGATCAGGGTTAACTAAAACACGGTCTATGCTTTTATCTGCTAATTGTGTAATGCGATAATCCCCAACAAATGTTGAATCACTGGGTGTGCTCTCAAATCGTGTTCCTACAATGATATTACTTATGCTATTGACCTCATTTAAATTGTCATCGGAATTAAACAGGCCATCAATATTGACGTCAAAAATAACATTTACCCCCGCACCGCCTGTTACCGGATCTACACTCATGCCAAACCCACCTGGGGGTGGCGCACAGCTTGTGCCATCTTGTGGAATGACAGTATTGAAAAACAACTGATTGCTGCGTAATTGCAGATCGCGCACCTGCCTTTCTCCTGGAAATTGTATATCTGGCGCGCTGCCCCCCCGGTGGTGGGATATTAAAATCGATATACCAACCGCGCACTTGATTTGAACCTGTATTGTTATATTGCACGGTATTATTCGTAACTGTTCTGACTTCTAAGACTGTATTCACGTCAATGGATGTTGTGAATACTTGCTCAACAAGTTCAGATGTTGTGCTGTTCATTTCAATGGGCAGATTAGCTCCGGTTAGATCGTCCCACAAACCATATAGTGATTGAATATCCGTGCTGCTTGCATCTCCTTTAGTAAAGTAACTACCAATCCCAACCACAACAATAAATCCTGGCGCATCCGGATGCTCGATGACCGTAGGACGATTAGTAATAGGTTGGGGGATTGTTCTCGGAAAACCAGGTGCAAACTTTGCTTCAAATAAAACGTCTGTATTGCTGGTTGTATCCCACGTTGCAGAATTACTGTCGCTGATATCCGATACATATACATTGCCTTGTAAATCACCCGAGTAAAGTCGATCAACCGTGCCATTACCATCTACATCGATGCCTCTTAATGCAGAGATGCCATTCGGTGTGGTGCCATCTACGCTGGTGGATTTACCAATGCCCGTATCGATTTTAATAAAGTCGCCGCTGCTCCAGCCATCAAATCCGTTTTCAATAAAGAGGATGTAAATGATTGCATTGCCATCTGTACTAGTACTATTAAAACCATTTCCAAATATAGCCACCCATTTTTGATCACCCGATGATGCAGCATTACTCATGGCAATTAAGGGTCTACTAAATGTTAAACCAAGATCACTGTTTCCTATCGTGCCATCATCTTCCTCAGTAAATTCCCACATCACTGTACTGGTATCAAAATTATTGGGATTAGTAATATCTAAGGCAAAGTATCCTTTACCCCCCGCACCTAAACCATTTGCCAAAACCGTGCGCCACTCTCGCGATGACGCCGAAGAACTTGGCAAAATATATGCATCGTTAATGGCGGGGGCAGCGTCAACATAAAATCGATGGCTATAGTCTGGGTAAGTATATTGCGCGATATCTTTTAATAGCACATTTGGAACGTATGCAAATTTTTCAACACCATCTGCAACCTTAAACGCATGCAACATGCCATCATTGGCACCTACATAGACTAATTGTCACGATTGCGGTTTGCACTTCTAAATTCTGAATACGTATCCCCTGCAGTACTTGGAAATGCGCCTCCAAATCTGCTCGCAAATGGGGGCTCGCCAACAAACACGGGAGATGAATGAACAATATCCCCCATTAATCCACCCGTCGCAATGTTATCAGCAGTCGTGCTAACAGGTGGTCTTATGCGCATTTCACCATCATCAAAGCTAATTCCCTCGTCATTTTTATTGCCACGCAAATAAGACACACGTGTTGATGAAATTGCACTAGGTGGTACTACATTTGCTGGCATCGGTTGTTGCAGTTCATTAGCTTGGGTTGCAGTCAATCCATTGGTGGGTCCTAAATCAAAAATACGTCCGCCACGTGTTCCTGCTTCATCCGAATACGTTAAAATTAAGCGAGACCCTGTGGAAATATTTGTTAGTTCTGTTGCGGCGCTCCATTCAAAAATTGGATTGCCATTTACGTCTTGATTAAATGTGCCATTAGTATTCAAACGTTGAGCAGCAAGCTCGCCTGTGTTGCTCGCAAGGTTTGAAAAAGTTCTAAATATTAAAGTTTCTGCGGTTATATTTTGCGTATTAAATGCTACGGACGTTGTAGAGCTTTCATTTGTAGTAGCGCGATTAAAGACAGCTTGCACATCATTTTGCAGCTGGGTTGTATCTTTAGTTGTGAAATATTCTCCACGACCATTATAAGTGGCATGACGAAGGTCATCTGCAATGCCATCTAAAGATAAACTCGGATCAGGCCAAGTAAAGGCCGTGACAGGATCAGATGGATTTGCTGATATCTGACCTAATACTTGCAAACCCAATCCAATTACATTGGTCTCCAAATGTTGATGTAATTTATCGCCAGCTTGTAAAAAAGGCATGCTCGGATCACGATTTAAATCAATATTTGTAACTGGGACATCATCAATTAATGTGTTTTGTAAATCTCTTTCATAATAATTCATTGCAACATCTGCAAACGTATTACTAAAACTATCGGCAAATGCACCACCGTCAAAGTTTGTATTATTGTCTCCATCAGTATTGCCAACGGTAGGCGCCAACCCGTCATACGTGCTGTCTGTAATTACAATTGCGGCATTGCGCTGGCATGCCCCTGCAGGCGGTCCTACAACTGGACATGCCGCATCACCTGGGGATGAATTTGTTGTGCTATTAAAAATATCTCCAGATAAACACTCAAAATATCTTCCTACTCGCACATAACTTGTTCTTAATGGAGAACCGCCAACTGAATTGGTTTGATAAATGACATCCAGCAAGGCTTTTTTGTCACCGGTGCTAGGATCTTGATTAAGCATTGCAACAGGTAGACCAATACCTGCATTTTGATTGATGGTGGAATAACCAATTCGTGCAGAATCATTATTTGCAACCAATGCGCCCGTTATTGACTTTGCCTCAAACTCACGACTGCGGTGGTAAGTAAACCAGTTGGCAAATTTTTGTTGCGTGGCTGCATCTTGATCGCGAATTAAAAATTCAGTCTGCTCACCATCTTCAAACAAGCCATTATTATTTGCGTCATTCCAAGTAAAGTATTTAAACCCAACGCCAACAATACGATCACCGTTAACATCTACACCTGACTTATGCGTAGTTAAATCAATAAAGTTTTGTGGGTTGTATGGATTGTCTGGCGCATTTTGAATATCTGCATCATCAAATGTGTTGCCATTAAAATCCGTACCAGACCAAGGTTGGTATGATTGATTTGAGTCAAAATAAAACGGGTTAAACTGAACAGTGCGGAAACGCCACGCATCATCTGCAGCAACATAACAGTTTTCGCTGCCTGCCGTTGCGGGAATATCTGTATTCGTTGCAAATGCAACGGCATACGCATAGCCACCAAATGCGCTTGAAATAGCCAAGCAGTTTGCATCGGCGCCATTATCACCTTGGTCTTCACGCTGCGTAATTTGGGTTGGCAAACCAGTGCCTTCTGGTTGTGGAGCGTTAAACTTGCCGCCATTAATTGCATCTTCAGTAAGCACTTCCCAATCCATGCTTGCTGAATCATTATTTAAAAATAAAACATTGGGTGCAATTGATGGTGTTAGTTCAAGCGGCACATCTGAAATATCGAGGGGTGCTGAGCTTACACTCGATGACACTGCAAATAATATTACGTATATATATTTTTGCAGAAAATTATTGTTCGCATTTAATAAATCAAATTTCACCAGGTTATTCCTTTTACCAATCCGATCCATACACAGACTGCAAAACTACAGCTGTGTTGTCGCTTCCTCCTGTTCCTCTCGAAGTAAGACGAAATAATTGAACGGTCTTGCTCACCTCACCTTCACCATAGTTTTCCAATAAAACTTTGGGTGCAACTTGTGTTTCTGCGATCCGTTGAATAACAAACCGCGGTGGTGTGCTGACATTAGTTGGATTGAATCCTGTATACGTTCGCGAATCAGTGTTAATCCAATTTATTGCAGACCAAATCATATCGTACGTATTGTCGTAGAGACCGTCTGAACCATCATTATCAAATAAATTTAATGTTAGTGTTCCTGAGTCTAAAAGCGCTTCTCCAGCTTTTAATGCAGCTTCTGCTGCTTGAAAAGCCACGACATTGTCACGCGTATTCCCCGCCATGCGTTCTTCTAGTGTTGCGCTTTGCATTCCCGTTATTGCTATAACAGACATAATTAACAACATAATTAAACCTACAAATAATACGGCACCTGTTTGAAATGCAGCCTTGTATTGATGCTTCATTATTAATTCACCGCAATTCTGTTTCGTAAATTAATTGTTGTGTTAACGACATAGCGAAGTTTTTGATCTGCGGGGTGAGATGGTGTTGTTGAATAAGATATTTTGGTGCCTGCAACACTATAGACATCTGTATCAATTTGAGTTGCAACTTCTTCACCTGTCGACAATAGCAAGCCAAGTCGTACTGTGATAACACTAGACCATTCTGCTGCGGCAACATCATTCGCTGCAACAAATCGATCTGTTATTTGGTCGTTGTCGATGTCAATTCCATACAATATTTGCATCGATTCAACACCTTCTAATAACTCTTCCTCATCCATGACCGCGGTCTCAATCCCACCGGTTAAGCGTACTTGTAATGACCGTCTTCTCAACGAGTTTATATTAGGATTGTTACTGCTGGGCGCAACGTAATAAATAACGGGTCGATATGGTGTAATTTGTGCATCTTCACCATAAATTCCCACATCTGTTGTTAAGTTCCCTGGTGCAATTCCACTATTTGACCCATATTCAAGTGTTTCTAAGCTACTCGAGCTCGCAGATATTTGAAAAATTGATGATTGGCGAGGATCACAGATTACAGCAATTTCACCTTGATCGAATTCATTCGCAGGAAAAGGATTGTTTAAGGTAAGCTTGTTTGAGCTATCTTCATGAATTGCAATGCTTGCTGCATAAATTCCGCCTTTTAAAAGGGCAATTGCATCTGTCCCCGCAGCCACATCGCTGCTAATTTCTGTTGGAAAAGCACTTACGCCGCCTTCATATCCTCGTATTCCAAAATTAAAAAAATCTAAATACCAATCCGTGTTGCCATTTATGACATTAGACGTATCAGTCGTATAGCGACATGGCATATATCCTGCCATACGTATATCACGCGACATAAATTCCAAACTAAATCGCAAACTTTCTTGTAAACGAGATAGATTTTCATTAATTCGGTATGTTTGTTTACTACTTAAATACATTGCTGTCACGCCACCCGCTAAAAACAAACCAAGTAACAAAGCAACCATTAGCTCAACTAATGAAAAACCAAATTGATGCGTTTTGTACTTCATAATTCTGTCACGATTGACACAGTTTCAGTATTACCGCGACCCAGCCACTGCACACTGACAGTTAGCTGCCCTCCACTGCGTGTTACTGTTCCATCGCCATTTGGAAGTATTGGCGTCATATCAAGTGGCGCATTGCAGACTGCATTGCCTTGATAAGAACCAAGTGCACACTTCCACTGCGTGACTTCAAATACTGCTAACTGATTCGGCGAACAAGTCGCTGTGCTAGATTGGCAATTGGTCACACTGCCTGCTATTGACGAAAGTGTTGTATCGTAGCTACCGGATAATGCTTCAGATCGATTCGCATTGAGTTTATCAATCAGTTCATATGCAAAAAACGTTGCTTAAGTTCGTAGATACGCATCGTAATTGCTTGTTAAGCTAAACACTTGCATGCCGGCCATCCCTAGCAATCCAATCGATAAAACCAAAAGCGCTACTAAAATTTCCATTAAAGTAAAGCCTTGGTTAAATTTACATTTAATTACATCCATTTTGAATTCAATTTATTAACAGTTTGTTATTGGTGTGCCACTTGCATCAAATGGCGTGCCATCAGGCGCATATGCAGTTACACGCGCTCTACCATTCATATCTAGAATAATCACTTTAGCTTTTGTAGTGTCGTTTTGTTTGCAAAGGATGAAATTTCCACCTCTATTTGCTCTTCCATTTGCTTGGTACGACACATCATTTGCGCCTAATGTTAAATTAGGGTTAACCGTGAAAACTGCGGGTAAGGCTTCGTATACCTGGATGAGTTGTTCATCAGGACTATTTAAAATTCCATCATCATTATCATCTACAAATACCATCCAGCCTTGTTCATAACTTCCTGCTACACAGGTTGCGCCATCCGTACTATCACAAATTTTTACACGTTGGTTTCTTTTAATAGCTTCGCTTCGAGCAAGATTTAATGTGGAAACAAGCTTATTAGTATTAGCAGTAATTTGATTGCGTTCAATAACACGTCCAAAACTCGGAACGCCAAGTGAGAGAACAATAGCGGCAACAGCTATTGCTATTAGAAGCTCAATAAGTGTAAAGCCATTATGAATATGCATCACCCACCTACATTTAGTGATGCGACAACCCGACGTGAAATAGACATGGTCTAAAAATTCAGACCAACCCTTGTCTCATTCTCAGTTGCTCTAACAATCAAGAGCAAGTTCCTTCCCGAAGTTCTCGTCGCGATATATCGCGATCTATTAATTTTGTATTTAATTACCGAAGCGTAACGCTTACTACTCTTATATTGTATTAGGTTCGTAAAGTAATTTCTTGTTCCAAAACAAAATAAATTACAAATCTATGGCATTGCGCGATAGTAAGATTTTTAGATCAATTTGAAATAACCCATTGCTGTGCTTTAAAAAAATTGAAGAATTAAAGCGATATACCGCAATATTAAAGGGCTTATTGGCGAAGAATTAATCGCAAGATTTTAAAATGATACCCCCAAATAAAAAACCCACGGCTTCCCAGCCATGGGTCTTAAAGTCTGCTTCCCTGTAGACTTATACGTGTATATCTTATTTGTCTTTTCGCTATAAATTAGTGAAGTTGCTCACGCAACTTTAATGGCTCATCACCATGCATCGAGAAAAGAATACCAATTATTTTAAAACAAGGTTGTGTTAAGAAGGTCTTTGAAGTGCTGCCTCAACTTTATCGCGTTTTTCACTTCCAACCAAGCAAGTAATAATTTCTAAAGCAAATTCCATTGCAGTTCCTGGTCCACGAGATGTAATTATGTTCCCATCTCGTTGCACTACAGCATTAGTAACATTTGTATTTTCCAGATCAAGTGCTTCTAACACTCCTGGGTAGGCAGTTGCCATTTTATTATCAAGAAGACCTGCGCTCGCTAAAACTTTTGGGGCGGCACAAATTGCGCCAATTGGTTTGCCACGGTTTGTGGTTTGTTCCAGAATTTGATGGATGCGACGATCTTCGTTCAAATTATCAGCGCCCGGTAAACCCCCTGGTAAAACCACCATATCAAACTCAACATCCAACACTTGATCTAAAGTAGTATCTGCGATTAGCTTTGTGCCACGCGATGCTGTTATGGGATGTTCATCCAAACTCGCTGTAACAACTCTAATATCCGCTCTTCGCAACAAGTCGATAATGGTTATCGCTTCTAATTCTTCACACCCTTGTGCGAGAGGGACGAGTACTTTTGCCATTGTTTTGTTTTAGCAATTTTTATTAATTTACTAACTGTAACCAATTGTATACCTTGTCCGCCTAGTTTTGTAAGTTCCTGATTAAGTACCGTTATAGTTTCATTATAAGGATGTTCTATTGCCAAGGCGTACCCTTTCTGTTTAGCAATATTTAGCAGCTGCCTAATTTGCTTTCTTACATGCTCTTTACTTTTGCCCGTCGAATCAAGAAAAACATCTCGTGTTAATGTTGGTATGTGGTATTCACTTGCCACTAAGCCTGCCACTGAATTTGATGTCGTTTTACTATCGACAAAGTAAAGATAATCATCACAATTCGCAATGATCTTCATTAACAAATCCATTTGATTCTTATCGCGAGTTAATAAACTTCCCATATGATTATTAACACCACTTGCATATGGAATTGAATCAATACTCAAATTTACTGTATGTTCAAACTCATCTTTACCTATATCACTCTTCAGTGCACCTTCCCCAAGTTTCTGTGATTTAGTTGCTTGCATTGGTAAATGCACAATGACTTCTTTACCGTTTTGATAAGCGATTTTGCGAGCTCTATTGAGTAAGGTCTTGCAGGAAGAATAGAGCATGTCAATGGCCAATGAGAATTAACAACTCGCTCGCCTGCTTTTAGACTATTACCGATATCATCAATGATGATAGCGATGGCAGGTGATTCTGCACATAAAAATGTATGGGTGTTAAAAAAAATATACCGGCTAGTACAAGCTTTGATATTCGCGTCATATAAATAGTTATTTATGTAGTCGCTTTATTAGTATGTGGCAAATCTTTTAATATTTTTAGTGCTTCCTCAAGCGCATAATCTGTAGTGTCATCATCATCGGGCTTTGGAATTGTAACAACAGACTTGGGCTGTCTTGAGAGGTTACTTACACCCTCATTCTCGAGATGTCCGGCTAGATCTGCTTCACTTACACTAAATGCGTTTTCGCCATCTTCATTTTCTTCTTGCAATAAAATATCAGGAACAATTCCTTCACTTTGGATTGATCTTCCTAATGGAGTGTAATAGCGGGCAGTTGTTAATTTTAGTGCTGTATTATCATTCAGTGGCAAAATAGTTTGCACAGAACCTTTCCCAAATGAAGTAGTACCTAAGATTGTTGCGCGTTGATGATCTTGCATAGCACCTGCAACAATTTCAGATGCAGATGCAGAACCTTGATTAATTAATACAACAAGTGGTGCGCCGTCTAATGTGTCGCCTGTGCTTGCTGCATACTTTAATTCTGAATCTTCTACACGCCCTTCGGTATATACAATTAAAGCGTTATCTTTTAAAAATACATCAGATACACCGACAGCGCCTATTAAAACACCTCCAGGATTGTTTCTTAAGTCCAGCACTAAACCTTGTAATTCGCCTTTGTTTTTATTTTCTAAACTGTCAATTGCATCAATTAAGCCACGCGTTGTTTTCGATTGGAAATTTGAAATGCGGACATAACCATAACCAGGCTCAAGAATTCGGCTTCTTACACTGCGAACTCGTATAACGTCTCGCGTGATGGTAATAACGATCGGTACCTCTTCACCCTTGCGCACAATTGTTAATTTTATTTTCGATCCTTTCTTACCTCGCATAAGTTTGACAGCTTCTTCTAAGGTCAAACCTTTTACTTGCGTGTTATCTAATTTAATAATTATATCGCCCGCCTCTACACCGGCTCTTTGTGCGGGTGTATCATCAATGGGTGCAATAACTTTTACAAAGCCATATTCCATCCCTACTTCTATCCCGAGGCCCCCAAATTCACCTGAAGTGCCTATTTGCAATTCTCGAAATTGTACTTCGTCTAAATAAGATGAGTGTGGGTCAAGACCAGATAACATTCCGCGTATTGCGTTTTGCAACAGCTCACTGTCATCAACCTCTGTAACGTAATCTTGTTTGATGCGTGCATACACATCTGTAAAGGTGCGCAAGTCATCAAGCGGTAATGCAGCCGTTTGCTGTTTTCCAGCCCACCCATTATGAGCAAGGGATACTGTTAGGGCAAAAACTAAACCCCATACCAGCCCGAGACTCATTGAACGTCTAAATTTCATTACCACTCCCATTGATGTTGGATTTTCATCTAATTATGGCCTCAATACAAAAGCAAAAATTGTACGCTACGTATCGCTTATACCCAATAGGGCTGCAGCAGGTTCAAAAGGTTCCAATTACCAGTTACAGCCACACAGATCATCCCGCTTTTAATTACTATATGAGGCTTTTAGCCCATACCCCGGTTCTGATGGCCGACAACTGGCAATATTCTATACAATTTATCCCGCAGTACGACTGGCAGATGCGTGTTTTGTGCACCATGCAGCAGGATTAACTGGCTTGCCATTCTTTCGAATTTCGAAATACAGGCCCGCACGAGCTTTACCTCCGCTTAGCCCAACTGTGGCAATGCGCTCACCCGCATTGGCCCATTCGCCAACATTTTTATACAGGCTCTTATTATGACCATATAAGCTCATATAACCATGACCATGGTCTACAATAATTAGTAACCCTAAGCCACGCATCCATTCTGCAAAAACAACACGTCCATGAAAAATACTACGTATATTATTGTCTTCATTACTTGGAATATATACGCCCTCCCACATTAAATTACTGCGAGCTGCATTGCGTTTTTGCCCAAATTTATTACTTGGCTTGCCCACAACAGGCCAATATAGATTTCCTTTTTGTACATGAAATCTTTGCCCTTGATCAACAACTGGAATTTTAGCTAATGTGGATTGTAGTTGTTCAAGCAATTCCTTGAGTTGTTCTTCATTCTCTTTAAGCTCTACAAGCTTTGACTCTTCAGTGGTAATATTTTTTTCTAGATTGCTTAACACGTCACTTCGTTTAAGTTTTTCCTTCTGTATCAATTTCTTTTCTTGAAGCAAAGTAACATGTGTGTTTCTTACTTGTGTTTGTTCTTTTTCGATTTGAATTTGTACTTTCTCAACTTCTTGTAAAATTTGTGTAGCATCGTCTATTTCGTCCATTCGCGCACGATGTAAATAATCGTAATAAACGAGTGTTCGCCCTATTATTGTAGGGTCTTGTTGATTAAGTAATAACTTAAGTTTTTCTTGTCCACCAAACAAATACTCTGATCTTATTTGTGCATACAAAGCATAGCGATGCTTTAATAATTTATTTTGAAGCTCACTATTTTGCCTTTCTAAGACTTGAATATTTTTGTTGCTATCATGTAACTTTGTTTCTGTTACATTGATCTTTTGATCCAACATTCCGATATGTATTTCGGATTCGCGTAGTTGTTTTTCTAGACTGCCAATTTCACCTTTATTTTTTTCTAGCTTTTGCTGACTTTTCTGAATTTTTGCTTGAACTTTGACCAGCTTTTTCTCAGCCGCTTTCTGAGATGGCTCTGCCTGCACTATTGTTGAAAATCCTAAACAATGCGTAAATAGAAGAACGATCAAAAAACAATAGAAACGTTTAGAATGGGTATTTATCCACATAACTTATTATTTTATATGCTTTATTAATGTATTAGACATTTATAATATTAGCCGATACTATATGAGTATAAGTCTACACGGAAGTGGCTGTTAACAACATTGCGGATCCTGTAATTATGAATATTAACGCTGATGAACTCATTCATCGAGAAGAAGATATCGAACAAGCCTCAAGATCACTTAAGGCTATGTCACATCCTTTGCGTTTAAAAATACTATGTGTTTTAGGACAACGTGAAATTAGTGTGCAAGACATCGTTGATTATGTAGGCACTTCTCAAAGCAATATTTCTCAACATTTAGCTATATTGCGAGATAAAGGAATTTTAGCTTCACGTAAAGATGCAAATCGTGTGTATTACCGCGTTGGCGATGATCGAACATTAAAGCTGATTGATATGATGCAGCAAGTCTTTTGTTCGACACACAAAATATAAGCAAGAACATTTTTTTAGCGCTGTTATTGTTCCTGTCCTGATATTTCTATCTTTTATAAAATACAGGTGAGTAGCGGATGGAAGAGTATTTAATTTTCGCAAGCAAACATTATCTTCTTTTTATTGCTCTTGGAGCAATCATTGCGCTAATTATAGTAACAGAGCTAAGGCGCGCTACACTGGGCTATAAAAACCTCTCCCCTGCAGAAGCTGTGATGCTCATTAATAAAGAGGATGCCTTAATCCTTGATGTACGTGAAGCAAACGACCGCCAACAAGGAAGTATTATAGGTGCAAAACACGTTGCCTTAAGTGCACTGCCTGATAAAGTAAGTAGTCTTAGTGAAAATAAAGAAAAACCGATTTTAGTTTTTTGTAAAATGGGAAACCTTTCACCTCAAGCATGTAAATTATTGTTGAAAAATAGCTATTCTAAAATTTTTGAGCTAAAAGGTGGAATTACTTCCTGGATTAATGAACAAATGCCAATAACAAAAAAATGAATCTACCTGAAGTAACAATTTATTCTGGAACCCGCTGCGCTTATTGCAATGCTGCTAAACGTTTACTTGATAGCAAAGGCATTAACTATACAGATATCAACGTCGATGAAGATCCTGATTTGCGCAACGAAATGGTAGAACGTACAAATCGGCAAACAGTCCCTCAAATATTTATTGGTGACGAATATGTGGGTGGATTTGATGATCTATCTGAACTCAATCATGAGGGCAAGTTAGACAAATTACTTAAAGTATAATTGTTGTAAGTACTTTTCTTAAAAATAATTTAGACCCAATTATGCGTAAAACCTGATTTTGACTAAGTTGCTTTATGGCTGAAAATTCTCCTCAAAAATTTGAAATTCAAAAAATATACATCAAAAATATTTCTTTTGAAACGCCTAATTCACCTAAAATTTTTACAAATAAGTGGAACCCAAAAACAGATGTTCATATTCAAACTGAAAATAAAAAGTTAGACGAAGGAATTTTTGAGGTTTGCATTACGGTTACAGTAACAGCCACACAAGAAAAAACAGATAAGACTGAAGAATCCACTGCATTTTTAGTTGAAATCAAACAAGCTGGCATATTTTTAGTGAAAGATTTTCCTGATGATCAACATAGCCAGTTACTAGGAAGCTACTGTCCCAATATACTATTCCCATTTGCGCGTGAAGCGGTAGCAAATTTAATTTCTAAAGGTGGTTTTCCACAATTATTGCTCAACCCAGTTAATTTTGATGCCTTATATCAACAACACCTAAAAGCAGTTAAAGAACAAAAATCTGATCCAGATCAAATTAAACATTAACTATATTAATGACTACAGCTGCAGTACTCGGTGCGGGATCTTGGGGAACAGCGCTAGCTATTCAACTTTCACGTAATGGTCACAATGTAATTGCTTGGGATTGTGATGCAGAATTAATAACTTCGCTTCAATCTGAACGACGAAATGCTCGTTACCTGCCCGAAATCACATTTCCTGAAACACTCACAGCTGAAAAAGATTTATCGACGGCTTTAAAGAAAGCTGATTTCACCCTGATTGTTGTACCGAGTTATGCGATGCGATCAGTTTGCAAACAACTTTCACAACTTAAATTTTCCACAAATATTGTTTGGGCCACTAAAGGATTTGAAAAACAAAGCAATTCAATGATGCATCAAGTCATTGCAGAGGTACTAGGAACTAACATTAATACTGCAATTTTGTCTGGGCCATCATTTGCCAAAGAGGTGGCACAAAATTTACCAACTGCTGTAACACTCGCTTCAAATGATTCTGGCTTTGCGGCAACAATTGCTAACTACTTTCACAGCGATAATTTTCGTGTGTATATCAGCGACGATATTATCGGCGTTGAATTAGGTGGCACTGTGAAAAATGTTCTGGCTATCGCTGCCGGCATTGCTGATGGCTTAGGTTATGGCGCAAATGCGAGGGCAGCATTAATAACGAGAGGGCTTGCTGAAATGATGCGATTGGGTCAAGCGTTAAACGCTAATTCAAAAACATTAATGGGTTTAGCCGGTATGGGAGATTTAGTATTAACCTGTACGGATGATCAATCTAGAAATAGAAGGCTTGGTCTTGCCATGTCCCAGGGCAAATCTGCGCAAGAATATATGGATGAACTAGGGCAGGCCGTTGAAGGCTTCCATGCCGCACAAGTCGTACATAAGGTGGCGTTAGAGAATGAAGTAGAGATGCCAATTTGCGAGCAAGTATGGCATGTGCTTGAGGGCAAAATAGATTTAAAAGAGGCTATTTCTGAGTTACTTGGACGCGACATGAAAAAAGAGTTTTTTAGATAGTAATTACAGTCTAAAGTCATTCTGCCGCCATGCTTCATACATAATAATACTCACGGCGTTAGCAAGATTAATACTGCGTGATGATTCGTGCATCGGAATTCGAATTACACAATTTGAGTCAATTTGAGCAAGAATGGATGTGGGAAGCCCGCGTGTTTCCGGGCCGAAAATAAATGTATCTCCAGGCTGATAACATTGAGTATGATAATTTGTACTTCCTTTAGTAGAACATGCGAAAATTCGTTGAGGTTTTAAACTAGCTAGCATAGCTTGATAATTTTGATGTTCCTTAACTTCAGCCCACTCATGGTAATCAAGACTGGCTCTTCGAAGCTTTTTATCGTCCAAATTAAACCCAAGAGGATGAATTAAATGCAATTGGCAACCCATATTCGCACACAGACGAATAATATTTCCTGCATTAGGGGGAATTTCAGGTTCGAATAAAACAATTTTAAACATGAGCGATAATCAAAAAATTAGACTTAACTTTTGCGGTTTAGAATTTTCAACACCGCTTGTTTTACTCTCTGGTTGTGTCGGTTTTGGTGAAGAATATACACGTATAGTTGGATTCTCAAACCATGATACTGGTGGTATTTGTTTAAAAGGAACCACCTTACAGCCGCGTTTGGGTAATTCTCCACATCGTCTAGCCGAAACACCCGAAGGCATGCTGAATGCAATAGGTTTGCAGAACCCTGGTACGGATTATGTTGTTAATGAAATTTTACCTAAGCTAGATTTTTCTGAAACACGCTTTATAGCTAATGTCTCGGGCTCAACAGTTGAAGAATTTGTAGATGTTACGCGTAAATTTGATAACTCTCCCATAGATGCCATCGAAATTAATATTTCTTGTCCAAATGTTAAAGAAGGCGGCGTTGTATTTGGCAATGATCCACACATGGCAGCTCAGGTTGTAGAAGCTTGCAGAGCAGTCACAAAAAAACCGCTGATTACAAAACTGTCTCCCAACCAAACAGATATCAAACACAATGCAAAACTTTGTATTGAAGCAGGGAGCGATGCATTCGCTGTAATAAATACCGTAATGGGTATGGCTATTGATGTAGAAACGAAACAACCAATTATTCATAACAATCAAGGAGGGCTATCGGGTTCTGCAATTAAACCAATTGCATTATTAAAAGTTCATGAAGTACATCAGGTTTGCAAGCCACACAACATACCGATCATTGGCCAAGGCGGAGTCGTCAATGCAACAGATGCAATTGAATTTTTAATCGCAGGGGCAACTGCTGTAGGCGTAGGTACTGGACTATTTTACGATCCGTTATGTTGCAAAAATATTAATCAAGGAATTATAGATTACCTTGATAATCACAATCACAAACATGTAAGTGAAATCGTAGGAAGCTTAACTATTCACTCAGACGCAACGGGCTGTGTATAACTTATAAAAGTTAGAAATAGAATTGTAGACTATTTTCCGAAATTGTCGGTTATCATAAAATTATTGTTTGTTTAAACGATTCTTTGAGAACAGTTTATCGAGCTAAAAATAATTAAGATTGAAATAAACCTAACTCCTGTATCTTTCTTGTAAGCGTATTCCTTCCCCAGCCCAAAAGTTTTGCTGCCTGTTGTCTTTTACCTCCAGATTTGCGCATTGCTGCTTTAATCATTACAGACTCAAACAACGGTAAGGCTTGGTCAAGAATTGGATTCTCATCTTTTGACATTTCACGATCTGCCCATTCACTTAATAAACTCTGCCAATCTGATATCTCGTCACTCGACATTTCATCTTTAAGCATTTCTGCTGGTAAATCTTGCATGCGAATTTCATTACTTGATGCCATTACAGTTAACCAACGACACACATTTTCTAATTGGCGCACATTTCCAGGCCAGCTTAATGCGCTTAAATATTCGATAACTTCATTACTTAATTTTTTTGATTCTGTCTCAAGCTCTTTAGCCGAGCTCTTCATAAAGTGTTGCAACAATATTGGAATATCTTCACTACGCTCACTTAATGTTGGCAAATGAATGCGGATAACATTTATACGATGATATAAATCCTCACGAAATTCGCCTGTACGCACACGCGCTTCTAAATTTTGATGTGTTGCAGCGATGATTCGAACATTTGCTTTGATAGACTGGTGGCCGCCAACACGATAGTAGTGGCCATCCGACAGCACGCGTAGTAGACGTGTTTGTAAATCGGCAGGCATATCTCCGATTTCATCTAGAAATAATGTCCCTTTGTGAGCTTGCTCAAATCGACCCTTACGTTGTGCTTGTGCACCTGTAAATGATCCTTTTTCATGACCAAATAATTCAGATTCTAATAGCTCGCGCGGTATTGCTGCCATGTTGAGAGCAATAAATGGGCCTTGAGCACGTGGGCAATGTTCGTGTAAAGCATGTGCGACTAATTCTTTACCTGTTCCCGATGCGCCATTAATAAGAACTGTTATATTAGATTTAGATAATCTACCTATTGCACGAAAAACTTCTTGCATTGCGGGTGACTCACCAATGATTTTCGGCAATTCATCTAATGTTGCATGGTCTATATCAACACCTGCTCCTTTCTCATCAACTGCAGTACATGCACGCTTTGTTAATTCAACAGCCTCTTCCACATCAAAGGGTTTAGGTAAATACTCAAATGCACCTTTTTGATAAGCGTCTACTGCACTTTGTAAATCTGAATGTGCAGTCATAATTATTATTGGTAAATTTGGATGCTGAGATTTAATTCGATCCAAAAACTCAAAACCATTTATTCCAGGCATGCGTACATCTGTGAGTATTGCAGTCGGCACATATTGGTCTAACTCTTGAATCGCATTTGATGCTGAATCAAACGTTGTAACAGGTATGTTAGCCTTTTGAAATGCGCGTTCAAGCACCCAACGGATTGCTTGATCATCATCGATGACCCAAATTTTTGTATCTCTCATAGTCTCACTTTCTATTTTGTTTTAGCTTAATTGCTCACACTATTTAACGGTAGAAGTACACGAAATTCTGTATGCCCTGGAACAGAATCAAATTCTATTAATCCTCCGTGATGGCTGATGACATTTTGTGAAATTGACAGCCCAAGTCCAGTACCCTGCTCCTTCCCTGAAACCATAGGGAAAAAGATTTGTGGTTTTAACTCTTTAGAAATTCCTGGACCATTATCAATAACACTTATTTCAACAACCAAACGGTGGCGTATATCCCCAACTGTAAACTGTCTTAAAATACGTGTTTTTAAAATAACATCCCCATCAGTGCCTGCCGCTGTTACCGCATTACGAACTAAATTTAAGATCGCCTGGATAAGCAAATCTCGATCTGCATTCATATCTGGAATGCTCGGGTCATAATCAGTTTTAAATGATGTACCACCAAATGTTTCTGCTATGGAAAGATGGCGTATATGCTCTAACACATGATGTATGTTCAACGCTCTCTTGACAGGATTGATACTTGGGCCAAGCATTCGATCGACAAGCTTTCGCAATCTGTCTGCTTCGTTAATAATTACATCGGTATATTCATGCAGACTATCTTCAGAAAGTTCGCCCGCAAGTAGCTGTGCTGCACCGCGCAAACCTCCTAATGGATTTTTAATTTCGTGTGCAAGCCCACGCAACATATTCTGAATAGCCTGCCCCTCAGATAACAAATGTTCTTCGCGAGCAATTCGCAACATTCGATCTACTTGTGTCACTTCCAATAAACATTCAGTCTGTTTATCTTTTGAAATTAACGGCGTTATTGAACAATCGATGGTAATTTCACTTCCACCAATTTTTTTAATGCAAATTTCTCGTTCTATAATTGGATGGCCCGTTTGAATAGATCGATAAATATGAGGAATAAGTCCGCCATCACCGTCCTGTATAAATTCTGTTAGTGCACGCGTATGGGCACGCCTTACCCCTGTCCCCAATAGTTCCTCCCCAGCCGGATTGAGATATTTTAGACATAGCTGTACATCGACCAAAAATATGGCTGAAGTTAAATTGTCGATGACTGTTTTATATTCCATGAAAGTGCCTGCAAAGGCAGGGATACCTTTAAAAATACTACTTACGGAATTTGTCATATATTTCTAAGTGCAAGATTTGATCCAAGCTCATAACACGCTACATTTAAGCAATATCAATAACTTACAATGGCATTCCAACTATTATCGCACTATTATGGTGCACATATAATATTTTAAATGGGCTATGCGCACTATAATTGAGCGAAATCTAGGGAGATATCCATCGTAACACCTTTTAAATTTGAGAAAATTTATAGGCTATTGGTGAACCAAACTAAGTAATTTTAGCGATCAGATTCTTTGAGCAGAGGCTAGTTTACGAGCGGAGTTGGTGTGACCCTTCTGTTTTGGTTATGCAAACTTGAAAAACGCTGTAAGGTGAAGGTTACGGGCACAGAACTACTTAAAGTACGACCATTGGCGGTAACAATTATTGCAGTCACTACGTGTTCACCGCGATCAACATTCTCCAAAGGTACGCTGGTATTAGTGCCTCGATAAACTTCTTTACCGCCTAACAGGATCACGTATCGATGACCATTACGAGACTTTAGCGCGGGTGTAGCCGCGTAAGAGATAATTACCTGACCTTCATTACTGCGAAGACTTTCTTCATTAGCAGGAGAGGTAATCGTCACAGTATTATAATCATTGATATCTTTTTTATTACTGCTGCTATTTGAAAATGACCCAGTATTTGTAGGAACGGCTGCAGGTTTTGATTCAATTAATGCAGGTAAATCTGCATTTGGAACTTCTTTCGATTCTGCACATTGATCAGAGATAGGCGTATCCATGTACACTGTAATTCCATCATTATCGACACATTTATAAATACGTGCGTACGCGTCACTCACGCATAAAGCAAAAACCATGACTAATAAAAAGCTGGCTCGCATAGCAATGTTATGGCTTGACCATTTACCTCGTCGTAGTGATTCTAGAATAATACTCTATTATCTAATTTAGACCGGGAAAATGCTGATCAAGTTGTAATAAAACGCCTCAAAATGAGGCGTTTTGTGATTGATTACTCTATTTAAGGCCTAACAGCTGTAGTACATATCAAACTCAATGGGATGAGTTGCCTGGCGTAGTGCGGTAACTTCGCCCATCTTAAGGTCAATGTAACCATCAATATTATCATCAGAAAATACTCCGCCCGCTTTGAGGAATGAGCGATCATTGTCTAAAGCTTCAAGAGCCTGATCTAATGAGTGACATACTGTTGGAATTTCGGCTTCTTCTTCAGGAGGCAGATCATATAAATCTTTATCAATTGCCGAACCAGGGTCGATTTGATTTTGAACCCCATCAAGTCCTGCCATAAGCATCGCAGCAAAAGTTAAGTAAGGATTGCCCGCAGGATCACCAAACCGAACCTCAATTCTTCGCGCTTTTGCATTGGCTTCATAGGGAATACGAATTGATGCCGATCGGTTGCGCGCCGAATACGCCAACATCACAGGTGCTTCATAGCCTGGCACTAAACGTTTGTAGCTGTTAGTGCTAGCATTTGCAAACGCATTGATTGCACGGGCATGCTTAATGATGCCACCGATATAATAAAGCGCCATTTGGGAAAGATTGCCGTATAAATCACCTGCAAATAAATTGTCACCACCCTTAACGAGTGACTGGTGCACGTGCATACCACTGCCATTATCGCCAACTATTGGCTTTGGCATGAAGGTAGCTGTTTTCCCGTAATTATGCGCAACGTTATGCACAACATATTTTAAAATCTGATTCCAATCACCACGTATAGTTAAGGTGTTGAAACGGGTACCAATTTCGCATTGTCCAGCCGTTCCAACTTCATGGTGATGCACTTCTACACCTACCCCCATTTCTTCTAACACCTGACACATTGCAGAACGAACATCTTGCAAAGAATCTACAGGGGGCACAGGAAAATACCCGCCTTTGACACCGGGTCGATGACCAATATTGCCTTCATCAAAATCTTTAGAAGAATTCCATGCAGATTCATCAGAATCAGTGCGATAAAATGCACCAGACATTTCATTGCCCCATTTGACATCGTCAAATACAAAAAACTCTGGCTCAGGTCCAAAATATGCTGTGTCTGCAATTCCTGTTGAGCGCAGATATGCTTCAGAGCGTTTTGCTACAGAACGTGGGTCACGGCTATAGCCTTCCATGGTGGAAGGTTCAAGAATATCGCAACGAAGTATCATTGTTGAATCACTAAAAAATGGATCCATGACTGCGGTACTTGGATCCGGCATTAAAATCATGTCTGACTCATTAATCCCTTTCCAACCAGCAATTGATGATCCATCAAACATTTTTCCTTTTTCGAATATATCTTCGGAAACTTCAGAAGCTGGTACAGAAACATGCTGTTCCTTGCCCCGGGTATCTGTAAAACGAAAATCAACGAAGCGTGTATCGTTATCATTCATCAATTTGATTGCATCACTAGAAGACATGAGTTACTCCTTACTTCGACTCGAACTTTATTATTTTGTGCGTAATTAAAATTAGATCACGTACGCTTCAGCTTATTCAGCACAATTTGTGCCAGTATGCGGCATAGCGCACCCTTATGAGGCCAGTGCGGCATTATACGCAGCTTTTAGTACGGATGTAGGTCAACAAACGCATTATTTCGCACTATTTTTATGCGATTAAAGCACTATTATGGTGCTTGTTAGGCTTAGACGATAGAGATGAATAATCCACCCGTCTCGTATGAATGCATTGGGCTAGCGCTTAAATAAGTATGCTTATATTAACGAGTACATTTTATCTACATCACATAAATTGGTGCAGTCATCCCCCAGGTATGACAAAAATGTGACGCATTTATTCATGCCGCAAAATGTCACCAAAAGTCAAATTGGGGGAACAAATTTGGTCCAACTACCTTAATTTTTAGATTCTATATGTCCCGCTAGTTTTTTTAATTTACGAATACTCAGTAAGTTATTTTAATGCAACAAATCAGAGTTAATGCTGGCACGGCCCTTGCTCCTAATATTAGTAATACGGATATTTTTGATTTTGCCCTTATGGGCATTGGACTTGGACAAGGAGCTCAACATGGGCAGCAATGCAGATATTTTAACTACCTTATACGTTGTTTGGATTGCCGCAAGTATGGCGGTACTCGTTTGGGCCTATAGACACGTTGTCAGAGACAAATTGTTTGGTGGTCTTAAGCGTTCTTCTTAAGTATCGAAAGGAATCGAGAAAATACAAAAGAACGCGAGTAAGAATTGTAGAGTGTGGTAGGCGAGAAATTCAGATTTTATCGCTTGAATAGGAACACTACCGACAAGGGTGTCAACTCTACTAATTACTGCTAAGGGAAATTGCCAAAGGTACGGATGCCGTGGCAAGCAGGGAAGCAAGTAGATAGCTCAGCATCAGGAAAGCTTTTCGCATCGTCTTAGGGATGAGGGCTGCGTGACAAGGACGTCATTAACGCAGCTTGGTCATTCAAATTCATATTAGTTCATTGATGTGCTGGTCGAGAGTCAGGTGCATAGCTATACTCACGCAGCATTACTTGGCGCCATTACAATGACTGACAATAATCTAATAACACTTCAAGAACTCATTCAAAAACTTGAGAAGTTTTGGGCAGGCCAAGGTTGCATTGTCGATCAGCCTTATGACCTCGAAGTGGGTGCTGCAACATTCCACCCCTCTACATTTCTGCGAGCAATTGGCCCAGAACCATGGCGTGCAGCATATCCACAGCCTTGCCGTCGACCAACAGATGGGCGTTATGGAGAAAATCCGAATCGTTTACAACGTTACTTTCAATTTCAGGTTTTACTCAAACCATCGCCTGATAATATTCAAGATTTATATTTAAAGTCTCTTATAGAACTCAAAATTGATCCTTTAGTGCATGATATTCGCTTTGTAGAAGATAATTGGGAGTCACCAACTTTAGGTGCGTGGGGATTAGGCTGGGAAGTTTGGCTTGATGGAATGGAAATATCACAGTTCACCTACTTTCAACAGATAGGTGGTTTAGATTGCAACCCTGTAAGTGGTGAACTCGCCTATGGTCTAGAGCGGATCGCAATGTATTTGCAAGATGTTTCAAGCGTATATGATTTAGTTTGGACACAAAATGAAAAGCAGTGCATTCGTTACGGTGACATCTATCATCAGAACGAAGCGGAACAGTCTGCTTATAATTTTGAACATGCCAATACCAATACGTTATTTAGTACATTTGATGCAAGTGAACGAGAATGCCAAAACTTAATTGAGCTTGAGCTCCCAGTTGCCGCATATGACCATGTGCTTAAATGCTCTCACACATTTAATCTTTTAGATGCACGTCAGGTGATATCTGTAACAGAACGTCAACAGTATATTTTGCGTATGCGCAAACTAGCGCAAGCTGTTGCAAAGTCATATTACGCAAGTCGAGAAAACATGGGCTTCCCACTTGTTACCAATTGATTGCCGTAATGAAAAATAAAGAAATTTTACTTATTGAATTAGGCACAGAAGATTTACCGGCCAGACTACTGTTAAATCTATCAGTGGAGTTTGGTGAAAAATTGTGTTCGCAACTGAAAGAATTCGAGTTATCTTTTTCTTCACACAAAGTATTTTGCACGCCACGAAGGCTTGCTGTAATTGTCAATGATTTAGATATGTGCCAACAAGACCAATTGATCGAGCGTAAAGGTCCAAACAAAGCAAATGCATTTGATGAAAAAGGAGAACCAACTAAAGCTGCTATTGGTTTCGCTAACTCTTGCGGAGTTAAAGTAGCACAATTAGAGTTTGAGAAGAATTCAGATAACCCAAAGTTGCTTTTTAAGGAAAAACGTGAAGGTATAAAAACAACAGAGCTGCTACAAAAATTAATCGAAAATACAATCAGTAAACTCACCATACCAAAACGCATGAGATGGAATGAAACAAATGCAGAATTTATTCGCCCTGTGCGATGGCTATTAGTTCTATTAGGAACAAACATAGTACCAGCAAGCCTGTTTGGTCATACGGCGGGTAAGGAAACGGTTGGGCATCGATTCCACAGCCCAAACAAACTTTTAATTGAGTCTGCAAATGATTACCTAACATCACTAAAGAAAAATGCTTATGTACTTGTTGATTTTGAAGAGCGTCAGAAAAAAATAATTACGCAAGTAAATGACCTAGCTTCACAAGTAAATGCTAAACCAGTCTATTCACAAAAGTTACTTGATGAAATTACAAGTTTAGTGGAATGGCCACACGCACTATTAGGAAACTTTGATATAAAATTTTTAGACCTCCCACAAAAAGTGCTTATTAGCACTATGCAGGATAAGCAAAAATACATCCCGTTATTTAATAACGATAATGAGCTGCTTCCACATTTTATTATTATTAGCAATATTTATAGCTCGGACCCAAAAATTGTACAGCATGGTAATGAAAAAGTTATCGTTCCTCGATTTGATGACGCAAGTTTTTTTTGGCAACGAGATAAAAGTCAAAAATTAGAAAAAAAGTTAGATAATTTAAAAAGTGTTGTGTACGAGAAACAACTGGGTAGTTTGTATGATAAAACTCAGCGCATTTGTGCTATTGCAAAACACTTAAGCCAAGTAATTGGCGCAGATACAAATTTGTGTCAGCGTGCTGCTACATTATGCAAGTGTGATTTGCTAACCGAAATGGTTGGTGAGTTTCCAGATTTGCAGGGTGTTATTGGAAAATATTTAGCGCTAAACGATGCAGAAAACTCACACGTTGCTCTAGCCTTAGAACAACAATATCTACCTCGGCAATCCGGGGATAATCTACCCGAAATTGAAGTAGGCCAAACACTTGCTTTAGCAGATCGAATTGATACGTTGGTAGGCATTTTTGCAATAGGCAAAAAGCCTACGGGATTGAAAGATCCTTATGGATTGCGACGCGCCTCCTTAGCAGTATTGCGTATTATTATCGAAGGTCAATTGAGTATTGATTTACATATCAGCCTTCAACATGCCGCATCTCTCTTTCCAAAAGAAATAAAGGCTGAATCAATTGTTGACGAGGTTTTTGAATATGTGATAGATCGCTTACGCTCTTATTTCAGTGATCGTGATATCGCTCATGATATTATTGACTCAGTACTTGCAAATAGACCGACGCAACCGAATGATATTGCTGCGCGAATAGATGCACTTTGCAGTTTTCGTAAGCTGCCAAATGCAGCAAGCTTATCTGCTGCTAATAAACGTATTCGAAATATTCTTAAAAAAATTGACCGTAGTGAAATTGGAAATGTAAATCAAAAATTATTTAAAGAAGACGCAGAAAACGCACTGCATTCTGCCCTTGAGAACCTAAGTCATGATGTTGAAACATTATTTCAGAAACATGACTACGAGCATGCGTTAAATAAACTTGCTGATTTAAAACAACCTGTCGATACATTTTTTGATGATGTAATGGTGATGGATGAGGATGAAAAATTAAAGTCGAACCGAATTGCCCTACTAGCACAAGTTGACTCACTCTTTATGCATGTAGCAGACTTTTCAAGATTACAATCATAAATTAAATGATGCCTATACCATGAGTAATTTAAAAGCTGTAATTCTAGATCGAGACGGTGTCGTCAACGAAGAGTCCGATGAATTTGTAAAGTCGCCAGAAGAATGGATTGCAATTGAAGGAAGTCTTGAAGCCATTGCTAAACTTAATCATGCCAAGGTGAAAGTGTTTATTGCGTCCAACCAATCTGGCATAGCGCGTGGACTCTTGGACTACAACGCGTTGCATGAAATTCACCAAAAAATGCTAACAGAACTTGCGCAACATGGTGGGCATTTAGACGGTATATTTATTTGTCCCAATCTTGAAGGAGAATGCCGTAAACCAAATCCAGGTATGTTGGAAGAAATAGAGAAACGAGCCCATTTATCACTAGAAAAAGCCCCTTTAATTGGTGATTCGTTACGCGATGTGCAAGCAGCCATTGCACATGGTGCTCAACCAATGTTGGTGCGCACTGGAAATGGTTCCGTCACTGCTCAAAGTGAGCAACTACCTCGAAATATTCAGATATGGAATGACCTTGCTGAAGCAGTATATTCTTTATTAGCACAGTAAAGATAAACACGCAGAGATGATACAAACATTCCGCTCACTGCTTTTTTTAATTGGAATGGCAGTGTTAACCATATTTTTTGGATTTCTCTCTTTACTGACCGTCATTGTGCCTTACGAGATGCGATATAAATTTATCGTTTCATGGAGCGCATCCAACTTATGGTGGCTTCGAATAACGTGCGGCCTTAAACATGAAGTGATTGGTAAAGAAAACATCCCTAATACACCAAGTATTGTCATGGCTAACCATCAATCCACATGGGAAACCATGGCTATAGGCACATTGTTTCCACCTTTAACATGGGTTATTAAAAAAGAACTACTTTTTATTCCAGTATTTGGTTGGGGGTTGGCGTTGACGCATCCCATAGCCTTAAATCGAAGTACGGGGCAAAAAGCGGTTGGCCAACTTATCGAACAAGGCAAGGAAAAGTTAAAAAAAGGTCGGAGTATTTTAATTTTTCCCGAAGGGACAAGAACACCCCCTGGTACGAAGCGAAAATTCAAAATAGGTGGTGCGCTACTGGCAGCAGCGTCTGGAGCACCTATAATCCCAGTAGTTCATAATTCTGGAAATTATTGGGCGCGCAAACAGCTAACTAAAAAACCTGGCACAATAATAATTAAAATTGGCCCACCAATTAAAAGCGAAGGAAAAACTTCAGATCAAATTAATAAAGAAGTGTTTAATTGGATAAGTGATGAACGTAATACAATTGAGATAGATTAATTTTATTTAATCGTTCAGTTAGCCCTAAACAATATGGCTTGTCGAAAACCGCCGTTTCATTAGTGCTGTCTGTTTCTACAACGGCAGGCAAACAGCGTTGCGCCTTTAAAGATAATAGTTGCCGTCATGGCCTAGTGTCACACAAGATAAAAGTATAAAGAGCCATGAAACTAAAATAGAAATCTTCACTTTTATATTGTTGTTAATTAAAGCGTTATTAAGGACACGGGTTCGGCAGCTTTTGATGTATAGACTCAACCTCTTCTAAAACCTCGTTAGATAGCTCTATATTTATACTCTCAATATTCTCGCGAAGTTGCTCAATGTTAGTTGCACCAATAATATTAGCCGTTACAAAAGACCTAGACGTTACAAAAGCTAATGCCATTTGTGTTGGGGAATAGCCAAACTTATTTGATAAATCAATATATGCTTGAGTGGCCTCTACACCTTGCTCATTACTGTATCGATTAAAACGTTCAAATAAAGATAAGCGTGAATTTTCTGGAAACTTTCCATTTAGATATTTCCCTGTCAATACTCCAAAACCTAAAGGCGAGTAAGCAAGCAATCCAATGTGTTCTCGATGAGAAATTTCTGCTAAGCCAATTTCGTATGTTCGATTTAGCAAATTATATGGATTTTGCACGCTAACAATGCATGGCCATTTTTTAGAATGTGCGCAAAGTTGATACTGCATAGTGCCCCATGGCGTTTCATTGCTTATACCAATATGCCGAATTTTCCCTTGTTCAACTAAATTAATTAAGCAGGCGTATGTGTCTTCGATCGATACGTGTGAATCTGTGCTGCTATGTTTATAACCGAGTTTGCCAAATAAATTTGTGTCTCTTGCTGGCCAATGCACTTGGTATAAATCGATATAGTCAGTCTGTAATCGTTCAAGACTTGTGTTTATGGCCGAATTGATATGTTCAGCAGTAAGCTGTGGGCCATTGCGCAAATATGGCAACATTCCAGGGCCAGAAACTTTTGTTGCTAAAATTATTTGATCTCGTTGGCCATTTTTTTTAAGCCAGCTTCCAACAAATTGTTCGGTACGCCCTTGTGTAGTCTCACGTGGGGGAACGGGGTACATTTCTGCAGTATCTATAAAATTTACACCTTGAGATACTGCATAATCTAGTTGTTCTTGCGCTTCTTGTTCTGTGTTTTGCTCACCAAATGTCATGGTGCCAAGACATATTTTACTTATCGTAATCCCTGTTTGACCTAGCTCGCTGTACTGCATAAATATTTGTGTTACATGAACAAAGTGAGTACACCCGTGTACCCATATAAACGATTGTTGAATATTTCTCCATTTGCAAAAAACCCAGCTAAAGGAAAATCCCCCAGTTCTTTTTGAATCATTTTTAGTTCTTCTGAGTTTTCTCCGAATTGATAGCGGCCGCGCCCCAAGCATGTGTAATACACAGCACCACGTGGTTGTGATTGCATGCGAGACTTCATTGTAGTTAACATCCTATGCATATCTTCTCGTGCACTGTTGCCATCGCGCCGACAAAACATAAATTTACTGCCTTCATATACATAGTCACCCACCGCAATAACATTTTCATTTTCATCATACCCTATGATGTTTCTAACTAAATAATCTCCTGTATCTGAATATTCAATGGGTAAGCCGGCAAATATGTATCCGGAAATTTTATACAAATCCTTTGATAACACTTCACCAATATCTTCGCGCAGAACATCTAGTGAAGGGCGATGATCCAATTCAATTAATAAATTGCGATCAGATTTTGTAATGACATGTTGTTTGTCGAGCGGTGTACAACCTTGAGTATGCCCTACTATTGTGTTTGTTTTTGGAGAAAAAAAGACACCCGATACACTGCCACTAATAACTTCATTTGCAATTTGAAAGTTATTAGAGTTAGAAGAGGTTAACCCGCCCACTAAATATGCTGAAGGCACTGTTTCTGAAATTTTATCAATAAGATTTGGTGTAGCCGGATTACTAGGATCGCCATGAATTATTCCAACATACGGTAATTCTTCTTTACAATAACTCGATACTTGCTCAAGCAATTGCTCTTCATTTAAATCATTTGTGCCAATAATTGTAAAATCTTTGTTTTCGATATCGGCAAGCATAACTATGAGCGCTTTAGAATCATAATATTCTGTGCCAGTACTGCACAGCCCCATGCCGAGTGAGCCGATCCAATCATTTACGCCTGTTTCTTGTTTTAAACGCCCTAATATATTTTTTAAGTCATCACTCAAGGTGTCGTTGGCGTAGATAAACCCTAGTTGATACTTACCTTTTACATCTCCGAGTTGGTGTAAGCATTCATTAACGAGTTCACGCGCATTGTGGCCAGAAGAAGTTGCAAGTTGAAACGGTTCTGTCATTTTAATTTTGCGCAAATAAGCGAAATATTTTTAACCTATCTGCGTTTTTAATTCAGATCGTTTTTCTACAAGTATTTTAATTATTGGTGTTAGTAATATTTCCATTGCAATAACCAGTTTTTCTGCTGGAATAACCAGCTGATTTGATTTTATATTAAATGAATTTTCGATACGCTCTCGCAGAGCATCAACGCTAAGTGTAAATTTTTCAGGCCTTTGCATATGAACGACAATTAAGCTTTCATGCAAATCAGGCGTTTGTTGAATATCAAAGGGATTGGATGTGTCTATAATAGGTACACGCTGAAAATTAATATCTGTTCGAGAAAATTGAGGTGCAATATAAGTAGCATAATCTGGCATGCGCCGAACAATGGTGCTTACTATCTCAGCGTGTGAATAACCACGTTCTGATTTGTCACGATTTATTTTTTGAATCCATTCAAGATTGGTGGTTGGGGCTACGCCTATCAATAGATCAACGTGTTGAGCAATATTAAAATCTTCGGTAACAAATCCGCCATGCAATCCTTCATAAAATAAGAGATCACTGTCATAGGGAATGGCTTCCCAAGGTGTAAATTCACCACGGCTTAGCCCTGGATAAGGTGCGGCCTCTTCCTCTGAGTGTAAATACAATCTTTTCTCTCCACTACCAAATTGCCCATAGTCCTTAAATAATTCATCTAAGCGATCTAACAAATTTCCATCAGGAGCGAAGTGGGTCATGCGACGACCAAACAAGTCTGGAACTTTGATGCGCTCGTTCATTTCTGCACGAGTGAATTTGTGAAAACTATCGCCTTCAACCACAACAGGAACGACACCAATGCTTGCAAATATCCGCTCAAAGGCTTCGCGAACAGTTGAAGTGCCTGCACCAGATGACCCAGTTACAGTAATAATAGGATGTTGTGCTGACATTAAAAGTTATCTCCTGCCTCACATAGTGTATTTCTACACGCCCTGGAAATACGTGATTTACCGTAAATTTATTGTTCTTATTGCAGCCCGATAAATACTTTACCGGTTTCTGTAAGGAAAACGAAATTTCAAGCGCATAACTTTTCAGAAAATATTCTATAACTCTATATATTAGTGATGATTACACTCATCGCTTAACAAATCATGTTAATATATTAAGCTAACTATATGTAACTTCCATGTTACGGCCTCCCTATTGTGAAAAACCATATGGAAGGTATGAAACAAACCGTTTATTCGCCACCATGTGGCATAAAATAACTGAGTAAAAATCAGGGGATTTAGTTGATCTATGTAGGAAAATATATCAAGGAATTTTTTAGCCGTTTCATACCTTATTTGAATTGGGTCGGTGAACTAAAGGACCCATCAGTAGTTTGGAAAGATTGTGTCGCGGGCTTAACTGTAGCACTAGTACTCATTCCGCAGTCTATGGCCTATGCCCAGCTTGCGGCACTACCGGCTTACTATGGTCTGTATGCATCCTTTTTACCCGTAATCGTTGCATCATTATTTGGTTCTTCACGACAGTTACAAACAGGGCCCGTTGCGGTGGTTTCGCTAATGACAGCTGCAGCTCTAGAACCCTTAGCTACAGCAAACCCTGAAGGTTACTTAGTTTATGCAGGTGTGCTTGCAATATCTGTTGGTATTTTTCAATTATCTTTGGGTTTATTGCGTCTTGGCGTATTGGTTGAGTTTTTATCCCACTCCGTAGTAATCGGCTTTACAAATGCTGCGGCAATAATTATTGGCGCATCGCAATTATCAAAGCTATTAGGTGTTACGGCAGAAACGGGGCATCATTTTTATGTAACGATTTGGAATGTTTTTATTGAGGCAACGAAGCATACGCATTTCCCAACTTTGATTATGGGAATCGTCTCCCTTGCATTAATATTTGGACTCAAACGCTACGCCCCAAAAATACCAGCTGTACTAACCGCAGTAGTATTAACCAGTCTTGTCTCATTTTTGATTGGATTTGAAGCTTCATTTGGTGGGAAAGTAGTAGGCAATGTCCCTGCTGGTCTGCCAAAGCTTGCGCTTCCAGATATAGATATGTCAGTTGCACTTGACCTATTTGGTAAAGCAATTGTGATTGCTATTGTCGGTTACATGGAGGCCATTTCAATTGCAAAAGCAATTGCGGTGCAAACTCGTCAACGCATTGACGCCAATCAAGGACTAGTGGGGCAAGGATTAGGAAATATCGCTTCTGGTTTATCGGGAGCATACCCTGTTGCAGGTTCTTTTTCGCGTTCGGCATTAAACATGTCAGCCGGTGCAATAACTGGCTTTGCTGCCATCGTAACGGGGTTAATTGTTGCCGTTTCGTTAATACTGCTATATTTCAGTCAGTATTTGTATCACCTCCCTCAGGCCACATTAGCAGCCGTTATTATCTCTGCTGTAATTAATCTAATTCGTATTAAGCAAATCAAATATGCGTTTCGCGTGCATAAACACGATGGATTTATTGCCGTGCTCACATTTGTATTAACTTTATTTTTAGCTCCGCATTTAGAGCAAAGCATTTTGGTAGGGGTGGTGCTATCACTTGGTTTGTTTATGTATCGAACCATGCATCCGCATATTTCGGTTTTATCGCGGCATTCTGATGGTTTTTTACGCGATGCTCAATCAAATATTTTGCAAACCTGCCCGAATATTTCGGTTTTACGATTTGAGGGGCCATTGTTCTTCGCCAGCGCCATGTATTTTGAGGAAAAGGTTTTAGAACGCGTTGCAGCTAAACCCGATCTCAAGTTTATTATCATTGATGCTGAAGCCATAACAGAAATAGATGCGACCGGTGAGGATATGCTACATCAGTTATCTCAACGACTCGTCACGCTGGATATAGAATTTGTTTTTGCTCGAACTAAACGTCAAGTGATGGACATATTTGTCAGAACTAATTTCGCGGGCTCTGATTGGATTGATCATTTTTACCGCTCCGATGAGCGCGCAATAGAGTTTGCTTGGAATAATATTGAAAATTGTGAACATGATGTTTGCCCACTTTCAAATGAAAAAGAGTGCCCAGCTAGACGTTTGTCACTTGCCGAGAATGCTGAAATAAAGGCCTAGAGAATTTTCATATAAACTTTGGAAAAGACTTTATGCCCAAGCTTTTCTCCTCGCCGCTCAAATTTTGTTTGCGGCCGATATTTAATTATATTTGATGCTTCAATTGTTTTAAACGATTTGTTCTGCTGTAATGTTTTTTGGATTTCAGACGCATAATGCTGCCAGTCTGTTGCAATATTTAGCTCGCCATTACTAATTAACTTTCCCCCCAAAAGCTTTACAAATTCAGTTTTAATCAAACGCCTTTTATGGTGCCGTCTTTTTGGCCAGGGATCAGGAAACCAGATTAGAACAGAAGTAAAACTTTCGTCTACAATATTGTGCTGTAATAAATTTACAACATCTGTGTTGACTACTCGAATATTTTCTAATTTGAGGTTTGAAACTTTATTAAAGAGTGTTCCAATTCCTGGACGGTATACTTCGACCCCCAAAAAATTTAAATCTAAATACTGCTCTGCAAGCAAGGCGAGTGCTTCGCCATTTCCAAATCCAATATCAAGTACTATGGGATTTGTATTACCAAAAAGTGTATGTAGCTCTAATACACGATCATTTGTATCAATACCATAACTTGGCCAATAGCATTTAATTGCCGCTTGCTGCCCTTGTGTAAACCTACCTTCACGCCGAACAAAACTACGAATAACAGATGAAGGTTTTTGCAAGAATAGTTAGGGTATTTATGGTTTTAAAAAAACTCACCCTCTAGGGGAGATGACGCCGATGCAAAGCGACGTTTCGGCATGCGCCCGGCACAGTATGCTTCGCGCCCAGCTGCTACCGCTTTGTTCATTGCGGATGCCATGAGCACTGGGTTTTTTGCTTCGGCAATGGCTGTATTCATTAATACCCCGTCACAACCCAGTTCCATTGCCACAGCTGCATCCGATGCCGTTCCTACACCTGCATCAACAATAATTGGAACTTGGGCATTTTCTACAATGGTGAGAATATTGTAAGGATTACGCACACCAAGCCCTGAACCAATGGGAGCTGCCAAAGGCATCACTGCCACACATCCCATTTCTTCAAACTGTTTCGCAATGATGGGATCATCGCTTGTATACACCATGATTTGAAATTCTTCTTTTATTAAGATTTCAGCAGCATTAATGGTCTCGACAATATTTGGATATAGCGTTTTTTCATCACCAAGTACCTCTAGTTTCATTAACGAATGTCCCGCTAACAATTCTCTTGCTAATCGACATGTGCGAATAGCATCTTTAGCAGAATAACAACCTGCGGTATTAGGAAGAATGGTAAAGTCACTAGGCGGGATGACGTCGAGTAAATTGGGTTCTTTTTGATCTTGGCCAATATTAGTACGGCGAATCGCAACAGTAACAATTTCAGCACCGCTCGCATCAATAGCCGCACGCGTTTCATGAAAATCTTTATACTTCCCCGTCCCTACCAACAATCGCGACTGGTAACAACGCCCGGCAATTAAAAGCTCATCAAGAATTTCTGTGTTTGCGGTTTGTAATTTAGATACTGTCATTTTCTTTAATATATTTTAACTTATCCGCCACCTATTGCATGAATAATTTCAACATTATCGCCTACCTGCAATATGTATCGCATATACTCACTACACGGAATAATGACTTCATTAACCTCCATCGCACACTTATGTTCAGTAAGATCAAGCTTTTCTAATAATTGCTGAGCAGTTATCCCATCTGTTACAGCTTTATTTTTACCATTTACAATAATATTCATAATCACTGTGTTATTAATAGCGCATTAATAATCATCATACCAATAACTTTTGCTAGTCTAATAGTTAGACAAATAGCCTTACTCACATGAATACTGCACGCGTTAAATCCACTACGAATTATGATGTTTTAACCATCGGTGGCGGGTTGATTGGTATGCTAACTGCACGTGCGTTACATATGCAGGACCTTGACGTCGCAATTGTAGAAAAATACCAATTAGGGAAAGAGGCAACATGGGCAGCGGGTGGAATTTTATCGCCACTCTACCCTTGGAAGCATAGTCAACCCTTTCTAACACTCACCAAAGAAGGTCAACAACACTTTCCAATACTAACAGAAGAATTAAAACAGGAAACAAGTATTGATTCTGAATTAATAACGTCCGGAATGATACTTCTTGATCAAGATGAAAAAGAGCAAGCATTAAATTGGGCTAATAAAAATAATGAGCTAATAAGTATACTAAACCAACAAGAGCTAATTACCCTAGAACCAAATTGCACACGTTGCGCTAAAGAGGCAATCTACTTGCCAAGTGTTAGACAAGTTCGTCCACCTTTACTTATTAAAGCAATTGAGCAATCACTTAAAATTAATAGTATTGATGTGTTTGAAAATTGTGCAGTTAAAAATTTAATAATTGAATCGAATTGTGTTCAAGGCATAGAAACAGATCAGGGAAAACTGTATGCTAACAAGATTGTGCTATGCACAGGCGCATGGACACCCACTTTTATACAGTCTCAGATTGCAAAGTCAGTAGATATCAGCCCTGTGCGTGGGCAAATGATTTTGTACAAGACAAACGAAAAACTTTTGTCACATATCATATTAAAGCAGGGGTCATATCTTATCCCGCGTAATGATGGCCATTTATTATGTGGCAGTACCATTGAGCATGTAGGTTTTAACAAATCAATATCGCATGAAGCAGGTGAAATGCTTACATCGTTTGCTGAAGAAATGTGCCCAACATTGAAAAGCTATACGCCTATAAAACAATGGGCTGCATTACGACCCGGAACAACACGTGATTCACCATATATATGTGAACACCCTAATCTTAATGGCTTATATTTTAATTGTGGCCACTATCGCTATGGCATATTAATGAGTATTGCCTCAGCGAGGCTGATGACAGAACTCATCGCGAATACGATTAATCCATCACAAATTGCCCCTTACTCCTATCAGATAATAAATCAATTATCTTGAAAACAAGGTATTAGCGCTACAAATAGACTTTGTCTAATTAATGATTATAATTTGCCAATGTATAGTTTAAATCCCTTTCCAAAATCTAGAGAAGATGTGGTAGCGCTAATGCGCAAATATGACATTGCTCCAACACTGCAACGAATAAAAATTGGGGAAGTATTATTCTCCAGAGCTCAACATGCCTCTGCTGAACAGGTGTTGGAAATGGTCAACCAGGAAGGTAATCAAGTTTCTAAAGCCACGGTTTACAATACACTTGGCTTATTTGCAAAACAGGGATTAGTTCGTGAAGTTATTGTAGACCCGTCAAAGGTTTTTTATGACTCCAACCTCACCAAACACCATCACTTGTATTATTCAGACAGTGGTGAACTTGAAGATATTTCAAAAGAGAATGTAGAAGTAACAAAACTGCCAGAACTACCGAGTGATGTTCAGATAGAAGATGTGGATGTCGTCATTCGCGTACATCGAAACTAATTACAGTTATACAATTTTTTATAACGCGCTATTATTCCGAATCAGTGCCGGGGTAGCTCAGTTGGTAGAGCAACTGATTCGTAATCAGTAGGTCGGGTGTTCGAATCACCTCTCCGGCACCATTAAATCTATTAGTTATGAAACCTTAATTTTTATAATTTTTCTGTGTAGACAAAATGTAGACACAACTATTTATTATACTCTATAAAAAATTTCTATATAATTTTTCTTTTAAAATTAATTTTAATGTCTTCATTCGAACATAAATAAGTTTGGGCTAAATGACCATGATTGTTATACAATTTTTAATAGAGTAATGGCGGGTTATATGCTTGACTCGGTACTGACAAGTTAAACGCATCTGGGCGACAATTACTGGATGAATAAATCAAAAAGCTTGTATAAACGTCACCGATTTCCATCTGAAATTATTCAATATGCCGTCTGGCTCTACTATCGCTTCAACGTCAGTCATCGGGACATCGAAGATCTATTAGCTGAACGCGGGATTGAAGTCAGTTATGAGTCCATTCGTATGTGGTGTAATAAGTTTGGTCCTCAATACGCCAGGCGATTGAAGCGAAAGCACCAGGGCTACGGTGATACATTTTACATAGATGAAGTATTCGTCAAAGTTCATGGTAAGCAACATTATTTATGGCGCGCGGTGAATCAGGATGGCGAAGTAGTTGATGTGTTTCTGCAATCACGCAGAGATGGCGCTGCAGCCAAGCGTTTTTTTAAGCGCCTGATAAGAAACCATGGGAGTGAACCCAGAAAAATAGCCACGGATAAGTTAAGAAGCTATGGCGTTGCACATCGAGAACTCATCCCAGAATCTATTCACGATACTTCTCAATACGCTAATAACCGAGCCGAGCTTTCGCATCAACCGACGCGAGTTCGAGAGCGAGGAATGCGCCGATTTAAATCGATGCAGCAAGCGCAACGTTTTTTAAGTGCACATGCAGCGGTATATAATCTTTTCAATCTTGGTCGTCATTTAGTATCAGCTAAGCATTTTCATCAACTTAGGGAGAACGCCTTTGCGTCTTGGAGATGTGCAACGGCGTTATAGAATACGTTTTTTCTAGAATTCGTAGATGTGTAAAAAGTTAACTTGTCAATACCTTATTTTTTATTCTGAATGATTATACCTCACAAACTTCTTCACAAAATGAAACAATCATATTCGCCAAAATAATTTTAATTGCATGCTTATTTCTGACAACCGTTTTTAAAGTACGGTTAATTAGAAGTAAATATTAATTAAATAGGAAAGTTGATAAAAATATGAATGAGTATTCATACTCTAAACATGAAATAGACCTGCTGTTTTATAATTACTAAAACATCTCTGAAGAATCAACATCAGTATCTGTATCAGCCTCTTTGGCGTTTCGAGTTGGAATAAAATCGCCGCAGATCATCTGATCATAACTCATACCCGGACCTACCATTGGATAAACACCTGCATCGGGATCTATCATTACTTCTAAAAATGCAGGTCCCTTAAAGTCCATAAAATCTTGGACAGTTTGCGCAAGTTTAGCCTTATCTTCTAAACGTTCAGCAAATTCATAACCATCGGCTTCAGCGGCTTTTACAAAATCTTTTTTATGCAATGACTTATCACTGGCAGATAAGCGCCCTTTGAAAAATAATTTTTGCCACTGTTTGACCATGCCATCACCGAGATTATTCAAAATAACTATTTTTAATGGCAATTTATACGTCGTAACAGTTTCAAGTTCACCTAAATTCATGCGTATGCTGGCATCACCATCAATATCTATAACCATCAAGTCCGGCTTTGCAAATTGCGCACCGATTGCTGCAGGTAAACCAAAACCCATGGTTCCCATACTTCCGGAAGTTAACCATAGACGTGGCAATTTAAAATCAAAGTATTGTGCCGCCCACATTTGATGTTGACCGACACCTGTACTAATAATCGCTTCGCCATTTGCGTACTTGTTAATCTCTTCTATAACTGCATAGGGTTGAATCTGGGTGCTTTGTTTATCGTAATTCATTGCATAGGTTTTTTTCAGCTCTGCAAGATGCGCATGCCAAAACTCAAAATCATTTGAGTATTTATGCGTATTAACTCCGTAATTCAGCAGCTTATTAAATGCCTGTGGCAACAATCCAATATGATGCCAATCAACAACTTTAACTTTGTGAATTTCTGAAGGATCTACATCAAAATGAGCGATAAATTTTGCTTTAGGTGCAAATTTATCAGGTACGGCAGCAACACGATCATCAAATCGTGCACCTATAGCGATTAAAAAATCACAATCATCTGCTGCGTAATTTGCAAACGCCGTACCATGCATACCTAACATATGTAACGATCGATCAAGTGTGGTGTCATAAGCGCCTATACCCATCAAGGTGGTTACAACCGGTATTTTAAATTTATCGGCAAATGCACGAAGTTCACCTGATGCATTTCCATTTATAACACCGCCACCTGCGTAAAAAAGTGGGCGTTTAGATTTTTCAAATGCTTTATAAAAAATATCGCATTGTTCATCGGTAAGAACACTGTCTTCAATTTCATTGATGCGTTCGCGATAACCACGAATGGGTAAATGACCTTTACCTTTAAATACTCCCTCCCAGTTTTGTACATCTTTTGGAATATCAATTACCACAGGCCCAGGCCTACCTGTACGTGCAATTTCAAATGCAGTGCGCATGGTCGCCTCAAGCTTTTCTGGATCAGTAACCAGGAAAATATGTTTGGCAATAGCGCCCATAATGTTGGCAATAGGGGCTTCCTGAAATCCATCACTGCCAATAGCTGGGGTAGGAACTTGTCCGCTAATTACGACAATAGGAATAGAGTCCGCCATACAGTCTCGAACCGGGGTAACCGTATTGGTCGCACCTGGCCCCGAGGTCACCATTACTACGCCAACCTTGCCGCTGGCTCGCGCATAACCCGATGCCATAAATCCGGCACCTTGTTCGTTTGCAGGAACGATTAGTGGAATGGAATCGTTTGTTTCAGCGTTAAAACGAAAAACTGCATCATAGGTTGGCAAAATGGCTCCACCACTGTAGCCAAATATTACATCTGTGCCTTCTTGGGCAAGCACTTGCATAATAATGTCAGATCCAGTCAACCTTGTACCTGCAAGCGGATGATCCATACCCACTTTGTTTTGATTTTTGGATAGTGCTTGCTGCATATATTTTATTAACAAGTTTCCGCTCGAAGTCGTTGAAATATCAACTATAAATGGACTATAGCGTTAAATTGATAAGACTGCCAAGCCGTTTTGGATTAAGTCAATATAGATAATGTGAATTAAGAATTTGTTTCGTGAAGTTCTGCAGATTCGAAAACCATTAATGCAAGCAGGTCATCTCCTAATCCGATGTTTAATCATTCAAACTTTTTTGAAACCTGAATGCATGTGACAATTTGATTGATTCATACAATCGAGCTTATTGATGGTAACAATGTTTTAAATAAGTTTTAAAAACTTATTAGGTCAAATCATTGCTGTAGGAATACCTAAAAGCTAATAGCTTTATTTTAATTGTGGTTAATACTAGGTGGTTCTTTATGGCTTCCAAAATTACACTTATATGTAGATAACATAATTGTTGATGATATAAGGTTACTTAAAATGGCTATAACTTTATTTATATTGAATTGATACGGATTAGCTAGCAAACTTGCGTCCCCAAAAATATAACTTAAGCGGAATTCCTAAACAATGTTCTCAACTAATCCTTTCGCCGAACTCTCGACAGTAATTTCGCCATCAATCATACAGGGGTACATCGTACTCATGTTCATAATGGTTGTCGGTGGCACGATTCTCGACATGTTGCACAAAAAGAGTGCTAAGTACTTTTTTGAAAATGCTGAAAAAGCAAAAAAGAATGCTAAGCGTACTTTAGGTGGTGGAGAGAAGGTGTCAATGGCCGTAGCTACAGTGGGCAGTGAGGTTTTAACCTCGTCCGAATTTGCAAGCATACGACGTCGCCTGTCTCATCTGCTGACGATGTATGGATTTATGTCTTTTATCATTGCAACAGCTGTTTTGGTGTACAGCTACCCAAATGATGCCGCTGCCGGTATATGGCCTGTTGTTTGGCACATCGGTGCAATCATGCTGTGTCTGGGTGGTTACTGGTTCTGGTTCTTCATCCGTGTAGACGTCTCTTCTGAAGGCGTGAAGTGGTACAACTTCAACGGTCGCGGCGACATTTTCATTGTCTCTCTGATCACCATGGCAACTTTCGCATTGCTATGGTCCGGTACACTGGCTAGCGGCGGCATACTGAATATGATCTTCCTTGTGCTGTTCATTGCGTGTAGCACGATCCTGTTCAGCACGGTTCTATGGTCCAAGTTTGCTCACATGTTCTTCAAGCCAGCGGCCGCTTACCAGAAGCGTCTCGTCAAGGCTGACGGTTCTTATGAGAATCTGCCCGAACTAGGAGAGCTTTCGGATCCTGCCTTACAGGCAAAATTTCCGGATATCGCGGAATATATGGGCGACAACCCACCCAACATGGGGCTTGGAATCAATAGTGAAGCCCCACGCCATTATTAATTCTTATCAGTAACGAATTTTAGAGAGAGAAATATTATGCCTACTTTTGTATACATGACTCGTTGCGATGGCTGTGGACATTGCGTTGATATCTGCCCTTCAGACATCATGCACATCGACACAACTACCCGACGTGCTTATAACATTGAGCCAAACATGTGCTGGGAGTGTTACTCCTGTGTTAAGGCTTGTCCCCACGACGCGATTGACGTTCGAGGTTATGCAGACTTCGCCCCACTGGGCCACTCGGTACGAGTAATCCGTGATGAGGAAAAAGGTGTCATTGCCTGGCGCATCAAATCCCACAACGGTAAAAAAGACATGAGCCTGCTGGCGCCTATCACAACAAAGCCTTGGGGTACAGCAATCCCTCAGCTGTCTGATGAATCTGCTCCAAGTAAGGAAATGCGTGATAGTCAATTACTTTTCAACGAGCCAAAATACGTTCGCATGGACGATGGTGGGCTGCACACGCTTGAGTCAAACGGCTTAGAGATGAAATTAGGAGTGTACTACTAATGGGTTACAAAACTATTGTTGAAGACAATATCGACGTTTTGGTCGCTGGCGCTGGTATGGCGGGTACGGGTGCTGCTTTTGAGGCCCGATACTGGGGTCAGGATAAGAAAATTGTTATTGCCGAGAAGGCTAACATCGATCGTTCAGGTGCAGTTGCGCAGGGGCTCTATGCAATCAACACCTACATGGGAACTCGTTGGGGTGAAAACAACCCTGAGGATCACGTTCGTTACGCGCGTATCGACCTGATGGGTATAGTTCGTGAAGACTTGCTGTTTGATATGGCTCGTCACGTAGACTCAGCGGTTCACCAGTTCGAAGAATGGGGTTTACCACTGATGCGTGACCCTAAGACGGGTGCTTATCAGCGTGAAGGCCGATGGCAGATTATGATTCACGGTGAATCCTACAAGCCTATCGTAGCTGAAGCCGCAAAGAAATCGGCAGACAAAGTATTCAACCGTATCTGCGTAACCCATCTGTTGATGGACGATTCAAAAGAAAATCGCGTTGGGGGTGCTGTTGGCTTCAATGTGCGTACAGGTAACTACCACGTATTCAAATCCAAAACGGTTATCTGTGCTGCCGGTGGCGCCTCGAACATCTTTAAGCCACTCTCGGTTGGTGAAGGTGCGGGTCGTGTCTGGTATGCGCCATGGTCATCGGGTTCAGCTTATGGTTTGATGATTGGCGCTGGCGCCAAAATGACACAGATGGAAAACCGCATTGTATTGGCACGTTTCAAGGACGGTTACGGTCCAGTGGGGGCATACTTCCTCCACCTTAAGACCTACACACAGAACGGTGTCGGTGAAGAGTATGAATCAAAGTGGTGGCCACAACTTCAAGAGATGGTAGGTAAGGAATACCTGGATCCGGAAGTTTCGCATTTAACCCATCGCCCAATTCCGACTTGTCTGCGTAACCATTGCATCATCTCTGAAGTAAATGCGGGTCGTGGTCCGATTCACATGGTGACCATGGAAGCGTTCCAGGATCCTCATCTTGAAGAGATCGGTTGGCACAACTTCTTGGGCATGACGGTTGGTCAGGCTGTACTTTGGGCGGCTACTGACGTAGATCCTAAGTACGAGAATCCTGAGCTAGCTACCTCAGAGCCATATGTAATGGGTTCACACGCTACCGGCTGCGGTGCATGGGTTTCAGGTCCAGAAGATTTGTCACCACCAGAGTACTACTGGGGCTACAACCGTATGACTACAATCGAAGGTCTGTTCGGTGCAGGTGATGCTGCCGGTGGTACACCACACGCATTCTCTTCTGGTTCCTTCACTGAAGGTCGCCTGGCTGCCAAGGCAGCCTGCATGTACATCGACGATGGCAAGGCAGAAGGTATCCAGGTTTCTCAGCAGCAAATTGATAAGCGCGGGGAAGAAATCTTCAAGCCGCTTGAGCACTACACGGTTAACCGCAACGAGATCACTGCGGGTGATGTTAACCCTAATTACATCAACCCACGTCAGGGTCTTGATCGCTTGCAGAAGCTGATGGACGAGTACGGCGGTGGTGTAACTGTTAGCTACATGACCAACGAAAAGCTGCTCAACATCGGTCTAATGAAGATGAAAGCGCTTGAGGAAGATTTGGACAAGATTGCTGCAGAGAACATTCATGAACTACTTCGTGCATGGGAACTGAAGCATCGTCATCTTACCTCTGAGGCCGTCTTGCAACACACTTTATTCCGCAAGGAAACCCGTTGGCCGGGTTACTACTACCGTGGTGACTTCATGAAGGTGGATGACGCTAACTGGCATGTACTAACCGTTTCTCGCCGTGATCCAGAAACCGGTGAGTACACCATGGAAAAAGCACCTTGTTATCACCTAGTTGGTGATGAAGAGAAAAAGGCTGCAGCTGCATAATTAAGTCATGAGGATAAGGGGTCACCAATCTTGGCGATCCCTTACACTTCATCGCTTTAACTAAAAAAAACCAACAGTTATTCAGTTGGTCTTTTTTAGTTAAAGCTCAATCAAAATTGTAACCACACACACCGTAGAATTTTCATGAACATTATTAAAAAATCAGACGACGAAATCTTGGAAATTGCGCATCCGATGTGGGACGACCTCGTCAAGCATTCCAACGCAGGTGAATATGGCAAATTTATACGTAAGTTTTCCTATGATTTGCTGCTTGGCCTTAATGAAGTTGAAGTCGGCAAACAGTTTGCCAAAAGTGTGCTGACAAGAAATTTAAATACAGATTATGACTATCTTGGCATTATTCGACGAGGTGAGCATGTGACGATTTTATATCGCGTAACCAGTTCCAAGAAAGAAGGCGAGTGGCTTGGGCGTCTCGTGCTGGGCTACGAGAAAGGCGAAATAAAGATTTTCGGTGCATCTGTCTTCTGATCAATTAAACTGAATATACTTTATTTCTTCTGCGAAAAACGGCATGGAAATACAAACATGAATGAAATTATTAAAAAGGTTGTCAAAGACGGAAAGTTTGTTGAATTGACATACAAAGTCATTGACTCTAAATCAGAGGCTATTCTAACCAGTGTCGAGTTCCCAATTGGCTATATTCATGGGGTTACTGAAGCCCTCGCACCACAAGTGACTACAGAACTGGAAGGCAAAGTAGTCGGAGACGTGATTGACGTACCCATCGACTGCAATAAGTTGTATGGCCCAAGAGATGAATCTTTAGTTTTTACTGACCATATTGATAACGTCCCTGAAGAGTATCGTGAAGTAGGTATGTCGATACTGATGGAAAACGAACAGGGCAACACTAAAAGCTTTCTTGTCACTCGAGTTGACGAAAAGTCGGTTACCATTGATGGTAATAATCCACTCTGTGAACGAGAGGTTATTTTTAAACTTGAGATTCTAACGGTGCGCGATGCGACAGATGAAGAAATTGAAGTGGGTGGTCCTGTTGATGCTGAACCTGATATCAGTGAGATCGTAGGATTAAACCAAAAAGTACAACCGATTAATTAGAACCTATCTCTAAATTAATTTTTTGTGTTCAAGCGAGGCCCGAGATTTTCGAAAAGCGCAGTTTACACGTAGGTAAATGAGCATTTAAGAAAAGCGAGAACGACGCATCAACGCAAAAAATTAATTTAGAGATAGGCTCTAGTTTCTAATTAGTAAGTGATGTTGATCTGACGGAGAAACATTTTGCCCCAAAACCTGTATGCTGAAACTCTGTTAACACCAGGCCTGGGCGTGCCGATAGCATGGCGGTTCCAAAATAAAGCGCAGCATCTCATTGATCTACTTGATAGCGATTCACCGGTATGTGGCGCACTTTCTCAGGCAATTGACCGTTATGGTGATACTTTCTTTGAGTTAACCGCTAACAAAGAAACGCTGATTGAATGGGCTAATTCTCAGGCTACCTTGCAAGACGCACCGGATGTACGAGAATTGCGTCTTGGTGGTGCACATGTATTCCAACAAGTCATTGAGCTGTTCCAGAGAATGCAAATGATGGTCGAAAAAGAAGACGACCCTGTCAAATGGTCTGCTGTTCATCACAACATAGGTGATGTGATGGGTTTCATCGGACAACGTAGTGGGAGCTCACACTTTCTTGAGCAAGCTGCTATGTCTTATGAACAGGCACTGGAAACTCGTACCTTTGAAGAGACTCCATTCGAGTGGGCAAGCACTCAATATAACCTCGGGGTGGTTATGCAAACACTCGGTCAACTTGAGGATGATGCTCATATTTTAAAGCAGGCAGGTGAAACCTATAAACAAGCTTCTACTGCCTTGAAGAGAGATGAACGCCCAGATGATTGGGCAGCTGCCTTGTGTAGTGTTGGCAATGTGCTGTGTTTACTGGGCATGCATCGCAGAGGGCCTCGCACCTTGGAGCAGGCGGTCGTGGTGATGCGTAATGCCATGGTTGAGCGCACGCCTGACAAATCAGCCTATGGTTGGGCGATTACGCAAAACAACCTGGCAGCTGCATTACAGGCATTGGGTATACATGAAGAAGACATTCAATCACTTGAAGAATCGATCCCTATTTATGATGCAACCTTAAAGGCATTACCGAAAGATGAAGTGCCTATGATGTGGGCAATGGTCACCGCAAATCGTGCTTCTGCAATGCACGCACTTGCAGCAGAGTCGGATTATGTCGACATGGCATTAATGGCGGCATCTGAATTTGATAAGGTGGCTGAATTGTTTGCCAGTGCAGAATTGACGCGTTATCAGCAATTGGCTGAAGAACGAAGAGATCAATCTAAAGAGTTAGTGAAATTACTTGAGATGTAATTTAGCTCTCATAACACAACACCAGATCGGCGGGAACGCTGTATTATTCGTAGCCTGAAACGAGAGGAAATTCTTCATGCCACAATACATTTTCATTTACCTTGGGGGCGATTACCCTGACAACCCTGAAGAAGGTAAGAAGCACTTTGAGCAATACCAGGGATGGTTATCCGCTTTAGGTGATGCCGTTGTTAGTCCTGCCATACCTTTTAAGGATACCCATACAGTGCATCCTGATGGCAAGACGGAGCAAGGAACGACCACACTCATGTCGGGTATGAGCTTCCTCAAGTTTGAATCAATGGAGGCCGCACTTGAGGCAGCAAAATCCTGTCCGTTCCGGGACATTAACGGCACACTCGAAGTCTCTGAAATGATAGCAATGTCTACGACTGGGCATTAGGCCAGTTGAATTAGACAAGTCTTACAAAGCCGTACCAATTCGTCTGGCTAAAACACCTGTAACTCATTCACACCTATATGTCGCACAAGTTGATTCAAAAACATTTTTTGCACGGCACGCAAGAGTTCGAATTATTGGATGATTTGATCAAAGTAAGAATCAATAGTCTCTTGAAGGGGAAAAAAGAGCTTGATATTGAGTTAGCAATACTCAACCCTGAGCCAGTGATCAGTGACTCGAGGCTGCATTTTAATAGTCGTGTGAAGTGTGGGCCGCTGATTTCTCTATATTTGAACAAACCTAATACTGAAGAATTTAACGCCTTTGTTGATGCCGTCAAAGCTAAAGCTAAGATGGAATATGATGCTTTTGCTGGACTAAATAACTAGTCTGCGGCCTTGGTATTTCTTTAACGCATTAATACTCTGAATGATATGAGCACCAAACTCACTCAAAAGCACCTGCTTAAAGCTACTCGCGAATATGAGATCATCGGCGATCAGGTCAATATCCGCATTAAATCTCGTTTTAAACAAGAAACGCATAGTGTCACGCTGGCAGTACTCAATCCTGAGCCTGTCATCACTCGTTTACACCTGGAATTCCATAGTCGTGTAAATGGTGAGGCACTGTTATCCCTGGCGTTGTCTCGACCAAACGTGACCGAATTTAATGACTTTGTGAACACACTTAAGCAAAGGGCGCAGGCAGAATACAATGCTATTTCCGGGATTAGTGTTGCAGCTAAACCCGCTACACTTAATGGCAATTTATATGAGGAACCACCCGAGTTCAATGAACTTACCCCCGCAGATATCAGCAAAGTCAAGACAGTCAACGTTGAAAGAATCGAGAATGCGATTAGCATGCTGGAAACTTATGTAAACAATGAAGAAATCCAACCTCTGATGACTGCCTTAGATTCACTCAAACAGGCCCCGCAAGATCACTCGAGATTGGTTGAGGTCGCTACAGTCTTTAACGAACTCGGATCAAGCCAAGGCGCGGTTTTAACCTACGCACCTTATATTAGTATCATGTTGTCAGATGATCCATTTGGGTGAGGGCAAATCAAGGCGCACTTAAAGCCTAATGATGATGTGGTTTAACTAGTAAGCGATACACTATTCTAAATTATTGTAAATATTAGGCAGATTACCCCTGTCGAACACCATATTTTAACCGGGCACCTCATTGAGTGTTGGCTCACTATAGATATGTTTTTACTATACATAAAGAGAAAATTGTCATCCTTAAGTGCTAATTTGTTACAATTTACTAATCGAACTATTTCTATTTTTTCAATTGATAAGGTGATTTATGAGTGAGCAAAAAAATACCCGTCCCAAGGTCCCAGAAGGCGAGGCTCGTTATTTTAAAACACGCCAGTTGGAAGCCAATGAAAAGGGCTTCGTTGGGTATGAAACTATCTGGGAATCGTTCCAGAAAGAAGTAGAATATACAACGCCAAAAAAACCATAAGCTTTTACATGGCCGTAGTTTTGAAATGATAGAATCTCGAAAAGAAGATCTTGAATGCATTGTGGCAGAAGATCTTCACCAATTGCAACGTACCTGGGAATTAAAACATCGTTTCCTAGTTGACTAATATTAGTCTGACGAATACGAATAAAAAGGCCCTCTTTTAAGAGGGCCTTTTTTTGGGTGACTCTTTCTTAACATAGTCTTCTCAAGTTGCACCGTTGATTGATTAACGGTAGGGTCATTTCAATACAAAGAACAACAAATCTTAAAAAAGTATGCAAGCAAAGTCCTTTAAGCCCGAAGAATATTTCGTCAAAACCGAGCCTTACTATGAACCCGTTAAAGATGAAATTGAGGTGTTTGAAGCCGCCTATACAAATCAGTTACCGGTTTTATTAAAAGGGCCCACCGGATGCGGCAAAACCCGTTTCATGGAATACATGGGCTGGAAGCTTAAACGTCCTTTAATCACAGTATCCTGCCACGATGACCTCACGGCCTCAGATCTTGTGGGTCGCTACTTACTAACCGGTGGTGAAACGATTTGGGTCGATGGCCCATTGGCACGATCTGTTCGTGCCGGCAGCATTTGTTATTTAGATGAAATCGTTGAAGCCCGCAAGGACACCACGGTAGTAATTCACCCACTGTGTGATGACCGACGCGTGTTACCAATGGAAAAGTTAGGTGAACTTTTAGAAGCTCCAAAAGAATTTTGCATTGCCATTTCATATAACCCCGGTTATCAAAGTGTATTGAAAGATTTAAAGCAAAGTACCCGACAACGATTTGTTGCATTAGAGTTCGACTATCCTGATACTTCTACTGAACAAAAAATTATTGAAAAAGAAACCGGTGTCGATGCCGACATAACCAAACAGCTGGTAAAGTTTGCTCATATGACGCGCAACCTAAAAGGCAGCGGATTGGATGAAGGCGCAAGTACGCGTTTGTTAGTGCATGCGGGAAAATTAATTGTTTCCGGAATTAATCCGGTTACGGCATGTTCAAACTGTATCTCTCAAGCACTAACCGATGATCCTGAAATGCTCGTTGCAGTAAACGAGTTAAGTTCGTCGGTATTTTAGTATTTCGTTGTAATCCATCACCAGGAAATAGTCCTAAAGCTAATTATATGAAATTGCCCCTTATTATGTCCGCTTTCGGCCAATAGCGGTCATTCGCTTACTGCGACATTTGGTTTAATGAACCTAATTTAAAGCGATACGCTAATTCCATTTAAATCTTTTCTCCACCAACTGGTAGTACAATACCAACATCTTTTGAGTATTGATTCCAAATTTCAATCATTTCTTGGCGTTGCGATGATAGTTCTACTGAAAGATCATTTAACTCGACATGTATCTCTCGATCCAGTGAGTTGCCTTGAGCGACTATTCCAAATTTTAGTGGGCCTTCAATTTCAATTGCAATGCAACAATTACGTGTGGCGTTTAGGTTGATGATGCTAGATTATATTGAATATAAGTTTAGTAGAATTTTCTGCAAAACTTCACCGTCTTTTTTACTTAACCCATGCAAACCTTTAATCGTATAGGTATTGCTTCTCCCACGTAATGCAAACACTGCATTCATGTCCTGACTCCAGCTAGGAACAATATAATCTTGTATAGGAAAATTTGTACTTGAATGATCTTTAGCAGCATCACGCACAATGGAATAATAGCGCACGTTGGGATGCTCTTGATAATTTAACCAAGCTATTAAATTATCAGATCGATTTGGCATAAGGTCATGAAATATTCCTTGCGACGGGTAAAGCTGCCCAATTCCGGGTATTGGCTCTAACCAGGCTAATAACGTTTGCGAAACAATCTGTGCCAATTCAGCGCTATTGGTACCCAAGTGAGGGCTTGCAATGGTCACTAACGCGATTAAATCTGTATTTGGTTTTTCAACCATATGCATTCTGGCCACTACACCACCTGCAGAGTGCCCTACAAATATAATTTGTTCATTTAAATGCGTTCGACGAACATATTCGACATAATGGTTTAATTGAGCTGCTTGTTTCTCGATAGGCTGATCACTTAATAGTTGCAGTGTGTAAAAACGCCGTGTAAACAAATTATTATTTGAAGAAGCAATGACTGCATCATTTTTGAATTGTAAAGCCCCCGCATTAGACCAACCTGCCGAATTAAGTTGATCTTCAATACCCGCATGCTTCCATTGCTGAGTGGAACCCAAATAACCATGCAATAATAGTATTGAATCCGCATGTGCAGATGCAATACTGAGCAACTGTAAACACGTTACAGTTAAGGTCTTCATGGTTATATTAAGAATTTATAAATGCTGCACGTATAGGTCTTGTTATTAGAGCATTTGAAATTTCAGAAGTTCCAATTAAATCCCCATTCTTTAATCAATCTTCGATACACATACAGATAATATATGGACAATCTTGACAGTATAGATTCTCCATTCGTATTTTTGGGCACTCAAGATAATTCAATCACTCGTTACAACGTAAAAAGCCAGCTGAAATTAATACATCTCAACTGGCTTTAGTAAAAGATAACTTTTTATTAGGTTAGGCAGTTACAATTTTAAATAACGGTAAGCGCTATCCCAAATACAAATGACATGGCTACAACTAAAAGCACCGTTTCTATCCATAGCGTTGTATTAAAGTCGTCAATTTTTTCAAATAATTTATCCATAGTATTACTCTCAAAATTGGTTAGTAAAATAATGAAGATAATTATATAAGAAATATTAGTATTTAATAATATTCCTATTTAGGTAGTTTCTCATAATTATTATAACTTACTGTTAATAATAACTATTTTTAATATTATCTGATAAGCGGGACTATTATTTAGACATAAGTAACGTTTTACCCTTGTTTAATGCCAGCCAACCTCGTGCCACGCGATAAATCCACCAAATATAGGCCAAGGCAAGTATGGGGTAACCAATTACTCCACCGATAACGGTCGCAATTAGAATTACTGCCAGCGCGAAAAAAGGAAGTGCACTCCAAAATGTACGAATTTGCCATTTAAAGTGACTTTCTAGAATCATTCCCAGCACATCGTTACGTTTTACATAATTGATTACTACAGCAATTATTGCTGTGAATACGATGAGTAGCGCTACGGTCTGTAAGACATACACTAATGTGGTGATGTCTTTGAGTCTTTCATATTCTTCGGTGCGTGTGCTTAACGTCTGGGAATGTTCAGTACTTGAGCTTTCTTCTGTCATTATTTAACACCGCTATCGTCGCGCACCAATATGTGCGCGAATAACATTATCGTGCCCTAATCTTTTAATGCAGATCGCATCTTCTTACGCAATTGTGGAATAGTTTTAGATTCAAACCAACTATTATTTTTAAACCACCTGATATTCCTTGGTGATGGATGCGGCAAGGGAAAGAATTTTGGCCCATATGTTTGTCAAGCTTTTACAGTCTGTGCAAGCGTTGTTTCAGTTTTAGCTAAATAATACTTTTGCGCATATTGACCAATAAGCAATGTTAATTTGATATTTGGTAATTGATTCAATAGCTTTTGATGCACAACTCGGCACACTCTTTTCGAGGTGGTAAGTCTCCTGAATTACCTTTCCCAGGATAGCAAAAACCCATAGGGATAATTGCAATCTTAGTTTCATCATAAAACGTATCATCAGAAACATTCAGCCACATCCGCAAGCGTTTGCCACTCGGGTCATTCCAAGGAATACCACTCTCATGCACCTTAAATCCGGGTGCCTGACCGATGACAAGAATTCGAGCGGCTCTCTTTGCTCGCAAAACAGGGTTAGGTCCAAGCGGTAATTCTTTGTGGCAAACCGTACAGCTTCTCACTTCAATGAGTAATTGTTCTAGCTTTGTCAACTTAACCACGAGTAATTAACAAAACTCAAATTATTGTTTTTAAGAACGACGTTTAGAGCGTTCTCGAATTTTGTAGGTGGTGATGACTTGCATAACTTCTGAATAGGGAAATTTTTCTAGCTTATTAAATTCTTGTTCAGCAAGTGTTAATAAAGCATCTATATCTTCAACCACGCGTTTTGTTTGTGACTCAATTTGCCCTTGCAAACCTATGAGCCCTCCATTTTGAATTTTTATCTCTTCATTGTGTGCTAAAGGTTGATCTACTTCTAAACGCTTTAATGTAAATCGAGCTTTCTCTCTTAGTTGTGCTAGAAAATCGCTACACCTTTGCTGACTTAATGAATGTGTGCATGCTACACCTTCACGATCTGCCAGATTAAATCTTTGAGACTTGCTGCAATTGCATACACGGGAATTAACAGCTTTTTCGAATGCGCAACACTGAGGATTAATAGAATGATAGGTAGACTTATATTCTTTCTCATCCATTAGATGATCTTTTTTATTACCAATAAGAAATTATATAAAATAGTTATAATCACTTTTCCCATTCTCTTAGAATTGGGGCATCACGTGATTCTCGCAAGCGGTGCTCTGCTTCAAACTCATCTTCAGCGAAGATCATTTTTAATGAACATCTACTATCGAGTTCTAATTCTGTGCGCTTCTCTCTAATTTCTTTTTTAGCCTGTTTAAACTCGTCAAATCTTTCAATGCATTCAAGTTCTTTTATTGCACCTGCAGAGCCAGATGTGATTTTATAGATAAAGTAGGGCATGATTTATATCATTACATTCAAATAATTCTTATTACAACCGATCTACAATGAGTTCACTATTAAATTTTATTGATGTTGCATCATTCAGTGATCTTCCACTTGGGAGCACATTAAAAGTCACTACACACGAGGGTAATATCTTACTTGCCAATGTAGATGGCAAAATATATGCCGTTGATGATATGTGTACGCATGAAGATTCTTCATTGTCGCTGGGTTGCCTAAAAGGCGAGTTGATCAGTTGCACCTTACATGGAAGTCGCTTTAATGTACGTACCGGTGAACCTATGGAAGAGCCTGCAACGGAACGCCTGCGTTGCTATCCTATTCGACTAAATAATGATCGAATTGAGATATGCCTTGATGCATTAAATACCTAATAAAAGTTGCAAATGCTAACTATTTTTGGATAAACCTTAATAAGGTTAGTATTTATTATAGCTCTCTTAATAATGTAAGCTGTTGAAATTCAGGCACTAAATTGAACTTAAACGGTCTAAGGATTAATCCAACTAAAAAGAGATTGCTCACTTGGAAGAATACTCAACTTTAATCCAAACCATTGCACTGACCATGGGTGTTGCATGGGCAAGTGGCATTAATCTTTACGGCACCTTGCTGGCACTCGGCATTATGTCCAGCACCGGTTACGTGGAGCTGCCAGCAAACTTACAAATTATAGGTGACCCACTTGTTGTTGCAGCAGCAGGACTTATGTACGCCGTCGAATTTTTCGCCGATAAAATGCCTGGTATCGATACTGGGTGGGATACCTTACATACTTTTGTAAGGATACTAGCAGGTGCACTGCTTGCAGCCGGTATGATTGGAAATGTTCATCCCGCAGCCGAACTCGCTGCAGCAATTATAGGCGGCAGTATTGCTGCAAGTAGTCATTTTACCAAAACAGGTAGCCGGATTTTAATTAATACATCGCCCGAACCCGTAACAAATTGGACGGCATCGATATTAGAAGATATTGCGGTGTTTGTAGGCATATGGGCCGCCATTCAGCACCCCTATATTTTCCTAGTATTACTTGTAGTATTTTTTATTCTTGCCATCTGGCTCTTACCAAAAATTTGGCGAGAAATAAAAAGAATTTTTAGGTTCTTTGTAGAATTGTTTAATGGAAAACCCTCAAGTTCATCTGATACTAACTTGCCGATAACAAAATAATAATCTTCCTAACACGCATATTTGTAATACTTATATTCTAGATATACCTAGGCGTGAATAGTTGATTTTTCCATGTGGCAGCTCTATGTTGCCGCACCAGCCTGCTTACAAAAGTACATTATTTAAAATGGGTAATTGGATACAAGGAACAATCGTCGAGAACAAACACTGGACTGAGCAATTGTATTCACTAAAAGTTGAAGCTGAAATTGATCCATTTATTGCAGGACAATATGGTCGACTAGGTTTAGAGATTGACGATCAAATTGTAGGGCGCCCTTATTCTTTTGTTAATGCTCCGCACGAAGATGTAAGTGAATTTTATTCTATTACTGTTCCTAACGGACCTTTATCGCCCAAACTTTCTATCTTGAAAAAAGCTGATCCAATTTGGATTGATAAACGAGTAAACGGTTTTTTTACGCTCAATGAAGTGCCAGATGGGAAAGACATGTGGATGCTAGCAACAGGAACTGCACTAGGTCCCTTTTTATCTATATTAAAGTCTGATGAAATATGGAAACGCTTTGAAAATATTGTGCTGGTACACGCTGTACGATTTGCTAAAGAATTAACATATCAAGACAGTATTAAGCAGTTTAGTGAAAAATTTTCGGACCAATTTAAAATGATCCCTTTTGTAAGCCGTGAAGAAACAGATTTTGCTCTAAGTGGTCGGATACCTGCCACAATTCAAAGTGGCATGCTTGAAGACAAGGCGAATCTTTTAATCAGTCCTGATCATTCGCAAGCAATGCTATGCGGAAATCCGGATATGTTGTCAGATACTAAAGATGCATTAAAAGATAAAGGGCTTAAGAAAAATTTACGCAGAAGCCCAGGCCATATCACAACCGAAAGCTATTGGTAATTTAACTTACCTGGCTATAAAGGCCCTGTTCTTTTTGAATAAATATATCGGCAAGTACTAAGTAAGCACTTTCCCACGCATTAAGTACATCTTGAGAAGCCGTATCACCTAAAACATCCTGCATGGCAGACAATAAAACTTTACCAACAATTGGATAATGCTCAGGGAAAACATTTACAGTTACATGTTTTTTCGCAATTGCGTCTACTGATGCGTGCAATGCATCAATATTATCGATATTTTTACAATACGCGAGAATAGCGTTAGCTAACCGTTCTGCTTGCCCATCACGGGTGTTGGCAAAAAAAGCTTTTGTTTCAGGGTATTCATCAAATGACCTCTCATACATTCGAGTAGTAATCGCTACACCGTGTTCTTGAAGTACAGGGTATGTTGATTTTACAATCTCTTTATCTTTATCACTTAACATTGAAATTCCTTCTCCCCAAAACTTTATAATAAATTTTCTATAATTTCTTAGGCAATTACCACTTCATATTTTCCAAATGTCTGCGCAATTGACCAACAGTTTTAAATTTCTTCAAAATCAAACTATATTTTAAACCACAACATATGTGTTTGATTGCATCAGGCTGCTTAGCGTAATGCTTAGATCCTCCCAATGCTTCATAAAATACTTGTATCAAGGTACCAATGTCAAACTTTCTAGTTTCATGCTTCGACTCTTTTGCAGACAAAAGATCAACAAGTTTCAAATCAAACTCTAATCCAAATTTATTAACTATTATATTATCTGAATGGAGATCTCCGTGATATTCATTAGATCCGTGTATACATTCAATCCCTTTAGTCAAAGCATATAGTAAATGTAAGGCTTGATAGGAAGACATACGTTTCCCCGGAAAACTTTTAATAAATTCTGAAAGTAAATCTCCCTCAACAAATTCGGAGATTAGCACTGTTATAGGTATACGCTTAAAAACAAAATTCTCTTTTGTATGATACTGGATTAATATTGGGCAGTGTCTGAGTTTGTGCAGCTTTTTCGCATAAAACTTAGCTGCTTTGTCATTTTCATTTCGATATGGATAGAATAATTTTGCAGCACGTTCAATTCCTGTCCCCGTCTCAACAATTTTATATACCTCACCTTCCCATCCACTACCCAGTTTTGAAAGCACTTCATATTTCTTGGCAATTACTCTTCCTGCTGACAAATCAAACGAGTTAAATTTATACTTAGTAGGCCGTTGCATTACTTCATTGTAAATCAGCTATAGTTTTTTTGGATAATCTAAATCAGCCAAGTCCCCACTATGCTTAGTGATTCCGCTCCATGTTTCAACAGGTAAATTTATATGTGCTATTCCACATGTAGGCAGATTATCAATTTGAGCATCGCACAGTTCATTGCACAAATACGTAAATCCCGGATTATGGCCTACTAACATTGCACATTGATGATTTTCATCAATATTACAAACAAGACTGAAAAGTGTGTTTAAACCAGCTTCATATATTTCTGGTTTGCATATAATATTTTGATTTTTATAGCCTCTTTCCTTGGCTATTAATTCAGCTGTAGTTATTGCCCGAAGCGCAGGACTTGAGTATATAAGGGTTATACCGATATCTTTATTGGCTAATCGTGTTCCCATTTCTGGCGCATTCTTCATACCTCGCTTATTCAATGGTCGGTCAAAGTCACTTAGCTGCGCATCATCCCAGCTTGATTTTGCGTGGCGAACAATAACAAGATTACAAGACATTGTTTCGTTTTTATATATACATTGTGCTATGTGGCACATGTAAAAATTCAAACTCATCCCCGTCTTTTATTTCTTTGCCTAGCATAGATAAAAATACGTCTATTTCATTTTGTATGGGAGCACTGTCACCGTTTGCAGATTTATCAAAACCCTCTCGTATCGCTTTTGCCATTTTGTCTGATGTTATTTTAGACGAGATAATATTTAGTCGCAGGCATACCCCCTCATCCATTTTAAGCAAGTCACTTGAATCACTCTTTTTATTCTCTACGTATAAATCAGCAACATATAATTTTATAAAATATTTTGTGCGCGTCCCAGTCCCTTTATGAACGAGTGAATGCTGTTTACATAGATTGTCGCCATTATAAGCTTCCCCTTGAACGAGGCATGTTGGCAATAAGACTATAATAAAGGCACATGCAGCAATTATATCTAACGGATGTTTACAATATTTATAATGTATTCTCATACCTGTATTCATATGTAATAACTTATAATTTTTGCGAGGCGAGAGTTTTACGAGTTTGCGTCGCGCGCTTTTATCCCTAAATATCCACCATGATGTCGTCTTCCATAGTCTTCCCTGCTAAATTCTTTGACTTCCATAAGCAGTAACGCCAATGCATCACTTATTGCAAGCATTACGGCCATGCTTGTGGTTGGAGTAAGACCAAGATGGCACGCCTCTTTTATAACCCCCATATCGATAACAACATCACTTTGTTCTCGTAACATAGAGTCTGGATGTGAGGTAATCCCTATAACCGTATGCAGCCCCAGTTTACGCCCTGCCGCAAGCATATCTAGAACTTCACGGGTTTTACCGCTGGTTGAAAACGCCACAATGGCGTCTTTGTCTTCAATAAGACCAAGATCGCCATGAGCCGCTTCTCCGGGATGCACAAATGATGCTGGAGTACCCGTTGAGCATAATGTCGCTGAAAATTTGTTGGCAATATGACCCGCCTTACCCATACCGGTTGTTAATACCTTGCCTCTACAATCCTTCAATAGGTTCACGGCTCGCTCAAACTCATCGGTAACTGGTATTTCTGATATTGCCTGTGCTTCTTGTGCAAAGATTTCGCGTACTCGTCGTTTAATTTCCATAATTAGTCTGCTGTAGTAATAACATATAAATACGAGCATAGATTATAGTTGGCAACCAAGATTTAGTGAAATAAAAGCTTATACTTATTCAATGATTATTAAATTTATTTTATCACTTGCACTATTTTATGTAACCGCAATGGCTGCAATTTATTTTGCACAGACATTGTTTATATATTTGCCGGAAACGCCAACAAGGAATTTGGAGGCTAGCCCCACTGATATCGATCTTCTATACGATAACGTTTTTCTAACAACAAAAGACCAAATTAAAATTCACGCATGGCATATACCAGCTAGCCAGGCAGAAAAGACTATCTTATTTATGCATGGCAATGCTGGGAATATTTCTCACCGCTTAGAAACAATTCAAATTTATAATCAACTTGGATTCAATATATTAATATTTGACTACAGAGGCTACGGTGAAAGCGGTGGTAAACCAAGTGAGCGTGGCACATACCTGGATGCAATTTCAGCATGGGATTACTTGATTAAAGAAAAGAATGTACGGGCAGAAAATATTATTGTTGTTGGCAGATCCTTAGGTGGAGGTGTCGCCTCTGAATTAGCAAAAAACGTTACTCCTGCTATGTTAATCTTAGAATCGACATTTAGTTCAATGTCAGATATCTCCAAAGAACACTACCCTTTTATGCCTACAAATTTAATTGTTAAACATAAATATAATACGGTGAACAAACTTAAAGAAATTTCATGCCCAATTGTAGTTGTGCATAGTAAAGATGACGAGTTAATCCCTTTTTCACATGGCCAGTTAATTTATGATTACGCCAATTCACCAAAGTATTTTATAGAGCTCCGTGGTGGTCATGGTAATGGCTTTATGCTTTCAAAGCATGAGTATATTTCAGGTTTGCAACACGCTTTTCAGACTATGCTGTAGTACCGAATTAGTCGGCAATTATTGCGTTTTTAATTTTCCCTATCGACTCTATTTCACATTCCACCACATCGCCCGGCATTAAATATTCTGGTGGATCACGCACATAGCCCACCCCACTAGGCGTTCCTGTCGCAATGATATCTCCAGATTCCAGCATCATCCCTTGCGACAAGCTTTCAATGACCGTTGCAACATCAAATATTTGATATTTTGTGTTTGAGTCCTGCTTAATATTGCCATTGACTCGACTTTTTAAATTAAGATGCTGAGGGTTTGGAATTTCATCTGCCGTTACAATCCATGGCCCCATTGGGCATGCCCCCGTAAAACTTTTGCCTAAAAAAAATTGTTTATGCCTCTTTTGAAAATCACGCGCAGAAATATCATTAATAATGGTGTAACCAAATACATGCTGCAGTGCATTGTCTTTAGGAATACATTTACCACCTTTCCCAATAATTACACCTAACTCAACCTCCCAATCCATTTTATTTGATATAGCAGTGTTAACAGGAATATCTGAATAGGGTCCATTCATACTAGATGCAGCTTTAGTAAATACGATCGGAAATTTTGGTAGTTTCGGTGCTTCTAATGTCTTACCCGTTGTTTCTTCAACATGCTCGATATAATTCCAACCCAGACACATAATATTTTGGCGCGGCCTAGGGATAGGTGACAATAATTCCACCTCTGATAATGGAATCCACTGTTCAGGAGTAGCTTTTTGAATTATTTCACTCAGTTTCTGTAAGTTTTGTTCATTACCATCGATCACCTGTAGCATGCTATTTAAGCCATCAGGCCATTTAGCGCTACAAGAAGGAAATAAAACAGAATTTTCTTGCGTTACTGCAAGATGCACTTGATTATTGTATTTACATGTAGCTAATCGCATAACTTAATATACTCTACATAACTATTGATATTAAAACAGGTATTCTAGCTTTAGCATAAATTTTGAATCTAGTGGTTTTTAATATTTACCCGCAATAAATCAAACTCTAATATATGAATTTTAAAAAAATAATAATTTTATTGTTAATCGCAATTTTAATTGCTGGGTTTTTTATTTTCGACCTACAACACTATCTTAATTTTTCATATATTAAAGCAATACAGGAAGATGTTTCGAGTTATTTCAATGTACACCCTGTCAGAACTGTCCTAATATTTTTCTTAGTGTATGTAGCAGTTGCGGGTCTTTCGATACCTGCTGTAGGCGCATTGTCTGTTTTGGCAGGCGCAATTTTTGGACTACCATTAGGTGTTGCTACAGTGCTACTTGCAGCAACCATAGGCGCAACCATTGCATTCTTGTACTCACGTTATATTTTTCACGACTTTGTACAAACTCATTTTAGCGACAGGTTACAGGCAATTAATCGCGGCATTGAAAGAGATGGTAATTTCCACCTCTTTACACTTAGATTAATCCCTATTTTTCCATTTTTAGTTATTAATTTAGTCATGGGTTTAACCTCCATGAAAACAGTTAATTACTCTGTGATAAGTCTACTTGGAATGCTTCCCGGGTCTATAATTTTCGTAAATGTAGGGACTCAACTTGCCGATATCGATACATTAGACGGAATTCTTACACCCAAAATAATACTTTCGTTTGTTCTCTTAGCAATGTTCCCTTGGATTGCAAAATTAATAATACAGCTAATAAAAACCAAACGTGCTTATAAAAATTTCGTCAGGCCAAAAAAGTATGACCGTAATTTAATAGTAATCGGAGCGGGCTCAGCCGGTTTAGTATCTACATACATAGCTTCAGCTGTTAAGGCAAACGTCACGTTGATTGAAAAAAACAAAATGGGAGGAGACTGTTTAAATACTGGATGTGTCCCTTCAAAAACATTAATACGCTCCGCTAAATTTATTTCACAAGTAAAACGTGCTGATCAATACGGATTTAATGCAACAGACGTTAGTTTCAATTTTTCTAATATTATGGCTCGTGTTCGCAGAGTTATCAAAAATATTGAACCGCATGAGTCTATTGAGCGTTACACAAAGCTAGGCGTTGACTGCATTCAAGGTAAAGCAACCCTTAAAGATCCTTGGACTGTTGAAGTAAATGGGAACCAACTAACCAGTAAGAGCATAATTATTGCAACGGGAGCTAAACCATTTATTCCAAATATCCCAGGTTTAGATAGTGTTGATTACTATACCTCTGAAACGATTTGGGATATTGATGAGCTGCCAAAGCGAATGGTGGTTTTAGGGGGAGGCCCTATCGGTTGCGAAATGGCACAATGCTTTGCGCGATTTGGCTCCGAGGTCACTCAAGTTGAAATAGTCGATAGAATCATGATCCGTGAAGACCCTGAAATTTCGGCAATGGTAGCAGACAGCCTTACAAGAGACGGTGTACAAATACTTACAAATCACACCGCATCAGAAGTACTACATAAGAACAATCACAATGTTTTGGTTTGTAAAAATTTAAATGAAACAACCGAAGTTCCTTTTGATCTTTTATTAATAGCAGTAGGTCGAACTGCTCAAACTCAGGATACTTGGAACGGGAATCTTCAGATAGAAAAAACGAAAAGTGGGAAATTACAATTAAACGAATTTTTGCAAACTAACTTCCCCAATATATACGCATGTGGCGATGTTGCAGGCCCCTATGAGTTCACACATGTCGCTGCACATCAAGCTTGGTACGCAAGTGTAAACGCACTATTTTCACCATTTAAAAAATTTCGAGTAGATTATACCGTAATCCCTTGGTGCACATTTACGGAACCTGAAGTAGCTCGTGTGGGTCTTAATGAAGAAGAAGCACGCAATCAAAATATTGAATATGAGGTTACACAATACGATATTTCTGCATTAGATCGAGCAATAGCGGATGAGGAAGCTTACGGGATTGTTAAAGTTATTACTGTTAAAGGGAAAGACAAAATTCTTGGTGCAACAATAGTTGGGGATCACGCTGGTGATTTAATAACAGAATTTATTTCTGCAATGAAGCATCGGATAGGATTAAACAAAATTCTAGGTACAATACATATTTACCCAACATTAGCTGAGGCAAATAAATACGCAGCAGGTGAATGGAAAAAAGCACATGCTCCTGAAAATATTTTAAACTGGATTAGAAAATATCATTCCTGGCGCAGAAAATTTTAATTTAAATTATTATGAATGTTAATTATGCATGAGACGTTACATTTATTAAGTAAATCTAGCTTCCCGACTATTTATCGAAATAAAGTTAGTACTTTACAAGTAAATTTGGGTTATAAATGTAACCAATCTTGTGTTCATTGTCATGTAAATGCCGGGCCTACTCGTGAAGAAATGATGTCTGCTACAACAATTAACACGATTATCGATTTTCTGCGCAATCAAAATATTAAAGCGCTAGACGTTACAGGTGGTGCGCCAGAGTTACACCCACAGTTTAATGACTTGGTTATAGCTGCTCGAAAACTATCTATACACGTTATTGATCGTTGTAACTTAACTATTCTTGAGGAGCCAGGATATGAATACTTGGCAAACTTTTTAGCCAGCCATCAAGTTGAAATAGTGGCATCTTTACCGTGCTACCTAGAAGAAAATGTAGACAACCAACGAGGTAAAGGTGTATTTGAAAAAAGCATTCGAGCATTAAAAATGCTTAATGCTATAGGGTATGGAAAAAATAATGAAATTCTGAAATTGACGTTAGTCTATAACCCACAAGGTCCACATTTACCGCCTCCGCAAGAAACGTTAGAGAATGACTATCGTAAAAATTTATCTAACTATGATGTAAGTTTTGATTCCTTATTTACAATTACTAATATGCCAATTAAAAGATTTGGGAGTACATTGGTAAGCCAGGGTCTCTTTGAAGAATACATGGAATTGTTGCGAAACTCATATGTGGAAAAGAACCTTGAATTCGTAATGTGTAAATCTCTAATTAGCGTGGATTGGCAAGGCTATGTCTATGATTGTGACTTTAACCAAATGCTCGGACGTCCTATAATAGATAAATATAAATTTCGTACCCATCTATCAGAATTAATTGATACTGATCTTGAAATTAGGGAAATTTCAGTCGCTGATCATTGCTATGGATGTACAGCGGGTCAAGGAAGCAGCTGTGGTGGCGCTTTTAATTAAACCCTACATTAAATACTGCATCTAATCATATACATATAAATTTGTTACAAGCTGCTCTGAAATTTGAGTAACTCTTCATATACAATCCCTATATGTCTCGCCTATTTACAAACATAACACTGGTTCTAGCCCTCTTAGCGCCTTTTTTGCATGCAGAAGAAAAAAAATCTGCGCCTGCTGCAAATGTAGTAGTAGAAAAAGCCGTGAAAAAAAATGTCGCGCCTACCGCGTGGTATAGCGCTTCAGTAATCAGTCGAGATGATGCAAACCTGGCAGCAGAAATTTCCGGGCGATTAACATGGGTGGCTGAAGTTGGAGATAAAGTTATAAAAGGGGATCTTGTTGCAAAACTTGATGATGTTTTTATCAAACAAGAAGTGATAGAAGAACAATCAATAATAAGCAGTGAAAAAGCTAAATATGATTTTCATTCCAAAGAAGTTGATCGTTATAAAAAACTATTACTAGATAACAATGTTGCAGAAATTCAACTTGATCAGGCTATGTCTGACCAATCCGTCTCACGAAGTAATATAGCTTCGGCAAAAGCAAGACTTGCACAAGCGCAGGAACGCTTAAAACGAACAGAGATTGTTGCACCATTTGATGGTGTAATTTCGAATCGAAACTTACAAGCTGGTGAGTGGGCAGAAAATGGTGCCTCGATAATTCGATTAGTAAATACTAGCAATTTAGAAATTCAAACACATATTCCTGCAAACGTTTTACAATTTATTACTATCGGCACGCCATTGGTATATACAGATGGTCATTTAAATGGTGAAGGTATCGTTCGCGCCCTTGTGCCGGTTGGTGGTGATGTATCGCGTTTATATGAATTAAGAATTTCAGTTGTTGCCCCTAATTTAAGTGCAGGAAGCCTGTTACGGGTTGCGATTCCAACTGAACATGCACGCGAAGTCGTACTTGTACCTCGAGACGCCTTAGTTTTGCGTAAAGAAGGTGTTTATGTTTTTCGCATAAATGAAAACTTAGTAGCGGAAAGAATTAGTGTAGAAACTGGGATAGCAGAAATTGATAGCATTGAAATTTTGGGTGAAATCAATCCGAATGACCTAATCGTAACTCGAGGTGGAGAAAATTTACGCCCCGGTACAACTGTAACAATAAAACCGCTGCATGCGGGTTCATGAGTTTAATTAAACTTGCTTTAGACAATCCAGTTGCAACGCTTGTAGGTTGCTTGCTAGTCACTGTTTTTGGCGTCATAGCACTAACCGATCTACCTGTACAACTTACTCCAGACATTGAACGTCCTGTAATTGTTGTGACTACACAATGGCGTACTGCTGCCCCTAATGAAGTTGAATCCGAAATAATTGAGCCGCAGGAAAAACAACTGCGAGGTTTACCAGGCATGACACGGCTGGTTTCTAATGCCAGCCGAGGACGAGCTAGAATCAGAATTACGTTTGAAGTCGGCTATGATCTAAATCGCGCTTTAATTGAAGTTATAAATCGTCTCAACCAAGTACGTAATTCCCCTGAAGACGCAAACAAGCCCATTTTAAAAACTGCGGGTGGCCGTGCACGACCAATAGCTTGGTTTATTATAAAACCTAATAAAGATAATCCACGTTTGATTGAAACCTATCGTGACTTTATTGAAGAAGTTGTACAAACACGATTTGAACGCGTGACGGGAGTTGCACTCTCAGAAGTACGCGGCGGTCATGAATATGAAATAAGAATTACAATTGATCCATATAAAGCGGCAGGGCTTGGTATTGAATTACCAAAAGCTGCTGCGCTTGTCGGGGGGAATGACGATGTTTCCGCAGGCACCGCGGATGTTGGCAAACGTCGCTACACACTACGATATATCGGAGCATTAAGTCCAAAAGAACTCAGTGAACTAATTTTAGAATGGCGTGACGGTAAACCCATTGCATTGCGAGATATTGCAAAGGTAGAAGTTAGAACAATCGATCGTAATAATTTTGTAATTAACAACGGTGACCCATCCATCGCCGTGAATGCCTATCGTGAAGCTGGTGTAAATGTGCTTGAAATTATGAGCGATTTACGTAAGGCCGTTAGCGAAATTGAACAAGGACCTTTGAAGCGAGCAAATTTAAACATTAACCAAGTCTATGATGAAACAATTTATATCGATAGTGCTATTCAATTACTGCGTAATAATCTAGCGCTTGGTGTTTTATTAGCAGTCGGTGTGCTTTGGTGGTTTTTAAGAAAACTCCGCGCAACAGTAATTGTTACATTAACAATTCCGCTTTGCTTGCTTGTTACATTTATAGTCATGAATATCACGGATCGTACAATGAATGTAATTTCTCTCGCTGGCATGGCCTTTGCGGTTGGAATGGTCATGGATGCCGCCATTATCGTTTTGGAAAATATTGTGCGTATGCGCGAACAAGGAAGTTCGCCTTTAAATGCAGCATTGCAGGGAACTAAACAAGTTTGGCCTGCCTTACTGGCTTCAACTTTAACGACTGCTGCTATATTTATACCTGTTATATTCTTAAAAGATCAAAGCGGACAACTCTTTGCTGATCTCGCCATTGCTATATCAGCAGCAATTATTACCTCGCTAATTGTTGCAAGCACTGTAATCCCAGCTGCAATGTACAAATATACTTCAACATTAGAATTAAAAGATCTACATCACTCATGGTGGGACCAGACTACCTCAGTCATTATGAACATCACGCGAAGTTCTATGTTTCGCTGGCTATGGATTATTGGCCTCATTACGATATCTGTTGCAATTACATATAAAGCATTTCCAGAGACCGATTATTTACCTAGTGGAAATCGAAACTTGGTTTTTGGAAGAGTAGTCCCCCCACCGGGTGTCAATATAGATCATATCGAAAAAGAAATGGGTGAAGTAATAGCAGCGCGAATGCAACCTTATATCGATGGAAACAAAGAACCAAAAATAAAACATTACTTTTTCGTTGCAAACTCAGGAACTATATTTTTAGGTGCTCGAGCAGAAAGTTCAGATAAGAAACAGGTTGATCAAGTTTTAGCTGTAGTGCGAAATTCAATCGATGGGTTTCCAGATACATTTCCAATTGTAAGTAAAGCTTCATTATTCAGTGGTGTAGGTGGAAACACCGAAATTGATATTCATATTCAAGGAAAAGATATTGATAGTTTATTACGGGCAGCGCGCATAGGATTTATGAAGATTCCTTTGGTATTTAATGGCGAACGTGCAAGACCTATACCTGGTTTGCAGTTAGCAGAATCTGAATTGCAAATCCTTCCAAAAGAAGATCGATTAATTGAAGCAGGATGGAACCGCTCTACCATGGCCAGTATTACTAAAGTTCTGGGACAAGGTCTCTTCGTGGGGGAATATTTTAATGGCGAAGAAAAACTAGATATTTATGCGCGTATTGAGCCATGGGCAACCCCTGAAGAATTAGCGTCTATACCGTTATACACACCTAATGCTGGTGTGCTACCGGTAAGTGAACTGGTTGAAATTAAACGTTCTGCAGGCCCAGATATAATTCGTCGCGTAGATCGGCGTCGCACTGTGACGTTAATATTTCGTCCTCCTGAAAATGTACCATTAGAAACCGCAATACTAAAACTAAGACAAGAAATACTCCCTTTAATGGAGAAAGAGTTATCTGAAGATGGAGAGATCAAAATTGGAGGTTCTGCGAGTAAATTAAGAACGGCAATAAAAAATTTCTCAAACAGCTTTATTCTTGCCATTATAATACTCTACCTTTTAATTAGCGCGCTATTTAGATCGTTTATCGATAGCATACTTGTGGTTTTAGCCCTGCCGCTGGCAACAGTAGGTGGCGTACTCATGCTACTCATACTTGGATTGCCTGCTGATTTACTGACGATGCTTGGCTTTATTATTCTATTAGGACTCGTTGTCAATAATGCTATTTTACTTGTGCATCAAGCGAGAGTTTCCGAACGCAATGGAAAAGAACGGCGTGAAGCGGTACATGAGTCTGTTCGCATCCGATTACGACCAATCTTAATGAGTACACTCACCAGTATTTTTGGCATGCTCCCATTGCTCATTATCCCTGGTGCTGGATCAGAACTCTATAAAGGTCTTGCAGCAGTAATTGTTGGAGGAATGGCAGTAAGTACATTCTTTACATTAATTTTGCTGCCAAGTCTTTTACAATTAGGAAATACAAATTCGTCTATAAATGTGCCTAGTCATGTCTGATATAGTCGTACTGTGATAAAACATATTTTCTTTTTTACTTTCTTAGTAGTTTCTACTTTAGGTTTTTTATATTTACTTAAACCATTTTTTGAACCTATTCTTTGGGCTATAACCCTAGCTATTATATTTGCTCCTGTTTACAAATATTTTTTAAATAAGTTAAATGGTCGCCAATCACTATCTTCGCTGGTAACGTTATTAGTAATCATTTTCACAGTTGTTGTCCCAACAATTGTACTCTTGATTGCTGTTGTCAATGAAAGCGCTAAAATATTCAATAGTATTAGCTCAGGGAAATATGATTTTGAAAAGCCTATTGCTTGGATACAGCAAAGTATTCCAATTTTAGACAGTTTTTTTCAAAAATTGGTATTGATATTGAAATAATTAAAGAAGGTATTTCAGCTAGCGCATTAGATGCCAGTCAATGGATTGCTGCTTACATTATTAATATAGGACAAAACACGCTTACTTTTACCATCCTACTTTTTTTAATGGTATATCTTTTATTTTAAATGTTAAAAGATGGAGAAAAATTAATCTCTATACTCATACGCATGCTACCAATTGGTGATGATGCAGAACGGCATCTACTATCAAAGTTTGCCGAAGTTTCACGCGCTACTATTAAAGGCACACTTGTAGTCGGCATTATTCAAGGAGCTTTAGGTGGAATACTATTTGCATTACTAGGCATTGAATCGGCTATATTTTGGGGTGTAGTAATGATCGTGCTTTCGATATTACCTGCAATTGGCTCCGCGTTGGTTTGGGGTCCGGCAGCCATTATATTTCTTGCGAATGAACAATGGATTAAAGCGCTCATTCTATTTATTGTCGGCGCAGCGTTTATTGGAGTTATTGACAATGTATTGCGACCGATATTAGTTGGGCGTGATACAAAAATGCCAGACTATTTAATCCTGCTTAGCACACTTGGCGGATTGGGCTTATTTGGATTATCAGGAATTGTATTTGGTCCGATAATTGCCGCATTCTTTCTTGCTATTTGGACAATGTTCGAATACGAATATCATCCAGATTCATATAACTGACAAGGTTATCATCTATTTAATTTCTCATTAGCTACATTTACCTGCCACGGTTATATTTGAAATTAGTTTTGTAAGTACATTGCGTAATAATACTCAACCATCATGCAAGGCTTTCGAGTAGCAGATCAGACATGGGCTACAGTTGATGCAGCATTGGCAAATGATGCTATTTCAATTCTACCTATTGCAGCAAGTTGCAAAGAACATGGCTTACATTTGCCGATGTCTACGGATTACATTCAAGCAGAGTGGTTAGTTGCACATCTCATAACTAAGGTTAATGCAGTTATTTGGCCAACCGTCAACTATGGGTATTATCCAGCTTTCGTTGATTACCCTGGTAGCAGCAGTCTAAATAAATCTACATTCGAAAACGTCATCATGGAAATAACTCAAGGTATTATAAAAAATGGCGCTAATAAAATGTTTATTCTAAACACAGGTATAAGTACGATTGAACCATTACAAAATATTGTAACTTCATATTTACATTCTTCTAATATTAGACTAATTAATATTTACAGTGGCGAAAGATTTTGTGAAATCGAAAAACTCGTCTCGAAACAAATTAGAGGTGGCCATGCAGATGAAATAGAAACATCAATAATGCTCGCCATTAATGCTGACATGGTCAATATGCGTCTTGCTGAATCAAATACTAATGAAATACAACCAGGCCCATTTAATCGTACACACAAAGATCAGCCTAACTATTCGCCAAGTGGTGTGTATGGCGATGCAACATTAGCAACGCTTGAAAAAGGCCAGCGATTGACAGATGCAATACTTAAAGATGTACTACACGCATTACAAAATTAAATTTAATTATCTCGAAGTTAACTTAATTTCAATTCTTCTATTTTTTGCATAAGCCTCAGCAGATTTACTAGAATCTAATGGGTGAAATTCACCAAATCCCGTTGCAGCGAGTCTTTTTGGCTCAACGCCTTTAGCAATCATAAATTTAACGATTGCCAATGCTCTTGCAGTTGATAGCTCCCAATTCGACGGGAACTCTTTGGAATTGATAGACCTTCGGTCAGTATGCCCATCTATACGCACAATCCAATCAATATCACTAGGAATTTCCGTGGCTACTGATTTTAGAATGTCGGCTAATATTTTAACCTGTTTTTCCCCGCCATCACCAAGATCAGCGGAGCCGCTATCAAACAAAAGTTCTGATTGAAGAACAAATCGATCACCAACAATTTGAATATTTGGATTATCACCTAGTACCTCACGCAATCGACCAAAAAAGTCAGAGCGGTAACGCGCTAATTCTTGCGCCTTTTCAGCTAATGCAACATTCAGTCGTTCAGCTATATTTTCTAAACTATCGTTTTTTGTATCTAGCTCAAGCCCTAAAGCCTTTGAAACAGCACCAAGCTGTTCTCTTAATGCTTTTACTTGGTAATTAAGTAATTCAATTTGTGCAAGAGATTTTGCGGATATTTCTTGCTCTGCGCGCAATGTTTGGTCACTCTCATTCAATTTAGAAGAAAGTTCTGCAACATCTTTCTCTAAGTCTTCTCGCAATTCTGTCAACGTCTCTACATCAGCTTGAAGTTCTTCTAATTGACCTGCTTTTGTTGACAGTTGTGATGTCAAACTTCCGACTTGTTCTTGGAGACTAGCACTAGTAGTTTTCTCAAGTGCAAGCATATCGGCTAAATGGGCCACTTGCCTATTCAACCTGACTAGCGTTTTTTCTTTACCTGTTAAGGCATCAGATAAATAGAATTGCCCAACAGCAAAAATCAATAATAAAAAAATGATGACCATTAACAATGCCGATAAGGAATCAACGAATCCAGGCCAAATATTTACATTACGTCGAGACGAATGCGTGATTTGCATTATTATTTAGATTGTTGCCGATTTGCCAAAGATGCACCAATCGTGCGCGTAAGAATACGAAATTCTTTTCTAAACTCTTCAGAAAATGGTTGTTGATCTCGCTTTAAGTGTTCGCCAAGTTCGGCCAAATGATGAGTCAATGTGAGCAAGTGTGAGTCTAACCGGGTGCGCTCATTAGCGTGTTCAGAAAGTGCCCTTTGTAATTTATCAATACTATCCGCGGTTGACTCTAATAAAGCCTGTACATATACAGGAACCGCAGCTTCGCCATCTCCCGGAAGGGCGCCAGATGAAAGATGCGTAATGTCTGAAAGCCACTCTTCGAGTTCATTGAAAAATCTTCTTTGACCGTGTCCGGCTTGCAAGTCTAAAAACCCAAGAACCAATGACCCAGCCAAACCAAATAACGAAGAACTAAATGCAACACCCATGCCTGATAATGGTTGTTGTAATCCTTGTTTTAAATTTTCAAACAACAGTAGACTATCTCCACCATTAGCCGACATCCCTTTTATGACTTCACTGACAGAACTTACTGTGATTAGCAGGCCCCAAAATGTTCCCAGTAGACCTAAAAATATGAGCAGACCAATTAAGTAGCGCGAGATATCACGCGATTCATCAAGTCGAGTACTTATGCTGTCTAAAAGTGATCGCAATGACATTGTTGACAATGTCAATTGATCACTTTCCTTTTTCGAAAGCATGCGCGCAACAGGTGCAAGCAGTGGTGTAATTTTTTTCGGGGGCTGCCCTCCCTTAATGTTTCTAAATCTTTCTATCCAGTCAATCTCTCTATAAAGATTAATTACTTGTTGAAAGTTATACACAATGCCAACAATCAACACGAAAGCAATCAGCGCGTTAAACCAAGGGTTGGTCTGAAATGCAAAAATAATAGGGTTAAGCACAAACGTCGCAGCAATTGCTGCACTGAGCACAAACACTATCATCCACATTAAAATAAGATAAGGCTTCGTCATGGGAATAATTTTAATACTATTATTGGATTTCTAATTCTATAATATATTTTATCAATCAGTCTCTTTTTTTATGGTTTGCATAGCCTCGATCATATCCTCAAATAAGGTCATAATCTCCTGTTTTAGCTGTGAATTAAACTGCAATTTATTCATAGCGGTACTCATGCAGTATAGCCATTGGTTTTTTAGTTTTTCATCTATATTTAGTCTCTTATGCTTTAATTCTAACCAATTTTCATTCATATACTGTTTGCCAAACAATTCGGGACCGCCAAGCCATTGGGTGAGAAATCGATATAAGTTAAATCGTGTACGGAACAGTTTTTTTGGGTGGATATTCAACAACTCAGTCGTATTTTTATTCTTTTCCATTATGTCATAAAATTCATCGGCTAGTGCTCGTGTTGCAGACAGCCCTCCCATTCGTTCAAACAATGACTTCATAGACAAAAAAATTAATCCAACCAATTAGTGATACACAAATTATTGTGGGGCAACGGTTGGATTATTTTCTTTTATCCAATACGCAATACCTCTTTCAACATTGTATACATTTTCATAACCCACTACCTTTGACAAATAGTTTGCAAGCTGATTACTTCTACCTCCTGATAAACAAATTAAAACTACTGGTTCATCCTTTGCTGCAATTGCAGAAAGTTTTTCAATCCATTGATCCAAATTATATTGACCCTTTTTATCGAAAAACATCATAAGATTACTTCCTTCAATAATTCCAGTTTCTTGCCATTCAGATGCAGTACGAATATCTATTACTGGCACATCTTGATTAATGAGTTCTTTAAGCATTGAATTATCAATATGCGAAACATCTGCAGCATGTAGATTGGTAATAAATAATAAACTAAAAAATAAAATCTTCCCCATACATGCATACCCTTAATGAAGTGATTTACGATGCTTGGAAATAAGGTCGTATGCCTTTTGTATTTCTTGTGTTTTATCAGTAGCCATTTCTATCATTTCCTCTGGTAATCCTTTTGAAATTAATTTATCAGGATGATGTTGGCTCATTAATCTTCTGTAAGACATTTTTAATTCTGCATCTGAATCTGAAGAACCTATGTCAAATATTCTATATGCATCTTTTAAAGCATGTGCTGAGGGTCTTGATTCCGTTGTACCTGACTGTTGATAATTTCGCTGCTGTGCAAGAATTAATGACTCAAGCTGTGAAACTAGCGCATAGGGATACCCCAGTTTGTTGCAGACATCTTTTAAAATTTTATCTTCTTCCAAATGCTTTTCTCCATCTGCATAGACCGCCTGCAGTTGAATCTCAATGAACATTTGTATTAATGTAATTTTACGCCGACATTCCCTACGAAACTGATCCAAAACTTCATCCAAAACAAATTCATCCTCTTTCCCATGGTGAAACAATTCGATGGCTGCTTTTCTTTGTTCATTGTTTAGCTGCATTTGTTGCATTACGTGTTCAGCAAGCTTGATTTCTTCGGGTGAAACACGGCCATCTGCCTTGGCAAGATGTCCCATCACAGAAAATGTTGCGGTGAAAAATGCCGCCTGTGTGCGCTCTTGTGAACCCGGATCAAATCCAACTTGCTTGCGCGATCCAGCAGATGGCTTATCTAATTGATGACCTAGTATTGTGCCAATCATGGCACCAAGTGGCCCGCCTAAAGCGAATCCCAGCCCTCCTCCTGCCAATTTCCCCCACCAACTCATTTGTTAGCCTGCAAAATTTTTGCAGAAATGTCTATTACTATAGAGCACATGTTCTGAATCCAGCGAATACATCGTTTCGATCCGGTCCGTAATAGTTGCGCCACGTGTTACGTAACATGCGACCGCGTGATGCCCATGCACCGCCGCGTAAAACTTTAGTACATCCAAATAGTGGTCGAGAATATTCAGCATACCAGTCAGGCGAAAAACCAGGGTAGGGATTAAACGTAGTATCGGTCCATTCCCAAACATTCCCAATCATTTGACGGCAGCCAAATGGACTATCACTGCTCGGTAATGCATCAACATCAATTGAACTCATATTAAAGCTATCGGTGTTCGCACTGCTAGATTGCAATTTGCCCCCCCACGGAAAAATTCTTTTTTGCATTACTCCGTCTTCTTGTTCTTTAGGAATACAAGCTGCGGCAAATTCCCATTCTGCTTCGGTTGGCAACCTACGATTTGCCCACTTGCAAAATGCCTGTGCTTCATACCAACTAATATGGATGACTGCGTGCTTTGCTTGTAACAGTGCCCATTGATCAAAGTGTCGTACATACCAGTTTTGATCTGAATCTTGGTTCCAATAAATAGGGTGTTGAAGATTTAATTCACAACGCCATTTCCAAGCGGCATCATTCCAAAATTTTTCATTATGATATCCACCGGCCTCTACGAATTCTAAATATTGTTCATTGCAAACAGCGTATTTAGCTATTTTAAATGGCATAATCTTTACTTGATGCGCCCATTTTTCGTTATCAAAAATAAACTCGCCATCACGTTCAGCACCTAATAAATATCTCCCACCACTTATTTCAATGTCCTCACTAACAAGTTGATTAGAATTTGAATCTTGAATTGCTGCTTTAATAAAGTTCGGTTTTGGATACGCTAATGTTTGACGCGTATATGTAAACGCTTCGTTATGCATATCCTCATGAAATAAAGCCAATAAGTAAAAATATTTTGCGGCATTATTAAATTCAATTTGATCAAGCTGAAAAAGTTCCTTTTGCAACACTTCGTTCATATAAGCATAGGTGTCACTTAAATTAGGCAGCGGTAACTGCCAACGCGATTCATGTAGAATTGATATTGAGTCAAACAATTCATCTACGTCTGCTCGAACAGGCTGCTCCCCACCCAGGTGGCGCAATATCCAACACTCATGAAAATATGCAACATGTGCAATTTCCCATCTTAATGGATTCACTGTTGGTAAAATTGGGCCCAACAATTGCTCCTCGCTCAATCCTTCCACTAACGATAATGTTCGACTACGTGCCTCGAGTAAGGCTGCTTTTAGAGCATTTTTTGTAGCAAGTGTATAATTCATTGTTTAATAACTGTTCTAACAATATACAATTTTTTTTAGAATAAAAATAATATAATGTTAATTAATCTTAATATATGAAAATTATTCTTGTTACACCTGCATTACCTCACTCACGTTCAGGAAATAGATCAACCGCAATAAGATGGAGAAATATATTGCGTGACTTAGGCCATCAAGTCCATGTGGATACAACATTTATCAAAGGCCAATATGATGCAATGGTTGCCTTGCACTCATGGCGTAGTGCAGATTCTATTCGAAATTTTAACCAGCACTCTCCAAATAAGCCGCTCATCGTTGCGTTGACTGGTACAGATTTATACAAGTTCATAAAATCCCATCCCAAAAAAACATTGCATTCAATTGCAATTTCAGATGCGCTGATTGCATTGCACGACTTAGCATACCAAGCAATCCCGCAAAGCTATCGTCAAAAGCTATCCGTTATTTATCAATCTGCAAAACCAGTAAAACGAAATGTCATTAAAAAGAAAAGCTTTTTTGATGTGTGCGTAATTGGACATTTAAGGGATGAAAAAGATCCATTTCGCGCTGCATATGCTGCACGTAATTTACCCAAGAACTCGCGTATACGAATTAGGCAGTTTGGGAAAGCGCATGATAATAAGTGGGCTGCCTTAGCAGAGCAAGAAATGGAAAATAATCCACGCTATCGATGGTTCGGCGATGTGCCTCATTGGAAAATACGCAAAGAATATGCTGGCGCTCAATTAATGGTACTTAGTTCAAAGATGGAAGGGGGCGCTAATGTAATTTCAGAAGCCTGTGTCGCAGGAATACCTGTTGTCGCATCCAATATAAAAGGTTCAATCGGTTTATTAGGAAAATCATATCCGGGTTATTACCCAGTCGGCGACACAATTGCGTTACGCAATAAATTACTTCAAGCAGAAGTTGATCAAAAATATTTGAGTAATTTACAAAAATTATGTGTAAGTAGATCTTCTTTATTTAGCTATAGAAAAGAAAAAATTAGTTGGAAAAAATTACTTGCTGAAATAAATTAATTTTTAAAATTAATTCCTGATGGTCTATTATAGTACTGAAATATAATATCTATAAAGTCAATAAATTTATTTAATAATTTATCAATTTTAAAGTGCTCATTTAGACTGATTATAGATCCGAGTTATTATTTATATAAGGCATGTTATTGATAAACGTATAATTTTGAATTTAAGAAATTCATCAATACATTTAATCAAAAAGATAATGACAATTTAATTGTTAATTATCTGGAGTAAGCGTAGTTTGTTAAGTGTAGATGTTTTATCGTTGTTTGAACAAGTAGGCGAATCAAACAACCTAATGCAGCTCGACCTAGCGTAACTTAATACCATTGCCTTGGGAATGGTAGAACAATACTCGACAAGGCAAACTTATCATCACAACGCATGATTCGACGCAATAAAACATTACAAACCAGCCTGCTAATGAAAGCCCGCCAACAATGCGGGCTTTCTTTTAATGTTTAGTTTAATTCAATCTTTTAACTCAGACTAACTCACTCCAATCGTCATTTATCATTGCTTGCTTTGCATGTATTAGATCTTCAGGTGTTCCAATATCAATCAATTCGCCTTTTTCAAAAAACACATGCTCAAATTCAATTCCTGCACGCAATGCTAGCTGAAACATAATGCCGACATGACAATCATTTAAATTTTTATTTTTAAATTCACTTAACATTGCATTTAATTCTTGATGCATAAATTTACTAAAAGTAGGGTTCCATACAGCAATAATCCACGTCCAAATAAGATTGGAATGTTGCGGTTTAATTTGAATCGATTGAATTTCCCCTAAGTTATTTAATTCAACCATATCCATTTTTTGTGGGTTTTTCGCTTTAAATAAGCCTAAAACAACATCTGCATTTGTCTGCTGCTGCTTTTCAATCAGTTTGCTATACGCAACATATGGTTTAAATAAAATGTCGGGGAACCCAAGCGCAACATATTGATCGCTATATATTGAATACGCCTGATCAATTGTATAAGCAAGTCCATAAGGAATTTGAGAATAGAGATAATTTAAATCAACGCCGTGTTCTTTTCCATTTCCTAATATTTCACATATATCTTCTTTCCCTTTTCGAATTATTATATAAATACGTTTAATATCTGCTTTTCCATACGCATCGATCAAGCATGTACTGACAGGAAAACTTACAAGCTGACCATTTTTATTATTAGTGCGTAAAGAAAATATCTCTTTGCTGCATGACAAGTTTTTGAGACGTGCTGCGTGCCCGGCTGCCGGGATAAGACCAATATAATTTGGTTTGCTAGTAAGCGCCATTTAGAGTTGATGCATAATCTTATATCTTAATAAATTAGACTTTTCCTATATAGTGCTTAATTCTATGCATAAGCTTTAATTTTATGTAATTTTAATTTGTGCAAGCATTAACCTATGTGTTAGAAATTTAATCAGTCCATTTTCACATAGATAGACTCAATTGCATCACTTTGCTCTTCGACGCTACCGATTACACATGCATGGCTATAGCCAATTGATTGTAATTCAACAGTGCATGATTCGGCTTGAGCACTTGGAACCGCTGCCAATAGTCCTCCTGCTGTTTGCGGATCAAACAGCAGTGGGTATATTTGGTGTTTAACTACATGATCTTGATTTTTAATGGCGCGCCGTAAACGTATGTTAGAAGGCTGCAATGAACTAAATATTCCCAATTGTATAGTTTCCATTGCTCCAATGAGAATTGGTATTGCATCTATATCAATACTTATAGCAACACCCCCTGCACGCACCATTTCAACCAGATGACCCAGCACACCAAAGCCTGTTACATCTGTACAGGCATGAACATCATATTTAAACAAACACTGTGCTGCTGAATGATTCGATAAAATCATAGAATCAATGGCTTGTGATATCCAACGACCTTTTGCTTTGCCACGCATATCGGCCGCAAATAATGTTCCTGTTCCAATCGGCTTAGTTATTATGATTGCGTCACCAATTTGCATACCACTCTTGGCTAGTACTTTGTCTTTTTCAATAATTCCCGTGACACTTAAACCAAAAGACAATTCTGCCCCTTCACTAGAGTGACCGCCTATGAGTGATGCCTTATGTAGATTTAAAATCTGCAGTGCGCCTGCCATCATTTGATAGAGCTGTTGCTCTACAATTTCCTCTTTGCCAAATGGGACTGTAGCAATAGCCATGGCTGCTTGAGCTTCTGCACCCATAGCAAAAATATCGCCAAGACAATGATTAGCGGCAATTTGTCCAAAAATATACGGATCATCGATAAAAGATCTAAAGTAATCTACTGACTGAACCTGCACTTTCCCCGGCGGTATTTGCAACACAGCAGCATCATCAGGCGCATCGAGACCTATAAGTACATCATTACGCGATATTGGAGATAGCTTATTGACAACCCGACTTAAAACATTGCTGCCAACCTTTGCCCCACATCCTCCACAGCGCATTGCAATTGCAGATATTTCCTTTAGCGTATCTGAATCGGCCAGTTTGCTTTTAATCTTTACCTCTTCCTCACCCCCCATGTCTGAAAGCTCGTTATACTTACGCATAAATTTTCGATCAACAAAGTCTTTAAGCTGCCAAACCCAAGTTCCTTCCCATGCAAAGCTTCCTCTTGAGGCAACTGCATATTTGTTCCCTGTGCTTATTAAGCTAAGAAAACTAATTTGAGGGACATGCTTTTTTAAAGATTGATTAGTAAGTGCACGTTTTAAATTTTTATATAGGGGCAATCCTTGGCGTACCGCAAATACACCAGACTTAGGACGTGGATAATTGGTTAGGGTTGCAATGTCACCCGCGGCAAATACATCTGGATGTGAAACAGACTGCAACGAATCATTTATTTTGATAAAGCCTAACTCATCAACTGCAAGACCAGATTCTTTATACCAAGATGGGGCGGATGCATGTGTGGCCCAAATAATTGCATCGGCATGTAATAATTCACCTGAATCTAATTTTATTTCATTTTCATTTACACGCTCGGCTTTACACTCCGAATGAATCACCACATTTCGTTCAGTTAAAACACGCTTAAACCGATGCTGTACAGACTGGTTGTGTGAAGGTAAAACAGCGCCATTTCCTGAGACTAGATGATACTGAAGCTTGTCTAATGGTAATGAGTGTTTAAGCAGTAACTGCTGCAAATGAAACTGTGTTGATAAGGTTACTTCTACACCGCCCGCCCCGGCGCCCACAACAACGACTTTAAAATCGCCCTTTAAATCTACAACCTGTTGCATAACCACATTCCATTTCTGCAAAAAAAGGTTTATAGGCTTCACTGCTAAGGCATAGTCTTTAGAACCTGGGACTTCAATTTTAGATGGCGTAGAGCCAGTGTTGATTGAAAGTAAATCGTAACGGATGGGTGGACGATCACCACAAAGGACTTGTTTTAGATCCAAATCAAGCATGGATGCTGATGCATGAATGAGTCGCGCGCTTGAAAATTGAGCAAGTGGGCGTAGATCAATGTGGCTTTCATCATAGTCGTAATGGCCAGCAATATATCCAGGCAGCATTCCCGAATACGGGGTATGAACATCTCGGGTAATGAGTGTAATTTGCAGTCCATTCAACGGCTGCATCCCAAACCGTTTCAGCACAGCGACGTGGCTATGCCCGCCCCCTATTAAGACTAAATCCTTAATGACCAGTGTATTTTTTGAAGATTGCACGATTTTTATTCTATGTTAACCCAATCAAGCCCCAAATCCGTTTATAAGCATAGAACGACTTACACAATCAAAAAAGGGAAGAATTATGATGAATATGAATTATATTAAATTTGAGCTGTTATGGACGACATTATTTATTAGTTTAGCGGTTCCATGTGTTGCATTGAGCAATTACGATGGATATCAACACCCAGCGGCTATTGATATTGTTAAGGATAACGGAGAATCATTTTCTATATATCCAGTTAACGCGTTTGAGAACAATAATGAATATCGCGCCTATCTTGAAGCGATAAAAGATCATAACTATGGGTTGCGCATCCAAAATACTACGCATCAACGACTAGGATTTGTCATTGCTGTAGATGGTCGAAATATTATATCCGGTAAAAAATCTCATCTGAAACATAATGAGAATATGTATATTTTAGGACCCTATGAAACACAAATCTACAAGGGATGGCGTACAAGTAGTCATGACATACATCGATTTATATTCACTCACATGAATGAATCCTACGCACATGCATTTGGCGATGATAGTGCGATGGGCGTCATTGCAGTCTCTGTATTTAAAGAAAACATTCCTATGCTGCAAAATAGATCAAAAGAAAAAGCCAACCAAAAACACGCACCAGCATCTGGAAAAATGTCTGGTAGCCCTGCGCCAATAGAAGATTTGGCAGAGAACGAAGCCGGTACAGGGTTTGGCACACAAGCACACTCACATGCACGTTACATACAATTCAATCCAATGCAAACCGAATTAGCTAAGTATTTCTATAAATATGAATGGCGAGAAACGTTATGTCACAAACACATTATTGATTGTGGTACTCAGAATAATCGCTTTTGGCCACATCATAATTATAAAATTGGTTTCGCGCCCTACCCGCCAGGGTACTATGAATAAGTAATACGTGAGAATTAGAATCAACTGTAGCTAATTTTAGCTGCAGTTGGTTTTAATTTCAGATTGTAATTCTTGTTTTCGTTGATTAAGCTCAGCGTCTGTAACAAAACGGCGCTCACCAGTTGCATCATCAAACACATACCAGCGCGCCTGATCTTCTGTGAAACTTATTAGTTGATCTTTAAGCGATGCACAATATTGTTTTTGTTTAGTTTGCTGTTGTTTTTGTTGATCTCGCTTTTCTTGTCGCTCTAAACGTTCAGATTGCAGGTAATTAACATATTTGTTTTGATTTGCTAATCGTTGTTCACTATCAGTGTTTGTTTCACCTTTACTTGTTTTGCCCGTTGATATACTTAACTTCTCTGCGCTCGAATCAATTTTTCGATCGCTATAGTGTATTTTCCCATTAGCATCAACCCATTTAAACACCTCAGCATGTACAGCCCCACAAGCTAATGCAAAGCCAATTAATATTATCCTTAATTTGAAATTGAAATACTTGCTCATGCCGTTATTGCGTGATTACTCAGTGTTTCAGAATTGTAATCATGCAAAAATTGATCGAAAGAAATTGTGTCGGATGCCTCAAGCCGTTGTTGTTTTTCGATAGACTGTTGAACAGTATAAATAAAATGATTTTCATCATTTTTACTTAACTCATTGTTAGATAATTGGTTTCGATGCATTTCTGATACCCGACAGGCCATTTCGAAAAATCCTTCATTGCTTGATCGCATTTCATCCAAAATCAACGCTGAGGGGACCAGTGAGGTATCTTTTACAATTGACATTTGCTCCTGTAAAGCAGACCTATAGTGCTCACCATTACACAAAGTATCCAGCATTTCACATACTGCTTGCATCTCAATTAGAATCTCGCTCGCCCAATCTTTCAGCGGTACATGTCTATGCTTTTGAATCAGCTGTAGCGCTGGATCTCGACCATGGTGAGCTGTGTCATGTTCGTTTCTGTCGATCATTTTTCGCTCATCTTTGTCTATATCAGGACTCTCTTGAAGCAAACAAAAAATCATTAGCGCTTCTAAAAAATATAACTGTGATTCACTTACTCCTAGTGGTTCATAAAAATTCAAATCTAAAGATCGCAATTCTATGTATCGAACTCCTCGCTTACTAAGTGCATGTGTAGGCTTTTCATTATTATTTGATGGCTGCTTTGGCCTTATCGTACTGTAATACTCATTTTCAATTTGTAGAATATTTGTATTTAGTTGTCGATATTTGCCATTTACTTTTACCCCAATTTTTTCAAACTCAGGACATGGTGTTTCAATTGCATGTGTTAAGCAATCTATGTAAGAAGATAAACTGTCATAGCATGCTTTAACACCGAACTCATTTTCTTTTTTATTATTGTAACCAATATCTCCCATACGTAATGTTGTCGCATATGGCAAATATGAAGTCGTGGCATCAAATGCATCAAGCTTAGTAGACTGGCCTTCTAAAAAAGAATTACAAATTGCAGGTGAAGCGCCAAAAAGATAGTAAATTAACCAACCATATCTTTGTAAATTTCGAATCAGTCCAAAATATTGATTTGAGGTAAAGTCTTGTAACGATTCACTTTGGTTACCTAGTGCTTCGCGATAATAGGGCCAAAATTTTTCTTGCATTGAAAAGTTAAAATGCACACCTGCAATTACCTGCATCATTTTTCCATAACGATGTCCCAATCCGCGTCTATAAATTGTCTTCATTAATCCTAAATTAGAGTTTCCGTATTTTGCTATGCGTATGCTTTCTTCTCCTGCAACCACGCAGGGCATACTTGCACTCCACAGTAATTCATCCTCTAGATGGGAATAAACAAATTGATGAATTTTTTTCAAAAAGCTAACGGCAGATGGGACCCCCTTTATTGGGGGTGTTATAAACTCTAACAGCGCTTCCGAATAGTCTGTGGTTATATACGGATTTGCAAATGACGAACCCAACGCAGTCGGGTGTGATAGTTGAGAAATTCTACCCTCGCTGTCTACACGTAATGATTCTTTTTCTATCCCAATAAGCCCGTCAGACAATACTGACTCTTGTTTATCGCTGGCGATTTGTTTTAAACGATTATGTAGCTGCGTATACATATTTAATGTACAAATAGTAGTGCCTTATAATATAAGATTGATAATACTTTTGATTGTTACATCAATCCACAGTAAGCGAATTGTTTATAGTTAATGTTATGAAAAAAATACTTATATTTATATATTAAAATGGATTTTTACCAAACACCCGCCCATCAATGTGGTTATTTACCCGATCGCTACAGTGTAAATATTGTTACAGATCCAAATAAAGAAATTACAAACAAAATCTACAGCACTCTTATTGATTATGGTTTCAGACGCAATGGTAAGCACTTATATCGCCCACAATGCCCTCACTACAGCGCGTGTGTCCCTACTCGTGTTTGCGTAAATACATTCAAACCTAACCGCTCTCAAAGTCGAACATTACGATTAAATCAAGACTTAATTGTAAATATAGTAAACAACAGTTATCTTGAAGAGCATTTTAAATTATATAAATCGTATTTAGAAGCGCGTCATACAGAAAGTCCAATGTCGCTTTCAACGGTTGATGATTATAAAGATTTTATTATTGGGAATTGGTCAAACACTGGCTTCATAGAATTTAGACTTGCAGAAAAACTAATATGTGTGGCAGTTTTTGATTTTCTCCCTCAAGGTTTATCCGCTGTATATAGTTTCTATGACCCTTACTATGAAAAGCGTAGTCTTGGCACGTTTGCAATACTAAAACTAATCGAACAAACACAAAACAGAAACCTTTCTAATCTTTACTTAGGGTACTGGATAAAGGAGTGCAATAAAATAAGCTACAAAAAAATTTTAAACCCATCCAGGGCTATATAAATAAGTCGTGGCAAATTTTATAGATTAAGCTAATTCTTTTTTAAGTCGCTCCCAATTAAATACAGGACCTGGGTCTGTTTTACGATGTGGGGCAATGTCGGAATGTCCCACAATTCGATGCTTGCTTACTGATGGATAAACGATACGCAAGGAATCTATTAATGTTGCCAATACCGCATATTGTTCCTTCTCATAGTCCTGGTCATCCGTGCCTTCTAGCTCTACACCAATAGAAAAGTCATTACACTCTTCTTTGCCTTCATAAAATGACTCGCCTGCATGCCAGGCACGCTGGTTAAATGGAACGAATTGGATAACTTCTCCATCACGCCTTATTAATACATGGGCTGAAACCTTCTGGTCTCCTATTTCTTTAAAGTATGGGTGCGCTTCAGGATCTAGCTGATTAGTAAACAACTGTTCAATATACGGCCCACCAAATTTATTCGGTGGCAAACTTATATTATGAATAACGATTACTGTTGGAGAACATTGTGCAGGACGTTCATCTGCATTAGGTGATGGCACATAATGCACGCCCATAATTAGGTGGCTTGAGGGATCAATTCGCATTATTTTATTATTTACTAAACAAAAAGGCCTCGCAATGCGAGGCCTTTTAATTAGTGCTTACTGAACAGGTGATTTACATCATTCCGCCCATTCCGCCCATTCCGCCCATGCCAGCCATATCAGTTGCTGCAGCATGGTCATGCTGCTCTTCGGCTGGTTTTTCCGCTACCATGGCCTGTGTCGTGATCATCAAGCCCGCAACAGATGCTGCATTTTGCAATGCAGTTCGTGCAACTTTGGTTGGATCCAAAATACCCATTTCAATCATGTCACCAAACTCACTTGTTGCGGCGTTATAACCAAAATTGCCTTCGCCTTCATCAACTTTGGCAAGGATGACAGATGCTTCGTCACCGGAGTTTGCTACGATTTGACGTAAGGGTTCCTCCAGTGCACGCATTGCAATCCCAATACCCATATTTTGCTCATGATTATCACCTTTAAGTTTTTCAAGAGCTTTACGAGTACGTAGCAATGCAACGCCGCCACCAGGAACAACACCTTCTTCAACTGCCGCACGCGTAGCATGTAATGCATCTTCAACACGCGCTTTCTTTTCTTTCATTTCAATTTCTGTAGCAGCTCCAACTTTAATTACAGCAACACCACCGGCAAGTTTTGCCATGCGTTCTTGCAATTTTTCTTTATCATAATCAGACGTCGCCTCTTCAATTTGTGTTTTAATTTGCTCAACACGACCTTGAATGTCGCTAGCTTGTCCTGCGCCATCAATAATGGTCGTATTTTCCTTAGAAACACTAATGCGTTTTGCATTACCTAAATCATCAAGACTCGCTTTTTCAAGTGATAAACCGACTTCTTCCGAAATCACAGTACCACCCGTTAAAACTGCAATGTCTTGCAGCATGGCTTTACGTCTATCACCAAACCCAGGTGCTTTCGCAGCACAAACTTTAACAATGCCTCGGATGGTATTTACAACGAGTGTAGCTAACGCTTCGCCTTCTACGTCTTCAGCGATGATCATCAATGGCTTACCCGCTTTGGCGACCCCTTCCAGCAATGGAAGCATGTCACGAATGTTTGAAATTTTCTTGTCATGCAGAAGAATATAAGGTTCATCCAATTCCGCTGACATGTTATCTTGATTATTAATAAAGTAAGGGGATAGATAACCACGATCAAACTGCATACCTTCAACAACGTCTAACTCATTATCTAGAGTATTGCCTTCTTCAACAGTAATTACACCCTCTTTACCAACCTTGTCCATAGATTCTGCAATGATGTCACCGATTGAAGAGTCAGCATTTGCAGAAATACTGCCTACTTGTGCAATTGCTTTATTATCAGCACAAGGTTTTGACAAGTCTTGTAAAGCTTCTACTGCCCTGATCACAGCTTTATCCAAGCCACGCTTAAGGTCCATCGGGTTCATGCCCGCCGCGACTGATTTCATGCCTTCACAAACAATTGCTTGTGCAAGAACGGTGGCTGTGGTGGTTCCGTCACCTGCAACATCAGATGTATGCGAGGCAACTTCCTTCACCATTTGCGCACCCATGTTCTCAAATTTGTCTTCTAATTCAATTTCTTTTGCAACTGATACACCGTCCTTAGTTACAGTTGGTGCACCAAAAGATTTATCTATCACAACATTACGACCTTTAGGGCCTAATGTTGCCTTTACAGCGTTAGCCAAAATATTGACACCTCGTGTCATACCTCTTCTGGCTTCTTCGTCAAAACGTACTTCTTTTGCACTCATTATATTTCCTTCCTAAATGCGTTAAAACTTTATATAAAAAGACTAGCCTTCGATGACTGCCATAATGTCGTCTTCACGCATTACGAGCAGATCTTCGCCGTCAACTTTCACTTCCGTGCCGGAATATTTTCCAAATAGCACTTTGTCTCCTGTCTTTAAATCCAGCGCACGGATGTCGCCACTATCAGTGACTTTTCCATTCCCAACTGCCATTACTTCGCCTTTAATGGGTTTTTCAGTAGCAGAATCTGGAATAACAATACCGCCAGGGCTGGTACGTTCTTCTTCCATACGTTTGACGACCACTCGGTCATGCAACGGACGTATCTTCATTTGGATCGCCTCCTAAATATATGTTTAGTTTAAATAGTTATTAGAAAATGTGTCTTATTGTTAGCACTCTCTATTAATGAGTGCCAATAATACGAACACGGCACTCGAAGTCAAGCGCTTTCTAGCGATTTTTAGGGTTGGGTTACTCGTCATGATGGCCCGTCACTTTCCCCTCATAGACATTACCTTGTGAGCGATGGATATGCGCCTTCCCGAAATTCTCCGTCGAAATGGGATTAAAACGCTTGGCGATATACCTCACCAATGGGCGGCGTGAGAAAGGCAGCAAACACAAGAAACCAATGGTGTCAGTAAAAAACCCCGGTGTAAGCAATAAGGCCCCACCAATTAACAATGCCACTCCTTCTAAAATTTCTGTAGTGGGCACGCGCCCATTCGCTAACGCTTGATTGAATCGGCTATAGGTAATGAAACCCTGTGTGCGAAGTAGCGCTGCACCTATTACAGCGGTAAGCACGACAAGCGCTATGGTAGGCAATGCGCCGATGATAGAGCCCACTTGAATGAGAAGATAAATCTCAAAAATTGGCACGATTAGGAATATGGCTATAAAAATTGGAAATATTCGCACTCGCGTTCGTGTCATGAGTAAGTACCTTTTAATTATGGTGACAATATGGGGACAGCAGGCATAAACTTCAATACCTAGAGTGGAGCTTTTTTTAATGCTTATACGTGGAATTCTCGCCTAGATAGCGGCCCAAATCATGACCTCCTATTTAGTTGTGTTAACCACTTTTCCAGATATCGACACCGCTCAGCGGATCGCTCAGGAAATCGTGCAGGCAAAGCTCGCAGCATGTGTAAATATCCTACCTCAAGGGCAATCTGTATATGTTTGGGAAGGTAAAACCTGCATCGAAAATGAGCTGGTAGCGCTGATCAAAACCACTGAAAACAACTATCTTGGACTGGAGTTATTTTTACAGCAACTGCACCCATACGAACTTCCCGAGATAATTGCCACTCCAATAACTAACGGGGCAAAAAATTATTTGCAATGGATAACTTCGAATACAAAACCATGAAAAAATTAGGCTTCTATTTTCTGCTTATTTTTATACTGGCTAATCCGTTTGGCTGGATTGTCGCGTTTAATTCGTCTGATTCAAATTTTCAGACACCTCTTTTCATAAGCCAATTAGACAAGCTAACTAACGTTGCTAATGCTTCTAACGAAGATGAGTTTTTAGATCCCGACATTGCTTTTCAAGTTAGTACGAAACAGAGCAATGCAAATACCATTACATCAACTTGGTCAGTCGTCGAGGGTTACTATCTTTATAAAGATAAGATCAGCGTCTCCCCACAAGATGCATCACAAGTTTCCTTGGGCAATATGGTATTGCCTGAAGGGAAAGAAAAAATGGATGAGTACTTTGGCCAGATAGTATCTATTGATCATAGTTTTCAAGCTGATATCCCTATACAAAGCATTGCCTCGAGTTCTGGCACGGTTGATCTAATTGTTAAGTATCAAGGTTGTGCAAAAGCGGGGCTTTGCTATCCACCCATTACAAAATATATCAGTGTTGCATGGAACAATTTAGGCGGCACCGGCACACAATCATCATCCAGCGCAACAAGCGGTACAACGCCCAGTTCTGCAGTAAATAATGCGAGCTTTCAATCTGAACAAGACAAAATTGCGAGCACACTTGCATCAGGAAAACTCTGGTTCACAGTACTAACCTTCTTTGGATTAGGATTGTTATTGGCCTTTACACCGTGCGTATTTCCAATGATTCCTATTTTATCCAGTATTATTGTTGGGCAAGGTGAAAGCATATCTACATCAAAAGCATTTTCATTGTCACTAATTTATGTGTTAGCGATGGCCGTCACCTACACCGTGGCAGGTGTTGTAATTGGACTGTCTGGTGAAAACATTCAAATATGGTTCCAAAACCCTTGGGTACTCAGTGTCTTTGCAGGAATATTTATTTTGTTGTCATTGGCCATGTTCGGTTTTTATGAATTACAAATGCCAAATTCTGTGCAATCTAAGTTAAATATGATCAGCTCTAACCAACAGCAAGGCTCTTATATTGGAGCGGGAATCATGGGCTTTTTGTCGGCACTCATTGTAGGCCCTTGTGTCACTGCACCATTAATCGGCGCATTAATTTATATTGCAAATACCGGTGATGCGCTTATTGGTGGCATTGCATTATTTGCATTAAGCATTGGTATGGGCGCACCACTGCTTGCAATTGGAACATCCGCGGGCAAAGTGCTCCCTAAAGCAGGTGCATGGATGGATTCAGTAAAGGCAGTATTTGGTGTACTTTTACTAGCGTTAGCAATTTGGTTATTAGAACGCATTCTGCCTGGGGAAATAGTTTTGTTGTTATCAGGCGCATTGTTAATTGTTTCTGCAATTTATCTTGGCGCACTCGATGCAATTAAAGAAGGCGCATCAGGTTGGTCTAAACTATGGAAAGGCTTAGGCTTAATTTCGCTGGTCTATGGCGCAATCCTTGTAATTGGCGCAACTAGCGGCGGCCAAAGTTTGTTACAGCCTTTGCAGGGTATTTCTACTCCACAAGTTGCCTCAAGCATATACGGCAACAATTCAAGAGATTCGCATTCGCTCGCATTTAAGCAAGTGAAAGGCATCGATGGACTCAATGCTGCAATCCAGCAAGCCGTACAAGCAGGCAAGCCTATAATGTTGGATTTTTATGCAGACTGGTGTATTTCATGCAAAGAAATGGAATCATTTACATTCAGCGACGCAAACGTTCAACTGTCTTTAGACAACTTCGTAATGTTGCAGTCTGATGTCACAGATAATGACGAAGCAGACCAAGCACTGCTCAAAGAATTAGGCTTGTTTGGCCCGCCCGCAATTTTGTTTTATAGCAAATCAGGTAATGAACTGCGTAACTATCGAGTAGTTGGCTATATGGATGCACCAAAATTTTCTTCGCATATTGAAAGCTTCAAACAATCAAGCACCGTCGCGCTAAACGATTAGTCGTGTATAGATAGATGCTAACTTAGATTGGCAATCACTTTTACCTGTCTGATGAATGCTTTATAGACCCTGGAATTTAAATGAAGTCCGCACCTCTATCATTTACTTTGCACGGGGTAAAAGCGCCCCCGGTTTTCCTGCTAAATCGTTCCACAATTCGTTAAGACGTTTGTCACGTCCGCAGGCATAACGATAATACTTGTAACGAACCGGATTCTTTTTATAGTAATCTTGGTGGTAGTCTTCTGCCGGGTAAAACGTTTTCGCGGGGAATAGTTGCGTAACGATTGGTTTATTAAAAAAATTAGATTTCCCCAATTCCGTAATTGACATTTCTGCTTGTATTTTCTGGGCTTCATCTAAATAGAAAATTGCCGTGCGGTAACTTTCGCCGTTATCACAAAACTGGCCCTTGGCATTCAATGGATCAACGTTATGCCAAAACACTGTCAGTAGCGTTTCGTAATTAATCTGCAATGGATCGTAACTTACCTCAACAGCCTCAAAGTGACCCGTGTCTTTATAGGAAACGTCTTCATAAGTAGGGTTTTTAGTAAGACCACCGGTGTAGCCAGACACCGTGGACAACACCCCTTTTAACTTATCGAACGGAGGTTCCATGCACCAAAAGCAGCCGCCTGCAAACATGGCTGTTTTTACCTCAGCTCGAGCTGAATTTCCTACTTGTTTTTCATTTGCCCATGCAAAACCTACAAACATCAACATGCATGCAACAACGAACCCGAACCATGTGTACGTATTACTATATTTCATAATAGTCCTAGGTAATTAAGAGCAGCCTTTCTTTGATATCCTTACACACTCATTATTCAAACCGTTCATATGGCGTTGTCATGGAAATTTTCTATAAAAATGCTAAAAGTCAGCAAAAATACATGATTTATCGACAATCTTGCCGATAAATTCTTTAAAATACTTTAATTTTATAATAACTCAATTATTTTACTGTTAACGATATGAATTTCATGTAAGCTCGCATCCAATAATAATTAAGCGACAAGATCAACGCATTTAGCAACAAATTAAATGAATTTATGGCTAATTTCTTACTATTAAATGGCCCAAACCTCAATTTACTCGGTCAAAGAGAGCCTGAAGTATACGGATATGAATCGCTTGCTGATGTGGTTCAGCGTGCGCGCGTGCAAGCAACGACGTTGGGGCATCAACTGGCTGACTTCCAAAGTAATGCTGAGCATGAGTTAGTTGAGCGCATTCATCAGGCAAAAAAAGAGGGTATAAGTATGATCATTTTTAATCCAGGCGCCTTTACTCATACCAGCATTTCACTTCGAGATGCACTGCTAGGTGTTGATATCCCATTTATTGAACTTCACTTATCAAATGTATTTTCACGTGAGGAATTTCGGCAACACTCTTATCTGTCAGATATTGCAGTGGGCGTAATCTCTGGAATGGGGCCAAAGGGGTATGAGCTTGCAGTTGAAGCCGCAGACAACAAAATTACAGCGAGTTAAAAATGGATATTCGTAAAGTTAAAAAATTAATCGAGTTAATAGAGGAATCAGATATCGCAGAGATTGAAATTGATGAAGGCGATGAATCTATACGGATCAGCCGAGGTTCGACTGCACCCATTCAACCAATTGTCATATCACAAGCTGCAGCTGCCCCAATCGCTCCAACTTTAAGTCCTACTGATTCTTCTAGTGATGCAAAAGCCGCGGTTTCAGCACCCGATGGGCATACTGTTAATTCGCCCATGGTTGGTACATTTTATGAAGCGCCCGCACCGGGTCAAAAGCCGTTCGTAGAAGTCGGACAATCTGTTCAAGTGGGTGATACATTGTGCATAATTGAAGCGATGAAAATGTTAAACCAAATTGAAGCCGATAAAGCTGGAACTGTTACAGCTGTTTTAGCTGAAAATGCTCAACCTGTTGAATATGGACAAGCATTGTTTGTACTTAGCTAAGATTCTCGTTAAATAATATCCCCATATGATAGATAAAGTTGTAATTGCCAATCGCGGCGAAATAGCACTACGCATTCTTCGTGCTTGTCGTGATATGGGCACGAAAACAGTCGCACTTCATTCCGAAGCAGACCGTGACTTAATGCATGTTGGTATGGCAGATGAGTCTGTTTGTATCGGTCCCGCTCCTTCAGTAGAAAGTTATTTAAATATACCTGCAATTATTAGCGCAGCAGAAGTAACCGATGCAACCGCCATACATCCCGGCTACGGTTTCTTGTCGGAAAATGCCGAATTCGCTGAGGTGGTTGAATCAAGTGGGTTTATATTTATTGGGCCTACTGCAGATACGATTCGCATGATGGGAGATAAAATTTCCGCCAAACGTGCAATGGATGCAGCAGGCGTACCCTGCGTACCAGGTACTGCAGATCCGATCGGCGAAGATATCGATCAAAGCATGCGTATGGCGCGCGATATCGGCTACCCAATAATTGTTAAAGCAGCAGGCGGTGGCGGAGGTCGAGGCATGCGCGTTGTTTTTGATGAGAACGAATTAGAGGAGTCGATCTCATTAACGCGTACGGAAGCTACGGCTGCATTTAAAGATGGCCGATTGTATATGGAAAAGTTTTTACAAAACCCACGTCACGTAGAATTTCAGGTGTTAGCAGATACTCACGGCAATGCGATACATTTATTTGAACGCGATTGTTCGATGCAGCGACGCAACCAGAAAGTTATTGAAGAAGCGCCTGCCTTTGGCATTACCCCAGAACAACGACAATTCATAGGCGAGCGTGTAACCGAGGCTTGTCGCCAAATGGGCTATCGCGGCGCAGGCACTTTTGAGTTTCTATATGCGAATGGTGAATTCTTTTTCATTGAAATGAATACTCGTGTGCAAGTTGAACATCCCGTAACAGAGATGATCACAGGTATCGATATTGTTAAACAACAACTAGTTATTGCAGCGGGAGATACCCTTCAGTTTAAACAGGATGACATTAAAATTCGCGGACATGCTATTGAGTGCAGAATAAATGCTGAAGACCCATATAAATTTACGCCGTGCCCGGGTGAAGTCACACACTTCCATTGTCCGGGCGGACCTGGAATTCGTGTCGATACTCACTTGTATAACGGTTACAAAGTACCGCCTCATTATGATTCGATGATTGGTAAGTTATTGGCAGTTGGGCATAGTCGTGAAGGGGCGATCACACGAATGAAAGGTGCATTACACGAGATTGTGATAGAAGGTATCACCACAAATGTGCCTTTACATCAGGACCTAATGCAGGATCCTGTATTTATTAACGCAGAACATAATATTCACTACCTCGAATCTAAGTTAAAAAACTAGCAGCCCTATGCAAATGCGTGGTTGACGTGTTTGAAGTTCAATTAATTATCTCAAAGTTACAGTTTACCGCTGTAGAAATTATTCTTGATGAATGGGAAGCAATTTCTATAAGTATGCAAGATGCCGAGAATGATCCGGTATTTGTTGAAAAAGTTGACGAGACTCCAATTTGGGGCCATGTATCCCTAACCGCTTTATTTAATAATGATATTGACGTTATTAGATTGCAAAGCGTTATTGAAAAAGCACTTGCATGTCCTGTCGACATCTCCAAATATCCTGTTGCTATTCAAAATTACGAACAGACTTGGGAGAAAATTTTCCGCCCCTGCAATTTGTTGAACGGTTATGGGTTTGCCCTAGCTGGTGTCGCAGTCCCGATCCCTTTGCAGTTAATATTCGATTAGATCCTGGTTTAGCTTTTGGTACGGGCACACATCCAACAACTGCTTTGTGCCTTGAGTGGTTGGCTAAGCATCCTGTTATTGATCAAACCGTCATAGACTTTGGTCGCGGTTCAGGTATTTTAGCTATCTCAGCTTATTATCTTGGTGCGAAATCTATTCTAGCTGTTGCTCATGATGTTCAAGCTACACGCGCTACGCGTGCAAATGCAGATGAAAATTTCTTACCGAACGATAAACTCACCATTACAACAGCCGATTCACTGGTCAATCATACTTGTAATTTGCTGATTGCTAATATCCTTTTAAGACCATTACTTAACTTAGAGTAACAATTCGCAAATGCGCTACAGTCTACCGGAAAAATAATATTATCCGGTATACTGGAACAACAACTTGAAGAACTGACTTAGGCATATCAGCAGAAATTTTCAATTGATCATATACACTCGTAAAATGAATGGTTATTAATAGAAGCTTCGCTTAAATAGTTTTTATCCACACTAACTCAAAAATGTATACCAAGTGCCCAGATTGTAATGCTGTATTTCGTGTCACGACGTAACAATTAAAAATTGCCGAAGGATTGGTGCGCTGTGGTTTATGCGATGCGGTTTTTAATGGTAAAGATCACATACATGAAGACTCTGAATTACCAGATACAGAAAAAACTAATTCTTTAAAACAAGAATTTGATTCATCTGAAGTGGAGCCTGTTTCTACGGATTCCACATCAGATGAAATGCATCAACACAACGAAGATGAATTAATCGACAACGAAAAAATTCCCACAGTAATTCGAGATGACTTTGGTAGCGGCTTTCTTACAAGACCCAGTAATCCTATGCATATGGCAATGTGGACTGCAGGTTCACTTTTACTGGCAACATTTTTCCTTGGACAAATAACCTATTGGCAAAATGTAGATGTTTTACCCCGCACATGGGTAAACGGATTCTGTAATGTCATGCGATGTACATCACCAATTGAACGTGACTTAGGCGCAATCAAAATTTTAAATCGAAGTATCTATACGCATCCAAATGTTGAAGATGCGCTAATGATTACTACTTCGTTCGTCAATGAAAGTACTGCTGCGCAACCACTGCCACATTTACAAGTTGCCTTACTAAATACTCAAGGCCAAGTTGTTGCGATACGACGGTTTATTCCTAATGATTATCTTGTAAATAAAAAGTTAGCCTCCTCATTAATGCACCCTGACCAACCAATTGGTGCGCGTTTGGAAGTCTTTGATCCTGGTAGCAAAGTGATAGCTTATGAATTTGAGTTCTATTAGTCACTCAGACATTGCTAAGCCATTGAAAATAGGCAATTTCACATTGCGAAGTAATATTATGCTCGCGCCAATGGCGGGAATTACCGATTCTGTATTCCGAAATATCTGCACACAAAAAGGAGCAGCAGCAACCGTTGCAGAAATGCTAACTTCTGATATTTCTCTTTGGAATCGTTCTAAAAGCTCTACGCGTTTAATAAAACCTACTGACCCTGAACCTCGTATCGTACAAATTGCAGGTACTGATCCAAAATTGATGGCTACAGCGGCAAAAGTTTGTGTTAACAAAGGTGCACAAATTATTGATATTAATATGGGATGCCCTGCTAAAAACGTTTGTAAAAAAAAGGCAGGCTCAGCTTTACTTGAAGATGAGAAAACAGTTGCTGAAATTTTAAAAACTGTTGTAAATACAGTTGATGTACCTGTTACCTTAAAAATTCGAACAGGAACTACTACACATAAACATAATGCAGTAAAAAATTGCGAAGCTTGCTGAAGCCATAGGGATTCAAGCACTAGCCATACATGGGCGCACACGTCAATGCTTATACAAAGGTAATGCAGAATACGAGACAATAAGAAAAGTAAAAAATGTGGTGAGTATTCCAGTAATTGCAAATGGCGATATTTATTCCCCAGAAATTGCAAAAAAGTCTTGGCTTTTACTAAAGCAAATGCGATTATGATAGGAAGAGCAGCGCAAGGTAACCCCTGGATATTTAGACAGGTAAGTTACTACATAAAAAATAACAAGACGCCGCCTATACCCTCATTGGAAGAAATTGAAACAGTTATGCAAGTACATCTTGATGGCTTGTATACACATTATGGAAATAAAGTGGGTGTTCGTGTTGCTCGAAAACATATCGCTTGGTATCTAAAAAAGTTTACAAACTATGCGATGTTTAAGGATTCATTATTGCGTACTGATAGTACACAAGAACAATTAAAACGATTAAGTGAATTTTTTAAAACATCAGCATGTGAAAAAATGGAGTTAGCCGAATGAGTGCATCGTTATCAACTGCCCAAGTAACAAATTTGCATCGTGAGCGCCGCAAACAACCTTTACGTGACACCGTCACAAATTCATTACGACTATACTTAAACCAATTAAGTGGTGATGAACCAGAAGAACTCTACAATATGTTCATTGAAGAGGTTGAACGCCCACTCTTGGAATCTGTCATGCAGTATTGCAACGGCAATCAAACAAAGGCGGCCAAATACTTAGGTCTTAACCGCGGAACATTACGAAAAAAGCTCAAAATATACGGGCTAAACTAGTCAGCTTTTCAATTTAGAAAACTTCGTTGGCCAGTTCTAACCGGCACGCCATACGTCGTGCGTTAATAAGCGTATCTAAAAAATCGGGCATTATTGAATTTGCCCGTGAGTTACGCAACCTGAGGATAGAAATTTTATCTACGGGTGGCACGGCACAGTTACTTAGTGAAAATGATATAAACGTTACGGAAGTATCTGACTTTACCGGTTTTCCTGAAATAATGGATGGCCGTGTTAAAACACTCCATCCAAAAGTGCATGGCGGCATCCTAGGACGCCGAGGCCAAGACAAACACGTCATGCAACAACATAATATAGAGCCTATCGATTTGGTTGTTATCAACCTTTATCCATTTGCTGCAACCATTGCCAAGCCCGATTGCACACTAGAAAATGCTATTGAAAACATTGATATTGGCGGGCCTGCAATGTTAAGAGCAGCGGCCAAAAATAATGTGCATGTGGGTGTAGTTGTTGACCCATCAGATTACACAAAAATTATACTAAACTTAAAAAATAATGATGGTGCGCTAGATGCGAATACTCGATTTGATCTTGCCGTTAAAGCATTTGAACATACGTCTCAGTATGACGGCATGATTGCTAATTATCTAGGAACACAGCTATTAAAAGATAACACTGTATTCCCGCGCACACTCAACCTTCAGTTACATAAAGCACAAGTATTGCGTTATGGAGAAAACCCTCACCAACGTGGCGCATTTTATATTGAGTCGGTACTAAGTGAGCCAAGTGTTGCAAAATCAAAAATACTTCAAGGTAAACAATTATCCTATAACAATGTCGCCGATACTGATGCCGCGCTGGAATGTGTGCGACAATTTTCTTCGCCCGCTTGCGTCATTGTTAAACATGCAAACCCTTGTGGCGTTGCTATTGGCAAAAGCATTTCGGAAGCTTATGAATTAGCCTATCAAACAGATCCTACCTCTGCTTTTGGCGGCATAATTGCCTTTAACCAAGAGCTTGATGTAAACACCGCAAAAACTATTATTGATCGACAGTTTGTAGAAGTTATTGTTGCGCCAATAATTTCTGATGCTGCATGTGAAGTGTTAGCGACAAAGAAGAATATCCGAGTATTAGAGTGCGGGGAACAGCATGAAAATATTGAGTCCTTTGATTATAAGCGTGTAGTGGGTGGGCTATTAGTACAAGATCGAGACTTAGGTAAGATTGACGAGTCAGATATTAAAGTTGTTTCTAAGCGAGCACCTACGAACGATGAGCTAACGGATTTATTGTTCGCATGGAAAGTTGTGAAATTCGTAAAGTCTAATGCTATCGTATATGTACACAATCAACAGACCATTGGAATTGGCGCTGGACAGATGAGTCGCGTTTATTCAGCAAAGCTTGCAGCAATTAAAGCGCAAGATGAAAATTTAAAAGTAGCAGGGTCTGTAATGGGATCTGATGCATTTTTCCCTTTTCGAGATGCAATTGATGCAGCGCAGGAATATGGAATAACCGCCATTATTCAACCAGGTGGTTCTATTAATGACAACGAGGTCATTGCTGCGGTCGATGATTTTGATATGTTAATGGTATTTACCGGAATGCGTCATTTTCGTCATTGAGGTTGCTAAAAATACCCATTATCCATCTCATTATGTAGCGTAAAATTTACCTGATTGCTTTGCAGCAACAAAAAATTTCAACTCAAATTTATCTCCTTGTATAGCACGTGAATATACTTGTTCAAATTATTGGCATCATGTTTCCAATACTAGCAATCGTGGCATTAGGTACGTTCCTTGGCAGTAAATGGAAACTTAGAATGGATACTGCTAACCAGTTAAATTTAGATGTATTTGTTCCTGCTTTAGTATTCTCTGCATTAAGCGACAAATCATTTAATCTTACCGAACATCTGTCTCTTGCCGTCACTGGATTAGTCGTTGTGCTGACTGCAGGGGTGCTAGCTTTTGTTATTTCCACGATTACCGATTTCAAATTTCGCACAATTGCCCCACCGATGATGTTCCATAATGCTGGCAATGTCGGTTTGCCTATTATGAGTCTTGCATTTGGGAAACCAGGATTAGTAACAGGTCTGGTACTTTTTTTAGTTGGAAATATTACTCATTTCGGTCTTGGGAGTCTGATATTAGCCTCCAAGCAAGGTGTTATTGTGATATTCAAACAAGTTGTTATTTGGGCAGCAGCACTTGCGCTAGTTATAAATGCATCACCCATTACTATTGCAGCAAACATAATGTTGCCCGTTAGTATGCTTGGCCAAATTGCAATTCCACTAATGTTGTTTTCTCTAGGTGTGCGATTAGCTACAATAGACTTCGAAAAATGGAAGATTGGAATTATATTTGCGGTACTTACCCCACTGGTTGGTTTCTGTACTGCATGGCTATTGATTAGCTTTGTTGATCTAACTGCAATTCAAGCAGGATCATTATTATTATTCGGCGCATTACCTCCAGCTGTAATGAACTTTTTGTTTGCTGAACGTTTCAATCAAGAACCAAAATCTGTAGCTTCAATTGTACTGCTAGGCAATCTATTCGCTATTATAACGTTTCCGTTTGCATTAGCGTTTGTGCTTACAAAATTTACATAAAATTTTAAATACTCAAAAGGCTAATTACTAAAATGAAGGTTCTGGTTGTTGGTGGCGGAGGACGTGAACACGCACTGGCATGGAAGTTAAGTCAATCTGCATTAATTACAAAAATTTATGTTGCCCCTGGAAATGCTGGTACGGCATGTGAAACTAAAACAGAAAATATTGATATCGAGGCAGACGATATCGCATCGTTACTTACATTTGCCAAGCAAGAAAAAATAGAGCTAACGATAGTAGGCCCTGAAGCTCCGTTGATCGCGGGCATCGTAGATCAATTCACAGAAAAACAAATTCCAATTTTTGGCCCTAGCGCAGCAACTGCAAAATTAGAAGGATCAAAAGCATTCGCCAAGCAGTTTATGCAGCAAAATTATATACCGACTGGCGATTATGCTGCATTTACTGACTTAGAAGAGGCCTGTGCATACATTAAATCAAAACCTGTTCCAATTGTTATCAAAGCAGATGGTTTAGCTGCGGGTAAGGGTGTAATCATCGCGAATACACATGACGAGGCACTTCAATGTGCTGAGCATATGTTGACAGGAAATAAATTTGGTCATGCAGGCATGCGCATTGTTGTAGAAGAATTTATTAAGGGCGAAGAAGCAAGCTTTATATGCATGGTGGACGGAGAACATGTTTTACCCATGGCGAGCTCTCAAGATCATAAGGCACGTGATAATGGAGATGTAGGCCCCAACACAGGGGGAATGGGAGCTTATTCACCAGCACCTATTGTCGATGAAAATATGCATCAACGCATTTTGGATAAAATCATTTATCCAACTGTGCGAGGTTTTGCGAAGCAAGGTACACCGTATACAGGCTTTCTTTATGCAGGCATTATGATAGATGCGCAATCAAATCCCTATGTACTTGAATTCAATTGCAGGTTTGGAGACCCAGAAACCCAACCCATTATGATGCGTATGCAATCTGATTTAGCACAATTATGTGTTGCTGCAATCAACAAACAATTGAGCAATCAAACTATTCAATGGGATGCCCGCACTGCACTGGGCGTCGTTCTGGCAGCAGGCGGTTACCCAGAAAAATATGATAAAGGTGAAATTATTCGAGGATTAACATTACCTGAAAATCCTATACATAAAGTTTTTCATGCAGGCACTGCATTACAAAATGGCAACACGATAACGAATGGCGGACGTGTTTTATGTGCAACAGCACTCGGTGAAAATATATTTGATGCTCAGAAAAATGCTTATAGTCTGGCGACTCAGATCTCTTGGCCAAACATGTTTTACCGTTCAGATATTGGTTATCGCGCCATCAAAAACTAATCGGAGACAAAAAGGAATTGAGAACGTAAATCTATTAATTAAACGCATTAATTCAAATGCTAACGCTTCATCGCAACAAAAAATTCTTCATTGGTTTTCGTTGTTTGCATACGCCCAAGCATGAAATCCATCGCTTCAATTTCATCCATGGGATGCAAGAATTTTCGTAGCACCCAAATTTTTTGCAGTTCTTCTTGATTTGTTATCAATTCTTCACGGCGTGTGCCCGAGCGATTGATGTTAATGGCAGGGAATACACGTTTTTCTGCAATTCGTCGATCCATATGAATTTCCAGGTTGCCTGTGCCTTTGAATTCTTCATAAATAACTTCATCCATTTTAGAACCGGTATCAATCAACGCAGTAGCCAGAATGGTAAGGCTGCCACCTTCCTCAATGTTTCGCGCCGCACCGAAGAATCTTTTAGGACGTTGTAAGGCATTGGCATCCACACCACCCGTCAAGACTTTGCCAGATGCAGGTGCCACAGTATTATAAGCACGTGCTAAACGCGTGATGGAATCTAGCAAGATAACAACATCTTTCTTGTGCTCCACAAGTCTTTTGGCTTTTTCGATTACCATTTCAGCAACTTGAACGTGACGACTTGCAGGCTCGTCAAACGTACTTGAAACCACTTCACCCTGAACCATGCGCTGCATTTCAGTCACTTCTTCAGGTCGCTCATCAATGAGCAATACGATTAAGTAACAATCCGGATGATTAGAGGTAACACTCTGCGCAATATTTTGCAGCATTAGGGTCTTACCTGCTTTAGGTGGCGATACGATTAATCCACGCTGACCCTTCCCTACGGGTGCGCAAATATCGATAATGCGAGCAGTGATATCCTCAGTACTACCATTCCCTCGCTCTAGCTTAAGACGTTCATCTGGATGCAAAGGTGTTAAATTTTCAAATAAAATTTTTCGTTTTGCATTTTCGGGTTTATCAAAATTAATTTGATCAACTTTAAGCATTGCAAAATATCGTTCGCTGTCTTTAGGCGGGCGAATTTTTCCAGATACAGTATCACCTGTACGTAATCCAAAACGACGAATTTGACTGGGTGAAACATAGATATCATCTGGACCAGCGAGATAAGAACAATCTACTGAACGTAGAAATCCAAATCCGTCTTGTAAGATTTCCAGTACACCATTCCCAAGAATATCTTCGCCATTTTTTGCGTGTACTTTAAGAATTGAAAATATAATATCTTGCTTTCGAGAACGAGATAAATTATCAATCCCCATGTCTGCAGCAACATCAATCAATTCTGAAGCTGGTCTTTTCTTTAATTCCGTTAAATTCATAGCATTTCTATTATTTTGTTATTTAAAAGATAAGAGTTAGTAAAATATCTCTGCATAGTGCGATTGTCGCTGTTTGCATGCAAAGTTTCTTTACGCTATGGAATAGCGTTTTATAAATTAGAGTTTTTTAGCGTAGCGCGTATTGGTTTTGCTATTAAATTACTTTTAGTTAATTAATATAGATGAATGATAGGAGTTATTGTTAACAGAATTGGAATTAGATGCTTTGATCAATAAATGCAGTCAATTGCGATTTTGATAATGCTCCAACTTTAGTTGCTTCAGCATTACCATTTTTGAAAATCATTAATGTAGGTATACCACGCACACCGTACTTAGGTGGTGTATTGGGATTATCATCAATATCTAGCTTTGTGATCTTAAGCTTGCCTTCATATTTACCTGCGATTTCATCAAGAATGGGTGCAATCATTTTGCACGGGCCACACCACTCGGCCCAGTATTCGACAAGTACAGGCTGGTCAGACTGCAGTACTTCTTGTTCAAAACTGTCATCGGAAATCTGACTAATATTTTCACTCACTAAAAAATACCCCAAAGTTGTATGTAGCATTTGTGCTGTTCGAGAAAAGCCACCGGAATTGGCGGACTAAAGAGGTCTATGCAGCTAACAACTGCAATTGCTATTTTTATTCATAATTTAAATGAATTCAAGTCCATGCGACAAATAAGCCTAAATTTACCGACAAGATCACTCGTTCTAGCGCCCTAAACATCAAAAACAGGCTAATTTTTAGCCTGAATAGCTTGGGTCTAGCATGCAAGTTTGTGTCCTCTCAAGTGAAATTTACCTGTCTTTCCATTGTAATATATGTCTCATAGTCCTAGCGCAACCACGATTCAATGATAGAAATTCTCGCAATACCTAAAATTTAAGTATGAAACCATTAACAATTTGCATATTAGGTGGATGTGGTTTTGTAGGTCGCCATTTATGTGTTGAACTTTCGAATCGAGGTCATTTGCTCAAAATTTTAACGCGTCGGCGTGAGTGTCATCGTGAATTATTAGTTCTACCCAATGCACTTATTATCGAAGCAGACATTCATGACGAAACGCAGCTTAATGAACATTTTAAAGATTGCGATGTTATTGTAAATCTAATTGGCATATTAAATGAAAAGGGTTTTAATGGAAAAGGATTTCATTATGCACATGTAGAGCTTGCGCGAAAAATCATAACTACATGTTTAACGTGCAAAGTGCCGAGATTATTGCATATGAGCGCATTGAATGCAGATCCAAATGGGAAAAGTTTTTATTTACGCACTAAAGGTGAAGCAGAAAACTATGTGCACAATTTTGCAACTAACAAAATCAATGTAACCAGTTTTAGACCCTCGGTAATTTTTGGTCCGGAAGATGACTTCCTTAATCGCTTTGCAACAATTTTAAAATTAACATCGTTGTTTTTCCCATTGGCATGTGCAATCTGCAAATTTGCTCCGGCATATGTAGGTGATGTTATTAAAATTATGGCTGATTCACTGACTGACCCTGATGCAGCTGGTACAAGAATAAATTTATGCGGGCCAAAACAGTATTCATTAATACAAATTGTACAATATGTTGCTACTACATGCGTACTCAAAAGAAAGATCTTTGGGTTACCAGATTCACTATCAAAATTTCAGGCAAAAACCTTACAACGGTTGCCAAGCAAACTATTCTCAATGGACAATTATCATTCACTTCAAAAAGATAGTATTTGCTCCGAAAATAATCTTTGCACCACAGGTTTAGAAATAATTGCACCAAAATATCTTGTCCATCATAGTAAAAAATCTAGCTACTATAAATACCGTGTAAAGCATCACTATTAACAGTTTTTTGATTCAATAAGAATCGATTTACGTTCATCAACTGTAAATCCTGAAATTTCTTCTACTCGTTGATAAAAGCGCTCAAAATCTTCACCACATAATTCATACACATGAATAAATGCTGGCGCCAAATCTCTATATAAAGAAATGGCGCCCAATTGTGCATTATTAAGTGGCCCTGACACCCACTTAGAATATCTTGAGATCTGTGGGTTCTCTTTACTTAAATATTTAAACCGCTGCCGAACATTTAATACTTCTTTCTTTTTTTCTTGTTGCATAACCTCCAATGGTAAGTCTTGTGCATAAATCTCCTCGAATGTTTTACGTGTAGCTCGAATAAAATCTGAAAAAATATTTTTTGTTGCTAACCATTCTTCATATATATTGAGATCATCGATTCGTTGTTGTTTTAGCAGCCAACTACGCACACCAAGTTCTTCAACTGCCGTTGCAAACGCTTCATTAAATGAAGTATCACCTTTTACATATAATTGTTGATGTGCAAGCTCATGAAAAATATAAGATGCTGTAACAATTTCGCCTCTATCCAGCATGGTGCTTAGCAACGGATCATTAAACCATCCTAATGTTGAGTATGCGGGCACACCTACAACATATACATCCAAACTCATGTCAGCTAACTTTTTGGCATATTTTTGCGCATCTGTTTCATTGAAATATCCGCGGTATTGCACACAACCCGCGACAGGGAAACACCCTTGTTGTAATACTGATGAAAATTCAGGCGCTGCAAATACGTTCCAAGTTACATAGGGCTTATCCAACTGCACAAAACTAAGATAACTGTCATTGTCCGGTAGATACAACGCAGTACTTGCAAACGATCTAATCTCTTTTGCACTGATTAATTGCTCGATTAATTTTTCGTCTTGAGTAGAATCGTTTACGATGTCATCTATTGGCTCACGCTTTGAGATTAATGAAAAATGACCATTAATAGATTGATGGTAATAGCCAACTGAACCGCAGCTAATGCACGTTGTAATTATAAAAAGGAATACAGCAATTAATTTGACTATGCATATCATGTATTTAAGTTATCACACTTACATAAATTGATAATGGAAGTTTTCTTAGTAGGCGGGGCTGTTCGTGATGAATTATTAGATTTGCCTGTCAATGAACGAGATTGGGTAGTGGTTGGTTCCAACCCTGAAGAAATGCTCAAGCAAGGATTTAAACCGGTTGGTAAAGATTTTCCGGTTTTTTTACACCCTAAAAATAAGGAAGAATTTGCACTTGCACGCACAGAACGAAAATCTGGCAAGGGGTACTATGGCTTTGAGATTTTTGCATCACCCGATGTAACACTAGAAGAAGACCTATTGCGCCGTGATTTAACAATTAATGCCATGGCGAAATCGCCAGCGGGTGAAATTATAGATCCATACGGTGGTCAACAAGATATAAATAAAAAAGTGTTGCGCCATGTATCCAAGGCGTTTACAGAAGATCCGCTTCGAGTCCTACGTGCTGCACGTTTCGCAGCAAAACTGAAATCGCAAGGATTTAAAATAGCAGATGAAACTCTTGAATTGATGAGGGTAATTACTGCATCTGGTGAGCTCAAACTACTTGCCACTGAGCGCATTTGGCAAGAAACTAAATCAGCGTTATCAACAAATCACCCTGAATCATTTTTTTCAATTCTAGAAAATATCAATGCGTTAGAGCAAAGTCACACTGCTATTAGTAACGCATTTTCAAATGAGAAGCATTATGGATTAGATGCGTTGGCATTAATGTCTACGCAAAATAAAGATCCATGTATGCGTTTTGCTGCAATGCTTGGTGGTCTTTATTATCAATCCCAAGAAATTGGAGAAAAAGAAACTGATGAGCTTGCCTCGCAACTTCCTCTACCCAATGATTGTAAAGACCTCATCAAACTCACGGTGACACTTCAACAGCACTGCCATAATGTTTTTAATTTAGATTCAAAACAATTTTTAAATTTATTACATAAACTAGATGTCAGAAGAAAACCTGAACGGTTCGAAACGTTGTTAAGTATTTTTGCTGTGACTCATCAGGTGAGCACGGGGAAACAAGCGTATACACAAGCAAATTGGATAAAACGCGCATCAAAAGAGATTGAACACGTAGATATAGGAAAATGGGTTAAAGAAGGATTAACAAACCAAGAGCTTGCGGAAAATTTACAGCACGCACAATTAGAAATTCTTGAATTAATGATAAAGCAAAACAATTAATTGTATTTTAGACACTACAAATAAACGACAAGTAAAACAATGCCTAGTAATACTCTATACAGTACAAATGGAAACATGCCAATTTTACTCACAAACTTTATAAACCAATGTATACAAAAAAATGAAACCAACGAAGAACATGCCACCACTCCAAGAACCAACACCCACTGAACCATTATCTCCACTTGTATAGCGCGATAGCAGGCAAATAATGTCGCGGCAAGTATTGTTGGAATAGCAAGCAAAAAAGAAAAGCGAGCCGCATCAACACGTGTAAGACCTAACCAAATACCTGCTGTCATGGTCACGCCTGAGCGAGAGGCACCTGGTACCAATGCTACCGATTGAGCGAGACCAATTAATATCACGTCTCTTAAAGATAGTTCTTTAACGGTACGCGTATTTTCTCTTCGCATATCTACAACCCACAATAATAAACCAAATATAATCGAAGAGGCTGCAATAATGAGAGCATTACGAATATGTTCAAGTGCGTATGCATTGAAAAGTAGAGCAACGATCATTATGGGCAACGTAGCCCATATAATTAACCATGCAAGGCGTCCATCTTGATTGGTGCCATTTGACGTATCGAAGGATTTAAACCAACCAACAATTAATTTCTGCACATCACATCGAAAGTAAAATATAACTGCAAGTAAACTTCCAAAGTGTACAGCTATATCAACGACAATTCCTTGATCTTGCCAATCCATGACTATTGGCAAAAGCACCAAATGCGCCGAACTAGATATTGGTAAAAATTCTGTAACTCCTTGTATTACAGAAAGAAGAAATGCATGAAATGTCCCCATAAAAATTTTCTTTTTATTTGTTAAAGTCGAATGCGCATATCACGCAATGTAAATCGATCTGCACCGTAATCTATACCTTTACCTAACACCATGACCTGAAAGCGCTCACTAATGGCAGAGCCTAGTGTAAGCTGTTTAAGTTGGGCAATCTGCGCGATACGTTCCATCTCATCTTGGCCTGATGGCCGCCAGTCAAGTAAGTTATTAGCCAGCATGAAATTACGCTGTGAGCCAAATGACAACACGCCAATTTTAAGCAACGCGGCTGCTTGAGCGACCGCAGTAAAATCCACATCGGTGGTTATATCCTGCAACCCAGGATTGGCAAAAGGATCTTCTGAAAACTGATGTTTAAAATAACATCTTAATGTCCCCATGTTACGTTGTGGGTGGTAATACTCCGTTTGTGGGAACCCATAATCAATCAAAAACATGATGCACTGAGAACAACAGTCAGACCATTTATATAGTGTGTCCTGTATGTTTAGATTTACTTCGCTGCAATAATCATCCTCAAGCGGTTCATTCAGCATAACCGTTAAACAATCAAACGCAGCATCAAGCTTTTCAGTGGGATTACGCAAAGTCCATATTAAGCTTCCTTCATCTTTTAATGTCACACAGCGTTCGTGAACAGATTTATTTTTTACCTGAAAACATTTAACTGGTAGTGCGTCTAAGACTTCATTTGCAATGATAATTGCTGTTTCAATTGTGCATGACAAATCAGGCAACCATTCAATAATAGATAATGAATCAGGAATTTCTTTTTCAAATAGTTTTTTTTGTTTTGCACGCAATGGTGCGCTTGGTTCAAAAATGTAGTAGTGGTTTGGTAACTGATCCCAAGTCTTGAGATAAGAAATAATATTACACGCTAAGATCCCACTACCTGCTCCAATTTCTAAAATATCTCGTTTTATGTCATCGTGTATTAACATCGCACAGGCATGCGCCAAACAGTACGCAAGGTGTGTTGAAGTTTCTGGCACGGTTGTAAAGTCGCCCTCACTGCCAAAAATTTCATGCTTGTAACGGTAATACCCTTCTAATGGGTCGTGCAATACAATCTCCATGTACTGATCAAATCCAAGGCTGCCATTATGGTTATTTATTTCCTCCCTTACTCGTTTAAAGCAACTATTTGTTAGGGCTTGCCGTGAAGTCGAAAGTGTCATAGATGTAGCATTAGACATTCAGTCAATTTAGAAAAGGTATGTTAGAGTTTAAAACTTAGGAACTAAATAAAAAACGACATGGGTAATCCGAAAACAGTCATGATAACAGGTGCCGCACGACGTTTGGGTGCGGAACAGGTAAAGCACTTACATCATTCGGGCATGAACATCATATTACATTATCGTAACTCTGAAAAAGAAGCTGCTTCACTAGCCGACTCACTTAACACTATCCGCTCAAACTCTGTAAAACTTTTGCAAGGCGATCTTAAGAATTACGCAAGAATTCCAGACTTAATTAAACAGGCAGTTTCTTTATTCAATGGTATTGATGTATTAATCAATAACGCATCATCGTTCTATCCTACACATCTCAACGAAATCAATGATGACATATGGGAAGATTTAATTGGCGTTAACCTAAAAGCACCCATGTTTTTAATTCAAGCGATTGCGCCACATTTAAATTCCACAAAGGGCTGCATAATTAATATCGTTGACATACATGCCGATCGACCTCTTAAAGACTATCCTGTTTATTGCATAGCAAAAGCGGGCCTTGTAATGCTGACAAAATCGATGGCCAGAGAACTAGCGCCGAATATACGCGTAAACGGCATTTCTCCAGGTGCCATTATATGGCCAGAAATAGAGCATTATGAAAGTATGCATCAAGAAATTATTTCCCGTACTGCTCTTAAAAGAGAAGGTGAACCAAAAAATATTGCCGACACGGCAATATTTTTAATTCAGCACGCCAATTACATTACGGGACAAATTATTGCTGTAGATGGTGGTCGTACACTAAGTAATTAATGTACATCACGCCTGTTGTTGTCAAGCGCATTATCGATCGCCCACATATATATAGCGGCTGAAAATTCCCATTCATCACTGCTCTCACTGCTATCTGCGCGTGCTGCGGCAGACCAGCTAAAAAATTAGTATGAATAAAAATAATCCCGTATCCCCCAATCGTATTTTATGAAACATTATTTCATATCATTAAACATTAACTTAAAATTATTGGTGAAACGCAAAGTCCACTAACTTCATTTCACCATTCTCTAAACTCGCTTCCCATAATTCATTAATGGTTTGCTGTTCTTCAGGATGCACCACATCACCGGCGAGTTCAGATAACGGTTTTAGTACAAAGTTATAACGCAAAATATCGGGATGCGGTACATTGATACCTTCCATTTGCAAAACAAGATCGCCATAAAGTAATTGATCTAAGTCTAGCGTTCGCGATTCAAACTGCTCTTTACTGCGCGTGCGATCATGCATAGCTTCTATTTCTTTCAGCTTCTGGCTGATCTCTAGTGGAGATTCGTTGGTATCCAACCCCGCCACCAAATTATGAAAATTATCCCCTTCAAAGCCTACCGCTTTGGTTTCATACACATTAGAAATATCCAATAGGCCGTAATGTGAGTGTAAAGCCTTTAACGATGATGGAACATTTTTTTCTTTGTCAATATTGCTGCCGATACTAATATAAACACGTGCCATCAGCTACTCCTTTCACCGCGTTCAATAGTTATACCAACATCCCGCGAACCACGTATGGCACCTAGCTTGCTGATGGTGACACGCACCCACGGAACATTGAATTCATTAAGCATAATTTCAGCTACCTTTTCAATTAAGGTCTCAATCAGCTCATAGCGACTTTCTTCTACAAACTGCACAATACGCTTGGAAATTGCCTTGTAATCCAAGGCATTATCAATTGAATCGCTCGCGGCAGCCTTTGAAATATCAGTGCCCATCTCAAGATTAACACGCACTTTTTGTTTAATACGCTTTTCCCACTCGAATATACCAATGGTGGCATCAATCTCCAGATCACGCAGAAAAATTATGTCCATTTGTTATTTCTTAGCCCTTTTTGAATATAAATGCTATCTTTTAACGTTTCACGGAAGCTTTGCTTGTACCATAAAAGTGATTCTGATATCTTCACGCGCCCAATTCTGATGAATTTTAAGTAAAAATCATGTCACGCGTCTGCCAAGTCACCGGGAAAAAACCTGCCTCAGGCAATAACGTATCCCATGCCCATAATAAAACAAGGCGTCGTTTTATGCCTAATCTCAAATCACACCGCTTTTGGGTGGAAAGTGAAAATAAGTGGGTGAAATTACGGGTATCTACTAAAGGCATGCGTATTATTGATAAAAAAGGGATTGATGAAGTGCTGGTCGACTTACGTAAGCGTGGTATCAAAGTATAGTATTTAATTTTTTTCTCAAGAATATTTCATCATGGCAAAATCAGTACGCGAAAAAATCAAACTAGTCTCTAGTGCAGGTACAGGGCATTACTACACCACCAGCAAAAACAAACGCACTATGCCTGACAAAATTGAAATTAAAAAATATGACCCCGTCGTGCGCAAGCATGTCGTCTATAAAGAAGCGAAAATAAAGTAAAACGTTATAATGCTGGTTGTAAAGCGTAGCAGCGCAAACTCTGTGCATATTCTTGTAGAACTTTAATCCCTGTCGCTTCAGCTTCTTTACACCATTTAATAATTGCCTGTATTAAACGCTCATGGTTTGCATAGGATTCATTCCAAAGTTCTTGTAGCCGAGTACGAAATTCATAGACAATTTTCAGCGTTTCACTATTTTGCAACAGCTCTTGCAAATATTTTCTATGCAACGGCTTCAAGCGGCTGTCGTCACGCACTAATGCAGTACGCATTTGTCGCACAAGCTTTTGATAACGTGCATCAAAATCTGGAAGCTCGGTTTTAAATGTTGGCAATGTCACCCGTTGTGCGTAATCTGCCATAATATGCAATTTGGTTGAAATAATTGCCTTAGCCGTTTCAATATCTACACAGTCTTTGTTTATTAATCTTGTAGGATTTGGCGCACATCTGCGCACTTTAGCTAATCGCAGAAAACTTAAAATCTGAATATAGAACCATCCTAAATCAACCTCCCACCATTTGCTGGAAAACTTTGCGGAACTAGGATAGGCATGATGATTATTATGCAATTCTTCACCGCCAATAATAAAACCAAGGTTTACAATATTGGTAGAACCATCTTTTGTTTCAAAATTACGATACCCCCAATAATGCCCAATGCCATTTATAATTCCCGCCGCAGTAAGTGGAATCCAAATCATTTGCACAACCCAAATTGCAATCCCGATAAAGCCAAATAAAATAAAATTTAAAATAAAAAGCATTACAAGACCGTAATAGCTAAACCGCTTGTAAACATTTCTTTCAATCCAATCATCGGGTGTCCCATGCCCATAATTTTCAAGTGTTTTAGGAATATTTGCTTCGTCTTTATATAAAAGCGCGCCTTTCCAAAATACTGTGCTAATTCCTTTTGTATGTGGGCTATGTGGATCTTCTTGTGTTTCAGTTTTTGCATGATGCTTCCGATGCACAGCCACCCATTCTTTTGTCACCATTCCTGTTGTGGCCCATAACCAAAGTCGAAAAAAATGAGAAACTAATGGATGCAAGTCCAATGCACAATGCGCTTGGCAGCGGTGCAGGTATAAAGTGACAGATGCAATAGTGATATGGGTCAGTATGAACGTGAGAACGATGTATCCCCACCATGGTAGTGCTATCAATCCATCTAACATGTAATCGATCCTAGTTTGCGGAAGAATTTAAATTTAAACGCGCATGGAAGCCTATTGTTACTATGCAAATCATACTTGCTGGCAATGGATAGGGGCAAGTGCAATAAGATAATCGGCATTCTGAATTTGACACCTGATTAAATTTTATCCATTTGCTCTAGTAAAATGCCTCCTGGCCCTTGCAATGATGCGCGCCAGTATGGCGCTATATATAGGGTTGCCTCTTTTTCGACAATGATGGCGGGTCCTATAAGTTCTTGTTTTTCACGCATTTCTATTCGTTTATACACTGGAACTTGTCGGTTAAGTTCATATACAGTTACATTTTCTACTGCCGATCCTGATTTGTCTCGATATGCTGGGGAAGGCGGTATCACGGCTGATTGACCACTTGCGGTAAGTCGAACATTAACCAGTTCAACAGGCATATTTAAGACATATCCATAACGACGTTGATGTTGCTGGTGAAATTCATCAATACATGTTTTGATATCGAGCCACGAAAGTTTTAAGGCAGAAGACTGCCCGTGATAGCGCAACTCTATTTCTCGTTTAAATTTTAATGCTGTTGTTTCCTCATTTTTTAAATCACTGCAAATTTTTTCCTTGAGTTGCGAAAAAATATTTTCAATTTCAGTATTTTCACAATCATCCAGTAACATGAGATGTGTTTGCGAAATTTCTTTCCCTGGTGGTGCAATCAGTAACCCAAGCGCAGATAGAACGCCTGCATGTTCCGGAACCAACGCATAGCGCATATTAAGCGCAGTTGCCAAATCACACACGTGCAACCCACCCGCTCCTCCAAAACTTACCAGTGTAAAATTTTTTGGATCATGCCCGCGGTGTACAGACATCACACGCAACGCTTGTACCATTTGCTCACTAGCAATGCGCACAATACCTTGTGCACATGCTTTAAGTTCTAATTTTAATTGACTAGCAATATTTTCTACTGCGTTTACAGCAGCTTCGTAGTCGAGCGTTAAACTTCCTGCAAGTTTACAACGAGTTGGTAAACGTCCTAGCACAACGTGTGCATCTGTAACGGTCGCCAACGCTCCACCTTGACCATAACATGCAGGTCCTGGTTCAGCCCCTGCTGATTCTGGCCCAACCTGCAGTAAGCCGCCTTCATCTATCCACGCAATAGAACCGCCTCCAGCGCCAATGGTGTGGATGTCCAGCATAGGTACTGCAATAGGTAAGTCTGCAATTTTTGCACTATTAGTTAATTTAAAGTCTTTGTTAATGATGGATACATCCGTTGATGTCCCTCCCATATCAAACGTAAGTAACTGAGTATGCCCAATATTTTTACCGGCATGCATGCTCCCCCACAAGCCGCCCGCTGGCCCTGATAACAATAACCGTACTGCATTATTTTGCGCGGCTCTTGCGCTAATAGTTAGGCCATGACTTTGCATTACTGATATTTGAGCTGCAGGTAATTGCTTACGCAAGTTTGACAAGTAGCCGTGTATAACAGGCCCTAAGTAACTATTAAGCCAGGTAGCGAGTCCACGTTCATATTCTTTATATTCTGCTAAAACCTCGGATGATATTGATACAAAAAATTGATTATTGAACCGATCACGAATCTCTCGCTCATAACGATCTTCTACAAATGAAAACAACAAACATATTGCAATTGCCTCAACATCAAGTTGCTTAATCTTTGCGGTGAGATCGTCAAGTTCATCGACTAATAACGGTTGTAATGTTTGGCCTTGAGCATTAATTCTTCCACCCACCTCAAAACATAACGTTGAATCAATAATTGATCGCCCTTTTTTAGGTGTAAGATTGTATAATTCACGGCGCGTTTGACGACCAATTAACAAAAGATCTTTAAAACCATGATTGGTAATAAAAACAGTGCGGGCGCCTTTGCCTTCTAAAAGTGCATTAGTTGCCACCGTTGTTCCATGTACAATATGCAAATCATTACTATCTATCCTCAATGCAGTGATACCATTAAGTATGGCGCGCTCAGGTGCGCTAGGGGTTGATAATTCCTTATGTACGCGCAAATAATGCCCATCATAATAAACAAAATCTGTAAATGTCCCGCCGGTGTCTATTCCAAGAATTTGCATTGTAATATTGTAGTGAAAAGACTTATCTAATGACGCAAGAAATTTTATTATCCGTAGAAAATCTTTCGCGTAGCTTCGATAATCATACGGTTATTCATAATCTAAGTTTTAAAATTCATCGAGGTGAGGTGGTCGCTTTGCTCGGCACCAATGGTGCCGGTAAGTCTACAGCCTTAAATGTAATTACAGGTAACTTAAATCCTGATGCCGGTAATGTGCAAATCTGTAATATTGATATTTTCACAAAACCAAAGCAGGCAAAAAATAATTTAGGTTATTTGCCAGATACCCCTCCCCTGTATAGAGAATTAAATGTACATGAGTTCTTGGAATTTGCTGCGCGCTTACATGGTATAGAACGAAAATTAGTTAAACAAAGTATAGAAGAGGTCGTTGATACATGCGGATTACAATCTGTACAACATAAGCTTATTTCTAATTTATCTAAAGGGTATCAACAACGTGTAGGCATTGCGCAAGCCGTAATCCATCATCCTGCACTGGTGATATTAGACGAACCTACAATTGGTTTAGATCCGGTACAAATGCAAGATATTCGAACCTTATTACATAAGCTTTCCGGTGATCACAGTGTGTTGCTTTCTACGCATATGCTGTCTGAAGCAGAGTCAACTTGTGATCGCGTGTTAATCATAAACAAAGGTGAGCTTTTACTTGATCAAGCTTTACAAGATTTAAATAAAAATCCTAGGAAACGTGTGAAACTGCGCTTTCGCAACAATCCAACCGTTGAAGACCTCAATTCAATCGCAGGTTGTGAATCTGTAAGTTGTTCTCAATATGGAAATTTCGTATGTCGTTATAACAATACCAATTTTATACAACACGTTCAAACCATGGCTTTACGAAGCAATTGGCAGTTAGATGAAATTGTGCCGGTTGCCAGCACTTTAGAACAAGTATTTTTAGATCTTGTTGTACGCGATTCAACCACAGAAAATACATCTTTATAAAATGATCTGTCTCATCACTCGTAATGAATTTAAACGCGTATGGTATTCGCCTATAGCATGGATACTATTTGCCGTTGCGCTGTTTGTGCTTGGCTTGCTGCTACTTATTTTACTCAGTAATTTTTATAGTGAAATTCAAGCTAAACTTGTGCATTTGGAACGCGCACCTGGATTAACAGATCTTGTTATTGCCCCCTATTTATTTTGGGTGGGTATTATTGGTGCATTAATTGTCCCATTGTTTGCAGTACGCAGCTGCACCGAAGAACGCTATCGCGGTGCCAATTTATTGTTAAGCAGCGCCCCCATCAGTACATTACAAATAGTTTTGGGCATATACTCTTCGCTTGTACTATTAACCTTAATTTATACATTTATATGCAGTTTATTTGCACTTGTGCTTGGTTACTTCACATCCATTGATTATGGGAAAATTGCAGCTGCCTGTTTAGGGGTATTCTTATTCATTGGTTCCTTCAATGCAGCTGCATTGTATTTAGCGAGCCTTACACGAACACCCATTGTTGCAACAGCAGCAATACTAGGACTACTACTCGTCTTTGTGATGTTGTACATGTCAGGATCAGCAACCGCGAGTAGCAGTAAATTATTCTTATACTTATCAAATATCCCGCACTTTGCTGGATTAATTTCTGGATCTGTAGATACGACTGATATCACTTATTTTATTTTATTCGTGGTTTTATTTCTCAGTTTAAGTGTTCGAAAACTTTACCAAAAAAACTCGTTGTAATTACCCATTAAACTGTGAAATTAAAATCAAAAATTTTAAGCTGGATAAGCATCTTGCTTTTGTTGCTTGGTATAGGAGCATGCGCCTGGTTAACACAACAATATCATTGGGTATTTGATTGGACGCGTGATAATCGCAATACGCTTACGGAAACGAGTCGTTCAGTCCTAGAGCATGTTGATCAGACTTTGCATTTGACAATACTTGCACGTAACTCAGCAACGGAACGACAACAATTTCAACGCTTAATAGATAAATATAAAAAGTTTAAAACAGGAATTGAATTAAAATTTTTAGATTCCGACACAGAACTTGACCAAGCAAATAAATTACATCTTTATAATGCTGGCCAACTGCGTATTGATTATAAAACTCAATATGAAATTGTAGATCGGATCAGTGAACGTGAAATTTCAAATGCAATACAGCACTTAAGCCGTGACAAAAAATCCTGGGTAGTGTTTTTATCTGGGCATGGTGAGCGCGACCCTTTTAATGAGGATAATCAAGGTTACAGTACATTAAAAGAAACACTTGAATCAGGCGGGGTTGAAGTTCAAAACATTAATTTATTAGAAACTACCACAATCCCAGATAATATTTCGGTGTTGGTCTTGGCGGCTCCACAAGCTGAATTACTCGAAGGTGAAGAGAAATTAATCATCAATTTTATTGATCGCGGCGGAAACTTATTATGGATGCATGAACCAGGTCGTAATAAACAACTTACATTGCTTGCACAAAAGTTCGGGTTATCCTGGATTGATGGCACCATTATCGATGCAAATAAGCGACTGCGATCTATTTTAGGAATACAGCACCCTGCTGTTGTACCGGTAATCGAATATCAAGATCATGTCATTACAAAAAATTTAAATAGCCAAACCTTGTATCCGTTTGCAGTAGGGCTCGAAGTGGATCCAGAACCGGATTGGGTATTACAGCCACTATTTTACTCATTACCACGTGCGTGGTCCGAAACGAATCTTCTGTCAGGGGAAAATGTTGTATTCAACAGCGATGAAGGTGACACAGCCGGCCCATTATTGATGGCCACCGCTTTGGTGCGTATCAATAAAGATAAAGCTATACAACGCATTATAATTATTGGTGATAGTGATTTTATGGCGAATAGCTATATTGGTCATGGCGAAAATCTCTCATTAAGTGTAAGTGTATTACACTGGCTCGCCAATGAAGATGAGCGTATTTCATTAATGCCCTATCAGCCCCCTGATATTGCCATTGAATTTAGCAATGCTGCAATTGCTAGTCTGGCAAGTGGCTATTTGTTAGTGGTGCCTCTTGGTGTAATGTTGATTGGCGTGTTTATTGGAATGCGCAGACGTAAAGCATAATTATAAAATTAATAACTTAGCTGGCGAGAACTGGAAAGGAACGTTACAGTTACATTATGACTGCATCCACCTTAAAAAATGAAACGCAGATTGTTACACCCACACTGAACATCGTCATCAATGAGGAAATTACGCCTTTACTATTGAGCCAACCATTATTGGCTTGCTTGTACTTTGGTGAAACTTTTGAAAAAGATTTAGATTGTTTAGCTGTACAAACAAATCTTGAAACATTGAGTTCAGCTAACTTCTCACAATATTGGCTTACGGAACATGAAGTTACGCAAGGGACATTTAAGAATGTGCACTATGCACAAAGCAAACATATGCTTTTTGGTCATGTACAATTCCCTTCCATACAAGATAATAATTTTCAAGACGCCTGTGAGCAGTCCTATCAAGAAATATGTGAGTGTTTATATAATTCTGGTTGTAGCCATTTGTTGCGTACCTGGAATTTTTTCCCCGATATAACAAAAGGCAGTACAGAAATTGCGACCGCAAATCGCTATGATTTATTTTGTCAATGTCGTTTGCATGCTATACAGATTAGTGAGATTGATCATAACATTTACCCCGCTGCAACAGTTATCGGGAATCATAACGGTAGTTTACAAATCTATTTTTTAGCTAGCGACACTTCAGGAATTGCGGTAGAAAATCCACGTCAAACTAGCGCTTATCATTACCCTGCGAGCGTCGCACATTCACAACCACTATTTTCACGCGGGCTTTTAAAATTGTGGGGCAACAGAACTCATTTTTATGTGTCTGGCACCGCAAGCATTGTGGGCTTCAAAACCCTTCATGTTAATGATGTGGTCGCGCAATTAAACGAGGCAATTAATAATGTCGAAACCTTGGTTGCACATGCAAATGATCAGCACAACACCAAACTAAATTCTCAAGACGATCTGCTTTACATGAAAATATATATTCGGCGCAGGGAAGATGTTGCACAAATTAATCAGGTTTTAGCCGCTAGACTTTCAAGCCATACACCTCGCATTTTATTGCTGGGTGACATGTGTAGGAATGATTTGTTGGTTGAAATCGAGGCTTTTTATCAAGCCTAATTGCAACGCATGGCATGCCTGAACTTCCCGAAGTAGAAACTACACTACGTGGCATAACACCACATATTAAAAATAAGAAAATTACAAACGTTGTTGTGCGTCAACGAAATTTGCGTTGGCCAATTCCTGCTAATTTAAACAAAACGTTAATAAACCAAAAAATTAAAAACATTAAACGACGTGCAAAATATCTATTATTCAAAACTGATGCTGGCTATATAATTTTACACTTGGGTATGTCTGGTAGCCTACGCATTGTGCCAAGTGGCATTAACCACAATAAACACGATCATGTTGATATTATTTTTAACAAATATATTTTGAGATTCCATGATCCGCGACGTTTTGGTGCGCTGCTGTGGACACGTAGAGATCCGTTAGAGCATAAACTTTTGAAGAACCTTGGAATTGAACCACTAGACAATCAATTCAATGGGAAGTATTTACACAAGCATGCTGTATCGAGAAAAGTTAATGTTAAAACTTTCATTATGAATAACCATATTGTAGTGGGCGTTGGCAACATATATGCTAGTGAAGCCCTATTCCTAAGTGGCATACATCCTCAACGTTCTGCAGGCCGAATTTCATTAGCGCGTTATGAGGTGCTTGCTGATAATATAAAGATTGTGCTTACCAAAGCAATTAAACTCGGCGGCACCTCACTGAAAGATTTTGTGCGCGAAGACGGCAAGCCTGGCTATTTTGCTAATAAATTGAACGTCTATAATAAGAAAGGTGACCCCTGTCCAATTTGCAATTCCCCCATCAAATCTTGTGTGCTCGGTCAACGCAGTAGTTTCTATTGCACCCAGTGTCAGCACTAAACATTTAGATTTATGACAATTTCATATAGAACACAATATTCAAATCGTAAGTCTGTAGCTTAGCCTCTTAACCCTAGAATCGAGCCGACCATCTAGGCTGTAAGACGTTCATTGTGTGTTTTCATCCATGCGTCAAAAATAAGGTGTTTTGAAATTGTGATACGCGTCAAGATATATAACTAGAGTACACTAGCAAGGAAACATTATAGGATTATGGGGATTTCGGATTTAGAGCGCTATTCGATCAGTAAAATTGGCGAAAATACGTTCACACTAACTGATACTGATACGCTGCAAACTTGGCAAATTGAAATACTAAGAAATTCAAGCCAAGAAGGTGATGATGAACAACTGAAACCCGATTGTATATCTTGACAGGGTTGTAATTTTAAGCCTCCCACTGCTCGTTTCTAATCACTTCTCAACCAATAATTTATTTTAATTTCTAAATCTTCATAGAGTGTGTGCCCGTTAGATAGCATAGAAATTTTTCCGCTTTTTATCCCTAACAATGTCGGATATCCGTTAACTCCTAGATTGTGACAATATTCAAAATCTTGTTGTAATGATGCACGAGTTTGTGAAGAATCTACATCTTCAATAAATAATTCAATATTAACAGCGTAGTGTTTAGCTAACTCAATTAAATTGTTTTTATTTGTGACATCTACATTGTTTACATAGAAGCCCTCCTGAATTGTATTAAAATAATCCAATTCGTTTAATGCCTGTTGCCGTGAAAATGCCTTAATAGCGAGACAAGCTAAAGTAGTATTATAAACAAAGTTATTTTGCATGTTAAATTCAAACTCAAAAGGCCGTGAGGTAACAGCGTGTACTTTGTGCCACTGCCCTAAGACATAATTACGCAGCTTTTCATCCATAGGTTCTGTCGTATCAATTCGAAATGGCGCAAGCGCTAATCGAATTTCGATTTCGTTTGCAAATTTCTTTTTAATCTTTTGAATTACAGGCGCAATCCCCCAACACCATGAGCACATTGGGCTTGCAAAATAGACTACCTGCATAAATATATTGCAAGCTTAAATTTTAGTTACTCGCCAACTTGTGCATGGCCAGTCCCACGTGGGTCACTTGCGGCAGTTACATGATTATTCTTTTGATTCCAAATGATTGCATGCATATTGCCATAATGACGGTTGAGCTCTTTTAGTTTATGACCCATTTTGTTAAGTGATGCCTGAATTGATTCATCCATGCCATCTAACTCGAATTGAATCTCATCGGGTACAAGCTGATGGTGAAAACGAGAAAGACTAACCATGCTATCAACATCTGCGCCGTCAATAAATGCTAAAGACGATAAAAGCACCATAGAAATGATGCGGCTGCCTCCCGGTGTACCCAAAATTGCGATTCGATCTCCATCATTCAAAAATGTAGGTGTCATGCTGGACAGCATACGTTTTCCGGGTTGGATAGCATTGGAATCGCCTCCTATTAATCTCCATAAATTTAGATGCCCCGGCTTAGTAGAGAAGTCATCCATTTCATTATTTAGCAAAACACCTGTGCCTTTTGCTACAAACCCAGAGCCGAAGGGATAATTAATTGATAGTGTTGCCGCGACATAGTTTCCAGCTTGATCGATGACTGAAAAATGTGTTGTGTTTCTGCCCTTTTGCAGCGGTGATGGGTTATTTAAATACTCTTGGCTTGAAGTTGCATGTTGTAAACTAAAATTTGCAATCAACTCCTCTGCATAGCGCATCGATAACAACTTTTCCACAGGGACATTGACATAGTCTGCATCGCCAAGAAATTGTGCGCGCTCAAAATATGCACGGCGCATTACTTCTACAATTAAATGTGTGCGCTCAACTTCATTTAAGTGACTTGAGTCAAACATCGATAACATATTCAGCATTTGCATAAGCACAACCCCGCCAGAGGATGGCAGCGCTGCGCTAATAATATTTACATTTTTATATTTACCGGTAATTGGTAACCGCTCTTTAACCTCATATTGGTGCAAATCTCGTAACTGCCAATTGCCACCAGCTTCTTGCACACCTTTAACTAATAGCTCTGCAACGTTGCCACGATAAAACCCGTCCTTTCCTTGATCTCGAATATGGCTCAAAACATCTGCAATATCTGGTTGCTTTAGAATAAAACCAGAATTAGGTACGTTGTCATTTTCTAAAAAAATTTCAGAGGCGTGTGATGAAGCTTGCAGCCTCTCAAGCACTGTTGTCGCATGTTTTTGATAGCGCTTTGTAATAGAAAATCCATTTCGTGCAATGTGAATAGCTGGACCAAGTGTTGTGCTTAATGGCAACTGACCAAAGTTTTCTGATAAATGCGCAATTGCGGCGGGCACGCCAGGTATGCCCGCAGCCAAAGGGCCTGTAACGGAACGATCGGTTGGATTTCCGTCTGAATCTAAATACATGTCTCGTGTGGCTGCAAGTGGGGCAGTCTCTCTTGCATCCAACATTATATCGGCATTATTTTCAGCAACGTGCAGCAACAAAAATCCACCACCACCTAATCCTGATGCATAGGGTTCGACCACTGCTAACATTGATGTTACAGCGATGGCGGCATCAAAGGCATTACCACCTTGGGAAAGAATATCTATACCTGCTTGTGTAGCAAGTGGATGGGCACTGGCTACTGCATAATTGGGTGCTTGTTGCTCTGTTACAGAATCTTTAATATCCGCATCGCAAGCCACAAATAGCAATATGGCAGAAATAATCAACAAGCAACGCATGCTATGAAAATAATTTATCGTTTATGGTTTGCTTTTTTTTGGAATGCTTTTACGACATCCGGTGAAACAAACTTTGAAACGTCTCCACCCAACCCCGCAATTTCGCGCACCAGACTTGAGGAAATAAATGCATACTCTTCAGCAGGTGTTAAAAATATGGATTCAAAACTATCATCGAGTTGCCGATTCATACTTGCTAACTGAAATTCAAATTCAAAATCTGACACTGCTCGTATGCCGCGTAAAATTGCTTTGGCGTTGTGTTGTTGCGCGAAATCAACGAGTAAGCCATCAAATCCACAAATTTTTACATTTGCAACAGCTGCCAGTGCTTGTTCTGCAAGTTCTACTCTCTCATCCAAATCAAAATAAGGTACTTTATCCCCTGCATTAGCTACGCCGACGATGACTTGATCAAATAAAGTACAGGCTCGACGCACAAGATCAGCGTGCCCATTTGTAATGGGATCAAATGTACCTGGATAAACTGCAATGCGCACCATGCTTTAAGTTTAATATGAAGCGCATGCTAAAAGGTGATTTTATTTGAAATTTCTTAATTCAGTGCTTCAAATAATGCGTAACGCACCTGCCCAGCAGATTTTTCCCTAATGCACGTAAAAGCGTTTAAACACTGTGGTTGTTCAAAATGAATTGAGGATTCAACATAAATTAAACCAGATGCTTCTAAAAGCTCTCTTGAATTTAATGTGGTCACAGCATGCTGGAGTAATTCGCTATTAAAAGGCGGATCTAAAAAGACGATATCGAATTTTTTATTTGCGTGCTGTAAATAGGCCAAAGCATCTTGATGCACAACGTCAACCTGCTGTGCAGCAAATGATTCTTTTTGCTCAGTTAGCATATCTGCAATTATGGTGTCAGCGTCAACCATTGTTACATGCTTTGCACCTCGCGACGCAGCTTCAAAACCTAACGCACCACTTCCTGCAAACAGATCAAGACACTCTGCTTGCGCTACTTTATTTGATAACCAGTTAAATAATGTTTCGCGTATACGGTCTGGTGTAGGTCGAATGATGGCATTGTTCGCAAAATTAATTTTACGACTACGCCAATCTCCGCCAATAATACGCAAGCTACTCTTATTCTTGGCCACCTACAATAATCTTTGTCATGTTGTTTAAATTCAAATGTCGCTTAAATGCATCTTGAATATCCTGTTTCGTAACCGCTGAGATTTTATCTGTAAAACTGTCCAGATAATCTAATGGCATATTGTAATAACCAATCATCGATAGATAGCCCAAGATATCTCGATTGTTATCTATTCGTAATGGAAATCCACCAATAATATTATTCTTAGCCAACGTGAGCTCTTCATCCGTTGGCCCTTCTGCAATAAACTGTTCTATTGTTTTGAGTGATACATCGGAAGCTTCTTTTGCCTGTTCCACCTTTGTTTGCAATCCTAATAAAAAGGGACCCGGCAGCTGCATCGGAAGAAAATAACTATACACACTATAAGATAAGCCACGTTCAACACGAACTTCTTTAACTAAACGCGATGTAAATCCTCCGCCACCAAGTACATGATTTCCTGCATATAAAATAAAATAATCGGGTTCGCCACGGCGAATGCCTAGCTGCCCAATATGCACATGTGCTTGTTGAGATGGATAGGGTACATAAATATCTTCAGCTGGTAAATTTGGATTAGGTTTAGGTATAGGTTCTGGTTTTTTGCCATTTCTAAGTTTTGCAGAAATTTTATTTGCTATTCTCTTTGCCAGCTTTTTATCAATGCCTCCAACAATAGCGATTAACGCATTGTCTGTGACTAGATAGCGTTGCTGAAATTTTTTAACATCTTCAATACTAATTTTATTGATACTATCTCGATTGCCTAATGTTGTTTGCGCATAAGGATGATCACCATAGATAGCTTTATTGAACGCTTTGCTGGCAATATTGCCAGGTCTTTGTTCTTCATCCTTTATTGCAATAAGTGCTTGGTTTTTTAATCTTATGAAATCTTTTTCAGGAAAACTTGGTTGCGTGAGAACAGTTATAAATGTTGATAATGCTTGATTGAATAACTGCTCATCAGAAAGGCTACGTAAACTAACACTGGATCGATCAACATTAATACTTACACCAAATTGCGCACCTACATCTTCAAATTTTTCAGCGATTGCATCTGCATCTAATTCACCGGAACCAGCATTTAATAAGCTATGTGTGAGCTGAGATAAGCCTGAAAGTTCTCTATCTCTCGCACTGCCTGCATCAAACGTTAACTCTATATCGATAATTGGTAATTCTGGTGCTGCAACAAACAAGGTCCTCACACCATTTTTAGTTTGCCACTGTTCGATTTTTGGTGATGCAGAAACTGTGTTTACCAAAATGCAGAAAATACCTATAACATATAATATACGTTTCATATTTTTATCTTAGATATTATTAGTGTTTAATTTTGTATAGTTGGTTTTGATGATTTGGAATCATTTTCTAATGGTTCAAGTACGGCAACAGATAGCCCTTCTTCTACTAAATATTTTTTTGCAACCTGTTTAACCTGTTGTGCTGTAACCTCATTAATGCGTGCACTATATTCATCCATCATTTGCCAGCCCAATCCTACAGTTTCCAAACTACCGATAACGGTGGCTTGTCTTTGGATTGAGTCTTGCTGATAAACCTCACCAGCAATAACTTGTGCTTTGACACGTGCTAGCTCTTTTTCTTCAACCAAATTGTCTTGCAAATCTTTTATCTCTTCGTATAACGCTTGCTCTGCTTCTTCAGTAGTGTGCTTAGCCGCTGGTGTGGCATCAAATAAGAATAAGGTGGGATATCGAGTATATATGTTGTACCCAGAACCCGCACTTGCGACCAATTCTTTTTCGCGCACTAAACGTTTACTCAGTCTGGCACTTCGCCCACCATCAAGAACACCGGCTAATACGGACAAGGCGTAGGGTTCCCAATCATGCTCCGCGGTGGCTAGCGAAGGGGTTTTGTAGCCCAGCATGATGTATGGAAGTTTTGCTACTGCTTTTACTGTAACGCGTCGTACGCCAGTTTGTGGATGTTCAATTCTTGGTTTGCTTTTAATAACTGGATGATCTTCAATATTTGCAAAATACCCTTCAGCTAACGCAAATACTTCTTTAGGCTCGACATCACCAACTATTACTACAGTCGCATTATTAGGTGTATACCATCGCTCATACCATTGTTGCAAATCAGCAATTTGGAGATTATCCAAATCATTCATCCATCCAATTATTGGATGATGATAAGCGCTGTTTAGAAAAGCTGTTGCATACAATTGCTCATAAACTAGCGCATTTGGGTTGTCATCTGTCCTTAAACGCCTCTCTTCTTTAACGACCTCAAGCTCACTTGTAAAATCTTCAGGAGATAAAATTAAATTAACCATCCGATCAGATTCAAGCTCAAAGCTTACATCTAATTTACTTTCCCTCATCAATTGATAATAAGCGGTGTAATCACGACCTGTGAATGCATTATCTCGTGCGCCTATATCTGCTACAGTAGATGAAAATGTTCCAGATGGATATTTTTCAGTCCCTTTAAACATCATATGTTCCAGCACATGAGATACACCGGTAATACCACTATGTTCTTGTGCTGAACCAACGCGATACCAAACTTGTGAAATCACGACAGGTGCTCGATGATCTTCTTTAACGATGACTTTTAAACCATTATTAAAAACTTTTTCGTGTGTTTTTGTCGCATTACCATATGAAGATGAAAAGAACACCGTGCATAGCAATACCAAAATAACTTTTATTACTTTCATTTATACCTGTGGTTACACTTAATGTTAGGATTAGCGCCGTTTTGAAATACAGCTTTCAATTCGTTAGACCATACTATATCTATTTGTTCAAAATCTATGGCTAAATTTGGAGTTTTATCTCGTTTACGACAAGGATTGTCGAAAACAAGCGACTCGCTCACAGAAGGGCTAGCGACGGCCGTGCTTGGCAAAAAAGAACTTGACATGGATCTTGTGGCTGAACTGGAGGATCGCTTGCTCCTCGCAGATGTGGGAATTGAAACAACAGATAAAATAATGGATGGCTTGTCTGTGCGAATTCGGCGTAAAGAGTTATCCAATGTAGAGGTGCTTTATGATGCACTTGAAGAAAGTATTGCAGAGATTCTTGCCCCTTGTAACAAACCATTACTTACGAAAAGCGTTCGTCCCTATACAATTTTAGTTGTAGGTGTAAATGGTGCCGGAAAAACGACAACCATTGGTAAAATTTCTCAACGTTTCATTGATAACAATCAATCAGTAATGCTTGCTGCTGGTGATACATTTCGCGCAGCAGCTGTAGAGCAGTTACAAGAATGGGGCTCAAGAACAAATGTACCCGTTATGGCACAAAAAAATGGTGCAGACAGTGCTGCTGTAATTTTTGATGCGTACCAATCTGCTGTAGCCAGAAATATCGATATTTTAATTGCAGATACAGCAGGACGACTCCATACCCAACTAAACTTAATGGATGAATTAAAAAAGATTAAGCGTGCAATGCAAAAAATTGAACCTCAAGCACCACACGAAGTGCTTCTTGTGTTGGAAGCTGGCACAGGTCAAAACGCACTAAAACAAGCCACTGAATTTCATCAAGCATTAAACGTAACAGGCTTGTGCATTACGAAATTAGATGGTACTGCAAAAGGCGGTATCGTATTAGCCATTGCGGATAAACTTAAGCTGCCAATACGTTTTATAGGTGTGGGTGAAGCTATCGAAGATTTGCGTGTGTTTGATGCGTACCAATATGCAAGCGCACTCTTGGGGCGAGATAAACTTGCTTCTAAAAAGCACTAGCTGCGAATAAAAGTAATGATCGGGCTTCAAAATATCACTAAACGCTACCCCGGGAATCGAGAAGCGCTCACACACTTAAATCTAACCTTAGAACAAGGTGAAATGGCTTTTCTTACAGGTGAATCAGGCGCAGGTAAAAGCACGCTGCTAAAACTAATTGCTGCAATAGAAAGGCCTACCCGAGGTCAAATTTTTATTAATAAAATAAATATAGCAAAAATTCCTAAACGAAAAATACCAAGCTTGCGAAGGCATATGGGTGTTGTTTTTCAGGCCCATCACTTGCTATACGATCGCAATGTTTTTGACAATGTTTCTTTACCACTACAAATAGCGGGTTACGCCCAGGCTGATATTAATCGGCGTGTACGTGCTGCATTAGACAAGGTTGCGCTATTGGATAAAGAACAAGTAATGCCAATAACATTATCAGGTGGCGAACAACAACGTGTAGGTATTGCACGTGCGGTAGTAAACAAACCTGCAATATTACTTGCGGATGAGCCCACTGGAAATCTTGATCCTAAATTATCGCTAGAGATTATGGAGCTCTTTGCTGAATTCAATCAAGTTGGTGTCACAGTACTTATAGCCAGCCATGATCTAGATTTAATTTCGCAAATGCAAAAACGCATCATCCAATTACATAACGGTCAATGCAGCGAAGAAGATAGCGACTACAGCCTTTTAGATTACGAAGTAGTTAGATAAGAAAGATAGAACCTCATGGCAAAAGCCAAGCGACCACAGCCACTAGCAAAACCTAATTTCATAACGCGACTGCGTTCTTATGGTCGAGATCACTTGCGTGGCATGGTGTTCAGTTTAGGTAAGCTTTATAGACAACCCTTCGCAACCACACTTACATTATTAATGATTGCCGTAGCACTAGCTTTACCATCTTGCTTATTTGTTCTTTTAAATAATTTGCAGGCTATTACCCACCAGTGGGATGATGCAGGTCAAATTACCTTGTTCATGGAAACAGATACAGATGAAAGCACCATTAAACTTTTACGTAATCGCATGCAAGACCATCCTGCAATTAAAAGTGTCAAATATGTGTCGCCCAACGAAGCGATAAAAGAATTTCAACAACGTAGTGAATTTGGATATTTGTTAGATGGTTTAGAGAATAATCCATTACCGCCAATTTTAATTATCACGCCCGTCACATCTGCAAAACAAACGAAAGACCTAAATGAATTGGTAAGTGAATTTCAGAATCTTTCTAACGTGGAGTATGTGCAGTTAGATATTGAATGGTTACAACGTCTACAAACTATCACGCGTATTGTGAGGCGCATCATTGCCTTAATTGGCATGATGATAGCAATATCTGTATTCCTTGTTGTGGGTAATAGCATTCGATTAGATATCGAAAACAGGCGTGAAGAAATTGAAGTAACAAAACTGATTGGGGCAACAGACCGCTTTATTAGACGACCATTTTTATATGGAGGTATGTGGTATGGCTTGTTAGGTGGCTTAATTGCCCTGCTGCTAGTCATTACGGTGCTTGTGATGATCAAGCAACCTGCCCAACATTTAATTGGACTGTATGACAGTAGCTTTCAACTCATGTTACCAAGCTTTAAACAATGTTTAGGACTGGTTGCAACAAGTGTTTGCCTGGGCTTGATTGGATCATGGTTGGCAGTAGGCCGCCATATTTCAAAAATAGAGCCACGTTAACTAAATGCATTTAATATGCCGTTTAATCATCTTTTTTAAAACTCCCACCCATGCGTGCAAAGGGATATTCTTTTATGAGATTAGAATAGGCCTGTTTAGCCTCTTCTAAATTTGAAAACAACTCACTTATTTTTACCCATTGATCATTACGTAAGTTAATAACGTAACAGATCGGAACTTGTGAATTTATTTGAGTAATATCAACACTCATCCTTGATCTATGCTGAATTTATATTGAAATAGCTTTATTTTTTAATGTCACCAATCAGGTTCTAGATTCGTAATTGATAAACGCCAATTAATCGCATCGGCGGTATCGAAGATAAGCTCTCGTTCTTCTGGATTTCCCACCAGACCTTTTAATCGCTTACGCAGATACGGTAGGCCACGTCGAATCCAATGATCAATGGTGGGCTGATCGACGCCAAAGGTATGGGCCAAATCAGATTTACTTACTTGTACGCCAGGCATTTATAAGTTTGTGATATTAGTTAAGTTAATAAATTGTATGGGCATGTTTATTAGGCTGTTTATGTATTAGATAAAGTACAAAATTGGGCCGATGGAAGGCCAAACAAATTTCTGTTGTAGATGCACAATTAGTAAGCTCTCTTTAACGTTCTACACAACGACTGAATATGAGCAAAGATACTTTGTGAGAAATTTGAAACAAGCCGGAACTGGGTAAAACGTGCATACAGAGCGACGTAACCACCAAATGAGGAAGAGACTTAATTGAAATGAATCAAGACGCTGTAGTGACAAGCATATTAGTTATTGACGGTTCGAGTGCCAGTCGAAAACTGGTGGCCAATAAACTTAAACACATAAGACCTGAAGTCGAGATTGATACGCGCGCAACTGTCAGCTCCGCCATGCCAAAACTTAAGGCTAAAACCTACGACCTGGTGGCTGTGGGATACACGCTACCTGACGGTAATGGTTTAGATTTAGCCAGTAAAATTCGTAATTTAGAAAACAACGAAAAAACCCCCATTGTTATGATTTCCAGCAATGCAGATGTTGATAATTCACAAATTCGTAATGCACATGGAATCAATGCCTATTTTGACAAATCCTTAGGCATTGATGCGTTAATTGACTATTTAGAAAGTTTTTTGCCCAAACCTAAAGTACCGCCACCAAGAGTACTATTCATTGATGACAGTCAAACAGTAAATAAAGTGATTAGTCGCGTTTTCACAGATAATGAAATCCCCTTCACAATGGTTAGTTCAGGTAGCGATGCCATGGTTATGATCAGCACAATGAAAAATCAGCTTGATTCAGAATTTGACATCATGATTACAGACTTGATATTAGATGGTGATGTCTCTGGAAAAGATATCGTACGCTACATACGACAAGATCTGCGCATTGATAAGAATGCCTTTCCAATAATCTTAGCAACCGGCAGCGACAAAAATAAATTGGACTATGCGGAACTGCGAACACTGGGCGTGAATGATTTTATCAGCAAACCAGTGATTCAGGATTTGCTCCTAGCACGAATGGAACCTTGGGTTTTAATTAAAAAGAACCTTCATTAGTCGCACATTTATCCATAAAAAATATGTGGGTTATAGTTGCAACCCCTATTAAACCTACTCATTTTTGAACTATTTGCACAATTAGCACTCTCTTATCAAGAGTGCTAAAATTATACTAGTCCAAATTAATGGAGATAAGATGAGCAAATCAATACCGGGAACACCACTACAGACTTCAATTGCCGTTTCGACGGGCAATTTGAAAAGCTATATTGCATCTGCCTATCAGGTACCTGTTTTAAATGCTGATGAAGAACATTCTTTGGCACTACGTCTACATGATTTTAATGACCTAGATGCTGCAAGAATTTTAATTGTTCATCACCTGAGATTTGTTATTCAAGTAGCGCGTGGCTACACCGGTTACGGCTTGCCCCTTGCCGATCTTGTGCAAGAGGGAAATATTGGTCTCATGAAAGCTGTCAAACGTTTTGACCCGCATAAAGGCGTGCGCCTGGTTTCATTTGCCGTACATTGGGTACGCGCGGAAATTCATGAGTATGTATTGCGCAACTGGCGTATCGTGAAAGTTGCAACAACAAAAGCTCAACGTAAGTTATTTTTTAATTTACGTAGTGCTAAAAAACGTCTTGCTTGGTTAAACCAAGATGAAATTAAAAACATTGCTGATGAACTTGGAGTTAAACCCTCCGACGTCATTGAAATGGAAAAACGTATCAGCAATAGTGATCTTGAATTTGATCTACCTAGTGACGCTGATGAAAGTAAGTCATTTGCACCTGCTGCTTATCTAAGTCACGCATCAAATGATCCTGAAACTGAGATTGAAGATAATGACTGGCAAGCGCATCAAAACAAGCAATTAGAAAGTGCATTAAAAACACTAGACGAACGCAGTCGCGATATTATTAGCCGGCGATGGCTGGTAGAAAAGAAAGTTACCCTGCAAGAATTGGCAACAAAATATCAGATCTCTGCTGAACGTGTGCGCCAATTGGAAAATAATGCAATTAAAAAACTTAAAGCGTCTGTAGCCGATTCGTAATTTAATTGTAATTAAAACTAAAATTTCTCTCTAGTAAAGAAAACCAGTGATATCACACTAAGCAGTAGCAATGCTGCGCCACCGTTATGCATCACCGCAACGCTAATTGGTAAGTGAAAAATTATATTTGATATACCAAGAAGTAATTGAGCCGACAGAATTAATAGTGTCACAACAGCGATACTGCGTAAAACGACTGTGGTTTTATCACGCATAAATATACGTACCAGAACAGCTAACCAGTACACTGCAACCACGATTGCTAATAAGCGGTGACTTAAATGAATAGCGGTACGAGCAGGGTTCTCTAATACACCAAATTCATAGTTGGTACCGAGACCGCGCCAAAATTTAAAGCCTTCTTTAAAATCTGTCTCAGGCCACCATTGCCCGTGGCAGGTAGGAAAATCAGGGCACGCCAGTGCTGCATAATTTGAGCTTGTCCATCCGCCCAAAATAATTTGCGCTATTAACAGTAGCAATCCAAAGAGTATAAGCGAATGAAAACTGCAATTGATCGATGACATCGAACTTTCGCGTGGTAATCTAGACTTCAAAACCAACCACCACAGTAAAACCAAAATTGTGAGGCCACCTAATAAATGTAACATCACTATGACGGGTTTCAATAGCAAGGTCACTGTCCACATACCAAGTAACGCCTGGAATATGACTAATGCAACTAAAAGGATGGGCAACACTATAGGCTGTTCAGACGCGTTGCGATTTTTTATGGCTAAAATCGCAAGCAACAGAATTAATAACCCCAGTACACCAGCAAAGTAACGGTGGATAACTTCTTTCCACGCTTTATGTGCCTCAACAGCACGTTGAGGGAAATTCGTATTGGCCTGTTCAATTTCATATGAAGATTCTGGAACACCAAGCAAAATCCCATAACAACCTGGCCAGTCAGGACAACCTAATCCCGCATCAGAGAGTCTTACATACGCACCAAGAACAACCACAACTAATGCAAGTATGCAGGCTGACCAAGCAGTAATGTGAAAAATATTATTATGCATATGTTTAGCCAATTTTAGAAACCTTTAGCAACCGTTTTAAATCTTTTTTCATTCCTATAGCAGTTGCATCTTTTGGGTAAGCCATCATTAAATTCCCTAAAGGATCAATCAAATAAATTGTATTCTCGCTTAAATTTTTGAATTGAGGTAATTGAGAATAAAATTGAGTTCGGCTAATGATATAAAAATGCGTTTCTGTGTATTGTTCAATAATTGAGTTTTTAATCTCTAAAGCTACATGGTCACCGATAAATAAAAGTTTTGGCCGTACTCGCTGACTATCATGCCCTAGTGATAATCTAACTTGACGAATCTTAAATAAACTGGCTTCACAATACAGATCACATGCCTTGTTACCAAGATATAAAAATGTCCATTTACCTTCAAGTAAATAGTGCGCCAATACTTCACCATTATTATCTGTTAAGGAAAATTTTCCTAAAGGTCGTGGCGGCTGAACTAACTCGCCGTGATTTTGCGTTTGAATGACTAAAGAACTATTAGAACTATAATATAACCACATCGCAAAAAATAATGGTGCAAAAAACACTACAAATAGTGCGAGTAAATAGGCACGGCTCTTTGTTTGTTTTTTCACTAAGAAGTTTTCTGTTTATAAATTTTGATATGAAAATAAAGAAAAAAGCTAAGCACGGTTAGCGTAAATGCAAACCACTGCACTGCATAACCAAAATGTCTATTTGGGGTAAATGCAAATAAGGGCCATTCAGTAACATACCCGTCGGATTGATTTGGCTCCATACGCACAGTTACATGCAGGAGCTGCAATTCAAGACGTTTCTCCATCTCGACAAAGTCTAGGAATTGTATCAATCTAGGCCATGAACTTTCACCAGAATCAATATCGCCTAATCGAAATGGTTCACTAAATGGGACATACACTGTTCCTATAATTGAGCGTGAATTTTTGTCAATTGTAATGGTCGGAAGTTCATCGCGGGTAGAGCCCATAGGCACCCATCCGCGATCGATCAATACAACAGTATCGCTGCCTTTTAATGCAAAAGGAGTAAAAACATTATAGCCAACACGATGTTGATGCATCTTATTATCTAATACGAATTGTTTTTCAGAGATGAATTGGCCTTGTAATCGCACACGCTGGAAACGTAATGCATCTGGATCTTCAATTGGTAATTTTAGATTAATTGGCGCACTGTTCTTTCGTCTTTCGTTTTCAAGTAGTATTTGTTTTTTGAATTCTTCACGCTGCAACTGCCATGCGCCTAAATATGAAAAAACTAATACCCCCGTTATGGTTGCTCCTAGAATAATCCATGCTGGTTTAATCCAAGTTATTTTTATAGCCACAATAATAAAAACTTTAAATTTATGTTAATAAAAATAATTGTAGTGTTTTTATTTTTATGTATTTTAACGAGCATGGGCTCCGCATTGATTTATCTAGTTAAAGACAAAGGAAATTCAAAACGCACTGCAAATGCGCTCACCTGGAGAATTGCGATCTCAATTATTGCATTTTTAGTGCTTATTATTGGGTTCATGATTGGTTTAATTCAGCCGCATGGAATTTCTGGTTAACAGCTTGCTCAAATAAAAAACGCCGCTAATGCGGCGCAGTGTATATACGTTTCCTTCAAACCCACTTATAGCCAGTAAACAAAGATAAACAAACCTAACCACACCACATCGACGAAATGCCAATACCAAGCCGCAGCTTCAAAACCGAAATGTTGTTCAGCAGTGAAATGACCCAATATGCAACGCACTAAAATTACAGCCAATATGATCGCACCTAACGTTACATGAAATCCATGAAACCCTGTAAGCAAAAAGAATGTTGACCCATAAATTCCTGAACCTAATGTTAAGCCAAGATGATGATACGCTTCATAGTATTCTATTACTTGACACACCATAAAAATTGCACCCAATGCAACAGTTAAAAATAAACCGGCAATTAACTGGCCACGATGATTTGCCTTTAAGGCATGATGTGCCCAAGTAATGGTAATGCCACTTGTTAATAGTATTGCAGTATTAATTGCTGGCAACCCCCATGCGCCCATGGCTTGGAATTCCCCACCTATTTTGCCTGGTCCATTTCCTGTCTGCGGCCAAATTGATTCAAAACCTGGCCATAAGTAATTATTAGTCATAGCACCTGTACCTTCACCACCCAACCAAGGGAGCGAATAAACACGTATGTAAAACAATGCCCCAAAAAATGCTGCAAAAAACATAACTTCTGAAAAAATAAACCAAAACATGCCCCAACGAAATGACATGTCGACCTGTTCGTTATATGTGCCCGATTCACTTTCTCGAATAACTGCGCCAAACCAACCAAACAGCATTATTAGAAGTATTATTAATCCCGCTACGATTAACCACTTCCCCCATACCGCGCCATTTAGAAAATTGGACATACCAACCATAAAGCTACAAATTGCAATTGAACCTACAATGGGCCAATAGCTCCCATGCGGGATGTAATAACTATTGTCTGCGTGTTCCATGATTATCTCTGATTAAATATTTTGTGAAGATTTTTTTAATGCTTCTTGCTCATTGCTATTATCTGCTGTATTGCTTATATCGAAAAATGTATAAGACAACGTTATAGTTGTTATTTGACTCGGTAATTCGGGATTAATGACAAACACAACGGGCATCTCAAGTGACTGACTCGCAGCTAAGGTCTGATTTGTAAAGCAAAAGCATTCTGTTTTGATAAAGTGCTTGGCTGCAGAATTTGGAGCAACACTTGGTATGGCTTGACCAATCATTGTATTTGCCGATTTATTACTTACAAAAAATTGTGCTTGATAAGATTTGCCAGGTCGGACTTCCATTTTTGTAACAGTTGGCTTGAACTCCCATAACATGCCTTGATTTAAGTTTGTAAGAAATTCAACAGTTACTGTACGCGTTTCATCAATTTCAAAATCAGCAACTTGCTGCTCAAAGACAGTCGCTGACTTTCCATTCAACCCAGTAATATCACAAAGCACATCGTATAAAGGCACAAGCGCATAACCAAACCCAAACATTGCAATAGCAATGAAAAATAATTTCACTGCAACTTTGCTTGGTGTTGATGTTTTAGCGCTCATTTACAATTTTATATATATTTATTTACTTGCCATTAAAAAATAAAAGCCAATGTATATAGCAAATGCAATACATCCAAAAACAAACGCTGTGCGTTTAGCTCCTCGTTTTTGTTGTTTCAATATGCTCATGCGTAAACCAATTCCATTCACCTTCAACATTTGGAGGCGTAGTAAAACTGTGGTATGGCGGAGGTGAGGATAATGTCCACTCTAAACCTTCAGCACCTTCCCACACGCGATCAGTTGCTTTTGCCCCACTACGAATAGTTTGAAGCACCAACCATAAGAATATGAGTTGCGAAAAGCCAAATCCAAATGCACCGATTGTTGCCATTTGATTAAAATCAGTGAATTGCAATGCATAGTCCGGTATGCGACGCGGCATCCCAGCTAAACCGACAAAATGCATTGGGAAAAAAGTTAAGTTTACAAATATCGCAGATAACCAAAAATGAGTTTTCCCGAGTGCTTCGTTATACATGTGCCCCGTCCATTTAGGTAGCCAGTAATAGACCGCTGCAAAAATGGCAAATATTGAACCAGGCACAAGTACATAGTGGAAGTGAGCAACAACAAAATAACTATCATGATATTGGAAATCAGCAGGCGTAATTGCAAGCATTAATCCGGAAAACCCACCAATTGTGAATAGCATTATGAAGGCAATTGAAAAAAGCATGGGTGTTTCAAATGTCATTGCTCCTTTCCACATTGTGGAAACCCAGTTGAAAATTTTCACGCCTGTTGGCACTGCTATTAACATGGTTGAAAACATGAAAAATAATTCGCCTGCTAAAGGCATGCCTACAGTAAACATGTGATGCGCCCACACTATGAATGATAAGAACGCAATTGAAGCCGTTGCATATACCATAGACGAATAGCCAAATAATGGTTTACGGGCAAATGTTGGAATGATGCTGGATATCACACCAAAGGATGGCAATATTAAAATATAAACTTCGGGGTGCCCAAAAAACCAAAATATGTGTTGAAACAACACAGGATCGCCGCCACCGGCTGCATTAAAAAATGCTTGTTCCAAAAAATTTATCTGTCAACAGCATAGTTACACCGCCTGCTAAAACAGGCATCACCGCTATTAGTAAATAGGCAGTGATTAACCACGTCCAAACAAACAATGGCATTTTCATTAACGTCATCCCTGGGGCACGCATGTTTAAAATTGTCGCGATGACATTAATGGCGCCCATGATGGATGACATACCCATAAAATGAATTGAGAAAATCACAAATGGCAGTGCATTACCTGTTTGCAGCATTAATGGCGGATAAAGCGTCAACCCTCCTGCGGGTCCGCCACCTTCCATAAATAAAGTAGATAACATCATGGTGAATGCGAATGGCAGTATCCAAAAGCTCCAGTTATTCATGCGCGGCAATACCATATCCGTGCCGCCTATCATCATGGGAATCAACCAGTTGGCAAGGCCCGTAAAAGCAGGCATCACCACGCCAAAAATCATTACGATTGCGTGCATGGTAGTCATTGAATTGAAGAATTGTGGATCTACAAATTGCAAACCTGGCTCAAATAATTCACTTCTAATTATGAGTGCCATGAAGCCACCAATGAAAAACATGATTAGAGAAAACCAAAGATACAATGTACCAATATCTTTATGATTGGTGGTGGTTACCCAACGCATAATTCCGGATGAATGTTCATCATGATGTTCCATTGTTACGTCCGTAGACATGTTTTTCTCCAAAATACTTCTAGTGTTTTATTTAACTAGTTTGCCACGGCAGGTTTTTCATTTTCACTTGATGCAAATTTGTTAATTGCATTTTGATCAATTAACCATTGTTCAAATTCTTCAGGTTCAACGGCACGAACCACAACTGGCATAAAACCACGATCACGCCCACAAAGTTCAGCACATTGCCCACGATAAACTCCGGGCTTATCGATTCTGGTCCACATTTGATTGATGTAACCCGGAATAGCATCTTTTTTAACTGCCAAGTCCGGCACCCACCAAGCATGTAGGACATCATTAGATGTTAATAGAATCCGCACCTTGCGATTTATTGGTAGAACTAACTCGTTATCTACTTCAAGCAAGTAATTTGAATTTTTTTCTGTTCGATTATAAATTTCTTCACGTGGTGTTTTAAGTGCGCTATAAAAATCCAAATTATGATCGATATACTCATAGCGCCACATCCATTGATAGCCAGTAACTTTTACTGTTATGTCGGCTTTGAAGGTATTGCAATTGCGATTAAAATTACAAACGGCACAACAGTCCATAAAAATTCTAATAAAACGCTTTCATGAAATTGTGCGGGCTTATGGCCTTTAGATTTCCTATGGTAAATAATGGCGTAAAGCATTACTGCAAATACAACTACACCAATCGCACAACAAATATAAAATATAAGCATGTGCAAATTAAATACGCTATTACTAATACCCGTAACACCTTTAGGCATATTGTATGGCTGAAGTGCCCATACGGAATTAGAGAAAAGTAGCGCTAAAACGATTACTAAAAACTGATTAACAGCATGTAATTGTTTATTTTGTATCATTAACTTGTCCTTAAACTAAGTGCGCTTAAATTTTTTAAAATGTTTATTCTAAAACTGCAACAATTGTATTTGCCAAACTTTCGCGCTCTTTATTAGTTAGGCATTTACCAACTTCTATTGTTTCCCCTTTTGAAGTAAACAGTAATCGGCTAGGATAACCATGTATTGCAGATTTTTTTAGCTCTACATTTAACCATGCGCGATCAAATTTCCATCTTACTTTTGGTTTACTTCTGCCAGACTCAATAAGCACCTTCACTCTATCAATTGTAATTACTTCTCTCTCGCGACAATGTAATTTACATAAGTACAATCCAGTTGCTAGCGCTAATATTTCAAACCCAGCAAATGGTAATATTAACCACATACCCTGCATCGCAAAGATAACTGCAATACCTAGTGTGAGCACTGCTGTCACAAGGATAAATTGCTTATTCCCACCCCATGAAAGTGATTGATTACGCTCTACAATAAATTGTGTGGGTAAAGGAATTTCATTGGAAATAGCCAATACTAGGTCCTTACATTAACCGCCCGACATTAAGCAATAAATAAAGGTCAAATTATATCTCTCAATATGTAAAATTTCACACACCCTCAGTCAGCCAATAGGGATACATGTGTAATACCAATCAATTTCATTTTATATTTATATTAGCAGTAATTATTATCCCCTCTGTTTAATTATATTCGCGACGGGAACCCTCACTTCATGGGAATCCACATTTTCTCTACTTTCGCCAGAATTTCGTGCATAGCCATAAATTACTTCATAACTAGCAGGGAGCATCCCGCCATCCGAGCGTAATTTTTCATAGGTTTTAAATAGTTGTTTAAATTTTTCCTTTCCCATTAATCCATAAGATGTATTAGAAAATTGTGCATCAAATTTACTTCTACTCCCTGTATCTTTAAGGTCTTGCAACAACTGACGCAAATCTTGGTACTCGATTGTAATAACCTCCATATCGACAACAGGATCTTTAAACTTATTAGCTAGTAGCATGTCGCCAATATGATGCATATCCAAAAACTCATGCACATGCTCAAAATCATCAATTTGTGCCCAGCAATTACGCAATTCAATCAACGTGTCTGGTCCAAATGATGAAAAAATAATTATGCCATCTGTACAAAGTACTCTATTGCATTCAGATAAAACCTGATTTAAGTCAGCACACCATTGAAACGTTGATGTTGAGAATATTAAGTCGATAGAACTATCTGCAAAAGGCAGTCGTTGCGCATCACCACAAACGAATTTGCACTTTTGATTTATTGAAAAATTTTTAACACACATATTTAACATGGGTAAAGCGAGATCATTGGCAACAATTACACTATTTGGAAATCTAGATTGCAGGCCGATAACGCTTCTTCCTGTGCCTGTACCAATATCCAATATTGAATTAGGATGAATGTTTAACATATCAGCGCGTTCGAGGGTTCGATCACAGATTGTATGCTGGACTGCTGCTGCTGCATCATAGCTGTTCGCAGCATGAGAAAAGTCTGCGCGCAATCGTTGCATATTAATTTTCGAGTTATCCATTCAAAACGAAGCTCTCTCAACAATATGTTTTAAAAATTTCTTCGGATGCGAAATAAATGGGACATGCCCTGCATCCGTAAATTTTTCCAAATGTGCTTGTTTCCATATTTTTGTAGTTTGCTCAGCTGCACGAATGGATAGGACTTGGTCATTTTCACCGTGCAGCAGATCAATAAATACTTCTTGAAGGGTTTTTTCTTCACGCATATCAACATCATGCAACCACTGCAGCCCCCATTTGATACTATTTATATATTGATCTTGATCGGACATGGATTCAGTTAACAAAGATAGCGCTTCCCTAGAGTTTTCTGAATTGAGAATTTGGAGAGTGCTAAATATTTTTAACGTCTGAACGGGAGCTCGTTCAAATTGATTGTAAAAATTTAAAAAAGTACTTTCATTCATTCCGTGTGGCCATTGTTCGCTAATTGTAAATCTAGGCACACTAGCAATTAACATTAACTTTTTTACACGTTGAGGGTAGCTTGCTGTATAGAGTTGCGCCGCTAAGCCACCCAATGACCAACCAATTATTGAACATGTGCTTGGTAAGGATTGAGCGAGTAACTCCACGCCTTGCTCTATACTCCCATCCCATTTTATGGTGTGGCTATCTCCGTGCCCAGGCAGATCAACACACCAAAGTCGAAAATTTTGGCTCAATTCATGAATGCAGTTTTGCCAAATTTTCGAACTGGAGCCCCATCCATGCAACAATGCCAGTTCAGGACCTTTCCCAAATTTTATGATATTTAATTTTTGCACCTAGCGTATGAATTTTATTGTAATTCAAATATTTCTTGTCGTTATCGCCTATTTACTTGGTTCCATTAATAGCGCAATTATTGTTAGTTATGCAATGAACTTACCAGACCCTCGTACGTCAGGTTCCGGTAATCCAGGCGCTACAAATGTGTTACGCACAGGAAATAAAATTGCTGCAGCAATAACACTATTAGGCGACTTATTAAAGGGCCTCATCCCTGTGTTTGCCACAAACTACTTGATCGGTAACGAACCTATTATTGCAATGGTAGGCCTGGCCGCGCTATTGGGCCACATGTTTCCTATTTATTATAGATTTCAGGGTGGTAAAGGTGTTGCAACAACATTGGGTGTGCTGATGGCGTTAGACTGGGTGCTAGGTCTAATTTGGGTCGCTTTTTGGTTAAGTACGTCTTTATTGTTTAGATATTCTTCGCTTGCAGCGTTAGTTGCGACGACGTTTATTCTCATACTCTCGTGGTATTGGTCTTTCAGTTTTTGGATTGTGGGCATGCTTGCAATTATCACTGCATTAATTTTTTGGAGACATAGCTGTAATATTAAAAATTTAATTATTGGAAATGAAGGAAAATTAGGTAAAAAGTAAAACTCTATATTTTTTCTAAAGACCAGCGTGGCTGCACACGGATCTGTGTTGATTCAGTATATCCATTTTTAAATCGCAACATTCCTAGTTGCGCTACCATTGCAGCATTGTCAGTGCATAATTCTGGTTTTGGATAAATAACATCTACATTTATCGTTTCAAGTTTTTGTTTTAACTGTGTGCGTAATTTTTGATTTGCGCCAACTCCGCCGGCAACAATTAATGACTTTGCGCTAGTGGCTTTTATGGCTCTAATTGATTTAATTATGAGTGTATCAACAGCTGCATCTTCAAAAGCTAAAGCTATATCTGCACGGACTTGATCATCAATATGATCTAAACTTTTAAGCGTATTTAAAACATGGGTTTTTAAACCGCTAAAACTAAAATCTAGCTCTGGTCGATTTATCATGGGACGAGGAAAATTAAATCGTTCCGAATTTCCACGCCGTGCCCATTTTGCAATTTGCGGGCCGCCTGGATATGGGAGTCCTAACATTTGAGCAATTTTATCAAAGGCTTCGCCTACCGCATCATCGATGCTCTCACCAAGAATTTTGTATCGTCCTATGCCGCTGACATTAACTAATAAGGTATGGCCACCCGACACAAGTAATGCAATATAGGGATAACCAGGCGTAACGTCTTCAAGTAAAGGTGCTAATAAATGCGCCTCCATATGATGAACAGCAATCGCGGGCTTCTTCAACGCCCAGCCCATACTTCTTGCCACACTCGCCCCAACCAATAGTGCACCCATTAAGCCGGGGCCGGCAGTATATGCAAGTGCATCAATATCTTGTTTTAGGGATAAATTTGCAGTTGCTATCGACGACAGAATGAGAGGCCCTAATTTACGTATATGATCTCTGGATGCCAACTCAGGGACGACACCTCCATATTCATTATGCAGCTCAGTTTGTGAATATATATGGTTTGCGAGCAACCCTTCATTTTCACAAATTATGGCTACAGCAGTTTCATCACAAGACGTCTCAATACCTAATACTCGCATTTACACATTATCTCGTTAATTTTGAGTGTTAGAAGCATAAGTATTTGCCTATTTTCAAGATTTTGCCCTTTTCTACGAATATTTTGACTAAATATTTGAATTATGATGGCCGGTCGGTATAATCGCGGCTCTTTTTTGTTTGATAACTATACTTAAGTAACTGATTAAAACTTATGCCCGGTGTACGTGTAAAAGAAAATGAGCCCTTTGATTTCGCTTTGAGACGATTTCGTCGCTCTTGCGAAAAAGCAGGCACAATTACAGAAGTACGTCGCCGTGAGTTTTATGAAAAACCTACCGAAGTTCGCAAGCGTAAGGCAGCTGCCGCTATAAAACGTAATCTAAAACGTGTCTCACGTACCAGTTTGCGCCGCCGTCGCTTGTACTAAATTACTACTTTTTGCACCTTCTGGTGTCTGACCTCAAATCAAAACTGACCGAAGACATGAAGTCAACAATGCGCAGTGGTGAAAAATCACGCCTGCAAACTATTAGATTAATACTCGCTGCAATTAAGCAACAAGAAGTTGATACACGTAAAGAGCTTACAGATCAGGATGTAATCACTGTGTTAACTAAAATGCAAAAGCAGCGTCGCGAATCTATTTCTCAATTTGAAAAAGCAAACCGAAAAGATTTGGTTGATAAAGAAACCTCAGAGCTTAAATTAATAAAGGAATATTTGCCTGAAGTAATGAGTGAAAAGGAAATAGATAAAATAATATTGCAGGCTCTATCTGAATCTGGAGCGACAAGCATAAAAGATATGGGTAAAGTGATGGGAATATTAAAACCTAAACTTTCTGGGCGTGCAGACATGGGTGAAGTAAGCACAAAAATAAAGGCTACGCTAAATTCTTAGTGCAGTAAATCACTCCGGATAATCTAATACAGCTGATTATTATGCAGGACTTAAAAAACGACCTATTTTTACGCGCGCTTTTAAGACAGCCTGTTGATCGCACGCCACTGTGGATAATGCGCCAAGCAGGCCGTTACTTACCTGAGTATCGAGCGACTAGAAAGCGTGCTGGTAACTTTTTAAATCTTTGCAAGTCTCCTGAACTGGCTTGTGAAGTTACATTGCAACCCATTGATCGCTATGAACTCGATGCAGCAATTTTATTTTCGGACATTTTAACCATTCCGGATGCGCTAGGTTTAGGGTTGCAGTTTAGTGAGGGCGAGGGGCCGAGCTTTACAAATCCCATCTCTAATATGGCCGATGTAAACCGCATTGCAAAATTAGATCCCATTAGCGACCTTGGATATGTATTCGATGCAGTCAAGCTAATAAAAAGCGAATTAAATGGACGCGTCCCATTAATTGGATTTTCTGGTAGCCCATGGACACTTGCTACTTATATGATTGAAGGCAAAACAAGTCGTGAGTTTAGAAAAATTAAAACCTTGTTATACAAAGAGCCTGAAACGCTATTACGTCTACTTGAGGTGCTAAGTGATTCTGTCTCGACATATCTATCGGCACAAATTTCAGCCGGCGCACAAGCAGTAATGATATTTGATACATGGGGAGGCGTTTTATCGCGCGAGGCTTATACAAAATTCTCTTTGTCGCCCATGAAAGCTATTGTAGAAAAACTGCTGCAGAGTATCTCGGACAGTCAAGTACCCATTATTTTATTTACAAAAGGCGGTGGTAATTGGTTACCTGAAATAGCTGCAACAGGATGTCACGCAGTAGGTTTAGATTGGACTTCTGATATTGATCAAGCGCGGTCTTTAGTAGGTGGGAAGGTTGCACTACAAGGTAATCTTGATCCGATAATTCTGTATGCATCCGATGATGTTATATATAACGAAGTAAAGAAAGTGTTAGACAAATATGGAAAAGGCAGTGGACATATCTTTAATTTAGGGCATGGTATTCAACAATTTGTTGACCCAGGAAAAGTCTCTGTATTAGTAAATGCAGTCAGAGAACTGAGCCCAGCTTACCATTAGATTGATTGATAGACCTTTTCAAGGATTTATAACTTATTTTTCGCATACTTTTATTTCTACTTCTGCTTTTTGGATTTTGAAATTGTTGACGTAAATTAAAAACAATTACTTCAATTTCACATGCTTCAAAATTAAATTTCAGTGTCGGTATATAAGCTGTTTCACCATTAATAATAAGCCTACATTCATCCATTGCTGGATTAAATTCTTGCTGCTGTAAAACGTCTATGATTGACTCTAGCATGTCGCTGGAGATGTGAATTGTAATGGGTGAAGTTTGATTTGCTGTCCCTTCTAACACAGGTCCAACTAAATATGGCGAATACTGTTCAAGCCATTGCATTACTATAAGCGCAACACTACGCAATTCTGTTAATAACAAATCATGATTTAATGTATAGGTATTGTGGTAGGAAAAAATTGCGCGCTCTATTTCTATATTGCTCGGTAATGAACCATAATAAGAATTTCCTAAACGCTCCGAAGCTTTTCGCTTAGCAGTTTTATAGTCTCTTACGCCTTCAGTAGCTATGATCTTGGCAGCCTCTAGTGCCAATCTGTCACGAAGCCGATCATGTATTTGTAGAACCATAATTTAAAAGAGCTGTTCTGGTACTTCGATCTCGTTACTGCCTTCGACATCATACGGCGAAATCGGTTGCGTTTTAATTTCAGCGCTTTGTTGGGGTATATATTCTTCTCTAAAGGTTTCCTCAATACCGTAATTGCTATCTTGATCTACTAGTAACCCTGAATCTGGGTCAATACGCAACGTCACAATTCCCTCGGGTTGGTCCAGTGTATGATTTGGCTTACCCTTAAGCGCATGCCTCATAAAATCTATCCATATAGGTAGCGCTGCAACACCTCCCACCTCCCTGCGACCTAGAGGCTTGTGCTGATCAAACCCAACCCAAGCTGTTGCGACAATATCGCTGTTGAAACCACTAAACCATGCGTCGTGTTGGTCATTGGTCGTGCCGGTCTTGCCTGCTAAATCGTTGCGGCCTAGTTCACGTGCCTTTCTACCTGTACCTCTTTGAATTACATCTTTCATCATACTTGTCATTTGGTATGCATTTTCTTTTGAAATTATTTGTTTTGCGATGTAGATATCAGGCCTGAGTGCTTCATCTTCATTCATTACCTCAAGACTATCTATTTGCATTTGCTTTTGTAGAGCTTGGCAATCTTGCTCACATACCATGTCTGGGTTGGAGTTATATATAGCCTCGCCATGAGCATTTTCAATTCTCTCTATCAAGAATGGATTAATACTAAATCCACCGTTTGCAAAAATTGCATAGCCACGTACTAACTCTAAAGGTGTAACCACACCTGATCCCAGTGCCAAGGTTAAGTCGTAAGGTAGTTTTTCTTTATCAAACCCAAATTTCTTGATGTGTTCTAAGGCATGTCTTCGTCCAATATCTTTTAACAATCTAATTGAAACCATATTACGTGATTTAAATAGTGCTACACGTAATCGAATTGGACCTGAAAATTTACCACCATAGTTTTTTGGGCGCCACGTATCTTCTAATGAAGCATCTTCAAACACTACTGGTGCATCATTTACAATACTTGCAGGCGTATATCCAATATCCAACGCAGCAGAATAAATGAAAGGTTTGAAACTTGAACCAGGTTGACGTTTGGCTTGGATTACACGGTTGAATTTACTATAGTTATAATTAAAGCCGCCTTGCAAAGCCAAAATACTACCGTTATTAGGATCAATCGCTATAAATGCACCAGAAACTTTTGGTATTTGACTTAAAGACCAGGTTTCAGATTCAGTTTCTATAACACGAACAACATCACCAAACGTAAATAGTTTAGTAAAGTCTTTAGGCACATCACCAATAACATTTTCATTCACGTAGGGTCTCGCCCATTTAATATGGTCAATTGCTAAACTCGTGCTTTGTTGCACTCCCATATAAATTTCAAGTTTATCTTGCTCTACTCCCGTAACAATTGCAGGCCTTAATCCACTTGTTTCACGAATTCCGCTTAACACTTTATCTAAATATTCATAATCAATTTCACCTAACTCTGTTAGCGCAACGTCGATACGAGATTCCGGGCCTCGATAGCCATGTCTTTTGTCATATGCAAGCAGGCCTTTTGCTACTGCTTGTTTTGCGTGCAATTGTAAATTTGAATCAATTGTTGTAAATACTCGATAGCCTCTGTTATAGGCCTCGGTACCATAGGTATCAATCATATAGGCTCTTGCCATTTCGCCTATATACGGTGCATCCACTTCTACTCGAGGGTAATGACGCGAGGCTGTTACCGGCTCATCAATAAAAAGTTGGTAAGTTTCTTCATCTATAAATCGTAACTCGTGCATTCGGCTTAAAACGTAATCACGGCGTAAAAGTGCGCGCTCAGGATTTGCGACAGGATTGTATGCAGAAGGTGCCTTAGGTAATCCTGCTATCATGGCAATTTGTGCTAGGTTTAATTCCGAGACATTAAGTCCGTAATACACGTCTGCTGCGGCGCCAATTCCGTAAGCACGATTTCCTAAATAAATTTTATTTAAGTAAAGTTCAAGAATTTCATTTTTACTAAAAATATGTTCAATTCTTAATGCTAAAAATATTTCTCTGAGCTTGCGTACATAGGTGCGTTCATTTCCTAAAAAGAAATTTCTTGCGAGCTGCATAGTAATGGTGCTACCGCCTTGGCGTTTTTCGCCTGTAGCAAGTAATTCGATGGCGGCTCGAATTAGACCTTGATAATCAACACCAGGATGCTTAAAAAATCGGTCGTCCTCAGCCGAAAGGAAAGCTTGTATAAAGGGCTCAGGGACATTATCAATGCTAAGTGGTTGGCGGCGTTTTTCCCCATACACAGAGATAAGCTTACTGTTACGACTATACACCTTGAGAGGTACCTGTAATTCAACATCTTTTAAGGTGTCGACGTTGGGCAAACCAAGGGCAAAATAGAGGTAAGTCCCCAGTGCAATGATTCCTACAACGACAGACATCCCGAAAAATCCGATGAAGGCTAGGCGAATTAGCTTTAAAAACAAGGGCATAAGCTTACAATTAACGTTGCTGTAGTAAGTTACCAGAAGGACCTGATATCAAAACCTAATTTAGATGGCACAGCAAGTATTTTGCTTAACCTTCCAATTGATATAGAGTTACTAACGCTTCTTAACATATATATATAATATCTATCTATAACTAACGCAAATTCAGTATATTAACCGCTACAAATGTTGCTATTTAATAAAAATAAAGGCCCTGTTATTGGGTTAGATATTAGCTCATCCTCTGTTAAAGCTATGGAGTTTTCGCAGACAGGAAATGGTTATCGAGTCGATCATTATGGTGTTGAGCCCCTTCCACCCAATGCAGTTACTGAAAAAGTCATATCGGATGTTGATGCTGTGGGTGAAAGCATTAGACAAGTGATTAAGAAATCAGGTTCCAAAGCAAAAAATTGTTGCATGGCCGTTGCCGGTTCAGCTGTAATTACAAAAGTAATTAACATGCCTGCAAATCTAAGTGAAGAAGATTTAGAAGGCCAGATACAGCTGGAAGCTGATCAGTACATTCCCTATGCATTAGAAGAAGTTAATCTAGATTTTGATGTGCTTGGTCCGACACAGGACAACCCTGATACGTTAGATGTATTACTAGCTGCGTCACGAAGTGAAAATGTCGATATGCGGGGCGCAGCAGCTGATGCAGCGGGTTTAGTGCCCATAGTTATCGATGTGGAAGCTTATGCTATAGAAAATGTTTTCCCGTTAATTATTGATACCGTAACCGAGCAAGGTCATGGTAAAACCGTTGCAGTACTTGATATTGGGGCTACGATGACAAGTCTTAACGTAATTCAAGATCACAAAATGGTGTATACACGTGAGCAACCATTCGGTGGTAAGCAGCTTACTGAAGAAATCATGCATCAATATGGGCTTACCTTTGAAGAAGCAGGGCTCGCCAAAAAAGAAGGTGGACTCCCTGAGAATTATGTTTCAGATTTATTAGAACCATTTAAAAATACAGCGGCTCAACAGGCCAATCGATTTTTACAATTTTATTACTCGGCAAGCCAACATGCTTCTGTAGATCATTTATTATTGGCAGGCGGATGTGCCGCAATTCCAGGTTTAGATGAAAAGATTGCAAAGGAAATAGGAATTACCACAACCATCGCAAACCCGTTTAATCAACTCACTATTGGTTCAAAAATAAACCCGCAAGCACTTGGCAATGATGCGCCATCCATGTTAATTGCCTGCGGTATTGCACTAAGGGCATTCGATTAAGATGGCGAGAATTAATTTATTACCTTGGCGAGAAACGCGGCGCCGCGAACAGCAAAAAGAATTTTTCACGTTGTTAGGCTTAGCTGCGGCATTATGTGCTGCAGTTGTGTTACTCACCCACTTTGAAATTAATGGTCGAATAGGTCATCAAGAACGTCGCAATATGTATCTTACAAATGAAATTAAAATTCTTGACGACAAGATTAAAGAAATTAAAAAATTAGACTCAACAAGACAAGCCCTTATTGAGCGCATGGAGATCATTCAGAATTTACAGGCAACACGCCCTGGAGTTGTGCATTTGTTTGATGAACTTGTAAACACGTTGCCTGAAGGTGTGCACCTAACTAATCTCAAACAAACAGGAAACAAATTGCAGATTGCAGGCAAGGCTGAGTCAAACGCGCGCGTCTCTTCTTATATGCGCAATATTGAAGAATCGGAATGGCTGGTCTCCCCAAGTCTTGGTGTCATCGAGACCAAAGACACCGAACTTGCACGCATTAGTGATTTCAGTTTGCAAGCCACACAAACAAATCCAGAAATAGTAATTAGCACTGAAGGCGAGTAATCGAATGAATCTTTCTGAAATAAGAGATATTAACCTAACTAATATTGGCACATCGCCTCTATGGGTAAAGGTTATTATGATAGGGATAGTTTGTATTGCGATACTATTTGCAGGATATTATTTACACCATAAAAAACAGCTTGAAGGCTTAAAACGTGTGCAATCTAAAGAGATGGAACTTAGAAAAACTTTTGAAGTTAAAGCAAATAAAGCGGCTAACCTAAAGTTATACAAAGTTCAACTAGAAGAAATGCGTCGCATATTTGGCATATTATTACGCCAACTTCCTAGTAAAACCGAAATACCAGCACTTATTGTCGACATTTCTCAAACAGGTTTGGCAAGTGGTTTAGAAATTGAATTATTTAAACCTCAGGCAGAAGTCGTGCAAGAATTTTATGCGGAAAAACCCATAGATTTGCGTGTTAAAGGTGATTATCACGAGTTTGGTGCCTTCGCAAGCGAGATCGCTGCGCTACCTCGTATTGTTACATTACATGACATAACTTTAGCGCCTAGCAATGATGAAATGGTTATGACAGCAAAAGTAAAAACATATCGTTATTTAGATGAGGATGAAGAATGATGATCAGAGATGATTTCAAACTTAATCCGATCAGAATTATTTTGACAGCAATGGCCATTACGATGTTGCTATCGGGTTGTAGTCGAGAAATGCGTGACCTTGAGGATTATGCAGAAGAAGTAAAATCACGTGAGCCTCCTGGCATTGAACCCATTCCAGAGGTCAGACCCTATCAAAGTTATAAATATCAAGCAGACAGTGAACGCAATCCATTTGATGCATCGATATTTCAAGCAAAGATTGTTGAAAAAATTAAAAGACCTAACACAAGTATTTCCCCTGACCCAAACCGTACTCCAGAGTTTTTAGAGAATTTTCCATTGGATACATTACGCATGGTAGGCACGATGGAACAAAGAGAAACGTTGTGGGCTTTAATTCAAACCCCTGAAAGGACAATTCAACGTATTGCTCAGGGAAATTATTTAGGGCAAAACAATGGGAAAGTACTAGAAGTAAGTGATGCAAAGATAAGGATAGAAGAAATTGTTCCTGACGGATATGGCGGTTGGCGCAAACGAGACGGTTCGATTGCGTTAAGTGAATAATTTGCTTGATTAATAGGAACATTAATAGATTTGAAAATCGGTTTATAGGGAAAGTTTAAAACTAAGGGGCATTTTGCCATTAATGAAACAATACAAAATTTAGTAATAAAACAATCATTATTTTCGAATGGTTGTAAGACGCACACAAAGCGGTGGGCGTTTAGGTCTTCATTAATTATTTTATTATTTTTATTTACTACGATTGCTCATTCGCAAAATACACTCCAAGACATTAAGTTTGCAAGCCTTCCTAACGACCAAGTACAGCTATCTTTCCAATTTTCAAGTACACCAACAGAACCACTCGCCTTTACCATTGATAATCCAGCGCGAATTGCGCTCGATTTTTTAGGGACCAATACTGAACTTGAAAATCGTTTTCAAGAGATTGGTGTCGGCGTTGCTCAAAGCGTCAATGCAGCCGAGGCAAAAGGACGAACACGTGTAGTAATTAATTTATCTCGTATGGAAGACTACAGTACGAGTATTTCTGGAAACAATTTAATATTAACGATTGGATCTGAAATTGATGGCGCAGCCCCGCAAATCGCAAGCAATGCATCTAGCACAAGCACATCATCATCGTCTTCAGCTACATCCTTTAACATAAATAATGTTGAATTTCGCCGTGGCGAAGAGGGTGTTGCACGAATTATAATTGGGCTGTCTAATCCTAACATCCCTATTAATTTAAAAGAGCAAGGTGGACAAATCCTTGTAGATTTTTCTAATACATCGCTGCCTAGCAATTTTAGCAAACGCTGGGATGTCGTGGATTTCTCAACACCCGTTAAATTTTTTGAAACATTTTCATTTGGCCATACTAGTAGATTAATCATTTCTCCCGATACAAATTTAGAATATGAACATCTGGCGTATCAATCAGATAATCAATATGTCATAGAAGTCAGAGAGATACCTGAAGAGTTAATTGAACAGCGCAAGAAAGACGTGTTCGAAGGTGAACGTCTATCTCTCAACTTCCAAGATATCGAGGTGCGATCTGTGCTGCAACTAATTGCAGATTTTACTGGGCTAAACATGGTTGTAAGCGATGCGGTCTCTGGTAATTTAACTTTGCGTTTAAAAAATGTGCCATGGGATCAAGCGTTAGATATAATTCTTAAAACCAAAGGCCTTGGTAAACGTGAAAATGGTAATGTAATTTATGTGGCACCAAGTGAAGAAATTGCCGCGCGTGAAAAGTTGGAACTCGAATCACAGCAACAGGTACAAGAACTAGCGCCACTGCGATCCGAGTTTATACAAGTTAACTACGCAAGAGCAGGCGATATTGCTAATATGTTAAAGTCTTCCGATAATTCATTATTATCAGATCGTGGAAACGTTACGGTTGATGATCGAACAAATAATTTGCTAGTACAGGATACTGTCTTAAAGTTGAACGAAATAAGGCGACTAGTAGAGAGGCTAGATATCCCTGTCAAACAAGTCTTGATTGAATCACGGATTGTAATTGCCAATGATGACTTTAGTAAATCGCTAGGTGTTCGTTTTGGTATATCAAATAAAGATGCTAATACGCTCATTAATGACCCAACGAGTAGCGACAGAGATTTTGATGCCATCGCTGGTAATCTAGAAGGTACAGATCAAGCGTTACAAGGTGCTGATATTTCCTTGAATAATCGACTAAATGTAAATTTACCAGCCGTTAACTCAACGGGCAGCATTGGTTTAGCGCTAGCTAAACTTCCATTAGGACTTCTGTTAGATTTAGAGCTTTCTGCTGCGCAAGCTGAGAGCCGAGCTGAAGTGGTTTCTACGCCAAGGGTGATTGCATCGAATCAAACAACAGCACGCATCGAACAAGGTACAGAAATTCCATTCCAATCCGCTACATCAAGTGGTGCGACAGACGTTGAATTTAAGAAAGCGGTATTATCCTTAGAAGTTACCCCACAGATTACACCTGATAATCGGGTATCAATGAAACTAAAAGTAACAAATGATAGCGTAGGCGAAGAAGTCCCTTCAGGATTTGGCGGCTTTATTCCTTCGATTGATACAAATGAAGTAGAAACAGATGTGCTCGTCGACAACGGTCAAACGATTGTACTTGGCGGAATCTATCAGCAAGATAAAGCAGACTCAATTAGTAGAGTCCCGTTTTTCTCAGATTTACCTTTAGTAGGATTCTTGTTCAGGAGCACTTCCATCAGGGATGACAAGTCTGAGTTACTGGTATTTATCACACCTAAAATCATTAGCGAGGACTTAACCTTAGTTCGCTAAATTTCTTTACCTAAATTAATTAAAGCCCTCTCAAATTGAGAGGGCTTTTTTGTTTTAGTCTATACTCTATGATTGTAGTTAATATTTATAAGAGTGCATTGGCACATCGTTCCTTTATAGATGAATACAAAAAATATTATCCTTATCGGATCCATGGGAGCCGGAAAATCTACTGTTGGACGAAAGCTGGCAATAAAACTTGGATGTGAGTTTTTCGATAGCGACAAAATTATTGAGAGAAAAACTGGAGTAGATATCCCTACAGTATTTGAATATGAAGGTGAAAGTGGATTTCGAAAAAGAGAAGAAAATGTTTTGAAAGAGGTATGCCAACTAAATAATTTTATACTTGCAACGGGCGGTGGCACTATTCTCTCAAGCGAAAACAGGAAGGTGCTATCAACTAATGGGGCTGTATTTTATTTAAAAGCCTCAGCTGATACGCTATTTAGCCGAACCAAAAGTGATTCAAATCGACCGCTACTTAAATCAAATAATAAAATGAAAATAATACTTGAGTTACTTAAACATAGAGAACCTTTGTACGAAGAAATAGCGGATCATATAATTGAGACAGATCGGCATACAACAAATTGGACTGTGAATCAGATTTTAAAACGATTCAAGAATGATTAATTCAGATATTTATATGCAATTGCATTAGAAAAAATATATATATTAATGAACACATTTGAGGTACAGCTAGGTAGACGAAGCTATCCTATTTATATTGGTGAAAATATACTTAGTGATTCTCAATTTATAAAAAAACATATTCTAGGCGACACAGTATTAATCATCAGCAATGAAACAGTAGCGCCACTGTATTTAGAAGCTGTTCTCAATAGTTGCAATTCTTATAAATGTAATCACCTGATTCTTCCAGATGGTGAAAAATTTAAATCATTGGACACAATGGATATTATCTATAATGCATTACTAGAAAATAAGTGCGATAGAAATACAACGCTGATAGCTTTGGGCGGAGGCGTGATAGGCGATATAACAGGATTTGCAGCAGCGACATATCAGCGAGGTGTAAATTTCATTCAAATACCAACTACTTTGCTTGCACAGGTAGATTCCTCAGTGGGTGGTAAAACAGGCGTAAATCATAAGCTTGGTAAAAACATGATTGGGGCCTTCTATCAACCCCAGTGTGTTATCACTGACTTGAGTACACTTAACTCGTTAGATGAACGAGAAATTAGCGCGGGCATAGCGGAAGTAATCAAATATGGGCTCATAGCTGATGCTGATTTTTTTAACTGGCTAGAAAAAAATATCGCTGGGCTTATAGAACAAAATCCAAATACACTTTCCTATGCTGTGCATCAATCATGTAAGAATAAGGCGAATATTGTTGCAGAAGATGAATTGGAAGTTACTGGAAAACGGGCATTATTAAACTATGGCCATACGTTTGGGCATGCAATCGAAACAGGCGCAGGCTATGGTAACTGGCTACATGGAGAAGCTGTTGCTTGTGGCATGGTAATAGCTGCCAAACTCTCAAAAGAACTCGGATGGTTACCAAATAAAGATTTCACACGTATTAAAAATATAGTAAATGATGCGAGACTGCCATTAAAACCACCTGAAAATATTACAGTAGATGATTTTATAAATATTATGAGTGTTGATAAAAAATCACGAGCCGGGAAATTGCACCTTGTACTACTTAACAAGATTGGAGAAGCTATGTTAACTTCTGATTTCCCCGAAGCTCGTTTAGTAGATGTACTAAATAATTTTTGTGAAATATAATTAAATGAACTCGCTACCATTTTCAAATATTAATCACGATACACCTCGATTAATGTTAGCTCCCTTTGCAGCGCATGATGAATTTTCAAAAGGCCGCCAATATCCCGAGGATTCAGTATCGAATCGTGGAGAATTTCAGCGAGATCGTGAACGAATAATACATTGCGCTGCATTTCGCAGACTAGAGTATAAAACACAAGTTTTTGTCAATCATGAAGGTGATTTATTTCGTACTCGGCTCACTCACTCCATCGAAGTCGCACAGATTGCACGTGCAATCGCGCGCGAACTGGATCTTAATGAGGATCTTTGTGAATCAATAGCACTTGCACATGACCTCGGCCATACACCGTTTGGTCATGCTGGACAAGACGCTTTAAATGAATGTATGCGTGATAACGGCAGCTTTGAGCACAATTTTCAATCATTGCGAATTGTAGATAAACTTGAACTCAAGTATGCCTCATTCTCTGGTCTTAATTTAACCTATGAAACTCGTGAAGGGATCCTCAAACACTGTTCGCGTAAAAATGCTGAAAGACTAGGTTTATTAGGCGAACGCTTTTTACTACGAACACAACCAGGACTGGAGGCACAACTTACAAATATCGCTGATGAAATTGCATATAATAATCACGATGTGGATGATGGATTACGTGCAGGATTAATAAATGTAGAACAATTATGTGAATTAGAGTTATTCAATGTTCATTTTACAGCCTCAAATAATAAGTATCCAAAAACAACTGAGCGTAGAAAAATTTATGAAACCATACGTAGTATAATAAATGGTTTAATTACTGATTTAATAAATACAAGTAAAAATAATTTTATAGAAAATCGGCCTGCAACTATTGATGATATACGTGCATTAAATAAACCGTTGATAACTTTTAGTGAGGAAATGAATTTAAACAATCAAAAATTAAAATCGTTTTTGCATAAAAATTTGTATCGGCATTACCGCGTGCATAGAATGAGTCAAAAGGCTAGAAAAATTATTTTTGATTTGTATAATGCATTTTACAGTGATATTCAACTTATGCCTGATGAATATCGTGAATCTGCAAATAATTCAAAAATGCAAAAAGGTAAGAGCGGACATGCGCGTGTAGTTTCAGATTATATAGCAGGCATGACAGATCGATATGCTATTGCGGAACATGAGCGAATTTTCAATGCAAGAATCATCTAAAGAAAGTTACAACCCGGATGTAATTCGAAACCTAGACACTGATTTCATTTCAGTTGAATGCTTAGAAAAGCTGGGGCTAAATGAAAATCCATTTATTGATCATGCAAAAGAACCCTTTCTTTTTATAGATCAACAAATAGAAATGTCAATAAATGTGCTTGTTGACTACTTGCAAAACCAAAAGTCTACTTTAGTTTTACTTGGAGAGATTGGCGTTGGTAAAACTACTTATTTACGTATACTTCTCAGGAAAGGTTTTCAGCATTTTAACTTTTGCACTTTACGCGCAAAGGCTGGTATCTCTTTCGATGAAATAGAAAATAAAATTAAAGAGCGATGGCAAATACCTAAACATGACTCTAATGAAGAACTTAATATTGAAGAGTATATTAAAGAGTACATTGAATCTGGCAAAAATCCTGTGCTTGTTATAGATGATGCACATCGATTGGAAAACCATGTGCTCGATGACTTATTACAACTTAAGCACCGTGTTGGTTTGCAGTCTTCTCAAGCTCTAGGGCTAGTTCTTGCATCTGAACCAAAAATTCGACCTCAGCTTACAGAACTTGAACAAACCAATCCCGCTGCCACACAAATTTATCAATCTAACGTACGCATTTATGATGCGGACCAATGCAAAAGATATATAAATTTTCGTTTACAAAAAGCTGGGGTAAGTAATCTAGATTTATTTGATTTAGAGCAAATTGATGAGATTCTTGCAAAATCGAGTGGCCTACCTAGAAAGATAAATAAGCTTGCTCGTGAAGCGCTTACAAAGCAATGTCAAAACTTATCAAGGCTCTCAAGTCCTAAATATTCTGCTAATTCATCATCGGATTTGCGATTAGGAATTATTTTAGCAGGATTAGTTGTCGCTGCAGTTGTAATCATCGCTTTCTTAAACAAACCAGATGAGACCATTGAAATTAATTTAGACACCCCAACTCTAGAAAAAGATATTATTGAAAAAGATGCAACTATGGATCAATTTGAAAATTCTGAGGTGATTATCGAAACACCTGTTACTAATGAAAAACCAGAAAACGAGATTCAAAACCCATACGTAGCTCCACTAGTGCTTGGCCCACTACAACTTGAAGACGAAAGCAAAACCAATGAAGAACAAACAGTGCAACCAACTGGCAAAGCACAAGAAAAGCCTGCTGACGAAGTTCAAGTAACTCCTGCAAATGAAAATATAATTGAGAGCAAAACTCCTTTAGATTCAAAGCGGCTACTTCAACAAAGCCCAGATGCCTTCACAATTCAAGTGGTTGCATCTGCCAACAAAGAAAATTTATTTGCCTTTGCAGATAAAAATCTGGCTAATAAACAAACAGCCTTCTATGAAAAATCAGTAAACGATAAAATATGGTATGCCTTAGTGTATGGAGTATTTTCTACACGCGAAAATGCCTTAGCAGAAATTAAGACATTGCCCTCAAATGTTCAGAAAAATCAGCCCTATCCATTGCAAATTAGAAGTATCCAACAAGTACTTCGCTAATAAACGTCAGTTAATTTCTTAGCTGACCACACCACCTATTCCCTATCAATATTGAATGCATGAATATCGAGCTCTATACTGGTTTTTAGTGCTGGGTTAATAAACCTCATAATTCATGTTTTTTTAATTGATAATATTTAAATCAAGTTGGCTGGTCGCATTCCACAATCATTCATAGATGAAATTATAACTCGGGCAGATATTGTCGAGATAATTGATGGCTTTGTTTCTCTTAAAAAAAAGGGTAAAGAGTATATGGCTTGTTGCCCATTTCACGATGAAAAAACAGCATCATTTACAGTAAGCCCTGAAAAACAGTTTTATCATTGTTTTGGTTGTGGAGCGCATGGCACAGCACTTGGATTCTTAATGGAATATGAACATTTGGATTTTGTTGAGGCAGTTGAAGCATTAGCGCAACAACTAGGTCTTGACGTCCCGCGTGACCAATCTTCTGGCATCAAAGATAACGTTCAAGATCTATATGATCTTCTTGATAAAGCAAGTGCGTATTACAAAAGCATGTTACGTGAAAATCAAAACGCAATTGACTATTTAAAATCTCGTGATGTGAGCGGTGAAATTGCTGCACAATTTGATCTTGGATACGCGCCAGATGGTTTTAATAATCTGCAAAATCAATTCAAATATGATGCCACTGAAGATGAGCTAATAAAAATTGGACTGATGAAACAAAATGAAAATGGGAAAAAATATGATCGATTCAGGAATAGAATTACATTTCCTATCAAAGATCGACGTGGGCGCATAATTGGATTTGGCGGAAGAGTGCTCGGTGATGACCTGCCAAAATATTTGAATACGCCTGAAACACCCGTTTTTCATAAAAGTGAAACGCTTTATGGTTTATATGAAGCACGAAAGACTAAAGAGGCTGCGCAATCAATAATAGTTGTGGAAGGTTATATGGATGTTGTGGCACTTGCTCAGCATCAAATTTATAACGTAGCTGCAACACTAGGAACCGCAACAACAACTCAGCACATACAACAATTATTTCGTTATACACAAGAGGTAATATTTTGCTTTGATGGAGATCGCGCTGGCCGTGATGCGGCCTGGCGAGCCGCTCAACAAACCATCCCTCTATTTAAAGATGGTTTAGAAGCTAAATTCCTTTTTCTACCCCAAGGCGAAGATCCCGATAGTTTGATACGGCAGCGAGGTAAAATAATATTTCAACAATACATCGAAGATAGCCAATCTTTATCAACATTTATCTTTGAAAAACTGGGTGAAAATATTGATATCAGAACACCTGCTGGCAAAGCAAAACTCGCCCAACAAGCTAAACAATTACTCGAAAAATTTCCTAGTGGTGTCTATAAAAAACTGATGTTTGACGAATTAGCAAAAATTGTTGGGACACCCATTTATTATAATGTTGCAAACACAAAAAATAGCAAACCTAAAACAAACAAACCCTTAACTAATAAAGCTACGCCCGTACGATTAGCAATTGCAGCCCTACTTCACAACCCAGCTCTAGCAATAAATATTAACTCTGTTGAAGATTTAAAACATTGTGAAATGCCTGGCATAAACCTGCTAACAGAAATCATCACTATCTGGAAAAATGAGCCAGGTCTTAGCCTTGCAGCCTTAACCGAGCGTTTTCGAGGAGAGCCTGAAGAATTACAGATTAATAAGTTGCTGACCTGGAATACGCCCGAACTAGATAACTCAAATCAAGCGTTTGAGGACGCCATGAGCTGGATAAATCGCAAGGCCAATTCTGCTCGGATTCAAGAACTTATTGATAAAGAGAACACAAGCGGGCTAAGCAAAGATGAAAAGCAAGAATTTAGGAACTTATTGCAACAGAAAGCATCCTAAATCGCTATCTCCATCAGTATTTTCTGATATACTCGCGCGTTTTCGCAAAACATCCCCCAGCACTCGAGGTTGGTATTAATGGACGAAAATCAACAATCCAGCATTAAACAACTTATCGCCAAAGGTAAGGAACAAGGGTTTCTTACGTATGCAGAGGTAAATGACCATTTACCAAGCGGTATTGTCGACCCCGAACAAATTGAAGACATTGTCAGCATGATAAATGACATGGGGATTAAAGTTCATGAACAGGCGCCAGATGCCGATAGTTTAATACTTGCCGATAATACTGCAACTGATGACGATGCAGCTGAAGAAGCTGCCGCTGCACTGGCAACAGTGGATAGTGAGTTTGGACGCACTACAGATCCGGTTCGCATGTATATGCGTGAGATGGGAATTGTTAACTTATTAACACGTGAAGGCGAAATTAAAATTGCCAAGCGTATTGAAGACGGTTTACGTCAAGTTTTATTCGCTATTGGACACTACCCCGCAACGATTGAAAAATTATTGTTCTTCTACTCAAAGGTTGAGTTAGAAGAATTGCGTTTAACAGATTTAATTTCAGGATTCGTGGATCCGAATGAAGATATGGATTCAATTCCTCCTCCAGCTACTCAAATAAATCAAGAAAGTAAGAATGAAAATGATACTGACTTGAAAAACTTAGAAAATTCGGATACTGATGATGAAGATGAAGAAGAAATTGATACAGGTCCAGATCCAGAAGAAGCACGAGCATATTTTAAAGGTTTAGAAAAGTTTTTTAAAAAGCTTTCCAGTACAACAGTAAGTAGCAATGAAAAGAAACTAATCAAAGCACGCGAGGATGTGGCTGAAGAATTCACCATGATCAAACTTATGCCTAAAGTCACAGATACATTAACGGCTGATGTTCACGTGATGATGAATCGAATTCGCACTCACGAACGACATATCATGCAAATCAGTGTCCATGATGCCAAAATGCCTCGTGCAAAATTTATTGAATCCTTTACAGGAAGCGAAACGGATATTGATTGGTCTTCTTCACATGCAAAATCTCGAGCTAAATATTCAAAGGCAGTATCAGATTTAAGTGAAAAGATCATAAAGGAACAAGATAAGCTTGCATTAATTGAAAAAGAAACAGACCTTACAATTGCTGAGATTAAAGATATCAATCGCCGTATGTCTATTGGTGAAGCAAAAGCTCGGCGCGCAAAGAAGGAAATGGTCGAAGCAAATCTACGCCTGGTAATTTCTATTGCAAAAAAATACACCAATCGAGGGCTGCAATTTTTAGACCTTATTCAGGAAGGCAATATTGGATTAATGAAAGCGGTAGACAAGTTTGAATATCGCCGTGGTTATAAATTCTCTACCTACGCGACATGGTGGATTCGACAAGCCATTACACGATCTATTGCGGATCAGGCACGCACAATCCGTATTCCGGTACATATGATTGAAACGATTAATAAACTTAATCGGATTTCTAGACAAATGTTACAGGAAATGGGACGTGAACCCACCCCAGAAGAATTATCAGAGCGTATGGAAATGCCTGAAGACAAAGTACGAAAAGTACTTAAAATTGCTAAAGAACCCATCTCGATGGAAACGCCAATTGGTGATGATGAAGACACTCACCTCGGTGATTTTATTGAAGACGTGATTATTGAATCGCCGGATGATTCTGCAGCATTTGAAGGTTTAGGAGAAGCAACACGCGAGATTCTGGCCTCATTAACACCTCGTGAAGCCAAGGTATTACGTATGCGCTTTGGCATTGATATGAATACTGACCATACTTTAGAAGAGGTTGGTAAGCAATTTGATGTAACGCGTGAGCGTATTCGACAAATAGAAGCCAAGGCATTACGAAAACTTCGTCACCCGAGCCGCTCGGAACAACTACGCAGTTTCCTTGAAATAGAATAAAATTTTTGTTTTCCTACTGCATATCTATTAGGGCCTGTAGCTCAGTTGGTTAGAGCAGAGGACTCATAATCCTTTGGTCGCAGGTTCGAGTCCTGCCGGGCCCACCATTTAAATCAAGCATTTAGCTGGTATTGACAAGTTAACTTTTTACACATCTACGAATTCTAGAAAAAACGTATTCTATAACGCCGTTGCACATCTCCAAGACGCAAAGGCGTTCTCCCTAAGTTGATGAAAATGCTTAGCTGATACTAAATGACGACCAAGATTGAAAAGATTATATACCGCTGCATGTGCACTTAAAAAACGTTGCGCTTGCTGCATCGATTTAAATCGGCGCATTCCTCGCTCTCGAACTCGCGTCGGTTGATGCGAAAGCTCGGCTCGGTTATTAGCGTATTGAGAAGTATCGTGAATAGATTCTGGGATGAGTTCTCGATGTGCAACGCCATAGCTTCTTAACTTATCCGTGGCTATTTTTCTGGGTTCACTCCCATGGTTTCTTATCAGGCGCTTAAAAAAACGCTTGGCTGCAGCGCCATCTCTGCGTGATTGCAGAAACACATCAACTACTTCGCCATCCTGATTCACCGCGCGCCATAAATAATGTTGCTTACCATGAACTTTGACGAATACTTCATCTATGTAAAATGTATCACCGTAGCCCTGGTGCTTTCGCTTCAATCGCCTGGCGTATTGAGGACCAAACTTATTACACCACATACGAATGGACTCATAACTGACTTCAATCCCGCGTTCAGCTAATAGATCTTCGATGTCCCGATGACTGACGTTGAAGCGATAGTAGAGCCAGACGGCATATTGAATAATTTCAGATGGAAATCGGTGACGTTTATACAAGCTTTTTGATTTATTCATCCAGTAATTGTCGCCCAGATGCGTTTAACTTGTCAGTACCGACCTGTTGACTCAATCAAAACGTCAATTTTTTCTGATTCACAAATTGCATCTGAATTTTGTGTATATGCATATAGTCCTTTTGAAATTGCATCATCTAATTCTATAGCGCTGTCAATTTCAATTGCGTCAGAAATCCCTGCTAATTTGTAAACATTTAATGCATTGGAAGGAGTTCTATTAGCGATTGCTGAAACTTTCAAGCCTGGCACATAGTTCACGATCTGATTAACAATGCCTTTTGCCATGAAACCTGCACCAATCAAGCCTACACGAATTGGATTATTTTCCAGCTCTCGTTTATTAAGTGCATTATCAATGATAATCACTATATGTTCTCCCAACTTATATAGTTCATTCTAATTCTGTGGATTTATGGTGTGGATTTCACGTCAGTCATTATACCTTAACCAGTTGGTGGTTTCTCAGTTTTGGATCACAAAATGGATTTATACTACGAATTTTAGAAATTTATTTATGCACTATAGTACTAATTAAATCCAGCATATTTAATATTGGTATTTGAGAGTTTTAATACATTGTTTAAGATAAAAAGGTTTATCTTAAACAATGTCGAATACGGATACTAAACGATCGGCTAAAGAAGTAGCCAAGTAGCCAAACCAAGAAAAGCAAAAATCCCAATGATATCTGTGACGGTAGTTAGTATTACACCTCCGGCTATAGCTGGGTCAATTTTAAGTTTGCGCAGAATAATAGGTATTGTTACCCCTGCAAGGGCTGCGCAAATTAAATTAGCCATCATTGCTGCTGCAATGATTCCTCCCATTTTAACGTCTTTGAACCACGCTATGACGACCAGCGCAACAATAAGTGCCCATGCCATTCCATTTAAGAAACCAACAGCAAGTTCTTTTGTTAGTAGTAATTTAGAATTGCTACGCCCAACTTGTCCTAAAGCTAGCCCGCGAATTACCAGTGTTAATGTTTGGCTTCCGGCAATGCCACCCATGCTTGCTACTACTGGAATAAGTATTGCAAGTACAATGATATGTTCAAGTGTAGTTTGAAATAAACTAATTACCCACGCTGCAAGAAAAGCCGTAGCAAGGTTTACACCTAACCAAATTGCCCGACGGCGTGTTGATGCCACAACTGGTCCAAATAAATCTTCTTCTTCTGATAAACCTGCCATGCTAAATACGGAATGTTCGGCTTCATCACGAATGACATCTACCACATCGTCAATTGTAATTCTTCCAAGTAATTTATTGTTCTCATCAACTACTGCGGCGGATACTAAATCAAGGTCTTCAAATAATCGTGCAATTACTGAATCTTCCGTGTTGGCTTCAAATGCTTCAGAATTGTCTTCCAAAACATTTCGCACTAACTCAGTTGATTTATTTGTTAATACTCTAGATAGTGGAAGTATGCCAATGTAATGATCGTATCGATCCACAACAATAAGTGAGTCCGTTGCGGATGGGAGTTCTCCTCGCACACGTAAGTAACGCAACACAACATCGAGTGTTACGTCTTGTCGTACAGTAACGGTATCGGTATTCATTAATCCGCCCGCTGTATTCTTATCATAAGAGAGCACTGCTTCAATGCGCTGCCGATCTTGATGGTTCATTGCATCAAGTGCTTTTTGTGTAACCGTATCGGGCAAGTCAGCTAACAAGTCAGCCAGGTCGTCAACCTCAAGACCTTCTGTGGCAGAAACTAGCGCAGCGCTATCCAAATGTTTGATTAAGCCTTTACGTACCTCATCGCCTACATATAATAGAATTTCACCATCATCATCATGATCCAACATATTCCAAACAATGCCACGTTGAGAATGCGGAAGCGCTTCTAATAAATTGGCAATTTCAGCAGGGTGTAGCGCACCTAGAATGCGACGAGCGCGCTGCATTGTGCCTGTTTGTAAAGCCTCTGTGATGATCTTTATTGTCTGAACTTGAGATTGTGCAGTTGTGTCAGACATATAATTTATTTATATATTAAATTTTGTACGCTAATGCGCCGCAAGTGTAACTGCTTGAGAGCTACTTGCCAAAGAATGTGCTTAAAAAGATTTGTAACGCAGAATTATTCGTTTAGTGCGTCGACCATTAGGGCAATTTTATCGGGGACTGTTGTGCTTAGTATTTTTTTAGTGGGTTTCTCAAGGTCAGAGATTTTGCTGTGATTAATAATTTGTTTAATTTCTAACAAGTTTGAAGGGTGTGCGCTGAATTCTTGTAGCCCCATACCTAGTAAAAGACGTGTGTAACGTGCGTCACCGGCCATTTCGCCACACATTGCTACAGGTATATTGGCACGGCGACCAGCTTGCAGGGTTAGATTTATTAGCTTGAGCACAGAGGGATGTAAAGGATCATATAAGTAGTTCACTTGGTCATCAATGCGGTCAATTGCCAAGGTATATTGAATGAGATCATTTGTTCCAATAGATAAGAAATCAAGTTGCTTAGAAAAAATATTTGCAGATAATGCGGCAGCGGGAACTTCAATCATGGCGCCAACAGGAATGTTGGGATCAAAATCGAGTTTTTCATTTTTAAGTTCACGCTTTGCTTGATCCAAAATAGAAAAAGATTGCACGAGTTCGATATGACTTGTAATCATGGGCAATAATATTCTGACGGGTCCGCTTGCAGAGGCTCGTAAAATTGCACGTAATTGCTGCTTAAATAAATCTGTATCTTTTAAAGATCTGCGAATTGCTCGTAAACCCAACGCGGGATTCTGTGTCATCGGGCCTTGGAAATCAGGATCAAATTCTTTTTCAGCACCTAGGTCTAGAGTTCTAATTGTAAGAGGCCTGCTTTTTAATACACGAATAACTTTGCGGTATGCATTCAACTGCTCTAATTCATCGGCCGGAACATTGCGATCAATATATAGAAATTCCGTTCGATACAAGCCAACTCCGTCAGCTCCTGATTGTTTTAACGCACTTACGTCTTCGGCTAATTCTATATTTGCTTGCAGGCTTATGCGTTGACCGTCACGTGATTTTGCAGAAACATTTCGTAAAGAATCTAATTTTCGTCGAGCTTCTTTTTGTTCACGTTGCTTTTGTCGATATTCTTTTATGGTATTTTCGTCTACACCGGCTAAAACCATGCCGCTGCCACCATCAATTATCACTTTCTCTTCTTGCTGAAGTAATATTTTCACGTTTTGTATACCTACTACAGCCGGAATGCCGAGACTTCTTGCTAAAATTGCTGTATGTGATAGCGGCCCACCCAACTCAGTTATAAAACCTGCAATATTTTGATTTTGCATGACTACTGTGTCTGCCGGAGTAAGATCGTCTGCAACGATGATACTGCCTTTTAGAGGTCTCAGTCTCAGTTTCATTTGCACGGTATATTGCTGATCTTTGAGGATTTGTTGGATAAGGTTAATAACATGCTCTACATCATTAATTCGTGTTCGTAGATAGTCATCTTCCATCTGCTCAAATACAGACACTAATTTGTCTCGTTGCTGCTTGAGTGCCCACTCTGCATTACAGTGTTGTTCTTGAATAATTTCGACCGGAACTTTGCGCAACATGGAGTCCTTAACCATAAGAATGTGAGAATCGATAAATGTTGCGACATCTTTTGGAGCGTCTTCTGGAATTGTGTTTCTAATGCTGCGAAGTTGTGCTGACGCCTCATCTACAGCTGATTGAAATCGAATAACCTCAGAATCAATTTCGTGCTCTTCTAATTTTCGCTCAAATACTTCAGGTTCACCACGATTTAGCAAATGCATATTGCCGATAGCAATACCTCTTGATACCCCAATCCCTGAAATAATTAGTGCCATGTTTTAAAAATGTATATAACCCTCTAATTTCACAATCTACTCATCTTCATCGAAATAGTTGTTAAATAGATATACAATGCTATTCATCGCATCATCTTCATCTTCGCCACTAATGGTAATTGTAATTATAGAGTTTTGATTTGCAGCAAGCATCATTACACCCATAATACTTTTCCCATTTATTTTTTTCCCTTCTTTCTCAATCTCGATTTCACTTTGGTAATTTGAGGCTAATGCAACTAATTTTGCAGCAGCTCTCGCGTGTAAACCAAGCTTATTTATTATGGTTATATCTTTGCTAATCAATTCTACGCCTTTGATTCACAATCAACTATGCCATCATGTGCACCACTTAGTGCTTTATTGACGAGGTCTTTCAAACATAGTTCTGGATAGTTCATAACACGGATCAGCATTGGAAGGTTAATACCAGTAATTACATGTGTATTTATATTGCATTTAAGTTTATTGCATATATTGCTTGGTGTAGAGCCAAATATGTCTGTTAAAATCAATATTCCATCGCCTTCATCGAGTGTTGAACAAAGCTGCATAGCTTTATTTAGTACATTTTCGGGTTTGCATTTGTCTGAAACAGATATAGATCTAAAATTTAACGGCAATTCTCGAAGCATCGATTTTGCTGTAAGAAGAAGCTCATACCCTATATTTCCATGGGTGATAGTAAGTATCGATACAGACATTTTTATAATTCCAAATTGCGGTGTCGTACGGAAACACTATTCGTTTCAAATTTTTGAAAAAGATCAGCTAAGACTTCTGCAATATGAACTGATCGGTGTTGTCCACCTGTGCATCCGATAGAAATACTCAGATAGCTACGGTTTTCTTTTTCAAAATGAGGTAGCCATTGTTCCACGAAATTACGAATTGAATTAATCATCTGCTTAACTTCTTCATGTGATTGTAAGTAATCAATCACATTCTGATCGTGCCCTGTTAGTTTTCGCAGTTTTTGTTCCCAATAAGGGTTTGGAAGGCAGCGAACATCAAATACATAATCTGAGTCAGTTGGAACACCATATTTATATCCGAATGATTGCAATAGAATTGTTAGGTTACTTGTATTTTCTGTATTAACGTGTTCAGAAATTAGGGAGCGCAATTGGCGTACATTTGTAGAAGTTGTATCAATTCTAAGGGCAGCAAGCAATATTACTTCTTCAAGAATTTGTTTCTCTCTTTTAATAGCATCAATTAATGGCAAACCATCTTTAGTTAATGGATGTTTTCGTCTCGTTTCGCTATAACGTTGGATTAAAGTTTCCTCATTTGCTTCTAAGTAGATTAATTCAATATTTATACCCTGTCTTTTTAGTTGTTCTAAAATTTTCGAAATCGAACTAATGTCCTGACTTACATTACGTGCATCAACGCCAATTGCGACTTTTTCATGCAGACTAGGGGATGTGGAAGTAAGATGTTCAACACAAATAGGCAACATGCTTAATGGCATATTATCAATACAGTAATAATCATCATCTTCTAATGTATTAATGGCAACTGATTTGCCTGAACCGGATAAGCCGCTAATTATTATTAACCGCATTTTATTTGTTTATTGCGTTTTGTTGACGTGTGATAAAATCTTCACTAGCACTATACCCATTCTTGACAAGTAAGTGATCGCGTACGGCGGCTTCAACTAACACGGCTAAATTTCTACCTGGTGCAACAGGCAAGGAGATAGTAGGAATATTTATACCAAGAATATTCGTTATTCTTTCTGACAAACGTATTCGGTCTTCACTTTTTGGAACATGCATTTTAGGCGGTATCAATTCTATTATCAGTTTTAAATATTTATTAGATTTAATCGCACTGTCACCGTACATCTGACGAATGTTCAAAACACCCAATCCTCTAACTTCAAGAAAGTTTTGTAACAGCTCTGGGCACGTTCCGTTTATGGTATCAGGCGCTATTCGCGCAAATTCCGGCGCGTCATCTGCAATAATTCTATGACCGCGGCATACAAGGTCTAATGCTAGTTCACTTTTACCCAGTCCACTTTGGCCCGTTATTAAGACACCTACACTAATTACTTCCATGAATACGCCGTGATGTATTTCTTTTTCTGCTAACGATTGTGTTAAGTAATGGCGTAGCTGGTCCATGAGCTCATTACTAGATAATGAAGAACAGATAATAGGTAAATTATACTTGGTGGAAAGATCCTTAAAGTTTTCAGGTGGAGTCAGATCATCGCTAATAAAAATTGCTGTTGATTTTCTTTGAAATAATTGAATCAATGCGTTATTTAATACTGCGTTATCAGCGTTATTAAAAAAATTTAATTCATTTTTTCCAATTATTTGTGCTTGATTTGCATGGATCAAATTAAAATAGCCTACAAGCCCTAATTCAGATGACGTGAACGATATTTGGGTAAATGCTTTATCGCTATTTTTTTCGCCTGACCACCACTTTAATTTTAAATTGCCTTGTGTTTGAAAAAACAACTCTGTAGTGGTAAGAGCTGTAGCGTATTGGTTTGATTTGGCTGTATTCATTAATAGCTCTTACTGTTGTCAAGAGCGCTAATTATAAACTTTAAGACTAAATTTGGTTCAAGTATAAAATTAGACAGGACTAGGCAGCTAGATAATTAGGATTTTGGCAAAGTATTTGATAAATACATTTTGCATCATTACAACGCGCAATGGATTGTCGAACATGTTTATTGTTTAAAAGCTCAGCTAGACTTGCAACAAACTGTAGATGATTATTATCAGTATTATCCGGCACAATCATGCAAAAAAGAAACGTAACTGGTATATCGTCTGATGATTCAAACTCTATACCTTCGTCAAGTTTTAGCATTGCTACATGGATGTTACTAAGCTCTTCTAATCTACAATGCGGAATGGCAATCCCTTTTCCTAGTCCAGTGCTTCCTAGCTTCTCGCGCGCAAGCAATGCGTCAAGAATTTTCATTTTATTTAAGCCTGCATCTTGGTCAGTTATTGTCTCGCTTAGAATCTCAAGTGCTCTTTTTTTACTACTAACCGTGGGAGTGAATACAATCCCTTCCTCAGAGATAAAGTCTTTTAGCTGCATGATATAGAGATTGAATGCTAGTTGATAGCGTGGTGTTCTACTTCACTTTGATGATGGTCTTTAAGCTTTTCTTTGTGTTTTACTATTTGTCTATCTAGCTTATCTACTAGCGCATCCACTGCTGCATACATTCCTTCATTACTAGCATCTGCAAATATTTTATTTCCACTTACTTGCAAAGAGGCTTCTGCTTTATGGATTAATTTTTCAACTGTTAAAATTACATGTATGTTAATTACATGGTCAAAGTGTCTGGGTAATCGTTCAAATTTTTTTTCTACATAATTTCTTAGTGCGGTTGTCACTTTTAGATGATGGCCAGTGATATTTATTTGCATAATTATTCCCTCATGGCGCAGGGTTATAGTAAATCACAGAAACAAGAAAATATAAACTATTTAAGCATACTGTCTTCGCTCATTGGATGGCGGAATATCCATGGATTCTCTATATTTGGCAATGGTGCGACGAGCAATGCTGATGCCTTTTTGTTCAAGTATATTTGCAATTTTATTATCGCTGAGTGGTTTAGTGTGGTTTTCTTCTTTTATTAACTTTTTGATCATTGCTCTTATTGCAGTAGCTGAGCAAATACCCCCATCATTTGTGTTGACATGACTGGAAAAAAAGTACTTGAATTCTAAAATGCCTCGCGGACTTTCAAAGTATTTGTTTGTTGTAACGCGCGATATTGTTGATTCATGCATACCGAGTTCCTCAGCAATATCTCTTAGTACCAAGGGCCGCATAGCTTCTTCACCGTATTCAAAAAAACTACGCTGATGTTTTACAATTGATGTTGCTACACGCATTAAAGTCTCATTACGGCTCTGTAAGCTTTTTATGAACCACCGCGCTTCTTGTAATTGATTGCGTAAATAATCAGTTTCACTATTGTTATTTGAAGTTTTAATTATACCTGTGGAAACATCACTAATACGTAATTTTGGTGCGCTATCGGAATTTAATTTAACCCTCCAGGCACCGTTATGTTTGTCTACATATACATCAGGAACTATATATTCTGATTTTTGATTACTGAATAAATCCCCTGGCCTAGGATGCAAAGTCTGAATTAACAAAATTGCTGCATCAATTTGATCGGATGAAAATTTGCTGAGTTTCGCTAACTGCTTAAAGTCTTTGGATGCTACCAATTCGAGGTGCATACGCACAATTGTGCGCGCTTCTTCTAAATAAGGTGTGTTATCAGCTAATTGCTGAAGTTGAATATTCAGACATTCTTTAAGTGATTGTGCAGCAGAGCCAATCGGATCTAACTGTTGCACATATTTCAGTACTGCGGCTACTTCATCTAATTCAATTTCGAACTCTTTAATTAAATTTGCATGAATACTTTCCAGAGATTCGTTTAAGTATCCAGAGTCATCCAGCGCATCAATTAAAGTGCTAGCAATTATTCGATCCTGAACGGTTAATGAGCTAAGCTCTACTTGCCATTCTAAATGCTGCTGAAGAGAGTTAGATTCTTCGCTAGTTTGATTAAGTAAATAGTCTGAAAAATCCTCGTTTTGGCTACTGTGCGAAACAACGTCGGGCTCATAAATATCATCCCATTGGCTATCTACAGGTAGCTCATCAGGAAGCGTATCAATTTCGCCGACTTCTTGAGCGGCGCTGTTGATGGCATTGAGTTCCACGCTATCGACATTGGATGAGTCTTCTTCATGCTCTTCATCAGTTTCAAGCATAGGGTTGGACTCAAATGCGTTTTGTATTTCTACTTTTAGTTCCAGAGACGATAGCTGCAATAAGCGAATGGCCTGTTGCAATTGTGGGGTCATGGTCAATTGTTGACCGATGCGTAACTGTAAAGAAGGTTTGAGCATAATAGGATTATGGCATGATACTTGCTTACTATGCACTCTAATACTTAACACCTCATCGTCAATATTTGACGCGTGGTGTAGTGAGTCAGATGTTTCATCAGAAAATTGACTAGTGAGATTTTATCGGGAGAGACGGGTTTAGTTTATAGAAAAATTACTTCCTAAATAGACGTCGCGAACGCGTTGATCATTTAAAATACTCGATGGTGTTCCATCTGCCAACATTTGGCCTTCATTTAGAATATATGCTCGATGACATATCCCTAATGTTTCACGAACATTGTGATCAGTTATAAGTAGTCCTATGCCTTTATCACAAAGGTGACTCAATATTGTTTGTATATCTTTAACGGAAATCGGATCAACGCCAGCGAAAGGTTCGTCAAGCAGCATAAATTTGGGGCGCATTGCTAGCGCTCTTGCAATTTCTGTGCGGCGTCTTTCACCACCAGATAAACTTACACCTTTGTTATCACGCAAATGCTCAATCTGCAAATCATCTAGTAAAGTGTCGCATTCTTTTTTTCGTTGATTCTTATTTAAATCACCATGTGTTTCTAAGCTTACCAATACATTTTGCTCAACAGTAAGGCCTCTGAAAATTGAAGCCTCTTGTGGCAGGTAGCCAATCCCATGTTTCGCACGCATATGCATTGGCATTTCGGTAATATTTATATCGTCTAGGGAAATGTTTCCAGCATTGCACCGAACAAGGCCTACGATCATGTAGAAACATGTCGTTTTGCCCGCTCCATTTGGTCCTAATAATCCAACAATTTCGCCTGAATTTATGTTTAGGTTAATATTATCAACGACAATTCGGTCCTTGTATTTTTTGCTCAAATTACGTGTACTTAAACTGTTCATGCAATTAACTTGTGTTAAGCACAAAAAATGTGCTCTATACCTGTCTAATTAATTATTATCTTCTTCAGTTTTAACGGTTTCTGGGAAGACCGTTATATTAACTCGGTCATTTCCAGAAGAGCTTCCTGCGCTGACAATTTCCTTGTCGATATATATTACAATACGGTCACTTGCAAATGAATTTCCAGATTCTGTTAGTTTGGCTTTTTTTGTTAGAATAATTTTATTTTCTCGGATGTTGTATACAAGAGTTTTTGCTTCAGCGTTAACAAGCTTACCTTCATCTGTTGTCTGTTTAAATGTTGCAAGATCCCCGTCAGATATAATTTTTTGAACTTTTTTATTTGCAACTTCAAGTGTAACTTTGTCACCTGTTAGCATCATGCTGCCTTGTGTAATAACCACGTTACCAATATAAATACTGATGCCTGTTGAATCATTTATTTCGGCTGAGTCTGATTTAATGTTAATAGGTTGGGCAGAATCGTCCGAAAGTGCAGCAACCCATGCTCCATAAGTGATAGCTATAAAAAATGTACAAAATAAGCAAATATTTTTATGGAGCATAGTGACCTTCTACATTGTTATGCAGGTAAAGAGTTTGTTCTTTATAATCCAGTGTCATCCCGATTGCAGTGACCATCTCAGATCCTCTAATTGCAGTAATAAGTATATCGGTTGTTGCTTTATCTTTATTGGGGAGAATGGTTAATCTTTCAGTCATAACTTTAAGATTGTGAGGCGTGTCCTTGGATTTGGGCTTAGTAATATAGACTTCGCCTATTAAAGTAATCACGTCATTATTCTCATGTGTTTCGCCTCTAAGTGCTTTCGCATACAGAGCGTCACCGTTTTTGCCATATATAGAGATCTCGGGTTGTTCAAATTCACTTCGATTTTCATTTGGGTATAACCAATATTTTGGTGCGGTAAACTTGTATCGAGGCTTTCCTTCATCAGAGTTTACTACCATTTCAACGTCATAAAAAAGCACTGAAGGTGTAGTTGCATCATTATGTGTTAAAGATACAGTATGAATTGAACGTTGGCTAAGAAACCACAATGTAGCGGTTGCACCTGCAACGATTAAGCAGCATATCCAAAATAGTCTTAGTGTCATAGTTGGGATGACTTTAGCGTAAATTATACGCCAGAGCTTTATCTAATAGACCTTGCGAATCAAGTAAGAGTTCACAAACTTCTCTAACTGCACCATGGCCACCACATGTTGATGTTTTCCAGTGCGAATGCTTTTTAACAAAATCATGCGCATTTTGAACTGCGACAGCTAGCCCGCATCGAGACATAATTTGCAAATCTACGATATCATCACCCACATAAGATGTTTCATTTTCACTAATGTTAAGTTTTTTCAATAAGTTTTCATACACAGAAAGTTTATCTTTGCAGCCTTGAAAAACATGTTTAACCTCCAAATCATTCATCCTATATTCGAGTGCTTTGGATTTGCGCCCAGTTATAACTCCAACCTCAATACCATAATGCTGTAGCATGCGGATACCATGACCGTCATGTGTATTAAAATATTTAAGTTCTTCGCCTCTGGAATCTATAACAATTTTTCCATCTGTTAATACGCCATCTACATCAAAAATAGCGAGACGAATTAACTTAGCACGGTCGATAATTTCAGGAGGTATATTCATGTAATGGTTTGCATTTTCTATTTAGCAGGTTCTTACTTACAAGATTTGAGTAAATATATACGTTAAATAAGCAAAATATCCAAAGATAAAGAAAATACCAAATACACGTGGAATAATATTCTTACGCATAAAAATCCAAGCTAATAAAAATAACATGAATGTTGCAAATAACATAACTGGATAATCGCGGTCGTAAAATTGTTGAGGAATAGAATACGAAGCTATAACGCTAGCAGTTCCTGTTACACCTAGCGTATTGAATATGTTGGAACCGATAATATTTCCAAGCGCTAATTCACTATGTTTTTTTAATGCGCTAGCTATGCATGTTGAGAGTTCTGGCAAGCTAGTTCCAAATGCAATAATTGTTAGACCGATAATCAAATCACTAACACCAAACTGTTCAGCAATTGAAACTGCGGCCCATACTACTAGTTTTGAGCTAAGTAATAATATTGTCAGGCCAAATAACAATACAAAAAATAAAACAGCAATTTTATTGTCTTTGGGTTTTTGTGTTGTTTTTTTATTCGTATGTTCTTTCATTTCTAAGCGGACTAACGCATAGAGGACTAAAAGTAATACGATGATTAAAATCACGCCATCCAATAAGCTTAGCGTTCGGTCTAAAATTAATAATGTGAATAATGCAGTTGCACCGATAAGAATCGAAAAATTCTTTTGTAGGATTCTTTTATATATAATTAGTGGAATGATGCATAAGGTTATGCCTAAGATGAGAAAAATATTTGTAATGTTAGAGCCAAGCGCGTTTCCAATTGCCAGTCCTGGGTTGCCTTGCCATGCGGAAATTCCAGACACTAATAATTCAGGGGCGGATGTCCCAAAGCCTAGAATGACAATACCAACAACAACTTTAGATATATTAAGATGCGCAGCTATACTTAGAGCACTATTCGTGAAGCTATTAGCACTCCAAATAAGCAGAAAAAATCCTAAAATTAAGGCAAGAGTATTATAGAGCATGGCAAATTAACTAGGCTTTATTTGCTAATAATGAGGGTAGATGTATTTAGTAGCGTTTTTTCAAAATGTAGTGAAATATCGCCAAGAAATATACAAACGAGTATGATGCTCTGCTCAATTCAGATCTGTATTTAGTCATTTACCTACAATTAGATTAAGAAAAAATTGATGGATTCAGTTGTACAAATTCGAGAATTACATTTTACACGAGATTCTAAGAAGATATTCGACGGTATAAGCTTAGATATTCGAGCAGGTCAGATAACAGCTTTTATGGGGCCCAGTGGTACAGGTAAAACCACGTTGCTTAAACTTATTGGCGGTCAATTAAGACCAGATTCGGGCTATATTCAGGTCTTTGGTAAAGATATTCATCATGTAAATCTAAGAGGCCTATATGCGTTACGCAAACGTATGGGCATGTTATTTCAAAGCGGGGCGCTATTAACAGATTTAAATGTGTTTGAGAACGTAGCTTTTCCTTTGCGAGAACATACTCGATTACCAGAACAATTAATACGTGATTTGGTGCTAATAAAATTAGAAGCAGTGGGGTTGCGCGGTGCGCGTAATTTAATGCCCAGTCAATTATCTGGGGGTATGGCTCGCAGAGTTGCGCTCGCACGCGCAATTGTATTAGACCCTGCAATGATTATGTATGACGAGCCTTTTACCGGGTTAGACCCTATTACTAGAGGAACAATTGTCACATTGATAAAAGAATTGAACGATACTCTAGGTCTTACGAGCGTTGTCGTTTCACATGATGTAAATGAAACTATGTCAATTGCGGATTACATTTACGTAATCTCGGAAGGACAAATTGTTGAAGCAGGTACACCTGATGATCTGGGAAGCAGTTCATCACATTGGGTCCAACAATTTTTACAAAGCTTATCTGATGGCCCAGTACCTTTTCATTATCCTGCAAGTAATTTTAGTGATGATTTATTAGCAGGTAGATGATGGTTGCCGTTGCATTACAAAATATTGGTCATTGGGCATTAGAAATATTTGAAAAAATTGGCCGATCTTTAATTTTTTTTACAAGAGTCTTATTGGCCGTTCCTAGAACATTTTCGCGACCGCGACTAATAATAAAAGAAATATATACAACTGGTGTTTTGTCACTAACAATTATTGTGGTATCAGGTTTATTTGTTGGCATGGTATTGGGACTACAGGGGTATGTAACGCTCGTTGATTTTGGTGCCGAAGAATCTTTAGGTGTGGTGGTTGCGATGACATTGGTGCGCGAACTAGGGCCAGTGGTGGCAGCGCTTTTATTTGCAGGGCGCGCTGGTTCCGCATTGGCTGCTGAGATTGGATTAATGAAAGCGACTGAGCAGCTTTCAAGCATGGAAATGATGGCGGTGGATCCAATTAGACGAATCATATCGCCCCGTTTTATAGGTGGATTTATATCGGTTCCTCTTTTAACGGCCATTTTCACTGCTGTGGGAATTCTTGGAGGAAGGTTCGTTGGTGTTGGTTTGCTAGGGGTGGATGAAGGATCATTTTGGTCGCAAATGCAAGCCAATGTTGATCTTATTGATGATGTCGCAAATGGAATGATAAAAGGTGTGGTGTTTGCAATTGCATGTGTATGGATAGCATTATACAAGGGCTATGATGCAGCCCCAACAGCAGAAGGGATAAGTTTGGCGACAACAAATACTGTAGTTAATTCTGCATTCGCCATTCTAGGCCTTGATTTTATTTTAACAGCGCTGATGTTTGGCGATATTTAAATTTTAAGTATTACAAGAATTTAAAATATAGGAAATTTGATAATTATGACTACACGATTTATGGAAACAATGGTGGGATTGTTTGTAGTGCTAGGATTTTTGGCGTTGCTTATGTTAGCGATGAGAGTTAGTGACCTAAGCAGGTTGACAAATAATGATGGCTATGAGATTTCAGCTTATTTTGAAAACATAGGAGGGCTAAAAGTACGATCACCCGTTACGGTTTCAGGCGTTCGTGTTGGTCAGGTGACGGGTATTGTGTATGATGCCGATCGCTACGAAGCCCAAGTTAAAATGCGAATTGATATAGAGCACGACTACTTTTCGATAGATACTACAGCTAGTATTTATACAGCAGGGTTATTGGGAGAGCAGTATATTGCTTTAGAACCTGGTGCCGAAGACGATGTCATAAAGACCGGTGATACCATAGAATTCACCCAATCAGCGCTAATTCTCGAGGAAATAATTGGTAAAATAGTTGTCAAATTGACATCTGGATAATGATTGTAGGCGTGAAAGTAATAGAGTAGCTTGAATTTTAAGCGCGCTTGTATATGAAATACCTATGTAGGGGAAACGAATTGTGAATAAATTAAACCACTTGCGCAAACATGCTTGTAAAATTTCTGTTTTTATTTTTTCAGCAATATTTCTATTGTTAACAACATCAGCTTATGCGATTGATCAACGTTCGCCCGAACAAATTGTTGAAGAAACATCTTCTGAAGTACTTAGAGCGCTTAACGAAGGTAATGATCGTTTAAAAGAAGATCCATCGCTGATTAATGATTTGATAAATGAGACAGTCATTCCCATTATTGATTTAAATGCAATGGGAAAATTAATTTTAGGTAAATATTGGAAAACGGCTAGTGAAGAACAGCGAAAAAAATTCATAGCAGAATTTAAAGACATGTTAGTTCGCACCTATGCAAAATCATTGGTAGATTATGGGCATGCAAAAGTTAATGTTCTTCCTAAGCGAGGTAAACAAGGAGGAAAATATTATACGGTAAAAACGGAGTTGGATATTGGCTCTGGTAAGAAACCTTTACAGATAGCATATATATTTAGAAATAATAAAGAAAAAGAGTGGAAAGTTTTTGATTTAGCCGTGGATGGATTAAGTTTAGTTAAGAATTTTCGTACAAGCTTTGGTCAAGAGATTAAAGAGATTTCTTTGGATGCGCTCATAGAGCGATTAGCTTCAACAAATCGAACCGGTGGAACGGATGAGCTTGCAACAGAATGAATTTAAATGCGTAGAACGTGGAAAATTTGCAGTCACGGGTGATCTAACATTTAATAGTGTTACACCTATTTGGAATCAAGCTAGAAAAATATTACGCGGAGTTGAGGAAGAAAAAATAGATATCGATATAGGATCAACCAAGGAGCTCGATAGCGGCGGATTGGCATTACTTGTTGCTTGGTCACGTTGGGCGCACTGCAATAATAAACAAATCATCTTTCATAATGCTTCTAATCAAGCGCGAAAATTTATTGAGATAAACAAGCTTAATAACATACTTAATCTTACCTAGCGAACTAAGCTTATATTTACTAGTAAGAATGCTATTGGTTCGTTAAGATCCCTCCTCATCCGATTATATTTACCAAACTATACACTAATAGAAATTTCCCAAAATGGAGAAATTATTAATTGACGGCGGTCGGCCACTGCAAGGGGAAGTGCGGATCTCAGGCGCTAAAAATGCAGTCTTACCAATTTTATCTGCCACCTTATTGGCAGATGGTCCAATGCGAATAGCGAATGTACCTCATCTTCATGATGTGACAACCACAATGGAGTTATTAGGCAGAATGGGGGTGTCGCTCACAGTTGATGAGCGAATGAATATTGAAGTTGATACAAGCAGTATAAATGATTTATTTGCGCCTTATGAAGTTGTTAAAACCATGCGCGCATCCATATTAGTTTTAGGGCCATTACTTGCCCGCTTTGGTAAAGCAGACGTTTCTTTACCAGGGGGATGTGCCATTGGATCTCGGCCCGTAAATTTGCACCTTCAAGGACTGGAAGCAATGGGCGCAAGTATAGAAGTTAAGGGAGGGTACATACACGCTCAATCTGATCGCTTAAAAGGTGCTCATTTAGTAATGGATAATGTAACTGTTACAGGAACAGAAAATTTAATGATGGCCGCAACACTTGCAGACGGTGTTACCACTATTGAAAATGCTGCGCGCGAACCAGAAGTAACGGATTTGGCAAATTGTTTAATTAAAATGGGCGCTCATATTGAGGGAATAGGCACAGACACTATTACAGTGCATGGCGTTGAGAGCCTAAACGGTTGCACCTACAACGTTTTGGCGGACAGAATTGAGACAGGTACCTTTTTAGTAGCAAGCGCAATTACTGGTGGCAAAGTCAAATTAAAGAATGCTCAACCGCAGTATTTAGAAGCTGTTTTACTAAAGCTGGAAGAAGCAGGCGCGACGATTAACTGTGGTGACGATTGGGTTGAGATAGATATGAGGGCCCGCCGGCCTAAAAGTATTGATATACGTACAGCGCCTTATCCTGCGTTCCCAACAGATATGCAAGCTCAGTTTACAGCGCTTAATTGTATTGCCGAAGGTACTAGTACAATTATTGAATCAGTTTTTGAAAATCGTTTTATGCATGTGCAGGAAATTCAACGTATGGGTGCTGATATTAAAGTTGAAGGTAATACAGCTATTGTTACAGGAGTGAGAAAGCTTGTTGCTGCACCAGTGATGGCAACTGATTTACGTGCGTCCGCAAGTTTAATCTTAGCGGGATTGATTGCAGAGGGACAAACTGTCGTAGATCGTATCTACCATATCGATCGTGGATATGAATGTATAGAAGAAAAATTAGCACAGCTAGGCGCAAACATTCGTCGAGTTCCTCATTAAGTAAAAATAAATTTTCAGCTTTTTAATTTATTTATAGTAAATGTAATGGTCAGTGCCAACAAAAGTGTAACGACAATTGCCGTATCTAAAGGACGTATTTTTGATGAAAGTTTAATTTTGCTTTCAAAAATGGGGATTACAGTGGCTCAAGATGATCTTGATGGGCGTAACCTAGTACTACCTACAAGTAATCCTAATATCCGATTATTAATAATTCGTGCCACTGATGTGCCGACTTATGTGCACTACGGTGCTGCAGAACTAGGTATAGCTGGTAAAGACATTCTCATGGAATTTAGTGGAGATGGCATTTATGAGCCCGTTGACCTTGGTATTGCAAAATGTCGGCTAATGGTTGCGGAGGTTGATGGTAATGTAATTGAAAATCGACGAATTCGTGTAGCAACTAAATATTTGCAAAGCACGCGTAGACATTTTGCAGAAAAAGGGCAGCAGGTAGAGTTGATTAAGTTGTATGGGTCAATGGAATTGGCACCTATGTTAGGTTTAGCAGACTGTATTGTAGATTTGGTTGCTACCGGTAATACTCTCAAGGCAAATGGCTTGGTAGCTATCGAGCATATAGCGGATATTAGCTCTAGATTGATCGTCAACAAGGCAGCAATGAAGATAAAATCTGCTACACTTAAACCACTTATTGAGCAATTTAGACTAGTGGCAGAAAACCATAGAAATTTCAAGGACAGCAACGATCATGCAATATCAGACGGACGATCTCAGAATTGTTGAAATAAAAGAAGTGATTGCGCCTTCTACTTTGCATGACGAACTTCCACTTACAGAAAAATCAGCCCAGTGTGTATTTACAGCGCGTGCAGGCGTACAAAAAATTCTTCATGGTGAAGATGATCGACTGCTTGTCATAGTAGGGCCGTGCTCAATACATGATCCTGACGCTGCACGGGAATATGCAGTCCGTTTACTCGCACTTCGAGATGAGCTCGCTAATGACTTAATGATCATTATGCGGGTGTATTTTGAAAAGCCCCGTACAACCGTGGGTTGGAAAGGGCTTATTAATGATCCAAATCTTGATAACAGTTTTAAAATTAATTCAGGGCTACGTGTTGCACGTAAACTGTTATTAGATTTAAACGAAATGGGCATGCCTGCAGGGACAGAATATTTAGATTTAATAAGCCCTCAATATGTTGCAGATTTAGTAGGATGGGGTGCCATTGGAGCGCGTACAACTGAAAGTCAGGTGCACCGTGAATTGGCGTCTGGACTTTCATGTCCTGTCGGTTTTAAAAATGCAACAAACGGTGGTTTGCAAGTTGCAGTTGATGCAATTGGGTCTTCAATGAATCCTCATCACTTCTTGTCAGTGACCAAAGCTGGAAAGTCAGCAATCTTTTCGACAACAGGTAATAAGGATTGCCACATTATTTTGCGTGGTGGTAAAGAGCCTAATTATAGCGCTGAAAGTATTGATGGGGCAGCGGATCTATTAGCAAAATTTGGTCTAGCACCTCGTGTAATGGTTGATTGCAGCCATGCAAATAGTTTCAAGCAGCATGAAAAACAAATTGACGTAGGAAGAACTATTGCCGATCAATTGAGCGCAGGCGATATGCGCATATTTGGTGTGATGATAGAAAGTCATCTTGTGGCAGGAAGGCAGGATGCTAAGCCTGGTTCAAAATTAACATATGGTCAAAGTATTACTGATGCATGTATGGGTTGGGAAGGAACTGAAGACCTATTAAGAATGCTTTCACAAGCGGTGCGCGAACGTCGTCACTTCAAGTCTGAAGCAAGCGCGGCGTAATGCTCAACCTGTAAATCTAAATACCATGCTGGATATTACTCGTCTTAATTCTCAAGACGCAGATTTCTTTGCGCAATTTGATACTTGGCTTACAAAGCATCAGTTAGTCGAGAAAGATGTGCGGCGTAGTGTTGAAGAAATTTTGGAAGCAATACGTGAGAAAGGGGATGAAGCGTTATTAGAGATTACTCAGCGCTTTGATAAATTATCGGCCAAATCTGTAAGTGATTTAGAAATTCCAAAAGCGCAAATGCAAGCTGCATTGAAAAGAATTAATAAGGAGCAGCGAAATGCACTAAATGAAGCGGCTTCACGCATACGAATTTATGCCGAACAACAACGCATGCAATCTTGGACAATAAAAGATGACGATGAAAATGAATTGGGTCAGGTTGTAAATGCGCTTGAGAAAGTAGGTGTCTATGTGCCGGGCGGTACAGCTGCCTATCCGTCTACTGTATTAATGAATGTGCTTCCTGCAAAAGTAGCCGGGGTCGATGAAGTCTATATGGTTGTACCTACACCAAAAGGTGTTGTAAATGATATGGTTTTAGCAGCAGCGGCAATTGCAATGGTAGATCGCGCATTTACTATTGGCGGTGCCCAAGCTATAGCAGCGCTAGCTTTTGGTACAGAAACTATTCCAAAAGTAGACAAAATAGTTGGGCCCGGGAATGTCTATGTTGCAAATGCAAAGCGTATGGTATTTGGGCAAGTAGGAATAGACATGGTTGCTGGCCCTTCTGAAGTGCTAGTCATTTGCGATAACAGTGCTAATCCTGCATGGATTGCAATGGATATGTTTTCGCAAGCTGAGCATGATGCACATGCGCGCGCAACATTAGTATGTACTGATGAAGCGTTTATAGATCAAGTGAACGATCAAATGCAATTACTGCTCGCAGACCTAGATCGTACTGAAATAATTTCTCAGTCGATGAACAATTATGGGGCATTTATTAAAGTTCAGAATTTAGATGAAGCAGCTGAATTAGCTAATAAAATTGCGCCTGAGCACTTAGAGCTGTGTGTTGATGAGCCGCAAAATCTAATGAAGAAAATTCGAAATGCGGGCGCGATATTTTTGGGGCATTATTCGCCCGAAGTGTTCGGCGATTATTGTGCAGGCCCGAATCATGTTTTGCCAACGTCAAACACAGCGCGCTTTTCATCACCGTTAGGTGTGTATGATTTTCAAAAACGCACTAGCGTATTAAATTGCTCACGAGAAGGCGCAAATAAATTAAGTGAAATTGCTGCTACATTGGCTCATAGTGAAGGATTAACAGCGCACGCGAAGTCAGCGGAGTATCGACGTAAGTAGCTAAAGTAAAAAATCACTCAAAGTTTAGTTGTGACTATTTCTCCTAAAAAATTATTTCGTGCTGAATTAGAAAAGATGCGCGCATATCAAGTCCCAAATACATACGGATTTGTAAAGCTCGATGCTATGGAAAATCCTTTTTCACTTCCTAATAATTTGCGTGATCAATGGCTTTCTTTTTTAAATGAAATCGAATTGAATCGCTACCCGGATCCAGTTGCAAACAAACTCAAGCAGTCTTTACGTAGTGTATTTTCAATTTCTTCTAATCATGAACTAGTGTTTGGCAATGGTTCCGATGAGTTGATTCAATTACTAGTAATGGCAGTAGCAAAACCTGGTGCGTGTGTGCTTACAGTCACACCAAGTTTTTCAATGTATAAGCTAATTTCTGAATTTGTAGGTGTTGATGTTATTGAGGTTCCCTTAACTGAAACATATGCATTACATGCTGATCTAATATGTGAGTCTATTGGCAAACATAACCCATCATTAGTTTTTCTTGCTTGCCCTAATAATCCTACTGGAACACTTTGGCCTATTAAAAATGTAGAAAAAATTATTCAGCAAGCAAAAGGCCTTGTAGTTATTGACGAGGCCTACGTACCGTTTACTTCAAGCTCGATGATGCAATTAGTCGATAAGTATTCAAATGCGTTGATGCTTCGAACGGTGTCAAAAATGGGATTGGCAGGATTACGCTTTGGCTGGATGGCGGGAGCTGCGCAATGGATAAGTGAGCTTAATAAATTGCGCTTACCCTATAATATAAATGCTTTGACACAAGCAAGTGTTTTATTTGCACTTGAAAATATCTCGGTATTTGATAACCAGGCCAAACTAATTTGTGAGCAACGTGATAAATTGTTTACAGCATTGCGAGAGACAGAGGGAATTCAAGTTTTTCCAAGTGAAGCGAATTTCATTTTATTTAAAGTGCTGCAATCCTCTGCTGATAATGTATTTGCACGTTTGCTTCAACAAAAAATAATGATTAAAAATGTTTCGGACAATCACTTATTAGTGAACTGTTTGCGCGTGACAGTAGGCACTGAAAAAGAAAATGAAATTTTCATAGGTGCACTTAAGCAATCATTAAGCTAGCTGTTTAGTGATACACAGGGCGTTGTGTAATGTTGGCTTGCAACTGAAATTCTTTGCCTCTGCGTAAACCAACAATATTCACAACATCGCCAGGTTTACGGCTGGCAATTTCATTTTGAATTGTTTTAGCATCTTGAGGATGGTAACCGGCAAATTTTAATATAATGTCTCCCGGTAAAATACCTGCTTTGTAAGCAGGACTGTTTCGTACAACCCCAGCAACTAATACACCTGATAGATTTTCAAGCCCAAAAGATTCGGCTAATTGTTGCGAGATATCTTGTAAATCTAACCCTAGCCAACCACGTATAACTCTTCCATGTTCAATAATTTGTGTCATTACATCAGTGGCAATGCCGATGGGGATAGCAAAACCAATGCCTTGATAGCCTCCCGATCTAGAAAATATTGCCGTGTTGATCCCTACAAGCTCTCCATACGCATTAATTAATGCACCTCCAGAATTCCCAGGATTAATTGCAGCATCGGTTTGAATAAAATTTTCAAACGTATTAATTCCTAAACGATCTCTACCTGTCGCGCTCACAATTCCTTGTGTAACGGTTTGTCCAAAACCAAAAGGGTTGCCAATTGCTAAAACTACATCGCCGACTTGTAATTTAGATGAATCACTAATTACGATTTCTGGTAAATTTTTAACATCAATCGTCAGCACAGCTAAATCGGTTTCAGGATCTGCTCCCAACACGTTAGCCTCAACCGTTGTTCCGTCGGCTAACAGTACGGCAATCTCATCTGCATTTTCGATAAGATGATAATTTGTCAGAATGTAACCTTGTACACTCATGATGACGCCAGAGCCTAGGCTCGTTTGAGAGCGCGGTTGTGGTTTGTTGGGTTCTCCAAAAAAACGACGAAATAAAGGGCTGTCTAATAAAGGCCTTCGGTTTGCAGTTACAAGCTTTGTTGTATAGATGTTAGCAACCGCAGGTGCGGCTCGTTTAACGGCTTGTGCATAGGAAACTGGACCATATCCTAAATTTTCTGGGCGGTCAGTTTGGTTTTCTAAAAATTCAATAACAGGTCTTTTGTCAATTATATGATTAGGCAAAATAATCACTAATAGCACGGCTGCTAATACGCCGACTACTATGGCTTGTAAGACAAATTGAAAGAGTTTGCGAATATTCATAGGTGCGCTACCCTATCATGAAGGCTACAAATAGTGATGTAACGCTGATGGTGACTTTACAAAAACTTACACAGTACACAAATTCATTTTTGCAAATTGATTGCTTCAATGATTATTGTCCAAATGGCTTACAGGTTGAAGGTTCTGATAGTATTCAGAGAATTGTAACGGGAGTGACGGCAAGCCAAGCTTTGCTTGAAGCTGCATGTGATAAGAATGCAGATGCGGTGTTGGTTCATCATGGGTATTTTTGGAAAAATGATGATCCTCGAGTCATTGGTATGAAGCGCGCGCGTTTAAATACCTTATTAGTGAATAATATAAGTCTGCTAGCATACCATTTACCTTTAGATGCACATCCCGAAGTCGGTAATAATGTGCAACTAGCGCAATTATTAGGCATTCAAGTAGAAGATGAGCTGTCTACCAAGGCGCAGCCAGCTTGTGGAAGTGTGGGCTATTTTAAAAAAGCGATGGGTGCTGTTGAGGTAAAACAGCTTATTGAATCAAAACTGAATCACAGCTGCATTCATGTAGATGTAGGTTCTACACCCATAACTACCGTTGCTTGGTGCACGGGCGCTGGACAAGGATTCATCGATATCGCTGCAGAAAAAAAATTAGATGCATATATTAGTGGTGAAATTTCAGAGCAGACTACCCATATTGCGCGTGAAGCGGGCATTCATTATTTTGCTGCAGGTCATCATGCAACCGAACGTTATGGTATTCAGGCATTGGGTGAGCATTTAGCAGGCGAATTTGATCTCGTGCATTCATTTGTAGATATCGATAACCCCGCATAAATAAAGCATTTTTAGCAGGTGTACTTGACGAAATTTGGTTCTTGCGCCATCCTACGCGTCTTTTTTGAGTTGGCGGTCTCAAGAGGCGAGAGGTCGCTTATACAAAAGTTCTAAGAGCAAACATCAATTAATTATTCATTATACATATCAAATTAAGCTGACGTGGCTTCGTTAGCGGTTTGCGAGGAAAATTTACTACCATGGCAAATGACAAAATTGATCACGGACGACGCAAGGCGCTAACGAGTGGCGTTGCAATAGTTGGTGGTGTTGGTACAGCAGTAGCAACATGGCCTTTTCTGTCAAGCATGAATCCAAGCGCAAGTGCGCTTGCAGCCGGGGCACCTATTGAAATCGATGTAAGCAAAATGGAACACGGTCAGATATTACAGGATATTTGGCACCGTAAACCCGTGTGGATCATTCGGCGTACACCTGAGATGGTCCAAACTTTGAATAAATTAAAGTCTAAACTTCGTGATCCAAATTCAGATGAGCAATCACAGCAACCTGCATTTGCGCAAAATGAGTATCGATCAATAAATGAAGAGTTCCTCGTTCTAATTGGTATTTGTACACACCTGGGTTGTTCGCCCGAATATAAGCCTGAGCCTGGTGAAACTGGAATGGGTTCGGGTTGGCTAGGTGGGTTTTATTGTGCCTGCCACGGTTCAAAATTCGATTTAGCTGGGAGGGTATATAAAAATGTGCCTGCAAATAAAAACCTTGAGGTTCCGCCATATCAATTTATAAGTGAAAAACGAATCTTGATTGGAGAAACAGAAAATGGGGCCGAGGCATGAGTAGTGAGTCACAAGGTTTGATGGGATGGGTTGATGCCCGTTTCCCACTTACTAAAATGATTAAAGAGCATCTTAGTGAGTATTACGCACCTAAAAACTTTAACTTTTGGTATTTATTTGGTTCGCTAGCACTTCTCGTGTTGGTGATACAAATTTTAAGTGGCATCTTTTTAACAATGCATTACAAGCCCGATGCAGCGTTAGCATTTGCATCCGTCGAACATATTATGCGAGATGTAAATTGGGGTTGGTTAATTCGTTACATGCATTCTACCGGTGCGTCATTCTTTTTCATTGTTGTGTATTTTCATATGTTTCGAGGATTAATGTATGGCTCATTTAAGAATCCTCGAGAGCTGATTTGGATATTTGGAATGTTGATATATGTCGCTTTAATGGCAGAGGCATTTATGGGTTATCTGCTTCCATGGGGAAATATGTCTTACTGGGGTGCGCAAGTTATTATCAACCTTTTTAACACCATACCTTTTGTGGGTGAAGCAATCTCTCAGTGGATCCGTGGTGATTTTGTAATTTCAGATGCAACCCTAAATCGATTTTTCGCCTTGCATGTGATAGCTGTGCCACTCGCATTATTAGGACTAGTAGTGGGACATATTTTGGCGCTGCATGAAGTAGGTTCCAATAACCCCGATGGTGTTGAAATCAAGAAAATCAAAGGTTCGGACGGCACTCCATTAGATGGCATTCCATTTCATCCCTACTACACTGTTAAAGATATTTTTGGTGCGGTTGTATTTTTGGCAATTTTTTCTTTCGTAATGTTCTTTGTTCCTGAAATGGATGGGTACTTTTTAGAGCATGCCAATTTTGATCCTGCTAACCCTCTAAACACACCGGATCTTATTGCCCCTATATGGTATTTCACACCTTTTTATACAGTTCTAAGAGCAATTTCAAATCCATTTGGTGGGTTTGTTGCAATGGGGCTCGCGGTAGTCATTTTATTTTTCTTGCCATGGATTGATCGCAATCCAGTAAAATCAATTCGCTATCGCAGCTTGTTATTCAAAATTAATCTAATTCTATTTGCGATAACATTTATTATTCTAGGTTATCTTGGTTTAAAGCCTGTCACACCCTTGTTTTCCCAGCTTGCATTACGATTCTCAGAGCTTTATTTCTTATTTTTCTTTGTATTGTGGGCATATAGCAGATCCCGTTCCGCAATGTTTTGGGTAGGCAGTTTTACAATTATTTTAAGTGGCTTTACTTTTTATGACATTTATCAACTTGGCGGCTTATGCTTTTATAATATGTATGTGCAGTGTCCAGACAATACAGGACTGGTATGGTTTACTTGGTTAATTACTGCTACGTATATGTTTGTCACATTGCTAATGCCTTGTTTTACAAATTGGCTGAATGATAAAGAAGTACCTGATCGGGTGACATCATGAAGATGTATACAAAAATATTTTTTGCAATAATTTTCGCAATTAATAACAATTCCATCTTTGCTGCTGGTGGTGGAAGTAGTCATGAGAAGTATGCTTTTGGAAAAGTAAAAATTGCATTGAAAAACAAAGCTTCGTTGCAGCGTGGTGCGAAATATTTTGTTAACTATTGTTTAAGTTGTCATCCCGCGCAGCATAGCCGGTATAAGCGTGTTGCAGATGACTTAGGCATTAGTGAAGAGTTGATGGTAGAAAACTTAATCTTCACTGGCCAAAAATTTGGCGACCTAATGACAGTTGCAATGAAACGAGAAGATGCTCAGGCTTGGTTTTTAGGAGTAGACCCGCCTGATCTAAGCACGCACGTACGTGCAATTGGTCCGCAAGCCGTCTACGAATATCTTAAATCTTTTTATATAGATAATTCACGGCCATTTGGCGTAAATAACGTACACTTGCCTAATACCGCCATGCCGCACATACTTGCTGGCCTGCAAGGTTTGCAAGAGATTGTATATAAATCGAATACTGATAGTCATGGAAAAGAGACAAAAGAATTTGAAGAATTTATTATCGTTCAACCTGGAACCCTCAATGAAGAAGCATACGAGAAAGTTGTTGTAGATATAGTTAATTTCTTGGCCTACTTAAGTGAACCTGCCCAATTGGTGCGTAAAAAAATTGGCGTTGGGGTTCTATTTTTTCTTGCAATTCTAGGCGTACTAGCTTACTTCATGAAACGAAATTATTGGAAAGATGTACATTAGTACACTGTGATAATTAAATTAAAATCCTCATAACAAAGAGAGTCCCATGGCTTTGGTAGCAAACCGCCGGTCTGGCATGACATTATTTTCTGATCCACGTTGTTCACAGAGTCATCGTACGCGGATTGTATTAGCAGAAAAAGATATAGCAGTTGATGTTGTTCAAATAGAACCAAATAATAAACCTGAAGATTTGCTCGATGTAAATCCATATAATTCAGTACCTACGTTAATTGATCGTGAGCTGGTGCTGTATGATGCGCGCGTAATCATGGAATATTTAGATGAGCGGTTCCCGCATCCACCATTAATGCCAGTAGACCCGGTGTCGCGTTCAAAATCACGTTTAGCGTTGTACCATATTGAAAAAGACTGGTATGCACCATTAACGAGAATACGTTCTAGCAATTCTGAAGTGTCAGATCAGGCAAAAAGGAATTTACAAGAAAGCTTGTTATCAGCTGTTGAAGTTTTTAAAGTTAAGCCATACTTTTTGAGTGATGAATTTAGTTTAGTCGATTGTAGCATCGCTCCAATTTTATGGAGGCTTCCAAGTTTTGGAATTAACTTAGGGTCATCTGCTAAACCCATACATCAATATACCGAACGCGTATTTGACCGGCCTTCTTTTAGAAGTAGTTTGTCTGAGGAAGAAGTTGAAATGTGGCCTGGTTAGTTATTTTTTACCGCAGTAATATGCTTTTTTAAAATTGTATTAATAATTTGAGTTTGCATAAACTCCTGTCATGACTCCTAGTCGACCTTATCTGATACGTGCCATGTACGAGTGGATTGTAGATAATGGTATGATGCCGCATATCCTTGCCGACGCAAAAAACGATGTTGTTAAAATTCCACATCAATATGAAGAAAACGGAAAAATCGTTCTAAATATTAGTCCAACCGCTGTAAAAGCACTTGATCTAGGTCAAGACGCTGTAAGTTTTGAAGCAAGATTTGATGGTAGCCCTATGGAAGTGATCATCCCTAATGAATATGTTTTGGCAATTTATACGCGTGAAAATGGACAAGGCATGATGTTTGCGGATGAAGATAATCTTCCTCCTGGCAATGGGGCAGACGACGGTTCATCAAAACCTAAGCGCCCTCATTTGCGAGTCGTTAAATAGTAATAGTCACTTTATTTAATGATTAAAGTTTTACAAGCAGATATAACAGCATTACATGTTGATGCAATTGTAAATGCTGCAAATAATAGTTTGCTCGGTGGGGGGGGGATAGATGGAGTAATTCATCTTTCTGCGGGCACAGAGCTGTACAAATACAATAAAACTCTCGGCGGCTGTAAAACAGGTGATGCAAAGCTTTCTCCTGGTTTTAAATTACCTGCAAAATGGATAATCCACACTGTAGGTCCTGTATGGCAGGGTGGTGCTTCGAACGAGCCAGAATTATTAGGCCAATGTTATCAACGTACGTTTGAAGTCGCGTATTCCAATGACATTGAAACCTTAGCATTTCCTGCAATCAGTACTGGAGTATATGGATATCCAAAAAAAGCTGCCGCAACAATTGCAATAGACAACATGCGACAATTTGAAAGTAAGTTTGAACTTGTAATAGCTTGTTGTTTTAGCGAAGTAGATGTTGAACTATATGAGCGTTTATTGGGTGACAACAGCCAGGCAGAATAAATGATATTGAATCAATATTGATGTGCATATTACTTTTTTTTCTTTTAAAACGCTGAAAGCGTAATTTATATATGTTGCCGTCTGGTGCAACATTGTCTTTAACGACTAAATCACTTTTTTGTCCCTCTTCAGAGCGGGTAGAAAGCATACGTGCTATATCATCATCTTGGCAAGCGATGGGGTCACTATCTTGTTTTCGATAATCTTCTGGTGTGCACGGTCTAAATCCTGGAAGAAAATTTGATTCATAAACGGTATAGCTTTCAATTTTTTATTTTTTGTGATGAATTTTTCGTTATACTGGAAGTGTCAAGATCAAGTTGTTGAGTTTCTCGCGCACTTCTAAATTCACTATCTGTTGTAGGTTCTTTTTGTTGTGTAGTTGTATCCGCACGTTCTCTTGCGCTTCTAAAACTTTTATTAGAAGAAGAATTTTCACTTAAAAGAATTAATTCAGAGCGAACCTCAACCGCAGCAACGTTGCAGGCTAATGTCAGAAAAAATAAGAGCGGATAAATGACACGTCCCATATACGACTCCATGTTCAAATGTGTACTTTCCGTAGCTCATATATATGATAAGTGTACGCTTGCCTAAACAACTCCACAATTATGATTATGGTATTGACAAGTTAACTTTTTACACATCTACGAATTCTAGAAAAAACGTATTCTATAACGCCGTTGCACATCTCCAAGACGCAAAGGCGTTCTCCCTAAGTTGATGAAAATGCTTAGCTGATACTAAATGACGACCAAGATTGAAAAGATTATATACCGCTGCATGTGCACTTAAAAAACGTTGCGCTTGCTGCATCGATTTAAATCGGCGCATTCCTCGCTCTCGAACTCGCGTCGGTTGATGCGAAAGCTCGGCTCGGTTATTAGCGTATTGAGAAGTATCGTGAATAGATTCTGGGATGAGTTCTCGATGTGCAACGCCATAGCTTCTTAACTTATCCGTGGCTATTTTTCTGGGTTCACTCCCATGGTTTCTTATCAGGCGCTTAAAAAAACGCTTGGCTGCAGCGCCATCTCTGCGTGATTGCAGAAACACATCAACTACTTCGCCATCCTGATTCACCGCGCGCCATAAATAATGTTGCTTACCATGAACTTTGACGAATACTTCATCTATGTAAAATGTATCACCGTAGCCCTGGTGCTTTCGCTTCAATCGCCTGGCGTATTGAGGACCAAACTTATTACACCACATACGAATGGACTCATAACTGACTTCAATCCCGCGTTCAGCTAATAGATCTTCGATGTCCCGATGACTGACGTTGAAGCGATAGTAGAGCCAGACGGCATATTGAATAATTTCAGATGGAAATCGGTGACGTTTATACAAGCTTTTTGATTTATTCATCCAGTAATTGTCGCCCAGATGCGTTTAACTTGTCAGTACCATTTTTTCTGTTAATACCTGCCCAACAATTAGCTGTATAAATAAAAATAATGTAAAAAGTTTTAATGTATTTCTCATAGTTAATTTTTATGACAATCACTAATAACTATTAGAGATAAAATTTTAAAAAAGTTCAAATTAATTTATTGTGCTTTTAATGAAATTTATATTCATTCCACAGTAACAGACTTTGCTAAGTTGCGCGGCTGATCTACGTCTGTGCCTTTTAGTATTGCAACATGATAGGCAAGAAGTTGTAAAGGGACGGTAAATATAATTGGGGCAACAGCGTTTTCTGGTGCATCTACGTCTAAAACAATTGTATCAGTCTCTGATATAAACCCTGAGCTGTGATCTGCAAATACATGTAGCACACCACCACGCGCTCGAACTTCTTCAAGATTTGATTTCAGTTTTTCAAGTAATTCATCATTAGGCGCCACAGCGATTACAGGTATTTTGTCATCTACTAATGCTATGGGCCCGTGTTTTAGCTCACCTGCAGGATATGCTTCGGCGTGTATGTAAGATATTTCTTTTAGCTTCAATGCGCCTTCCATGGCTACAGGATGATGAATTCCTCGACCTAAAAAAAGTGCGTGTTGTTTATCGCTATAATGTTTAGCTAATTTTTTTATCGGGACATCAAGTTGTAAAACTTTATTTATTCGTGTCGGTAAGTTCGTGAGCTGTTCGACCAATATTTTTTCCATGTCATCGTGCATGTTATGGCGACGGCCTGCAGAAATTACTAACATTAATAATGCGATGAGTTGCGTTGTAAAGGCTTTAGTCGAAGCAACACCAATCTCAGGCCCTGCGTGCGTCATAAGTACCAAGTCTGATTCACGCACTAGTGAACTTTCGGGAACGTTGCAAATAACAAGTGTTCCGGTGTACGGCTCATCTCTAGCTTGGTGCAGTGCAGCTAGTGTGTCGGCCGTTTCGCCAGACTGAGATATTGTTACAAATAAGGTCCCTGGCAAAACAACGTGCTTTCTATATCGAAATTCACTGGCTACATCTACAAAACACGGTATGCCTGCTAATCCCTCAAACCAATACTTGGCTAAAAGACCAGCATGAAAGCTTGTGCCACACGCTATAATTTGTATCACTTTAGTTTGGTCTAGAATTTCCTTAGCGTGAGGACCAAGAATCTGTTCTGCTATCCGACCATTTATAATTCTTCCCTCAAGGGTGTCGGCTATAGCATGAGGCTGCTCAAAAATCTCTTTGAGCATAAAGTGTGGGTAGCCATCTTTTTCTGCTGCATCAGGAGATAGATTACTGGTTTTAATGGCGCGCTTTACTTCGCAACCAGAATGATCAAAAACCTTAATCGAGTCACGTGTTATTTTTGCAATATCACCATTTTCTATAAACATGAATTTTTGTGTTTCTTTTAATAAAGCTTGGACATCTGAGGCAATATAATTTTCATTATCCCCCACCCCAATCACTAGTGGGCTGCCGTGACGTGCAGCAATTAATGTTTTAGGGTCATTTTTGTCGATTACACCTAGTGCATATGCGCCTTTTAAGTCATCTAATGTTTTAGCTACAGATTCAAATAGACTACTTCCTGCATCTAAATAGAATACAATTTGGTGTGCTATTACTTCTGTATCTGTATCGGATGTAAATTTAAATCCTTTTTCAGATTGTTTTATTTTTAACTCTTCAAAGTTTTCAATAATCCCATTATGAACAATCGCAACACGATTGTTGCAAATATGTGGATGTGCATTATTTTCTGCGGGAACGCCGTGAGTAGCCCAACGTGTATGAGCAATGCCGATTTCTCCCGACAACTTTGACTCATTAAGTGCATTATTTAATTCACTAACCTTGCCCGTTTTACGTATACGTTTGAGTGCTCCGTTTGTAAGCACAGCCATACCTGCCGAATCATACCCGCGATATTCAAGTCGTCGTAAGCCCTCAAGCAATACAGGTGATACGTCTCGATTAGCAATGGCGCCTACAATTCCACACATGATAATTTTATTTTTTGTTCGGTCTTTGCCAATTATCTATTGTTACTTGCTTGCTTCTTGAAATGGTAAGCTTTTCCTTGGGCGTATCTTTGGTAATTGTAGATCCAGCCCCTATCGTTGACCCATCGCCAATGGTAACTGGTGCGACAAACTGCGTATCAGACCCAACAAATACGTTATCACCGATAATTGTTCGGTGTTTGTTGGCCCCATCATAGTTACAAGTAATGGTGCCTGCCCCAATATTTACATTCTGGCCTAAGTCACTATCACCAATATAACTCAAGTGGTTTACTTTGCTTCCATCATTTATGTTTGATTTTTTTATTTCAACAAAGTTTCCAACTTTTACGTTTTTAGACAACACAGCATCCGGACGTATACGTGCAAATGGGCCAATTTCACAATCGTTTCCTATAACTGCATTTTCAATGTGACAGTTGGGGTGAATGCACGTACCTGACTGAATAGATGAATTTATTATTACAGTATTAGCGCCAATTTTTACATTATCGTTAAGAGTGTTGGTTCCTACAAAAACACTATTCACATCTATTTCTACATTTTTACCAGTAACAAGCTCGCCGCGCACATCTAATCTATTTGGATCCATTAATGTGGTACCTGCTAACATTAATTTCTCTGCTATACGTCGTTGATAAATTCGTTCGGCGTGTGCAAGTTGTAATTTATTATTAATTCCAAGTATTTCATTATTGTTGCCGCATACCACAGCTTCTACATTGCATTGATTTTTTACAGCTAGCTCAATGCAATGTGTTAAGTAAAACTCTTGTTGCACATTTTTGTTATCAATATTTGAAAGCCAGTTTTTTAATAACTTAACTTTTGTTGCGAGAATTCCAGTGTTGATTTCACAAATTGCAATTGTTCGACTATCTGCATCTTTTTGTTCAACAATGCGTTGTACCTTGTTTTCTGAATCACGAACAATGCGTCCATACCCTGTTGGGTCCGAGAGACTTGCAGATAATAAAACAAGATCATATTTAGAAAGTTTTTCTATTAATTGCCGTAAAGTTTCTGGTATTAATAATGGTACATCGCCATATAATACGAGCACATTATGGTCATCTTGCAATTCAGGCACTGCTTGTTGTACAGCATGCCCTGTTCCTAGCTGCTCACTTTGAACACACCAATGAATTGAGTCATCTGCAATAGCCATCTTAACTTGTTGGCTACCGCGACCAATTACAACATGGATATTTTGTGGTGATAAAAATTTAGCACATTCAATAACGTGTGCCAGCATGGGCTTGCCCGCTACGTGGTGCAAAACCTTAGGCAATTCGCTATGCATACGCTTACCTTGCCCGGCTGCAAGAATAATGATGTGTAGACCCATTGGCGTCAAATTTCTAATAAAGAGGATGTAAAGATGCTAATTCATTGTATTGTGGAACAAGATCATGAATCACCATAGCTCTTTATACTTTGAAATGGATCAAATGGATATTATGAATAGCGTCGACGGGAGGTGCTGGTTGAATCCAGCCGTAATCAGAGAAATTATTTTCTGCTTTTGCGCATCCTTTCAATCATTCGCAGCTGCTCAGCCGCTCTGACTAACTCCGCTTGCGCTTTAGCCGCATCAAAATCCCCCTTCTGGTCTTTAAGTGCACCTTCCGCACGTTGTTTTGCTTCACGTGCTTTAGCTTCATCAAGATCTTCTGCTCGAATTGCAGTATCCGATAGTACCGTTACAACATGCGGCTGAACCTCTAAAATACCGCCTGACACATAGAGGTACTGGTCCTCTTTTCCCTCAATTTCAATTTTAATCTCCCCAGGCCTTAAACTCGTTACCAGTGGTGTATGCCGTGGATAAATGCCGACATCACCCATCGCTGCTGGCGCAAACACTGCAGAAATTGTGCCTGAGAACAGCTCTTTTTCAGCGCTCACCACATCAAGATGCATTGTCATTGCCATATAATACTACCTACAGATCCTTAGCTTTTTGAACCACACCATCTATATTGCCCTGCATGTAGAACGCCTGTTCTGGAAGATCATCATGCTCACCGTCCACAATAGCTCTAAAGCCTGAAACTGTATCTTGCAAAGAAACATTTTCGCCTGATGTTCCTGTAAACACCTCTGCAACCGAAAATGGTTGTGATAAGAAACGTTGAATCTTTCGTGCACGCACCACCACTAATTTGTCATCTTCGGATAATTCGTCCATGCCTAAAATTGCAATAATATCTTTAAGTTCTTTGTAGCGTTGTAATGTATTTTGTACATCGCGTGCCGTGTCGTAATGTTCTTGTCCTACAACTAACGGGTCAAGCTGGCGACTGGTTGAGTCCAATGGATCAACAGCTGGATAAATCCCTAATTCTGCAACTTGACGTGACAGCACTACAGTTGCATCCAAGTGTGCGAACGTTGTAGCAGGCGATGGATCGGTTAAATCATCAGCAGGCACATACACGGCTTGGATAGATGTAATTGATCCTGTGCTTGTAGATGTTATTCGCTCTTGTAGCGCACCCATTTCTTCAGCTAGTGTAGGTTGATAACCTACCGCAGAAGGCATACGGCCAAGCAATGCGGATACTTCCGTTCCTGCCAAGGTATAACGATAAATATTGTCGATAAATAGCAACATGTCTCGGCCTTCATCGCGAAAATATTCCGCCATGGTTAAGCCGGTAAGTCCAACACGCAAGCGATTTCCAGGCGGTTCATTCATTTGCCCGTATACCATTGCAACTTTATCAAGCACTTTTGCATCTTTCATTTCATGATAGAAGTCGTTCCCTTCACGAGTACGTTCGCCTACACCAGCAAATACGGAAAGACCTGAGTGTTTAGTGGCAATGTTATTGATAAGCTCCATCATCGTTACAGTCTTGCCTACGCCTGCACCACCAAATAAACCAATCTTGCCGCCTTTAGCAAAGGGACAAAGAAGATCAATGACTTTAATACCGGTTTCAAGTAATTCATTGCCGCCAGCTTGTTCTTCAAATGTTGGGGGTGCGCGGTGAATTGGCATTTTTGATTCGGCACCTACCTCACCAGCATTATCAACGGGCTCCCCTAATACGTTCATAACGCGACCGAGCGTTTGCGGTCCAACCGGCACAGATATAGGTACTTTAGTGTTAGTAACACTTAGTCCGCGTTGCAATCCATCTGAAGCGCCCATTGCAATAGTGCGCACGATGCCATCGCCGAGTTCTTGTTGTACTTCTAATGTGAGGTTTTTCTCATCTACGATTAATGCATCGTAAACTTTGGGCACATCTTCGCGTGCAAACTCCACGTCTACAACTGCGCCGATGATTCCAACTATTTGACCCGCACTCATGTTGTTACCTCTTTATAAAATATTATATTAACCATTAAACCGCAGCGGCACCGCCAACGATTTCAGAAATTTCTTGTGTGATAGCAGCTTGCCGTGCTTTGTTATATGCAAGCTGTAGTTCAGATATCATCTCACCAGCATTGTCAGATGCACTTTTCATTGCAATCATTCTTGCCGACATTTCACATGCTACATTTTCAACAACGCTTTGATAAACGATTGACTCAACATAACGTGTTAGCAATCCATCCAGCACCGTTTTAGCATCAGGCTCATAAATGTAGTCCCAGTGGTGTTTGAGCTCTTCATCTTCTTTTGGCAGCAAAGGTAATAATGTTGAAACTTTGGGCGTCTGCGTCATGGTGTTAATGAACTCGTTTTCAACAAGATATAAACGATCGATCTTGCGATCAATGTAGTTATCTAACATAGCTTTTACAGTGCCTATGAGCTCACTAATTCGAATTGTGTCACCTAAATGTGTAATTTGTGAAACAACGTTTACTGAAAATCTTTTAAAAAATTGTGTGCCTTTCGCACCAATTAAACATAAGTCAACGTCGGCGTTTTTATCTTGCCATTCTTGCATAGCTTTTAAAGCGGTTTTAAATATATTTATATTTAGTCCGCCACATAAGCCTCTATCTGTTGAGACAATAATAAATCCAACACGTTTAACGTCCTGGTGCTTGATTAAAAACGGATGTTTGTATTCTGTATGTGCGTTAGCGAGGTGGCCGATTACGTTTAACATTTTTTGTGAATATGGCCGAGTTGCAGACATACGGTCTTGTGCTTTGCGCATTTTGCTTGCCGCAACCATTTCCATTGCCTTCGTGATTTTTTGAGTATTCTTAATACTCGCAATCTGTGTGCGTATTTCTTTTTCGCCAGCCATAATTACTTAGGTCTTACCATGACCCTTTTGCCTTAAAATCTTCTACCGCGCTTCGTAAATCAGCTTCAATCGCATCGTCATAGTCACCTGTATCATTAATCTTATCCAAAAGACTGCTGTATTGTGAACGCATAAAATCATGCAATGCATGCTCAAACGGTACGATTTTATTTACCTCAACATCATCTGCATATCCCCGGTCTATCGTAAATAAAGACGCTGCCATTTCCGCGACGGTTAATGGTGAATATTGAGGTTGCTTCATTAATTCCATTACGCGTTCGCCGCGGTCTAGTTGCTTGCGTGTTTGCTCATCTAGATCTGAAGCAAATTGTGAAAATGCTGCTAATTCACGGTACTGGGCTAAAGCCAGTCGCACACCGCCGCCAAGTTTTTTAATTATTTTTGTTTGTGCGGCCCCGCCCACTCTAGAAACTGATAAGCCTGCATTTATTGCGGGGCGAAAACCCGAATTGAACAAATCACTTTCTAAAAAGATTTGTCCATCAGTAATTGAAATTACATTAGTTGGCACAAATGCTGAGACATCACCAGCTTGTGTTTCAATAATGGGAAGCGCGGTAAGCGAACCTGTTTTTCCTTTCACTTCACCATTAGTAAATTCTTCAATATAGGCTTCGTTAACGCGTGAAGCGCGTTCTAACAATCGTGAGTGCAAATAAAATACATCGCCTGGATAGGCTTCACGGCCTGGGGGGCGTCTAAGTAATAACGACACTTGTCGATATGCCCAGGCTTGTTTAGTTAAGTCATCATAAATAATGAGAGCATCTTCGCCTCGATCGCGAAAGTATTCGCCCATTGAACAACCTGAATACGGGGCAATATATTGCATGGCAGCAGACTCCGCTGCACTCGCTACAACGATAATGGTATGCGCCATTGCGTCATGCTCTTCCAGTTTACGTACCACATTCGCTACGGATGAATTCTTTTGACCAATTGCAACGTATATACATTTAACGCCGGTGCCTTTTTGATTGATTATTGTATCAATGGCTAATGCGGTTTTACCTGTTTGGCGATCTCCAATAATAAGTTCTCTTTGCCCACGGCCAATTGGAACCATCGAGTCGATTGACTTAAGACCCGTTTGCACCGGCTGACTTACTGATTGTCTTTCGATCACGCCGGGTGCAATTTTTTCAATTGGGGAGCTTAAACTGCAGTTTGCAGGCCCTTTACCATCAACGCCATTGCCAAGAGAATCGACCACGCGCCCTAAAAGCTCGGGCCCTACGGGCACCTCAAGAATTCTTCCTGTACACGTAACTTTATCGCCCTCAATAATGTGCTTGTAATCACCCAGCAGCACCGCACCGACAGAATCACGCTCTAAATTTAATGCCATGCCAAAGGTATTTTGAGGAAACTCGAGCATTTCCCCTGCCATTACATCTGCAAGACCGTGCACACGAATGATGCCATCCGTTACACCTACCACCGTGCCCTCAGTTCTTGCTTCAGCCATTACATCAAAATTTTCAATGCGTTTTTTTATTAATTCGCTAATTTCAGTTGGATTAAGTTGCATTTTCGATTCCTCTTATTTGCCCATAGCCAAGTACTAGTTAGTAAGGGCTGTAGAAAGCTTGTCGAGCCGTCCACGAACGGATCCATCAATTACTAAATCTCCAGCACGAATAATTGCGCCGCCAATAAGCGACTCATCTATTCGTGATGTAAGGCGTACATCTTTCCGTAAGCGCCGCTTTAATGAAGCAGCAATATTTTTCATTTGGGAGTCATTTATTTCACTAGCAGATATCACTTCAGCTTCAACGGTGCCTTCAGACTCTGCCCGATAGTGTTGAAAGAGTGCCGCGATCTCAGGTAGTAGAGTAATACGATCATTTTCAGCCAATAAATTAATAAAGTTCTTACCGCCCTCATTCACGTGTTCATTACATACTGAAATAAAAACATCTGCTGTTTGTTGTTGTGATAGCTTTGGATTGTCTAAAACAGCTCGCATTGTAGAATCATGCGCAACCATAGCCATGAAATTTAACATTTCAGTCCATTTTTCTTTTTCATTATTCGCGGTTGCCACATCAAAGGCTGCGCGCGCATAAGGTCTTGCTGCTGTAATAAACTCTGACATTTAATTAATTAAAGTTGTGCGGCCAAGTCATCCATAATGTTTTGATGTGACTGTGCATCTATTTCTTTTTTCAAAATACGTTCCGCGCCTGCAACTGCAAGCACTGATACTTGTGCGCGAAGTTGTTCTTTTGCGCGATTTACCTCTTTTACCACATCCGCTTGCGCGGCTTCTTTAATGCGCGTGCCCTCTTCAACTGCGGTTGATTTAGCATCCTCTACTATTTCATTTGCGCGTTTTTGTGCCTGTCCTAAAATATCAGAGGCCTGTTGCTTTGCTTCATTCAATTTTTTTTCTGCATATTGCTCAGCCAATTCTTGCTGTTTAAATCCGCGTTCGGCTTCAGCCAACCCATCGGCAATTTTCTTTTTGCGCTCCTCTAAAGCAGCCATGATTGGTGGCCACACAAATCTCATGCAAAACCAAACAAATACAATAAAGGAGATTAATTGACCAACTAGTGTTAAACCAATGTTCATATTCGAAACCTAATATTTATTACAGTGTTATATGCGCTGCTTTGTCGTACGTATCAAACAGCAAAGATGACATATAGGCCGATGGCTATAGATATTACAGGAAGCGCATCCACTAGACCCATTACAATAAAAAACTGGGTTCTTAACATAGGGATGAGTTCAGGTTGGCGTGCAGCGCCCTCAAGAAAACGGCCGCCAAGTACGCCGATGCCAACCGCCGCGCCCGCCGCGCCGATACCTAGCATAAGTGCGCCGGCAACAAATAGTATTGCTTGTGATAATTCCATCTTATTCTCCTGTTACAAAATGCATGAAATAAATTTAGTTGTTACCTAATGATGTTGGTACGCCATATCGAGATATACGATTGTTAACACCATAAAAATAAATGCCTGCAATAAAATGATCAGAATATGAAAGATTGCCCAGCCTAACTGCATTAATCCTCCCATTGTGCCCCATATAATGCCGTTACTATAAAGGAGCGCGATCAAAATAAAGATCATTTCACCTGCATACAAATTTCCAAATAATCGCAGCGCCAATGAAATGGGCTTAGAAATTAATGAGATTCCCTCAAGTAGCAAATTTGCAGGCATGCCCCATTTGCCAAAAGGCTGAAATGCAAGCTCGCCAAGAAATCCGCCAAGGCCTTTAATCTTGACACTGTAGTACAACATTAATACAAATACGCCTATTGCTAATCCGAGGGTGACATTAAGATCTGTTGTTGGCACAACTTTAAAATAAACGTGGTGAGGATCAGCACCAAATAATTTTTCGCCTGTTATTTGTGCAATCATTGGTATCAAGTCCACCGGGACCAGATCCATTAAATTCATAAGAAACACCCAAACGAAAATTGTTAGTGCAAGCGGTGCTACTAGGTCATTTTTCCCACTGAATGAACTGCGCACATTTTCATTTACAAAATCAACCACCCACTCCACAAAGTTTTGCAGCCCGCCAGGCGCGTCCGCTGTCATGGATTTTGCGGCTTTGTGAAAAATATATAAAAAGAGTGCGCCTAAAAATACTGACCAAAGCATGCTATCAACATGAATAGACCAAAAACCCATTTCTGCAGCTTCCTCAACGCTATGTGCAAACCCCCATTGTCCATCAAGGTGCTTACCATAGGTCCAGTTGGTTAAATGGTGCTGAATATATTGAGATGGAGTTATTGAGTCGCTGGCCATAATTTAAATTTTCGACTTTAGTGTTCGCTCATCGTGCTTGTCTGTAAACAAAGGTGCTATCCACATGCATGATTGTGCAATGAAATATGTAATTAACAGCGTTAAAGGGTGAAGATCCTTATAATTTATAAATATTACCGCAAATAAAATGATTGCCAATGATAGCTTTATAAGCTCCGCTATATATATAGACCATATTATACTTTGCGGGTCAGCACTTCGACGCTTTGTAAACATTTGCCGTGCAAAATAATAATTTGGTAGCACACACACTAATCCGCCTAAAAATGCTGACAGTGCGAGTTCGCGTTTTACAGCAAATAGTACAACTGCGGCACAAAAGGTAACAAACCACTGCGCTAAAAGTATGCGGTTTACCAAAGATGGTGTTGTTAATTTACGAACCAATTCTAAACTAATTATTTTTCGGTTCGGACCTACAGCATGGCATTAGCTGCATGGGCCAAGAATACGCTCTCCGTTACTTGTCTGCGAATGATTATAATGATCATTTTCACAAATCGCGCAGTATAAGATTTAGTCGCTAAAATCTCAATAGAGTAAGTTAGGGATAATGCAAGAAATTAATTAAACCTTATTTTGGTTTACGGAGTAATTTCTCAACGATTCCCTCAAATTCATCCAGGTTGTTATAGCGAATTTGAAGACGGCCGTTACCCGTTGCGTTATATTGAATAGACACCTTGGCACCAAGACGATCGGATATTTTTTGTTCTAACCGTACAATATCTGGATCAGCTTGTTTGTTAGATAAAATTTTCGTTTCATCTTTTTGAAGATATTGCTTAACTAAGTTCTCCGCTGCACGTACAGAGAGTTGTCGTGTCACGATGGTTTGTGCACACGTCTTTTGTTCCTTTTTATCCAATGCAAGTAATGCTCGAGCATGCCCCATTTCAATTTGCCCTTGATTCAGCATTTCTTTGACAGAATCGATTAACGCTAACAAACGAAGGCTATTGCTCACTGCAGCACGTGACCGGCCCACTACTTCGCCAATTTCTTGGTGCGTCAACTCAAACTTTTCAATTAAATTTGCAAACGCATGGGCCTCTTCAAGAGGATTTAGATCTTCGCGTTGCAAATTTTCGATCAACGCTATCGCGGCTGCTTCCTGATCGCTGACTTTTTTTATTACCGCCGGTATCTCTTGCAATCCCGCTTGTTGAGCGGCTCGCCAACGTCGCTCACCTGCTATAAGTTGATATTCACCATTTACTTTACGTACAACAATTGGCTGTACAACACCCTGTTTACGAATAGAGTTTGCCAGGGCCTCCAATGCTTCGGGGTTCATGATTTGCCGAGGCTGGTAAGGACTTTGTCTAACTAATTCTATCGGTAGTTGCTGCAGCGATTTTTCTGAAGCATTGCTGGCAGATTCAGTTTCTGCTGCACTGAGCAAAACATCTACACCTAAACTTCCTAGTCCACGTTTTTTCTTTGCCATGATTACACAATTATAATTTCAGCTCATCACCGCCTGCTGAACGGGTGTCGCAGGTTGATTTTCATTACGCCTTAATAGTTCGCCGGCTAATGCCAAGTATGCCAAGGCGCCTCGTGAACGTTTATCATATATTAATACCGGTAATCCATGGCTTGGTGCTTCTGCCAAGGTGACATTCCGTGGAATGATGGTTCGATAAACACTATCTCCAAAATGCGAGGTAAGCTGTGCCGATACATCATTGGACAAGTTATTTCGAGGATCAAACATGGTTCGTAGCAATCCCTCGATTGTAAGTTCGGGATTTGCTGTCATGCGCACGCGTTCAATCGTTTGTGTCAGCGCTGATAGCCCTTCAAGTGCATAGTATTCGCATTGAGTCGGTATAATAACGCTGTCGGCTGCAACCAAGCCATTGACGGTCAACATATTCAATGATGGCGGACAATCAATAAAGATGTAATCGTACTGATCTTGTATTTTTTTAAGTGCCTTGCGTAATTTAAACTCTCGACCCTTCATTTCAAGAAGCTTGACTTCGGCAGTTGTGAGCTGTTCATTGCCGGGCAATAAGTCATAGCCGCCCTTACTCCCAACTACAATGCAATCACTTATGTTTTCTTCGTCCAGTAGCACATGTGCCGTTGTTTTTTCAATAGTGCGCTTATCCACACCGGAGCCCATAGTCGCATTTCCCTGGGGATCTAGGTCAATTAACAGTACCTTGCGCTTCGTCGCAGACATGGATGCAGCCAAATTCACAGTGGTTGTGGTTTTACCTACACCGCCTTTTTGGTTTGTAACAGAAATTGTTTTAGCCATTATCTAAATTTTTCTATAACTGCAATATGTCGGCTCGCGTGTAGATTTGGAACGTTAACTGCATTCATGCTTTGCGCAGTATAACCTTTTGGCAAGCCTTGTAGAGATGATTGTTTACCCAACATTAAAATGACTTTGCCATGATTTAACAAATGTTGTGTAACGTCTAGTAGTTTAATATCGGCAGCAAATGCACGACTTATTACAGTATCAAACATATCTTGTGGAATAAATTGTTCGACACGCTGATGGACCACCCACACGTTTTCCAATTCAAGGCTAATAATGGCATGTTGAATAAATCGTGTTTTCTTTATGTTTGCATCAAGTAGAAGAAATCGTTTGCTGCTACATAAGATTGCTAGCGGTATCCCAGGTAAGCCGGCCCCACTACCTACATCAATTATTTTTTCACCATGCAGATAGTTTATGGCCGTTAAACTATCTAGAATATGCTTGATGATTATATCTTCAGCTTGGTCGATCGCTGTTAAGTTATAGGAATTATTCCACTTTTGTATCAGTCCAATAAAATTTAATAATTTTTCTAGTTGGCTATTGTTTAATGAAAGTTGTAACTGCTTAATGCCGCTTTGTAGCAACTCAGCAATTTCAGCAGGCATGTCAGAAATGCAGGGGCTATTTGTTGATACTGCGATCAAGCGCTTTGTCTTGACGCGTTATTTGATTTTAAATGCACAAGCAATAATGATATTGCTGATGGCGTAATTCCTGAAATTCTGGCGGCTTGGCCAATGGTGGCGGGTCGAATTTCAATTAGCTTTTGCTTTGCTTCATTTGACAGGCCTGTAACTTCTGCATAATTTAATTCTTCAGGTAGCTTTACATCTTCTTGCTTTGATAAGCGTTTAACCTGATCATTTTGTCTCTCAATATAACCTGCATATTTTGCTTGGATCTCAATTTGTTCACTCACATTTGTTGGAATATCGATTGATGCTTGTGCAGTTAGTTTTTGTAAATTTTTAAAATTTACTTCTGGTCTGCGTAACAAATCATATAAATTGTGCTCATGCTTGAGCGGCCCACCGAGCACCTCTTCGCAGATCGTAGAATCAATAGATGCAGGTTGAATAAATGTATTTTGTAGTCGTCGTGTTTGTTTTTCAATTGCGTTGCGCTTCTCGACAAATAACTGCCAGTGTGTTTCAACTATGCAGCCTAAATTATGCGCGGCTTCTGTTAATCGTAAATCAGCATTGTCTTGCCGTAACAGCAAACGATACTCTGCCCGACTGGTAAACATCCGATAGGGTTCTATCGTGCCCCGTGTAACCAAATCATCAATCATTACACCGATATAGGCTTCATTGCGTCGAGGAATCCATGCATCCTTGCCCTGTGTTTTTTGTGCAGCATTAATGCCTGCGACTAAACCTTGCGCAGCAGCTTCTTCATAACCGGTTGTGCCATTAATCTGTCCTGCGAAAAATAAACCCTCGATTGTTTTAGTCTCTAAGCTAGGATACAAATCTCTTGGGTCAAAATAATCATATTCAATAGCGTAGCCTGGGCGAGTGATGTGAGCATTTTCAAACCCTTTAATGGAATGTACAAAATCTAATTGCGTTTCATATGGCAGGCTTGTTGAGATACCGTTTGGATATACCTCGTGTGTCCGCAACCCTTCGGGCTCTATAAATATTTGATGCTGTTCGCGATCTGCAAAGCGTGTGACTTTATCTTCAATGGATGGGCAATAGCGGGGGCCAATGCTATCAATGTTGCCGTTAAACATGGGCGATTTATCGAGATCATCACGAATTATTTCGTGTGTTTGTTGATTGGTATACGTAATATGACAATTGACTTGTTGTGGATGAAGATCGCTATTCCCCATAAATGAAAATACAGGGGTTGGTTGATCACCGGGCTGAATCTCTAGTTTTGAATATTCAATCGAACGCCCATCAATTCTAGGAGGCGTGCCCGTTTTTAAACGTCCTACCCGAAACGGTAAGTTTCGTAGCCGCTGTGCAAGTGTGTTTGCGGGCGGATCGCCTGCTCGGCCCGCTTGATAATTAACATTTCCAACATGAATTTTACCACCAAGAAATGTCCCTGTAGTTAAAACAATAGAATTCGCGTGAAGCTTCAGCCCGCTTTGCGTTACGACACCACGTATAGAATCATTTTCAATGATTAAATCATCAACTGCTTGCTGAAAAATTTGTAAATTCGATTGATTCTCAACATTTGAACGAATGGCAGCCTTGTATAGTACGCGGTCTGCCTGCGCGCGCGTGGCACGAACCGCAGGGCCTTTGCGAGAATTTAATATACGAAATTGAATGCCGGCATGGTCTGCGGCTAATGCCATTACACCGCCCATCGCATCAATTTCTTTGACCAAATGGCTTTTGCCTATGCCGCCAATAGCCGGATTACAGCTCATTTGGCCTATCGTTTCGATGTTATGGGTAACAAGTAACGTCGAACAACCCATACGTGCCGACACTAATGCAGCTTCCGTGCCTGCGTGTCCGCCACCGATTACAATGACGTCGTACTGATGATTATTGTTGCTCATAGTTTTCTATGTCGTTTTGTTCGTATATTGTACTGAAACCAAATCATTTGCTCGACTATTTGCCAATACAAAAATCGCTAAAAATTCGACCTAGTAAGTCATCTGCAGTAAATTCGCCCGATATTTCCCCTAGTGCTTGCTGGGCTAATCGCAGTTCTTCTGCCACAATTTCTAAGTCTATCTTCTTGCGCGTTCTTTCATAAGCATGTTGCAAGTGTTCGTGCGTTTGTTGCAGTACATTTAAATGGCGAGAGCGGGCGAGAAAGGGAGTATCACCTTGTTCTTCCCCGTACAATTTGATAGCAATTGTATTAATAAGCTCATTTAAACCATTGCCGGTTTTAACTGATATATAAACATCGTCGCCGGTTGATTTTGCTTGTTTGCTTATCAAATCAATTTTATTGTGAACCCAAATACATTTATTTACTGGTAGCTCTACCTCTGCACGTTGTTTTTTACCTTCACATGAGGCATCCGTTAGCCACAGAACAATATCTGCTTGTGATAAAACGTGTTGTGTTCGTTCGATGCCTATACTCTCAATTACATTATCGGTGTCTCTTCGTAAACCTGCTGTGTCAACTAATCTAACAGGCACTCCATTTATATCAACATCTGCGATTAACGGGTCTCGTGTTGTGCCTGGAAGATCAGTAACAATCGCGACGTCACTTTGAGCAAGCGCATTTATCAAGCTAGACTTTCCAACATTAGGGCTGCCCGCTATTACTATCATAGCGCCCGTAAGTAAACGTTCTCCGCGTTGTGCGTTTTCCTGTGTTTTAATTAGTTCGCTTTTTGCTTCTGCAATTCTAGATTTAATATCCTCATATTGCTGCACATCAATTTCCTCCTCCGGAAAATCAAGATGCGCTTCAACATGTATGCGGATTGATATAAGTCGTTCTAGTAAACGCTGTATATGATGTGAAAAATCACCTTGCAATGAACGCGTTGCTGTTCGAACACTTTTTTCGGTAGTGCAACTAATTAAATCCGCAATAGCTTCAGCTTGGGCTAAATCAATTTTGTTATTTAAAAATGCACGCAAAGTAAATTCGCCCGGTGTGGCCATGCGTGCGCCCTGCTCACACAAAGCATTAATCAAAAGATTCGAAATTATTGGATTGCCGTGGCATTGAAATTCGACAACATCCTCGCCCGTATAAGATGCTGGTGCTTTAAAATATATGGCGATGCCACGATCAATGATTTCATCATTATTGTAAAATTTTGTAACCGTTGCTTGTCGATCACGCAGTGTTTTCTTCACAAGCTTATTTGCGATCTCTAGCGCCGCGTCCCCTGATAGACGAACAACGGCTAGCGCGCCACGGCCACTAGGTGTCGCTAATGCGCAAATTGGTTCTTTTTGTGTTTGTGGTGTATTGGGCATGTTTCAAGCCCTGATGCAACGTATTACAGAATTTAATTGTTAGAATTTTCGATTCGTTTTGTAATAACGTATTGTTGTGTAATTGACAAAACATTATTCATCAACCAATAGAGCACCAAGCCTGCTGGAAAAAATGCCATAAAGACTGTCATCATGATTGGCATCATGGCGAATATTTTAGCCTGCATAGGATCTAGCGGCGTAGGGTTTAATTTAAACTGAATAAACATGCTAATGCCCATCAGTAACGGCAACACAAAAATAGGGTCACGAATAGAAAGATCTTGAATCCAAAATATAAATGGCGCCTGACGCAATTCTACACTTTCGACCAATACCCAATATAAGGCCAAAAATACGGGCATTTGTACTAATATTGGCAAACAGCCGCCAAGTGGGTTTATTTTTTCTTTTTTGTACATTTCCATGACAGCTTTATTTAGTTTCGACTTGTCATCAGCATAACGTTCTCGAAGCGATTGGAATTTAGGTTGAACTTTGCGCATGCGTGCCATTGATTTGTAGCTTGCTTCCGATAATTTATAAAACACAAGTTTTACAATTACCGTAACGAGTATTATCGCAAGCCCCCAGTTGCCTACCAATTTATGAAACCATTCTAGTAACCAAAAAAGTGGTTTAGAAAGAATTGAAAACATGCCGTAATCCACACTTAAATCTAGACCTTTAGCAACATTTTCCATTCTATGTTGCAGCTTAGGTCCCGCATATAATCGCCTTGTAAAATCACCGCTGCTGTTAGGGTGTACAGTTTTGGCTTGCGATAATATACCAATTAAATATTGCTGCTCTCCCGATGATTTAACTGACTTGCTATAGAATCTGGTTTCTTCATCTTCATTAGGGGCCCATGCTGATACAAAGTAGTGCTGAAGCATTGCGACCCATCCGCCATTAACATTTATGCTTAGCGGCTCTTCACCAACATCATCAAAAGAATGCTTATGGTATGCGCCATCAAAATATGCGGTGCCAGTATACGTTGGCAACCGCATCCAGCTTCGGCCTTCTGGTATGGGGCTATGTCTTAGCTGCTGATATTGTCGACCAACCCAAGTTGTAGAGCCGTTATTAATTACACGGTGCGTGATATCAAATACAAATGAGTCTCGATAAAAGGTAAATATTTTTTCGACCGTTATGTTTTTATCACCTGACCACGTAAGTTTTACATCTAGTTTGTCTGCGCTATCACGCATTTCATATCTAGATTTTTCCGATGTATAAATATCATAGTGCGTGGGTGCTAGTGAACTAGAACTTTGCTTGCCTTTAATTTTGTCATGGCGAAGACCAGACTGTGCGATATAAGTGCGGTTGTCACTATAAAGCAAGCGAAATGGTTGATCTTGTTTATCCAGCGCTACTGGATAAGTTGGTAAGTCAAGTTGGCGTATATCGCCTCCGCGCGTATCAATAATTACATTAAGAACATCTGTTTTAATTTGTATCTTTTGACTTTTGCTCGCCGCGCCAGTTTCTTGTTTTATTACGATGTCTTCTTGATTAAAATCTTTTGTAATAGGCGCTTCAGGAATATCTTCTGATTTTTGATTGTTATTCTTTTCTATTAGTTCGGAAAATTGCTCACCACTTTGTTGTGAAATTTGTTGAGGCGCATTTTCTTGTTGCCAAGTCATCCAAATCAAATACATCACGAATACAAGCGCAATATACAAAAAGAATCTTTGATTATTCATGTTGTCGTCTCCCCTCAGGCACAGGATCTACTCCTCCTTCATGCCATGGATGACAACTAGCAAGACGTTTTATTGCCAGCCAAGATCCTTGTAGCGAACCATGCTGTTGTATTGCTTCAATCGCATATGCCGAACAAGAGGGATAAAAACGGCAATGGTGTCCCAACCAAGGGCTTAGGATTAAGCGATAGGATTTAATAAAAACTATTATTATTTTGCTTGAAATTGATTTCATCATTAAGCAAAAGATTGCCAAAGAATAGTAATTTCTTTTCTTAGCTTGTCACGCCGTATTTTTGTAATAGGGCTTTTCAAAATTACTATAAAATCATAAGAGGGAAGTTTTGTTTTGTTTAATCGAAAACTATCTCTAACAATTCTTTTAATTAAATTTCTATCAACTGCACGTTTTGCTTTTCGCTTTGCAACCACAACACCAGTTCGCGGAAACCCTACATTGTTTTCTCTAAATAACATAATGAAGGATTCACTGCTTGATTTATCTGCTTGATTAAAAACTCGCTGGTGTTGGCTTGCAGTATGCAGCCTCTCTTGAGGTGTAAACGAGTAATTATCTAAAGACAAATAATTATGGGCATAAACGCGCTCGGCCTCGTGCACGGCGAGCATTGATTATAGCGCGACCACTTTTTGTTTTCATTCTAGCTCTAAATCCATGAGTGCGTGCACATTTTAGATTACTAGGTTGATATGTCCGTTTCAAAATTGTTTCCTAGTTTTAATTGCTTAGCGTAAAGATCTAATAAGGAGCGCAAAAATAGTCGCGCTACTGCTGTTTGTCAACACATATTGTGGATCATCAAACAGTGGATAACAATCCCATTACTGGATAGACTGGCTGGCCCCATAATAAATATTTAACAATTATACCATTCTGGAGTTTGGCTTGTGGCTAGTGCGCTTTGGAAATCATGCATTCACCAACTTGAATCGGAATTATCTGAACAACAATTAAATACTTGGATCCGTCCATTACATGCAATTGAAAGAGATGGTGAATTAAAACTACTTGCACCCAATCGATTTGTTCTTGATTGGGTGCAAGATAATTTTTTGCAACGAATTGACGAGCTGGTTCATCCAGAAAAAGCGTCTGAAAACAGTCAAGTTGTATTGGAGATAGGCAGCGACGACCAATCTATTTCCCATTTAAATGAAAACTTACCCTCCAATACAGTGGGTGTCGCGACCGCTAAGCTTTCGAATTTTACTCATAATTTAAATCCGAATTTTACCTTCAACACGTTTGTTGAGGGTAAATCGAACCAATTACCTAAAGCTGCCGCAGTGCAGGTCGCTAATCACCCCGGTGAGGCTTATAACCCACTGCTCATATATGGAGGTGTTGGATTGGGTAAAACCCATTTACTACATGCGATCGGTAACCAGATGTTACAGCTTGATCTTACTGCAAAAATTCTATACCTACATTCAGAACGGTTTGTAGCAGACATGGTTAAAGCACTTCAACACAATGCTATAAGTGAATTTAAGCGATTTTACCGTACTGTAGATGCTTTATTAATTGATGATATACAGTTTTTTGCTGGAAAAGAGCGCTCTCAAGAGGAATTTTTTCACACCTTTAACACTTTGCTCGAAGGACAAAGTCAGGTGATTTTGACCTGTGATCGCTATCCAAAAGAAGTCGACGGTCTTGAGGAACGATTAAAGTCACGTTTCGGCTGGGGTCTAACACAAGCTATAGAGCCTCCTGAATTAGAGACGCGTGTAGCGATCATGCAACGAAAAGCAGAGTTATTAAACGTTGATTTACCTAATGATGTTGCTTTTTTTATAGGTAAACGCATACGTTCTAACATCCGAGAACTTGAAGGCGCATTGCGTAGAGTCATCGCAAATGCACAGTTTACAGGATCAACAATAACCATAGATTTCGCAAAGCACGCACTGCATGATTTATTAGCATTACAGGATAAGCTTGTAACCATAGATAATATACAAAAAACAGTTGCCGAGTATTATAAAATTCGTGTCTCTGAATTATTATCCGCGAGACGTAGCCGTTCTATTACACGTCCACGTCAAATGGCGATGACGCTTTCTAAAGAATTAACTAACCACAGTCTTCCAGAAATAGGAGACGCTTTCGGTGGTCGGGATCATACTACTGTCTTGCATGCATGTAGAAAGATTGCGAGCCTAAGAGAAAGTGATTCTAGAATTAACGATGATTACATTAACCTGCTTAGAAGCTTAAGTAGTTAATAGACTGTGGATAAAAGGTGATATAGTTTGTATTAGAATTTACTGGCTATTTTATACCTATTTATCACGATAAACACATATCATGATTACACTCTTTTTCAAATACGTATTTCAATATAAATAATTGAATTTAAAGTAAAATATTAGGTTATACACATAAATTACACGGCTCTATAACAACAACTATATATATATAAATGCAATTATCTATCGTTAGAGAAGAGCTACTTAAACCATTACAACAAATTATAGGAGCTGTCGAACGTCGTCAAACAATGCCAGCGCTTAGTAATCTATTACTGCAAGGTAGTGAACAAGGGTTATTCATTACTGCAACAGACTTAGAAGTAGAGTTAATCACTAATATTGATATAGAGTTGGAAGAGAGCGGAGATACAACCATACCTGCGAGAAAGCTATTAGATATTTGTAGAGCATTACCGGATCAAGCGAAGCTAGAAATAAGCTCAAGTAATGAAAGAGTGAAGGTAAGTTCGGGGCGCAGCCGTTTTTCTCTTTCAACCTTACCAGCGGAAGAATTTCCAACTATTGATGATTTAGAACTTGATCAAAGTATTGTTATAACCGAGGTAGAGTTAAAAAATTTAATTGATAAGTCAGCATTTGCTATGGCGCAACAAGATGTGCGTTATTACTTAAATGGTTTATTGCTAGAAGTTGATAGCGAGCAAATAAAAACAGTTGCTACAGACGGTCATCGTTTAGCTATCTCTCAAAAAGCACATAAGTCCGATATCAATAGCGCGCGACAAATTATAGTTCCAAGAAAAGGCGTACAAGAGCTACAACGGTTATTAAAACAAGACGACAATCAAATAACCGTTTCACTTGGAAAAAACCATATTCGTGTAAATTTGCCCAACCTACAATTCACATCAAAGCTCATTGATGGCCGGTTTCCCGAGTACCAATGCGTATTGCCCGAGGAAGAAGGTAATCGAGCAAAAATGGATAAAGCCACATTAAAACAAGCACTATCACGCACATCAATACTATCTAATGAAAAATATAAAGGTATCAGGCTTATATTAGATGAAAATAAATTAACTATTCAAGCACACAATCCTGAGCATGAAGAAGCTGAAGATGAGATTGAAATAAATTATCAAGGGGAGAAACTAGAAGTCGGGTTTAATGTTGTTTATTTGCTTGATGTGCTGAATGCATTGGAAGCTGATGACGTGGAAATTATTATAAAAGACGCAAACAGCAGCGCATTAATTGTGTCTACAGGCAGTCAAGAAAGCCGCTATGTCGTTATGCCGATGCGCCTTTAAAACAAGGCACGAAAACTCTATTGGCGCTGCACTCTCTTTTAATTCAAAATTTAAGAATTATTGAACATCTAGAGCTATCTTTAGCTCAGAACGCAAATCTATTTATTGGTGAAAACGGAGCTGGGAAGACCAGTATCTTAGAAGGCGTCGATTTTTTAAGCCGTGGCCGCACCTTTCGAAGCCGCACCTTAGATCCAATTCTTAGAAATGAAAGCGAGCACGTAACAGTTAGTGGCAAAGTGGTGGATAGAGAACAGATCACCACGCTTGGCATTCAAAAATCCGCGGATGAAATGAAATTGCATCATGATGAAGAAAAGATAAATTCAATCTCTAGGCACGCAAGCAATTTACCGGTTGTGGCGATGCATCCTGATAGTCATCAAATTATACAGGGCGGCTCTCGCCATCGCAGGCATTATTTAGATTGGTCAGCGTTTCACGTGAAACCCGATTTTTTACAAGAGTGGCGAAAATTTAATAAGTGTCTACGACAAAGGAATAATATCTTACGCAAAGGTACAGATATGAAGTCAGAACTCACGGCATGGACAAAGGAGTTCTGTGAGTTCAGCAAAAAGATAACTTATACAAGATCGCAGATATTTCAAGAAATTAACGATATGTTTTTACAATATAGCAGCAAACTATTGCCAGAATGCAGAATTGAATTGGATTTTGATAAAGGATGGCCAGACGCCCAATCGCTTGAAGAGGCCTTAGCTGCTTCTTATGAGCAAGAGCATAAAAATAAAACGACGCGGTGGGGGCCTCAGCGCGCGGATATAAAAATTAAACTAAATCAAAAAAATGCCCATTTAAGCGCCTCCCGTGGACAACAGAAACTAATCGCCGCAAGTTTATTGCTGGCGCAAATAAATAATCTGCAAACATATAGTTCGCGCCATTGCGTCGTTCTTTTAGATGATATTAGAGCTGAGCTAGATAATGCGCATGCACACGCACTGTTTACTTCTTTGCAAGATTTGAAGTGCCAAGTGTTCATAAGCGCGATTGAGCCGGATGATGTTAATTTGGGCGGCTGGGAAGACTCAAAAATGTTTCACGTGGAACATGGAAAATGCAAGCCCTTACGATAAACTACCGTTATAATTACAAGTTATTCTAATCATTTGAATTTTACATGTCCTACGATTCCACGAATATTAAAGTATTAAAAGGCCTTGAGGCGGTGCGCAAACGCCCAGGTATGTATATCGGTGATACCGATGACGGCACAGGTTTGCACCATCTGGTGTTTGAAGTAGTGGATAACTCAATTGATGAGGCCTTAGCAGGCCATTGCACCGAAATACAGGTAATTATTCACTCTGATAATTCTGTCAGTGTGTCCGATGATGGGCGCGGCATCCCCGTGGATATGCATAAAGAAGAAAATCGCTCAGCCGCTGAAGTCATCATGACAGTACTGCATGCGGGTGGAAAATTTGATGATAATTCTTATAAAGTATCTGGCGGGCTTCACGGTGTGGGCGTATCAGTGGTTAATGCGCTGTCTTCGGATTTAGTCCTGACGGTGAACCGCGGCGGGCATTGCTATAAGCAAGAATATAAATTGGGCGAACCACAATGCCCGTTAAAAAATGTATCGGAAACGAGTAAAAGTGGAACGACTATACATTTCACCCCCAGCACGGAAATATTTACCGATACGGAGTATCACTATGATGTGCTCGCAAAAAGGTTGCGAGAATTATCATTTTTAAATTCGTGCGTTTGTATCTCACTCAAAGATGAGCGTTTCGGGAAAAATGATACGTTTCAATATGATGGAGGAATTAGCGCGTTTGTTGAACATCTTAATACCAAGAAAACGCCGCTGCACGACACCGTCATTTATATTGACACAAAACGCCTGGATATTGGCATTGAAGTTGCCCTACAGTGGAATGATTCGTATCAAGAAAATATTTTCTGCTTTACAAACAACATCCCGCAACGTGATGGCGGCACACATTTGGCAGGATTACGCGGTGCATTAACACGCTCGTTTAACCAGTATATGGAAAAACTGGGAGCAGCTAAAAAATATAAAATTACCATGTCTGGTGATGATGTTCGCGAAGGTTTAACCGCTGTGCTATCTGTAAAGCTGCCGGACCCTAAATTTTCTTCTCAAACCAAAGACAAGCTGGTTTCCTCAGAAGTAAAAGGTGTTGTTGAGTCAACCTTAACGGAAGCGTTGCAGGATTTTTTAATGGAAAATCCTACCGAAGCAAAAGCGGTCGTTGGAAAAATTGTCGAAGCAGCCAGGGCACGTGAAGCTGCACGTAAAGCAAGAGAAATGACGCGGCGAAAAGGCGCATTAGATGTTGCTGGTTTGCCAGGTAAATTAGCTGATTGCCAAGAAAAAGACCCAGCATTATGTGAATTATTTTTAGTGGAGGGCGATTCTGCAGGCGGTTCAGCAAAACAAGGGCGAGATCGTCACATTCAAGCAATCCTGCCACTTAAGGGTAAAATTCTAAATGTAGAAAAAGCTCGCTTTGATAAAATGCTGGCTTCGGTTGAAGTCGGCACGCTTATTACTGCATTAGGTTGTGGGATTGGAAAAGAAGAGTTTGACCCAGACAAGCTTCGTTATCACCGCATTATTATCATGACGGATGCTGATGTGGACGGTTCACACATACGGACGTTATTGTTAACGTTCTTTTATAGACAAATGCCAGAGCTAATAGAGCGCGGGCATATTTATATCGGGCAACCGCCCTTATATAAAGTTAAGAAAGGCAAACAAGAACAGTATGTGAAAGACGATGGGGAGCTTAATGCACATTTGTTACAAATGGCTTTGGATGGCGCGAAACTACATGTAAACGCTAAAGCGCCCGCAATTTCTGATAGTGCTTTAGAAGAGTTAAGCAAAAAGCATGTTGTAGCGATGTCAACAATTCAAAGATTAAGCCGCAGTCATGAGCATGAGACGCTCGTAGAGATGTTACGTATTCCTGCCCCTGAATTTAACTCACTTGAAACTAAAAAAGAACAAAAAGCGTTAATAAAGTGGTTCAATTCCACAGCTGAGCTGCTCAATCAAAGCCGGCCTGCTGGCACGCAATTTAAAGTTAATGAAGATTGGGAGTCTGAGCCCACACAACTTGTCATGGTGAAATGGGTACATGGGTTGGCACGAGATGATTCATTTAGCGAAGAATTTTTTAATTCTGCTGATTTTCAACTACTGCGTAACTTTGCTGTGCAGTTAAATGGCTTGCTTGAGAAAGGTGCGTTCATACAACGAGGTGAGCGCAAACTCGAATCACAGGATTTTATTGAGATAATGAGTTGGCTCATGGATGAAGCCAAACGTGGGCAAACAATTCAACGTTATAAAGGACTTGGGGAAATGAATCCTGATCAGCTATGGGAGACCACGATGAACCCTGACTCGCGACGCTTAATGCAGGTCAATATCGAAGATGCCGTGGCTGCAGATGAAGTATTTACAACATTAATGGGTGATCAGGTTGAACCTCGACGAGAGTTTATTGAACAAAACGCACTTTCTGCATCCAATATAGATATATAGCCGCCGATTTATCTTAATTAGAAGCACTTTAGTCAAGCTTCAACTCGTAAAACCACAAATTTAAAGCCAAAATATGTGAATCACATAGGTTTGGTTGTTAATTACATAGGGATCATTATGGGAATCGGAAGCATTATTTTTCTTGTCATACTTATAGTAGCCGTTGGCTTTATAATTGTTATTTATAATAATTTGGTAACGCTAAAACATGCTGTGAGCAAGGCGTGGTCAAATATTGATGTCCTTTTAAAGCAACGTCACGACGAACTTCCAAAGCTTGTGGAAGTTTGCAAACAATATATATGGGTTATGAAAAAGATACTCTGGAAAAAGTTATGGAAGCACGAACCAGGGTCTCAAATGCCCAACAACAAGGCGATATGAATGTATTAGGCGCAGCTAGAAGGCATGTTGTGTATGGGCCTTGGCAACTTGTTTGCTGTAGCCGAGGATTACCCTGAGTTAAAAGCGAATGAAACATTTCAACATTTACAACAAAGAATATCTGGGCTCGAAAACTCAATAGCAGATAGGCGCGAATACTATAATGAAAGTGTTAACCGCAATAACTACGCATCGAACAATTTCCAGATATCCTCGTGGCTCGATTGCTCGCATTTAAGGCCTTCGATTTATTAGAGTTTGATGAATCGGAGCTTAAGGATGTAAATGTTAAGGCACTATTTACATAAAATTTGTAACTACTAAACAAAAATTATTCGCAGTTTAAAGTCTGCTCCATTTTTCAATGGAGAGTTTTGAACAATTAGCGCGAGGGGATTGGTTTCTGCTCGCGTTTTTCGTATTTGGCGCGGCATTGAGCCTGTTCTTTTTGATTCGCTACTTTCATCGTGCACGCTTAATAGAGGATATGCCTACATCAAAAATTCATTCGGCTCACCAAGGCTATGTTGAATTACATGGAACGGCAAAGTGCATAGACGGGCCCGAAATTGTCGCCCCGCTAACGGGAAAGTCTTGTGCTTGGTATTCATACTCAATCGAAGAACGAAGCCAGCACGGTAAACGGCAATGGCAGCGCATTGAACATGGCACCAGCGATTTTCTATTTTTACTAGAAGACGAAACCGGTAGTTGTGTGATAGACCCCGATGATGCAGAGGTAACACCAAGCATTAGTAAAACATGGTATGGCTCTAACCCATCACGAGCAATCGATAGATTACAGGTACATCCGGCTATTGACGTAATAAGCAAGGTACTTACAAACACGAGTGCTCCTTATCGTTATACAGAGCAACGTATAAATTTTAATGAATCACTTTATGCGTTAGGGGAATTTACATCGATAGGTGCAGATTACCGTAAGGAAAAGAAGATTTAGTAAAGGATTTATTATCAAAACTTAAGCGAGACCAGAAAGAATTAGCAAAATATGATTCAAACCAGGATGGAGAAATTGATCAAAATGAATGGGAAATGGCTAGAAAAGATGCGCAACGAGAGGCCAACAATGAACAAATAAGAAACCCAATACCTAACTCCACACATTTATTAAAAAAGCCAATTACTAAAAAATACCAACCATTTTTATTGGCAGCAAAGATTGAATCGTATTTATCGAAACATAACCTTATATTTTCAATAATATTAGCAGTGGTATTTGTAATTTTGGTTGCGAGCATATTTTATAAGTTCATTTAAATTTCGGCTCATCACATTAAAAGCTAAGGCATAATACTAAGCAATGATAAAGCTGACTTTATTGCTTGCTGGCGTATTGCTTTTCCTTAATGCATCTGTGTTTGCAGAAGATACAGTTTATGTTACTGACTCACTGCGACTACGCATTTATTCTGAGCCCAATGATAAAAGTACGGTGTTACAAACTTTAAATACTGGAGATTCAATTGAATTAATCGAGAGCAAAGGTGCATTTAGTCATGTTCGAACCTATGATGGCATTACAGGCTGGGCCAAATCAGCCTTTCTAGTTATCAATCCCCCTGCTGTACTCCTAAATCAAGCGTTAGTTGAACAAAATTATCAACTGGAATTGCAAATTCGAGAATTGAAAAGCTCAAATGTAGCGAATAGCACCATAGGCACGGAAAAAATTATTAATTTAGAAAAAGGTTTAGAAAAAGAAAAACGAATTAATGAAACGTTGCATAGCCAACTTGGTAACTTAGATAAGCAGCTATTACAGCAACAGCATGCTAAAAACAGCATTCATTTTTTTGATCTAAGTTTAAATTATAGTGCTGCTAATGACTTATTAAAAAAAATAAGTGTACTAGTTTTTGTAATTTTGGGATTAATTGTTTTTGGGTTTTCACTAGGAATGAAACAAGCCACACGTCGATTACGCAAGCGCCTACACGGATATCGACTAGGGTGATCAAAATATGAAAATAGCGTCATGGAATGTAAATTCTTTACGTGTACGTCTCCCGCAGGTGTTGGAATGGTTGCAGTACAATCCTGTGGATGCGTTGGCACTTCAAGAAACAAAATTAGTAGATGATGACTTTCCTATTAATGAATTTAAACAAGCGGGCTATTGCGCGGAGTTTTCTGGCCAAAAAACCTATAACGGTGTTGCAATTATAACAAAGCATGTTGGCAGCAATGTTGTAAAAGACATTCATGGCTTAGACGATCCTCAGCGCCGCATACTAGCTATAACTATTAATGATATTCGAATTCTTAACCTTTACGTGGTGAATGGTAAAGAAGTAGGTTCTGATAAATTTGCCTATAAGCTTGAGTGGCTACGAAAAGTAACTGAATTCATTCGCAAAGATTTAAAAAAATTCTCAATGTACGTAATAGTGGGGGACTTCAATATCGCCCCTGAAGATCGAGATGTGCATGACCCCGAATCATGGAAGGATAAAATTCTATGTAGTGATAAAGAAAGAGAGGCACTGCAAAAAATGTTTGATTTAGGTTTTACTGATACATTCAGATTGTTCGAACAAGAAGAAAATAGTTTCAGCTGGTGGGATTATCGTGCTGCTGCATTTCGACGCAACCTGGGGTTGCGAATTGATTTAATACTTGCAAGCCATGAATTAGAGGCAAACTGTAGTTTTAGTACGATTGATAAAGAGCCTAGACGTAATGAACGGCCTTCTGATCATGCGCCTGTGTTAGTCGAGTTTATGTAGATAAAGTCTATAAAAATGTTGACAAATGCGTCTAATATCTTATAACATGCTTAAATGCCTAAGAACAATAAAACGTTAAATATAATGCATGTATATACGGCCCAGTAATTCGCACGCTAATTTAAATTTTAATCATTGCTGACTACTTACCATATTCAATGAAAGTTGAATCCTTGTTAATTTCAAATAAGAAAATCCAATGTGAATTATTTTTCATTTTTTAGTATAAAAACAGTTAAAAGCTTTTATTCTTACTTGGCATTGTGTCGTAGTTAAGAGAAACTTTGTTTCACAAAAAATTTACTCTGGGGGAGGATCAATGCGCAAAATAATGGTCATCAATTCTAAAGGCGGCTCAGGTAAAACAACCGTCGCGGTAAATCTTGCTTCCTATTTTGTATCGAGCAATAAAAGTGTGGTGCTGATGGATTATGACCCGCAAGGAAGTAGCATGGCTTGGTTGGATGCACGGTCTTCAGGACGCAAACCTATTCAAGGCATTGCTGCACATAAAAATAATGCCAAGCGGCCTAGCCGCAATACAGATTTTGTGATTTTAGACGCTCCTGCAGGTTTGCATGGCGGGGCATTGAGCAAAATGGTCAACAAGGCCGAAACGATTTTGATCCCTGTTCTGCCTTCTCCTATGGATATACGTGCAGCTTCTGATTTTATTGCTGAAATTAAAAAAACGGCACGCGTACAACGCAAAAAAGCCAAGCTGGCATTGATTGCAAACCGATCTAGAGATTTCACCAATATTTACTGGGAACTCGATGACTTTCTCAGCAAACAACGTGTACCGTTTTTAACTATGCTACGAGATAGTCAACACTATATTCGTGGCGCAGAAAAAGGCGTGGGCATATTTGAAATGGCTCCTGCCGCAACGGATTTGGACCGTGAACAATGGCAGCCTATCGTAAAATGGGTGAAAAGTAAGCGCAGCCAGCCCTAAAATGTACCAGCTGGCATCAATATAGCCACACTTCAAGAACTGATTGTTATAATGAGGAACTAAGTGTGAAGTGGTTCAAAGTTTATAAAATACCCAAAGTGTTATTTCATGTTTTAGTGATTTGCACATGTTCACATTCATACAGCACGCTTGTTATGGCAACTAACACTTCTGATACTGCTACTAAAGCAGACTATGTACTTTTAAAAAAGGCAGAGCGTAAACTTTATCTTTATCGTGGCGATGAAATATTAAAAACGTATCGTGTTGCACTGGGCAAACAACCCGATGGCCACAAGAGACGTAATGGCGATTCACGTACACCGGAAGGGGTCTATGTATTAGATTGGCGAAATCAAAATAGCAAGTTTTTTCGTTCAATACATATTTCCTACCCAAACTTGAGTGATCGTAGTGATGCAAGAGAGCGCGGCGATTCGCCTGGCGGCGCAATTATGATTCATGGCCAACCCAAAAGCTGGGTTGAGAGATCGAAAATGCTATTTCATGATAATGACTGGACTGAAGGTTGTGTAGCAGTTCAAGATCATGAAATTCTTGAAATTTGGGAAATTGTAGAAGACGGTACAACGATAGAAATTCTGCCTTAGAGCACTATCACAAAGGATAATTAGTCCCGAAGTTTGATTGTTTATTCCTGATTAACTCTGCTGATTTTTCATCAGAATTCAAATATCACTGCTGCTACAAAGTACATAGTGACCGCAAGCAGTACAACGACGGTAAAACCAAAATGGATGGCAATCACTGTGGCAAGTATGACGCTGATTACAGAAGCGCAGCCATTAATTGCCCACGCAGACGGAATCTGATTTTTTGCTTTTTCAGCAAGGCGTGCAAGCCCCAGTGGAAATGGCATACCCATTGGTGTTGCTAAAAGACCAATCAATACTAAAGACACCGTAAACTTAACTAGCATCGGTGCAGCTACTAAAGGCTCAAAAACTAGGTCAGAGAGAAACAGTGCATATAAAAGCACGATAATTCCAATCGCAATTACAGCTATGTTAATGAGCCGCCGAGCTGCACGACCTTCTTGCCAACACGATGCTATATAACTACCTAGACCTGCAAATACAAGAAAACTGCTTAACACAGTAGCTACCGCCAAAACTGGATGATGCAGAAATAAAATAAATTTCTGTATGAAACCTATTTCAATAAAGAAAAATGCAAATCCTAATAAGCTAAAATATCCTGCCATTTTTGTCATACCCACACTGCTCTTACGCATACGTTTCCATAATGGCAGTACGATCAACAGGATGCTGATCAACAGTGCTTGGATAAGCGTTGCAATTAAAATTAAATAACCCGACTCAAGCTGCGGGGCACCACCTCTTCCGATGAGTGAGATAATTTCTGGCAATGTCTTCCATTTAAAAAAGTAGAAAAAATACGGTTTGTCATCGGTTGCTGGTTCGATATTAAATTTGTAATCTAGGAGAAACTTTTCTGAAGATGCACCGAGCAATGACTTTGTACCGTTGTAGAAAAATGCTTCTGGTAATTTATTGTAACGATTAGCAAGCGATTCAGGCATGCCAGCATAAAAAGCTAAATCGAATGAACGTGTCTCACAAAACTTTCTTGCTTTAGCAATATCATCTTTAGTAAATCGGCCATTTTTGATTAGCAAAGTGCTAGTCTGCCAACCGCGAATCAGCAACAGATTTTTGGCTGGTTCTGCAACACCAATATTACGAAGGGCTTCAATTGCGGTTGCAAATAGTTTTAGCGCATCTCTAGGAGGTAACTTTACCCAGCGACTGATGCCTAAATAACCCCCTTCACTCAGGTGTGAATAGAATTCACTGATCGACTCTACAGTGTAAAGATAATTCTCATTAAGCGCGTACAAGCCAGCAGATGAAGCCGCAAATGAACCCATCAGAGCCATTTGTATTAGATCATAGCGTTGTAAGTTTCCCGCAAAAAATCCGCGCGCTTCAGCAACCTCTAGCTTAACTGCATCGTGATTGTATAAACCACCAGAGAAGTCACGATAATCCGTTTGCATTAACTTGACGATCTGTTGATCGAGCTCAACGGCAGTGACTGATGGTGTATCGTGATACAGTGCCTGGCGCACATGACTGCCGCCTCCCACACCAAGTACAACGACATTTTCAAAACGGTTTAAATGGTACGGCAGAGCAGTTGTTAAGTTATCAAGATAAGCCGAGACTTCATGCTGTCCATATTTATCGATAGGAGTAATTCCATCACCGTCGATGAATACACCTCGTTGTTCTGGTATCTCTATATTTGTATTTAGACTAAGCCCCGGTGCATGGCGTATAGGCACGGTTGGACTTGCAATGATGCTTAACAACCCCAGTGGGCTGGTATATTCTGTCTCGATGTATGCATCTTTGACATTAAGCTGTTGCGACATTGCCTTGTAAGGTGAGATCGACAAACCCAACCACGCGGGTGGTAATATCTGAGACGTAATCAGCAGTAATAATGAGATGCTTGCCGTAATTACATTATTGAACCACTTTAAACGTAATTCAAATCCAGCAACCAAAGCTGCGATGACTCCAAAAAACTTAGTAGCTTGAGGGCGTCAATAGGAAACAGCAAATAGAGAAGACTAATAATCGTAATACTACCAAGCCCGGCACCGACTAGATCTGCAGCATAAATTTTAGGTACCACTTCATGAAAACGCATAAGCGCAAGTGCAATGGCATTTGCAGCGAAGAAAAAAGGTAATGCTAATGATAGGTAGACCGCTGTAACACGTATCATCTGCGCAGGTTCCCAAATTAACTGTTCCGGATGCACTGCAAACTGCTGCGCAAGTAAAAAACACGGCAAGGCAAAGATGCCAAACAAAATGAGATTGATAACGTAGGCTGATTTAAAGCACTTCGCCAACTGCGGCTTCAATGCAAGGAAGGTTCCACTTGCCGCAAAACCTAACAATGCAATACTAATCACCATATAAGCGAAATGGTGCCACTGCACAATTGAGAATAGACGCGTGAGTAAAACTTCATAGGCGAGTACAGTTGCTGAAATCAGTGCCACCGAGAAGCGGGGAGCGCTAAGATCGGAGGGCAGTCGATTATTTTTCACCGAAAACGTAACTGTAAAGCAATACTATCGATATAAACTGCATAGCATGCTAACTAGTGGCCTCCTGTTAACGGTACAAACCGTACAGGAAGAATTTGTTCGGTAGTAACAGCCCCTTCTTCGTTCTTTGAAATCAATAACAGTTGTTGAGTAAGGAAATTACTACCAACCGGAATAATCATACGTCCACCCGGTTTAAGCTGCTTAATCAGTGGTGGTGGTACATGACTGGATGCAGCCGTGATAACAATGCTATCAAACGGGGCATGTTCTTTCCAACCATAATAGCCACCACCAATTTTAGATTTGATGTTGTAGTAGCCCAACTGAACGAGATCTTTCTTTGCGCGTTTACCAAGTGATTCGATGATTTCAATTGTGTAGACCTCTCGCACTAGCTGCGACAGAATTGCCGCTTGATAACCTGATCCTGTACCAATTTCTAATACTTTATCTTCTGGTTGAGGATTTAGCAGGTCCGTCATGATTGCAACGATATAGGGCTGTGAGATCGTCTGACCAAAACCAATTGGCAGTGGCCTATTGAGGTACGCGCTTTTTCTTTGTTTTGTAGGCACTAGCGCATGGCGGTGCACTGTGTTGATTGCCTGCATCACGCGAGGATCCAGCGCTTGTTTTTTAAGATATAAACTTGTGGCACGTACGTCTTCTTCAATTAGGTTAACTAATTCCTCTCTTTGCAGCGCATAGTCACTCTCTGTTGTTATTCCAACGCTGGAATACATCATAAGGGGTAAGATGCAAATTAAATTAAACATGAGCTTATAAATGTTAATAGGATACCTTCACACCTTTAGTTGATTTTTAATTTATAGAGGACGAGGCAATTTAATGAATTGATACAAAACAATAATGTGTAAGATATTAATAAATATTTTTGACCAAAAGCGCTCGTAGATTGGAATTTATAGGAAACTTATAGTTGAATGACCGCTAACGACCCAAAGCGGACATTTAGCCGCCGACGCGTTGTGATCGACCAGCATCAAGGCGTTTTATGAATTTAATCCCTGATAAAGACGTACGGTATGAATTAATTGACCTCAGATTCCGATTGTGAAAATAGATGTGAAATGATTCGTAAACACTTCATGGTGCTTTAGTCCGAGGCTATCATGATACTGGATGCTTTGATGATAACTTGCACTTCTTTGCCTGGTACAAGTTCAAGACGCTCTACTGAACTCTTCGTTATTATTGAAACAATTTCGGTACCTCCAGCTATTTCAACCACTACCTCACTGTTGACAGCGCCCGGTTGTATGGACTTTACTTTGCCTTTTAAATTGTTACGAGCACTGAGCCTCATGTTCACCTCTCTTAGCTGTATCAACGCACTAAACTGCTAGTAACCAATATCAAATAACACAGTGTATGTGTTGGTATAGAATACTCTAGATCAATCTAGTTGTAACGTTAGTCTGAAATAGTGATTCCTGGTTCCTAATCATACGACTGATCGCATTTGCATCGAAAGTAGATATTCGGTAATGAAATTTAGGACATACTAGGTTGGAAATGCTAAATCAAAGTTACATTATGTCCGCTTACGACCCAAAGCGGACATTCAAAAAGTAGAGTAGACTCGCTTACCTCAACTGACTATCTTTGCTGCCGCGCCGATTAAAGCCAGTGAAATTAGTCTGCTTTTTGTCGTACTCTGACTGACAGCTAACGCATAAGCGAACTCCAGGAATTGCTTTGCGGCGCGCGTCTGGAATAGCATTTTCGCATTTCTCACAATGAGTTAAGCCCTCGCCATCAGGCAACCGACTCCGAGCCAGCTTTACTGCATCTTCCACACTCGCATCTATTTGATCTTGAACAGCCCCATCACGGGACCAACCACTAGCCATAATTTGCTCCTAAGCGGAATTATTCCGACTACTGAATTATTATTCAATTTACAAAAGGTTAAAGCATTAAAAAACATTCTCACATTTGTCGTTAGCGGACATTCAGCACTAAACTAAACAAGCGCAAGCAACTATGTCACGCCACAACTTCAAGCGACTTTTTCGATTTCAACCAGGTTATCTGACTGCGTACCGGCTCCGCCCAAATTACAGTGCGCTGACGAAGTCGTTGAATTTACTGCGCCGCGGCTGCGGTTCAAGCTTTGCCAATAACCAAAATTGGCCATGGCTAATCCATTCATAACGTTCTCGCTCAATTCCGCCATGCCCTCAAATGAGCCACGATCGTTAAACACTCGTACGTAGTTACCATTTTCAATGTTGCGAGCTGCAGCATCGTTTGGGTGAATAACGACAGTCTGTTCGCCTTGACGACGCTGTTGAACGGCCTCGTTTGCATATTGCGAGTTCAGAAATGCATGTGGCTTGGGAGAAATCAGGCTAATGGGATAGCGTTTAGCGAGTTCCTCATTTGCCCCGGATACCTCATTTGGTGGAATATAGTTCGGTACGGGATCGACCGGATCTCCTGGTTGCATTTCCTCGTAGCCATTGCGCCATACAGGTACGATAAAGTTTCCATTTTCGGCTGCGCTGGCCATAAACTCGCATTTTCCCGATGATGTTTTGAAGTTGCCTTCAGCGTGTGGTGCGCGCTTGTCAGGTGCACCTACATTAAGCCGCATCAATCCTACCTCTTTAAGCTTCTCCAAAGTGATGCCTTCCAAAGCAGGCGAATCCCAGTCATACATATTCATAAGCAATTCATCATCGGTCATGTCCCAATAGTCGTCGCCGAAGCCCATGGTTTTTGCGAGCCGACGGAACATTTCAACGTTAGGCACGCATTCCCCGGGCGGTGAGATGGCCGGTTGGTTGAGCATGAAGCAAAGATGGCCCACGTCACCTGGAGGTCATATTGCTCACCCTGCAAGGTTGCCGGAAGGATGATATCGGCATAGCGTGCGGTGTCCGTAATGAACAGTTCACTCACCACTGTGAATAGATCTCCGCGTTTGAGTCCTTCGATCAGTTTATTTGAGTTCTGCTGCTGAGACACCGGGTTGGAGTTATGTATGAATACGGACATGAGTGGAGGATCGAGTTTCAGCTCGCCGGTGAGTGCAGCCCCGAGATCGAGCTGGTTGACGGTACGCGTGCCCGGTTTGATCCAGTCAGACTGATGCAAGAAGTTGAAATTGAACGGGAACTCCCAGATCGGCATCTCGACGGCGCCACCCCCGACATGGCGCCAGGCTCCAACGAGTGCAGGTAAAGAGGGATGACTGCCCGAATTGCATCACCACCACCCGGGGCGCGCTCAAGGGCCACGCCTTCGCGAATGGCCGAGGACTGAGTGGTAGTATATTCACGCGACAACTTGCGAATATTTTCTGCTGGAATACCCGTAATTTTGGCGACCTTTTCCGGTGGAAATTCAGCAGCACGGGCCTTCAATTCTTCATAACCCAGCGTGTACTTATCCACGTAATCGTGATCCACAAGATTTTCCGCGATGATCACGTTCATCATACCCAACGCCAGGGCACCATCTGTCCCCGGGTTGATTGCAATGTGCCAGTCAGCTTGTTTTGCTGTGCGTGTGCGTATCGGGTCGATCACCACGATCTTGGCGCCTTTCTTTTTCGCCTTAAGGATGAAGGGCCAGGCGTGCAAGTTAGTACTCATCATATTCATCGCCCAAACGATGATGTACTTCGCGTAGGCGAGGCTTTCCACGTCGAGTCCACCAGTTGGGCCCACGGTCATAATCCAAGCGGTGGAGGAGCCCGACTCACAGTAGCACTTTTCGTCTATGGTAGCGCCAAGCCGGTTAAAAAAGGCATCGCCACTGGTCAACCCATTCAGTGTGCCTTGATTCCCCAAGTAACAGTGATTGGTGATTGCCTGTGGACCGTATTTATCAATAATGCTTGTCCAGCGCGTCTTGATTTCAGCGAGCGCGTCGTCATAAGAGATCTGTTCAAACTGTCCACTGCCTTTCGGCCCTGTGCGCTTCATGGGGTGCAACAGACGGTCCGGGGTTATAGTGATGCTCGGCATAGTCCTTGAGCTTCACGCACAGCCCACCGTGGGTCATCGGGTGATCCGGGTCGCCGCTCACCTCTACCAATTTATCATCCTCGACATGGTACAAGAATGCGCAGGTGTCTGGACAATCCTGCGGGCAAGCACCTCTTACAATTTTAGTTTCACTTATTTGTGTGGCCATGACAGTACCCCGATTAGTTATTGATTAAGTATGGGATTTAGCAGCAAATTTTTTCTTGTAACTAGCATGTTCAAATAATTCCAAGTTCATTCTTGATATATTTGCACAGATTTAGATTTCTGAATTATCTAATTAATCACTCTGTTGTAAAAATAGAAATAAATTATTCGATGTATAACTGCTATTGGCCGAACGCGGACATAGAAGTAGAAAAATTTAATGATTTTAGCCGAATGGCTGCTTATGGCCGAAAGCAGACACTTGCTATGATTCATGGAAAATTAACAATTGAATGACCGATTTCGACCCAAAGTGGACGTACAAAGAGAATCATCCCAACTGCATTTTGTCAAAGGAAATCTTTTGGAAATAGGCTGTTGCTTCCGTCCATAGCGCCAGTTTCTTGATAATTCATGGGTAATGCCTGTGGTTCCTGCACGGCACCGGAAGTTACGCGACCGATGACAAGCCGATGATCACCGGCCTCGCATTCATGGCTGAATTTACACTCAAAATAGGCAATAGCATCATCCAGGACCGGCGCGGTCGTTTTGCCTTGGTGCCATTCCACACTAGTTAATTTATCGGTACTTACCGGTTGACCAAAATGTTCTGCCAGATCCAACCTATCCTTGGGCAATACATTGACGGAGAAAACCCCTCCCTCTTTTAGCATCTTATACGATGAATGATTCGGACTGATGCTGAGTGCGAGCAATAAAGGATTGAACGAGACTTGCATTACCCATGACGCCGTGAAGGCATTATTCTCTTCATTACAAGTGACACCAATAACATAAACCCCGTGCGTTAACTTTTGGAACAGAAAATTCAAGTCTTTTTTCATGTTTGATAAAGCGAATTCATGTTGGAATAATTTACTCCGATGTAAATATATCTACCAGTGTCGTCCACTTTAATGACCGCTAACGACCCAAAGCGGACATACGATTTTTTGATAAAAATCCTTTTTTTCTAAGGATAGATGTTAAATTTTGGTTGAATTACATATTATATTCCACTTAATATTTTCACTTCTAAATTTCTAATCCTTCCTAAGTTTAAAATTATGAATAAGAAAAAATTAACATTTATTATTTCAGCTGCTCTTCTATTTATTTCATTTGGCTCGGTTTTAGCTCAAGACAAGCAGCCAAATATTTTACTGATTGTTGTTGATGATATGGGTTATTCGGACATTGGTCCTTTCGGTGGGGAAGTCCACACTCCAACTCTTGATGCATTAGCGGAATCTGGTGTCAGATTTACTGATTTTCACACATCTGTATCCTGCTCTCCGACACGTTCAATGTTATTTTCTGGCAATGATAATCACATCGCTGGAATGGGAAACATGGCTGAAACACTGGCGCCAAATCAAGTTGGAAGGCCAGGTTACGAAGGGCATTTAAATGACCGCGTAGTATCTATTGCCACGTTGCTGAGTGATGCCGGATACGCGACTTCCATGAGTGGGAAATGGCACCTTGGCGATGAAATTGAGGCGGATCCTCACAATCGAGGATTCCAAAAAGTTTTTACAATGCTCCAAGGTGGAGCCGGTCACTTTGATAAAGAATCAATGTTGTATGCAAACTACACGCCTGTTTATCGAGAAAATGGAGTGCGGGTTCATGTGCTGCAAGGATTTTATTCGTCAGAATTTTATACCAATAAAATGATGGAATGTTTTGATAGCCGTGAAGAGGGTAAACCCTTTTTCGCGTACCTTTCTTTTACGGCACCCCATGATCCACTACATGTTCCTGATGAGTGGCTTGATAAATATAAGGGAAAGTATGATGGGGGTTATGAAATTTTGCGTAAGACGAGATTGGGTAATTTGAAAAAACTTGGTTTCGTTTCTAAGGATGCGATTCCATTTCCGCGATTACCCTCAATTCCAACTTGGAAATCTTTATCTGAGAATGATAAAAAATGGGAAGCTCGGAGAATGGAGCTTTATTCTGCCATGATAGACAACATTGACTGTCATCTTGACAGACTATTTAAGCATCTTAAAAAGACTGGTGATTATGACAATACGTTCATCATATTTTTTTCGGATAACGGTGCTAATGGCTTAACAATGGATAGGTACCCTGGTACAGATAAAGAATGGGTCGATAGAAATTCCGATAACCGCTATGAAAATTTAGGCAAGCCATTTTCACGAATTGCGCAAGGGCCAGCATGGGCTCAAGTCAGCATGACCCCGTACCGAATGTTCAAAGGTTTTACCTCAGAAGGCGGCATTCGCTCCCCGCTTATAATCAGTGGGCCGGGTGTTGCAAATCATGGTGGGCATAATGGTTCCTTTAGTCATGTTATGGACATTTCAGCAACTATTTTAGATGTAGCAGATGTTAAACATCCGGGTACATCTTACAAAGGTCGAAAAGTTGCACCAATGCGTGGTCGTTCACTGGTAGACGTTCTCAATGGCAAGGCCAAATTTGTTTACGATAATGATACTGCGGTAAGTTGGGAGATGTTTTGTTCAAGAGCAGTACGCAAAGGAAATTTAAAGCTGGTTTGGATGTCTGCTCCGTATGGAAATGATGATTGGCAGCTATATGATCTAGCTAAAGACCCTGGCGAGTTAAATGATCTTTCAGTAGAACTATCATCGCAACGCCAAGAAATGATTGAAATTTGGAATCAATACTCAAAAGATGTTGGTATTGTACTACCAGTTGGTGGAGAAAAGATTTAAATGGAATTAGCGTATCGCTTTAAATTAGGTTCATTAAACCAAATGTCGCAGTAAGCGAATGACCGCTATTGGCCGAAAGCAGATATTCAATTAACACTAAGGATTATAAGTTAAAGTCAACTAAAGAACTCTGTAATGCTTTAAAAATTGGATCAGCCACCAATCCCTATCGACTCTCCATTATTTCACAACCTTCTGAAGTTATTCACTCAGTGATGATTTTTTCTGACCACTCAACATCTGCTACAAAAGATTCAGGAGTTCCGATTTGTGCACCGGCCTTTGTGATCTCATCTTTAGTTACGCCTCGGGCCCTCGAGCACGCACCACAGCATTCAATTTGGATGCCAAGTTTTATGCTCTCGTCCCACTGCTCAGCTACCGATGGCCACCCGACAGGGATCATATTTTCACGAACAACTGGCCGGGCCAGGGTCACCGCTTCACCGAGCAGGAATATTCGAACCTCATGACCGGCACTCGCCAGCGCGTTACCGTGCCCGAACGCCATTTCAGCATTTGTTGGATTGTCGCTTCCCCATGAGGACTTCATAAATATTTTTGACATGACTTTACTCCTGACTTTGGGATTTTAGTCGATTAAATTCAATATGAATAAATTAGAAAAATAGAAGCTTAGTTTTGTTTACGAGGAGTATCCCAGTAACGTCGGTTAATAGTATAGTTTGTAATCTTGCCAATAAATGGCAACGCCAACATGCCGGGTAACCAGGTGCAATGTTGGAGATCGCGGAATGTATTAATACCGATAGTCATTTGTTCGTGTCCCGCACGAGGTTGATTACGATAGGTGCCAAACAACAGATCCCACCACGGTAAATTGAATCCGAAGTTACTATTCGTTTCATCATCTTCAACTGAATGATGCACTCGGTGCATATCTGGTATAACGATGAACCAGCGTAGTACACGATCTACATTTTTCGGTATACGAACGTTTGCGTGGTTGAACATACTGGTGGCATTTAACAACACTTCAAAAATCACAACGGCAACAATCGGCGGGCCAAGTATAATAATCGTTGCAAACTTGATAAGCATAGATAAGATAATTTCAATCGGATGGAAACGTGATCCAGTGGTTACGTCGAAATCGAGGTCGGCATGATGAACTCGATGCAATCGCCAAAGCACAGGGATAGCATGGACTAACACATGTTGAAAATAAATTACAGCATCCATAATAATTACGGACATAATTACTGCAAACCAGTATGGGGTCTGTAGATAATTTAGTATGCCCCAGCCCTGTGTTTCTGCAACAGTGGCCATACCTACTGCGGCTGCGGGGAATATCAAGCGTAAAATTACTGTGTTAAGTGCCACAATTCCAAGGTTATTCATCCAACGTGTGGATTTTGAAACGCTGAGGGCGCGTCGAGGAGTAAGAAGTTCCCACACGGCCATTACTCCAAGCACCGCAAAGAAGAATCCAATGCGGATGCCTACTTCATAATTTGCTATAAATTCGTTTAGGTTCACGGATTATTTCTCTTAAGTCCTTGTGTCTATGTTTAAGGTGTTCTAAAATATTAAATAGATCAATTGAATATTATATGTATGTCGTCTAATACATTCAAGAAAGAGTTATTTTCTCAATTTGCGCAAGTTGGTAAATCACTCAGCAACGGTAACCGATTAGAATTATTGGAGTTTCTAGCTCAAGGTGAACGCACTGTAGATGAGTTAGCAAAGGCATCTGGGCTTACTGTTGCTAATGCCTCTCAACACCTACAGGGCTTACGTCGATCAGGTCTCGTCAAGTCCAGAGCTGAGGGACAAAAGTCTTATTATCGTTTAAGTGACTATTCAGTAGTTGCATTAATGGCGCTGTTGCGAAAAATTGCCGAAGAGAACATAGCTGAAATTCAAGTATTGATCGCAAACTATTTATCATCAATAGATGATTTAGAACCAGTATCAAGAGATGAATTACTTAAGCGTGCAAAAAAAGGAGCAGTTACCGTAATCGATGTGCGTCCTAAGCATGAGTATGAACAGGGCCATCTTCCGTACGCTACTAATATTCCGTTATCTGAATTAAAAAAAGAGTTAAAAAAATTACCACGGAAAAAAGAAATCGTTGCGTATTGTCGTGGTCCACGCTGTATTTTAGCATTTGAAGCAGTTGAGCAATTACGGTCTAAAGGTTACAAAGCACGTCGACTCGAAGATGGGTTTCCTGAATGGAAGCTTGAAGGGTTTCCCATTGAAGAGGGGATCAATAGTACAAATTAAGCAGTTTTATGATGTCCGCTTTTGGCCGAAAGCGGACACTTGCTATGATTCAAGGAAGATTAACAACTGAATGACCGCTAACGACCCAAAGCGGACTTTAATGTAATCAAAAAGAATAGATAAACAATGCTTGTAAAATTTCAGACTAAATCATATCCAGCAATTGTTATGTTTGGTGATATTGCTAAAAAGTTAATTAAGTACATGGGCCATAGTGGAACTACACCAAGTGCGATTGATGCTAAAGACGTCCCTACTGCTTTACAAAATTTACAAGAGGTGCTTAAAAAAGAAATTAACTCAACAGAAAATTTGTCAAAAAGTAAAAATACTGAAGACGATGAAGAGGAGTATGTAAGTCTAGATATAAGAGCAAAACCATTAATCGAGTTGCTTCAAACTGCTATAAGTGAAGATGAGTATGTGATGTGGGATAATACTTGAGATTAATCTTACCAGCTTGTTGAATTATGAAGAATGACCGCTAACGACCCTAAGCGGACATTAGAAGTATAGATAAATAAGTGGCTCAGCATTTTCTCAGACCGAGGAGTATAATTCCCCTATAAGAATAATAAGTAGAGAGGATGCAATGAAAATACTCCTACCAATCATTTTAATTTTATTCGCAGCACCGTGTTTTGGGGAGTATTAAATGAAAACTCTTACAAAATTATTGATCACAACAGAGCAAATATTTATGTGGGCACTTGGGATTTGTATTGTTCTGGGAGTACCAGATTATCTGAATTTAATTGAAGTCTCTAAAATTGTCTATGGAATTTTTGCTGGTATTGCTATTTGTGCAATTATCTTTCGTATTTACTTACATCTACAAATCGCAAAAGAAGAAGGGGAAATATAGTAACAAATAATGCGCATCATCCAATCCTTTACTAAAATTTAATTTTCTAGCGGGCGTCGTATAGTGGTTATTACCCGAGCTTCCCAAGCTCGTGAGGTGGGTTCGATCCCCATCGTCCGCTCCAAGCTAACGACCCAAAGCGGTCATACACAATTTAATATTCTATTACCTGATTAATGAGTCTAGATATTTCTTACATTGAACGCAGTGAAAGCGCAAAGCTGATCGTTGAATACTGTGAAGATTTAGCAGATGAATTAAATCTTGAGTTAGTTAAAACTCCTTATTGGGGGTTACCAATTATAGATACAGTTTCAGTCTATGAGTACAGTGATTTAATTATAGAGACTTCATTAGGTTCTACGAAAGTGAAAATCTTGCGCAAGGAGTTAGAAGAATACCCTGGGAAAGTTGGTAATGAAGAAGTAAAAGGAAAAATAAGAGGTGCGTTTAAGACTCTAATGGCTAAAACTGATTTAAATGACCGCTAACGACCCAAAGCGGACGTCTGGTTTTGGTCGAAATGGATCTCCGTCAGTATATTAGACGACAATTAGATCCTATAATTATAGTTGGGTGTAAAGGAGAAAAGACTATGCTAGTAGTGTTTGTTACACATCCTGAGGCAAAAGACGTATCGCGAGGGCATGTTCGAGCTCTAAGTGAGAAAGGAAAAGAATCTGCGCACGAGGTTGGTACAAGGTTACTTAGCATGCTTCCGCCACTCTTTAAAGAGTATGGTATTGAGGAAGTTAATTCTATTGCAAGCTCACCTTCAACTCGATGTGTAGAAACAGCAGTATTAGTTGCTGACATTCTCTCTGATATTGCCAACGTGGACGAAATAGTTGTTACTGAAGAATTCAAAGTGCCACTGTCGAGGGAAGCAGTATCAGGGGCGCTTCGTGAGCTTGGTTCTGGTACGGCGATCGTGGCTCTTCATGCAGATCTTCCTTCTGTTTTAAAAAAGGGGGCAATTCAGCTGTCCGAGCTAAATAAAGATAACTTTTTACGGGATAAACCTGTAATAGCGATTACAAACTATGATCCTAATTGTTCTATTGAAGAGGGTACGCTAATTTGTTGCGAGAAATACAATGGTACTGATTGGGAAAGTATACTTACTTGACTGAAAAATGCTGCCCAACTAGGTCTACTGTCCCACTAGTACCAATAAAATTTATCACACCTCATTTTAAAGAATTTGGAATAACCGCTATTGGCCGAAAGCGGACATTCGAAAATTATAAATAGACTAGTAATTAAGAGGTGTTCTTACAATAGCTTATCTTTAGCATAATGCATGCGTTTATAAAGTGGTGCGCATTTAGGCAGTATGTATTCATAAAATTCGGATCTACTCAGCTTGTTTCGAATCGCAAATTGTTTGGCAACATTAATGTACATATCGCAAATAGCGATTTCATTCTCAAATCGCTTTTCTTTTCTTGAAATTACGGCTGCTTGCTCAAAATATTTAGGTGAGGGCATAATGCCTGTGTCTACGGCCTTCTGTACTTCATCTCTACAGAAATCAACAACTCTATTTAGATCAGTATCTGCACGTGAGCGCTTTCTTACCACTAATGCGGGTACTTTTTGAATTGTCTTTTGAATTATTGTATCCAGCTTGCTCATGCCATCACGTGTTCCCTTTATGATGTCAGCCTAATTTAAAATAAGAATAAATGGGCATATCTTAAATCCCGATAAGTGGTGAAATATTTGCTCCGAAATTGAATATTGATTGGGGAATAAATGATGAGGGTCGCGGAAGCAAAGCAGGGATTTAGGATATTAAGAAAAGGGAGTCAATGGTGTAATAGGCGTACTATCCTGGCAATCCCGCTGTCTTAGAAACTTTGCTTCCTTAGACCGGTAATTTTGCGCCCCTATTTTTCAATAGGTTTGCCGTTTTTCAGTAGTAATGATTCCTCCAAGTTTTATTAAGTTCATTATAAATAATTTATCTCAAAATTGGCTGGGTGAAATTCACATTACCTTGTGGTTTTAGTTGTGAAAAACAATTAAGACGATTTTGTAAATTAATTTAATCTCAGTAATTTATAGTCCATCAAAAATGAACGGTAAAATTCAGCCGATAGAATGTAGTACGACATTTATGAACTATGCAAGCTGTGAATAGCTTCAATAATAAAGCAAAGATTTAAATATAAGATATATAACTAATTTCAAGAAAGGTTTTGCAATGGGTAATGAATCAATAATTGACGATATTGTTGGGAAAGTACAGTCCAAACTCGTTAAAGAACAGCCTAAAAAAACAACTTTCGTACCCGATGAAGATGCTGTAATTGAACACATCTGGATGTCTGAGGATCATTCGCAAATCAAAGAAAATACAGTGACGAAGCGAGACCCAAGAGTTGATACAGGGATACTAAAAGATCGTATTGCAGAGAAAATAGCGAAATTAAATAGTAATTCGGCTTAGAAGCCAGTTACATTTATTCTAAGCATTACGCATTTAAAAATTAACAACTAACATTATATTTTTTTTAGTTCGTCTTAACATCAATCGATTTCGCGCACTTATCATGGAATTTGATCAAACACTCCTTACTCAAAGATACTTAATTGATGTCATTACGTGTATTGAAAAACACGGATTGGATGTGGATGATTTTGAGTTTTCTACACAGCGTACACAAAGCTACAAACATGGGAATTTAGATCCTAAAGCAGTGGTTTATGCACATCGTCTTAGTACAGGAGTTGAGATAAGCTATATTCTTGGCGGTGATCCTGATTTTTCAATGGAATTTTCAGATGATTTACAAGCGGGATTATTCGAAAAAATTTCATAAAAATGTCAAATCAAAAAAGAAGCAGTTCATTTTTACTCAGTAAGTTACAAACATATTCATATTTGAAGCAGTTATATTTGAAAAAAACAATTTCTTTATTTGATTACCGTTCATAAGTAAATATGGGCAGTTGATCAGGATAAATACATACCAAATATATAATAATTCGATACTACTAGGGATATGTAGGTCATTCGATATTTTAGATTGAGTTGGTATCAAATGAGAGTATTTAGGAAAGGAGTCTCGCGTCATGCGTATTAAATTCTTGCTGCCGGTTTTAATGATTACAATTTCTGTATTCAGTATCTCTGCCTATGGTCAGAATGAAGGCCGTAATCTTGGTGTATCAGTAGAGCTTCGTGATGAAATTCGTAACAGTTACATTTTTATTTTTAAAGACGATGTGCCATCTTCTAAAGTTAACAAGCAAGCAAATGATATTACGCGAGCTGCGGGCGGTAATGTAACCCGTGTTTATAAAACCGCTATCAAAGGATTCTCTGCAAAGATGCCAGGCGAGGTCGCTGCACGATTAGCCGCAAAAAACCCTAACATTGCCTACTATGAACCCGATGCAATTGCTTTTGCATCTCCAAAGCCGCCCTGGGCTGAAGGTGGCAATGGTGGGGGTGAAGAGACGAGTTGTACCCCACAGCAAACATCTTGGGGTATCACAAGAATTGGTGGTGGTACTAATTCTGGAGCTAGTTCGACTGCCTGGGCTCTTGATACGGGTATTGATCTTGATCACCCAGACTTAAATGTAGATGTACAACGCAGTGATAATTTTGTATTTCGTGGCAAGAATTCACCGAATGATGGGAACGGTCACGGGACTCATGTAGCGGGGACGATTGGTGCAATTGATAATGAATGCGATGTGGTAGGCGTTGCACCAGGTACAAATTTGGTTGCGATCCGGGTATTAGATAATAGTGGCTCTGGGAGTTATTCAGGTGTAATTGCAGGCGTTGATTATGTAGCAGCAAATGCACAATCAGGTGATGCGGCCAACATGAGTTTAAGTGGACCAAAAAGTAATGCTTTAAATAATGCTGTGATTGGTGCAGCACAAAGTGGAATTAAATTTGCACTAGCTGCTGGTAATGAATCGGACAATTCAAATAACTATTCCCCCGCGAGCGCACAACACAATAATATTTATACGGTCTCAACAATAGACAGTAACGATTATTTCGCATGGTTCTCAAATTATGGGAACCCACCCATCGATTGTGCAGCACCTGGTGTAAATGTTTTGTCCACTAAAAAAGGTGGGGGAACCACAACATTCTCTGGTACATCCATGGCGGCCCCTCATGTTGCCGGTTTACTACTAAATGGACTGCCTGCTTCAGGTGGCTACGCGATTAATGATCCAGATGGTACTTCAGATTCAATCTGTCATCGTTAACCATAGCTGCTAATAACACAGTTTTATGTTCAGCAAATATTAGTTGCTAGTTTTGTCCTTCTAAGCTTTTCTGAGTAAATTCTGAATGACCGCTAATGGCCGTAAGCAGACATTCGTGATCTAAATTAAGGAAGAATCAGTTTGGAATCTTCAAATCAGAATAGTTTAATGTCCGCTAACGACCCAAAGCGGATATTCAAATGATAATAATTTTATTATGAAATTTTATATACTAACGTGGTGTTCACTATTTACATTATTGCCTAATGGAGTTACAGCGGAAGAGCTGCTTAAAACACAAACCTCATGGGATGGAGAAGCCATTCATTATCCACCTGGACAAATCGAAATAACTTCGGAAAAACTTCGTATAGAAGAAAACCAAGTGTCACAATTTCACTGCCATCCAGTTCCAACTTTAGGATATATTTTACAAGGAGATGTAGAAGTCGAAACAAAAAATGGCAAAAAAATTATATTAACAAAAGGCGAATCTGCTGTTGAGGTCATGCGTACCATTCATAGAGGTCGAGCAATTAATGGTCCTGTAGAAATAATAGTCTTTTACGCAGGCTCCGCTAATCTGCCCACTACTGTTCTCCCAGAAAATGATATTAATAAGGAACACTGTAAATTCTAATACATGGCATATACTTTGATTAATTTTTTATAGATAACAATTTCAGAGAAATATTATGAAGAAATTATTTTTATCATTTTTATTAATTGTGATTTTCTCTTCTATTTCATTTGCGGATGATTCTCTTAAAGGTCAATGGATTGATTTGACACATGAATTTTCAGAGGATTCTATTTACTGGCCAACTGCAGAAACATTTAAAAAGACCACCGTTTTTAGTGGCTATACTGATGCTGGCTTTTATTACAGTGCATTTAATTTTAATGCTGCGGAACATGGTGGGACACATATAGATGCGCCCATACATTTTTTTAAAAACCACAATACTGTAGATCAGATTCCTATAGATCAATTAATTGGTCCCGGTGTAGTAATTCGAATTACAGAAAAAGTGAAAAAGAATCGCAATTATCAATTTTCTGTTGAGGATATTTTGGCTTGGGAAAAGAAACACGGAATTATTGCAGAAAATAGCATTTTGCTTATCGATACTGGCTCAAGCAAATTTTGGCCAAATAAGAAAGAATATATGGAAACAGAAGAACGAGGAGAGGAGGCTGTAAAGAAATTGAAATTTCCGGACATTCACCCTGATGCAGCAAAATTCATAGCGACGAAAAGAAAACTTAAAGCTGTTGGATTAGATACTCCTAGCATTGATTTTGGTGGATCCACATTATTTGAAACGCACCAGATTTTGTTTGAAAAAAATATACCGGGTTTCGAAAATGTTGCTAATCTATATAGACTGCCAACTAAAGGGTTCACAGTTATTGCTCTGCCAATGAAAATTAAAGGCGGTAGCGGAGGGCCTTTACGAATTGTCGCTCTTGTACCAGAAATATAATTTTCCTCATAGCTAGTACCCTATATTATTATCAAATAGAATTTTAAATCGCACCTACCTAACGTTTAAGCATGCTATAAAAGTTTAATGACTGCTAACGACCCGAAGCGGACATTAATTAATATTGCCATATATGAAGATGTTATATGGCTTAAAATTAAATCATGAGTCGAGAAGAAATATTACTTGTATATGATAAAGAGTGTCCTGCTTGCAACAACTACTGTCGGGTTATTCGTATCCGTGAAGATATTGGAGAATTAAAGATTGTTGATGCACGAGAAAATAGTCAGGTTCTTGATGAAATAACTAAGATGGGATTAGATATTGATCAAGGAATGGTCCTAAAGATGGGAGGGCAAATTTACTATGGGTCCGATGCTATTCATACCTTAGCCTTAATAAGTAGCAAATCAGGAATTTTCAATCGAGTAAATTATTGGATATTTAAATCAAAACCACTCTCTGCCATTCTTTATCCTATTTTAAGGGCATGCCGTAATTTATTATTAAAAATATTAGGAAAGACTAAGATAAATAACCTAGGTATCAGTGGGAATGAAAAGTTTTAATTTCTCACATAACAAAATGCGCAAGCAAGAGAAGGAACAAAGCGCCTCCACTTAACTCAATTGTTAGTGACTGCTTTTGGCCGAAAGCAGTCATTTAATTAAGTTCAATATACATAGACGGAACTTTTAACATGTAAGCTATATAAGTATTTGATGAGAAATATTACAAATTTAAAAAATAGGAGTTAATTAGATGACAAAAATTCTCGAATTAAAACCGATTAGTGCTGCAGTTGGGGTTGTATTGGCATCGAGCGCGTTTATAGTCACACCAGTGACTGCTGATGAAAATCCATTTCAAATGATTGATCTTAATTCAGGCTACATGGTTGCAGATAGCCACGGTGGCAAACACGATAAAATGAAAATGATGGATACTGACGGAGATGGATCGGTTAGTAAGGATGAGTTTATGACCTATGCTGAGAAAAAATTTAATCATAAAGATAAAAATGGTGACAGTGTTCTAAGTGCTGATGAAATGAAACATATGAAGCATCATGGCGAAGGTAAATGTGACTATAAGAACTCAGATGGCTAAATCAAAGAACTTCTAATCATTGAAAAGGCGAGCAATAGTTCGCCTTTTTTATTTTATGAAATAATTTTTATAATGCATAAACTATTCCGCTAATACTTACTTTTTGGCTAAACTATTTCAAAAGATTGCCTGAAACTGAGTGACCGCTAATGGCCGAAAATTGTGATGTTAACTTAAATAAAAGTTACAATTTTCATATCTACAAACAGGGGGACAACAATGAAGCATTTCGCACTATTATCAATTCTCATTTTATCTGTAACATCTATGGTACTAGCTGCCGACTACAATAAACAAAAAGACTCTGTTGATAAAGAAAAGGCTGCAGGATCTGTTGATACTGAACAATTAAAAGAATCTGTTAATGATGACGAAGTTGATTATAAAAAAGCAGCGGGCTCAGTTGACAAGGAACAAGCTGCAGATTCGGTTGATGTCGACAAGGCTAAAGAAGCGATAACTGATGATTATGGTTATTAAAGATTAATCATTAGTATCGGCATTGGTGAGATTATAACGTTCAGCTTAATGCTGATATTTATTGTAGTAATAAGCTGGTTATTTTTTAGGAAAAAATAATGAATCAAGAAACACAATTGTTAGCCTATTTAATTTTATTAATGTTAGCTGACACCATAATTCCATTGCCATTTACAGCGGGGATTTTGCTTTTTGTGGTATTAAAACGGCCCTCATGGTTTAGAGAGTTATATCAGCAAGTATATAAACAAGAGATATGACCGCTTTCGACCCAAAGCGGACATTCATAGTTTGAGTAAATTAGAACTCATACCTTGTGTTAGGCGACAACTAGTCACCGTAACTCTAGTTGGTGCATTAGTCACATAAGACATTACACAGAAGAAATATTACGGAATGCTGAAAAGTTAAACCAGCTAAAAGCACGTAAAGGCGAATCCACAAAACACCATGACAAAAATGACCATAAAAGGAAGGAATGGGGAAAAGCATGTGCAGATTTCCATGCACGATATGATTCATTAGCTTTGTCTGGTGGATTAGATAAAAAAGTCTGTGCAACACGTGGTTCAGTTTTTTACATTGCTTGATAAGTTCTCAGAGCAACCCTTGTGTATTCAATTCTCGATAACATCAATGTTTTTCGTCCTGCTATATATTTATAATTTGGTCGTCAATGAATGATCCATGTCCTGTTTACTTGTATAAAGTACAAACACTCACGAGACTGCCTGAAGATAGGCAGTCTCGTGAGGTAAAAAACACCATTAACTAACTTCCGTAGCTGTAAGAATTTGGCGAAATTGCCTTAAAGAACCAGTTACCGCTTGTACCATCCGTATCACTGAGCAATTGGCGTTGTGACTCAACCATCGGGCTATCATTCTGAGTAGCGGGGAGATGGTTGTCTTTCACAGCATCCAGAAATAAATAACTTTCTATTTTCCCGACCGTAAAAGAGCTTACCGTAGGACGGAGTTTTGCTCAACTAAAGTGATATTAGTTTCGCGAACCGAGGCTAGGAGGCTACGCGAGAATAGCGATCGTATCCAGGGAAAGGTTGATCGAGTCAGATTGCTCGATCATTTGATGAAATACATCCGTGTAGTTCACTCCTCTGGGGTCGCCTCGTGGTCCTGATGTGCTCTTGGCATATTAGTGAGGCGCATGCGCATAGCTGAGTTTTGCAACCGAGATGCATAACCGGACTTGGTTGAATTGATTGATCAAGGGTGTCCATTTTTGAGGAATATGGATGTATCCGAACTGCTTGCGCACGACCGCGCCATTTTTGCTTTCTGCCAAAGCATTGTCGTTTCTGTGCCAGGGGGGTGATTTGGTGAACCCAATCAACAACTTGTTGAGTAACACAGCCGCTTTTTTGTTGATATATTCTGAACCGTTATCCGAATAAAAACCTTGGATCACGAAAGGCAAGTCGTCCAATAATTGGGCTAACACCGGGAGCCAATAACGCTCGGAGATTTTCTCCATCGACGCAACTCCTTCAATCTGGGTGATTTCATCGACCGTATTGAATATGATACAAGCCTTTCATACCATCCTGATCGCCCTGATGGACGCTGTCGATGCGACTTACCCAGCTTAAGGCAGTTCAACTGAACAAACATGCGCTGAATCCATTGGTACCGCTCCGCTTTGTCTTCGATCACCAGGTCAGTCGCCTGGTTGCTCAATAAAAAGGCTTGGATCTGCTCAATCGTTTCCAGTTGTGTATTATTCATACGAGTCTGTATCCTCCCATCATGAACAATTCCAAGTACTATTTCAGGTTCATTTCACATTGTAAAGAGACTGCGATTTGTATTGATTGATCCGACTGGCTAAGTATACTACGGGCCTGGGGGAAAATAGCTTTATTTCGTTCAGTCTGGAGGAACATCTCACTTTATAAAGGGGACGTAGAAATAGAACAAACGGGGGAAACACGTGAGCTGAAGTGGGAACAGCAATTGTTGTTGAACTGAGCGCTTCCCAATAAATAGCACTTTACTGGCCATGTCGACAAAAGCATGCTGTCGATTGCGGTATCTCTGTGCATCAATATCGCGCTCGACACCTTGCATGCCAATGCGAACCAGGGGGTTCGATGATCAAAGTTGTTTTGGGTCTGTCGGTGGCTGTGCTAGCGGCCGTCGTGGCGGCCAAACTGGCGTTTGACGCTACCACCTACACCGGAGCTGAGCCTGCCAATCAGCCGTGGGCGCAAAACTCGATGGAGTTTGTCGCCTGGAACGGTGAAAAGTGGACTGCCTGGATCCGTGACGACACTTTTGAACAACGGCCGCAAAATGACGAGGTGTGGAGCCGTCATGCCAATATCAGCCTGGCGTTTATCGACTGGAAAGGCAGCCCTTGGCAAGCAAAAATCGACGGCAACGATTTTTTGCTGGCCCATCGGGGCGATTGGAAAGGCTCCACCGAGCGTGGAACCGCCATCCGGTACCGTGACTGGAAGGGCGAAAATCAGCTGCGAACGCTGACTCAATTGAAGCGGTGAAAGGTCTCATATATTGATGCTTATGACAAATAACGCTAGGCTAGAAGCATGATTCCCATCTCCAGCAGGCTCAAGAACGGCCTGATTCTCTCTGTCTTGTGGGGTTTCTCCCACACTGCTTTTGCCGCCGCGTACGATTTACGCGAAGGTGTCACCGAAATGAGCCAGCGCATCCAGGGCTTGCACCACCTCAGTCTGTGGATCTGCGTGGTGATGGGCGTCATTGTCTTCGGCACTATGTTCTACTCCATCTTCGCCCATCGACGCTCAAAGCATCCCAAGCCCGCTGACTTTCACGAGAGTACGGCAGTGGAAGTCGTCTGGATCGTGATCCCGATCTTGATCCTGGTGGGTATGGCCATACCGGCGACGACGGCGTTGATAGACATCGAAGACAACAGTGATGCGGATCTCACCGTCCTCATCACCGCCTCGCAGTGGAAGTGGCACTATCAATATCTCGAAGCGGACATCGGCTACTACAGCAATCTGGCCACGCCCACAGAACAAATCAACAACCTCGAGCCCAAGGGCGAGCACTATTTGCTGGAAGTGGACAATCCTTTGGTGCTGCCCACCAACAAAAAGGTCCGTTTCCTGGTGACTTCCAACGACGTGATTCACTCCTGGTGGGTAGTGGACTTCGCCGTGAAGCAGGACGCCATCCCCGGTTTTATCAACGAGGCATGGACACGCATACCTACGCCGGGGCTGTACCGGGGCCAATGCGTGGAACTTTGCGGCAAGGACCACGCCTTCATGCCGGTCGTCGTGGAAGTAAGGCCCGAGGCCGAATTCGATAAGTGGATCGACGACCAACGGCTCGTCAGAGAACTTGCTTCAGGGCAAGCAGTGGCCGACCGCGAGAAGGAATGGACGATGGCCGAGCTCATGCCGATTGGTGAGCAGGTATTTTTAAGTCATTGCTCGACATGCCACGAGCCGGATGGCATGGGCCAGGGTACCACCTACCCGGCACTGGCCGGCGGCGGGATCCCCACCGGTCCCCTGGCGGTGCATATCGATCGCGTCATGAATGGCAAAGCCGAGACCGAGATGCAAGCCTGGGCGCCGCAGCTATCCGATCGGGAGCTGGCTGCCGTGATTACCTATGAACGCAATGCCTGGAGTAACAATAGTGCTGACCTCGTTCAGCCAAGAACCATTTACGCGGCCCGTTGAGGTGACTGAACCATGGTTGTAAACGCAGAAGACATTATCCCACATCGCTCTCCACTTTGGGCATTTATCACCCGCTGGGTATTGACCACCAACCACAAGGAGATCGGTACTCTTTATCTGTGGCTCAGTCTTACACTGTTTTTTGCAGCCGGGGCAATGGCGATGGTTATCCGTCTGGAGTTGTTCCAGCCCGGATTGCAATTCGCAGAGCCGCTTTTCTACAATCAAATGGTAACCATGCACGGCTTGATAATGGTGTTCGGCGTGGTGATGCCCGGCTTTGTTGGATTGGCCAACTGGCAGATTCCTCTGATGATCGGTGCCCCCGACATGGCACTACCACGGCTGAATAATTTCAGTTTCTGGATCCTGCCCTTCGCCTTCGGTCTGTTATTGTCGTCGCTGTTTATGGAAGGCGGGGCACCCAATTTCGGCTGGACATTTTATGCACCCCTGTCCACCACCTATGGACCGCCGAGCACCGATTTCTTCATTATCGGTATCCATATGATGGGGATTTCATCGGTACTGGGGGCCATCAACATCATTGTTACCATCTTCAACCTACGGACACCGGGCATGACCTTGATGAAAATGCCCTTATTCGTCTGGACCTGGTTAATCACCGCCTTTCTGCTCATCATGGTCATGCCGGTGCTGGCGGGGGCGGTCACCATGATGCTCACCGATCGCCATTTCGGCACCAGTTTTTTTTCAGCGGCGGGCGGCGGCGATCCAGTTATGTTTCAGCACGTTTTCTGGTTCTTCGGACACCCGGAAGTCTACATCTTGATCCTGCCAGGCTTTGGCATCGCCTCACAGATCATCCCCACGTTCGCCCGTAAGAAGCTGTTCGGTTATCACTCGATGGTATTCGCGACCGCTGCGATCGCATTTTTATCTTTTATCGTCTGGGGCCATCACATGTTCACCACCGGCATGCCACTGGCGACTGAATTGTTCTTCATGTATGCGACGATGTTGATCGCGGTTCCCACCGGGGTGAAGGTGTTTAACTGGGTGGCCACCATGTGGCGTGGCTCCATGACCTTCGAAACACCCATGTTGTTTGCCCTCGGCTTCGTCATATTGTTTACCATCGGCGGTTTCTCCGGGCTCATGCTGGCCCTGGTGCCGGCCGATTTTCAATACCACGACACCTTTTTCGTGGTGGCGCACTTCCACTATGTTCTATATCCAGGCGCCATCTTCGGCATGATGGCGGCGGCCTATTACTGGTTGCCCAAATGGACTGGCCACATGTACGACGAGCGTCTGGGAAAGATCCACTTCTGGACCGCGGTGATTGCGGTCAACCTGACCTTTTTCCCAATGCATTTTACTGGTCTTGCCGGCATGCCAAGACGGATTGTGGATTACTCCCCGCTATTCGCCGATTTCAATATGGTTTCCAGCATCGGTGCCGGACTCCTGGGTCTGACCCAGGTTCTGTTTCTGTACATTGTAATCAAGACCATACGCGGCGGGGAGCCGGCAAGCACCCGGGTCTGGGAGGGTGCGGAAGGTCTGGAGTGGACTGTCCCGTCACCGGCACCACATCACACGTTCGAGACGCCACCGCCATTCCCACCGGTTATGGAAAGCGACGTCAATGAATAGGAACGCCTTTCGATGACCGAGACCCGCAACAATCAGCGCAAGCATTTAGTCCTGCTTTGTTCACTGGCATTGGCTATGTTTGGGTTTGCTTTTGCCCTGGTACCGCTTTACGAGGTCTTTTGCGAGGTGACCGGGCTGAACGGCAAAACCTCAGGGCGCGCGGCTGATCCCGCCGCAATCTCGCAAGTCTCCGATCGTGAAGTGACGATCCAGTTCCTGGGCCACGTTGGTAACGGCATGCCCTGGGAATTCCGGCCAACCGAATATCAGATGCGGGTCCGACTGGGGGAAATCAACACCACCGATTACTACGCCCGCAACCGCGCTGCCCAGTCGGTGACCGGACAAGCCGTGCCCAGCGTGAGCCCGGGCTACGCCGCTAAGTATCTGAATAAGGTCGAATGTTTTTGCTTCAGTCAGCAGCGCCTGGAGGCCGGTGAAGACCAGAATATGCCCGTGAGGTTCTATGTCGGCGACGATCTGCCGGAGGAGATCCACACCCTTACCCTGTCCTACACCCTGTTTAAGGTACCCGCGGTTCAGAACACAAATTCCGTTGCCAAGCTTGCGAATAATCAGCCATGAGTGACGCACCCCGCTATCACGTCCCACACTCGAGCCCCTGGCCCATTATCGGCTCCACCGCGCTTTTTGTAACCGCTTTCGGCGCGGTCATCTTCATCCACCAGAGCACCGAGAAAGTCGCAGCCGAAGGCAACTTCGGGCAACCGATCTTCTTCATCGGGCTGGCCCTGATCGCATTCATGATGTTCGGCTGGTTTGGGATCGTCATCAGGGAATCTGTCAAAGGCATGAACAGTGGTTTGATGGACCGTTCGTATCGGATGGGCATGGCCTGGTTCATCGTCTCAGAAGTCATGTTCTTCGCCGCCTTCTTCGGCGCGCTTTTTTACGCGCGGATCATTTCTGTGCCATGGCTGGCCGGAGCAGGCAATAATCTGGAAACACACATGCTGTTGTGGCCCGACTTCGCCGACACCTGGCCGCTGTTTATGACCCCGAGTGGCGGTGCAACCGAGGCGATGGAGGCGTGGGGTTTGCCTTTCATCAACACCGTCATTTTGGTCAGCAGCAGCGTCACCGTCACGTTTGCCCATTGGGCGTTGAAAAAAAACCAAAGATTACCGTTACAAATCTGGCTGGCCATTACCGTGGCGCTGGGTGCGACCTTCCTGACCCTTCAGGTCGTTGAGTACATACATGCCTACAACGAGTTGGGCCTGGGCCTGGGAGCCGGAATTTACGGCTCGACCTTCTTTATGCTGACCGGCTTCCACGGCGCGCACGTGACTATGGGAACGATCATGCTGACGGTCATGTTGCTGCGTTGTTTCAGGGGACATTTCACCCCAGAAAACCATTTCGCCTTTGAAGCGGTGAGCTGGTACTGGCACTTCGTGGATGTGATCTGGCTGTTTCTGTTTACATTTGTCTATTGGTTTTAGATGAATTTGCTCATAAACCCCAACGCCAAAAGAACAAACGATCCTCGTAAAACAAGCGAACAGGATGATGTCAAGAACCGCAGAAATCAAACTGACCGTCGACCTTGATGCCGACGACTTGCCGACTCGAATCGAATGGCAAGCCTCAGAAGGGCAAGAAAACGGCCCGGTGTTGTGTCAGTCGATGATGCTTTCAGTTTGGGACAATGAGAACAAGACGACGGCCGCGATCGATCTATGGATTAAAGATACAAGCATCGACGACATGAACCTTTATTTCTACCAGGTGATCCACAAGATGGCGGACACCTATTTGCGGGCGACAAAGAATACGGACATGGCCAATTCGATCCACGAGTTTGGCGAAGGGTTTGGCGAAACCCTGGGATTGGTAAGTCGGAGTGAGAAGTAGATGAACGTTTCCATTGTTCCGGCATTAAGAGTACTCAAACCAGCGGCATTGATCAGTGCCGTCACATTGTTCGGCCTGGTGCTGGGTTATTGGGCGAACGCGGCCTTCCTTCCCGGTACCAGTCCGGAACAACCCATCGCGTTCAGCCACAGGGTCCACGCAGGCGAAAACGAGATTCCGTGCATGTATTGCCACACCCAGGCGCGCCGTTCCATATCCGCCGGGGTACCCAGCGTCTCGAAATGCGTAGGCTGTCATAACGAAATCGCAACGCAGCGACCACAGATACGCAAGCTGATAAATTACTGGCAAAGCAAGGAGCCCATCCCATGGATCAAAGTTCATGATCTGCCGGATTTCGTTCACTTTACCCATAAACGCCACGTGAGTGAGTACGCACGCGACCTTGGAATTGAGTGTCAGACCTGTCACGGACCCGTTGAAACCATGGACGTAATCAGTCTTGCCAGCGCGGGGGGGTTGACGGAGGCCGTAGGCCTTAACGGTGGGTCGGCTATGAGAATGGGTGTGTGCCTCAACTGCCATAAGCAACACGAGGTGGAGAACGGCCTGGACTGCTGGACCTGTCATAAGTAGGAGATGAACGCACAATGCCGAATATAGATCGCAGAGAATTTCTTAAGCTGGTGGGCGCGGGCAGCGCCGGCGTAGGTGCCGGGTTCATGCTGAGGGCATCGATCAAGCACCCGACAGAGTATCTGATCCCCCATGTGGTGGCACCCGAGGATTTCAGCACCGGCATCGCCACCTGGTACAACACGGTATGCTCAATGTGCGCGGCCGGATGTGGTATTTCCGTACGCACCCGCGAGGGACGGGCCAAAAAAATCGAGGGCAATCCGAACCATCCCGTCAATCAGGGTCGGCTTTGCGCTCTCGGCCAGGCAGGGCTACAGGTCTTGTACAACCCCGATCGGCTGACCGGCCCGTTAATGCAAACCGCAGAGCGTGGGTCCATGTCGTTCGCGCAAATCACCTGGGAAGAGGGCTTAAGCAAAGTCGCGGCCCGCCTGGATTTGCTGAAAGCAGCACAACGGGGCAACCGCGTTTGTATGCTGAGCCACGGTGTCCGGGGACACCTGGCACAGCTATTCGAACTCTTTATGGAACAACTGGGTTCTGGGCGACTGCTGCACTATGATTTCGACCATCCGCACACCTTGTATGAAGCTAACCGACGTTTTTTTGGCGAGGAGCGCCTGCCTTATTACGATTTAAAGAATAGCCGCTATCTGTTGTCCTTCGGCGCCGATTATCTCGGCAATTGGATTTCACCGGTACACCACAGTCTCGGCTTTGGCCAAAGCCGCCAGGGTGGCGATGTCAGGGGACGGTTTGTACAAATCGAACCAAGAATGTCGCTGAGCGGTGCTGCCGCCGATGAGTGGATTGCCGCCAACCCTGGTACAGAGGGTATTTTAGCCCTGGGCCTGGCGCACCACATTGTCTCGAAAGGACATTACCAGGGAGCGGATCGCGAAGACTGGGCAGCAGCACTTGCGGGTTATACCACAAGTGCGGTCGCCGAACAGACCGGTGTCCCGGCCGACACCATTACCCGCATGGCTGACACTTTTGTCCATACATCCCCAAGTCTTGCCATTGGTGGCGGCAGTGCGTCTAATCACAGCAACGGTGTCGACACTCTGGTCGCGGTCAATGCACTCAATTACCTGGTTGGAAACCTCGGCAAGGCCGGTGGCCTGGTGTTCAACCCGGAACCTGCGGGTCCGGTTCCGCCTGCGCGCCAGGCCAGTTATCGGACAATGCTCGAACTCGCAGAGGACGTGCGGCAGGGCAACATTGAGGTCCTGATCCTCAACGGCACCAACCCGGTGTTTACTCTGCCGTCGACCGAGTTCCGGGAAGCGATCTCGGAGATACCGCTGATTGTAAGCCTATCGAGTTTCATGGATGAAACCACGGCGCTGGCCGACGTCATCCTGCCAAGTCATACCTACCTCGAAAGCTGGGGCGACGACTTCCCGGAACCGGCCGTGGGGTTTTCCACCGGTACCATTTCGCAACCCGTGGTTTCGCCACTGTACAACACCCGATCGACTGGAGACATCCTGCTGCAACTGGCACAACAGATCGGCTTAAGTGAAGCCATCCCGTGGCGCGACATGGAAGACTATCTCAAGGATGGCTGGCGCCGGATCTATACCCGTGGTGGGCTGGTTCAGTCGGAGAGTTTTGAGTCTTTCTGGACGTCGGTGTTGAAGGCCGGTGTATGGGGAGAAAACACACACCGCGCGCCGGCGTTTGTCCTAGACAAGAGTGTCATCGACAGCATCGGTGTCAAGGCCCCGGTGTTCTCCGGGCCGAGCGAGACTTATCCCTTTATCCTCCACCCTTATGTTTCGAGTACCCTGCACGACGGCCGCGCCGCTAATCTTCCCTGGATGCAGGAACTACCGGACCCCTTGACCAGTGTGGTGTACGGATCCTGGGTGGAAATAAACCCAGCGACTGCCAGGGAACTGGGGTTGACTGAAGGAGATCTTGTCGACGTCGAGTCGCCACACGGGCAGATCCGCGTGCCGGTTTACGTTTATCCGGCCATTATGCCCGGCGTCATCGCGATGCCCATTGGACAAGGTCACGTTGAGTATGGTCGTTATGCCAGCAACCGCGGCGCCAACCCTATTGAAATTCTCAGTCCTGAGGTAGATCAGGGAACCGGTGCCCTTGCCTCGAGCGCCACCCGGGTGAAGGTCGCAACCACCGGGCGACGGGTCGAACTCATCAAGACCGGGGGCAACTCGCGTGAACTCGGCAGAGAGATCATACAAACAACTCGGGGCGCGCCAGCCGGTAGCGCAGCGGGTCACAGCGCCAAACTGAACAATATTCCGATAACGGTGGTACCGACATGAGCATCCTGGAACGATTTACCGACAGCTGGCGGAAATATCGCAAGCCTGGCTATTACGATGAATTCGACTACCACTGGACGATGACCGTTGACCTGGACAAATGCACCGGTTGCGAGGCGTGCGTGACAGCCTGCCAGGCCGAGAACAATCTACCCATTGTGGGCGAGAAGGCATTCGCTGAGGGCAGGGAGATAAAGTGGATCCGCATCGAACGCTACTGGGAGGGCGAGTACCCGGACGTCAAGTTACGCTTCATGCCGATGATGTGCCAGCACTGCGATTCGGCGCCATGCGAAACAGTGTGTCCGGTAAGCGCCACTTATCACAACCAGGACGGTCTCAACACTCAGGTTTACAACCGTTGTATCGGCACGCGCTCGTGCGCGGTTTATTGTCCCTATGAGGTGAGGTACTTCAATTACAACGATCATCACTGGGACAGCCCGCTGGACCAGCAATTGAATCCTGACGTCACGGTGCGCGAAAAAGGGGTGATGGAGAAATGCACATTCTGCATTCAGCGAATTCGCCAGGCCAAGGATCACGCCAAGGACGACGGCCGCAGGCGGGTGCGTGACGGCGAGGTGCAACCTGCCTGCGTACAGACTTGCCCCACCCAGGCCCTGGTCTTCGGCGATCGCAAGGACCCCGAAAGCCAGGTTGCCCAGTCGATGAACAATCCACGCGCGTACCGGGTGTTGAACGAGCTGAACACTGACTCGTCTGTGGTCTACCTCAAGAAAGTGGACGCATAAGTATGAGCACGCAAGCTGAAACGAACGACCTGCAGTACGCCGACATCCATCGGGATGTCGTAAGGTCCATAGTAGAAACCGGGCCCAAGTACTATATCACGCTGGCCACCGCCATCGGCGTTACCCTGCTGTGCTTCTTTTTTCCCTGGTTCTATCAGCTCTATTATGGCATTGGCGCGGCCGGGGTGAATCACCCCCAAGTCTGGGGAACCTATCTCGCCAGCTTTATCTTTTGGATTGGCCTCAGCCATTCCGGTACCCTGCTGTCCTGCGTGCTGCATCTCACCAACAGTACCTGGCGTAAAGCCATGTATCGTAGCGCCGAGGCGATGACACTGTTTTCGCTGATAGTGGCCGCTATCTTTGTCATGGTGCACCTCGGGAGACCCTGGCTCATTCATTGGGCGCTGCCCTACCCGAATCAAATGGAAATGTGGCCCAATTTTCGCTCGCCGCTGCTGTTTGACGTCATGGCCATCGGCACCTATCTGACGGGCAGCTCTATTTTCATCTACATGGGCTCCATCCCCGATTTCGCCGCGGTCAGAGATCGCACCACGGGTTGGCGCAACACCATGTATACCTTGTTGTCGATGGGATGGCGCGGAACCGACACGGAGTGGCACCGATTACACTGGGCGTACACGTTTCTGGCGGTGCTCATCATTCCGCTGGCGGTATCGGTACACAGCATCGTGTCCTGGGATTTTGCCTTGTCTATCGTACCGGCGTTGCACCAGACCATCTTCGCACCGTATTTTGTGGTCGGCGCCATTTACTCGGGCACAGCCGGTATCGTCACCGTGATGTTCCTCTTAAGGAAATACATGGGCTTCGCGCAATACATCACTAAAGTGCATTTCGACAACCTGGGTAAACTGTTGCTGGTGCTGTCGTTGATCTGGACGTACATCAACGTGATCGAACTGTTTACCGGCTGGTATAGCGGGACATCCACCGAGCACGAGGCGCTGGCCTACAAATTATTCGGTTATTACGCGCCGCTGTACTGGGAGATGATCTTGTTCTGCGCGTTAGCACCGCTGCTGTGCATTTTCAAACGTTTCAGAACCTCGTTCGTGCCCATGCTGATCCTGTCCATCGCGGTTAATATCGGCATGTACACGGAGCGTTTCCTCATTGTCGGCACCTCACTGTCGCGGCAATACCTGCCGGACGCCTGGGGCGTGTACGTACCCAGTCTGCTTGAGCTCTCGATTATCGTCGGTTCCTTCGCGCTGTTTTCTACCCTGTTTCTCATTTTCGTCAAGATCTTCCCCAGCGTATCCATGTACGAAGTGAAAGAAACGATGGAAACCCCCAGGACGGAGCCCGCGGTCCCCCTGCAAGGAACCCCCGCATGACAAACTTCGCTGTAGGACTCTTTCATGGCCCAGACTCGGCGCTGGCTGCCGCCGGCACACTCAAGGGCGCTGGTTTCGCCACGCCTGAGTTGATATCACCTGTTCCCATGGAAGGCGTGGAAGAAGTGCTCGGTGAGAAAAAATCCGTGATCAAAAACTTTACTTTTTTTGGGGGCTGATTGGCGGGATGTCAGGTTTTTTGCTTGCTGCGGGTACCGCCGTGCTCTATCTGCACCCGACGGGGGGAAGGCCCATCATTACGATTCCACCGTTTCTGATTATCACCTACGAGGCAACCATTCTGTTCGGCATCCTGTTCACGGTACTGGGCTTTTTTATCAGTGCGCGACTTCCCGCTATCCGCGATCGAGTCTACGTGCCGGAGGCAGCGGTGGACAAGTTTGCGGTAACGGTCAGCTGCGACGACGACGAACACTTCAAGCGCGCCGAGACCATTCTGCGAGAGGCGGGTGCCGAAGAGGTCCGGTCGGAGGAGGAAACAGGATGAGAGCCTTCAGCGGCCCGAAGCGACCACCGCTATCGCGGAGCAAACAAGTGAGAGCAAGGACAAGTACCATCCGTACGATCGCTGCGCTGCTGCTGGTGTATGCGCCTGTCAGCTGGGGTTATCCTTGGGATCAGGATATGGTTGATCAACCGTCTGCTAAACCGCAGGAATCCGCGGCACCGGTAGGCCCCGATTCAGTCCCGATCGCGGGCGGCGAAACTCTGCCCGCGCCGGTAACCGAGCAGGGCATGGACGAGGCTAAGGACGCTGCCGCAGTGATACCAAATCCGGTACCTGCAAGCACCGAGTCGCTGGCCCGGGGGGCGTATCTCTACGAGATGAACTGCCTGGTCTGCCACGGTGCACAAGGCAAGGGGGATGGACCGGTCGGGAGCAAATTTGTTACTAAATCCCCAGTGGATTTGGCTGACGACTATACCCAGAGCCAGGCGGATGGGCAGCTGTTTTTTACCCTCACGCGCGGCCGGGGGCTGATGCCGTTCTACCGCGACGCGTTGAGCTTGGAGGAAAGGTGGCATGTCATCAATTACGTAAGAAAAGAGTTTGGTAAAAAATGAACACCGAACAAGCGTCAGTTGTTGCCCCGAATACCCCGCCACGTTGTCGGCGTCGTGTCGCTCCCTGGGTGATACTCGCCATCAGCACCCTGACCATTGCAAGCCCCGCTTATGCGTCAGGCGGCGAAACTACCCGCCCCGAGTATGGTTTGCTTATCGTTTCGTTTCTGTTTCTGATGGGTGTAAGCCAGGTTGGCGTGGTGTTCTGCGCTATTCACCGGCTGGCATACGCGCATTGGGCCAAGCCTTATTACCGTCTCGCCGAGCTCGGTACCATGGCATTTGCGCCGTTTGCCATCGTCGGGTTCCTGTTGATCTATCACTTCGCCCGGGCCGACCTGTTCTACTGGCTCTCAGCCTCCCCCGAGACACACTTAAGTCCCTGGCTGAACAGTGACTGGTTGTTGATCAGAAACCTATTAGGCTTATTGGCGTTCTACGGCTTGAGTGCGATCTACGTCTGGAAGAGCCTTGCGCCTGACCTCGACGGTGCAGGCGACGTCGATCATCGTCGGGTCGAGCGCCAGCTCTATTTTTTATCGCCGCTGGTGCTTGTCGCATTCGTGGTGTGCAACACCTTTTTTGCCTGGGATTTCGCTATGATGATTATCCCACACTGGCACAGCACCGTGTTTCCTATTCACTTCTGGTTCGGCAACGTGTATGCGGGGACAGCTGCCCTGCTTGCGATCCCAGTTATACTTGGCCGATTCTCTGTCTCAGAGTCACATTTTGGCCCCGTCCAGATCCGCAACCTCAGTAAGGTGATTAGCGGCTTTATGCTCCTGTGGCTGTACTTATTCTGGGCTCAGTTCTTCGTCATCTGGTTTGGCAATCTGCCCCACGAATCAGATCCCGTGTGGCGGCAACTGTACGGCCATTTTGCTCCCTACTATTGGACCATGATGGCCGGTTGTTTTTTTGTCCCCTTTGTCGCCTTAATCTTCGCTATAGTCAATCGATCACTATTGGCGATGTGTATCCTCGCTCTCGGCATCAACCTGGGCATCTGGATCAACAAATACCTAATGGTGATTCCCGTTTACTCGCCCAATGATCGACCGGTCGATAATCTGCTGGACCTGGGCCTATCCTTGGGGCTGCTGGTCGGTTTCCTCGTTGTGGTAGTTTTGCTCGCCAGACGGTTCCCCGTGTACGCCAATTGGGAGATGAACCTGGAACCCGAGACGGTCATACCGTACGACAGCAATTCGGACCCCAGCGGCTAACCGCGCCCCCTGACAGTGCAACGAAACGTGGTGAGAATGAGCTTGTTTGGGCTTGCTCTGACTATCACGGCGCTGTTCACCGTGCTCGGCTTCTGGCAGTTGGATCGCGCGGCGCAGAAACGCTCCACCTTTGCGGAGTTCGAGCAACTCGGTCACGCCGCGAAAGTCGATCTCAATGTCGATGATGGTGCATCGGGCCATCGAGTGACAGCGACAGGACGTTATGTCGGCGCCACCATTCTGCTCGATAATCAAGTGCATCGTGGCCGCGCCGGTTACCTTGTGTACTCGGTATTTGCGCTCGACGGACGCAATCAGAACGTGCTTATAAACCGTGGTTGGATAACCCCAGGGTCGGACCGCAGCCTCGCCCCGGAGTTCGCTACACCAATCGTAGACCAGCAACTCGAGGGCCGATTAAACCTACCACCACAAGCGGGTTTGCGCATTGCAGGCACCGATATGATCGAACGTTTAGGAGCAGACTTGTGGCGGGTGCAAGCCATTGATTTTTCTGCTTTGACCACAACCGTCGGCGCAGAATTATTGACCACTACCGTGCTGCTCAACGATGACGCCCCGTACGGCTTCGTTCGCGACTGGACACCCCCTGCCAGCGATGAGAACCGGCATCTCGGTTATGCGTTCCAGTGGTTCGCGTTGGCGGTAACGGTTGTGGTCGTCACCGTAGTCCTCACGCTACGTAGTCACAAGGAGCCATGAGCAGTACGCCGCCGCCAGCGAGAACGAAGGCTCGCCTTACCATGTTGCTGCTCCTGGCTGTGTTCGTATTGCCCCTTGTAGTCGCTTGGGTACTCACCAAGGGGCCAATCGACCTGCGCCCGACAAAGACCGTCAATTACGGTGTACTGCTGGAGCCGCCGCTACGACTGAATTCTTATGGCGTCATGGACAGCACCGGCGCGAGGCTCGACCTGCATGAGGTCGCGCGCAACTGGCTTCTGGTGGTGCTGCACAACACGACCTGCACTAAACCGTGTCAGGGCCTGGTACAGATAGCTGAGCGTATCCAGATCGCAGTGGGGCGCGACAGTCACCGCGTTGGCCTGGCCTCGCTCGGGCCTGACAATGATGCACCGGTCCCCCGTGGACAAAGTTGGCTGCTGCCAGCAGACGGCAAGCTCATCCGGGAACTGCGTCGTGCAACGGGCGCGCCGCAGCTCGATATCGTATTGCTCATTGTCGATTATCAGGGGCACGTCGTTTTGATGTATCCCCCTATGGAGGACGGGTCTGGTGTGCTCCACGATCTAAAGCGGTTGCTGCGTTCTTCGGCTCGTTAGCATGTTTCGGTACCTGGCCATACGGCGACCGCGTGAGTCCCGACGGTGTGCCTGCTGGGAAGCGACAAGCTACACGACGACGTATTTTCGCCGTCGTGTTTGTTTATCCGCGAACAGCTCCGAAGAACGCAAATCCAGTATACTCAGAAATAGCGTAGGCAAGGGGCTGCCGTTCTCTTGCCCTTGTGAAGCTTGCCATTCGATTCGAGTCGGCAAGTCGTCTGCCAGATCGACGGTCAGTTTGACTTTGGTGATTCTTTACACCAACCTGTGCCCTTTATTTTATGAGGCCGTGTCACACTCCGGAACTAAATGTACAATCTCCTCATTATCATTGTGATGCTCGGCATTATTGTCAGTTTGGGCAGCGGTCTCTATTTCCTCGTGCAGGATCGCGGCAAGACGGAGCGAACCGTTATTTCACTGAGCATTCGGGTGGCTTTGGCTATCCTGTTGCTTGTTCTGTTGGCGTTGGGTTTTATGAGCAAATACGTCTAAAATGGCCACTCAATACTAATTAACCATTACAGAATATACAAAACTGACTGATGTGATATCCGTTAGTCAAAAACTGAATCAAAAATTTAGTGAATTAAAGTAAAGAACTAGTGTTATTATTCATACGGCGGACTCATAATCCTTTGGTCGTAGGTTCGAGTCCTACCGGGCCCACCATTAAATCAAAGACTTACTCTTTCTTACGTTTTTGATTATACTTTGGTGCTACTTTGGTGCTACCTTTGAATTAAAAATTCAATTTAAAATTCACTCTAGTCTGAGTTTTTAAAGTGGGGTGGGGTATATAAATTCGATCCGCCATAGAGAAAAACCCCCACACCATGTCTGGTCCCATCATTCAGATATAATGTTGATATATGTAGAATAAGTACAATTTTGACGTCTGATTCGTAATCAGTTAATTCCTATGACCGCTTTCGAACCAATGCGGACACATAATTAGAATTCAGGAGAGAGTATATGTGTGCTAATGATCCGCATCGTTTCTCGAACCAGCTTGATGAATCCACGACACAGCGCTTGATCAATCGATTAGAACGTCGGGCGCAAGATGTCGTGTTCAATAGGTTATTTGATCAGTACATAACCAAATTGGACTTGCCGAAGTCCGCGCGAGTTTTAGAAGTTGGTTGCGGTACAGGTGCAATGACCCGTGCGCTATCTCACAGAAAGTATTTCACGAATAAAATCATCGGGGTAGACCAAAGCTCAGCGTTCATTGAGGCTGCAGAACGTTTTGCGATGATGAAAGGCGTCGGGGAATTGGTTGAGTTCAATATTGGTGACGCGCATGACCTCAATATAGAAGACGAAAGTTTTGACGCTGTGATTGCCCATACACTAATAAGCCATGTCACTGATCCCGTAGAAGTACTGAAGGAGATATCAAGGCTTGTCCGAAGAGGAGGAAGCATAGCAATTTTCGACGGCGACTACGCATCGTTAACTTACGCTTTTCCTGATCACGAATTTGGACGGAAAATGAATCACGCCCTTGCATCGGCAACGTTTAACAATCCGCTTATCATTCGAGACCTTGTTCGTCTTTTGCCAGAGATGGGGCTGGAAGTAACAGAGACATTGGCGAATGTAGTATCTGAGATCGGTACCGCTAGTTATTTTAAGTCATTTGCAGAGACGTATGCACCGTTAGTGGCAAGCAGCGGTTTGTTGTCGAAGGAAGACGTTGATGATTGGCTCAAGACTCAATACATCGCAATGAACGATGGTACATTCTTCGCTTCATGTAATTATTACACCTATCTAGGACGACGAATCTGATAGGAATGCAGGTAATAAACTTAATGTTGTAAAACAAATCGTTCAAGAGTTACGCTGTTAACTACACCTTTTATTTCTTTCATTAAATGTCCACTATTGGCTGAAAGCGACACTATATTAAGTATCTGGTACACAGAAGGAGCATTGAAAAACAATGAGTAGTCGTAACCTTACTCAAGAGCAGCAGAGGATGGTCGAGATATGGGAGCGACACACTACCGCCGAGTTTAAGGAGAAGAATATTGACGCGACGATAGCAACGATGGCATCGGATCCTTTTGTCAATCATGTCCCTGTAATGATAGGTGGTGTTGCTATAGTGAAGTTGTCCACTTCTACGAGACATATTTCCTCCCTGGTCATCCACCAGACACTGAAGTCGTACCAGTGGCTCGCACGGTTGGAGAAGATCGCATAGTGGACGAACTGATTCACAAGTTTACCCATACAATCGAGATGCCTTGGATTCTTCCCGGCGTACCGCCCACGGGCAAGCGAGTCGAAGTTGCTGTCATCGTGGTTGTAGAATTTAAAGACGAAAAGATCGTCGGTGAGCGTATCTACTGGGACCAAGCCTCCGTACTTGCTCAGATCGGATTGATTGACAAGGATAAGCTCCCCGTGACAGGAATCGAAGCCTCTCGCAAAGTTGTTGATCCTTTACAGGAACCATCTAATAACTTAATCAAGCGGGTAAGTAAATAACAATATTGAGTCAGGCCATCCACAGAGAAATTAATTCTTCGATTTTCGATTGGGCGTTTTTCCATTAGTGTCTTTAATAACTAGGATTGTTTAAGCGAATATTGAATGACCGCTTATGGCCGAAAGCGGACACTTGCTATGATTCATGAGGAATTAATAACTGAATGACCGCTAACGATCCAAAGCGGACATTCAACATTGGTATAAAGTTTCTGTAATATTGGCATTTGAATTAAACCTGAGTCGAGCAAACATGATAGTACTATCGTTACCGACAGTTGTGCTTGTTGCTATGACAATAGTTGCATCAATGCTGTTTTCAATAGCCTTCTACTATATTGTTCACCCTTTCTGGTCTAGCGAGCTCACTGAGGATACAAAAAAAACAGCTGATTTAGTCGCGACACGAACTGGCATTGTTTATGCGCTTGTTATTGGCATGATGTTCCTAAATGTACGTGTTGAGCATACCCAAATGATCGAAGCCATAGAGAATGAAGCGTCAGCATTGACTAGACTTTATAGAGCGATGCAAAGGCAAGATGATGAGGAAAGCTTAAAGGTTAGGGCAAAACTGCTAAAGTACATAAGATTTATTGTTGATGAGCAGTGGCCTGCGTTAAGAGAAGCACGCCTGCAACCAGGTGATCGTGCATTTGTAGGAGGTGATCAACTTGATGATATTTGGAATTACATCAGCAAGATAGAGCGTAAGACAGGGAACTCAGACTTAAGCAACTTACTCGATCAGGTTGAGCATAATTTGATGCTCAGACTGTTTGATAGTAAGGGGGGTTTACTACCATTGTTTTGGTATATCGCTGGCTTTGGTTATCTGACAACGTTGATTTCACTATACGTTAACCCGCCGACTTTTCGACGCTGCGCTTTAATCTCTATATATAGCAGCATGGTGGCACTAGCCTTACTTGGGGTTTTTATCATGACACATCCGTATAGCACGGCGGCCGGGATCGAGCCAGATGTGTTTAAAACATTAATAAAAGCTTCTGCCCAATGAAGCAATAATCTATTTTCTGAATGACTGCTTTCGACCCAAAGCGGACATTTTTGTAATATTACAAATAAAGCCATGAGACCAATCATAATCTTTATTTTAATTTTTCAGACGTCCTATATTCATGCTGAAACGTTAAAAGAAGCGCCACCACATAGCGCATGCCCAATTGTCGATGAAGTTATTGTTGATTTAAATGCTTTAGTCGATGCATTGCGCGAAACTAAAGCGATTAGCATGTTTAAAAAGCTGCATCTTAAGAAAAGAATTGATCAATTACTTTCCAATGCTAAAGCCTATCATGAAGGTAATCGTGATTTCACACTCGAACAGATTAAAGAACAATATCATTTATTTATGATTAAGGTAGCTGCAATGATTCAAGCTACAGATGCAAAATTACATCAAATGATTTGTGACGCGTGGAATGAAATTTGGGAAGATATCGAAGATCCCATTAAATTTAAACAACTCACAAACAATGCATAACAGCCATTTACATTTTACATCTATATTATTTTGCTGTTTGCTTGGAATTACTTCATGTTCTCAGGAATCTAAAGATCATGAGTCATTCGTTAAACAAGAATTGCAAGACATCATCGAATTGCTCGATGTTGAATGTGGCGAAGTTGTTAGTTACGAATTACGCAAACATCTAGAATATATTGTCACATGCAGTAATGGCGAAACACTTCGCATGCACGTATCACCTGAAGGCGAAGTCAATGCTGTACCGCATAATGACCGCTAACGACCCAAAGCGGACATTCAGATATTGATAAATATTTGAACTGGACTACCAATTCGCCATGCACACCAAATATTAGGCGAAAAGGGCTTATACCTTGGTCTTAACTGACAGAATAACTTACAGAAAATTCGGATATTTCTTACATTTATCATTCACCATATAAAGGTGTAATTGTATAACTATTTGATATATATTTATTACTGGTTGGCCCGGTAGGACTCGAACCTACGACCAAAGGATAATTAGTCCACAAATTTAGAATTTGTTTACCAGGCTTCATTAATTCTCAATGCCGTTTTAATGATTTAATTATTGGCCGTACTTTCTTTCTCTTTGTTAAGTAAATGTGTGCTTTTAAACCACAAGTAGATGGCAAGCAGAATTGAAGGAATTCCAAGTAAGCCCGCATAAATAAAAAAGTTAATATATCCATACTCATCTACAATTTTCCCAGAAAACCCGCCAACAAATTTAGGTAGTAATAACATTAGTGAGCTAAATAACGCATATTGTGTAGCTGTGTATGCGCGATTAGTAAGACTAGATAAATAAGCAATAAAAGTCGAACCTGCAATGCCGCCACTTAAATTATCTGCCGAGATAACAATAGCTAACAAGTAAATATCTGCCCCCTGTGTTGCAAGCCAGGCAAAAATTAAATTTGTAATCACCACTAGAATTGCAGACACGATTAGCATTTTTACAATTCCATAGCGCATAATTAAAACTCCACCCAATAATGCGCCAAATATAGTGATCATAAATCCAAACGTTTTCGAAATATAACCTACTTGTTCTTCGGTGTAGCCCATGTCGAAATAAAATGGCCCGGCCATCACACCCATGGTGATATCACTCATACGGAAAATACTAATAAACACTAATACAATTAATGCTGTGGCAATGCCATTGCGTGCAAAGAAATCTGTAAAAGGGCAAATTACAGCACCAATAAACCATGCAATGATATATCTAACCCTATCAGGCAAATGGGAAGGCCCTTCTAGAAAACGAAGCACCCGTTTTTCCTGCAACCAAGTTTGTTGAGTAATTTCACGATGCGGCTCTTCAATAAGAAATGTCGTAAAAATACCGACACACATGGCACACCCCATCACTGTATAAGCTGTACTCCAAGAGAAATTACCCGCAATTATAAAAGCACCGCCTCCCGCTAAGAGCATTCCAAGCCTATAGCCAAGCTGGTACGTCCCAGCCATGGCACCTTGCTGTTTTTCAGGAACCGCCTCAATTCGCCACGCGTCAATACTGATATCTTGTGTAGCGGACGAAAACGCAACAAGGAGAGCCGCTAAAACTAAAATAGAAAGCTCATTAATAGGGCTGCTATTAGCCATTACTAATAATCCTAATATGACTCCCGATTGCGCAACTAGCATCCAACTACGGCGTTTGCCTAGCCAACCAGTAATGATTGGTATGGGCAAGCGATCTACCAAGGGCGCCCAGAAGAATTTTAATCCGTATAGAATGGCTACCCAGGAAATATAACCAATAGTCGTGCGGTCAACGCCTTCTTTTCTTAACCAAAATGACAATGTTCCAAAAACTAATAACAAAGGTAAGCCGGCTGAGAAACCAAGAAACAACATTGCAATTACTTTTGGCTGCCTATATACATTTAAGGCTTGTAACCAGGAAATATTTTTTTGCTCTGAAGTCAAATTTCTATGTTGTAATCTATAGAAAGGGGCGCGTGATCTGAAAATCGCTCATCTTTATAAATTTTAGCGCGCTTAATGCAATTTTTTAGTTTTGGTGTGGCAATATGATAATCGATTCGCCAACCTACATTCTTAGTCCAAGCTTGTCCACGATTAGACCACCATGTGTACTCATCTTCATTTTTGTTAATTTCACGAAACACATCGACATAACCGACATCATTAAATAAGGCATCTAGCCATGCGCGTTCTTCTGGTAAAAAACCAGAATTTTTTTGGTTTCCGCGCCAATTTTTTAGGTCTATATTTTTATGTGCAATATTCCAATCACCGCAAATTATATATTCCTTGCGGCGGCGCTTTAGTTTTTTTAAATAGTCCATGAAGCTATCCATAAAACGAAATTTAGCTTGTTGGCGGTGTTCACTAGAAGATCCGGAGGGTGCGTAGAGGGAAGCCACGGCAAGTTTATTAAACTGCAGTTCTACATATCGACCTTCGTTATCAAATTCAGCATCGCCATAATTTCGTATTATTTTATTTGGTTTTACTTTGCTGTAGATGCCAACACCGCTATAGCCCTTTTTTTCAGCGTCGACATAATAGCAATGATACTCATCAGGGGAAAAGACAGTATCAATTTCTAGTTGATGTATTTGTGCTTTAGTTTCTTGTATACACACGACATCTGCTTTTTGTTTTTTTAACCACAAGAAAAAACCTTTACGTGCAGCGGCTCGAATTCCATTTGCATTTAGAGTAATAATACGCATGTGATAGTTTAGCTTAATGTAAGGTTGCTTCTAGTACACTAGCAGCAGTTATGATATGTACTATTTAAAAGCTAATGAATAATAGTTCTGAATTTATAAAGTTTGCAATTGACAAGGGTGTCCTACAATTTGGTAAGTTTACCCTTAAATCTGGCCGTGTTAGCCCATATTTTTTCAATGCAGGATTATTTAATGATGGCCAATCATTGGACGCAGTAAGTAAATTTTATGCGCAAGCCATTGTTGACTCGAACATTGAATTCAACATGCTATTTGGCCCTGCTTATAAAGGTATTCCTCTTGCCACTGCGGTATCCATGACTTTAATGCGGGACTACCAAGTTAATTCATCTTATGCGTTTAATCGCAAAGAAATAAAACGATATGGAGATGGTGGAAAAATTGTAGGCGCACCATTACGAGGCAAGGTATTAATCATTGATGATGTCATTACAGCTGGGACGGCGATACATGAGGCTGTTAACATAATCCGTGATTTAAATGCGAAGCCTGTAGCTGTAGCGATTGCTTTTGATCGACAAGAACGCGGAACAACTGAAGGCATTTCAGCGGTACATGAGGTAGAACAACTATTAGGGATCAAAGTAATAAGTGTGACAGATGTGAGCAAGCTGATCGAGCATGCTGAAGCAGAGCAGTTGTATGTAGAACAGCTGCCTGCATTGCGAGAGTATTTCCAAAAACATAAATGTATTACCATATAAAATATAAGGTATATAATGATTAGGCTCTGCCGCAAGAATCAATTATTACAAGCAAGTGACGAGCGAACAAAGTTTAGCGATTAAATAATCTATTTAGATCTCTATAGAATAGTGATTTAGAGTTAAAATTATTAAAGATATTAATAAGACAGAAATGATGAATCGCGTAAAGGCAGTAATTCAAACCCTTTTTATTACCCTATTTTTCATAGTGGGGGCTAGTTCTACGCAGGCAGATTTTTTCCGCTGGGTCGATGATGAAGGCATGATTCATTACAGTGACAGCATGCCGCCCAGTCAATCTCAACGCAAACAAGATAAGCTCAATGAAACTGGGGTCGTCGTTGAAAGTATATCTGCGCCAAAAACAGTTGGAGAGTTGGAAGAGGAGGCACGACTCGCGAAATTGGAAAAAGAGCAGAAGATACTTAAAATTGAAACTGATAAAAGGGATCGTATGCTCGTTGCTATGTATTTGAGCGTGGATGATATCGAATTTGTTCGAGATGAACGTATTTCAACCGTAGAGTCAGCGATTGAAATTACTAAACTTCGTAAAAGAAAATTTATAAAAAAACTGCAAGACTTGGATGCATCGGAGCAAAGGTTTAAAGCAAGCGGGAAAGAAGCGCCTGCTTGGCTAGTAAAGAGTCGTGCTCATTATCAAGAACAATTAACAAATGTTGATGAAATAATCGAAATTAAACATAAAGTAAAACGAGGAATAAATAATCGGTTTGCTCGAGATATAAATCGTTACTTAGAGCTGAAAGATAACAGTTCAACTATTCAATAAAGTGCCAACTCCTTGGTCAGTGAGCAGCTCTAATAAAACAGCATGCTGTACTCGACCATCAATAATATGGGCAGTCTTGACCCCAGAAGATATTGCATCCCATGCGCAATTAACTTTCGGAAGCATGCCATCACGTACAACCCCATCAGAAATTAGCGATTCAACTTCACTTGATTTCAGCCCTGTTACAAGCTGACCATCTTTAATTACACCAGGTGTATTGGTGAGTAGAATTAATTTTTCTGCCTCAAGCACCGAAGCAATCTTGCTGGCGACTAAATCAGCATTTATATTTAATGCTTCACCTTCCTCGCCAATTCCAATTGGTGCAATGACAGGAATGAAGCGCTCTTCTTTTAAATGGTTTAGCAGCGAAGGATTAATGTCGGTTACTTCACCAACATGACCCAAATCAATTATTTCAGGGGCAGTCAGTTCTGGACTGTCACGCGTAAATTTCAATTTTTTTGCGTAAATTAAACCACCATCTTTTCCTGTAATACCAATTGCGCGACCACCATGTTGGTTAATTAGCTGTACAATTTTTTTATTGACCAGGCCACCTAAAACCGTTTCGACTACATCCATCGTTTCGCTATCGGTTACGCGCATACCATCTACAAACTCACTTTGCTTACCAAGCTTTTTAAGTAACTCACCAATTTGAGGGCCGCCGCCATGAACAATTACAGGGTTTATACCCACTTGCTTTAACAATACGATATCTCTAGCAAAGCTGCTTTTTAATGCCTCATCAACCATGGCGTTACCACCATATTTGATTACTATTGTCTTATTTGAAAACTTTTGAATATAAGGAAGCGCTTCAATTAAGACTTTTGCAATATTTTCTGCGTTTTTAGTTTCCATCACGATTTAAAAGGGAAGATTTAAATTGCTATCAATTTTTAACATTTCGTCTCGAAGTGCTGACTTAATATCCTCTATTACCGAATCATTTTCAGCTTCAAACCTTATTACTAAAGAAGGCGTGGTATTTGATGCACGTACTAAGCCCCAGCCCTGATCATAATCTGCACGGATTCCATCAATTGTTGTTATATTTGCGTTTGGTAATTTAGCGAGTCGTGCAAACTTTTGCATGAAAGTATGTTGCGCGCCGTCGTGATTTAATTTCACACTAATTTCAGGAGTGCTAACGGCATCGGGCAGCATTGCAAACAACTCACTTGTGGTTAAGTTTTGACTTGTGACAATTTCTAGTAAACGCGCTGCACTATATAAGGCATCATCAAACCCATACCACCTTTCTTTAAAGAATATGTGCCCACTCATTTCACCAGCCAATAGGGCGCCTGTTTCGGCCATTTTATTTTTAATAAACGAATGACCGGTTTTCCACATTATTGGTTCGCCACCTGCTTGTTCTATAACATCGCGTAAATTTCTTGACGATTTAACATCAAATATTATCTTTGCGCCTGGGTTTCTTTTTAATACATCACGAGAGTAAAGCATCATTTGGCGGTCTGCCCACAGCACAACACCTTGGTTGTCAATTACGCCAATTCTGTCACCATCGCCGTCAAAGGCTAATCCAATATCCAAATTATTTTGTTTAACACTTTGAACAAGTTCATCAAGATTTTTTAATTCACTAGGATTAGGATGGTGATTTGGAAAATTTCCGTCTACGTTGCAGTATAAGTCGGTAATATCACACCCTAATTTTTCAAATAGTTTTAATGCGGTAGGCCCAGCTACTCCATTTCCACAATCAATTCCAATTCGCAGTGATTTTGAAAGTGTTACATCGCTAGTAATGCGCTCAATATAATTTTCTACTAATTCTTCATGGCGAATGTCTCCTGCCGCTTTATTTTCTAGTTTATTCTCACTCAAGAATTGATAGATGGATTGGATGTTTTCGCCATGCAACGTTTTACTATCCATGACCATTTTTAGGCCATTGTATTCAGGCGGGTTGTGGCTACCAGTAACCATTACCCCTGAGCCCGTTTTAAATTTATGTGTTGCGTAATAAAGAACAGGGGTTGGAACTTCCCCAATATCAAGTACATTTGTGCCACTTGATAACAACCCTTGGCTTAAACGCGTTGCTAACGATTTGCTGGATAAACGTCCATCTCTTCCCACAACAACGGTTTTGCATTGTGGATACAAATTCCCTAGCGCTTGTCCAATGATACCCGCGACATCGGGAGTGAGCGCTGTTTCTACGACACCTCTAATATCATAGGCGCGAAATATATGTGGATCGATATTCATAAATAAAATCTAGGGTTATATTTATTACACTAAGCGGTGCCTGTATGGCCAAATCCGCCCGCACCACGGTCCGTCGCGGTGAATTCATCAACGATTTCAAATTCAGCATGCACAATAGGCAGTAAAACTAATTGCGCGATACGATCACCGATGTCAATGCTAAATGTCGTTGCGCCTCGATTCCAAAGAGACACCATTAGTGGACCTTGATAATCAGAATCGATTAAACCAACCAGATTACCCAGTACAATACCATGCTTATGGCCTAGCCCAGAACGGGGCAATATTGTGGCAGCAAGCCCGGGGTCTTGAATATAAATAGAGATACCTGTTGGTATTAGTACCGTTTCACCGGGTGCAATTTGGATTTGTTCTTTGATGCAGGCACGTAAATCCATTCCCGCCGAACCAGACGTTGAATATGTGGGTAGGGGTATTTTTTTGCCTATTCGGCTATCTAGGATTTTTACTTCGGTCTTTAGCGTTTTTAAGGATTGTGACATTGCTTCTTTTATGTGTATTTGCGTAACGTTCTGCGATTAAGCTTATTAATCTGCGTGCTATTTTTGTTTTTTTATCACGCTCAAGCGAGCAATGTCCACCTATCCAAAATATTTCAAGTGCATTTTCTTCACTGTCAAAGCCAATGTGCGAATCAGTTACATCATTGCCGGCAATCATATCCAGGCGCTTATTAGTTAATTTTTGTAGCGCATACTTTTCAAGTTCTCGTGTTTCAGCGGCAAACCCAACTACAAAGGGTCTATTTTTGAGCTTTGCAACTTCGGCAACAATATCTGGATTACGCACGAGGGACAATGTTAAATCTTCGTGCAACTTTTTAATTTTTTCTGATTGTTTGTTTGTTGGACGATAATCTGCAACCGCTGCACAGCTAATAAAGATTTGTTGAGTGTCAATGTCTTGCTGTACTGTAGATAGCATTTCTTCGGCTGTAGATACTTTTGATAAAACAATATCCTCAGGTTCATCAATGGCAACCGGGCCTGAAACTAGTTTTACTGTTGCACCCGCATCGCGGGCGGCTTCTGCTATTGAATAGCCCATACGCCCCGAGCTGCGATTGCTAATGTAGCGAACTGGATCAATAGGCTCACGAGTAGGCCCTGCAGTAATTAATACATTAAGACCAGTAAGCACACCTGTATTGAATAAATTCCTAAGTGAAAGGAGAAGTTGATGTGGTTCAAACATGCGCCCTTCGCCTACATCACCACATGCTTGCTTCCCGGCTGCAGGCCCAAATATTAGTAATCCACGCTTTTTTAGTAAATCACAATTATCTTGTGTCGCAGGATTTGACCACATAGCTTGATTCATAGCGGGCGCTAAGGCTACGGGCGCTTTAGTAGACAGACAAATGCTGCTAAGTAAGTCGTCTGCGCCACCGTGTGTCAATTTTGAGATAGTGTTGGCACTTGCCGGGGCAATTAAAATTGCATCAGCCCATCGTGCAAGCGCAATATGATCCATCGCATTTTCAACTTCGGAGTTTTCAAATTCGTCACTTGTAACAGCATTTCCTGATAAGGCTTGAAATGTTAATGGCGTAATAAATTCTTTAGCAGCATGCGTCATTACCACTCGGACTCGCGATCCTGCCAGAATCAGTTCACGTACCAGTTCCGCGCTTTTATATGCCGCGATACTGCCCGTTACACCCAATAAAATATTTTTGTTAGCTAATGACATATAGCCTAGTTTAGCAAATCCGGTTGCAATAATGGTTTAATTCTATACACACTGAATACAGTAGATTAACCACTGGTAAGGCTATATAGACCAGACTAAATATCGAGGAAACAAAGGGATTATGACAATAGTAGATTGGCCCGCAAACGAGCAACCTCGTGAAAGATTATTAGCCCATGGGGCCAGCTCTTTATCAGATGCTGGGTTATTGGCAATTTTCTTGCGAACAGGAGTTAAAGGCAAATCCGTAGTTGATTTAGCTCGCGAACTACTAAAAGAGTTCGCGAGCCTACGCAAACTTTTAAATGCAGACGTGAAAAGTTTTTGTAATGGTAAGGGTTTAGGAAAAGCTAAATACGTTCAATTACAAGCTTGTTAGAAATGGCACGCAGATATTTGTACGAGTCTATAAATCGTGAAGGACCGTTGAGCGGCCCTGTTGATGCGAAAGATTTTTTATTAATGCGAATGAGAGATTATGATAGTGAAGTATTTGCATGCTTATTTTTAGATACGAAAAATTATGTCATAGCTTTCGAAGAATTATTTAGAGGCTCACTGCACTCGGCTGAAGTGCATCCTAGAGAGGTAATAAAGAAAGCACTTAAACATAACGCACACGCATTAATTTTTGCCCATAATCATCCTTCAGGAAATGCAGATCCCAGTCAATCAGACATTAAACTAACACTAATGCTTCGTGATGCATTAACTGTTATGGATATAAAAGTTTTAGATCACTTAATCATAGGTGAAACGGTACAGTCTCTTACACAATTAGGACATTTATAAAATTTATTTTTTAATAACATCAGTCAGCGCCTCAACAAGTCGATCGATATGCTCTTCAGTATGCGTAGTTGAGAAAGTTACCCGCAATCGCGCTTCGTTTTTTGGCACAGTAGGAGGACGTATAGCGGAAGCTAAAATTCCTTTATTTTCTAAGGCTATGCTAGCGCTCACCACAGTAGCGGATGACCCTAAAATAATCGGTTGAATAGGTGTAGTGGAAAAAGTTATTGGTACTCCAGATTCAGTACAATATTTTCTAAAGCGGGCAATTAGTGAGTGTAATTTTTCTCTGCGCCAAGTTTCTTTGCGCACAAGCTGTAAGCTCGTCCGTGTTGCCTCTGCAATTGCAGGCGGCAATGCAGTAGTGTAAATGTATGTTCTTGCTTTTTGTATACACCAATCAACGACATCGGCTTTAGCTGCTAAAAAGGCGCCGAAAGTGCCAAATGCTTTACCTAGCGTTCCGATTAAAACAGTACTTTCTTCAAGTAAACCCTCAGTGCAGCCTTTGCCTTGTTTGCCTAGCACCCCTATACCGTGTGCATCATCAATAATTAAAGTGGCATTAAACTTGGTCGCAAGTGATTGTAAATCACCAACAGGTGTAATGGTTCCATCCATGCTAAAAACACCATCTGTAAGAATTAACTTGGATCGTTTATCGTCAATAGAAAGCGCGGCACTAAGCTCAGAAGTACTTAGATGTTGATAGCGCTTTAATTTTGCGCGAGAAATGATGCCAGCATCAATTAATGATGCGTGGTTTAGGCGGTCTTCATAAATAATAGAATCACGATTTGATAGTGCGTTGACCACACCAATATTTGCCATATAACCTGCTGAAAATAATAAAACTCTTTCGCACCCAATAAATTCTGCCAATTCCTTTTCTAATGCATGGTGAGATTTGTGATGACCTGTAATCAAATGTGATGCACCGGCGCCTACGCCATACATGTGCGCCGCATTTGAAAAGCTCTTAATTATATGCGGGTGATTTGCAAGTCCTAAATAATCGTTGCTACAAAACGATAGAACTTTTTTGCCATTAATAGTTGGCTCAATTTGTTGGGGAGTTGAGCTGATACTGCGAGTACGGTAGAGATGCTCTTGACGCAATTTATCTAGCGAGTTAGCTAGATCTTTCATTATAAAATTTTAAAAATTAGTTAACGGCCATTGTTTGGTCAGTGGATATATTATCCGCCTCAATACCAAGTCGATTAAATAAAACTTTATCCTTATCCGTTGTTGGGTTTTTTGCAGTTAATAAAACATCACCATAGAAAATTGAATTTGCTCCAGCGAAAAAGCACAATGCCTGTGTTTGATCATTCATCTCATCTCGACCCGCAGAAAGTCGCACAAATGATGTAGGCATCATTATTCTGGCAATTGCAACTGTACGTACAAATTCAAATGGATCCATTTTGTTTACACCATGTAATGGCGTGCCTTTAACTTGTACCAGCATATTGATTGGTACAGACTCCGGGTGCTGTGGCATGCAAGCTAATTGTAATAACAGACCAACACGGTCATTTCTTGACTCTCCCATTCCCAAAATTCCTCCACAGCAGACTTTTATTCCCGTATCGCGCACAAACTGTAGTGTTTCAAGGCGGTCTTGATAAGTGCGTGTGGTAATGATGTTTCCATAAAATTCTGGGGAGGTATCAAGGTTGTGGTTATAATAATCTAGGCCAGCTTTCTCTAATCGCAGAGCCTGTTTTTGTGTAAGCATTCCTACCGTTACACAGGTTTCTAGGCCAATAGCCTTAACCACTTTGATCATATCAATAACTTGATCTAGATGTTTATCACTAGGATTACGCCATGCAGCACCCATACAAAATCGTGAAGCGCCATTATTTTTTGCAGCTGTGGCATGTTGTTCCACTTCTTCAATAGACAACAAACGTTCTGGTTCAATGTCTGTATTGTAATGTCCACTTTGTGGGCAATATGCACAATCCTCTGAGCACGAACCGGTTTTAATGGAAAGCAGTGTGCTAACTTGAACTTTGTTAGGGTTGTGGTGAGTACGAAATACGCTGTGAGCCTGATACAACAGATCATTAAATGGTAAGTCGAATAACTTCATCACCTCATTTTTTTGCCAGTCATTGCGGATATCAGTATTGTGCATAGTAAGTAGATTTCATGGTGATTGTGAATAGTGCCAGTTTATTCCATTGCGTTAAACTGTCAACTTAAGCATTGGCTACAAATATAAATGTTTGCTCGCGTTTCAAAATATTTATATCCATATGTATGCTTGCAATGCAAACAAAAAGGCGAAAATGGAATTAATTTATGTGAGCGATGCCATAATGGGCTTGTATGGAACAAATTTTCGTGTGCACGGTGCGCCTTACCTTTATCTAGTGGCAGCTCATCCGTTTGTGGCGCATGCACCAACAAAGAATTATTTTTTGATCATGCTTATGCACCATTTTTATTTACAGAATTTATACAAGATGCCATTCCACAATTCAAATTCAATAAAAGATTTGATTACGGTAAGTTAATAGCAGAACTTTTTTGCCAAAGCACGGAGAAAGTTAAATTAGATTTACCCGAACTATTAATCCCAGTACCTCTATATAAAAAGCGCATCATGTCGCGCGGTTTTAATCAGTCGTTGGAATTAGCAAAAATTATTGGTAAGGAATACAAAATTGAGGTCAGTGGCAACGCTGTGAAACGCATACGTAATACCCGTGCACAAATGCAGCTGACTGCTAAGCAGCGTGCAAGTAATGTGAAAATTGCATTTGTACTAAACATGAGGAAAGGAATTTTGAAAAATAAGTAAATCGCGATAGTTGATGACGTCATGACGACCGGTAGCATTGTAAATGAGGTTGCGAAGTGTGTTCGAACTGCGGGTGTAAAGAGCGTAGCAATATGGTGTATGGCTCGCGTGGACTGAGCTGTTCTCTTTTTTAATAAAATTTATGAATGAGCGCTTATAAAAATAGCTGTCATTCTCTGTGGCATAGCATGTGCCGAAAGCGGACATTCAGCTTTTGAACTAAAGATTATATTACGAGCGGATGAATTGTTAAGCGATCTACCCAAATTCAGTTTACTTAGGGCTACGCACTTTTGTTAGCTTCGATACAAAAAATCGAGGAAGAACGAAGCCAAGAAGTGTAGGTGCTGATAACGACAATTCGTACCAGGAGATAGGACCAAAGTAGAGCGGCCAGCTTAGAATCAAAATATAAGGCACAACCCACCAGCGGTTTGAATCGAGTGCTGGAATCGCCAAGGTTAGTAGAAGCCACAAAAATATAAGCAGAGCAGTGGCTGGTAACGCAATTGCTGTTGCGATTGCAACGAAATACATAGCCAACACCGCGAACTCGATATATCCGAATATGGCGGAACCGATTAAAGCCAGGAACTCCAATCCGCCAATGATCACGACACAAAGAGCAGACCATTTCCACCAATAGAATCCTGTACTACAAAACGATTTTATCGGTTCACGGGGTCTGGCTAAAGGTTTCGACACAGCATTGTCTAACGTTTGAATAATTGGGCTACATCTCGTTTGAATGTACTGTTCAAGTCTGCCATTGGCATGACCGCTATAGGCCGAAATCTGTAATATTTAGCAGGCATAAATTATGAAAGCGATTTGGAACAAAAAAGTCATTGCAGAGAGTGACGAGACGATTGTAATCGATACTTTCTACTACTTTCCACCTGACTCGGTTAACTATGAATTTTTAGAAAAAAGTAATAAACATACTACATGTTACTGGAAAGGACAGGCGAGCTACTACACTATTAACGTAGACGGAAAGGAAAACGAAGATGCTGCCTGGTATTACCCTGAAGCAAAAGACAAGGCAAAGAATATCGAAAATTATATTGCCTTCTGGCGAGGTGTCGAAGTAATTGAATAATTGTATAACGCTGAATTCAATTATCAAAAGCTGAATGTCCGCTTCGGGTCGTTAGCAGTCATTCAGTTTTTAATATCCAGTGAATCATAGCAAGTGTCCGCTTTCGGCCAATAGCGGACATCCAGTAGCAGCAAAAAACCCCGCACGTGGCGGGGCTTAATAATTAAAGGGCTAATAGTATTAAAACGCCCGAACGGGTACTACGAAGTTGGTATCGTCCTTGGGGGCCTCGACCTCCACTGTTGGGTTTGGTGGGTCTGGGCGGCTTGCTGCCCAGGCGTGGGTTTTTCCGTCCTCTCCTTCGTCGGCCTCCGAGGAACTAAAAAAATTCTCATCGCAGAGCGAGGAGGTAATAGCACAGGCTTGGTTTAATTCGTCTTTTGAAGGCAAAAACCAGTCGAAAAGTACTGTACCAAAATTGTCTGCAACTTCGGCAGCTATGCCGGGAGTTTTGCAGCCTGAGTTTGCCAATATAGCAGCTGTATTCTGTGCGCCCGTCCCAATCTCGGTGCTGGTTCCAATACGCTTGCCGCTACATCCCCATGCTGCGAGCCCTGTGAGCCCTTGACCTATTGTTGCGTGTTCGAGACCATGCAAACCACCATCCGTAATATAAAATACGATGCCGCCTGCGGGGCCGTCGTCACCGATTGCATATAGTTTACAGAAATCCGGAATTGTGAGAGTGCCCAACATGCTCCAGCTTTCCAATTCCCGGTAGAGATCACACAACTCCGCTGTGCGATCAGTCCAGCTGATCTGTTGCTGATTTGGCCCCGTGCAAGGACGCACAGGCTCCGGCCCAATGGCAACTTTGTCAATGGTACCACCGTTGTTAAGGCAGCCGGTATACTCGGTTGCCTGTGCATTGCTGAATACCAAGAATAACGCGGCGAGTACCACTGACGATATCAGTTTTATAAAAATATCCTCCTATTTTAATTAATTATTAACTTTTCTTTTTATTTCTATTAGGCGGTCGCTGCAAAGAATAGCGAGACTTCCGTCCACGCCATTTAGCAAGTTTCATTTTTTATTAATGCAAATGTACGCCTGCATAGTTTTAGCAGCAAGTTGAAATAAAAAGCTACTTTATGGTGGGTATTTGTAACTCACTGAATGTCCGCTTTGGGTCGTTAGCGGACAGTGCACCTGAACGGCACCTACTAATTTTGCATAATATAATGACCAAGTAGGCCTAGAAAAACAATCAAACCAAAATACTGATTATTAATAAATGCAAAAAAACAACGATCTGCAAAACGATGCTTGATAAGCACTTGCTGGTAAATAAATAATCCAATTCCGACAGCAACAGCTAGGTAGTAAATCCAGCTTAACTTTGCGTTTATACCAATTAAGATTAAACATACGACTACTAAAAATTGCATTAGACCAACTGCAAATTTATCAAGTGGTCCGAATAAAATCGCTGTAGATTTTACTCCAATTTTTATGTCTTCTTCACGGTCTGCCATGGCGTACATGGTGTCATAGGCAGTGGTCCATAGTACCGCGCATGTAAATATTAACCAGGCCATGGGCGAAGGGTAATCATTGCTAATCGCGGTAAAGGCCATGGGCACTGACCATGAGAAGGCAATCCCTAAATGAACCTGTGGTAAAAAATGAATGCGTTTCATGAAAGGGTAGCTTGCGGCAAGCAACACACCGCCCATTGCAAAGTATAGGGTGATTGTGTTTAGGAAAAAGAGCACTAATAGAAACGCAATAAACACAAGTATTGTGCATACAATCAACGCATCTATTGGTTGTAGTTCGCCCGCTGCAAGCGGTCTTTTGCTTGTTCTAGATATATGAGGGTCAATTTTACGATCTGCATAATCATTTATGGCACAACCCGCAGAACGCATTAGAATTACACCTAATATAAAAGTTGCTAAGTGCTTAATGCTAGGTATCCCGTTTGAGGCAATAAATAATGCCCATAATGTAGGCCAGAGCAGTAAAAATATACCAACAGGCTTATCAAGTCTGACTAATCTTGCATAGCAAACAAGTTTTTCCAAATCTATATTTGGAAAACTTATCATGTTGAATCGGGTCGTAAACTGTTATATACCATAGCAGTGTCTGGCCGCTTTCCTTTCCACAAATAAAATGACTCTGCTGCTTGCTCAATTAACATGCCTAATCCATCAACGATCATATGCGCGTCATTTTTCTTTCCCCACTGCATAAAAGGGGTGTCGGAATCACTATAGGATAAATCATAACAGTATGTTTGCGGCCCAATAATTTCCGCAGACAAGTCAAGATTTTTATCCATTAAAGCTGCTGATGTGGCATGTAAAATAAGGTCAAATGGATTTGCAGGAATTTGATTTAAACCGCAACTTTGTATTTCTCCCATGTTTTTAAATTTATTTACCAGCGCTACAGCTTTTTCAGGTGTTCGATTTGCAATAAGAAGCTCGCGTGGGTTTTCAAGCAGAAGAGGTTCTACAATTCCTTGGACAGCACCACCTGCGCCAATAATAATAATTCTTTTACCTGAAATTTGAAGGTGTAATTTCTTCTTTAAGTCGCGAAGCAAACCAAGGCCATCCGTATTAGCACCGAGAAAACTTTTATCTTTCTGTGGAACGATTGTGTTTACTGCGCCGGCATGTTTTGCGAATTCAGTGAGGCAGGTTACAAATTTAAAGGCATCAACTTTAAACGGCACAGTTACATTTAAGCCCTTGCCTCCTGATTCAAAAAAGTATGCAACGTATTTATTAAAATTACCTGGTTCGATGAGTATTTTTTCGTAGGAAATAATCTCACCGGTTTGTTCAGCGAACAAATTATGAATTTCAGGTGACTTGCTGTGTGATATCGGGTTGCCAACGACTGCAAAACGATCTGGTTTGAGATCTTGCATTAATTATTTAAACTGAGTTAAAAACTAATAATAGAATTTAATAAGCGGGTTACTTAGTTAGCCAATTCGCTATGTCTTTTGCAAAATACGTAAGAATTGCATCTGCACCAGCACGCTTAATGCAGAGCATAGATTCCATTACACAATCGTTTTCGTTAAGCCAACCGTTTTGTGCAGCAGCTTTTAACATGCTGTACTCACCACTTACTTGATAAACAAACGTTGGCATTTTAAATTCGTCTTTGACGCGTCGAACGATATCTAAGTATGGCATGCCAGGCTTTACCATGACCATATCGGCACCTTCATGAATATCTAAAGCTACTTCATGTAAGGCTTCATTGGTATTCGCAGGATCCATCTGGTAAGTATATTTATTACCACCACCTAAAGTTGAAGCGGACCCCACTGCATCGCGAAAAGGTCCGTAAAAGCTTGACGCATACTTTGCTGAGTACGCTAATATTCTTGTGTTTCTGAAATTATTTGCTTCTAATATTTCGCGAATTGCGCCTACTCGTCCATCCATCATATCGGAAGGCGCGACAATATCAGCGCCTGCTTGCGCATGTGACAACGCCTGTTTAATGAGCACATCAACCGTTTCATCGTTAAGCACATAACCCTCATCATCTATCAGCCCATCTTGACCATGCGATGTAAAGGGGTCTAATGCAACGTCACTTATAATTCCGAGCTCCGGAACGGCATCTTTAGTTGCCTTAATCGCTCGTTGGGCTAAGCCATTTGAATTAAAAGCTTCTTCAGCTTGGTCAGATTTTTTTTCTGAGGGGACTACGGGGAAAATTGCTATTGATGGCACGCCAAGTTTGTGAATTTGTTCTGCTTCTGAAACAAGCTCATCAACACTAAGCCTTTCAATACCTGGCATAGAGTTAATATTTTCTCGTTGCTGATTTCCCTCAGTTACAAACACGGGGTAGATTAAATCAGTCACGCTTATTTGGTTTTCTCGCAACAGTTCACGTGAAAATTGATCTGCACGCATTCTGCGCATGCGTGATTTAGGGTAACGGCTACTCATAGCAATAAATCAGTTAAATAAACTACTTACGATGTTAACAAAGCTAGAGGCTTTATACTGCTTTGATGTGTAAGCAGGTCGAAATTTAAATCTAAACGGTTGTCATCAAGGACTAGCTACCCAGCCAGTCTCGCACAGGGAGAAAATGCTCATAAAGTTCTGCTTCTGCACTGCCTTGTTCTGGTTGCCAGTCGTATTCCCAACGCACCTTTGGCGGTAAAGACATCAATATAGATTCTGTTCGCCCGCCTGACTGTAAGCCGAATAAAGTTCCGCGGTCATAAACAAGGTTAAATTCAATATATCGGCCACGACGATACAATTGAAATTGGCGCTCACGTTCTCCGTAAGGATGATCTTTTCGTCGTTGCACTATGGGGGCATAGGCCTGCAGAAAGTAATTTCCAATACTTTTGCATAATTCAAAGCTGGAGTTAAAGTCGCCTACGTTATAATCATCAAAAAATAATCCGCCGATTCCCCGCGCTTCATTTCTATGTTTAATATAAAAATATTTATCACACCATTTTTTTAATTTTGGGTATAAAGTACTGTCAACATCATCACAGGCCTGTTTAGCGGTTTGATGCCAAAATATTGCATCTTTCTCAAAACCATAAAAGGGCGTGAGATCAAATCCGCCTCCAAACCACCAAACAGCGGATTCATTTTCTTTTTCGGAAACAAAGAAACGCACATTACAGTGTGAGGTTGGGATGTAAGGATTTAGTGGGTGGATAACTAAGGACACGCCCATGGCCTGAAAACTTCGACCAGCAAGTTCAGGCCGTAGATGTGTTGCAGAGGGCGGAAGTTTATTTCCAAACACATGTGAAAAACCAACGCCTGCTTGCTCAAATACAGTTCCGTTTTTAAGAATGCAGGTTGTACCCCCGCCACCTTGTTCTCTTTTCCATGTGTCTATTTTGAATTTCGCGGTTCCATCTAAATCTTCAAGCGTTTTGCAATTTCGTTTTTGCAAATCGTCTAGGTAAGTTAGAACTTGATTAATTTCTTGCTTCATAAGTTTTAATTAGCATTAACGCAGTATTTGTCCACTTACTAAATCACAAACTTCACTTGGTTCACCCGTTCCTGGGGGCCCCATTATTACGTAATCAACAAAAGGGCCAAACCAGTTTCTAGCTTGCGCCTCATTTTCTATTGGAGGATATTTTGCAATATTTGCGCTGGTTGAAACGATGACACCCACTGCACTACATAACTTTTCAGCGAGACCATTTTGAATAACACGAATAGCTACGCGGCTATGGTTGCCAATTATCCAGCTAGGCACACTATTATTGATTGGTAACAGCCATGTAGTAGGTTTTTTGCCTATTCTTGAATTAATTTTTTCATAATGTAATTTAGATAATGGTTTAGAGAACTTTATACCCTCATTCAAATTTGCGACCAACAGTATAAGCCCCTTGCCCACACTGCGGCGTTTCAGCCATAATATTTTTTCTACTGCATTTTGGTTATAAGGATCGCAACCCAAACCTACGATGGTGTCTGTTGAATAGACGATAATCCCACCTTGGCGGACAATTTCAATCGCTTGCGAAATTCTATTAGCCAGCACTATTCAAGGGTGTTAAGCACTTAGTTAACTAGAGGCGCTTTTTTTCTTAGTGGCCTTTTTAGTTTTTTTCTTAGGTGCAGCTTTCTTTTTTGGAGCCGCTTTTTTCCCTCTGTGCCACGCTTTTTTCTCTGGTGCTTCAGCAATCATCTTTTGACATTCTTCAAGGCTAAGAGAAGCAGGTTCCGTCTCCTTTGGCACCTTGACATTTTTGTTGCCATCCGTGATGTAGGGTCCGTAACGGCCATTTAGGATTTGAATTTCTTGTTCTTCAAAGACTTTAATAACTTTATTGGCATCTTCAATTTTTTTCTTTGCAACATATTCAAGGGCACTTTCTAATGTGATTGTGTAAGGATCATCATCCTTTATCGAGACATATTTACTGCCATATTTAACATACGGCCCAAATCGGCCAATACTTGCTTGAACAGGTTCGCCCTCAGGTGTTTCTCCAAGGTCGCGCGGTAATTTGAAAAGTTGCATGGCTTGTTCAAATGTAATTTCCGCCATCTTTTGACCGGGCAGTAAGCCAGCAAATTTTGGTTTTTCTTCATCATCTTTAGTGCCGATTTGTACAAATGGACCATAACGCCCCATGCGTACACTTACCGGTTTGCTAGATTTAGGATCGGTTCCAAGCTCGCGTGCTTGCACGGCTTCTTCGCGCGTTACGCTTTTTTCTTTCTCATCTATTAATGAAGTAAACGGTTTCCAAAATGCATCAAGAACAGGCACCCACTCTTTTTCACCGCGTGAAATTTCATCTAAATCATCTTCAAGTCTAGCGGTAAAGTCATAATCAACATATTGAGTGAAATGTTTGGTTAAAAAATCATTAACCAGTCTGCCCATTTCTGTGGGCGTAAAACGTCGGTTTTCTACTTCAGCATATTCGCGATTTTGCAGGGTAGAAATAATACTGGCATAGGTTGATGGACGACCAATTCCATATTCTTCTAATGTCTTTACTAGACTCGCTTCAGTAAATCTTGGGGGCGGCTCAGTGAAATGCTGTTCGGCTCTGATTTCATTAAGTATTGCCTGTTCGCCCACCTCCAGAGATGGGAGCATGCGTTCATCCGCTTCTTCTTTTTTATCGTCTTGCCCTTCTTGATAGATTTGCATAAATCCAGGATTCTTAATGGATGAGCCCGTGGCACGAAATGTGTTGCCATCTCCACAAGAGAATTCAACCGCTACTAGGTTCAAGGTTGCATGAATCATTTGACTTGCTACAGCACGTTTCCATATTAAGCTGTAAAGTTTGAATTGACCTGAATTTAAATGGCTTTTTATTTCATCTGGCGTACGCATAAATGAAGTTGGACGGATGGCCTCATGAGCTTCTTGCGCATTTTTAGATTTTGTTTTGAATATACGTACTTCACTTGGCAAATTATCTTTTGAAAATTTTTGAGTTATAAACTTACGTAATTCATCCATCGCTTCCTGCGCCATTGCTACGGAGTCTGTACGCATATATGTTATTAATCCTACTGCGCCATCCCCTAAATCAATGCCTTCGTAAAGCTGTTGGGCTACTCGCATGGTTTTTTGTGCAGAGAATCTCAACTTTCTGACAGATTCCTGTTGCAGTGTTGATGTTATAAATGGGGCAGCGGGGTTTCTGTTACGCTCTTTTTTATCTACTGTGGAAACTGATAGTGTTCCATTTGAGTTTTGTTCAAGCTGTTTTTTAGCAGCGAATGCATCTTTCTCATTATTTATATCAAATTGAGTGAGTTTTTCGTTTTTATAAATGCTAAGTTTTGAAAGAAATGCCTGCTTGTCTTTCTCGCAATCCGCTTCGATTGTCCAGTACTCTTGAGGTATAAATTTCTCAATTTCATTTTCACGCTCACAAAGCATTCGCAAGGCGGGACTTTGCACGCGACCTGCCGACAGCCCACGTTTAATTTTTTTCCAAAGCAGCGGAGAAAGATTAAATCCGACAAGATAGTCCAATGCGCGGCGTGCTTGTTGCGCGTTTACTAGATCATCTGAAAGTTTACGGGGATTCTCGATAGCGGCACTTACCGCACGTTTTGTTATTTCATGAAAAACTACACGGTAAACAGCTTTGTTATCTAGCAGACCGCGATCATTTAATAATTCATAGAGATGCCAAGAAATTGCTTCACCTTCACGATCCGGGTCAGTGGCAAGATACAATGCTTCAGATTTTTTAAGCTGCTTAGAGATGGCAGCCACATGTTTTTCATTTTTCTCGATCACCTCATACTTCATTTCGTAGTGATTATCCGGATCGATAGCACCTTCTTTCGGAACTAAATCGCGCACGTGTCCATAAGACGCAAGCACACCAAATTCTTTACCAAGGTATTTTTCAATGGTTTTAGCTTTAGCAGGTGACTCTACAATTACTAAATTTTTACTCATGGAATAATATTGATGTGCATACTGAGTTTGAAATTTATTTACGTGCGAATATATGTGTTTGTCTAGATGTGTTCTTCGCGGCGAACTAATACGCGTTTATTACTCTTTTGTAAATGCTTTGTATAAATTATTTACATTAGCAAAAACGATACTTCCATATTTATAGATACTTACTACACGGTTTGTATAAGCAGATAGTAGATGCATTAGGCGATTATATGCGTGCGCACATAACTGCCATTGCCATTTTGCACAATTTCCCCATTAAGCTCCAATATCAATAAGATAGATGAAACAACCTCTGGCCTAAGCTCGCATAATTCAATCAAATTATCGATTCGTATGGGTTCATACCCCATACAGTTTAAAACTTTCTCATGATCTGGGTCGCTGCCGTGCGTAGGCGTTATTTCTATCGTGTTCGTAGATAAATTTCCTAGAATAATTTCGTCGTTTAAGTCTATATGGTTTTTAATTTCTTCCAGAATATCTGTTACAGTTTCTACCAGTTTTGCGCCATTACGGATTAAATAATGACAGCCTTTTGATAATGGACTATGTATAGAACCTGGAATTGCAAATACATCACGCCCCTGCTCCACGGCGGTGCGTGCCGTAATTAATGAGCCACTATTAATAGACGCCTCAACAACTAAAACACCTAAGCACAAACCACTAATAATTCGATTGCGACGAGGGAAATGACCTGGCATCGGTTTTGTACCGATAGGGAACTCTGAAATAATTACACCATGGGTAGAAATTTTTTCTGCAAGTTGTTGGTGATTGGCCGGGTAAACTCGGTCTAATCCGCAGGCCGTTACAGCAATGGTGGCACCTAGTGGGGGTATTAGTGCGCCCTCATGAGCTGCGCCATCAATTCCATTTGCTAAACCGCTTGTTATAACAAGTCCGGCTTGAGCCATATTCTGTGCAAATTCAACCGCAATCTGTTTACCGTTTGTTGAGGCATTCCGGCTTCCAACAATTGCAAGCTGGGGTTCAGATAATAATTGCGGGAAAAACTTTTCTTCGCCAATAGCATAAAGTACTGAAGGCGGGTCTGTGATTTGTTTTAATAATTTAGGATAGTGATCATCGTGTATTGTGATGATGTGGTGAGTGGGATGCACAAGCCATTCAAGATCCTTTGAAATGTCTCCAATGCTTGGGTCAAGGATCCCATCAATTACTTGTTTAGATACGTTCAGTGATTGAAATTTTGCGCGGTCTGCATTTAAAATTTCATCGGGCGTACCGAATTCATTTAATAATATTTGAAATGTAACAGGCCCAAGATGTGGGGTGTTAGAAAGTGTTAACCATTTTTTTAAATTAGACATAAGCAACTGCGTAATTTTCGCAATTGTAGTGGGTTGTTGATATTAGAGAAAAGAACTAATAATTATTTTTATATACGTAACTGTGCGACCGCCCTTTTAAAATTTTATGGGGTTGCTACGGCATCACCGACTTGAATAGGTTTTTCGGTTTTCATGATCAAGGCATAACTCACATTTTCAAAGGTACGAAAGACCATTGCGAAACCCGCAGCCTCTTCTGGCAGCTGTACCGTTTTATATGATCCTGGTTTTTCAAAAGGGTCATCTATGACTCGACCTGCTTCACTAACCGAAAGAATATGTCCTTTTTCAATGCCGTCTTCTACACCCAGGTTCAAAGTGATTACCTGACCGGCACCAACCTGCGAAATGGCATCAAATACTGATATAACATGACCTTTTAAGTTTGCATCGGGAGCATGAGGGATAAATTCTGTGTCTTGGTCACTAAAGTTTACAGGTAATAAACGGTCTCCTCGCAACGCTTCACGTTTAGTTTGTCCTAGATCAAATGTTGCGGGGTCGTCAATACGCACAATTTTTCCATCGCCCACTAAAATGGCTTCATATCCAAGCAACTCTTCTGTTTCTACATCATAAAGAGGGTCACCTGGTCTAAATACCGTATAGCTGCCTGCAGGTGCTTCGGTATCCAGGCCTCGAACATAAACGCGATCGCCACTGCCGTATGCGAGTCTTTCTTCCTGTGAGCCAACAATATAGGGTGCATTTTCAAGCTCTTCTATACTCACCACACGGGGACGAATTATAAATTGCTGTATAGCTTGAATGGGTATGGCGTACGGATCTTCATCAATCGTTTCTGAACGCACACTGGGACTCAACCGCTGCGATCCAGCAGCTGTGGTGCGTGGACCCCCATTTACGGTTAAATAGGGCTTTCCACCAACATAGAAAATGCTAATCTCATCGCCCGGGTAGATAAGATGTGGATCTTCAATTTGGGGGTTTAAATACCAAATTTCAGGCCAAAACCAGGCCTGCACTAAATATCGATTTGATAAATCCCATAACGTATCGCCAGGTGCTACGACGTACTGTTCTGGTGCTGATGCACGAAATTCCACATTGTGTTCTTCCGGCGCAACAGGCAAATTTTCCAAGCGGGGTTCATTTGACTCAGGTAATTCTTTAGTCTCTGTTGCAGTTACCTCTACAGATGGTTCATTGATCTCTATACCACTGTCGTTACTATCCGACTCAGTGGGTGTTACAGTGCATGCCGCATAGCTGGCTAAAAATATCATAAAAATCAGCAGCTTAAGCTGTGAGCTGTAATGTTTGTATTTTCCCAGCATATGAAACCTTATCCGTTGTAGTTGCAGAATTTTTGCTAAACTAGTCAATATAGAAATCCTTGCTTGTGCAGAGGTATTCTATATTTGCGAGGTTAAAAGACAATACTTAAGTAAACTTATAACTTTTTCTATAACTTAATGGCATTACTAGAAATTTTACACTTTCCTGACCCTCGATTGCGAAAAAAAGCACAGCCAGTCGATAAGGTGGATGATCAAATCCGACAGACGGTGAGCGATATGCTAGAGACCATGTATGTCGCACCAGGCATAGGTTTAGCGGCGACACAGGTGGATATACAGCAACAAATTATAGTTATGGACGTTTCAGATGATAGGGATGCGCCGATTTGCTTAATTAATCCACAGATTGTCGATAAGGATGGCGAGGAGGAGATGCAAGAGGGTTGTTTATCGGTACCTGGGATATTCGAGAATGTGCTTCGTGCGGGAAAAATTACGGCCAAAGCCTTGGATGAACATGGCAAACCGGTCACTTATGAAGCAGATGGTCTACTCGCAGTGTGCATACAACATGAGATGGATCATCTTAATGGCAAGTTGTTTGTTGATTATCTTTCACCGCTGAAGAGGCAACGCATTAAAAAGAAACTACTCAAGCAACAAAAACAGCAAGATAATTCAGAGGAGTCTTCTCCAGAACAGGCGCATGTAATCTAAAATTCATTTGCGACGTAATCCATTGGCGAGCAATGCCATGTCTAATAACCTAAAAATAATATTTGCTGGCACGCCTGATTTTGCTGCAGCATCTTTACAAACACTGATTACAAGTCGCCACAATGTAATTGCTGTTTATACGCAGCCTGACCGCCCAGTAGGTCGAGGCCAAAAAGTTCATGCAAGTTCTGTAAAAATAATTGCTTTGCAAGAAAAATTACCTGTATTCCAACCCGAAAAGTTAGATGAAAAAGAATATGTGCGATTAAAAAAGCTTGATGCTGATGTAATGATTGTCAGTGCATATGGATTGCTCCTTCCAAAAGAGATACTCAATGCTCCAAAAAACGGTTGTATAAACATTCATGCATCATTGTTGCCAAAATGGCGCGGTGCTGCACCTATTCAACGTGCCATAATTGCTGGCGATAAGCAAACAGGCATTACCATTATGCAGATGGTTGAGGCGCTAGATGCAGGTCCAATTTTGTTTCAATCAAAATGTGATATTCATCCAACCGACACAGGTAAAATACTGCATGATCGTCTTGCAAAATTGTCATCAACCGAAATAATTAGCGCACTTGATTTGCTACAAAATAATCAATTAATTCCAATTTCTCAGGATAACACCCACGCCACTTACGCAAATAAATTAACAAAAAAAGAAGCGGACATTAATTGGAATGAAAGTGCATTAGAGATTGAGATAAAAATTCGAGCATACAATTCATGGCCAGTAGCCTATAGCTATTTTCAAGGAAAACGAGTGCGAATATGGGAAGCAAATCAAGGCGAAACTCGATGCAACAAGGGGCCTGGTGCTGTAATTGCCGCAAACAAAAATGGCATAGAAGTTTGCACTGGCAACGGTGCAATTAGTTTAAAGTCGTTACAATTATCCGGCGGTAAAATTATTAGCGCTCAAGATTTTAATAATACATACGATAGTGCGGGCAAGAATTTTTCAAATGAGCAAGACACAATAAAACTAAGAGAGCGTGCATGAGCACACGCATACTAATATTATTAAGAAATAAACAACTTGGAGTTATAGCGGCAACAATATTTTGCCTATGCTTAATTAACGATATTGCAGCTAAAAATAGTTCTATTGAAATAAATTATCTTAATATTGCAACACTAGAAAATGAGTTGCGGCTGGATGCTGAAATTAATTACCAACTTGATGAAAGCGTTAAAGGGGCTTTAGACAATGGTATATCAATGCTATTTCAAGTCGAGGTGCAAATAAAACTTCTGCGAAAATGGATGGTGGATAAAACTGTGTCCAGAGTTACACAAACACACTCTCTTAAATACCATGCGTTAAGCAAACAGTACATTTGGGAAAATTTAGATACTGGTTCAAGTGATACTTTTCCTGATTTGAACTCTGCACTTATTCATCAAGGAAGGATTACAGCCATGTATATTGCAGAAACGACTAATTTAAAACAGGACGGCAACCATGTAGTACAAATGCGCTCTAAATTGTTATCTAATAAATTGCCATTGCCATTGAGGGTGAAGAGTTATTTTTCCTCTAGTTGGCAAATGAATAGCGGGTGGTATGAATGGCTGTTATAGAAAAACAGTCTTTTATACGGATTTGGCCAATAATTTTATTATTTTGTTTGCTAATGGGGTCTTTGTATCTGCTTGCAGATGCAACTCAAAGTGAAACAAGCTTTGAGCAACTTCACTATTGGTTGTTGCCGTTTAACGTACTGCTGCTTGCTGTATTTTTAATACTGATAGTATTTAATATTACCCGCCTTGCTATGCAAGTAGTTAAGCGGCAACCTGGTTCAAGGCTTACATTGCGTTTGCTTCTTATGTTTGTGCTACTTGCTATAGTTCCTGTAGGGATAGTGTATTCGTTTTCAATTTGGTTGTTACAAGAAGGTGTAGATAGTTGGTTTGATGTGGATGTCGAACTTGCTTTGCAAGACTCCGTAGATCTAAGTCGTTCGTCGCTTGACTTACATATGCGTAATTTACGGAAACAAACAGAACCAATGGTAAAGGAATTGGCAAGGTCTACACCCATAGATGCCCCGTTAGTCATAAGTGATTTAATTCGAAAAAGCGGCGCTACCGAAATTGTGTTATTTGATCGTAGCGGCAGAATAATTGCATCAGGAGGCGAAGTTGGAGAATCTGTTTTGCCTCGTCTACCTGGGGAAACGGTAATGCATCTGGTTAGCCAAGGCGAGACATATGTAGGATTAGATCCAATCAAAGACACGGGCTTACATGTTAGATTAGTTTATCCTATACGCTCAAATCGGCCTGGCACACAAGGGCGTATGGTACAAGTTCTATATCCCATTTCTGAACGTATCAGTGATCTTGCGTTAAGCGTGCAAGAAGGATTTGGTAAATATAATAAATTGGTGTATTTACGCACACCGCTGAAGCAAAATTTTAATCTAATTCTTACACTTGTCTTGTTACTTGGGGTTTTATTTTCAGTGTGGGCCGCATTTTATTCTGCTCGCAGATTGGTTGCGCCTATAAAAGATCTTGCGCAAGGCACAAAGGCTGTTGCGGCTGGACAATATCACAAGAAGATCCCGGTTGAGCAGCAAGATGATCTTGGTATGTTAGTAGCTTCCTTTAACCAAATGACAGAACGTTTAACTTTGGCGCGCGATAAAGCAAAACTTAGTCAGCGACTTATAGATAGTCAGCGCTTATATCTACAAACTATTTTAGAAAATTTATCTTCAGGTGTTATCAGTCTAGATAAAAACCTCATTGTAAAAACTGCAAATGCCACAGCTTCCCAGATTTTTAATACAAATGTAAATGAATTTATTGGCAACGATGTTGCACAGCTATCAATGATTAATGAAAATCTAAAAAGCTTTTGCGATCAAGTTATACCTATGATTCAAAGCAGTGAAAAAGAATGGCAAACTGAAATAAAATTACTTGGCGGTGACCGTACAAAAATTTTGATGTGTCGCGGTGTGACGTTGCCTGCTGATGCAGAACAATTAGGTGGGTACGCACTTGTTTTTGATGACGTAACCGAATTAATTCGCGCACAACGCGATTCTGCATGGGGCGAAGTTGCACGTCGCTTGGCGCACGAAATCAAAAATCCACTTACTCCCATACAGCTTTCTGCAGAACGCATGCGTGGTAAAATTTTACCTAATCTTGAGCAGCAGGATGCCAATATCCTAGATCGTGCCACTGGTACAATTGTGCAGCAGGTTGAGTCAATGAAGGCAATGGTAAATGATTTCGCTGATTATGCTCGTGTGCCACAAATAGAAAAACTACCTCTGGATCTAAATAAGCTTATTACAGAAGTCATCGAGCTTTATCAAAACAATACAGAAAATATTTTAGTTTCGGCCTCTTTGGATGAGCTTCCTCCATTAATTAAAGGCGACAGTATTCGATTACGCCAGTTGTTACATAATTTAATTAAAAATGCTTTAGAAGCCATGCAGGAGCAAAATGATGCTAAAGTGCAGTTCACTACGCGCTGTTTTGAAATTAGTGGCATCCCATTTGTTAGCTTAGTTGTTGTAGATGAAGGCCCAGGTTTTCCGCCAGAAATTTTAGAACGGTTATTTGAACCCTATGTAACAACAAAATCCAAGGGTAACGGATTAGGTTTAGCCATTGTGAAAAAAATAGTTGAAGAACATGGTGGTACAATTCGAGCAGAGAATGCTTCCGAACATGGCGCACGGATTAAAATTCGTTTTCCAATTTCTAACGCTCAATTTAAAAGTTCTAGCACGCAAATCCAAGGGGATGCTGCGTGAATCAGCAAAACATATTAATCGTTGATGATGAGCCAGATATCCGTAATTTGGTTCAAGAAATTCTTGTAGACGAAGGTTATGAAGTTAGGGTTGCTGAAAACACTGACGATGCCAGACAGCGTGCAAGTAAATTGCAACCTGATTTAGTGCTACTGGATATTTGGATGCCTGGTGAAGACGGCATTAGCTTATTAAAAGACTGGCAAAGCAGCGGCGGCATCAGTTGCCCAGTTGTGATGATGTCTGGGCATGGCACTGTAGAAACTGCAGTGGAAGCTACACGCCTTGGCGCCTATGACTTTATTGAGAAACCATTAACCATGGCAAAACTTTTAGTAAGCGTAAAACGTGCCTTAGAAGCAGCCGATGGAGATCAAGATAAAAGTAATCAAGGAAAATTAGTTGGGGAGCCAGTAGGGTCTAGTATGCAGATGCGTGCTTTGCGTGACCAGGCAAAAAAATTAGCTCAGCATGAAAATAATTTGTTTATTTTAGGCGAATCGGGTGTTGGCAAAAAGCTATTCGCTAATTATGTTCATTCTTTATGCGCTAATAGAAAAAAACGTTTTTTGACGCTTAGTGAAGAGTATTTCAATGACTCTGATGCAATTAAGCAACTATTTGGCTCTGAAGAAAATGGAGTTATTACGCCAGGTTTATTGGAACTATCTAAAGGCGGCACAATATTTATTAGTGATGTGTTCGATCTAAATGAAAAAGGGCAAAAGCTATTATTACGCTTACTGCAAAGAAAAAAGTTTAGTCGTATTGGAGGTAATACATTACAAAACTTAGAATCACGTATTATGGTAGCTTCACAACACAGTCTTCAAGAAGAAGTAAAAGCCAATCATTTTAATGACGAACTATATTTTCAGATTAACGTTGTTTCCATTCGGTTACCTGCATTGCGCGATCGATTACAAGATGTGCCGGAGTTGTTGCGCCATTATATAGACTTTTATTGCGCGCAAGAGAATTACCCCTATCGAAGTTTTTCTATTGCGGCACAAAATCGATTACTCCATTACACTTGGCCGGGCAATATTCTAGAGTTGAGAAACTTAGTACAAAGGTTATTGATACTAAGTACTTCTGATGAAATTAATACTGAAGAAGTGGAGAACGCATTAAACGATGATACAGCTAAGCTGAAAACAGAAACGACAATCCACGAAAAACTTTATGAGTTACCACTACGTGAAGCAAGAGAGTTATTTGAGCGTAGTTATTTATTACATCAGTTAAAAGAAGTAAATGGCAATATCAGCAAATTGTCCGAACGAGTGGGCATGGAACGCACACACCTTTATCGAAAACTTCGCGCCCTTGGTATAAGTGCTAAAGAGTCTTAGCGAATAAGGCTTGCAAGTAACTAGTAACTTCTCATATGCTGCCTCGCCGGCTATTTTGCAACGTTAAAATTGCTGTTCGATGAGGAAATTCTATGAAAATCATAATCTTAGGTGCAGGTCAAGTTGGCGGTTCATTAGCGCTTAGTCTCTCGAACGAAGAAAACGATATTACACTGGTCGATATGGACCCTAGTTTACTGCAAGATATTCAAGATCGGGCAGATTTACGCACTGTTATTGGCGAAGCATCACATCCATCGGTATTAGAGCGTGCCGGTGCAAAAGATGCAGACATGATTATCGCATTAACAAATAGCGATGAGACTAATATGGTTGCTTGCCAAGTTGCATATACCTTGTTTCATACTCCCACAAAAATCGCACGTATCCGCGCAGTGGAATATCTGAACTATAGAGATTTATTTGTTCAAGAAGCTTTACCTGTAGATGTGCTTATCAGCCCCGAACATCTTATTTCACAATATGTACAAAGCTTGATTGAGTACCCAGGCTCACTACAGGTTTTAGATTTTGCGAATGGGAAAATACAATTACTAGCAATGCGTGTCGATACAAGTGGTCCATTGATTGGTAAAAAAATACGTGAGATTTGGGAGCTAATGCCAGAGACCGAAGCAAAAGTGGTAGCGCTTTATAGAAATAACAATTCGATAGACTTAAGTAACGATACGGTTATTCAAATCAATGATGAAGTATTTTTTTTAGCTTCCACAGAAAATGCTAAAGCATTAACAGCTCAGCTGCGTGAGACCGATAAACCCTACAAACGCATTTTATTAGCTGGCGGCGGTAACATTGGGTTTCATTTAGCAAAGTCTTTAGAAAACTCTTATCAAGTAAAAATTATAGAATGCAACCCTGAGCGCACAAAATTTTTATCGGAGTCATTGGATAAAACAATTGTATTACAAGGCGATGCTGCAGATCAGGATATGCTACTTGAAGAAAATATTGAGAACATGGATGTGTTTTGTGCGCTTACAAATGATGATGAAGCAAATATTTTATCAGCGATGCTCGCCAAGCGCCTTGGTGCAAATAAAGTTATGTCACTTATCAATCGAGTAAGCTACGTAGATTTAATTGAAAGCAGCAGCATTGATATTGCAATATCACCTCAACAAGTAACATTAGGGACACTTCTCACTCATGTGCGAAAAGGCGATATAGTTGCAGTGCATGAATTGCGGCGTGGTGCAGCAGAAGCAATAGAGGCTGTAGCACACGGTGATAAAAAGACGTCTAAAGTTGTTGGTAGGCGAATTGAGCAAATAAAGTTACCGAAAGACGTAACAATTGGCGCTATTGTTAGGGGTGATGATGTCATTATGGTTGAGTCAGACATTAAAATAGAACCCGAAGATCATGTCATAATGTTTTTAGCTGATAAAACCGTTGTTAAAGAAACTGAACGAATATTTCAAGTAAGCGCAACGTTTATATAGTATAAAAATACATGTGTTTTTTTACACATTGATTCTAACTATTCCTTAGAAAAATATCGTAGCAATGCAAAAACAAGTAATTCAGCGTGTGTTGGGTATTCTTCTTGCATGGTTCAGCGTCACGATGTTGCCACCAATATTTGTCGGGATGTTAATTGAAGATGAGTTTGCGACACCTTTTGCAGTAGCATTTATTGTCACACTTATAACCGGTTTATGGCTCTGGTATCCGGTACGAAAGTTTCATGAAAGCTTGCGTTTACGGGATGGTTTTTTAATAGTGGTATTATTTTGGTCTGTGCTAGGCGTGTTTGGGTCATTGCCTTTTATCTTTAGCCAAGATGTGTCGTTAAGTATTACCGATGCTGTTTTTGAATCTATATCAGGTCTAACAACTACAGGTGCTACGGTAATTACAAATCTTGATGTGTTACCAAAATCATTATTATTTTACCGCCAATCATTACAGTGGTTGGGTGGTATGGGTATTATCGTATTAGCCGTTGCCATCCTGCCTATGTTAGGTGTAGGCGGTATGCAACTTTATCGAGCCGAAACGCCGGGGCCAATTAAAGATACAAAACTTACCCCACGTATTAAAGAGACAGCCAAGGCACTCTGGTATATTTATTTATCATTAACCGTTGCATGCGCATTTGGTTACTGGTTTGCAGGCATGGATGTTTTTGATGCTGTATCTCATAGTTTCTCTACTATAGCGATTGGTGGTTTCTCTACACATAATGAAAGTATTGGATACTTTCGAAGTGCACCGGTTGAAACAGTTTCTATCATATTCATGTTGCTATCAGGGGCAAATTTTGGTCTTCATTTCATTGCCTGGAAATCACAAAGTATTCGTCATTACTTGCACGATGCAGAGTTGAAAACGTATTTGCTTGTAATTATTTCAATCTCACTTATCACGGCTATTTTTTTACGATTCGATGAGATTTATTTAACTTGGAGCGATGCCTTTTCCAAAGCTATATTCCACACAGTTTCCATTGCAACAACAACCGGATTTACTACATCGCATTACTATTTTTGGCCTAGTTTTTTGCCTGTTCTTCTGCTACTAGCTAGCTTCATTGGAGGGTGCGCAGGCTCTACAGGAGGGGGGATAAAAGTAATTCGCGTACTACTTTTAGTTAAACAAGGAATGCGTGAGCTATTACGATTAATTCACCCTAATGCGCAAATAGCAGTCAAAATTGGCTCGAAACCCGTTGATAATCGAATTATTGAAGCAGTATGGGGGTTTTTCTCTGCATATGTTGGTGTATTTATCGTTATGTTGCTTTTGCTTATGGCATCTGGCTTAGATCAGATAACCGCTTTTTCAGCTGTTACAGCAACACTTAATAATCTTGGTCCAGGATTAGGCGAAGTTGGCGCCAACTACACAAGTATCAATAATTTCAGCAAATGGATTCTGTGCCTAGGGATGTTACTTGGGCGGCTGGAAATTTTTACATTACTCGTGGTGCTCACACCTGCTTTTTGGAAGAATTGATATTGAAGACATGTCTGATGATTTTACAAAACTAAAATGGGATGAGATTTATTCCAAAGATTTATCGTCGCCTTTTCTGCCTTCATTAGCATTATCTGAATATACGTTTTTATTGCCAACTTGCGGGGAAGCACTAGATCTTGCATGTGGTCGGGGCGCAAATTCAATTTATATGGCACAACATGGGTTGCATGTGCATGCGTGGGACATATCAGAGCAAGCAATCAGTCAGCTTGAAAGGCTTTGTAAGCAGAAGCATATTCACATTGAAACAGAAATACGTGATGTGCATGAACGACCGCCTGCAATAAACACTTATGATGTAATTTGTGTGAGTTACTTTCTTGATCGAAGCATTACGCAAAGTATTATTTCAGCACTTAAACAAAATGGAGTTTTAATTTATCAAACCTTTATACATGAAAAAATTTCACTCCATGGGCCTTGTAACCCAGACTTTCGATTATGCGCGAATGAACTACTTCGATTATTTTCATCACTTCATGTTTTGGTATATTTGGAACACGGTTGTGTCGGGGATACATCACATGGAATACGTGATGTAGCGTTGTTAATTGCACAAAAACGTTAATGAATGAATTATGGCGCTATGAAAATAAAAATGATGAATCTTCGAGAACTGTACCCGCGTATAGAGCCCTATCACGAGTTTCAACTCAACGTTAGTGATACCCACACCCTGTGGATAGAAGAGTGCGGCAATCCTAATGGGTTCCCGGTAATATTTTTGCATGGCGGCCCTGGCGCTGCATGCGAAATATTTCAGCGTCAATTTTTCGATCCTGAGTATTATCGAATTATATTATTTGATCAGCGCGGTTGCGGGCGTTCAACACCACATGCCGAGTTGCGTGGTAACACCACACAGGAACTAATTAATGACATAGAAAAAATCAGAAACTATTTAAAAATTGAAACATGGTTGGTGTTTGGTGGATCATGGGGGTCAACTTTAGCGCTTGCCTATGCGCAAGCAAACCCACAGCCTGTTTCAGGAATAATATTAAGAGGCGTATTTCTGTGCCGTCCTCGTGATATTCAATGGTTTTATCAAGATGGCGCAAGCTTTATATTTCCAGATGTTTGGCAGAAATTTCTAAGTATAATTCCACAAGAAGAACAAAAAGACATGGTGTCGGCATACTACAAACGATTGACTTCAGATAATAAAGAAGAGCAACTCAAAACTGCAAGGGCGTGGTCATTATGGGAAGGCAGCACATCGAATTTAATAACTAAAACATCTGTATTGAATCATTTTGCAAATGACCATACCGCATTAAGTTTGGCGCGAATTGAATGTCACTACTTTGTTAACGATACATTTTTTTCAGAAAACCAGCTACTCGAAAATGCAAAGAAGCTTGCTGGTATTCCAGGTGTAATTGTTCACGGGCGTTATGATGTGGTCTGCCCAATTGAACAGGCATTCGCATTGCATCATGTATGGCCAGAAGCCGAATTCGTTATTGCTGCAAATTCAGGGCATTCTGCCACCGAGCCAGAAATAATTGATGCGCTTGTTCATGCAACAGATAATTTTAGAGAACTTTATATAAAATGATTGCATTATTACAACGTGTGCTCGAAGCAAGTGTAGCAATACATGGCGATGTGATAGCTAAAATTCAACAGGGGACATTGGTATTTGTTGCGCTACAGGAAAATGATGACAAAAACACCGTACAGCGAATGAGTGAACGTATAGTTGGTTATCGAATCTTTGCAGACGATTCAGGAAGAATGAATAAAAGTATTGTGGAAATTGATGGGGAGCTGCTGGTCGTTCCTCAATTTACATTGGCAGCCGATACTAGAAAAGGCATGCGACCCAACTTTTCACAGGCTGCATCACCGGAGTATGGAGAGAGCCTGTTTGATTATTTTCTAAACACATTAAACTCTAAATATGCTAAAGTTAACTCTGGAAAATTTGCTGCAGATATGACAGTACAATTAATTAACGATGGCCCAGTAACTTTCTGGCTACAACTATAAATATTCATATCTAAAATTAAGTTTTATTTTTTGACACCTCAACTATAATTTTTGACAATTGTGACTGCACGAACCACCAGTGTCGAACGCAATACTAATGAAACTCAAATTGCAATCGAACTCAATTTAGATGGCAAAGGGTCATCTACGTTGCAGACGGGCTTACCTTTCTTTGATCACATGCTTGACCAAATTGCCCGTCACGGAATGTTTGATTTAAATATTGTTGCAAAAGGCGATCTAGAAATTGATGCCCACCATACTGTTGAAGATGTGGGCATTACTTTAGGCCAAGCATTTGCTCAAGCGCTTGGCGATAAAAAAGGTCTGCGACGCTATGGTCATGCATACGTTCCATTAGATGAAGCCCTTTCTAGGGTGGTAATTGATTTCTCGGGTCGTCCGGGTTTGGAGTTTCTTGTGCAATTTCCACGCGCGCGAGTAGGTGATTTTGATGTTGATCTCACGCATGAGTTTTTTCAAGGTTTTGTAAATCATGCTGGAGTGACACTGCACATTGACAATTTAGCAGGCTCAAATTCACATCATATAGCGGAAACTATTTTCAAGGCTTTTGGAAGGGCGATGCGCGTAGCGGTGGAGCATGATGAACGTATGCAAGGCATTGTGCCATCAACAAAAGGTAGTTTATAGAATTAATAATAATTGCGAAAATATGTTAAAAATATTTATGCAGTTAAAATTAAATATCAATAATTTTTTAAAAAAATGCTAAACGGCCATGAGTAACATTGCCATCGTAGATTATGGTATGGGCAATTTGTATTCTGTAGCAAAGGCAGTTGAGCACGTAGCAGCTGCAAAAGACCATATACAAATTACGTCCAATCCAAAAATAATTACATCTAGTGATAAAGTAATTTTTCCTGGACAAGGCGCCGCGAGTGATTGTATGTCAGCAATTAAAGAATTTGAATTGAACGCTGCAATTATTAATGCAGCAGACAGTAAACCCTTTTTAGGAATATGCATGGGGATGCAAGTGTTGATGGATTCAAGTGAAGAAAATGATGGTACCGAATGTCTCGCATTTTATGAAGGAAGTGTCGAACATTTTAATCAGCATATTTCTATAGGATCTTCGGAGAACCGATTTAAAATCCCACACATGGGTTGGAACTGCATTGAGCAACAACAAAAACATCCTCTGTGGAATGGTATTCCTGAATCAAGTTATTTTTACTTTGTGCACAGTTACTTTGTAAAATGCAAAGATGATGCGCTGATTGCAGGAACAACAGACTATGGGTTAAACTTCACTTCTGTCATCGCCCGTGACAATGTATTTGCGATGCAGTGTCATCCAGAAAAAAGTGCGAATGCAGGATTGCAGTTACTAAGTAATTTTATTTACTGGGATGGAAACTCCACATTTAATTAATTATTTATTATAATCTACTAAAATGATCGTAATACCTGCTATTGATTTGAAAGATGGTAAATGTGTTCGTCTAAGACAAGGTAGTATGGACGATGTAACAGTATTTTCAGAAGACCCCGTCGCTGTTGCAGATCAATGGGCGGAAGCTGGAGCGCGGCGCATACATATTGTTGATTTAGATGGCGCCTCATCCGGCGCACCTCAGAATAGCCGTTTAATCAAAGACATCACCTCAAATTACCCAGATATTCCAATTCAAGTTGGCGGCGGCATTCGAGATGAAGATACCGTTCAAGCTTATTTAGATGTTGGTGTGCAATACGTGATTATTGGCACAAAAGCGGTTAGTGCGCCACATTTTGTTAATGACTTATGTCTTGAATTTCCCGGGCATATTATTATTGGATTAGATGCTAAAGACGGCAAGGTCGCTATCGATGGGTGGTCAAAATTATCACATCATGACGTCATTGATATGGCGCAACATTTTGAAACAGACGGTGTTGCAGCAATTGTATTCACGGATATTAGTCGTGACGGCATGATGGGTGGATTAAATGTCAAAGCAACAGCCGAACTATCAAGCGCTATTCATATTCCCGTTATTGCATCGGGGGGCGTGACAAATGAAAATGATATCAAGCAATTATGCGAATGCGATGAAGAAGGTATCATGGGCGTTATTGTAGGTCGTGCTCTTTATGAAGGAACAATTGAACTTCAACACGCACAAGACCTTGCGGATTCTTATCAGTCATAAATAGCTTTGTTGTTGCACTTCATTTAATTTCAATGAGGTTTTAGATAGCTAAAACCACTTCTTACATTAAGTAAAAATTTTCAAATTTATAATGCCACTCGCAAAACGAATCATTCCATGTTTAGACGTTGATGCGGGTCGTGTCGTCAAGGGTGTAAACTTCGTTAACATTCGAGATGCAGGGGACCCAGTTGAAATTGCAAAACGATACGATTCAGAGGGAGCTGATGAGATAACGTTTCTAGATATAACGGCAAGCTCCGATGATCGTGAAACAATGGTTCATGTGGTTGAGAAAGTGGCTGCCGAAGTTTTTATTCCCCTCACCGTCGGCGGAGGTATTCGTAAAGTACAAGACATACGAACAATGCTAAATGCAGGTGCAGATAAAGTTGGGATCAATACAGCCGCAGTGTTTGATCCAGAATTTGTTCGACAGGCAAGTAAAAAAGTTGGTGCGCAATGTATTGTGGTTGCCATTGATGCTAAAAAAGTTAACGCAGAAGATGAGCCTCTAAAGTGGGAAATATTTACACACGGCGGACGCAAGCCTACTGGTATTGATGCAGTTGAATGGGCCTCTAAAATGGAAAATTATGGTGCGGGTGAGATACTTTTAACGAGCATGGATCGCGATGGTACAAAAATAGGGTTTGATCTTGAACTGACCAGGACCATCAGCGAAGCCGTTGGTATTCCAGTAATAGCCTCTGGTGGCGTCGGCACATTGGCACATTTAGCTGAGGGCGTAACAATAGGCAAGGCAGATGCAGTACTGGCGGCAAGTATTTTTCATTTTGGCGAATATTCTATTCAGGAGGCAAAGAAATATATGGCATCACAAGGGATTGTAGTAAGACGCTGATACAAGCAGATGAAAGGGTTGTAGGAAATAGCTTCCGATAGGCAAGCATGATACTTTGAACCACAAGAATAAGACTTGTCTTGTGGATAGAATGAAAACTGCTGATACACTACACAAATTGACTGAAATACTTGAGCAACGTAAACAAGCAGATGTTGAAAAATCATATGTTGCAAGCTTATATAATGAAGGCCTTGAAAAAATCCTTGATAAAATAAGCGAAGAAGCTAATGAAACACTCTCTGCAGCAAGGGGAGAAGATTTACAGCATTTAGTCCACGAAGTAGCGGATCTATGGTTTCATTGCATGGTGTTACTTGCGCATAAGAATACAAGTTATGAAACAGTACTAGAAGAGCTAAATGGTCGATTCGGTATTTCAGGACTAGAAGAAAAAGCGCAACGTAAGGTTGTTAATAAAAAATAGAAAAGTATATTTTTTATAAACCAGTACACATGTGAATATAAAAATTATGCAGTTTAAAGTTATTTAATCGGAGTGTAATTATGTCAGTAGGACCTTTACAGTTACTTATTGTTTTACTCATTATTGTGTTAATTTTTGGCACTAAAAAATTACGTAATATGGGTGGAGATTTAGGTGGCGCTATTAAGAGTTTTAAAAAGTCTATGAAAGACGAAAACAAACCGGATGAAACTGAAACTGAAACAGATGAAGCTCCTCCTAAAGAGTAATCATCCAAAGTAATGTTCGATTTCGGTTTTTGGGAGCTTGCTATCGTCATGGTCGTAGCACTTTTGGTTGTAGGGCCTGAGCGACTCCCTGTTTTAGCGGGGCAAGCTGGAAGGTGGTTAGGAAAAGCAAAGCGTATCATCAACAGTCTTCGTTCGGACATTGAGTCCGAAATCAAAGCTGCCGAACTAAAAGAAATACTAGATAAGCAACAAAATGAAATTGGTGCGTTGAAAGAAATTATTAAAGACACAAAAAATGAAATTGAACATGAATTCGATCAACAGGGAGGGGATCGGGAATTAATTAAAGCCGTGGAAGACCACGTTGAATCTAGCAAGCAGCAGGAGCTGTCATTACGCGCTGAGCCTCAAAAGCATGAAGCCGACTGAAGAGTCTTCGGGTAAAAGCACTAAACAAGAAACACTGCTCTCACATCTGTTTGAATTACGCAGCAGGTTATTGTGGGTAGTCGGAAGTGTATTTGCTGTATTTATTTGTCTATTCCCATTTGCCAATAAACTCTATAGTTATTTAGCGGGCCCATTAATGGCGCATATGCCTGAAGGCAGTTCAATGGTTGCCATTGATGTGGCATCACCCTTTTTAACGCCGTTTAAACTTGTATTTTTAGTTAGTATTGTTTTAGCAATTCCAATTATCATGTTCCATGCTTGGGCATTTATTGCACCGGGTTTATATCGGCACGAGAAACGTCTCGTTTTCCCAATTCTAGTATCAAGCTCTTTACTGTTTTATGTTGGAATGGCATTCGCCTACTATGTTGTCTTCCCGTTAATGTTCGGATTTTTTACTCGCGTTGCACCGGAGGGTGTTGCGGTGATGACGGATATTGGTCGTTATCTTGATTTTGTGATGAAAATTTTTATCGCATTTGGTGTTGCATTTGAAGTGCCTATTGTTACCTTGGTGTTGGTTAAAATGGATATCACCACACCTGAGCAATTGGCCTCCAAAAGACCCTATGTGATTGTCGTAGCTTTTGTTGTGGGGATGTTGCTAACGCCACCCGATATAATTTCACAAATATTATTGGCTGTACCTGTATGGTTGTTGTTTGAGCTTGGTTTAGCACTATCACGCATAATGAAAAAAAGCGAATCGACTGAAGATCTAGATGAAATGGGCACAGAGACGTCTACTAAAATAGAACCACGTATTGGCCAGCTTAAAAATGAAGAACAAGATATAAAGCGTGATGAAGATGAGCTTTTAGACGATACAAATGAACCCAAAGATCAGCCAGAAAATTAAGCACTATAAATCTTTGCACGTGTAAGCTTCCAATAAATAAAAAACTTGTGACAAGTTCAATGAAAATACGCAATCGTGCGATGTTAGTTATTCTGGATGGCTTTGGCGTAAATCCCAGTAAGACAAACAACGCGGTATTTCATGCTGCCATGCCTAGGCTCGATGAGTATTTTTCTAAATACCCGCATACCGTGCTAGAGGCCTCTGGTGAAGCGGTAGGCCTACCGCCTGGCCAGATGGGAAACTCTGAAGTAGGTCATATGACCATTGGTTGTGGGTGCATTGTTCATCAGGATCTTGTACGCATTAATGATGCAATTGCAGACGGCAGTTTTTTTGAGATGTCGCCCATATTACGTGCCATAGAAAAAGCAAAAAAGAAAGAAGGCTATATTCATTTAATTGGATTGGTATCAGATGGTGGGGTGCATTCTCATATCAATCACGTTTTGGCTTTGATTAAAAAATGTCAAAACAATGGTGTTCGACCCATGTTACATGTCATAACAGATGGGCGTGATACCGCTCCTAAAAGCGCAGAAAAATATGTGAAATATTTACTACCCGAATTAGAAAATGCGGGTGGATCTATGGGAACGGTAATGGGGCGTTACTATGCCATGGATCGTGATCGTAGATGGGAGCGCAGCATAAAAGCATGGCAAGCACTAACACAGTTAGAAGGCGAAAAAGCAAGTGATGCGGTCAATGCTATTGCACAAGCCTATGCAAGAGGGGAATCTGATGAATTCATTGTACCCACTGTTTTGAATGGTGCACGTGCCATGACAGGGGGGTCTGAAGTAATTTTTTTCAACTTTCGAAATGACCGGCCATTACAACTTAGTAAGGCGCTCGCTAAAGAGGGGTTTAGTGCCTTTGACCGAGGCCCCGATTATCAACCCATTAAGCTGACGATTATGACGAAATATAGCAAGCAGTTTCTAGGGCCAGTGGTATTTCCACCGCGCAAACCGGAAACGCACTTAGCTGAAATAATTAGTCGCAATGGCTTAAGCCAATTTCACTGCGCGGAAACCGAAAAGTACCCTCATGTCACTTATTTCATTAACGGCGGACATGAAGATGCCTATGAAGGCGAGGATCGTAAAATGATTCCCTCACCGAAGGTCGCCACCTATGACCTGCAGCCTGAAATGAGCGCAGATGAAGTTGCAGATGAAGTGATCAAAGCCATACAGGTGGACCAATATGCGTTGATCGTTACCAATTTTGCGAATGGTGACATGGTGGGCCACACAGCAAAAAAAGATGCCATCATTAAATCTTTGGAAGCCATGGATACGCATGTGGGCCGTGTGCTCGATGCCGCAGTGGAGAAAGGCATCTCGGTCATTGTCACATCAGATCACGGCAATTGCGATGAAATGGTTGATCCCGTCACCGATGAGCCGCATACGCAACACACCTCTTACCCTGTTCCGTGTTTAGTAATTGATCAACAGCGCTGGAGGTTGGCTAATGGCAGAGGCTTGAGTGCGGTCGCCCCCACATTATTAGCATTAATGGGAATAGAAAAACCTGAGGCAATGACGGGAACCTCGCTGTTAATTCATCGCAATGGCATGTGATGAGCTGGCGTTTTACCACTTTACCCCATGGACTGCATTTACAAAAGTGATACCTAGTAAACGATATATTTAAATGGATTAAAATTTGTATTGATAGACCCTAATCAAAGGGGTTCCACCATTTTTTATCTTTTGATTCAGCTGTTAAGTTTGTTGATTCAGGAGTTTCTTCAACAATGCTGTCTTCTTCTTGCTCAATGACAGCATCTGTATCTGGTTGCTTAGACAGCGCGTTAATTGCATCGACTACTTTTGCAAGTGAACGATCCCTTTGAAGCGGGAGGGTAACCTCATTGCCGCCTGCCTTCCAATTATATTGCCTGATTAAATCTTGTTTAAATTGAGTGGGTAGTTTTTCAAGGTCTTCTTGAGGGGTGCGCTTTATATTGCCTTCAATCGTTACAGATTCAAGGCCCGCAACTCCAAATTTTTTACCGGTTGATTTGACAGTTAAATTTGTACGCGAAATCTCGAAGAGTACTTCTGGGCAAACTTTAATACGCTGAGTATATTCTTTTCCATGTTGTGAAGTCAGGCAAATCACGTCTGTGTACATGAGCTGGTCTTTATCGATAACAAGGCCTGAAACCTCTAAACTCTTTTTTAAGTCGGTCATTGCAACACGTTCTTCACGCGTAAACCCGCCCTTCAGACCGGGTCCTTCCTCATCGCTATAGATAATAATTTGTTGCTGGTAAGGCTGGTAGTCAGGAATATTTTCCCCAGACTCAGACGCCGAACACAGTTGAGTGATTTGATCTTGGCTAAATCCTTTTTCTAAATAGAAAGCAATGTCTTCTTTGCTGCAGGCCGCTGAACTGCTTCCAGATAGGCAGGTAAGTGCGCAAGCCATTATCATAGTTGGTTTTGGTACCATCGAATAAATTATCTAATGCTAGAGATAAGAGCAATTAGTGTAAGTAATGACAGTGATGTTGTGCAACAAGTTCAATGCCTATTTTTGAAAAACTATCAGACAAAAAAACAGGCGCCCAATGGGCGCCTGTTGATATCGTTAAAAAATCCGTTTAATTACGATATATTTCTAAGACCTGCTTAGAACCACTGTACTACGCCAAATTGGTAGGTCTCAATCTCGCCACCTTGGACCACGCCGGTAGAGTTAATACCGTAGTCATTTTGCGAGTTGCGATCATTATCCACTTCCCCGTAGACCAGACGCAGTTCCGTGCCCGCAGGCAGGGTGTAAAATATACCCAATGACAGCGCTTCGGCACCCGAACTGCTTTCATCGATACCGCCACAGCTTTTGCCCGCATTTCTAGAAATATTTTTGCAATCATAGTCATCCGCTTCTTGGTACATCCAGCGAAAATCGAAAGGCCCAGGGAAATTATGCTTGCCTGAGAATAACCACGCATCCCGCTCAACATCGATCGAAGCATTGGTAGTCGCAGCAATCGCAAATGGGCCGGCTGAGTTACCCGCTGCTCCACACTCATCCCATTCCCAAGACATTTGTTCAAAAGCCCCAGCAACCGTGGTCGCGTGACCACTATCGCCCCAGTTATGGATATAACGTGCAGCATAGCGGAAGGTGTCATCATCAGAATCAGAACATGCGAAGTCGACCGCAGCCCACTCATCATGTTTTTGATATCCAAATCCAAACCAGAGCTCATCACCACTTTCCATGGTATGCGTATACGCTGCACCAATTGAAAGCATGCTTGGATCAACTTCTTGAACAATGCTATTGCTGTCCGTTATTTGCGTTTCTCCAGCTGCAAAATCTGAGTTATGAGAACTCGAATAGGCTACCCGCATGTTAAAACCACCCCAGTTCGGTGAGAACCACTGGTACAGTTCTGGTTTACGACGCATGAAGCCGATGTTTGCCATACCATTTCCAAAGGCACTATCAAATCCACCATTACCGTATGAGGAACCAAATCCAGAAAGTCCCAACAATGTTGCGTGGGTTTGGGTGCCAGCATCGTAGAATGGATCAATCCATTGTGCGGTGATTTCGTTATAAGGTGTTAACCATGCTGAATACATGACTTCACCCCAGATACCACTTATGCCTAACTTACTGTTACGGCTACACCAGTCGTTAAAAGCAAAATCACTAAACCGGTTAAAGTAGGTGAATTGCTCGCATTGAAAGTTGACTTTAATGGGTGTATCACCCAATGACATGCCGGAATCAATGGTTGCCGCAAAACCAATGTTTGCCGCGCCATTGTCTATACGGTGAAAATCACGTGAACGTGTATCATCGACGTCAGCAGGATCAATACTGGCGCTATCTACTTCATGCCAGTTAGACTCCCAGTTTTGCCAACCATAAATGGTCCAGTGTGAGTTTGCATTACCGCCACCAACACCGCCTGCGAACGATGCCAGTGGCACTGTCGCGAGGCCGAATGCGAGAACGGCTCCTAAAAGTTTAGTTTTCATGAAGATACTCCTCTTCGTTAACTAAGTTTAAAATAAAGAAAAATACTCGAGTAATTTTCCTAACAAAGATCTTCATGCACCTTTTGCGATAATTCGCTTCCCTCCCTCTGCATGAAAAACTCTCAGATCTGAACGCAAAGCCAGCATTCCATGCCGACTCCACGCTACAAGATAAATACAACAAACGTTGTATTTGTGCGACAGATTGCCGCCTTAACAATAGATAGTCAAGGGGTAGTTGTTGTAATTTAGCAACTAATTAAATGGACTTTGTTTATGAAAATCAGCGAATTTAATGATAGCTATTGGTCTAGTGGCTTAATAATTGATCAATTTGCATTCAGTTGCACCATGATCAAATTGGGCAACTATTGTTGTTTAATTGCAACAAATAAAAAAGTATACGGGTAACTTATTGGTTTTATAGTAAAAAACTTAATAGCATGGGTGCCAGTCCACGTGGGCAGCCCTTACTCATATACTATTATGTAATATTAATAATGGATTAAAATTGAATTAATCATTGAACGATGTTCCCGTATTAATAATTGAAAATTTCTCAGTCGCAGTACATCTGCTAATCACATTTAAACGTTTCTCTTTTCAATAATTTGGTTTATCGGGCGACTTGGTGTGTTGACTTATTAAAGGGAATGATTATTTTTCCAAATCAATGCAGTGTGCGTTCAACTGGTTAAAGAATGTATAACGATGACGATGAATCTTCTATTGGCACTCTGTATCTTGGTGGTAGGTGTGACCATGATAATCTGCAATTAACGAATCCTTCATTCAGTGTTGCTTTTTTGACAATTTATCCAAAGGCATAAAATTCATTTTTATCTCTTCTTGAAACTCACGGTCAAAAATTAACTCGATCGATACCTCACCTTCTTTTTCAGCCGCTTTGATTTGTTTTAGTTCCGGAAGAAGGGTCGCGATATAGGCACAACTTGCAGCGGCCAGCACATCTTTCTCATTCAGCAAGGCTGAAATTAAATTTGCTGCAACAAATTCAACACGCTGCTCAAGTGACGGTGTCGGGATAAAGTCATTTTCTAGTGTAATACCTTGACCTAATTTTTCATCCATTAAATTTAGCGACTCTTGTTGTACATTAGATAGTGCTTGGTCTCGGTTATATTCAAGTGCGGCAGCACCATTTAGCGTAACCACTAACAGGCGACTATGCTGTGAATTTATGCTATTCATTTTGATTGGCGATATTTTTTAGTTCACTAAACAATGTTCAATATGTGTTTGCATTTTGCAAAGTATGGTTTGGTTAACTCGTATTCTGTTTAATAGATAGGGGGAAATATCAAAGATGTTTTTACTAACTGTATAATAATCTCGAGTAACCTTTCAGGTTCAGCATGCGCGGTTGTAAAGAATAGCAATAAATTAAAATAAACCCTTCCATCTAATTCATAAATTGATTGACAAATATAAACGAAATTAATTTTTTTATTAATTGCGACTGTCAGAATTTCTTAGTTGTTTTACTTTATCCAGTCGTTGAGCAAGTTGCACATCGGCTGGATCAATTGCAAGTGCTTTCTCGTAGAAAAACGTCGCACGCCGATAATTACTATCCTTTAGATCTTGTTCGGCCCAATTCACGTAACTTTGTTTTGTGGACGAAATTCCGGTTAATGCAAGGGGGTTGTCTGGCTGATATCTAAGTACTTTTTTATAGGTTTCGTACGCATTATTGTGCGGAGGCGAGGTTAAGTTTTTATTTTGTAACTGAAGTTTTGCTCGGATCAATAAATCTCCTACATAAACGCGCTCCACTTGGTGTATTTCTGCCTGGCTTAGATTTCTTACATCAATATTAGACGATGAGCTTGTTTGAGGTGTTTGCGTACTAATATTATTAAGCATCCTTTGGCTTACAGTATCATTTGGATAAATCTCTATTGCCTTTGTGAAAAAATGTTTTGAGCGCTCTATTTCATTATTGCGCAAGTAGTAGTTTGCCCAGTTTGTATAGATAGCATGGATTCTTTGTATTCCTTTTTTTGCAGCATCGTGATCAGGCTTAGACTCTAGAATTGCCTTATAAGACTTATATGCACTATCTTCATACGGAGTAGTTAGATGTTTTACTGCAAGCTGTTGTTCTGCCGTAGCAAGTAGTCGGTTGATATGAGTTTCACTAAGACTATTTTCTACGTTTTCAATTTTTTGTGACTCGCTAAAATTATTTGTTTCTTGCTGGCGGGCACTATCAGTTAATTCATGCTCAGCAGTAATTGGTGTATTAAGCATGACAACGGGCACATTTATTTCATGGTTGGGTTCATTACTATTTAATTGAATAGGCGCCTGCACTATTAGTGCCTCATCATTTACCTTTTTATCTATAGCTTCATTACCATTTTTATCTGCGGTTTGCTCATTCTTAAGTTGGTTGGCACCTGTACCTATAAGTTCACTATTGTCTTTTTGTTTGACCGGTTCTATTTTAGTTGTGGGCGCAGACGACACATCATTGTTATAATTAATGGTGTGAATAGTCTCATCATCAGTTCTGTAGCTATTGTCAACGAGCACCACTTCGCTGTCTTCTTGCAAATGAATCTCTTCATTATCTAAAGTGCCATCAATTGGATTATTATCAGGCACCATATTTTGTGATGCTGCATCTTCTTGTACCATTTCAATGGTATTAATTTCTACATCATCATTAATGAGCAGATCTGGCTGAATTCTATAAGAAATAAGAAACGCCAAGCCACCAATAAGCGTAACAATGATTGCAACGAGTGAGACAAACGGCTTTTTGCTTGCTGATACTTTTTTAGGCGAGCTCACCCAGTTCACTGGCATGATCTCTTCTTCAATATCACGAATGTCATTTGATGCTATTTCAAGTGCATCATTAACAATTAATGTATCTTTTTGATGGGGTGTCTGACGTTCACTATCATTGATAAATGCCATTGAAGTTATGGGGCTGACATCTTCTTCTAGCAAAGGAATCTCTGGAATTTCGTCTGATGTATCAATTTCTATATCATATGAAGGCGGGTATGCTTTTTCAGCATTAGCTGATTTATCAACTGCAAGTTCTTCTGCTGACACAATGGCCTTTGACACTATATCCTTTGTAACTGTACTTGCTTTTTTCTCATCAACTAATGTAGAGCACCATTCAAGAATTACATCCAGAAGCTGCTCATTGCCATCAACATATTGAGAAATTTCACTCAGCGCATTTTTATTGAAATTTAACTCACCATTTTTTGGTTTGTTATAGAAAGTTTTGACAGAAGCGAGCGCTTTAATGTCCTGTTCATTGAAATAATCTAGAGAAAAATGAATCAAATTCTTATGATAGTTTTTCTCAACATCATCTAATTGGTTCTTAAGTTTTGTTAATCCCGCTAAAATAAGATTAACTGAATAATTTTTAGATGTAACTTGTGTTGTAATCTTTATTAAGTCATCAAGAATATCAGCTGGGAGGAAATCAGCAGAATCAACAATTATTAAAATATTCTCATCAAGATTTAGAGATTCGTAAATAAAGTCTTTAACAAAATTAAAATCTTGAGCATTTTGATTCTGATTTTTAGTTGATTTGAATCGCTTATTAATTGTTGCGCTGGCTTCAGTTAAAAAATCATAACCATTAAAAAATATTAATCGCTGGCTAATTTTAGCTTTGTTACCTAATTTTCGTAAGAGGTTGCTTTTACCTCTTCCAACTTCACCCGTTAGTAAAATCGTAGATGATTTGTTTTTTATAACTTCAAGTATTTCATCACAGACCCTATCTACCATCGCAGCAGGCGCACAAAGTATTTGTTTCTTAGACGCAATACTGTGATTGTTCGTAGCAGATGTTATGGCGTTTTCCATACGTATAATTGTAGCCCTAAATTCATTTACACTTATAGTATAGAGACACCCACGATTACCAGGGAATGTTCACATTCCAATAAATTTGCAATGGAATTTACCTAATAACTTAGGTAAAAAAATAGAATCAAGATTATAACCCTTATAATTATTAAGGATTATAGGCCGTGCAATTTAAAATCTATTTGCTTGTGTAAAGGTTGATGTTTTCTATGGCTGATTAAAAACGACTCTCTTAGAGGGATCAATATAAAAATCTCTCATACATGTTTTGCGTGGTTGAGAAAAATGGCGTCATTGCTGACAAACTCATAGGGACCATAGATTTTATCAATCAAACTCAAAACAATTTTTTGTTCTTCATGTTCATTCTTCTGATCAAGGTAACTGCCAATGAGTTTATATTCATTGAGGCCGACATCTCGGTTCATTGCAATGACGCGTGCTGCATTGGCTTTCCACGAGCAAAATCGAGTTATTTCAGGGTGTCCTTCAGCAATTGCGTGACTAGCGAGCAGCAATAACGTCAAAATAGACATTATCCTTAACATCGAAATTCTCCATGTAAGTTGACACATGTTTATAAATGCTGCATAAATTAGACCAATAACCTAAGAAGTGAGATTTATCGCTACAAATAAGTTTTACCGGTAGAATCAGCCAGATAAGCCGTTTTGATTACGCTTTAATGTATGCCGCAATAGGAAGGATTCGAACATTATTGGTCATAGAGCGAATTTTAAAAATTCAGTAAGTTAAGATGGTTTGAATTGTTGCCCATACTTGTAAGTATGTGCACCATCGCCATCATATTTAGTACGACTGGAAATTGAACCTTTACTCGGACTGGTTAGTTTAAATTTTCAAGACAGAAAAATTACAGTAGCCGCAGCTGTCAATTCTGATAATATTTATAGGGCTGATTTAATTGATCACAAACATAATAAAAAATAGGAGTAAATATGGGTAATAATTCTCAACAAAAATTTGCAACCAGAGCAATTCATGCCGGTGCAGTTCCTGATCCCACTACGGGTGCGAGGGGCGTTCCCATTATTCAATCTACATCTTTTGTATTTGAAGATGTAGAAGATGCAGCTGCATTGTTTAATCTTGAAAAAGTGGGGTTCATTTATTCGCGCTTAACAAATCCTACCGTAAACACGTTACAAGCTCGAATAGCAGATCTTGAAGGCGGGGTGGGCGCTACCTGCACGGCTTCTGGTCATTCCGCACAGCTACTTACCTTATTTGGTTTATTGAAAAGTGGTGATGATTTTGTTTCTTCCAACAAGTTGTACGGTGGTTCAATTACACAGTTTGGCCATACATTTAAACGATTAGGTTGGAATGTCATATTCGTTGACCCCGATGACCCAGAGAATTTTCGCAAAGCAATCACACCAAACACAAAAGCGATCTTTACCGAAAGTGTGGCGAACCCTGGTGGTATCATTTGTGATATAGAAGCAATTGCAAATATTGCGCATGACGCAGGAATACCATGCATTGTTGACAACACCATGGCACCACCTGATATATGCAAGCCCTTTGACTTCGGTGTTGACCTTATTGTGCATTCCACGACAAAATTTTTATCAGGACATGGCAATGCCATCGGCGGTGCCATAGTTGATAGCGGGAAGTTTGATTGGACACAAAATAATAAGTATACAAATATTACTGAGCCATGCGCTGCTTATCATGGCTTAAACTTTTACGAAGCATTTGGAGAAATGGCATTTACAATTTATTGCCATGCTGTGGGTTTGCGCGATCTTGGACCGACAATGTCACCTATGAATGCATACTTAACTTTAATTGGCATTGAAACATTACCGTTAAGAATGCAATGTCACAATCAAAATGCACTGCAAGTTGCGAAGTGGTTAGAACAAGATGATCGAGTCACTTGGGTATCTTATGCTGGCTTGGCGTCAAGCCCATACCATGATTTGGCGAAAAAATATGTACCAAATGGTGCAGGCGCCGTATTCACCTTTGGTGTTAAAGGTGGTTATGAAATGGGAATTAAAGTAGTAGAGAGTTGTGAATTATTTTCTCATCTTGCCAATGTAGGCGATACACGCTCTCTAATTATTCATCCTGCATCTACCACACACCGACAATTAACAAATGAGCAAAAAGTGTCTGCAGGTGCCGGGCCAGAAGCCGTTCGTCTTTCAGTAGGATTAGAAGGAGTAGAGGACATCATTGCGGATTTAGACCAGGCTTTAGCACCAGCTTAATAGTGCTTATATAAAAACGGCCTGTTTCCAGGCCGTTTTTTCTCTCTAATTAAATTCAATATCTGCGCGCTATTTTAGTGGGCGTAATTATTTGCGTGCACATAGGATGGGCTGCGAAATTTTCCAGATAGATGGGGACTAGCGCTTTAGTTCAGCTTGTATAGTCTTTTTTTAGATCATGAGTTTGCAATATATATGCAAGATTATTTAAGGGCGGTGGGAATCTAGCTATTACGGTTAATTTAGTCAGAAATTTAAATCCATTTAGTGCGTTACTAGATTAATTTTTGATGAGAATAACGAATAATGTGAACCAATCAATGTTTTTGTCACTGATTCCAATAAAACTAGAAATCTAATTAAACGAAGTATTAACAAGTCGATCTAAGAGATACGCATTTAATTTTCCTCAAGAGGTACGTGTAATGAAAAGACATTTATTTAGAAAATTACTATTAATGATATTTTTTATCTTGCCATTTAGTGTTTCGGCTATATCAGTTGGTGAGACCGTGCCTTCATTTAAAGCACGAACCATAGATGGCAGTAAAAGCATAGCTTTAGAAGATTACCGAGGCAAAGTTGTATGGTTAGATTTCTGGGCATCATGGTGTCCACCGTGCCTTAAATCATTACCAAAATATAATGACCTTCGAAGGGAAATTGGTACTTCAAATTTTGAAGTCGTTGCAATTAATGTTGATGAAAATACTGATGATGCAAGAAAATTTTTACAAAAACATCCTGTTAGTTACCCAATTGCAAAAGATCCTAAAGGTATTTTACCTGGAGTGTTTGGTGTAAAGGCAATGCCCACTTCTTATCTGATTGATAAGAATGGCGTGGTTCAGTATGTGCACACTGCTTTTAAGGAAGGCGATATTGACAAGCTTAGAGTTGAAATTCAAAAACTAATCGCTAATTAAAAAATACGTTATGCAAAAAGCCTTCGCAGTTTTAATAATTCTGTTCATAGTCTTTGGGTTTTCGGCATGCAGTTCTGTGCAGCTATGGGAACGCGGCGTACTCGCAAGGCCTGAAATGGCATGGGAACCTGATTCATTGCGTGGGCAGCTAGCTGAGCATGTTTACTTTAGTAAAGAGGGCTCTTCTGGCGGGTATGGAGCCGGTGGTGGAGGTTGTGGTTGCAACTAATTTTTAGCTACAGCAGATTAACACTTAACTGGATATCTTAATGGGGAAAAAACAAAGCAATATTAGCCCGGCACTTGCCGCACTCACTACTGCAGCCATGACGCTGCCTGGTATTAGCGCGACAGTAAAAGCGGGTGTCGTTGCCAATCAACCAAAATATTCATTCCAATACTCGCGATACGATGAGGACGATATTCCAAAAAAGAATGCGGATCCTAATGCGGGTGATCTAGATCGCTACGAGATTGATGTTGCTCAAATAGAGTTTTTATACCCTATAAATGGTAAGTGGCAAATTACCAGCGGATTTGTATACGATGATATGAGCGGGTCATCACCTTGGTTTGTAAGACCAACTGACACGGTGAATGGTGCTGGCGATCCTTTGGTAGTAATGAGTGGTGCAACAATCGATGACACGCGTTATGACTATAGTCTTAAAGCTGACTATTTTGGTGAAAAATACACTATCACGCCAAGTATTGGATACTCTGTTGAAAATGACTATGAAGCGATTAGTGGCGGTGTTGCAGTTGATTATGAATTTCCAAATAAAGCAACGTCAATTCGTGGCGGTGTTGCAGTTTCTTTTGACGAAATTGAACCTGAATAGTTAGCGGGTGTGCCACGCGTCGATAAAGAAGACAAAGAAAATTACTCTATTTTTGGTGGCGCAACACACGTAATTAATAAATACACAGTTGTTCAAACCACATTAGGCGTATCTTATTTTGACGGATTTTTATCTGACCCCTACAAACAAGTCTGGGTTGCAGGTACGACACTCGCAGACAACCGACCCGAAGAGCGTACTCAATACACATGGGCAACAAGGTTGCGAAGATTTTCAGCATTATTAGATGCGGCTATACATGTGGACTATCGTTTCTATTACGATGACTGGGATATACGTTCACATACATTAGATCTAGGAATTATAAAAGTTACAGACAGTGGTTGGGCTGTTGACTCCTCGGTGCGTTATTATAGTCAAACGCAAGCTGACTTTTACGAACCTTATTATCGCGAAGTGCGGGCAGATGGCGAATATTCAAGTGACTATCGCCTATCTCCCTATGGTGCCATTTCATTCAAGCTTGGGTTATCAGAAACTATTGGCCGATGGACCGTTAATCTTGCTGTAGAGCGCTATTTAAGTGATAAATCTTATTCATTTCAAACTGTAGATGTGGAAAGCCCGTCATTACTTGATTACACTATGTTTACTTTTGGTGTTGATTACGATTTTTAAAGCCCACCTCAAAATAAAAATTTAGCACACTTTATTTTAATATTTTTGAGGGACTTCCTGATTGGAACTCTTCAATTTCCCTTTCAAAGCGATGGGCTCACCTTGTGAGCTACGGCTCTATGCTGATAGCAACAATGCTGCAGAACAAATTTCATTGGGTGCAATTGCTGAGATCGACCGACTAGAAAAAAAGTATTCTCGTTATCGCGACGATAGTGTCACTACAGCAATTAATAGGTCTGCAGGAAGCGCGCAAGGAATTGATGTTGATAATGAGACCGTAAAACTACTTAATTATGCACAAGTAGGTTACGAGCAAAGTGATGGATTATTTGACAATTCTTCTGGCATTTTACGAAATGCTTGGGATTTTCGATCCAGCAAGCTACCTAAACAAATTGATCTAGATGTTCTTCTACCATTAATAGGTTGGGATAATATTGATTGGAATGCGCCATTTTTACGTCTTCCGCACGATGGCATGGAGCTCGATTTTGGTGGTTACGTTAAAGAATATGCTGCAGATGTTGCAGCAAATTATTGTCGTCATGAAGGGATCGAAGGCGGACTCGTTAATTTAGGTGGTGATATTTGCGTTATTGGACCGCACCTTGATGGTAGTGCGTGGAAGGTGGGTATACGTCATCCTCGTAATCCTAATATGCCCATGTCATTTGTATTTTTATCTAAAGGGGGTCTGGCGAGTAGCGGCGATTACGAACGCTTTATGATTGTTGAAGGTATTCGTTATGGCCATATTTTAAATCCCAAAACGGGTTGGCCTGTTAATAGTCTTGCTAGCGCGAGTGTAGTTGCTGATCAGTGTGTTGTGGCGGGCACCTCTTCTACAATTGCAATGCTAAAAGGAGAGGAACAGGGTGTTCAATGGCTGGCGGAACTTGGACTGCCCTATATATGTATGAACCAAAATCAAAATATTTTTGGGACACTAAAACGTGTAGCAGACATCAATGACAAGCAAGAATGAGCGCAGGCGATTGACGAAATTTACTTAAATAACGTGATAAGTATCACAGAATGAATATAAACCTGAAAAAAAACATATAAATACAGTTGGTTATTCATAGATCTCTACCACTTCTGATAAAAAAGGGATAAGATTACGTTGCCACATTGTTCCAACTCCAGTGGCAATCTATGAAAGCCTTGTGGAAGGATCCATGGGGCTTTCTTAATTTTTCCCTTCAGACTCTATTGACACCAAAAAATCTTCAATTTGTTTAGAGTTTTCTTCTGCGTCTTGCTCTCCAAGCTCGATTAAGTGACTTAGGTATTCGGGCTGAAACATTAATAATGATAATGAGTCCGGACTTTTGGTATCGCGGGTGCCAAATCCACGCGTAAAGTATCTAAAGGGTCGAGGCAAACGAATTTCATACAGACTCGCCAATTTACCAAGATCTTCGCTAGGTCTTAGAATTAATAGGTTTATCTTTTTAAATTCATGCCGTGATTCTTCTGAAATTTCATCATACAGTTCATTAATGCGACTCATATTAGCTGCATCATAATCAAGCAAGTCTAAAAATATTGAATCTAGAAGAATGCCAATAATTTGTGCTGCAGGCACGTATTCAGATATTACATTTTCATCAGGCGTCACTTGGCCGCCGCGAAATCTTGTTGATATAGCTATTATACGTTTTGCACCTAAATGCATCGCAGGGGATAGTGGTGCAATAGAACGAATACCACCATCCCCATGCCAACCACCGTTAATTTTTACTGCGGGGAAAACTAATGGTAATGCTGCAGATGCCATGACATGCTCGATGGTGATATCTGCGTTTTCACTACGGCGTCGGGGGCGTTTCCAATGTTCTTTTGTATTACCTTGTACCCAGGTTATTGCTTTTCCGGTTCCATAGTTAGTGCTTGTAATGCCAACTACACGCAAATGACCTTGATCAATATTTTCTTGGATACCACTAATTGGCTCAGTCGAGCTTGATAGAAGTTTTCTCATTAAGTATTTTCGTAACGGATCGTTATCTAACAAGCTTCGTGTACGTGGCCCAATATGACTTCCACCTAATACGAAGCTTAGCCCCCATCGCACAAAATTTTTGAAGAAATATCCAGAGTCGGTACGAAATACTTTATCAGTTGTCAGTTCTAACCAGAGTTTAGTTAACTGCTCAACGGATTCACAAAATGTGCCTTGGTAAGCAGCAAGATGCGCAGCATTAACCGCACCCGCGGAAACACCTGTAATGATGGGCGGCCGGAAATCGTTGAATTTTTTGCACATGTAACGTAATACGCCAACTTGGTATGCGGCACGCGCACCTCCGCCGGTCATCGCAAGACCAAGATCTGTGTTAATTGGTTCCGACATGTTGTTTTATTGTAATTGTGAGCCTATAAAGAAGTGTGTATTCGTTGATATATAATTAAAAGAATAAAAAACTGAGGTGTAAAATTAATTATATAGCTTGAAATTAAACAGTATTTTTAGTTTGTTATAAAAAGATGCATAAATCGTTCTTTATTCAATTAGACATTTTATCGCTATAACTAAAAAATTGCATAGATGCGAATAAAAAATAAATAATAACCAAATGAGCGAACTTACACATGAGTGATATCGACCCACAAGAAACCCAAGAATGGTTAGATGCTCTGGGCGCGATTTTGGCGCGTGATGGAGCTGAACGCACCCATTTTATAATCGAGCAACTTATACATAGTGCACGAATTGCGGGTGTAAACCTGCCTTATCGAAATACTACAGCGTATGTAAACACAATCCCTGTTAATGAAGAAGAGCGATTGCCGGGTGACCCCGAATTGGAGCATCGTGTACGTTCACTAGAGCGTTGGAATGCGTTAGCGATGGTCGTAAAAGCTAATAAAATTTTTCCGGAGTTAGGCGGGCATATATCTACGTATGCATCCGCTGCCACATTAATCAGTATTGGGTTTAATCATTTTTTTCGGCCGGCTTCTAAAAGTTATGCAGGTGATTTGATCTATTTTCAAGGCCATGCCGCGCCCGGCATTTACGCTCGTGCCTATTTAGAAGGCCGCATTAATGAGGAACAACTGCAACACTACCGGCGTGAGGTAGAAGGAAAAGGACTATCTTCTTATCCGCATCCTTGGTTAATGCCTGAGTTTTGGCAGTTTCCAACAGTATCGATGGGTTTGGCACCAATCATGGGCATCTACCAGGCACGTTTTATGGAATATCTGCACGATCGTAGCATCATTGATAAAAGCGATCGTAAAGTGTGGGTGTTTGCAGGTGATGGAGAAATGGATGAACCGGAATCGCTTGGCGCAATTTCATTGGCAGCAAGAGAAGAGTTAGATAATTTAGTATTTGTAATTAACTGTAATTTACAACGCTTGGACGGGCCAGTACGTGGGAACGGTAAAATAATTCAAGAATTGGAAGGAAATTTTCGAGGTGCCGGGTGGAATGTTATCAAGGTGCTTTGGGGTGGTAACTGGGATCCATTGTTAGAACGCGATAGTGAAGGAATTCTACGCAAACGTATGGAAGAAGCCTTAGATGGTGATTTTCAAAACTATCGTGCAAAGGGTGGGGCATATGTACGCGAGCATTTTTTTGGAAAATATCCAGAGCTTGTGAAACTAATCGAAAATATGACCGATGATGATATATGGCGTCTTAACCGTGGCGGACACGATCAACAGAAAGTATATGCTGCTTATGCGGCGGCAGTAAAACACAAAGGTCAGCCCACAGTAATTCTTGCAAAAACAGTCAAGGGATATGGTTTAGGTCAAAGTGGCGAAAGTTTGAATATTGCTCATCAGTTAAAAAAACCTACTAAAGACTCTCTTATTGCATTCAGGGACCGCTACCGAATTCCATTTAAAGATGAAGAACTAGAAGATGTTCCATTTTATAAACCGCCTGATGAAAGTGCAGAAATGCGCTATTTAAAAGAATTAAGAAGTAAATTAGAAGGTGAAATGCCCAAGCGAACACACTCTGAAATTAATTTAAGTATTCCTTCAATTGAGATATTTAAAGATCTACTAGATGGCAGCGATGGGCGTGAAAACTCCACCACCATGGCATTTGTACGAATTCTTTTAGCATTAACTCGTGACAAAGCTATTGCTAAACATGTTGTTCCCATTATACCCGACGAAGCGCGCACATTTGGGATGGAGGGACTTTTTCGCACTATGGGAATTTATGCGCATAGAGGTCAATTATACGACCCTGTTGATGCCGACCAAGTCATGTACTACCGAGAAGATCAGACAGGTCAAATTTTAGAAGAAGGCATAAGCGAAGCAGGTGCAATGTCATCATGGATTGCGGCCGCCACCTCATATAGTACACACCATATACCTATGCTTCCGTTTTACATTTTTTATTCCATGTTTGGATTTCAAAGAATAGGTGATTTAGCCTGGGCAGCAGGCGACAGCCGGGCACGAGGGTTTTTAATTGGTGGCACGGCAGGACGCACCACACTTGCGGGCGAGGGACTGCAGCACCAAGATGGGCACAGTCATCTATTAGCATCCACCATTCCTAATTGTCGTGCTTACGATCCTACTTATGCTTATGAGCTTGCAGTTATTGTGCATCATGGTTTGCAAACAATGTTTGAAGAAAAGGCAGATTATTATTACTACATTACAGTAATGAATGAAAACTATGCACAGCCACCGATACCCAAAGGTTGTGAAGAAGGTATTGTGAAGGGCATGTATTTATTGCAAACATCAAAGACAAATAAATTACATGTTCAACTACTTGGTAGCGGTGCGATTTTACTCGAGGTGATTAAGGCTGCAGAATTATTGAAACAGGACTTTAATATTTCATCAGATATTTGGAGTGTAACGAGCTTTAATCGATTGCGAAGAGATGGCATGGAGGTAGAGCGTTGGAATATGCTGCATCCTGATGTGGAACATAAAAATTCATATGTAGAGCAATGCTTAAATAATGTGAGCGGGCCTATAATTGCTGCTTCTGATTACATGAAAATTTATGCGGAGCAAATTCGTCCATATGTGAATTCAAGATATGTTGTACTAGGGACCGATGGATTCGGACGCAGCGATACACGCATGCAGTTGCGCGAATTTTTTGAAATCAATGCTCGATATATTGCAATGGCTGCTGTGCATGCGTTTGCCGAAGATGGCGATGTTGAAAAATCATTAGTGAATGATGCTATTAATAAATACAACATAGATCCTGAAAAACCTGACCCGGTAATTTCTTAATGTACACCTATAATGATTGAGTTAAAAGAAGTTCATATTACTGATATCGAAGAATTTGATTCTGTTGATGTCGTATCTATTCTAGTCTCAGCGGGTGATCAGGTTTATGTTGACCAGTCTTTAGTAACTATTGAGAGTGAAAAAGCGATGATGGATTTCCCATCACCCTATGCTGGCATTGTAAATAAAATTGCAGTAACTGAAGGGAACCAAGTTAAGGAAGGTGATACGCTAGCTGTCATCGAGGTGCGCACTGATGAGTCTGCAACTGATGCTTCTATAGGTCAAGAAATGGAAATTTCTCCTCAAATAGTAAATTCAAGTTTAGAACAATCATCCGATGAGAAAAAAATTGAAAAATATATTGATAAAAGCCTCGAGGCTCATCATTCGAAACCATCCGAAACCCAAGTTAAGAACTCAGGCTATGCGAGTCCAAGTGTGCACGAGTATGTCCGTGAATTGGGAGTAGATTTAGATCAGGTTAAGGGCAGTGGGCGTCAACATAGGATAACGAAAGAAGATGTACAAAAATATGTTCGCAGTAATGTAGCAACAGCATCTGGAGAAATAATTAATACATTTTCTAGTAAAGATTTAAAGCCACTAGATTTTTCATCATTTGGTGAAACAGACGCAATTGAACTGACAAAAATCCAAAAAATAACAGCAAGAAAATTGCAGACTTCTTGGCAAACTATTCCGCATGTTACGCATTTTGAGCATGTCGACGTCACATTGCTTGAGCAACACCGCAAGCAGTTATCTGAAGAGTTAGCCGGTAAGGACATTAAGTTGACACCACTAGCCTTTGTTGTTAAAGCGTTAGTATATGCACTAAAAAAATATCCACAGTTCAATGCGTCACTTGATCTGGCTGCAGGTAAGTTAATTTTAAAAAAATATTTTAATATCGGCATTGCAGTAGATATCCCTCAAGGATTACTTGTACCTGTACTACGAGATGTTGATAAAAAAAATATAACTCAAGTGGCAATTGAGCTGGTAGAAATGAGTAATCTTGCAAGAGAAAGAAAGCTTGGTCCAAAGCAAATGTCAGGCGCATGCATGACAATATCAAGCTTAGGTATTATAGGTGGACGTGCGTTTACACCCATAATTAATCCACCAGAGGTTGCCATACTTGGCGTATCAAAAATGATTGTTCAAGAGAAAGTTTCATATGATGGAGCGTCAATACAGAAGTTACTTCCTTTGTCATTATCCTATGACCATCGCGTAATAAATGGTGCAGACGCTGCACGATTTTGTACAAATTTAAAAGACGTTCTAGAAGATATATGGAAGCTAATATTATGAAATTCAGGTACATAAATTAGTGCGAATAGGTGTTCCAAAAGAAATTAAACCTGATGAGTATCGTGTTTCACTACTTCCAGTAGGCGCGCATCTTTTAGTTGATGATGGTCATGAGGTTTTTGTAGAAACTCAAGCCGGAGTAGGAAGTGGGTATTTGGATAAAGACTATAAGGATGCAGGGGCTAATATTGTTGATTCCGCAGCATCAGTAATTAGTGATAGCGACTTATTGGTTAAGGTGAAAGAACCTCAGTCTGAAGAATTAGATAAGTTTTCGGATTCACAAATTATATTTGGATATTTTCATTTCGCGAGTTCAGAAATTTTAACCCAAGCGTGTATCGAGAAAAATATTTCTGCACTCGCATATGAAACTCTTACGGATGTTAATGGGCAATTGCCATTACTAAAACCAATGAGCGAAGTAGCAGGTAAAATGTCAATTCAAGAAGGTGCAAAATGTCTTGAAAAGCCCATGATGGGGCGAGGTATTTTGCTCGGCGGTATAGCAGGTGTCGCGCCTGCTAATGTGCTTATTTTAGGCGCAGGTGTTGTAGGCGGTAATGCAGCGAGAGTTGCAGCAGGGCTTGGTGCAAACGTTATTATTATGGATATAGATATAGAAAAGCTCCGGCATATTGACGAAGTAATGCCAGACAATGTCACAACGATTTACTCTGATCCCCATGCAGTTGAACAATATGCACTGCAAGCAGATTTGGTAATTGGAGCCTTACTAATCCCTGGTGGACGCGCGCCAAGATTAATTAGCCGACAATTACTTAAAAACATGAAGCGTGGCGCTGTACTTGTCGATGTGTCTATCGATCAAGGGGGGTGTTTTGAGACTAGCAAGCCAACAACGCACAATGATCCTGTATATGTTGTCGATGATATTGTGCATTACTGTGTAACAAATATACCCGGTGCAGTTGGGCGCACCAGTAGCCAGGGTTTATGTAATGCGACACTCCCTTACATTCGAAAGCTAAGTAATTTAGGTTTAGACGCATTCCTTAATGAAAGTAAAGGTAATCGCAATGCGTTAAATATTCATGCAGGAAAAATTAAACACTTGGAAGTTGCAAATGCATTTCGAAATCTTCCTAATAGTTTTTAATTGACTACCGGTATTCTATAAAGTAAATCATAACACCCAGACCAACCAATAAAACTTCAATGATACTTATCCATAAAAGCATGTAAGTAATTCTTCTTCCAGAAGGCTTCATCGGTAACCAAATTATGCTTTTGTATAACTTCCAAGGAGTAAACCAAGACCAATGTTTCCACAGAATTAGGTACTGTTGAATTTCTTCAGCCCATTTGGTTAAGCTTTTATCAACTTCGTGTAGGTATGTAAGATTTTCCTGTGTTGAAAATGGTTTGTAGTTTTCTGTAATGGTTAGTTTTGATCCTTGAGCTACATCGTCAACAATAAATATTGTGCTAGATTTGATGCCACTCGAATAGTGTATTTCTATGCCGTTTGGCAATTCTTGAAGTTTTAATTCTGTATCAATTTTAAAAGAAGCAGATTGGCTATGATTTATAGCAGTCATATGATAGGTCTGATTAGATGTTTGAACCCACTTTTCAAATTCAAGATACGGATTAATTCGGTAAAGTCGTTCTATTTTATGGCAAAATTTTAATAATGATTTTTTATCGAAAGGAGTATTAAATTCTACCCATGCCTTGTCATCATTAGGCATTAGGATAGGGAGCTATAAAACGAGGAGTGGGTAGCTTTCTGGTTAGGAAAGAAGTAGACATGCGTGAAAATAAGCCTGCTACACCTTTAGGTCTTGGTGAGCCCATAACTACAAGGTCATAAAAAGATTCTTTACAGGTTTCTAATAACGATTGATCTGGATCACCAAGGAGTATCTTGCTGGAGTTTATTATATGCCTATCTTCAAAGTAACTGCGTACGCGTTCTACGGTTATATTAAGTTCATCTTCAAGCTCCTCTTCAAGATAACTACAAAAATTATTTCGTGTGACGTCGTTATTAAGCCAATCATCACCTAGTATATTTTTCCAAAACATTGGAATAACTAACAGATGAGTTACATGAGCATTTTTATGACATGTATTTAAGACAATTTGCTCTGCCGCTTGAGCACCGATAGTTCCGTGGCTCGCCAGCAATATATTTTTTGCATTCTTTATCATTCCATGGATCTATTATGTATATAAATGTATTGCTGTAAATTTACAGCCTAATATGCCATATAAACAGAAAAGGCAATAACTAGCGCCAAAATTAGCGCAATAAAATCTTCAATACGATCGCTACTAAAAATTGATAGTGCTGTACCACGATCAAATTTAAATTCATTTTTTTTCATCAATTACCTCTTATATAGATTCGGCTACTAGTGCTAGTACAATTACTAGAGAAAGAACTGCCTTTATTAGTCCAACGATGCCTCCGATTAATGCGGGCTGGCCCCCGGCTTGTCTCATTGCTGAAACTGTAATTTGCATCCCAAGTCCGACTAGACCAAAAGCAAATAACCATGTTATCCAATTTCTAAATGCTTTGATTTTTTTAGCGGTATGTCGAACTGACTTATGTGCTTTTTTGAGTATGTCGTTTGCATTTTTAGATAGTAACATTGCATTAACCAAGCCACGCAAGGTGTCGTCATCATCAATGCTCATGACCTTTCCGTTTTCAATTAAACGTTGTAATGCATGTTTTCGGTCATCTCTTTTAATTTTTATGTACTCACTTTCCAACACATTAGCCTCACTGGAACTAAGTAAATTTTCATTCTTAAATCCTGCCTCTGTAGTATTACCAAAATACTTTCCCTTGTAATGGTTTGCAGGAGAAAATATTCCAGTCGTAGATAGTGCAAACAGTAAAATGAAACCCAATACAAACACAGGAAATTTTTCGAAAACAACTTTTCCTATGTTAACTTGAGTTACTGTATTTTCTTCATGTTTGACATACCAAAGTGCAAGCCATAGAACAATAATAGGAAGTACAAGTACGCGTGTGATGTTAAAAATTTCCGCAACCTTTAACGTTTCAATTCCATCGGGTTGATAGGCAAGTGCTGCACCTGCGACTTGAGCTGAGTTTAAAATTCCAGTACCAGCCCATGCTCCAAACTGAACATGAGACATATTCAACATATGTCCTACAATTGGAAAGATAAACATGCATCCCACGCCCCACAATAAAATCGTGCCAATTGTATAAGCAATCTCTACAGATTTCGCTTTTACGACGGGGGCCGCAGCGACAGTTGCAGAAACACCGCAAACACCTATTCCTGCTGATAGGACTCCTCCCATCGAATTAGGTATTTTCATTTTTCTGCCAAGCCAAAGTACTAGTCCGACTGAGCCAAGTACAAAAAACCCAATCATGACGATGGACAGACCACCAAGATTTTTAAGTTCCGCAGCACTGTATAATGTACCCAATAAAATTACGCCTGTTTTTAAACCGAGTCGAGAAAGCCGTACACCATTTTCTGCCCAATTTGGAATTTTAAAAAAGTTTACAATTATTATTCCGGTTAATATTCCAAGCACTACATAATTTAGGCCTAAAATTTTATGAATTTGTTTACCCGTATTGCCAACCTTGCCCATGGATTCACTAATAACAGCAACTTCAGGTGCGAGGAACCACCTCACTAGCATTGTTATCAGCAAAATAAACATGGCTCCAGCGATTGTTGATACGTAGTAATCACACATACCTTCATTGTGTGCACCAAACCACTGCCATGCGCCTAATAAAACTGAAAAAATTCCAAAATATAATGGCAGTGTCATGATTTCGTTTATGTATTTATAATCAATACCCCCTAAATGCTCGATGTATGCAGATAAATAATTTGATGTGATTAAATACCATATGGCCAGCATGACGAGGCCAATAATAAATAGCGCAGGAGATTTTTTGGTGTAGACCATTCAACAGTTCTCCTATTTTTATTTTTTATAATCCTGCAACTAACAACTTTTTTGCAGAAAATAGGTTGCCACTGACATAGTAAATTAATTTTTGTGAAGATTATCGGTTCTATACAGTAATAACAAGAATAAATGTATTTTCATAATTGGTTTTTTATATAAACTACTGGTAAATGCATAAATCTAAGTTAAATCAGTCTGATGAATTTCCCATCGAACGGGAATTTTCAAGTATTCCATTTCATGAAGTTATTGAAAAACGTTTAACACGTCGAGACTTTATAATAAATACAACTGCAATAAGTGCTAGCGCAGTTTTAAATGGTGTCTCTAATGCGGCGATAGCTGCTGATTCATCGTCACAAATTTCATTTAGTGAGTTATCCCAAGGATTAGATGAAGCCTTGCATGTAGCAGATGGGTACTCATCTCATGTGCTTTTAAAATGGGGAGATCCAATATTTGGAAGTTCTCCTGAATTTAATCCAAATGAGCAAACACCATCAACTCAGAGGAAACAATTTGGCTACAACAACGATTTTATTGCATATACGCCTGTTCATTACAAAAGTGAAAATTCCTTAAATGGAATAATCATAGTAAATCATGAATACGCAAATAGTGTGATGATGTATCCAGGCTCACCTAAGCCGTCTCATCTCACTAAACGGCAAATTGAAACAGAAATATTTGCAAATGGATTGACAATTGTAGAGATTCAAAAGCAAGACAGGAGGTGGGGGCGTAATCCTTCCTCAAAATACAATCGCCGTGTAACGCCGCACACAAAAATGAAGTTTTCTGGCCCTGCCTATGGACATGATCGATTGAAAACAGCCTTTGCTGCTGATGGAATTTCATGCATTGGCACGTTTGGTAATTGTGCAGGTTGTCTTACTCCTTGGGGGACTGTGTTGACGGCAGAAGAAAATATACAAGTCTACTTTGTTGGTAAAACTAAAAATATTAATGAGCGTGAAAACTACAATCGATTTGGGATTAAGGGTGATGCAACTGCGTTGGCTAATTGGGGTAATCACTATGCAAGGTGGAATTTAAACGAACATCCGCGAGCAGCGATGCACGCAGGGTGGATTGTAGAAATTGATCCTTACGATCCTGGATTCGTGCCAATAAAAAGAACTGCGCTTGGCCGTTGCAAACACGAAGGCTGTGATGTTCATGTAAATATTGATGGTCGCGCAGTGGTATATATGGGGGATGATCAAACATTTGAATATATTTATCGGTTTGTTAGCAGTCAAAAATATTCAACGAGCAATAGAGAACAAAATTTTCATTTATTAAACAAAGGAGAATTGTCTGTTGCTGAGTTCACCGATCAAGGTACTGTTATATGGCATCCTTTAATTTGGGGACAAGGCCCCCACACAGAAAAAAACGGCTTCTATAGTCAAGCAGATGTTGTTTTAGACATGCGAAAAGCTGCTGATTTGGTTGGTGCAACACCCATGGATCGCCCTGAAAAAATAAAAGTTAACCCAGTTACTGGAAACGTATTTACTGTACTAACCAATAATGTTAAGCGGGATCCAATACGGGTAGATTCAGCAAACCCAAGAGTGTTTAATCAACATGGACATATCTTAGAACTGATTCCACCTGATAAAGACCATGCGAGTAAAGAATATAAATGGGAAGTATTTATTTTAGCGGGCAATCCAAATAAAAAATTGGATTTTGCCTACTACCCTTCTTCTATTTCAAAGAACGGTTGGTTTTCAAAACCTGACAACTGTAGTTTTGATAAAAATGGGAACATTTGGATCGCCACAGATGGATTTTATAGACAGGGTAATGCAGATGGTATCTGGATTGGTGCAGCACAGGGTAATGATAAAGGGCTAACAAAACACTTTCTTCGTGCGCCGCACGCAGCAGAGGTATGTAGTCCATGCTTTACGCCAGATAATAAAACGATGTTTTGTTCAATACAGCATCCTGGGGAAGACTCGCATTTCGACAACCCTTCAACGCGATGGCCTGATTTTGATGATGGGTTACCGCCCCGTCCTGCAGTGATTGCTATTACCCATGATCAGGATGGGGAGATAGGTTCAGCATAAAAATATTATAGGCAATAAATATTCATGTAATTTTATACAGGAGTGAGTAGTAATTTATTTATCGATATCTGTCCACGGCGCACGCTGCATAAAGTGATAAAACTCTACTCGGTTTATAGAGCCATTTTTATCCTGGTCATACTCTGCAAAAATGGGTTCATCAGCTAAATTATGAACAGCTTTAGCTTCCTCTTTATCTAGCCGTTCATTTCGGTCAAGGTCCGCACCCCAAAACATACCATCTTCTAAAGTTCTACCGCCACCTCCTACATCAGCGGGTGATAGTGATGGCAGGTAAACCATTATTGTTATAAAAATGTATATTAATTTTTTCATATACGCCTCGCCTATAATGTTGAATAAAAATTCAAGGCCCACGAATTAGTATAAGGATTACTAACTATGTTCAATTTAATTCTGGATCTATAATTACAATAGTTAAGTGATTTTACTTAATTGTGAGTGTATATCCTTATTATAATTAATTTTAATAAATTTAAATTTATTCTTTATATTGCATGAACTAAAGAAGCTATTTGTTGATCAATAAATAGAACAGTGGTTTTCCAAATTGATTTATTATTCACACAATTATCTTGTGGTATGTTCGTGTTGTTAATCTCCTCGCGCACCAATATTCCTGATTGTGTGCGGAATACAGTAAATAATGTTTCAGGCTTCATTATCTCATAAGCAGAGCTACCGTATACCGTATCAATAATAGGTAATGCCTTACGGTATTGGTCTGCAAACTCTGCTAGTTCAAACGTGCTATCAGAATTTAATTCATGCGCACTATGATTTTTGGAGTTCTCATCATCTATACTCGTATAGCGACCAGATAGTCGCTCTATTCTATACATTGAATCTGCGCCAAATAATGTAGCCCAAGACTTCCACTTAAGAAAACCCGCATCAATACGCCATTCATCACCATAAATTTGATATGTTTTAGACTCACAAAAATTACCAAGACGTAAATGCGCCTCAAATTCTTGTGTATTAATTGATTTAAAGATTAACTTTGCAATAGGCTCTTCGTCAGTGAGGCGAGTGTACGTGTATACATTACCAAGCACGAGTATCGTTACAAGGCAGGCTACAATAAATAGGTATTTAGTAAGTTTTCGTATGATTAGCTTAATCATTTTTAAACTGTAGCAATTATATTAAAGATACTATATTAAGAAATACGTAGCAGGAGTAAAATCAAAGATAAATGGATTATCGTTTTGACAATATTTGCACTAATAGTTCAATACTAATTTGAGATTTTTAACATGGGGATATATGAAAATTATTGCTTGCCTCATTTGCTCAATTTAATATGCGGGCTTGAGGCAATACAAGAACAACGCAAAAAAATTGTGCCCCTCGCTGAAGGCAAGGTGTTAGAAATCGGGATGGGGTCAGGCTTAAACATCCCTTTTTACAATACTAATAATATTGAGTTTGTATGGGGTTTAGAGCCTTCAAAAGGCATGCGAAACAAAGCGCAAAGCGCAATTGAAAATGCGCCATTTGACATTCGTTGGTTAGAATTACCATCTGAAGAAATTCCATTAGATGATAATAGCGTCGATACGGTGGTGCTTACCTATACACTTTGCACCATTTCTGATTGGATTAAAGCATTACAGCAAATGCGTCGCGTACTCAAACCAAACGGCAAACTTATATTTTGTGAGCATGGCCAAGCCCCAGATACACGCGTGCAAAAATGGCAAAATAGAATTAATCCATTATGGGGGAAATTAGCAGGAGGTTGCCATCTTAATCGGCCAATTCCTCGTTATCTTCAAGAGGGAGGATTTAATATTAAAGAAATTGACATGAAGTACTTACCAGGACCAAAGTTTGCAGGGTTCACGTATTGGGGCATCGCGATTTAATTTAAATTAATTACGACTATAGTTGATAATAAATTCGCCTATTTTCTTATATTATTAGAATAAAAGAGATAATCATGAATTACATTGTTAAGGTAATTTTAGTTTTTATGGTTACCTCAATTTGCGGTGTACTTACTCAAAGCAGTGCGCCAGACGATGCGGTCACTAAAAGTGATATCAAGAAATGCGTAAAGAAACTTAAAAAAACTGAAAAATTTCTCTATCCAAATAGCTTAAAAGTCGAATCCGCAACATATGTTCCTGAAGGCTCAAAAATTATATTAACACTAACTTTGAGTCAAAAAACTGAGTATGGTGCCTCTGCAGGTGTAGAAGAAAAACAATGCACACTTGAAAAATAAGGAAAACATGCACTGCAGATTTTGTAATTAAACAAATATATGCCTAGTGCTAGGAGAAAGCCGATTACTTATCTTTGCAAGCCAGTTCCTCTAAAGCAAAAATTGTGTTCAAAATCGGGTATTTCAACTATCTCAATAGCTGCATTATTTATTTTATCAGCCATGTTTTTTAATGATTCCACTATTTTATATTGTAGCGGCACAGAATTACTTTTTGAAATAGAAATGTGAACGATCTTTGATTCAATATTATTAATATCAGGAATTGGCATATTTGAAAGACCAATTTCCTTTTTTCGTAATTCTAATATTTCATGGTGTATCACTCTTTCTTCATCAATAAATTTATTTATGAGCAAACTATGAATTTTAAAATCTTGGTTTTCTAAAAATGGACGCGTATAACACAATACTAAAGCAATTTTTAGCGCCATTTTTATATTATGACTTAAATGCGCGTATTCATTTGACCCATTTTCTAATATGTAGTCAGCAAAATGAGAAAATAGCTTCATATCTACTTTAATTAAATAGATGCTGAATAAATTTTGAGGTTGGGTAGTTTTCAAATTAGTATTTTTAAAAATTACTAAATAATTACACTTTATTCGGCAATATAAAATTATGAAAGTTCAATAGATTTATGGCGCGTAATCCCTCTAAATAACATGCATTTGCATGAAGGATCAGATTTTCGCACTGGCCTACTTGTCATTTATAATTCAAGTAAACGAGCCTCACAGACATCAGAATCAGTAGCCTGCGGTAATAGTTGATACGTCTTATTTGCTTCAAGCGTTGCGGTTATTACACCTATATGGGTTTCGTTTTCTTTGGATGTTGTATCATAACCATAAAAAATGCTACAGATGTAAGTAATTCTACGAATGCCAGGTACTATCCAGTACTCGGGACCGTTACTCGATGGGTGAACACCCTTACCATCTACTTCGCGAATAAACGCCTCATCAACACCTTTGGTTAAGCCTGCGACATATTTATGAAGAGCTCCAGTTCTTTTACCAATTACTATTGCCTTACCTTCCTTAGTTTCAACTTTCTCTTCCGCTTGTACTTCTTTAGTCTCAACTTCTTTAGTTTCAGCCTCTTCACCAACAGTGTGCCAAGTAAAAATTTTTGAGTCATCCGCACAACATGCTAAAAAACATGTAATAAAAATAAATATAACTGCCTTAGTTAAATTATTAATAATCATATACATTCATTAAAAATAAGTTATGAAAATAAAAAGATATACAATTTAAGTATCTATATAATTCCGTCTTATGTAATCGTTTAATTGCTTCTACAAATAGTAACTATGAAATTTAAAAAGACATTCTAGAATCAGAGGCGGCAGATTTATGATCTATTCTTTCAACCTATATCCAGTCTTAAACATCCACCAAATCGTAATTATGCACAGACTTGAAAATAATAGTACCATGAACAAGCTTAGTTCAATGCTGACATCTGAGACTTCATTAAAACTCCAACGAAAACCGCTGACTAGATATACAACTGGGTTAAACAAGCTAAAGGTTTGCCACATGGGGGGCAACATATCTATTGTATAGAAGCTTCCTCCTAGGAATACCAGAGGTGTGATGACAAGCATAGGGATTAGCTGTAGTTTTTCAAAATTGTCTGCCCATAGACCGATGATAAATCCAAGCAAACTGAAAGATATGCATGTCAGTAATAGGAAGCTAATCATCCAAAATGGGTGAATGATTTTGAGTTCTACAAAAAAACCTGCCGTTGCAAGAATAATTACGCCAATTATTAATGACTTGGTTGCTGCAGCGCCGACATAGCCAAGTAATATTTCTATAATTGATATAGGTGCTGATAGTACCTCATAAATTGTTCCTGTAAACCGTGGAAAATAAATTCCAAAAGATGCGTTGGCAATACTTTGTGTTAGTAAAGCAAGCATCATTAAGCCAGGAACAATAAAGGCTCCATACGAAACGCCCTCAACTGTTTCTATGCGTGAACCAATAGCAGACCCAAATACAACAAAGTACAGCACTGTAGTGATTACAGGTGCTGCAAAGCTTTGCATGATAGTGTCCCACGCGCGTAACATTTCATATTTATAGATTACTTTAACAGCACGAGTATTCATAATTGTTCTTTTACAAGGTTAATAAATATATCTTCTAATGAGCTTTGCGTTGTTTTAATATCTTTAAGTAATAATCCAGCCTTATCAACGGCTCGCAATAATTCAGCAATACCTGTATGTGTGCTGTACATGTCATAGGTATAGGTGAGTTGTTCACCTTCGTGAGATAACCCTAGCGACCATGAAGCTAAGGATGCAGGTATCATTTCAATTGCTTTTTCCATTTCAATTATAATCTGACGTTTACCCAGCTTATGTTTTAAAGTTTGTTTATCTTCAACAACAATGAGTTCGCCATTATTGATTACACCAACTCGATCTGCAATTGCTTCCGCCTCTTCTATATAGTGTGTTGTTAAAATAATTGTTACTCCAGACTCACTCATTCTTTCTAATAACTTCCACATATCTTTGCGTAACTTAACATCAACGCCTGCTGTGGGCTCATCTAAAAATAATATTGAAGGTTCATGTGACAGTGCCTTTGCAATCAATACACGACGTTTCATACCGCCAGATAGCGTCATGATTTCATTGTCTTTTTTATTCCAAAGTGACAGGTCTTTGAGCAGCTTCTCCAAGTAAGCTGGATTTGATTTGCAACCGAACAGTCCTCTGCTGAAACAAACTGTATTCCATACAGTATCGAACATCCCCAGAGTTAATTCTTGTGGGACTAATCCGATCATACGACGAGTAATGCGATATTGTTTAGTAATGTCGTGGCCATCAACAGTTACGGACCCCTCGTTATAATTAACAATACCGCAGATAATCGAGATTAACGTCGTTTTTCCAGCGCCGTTTGGACCCAGCAATGCAATAATTTCACCAGGCTGAATATTCAGATTAATATTACTAAGTACTCGATAACCATTTGCATATACCTTTGAAAGATTCGCGATTGAAATCATAGGGTTCATATTTAGGCTACAAAAAAGATAGTTAGCTAAGCTCTTTTAAGGCGCATGTATGAGAGCAATTAATAATTAAACAAGTCTAGTTACGCAAAAAATAAAATCCCATAAGATAAGTTACCTGTACTGTAACGTTTATTTGATTGCAGCCAGTTTCTTGATTTATGGATAAATGGTTAGAGTGCATTCATTCAAATAGTGGTTACTGGATAGATAAGGAAGGGCAGTTCTACAAAAACTAATTCATTTAATATATTCTTCTTAATATCTAAGATTTTGGACAATTAATTTTCACGCATGTCCACTTACGGTCACTAGCGGACATTCTTAAAATGGTATTAAATTATTTAACGAAATCGCCTTGATCGCTGTTTTCCTTTTTGCGCATCCTCAAAACGGACTTTCAATGAATTATCATTAAACATTTTGCCATCAAGTTCAGCGATAGCTGCTCTTGCCTCATGGCCTTCCATTTTTACAAAACCTATACCTCGACATTTTCCGGTAAAGATATCGATATTGATCTCAATAGAGTGGACTCTGCCAAATTTAGAAAATAATGTGCGAACAGATTCTTCTGAGGCATCTTTTGGTAAATTACCAATGAATAATTTTTTCATATAGATATCAATTTATGACCAATTGTATACATTCTGTGACTGATAAAAAGCAAGCCAGAAAAGCCTGCTTTTTATGATATGCAAAATAAAACGCCATAGCTAAAAATACAGTAGTTTTAGCGATACGTTGACTTATATTGCAACAATATTTTCGGCTTGCGGACCTTTTTGACCTTGAGTGATTGTGAATTCTACTTTTTGACCTTCTGCCAAAGTTTTGAATCCTGCACTAGCAATTGAGCTATAGTGCACAAATACATCTGGGCCAGACTGCTGCTCTATAAAACCAAATCCTTTAGATTCGTTAAACCATTTAACTGTTCCATTTACTGTGTTAGACATAATAATATTCCTAAATAATTAAAAAATAAGTGCGCTTTTTAAAAAACATCAATAGCATGAAAATAGACTAATTTTAAAAAACTTCAGGACGGGGCATTACGAATAAAACAACGAAATGAAAATATAAATAAAAGACTTTCTTCTAGCTGCCTCACAGATTATAAGGCAGAGATTTTGAAGTCAACCTATTTTACAAATAATTTATATGTACTTCATCATTAAATAGGTATCACTCTATCTTAATATAGGTAATTGCCCGCTTTGGGTCGAAGGCGAGCATTGGCTATTTAGAAAGGAATCCGATTTTTGCTATATCAGACCCCGTAATTATTAATTTTATATAACGGTGTGGAAGCTCCATCTCGTATTTGACGTCTTGTTTTTTACTATCCGATTCAATAATTTCTAAATGCACATAACTCCCCGAGGTATTCACCACACTACAATTTATGTACATGCCTATATGGCTATCCATAGACCATTGTTGAAGAAATGAACCAACTTCTTTAAGACCTTCGTCAGATATAAAAAAACTATGTAATGGTTGTTCATTTAATGCTTGACTCGGTACTGACAAGTTAAACGCATCTGGGCGACAATTACTGGATGAATAAATCAAAAAGCTTGTATAAACGTCACCGATTTCCATCTGAAATTATTCAATATGCCGTCTGGCTCTACTATCGCTTCAACGTCAGTCATCGGGACATCGAAGATCTATTAGCTGAACGCGGGATTGAAGTCAGTTATGAGTCCATTCGTATGTGGTGTAATAAGTTTGGTCCTCAATACGCCAGGCGATTGAAGCGAAAGCACCAGGGCTACGGTGATACATTTTACATAGATGAAGTATTCGTCAAAGTTCATGGTAAGCAACATTATTTATGGCGCGCGGTGAATCAGGATGGCGAAGTAGTTGATGTGTTTCTGCAATCACGCAGAGATGGCGCTGCAGCCAAGCGTTTTTTAAGCGCCTGATAAGAAACCATGGGAGTGAACCCAGAAAAATAGCCACGGATAAGTTAAGAAGCTATGGCGTTGCACATCGAGAACTCATCCCAGAATCTATTCACGATACTTCTCAATACGCTAATAACCGAGCCGAGCTTTCGCATCAACCGACGCGAGTTCGAGAGCGAGGAATGCGCCGATTTAAATCGATGCAGCAAGCGCAACGTTTTTTAAGTGCACATGCAGCGGTATATAATCTTTTCAATCTTGGTCGTCATTTAGTATCAGCTAAGCATTTTCATCAACTTAGGGAGAACGCCTTTGCGTCTTGGAGATGTGCAACGGCGTTATAGAATACGTTTTTTCTAGAATTCGTAGATGTGTAAAAAGTTAACTTGTCAATACCATAACTATAAAGTAACTTCTAGCTAGTGAGTTAAATTTATAAGTTAGCGAAAATGGGTGTTTAATCCTATGAATGTCCCACCATTTTGTTCGCATAATGCTCGCATCAATGTGGCAAATCGAATACCCGTAACCTGTTCTTTATCTGGCCGGCTGAATTGAATCGGAAACCCAACTGCGTGTATGCGTACTAGACGGTTTCCATGTTTGTCTTTTTTGTTTATTTGAGCAACCTCGCGTAAAACTCTCTCAATCGAGGGACCTGTAAACTCATCCCCAAAAACATAAAGACTAATTTTTTTATTACTTGAATAAAAAGTGCGTATCGCCGCAGTAATTCCTTCTACTGGACTGCTGTTACTAAAAGGTTGCCAGTTGCGCAAAAGTTTTAAAACAACTTTTCGCCTTGCTGGCGTATCAGGGATCCATTTACCAGTATACTGTTTGAACATGTATTCACCCATATCATTCATAACCTGTATACCTTTAACCTTTGGATATACTTTTAGAACTTCGGTGAGTTTTTGTTGCACAGAACCCCAGCCGTGATTAAACATACTTCCAGACGTGTCAATGATAAAAATAATGTATTCACTAGCTATAGGGATGCCTCCTACCGTATTATCAGGTTCACTACGAGGAGGTAATATTTCTTGCTCTTGTAATCGCTTCATTTCTTCTGAGAGATCCTGTTTGGCAGATGCAAGCTGACCTTCTATTTTGTTTTGCACTGCTGCATCATCTTTTGAAGCAGAGTATTCACCTTGAATAGAGGATAGATCACCTTGCAAGCGTGCAAGATTTTCGCGTTCCTCTGCAATTTGTTCCTTTTTGCTGACTAACTCACGATTTAATATGTGAGTTTCACCGCGCAAATCAAATAATTCTTGTTGTAAGTTTGCGACGAAATTATCAAGGTCTTTGCTATATTCTTCAAAAATTATCGGTTCAGCAGTTTTTGATAGCACGAGCAGTAAAATGAGAGCACCAAATCCACAACAAACGCAGTCTAAGAATGACAAGCTAAAAATTTCTATATCACGACGTTTTTTCATGCTTTATGGCCAGTCATTTGAAGGGCTAAAAAAAGATCCATTTGTTCTTTGAGCAAGCTTCCAAAATTCGCTGGGTGCATCTGGGTCGCCCTCCATGTTGAAAAGAATAATATTGACTGGAATATTCACAGGAAGCTTTTTCAACGCTTTTCTAAAATGATTTTTACGAGCTTTTGCAGATACTTTAGTAGTTATGGGCTTGGTTTCCCCGCGTGTTGGCAAACCATCTGTTAATAAGTAAATATTATCTGGTGGCGGTGTAAGTTCATCAATGCTTTTAAATGCGTGGAATAGGCTTGTGCCTTTTTCTGGTGAAGTGGCGTAAAAGTTGTCAACTGCCGTATTGAGATGTTTTAAGTTCCCTCCATCTAACCATTCACTAGTTTCTTCTGTGTATACTGGTGCACTAGTTTCACTAAAAGTATAAATTTGAAACTGACTGGAAGGGGGGATTCGGGTTGTAATCCAGTCTACGGTGTAGAGAACTTGCTGCCATTTTGGAGCCAGAATTTTTTCTTCATAGGGCAAATTTCGAAATCGTAAAACATTAATAATTCTATCGGCTAGCATACTGGCTGAGCTATCTACCAAAATTAAAATTCGCTCTCCCCCCATTTTTAAACCGGTTAAATACTGGCGTTGGCCTTGTCCCGCAAATTGTCGTAAACGTTCTCCTTGTGATTCTGCATCTACAGCACCGCCTTCTAAGCGCTTTTGCTCCTCTTCCAATGACTGGGTATCTGTTTTTAACTCATTAATGTTTTCTTTGGTTGCAAGAGTGTCTCTACGATACTGTGCTAACTGAGTTTTACTTTGATTAATATTCTTAATAACTTCACTAGAAAGACCTTGTGTTACAACAAGCTCCTCATTAGTTTCTTGCAATGAATTCTTAAGTTCTACTAAATATTTTTGCGCATCTAATACTTCAACATCAATTTTTGTAACTTCGCCTTTGACCTCATGATTTATTCTGTCTCTTCGCACATATGTGTTTGCATTTATAATCATAAAAAATAATATAACAGCGCCAAATCCACAAAACATAACATCTAGAAATGCTAAACTAAATGCATTAACTGAACGGCGCTTCATTCGAGTGCACTTTAATAAAAGTTAATGGACTCTTATGATCGTCTATAAATAAACGATCACCAACCTGTATAGGCATTTGTGTATTTAGAGGTTCGTTATTTACCTTAACTATACTGCTATTTAGCTTCTTAACCTCAACAAGCATGCCTATAGAAGATATTTTGCAAACTGTGTCGTCATTATCGATACTTTGTAATAGCAAGCAATTCCTGGATTTATTTTTTGCCACAAATAGATCTGTTTGAAGGGGGAATGCTTGGTGATTAAACAATACATGTGTAGGAATATCTGTGAGTTTTAATAAAGATCCTGAGTTAAACGTGATGTTTGGAATTGTAGTGTTATTATTTAATTTGACAGAGGTTGTATAATGAATTTGTTTGTCCTCTGTTTTAATACTTTCTTTATTTAGCAGTGCGTGTTCTGCAATTGTTATTTTATCGATAGCAATAACTGCACAGCCAGGCAACGTTTTTAAGAATCCTAATAACCCAAATACTTGTGTACATGATGCCGAACATATAATCGTAATGGTTTCGTAACCGTGAAACAGCACATTTAAATAGTTAGCGATTTCACTAAACACCTTTTGATTGGCATGCAACAAGTATTCTTTATTTAGCTGAACACTGTAAGTATTTGTGTCTGAAGATAATGAGCACTCAACGGTGTTAGAGGTTTCTAATGCGTTTAACCAAAGCGGCAGCTTGTCAAAATACTGTTGTTCATCAACGGCTAAGTGCATGGGATCAAAGCGAGTTTCAGCAATAAACTTGTTTGCAATCGTTTTAGCAAGATTATTTATTAATGATTGTAAGCCGTATGATAAAACTTTGTTCGGTTGATTTACTGAAACACTTTTATTGTCGGAAATTATTTCTGTTATCGCTATACGATCTTGAAGCAAGTCTAAGAATACGTTTTTGCAGTTAGGTATAGGCCTTTGAATTGCAAGAACTGCATTACTAGCAATTCCTACTACAGGAATTGCTAGTTTTTCGCTGACACCGAGTAACAGCCCTAGGTCTTGTTTGCTTAGTGTATTCGGAGTTGTGATAAGTGCTTCATAGTTGTTTTTAGGAAGATTTCCACAGATAGCTTTAAGGTGACGATATGCAAGTTCGGCATTGCTAACAATAAGTTTAGTATTACTATTAGAAGACAAGTAACCCCAAAACTGAGCACTTATTTCGCGAGGGCGGAGCCGTGCTTTTTGTTGCGCGGGCTCACCTATGATTATCGACTGATCAGATTCAATTAATGCGTAACTTGCACTATCTACTAATATTTGCGCCCCGTCACTAACTCGTACGCCTATATCATATATTTCTATAACAATAGTCGTCACTACATATTAACCTTTACTGCACTTGCAAATGACGAATTAGATTATTGTTACAATAATTCTGTGTGTCTAATATAAACCTTTCTTGCAATAGCTGTATCTGATGAACAATAAACATCAGTACAATACTGATGCATAACGCTATTAATGTAGAGTTGAAGGCTACACCTAAGCTTTCGGTAACGCCTGCTATATCACCCTCGACCGCCTTATGTGCTTGCCCAAGCGCGTCACCAATTCCACGCACAGTTCCTAAGAAGCCAATAGAAGGAATTGCCCACGTAATATAGCGAATAGTTGATAATTCAGAATCCAGTTTTTCAGACTCTGATTCACAAATTATATTTGTAGCTGAAGAAACATCCTGAATATTTTTTGTCGAGCTAAAACGATGTAATGCAATTTGCAGTGCTCGTGGCAAGAGGTAATTCTGTACTTCAGGTGGCAAGGCTTGTATTTGTCTCGATAAGTCGCGTGTGTCTTGTGGTAAAAATTTAATTCCTTCTTTAGCGTGCAAGATATCTTTTTCAAGCAAACTACGTTCTTTAATTAAGGCGGCAGCTTTATACGACATGATCACTAATGCCCAAAACATCAAAATAAAACAAGCTTCTTGCTCGTAGTCACGTACTAATATGTAGATAGAGCGTTTAGGCACATAATTTTTATCAACATTTATTTGCACAGCTTGTTGTTCTAATTCAGCTTCTGCATTTGGACGTATTACGGCAACATAAGCTGCATGCACAATGATAATGATAATTAATAAGCTGAATACTTGATAGATTAATTCAAAAGGAAAATTTTTATTCATTTAGATTTAAATATCCGTTGGAAATGCAACAGGTTTGTCTGAAGATACTTCTTCGCTTGGTATAAATTCTTCAAGGGTGTTAACGTCACTGCGTTTACCAGATCTTACTGTTGTAGGGGTGTCTGGTTTTTGCCTTTTTTCCACAACTTCGTCCTCACTAGATTCATCTTGGTTTGCTATTGCAATTAAACAATAATTATTAAGAATAAACATGAACAATAATAGGGCCAATAACTTTTTTATATTCATGCGTGTTTAGTCTATGTACTTTGCTATTCGGAAACCAACATCAATGCGTTTTATGTTATCTCTATCACGATAACTTAAGCGAGTGGTGCTTATATCACCTCGCATCCAAGAGGCTCCTCGAATCACATGCTTTTTACCTGTAGCAGGCCCTATGGGATCGACAAATATTTCACCACTTAAGCTAGGGTAAATACTATGATAATCATGACTCCATTCAGCAATATTTCCATCAAGATCATATATGCCGTACCGATTAGGTTTATATTTTCCAACGGGCGCTACAGCGATGAAGCCATCATTATAATCTGTGATGGTTTGATCTAGCATCGTTGCCGCAGATAAGTCTGCAAAGTTTCCATAAACTGATTCAGGGGGGTACGAATTACCCCATCCATATTTTTGTGTGTCACCGCTACTTTGTACGCGAGCTACCCATGCCCATTCACTTTCTGTTGGTAAGCGATAACCAGAAGGAAGAGGTGTTATCGCCACTAATGTTTTATTTTTCTCTTTATATACTTTTTTAAGGCCATCTTTTTCACTTAGCCAGTTACAATAACGTGCAGCATCTTCCCAACTTATATTAACAACAGGAAAATTTGGCGCAGATAAGTCATTACCTTTATATGAGCCTGAATTATGCGTAGCTATATATTTATTGAATTGAGAATTTGTAATTTCAGTCGTGCTTATATAAAAAGGTCTTCTGAGTTCAACATTGTGCAATGTCTCATTTGACCGCCGCCCTTGTTCACGCCTAGATGAGCCCATCGGAAATATTCCACCAATGATTAACTTTAGCTCCTGACCTTGACTTGTTCGAATTGAAGTTGGTTTATCTATTTTTGTGGCACTTGTAATTCTACTCAGACTGACATTTATAACTTTAGGCGCATTATTAGAAGGGGTTACCATTTTCTCTATTACCTCATAGCCAGATTTCCTTATTTCTAATCGCTGTGGCGCACTTGGGAGAGATATTTTTAATTCACCACCATTACCGACAAATTTACCATTAACAAAAACTTCTGAATCTTTTGGTTCGACGTTTAGTATAACGGTTCCTAAAATAGCTTCGAGTTCTTCGAATAGCGTTTGTTGTTCTCCAGGCTTTAGGGTTACCACTTTATGATTAGCTCTGAAACCGGGTTTGGACAAGATTAACGTATGTTCGGTATTAGGATTAAGGCGTATTGTTAAAGGTGTAATTCCTTTTTCAACATCTGTTATCGACACAGATGCTTTTGAAGGGGCGCTTGTAATAACCAAATGACTAGGGCTACTAAATAACATAGCTAAAGGTAATTGCAACGGTTCATTTTCAATAACTATAAAGTCAGTTGTGTAAGGCATATAGTCTTGATGGCGGAGTTCCAGGTTATATTTTCCAGCAAGCAAGTCTAAACTCAATTCTGTAAGCCCTTTTCTTTCCCCATTAATCCATACCACGGCATTCGGAGGATCAGAGTTAATTTTAACTTCTGACCAGTTTGGCAAAAGTTCAATATTTAACTTTTGGTATTTTTCTTTTCCTTCAATGATCAATTGAGTTGAATAAGGTTGGTAACGATTTGCAATTGCCGTCAATGAGTATGTTCCAGCTGCAAGTTCTAAATTACTAATAGGTGTAAAATTATAATCTTTATCATCAATAAAAACACTAACACCTTCTTCCGGTACGCTAGAGATAGTTAAAAAACCTGGTTTTTTTTGTAATGAAAATGAAAGCGTCTGCGATTGATGCTTAGTAATTTTTATATTTTTTTGTATCGGCACATAACCTGGTTTAGTTATTTCAAGTTCATACTCACCAGGTTGAACAAGGTAGCGGCCTCTAATTTCTATAGGCCAAATTTTTCCGCTTAACTCAACATGGTCTGGAATGGGTTCCACAATAATTAACAATGTTTTAGCAGTAAAAACATAAGCAATGGTTAACAATAATAAAGCAACTACTATTGATCCAGCATAGGATATGAAGCGAGCAAATATATTTGTAGGTTTCTTATTAGGGCTTGTTATTGGAACAGTAACTGGCTCAATCAATTCACCATGCTCTGCGACTTCATGACTAGGAGTTACAAGATGAGATTGTTCGTTATTCAAAGAAATCGAAAGCGTGTCGCCTATATGTTCACAATGAAAGGTTGTGGCTTCTATTTGTAAAATATCATCGTGCTGTATTTCTTTTTGCCCTGTTACCTTTTCACCATTAATTAGTATTTTTAATTCATCTTTATCTGATTCTATATAAGTGCGATTAACAATAATAAGTAAAAAAGCAGCTGCTTTTAATGAGTTTTCGCTACTAATTCGTATGTCAGCATTAGGGTGTGACCCAATCGCTAAAGGAAAGTCTGCGTGGGTATAGAATTTTGGCCCACTGCTATCGGTGATACAAACTTGTTTTATCATTATTACTAGAAAGATTATTTCACTTATTATGTAAGGTTCATTATGTCTATATTGGGTCCTTACATATAACGGCAATAGTATTTTTTTTCATATCTGCAGATACATTTAGTACCGCTCTTACATCACGATAACCAGGACGTGAGCCTACTATGGTGTATTTGCCAAGTTTAAGTGTAACGTCTTTATTTTCAAATTGGCCAAATTTACCAACTTTATAAATAACGACATTAGTCTGATTGTCAGATAATAATTTAATGGTTACCGGTATACTTGCACGCTTAATAAGCTCTTCTAAAGTGTTGGCTCCATTTTCAATTTTACTGCCAGGAGCTTCCAGAAGCGCTATTTCCTCTAATAGCATATGTGCTTCAGCTCTAACTTGCATAGCGTTTAAACGCTCTTTTTCTTCTATGTAGCTATCAAGTTTTGTCAATATTTGCGTGCGTTGTTGATTACGCGCAAGGCCATCAGATGCAGGTTTTGAATTCGGTGAAAGCTCGAGAATTTGCTGATAACTTTTAGAAGCATACCCCCATTCTTCTTTTTCTTCGAAGTAATTAGCTTCAACTGTCAAAGATGCAATTTTTTCTTGGCGAATTGTTTGATTTATTTTATTTAGACCTTTTTTCGGCTGATCTGATTTTGGAAATAATGTTTGTGCAGTTTCAAATGCGTTGCGCGCATCTTCATACTCTCTTGCATCAAGCGAAGTATATCCAAGCGCGATTAAGCGTGAAAACTCTGTTTCTTTAAGCCGCATGTCTACCCTGTCAATCGCAGATTTTGCTACTGTCGATAGCGGGTCTAGGGAAAATGCTTCCTCATATACTTTCTTTGCATCAGCTAAACGGCCTGCAGCCTCGAGGTTGCCTCCTTTTTCTAATATTTCAAAAAGTTCGTAAATGGTTTCAGCGCGTTTTAAGCCATTAATAGCTTGGAGATTTTTATCATCAATGGCTTTAGCAATTTCAAAATTGAAAATAGCTGTTTCTTGTTCACCTTGTTGTAATGCAAGCTCGCCTTTTTTTAGATGTTTTTCTAGAGTTGGTTCAACTTGCGATTCAATTCCATCAAGGGCACTAATTGTGTTTTGATAAGAAAGAATGGCATCTTGGTAATTTTTTTTACGAAATTGTTCATCGCCAGAATCACCTAGAGATACAGCCATTAAATATTCTTTTTCTGCCCATCGCTTCACTCCTTTTTGCTGAAGGGACTCCTGCTTTTTAATAACCTGAGCTAGTAATTTTTCAGCTTCTATTTTTAGAGCGGCGATTTCTTCAGGAGATAACGTAGATATTTCTAGAACTTCGATTTCAGGAATTTCAGATGGCATATGTTCCAGTTTTGGAAGTTCTACTGTTGCTGGAATTGGCTTTTGCTGTTTTTCTACAATATCTGGGAGAAAGAAAAATACAGAAATACCACATGCAATCAGAATCGGGAATGCAAACCAAAGAAATGGTTTTGCAATTACTAGCTTATGTTCACGCTTGATGTTCGTGACATTTTGGTCTTGAATTGATTTAAACTCAATCGCTTCAATCGGCTTGGAGTCATTCTCACGCATAGCACATAACTTATTTTACTGTATAATTGATTTAATCAAGGATTGCTGAATTCATGCAGCATTCGAACGAACAATTAGGAACGCTAAAGCTGAGTGGTGTTATCTACTGCTTCATTTTCAAAGGCAAGGCCTGTTTCATTTATATATATTTCACGTAAAAGTTCACGCCATTTCATATATTGCTCTTCAATGGATCCTGTAAGCTCGACTGTACGTCCTTGAATTTCAACTACCATAGGACTAACTCCAGCTTGGAGTGAGTCACCAAGCTCACGAATGGCTTCATTATGAATCTCTGCTTCATTACTAATACGCACGCCATCTCGGTAAAGGAGCGCTCCAGTAGCAAATAAACCTGGTCCACGTAATAAGCCTGCAACCATAATTAAAGCTGCAGCAAATTTAGTTGTATTTGCACGGCGCTGAACCGAACGTTTTTGATCAGCCTCAATTAAATAGTATTTGCGCCAATTCTCGTAGGGGTCCCACATTTGATAGTAAAAATTTGAGTAATGCTCATTGATTGTGTCAATGAATAAAAATTCTCGCTCTCTAACTTTGCGTACTCGGTTCAGCATGGGGTCATCATTTGCTGGTAATCGAGTTATCGCTGTTTGGCCTTCTGGTCCAGTTGAAATGTAGTCAGCAAAGGGCTCTGGTGACAGACCTGCGGCATACCACAGCTCAGATGTATTACGTATTGCAATAACATTTTCATCAGTTAAGTTTTTACGATACTTGTAAATATCATTTGCAATCCGATTGTAAACATGTTGATAGACATCTCTGCCTGGGCGTGCGTAATCATAAGACTCTTGATCAGCAGAGGTACTATATGATTTTTCCAACCATGAACTACCCATACTATCAACAACATTAATTTTTAAAATTAACTCTTCGCCATTGGAAGAAATAATGATTCCATGAACAATGACGTCAGCAATTTGTGATTCGGTTGGAAGAACTCTGATTGCCCCCCATCCATTTGCACGTTGCATAGTCTCCTTTAAATGGTACGCAATATAACGTGCTTCAGCTTCACGAATATCTTCGTGTGCACCTTCTTCTTCAATTTGTTTTTCCGTTAATTCACCTTTGTCAAATACAAGAATACCTACATCTAGTAAATTACTCTCTTGAAGCTGAGCAGTTTCAGATTCAATTTCTACACTATCCTTAACTTTTACGGTATTGGTTGCACAACCGCTTATCAGACACGTAAAAAATACACATAAAGCTAATATTGATTGGGTGCTGTACTTATACATTTTTATTGGTCTGCACTTGAAGTTGGCGCACTGACGCTAGCCTGTTGCTTTCTATATTTACGATATTCTTCCCATAATTTTTCTTTTAATACAGGGTCTTTTTCTTTTTCTGCAGCTTCTCGAAGCTGTCTTGCAACGACGTCATCATCACTACCATCCGGTAAGTTTTCTAGCGATGTGCCACGAGAACTTTGACCCCCTTTATCTCCGCCCGATTCACCTTCATTACCGGCTTGCTCAGAACTTACTTGAGACGGTTGTTGTGAACCCGCTGTTGCCACTTCTTGTTCGCCTTCCTCTTCTTGTCCCGATGTTTGTGCTTCTTCACCATCACCTGCCTCTGCGTCTTCATCACCTCCCGCGTCTGCTGCATCTCCCTCAAATCCTGAATTCTCTTGTTTTTCCATCGCTTGGCGCTGTTCTTCTCGGGCCTGTCGTTCTTCCTCCGCCTTCTCAAGCTCGTCTTGCAGTTCTTTATCATAAGCTCGCAACTCTTCCTCAAGCTGCTCATCTAATACTGCGACCATTTCTTCTTCTGTTTGCGCACCTGCTGATTCACTCTCACTTTGTTTTTCTGACGCAGCATCATTTGATTCAGAGCTTGCTTGTTCAGACTCCTCCCTTTTTTGGCTAGATTTAGATTGTTCGCTCGATGCTTGAGAGCTGCTTTGTGATTGTTCTTCAGATGATTCTGAACTACTTTGTGATTGTTCAGCCGATGAAGATTCAGATGAGGATGATTCAGACTCAGGTGTTGGTATCTGCGGCATGCCGCCAGACGACGAAGAACTGCAAGCATTTATAAACGCGCACATAAATATAATCAAAAGCAGCCAATTTATTAATTTATAGCTTTTAATATGCGGCTTCGGCATTTGAGCCTCGACTAGGTTATAGGTCTCTCACACCACACTATACTGCAATTGAGTTTGCAAATGACAATATTGTCATAACTCTATGACATAAGGGTGACTTGTTTGTTTCATCATTTCGGAATACAGGTAAAAAAACCATATATTTCGTATGACCTTAATACAAAAAACGCCACCGCGTAATAATTATTAAGATTGGCACAAGTATGTAATTTGCGTGAATTGAATCCATAAAAATAGAACTATATTTTATGCACAGTGTCTTACTTAATATAAGGAAGTCCCCAAGCCATGGACGGCACCGCCTTTAGTAACAGGTGAATTGAAATAGCAAAAACCATTCACCATTATTATGATGTAGGCATGTAATTAATTAAATTACTCGTAATTTATTAATTTGATGGCTAATGATCAACGCTGTTTACCAGTATTATTTGCATAACTATAATTCTTGTATCAACATTAGTTTTTTCTAAAAAGGAGTTAATGTTTCTAGAAAATTTAAGTGAGCATGAGGCCCTTCTTCGTTTCTCAGTATTCATAGTTATATTTATAGCTGTCGCAACCAGTGAGCTTCTTGCGCCGCGCCGTAATTCACTCTATTCAAAAAATATACGCTGGTTTAATAATCTGAGTTTAACAATCATTAATGCAATAATAACAAAATTATTGCTTCCCTTTGCTGCTGTGGCCATTGCAATGATTGCCCAAGAGCGTGATTTAGGTCTTCTAAATTTAGTGGAATTGCCTGCATGGTTGTCTTTGGCGATAGCTGTGGTAGCACTGGATCTGACATTATATTTTCAGCATCTAATTTTACACCATGTGCCATTTTTATGGCGAATGCATCGCATGCATCATGCAGATTTAGATTTTGATGTAACAGCAGGGTTACGTTTTCATCCATTTGAAATTATATTTTCTATGGTTATAAAAATGGCGGTTGTGTTTATGCTAGGCGCACCCGTTATTGCGGTAATTATATTTGAAATAATTTTGAATGCGACACCATTATTTAATCATGCCAATATAAATATTCCCAAGAATATAGATCATGTATTGCGTTATTTTCTTGTCACCCCAGACATGCATCGAGTGCATCACTCAGTTATACATCGAGAGACCAATAGCAATTTTTGTTTTAATTTTCCATGGTGGGATTATTTGTTTAAAACATATCGTGCACAACCTGATGCAGGGCATGCCAATATGAATATTGGCATCGAGAGGTTTCGTACTACGCGAGACCTTTGGTTAGATCAATTATTGATCCAGCCATTTAGGAACATTTCTATACCTACTAGAGAAAATTCACTAAACGATAGACTTTAAGTTGGTCAAACTATAATTTCTCATCGCGCAACTTCATAACGCTACTTGAAACAAACATTATTAAAATGGCAGATGCAGCATAAAAATATAATCCAATATGTTTTTCAACATCAGCAATAGCACCGAGCTTTACGGTTACAATAAGGACTGCAACAACAAACACATCAAGCATCGACCACCTTCCATAGCGATGCAAGTATGTTAGTGTTTTATTTTTGCTTGAAATGGATGAATTTGTGTTACAGACAAGCTTGGCAAGAAAGAATAGTTTAAATATTGGTAATAAAATACTAAACAAAGAAATAATAAGGAACAAAAATAATTGGCCTTCATTTAAAAGACTCCACGTTCCGGACAGTATAGAAAAGGTATTTTCTAAAAATATGAATTTTTTAAATGTAATAATCGGCGCAACCAGACCCACTGCGAGTAAAATAGTTGCGATAGCTAAGAGCAACAACAAAAATTTTTTATATGTACTTACTTTCAAGGTATTTTAAACTAATATTTTATGAGTAAGTCTATTAAGTGTGAACTATACAGGTGTAAACATTAATTTATGGGAGTAATGCACGAAATCAATGCAAACCGCAGCCTTCGGGCAGTAGTTGAAACACAAAATATGGAATGGGAATCATCCGAAGCGGATGGCGTATTACGAAAACGTTTGGAAAGACTGCATGGAACCCCAGAGCTAGTAACAACAGTGGTGCAATTTAAAATGGGGAGTTCTTTCCCACCACATCAACATGTATATGACGAAGAAATATTTGTTCTTGATGGAACCTTTTAGGATGAGTTTGGCACATACCCCAAAGGCACATGGCTAAGAAACCCACCCAACAGCAGCCATACGCCATTTACAAAACAAGGCTGCATTATATTTGTAAAAACTGGGCACCTAACGAATTAAATAATTTAGAGAGCACTATAGATCTTGATCACTTAGACTTGCTAAAAAGTCATCCTTTTTTATAAATTGTAGCGTCGTACTCGAATCTGTACGGCGATCAATTCCACTTCTACGATCATGCTCTACAAAGCAGCCACTAGAATTTAATATGGGAAATAATTTAACAGGTGCCGCCTGCCTTCGGTCTTGGCTAGACCGAAGTTCTTTAAACTTCGACATGAATCATCCTTTACTCACTCTTGGTCATAAAAGACTATTAAAATTTGCTTAATAAAACTGCAATAACAAACTTAACGGTAGAAAAATGGGGATGGGCTGTCGCTATTCACATATCATATGTAAAGCCTTTCAATCAAAACCTAATCTGAAATTGTGGTGTAATTTCAGGGGTTTTTACGACACCGGATGGCCTATTTTCACTGGGGCTGACGATAGGATCTAATTCGGCATCATTCTCATAAGGAGTTTGTGCGCCCCAATGTACTTCTCTAGAACGCGGTGCAGATGTTTTTGCAGGTTTGCGCCACTCGTGTTCCTCTTCTTCGGGTTCTCGCCAATTATCGGCACTGGTTAATACATCATCTACAGTTAGGTGGCTGAAATCATCAGGTAAATTTAGTCCAGAATTTGGATCAGCAATAACCATGGATGAAATCACCAGCAGCATTGCAATGATAATTGTGTTGTTTTGCTGAGTTAGATCAGCAACGCCGTAACACCTTTGCAAGGTATTATTTCCCTTTCCAGTCTAAAGATTTAAACCAGTATTTATGTTTTGCAGGTATCCATCCTTCTGCATCTCGAGATGTGATCCAGGCATTTAAGAAGTTCAATAGCTCCTGTTCCCCTTTGTTAACGGCCATACCTGCCTTATAACTGAGCAAGGGCTTGCTTAGTGGAGCATCTATTAAACCAGGATGCTGAAGTGCTAAAAATTGCGGTATAGGCGAAGACTCAACAAGCGCATAAATACTGCCATCAAGTAAGGCTTGAATTGCATCTTCGCTTTTAACAAATAATTTTATATTCGATTTGTTAAATACTTGTTGTGTAAGGGTTACGGCTACTGTTTTTGATACTGCCCCGATGGTAACGTGTGGACTATTCAGTTCATTCAAGGAGTCTATGGATTTCGTTTTAGCTATATTTGCAGCAACGCTGATACCAGCATCCGCATAAGGAATAGTGAAGTTAGCCTGGAGTGCACGCTCTGGCGTAATGGCCATCCCAGCAATAACAATGTCAATTTTATTTTCTTTGAGTGATGAGAGTAAATTTTCCCACTCCAGTAGAACAAACTTTGGCGTAACACCTAAATCACTTGCTAACTGCTGTGCAATTTGAACCTCAAAGCCATCTAGACTTTCATCTTTTCTTTTAATAACCCAAGGTTCATAAAGAGAAACGCCAATGCGCAAAGTTTCCGATGTTATAATTTTGTTTAAAGAATCAGCATGAATGGGAAGGGAAAATCCCAAAATAGTTATAAAAAGCACAAGGCCAAAATAGTTTTTAAGTCGGTCCATAATTTTGCTTATTTCCACAATTGTCTGCGATAATGCAATTGTACTAAGTTGTTATCCCGGTTACCTAAAAAAATAATAAGGAGAGCCTAATGAAATTATTGCTTACATCAATTTTTATTCTTATCTTTGCCAGCACAGGAGCCATCGCTGGAGACATGCCAACGCTAGATCAAGTCAAGCAAACGGGTAAATTTAGAATAGGGTATCGTGAATTTGAACCGCCCATGTCATTTATGGAAGATGGCAATGTTATTGGTTACTCCATCGATTTATGTAAACGTATTGCTACAGGTGTTAAAGCTGCAGTTGGCAAAGAGATCGATATTGAATATGTCCCGGTTACAGCAAAAGATAGATTCACAGCGGTAGCAGAAAATAAAATTGATATTTTATGTGGCTCTACAACTAAAACGCTATCTAGAAGTAAATTGGTTGATTTTACACAGTTGACGTTTGTAACAGGCGCTTCGTTAATGACGCTGAAAGGAGGTGAGTTTAATGAGCTCTCTGCGCTAGATGGTAAAAAAGTGGGAATCGTTCGTGATACGACTACACAAGAAATTTTGAAATTGCTTTTGAAGAAAACCTTAACAGATGCAGAAATTGTTACCTTCAGTGCGGCATCGGATGCGCTTGCATCATTACGGAAAGGTGAAATTGCTGCATTTTCATCAGACCAAGTTGTGTTAATTGGCCTATTGATTACTTCCGAAGACAAAGAAAGCTTTTCAATTGCCCCCCAGGTTTTTTCGTTTGAACCCTTTGCGCTTGCTGTGCAACGAAACGATGCGGACTTCAGGCTACTCGCAGATAGTGTTTTATCAAAACTAAATCGTACGGGTCAAATTGAGCAAATCTATAACAAGTGGTTTGGTGGGTTTGCTAAAGAACGGCCTGCTTTACACGATGCGTTGTACCAATTAAATGCTACACCTGAATAGAGCTATAGTTAATTACGTTAGATTATGTACGTAGCAACTTCATAGTTATTTATACTCGCTTGTAAATATTAAAAGTTACACAGTGAAATTATTTGTAGGCTTAATATTTCTCGCCTTATTTGCAATGCCGTGTGCAGCCGAAAAATTGTTATGCGTCACAAATGTTTCAAAGGGATTTTCTTACAGTGCTGAAACAAAGCAAAGAGAAGTTATAAATCTTAACCTACCACGACGTTATACCATTGAGTCAGCTGCTGAAAGTAATGGTAGTTTGGCCATTTCAATAGAAGGAGATGTCGAACCATTTATTATCTGCCCCGCAATTACAAATAATGTGTTGGGATATACGCGATGCAATAGTGTAATGAGGGTATTTAGATTTAATAATAACTATAAAAGGTTTACATACCTGCATGCCTATACGGACTTAGGAGAGGGCGGAACAGATTCTAATTCACCATCGGTAGAATTTGGTAGGTGCACGACTTATCAAGAACGGCAATAGGTCCATTCATATTCATCCAAGATTTACAGATAGTACATTCGAAGATTTTTGAGTAAAAATCATGGGCATCGTTTGTATTAGGGCAAGGAAAATAAAAATTGCAGCCCAACATTCTGCGCATTCTTCGATAACTCTACCAATATGAATATCATTTAATCCTGATTTATCGCATAGCTGCGAAACGAATAGGACAATAAACCATAACACAACAGCTACTGCCCATGGTTCATAGATGCGAATATTTTTCCAAAACATACGAATAAATTTAAACAACATATACACCAAGCATAAAATAAACAGCAGTATGACGAGCGCTACAAATATTTTTTGCCACAATGGCACACCTTGCATGGTAAAAAATTTATCCTTAGTAACATGCTCAAGGGTAAATAATCGATGGAAATCTGCCTCTCGTAAAAAATAAATTAAAATTACATAGGTGATGGCAGTAATTGTTATTCTCGAAGATTTTAAATTTTTATTGAATGCCAATGTTAATAAGGATAATAACGCGCACCCTAAAAATGTAAGAGTAATGACTGAAACAAAACCAGGATCAGTAATTCCTACTTGGCTAATAGTGTCCGGCAGTAAATAAGTATGTATAAGTATGTATACAGGCAGTAAGCCAAGAATAGCCAGATTGATTATATTTTTAGTCCATTTAGACTGCATGCTAGCGCTATCTTACTATAGCTAGTTATGTTCAACATAAAAATCACTTGCATCTGTTTCTAAGCGATCAAATCGATAATTCGCAATTGCATCCAATGTAAATGCAGATGTATTAATCAAGTGCAAACCAGCTGATGTCCCATGCATGAAAATATATTTACCTTCATATAGATAGAGGGGAACCAGATCTGTGCTGTTACTATTTTTTTCACTGGAAATATTATCGATATCGACATAAGGACTATTGCCAATACGGTAACCAAAACCCAAACCCACTGTGCCAGGTGGAGCATTTATAATCGAAGTTTGGTTTATTTTATTAACAGCTAAGAGCTCTGAAGAACAGCAAGCACAAATAGCACCTAAAAGTATAATAACATAGGAAACATTCAATGATTGAAGCTTAGGCATTGCTGTTATATGGCAATTGGAACAAAGATAATACAGTATTACTTATTAAATATTATTAGCCTTTAATGCCCGCTTTGGGTCGTTAGTTGTCATTCACAATTAAAGCAACAGTACAAATAAAATTAATTGAGGATGATTAAGAGATTTTTCAATGAAGGACAATTAAAAAGAAGCTTTAACTCAATATTATTTATTTTACCTAATGACGCTCATCCAATTTTTTAGCTAAAGTTCTTGTTTTAAGTCTATTTGAGTACTGTATTTTATTAAAAGCAAAGGCTAGTCCAAAACCAATGAATAAATGTCCCACCATCTCTAATGATTCTTCTAAAGGCACATGTGCTAGCTCTTCGCCTGGAATAAATTTCCAAAAACGTTGATCAATCGTTACTGATATAAAATATGTGAAGAAACCCATCGAAATTAAATTAATTAGTCTTGAATCTTGAAAATAATCAGAGAATTGATGGTAATTGTTCCATGCAACATAAAATAGCGCAAGAAAGCCTAAATAAACCCCTGCTGAACTTCCTGGAGGGTGAATTTCTCGTATAAATAATACTAGCAGCAGACAAGCTGCCCACATAAAAAATTTATTTTTATTTAATGTGAAACGAACTAGGCAAATCAAAAGAAACCCCACTAAAAATATAAGCGCAGTTGCTTCTAGTACACTTTTTTCAACAATATATATTCGATACTGAATTAATAAATTAATACAAAACGTAATTAAGAGCGGTATTAAAAATATAAACAGGAAGCTGGCATGTGCGCAGACGGCTTTACATTGTTGTGAAAAAATAGATGATTTAATTCTATAGAAAAGGTATTGACAAGTTAACTTTTTACACATCTACGAATTCTAGAAAAAACGTATTCTATAACGCCGTTGCACATCTCCAAGACGCAAAGGCGTTCTCCCTAAGTTGATGAAAATGCTTAGCTGATACTAAATGACGACCAAGATTGAAAAGATTATATACCGCTGCATGTGCACTTAAAAAACGTTGCGCTTGCTGCATCGATTTAAATCGGCGCATTCCTCGCTCTCGAACTCGCGTCGGTTGATGCGAAAGCTCGGCTCGGTTATTAGCGTATTGAGAAGTATCGTGAATAGATTCTGGGATGAGTTCTCGATGTGCAACGCCATAGCTTCTTAACTTATCCGTGGCTATTTTTCTGGGTTCACTCCCATGGTTTCTTATCAGGCGCTTAAAAAAACGCTTGGCTGCAGCGCCATCTCTGCGTGATTGCAGAAACACATCAACTACTTCGCCATCCTGATTCACCGCGCGCCATAAATAATGTTGCTTACCATGAACTTTGACGAATACTTCATCTATGTAAAATGTATCACCGTAGCCCTGGTGCTTTCGCTTCAATCGCCTGGCGTATTGAGGACCAAACTTATTACACCACATACGAATGGACTCATAACTGACTTCAATCCCGCGTTCAGCTAATAGATCTTCGATGTCCCGATGACTGACGTTGAAGCGATAGTAGAGCCAGACGGCATATTGAATAATTTCAGATGGAAATCGGTGACGTTTATACAAGCTTTTTGATTTATTCATCCAGTAATTGTCGCCCAGATGCGTTTAACTTGTCAGTACCGAGTAGAAGGCTTGTTTTCTATCTTTGATGGTCAATTTGTATAGTTGCTATTGGATAAGAGCGGACACGCAGGCTCAAATCGTAAAATCTTTATCTAGCACCTTAGGTATAAGCGTGTTTTTTAACTCAACGTATTTTGGCAGGCCATTTCTGTAAGGCGGATAATTTTCACCTTGTATAAGTGGTGCCAGATATGTTCGACAGCGTGTCGTAATTCCAAGACCGTCTTTTGTGATATAACTTCGCGGCATCATTTTTTCTACATTTGCAACTCTTGATAATGACGTGCTACCAATTTTCCATCGATAAGGTTTATTTGAGGTGCGTACAATTGTAGGCATAATTGCAGTTTTACCTTGTAGTGCAAATTGCACTGCTGTTTTGCCTACTGCATAGGCTTGATCTACATCTGTTTTCGAAGCGATATGTCGTGCAGCGCGCTGTAGGTAATCTGCAACTGCCCAGTGATACTTATAACCATGCTTTTCTTTGATCATGTTTGCTATAATAGGCGCAACACCCCCTAACTGTTTATGCCCAAATGCATCGGTGCCACCTGCTTCGGCAATGAATCTTCCATCAGCAAAACGCGCACCTTCTGAAACACAAATTACGCAGAAACCATAGTTTTCAACACAGTGTTTTACACGAGTTAAGAATTGTGTTTGTTCGAAAGGAATTTCAGGAAATAAAATTATATGTGGCGCATCACCTTCTTTTTCGCACGCGAGACCACTAGATGCAGCAATCCATCCTGCATGCCGACCCATAACTTCCATAACAAACACTTTGGTTGATGTTTCTGCCATCGACTTAACGTCAAAAGCTGCTTCTTTAATTGAAACCGCAACATATTTTGCAACAGATCCAAATCCTGGACAGTTGTCAGTTATTGGTAAGTCATTGTCTACCGTTTTTGGAATACCGATGCATTGAATGGGATAACCCAATTTCTTGCTGAGTTGCGAGACCTTGTTAGAGGTGTCTTGAGAATCGCCGCCGCCATTATAAAAAAAGTAACCAATATTATGAGCTTTGAAAACCTCTATGAGCCGCTCATATTGTTCACGATTTTCTTCAATACTTTTCAACTTATAACGACATGAGCCGAATGCTCCTGACGGAGTATGTTTGAGTGCTGCAATGGCGCGTGCTGTTTCTTTGCTAGTATCAATTAAATTTTCTGTAAGTGCACCGATTATTCCATTTCGACCCGCATATACTTTTCCAATTTTGTTTTTATTATTTCGTGCAGTTTCAATCACGCCGCAAGCTGTCGCATTAATTACTGCTGTGACCCCGCCTGATTGAGCATAAAATGCGTTGCGTTTTGCCATTGTGATTCCTATTAAATTGTTATACTAATTAATAAATTATAGTTTAGTTGAACCTGTATCTTTAGGGAATGCGCCACTGCGCGCGTATTCATAATCAGCCTGTGCTTGGAATTAATTTTCATTTCAGCATCGGCAAGTTGAGCGCCAATTATTTGTTTCTTCCAGTGTTTTTCCATAGTGCTTTTAATAATTGCACATTCTTTATTGGTGTAGTCTGGTATTTGTGTCATGTTTATTCACTTATATGCTCATCTGAGAAATTTATTCAATATTAGTTAATTGGGATAGTAGGCACTGCTTTCATTCTAGTGTACAAACTCATAAACAAAAGGAGAAAAGCAATGCGTATTATCTTATTAGGTGGACCTGGCGCAGGTAAAGGAACTCAGGCTAATTACATCAAAGAAAAATATAACATACCACAGATCTCAACCGGAGATATGCTTCGTGCTGCTGTGAAAGAAGGAACTGAGCTGGGATTACAAGCCAAGAAAGTGATGGAGTCTGGAGGCTTGGTTTCCGATGAAATAATTCTTGGTTTGGTTAAGGATCGAATTGCAAAAGATGATTGCGCAAATGGTTTTTTATTTGATGGGTTCCCGCGCACGATTGCACAGGCAGAAAGTCTAAAAATTCAAGGCGTCAATATTGACCATATTGTGGAAATTGCGGTAGATGATGAAGAAATTATCAAGCGTATGAGTGGACGACGTGTTCATCTAACATCTGGTCGCACCTATCATGTAACATTTAATCCGCCTAAGGAAGAAGGCAAAGACGATGAGACAGGCGAAGAATTAATTCAGCGTGAGGATGATAAAGAAGAGACCGTGCGCGAAAGACTAAATGTTTATCACCAACAAACAGAACCTCTTATTGACTACTATTCAAATTGGACAGCCAGTAGTGATGCGCAAGCACCAAAGTATGCAAAAATTAATGGTATCGGTAAAGTTGATAAGATACGCGACCACATTTTTAATGCTTTAGACTAATTTTAACATGTTGCTAGTCATTAAATTTTGGAACCTTGGTTAGCACTATTCGTACTTTTTGCAGGCGTATGGTACTGGCAAGATAGTTTACGTAGCCGCGAAGTAATACTGAAGTATAGTAGACGATTTTGTGAAGCTAACGACGTGCAGTTTTTAGATCAAACTGTCCATATTGCGCGATATCGGTTTGGTCGGACTTCAGAAGGTAGATTTTGTATACGAAGATTTTATGCTTTTGAATTTAGTGTCCGTGGCGCTGATCGGCAACATGGTGTAGCGGTTGTTGCGAATGGGAAGGTTGAATACCTTTCCTTGCTGCATCCGGATGGTGAAATTATAGAGGGTAAACTTCCAAATTGACTAGCTAACCAGTTCATCGATGAATAATACACTTATGCAGCTGCCCGAAACGGGTCTATTTTCCATTGATTTTTATTAGTTTGCACGATTAGACAAGATGCGCCCCCTTTGGTGCGTGCCTTACCCGCTGCACCTGGATTTAGGACCCAAGGAGTATCGTTATAGTCACAAACAAGCTCATGACTATGCCCGTAAACAATTGCTTTTGCATCGGGGAAATGTTGCCTCATTTTTTTATGTCTATTTGCTACTGAGAAATAGCGATCACCATGCAGTATCACAACTTCTCCGCCAGGGAGTTTAACATTTGCAATTTCCAAAATATTATTTAGCTCAGCATGCTCTTGTACTACCCATTTATTTTCAACATCGTTGTTGCCGCGCACTGGTATTACGTCTTGGCATATTTTTTTTAATTGCTGAATGACTTTAATAGAACCAATGTCACCTGCATGCAAGATTACATTGCATTTGGAAAGTTTCTTTAGAACATCTTCATTAATGTAGCCGTGCGTATCTGATAAAACACCGACAAGGAGTGCACTGTGTTTTGAAAAATCTTTATAAAGTTTTTTTGTATAATTTTTCATCTTACATACTGTATTACAATTTCTTCTAATATTATATGTAGGGGATATTAATATTATTCATGCATAGATTATTTTAACCAACCAATTTCAAGCGCCGTTTTTTTCCCGACCTCACATTTTTTTAGGCTGCTTGCCATTTTTGAATTTGAAGCAGTTAAGGCAACTGTGCCCGCCATAATTTCGGCGCGTTTTTGAGGGTATATTGGGCTTCGATTGGGATCCGCTAACCCATCAGGCCCAATCGGGTTACCAAATTGGTCATATTTATCGCTCGCCCCAACGGTATGCAATAACTCATGTGCAATTACAATATTGTTTCGTTTTGATTGTTTTTTGCTTGCAAACGCGTGCACTATTCCAAGTAAACCTTTTTGCAGACCGAGAGAGTGCTCTAGTTTTTTTGTCTACTCCCGTTTCATGAAATAGCACAAATATTCTTACTCTATATTTATTGGACTCATTGTCAGGAGTGTTTTTATTAGTCCACCATCGTAATTTTAAGCTCCAAAGCATAATCCGAATTGGATTGGCATCGGGCCCGGGTGGTTTTGGCGGAAGGTTTGTTACAGTCTCTCCAAATGTAATCATGGTCGGGGTAGAAGTAGCTATGTCATATTTTTTGCTTTCTCGAACTATAAATTCATCGATTGAATCGAAATTTTTAACTGTTAAGGATTCGATGTAACGAGTAACCTCTGGGCTACTATCGGCATTAATTGGATATATCACCACGTGCAGAGGTTTATACCATCCTTGTGTTACCAATCGCTGATCTTTGCTATAAAGTGCAACTCCAGCAAGAACGATAAGTAGCAATAAAATCCGGAAATTTTTAAATGTAAATATGCGCATTGAGTTAGCATATGAAATATTAAAATCAGTGCAACGCAGCATTGATCAGCGGCAATAACATTATGCTGATTGGTAAAACAAATTGTATTTAAACTATGACGTATCTAGTTCAAACAGAATCGGGGAAATTTTCATTTAGTGCAGAAGCACATGAATCAATACTTGATGCCGCTATTCGTGCAGGTGTTCCAATTAACTATGGGTGTAGCAATGGTAATTGCGGACTATGTAAAGCAAGAGTTGTAAAGGGTGAGACACATACTTTTAGACGCCACGATTTCGTCATTCGTGAAGCTGAAAGAATACAGGGCTATGCGTTAATGTGTTCTACGTCATGTCAAAGTGATGTAGTCATCGATGCAACTGTTGCTGTAAAGGCCACAGATATTCCAGTGCAAGATTTACGCGCAAAAGTGAGAAAAATTGACCGCATAAGTGATGAATTAGCAATTATTACAACTCAATTACCGCGAACTACACGATTAAGGTTTATCGCTGGTCAATACATGAAAGTTTTTGATGATCAAAATCGATCACATGAATATGCTATTGCAAGTTGCCCATGTGATGATAGAAGAATTGAATTTCATGTTCGAAAGCTTGAGCAAGATGCGTTTTCGAATATGGTTTTTGAGTACATGAGCATTGGTGATTGGCTAAATATACAGGGGCCGTATGGTGATTTTGTAATTAATGAAGCAGATGATTGTCCAATATTAATGATCGCGTTCGACACTGGATTTGCTGCTATAAAGAGCTTGCTGGAACATGTGACAGCGCAAGATGACGAGCGTCAAATATATTTATATTGGTTAGCATGCGCAGGTGAAGGACTATACTTAAATAATTTATGCCGTTCCTGGGACGATGCATTGGATCAATTTCATTATATACCACTTCAACTGTCTAGAAATGTAAATGATATTTTAGATAGTGAATACGAAGGTATGAGTACAATAGAAGAAAATTTAATCAGTTCCTTACATCATATTGATCATTTGAATACAGCTTCTGTATTTACTGTATCACCCGAGCCTATAGCAAAACTTGTAGAGCAGTTGCTTGTACAAAAAGGATTTCAGTTACAGCAATTTCATCATGAGGTGATTCGTGGTAACCCTAATTTAAAATGTATACATCCATCAGGTTAAAAGATGAATGACTTTAAATGTAGCTTTGTTGCAACCTTAATTAAAGAAGACTTTGCGTGTGAAATGGCGCAAATGGTAACGAGACGTGCTGGCCCTGATATTGCCTGTAATTCTGAAACTGCAAGCACACAGTGTAAACAACTGTTAGCAGTTTTAAAAAATGTTGGTTTGCCTGCATTTGATGCAAAAGATGATTTATTAAAAACTCCCCACAGCGTATTTACTAAAATTCAATTTGGAGGTTTGCTTGGACTTGCCCAAGAAATTGAGAATACTTCTGATTTAAATCATGTTGATAATATTTATCAATTAGTTAAACATGCTATACAGCGCTATAATTCAATTGATGAGATCCCACATCAAAATTATGTGCAAAACATGGTGGGATATAATATAAAAAGAAAAAGAAAATAAATTTACATTAATCTAACTCAAATTTGTTAGGAGGGTATGATGGGTTACCAAACAATTATTTCTGTAAAAGATCTACAAAATAATATTGAAAATAACAATTGGTTTATTTTCGACTGTAGATTTGTGCTTAAAGATCCAGCGGGTGGTCTTAAAATGTTTGGGAAAGGTCATATACCCGGCGCTCAATTCGCAGACATGGATGCAGATTTAGCTTCACCCATGACGAGCACTTCAGGTCGTCACCCATTGCTAAATCCAGAACAGTTTCTTGAAAAATTACAAGCCTGGGGAGTTAATAATGATTCACAAGTTATTTGTTACGATGATATTTCCGGTGCGTTTGCAGCGCGAATGTGGTGGTTATTACATTGGGTAGGGCACAATGATGTTGCTGTGTTGGATGGCGGCATTGATAAGTGGAATGAATGTAAATTGCCGCTTGAAACAGATAGACATGAAAAACTGCGTGGCAACTTTTCTGGCAAAGCTAATGACACAATGTGGGTAGATGTAAATTTTGTTCAACAGCAACTCAGCGAAGGTAATATAAACTTATTAGATGCACGATCACACGATCGATATACTGCAATCGATAGAAAAACAGATCCCATACCTGGTCATGTCCCGGGCGCAATCAACCATCCTTTTTCAGAAAACTTAAATGACGAAGGCGTGTTTTTGCCTGCAGAAGAAATCAGAGCGCAATTTGATTCTGTTTTTGAAGATAAAAAGCAAGACCAGGTTATTAATATGTGTGGTTCGGGGGTTACTGCTTGTCACAATTTGTTGGCAATGAATATAGCAGGGCTTCCATGGACACGCTTATACGTTGGATCATGGAGTGAATGGATCAAGGATTCGAGCCGTCCTGTGGCAACTGGAGGTGCCTAGAATTTACATAAATTCCTTTGAATTTCATCATAATTTGTACCTTAATCCCTTAATAAGAACCGTCCATAAGTTACTTTCTAGAGCCAGCTCACAAAGCAAATTACTATTAACGTAGATCATTGACTTTTGTACGGTTGTTCCGTGCACGTAAGTAACTTACTCAAGGCTAATACAATTAGTCAGGCTGGCTTACAATCCGCGTCTGCAACTCCTTTGTCAGACAACCCAACAAAAAATACACCTATACAAATAGGTGCAGATTCTTTGCCGCTTCCTTTATTAATTCTGCGAGCCAATGATGGAAAAGTAATGCATGCAAATTCATTAGCATGCGCATTATTAAATAAAGACCTCACTGAATTAGTCGAGGATAAAGTTTTAGGCATTTATGATGATGATAAACAGCGTAGCGAAGCGTTTAAACTATTACGACAGCAAACGTATGTTGCACCAAAATATTCAACGATAACTGATAGTAAAAATAATAAAGTTGTTGTTTCAACAAACTGTTCATTAATACGATTTGAAAACGATCTTGGTATTTCTGTAGCACTTCAAATAGTACCGCCTGAAGTAATTCAACTTAAGAAATTACATTCAGTATTAAAAAATTACGATATGGCTTTGCAAGCAGCCCAAGTGGGAATTTGGAGTTGGAGTTTAAATAGAAATCGAATTGCTTGTGACCAAACTATGCACGATTTATTTGGCATTGAGCGTGGCACGTTTACAGGGAAACAAAATGAGTTTTTAGATTATATGCATCCAGAAGATCGTGAAGAGCAAATAAAAATAATTCAGAAATATTATAAAGAAGGCGGAAAATTTGATGCTAAATTTAGAATTGTTCGTCCAGATGGTGAAGCAAGAGTAATAATAAATCGTGGTGAAGCCACAAGGAGCAAGCATGGCGTTGTAATAAGAGTGGTAGGAATATGTTGGGATGTAACAGAAAACTTTGCGTTAAGTGCGAAGATCGAGCACCAAGCAGTTCATGATCCTTTAACAGGGTTGCTTAATAGAAATGAGTTGCAGGGAAGACTACAGAAATTGCTTGATGAAATTGAAAAAGAGTATTCTGAAAATACACTTTGTTATTTCGATATTGATCTATTTAAGGTAGTTAATGACACTTGTGGCCACCAAGCAGGTGATGCATTACTAAATCGCATTGCAACACATTTACAGTCCTATATTAAAAAATCAGACGCCTTTGCCCGAATGGGCGATGATGAATTTGCACTTATTATTAGTAAAAGTTCAAGTAAAGATGCAAGGAAAGTTGCTGAGACGTTGCATGATGCTGTTAAGGCGATGCATTTTGAATGGGATGGGAAAGTCTTTGATATCAATATTAGTATGGCCTTAGTGCCCATCAGTGTTGATCAATCAATAAGCGATGTATTGGGGTCGGCCGATGTGGCGTTATCTGCAGCAAAAGATTCGGGACGTAATTGTATTCACGAATATAAGCCTCATGATTCGACTTTGATCCGTCGTCACGGCGAAATGCAGTGGGTGGTGGAGTTGGAAGATGCGTTGCGAGAGGATCGATTCCAGTTATATTTTCAGACGATACAACCTATATCTGCAGATGATGATGGGGTCCATTACGAGGTTTTATTACGTGTCATTAAGGAATCAGGTGAAATAATTGCGCCCGGTGAGTTGTTGAAAGCAGCTGAGCAATTTGATATGGCTGCACGTGTAGATAAATGGGTAGTCAATGCGATATTTGATTGGCTTAAAAATAATAAGAATCATTGCGAGCATCTTGGTCTGTGTTCAATAAATCAATCTGGATCATCTATTGGTGATCAAACCTTCTTAGACTATCTATATGAAAAATTAAAGGATAGTGAATTACCTAAAGAAAAGATTAGTTTTGAAATTACAGAAAATGCTGCTATTAAAAATATCAAAAAGGCAGCCGACTTTATAAAAAGATTAAAAGAGTTTGGTTGTAAATTTGCACTGGATGATTTTGGCAGTGGCTTGTCCTCATTTGCTTATCTAAAAGATTTGCCTGTAGACATTCTTAAAATTGATGGCATGTTTGTGAGGGAAATTAATACTGAGCAGGTAAATTACGCAATGGTGAAAGCAATCCATGATATAGGCAAAGTAATGGATATGAAAACAATTGCTGAGTATGTAGAAAATGAAAAAATCTATGAGAAGTTAAAAGAAATTGGCGTTGATTACGGACAAGGTTATTATTTTGGAGAATTCACCAGGCTAGATGAAATTATTATCGTAGATTCAAAAATTGCAGAATCTGGATAAAAAAATCGTTAATTAATTTCAAAAAACTATATAAATTTTAATCAATTTGTCTCTTTCATCTTAACCATTCAAGCGGATTTTGTTAAGGTGGCCAAAAAATTTTATCCTTGAAGGTGTCTATTGAAATTTTGTAGCAGCTGTGGCTCTGCACAGATAGGTTTAATTATTCCTGAAGGAGATAACCGTCCACGGTTTGTTTGCTCTGCCTGCCAAGAAATATTTTATAACAATCCTAAAATTGTAGCGGGCTGCATCGCAGAGTGGCAAGATAAAATCCTTATGTGCAAGCGTGCCATTGAGCCACGTTATGGGAAATGGACATTACCAGCAGGCTTTATGGAAAATGATGAGGCCGTACACGAAGCTGCTGCCCGTGAGACACTTGAAGAGGCCACTGCTGAGGTGGTAAATTTAAACGTATATAGTATGTATAACTTACCTCACATTAACCAAATTTATGTAATGTTTAGAGGGGATTTGGTTGCGGGCCGGGCAAGCCCGGGTGATGAAAGTTTAGATATTTCTTTAATGGAAGAAAATGATATTCCGTGGGACGATCTTGCCTTTCCAGTCATTAAAGAAAGTCTCGAATTGTATTTTGCAGATAAACGCAAAAACTGCTTTACATTGCATTATGGTGACATGCGTCGATTGGCAAGTAATACATATGAAATAAAACGCTACTAATTCATCAACGTTTATTAATACATTTCTATGAATGACGAAATACCACTGCTCTCAATTATTGAGCTTGGTGGGTACCCAGATTTTAATTCATTATATAAACGTTATGGTTTTAAACTAGTTGTGGCATACAGCATGCGTAAAGCATTAGGCGTTTTAAAAAAAATAAAGCCAGCCGTTGTTGTTGCAGAGTTTAATTACCAATCAGATTTTAGAGACCGTACGAGTAGTCTGGAGTCGCTTATCGCTGTTGCGCAAAGGCACCCAACAATGAATTTAATTATTTTTTTTTGAAAAAGAATATCGACATCAGTTTGAACGACTTCAGGCCAGGTATACTTTTTTTGAAACGTATGCATACCCAATAAATCAATCAATGATGGAAGAAGCTTTAAACCGTCTTTTTTCTATTATCGAAAGTAATTAATCTGCTTTAGATCCACCAAGACAAGGCGGTGATTTTCTAATCTCACCATTTTTTTCTTGCCACTCATTAGGTGTAAGGGTATGCAATGAAAGAGCATGAACGGGTCCAGCTAATTCATTTTTGAGCAGTTGGTTAAGGATGCGATGTCGTGCAACAAGCATTTTTTCATTAAATTCAGAGCTGACAACCGTAACTTTAAAGTGCGATTCTGATCCCGGTGGTACATTATGCATGTTGCTTTCATTGGTAACTTCCAAATACACGGGTTGCAGAGCGTTTTGAATCTTTTGTTCAATATCTGTTTGTACAGTCATGATTAAGTTATATCAGCCTTGATTTGATGGAAATATATCTATTACGGGAAGTTTCTTATGGGATTGAAAAAAACTCCCTAGCAGTTTGAGTGGTTTCTTTTGCAATTTGTTCCGCAGATGAGCTGCGAATTTTAGCGACTGTATTTAATATATGGGCTAAATATGCTGGTTCATTGCGACGACCTTTGGGTTTGGAGAAGTGTGAATCCTGAGGTAGGTCTCTTGGTAATAAATAGGGTGAATCAGTTTCAATCATAAGGCGATCCGATGGAATTAGAGGAATACTTTCATGTAAATGTTGGCCACGGCGTTCATCACAAATCCAACCCGTAATTCCTATATGGCAATTTAGATCAATATAGCACCTAAGTGCTTCTTCGCTATCTGTAAAACAGTGCACTACAACGTTAACTAATTTTTCTCGATACCTTTTTAATACGTTGGCGAAATCATTGTGTGCATCACGTTGGTGCAAAAACACTGGCATTCCAAGTTTAGCTGCTAATTCTAATTGAGCCTCAAGGGCATGAATCTGTGCAGAATGGTTCGAATAATTTCGGTTGTAATCCAAACCTGCTTCACCAATTGCAACTACTTGTTTGTGGTTAGCTAAATTGTGCAATTGTTGCAAGGTTTCATCTGTCCAATCTTTTGCAAGATGAGGGTGTACACCTGCCGTTGAGAACATGCCTTCATATTGTTGCGATAATTGGAAGGCATATTCACTATCTTGCGCATCTGAACCTGTAATAATAAATTGCTTAACACCTGCTTTGTTTGCGCGACGAATTACACCAGATTCATCATCGCGAAATGCGCTGCTTGTAAAGTTAAAACAAATATCAACTAATTCCATTTAAGATTAGGCTCATTAGGTTAATCCGGAACAGGCTAAGCAAAAAATTTCTTCATTGTTTTTTAAGCTGGTTTGGCTGGTTTGGCAGTTTTGGCATAGCCGTGTATACCTTGGTTTAAGATTGGAATCGACGCAAATTCTATCATCAAATACGAAACAGTCTCCGTGCCAATGCTGATTTTTAAATTTCGAAAGGTAATCAAGTATTCCACCTTTTAGTTGGTATACATTTTTAAAACCGTTTTTTTGCATGAATGGTACACCTTTTTCACAACGGATACCGCCAGTGCAAAATGTAACGACCGGTTTCTTTTTTGAAATTTTGTCAAGATGAGTCTTAGCATCTTCTAATTCTCGAAAGTGATTTAGGTTTAAGTGTTTTGCATGTTCGAAAGTTCCCAGTTCATATTCAAACCCATTGCGTAAATCTAACAACGTAACTTCAGTGCCATTGTCAAGCCAATGCTTTAATTCTTCGCTCGTAATATATGGAATTTTTCTGTCCTGTTTAAGACTCGATTTTGTAGGGACGAGTTCTTCTCGTGTTTTAACTAATAAACGTTTAAATGGTATAGATTCAGAATATGATTTATTAATATGAAGGTAGTCAAATTTGCAAACAGTTTTAAATTGGTCTAAAACAAATTCGATATCTTCATCAGTTCCTGCCAGACTTAAATTAATTCCTTCGGGGCTGATAAAAACTGTTCCCTTAAGATGTGTCTGAGCGCATATGGCTTGTGCTTGTTCGTGCACACAGATGATGTCATCTATTACAATGAACTGATATCCAGCAATGTTAGTGAATTGGTTTTCCATTTATTTTAAAGTTAGCTAATTGATTAACAGGGCTTAACAAATCTTATTCTAATAGGTTAATGTAGAGATTATGAAAGAAGGCCAGCCCCAAGCGATATATCTAAGAGACTATACACCCCCAGCGTTTTTAATCTCTCACACATACTTAAATTTCGTATTAGGAGAAGAGCTTACGACAGTTACTTCTTCTCTAAATGTCTATCGCAATCCCTTGTCAAATGATGAAACGACGACTTTAGTGCTCAATGGCGAGGAGCTTGTGCTTAAATATATTGAGCTTGATGGCGTGCGTTTATTTGGTCAACAGATTCTGCAATCTGAAGAGGCACTACATATCACAAATGTCCCCGATTCATTTGAATTAAATATTCAGGTCGAAATTACCCCACAAAAAAACACTTCATTAGAAGGTTTATATAAGTCTAGTGGAAATTTTTGCACACAGTGCGAGGCCCAAGGTTTCCGGAAGATTACTTATTATTTAGATCGACCGGATGTAATGTCGCATTACACTGTCCGATTACAAGCAGATAAATCTGCTTATCCAGTTTTGTTATCCAATGGTAATTCTGTGGAACATGGTGATTGTGGAGATAACCAGCATTTTGCTATGTGGAATGATCCTTTCCCAAAGCCAAGTTACTTATTTGCATTAGTTGCAGGGAATTTAGTGCATCTAAAAGGAACTCATCAAACTAAATCCGGTAAAGAGATTGAATTACGAATTTATTCGGAAAGACATAATGCAGATAAATGTGAACATGCTTTGCGTTCCTTGCAAAAAGCAATGCAATGGGATGAAAATCGCTTTGGATTGGAGTGTGATCTCGATATTTACATGGTTGTCGCGGTAGATGATTTCAATATGGGAGCAATGGAAAATAAAGGCTTAAATATATTTAACTCTAGCTGTGTACTGGCCCGATCTGATACTGCAACTGATGCAGATTTTATGCATATTGAAGCCGTGGTGGCACATGAGTATTTTCATAACTGGACCGGCAACCGTGTTACATGTCGCGATTGGTTTCAACTCAGCTTAAAAGAGGGGTTGACTGTTTTTCGAGATCAGGAATTTACTTCAGATGTCACTTCACGAGCGGTGAAGCGGATCGATGATGTGAGATTTTTACGTAGCTATCAATTTGCAGAAGACGCGAGCCCAATGGCGCATCCGGTGAGGCCGGAATCTTTTATCGAGATCAATAATTTCTACACATTAACGGTATATGAAAAAGGTGCTGAGATTGTACGCATGTACCAGACCATGTTTGGAGTAGATGGATTTCGAAAAGGAATGGATATTTATTTTAAACGTCATGATGGGCAGGCGGTAACAACAGACGAATTTGCAGCAGCGATGTCAGATGCAAATGACACGGATTTATCTCAATTTAAACGTTGGTATGAACAAGCGGGCACACCAGAAGTTGATGTAGAAGGTGAATGGGATGCGCAAACCAATACCTATCAACTCAAATTTACACAACATTATCCAATAAATCAGAATAAAGAAGCGAAACCTCCTGTTTTAATACCCATAAAAACATCGTTACTAAGTTCTAGTGGGAAATTATTACCCTTGGATATAAAGAAGGATGCAGTTACAAATAATGAAAAAACGGTAATCCTACATCTTGAGAAAGACAAACAATCATTTCAGTTTGACAATATAAATGAAAAGCCTATTCCTGATTTGCTACAAGAGTTTTCTGCACCTGTAAAACTTAATTTCAACTATAGTGACGAGCAACTCGCATTTTTGCTAAAGCACTCTAATGATGAATTTAACCGGTGGGATGCGGGTAATCGGTTAGCACTGAAAGTGTTACTTGAAGGTGTTTCTACGAACTTTCTCGATAAGAACTCAGATTCAGTTTTAACCTTGTGTCAAGCACTCAAATACGCTTTGCAAGCCAATCAAGTCAATCGAAGTTTACTCGCAGAGCTTTTAATATTGCCGAATGAGAAAGATGTGCAAGAGCATTTAAAGTTACTTGACATGCATGCTGTCATAAATGTTTGCGAAGACCTTAAAAAAATTGTCGCGCAGTATTTAGAAGAGGAGTTATTTAATACTTATAAATCTTGCTATCTGCAAACAGACTACCACTATAACGCGCAAGATATGGCGCGCCGAAAACTTCAAAATGTATGTCTACAGCTCTTGGCTACATTGCAAAAAGAGAAATGCAATAAATTAGCAGTCGCGCAATTTACTCAAGCAACTAACATGACGGAACAGGTGGGTGCTATACATGCACTCTTGCATCAAGAATGTGATGAACGAGAACAAGTATTAAGTATATTTGAAAAACAATGGCGTAATGATAATTTAGTTATGGATAAATGGTTATCATTACATGCCGTTTCCAAAATACCAGCCGCCTTAAATAATGTTAAGCATCTTTTGGGGCACCGCGTATTTTCCATAAAGAATCCCAATAAAGTACGCGCCTTAATTGGTGCTTTTGCAGGGCAAAATTCTTATGCATTCCATCATCCAAGTGGAGAGGGTTATGCGTTTGTTGCACAACAAGTTGTCAATCTTGATGCTATTAACCCGCAAGTGGCATCTCGCTTAACCCGGTCCTTAATGCCTTGGAAAAAATTTGCCGAGCCATATAGGCAAAAAATGTATGCGCAACTTGAGTTTATTGCCAAACAAAAAAATTTATCAAAAGACGTCTTTGAAATTGTATCTAAAAGCTTATCGACTCCAGATTAAAATTAATATCTATTTGATTCTTGAGCATATCTAATCACAATAAACACTCGCATCGAACCCTCGATACTCTCGAGCACATTGGCAATCGTTTGCCCGATCCTGCTGCATTATTTTTTATAGGCTTGGTCATAGTAGTTGTGCTTTCACATATTGCCCATGTACTACAGTGGTCTGTTATCAATACGGCTGATGTAGCACAGATAATTACATCTAAAAGTCTGCTTAGCTCTGATGGTGTTTGGTGGCTGTTCAGTCATCTTGTAGACAACTTTATTCAATTTCCGCCGTTAGGAATAGTGCTTGTAGCAATGTTAGGTATTGGCCTTGCTGATCGCAGTGGGTTTTTACCGGTTATATTGCAAATGGCGAGCATGCGTGTGAGAGGGATTTGGCTTATCCCTGCAATGATCTTTCTTGGCATCATTTCTTCCATAGCACTGGATGCAGGTTATGTAGTACTACCACCCATTGCTGCTGTGTTGTTTATATTATCTAAACGATCCCCCGTTGTAGGTATCGCTACAGTGTTTGCAGGAGTGTCAGCAGGGTTTGGCGCGAATTTATTTATTACAAGTTTGGATCCTCTACTTGCAGGATTTTCGCAAGCAAGCGCTATGCTACTAAATAAAAATTATCAAATTGCAGTGACATGCAATTGGTGGTTTATGATTGCTTCAACATTTTTATTAACTGCAGTGGGGTGGTTTGTAACTTCCCGCTACGTGGAACCAAGGTATCGCACAGCATTTGATTCTAATGTTCAACAAGATGCTGCAGATGTAATGAAGCACTATGATGTATCTATCCAAGAAATCACTGAAAAAGAAAAAAGTGCTGTCCGATCTGCATTATTATGGGCAAGTATTTTACTTGGCAGTGTATTGTTGTTTGTTCTAATGCCTAATGCACCGCTTTATGGTATCGGCGATCATTTTCCTAGATGGGTTGAAGCAACCGTACCTCTTTTGTTCATACTTTTTTTAATTCCTGGTGTGATTTATGGAGTAAAAGCAGGAACCATTCAATCCCATCGCGATGTTGCACGAATGATGGGCGATACCTTTGCATCACTTGGTCCGTATATTGTTTTAGCATTCTTTGCTGCACAATTTATAGAGGCTTTTAAGTACTCAAATTTAGGAGAAATGTTAGCCATTGGCGGAGGTCAATGGTTGGCAACATTAAATCTTAGTGTCTATTTCTTAATTGCAGTATTTATTTTAATCGTTATGACTGGCAATCTATTTATTGGCTCAATGTCTGCAAAATATGCGTTTTTTGCACCTGTATTTGTTCCTATTTTTATGCAATTGGGGATAAGTCCAGAGCTCACGCAAGTTGCGTATCGAATTGGTGATTCGGTAACTAATGTCATAACTCCGCTTAATCCGTATTTGATTATCGTGTTAGCATTACTAAAAACATACTTACCAAAGTCAGGGTTAGGCACTTTAGTTAGTATCATGTTGCCTTACACCATTGCATTTTCCATTACTTGGACATTGCTTTTGTTTGTTTGGATGATGCTAGGAATACCATTAGGACCAAATGGGCCGCTGAATATAACGCAATGAAAAAAAAATTAGACAACGTTTCAAACACACAGATTAAAAACATTATTAACCCATTACATAATGGACCATTACATATTAGTGGTTCACTAGTTCTAAAAGACGTTAATGGAGAACTGCTTGAGGAATGTGAGGAACTTTATTTGTGCCGGTGTGGTAATTCTAATAATAAACCGTATTGTGATGGCCAACATAAAAAAGTGGAATTTTTAGATGATGGTGAACTCAAGAAACCACCTGCCTCAGAAGCTGATTTAATAAATGAAGGAACAGTAGAAATTAAAGTTCAAGCCAAGGGCCCATTAATTTTTAGAGGCGCGGTCTCTATTCAGAATTCGAGCAAACAAAATAGTGTGCTTCGTAAAATTGGCGGATTGTGTCGCTGCGGGTTTAGTGAAAACAGTCCATTTTGTGACGGGACGCATTCAAAAAAAGAATTTAACGTAGATTAATTAAGTTAAAAATCGCTTGTAGAGATAAACAAACCTACGCGTAGGTCTTTTGTTGCATAGATTTCTCTTCCATCAACAGACATTGTCCCATCCGCAATTCCCATCGTCGCACCACGCTTAACGACCCTTTTAATATCAAGTTGGTAGTCAATTTTCTTTGCGGTCGGCAGTACTTGTCCTGTAAATCTAACTTCATTCACACCTAGCGCACGACCTTTCCCCGGATTTCCTTGCCAGGCAATGAAAAAGCCTAATAGTTGCCACAATGCATCAAGACCAAGACACCCAGGCATCACGGGATCACCTGGAAAGTGGCAATTGAAAAACCAAAGAGCGGGGTTAATATCTAATTCAGCGTGAATTTCACCCCTGCCATAATGGCCACCATCATTAGTGATAGTAGTGATACGGTCCATCATCAACATATCCGGCATAGGTAATTGCGCATTACCCGGACCAAATATCTCGCCACGTCCACATGCAAGTAGTTCTTCATATGTAAATGAATTCTGTTGTGACACGTTTAAGAATTGTCCCGTAATTAAATGTGCATCCCTGCAGTGATGATAAGATGATGTGACTTAAAAAAATAACTAATTAAGTCATAAGTGTAACAAATGTCACGCATGAAAGGGATTGAGTCTATTTGTAGACGCTAATTAACTCTATAGATTTGCATAATGCGGTCTAAAAGTAGAGGAAGCTCACTGATTGTTTGGATATAGTTGGCCCGTATTTCCTGTAAAATATCAAAATAGGCTGCAGCACCACTTCCAGTTATCGCAATTTCTATTTGATCATCTAAGTGTTCTCGCAAAATACGTAGTTGATTAGCTAACAAAGGATCATCAGTAGGTCTTGTAATTCCAATTACTATAAGTTGTGCACGGGTTTGATTTTGTGCATAAACAATCTCATTTATTGTGCTATCGATACCGAGAGAAATAACTTGCCAGCCATAAGATTTGGCAGCAACAGCTAAGCGTAATGCAGAAAGATCATGAATTTGACCGGTAGGAGATGCGCAAACAATTTTATAATCAGTTTCTAACATCGGTTCTTTTATAATTAAATTAGTTAAAAAACCACGTATTGTATGCATGGCAATCGAATAATGCGCATCACGTAATGCGCCACGGCGACATTCATCTCTTACGTGTGCAAGTAATGGCCGTAGTAAATCCTCTAATAAAAATAAAACACCCAGTGATGTTGTTGCCTCATTTAAAGAGAAATGCAGATCTTCATTGTTTAATCGAGTAATCGCATCCAAGCAGTCGTCAAAATGCTCCATGACCGAGCCCGTACTCGGGCGCTGCTGTATGGCACTTATTGGAAGTTGTGTAACGGCCGATGCATCAGTATCAACTAACTTGTGCAACTCTTTTATTGAAAGTCTGGCGACATCACCGATTCGTCTCCCCACAGATGTTGCACGACGTAACAAAATTAGTTTTTCAACATCGTCATCGTTGTATAGCCTACGTCTGTTCGAAGCGCGGCTAGGCTTAATTGCGCTATAGCGTCTCTCCCAAGCACGAATGACATCAGTGGTAAGGCCTGTACGACGTGATACAACTTGGATTGGATGCTGACGATGCGTTACTTTTGTCTGTTGCGTCGACACGTTAATCTGTCCTGGTTTTGTCAAGGTAATTGTACAATATATGTCTGCTCATTATAACATAATTACCATTATGTTTAACTATTGTATAAGACAAACGCGTGTCAGTAATTTGCATATGTCTTTCTTCGTTTAGACAATAATGTTATATTTTCGGTCAGTGAAGTTTGTTTAATCTGGAAGTTTGTCATACGGACTTTAGGAGGCCACGATGGAGAAATTTTTAATTAACGCACGATATTTTTTAGCCCCGTTATTAATATTGTGTGCATTATTTGGGGTATTAGCAGGCGGACCATGGGTATGGACCGGCGTGGCATTAATGGGGGTCGGGATTATTATCGACACACTGACGACTGGCCTAACACCTGGAGCGGGCTTTGATGACGAAGGCGAGACCTTTGGATCAGTACCCTTATTAAACGGTACCATGTACGGCATGCTGGCGATCTTTATAGTGTTACAAATCGCCTTAGCGTGGCGCATATGGCAATACGTGAACGGTGTACCGATGGGCGAGACCACGTTATTGGGCATGAGTGTTCAAGACGGCATCACCGGCACGCAACTGTTTGGTGCAGTGATGTCAACCGGCATTTTTGTAGGCATTGGTATTATTTACGGTCATGAACTGGCACACACCAAAGGGTTTAGTTTTGTGATTGCACGTTGGATGATGGCATTAAGTGGCAAGGCCCATTTTTGCTATGCGCATGTGTATAACCACCATCTTGAGCTTGGACATCAAGACGATCCGGCGACATGTCCACGCGGGCGCAGCCTGTATTTGCACTATCCGTTGTCCGGATTTGGACAAAGCAAGTTTTTGTTCATGATGGAAAAGCAACGTTTAGAGCGCGTAGGGGTTCCGTTATTATCATGGCAGAATCGCTGGATACGCGGATACTTCATGGCGTTACCGACCGTATTACTGTTTTGGTTTGTAGGCGGCTGGCTTGGCATATTATGTTTAGCCGGCGTATGGTTGATATCAAACTTTTTGCTCGAAACGCTTAATTATCTTGAGCACTACGGCTTGATACGCGAGAAGGGCCAACCGATTGATTATCGCCATAGCTGGGACAACAGTACGGCGTTCACCAGTTGGTTTTTTATCGAGATTGGACGTCAGGCGGATCACCATGATCGCGGCGAGACGCATTTTTGGGAGTTGGATGAAGTGGGCGCACCGAACTGCGGGCGCGGCTACTTCACCCTATATGCGTTATGCCTTTTGCCCCCCATTTGGCATCAGTACATGAAGAAGCAGTTGGGCAAATGGGACGAGGAGATGGCATCTGAAGGTGAGTTAAAGATCGCCAGTCAGATGAACAAGCAAGCGGGCTACGTATAAAGCTCATAGAATGAAAACGGCCCTTACACCCTGCTGATCAGGGGTAAGGGCCTTTTTTTGGTTAAAAAAAACTATAAAATTTTGTTAAAAAGCGATCAGACAGATCTTTACTTGGGATCCAGCAAGTTTCGCGTTTATCAAAAATAACGATAACGTCTTTTTCCTATCCAATCATAAATCATGTCCCTAAAAGGTCGTGGAACAATTAAAAATACAGATAATAAAGGCCACAGCCTATCAAGTTGTTTTGAAATTAATAGTGCAGCAGTAGATTTACGATAAACATGATTATTCTCAATTAACAGCATTGATCCAAGCGGTATGTCATTGTCTGGTTTGAAATTTAGTAAGTCAGCTGCGACTTGTGATTGTAAGGGTGCAAAACAAAACTTATGTTTTCTATCTCGTTTAATGACAAATTGAACTACTCCTGTACACAAATTGCATACACCATCAAAGAGTATGATCGGACCGTGATGTTCAGCAACTGATGTCACGTCTGAATTTCCGGTTTTTGGGCCGTTCAAAAGGCTGGTGTAAAGGAATAATCCAATCTGCATGTTTTAGGTTGCAATTAACTTTAGTTAAATCTCGATTTGGATCAATTAACAATTGTGCGTGTCGGCCATTTAGTGAAGAACATACATATGAATATACTTCTAAGTTTTCAGTATGAACATTCTTGCTCCAAGTTTCTGCAATATAATGTGCAAACTGAAGAATCATATCAGGGTGGTTGACCATTTTACGCGCTTGATGGCGCAGTAAAAATTTCTCGGGATAAATGATCCATTCTTTGCCACTTTTAGGATCACGAACAAAAAACTCAGCTTTTGATTCTTTATCACGTAATTTCATTTGCCAAGCAAAACGATGACCTTCCTCGGTCCAGCTAGGGTTTCCGGGGTATAGCAAATGACGCAGAGGAAATAAAATGTGGAATCCTAACCAGATGAAAATAAATACCAAGAAAATCCATCGAATCCAAGACGAAGGTAATGTCGAATCCGTATTATCTTGCAATGCAAGCGTATTATCACTAGCCATCAGTTACTCTCACTACACCACGTTGCAATATGGGATTAAAGCAATTGGAACCTTTTTGGCATAACTGCTTTGGCCAATCAGGGTCAAAGAAAACGAAAGTTGCGGCAAAAGTAAGCCATGGGAAAATACCAATATTAAATAAAAAATGATTCATGAGATGAAATGAGCAATATAGAATCATTACTGCTAAGCGTGTGCGTTTATATAACAATAAGGGTGCGCCGATAACATGCAGTAATATCACTCCATACGCACCCATTGCTACCATCCAATCTTGATTAAAATAGGGTCCGATAATGGCCCAGTGATCATTACGTGATAACCACATACCTAGTGGTTCGAGTCTGAGCCAGTCAGGATTGATTTTTACAATTCCGGCATATAACAAAATAATTTCAAACTGAACCCTAAACAACCAAACACTCCACATTGGAATTAAAGCGCTCTTTATTTTTGGCCAAATTAATGCATCAATCGAAAATGTTCGGTGTGCAGGAATTAATATCATTAAAAACGAAACGATAATCACTAAATAAAAGTGATTAAGGTATCGTGCTTGTTCCAATAAAAAGAAATAACTGAATGCAAAAAAGAAAAGTACTGTTGCAATTCGGTAAAATAAGCCGATAGTAATCATAAGTGATAGCACACCAAGCAAGGCAAAATGCCAGTACATACCACCACCTGCCCAGGGCTCTACCCAACCGAATCCGTAATATTTAAACAGGAATTTGGGTACCAAAAAGTAGCGTTCAATCCAGCCATTATCAAAGTAACGCCAAACATCGACCATCATGATGACACCAAAACAAATTCGAAAAACAACCAGGGAGGAACTATCTACCTGCTTATACAAGTAATTGAAAATCCGAGTTTGATTAAACAAAGCTTTAGTCATTGAGGCTGATATGAATTTTCGAAATAAACATTGCCACTTGTGAAAACTTACTAATATTCAATTAGTAAATTAAAAATACATACATTCGGACAGTGCAATGTATAGGACGATGTGATTCAATTTGAAGCGATTGATGGCCAAAGTTGCATCAAAACAAGATAAAGTCTAAATCAAGAGAAGTAAATTTCGGTAAGTAACTGATTTCAAGTCTATGAGAATATTTAAAAAATAATTAAAAATGGTAGAAAAATTTGATCCCACAAAGCAGTCACTCCCTGATGCAGTAACTTCACTACATTCTTCTGAAGAAAATGTATGGATTGAAAGTGAATTAATAAAAAAACGACAACAATTAAAAGACTTATCAGGTCAATCTAGTAATCTGGAACGAGCTAAAATCGAGTTGGACATTTCTGAATTATTAATAGGCTTGAATAAGCATCATGAAGCTTGGGAAAGTGCTCGCCCACTCATAGAGTTATTCATTGCAGAACAGGAATTTGAGTGTGCAGTAAAAGCTTGTCGTGTGTTGTATCAAGCAGACCAAGCGCTATCAATTGTTGCTCTGGCACAAGGGTGTTGGCTTGCAGTGACCTATCCAATCGATCCGGCATTATCTATTGAGATGCTGCATAACATTGTAGATGAAACACCTGATCAATCTGATGGTGCAGCCGTAGCTGCAATGACAGCCCATTACATTGCCGATATGCGCGGCAATAAGGAGCGAAATAATCTAACATTCTTAACAAAGAAAATTTTAGCAAAGGTTGCCAAGCGTCATCGCAACATTGAAGATGAGGAATCAATTAAAATTTGGATTGAGATTTTAGAGCTCAATGACACCGATAAATTATTTGTGCGTTTAGCTAAAATAATTGATGTATTAGTCACCAATAACTGGTGGTTTGATCGGGACCAATTACGTTCCCAATTACCTGTTAATTAAGGCAAAAACCACACACTGTGAGGTGTGTCACAGCAGCCTCATCCACTAGTCACTGATTACCTTCCATTAATGCATATTCGATGCATTTTTAAAGAAAAGTTGTAGCTATATCTCAGTTATGGGGGCGCTGCTTATATAGAGTGTCCCCACTAGAGAGTTGGACTTTTATGGAGAGGGTGGTGACAGCATCAACACAATATGCTGGATTCACCATTATCGAATTGATGGTTGTCGTTGTGTTAGTGGCAATCTTTTTGGTAGTGGGTGTACCCGGTTTTCAAAGCTTAGTCGCAGACAATCGCTTAGCAACGCAAGCGAATCGCCTTGTCACGTCTATGCAATTGGCGCGCTCCGAAGCAATCAAATTAAGAACGCCCGTTGTCGTTTGCAGATCTACGAATCAAACAAATTGTTCCAACAATGGCGCACAAACATGGGAAACCGGTTGGATAGTTTTTGTAGACGATGACCAAGATGGTGTCGCAGAAGCGACAGATGGGAATGGCCAAGCGGATGCAGGCGAGCGCATTGTAAAAACACAAGATGTATTAATGGCGAGCAATACATTACGAGGATCGGCACCGATTAATAATTCAATCAGTTATCAACCTACGGGCATGCAAAATACCGCAGGTGGCACATTTAGGTTATGTGATGGCAGCAACCCTAATGTAAATCAAGGTAGACAAGTAATCGTTTCAGGGACAGGTCGCGTACAAACAATTAAGGGCGGTGTTGCAAGTTGTCCTTAAATAAAATGTGTTATGAATATGAAAAATTATAAATACAATTTAAGCAGAGGTAAAAACAACGTGCATTGCTATGCACGCCGTATGTTGGGTCTGTCTTTAATTGAAATATTAGTCACAGTTGTTGTCTTGTCTGTGGGCCTATTAGGTATTGCTGGTATGCAAGCCTTTGGCATGCGCTTTAATCATGACTCTTATGTGCGTAGCCAAGCCACCATATTAGCCAATGAACTCATCGAGAGAATGCATGCAAATCCTGATGCAGTTTCAAATGACGATTATGTGACAGCATTAAATGCCTTAAATTGCACAAATGCAAATGACCCAATTGTCAGTGCAGCTCCAGCATGCACTGGAACAGTTGCAGGTGGTGATACCTGTGATATCACACAACTTGCTGCACTTGATGTTTTTCGAATGGCATGTGGCCAGTTTATGAATCCGCCAAATGCATTAGTCGGTGGTGCTAGTAATTTATTACCCAATGGAGCTTTGACAATTGCATGTGTTGATAATGACAACACAGACGGCAACCCCTGCACCGGAGATAACGATAGAGTAATCACTGTCTTGTGGACGGATCCGGACAATCGTGGTGTTGGTATATTGCAAGTTCAAATTAACGCAAGAGTGCTATAAACGCTATGAAGTACATATTAAAAGATGAATTGGGATTGTCACTGGTTGAGTTAATGGTTGCATTAACACTATCACTTGTTGTCATGTTAGTGACAACAAGTATCTATATAAGTAATAAAAGCACGTATCGTTTTTTAGATCAATACAGCTTGTTGCAAGAAAATGGCCGTTTTGCAATGTTTTATTTACGTGAGAATATTTTGAAATCAGGTTTTTTCAAATGAAGCCAACATTACACCTTTCCCAACGGTTCCTACAGAAAACACATATGCGAATGGAAGTGATGATATCACTATCAGTTTTAGAGCTGATCTTGATTGTTTAGGTAATGTACCTACGGGTGCAGCAGGGCTAAGACTTTCTACCAATACTTTTTCAATTAATGGAACTGACTTGCAATGTGATGGAAGTGGTTTAGTTGGTGCTGCTGCTGTAGGCGCAGGTCAGTTGGTAGGAGGTATTCAAAACATGCAAATTGAATATGGTGTAGACACAGACTTAGGTAGAGATGGCGTTGCAAATACTTATGTAACTTCGGCGCAAATAGAAGCAGGTGTAATGCCGGGCGGTAACCCAGATTGGAATCGTGTGGTTTCAGTTCGGGTAGCCTTACTTTTGCAAGGTGCTGCAAATGTACTCGATACCCCATCAAATGTTGACTATAACATGTTAGGTCAGCGAACAAATTTTAATGACCGCACTCCAAGACGTGTGTTTACAACAACTATTCCGTTAAGAAACAGGGATGTCACTGTAGGAAATAATTTATAGAGAGGTCGGAATGATGAGTATGCAAACTAAACAACAAGGATTTGTATTAGTAATCAGATTACTAATGTTGGTGGTAATAACTATTGTAGGTGTGACGGCGATGAGTTCTACCGTAATGAATGAACGCATGACCGCAAACAGTCAGTTCCAAACAATCAGTTTTCAAGCTGCAGAATCTGCCATTAATGATACTTATAACTTGGGTGGAGTGACACCATCAGTTCCCGCATACCCAAATGGTGTGGTGAATAATAATAATTACGACGTTGTCTTAGAAAAAAATGGTTCAACGATTGGCGTGGTTGCATCTTCTAATGTTCAATCTTGTGGTGAGAATGTAGCCAGTGAGACCGAATACCCAAATGGTATTAAACCTGGACAAATGGAATTTATATTTGATGTACATGGCACCGGCCAAGTTGGTTTAGGTACTCAAGATCTGCATCAGCAACGCGGTGGATATTTACTAAATTCTGCATCAACAGATTTTGATACCGCTGTTTGTACACAGGTTCAATAGAAAACTTATGTAAGGAAACAAAAGTTTATATTTTTAAAAGAGAGTTGGAATTATGAAAACGCTAGTAAGAAAATTTAGTTTAACAGTTGGTGTAAGTTTGATTATGACATTCACTAGCTTCACGCAAGTACTTGCTGAAGATATTGAAATTTATAACCGAACCCAAACCATTCCAAATGTGTTGTTTGTGATTGATACCTCAAGCAGTATGAATGCAGTGGTAAGTGGTAATTCACGTATGCAGCATGTTAAGGATGCGTTATCCAGTGTCATGCAGCAACAATACAATGTACTGCAAGTTGGTCTCATGGACTTCGGTGGTGATGATGGTCGCGGTGTCGATTGGCCCGTGACCGATATCAATGCCTTGGGTGCAGGTGTGGAACCTTTAGTGGGTAGCCGAAGTGGCGGGAATCCTGCTACCGAATCAGTTGGCTTTACGCTTGATCGAATGGGTCAAGCCTATAACACATCCGGTAACACACCAACGGTTGAAGCCTTACTTGAGGCTGCGAAGTATTTTCGTGGCGAAGATGTCTATCACGGTAAAGCTCGAATCGGTCCATGGGAAGATAATAATGCTAAATATGATACCAGTGGTTCATCCGGACCCAGCCCTCAAAAGACGGGTTACAGCACTGATGCCGCAGGTCCGCAAACCTATTCAGGTGGATTCTTTGATCCTACCATTCCGGTTTCAAGCAACTATTGTTCAATGAATTGGTTTGGATCAGGCAGCAATCCTGGCCACTCCATCTGTAAGAATATGTGGCAGTCCAGTGTGACTAAATGTAAGAGGATTAATGCGCAATCAGGTAGTACCTACACCTATAACCAGTGTCAAGGATATACAACTATATGTACGCAATATGATGCAACCGGTAGTGAATGTACTAAAACGAAAACAACCTGTACGGGTGGGTACAAAACAGTTACCACTACATCGGGTGCCAGAAAAGGTTATTACCGATGTAATGAAACCGCTTACGGTGCCTGGAACGGCATACCCAAATACAATACACCTATTAATACCGCATGTGCGGCTAACTACCTCGTATTATTATCCGATGGTGCACCGTCTGAACAATCAAGTAAAAACAAAAATGAGACTGAAAATTTGGTGTATGGCAATAGTAGCGGAAATCCATGTGACAACTTAAGCCAAGCCGGTTTCCAATCTTCAATTAATAACTATGGTGAATGTGGGCCTGATTTGGCACGTTTTCTTGCAACGGTAGATCAAAGTGATGCCAATACAGGCACCAACCAACCGTTTAACCAATTTGTAAATTTATTTACTGTTGGTATTTCGTTAACTCCGGGTGGTGAATCTCGAAACTATCTTGAATTGCTGGCACAAGAAGGCGGTGGCGCCTATTTTGATGCACAGAATCCTGCACAATTATCAGGTACCTTGCAGAATATTGTGCAATCGATTCAGCAAAAGCCGCGCGTAATTGCACGCTTTGCCAATACGCTTGATTTAACATCATTGGTTAAAAACCGTGATGAATTGTATTCACCGGTATTCAGTGCACCTCCTACTCAGCCTCGTTGGGAAGGTAACGTTAAAGGTTATACAGAAACGCTAAATGGTCTAGTTGGTTTGGACGGTAATGCAGCATTCTTAGCAAACGGTGATTTTAATCCTGCTTCGCGAAGCTTTTGGGCAGCTGTTGCAGATGGGTCATTAATACTAAGTGGTGGTGTGGCTGAAAATTTAAATCCTGGTTCAAGAAAACTTTTAACCGATGATGGAATAGGTGGATTTACATCACTAGATAAAAATAATCCACTTGTTACAGGTAACCCAACCTTATTTGGTTATGCGGCAGGTGCCGGTGGTTGTTCTGGCATTTCAGATGATGATGACAATGGCGGTTGTGGTTCCAGCGATGACGATGATAATGGTGGCGGATACACACCACCATCAGGATCGACTGCACCACCTGGACATATTGATAACTTGCTAGAGTATGCTGCAGGCTATGACAGCTTTGATGAAGATGGTGATGGTAATACCGGTGAGTCACGTGGATACATTGGTGATGTTCTACATAACGATCCAGTTGTTGCAGCCTATGACGGCACCACTACAGATCCTATTGTTGGTGGCCCCCATTGATCGAGTGATGTTTTTTGCGACAAATGAAGGCTATTTACATGCGGTGAATGTAACCGGTAATACCAATACAAGTGGTGGTACCGAACTCTGGGCCTTTATGCCTAAATCTTTATTAACGAATCTTGACACGTTACAAGCGAATGTCGGTGGTGATCCAAAAGTTTATGGTATGGATGGCCCGATGACATACTATCAGGTTGGCGGTGTACAAAATGTAAAAGGTAAAAAGTACATTTATGCCACCATGCGATGGGGCGGTAACGATATTTTTGCTATTGATGTGACTGATCCTGTTAATCCCAAATTTATGTTTGACATAGATGGTAATAATGGAAATTTCCAAGAAATGGGCCAAACATGGTCTAAGCCGGTTGTTACCTATGTGACATATAATGGGCAAAAGACATTAGCAGTTGTAATTGGTGATGGATACGATGTCACTCAAGATACTGTTACAACCTATACAGCTGATTCAAAGGGCCGTGCTGTATACATTGTTGATGCAGTAAGCGGAGCTAAATTGTGGTCCGCAGGGCCAAGCAGCAGCCCTGACAGTCATGACTTAACACTGCAAATTGACAACGGAATTGCAAGCGAAGTCTCTGTTGTTGATTTAGATCGCGATGAGATCGCAGACCGACTTTACTTTGCAGATACCGGTGGACATATCTATCGTATCGATATTCCGGGTGATTTAACCGGTAGTGCAGGTTTTGCAAATGACTTCTCAGGTTATCTACTTGCAGATCTTCATGGAAATGGCACCAATGACAATCGTAAGTTCTTTTCACGACCCACTGAACGAACACCGCATCGGGTAAGCTTGCGATAAGTATTGGTTCAGGTAATCGTTCGCATCCATTGGATCCAGCAGTGCAAGATCGTTTCTACACCATTTATGATCCTAATCCGAATGGCGTACCAAGTGCGGCTCCAAGTGCCATAACAGACAGTGGCTTACAAGATTTAACCGGTGTAACAACGGGCTATACAAATACCTCTGCACTTGGTTGGCGGTTTGATCTTGCTAATGGTGAAAAGGTATTTAATCGTGCTCGTGTTTTTCGTGGTGAGATATTTTTCAATACGTATTATCCACCTGCCACCACATGAGTAACCAACCAGATGGCGCAGCGTTTTATGTGGTTGATTTAGAAGGAAAGCCATCGCGTGATTTGGATAATAATGTTTCGAATGGAAATGAATTTTCAGTAGCGATGCTAAGTTTTGGTGTTCTTCCTGAAATATTAATTCAAGACCAAGCAGATGGATCTAAGACCGCATACTTTGGATCTAACAAAGCGGATCTTTTCCCAGCACAAACACTTAAAATCAAGTTTTGGACAAATGTTCCGTTCTAAAGAATTGCTAACTTAAATAAAAAACGCCGCATTAGCGGCGTTTTTTTTGAACAATGATTTATTTAATTTGGCTAATTATACTTTTTAGCATAATCATCATAAGAGCCATGAAAACCAAGGTGGCCTTTTTTATTAAACGGATCGTCACTATTATTTGATGAAGTGTTTTTTGGCCCATCCCCATATTTTTCAAGATAGCCTTCCATTGAACCGGAATAGGCCCCATTGCTTGAAGTTGCGGTGTTCGCACTTCCACCACTGTTTTTAGCATGATACTCATCCATGCTCATGGAGGTGGCTTTTACATCACCCACCGATGGCTGGCTCGGTGTAGCACTCGGTTTTGCATCGTTGAGGTAGCCATCGATGGAGCCTGAAAAGCCGCCGTGTTCTTGTGCAGCAGCCATTAGTTCTGCATCTCGTTTTGTATTTATTTCCGCAAGATAATCTTCAATGGATCCTGAGAAGCCATTATGGTCTGCCACTGTATTTTTAGATGAACTGCCTGCTGAACTTGCTTGTTGTGATGCGGGTACCGCAGCGGGCTTGCTTGAACTAGAAGCATATTCATTATTTGAAGATTCTGAACTGTCAGGTTCGCTGCTTGCAACATCGTCGTGCTCGAGCCTTCGGCGGTCGTCATAATAAAATACAGCGAGTACTGCGAATACGATGACGCCAGCTAAAGGCCATAACAAATTTTCCTGTAATGCGGCCATGGTAGTAACCTCTCTTATTACTTCTAGTCATGACAAAAATCATGAATTCATTCTTATTGGTTCTGATTGTAAAGCATAATTATGTCTGGGAGCGATAAGATTATTCTTCGAGATAATTCATATAGACGAAATTCGTTTAAAAATGTATATGCGTCACATCTTACATATCGATATGGATGCCTTTTATGCGGCCGTGGAACAGCGAGATTATCCACAATACCGCAAAAAACCTGTGGTTGTAGGAGGCGACCCTGCCACGCGTGGTGTTGTTGCAACCTGCAGTTATGAAGCGCGAAAGTTTGGTATTCATTCAGCCATGCCATGCGCGCAGGCACTTCGACGATGTCCACAGGCTATTTTTATTCGCCCGCGATTTGACGTGTATCGAAAGGTATCTCAACAAATTAGAGAAATCATGCACAGCTATACAACGCTAGTCGAACCCTTGTCGTTGGATGAAGCCTATTTAGATGTAACTGAAAGTAAAGCGTCCTTGGGTTCTCCCACATTGATTGCAAAATCAATAAAAAAAGATATATATGAGCAAACACAGCTTACGGCATCCGCAGGCGTTTCTTATAACAAGTTTTTAGCCAAACTTGCATCCGATATGGATAAACCAAATGGGCTTACGTTAATTAACATCGAACAAGGCCCAGAGCTTGTTAAGCAGCTTTTAATTGGAGACTTTCATGGAATTGGGCCTGCAACGGTGGAGAAAATGCACAGTTTGGGTATTTATACTGGCGCAGATTTATTGGATTGGAGCCTGGATGAGCTGAAACCCATATTCGGAAAGGCAAGCCGATATTTTTACTTTGCCGCGCGTGGAGAAGATGATCGAGAAGTTATTAGCTCTCGAGAGCGCAAATCGATAGGTTCAGAAAAAACCTATAGTGAAGATCTAAACGACGTAGATGTCATGCTTAATAATTTACGAGGTCTTGCAGCGGATGTGTGGGAGGAAATGCAAAATAAAGAGGTGGTGGCTCGAACAATTACGGTGAAAGTTAAGTTTGAAAATTTTGTGCAAGTGACACGTTCAATAACAATAGGAGATGAAATCAGTAGGATAGAAGATATCACCTCGCATTTAAAAGGGTTGCTGAATAAAGCAGTTAGAGAAAATCAAAGAGTGCGGCTGTTGGGTGTCTCGGTTTCAAATTTAACCGCGTCAAGCGAATTAAGAAATAAAGAACAGCTTACTTTACTCTGAGTTGTAAACGACAGCTATTGATGTGAAATGTGTAGGGTGTTTGAGTGTTTCAATTTACTGATTTTGTTCGGAGAATTTAGCCACCTAATTCCATTATTTTTATACTGTTATTCAATGTCCACACACGATTTATCTATATTGTAGAGTGTTAAGCCTTGTAGTAATGTTTTACTCAGAATACAACGTATTACGTTTTTAAGATGCACTCATAGCGCTTGAGCGACGGAGGAAGCAAGCCATGCAGACAGATAAAATTAAAGCACCGGAAGGCCATTCCATTCATCATGTAACATGCCCACACGATTGCCCTGATTCATGTTCCATGTTGGTGACACGTGATGACAGCACCGGTAAAGCTGTTCGGTTGCAAGGTGATCCAACCCATCCCATTACACGTGGCTATTTGTGCAATAAAGTAAATCATTACCTCGATTTTGTTTATAACGAGAATCGTGTGCTCTACCCGCATAAACGAGTCGGACCAAAAGGACCCGGTGCAAAATTCGAACGCATTAGTTGGGATGAAGCACTCGAAACCATCACCGATAATTTTAAAAGTGTCATCGAAGAATACGGCAGTGAAGCGGTGCAACCTTATTCCTATTCTGGAACCATGGGCATGGTGGGTTTCTGGACTATGGATTATCGCTTTTGGAATAAAATGCAGGCTGCAGGTTTGGTTCAGTCTGTTTGCATTTATGCTGCAATGTGGGCCGGTTTGCACACCTATGGAATGGCGCATCCCAATATGTCTGTGCACGAATCCGCAGAAGAAGCAGACTTAATGATTCTGTGGGGGGCTAATTTGGTTAGCACAGGCGTGCACGCAATTCCATTTATTCGTGAAGCGAAAGAACGCGGCATGAAACTGATTGTTATCGATCCGCGTGAGACACGTACCACAATGATGGCGGATTGGCACATTCAACCAAAACCTGGAACGGATGCGGCGCTGGCATTGGGAATGATGAAAGTAATCGTTGACAACGATTTACATGACCTCGAATTTTTAAAAAAACAAACCAACGGGTGGGAAGCATTAATTGAAGCTAAACTCCCCGACTATCCACTCGATAAAGTTGAAAAAATTACCGGTGTGCCTGCAGGCGAAATTGAAAAGCTGGCACTGGAGTATGCTTCCACTAAGAAATCATTTATTCGTGCTAATTATGGTTTAAATCGCCATCAAAATTCCGGGCAAATGTGTCGATCCATTCTTATTCTTCCGTGTATTACAGGGGCGTGGCGTGAACCCTGTGGCGGTGCCTGCTTTGGAAATTTAGAAGAGATGTGGTTTCGCAATATATCGGATAAATTACATCGCCCTGATTTAGGTAAACGCAAGCGTACGATTAATATGGTGCAAATTGGGCGTGCGTTGTCTGAAGATATTGATGCCGATGGCAATAAAATGGATCCACCCATTAAAAGTATCTTTGTGTATAACTCAGATCCTGCCAACTGCGCACCCAACACCAACGCCGTGCGCAAAGGCTTCATGCGCGATGACTTGTTTGTCGCCGTGCATGAAACATTCTGGACCGACACGTGTAACTATGCCGATATCGTAATTCCTGCAGACACTCAGTTGGAACGTACAGATATGGTGGCCACTTATGGCAACTGGTACTACTCAATGAACAAACCGGTGATCGAACCTCTTGGAGAGAGTGTCTGCAACTCAGAATTATTCCGCAAGTTAGCCAAGAAAATGGAATATGTTGAAGACGGTGATAATGCCTTTACGCAAACGGACGAAGAAATAATTCGAGATGTATTGTGCGATGAAGGCGAGAGCAATTTGTTAATGGAAGGCATTAAATACGAAGATTTTGAAAATATAGGTTTTGTGCGTGCCAACACTGCAACGGAAAGCAGAAATTTCATGAAGAATGGCTGGCCAACACCATCAAAAAAAATCGATATTTGGTGTGATGCATTAAAGAAAGAAGGTGTGGATCCTCTGCCAAGCTATGTTTCTGAAATTGAAGGTCAGGAAGATCCTAAACGTAAAAAGTATCCGTTGCAGGTATTAAGCAGCGCATCGCACTATTTCATTGGTGATTCATTTCAGTCTGTTCCGCGTCTCCAGGCAATGATGTCTCGACCTACTTTAGAGTTGAATCCACAGGACGCTAAAGCACGTGGCGTTGAAGATGGCGATTTATGTCGCTTATATAATGATCGTGGCGAAACGTATGCATATGCGGTAATTATAGATGGTATTTTGCCTGGTGTTTGTTCTACGCAAAAGCAATTCAAAGGTAGTAATACTCCAGGTGGTGTCAATGTAAATGCACTAAATTCGGAAATGCTTACCGACTTTGGAACAAGCCCTACATTCTATTCGTGTTTAGCAGAAGTTGAGACAGCCAGTGAAGAAATGCGTAAAAAAGCATTATTAAAAGAATGGGGTGGGAAAAAAGGCTACGTTAAAAAGTGGCGCGAAGACCCTCGTAACGACGGTGTCAAAGCAAGCGATAATGAAATTATCGTGTTTGCTGAGAAACAACATCCAGGTATTTTTAGCTAAGGCAAGAATAAGCAAAAGGAATAAAAGAGAGGAGTAGATTAGATGTCAGTGGCACAAAAAAACTTTCATGACCCATTAGACCAGTACATTAGAAGGCTGCCAGAGCCAAATAGCGAAATTCAGAGGAGACGAGTCAAAATTAACCAAGGTAGTGTGGCGAGTGTAAAAAATCTCACTCATGATACCTATGAACTTGTTATTAAATGTGATGACGACAGCAATGTCTTAGGGGGTGTGGCAGGCCAGTATGCAACGATAAGAGTGCCAGGGGTTAAAAAGCCTCGTTCCTATTCATTTGCAAGAGCACCTGAAAATGAAAACTCAAATGAGTATACGTTTTATATTCGATTCGTGCCAAAAGGGGAACTATCCGGGTGGTTAGCAAAAGGTGATCGAATCGGAGAGCGAGTTGAGCTTGCGGGGCCACTAGGAAATTTTAAGCTCGATGCGTCTAATGACACCATGGTTTGTGTTGCAGGGGGTAGTGGTATGAGTGCGATTGCTGCCATTATGGAACATGCAGCAAATTTAGGTGTAGCGAGAGATTGTTATTTCTTTTACGGGGCACGAACACAAAATGATTTGTACTGCCAACAAGAAATGCAGTCTGTTAAAGACAGTTGGAATAAAAATAACTCCTTTGAATTTATCCCAGTGTTGTCAGAAGAGCCCGAAGAGAGTGACTGGACAGGACCACGAGGCTTTGTAACCGAATATTTTAAAAATGAATATCTTGATAAAAATCAAGTCAGTGTCTCGGGCATCAAGGCTTTTTTCTGTGGTCCGCCGCCAATGATTGACCATGGAGTTAAGGTGTTAATGGACGCAGGACTGAGTGAAGATAATATCTACTTTGATAAATTTGAAGATGCAAGTTCACCTGCACCTGTAGTAGATAATACTAAATGCGTATTGTGTGATGAATGTTTATTAGTAAAACCAGTACCCAATTGCTTGGTTGAGGCAACGAATTTTAAAACGAATGGTAGCGGAAAGATTTCTAAATTTGAACGTGTGCAACCGGCTCATACATCCGGTTTGTATTACAATTCGTTATTTATTGATGAGAATGAATGTATTCGATGTTTTGCGTGTGTCGACGCATGTCCACATAATGCCATTGCAGTGGATTACGATAAAGTACCAAAAACATTAAGAAAATATAGCTAGGTGATTAAAGTATCTGTTCGAATCTGCAAATTAATTTGAAAAGTAAAAAGCTGCTATTGTTTTTCAATGCAGCTTTTTTTAATTGGGCACTAGTAAATATTTATTTTGTGCCTAACTATTAAGGAAATTTTGGAGTTTCAAAGATGAGAGTTAACAAAATTAGAGGTGTAATCATTACTGTCTTTATTTCGTTATTACTGATATATAACGGTGAAATGATTTTGAGTAATGCAGCTGCTTCAGAGAAAAAACTCATCCCCCCGCTTGTAGATGAGATAGGGGAACTTTCGGGTGAAGAACTTCTAAATATGCAGGAGGAGCTTAAAAAACCAGTAAAAGAATCTGGAAGGTTCACAAAAGGTGTTTTATGGAAGATCGAAAAAGATGACGAGTTTATTGGCTATATTTTTGGCACCATTCACATGAATGATACTCGAGTGAATGGAGTACGGGAAAAAATTGTTAGTATATTTGATGAGATGAATAGTTTTGCAATGGAATCTTTCCCTAGTGATCATTACTGGAATCCCTACCATGGTGGCCAGATGATTAAAAATGACATGACTTTGCCAGAAGGAGAGACACTCGAAGGTTTAATAGGTAAAGATTTATATGCCAATGTTGAAAAAGTACTACTGCAGCTTGGTCTGAATAAAGAAACAATTATGCACTTAAAACCGTGGGCGGCAATGCGAAGTTTTGCAGTTAAAGCAGAAAACACAGGAAATTTAATACTAGATTATGAGTTACTGGATCGTGCTGCTTCACAAAGAAAAGAGTTATACCAAGTTGAAAGTATAGAGGAATTTTTAGCCACTTTTTATGCAATGCCGCAAGATGTGCAGATTAAACTGCTGGAGTTTACAGTTAATAGTTATGCTGAAATGCGCGCCACAATTAACGAAATGTTGGAAGCATATCTCGAGGAAGATCTTATAGCGATGTATGAAATAAGCACTAGTTTTATTCCAGATGATCCTAAAAATGAACATTATCGTCAGACATACTTAAAGCATGTAATTAAAGATAGGAATGTAGTCATGGAGCATTATATGCGTAAACCGATGCGTGAAAAGAAAACATTTATTGCAGTTGGCGCATTACATTTATATGGCGATCAAGGCGTTCTTGCGTTAATGGAGAAAGACGGATATGAAGTCACTCGGATATCACTTGAAAAGATATAGAAATTTTTAATATGTTTAGATGAAGTACACCATCAAATATGTCTTAATTGCGATTTTTATATTTTCAGCCTCGATCTGTAGTGCACAAGACAATGAGACAAGGTATGTTACAGATCAATTTGAAATAACACTGCACACTAGTAAAGATCCAAATAGTAAAGTAATAACACGATTAAAAAGTGGTGCATATGTAGTTATTCTCCAGGAAGCAGGTTCTGATGGTTATGCGAAAGTTTCAACTTTAGATAACCAAACGGGGTGGGTTTTGCAAAGTTTTTTAATGGCTCAGCCTAGCGGCCGAGATCAATATAGAGAAATTAAAGAAAAATATGACAAGCTTAAAGCTGAATTCAATACCCAGGTAAATAAACGCACAGCAAAATTATCTAAAGAACTAGAACAAACAAAACGAGTTGCTAAAAAACCATTGCTTGTGCAAGAAGAAAATGAGCAGTTAAAGAAGACCTTAGAGCAAGAGCGCAAAGAGGTTGAGGTTATGAAAAAAGAAAATCAAGTATTTAAGTCAATTTATAAAGATCGAATTTGGTTTTTGACCGGTGCAGTGGTTGCAATCGGAAGCCTTGTTCTTGGCCTTATAATCACTAGAATTCCTTGGCGAAGGCGAAAAAGATGGGGAGAGGTTTAGCGGTAGAGTCAAAATAACTGAGCTGTTATAAAACGATAAATATTATATATGCAAGTAAGATTCCCCAAAATATACTTTTGTAAATATATTTTGGGGAAGCCACTCTTTTTTCAGCTTAATATTTTCTCTGCGTCGAATCGATTTACGCGTTTTCCGGTGCACACTGCCTTTAAATAATAAAGGATGGTTGTGCAAAGGATTACGTCTACGTAATTTTTTCTTTTCCAGAGCGGTTCCTTTTGAATTTATAATTGATGCGCCACCTTACTAAGAGTCCCTTCATGGATTGCTTTACGAATAAATTTCATAAATGAAATAGATTTACCTTCTGCCTCAAGAACTTAAGTATCAATCTCTTTTAGAGGCACAGGAAAGCTATATAGAATTTCGCTATAAGGTACTGATACTGTGTAATAGGCAACACCATTTTGGTAGTGTAAAAATTTCGCTTTTTCGTCGCTTCTAATAGTTTTAGCATTCATTATTCACCTCACAGTGCTAAGTATTAATCATTAAGTTATGCAGCTTTGGCTTTGTTATTAAGCTTTTCTGCATGTGCTTTAATGTATGGATAAAATCTATTGGCACGATCTTCGTTCAGGAAGACTGATTGGCCAGATCCTTTAATAGGAACCGGAAATTTAAATCCACTTTCTGTTCGATACCATAATTTTCCTGATAAGAAAAAAATGAAGCGTACGCTTTCATTATTTTTTAAAATATTGTCAATTTTCATCACATCGCCTCCTAATTTTAAAATTACCTCTAGTTGGGTCATCTAATAATTCCCATAAAAAACCCCGGTGCTCACGCTACCGGGGTTTTTGACTGTGTCCGGAAGGTGAGCTATAACCTTCCGCGAAAATTAGAAGGTTTTACTACGTCGATTTAATCAACTGTATATCGCAATACATGTTGAAATTTGCATGTCTAAACAGCACGGGTTTCGACCGTGCATGCATTCGATTTTGTTGCTCAAAAGTATTCATCGGCGGCGGACTATACTCCTTTAAATTTTAATTTCAATATAACTTAGACCAAATTTATTCAGAAAAACTTACCACTTGTCGTAAAATTCTATCGAAATTTTTTCTCACATGCGGTTCGGATGCGAATTACTGCATCAAGACTTTCAACCTGAGCCATATGATCTAATAAACACTCGTTATAACTACGCTGTTTAGCACTTACTTGGCCAGCCGGCGAACCATAATTTTCTTCACAAGCTTTGGCTATAAACCTGCTTGCGTTATCAATTTTGGCTTGGTCTAAGTGGTCTAGAATACAGTCTTCGTACGCATATTTTTCTTTTGCCACGCCTTGGGCAACCCACTAAGCAAGTTAAGAAAAAACTGTATAGAGAGATTCTTGCTAGATATGACATGGTATTTGAATAAAAGTTTAATCAATGGGTGTCGTGAATTATTGTATATATTACGTATTCAAGAGTCCCGTATTTTAAAGCGAATATACTCCAACATAACACTATAGTTATCCATGGCCTCATCTGAAGGTAGTTCTCCAATGCTTATCCAGGTAATTTGATTTGTTTTGGGTAAGTTTTTATCGAGTGCAACTAATATTGATTTTTTCTCGTCAATACGAAACGCATGCCGGAGAAATTCATTATCCCTTCGATACTGTAAGGTACTTTGAGGAAAGCTATTCTCGTGAATAGTGAATAAAAGAGAAAATGATTCATTTTGTGCATTCAGAAAACTAAACTCATAGGCGCGACTAAGTGGCGCTTTACCTATAAATTTTTCAGCCTCGTCTAATTTTGAAATTGAAATACTGCTTTCTATATTTCTATAGTTTGCATCTTCTTGGATACTATCTATATATGTACATCCGCTAATGATCAGCACTATTGTAAATAGTGTTGTAATTTGGTGTGGAGCGTTAACTTTCATAATGGCCCCTCCATTAAAATCGGAACTATTAAAAATAGTATGTTGTTTTTATTTAATATATATACCCAACAAAAATAGATATATATCATCCCTCACCATTTCTTAGTTTAATTTGCGAATCCAGGCTTTAAGCATTGTTAGCGGTAAGCAGGATAAAATTACAGATAAATGGGTAATTGACTTAATAACAACTTTCAATCAAACGTGACATGGTTAACGTTAATTTCACTTAAGCTTTTCAGACAACTTTTGATTTCCAATGGCCACGTCGAAAGTTATGTACGCTATACAAGGCATCAATATTTCTGCAATCAAAATTGCTACAAAAACGCCTCGAGGCCCCCAATCTAAATTTACAGCCAAATAGTAAGCAAGTGGTATTTGTAAAATCCAATAGGATAAAAAGTTAATCCATGTGGGCGTTTTAGTATCGCCAGCGCCATTAAATGCTTGGGTTAGAGCCATTCCTAGCGCATAAAATATATAGCCGAAGCTGAGTACGAATAGACAATCAATACCATAGCGTATAACCATTTCATCATTTGTAAAAAAATGAATGATTGGTTCTTTAAATATCAAACATAAAATACCCACAACTAGCATAATAGTCATACTGTATTGTGAGACTTTCCAAACTAATTTTTCCGCGTGCTCTGATTGACCAGCGCCTAGGTTTTGGCCAACTAATGTTGCGCCTGCATTACTCATACCCCAAGCGGGCAAAATTGTGAAATAGATAAATCGAATCGCAATGGTATAGCCAGCAATAGCAGAACTTCCGTATAGTGAAACGATCTTCATTAAGAAAATCCAGCTCGTTAGCATGAATAAAAATTGTAAAATCCCACCAATGGAGATAGATAGCAAATGAGTCATTGCAGATAGAAGTGGACGAAGATGTTTTCTATTAAGTTGGACTCTGCTTTTTCTAAAAAATAAATAATAAATTTGAAAACTGATGCCAATAGTGCGCCCAATAATTGTTGCAATGGCGGCACCTTCTACTCCAAGCTCAGGAAATGGCCCTAATCCAAATATTAAACACGGATCAAGAATAATGTTACAACCATTCGCAATCCATAACACTCGCATAGCAAGATTTGCATCACCGCAGCCACGGAATACTGCATTAAGAAAAAATATATAAAAAATTGTGGTAGAACCACCTAGTAAAATTGCTGTATAGCGATAATGATGTTGTACTATGAAATTAGATGCACCTATAAAGTGTAAAATTTCTTGTGCAAAAGTAATGCCGGTAATGCCAGCTATAATAGAAATACCTAAGCCTATCCATAGCGCCTGACCTGCAACAACTGCTGCGGCGTTATCGTCATGCTCACCTGTCCGACGTGCAACCAGCGCTGTTATCCCAATACTAATTCCTAATGCAACAGCGATGAGTAATGTAATTACTACTTCGGTAAGACCTACTACTGCTATTGCATCTGCGCCAAGCTTAGCAACAAAAAAGATATCTACTATTGCAAATAACGATTCCATGGTCATTTCCAACACCATAGGTATCGAAAGTAGTATTACCGCACGCTTTATTGGTAGGCGTGTGTAATCCTTATGGGTATTAGAAAATGATTCACGAAGAATATTTAATGCTTGCAGGGATTTTTGTGTAATTCGCATTATTATTAACTTTGAAGATCTGCTTATAGTGGTGAAGTGAAGAATGCTGTAGAAATAAATATTTAATTATTCATAACTAATTTGAGAGACGTTTAGATTTTATAAGTTCCCCTGCGGCACCCGAGACACTTGCGATGCAGCCAATTGTAAATACCTCATCAAATAATATACTTGGAGTATATCCTTGGTTGAATGGACTAGCGCCCGTGAGCTGTTGAAAAATCAATACAATTAATCCTGAAATTGTGCCAGCCACAAACCCTGATATAAGCCCCTTTTTGCTTATATAACCTGCAAAAAGTCATGCAACAATAGGTGCAAAATTAATCATGAATGAAGATTTTATTAATAGTAAATTACTTGTGCCGACCTCGTGAGTAATATAAAAATAAATAAAATGTACTGCTTTTTCCCCAAAATATAAGGCTAAGTATATTGATACTCCTACAAGCACTCCTTTCACAATTTTCATTTTTTAATACAACTATAATTGATATATATGATTCACAATGTCATTTACAATCTCAGAACAAATTAGACGAAATGCTGTTGCAATTATTAGTTTAATTGTGGCGGTATCAAGCTTGGGTTACAACACGTATCGCAATGAGTTAACAGAAACTATTCGAACGATTAGACAAGCAGGTTTCGAGATGATTTCTGAGCTCTCTAAACTTCAGCAGGTTATATTATTTGCAAGATTTGATGCACAGGATGAACGAGGAGGTACCACAGTTACGTGGTCGCATATGTTAGCGTTGCAGGATCTCAGCTTTGCGATGCCATACAATATTCAAGAACATGATAAGAAGCTATTTAAGATATGGCAAAATAATCACGAAAATATTTCTGATAATGATGAAGGTGCGTATAAGATGATTGATGCAGAGATAGATACTTTCAAAGCTGAAATAATTGTGTCGATCTCAGACTTGAAATAAGTTTTTTATGTATAAAAATTGTAGATGAATATACCAAATACAATTATAGAGATAACAATAATAAGACTTAAAAAATATAGAATTTTAGGTAAAAAAAAGTAAATACGATCAGCAAGAGGATTAAATGATAGCATTGTGGGTAATCTTACCTTTTTAATATAAAGTACGCTAAATATATAAAAATAGTATTGCAGTTAAGTGAAATAAAATAGAAAAATAGTGTAGACGGTCTAGTAGATACGATAGACATCTAAAATACAATCAATAAACTTCTTAGCAAACATAAATTATGCAAAAAATTGTTATTGCTCCTGATTCGTTCAAAGGAAATCTTACATCTTTAGAAGTAGCTTCATGTATAGAAAAAGGTATTAAACGAGTACTTCCAAAAGCAAAATGTATAAAAGTGCCCATGGCGGATGGGGGTGAAGGCACTGTCCAATCTTTAGTGGATGCTGCAAATGGTAAAATTATAAAAAAACGCGTTAAAGGCCCTACAGGAAAATTAGTCACAGCACGTTATGGCTGGTTAGCCAGCAAACGTACCGCTGTTATCGAAATGGCGGAAGCTTCAGGATTACCATTAGTTGAAGAAAGTAAAAAAAATCCATTAAAAACAACTACATATGGAACTGGGCAGTTAATAATTGATGCGCTCAATCGAGGCGCACAACACATTATTATAGGAATAGGTGGATCAGCTACCAATGATGGTGGTGCTGGAATGGCGCAAGCACTCGGAGTTAAGTTTTTAAACGCTAAGGGAAGGGAAATTAAAGAACTCGGTTCAGGAGGGATGCTATTAAAAATTGCCAGTATCAATATTCAAGGATTGGATGTACGAATAAAGCAAACTAAAATTGTTGTCGCATGCGATGTTGAAAATCCATTATTTGGTAAGCAAGGCGCATCATATGTGTTTGGGCCGCAAAAAGGTGCAACACCAAAAATGGTTAAGGCGTTAGACACAAACTTAAGGCAGTTCAGCAAGGTAATTAAACGTGACCTTAATAATGATGTTGGGCGTATGCCGGGTGCTGGTGCTGCAGGTGGATTAGGTGCAGGATTGGTAGCGTTTACCAATGCGCAATTACAAAGCGGTATTGATATTGTCCTAAAAGCAACAGCGCTTGGAAAGTATATTAAGGGTTCTGATCTCGTAATTACCGGTGAAGGCCGAATTGATTTTCAAACAGCATTTGGCAAGACGCCTGCAGGCGTTGCAAAGGAAGCAAAAAAATATAATGTACCAGTGATAGCTATAGGTGGTGCTTTAGCAGATGACGCTAAAAAAGTATTTGCACATGGCATTGATGGTATTGCCAGTGCTGCAGCTAAGAATATGTCGCTTGAAGTGGCAATTCAGCAGTCAACTATGCATTTAGCCGATGCTGCAGAACGTGTTATTCGAATAGTATTAATTGGTAAGCAGATGGGAGCGAATAAGTGAGAATTTTATTGAATATTATAAAGAGCGCTCTGCAAGAACATTAGCTTAACAATTAAATATTTTATGTATGAATATTAGATTATGGTTTTATTAATATAGGTGTTCCAGTCTCAGTAAATTCCATAATTTCATCCATATCTTGATTGTTAACGGCAATTGAACCATTTGTCCAGTCCCAAAATCTTAAAAGTCGCCATGCCCATCCGAAGTTATTGGGTTGCCCATGAATTAAAATATTATCACCTAGATCAGTATTCGCTTTTTCTGCGTTTTTTAAATCTTTGTTATTTGGGTATGTGATATGAATCGATTTGTAATACTGGCTATCATTATTTCTTGAATCTAAAACATATAATCCTTCAGGTGTACGTTTATCGTCTTTACTAATTTTATGCCCAATTGATTCTGAGCCAAGACTTATCTTATAAGTTCGATACCGTTTATCGTCTTTAACTAAGTAAAGTTTTCGGACTTTTTTTTCAACTAAGACTGAGTCTGCTATAAGAAGGTTGATGAGTGGAGAAGTTTCTTCCCCATGTGAAAATTGCTTTTCACCCCATTGTTCACCATAGGCATTATAGTATTTCCAAGTACCGTGTTTTTTTCCATGTATATAATTCCCAGATATATGCATATAGCCACCATCCCAGGCCTCCCATATGCCGTGCAGCACATTTTCTTTTTTGCAAAATATGGCAATTCCAAGCTTGCTCCATACATCACGTTCTTCAATTGAATTTTTTCCACACTGCAATATATAATTTGCTAGAACATGTTTAGTTTTATTATGTTCATATTCCATTATCCATCCAATCCATAGTGTACTTGTAAGCAGTAATAGAATAGCAATAGAAAAAATAAATGCTGCAGTTACCACAACTAGTTTTTTTATTGTCATATTTGTAAAGGTAAAATATATTTTTTAATATAAATGAGATTATAAAGATAAGGTTTCATTATTTATGACACAGTGTCATAAATATAGTCGAGAGAAAAAATGGGGAACTGAATTTTTACAAGTCTTTGTTTTCTTCAAGCCACGCTTTAAACCTATCTTGTTCAATAAGCTCGAGATCGGAACCAGTATTACCGCGTCTATCCTTACCGGATCTGCGATCAGGCCCGTTGGGCTGACGCCGATTATTTCCATAGCTGCGTTCTTGAAAGTTGGACATACTGCTCTCCACTACCTACGAAACGCAGATAATTGAATTATTCAAAAATGTCGGAGATTTTTGAATAATAAGTCTCTTTAACAATCTTTTCTTAACATTAGTATAACAAATTTCTAATTATTCTAAAATTTATTCTAAATTATTCAGTGAGGGTATAAAAAATTTAGATTCATTGGTAATCTGCCAGTAACAAGTTTATTAAAAGTTGCGAACGCTTATTTCTTCGCTTAATGCCATAGGCTTGATCTTGTGTATCTTTGTGCGTAGTACATCCTCAAGTAAGATAAAAAATTTTGCATTTCAATTGGTTAGGTTTATATGTTTAGTTCGTGAAATAAATAAAGTAGCCAGCATCCCTGTAATCGAAAGTATTGTAAGTAACAAGAAAAAGTTTTGATGACCAAGCAATCCTGGGGACGCATCAAGAATTCGTCCTGCAATTGCGTGAAAGAATATATCGGGCGTAAAACCGATGATAGAAATTAGTCCAACTGCTGTACCAGTAATGTTAAAAGAAGTATTAGATTCTTCAAGTAATGCAAAATAAATTCCACGAATTGCATATACGCCGACAAATGAAACCAAAATATTTGCGATAATTAATTTTTCTACCATTAAAGATGGTGAAAGTAAAAATAGTGCGGTATAGCTAAAAATTAATACTAGAAATGAGTACTTAACTATTTTACTAGTAATAAATCGATCCGCTAAGAAGCCTGCAGCGATTGCTGCGATGGGTCTTAGAAATGCAGCATTAGATGTAAATTCAGCAGATTCAACAGCATTCATACCCAGTACTTGATTCACATAAAGTGCGTAATTATCTAAACCTTTGTATGTGCAATATGCACATACAACTATAATTGCTTGTAGCCATATTACTGATTTGCCTAGAACATGTTTTATATTAACAAGTGAATGTGCTGAAATTGTAGCTTGTCTATCTTGGTTATCAGGAATAAGCCACCACACAATAACTCCTGCAATAAATGTAATTGCTGTATATACGTAGATCACCAATTGGAGTGCATGTTTGAGTTGTAACTCAGATGCAGATTCACTATCAACAGGCAGTGCTGATGAAAAAACTATTACTATCAATGATGCAGCACCGGCAGCGATGAGGCCTCTACCACCGTCTAAAAAACCAAAAGCGCGGCCCTGTGATAATACACCTCCCCATTCGCGAGTTGTTCTTATAAGCGCTGCCCAAAAAAGCAGTATGGTTGTGCAACCCCAATACGCAAATAGCATGCTAAGTTCGATTTCATTAGGGATGCGTGATAAATACAAACCACCTAAGGCCGTAGTCCAAAGAGAAAAAGCAAGTAGTTTACGCACAGGGAATCGATCTGCAATGATGCCACCAGGGAAATAGGACAACATTGCAGTAACGCCATAAACTGCAAAAATATCTCCTAGTTCGGTATTTGAGAGGTTAAATACTTCAAGGAAAGTAGGACGAAAAAAGCGTGAAATATGAAAAGGCAGGCTAAATATAATCTCACCCGCAAGGATAAGACTTAATATGACTAATACTCTATTCTTAAGAAAAATATTTACCTCAATAAATTAAAAAGCATGTTATGCATGCATCGATTATGAGGCTGAAGACCATTAAATTTAATTAATGACTGTTTATTGCTTACTATAATTCTTAAGCGCAGCATCAACTGCTAGCATTACAACAATATAAACACCAAAAAATATTAGTAATTGTGCTGTCAACGATAAGGCCCATGCTAAAAGCTTAATAGCTATAAAGGCAGCAATTGCTGCAATTATTCCAGGAATAAATCTAATCATGCATACATTATAGCATGAAGAATTTGATTAAATAGCGGGTAAATTAAAAATTAGCAACAAGAAGAATTGTTTAAATTTAAATGAGAGTTTGAACTTTTGAAATCAATTTATGAAAAGAGATTACGCAGCTTTTTTCATTCTATATTCTCTTAACCCGGCCAAGACTGCAGCTTTAATTTCTGGCGCCGCGTATATTTGCCTTGCAGTTATTCTAATAAGAGGAAAATTTGCAGTTTTACACGCTTCAGTCAAAAATTCATTACGTTTAACTTCGCCTAAACGTTTATTACCAGGGTCATCAAGTTCAATTGCAGCAATAATTTCAAATTGGTTTCGATCGCAAAGTAAAAAATCAAAATGTTTTGAAGATATACGATTAACTGCTGCTCTCAGGTCTCGCTTTGCTGTTCCTTCTTCTTCGGGCTGTAGCACATCACTTACTCTTACCTTAATTAATATTAAAAATTGGCTTCCCATACTTTGATGTAGGGCCTTATAGAATGATTGCTCGGACTTAGAAAGAATGAATTGATTTGCATTATACATTACCGATAACGGACTATCATTTGGTAATTTGGCGTTGGGTTCGAGACGAAGCTTTTTTGGCCCACGTTTATTATTAGATGATGAGCCAGAATTTCTAGCTTTAAGTAAGCTTACCAATTTTACACATAACGCGAGCACCAGTGCTGTCGCGCTTATCATAACCCAGTCCATTAAAATCCTCATTTGCAAATGAATTTTGCATGGTGGACTACACAGAGCGTTCTTTGAATAATTATCTAGATAACTGTCAAGAGAAATTGGCTGAGTGGTTAATATACGGGATCTAGGGGAGGGGCGCTGGAAGATCTGAAGATCCCATCAAATATTTGTCAATTCCATGCGCTGCACTTCTGCCTTCAGCAATGGCCCAAACAATTAAACTTTGTCCGCGTTGCATATCACCCGCTGTGAAGACACCATTCACATTTGTCATCCAATTTTCATCACGCCCTACATTGCCACGATCATTAAGATTGACATTAAGCTGCTCAAGCATGCCGGGTTTTTCTGGCCCTAGAAATCCCATGGCTAATAAGACAAGGTCGCAAGGCAACAATTGTTCGCTTCCTGGGACCTCTTCGAAGCAAACTTTTCCATTTTCACTTTTCATTTCAACATTGATCAATTCTAAAGCGCTTACATTGCCGTCTCCATCATCAATAAAGCGTTTGGTTGAAACTGAAAAGACTCTTTCTACACCTTCTTCATGTGCAGGAGCTGTACGAAAAATGCGTGGCCATTCTGGCCAAGGATTATAATCAGTGCGCGCATTGGGAGGTTTAGGCATAACTTCAAGCTGATGTACTGTTTTCGCATTTTGACGATTTGCAGTTCCTAGACAATCCGCGCCTGTATCACCTCCACCAATAATAATTACATGTTTACCTTTTGCGCTGATAAAGTTATCTGGTTTTGAATCTCCCTCGCAAAGTTTGTTTTGCATTGGCAGATAGTCCATTGCTTGATGGATGCCATTTAGTTCTCGTCCAGTAGCGGGTAAGTCACGTGCTTCACATGCGCCACCTGTTAGTAATAATGCATCAAAATTGATTTTTAGCTCTTCAACAGAAATATTTATTCCAACATGCGTATTAGTTTTAAAGGTCACACCTTCTGCTTGCATTTGTTCAAGGCGCCGATCTAAAACTCTTTTTTCCATTTTAAATTCTGGAATACCATAACGTAGTAATCCCCCAATTCGATCTGCGCGCTCAAATAACGTAACGTCATGTCCTGCGCGCGCAAGTTGTTGCGAACCCGCTAATCCTGCAGGGCCTGATCCAATTACAGCTACCTTTTTGCCTGTTTTTACTGTTGCGACTTGGGGGTGGATCCAGCCATTTTCCCAAGCTTTATCAATAATGGTCAGTTCAACGGCTTTAATTGTAACCGCATCATCATTGATTCCGAGTACACATGAACCTTCACAAGGTGCGGGGCAAAGTGTCCCGGTAAATTCTGGAAAATTATTAGTGGCATGCAAACGTTGAATTGCATCCTGCCATTGATCTCGGTATACCAAATCATTCCAATCTGGAATTAAATTACCTAGAGGGCAACCTTGGTGGCAAAACGGAATGCCACAATCCATGCATCGTGCAGCTTGATCTTTAAGTGGATCCATTTGCCATGGCGCCATGACTTGACTCCAGTCTTGAAGTCGTTCTTTAATTGGGCGATAGGCCTGCTTAACCCGGTCAAACTCTAAAAAGCCAGTCACTTTAGCCATGAGCGGCCTCCATAACGGCGTCGTCTTCAGACGTACCTTCCTCTTTTGCTTTTTTAATTGCTGCAAGTACGCGTTTATAATCTTTTGGCATTACTTTTATAAATTTTGATTGATACTCATGCCAGTGGTCTAATATATTTTTAGCAACACTGCTCTTGGTAAGCTCAACGTGTTTGTTTAGTAGTGCTCGAATGCTGTCTATGTCTTCATTTTCAATTTCATCTAAATCAACCATGTCAAGGTTGCAATAAATTTTAAAATTTTCTTTATCGGCCAGTACATATGCAATACCGCCCGACATACCTGCTGCAAAATTTCTACCTGTAGGCCCAATGACAACTACGCGGCCTCCCGTCATATATTCACAAGCATGATCCCCAACACCTTCAACCACTGTATGCGCACCACTGTTGCGTACGCAGAAACGTTCACCAGCTATTCCGCGAATATATACTTCTCCAGATGTCGCGCCATAGAGCAGTACATTTCCAACAATAATATTTTCCTCTGGCACAAATGTTGATGGACGTGGAGGGTAGACAATGATTTTGCCTCCCGATAATCCTTTACCTAAATAATCATTTGCATCACCTTCAAGTGTCATCGTGACACCTTTAGGTACAAATGCACCAAAGCTCATTCCGGCTGAGCCATTAAAGTGCACGCGAATAGTATCTTCAGGTAAACCTTCAGCGCCATATCGTTTAGTAATGTTATATCCCAAAATGGTGCCGACGGTTCGATTGGTATTTTGAACAGGTAAAATAATATCGACTGGTTTTTTTTCTTCAATTGCATCTTTGCACAAAGGCACTAATGTGGTGACATCCAATGACTTATCAAGTCCATGATCTTGTTCATTCATGCAATACATTCCAAAGCCTGGTGCGGGTTCGACTTTGTGTAATATTTTTGAAAAGTCCAGACCGTGCGCTTTCCAGTGATTAACGGCATGATTAACATTAAGTCGGTCAACTTGTCCGATCATTTCATTAATGGCCCTAAATCCGAGTTGCGCCATATATTCTCTTACTTCTTCAGCTATAAACTTAAAAAAGGTTTCTACAAATTCAGGCTGACCCGTAAATTTTTTTCGCAATTCAGGGTTTTGTGTTGCAACTCCAACTGGGCACGTATTTAAATGACAAACTCGCATCATGATACAACCCATAACAACAAGAGGCGCAGTGGAGAAACCAAATTCTTCTGCACCCAATAAAGTGGCTACAACCACATCGCGACCTGTTTTTAATTGTCCATCTGTTTGTACAACAATACGATCACGCAAACCATTTAGTACAAGAACTTGCTGTGTTTCAGCGAGTCCGAGTTCCCAAGGCAAGCCTGCGTGTTTTAATGAACTCATTGGGGATGCACCAGTGCCACCGTCATAACCGGATATCAGTACAGCATCTGAATGAGCTTTTGAAACACCTGCAGCAACCGTTCCCACGCCCACTTCAGCAACAAGCTTGACGTGCACGCGTGCTTGAGGGTTTGAATTTTTTAAATCATGAATAAGTTGTGCAAGATCTTCAATCGAATAAATATCATGATGAGGCGGCGGCGAAATTAATCCAACCCCAGCCGTTGAATGACGGACTTTTGCAATCCATGGGTAGACTTTTGTACCCGGTAATTGTCCGCCTTCTCCAGGTTTCGCGCCCTGTGCCATTTTAATTTGCAGGTCGTCTGCATTGACCAAGTATTCGCTAGTAACGCCAAATCGTCCTGAAGCGACTTGTTTGATAGCGCTTCTTCTTAAATCTCCGTTTGCATCGGGAGAAAAGCGATCGGGATCTTCGCCACCTTCGCCAGTATTAGATTTCCCACCGATGCGGTTCATGGCTATTGCTAATGTTTCATGCGCTTCTTTGCTAATGGAACCATAAGACATCGCCCCTGTTGAGAAGCGCTTCATAATGCTTTCGATTGGTTCTACCTCATCTATAGAGATGGATTGTTTCATATTATTAAATTCAAACAACCCACGTAACGTCGCAAGGTTCTCGCTTTGATTGTTAACTTTATCTGTGTACTCTTTGAAAATCTTATATTGTCCAGAGCGTGTGGCATGCTGTAATTTAAAAACTGTGTCCGGATTAAATAAGTGATATTCTCCATCACGACGCCACTGATATTCGCCACCCCATTCCAAATCAGGTTTATTAGCAGGGCGATTTGGAAAGGCTTTGTGATGACGCATACTCATTTCATCAGCAACTTCATTCAAACCAATGCCACCTATTCGTGACGCAGTCCAAGTAAAGTATTTATCTACAAACTCTTTATTAAGACCAATTGCTTCAAAAACTTGAGCACCGCGATAAGATTGAACAGTCGAAATTCCCATTTTCGACATTGTTTTAATTAAACCTTTATTTACTGCTTTAATATAATTTTTAACGGCAACGCCATATTGCATTTCAGGCAAGTACCCTTTACCAATCATTTCACCTAATGATTCAAACGCTAAATATGGATTCATTGCTCCAATTCCATAACCAATTAGAACAGCAAAATGATGAACTTCACGGGGTTCGCCCGATTCAAGAATTAACCCAACCTTTGTTCTAGTGCCCACACGTACTAAATGATGATGTACCCCTGCTGTAGCTAAAAGTGCTGGAATTGCAGATAACTCATTATTAATACCGCGGTCAGATAGAATAATATTTGTGTAGCCATTATCGATAGCTGTATCAACTTGTGCACATACACTTTTCAGTGCGTTATCCATACCTGGACCTTTTTCAGATACTGGATAAAGTATCGCAATAGTTTTTGTTTTTAATCCAGAAAGATTAACGTCACGGATTTTTGCCAATTCTTCATTCGTTAAAACAGGAGATGAAATTTTAATTTGTCGACAACTATCTGGAGTAGGGTGCAAAAGATTTTTTTCTGGGCCAATCGTAGTTGCAACTTGTGTAACAAGTTCTTCACGAATACCATCTAAGGGTGGGTTAGTTACTTGAGCAAATAGTTGCTTAAAGTAGTCATATAGCAAGCGAGAACGATCTGATAACACTGCGAGCGCAGTATCTGTCCCCATCGAGCCTGTTGGCTCCAGCCCATTGACTGCCATAGGCGCCATAAGCACTCTTAGATCTTCATGTGTATATCCAAATGCCTGTTGGCGTTGCAATAACGTGTCATTATCAGAACCGTGAATTTGTTTAGGGTTCGGTAAATTTTCAACGGGAGCTAAATATACCTTTAACCATTCGGCATAAGGATGCTCTTGCACAAATTCTTTTTTAATTTCCTCATCGTCAATAATTCGACCTTGCTTAGTGTCCACCATAAAGATTCGACCGGGATGTAACCGCTCTTTAATTAAAATATTTTCAGGCGGGATATCTAACACGCCTACTTCTGATGCCATTACCACCATGTCATCTTTTGTGACGTAATAGCGTGAAGGTCGTAGTCCATTTCGATCAAGTACAGCACCAATCACTTCGCCGTCTGTATAAGCAATTGATGCGGGGCCATCCCAAGGTTCCATTAAGCAAGAGTGATACTCATAAAAAGCCTTACGATGATCGCCCATTGTTTCATGACCACTCCAAGCTTCAGGAATCATCATCAACACTGCATGTGCTAAGGGCCGGCCACTCATGTGTAAAAATTCCATCACATTGTCAAATACGGCTGAATCACTTCCACCCTCAACAACAATGGGGAAAAGCTTTTTAAGATCATTACCAAATAATTCAGACTCACATAACGATTCACGAGCATGCATCCAGTTTGTGTTGCCGCGAACTGTATTAATCTCGCCATTGTGCGCAACATATCTAAAAGGATGTGCTAAATCCCAAGAAGGGAACGTGTTTGTGGAAAAACGTTGATGAACTAATGCAAGTGCAGATTCAAAATCAGGAGCAGAAACATCTGGAAACATTGGTTCTAGTTGAGAACCTGTTAACATGCCTTTGTAAACACATGTTCGATAAGATAGTGATGGAAGATAAAAGTGATGTTTTTCTGATAGTTCAGAATTTGAAATAATATGTTCGATTTGTTTTCGAATGACATATAATTTTCGTTCAAATTCTGCTTCATCATTTATATCTAAATTACGACCTATAAATATTTGTTTAAAGGCTGGCTCGCCAGATTTAGCTGAAGGTCCCAATAATGAACTGTCCGTAGGGACATCACGCCAACCTAATACGTGTTGACCCTCATTTTCTACAATCTGATTAAAATTTTCTTGGCACTGCTTTTGTTGTGATTCATCATTAGGTAAGAACACCATTCCCGCGCCATAGTGACCAAAGTCAGGTAAATCAATATTAATTTCATTGCAGACACGCTTAAAAAATTTATGTGGAGTTTGTGTGAGAATGCCAACACCGTCGCCACTATTATCTTCGCAACCACAAGCGCCCCGGTGAATTAAATTTTTTAAAATTGCTAATGCATTGTCGACAATTTTGTGTGATTTGCGGCCTTTAATATCGACTACAAATCCCACACCACAAGAATCATGTTCATAAGATGGGTCGTAAAGACCTTTAGTAGGGGTTTTGTTAACTTGCATGTGTAATACGTAAACAGAAAATATTCGTTTATATTAAGCCTTCTGTGTATAAATCTATCTACTACAAAAGGGAAATTCCAAATTCGAACTTATTGCAATTCAAGGCAATATGTAATGCTATGTCACTGGTTTATTTATCAGTCCCCAAAATTTTGGGGGTTGCGAATTATAGAGCAGAGTTGGAATAGGCACTAATAACCATAATTAATATATGTATATTTTGGTTTAAATGTAGACAATTCAACTAGCTAATTGCCCAAAAAATGAGAAATATACATAAATCATCTCAATTATTGCGGGAAAACAAATTTGTAATGCGTGACACATCTTTAAAACAATGATGCCGTAGTATTAATAAAAAAATGACCTTAAGCTATTAAGGTTTTTAAGCGAATAACTATTTAAAAGTATGTGTAGGCCAATATAAGAATAGTCATGGCCATGGAGGGAGCAAGGATGAGTCTAAAAAGTCATTTAAATATGAACCGCACTACTCGTGATATCTCACGGTTAGCAATTTTTGTTAATGATCGAAAAACTGAGAAGAAAGTTATAAAGGATAATAAAAATAAGGACCAAAAACTAAACAAGTGATTCCTGTTACAGCATAGTAAAGTTGTTTGTATAGCGTAATTTATGCGTTAGATAAATATAGCGCGACTAATATGAGTAATACAGTAAAGCCTTGAAGAATTGTACGAATCCACATAAAGCGTTCACCAAAGTCTTTATCTAAATTTCCGCCAATACCCATAGACAGTAAACCTAGGCCTAATACGCCTATTGTTGCGAGTAAGGCAAGGACAATTACGATATTTAGAATAATCTTCTCCTCTGTCATTATAATTTGATTGATTATGACATGATCTTTTTACCATTCAAACTTTTCTAAATCAATTTTGACCCAAAAAATAAGTTTAAGCTTGTTGTAACTAAATGAAATTAAATGTTAATTTGCAGTTTGTCAGCCAGAATATAGTGTCAATCGTTATATATTATATATCGATCAGAATAGGAATATTCTGGAGTCAAATATTATAGATTTAACAGGATTAAATTATGGCTAAGTGTCTCGAATTTCGTTTAGCAAAAATTTTACTAATTAATTTAATTTATTTTGTGTTAACCGCGTTTGTAAGTACTACGGTATATAGCAAACCACCTCCGTGGGCGCCTGCACATGGCTATCGAAATAAACACAATAATAAACAAGTGAAGCATGATGGTCATAATTATTACGATGAAAGTTATGCTGATTTATTGGGAATTTTTGATGGAAAATGTAAATACGAAAAAATTGGAACCGTAGTAGGTGCGGCGACTGGTGCAGTTATTGGTGCAAAAGTAACAGATGAAGATGATCAACTTGTTGGTGTTTTAGCAGGTACTGTAGTTGGGATAGTAGTAGGTAAAACGATTGGGAAAGCTATAGATGAGCAAGATCGTCATTGTGCAAGTCAAGCGCTTGAATTTGTAAGTGATGGCCAATATATTTCATGGCGAAATCCAAATACATATACTGCATACCAAATTACGCCAGTCAAAACATACCAGCAAGATGGGTTTGATTGTCGTCAATTTGTTACAAAGACTGCATCAAGTAATGGTTATGTATCAAAATTTGGAAATGATGCATGCCTTCATGATGATGGCGTGTGGCGGACATTGTATTGAGTCTATGTTTCGCCGAGTAAGCAAAGATTTACATCTCTGATACGTTAAGGTGTAATATATTTGTAGTGTATCCTAAGCTATCTTAAACTTTTGACTAATTGCTAAAACATTTGAAGACATTGATGTAAAATCGAATAAGTCTGTGTCGAGTAAATGACTACTTGTAATATTTTGCATAGAGCGAAATATATTAGTTACGCGATCCGGGGATACTTTGTCCCATTCAGCAATCATATTTTTAATACGAACACGTTCTAAGTTGGTTTGTGACCCACAAAGATTGCAGGGAATAATCGGGAACTCACGTCTTTTCGCATATTTAGAAATTTCTTTTTCACGACAATATACTAATGGTCGAATTACGATATTTCGCTCATCATTACTTATTAACTTAGGCGGCATGGTTTTTAATCGTGATCCGTGAAACATATTCAAAAATAAAGTTTCAACTAATTCATCCATGTGATGCCCCAAAGCTATTTTATTTGCACCAAGCTTTTGTGCTGTGTTGTATAAAATGCCACGCCGAAGTCTTGAACACAATGAACACATTGTTTTTCCAGGTTTAATCTTTTCCTTGACGATGCTATATGTATCTCGCTCTACGATATGGTACTCAATGCCAAGTGAATTTAAAAAGTCTGGTAATACTTGTTCTGGGAAGTCTGGTTGTTTTTGATCTAGATTTACTGCAACTATATCGAACTTAATCGGTGCGACTGATTTTAAACCCATTAACATATCGAGCAGTGTGTAAGAGTCTTTGCCCCCCGAGAGACAAACCATAATTCGGTCGCCATTTTCAATCATGTGGTAATCACCAATGGCTTTACCAGTTTGCCGCCTTAGTTTTTTTGAAGCTGTATAAAATTTTGTGAATACACGAGTAAATGTTGTTTAAATTTAAACGAATGCTATTTATTAGTTAAAAGATTTGAACCTTTATTGACCAAATGCAAGACCGGAATAACAAATAAATTATTACATAAAATACAATATTAATAAAATTGTAAAGTAAATCTACATCCTGGTTTTAATTAAAAAATAAATGCAATCAAAATATATTTATTAACGTCTTATAGAATGTTCATAGTAAACTTTAATTTAATAAGGAGGATAGATATGTTAGCGAAAGCAGTAATTATAACTGTAATGATGGTCGCATTTAACTATGCATGGGCGCAAGGCGGTTTATCAATAGATAATAATGGAAAGCGCATGCACAGCATTGATGGAAATGTAACTAATACAGCAATACCGGCAATTACTACACAAGGACCTGTAGGTAGCTTTGAAACCTTTACCAGCGATCAAGCTAACCAAATTGTTGATGTTGAAAAGCTAAAACAGAGCTTTAATGGTCAGTCTTAGAGGGACGCATGGTAGTGCTAAGCATAGGGACGCAATTTGAACAAGGACGTTCACTGACTATAAGTAAGTGAGTCATGAAGAATTCACTATTAATACTTTTGCTTGTAACATTAAGTTTCAATGCAAATGCAAAAAATTCTTTTTCAGGAAATGCGCTTTGTGACTGGGTGAGCGATATCAGCAGTGTAATCGTTCAAAAAGCAGATTCAGGAGTGAGCGAAATAGGTATGAAATTTGATTACTTAATTCAAAAGTACAACCATGAAGAACATTTTATCAATTACCCAGTAATGGATCGAATTTTTCAAGATAGCAAACACTTTATGTTGGATGAAACAGCCTTTGCTGAGCAAGGCCAATGTGTAGTAGGGCTATTACATTAAAATTATAATAATGAAATTAAAGTTCAAAACAATATTTTTAAAATTAATCATTATCTTCTAAATCCTTTGATTCAGGTAACTGATCCCAAGCATTACTCATAACAGGATCATCTTCATCATCACCTTCCCACGCATAATGTTTTATCGGTGGTGCAGGGTCACGGTTTCGAAATAATACTGCACACAAAACACCCATCCCTGCTCCCCATAAATGAGATTCAAATGAGATACCAGGTTGATGAGGGAATACCCCCCATATCATAGTTCCATATAAAAAGAACACAAGTAATGACAGTGCAATGGCCTGTCGATCTTTGCGGAGGATACCTACTACAAATATAAAAAACATACATCCGTATGTCAGTCCACTTGCACCAAAATGAAATACGGGTCTAGCAGTGAGCCACACGCCAAATCCAGTGCCGATCCAAATTACAGGTATCACTAATAAACAAGAGCGTGGATAACCATAAATAAGCGCGGTGCCGAGAATAATGATTGCAGGTGAGTTTGCTATTAAATGTTCGAATGATCCATGGATTAACGGGGCAGTAAGCACACCTATAAGTCCGGAAATAGTATGTGGATGAACCCCTAATTTACTAAGGTCAAGGTGAAATGACACTTCAGTGACTTTTATACACCATAATATAGCAGTGAAAACCAAAACTATATAAAAAGCGCGTTTAAGTTTTTTTATGTCATTTAATGACGAGTTTGTAGTTGAAAAATTTAGCATTTTATTAGTGTCTATCAATCAATAGGCAATTCCTAAAATTATTTAATATTTCAAAGTTGATAGCTTGAGTATTCTTATAGTCTAACTCGACGTCGTCACAATAAATCCCTATAGTACGCTTCTTTTTTAAAGTCTCTTTTAACTTCACCAGGGTAATCCATTGATTTCAACAGCTAATATCACTATACAGTTTGGCTCTAAACCATTATTCGAAAATATTTCTGCAAAATTTGGCTATGGTAACCACTATGGATTAATTGGGGCAAATGGTTGTGGCAAATCCACATTCATGAAAATTTTAGATGGCAGCTTGCAGCCCACCTCTGGAAATGTGTCCATTACTCCTAATGAACGTGTGGGCGTATTAAATCAGGATCAATTTGCTTTTGATGCGCACACAGTAATTGATACTGTCATTATGGGACATGCTCAGTTGTGGGATATTAAACGTGAACGCGATCGAATTTACTCATTGCCAGAAATGTCTGAAGAAGATGGCATGAAAGTAGCGGAATTGGAAATTCAGTTTGCTGAATTAGATGGTTACAGTGCTGAAAGCCGAGCGGGAGAACTTCTGCTGGATGCAGGTATTAATCAAGATTTACATTTTGGTCCTATGAGTGAAGTCGCACCCGGGTGGAAACTACGTGTGCTACTTGTACAAGCCTTGTTTTCAGACTCTGATATTTTGTTACTCGACGAGCCTACAAATAATTTGGATATCTGCACTATTCGTTGGTTAGAGACGCTATTAAATAAGCGAAAAAGTACCATGATTATCGTTTCGCACGATCGTCATTTTCTTAATGCTGTGTGTACACATATGGCAGATATTGATTATGGAGAACTAAGAATTTATCCAGGTAACTATGACGATTTCATGATCGCTTCGACTCAGGCACGCGAGAAATTACAAAATGATAACGCTAAAAAACAATCACAAATTGCAGATTTGCAACAATTTGTCAGTAGATTCTCGGCTAATGCATCGAAATCTAGACAAGCGACATCTCGCGCAAAACAAATTGAAAAAATTCATTTGGAAGACATTAAACCTTCAAGTCGACGCAGTCCTTTTATTCGTTTTAATCAGGGAAAAAAGCTACACTGCCTAGCATTAACAATTGAAGGACTATCTCATGAATTCGAGAATGAAGTATTATTTAATGATTTCGATATGATCATTGAAGCTGGCACTCGCCTGGCGGTAGTGGGTGAAAATGGTGTAGGTAAAACTACTTTGCTTCGCTGTTTAATGAATGAACTTACGGCAAATAAAGGCAACATTAAGTGGGCAGAAAATGCCACGCTGGGATATTGTCCACAAGATAGTAAATCCGAGTTTGATTGTGATCTGAATATTTTTGATTGGATCACCAAGTGGCGCAAACCTAGCCATGATGATCAAGTCGTTAGAGCTACATTGGGCCGATTGCTGTTTTCGTCTGAAGATTTTAAAAAACAAGTTAAAGTTTGTTCTGGTGGAGAAAAAAATCGTCTGCTGTTTGGTAAGCTAATGTTGAGTGAAACTAATATCTTGCTGATCGACGAACCAACCAACCACCTGGACATGGAAAGTATCGAAGCCCTAAATTTAGCCTTAGAGTATTATGAAGGCACATTAATTTTTGTTAGTCATGATCGCGAGTTTGTGTCGTCTTTAGCGACACGCATAGTAGAAATTAAAGACCAAGAGGTAATTGATTTTCATGGGACCTATGACGAATATTTAGAAAGTCAGCAGGCTGAAGAAAAAGTTGCTAATTTTCGTTAAAGAGTCCTTGGTAAAATTCTGTTAGCTAATTTAATTTAACAGCGACCACACGCAAACCAAACACCGAGTAAGCCGTATCTGTAGGATTTGCAGAGCGGTAGCCGGGTCGGACCTGGTAAAGTGGGCAATGATAGGAACCCCCTCTGCGAACCTTTGACTTACCTGTATGGGGACCTGTGGGGTCAACACGTTTCCCTTCTTTGTAAGTAGCTGGCGCATACCAATCTTGCGTCCATTCCCATAAGTTACCAAGCATGTCATGGATACCCCATTCATTCGCGTTTTTCATTGCCACAGGATGAAGATGATCATCAGAATTGTCGATATACCAGGCATGCTGATTGAGTTTATCCAATGATACGGGACGTAACGCTGAACTACCTGCGCGCGCTGCATATTCCCATTCTGCTTCTGTTGGTAAGCGATAGTAATATTGATTATCTAGATCGTTAATCATCGAAATAAAATTAAAGGCTAAGTCCCAAGAAACACCAGTAACAGGCAAGTATTCCCAATTGCTAGCGTTCCAATTATTTTCAGGACCTGGTTTTGTTTGCATTATTGCAAACCATTGCTCTTGAGTAATTTCAGTTTTACCGAGTAAAAATGCCTGTAAGATTACAACCGTGTGCACAGGTTTTTCATCATTGAATTTATCTGGATCGGGCTCTTCCATCTCATCTACTACTTCCCATTCATCGTTTAATCCCATTTGAAAACTTCCCGCAGGGATTTCAACAAACTCTATTCCCCATTTATTTGTTTCAGCGACTGCAGGGGTAAACAGGAACAGGAAAAATGGTAGATAAAATAATTTTAGTTTCAAAACAATAACTTTAATGTTTTTGATAAGACCTAGTAGGTACTCAAGATTACATGTTAAAAAATATAATTATATTAATTCAATTATGCATGATGATTATTGATTATATTTGATGCATATATAGGTGGCCGCATATTTTTCCATGGTTTCATTTTTTCTAATTGTGTAGCAATTTTAAATAATGTTGTTTCATCACCATATCGGCCAACAAACTGAACACCAATAGGTAAGTTATCGCGTGTCCAGTGTAAAGGTACCGACATGGCAGGATTACCACTTAAATTGCTTAAAAATGTATAGGGCCCAAATTCGCTGAATTTTGATAAATAATCTACAATATTTTCAGACATCATATCTAGCTCACCAAGTCTAATGGGTGGTTTTGCAAGCGTTGGCGTTATAAATAAATCATAGTCATTAAAAAAATGAGCAACCTCACGTCCAATCCTGTGTATGACTTGTATCCATTCCGCATAATCAGCTGCTGACATGGTTTTACATCACTCCATTAAACTCCAGGTAACATTTTCAAATTTTGTATTATCCACTTCAAAATTTGTTTTCAATGCATATTGATTAACTTCGGCCAGTGTATTAGCAGCACATATTAACCAGATTGCCTCACCTAATTCAGCGAGTGAAATTTTAGGTTTGGTCTCAACTACATCATGACCTAAAGACTCCATTAGAGCGATGGCAATATGCACTGCGCTTACACAATTGTTATCTATAAGTGTTTCAGTTACAGGTTCATGTGTATAAGCTATCTTTAATTTATTTGTTGGATAGAAGCGCTCATCTAAATAGGATGTAGTGGGTGGTGAAGGCCAATACGGCGCACCAATATCAGGACCGGCTGTTAAATCAAGGAGTGCTGCACTATCTCTTACACTGCGACTGATGACATGCATACCATGCATGCCACCCCAACTTTCTCCATATTTTGGTCCCCACGGAATGCGCCCACGTGTGGGTTTTAAGCCAAATAATCCACAACACGATGCGGGTACACGAATGGAACCCCCTCCATCACTTCCTTGTGCGGCAGGTACAATACCTGCAGCGACGGCTGCTGCCGCGCCTCCACTAGAGCCACCAGCAGTTCGGTTTACATCCCAGGGATTATGTGTTGCACCAAATAGTTGTGGCTCGGTATTGAAAGATAACGAAAATTCGGGCGTATTGGTTTTCCCAAATATAACCAGGCCTGCATTTTTATAACGTGTAACTAACTCACTATCATGGTCTGCAATATTATCTTTAAAGAATTCGCAGCTATATGTTTGACGTTCTCCAGCCAAGCATTCTAATTCTTTTAGTAAAAAAGGAACGCCTTTAAACGGGCTATTTGGTAATCCAGAGTCAATAGCATTTTTAGCATAATCATAGAGTTTGATTACGACAGCATTTAAGGTTGGGTTTAATGCTTCGGTCAGTTCAATGACTTGCTCAAGCAGCTCGCTGGGACTAACTTGCTTGGTATCTACTAGGAAAGAAAGTCCAATTGCATCGTACTCACTATATTCTTTAAAGTTCCCCATAATAGAACTAGGTTATTCGGGAATGCAGGCTAAAGCAATTTCTATATTTAATTATTATATAACTTACTTGTTATTAATAAGTTATTTTAAATATTAATCATTATCGATGTGTTGTTGAACGGCCGCTTGGTACAAACAAAAATCGCACGTACTGGTGCGGTGTGGTATTTCATCTAAGGCTAAACAGGCATGTGCTGCAACAATCGCATCGTTTACCCATTCATCGTTACCACTGTATGGTATTATTTTAGTAACAAACTCAAGTTTATCATCAAAAGAATCTTTACTTTTGTCGCCATTACAATAAACAAAATAGCCTGTGCTCGAAACATTAAATTCATTTTGACGAAATAACCATTGATAAAATTCCATTTGCCGTTTGTAACCAATTTGCCAATCTGCATCGAGCGTAACCTCTCCATTTTTACTTGTAGATTTGTAATCTACGACTATTAGTTCACCGGAAGAAGTAATCCAGACGTCATCAATGGCACCTGTTAGCATAAAATTAGTTTGTTTATGATGAAACAGAATGCCTTTGAAATTTTCACGCCAATCATCTAGATCATGATGTTGATAAGGGATAGCCTCTATGCCATTTTCTGTCATTAATGGATGCGGGATTTGTCGACTTCTGTAATAGTCAAATTCTTTTTTCAGTAAATGATCTACAGCAGAATTTAAATTAAACGGGAACCCTGGCGGCAATCCGGTACCTAAGCGCCTGTCAATATAAAAGCAACGTGGACAGTTTAAAAATAAATCAATTTTTGAGCGAGAAATTTTAAAAGGTTTGCTTGAGTTTGGATTATAAATATTTCGAGAGCGTTGTGGGTTATAGAATGACATTATTTTTTAATATTTATTTCTTTTATATTTTGATACTGAATTTGAAATCATCATTTAAACATATTTAATAAGTTAGTATTTGTTTGTGAATTTGTAAATTGGCATAATTGTAATGCTTTTTTAATCTAGGAGACTGTCATGGGGTTCGATGGCTTTCAGTCATTTAGTCTTGCCATGCTTGTTTAATTTGTTGGAAAGTTTCTCAACACAAAAATAAATTTCCTTCGTGAATTTAATATTCCTGAGCCTGTAACCGGAGGTATTCTATTTACCTTAATGTCATTTCGCCAAAATTTCGTCTATTTTCGCGTTTGTTTGATGAGGTGGAATGGCCAAGCGGGTCAAGATCATTAGCACTTATATCTGATATCACTTGGGATTTTCTTGTCATGTCGCTCATGAGTCTTCAGCTTTGGGTGTTAGTAGATTTGGTATTACCCATAATTGCAATATTAGGAACACAGTTTTGGTAGCACTCATCTATAATGTTTTTATTATTTTTAAAATTATGGGCCGTGATTAAGAAGCTGCAGTAATTATTTCCGGATTCGGTGGGATATCACTTGGGTCAACGCCTACAGCAATAGCAAATATGACCGCGGTTACCACAAACTATGGAGGTGCACACAAAGCGTTTATTGTTGTGCCACTTGTAAGTGCATTTTTTATCGACTTAGTCAATGCATTGTATATAAAATAATTCTTAGGAGTCATTTGGCTCGCTGATACAAAATCAGTTATAAAAGCATACAAAAATTTGGGTAATTAAATGTACATTTGTATTAAAAAATATAAGTATGTGTAATTTATAGAAATAATTTTACAAAATCAGAAATTGTTGAATTAAAAGTAGGTGCTTGTCTCATAAATAACCCTGAAATTATCATATGGTGTGATTTGATTTTAAAAATAATGTAACAATCGCTATATAAATAATTTTGCGCAACTAAGGGCGCCATAGCGTGTATAATGTTTGGGAATAACAATAATAAAAATAGCCAGCCAATGAATAAAAAAGTAGCAAAAAATTTGCGCCAAATTGCATTGCTGTTAGAAAAGCAAACGGCAAATCCCTTTCGAATTAACGCATACCGTAGAGCGGCAAACACCATTGACTCACTGCATGTGTCCGTAAAAAAACTTTCAGAGAGCCAAGGGATAATTGGCTTAACCCGATTACATGGAGTTGGACACGGGATTGCACGTTCAATTTCAGAATATATTGAAACAGGGAAAATGGCCCGCTTGGAATTATTGCAAGGGAATAGTGACCCCATAACGCTGTTTCAACAAATCCCCGGTGTAGGCCCTACTATTGCACATGAATTCTATGAAAAGTTGCATATTAATACATTAGAAGCATTAGAGATGGCGATACAAAATGGGCGATTAAATAGCATTGCTAGCATTGGTAAAATTCGAATGGAATTGATTCAAACGTGGCTAGAAATGATTCTGGGTCAGAAAAGATCATATTATTATGCAGGCAAGCCACTTCAAGAACCAGCAGTATCATTGCTGCTACAAATAGATCATCTTTATTGTATTGCTGCGACGCAAAATAAATTGCCAAAAATTTCACCGAAACGTTTTAATCCGAGCGGTAAAGCATGGTTGCCAATACTTCATACTTCGCGAGGTGAATGGCACTTTACCACTATGTATTCAAGTACACGCCATGCGCATGACTTAGGTCTTACGTATGATTGGGTAGATATTTATAATTATGATAAAGATCATCATCATGAAGGACAATATACTGTAGTGACAGAAATGAAAGGAAATCTCAAAGGAAAACGAGTCGTATGTGGAAGAGAATTAGAATGCCAAAATTTTTATTCTCACAAACTTGCAATTTAGATCGTCTATCTAATTACTCAAAGTTTTATTATTTTTCTAATAAGGTAATCAGATTCTTTGCTGCTTGAAGGCCCGCAAACTTACTCATTGGTCCATTTGTCATAGATATAAAACCAATAAATGATACTGTAATGATTTGAGCTAGTTCATTTGCATCGATATCATCTCGAAATTCATTTAAATTTTGGCCTTCCTTAATCTTTTTTGCTAATAAATTTTGTGTTTTAGAAAAATGTACTTTGATTTTTTTTGAAACCTCTTCGTCTTGATATGCACGCTAAATTAATGAATTAACAATTAGGCAACCTCTTTTCAAAGTTTGATTACATATAAGCTTTAACTCAGTATCAAACCATTTTTGTAAACATTTTTAGGTGTGTTTGCGCTTTCTAAAATTTCAAGATTAAGCCTATGTGCCATCTCTAGATAGTGATCTAGCGCTGCGATAAACAAAGAATGTTTGTCACCAAAATCTTTATAAACGCTGCATGGATAAGCATCGTTTGTATTATATTATTTGGAATGCTTGGTGTATTGGCTGGTGCCCATGCAAATGCGGACGAGCCTATGAATATTGTGTTGATACGATTGTTAGGTGAATGGCCAATGCTGTTATTCAGTACAACATTAGTTATTTCTGCATGTCTACTTTGGACAGTACTCTTTCCAGTTCTTCAAAATTAATTGCAGTAGATATGAAACTCGTGTCGATTAGTGTTCAAAATGGTCGAATCATCATGCTGGTATTTATGATACTTGGCATAGTATGTGTATTTTTTGGCAACCAAGATCTATTTAGTGCTGTTGCTGTAAGTGGCACTGCATCCTTATATTTAGCACCCGTTGTATTTTTTTCGGTTTTTGGAAAGCAAAAAGACGTGCCAAGCTGGAGCTACTTTTTTACATTTATTATTGCCATGCTGGGTGCTTGTTTGTATTTTCTTGAATCTTCAAATTACACCCAGTGGCTAGGTGATATTCACAAATATACCAAGCTCCTACTAATTTCATTGGTAATTATGGTACTGACAAGTTAAACGCATCTGGGCGACAATTACTGGATGAATAAATCAAAAAGCTTGTATAAACGTCACCGATTTCCATCTGAAATTATTCAATATGCCGTCTGGCTCTACTATCGCTTCAACGTCAGTCATCGGGACATCGAAGATCTATTAGCTGAACGCGGGATTGAAGTCAGTTATGAGTCCATTCGTATGTGGTGTAATAAGTTTGGTCCTCAATACGCCAGGCGATTGAAGCGAAAGCACCAGGGCTACGGTGATACATTTTACATAGATGAAGTATTCGTCAAAGTTCATGGTAAGCAACATTATTTATGGCGCGCGGTGAATCAGGATGGCGAAGTAGTTGATGTGTTTCTGCAATCACGCAGAGATGGCGCTGCAGCCAAGCGTTTTTTTAAGCGCCTGATAAGAAACCATGGGAGTGAACCCAGAAAAATAGCCACGGATAAGTTAAGAAGCTATGGCGTTGCACATCGAGAACTCATCCCAGAATCTATTCACGATACTTCTCAATACGCTAATAACCGAGCCGAGCTTTCGCATCAACCGACGCGAGTTCGAGAGCGAGGAATGCGCCGATTTAAATCGATGCAGCAAGCGCAACGTTTTTTAAGTGCACATGCAGCGGTATATAATCTTTTCAATCTTGGTCGTCATTTAGTATCAGCTAAGCATTTTCATCAACTTAGGGAGAACGCCTTTGCGTCTTGGAGATGTGCAACGGCGTTATAGAATACGTTTTTTCTAGAATTCGTAGATGTGTAAAAAGTTAACTTGTCAATACCGGACATTTAGTAGAGTACATCCAGACCGATATCTGGGCGCGGTTCCAAAACATGTGTGGGCATCAATGTATTTACATTTGCGCAGACGATGCACACGGCACCCCCATTATGCTCAAGGCGCAGCAAGAAAACATTACCCCTGAAGAACTCATTACTAAAGTAAGTGTAGACCACCAAAAAGATTTTTCTGATTTTCACATTAAGTTTGATAATTATCACTCCACACACTCAGAAGAAAATAGAGCGCATGCAACAAAAATATATCAACGCTTAAAAGAAAATGGGCACATCACTACTAAAACCGTAGTAGATTTATATGATCCAAAAGATAAAGTGTTTTTGCCAGATCGTTTTGTTAAAGGTGAATGCCCAAAATGCAATGCTAAAGATCAGTATGGTGATAATTGCGAGATCTGCGGAACAACCTATACACCAAGCGACTTAATCAACCCTTATTCATCTGTGAGCGGTGCTACGCCAGATAAAAAAGAGAACCTGCATTACTTTTTCCAATTGAATGACTTTAAAGGAATGTTGGAAAAGTGGATCAATCAAAAAAACTTACAGTCTGAAATTACAAACAAACTAAGAGAATGGTTTGATGCGGGATTACAAAATTGGGACATATCAAGAGATGCGCCATACTTCGGTTTCGAAATTCCCATTGAGCTATATTATATTTCAGTCGACACGCTAGAAGGTAATTAGCCTCTAAAATAACAGTTCAATCAAGATAGAAATGATTTCACATGAACACAAGTGTATTTTTATACACATTCCAAAATGTGCAGGAACCAGCATAGAAAGAGCATTAGGTCACATTGATACTCATGTTGAAAGAGGAGTGCAAGACCATAGAAGTATTAGAATGATTGAACAGCCTCTTATGAATTTAAATATTTTTTCATCAATCGAAAACTTTTCTGAAGTTCTACGAAGGATACATCATAACTACCGTGCAGTAACTAATCCGCATAATAAGTTTACTGTTACAAAGGAACAATACGATAGCTATTACAAGTTTACTATCATACGTAATCCTTGGGCACGAGTATTTTCATGGTACAAGAATGTTATGCGAGATGAGATTCATAAAAAGAATCTTAAAATTACTGGACATCTCTCATTAAATGAGTTCCTTCGATTATATGCAGGAAAAGGTATGATGAGACCGCAAACTTATTGGATAAAGAGTTTTAGTGGCTCAACCCCTCTAGATTACATTGGTCGATTTGAGACACTCATTGAAGATTTTCATGAAATATGTAAGGCAATACAACTTTCTCAAAAAAACCTTCCACATATAATTAAAGGTACAAATGAAGATTATCGTGAACACTTTAACCAGGACTCGATAAATTTTACTGGTGAACTTTATAGGGAAGAGATAGAAATGTTCGACTATTCATTTGAATGACAAAATATGTCAATGAATTGCATTTCGGCCCGAGCGAAAATTAACCGCCTCTAGATTCTTTTTTAATGAAACAAATTTAGAAGGTTTCACGCTTTAGGCAACGTCACCCCGCGCTGCCCTTGGTATTTTCCTGCACGATCTTTATAGGATGTCTCACAAATTTCATCTGACTCAAAAAACAACATCTGAGCAATTCCTTCATTCGCATAAATTTTTGCAGGAAGTGGCGTAGAGTTTGAAATCTCAATTGTGACATGCCCTTCCCACTCTGGCTCCAGTGGCGTGACATTAATAATTATTCCGCACCGCGCATAGGTTGATTTACCTAGACAAACAGTAAGTATCGAGCGCGGTATACGAAAATACTCAACTGTACTTGCTAATGCAAAAGAATTCGGTGGAATCACGCACTCATTTGCTTTTAGATCCACAAAACTGTTTTCATCAAATCCTTTTGGGTCAACAATCGCAGAATTAATATTGGTGAAAATTTTAAATTCATCTGCACAGCGCACATCATAGCCGTAACTTGATGTCCCATAGGAAATCATGCGTCCATTTCCATTTGCACGCACCTGATTTGATTCAAAAGGTTCTATCATGCCGTGTTGTTCCGCCATTTGACGAATCCAGCGATCTGATTTTATCGCCATACTTTTAATTAGCTAAAACAGAATTTTATGTGTTTTGAATAACAATTTTTGGAAACTTTGCACTGTAATCTTTGCTTTTCGAGGCAAGCTTTGCTGCGGCTTTACGCGCAATTTCTCTATAAATTTCTGCAATGCGGCTCTCCGGCATTGCTGCGACAGTGGGTTTACCTCCATCCGCCTGTTCACGAATATGAATATCCAGCGGTAAAGCACCTAACATCTCTACACCAGACTCCTCAGCCATTCGCGAACCGCCACCTTCACCAAAAATTGATTCCTCATGACCACATTCACTACAAATATGAATACTCATATTTTCAACTATACCGAGTACTGGTACATCAACCTTTTCAAACATCTTCAATCCCTTACGAGCGTCCAATAATGCAATGTCTTGAGGTGTCGTGACAATGACCGCTCCACTCACCGGAATTTTTTGCGCCAAGGTTAACTGCACATCTCCAGTACCAGGAGGTAGATCCACAACAAGGTAGTCGAGCCCACGCCATTGGGTGTCATTTAGCAACTGTTCAAGCGCTTGCGTAACCATTGGTCCACGCCAAATCATAGGCGTTTCTTCATCAATCAAGAACCCAATAGACATTGCTTGAAGACCATGCGCTTCCATGGGCTCCAAACTTTTCCCATCATTTGATTTGGGCTGACCACTGACCCCCAGCATTCGCGGCTGACTGGGGCCATATATATCTGCATCCAACACACCCACAGTTGCTCCTTCCATAGACAAAGCTAACGCCAAATTAACCGCAGTGGTAGATTTACCAACGCCACCTTTCCCTGATGCAACTGCAATTACATTTTTTATATTCTCTAAAGGCTTTAAGCTTTTTTGTACAGAATGAGCTTCAATGCTCCAAGTTACATCAGCCTTAGCGTTTTCAGCACCTGCTTCACGAATTTTTTCCTCTATATCTTTAGCAACATCATCCTTTATTCCTTTTGCTGGATAACCTAGCTTTACTGAAACAGTTACTTTGCCGCCTTCTATGTCGATATTTTTTATGGTATTGCTGGCAACTAAATCTTTACCAATATACGGGTCTTGTATCTGTTTAAGTGCGGCTTCTACCTGCACTTTGGTAAGCTCTGCCATTCTTTGATTCTCCTAAATAAATATCGATTTTTATGTTCGCCAGAAGATTGGATGCTTACTATAACATGCGGGAATCAGGTGCAAAGATCTCTATATGAGTAGCTCATAACCTCAAAAAATAGCGGTATTTTTTTCAACCTGCTATGGTGGCGACCGCAAAAAAAGATCAGAATTTCATGACAATTAGTAATAGAAAAATCCTTGTTACCAGTGCCCTACCCTATGCAAATGGACCTATACATATTGGACATTTAGTAGAGTACATCCAGACCGATATCTGGGCGCGGTTCCAAAACATGTGTGGGCATCAATGTATTTACATTTGCGCAGACGATGCACACGGCACCCCCATTATGCTCAAGGCGCAGCAAGAAAACATTACCCCTGAAGAACTCATTACTAAAGTAAGTGTAGACCACCAAAAAGATTTTTCTGATTTTCACATTAAGTTTGATAATTATCACTCCACACACTCAGAAGAAAATAGAGCGCATGCAACAAAAATATATCAACGCTTAAAAGAAAATGGGCACATCACTACTAAAACCGTAGTAGATTTATATGATCCAAAAGATAAAGTGTTTTTGCCAGATCGTTTTGTTAAAGGTGAATGCCCAAAATGCAATGCTAAAGATCAGTATGGTGATAATTGCGAGATCTGCGGAACAACCTATACACCAAGCGACTTAATCAACCCTTATTCATCTGTGAGCGGTGCTACGCCAGATAAAAAAGAGAACCTGCATTACTTTTTCCAATTGAATGACTTTAAAGGAATGTTGGAAAAGTGGATCAATCAAAAAAACTTACAGTCTGAAATTACAAACAAACTAAGAGAATGGTTTGATGCGGGATTACAAAATTGGGACATATCAAGAGATGCGCCATACTTCGGTTTCGAAATTCCCGATGCTCCAGGTAAATTTTTTTATGTTTGGCTCGATGCGCCTATTGGTTATATGGCCAGCTTACAACAATATTGTGACCGCACTGGTGAAGATTTTGACGCGTACTGGAATAAAAATAGTGCGCATGATGTGTATCACTTCATCGGAAAAGATATTGCCTATTTTCACATGCTATTTTGGCCCGCTATGCTACACGGTGCCAATTATAGAATTCCAACCGCAGTCTATTGCCATGGCTTTCTTACTGTCGACGGTCAAAAAATGTCTAAATCCCGCGGTACATTCATTAAAGCCCGCACTTATTTAAATCATTTAAACCCAGAATACTTACGCTACTACTTTGCAGCTAAATTAAATGCAGGAATTAGTGACATTGACCTAAATTTGGATGACTTTCTACAACGTGTAAATAGTGATGTCGTTGGAAAATTAGTCAATATTGCAAGTAGATGTGCAGGTTTTATTTATAAAAAGTTTGATGCAAAACTAACATCTACATTTTCAACAGAATGTTCTTGGCTTTTTACAGAAACAACGAATAAAAATGAAGATTTAAAACATTTTTATGAAACCAGACAGTACTCTGAAGTAATCCGATCAATAATGAACCGGGCAGATGCTACAAATGTGATCATCGACAAGTACAAACCGTGGGTAACTATTAAAAATGATGCAAAATATGACGAGGTACATCAAGTTTGTAGTTTTGGTCTTAATATGTACCGATTATTCATTGGTTACTTAAAACCTGTGATGCCTGAGCTTGCTGCAAAATCTGAAACCTTTCTTAATACAAGCATCACATGGGATAATTTAGCGAGCGGCAACCCATTACCAGAAGGCCATGCAATAAACAAATTTGAACCCTTAATTACACGTATAGAAAAAGAGTTGATTGAAAATATGATTGAAGAATCAAAAGCTGAAGCAACGCCTATTGCTACAGATCCTGTAAATGACGAAATCTCCTTTGATGATTTTTCTAAACTCGATTTCAGGGTAGCTAAAATCTTGAAGGCGGAGCATGTAGAAGGAGCCGACAAGTTATTAAAGCTGACATTGGACTTAGGTGAACCAACGGGCAATCTGCAACGTACCGTATTCGCAGGAATAAAGTCGGCTTACGCACCTGAGGAAATTGAAGGGCGATTAACTATCGTTGTTGCAAATTTAGCCCCGCGCAAAATGCGCTTTGGTGTCTCTGAAGGAATGGTTTTAGCAGCTGGGCCCGGAGACAAAGAAATATTTTTATTGCAACCCGATGACGGGGCAAAATCTGGAATGCGCGTTAAGTAAGTTACATGTGATAGCGTATAACCCCGTAATCCCCACTGGTAAATATATTGCCAAAATCGATGAAAGTCGGTGCATTGGCTGCACACTATGCATAAAAGCCTGCCCATTTGATGCAATAGTTGGTGCAGCAAAACATATGCATACTGTGATTACACATTATTGCACTGGTTGTGAATTGTGCCTACCCCCATGCCCTGTAGATTGCATCAATCTCGAATTGAATTCTGAATTCAAAAAAGCTAACAATACAACTTCAAACGAAGAAATTCGTGAATTAAAGAGAACTTTTGCACTATTTTCACGCAGTAATAAAAAAAATCGAACACAGAGAATCGAAAAACTTAAAGAGAAAAAACAAATGCTATTTGAACTTAAAAAAAATAAGTTGTTAAAGCGATAAAACACAATTTAAATGAACAAAGAAAAACGATCAGAAATATTTAGGCGATTAAAAATAAAAAATCCGAGCCCAAAAACAGAACTAAAACATAAGTCTAATTTTGAGTTGTTAGTTGCGGTGATTTTATCGGCTCAAGCAACCGACGTTGGTGTAAATAAAGCAACAAAAAATTTATTCAAAGTAGCTAGTACCCCAAAAAAAATGGTTGCTTTAGGTGAGACCAAGCTTAAAACCTATATAAAATCTATAGGACTATTTAATAGCAAAGCTAAAAACATTATCAAAACAAGCCAAATTCTATTAAAAAAATACAATAATCGAATTCCACAAGACAGAGAAACATTGCAAATGTTGCCAGGCGTGGGCAGAAAAACAGCAAATGTTGTATTAAACAATGCGTTTGGACAACCCACTATTGCAGTAGACACGCATATTTTTCGTGTATCCAACCGTACAGGCATTGCGCCAGGGAAAAACGTATTAGTCGTTGAACAAAGACTTGAAAAATTTGTACCCGATGAGTACAAATTACATGCACATCACTGGCTAATTTTACATGGACGCTACACGTGCATTGCACGAAAGCCCAAATGCTTTCAGTGCTCAATATCTGATCTATGCGAATTTCGCCACAAGACTGTAAATACCTGAATGTACATGTATATTTCTATGATAATGAATAATAATAGAACTTTTGTGAGGCTCAACACTCAAAATTATAATAATGCTCAATGCGCATACACTGCTGTGCCAACTGCATTTTTATCAATTTTTGATATAAATGAAATAGAAAATTATAAAAACTGGTCTTAATCGATAGAAATCGAAATTTTTCTAAATATACCTACTAACAAAACATGCACAGGAGATAATGACATGTCTAAGAAAACTGAACTAAAACCTCTTGCAGCTGCCGTTGGCGCAGCACTTGCTGCCAGTGCATTTGCAATGCCAGCTGCAAATGCAGAACAAAACCCATTTGAATTGAATACCTCGACATCTGGTTACATGGTCGCTGACAGTCACGCAGAAGGAAAGTGCGGCGAAGGCAAATGCGGCGAAGGCAAAAAAGCTGACGGTGAAGGCAAATGCGGTGAAGGCAAATGCGGCGAAGGCAAAAAAGCTGACGGTGAAGGCAAATGCGGTGAAGGCAAAAAAGCTGACGGTGAAGGCAAATGCGGCGAAGGTAAATGCGGTAGCTAAACAATACCTTCAATAACTAAGCATAAAACGGCGAGCAAATTGTTCGCCGTTTTTTTTGATAAAATTAAATTAAACTAATATCTCGGATCGTACATATACTCTGTGATTATTTGTCTTAAATCTTCCGGTTTACTGTGACATGCAATGTTATGAGCGTAAGCGTATTCAGCAACAGCAACTGCGATTTCTAAAGAAGCAGAGCGAATAGTATTAAGGGGTGGATATATCGCACCCACAGACAAATCCTTCTCGCTTACTTGATTTGCAAGCGTTTTAGTCGCTACTAAAAACATATCTTCTGTAATTCGTGAGGCTTCACTCACAACTGTACCCAAACCAACCCCAGGAAAAATATAGGCATTATTTCCTTGCCCTGGTTTAAATGTTTGTCCAAGGACCTTCACCTCAGAAAATGGACTTCCGCTCGTGAATATTGCACGCCCTTGTGTCCATTCATACGCTTGTTGTGCAGTGCATTCAGCACGTGATGTTGGATTAGACAATGCAAAAATTGCAGGTCGCTTATTTAGCTTTGCCATAAGCTCAATAATTTCATGTGTGAAAGTGCCGGGTGCACCTGTAGCACCAATTAAAATTTGTGGCTTAATTTGTTTTATTGCACTAGCAAAATCAGCAGTATCATGATCATGTGCATACGGTAAGTTATGCTCCATTAAATCATTCCTGTTTTTTACAACCAGTCCATTAATATCAACAAACCATAAGCGCTGGCGTGCCTCCAACTCATTTAACCCTTCTTGCTGAAGTGCATAAACGATTAAATCTGCAATTCCCGTTGCTGCAGAGCCTGCCCCTAAAAACATAATACGTAAATCTGAAATGTGTAATCCAGAAATTCGAGTTGAAGCTAATACCCCAGCCAATGCAACGGCAGCTGTGCCCTGTACATCATCGTTAAAACATAAAATTTGATCACGATACTTATTTAACAACCGATACGCATTCGGTGTGAGAAAATCTTCAAATTGAATCAATGCTTTTGGGTAAGCTTCCTGGATTGCATGGATAAACCCATCTACCAATTCGTCATATTCATTTCCAGTTAACCTATGCTGATTTAAACCAAGGTATAAAGGATCATGCAGCAGATCATCATTATTAGTGCCAACATCCAGCAATACAGGCAAACATTGATGAGACTGTATACCTGCACAAGCGACGTAAAGTGCGAGTTTACCAATTGGTATGCCCATACCATTTGCGCCAAGATCACCAAGCCCTAGTATTCGTTCCCCATCAGTTATAACGATCACACGCACATCTTGAATTGGCCAGTTTTGCAAAATTTTACAAATACTTCCCTTATCTTTTGCGGTGACATACAACCCTTTCGGTTGGCGGAATATTGCAGCAAACTCTTTGCATGCCTGCCCAACCGTAGGGGTATAGATAATCGGCATCACTTCTTCAATGTGCTCCATAATGGTACGGTAAAAAAGTCTTTCATTCCTACTTTGCAATGCAGACAAGAATATATAACGTTCAATGTCGTAGTATTTACGACGCATATTCTCCAACGCACGATGCAACTGCACGTCTGGATCACTTACACCAGGAGGTAATAACCCTCTCAATTTATATTTATCTCTCTCCTCCTCTGTGAAAGCTGTACCTTTATTTAATGCCGGATTAAAAAGTACTTTAAAACCTGTAGGTATTTCGTTTTTCATTTTTATTTAATAGCTGTTTGTGGAGTTTTCATTCGAGCGTAATTGTTGTGGATAATTCTGATCTTCAATATTGTCAAAATATTCATTTAATTTAGGCATGGAGTACTGCAATTTAGTGAAGATTTCGCGCCCCAAAATAAGCGCTTTGGAATTTGTTATTGCAGTTAATGTGCTGACCGTCTTATTTCCTGTTTTGATTGTTCTTTCACCCCAATGATCACCAGGCTTTAGGATTCGGATAAAATCTTCATTACTTCCCCCCGTTTCAGTTTTGGACTCGAGCCGACCGCTAACTACTGTATAAAATCCGTCAATAATTTACCCTGGACGAAACAAAACATCACCTTTTGCAAAATGCGCATATCTGCAAGTCGCTTGCTTATTTTCCGCATAAAGTTGCACAATGTTTCTACGCGCAACAATGTCGAGCATCCAGCCAAATGTAACGCGAATCTTTCCAGGCAATGTAGGCAGCATGCTTATATAAAAAGTTCGCCACATCAGCCATGCAATTAATCCCGATAATCGTATTCCAAATAACTAAGCAACGGCCGTACGGTTACCGATTGATGCCATTGAGCCTTTTGGCTTATAAAAAAATACATTCAGTGTCTGTTCTCGTAGGCTTGCTTGAATATTTTTAACCAAACATTTAGCCTCCTGCACAGTAAATTGTGCGGTAGGTGGTGCAAACTCAGTGTCATTTATTGGAATGAGCGCCGCATCACCAATTGCCCAAATATATTTCGCGTCTTTAACACGCAAATGCCTATCAGTTTGTATTTTCCCCCATTTCAGTTCTATCGGTAATGATTTAACCAGCTCAGTAGGCCCGTTTCCTACAGTAGAAACTAATGTATCCGTTTGTATGCGCTTACCGCTATATAAAAACACGGATTTTGCCGTTGCAGATGTGATAGAAGTGTTAACAAATATTTTCACACCACGCTTGCTTAGCTGAGTATGCGCATATTCTGATAATTTACTGGTGAGTTCAGGAAGTATGCGATCTGCTTGATCTACAAGAATGCAATTGAGTTCATGTTTGGAAATATTTGGATAGAATTTTAATGTTTTATCCATCATTTCCATCATTTCACCAATGGTTTCAACCCCAGAAAATCCAGCACCAGCAATGACAAATGTAAGTAATCTTTCCTTTAGTTTTTTGTTATCCGTTGTATCAGCATGTTCTAAACGTTGAATAATGTGGCTGCGTAATGAATACGCATCCGCCACATTTTTTAAAGCATAACTGTGGTCTTCCAACCCAGGTATAAAAGATAAATTAGCCTGTTGGCCCATTGCCAAGACTAAATGATCGAAAGTGACGGTTTTTGGAATGCGTTTCGAGCCTTGGACAAGATGAACTTGGCGGGATTCAAAATCAATTGTAAATACTTCGGCCATTCGTACTTTAACGTTTGGTAACATTAAGCGTAACGGTGTAACCGCATCAGAAGCACGTAGAGTACCTGCAACTACTTCAGGTAACAGTGGCTGTAACACAAAATAGTTTGTGTTGTTAATTAAGTCTATAGATACATCTTTAGATAAGCGCTTACTAAGCTGATTGGCTGCATGAGCTCCGGCAAATCCACCACCAATTATTATGATATGTGTATTTTTCAATTTGCCATCTACTATATTTAGTGGTTCAAATTAAAATTTTAAATATACAACGCTAGAGTTCAGGCGAGTTAATGACTAACATTTTTTCAACCTGCATATCTTCCATTGTGTAAGGAATTCCACCCACTCCCAGTCCCGATTGTTTAAGCCCCGCAAATGGCATGCCATCTACTCGAAATGCGGTGTGGTCATTCAGCATTACGGTCGAGGCATCGATATGTTTATACACTCGCATCGCCGTATTTAAATTATTGGTAAACACCGAAGCTTGAAATGAAAATGGCAAGGCATTAGCCTGTTGTATTGCAGAATCTAAATCCTCAAATTCATATACACACACAACTGGCCCAAAAATTTCTGCCGTACTTACCTTACTATCGACTGAAGGTCGAGCCAGCACGGTGCATTTATAGCAAGTTTCACTAAGTTGATTACCGCCTGTTACACAGGTTGCTCCTTCATCTTGAGCTTCTGTTACCCAACCATGTATTCGTTCCACTTCTGCAGGACGAATCAATGGACCAACATCGGTTTCCGCTAAAACTGGATCACCAATTTGTTGCTGCTCTGCATAGTTTGAAAGTTTTTCAATAAAAGACGCCGCGAGTGTTTTATGCGCAAATACACGTTGCACAGAAACACATACTTGCCCGGCATGATAGAAACCACCCTTACCTAGTTTTTGCACGGCACTTTCTACATCAGTATCTTCAGCCAATATCACCGGAGCAGCACCACCATGTTCTAATGCACAACGCACACCAGGGGCTAACTTGGATCGCAACATCCAACCAACTCGAGCGCTTCCTATAAAGGTAAAGAAACCGACTCGTTCATCTGTCACCAACTTTTCAGCTACCTCAATATTTTGAGGAATAATGGCCTGACACCATTCGCTAGGCAGTCCTGCTCGCCACAAAATATCAACAAAATGTAAACATGACAGTGGTGTGTCTTCAGCAGGTTTCACAATGACTGGGCAACCTACAGCTACAGCAGCCGCTACCTGATGCACAATTAAATTTAATGGATGATTAAATGCACTTACTGCAACGACTACACCTATGGGTTCTTTTTGCGTAACCGCCATGCGCTTTGCTGAAGAGACAGAAGTTGCCATGGGAATCACATCCCCTTGATGTGATTTCAAGTTTTCAATACATAGGTGAATACCATCCATTGCACGCGCGACTTCTACTTTTGAATCCACAATGGGCTTACCACCCTCTCGCGCTGCTTCTAAAGCAAGGCTATCTTGTTCTTGCATCATGATACGAGCTGTAGCTTCTAGAATTTCTATCCGCTGATATAGTGGCAACCAAGCACCTCTATTTCGATAGATCGAGTATGCAACATCCAGTGCCTGATCAATATGTGCTGCATTAGCCGTTTCAACTTCTGCAATTATTGAGCGATCATAAGGCGCAAAAACTTCTATTACTCCAGTCGGAGACTGAGACTGATGCAACATTAATGAGTATTTATTTTTATTGCTCATAGCAGTTACATTGTCATGGTTAATTCACCAAGGCGCTTTGTCAGTAACATATTTTCTCGATAGTCAATTGGCACAACCACAAGACTTGGCCCACCATCATTAAATGCGTGCTCTAATGTGTTTTGTAAATCGTTACTGTCGTTTACAAAATAGCCATTCCAACCAAAAGATTTAGCAAGTAACTCCCAATCTGGGTTATTAAACGAGAGGTCTGTATGCTTACCAAATTCGGCTTGTTGTTTCCACGCAATTAAACCATATTGTTTATCCTCCCAAACCATCATTACAATATTACTGTTTAGCCGTTTTGCAGTTTCCATTTCCTGAACATTCATCATAAACCCAGCATCACCGGCAATACCTAACACACGCTTGCTCGGGTACACCAAGCTCGCAGCAATAGCGCCAGGAAGAGCAAATCCCATCGAACAAAATCCGTTCGGAATTAAACAGGTATTAGGTTCGTGACAGTGGTAATAACGTGCAATCCACATCTTATGTGCACCCACATCCGACAATAAAATATCTTCAGGACCTAATACTTCTCGCGCATCCCAAATTGCCTTTTGCGGACGAACGCTACCTTTTGTTTCATCATCTTTATATTCAGCAAGATCTTCTAACATTTCTTGGCGCACTTGTTTTTGATGTACGGAGTAAAATAAAAATTTAGATCTTGCTTGTGTACGCAAATTTAATTCTTCAAGCGTATGGCTGACATTACCGATTAATTCAATTTGCGGGTGATAATTTTTATCAATTTCCGCAGGAAGCATGTCAGCATGGATAATGGTTTTATCACTCTTAGGATTCCAAAGTTTTGGATGATACTCGACCATGTCAAAACCTAATGTAATTACTAAATCAGATTCGTCAATTAAAACTGACATACGATCGCGACTACCCAGTCCGATTGTAAATAAACATTGTTCTGAATTTTTATCTACAACACCTTTCGCCATAAATGTGCTCATCACGCCAATGTTTGTTAACTCACAAAATTTTCGTAATTGTTTTGTCGCATGAGTACGCACACATCCGTTACCAGCCAAAATAATTGGCTGTTTACTTTGCGCAATCACTTCAAATGCATTATCAAGCACAGTTTCATCCGGAACGGATCTCATAAAGCGTCGCGGGTTCATCGGCCTAGCATTTGTATCTTCTTTAGCCAAATCCTCAGGGAGTTCAACGTGTACAGCTCCTGGTTTGGCAGATCGAGATAGTCGTACTGCTTTACGTACAATTTCCGGAATAGTATCTGGATGCAGAACTGTAGTGGCCCATTTGGTAACCGGCTCAAACATTTTTACAACATCCATTATCTGATGCGATTCTTTATGTAACCGTAACGTCGAACCTTGCCCTGTTAATACCAACATAGGTGCTCGATCCATGTTTGAATCGGCAACACCTGTTATTAAATTTGTTGCACCTGGGCCTAAAGTGCCTAAACAACCTGCAGGATTACCAGTAAGACGACCATAAATATCAGCCATAAACGCAGCACCTTGCTCATGACGCGTAAGTATAAATTTGATCTTTCCTGAGTCCTCAAGAGATATCATAAAATCAGCATTTTCTTCTCCTGGAACACCAAAAATATATTCAATGCTTTCTTCTTCTAAACACTTAACAAAAAGATCAGATGCTTTCATCAAAGTCCCCCTAAGCGTTGTATGTTGCAAATTTAAATTAATTTCTTAATAAATAATTATTTTTTTAATTTTATATTTCGCTCAAGTAGACCGAAATTTTGAGTACTTATTACATATTTTCTTAATATTACTCTGCCTAATAAAAAACCGCTTATATATTTTATATATAAGTGTTTTCTAAATTATATATTATGTTTTTTATTGACGTGTGTTTTAATTAAATGGTTTATTGTGCGATCCAGTTGCGCGATAATAGTTTGAAATAAATTTACTAAAACACCTTTCATCTATCCCATACAACAAATCAACATAATATTAAGGGGGTAAAATACGATGCCTGAAATATCTACTTTTTTCATTCGCGTTCTTGAGATCGCAGCATTTTTATTTATATTTGCTATAGGCTGCCTTGTTATATTTGTTGTTGTCTTGTATATCATTGATAAATCACAACGCGCACATGCAATCCGACATAACTTCCCTGTCATTGGTCGATTTCGATATTACTTTGAAGATCTAGGCGAATTTTTTAGACAATACTTTTTTGCAATGGATCGCGAAGAGATGCCCTTTAATCGTGCACAACGGTCATGGGTTTATCGCGCTGCAAAAATATTGATAATACCGTTGCGTTCGGATCAACCCGTGATTTGCGTCCCACGGGAACAGTGCTATTTGTAAATTGCCCCTTTCCAACTTTAGATTGTGATGCAGTCCCTTCAAGCGAAGTAACCATTGGCCCACATGCGAATAAGCCTTATACAACCGATGCATTATTTAATATTTCGGGTATGAGCTATGGCGCCATTTCGAAACCTGCAGTGCTTGCATTGTCTAATGGTGCACGAATGGCGGGTTGTTGGATGAACACGGGAGAAGGTGGACTTTTCCCATATCATTTAGAAGGTGGTGCAGACATCGTATTTCAAATTGGAACAGCTAAATATGGCGTAAGAGATGATGAGGGAAACTTAAGCGATGAAAAATTAAGGGATGTCGCTGCACACGATCAAGTAAGAATGTTTGAAATTAAATTAAGTCAAGGTGCAAAACCGGGCAAAGGTGGCATATTACCGGGTGGTAAGGTTACAGAAGAAATTGCAAAAATTCGTGGGATTCCTGTTGGAAACGACTCCATAAGCCCAAATCGACATCCTGAGGTCGAGTCACCTGATGAGCTTTTAGACATGATAGAGCATATCCGCGAGGTAACCGGAAAACCCGTAGGAATGAAAGTTGTAATTGGAGCATACGGGTGGATAGACCAGGGGCTTGAGAAAATAAAAGAAAGAGGAATTGAAGTAGCACCTGATTTTATAACCGTGGATAGTAGCGATGGTGGAACGGGTGCAGCCCCAATGAGCTTGATGGACTACATGGGCTTACCCATACAATAAAGTCTCCCTTTTTTAGTAGATCGCTTAAAAATGTATGGACTACGCGATCGGATTAAGATCATTGCCTCAGGAAAATTGGTGACCCCAGCCGATGTCGCGTGGGCATTTGCCGTAGGTGCAGATTTTGTGGTTTCAGCGCGCGGATTTATGTTTTCACTTGGCTGTATTCAAGCACTGCAATGCAATAAAAACACCTGCCCAACAGGCATCACCACACATAATAAAAAGTTGCAATCAGGCCTTGATCCCAAAAATAAGGCGGAACGTGTAAGGAATTATGCTGAAAACATGGTCTATGAAGTAGGTGTGATCGCACATTCATGTGGTGTAAAGGAACCACGTCAATTGCGTCGGTTCCATGCCAGAATGGTGCGACCTGATGGAAAATCTGTGCCATTGGATGAAATCTATCCAGAGCCCACATTACTATGATTGGAAGGACAAAGAATTAAAAATTAGGAGATTACAATGTCAGCATTAATAAGTACGGCCAATTCATTACAAAATATATTAGATAAATTCAAAGCTATCGATTTTTTAGGCCCACTTGCTCTACGGCTATATTTAGCACCAATTTTTATTGCCGTGGGTCTACACAAATTTATGCATCTTGAAGATATCGCCAGTTGGTTCGGTAATCCTGATTGGGGGCTCGGCTTACCTGCTCCAATGTTGATGGCAATTCTTGCAGCGTGTGCAGAATTTTTTGGCGGAATTGCATTGCTATTCGGTATTGCGGTTAGGTGGTTTGCGATTCCACTGATGGTCACAATGCTTGTTGCAATTTTTACAGTTCATTGGGATAAGGGTTGGTTTGCAATAGCACCGGGCGACCCGTCGACCAGTACTGCAAAACCTCTTGCATCACTTGGCATTCCTGCGGCAAAACGCAGCTTAGAAAATAGTGAAGAAGTTGGTAAACGCGTCAGCGCTGCAAAATCACTATTGAAAAAACATGGCAACTATAACTGGATAACTGAAAAAGGAAACTTTGTTGTACTGAACAATGGGATTGAATTTGCAGTGACCTACTTTATTATGCTGCTGGTGTTATTTTTCACAGGAGCTGGAAAATATTTAAGCATAGACTACTGGATCGCAAAATGTTTTAGAGACACTTGACTATGAAGTTAAAAGGTATTTGCATATTAGTCTAATAAGTATCAGACAGAACTAATGAAAAAATGCAGTGTCAAATAAACTATTGCTAAAAAGCCTTTGCGACACGATTTATCTAATGAAAACAGATTTAAAAAACCCATATACAGTAACAGGCTCAGGTCTTGGGTTACGTCGTGATTTATTAAATGAGTTAGAAATTGATTTCCCTGCTGAAATTGATTTTATGGAAGTTGCTCCAGAAAACTGGATTGGGATTGGAGGTCGATTGGGCAAACAATTTCGTGCATTTTCTGAAAAAATTCCATTTGTTACGCATGGCTTATCTTTATCACTAGGTAGTCCAGCCCCGCTGGATGAATCACTCGTTCAAGATATTAAAAAGTTCTTAGATGATCATAGAATTCGTTGTTATAGCGAACATCTTAGTTATTGCTCTGATAGCGGACATTTATATGACTTAATGCCAATTCCATTTACAGACGAAGCTGTACACTATGTAGCAGGAAGAATTAAGCGTGTACAAAATATTCTTGAACAAAAAATCGCGATTGAAAATGTTTCCTATTACGCAGCACCAGGTAAAGAAATGGATGAGATTTCATTTATAAATACTGTATTAGAAGAAGCAGATTGCAACCTTCTTCTTGATGTTAATAACATCTATGTAAACTCAGTGAATCATCACTATGACGCTACTGAATTTTTACGGGCATTACCTGGTGAGCGAATTGCCTATTGTCACGTTGCAGGTCATTTCAATGAAGCAGATGATTTAATTGTAGATACTCATGGTGCTGACGTAATTGATCCGGTATGGGAGCTACTAGACAAAGCTTATGAGTTTTTTGGAGTAATTCCAACATTACTGGAAAGAGACTTCAATTTCCCACCGTTAGAAGAACTAATGAAAGAAGTTCATACCATTCATGATTTGCAAACAAAGTGGAAACAAACGGCTGCACCTGTCGCACAAGTAAGTTAAGTTTAAAATTTGTTATGACGAACGAAAACGTAGAATTTAAAAATATTCAACATGAATTCACTGCACATTTAAAAGATCCTGAACATTCTCCTGCGCCCAGTGATATTGAAGATCGGCGCATGGAAATTTATCGTGGTCTCTTTTATCGAAATATTCAAAACTTTGTCGCTAATGCCTTTCCTGTATTACGTAAACTCTATAGTGACGATGATTGGCATAAGATGGTGAGAGATTTTTTTGCACATCATCATTCCAAAACACCTTATTTCAAAGACATCTCACATGAATTCCTAAAATACTTGCAAGATGAACGTGAGCCACAACCTGAAGACCCAGTGTTTGCAAAAGAACTAGCTCACTACGAATGGATAGAAATCCATATTACATTTCTTGATATTGAACCAGATTTGACAAAAGTTGATACAAAAGGTGACATGGTAGAAGGTATTCCAGTGCTATCCCCGATGGCCCAACTGCACAGCTATAACTATCCAGTGCATAAAATTAAACCGAACTTTCAGCCTGAACACCCCAGTGAACAACCTACTTTCTTAATGATTTATAGAAATCGTGAAGATAAAGTAGGATTTATGGAACTAAACCCTGTAACAGCAATGCTAGTTGGATTGATCGAAAATAATAAAAATAAAACTGGCCGGGAATTACTAGATGAAGTTATTGCAATGATAAATCACCCTAATCCTGATATTGTTTACGAGGGTGGAAAACAAACATTCAAACAATTACGGACCAACGATATACTACTTGGTACTGTGTTACCTGATCTGAATATTCGAGTTTAAAAGAAAAACTAATAAGCGTTTTTACTATTCAAGACTGTTAAAATTGTTTTAAAAATTATTTGAATATCTAGATTCAATGACCAGTATCTAAGATAATTCAGATCATACTCAATTCGCTTTTCCATATATTTGATATCACTAGTCTCCCCACGTAAGCCACTAACCTGCGCTAAACCAGTAATACCTGGTAAGGTATTGACAAGTTAACTTTTTACACATCTACGAATTCTAGAAAAAACGTATTCTATAACGCCGTTGCACATCTCCAAGACGCAAAGGCGTTCTCCCTAAGTTGATGAAAATGCTTAGCTGATACTAAATGACGACCAAGATTGAAAAGATTATATACCGCTGCATGTGCACTTAAAAAACGTTGCGCTTGCTGCATCGATTTAAATCGGCGCATTCCTCGCTCTCGAACTCGCGTCGGTTGATGCGAAAGCTCGGCTCGGTTATTAGCGTATTGAGAAGTATCGTGAATAGATTCTGGGATGAGTTCTCGATGTGCAACGCCATAGCTTCTTAACTTATCCGTGGCTATTTTTCTGGGTTCACTCCCATGGTTTCTTATCAGGCGCTTAAAAAAACGCTTGGCTGCAGCGCCATCTCTGCGTGATTGCAGAAACACATCAACTACTTCGCCATCCTGATTCACCGCGCGCCATAAATAATGTTGCTTACCATGAACTTTGACGAATACTTCATCTATGTAAAATGTATCACCGTAGCCCTGGTGCTTTCGCTTCAATCGCCTGGCGTATTGAGGACCAAACTTATTACACCACATACGAATGGACTCATAACTGACTTCAATCCCGCGTTCAGCTAATAGATCTTCGATGTCCCGATGACTGACGTTGAAGCGATAGTAGAGCCAGACGGCATATTGAATAATTTCAGATGGAAATCGGTGACGTTTATACAAGCTTTTTGATTTATTCATCCAGTAATTGTCGCCCAGATGCGTTTAACTTGTCAGTACCGACCAACGCGCTTACAGCAATAATCTGCCGATAAATACCTGGAATCTATACCATTATTTATATACGGGACAACAAATGAATAGTAGATAGGATATAGCCTTCTGATTGTGAGTCTCTTCACATTACATTCTGATTTAACTCAAAAAATACGAATAATCGGCACATTCATCAAATATCAACTAGTTTATATATGGTTATATACTTTAATACCTACGTTCTTTCAGAAATTTATTTTCACAAATTTGAAGTATTTTGAAAAACATACTAAGGAAAGCTATTTGAATTTAGCTCATTCCCCACAGCCATGCGGCTCCTCTTACACCACTTGAGTCTCTATAACTTGGAGGCATCAACTTAGTAATAATACATTCCGAAAAAATCCATTCATGCCAAATTCTCGGTACAACTTCATATAATCGATTTATATTAGACAGACCGCCGCCTAGCACTATTACATCAGGATCTAAAATATTAATGATATGTGCCAAGCTTTTTGCTAATCGATTTTCATAAATTTGCATTGCCTTTGCAGCAGCAGGGTTTCCTTTTTCAGCTTGTAGGTTAATTTCTTTTGCACTTAATTTAAATTTAGCCAGTTGTTCAAAATCATTTTCCAAGCCAGCACCAGACAAAAACGTTTCAGTACATCCACGTCGACCACACCAACATTTCGTTAGCTCTAATTCGTTTCGGTCAGGCCAAGGCAATGGATTGTGCCCCCACTCGCCAGCAATGGCATTACAACCCACAAGTACCTTTTTATTAATCACAATCCCTGCACCAACACCGGTGCCAAGTATTACGCCAAATACAGCATTGGCATCTTTTGCGGCTCCATCCAACGCTTCTGATAGAGCAAAACAATTCGCATCATTTGTAATGCGAATTTCTCTATCTAATATTTTTTCAAGGTCTTGTTTAACTGGTTTGCCATTTAGACAAATTGAATTCGAGTTTCTCAATAAATTTGAATCTGGAGAAAATGAGCCAGGAGTACCGATGCCAATACTACACTTTAAATTTAACTGTTCTTCGGATTCATGAACAAGGGATGAGATTGCATTAAGTATCGCTTGATAATCTTCCTTAGGTGTAGGAATACGTTTACGTAGCATTTCATGACCTTGATCATCTAAAACCAAGATTTCAATTTTGGTCCCGCCCAAATCAATCCCTATACGAATTGTTTACTCCTTATTTTAATAATCCGTTGACCAAAGTGTTTCTTCTTGCTTTGCATATTTGGATAACACTCGGGAGACTACAAATAAATAGTCAGATAAACGATTCAAATAAATCTGAATATCTGGATTTAATTTTTCTGTATCATTTAAAGCAACTACACTGCGTTCTGCTCTCCTGCATACAGCACGCGCTAAATGACAAGTTGCTGCAGCATGTCCACCACCAGGCAAAATGAAATTATTAAGTGGTGCTAAACTTTCATTAAAAGAGGCTATTTGCTTTTCTATCTCAGTCACCATATCTTCATTGATGAAATTAAATTCTGAATTATTAATCTCTGCACCTAAATTAAAAAGCTGATGCTGAATTTTAACTAAGCTTATTCTTACTTCTTCCGGTATCTTATTTGCAAGTGCCATCCCAATTACACAATTGAGTTCATCGACATCGCCAATAACTTGTATTAGGGGACAATTTTTGCGAACACGCACACCTCCTGATAAACCCGTCTCCCCCTCGTCCCCTGTTTTTGTATAAATTCTTGTTAAGCGATTCGACATTTTAGTTTACGTAGTTATTCAAATAGTCTAAGCCTTAATTCTGCATACAATGATTGGCCTGGAGTATTAAAGCCTGATGCCAATTCGTAGTCTTTATCAAATAAATTATCCGCTTTAATTGCCACAGTTGCATAGGGGAACGTATAACCTGCGGACACATTCATTAATCCATATCCAGCTAACCTTTCATCACCAAAATCTTTTCTGTCTGATGTAAGCAGGCCATTAAATAAGATAAAAAACTGTTCGTGATTATAAGAAATTGAACTTGTAAGTGTGCGTTTTGCCCTCCTTAATAAACGCGAATCTTCTGTTTCATTATCGGGATCTTGTGAAATACCCTCAACCTGTACATGCCAGTCTTTATAACTATGTAAAACGGAAAGCTCAATACCACGAATACGCGCATCCTCTACATTTTGATTCTCAAATGTAAATGCAACGGGATCTACCAATATTGTTTCTATTAGGTCTTCAATCTTATTTTCAAAAGCACGAATGGAAACAATTGTTTCATTCGAAAATGCATAATTGATACCTGCTTCAATCGAGCGAGACGTTTCTTCATCTAAATCTGGATTTCCACCAAAACCAAATCTTGCATTACTGTCGGGCGCCCTAAATCCTGTGCCAATACTTGCAAATAGCTTAGTGTTATCTGATACATCGTATCCGTATTTAAAATTCCAGGTTACCGTGTCATCAAAGTCATCGTTATCGGTATAGCGCGACGAAGCATAAAGGCTATGCTTTTCAATTTTTAACTGATTTTGTAAATATGCCGCATATTCATCAGTACTTTCTTCATAATCTGTGCCAAATGATAATGATTCTGTGTCTTCTTCTGTCTTAGATAGTCCAAACGTGAAGATATTGTCTTCAAACTTAATATCGCTCTTCCAGTCATAGACATAGCGTTTTGTTTTTGCATAGTCTTTGTCTCCTAAAAAATTGGCTTGGCTTTGATCAACGCCATCCTTTGTGCTCGATATAGAAAGTGATGTTTGCCAATCCTCAGTGATGGGCAAAGTAATTGAAGAGCTAAGTACTTCGTTTTTTCGATCCTGATCTAAATTGGTGCCAAAGCTATCGTATTCGGTATTACCATCTGCCTGCCAAAAACCAAATGCGATATCACTGATACCCAATTTTGCATTAATATTTAAGTTGACAGTGCTATTGTCATGGCCGTGATCGGAATCGGATGTTGTGGTGGCTGGGAAACCATCGCTATCAAATTGGTTATAGGAGAAATTTCCAGAAACCATATCATTACCATAGGCTAAATCGATGCCTTGTTCTTGAGTAGAATAACGGCCATCGGAAAATTTTAAACTTGCACTTTTTTCAGAATCTTGTTTTTTTGTAATAATATTGATGACACCCCCAATGGCTTCCGAACCATACACGGTTGAACGCGGTCCTTTTATAATTTCGATGCGCTCAATACTTTCGGGATTAATCATTTCTAAAGCAGGTGCGCCAGTAGTCGCTGAATTCATTTTGATACCATTAATAAGTACGGCTGTATGGTTACTGTTGGTACCACGCGTAAATACAGAAGTTTGTTGACCGGGCCCACCGGTTCGGCCGATATCCATACCGGCCTGCCAGCGCAAAAGATCTGCGATGTCACCTGACCAGGTTCGCTCAATGGCTTCCCGATCAATAATTATGGTAGAAGGTATAACTTCTTTTACAGATTGATTAAACCTAGCAGGTGTTACCACTACTTCTTCAGCAGCAAATAAACTGACACTTGAAAATAATAAAATCGGTATTACTGATGAGCCAAAGTGCATGCGTACCTCCAAATATTTATCGGTATCAGGCACACTGCAAAAGAACACAAAATTCTTGCGTAACATGAACTTCAGCTAGAGTCGCCCGCCGCAACATCCTGAATCACTAAAGGCCGGTCTCCGGGCTGATGAGTTATTAAATTTAGAGTAAACCGCCTTCCCATGCAAAGCACAGTGGCTAATGGTTTACCTATCCTCAATCACCGTTGCGGGGGCAGCGCCTGAACTAACCAGGCTTCCCTGTTTCACTCTAAAACTTAACACATATAAGTTAAGACAAGAGCACCTATAGTGAATTTGACATTAAGAATGATTATAGCAAATTCATGCTGCTATTGTTGGAGTAGCTTAATATTGGGAATGACTTCATCACTGTGCTCAGCAGGTACTACTTTACGAAATATTTTCGCCACATTTCCATCTGGATCGATTATAAAAGTATGCCGCTTAGCAAGTTTAAGCGGACCAAGAGAGGTTAACGAGCCATATTGTCTCGCAACTCTCCCTTCAGGATCTGATAAAAGCGGAAATTGCAAACTATACTTTTCTGCAAACTTTGAATGACTTTCAATACTATCAACACTCACACCAAGAACAATAATATTTAATGCTTGAAGAATTGCAATATCATCTCTAAATGCGCAAGCTTCTTTTGTACAACCTGGCGTATCATCTTTAGGATAGAAATAAAGCACTACCCATTTTCCCTGATAGTTACTTAATATTTGTAACTCTTCATTTTGATCTAACAATTCAAAACTAGGCGCAGGTTGGCCTATTTCAATTTCAGACGCATTAGATGAACTTAATAGTCCCTTAGTAATAATAATTGCTAGTAAACGTATATTAAACATTTTAAAGACTAAAGAATCAGTTAGGGCATGAGCTTATAGATGCCACCATTATAATCGACAACATAGAACTCGCCATTAACACCTTCACCAAAAGAGCTAATATTTAAATCTGTTTTCATTGTTTCTTTCATAGTATTATTTTCCTTTTTATCAATTGTCCAAATTGTGCCGGTGCAAAAATCTCCAAAAATATACAACCCCTGTAATTTTGATATTTCTTTTCCACGATATACATAACCACCTGTAATAGAGCATCCATGTTTATGCCCATATTCTGCAACGGGTAAAGTTAAAGCGCCGTCATTACAATTCTTTTTAGGCAAATAGCAATGTTTGCCTTCCATAAACCGCCAGCCATAATTTTGTCCGCCTGTGCTATCTGCAGATTGCCAGTGAACCTCCTCCCATTTATTTTCACCGACATCGGCAATCCATAAATCGCCCGTTTCAGCATCAAAGGAATGCCTCCAGGGGTTTCTTAGCCCATATGCCCAAATCTCTTGGCGAGTGTTTTTGATATTTACAAATGGATTATTACCAGGAATGGAATAGCCTGATTGCTGGCCCACATCGATACGCAGCATCTTCCCAAGTAACGTATTTTTATTTTGTGCATTATTCCAGGGGTCGCCACCTCGACCCCCATCTCCCAAACCTATATATAAATATCCATCACTACCAAAAGCTAACATGCCTCCATTATGATTTGATGCAGGGTCATCCACTGCAAAAAGAACTTCTAGGCTAGCAAGATTTATAAATTCTTTATCAGGCGGATTAACAGTTAATCTGGCTAGTGTGTTATCGCCATTACGTGCAGTGTAAAAAATAAACAAATAACCGTTATTACCAAAGTTTGGATGAAATGCAATAGACAGTAGCCCTTGTTCATAACCTTTAGCAGTAATCAAAGATGATGCGTCTAAATAGAGTTTCTTTTTTTATGATTTTGACTTGCATCTAAAAAAAACACCTTGCCCATTTTTTCCACAACATATAGATCATTTTTAGTATCGTAAGCGTGAGTGATCAAAACAGGCGAGTTAAAACCGTTTTGCACTAGGGACAGTTGAAATGCGAGCAATGAAGTCGGAGCCTGAGAAGTTGCAAAGCCAACCAGAAGAATGAAAATTAATTTATTATGAACGGTTATTGCTTTCATTCTCGTATATATGCTCTTTTGAGTATTACATTTTAGCCCCAAATGATTTGACTGCTCTTGACGTCACATCTTCTTTTGGATTAAACCAATGTAGCTTCTTGTGCAGCTGCACCACATCGCCAACTATAATAAGCGTAGGTGGTTTGACTTCTTGCTGATTTACTAATTCAGGCAAACTTTCCAAATTGCCAATAATAACTTTTTGCCTCGCGGTAGTACCCTGCATAATTAAAGCTGCTGGAGTTTTAGAATCTAATCCATGTTGTTTAAGTTTGCTGCAAATTTCAGATAAACCTTGAAGACCCATATAAAAGACAAGCGTTTGGTTCTTATGAGCAAGCATTTCCCAATTTAAATCGATAGTTCCATCTCTTAACTGCCCTGTTGCAAAAATTGCAGCTTGTGAAAATTCGCGATGTGTAATCGGTATGCCTGCATACGCGGCACATCCTGAGGCAGCCGTAATTCCTGGTACGACTTGAAATGGAATCTGTTCATCAATTAATAAATCTATTTCTTCTCCGCCGCGCCCAAATATAAAGGGATCGCCTCCTTTTAAACGTAATACACGTTCCCCCCCTTTCGCCAAGCGCACCAATAGTTTATTGATCGACTCTTGCGGTATAGCATGCTGCGATCGTTCTTTCCCTGCGTAGATGTGTTTTGCGTCTTTACGTACGAGATCCATAATTTCTTGTGTTACAAGCCGATCATACACAACGACATCTGCCTGCTGCATTAATCGTAATGCTCGAAATGTAAGCAAATCAGGATCACCAGGCCCTGCACCGACTAAATAAACTTCGCCTTGCGGCAATTGATTTAAGTCAGAGCTTTCAATTGTTTCTTTTAATAATTTTTGCGCAGCACTGAATTTTCCAGCAAACACAAGCTCTGCAATAGGACCTTGCAATACTTCTTCCCAAAATCTCCTTCTTTGATCAACAGAATTAAATTTTTCTTTAACGTCCTTGCGATGTTCTTCAATCAGTTGAGCTAAATTTCCATACGATGCAGGTGTGCAGTTCTCCAGCTTGGTGCGCAACATTCTTGCAAGAACCGGCGACGCACCTCCTGTTGAAACTGCAATTTGCACAGGGGAACGATCAATTATGGATGGCAAAATAAAATCACAATTGTGAGTGTCATCTGCAGCATTTACCAAAATGTTTTTTTCACGACACGCATTCGCAATTTCAGCATTAACGTTGTGATCATCCGTGGCTGCTAGCACATGCTGGAAACCTTCCAAGTCATCTGTTGAAAAAAGCTTTTTCTTCCATACAAGCTCATCTTTATCCATTTTCTGCTGCAAGGCTTCAATTAGATTTGGGGAGACAATTGTTATAGCTGCTTGCGCGCGCTCTAGAATTGCTACTTTTCGTGCAGCAATAACACCGCCTCCGACAACTAGAAATGGCCGGTTTTTAACATCTAAAAATAAAGGTAGGTAATCCATCGACATTGATTATCTAATAGAGTACAGATCTAAATCTCTATTGCGATTGGAGTAAATGCAAACACTCAATCAAGGGTTTTACAACTGGCTCTATCTTCTTTCTCATAACTGTTCCAATTGCATCAGTCATGCCGAAAATCGGATTAACAAGCGTTTCACTAGTCATGGATAAAATCATCATTGCAACTAACTGTGGTCGTAACGTAGCATCAATTGCTAGTATCTTTTCAACATTATCATTATTTTTTATATATATCTCATTAGCATACTTTGTTAATGATTCTATTTCTCGCCAATTAGTGTTTATTGTTAGGTTATTTTTAAAATAGGCACCTACCGCATTCAATAGCTCCACCACAACATCTTGATCATTGGGTTTATTTAACACTAACTCTGAGGTGAGCATAAATGCTTGCCCATTAGGGCTCATCGATTGGCAGAGTAATTTTGCAAATTCATTGCCATTATTAATTTCAGCTTTTAACTGTTTTGATAATCGTTCCCATTTCTCATGGGGTTCAATAATTATTGGTAAATCATTTGGGGTTTGTTGAAGAAACCCTACATAGTATGAATTTTTACGTCTACCCCCACTCCAGATTTCCTTGCGCATTTCATCATTTATTAACCCAGGCTGTAACACCAAGCGAACACTATCAATGATTGATTTTTGATGTTCTTCAAAAGGTAAAAATTCTATTAAAAACTGTGCTAATTCTGCTCCCATATCACCATTAACGACATCTTCTTTATTTAGCATCTGTCGCGCATTATCTGCATTTACGCTCGACCACCAGGCTCTTCGTGCTAACTCATTCGTCAATCCCGCTGCATGCACCACGGCAACAACTGCCTCAGGCTCACCAATTAATAAGAGTTTCTCCAAACTATCATCACGCGCCTGTCCCATCCGGGCCCATCGTCTAATAAATACTGGGTAACCGCCTGGAGAACCGAGGTAGTGAGTAGATAAAAACTGCCTAACAATTCGAATATACTTTTCATCTTTACAGGTGGGATTAAGTTGTACATTTGCTTCACCTTTTTCTGATAATGCTTGAACGCGCATTTTAGATTCATCAACGCGCACTGCATACAAAGGTTGTGCAACCAATACGTTAAGGCGCAGCTGGTCTTCACTGGAAAGCTCCATATTAATTGAGCTGAATTCTTTGTCCCCAAGGAACAGGTTGTTTACCTTTTACCAACCATATTACAGGGAAGTTTGGAAGGGTTACGGGAAACGTACCTTGACAATCTGTAAAGTACACTAACAAATCTGGGTGTTGATCTTGTTGATCTTGTTGATCTTGTTGATCCAGCCACTCAAATACCGGACAAAAATTTGTACCCCCACCCCCTTTTAATGAATCGGGCAATACTAAATTTTCCCAAGGCTCGTAGACCCAAGGCGCTCCATTTGCAAGTTGCGCATCACAAGGTAGCAATGTTATGCGTGCACGCATATTCCCTTTAATCGCATTCACCTCTGAAATAAATTCATTCAATTCTTTATCATCCACAGAGCCACTTATATCAATGCCTACCGCAACATTAATTTGCGCACTGCGTAAACTTGGAAAAATTGCAGGATCACCACGACGCGAAGAGGGACGAGAATAACTATAGTCATCACGAGCGCTTGCGGTCATATAACGAGCTAAAAACATACGCCAGGGTAATTTTGGTTGTAGCATAAAATCGACAAGGCGCGCCATAGAGCCACCTAGCTTGCCCGCTTGCATTGCCTTCTGTGCAGCGCCAGCTAAACGTTGTTGCCATTGAATAGATAGCTCTTCTTGTTCTTGCGGACTCAATTCTGCAGGCTGAGATGCGAGGCCTTGTATTTCATTAGTTTCATTATCTGGGTTGATTTCGGAAAACTCTTGTGTTTTTCGATCCTGCTGTTGCTCTTCTTCAAATTGCTTTAAATCGTGTACATCATCATTGTCTTCGTCTTGACTATGTTTATCTAAATCTGATTCTTCATTTTCGAGCTCACCAATGAAGTGGTAAATTTCCTCTGCAGTCATACCTTCATAACTATTTTCCAGTAATGTTCCGGGCGGAGCTTTTAAGCCATCATTTACAAGCAATGGGTTCACTGCATAATCACACGCAAGAGCCCACTGATGTCTAATTCGATGTTGCCTTCGAGAAAAATGTGAAAGTGCACAGTGAAGAGCTTGCTTGGCTAAAACAAATTGAGTCTCTTGAATATCTAGCGCATCAATATACTCTTTGTTATAAAAAATTTTTTTAGCATTTGTTGATGCTGTTTGACACCACTTAGGATCGGCGGATACAAGAGGCAATCGCAATACCAGTGCACCCAGAAAAGGTTTATCTAAAATTAAACGTGTACGGGCTGCGGCAAGTTTACTATTAATCGTTGATTCGACCACTTTAAAATAGACAAGAGCTATATTTACACGTGATCGTAAATCATAATATCTGCGATTTTATCAGCCCATCGTGTGAATTCCGGTAATTCAAAAATGTCCTCACCGATAGCGCGATGCATATCGGATACCATCATCACTCCCATTTCCCGCTGTGGAAATTGACCTGCATAATTCAATATATGTCCGTGTACGACGTTAGCATCTTGAGAATTATTTACGCGGATAGCTTGTCCGACCAATGCTGATGCCACCGCATATTGCAAATCTATTTCTTTAGGCGTTCCAACCTCTTCACCACGAATTATGGCTTCAAGATCTGGCATTTGATCCAAATTAGAGATAAACGCATTCAACTCCACCCCTGCTGCGAGTCCCACACAAGCTTGCAGCGCACCTGTTAATAAATCTGTCCTATCATAAAACTTTTGTAGTGCGCGATGTGCAAATTCCCATGACCGTGGAGACGGAAATGCCACGGGATTATGTGCAGGGTCAAAATCAAACAACAAATCAGGTCGAAAACGTAAAAACGCAATGACACGATCATCAATACTATTAGCGTAAGCCCATGCAACCCAATCATCCAAGTTAATATCAACTTCAAAATGTGAAAACCGATTGGCAAGAGGAGCAGGCATTGTATACGTAACACCCCGATCACCTTGTCGATTACCAGCGGCGAAAATTGCCCAACCATTTGGCACACTATATTGGCCCAATCGACGATCTAAGATTAGTTGGTACGCTGCAGCTGAAACACTAGGTGCAGCTGATGTAATTTCATCTAAAAACAAAATTCCTTTTTGTGCATGCCTCGTAACATCTGGCAACATCGCAGGCACCGCCCACTCCACAGTTTCTTTTACGCGAAACGGTATGCCACGCAAATCGCTCGGCTCCATTTGTGATAAGCGTATGTCGATGACCTCGACATTATTTTTTGCGCAACCTGAGTAACCATCTGTGATTTGCCCACACCAGGAGGCCCCCATAACATAACGGGAGTATGATAGCCCGATTCCGCACCTTGAAATTCTTTTTCTAAAACAGTGAGTAAATGTGCAGGGCGCATAAGATATAATAAATTTTTTAGTTTATTTTATTTCTTCAGGCGCAAAACCAGCCTTAACATACCATTCTTTTGCTTTATCCAAATCTTTATCAACACCACGACCTTCTTCATACATCATCGCGAGTGTCGTTTGCGAACCTTGCAAGCCTTGCTCGGCAGCTTTAGTAAACCACTTGACAGCTTCTGCGCCATTTCTCTCAGCACAATCTCCTTCCATATACATAAATCCTAATCCATGTTGCGCTAAGGCATGATCATTTTCCGCAGCACTTTTCATCCATTTAAAAGCTGCCTGCGTATTCACGGCAACACCCAAACCATTTTGATACATAATTGCACAACGATGCTGCGCATCGGTATTGCCCTGATCGGCAAGGGGGGAAAGTAGTTGCATCGCTCTTGAAAAGTGTTTGGCTTCAAACGCCATAATGCCACTACTAAAGTCCATCTCATCGTCTTGCATAATTACTCCTGCATCAAAAATAATTGGCGATTATCCATATAGACATCATAAGCGAATAGCGAAAACAGTAAAAATAGCCTTAAATAGGCTGATTTATTATGCCCTTAATCAGCAAGTCAATTATCCACTTCTCTCAATGGAGATATATAGGGGTTATATCGCCTTTTGTATCCTGCCATGCCTTAATTTACGTGGCATCATAAGATTTATGTCCGCTCGCGCATCTCAAATTAACCCGAATGCTAAATTAGCCATGCGTTCTTATATACAACGTGTTGCAACGGGCCCTGAATATAGCAAGGATATTTCATTTGAAGAGGCACGCGATGCAATGCAACACATATTAGATGGTACAGCCGACCCGGTTCAGGCCGGCATCTTTTTAATCGCCCTGCGGATGAAGCGTGAAACATTGGATGAAAATGGCGGGTCTTTGCAAGCCCTCATTGATACATCAGATATTAAAACTGCAGATGTTGATCATGTAGTTGATATCGCAGATCCGTATGATGGCTACACACGCGGATTACCGGTCTCACCATTTTTACCCGCAGTGCTTGCTGCCCTAAACATACCCGCTGTCTCACATGGCGCAGAATCAGTCGGTCCAAAATACGGTGCGACCCATCGCAAAATATTACGCGCCGCAAATATAAATGTAGATTTAACACCAGAGCAGGCGGTTCTAAATATCAATAATTCAAATATTGGTTGGGCATACGTCGATCAAAAAAATATTTGCCCGCCACTACACAAACTTGTTCCTTTGCGCACACAAATTGTTAAGCGTCCTGTGATTACCACAGTTGAAGTTTTAATTGGCCCTATTAGAGGGAAACGTGGCACACATTTAATGACAGGATATGTACATAAACCTTATCCACCTGTATATGAGCATTTAGCAAAATTATCCGGTTTTAATTCTGCCGTATTTGTTAGAGGTGTAGAAGGCGGTGTAATCCCTTCATTAAAACAAGCATCTAAATATTTTGAATACCAAAACAACGGTGCATTAAATGAAATCAACATTCATCCTGAACATATTAACATTCAACAAAATGTTCGCGCCGTACCTTTACCAGACTTTGCTTCATCAAATACGGAAAATGATGAAACGGCTGCAAAATTTGATGTTGATCAGCTTGCGAGTAAAGCAGCCGAAGTTGGACTCGCTGCATTACAAGGAAAAAATGGCCCTGCGCGGGACAGTTTAATATATTCTGGCGCAATCATGCTTACACACATGGGCGTAGAAAATAATTTACAAAATTCTGCTGAACAAGTTCGTACAGTAATTGATAGTGGAAAAGCACTAATCCATTTTCAAAAAAATAAACTACATTAAATATTAACTTTTTGTATTAAGGAGACAACATGGATCAAGCATATCGAGACGCTACCACCAAAATGGAATCTGCAAATGTAGACCCTGACTACGTAATTGGCTGGCAAAGTGGTTACTTAGGCCATCCGGAACGCGAAGAACAACGAGTAACCGATGCATACACAGCTGGATATGAAGATGGTCAGGAAAAAAATTCAGACAATTTTGATAAGTGGAAAAAATAATCATTCTTCGCATAATTTAATCAGCATGCGTCGAAAATTTTGATTTCTCCAGAATACAATTCAGATATATTTTTTTTGCCGCTCTTTAACTAGTGTCATATTGTTTGTTCACCCTCGGGATATTCTAGATCTTCTGAATATGGTACGTGGTGAATTTAGTTTTTTTTACGCTCTTCATTGCGTTTTGCTAATTATTAGACTAAGAATTTCGTGAGGCACGCTCAATTTTACTGTTAACTATATTGAAGGTTTCCACTTTATACCCCCTCTAAATAAAATTTGGATAAAGTGCTAGAACTTTCTCTTCCACAAAAAATAGAAATAATTTTAAAAATACATTGGGGGAGGCTACTAATGAATTCATAAACAAGCAACAAACAACCCTCTGGGACTATAAAACCTCCCCAATCGCTTACACAATATATTTTTTATGTCTCTCGCAAATATCAGCAATTATCTATTCAGGATGACATGAAAATTTGCATCCTGACAAAAGCAATTTTCAGACAATACATCTATGTAAAATTGAATGTGTTTGGAGCAGACATAGGGAGACATATCAATCATTAATCAACCTATTGGTGTGCTATTCTAATCTTACCTCAAAACTTCGATTCCCACCGCATTCACGAGTTTACAAATACAACCTCCCTCAAATTCCTTTGCTCACGTCGTTACTTTCCGCCATAATTTCTGCTTGTATTTAGCAACAAATAAATTAAATTTAGAGAAAATGCTACGTATACTATGGCGAATTGTAGGATAAATATATTCATAGCCGAAAAAATCCATTACCTCTGGATATTTATTTAACACAGAATTTATTTCCTCTATACCTTTTGCAGACAAAGTATCAATTTTCATAGCATTATAGTTTTTAATTTTTGATCTAGAAGTACCAATAACAGACCTAGCTTTCAAAGAAGCATTATTGTCGATGCTTTGTAATTCCGGGAAAAAATTCAAAATTTGATTATAAATTTCTTTAGTATCTTCAGTTAGAGATTCGTAGGAAAAATTTAAAACGCTCTTTAAGCCTTTGATATTCTTAATTTGGTACTGCGCACGCATTATCCAAGCTTCAGCTGCTTCTGTAAAACTAAGCTTTTCTTCGTGACGGCGACATATCCCTTCACAATTAGCATACGGGTTTCTCATCATCACGATGAATTTAGAAGGGGAGAAGTGTTTCTCAATTTCGAAAGCTCGAATTAAGTTAGGCGGGCTTTTTTCGAGAAAAATAGGTTTTGTGTGGTCCCAGTTTTCTTCCCACACGCGCTTAATATCATGCCACGGGAATTTATTTTCTGGATTCCATGGATTATTTCTCATTGTGCTCTTAACGCCTTTCAATTCTTGCCCCTATTGTGGAAAAGCTGACACATTAGGTGAAGTAGCAAGCAGCCTCCATAAAACTGTAGACCCTGAGTAAGGAGGGCACAGTACGAATAAGTATTTACGCATCATAATGTATCTTTTGTTTACAGTTAGAACCCATATAAGAAATCTTAAAAAGTATGATTGTAGAAAAAAATTACAGTTTCACGATAATATATATAACAAATGTCCATATTACATACCATCATGCGTACAAATTATTATAGCTATTTGGTTTACTCCGCGCCCTTTTCTAGATGACTCCACCTTCATCACATCATTTGCCCTGCTCAACAGGTGAGATAATTATTAAATGACCACATTTGGCAAATGCAGACATTTAGAAATTTATTCTTCTCCCCATACCCCGCTTTTGGGTATTTCAGGTGGCGCAAAGTCTGCTTCATTTATTGAGGCAGTTTGACCTTTAAAAACACGTTTTAATCCTAAAAGTAATTTTGGAATTTCGGAATCAATGACGTAGTCTGGAATCCATTTATTGTCTTTTTCACCCATTACTGTTTGGACATGGTTTCCAGCTATTCTTCTCATGGAAAATCTGGGGCCCTCACCATGCGTGTATCCGCATTCTGAATACTCATTCATTCTATCGTTTAATAGATTGATAAACTCTTTGCGATATTCGCCGACACCAAATACATCTTCGCGATTCATTTGCATTGTATTCGCTAAATGTCGGCCAAGCGCATTGATAAATAACTCGCGCTCTACTGCTGTCATTTCATCAAACACCATACGATCAGAAATGTGTGCGCCAAATGCTGAAAATTCTGCAATGACATCAAGACGCTGAGACTGCGTGCTTGTTTCAAATCCTTCATTTTCCAAAAATAAGCACGCCTCTGCTGAAAGTGTCCATATATTTGCGCCGATTACACTCGCAATTTCTTCAGGTGTGCGCTTTCTATCGTCTTGGTTCCATTTTGTTTTTAGTCTTGCCACTAAACTACAATAAACCTTATAAAGCTGTGGTACTGAAATACATATTTGGAAACCCTTTTAGCTTGTATTTTGTGATGTTAAATCACATAACTTATAAAATCCTATCACACTTGCGCGTATAATATGCTTATGCCTAATCAGAATGAATTACTCTGCGAAACGGTGCAGAAAAATTGTGACATTTCAGACGCTCATCATGCAGCAAACCTTACGTTGTGCGTATATCTTTTAAAAATGCGTGAATACTTTCGTTGGGAAAATGGTTATTCCTATAATGATTCATTATCAAAAGAGGAAGTAGGTAATTGGGTACAGGAACGTGAGCATCTATGGGAAAGCTTAGAAAAAGAAAACTTTACACCTCTTTTAATTGATGGCAAAAAATTTGATCCATTTGATACTGAAAATATCAATAAAGCACTCGCGCCCAAAGGGTATGTTTATAGTGGCGGAATTGGAGTACGCGCGGCACCACATTTCTTTTTAGCAAAATTAGAATCAAAAGAAGTGTACAGCGATTTTACAATGTACGTCTCTGCAGACGAATGTGCACGTGATTTAACTGCACCCCCTGCAATGACACAAGGTAACAATGTATTTATCCGTAGAGAATCTTTACGCAGATTATTATGGGAAAAATTTCAAGATTGGCAATGGTGTAAATTTGACAATGCAATGGCAAAAGCATTGTCATTTTATGATTTCGAAAAAGATGTAGACAGCGCGCTTGATAAAATGACAGACAACGAACTCGAAGCGGTAGCATTACATGAAATAGGCGAGTTTATTGCACTTCTAGAATTAGGTGAACGCTGGCGAGAGATGATAATTAGTTTACCTCGATCCCGTGCTGAAATAATGGCCAGAGCCGTAAAAGATTTGTTAGCTGATTGTTTATCAACACTACCAGGCCTAATCGAAAACTATAATCCTGCATCACTACATTTTTATGCCGCAAATTTAGTCGCGATGCGAAAAGAATTATTTCCAAGTTTTCAAAACGCCTACCAATCATGGGAAGAAAAAAATGATATAAAACCACTCAAAAAATTGGTTGCCGAAGGCGTGAAACACTGGTCTGATTTGGCACATACAATGCTGGAAGGTTACGAAAAAGAAAAAGAAGATTGGTTACCTAAGTTAGAAAGATTAGTCGAACAAAATAAGCTGTAACTAAAATTATGGATCAGATATCTGCCAATAGAAAAACTAATCGCTCTTTGCGTACCATTGAGGAAATAAAACCCAATAGTTTTATTTTCGAACAAATTAATTCGTTATCGCAAGAATTTTGCTCTGAGATTATAGAACGCTTTGAAAACGCCAAAGACGAGCAGTATGAAGGAAGAATTGGTCAACGTGCAGATCAAGATTCCAGTATAAAAAAATCAACCGACCTAGTCGTAAGTGGAAAAGAGAATTGGAAAGATGTCGATCGAGCATTATTTCGCTCGCTTGGACTAGCTATTAAAGAATTTCGAGAAAACTACCCATTTTTCAAAGGTCCGTTTAAAGATATGGGGTATGGGATACAGCGAACAAATGCCGGAGAACATTATCATTGGCATATTGATGGCGGTAGCCATGAATTTAGCCATCGACAATTAGTCGCGATTTGGTATTTAAATGATGTCGCATGGCCAGGAGGTGAAACGGAGTTTTTATTTCAAAATATAAAAGTAAAACCTGAAATTGGAAAATTAATTTTATTCCCACCCTTTTGGACACATGAACATCGTGGCGTCACACTGGGTAATGGAGTCAAATATATTGCGACGACATGGGTTGTTTTTGCATAGAATATTAGATTTGATTATTTATAAATCTCCTACAACAGCCGACGAGCTAGCAGATTACTTTAGCTTTCGTTGGGAAATATTGCGCAAGCCACTACATCTACCTCCTGGTAGTGAAAAAGATGAGCAAGAAAATAATGCGTTTCACATCGCTGCATATGATAGATCAACTATTATTGGCGTGGGTCGCTTACATATTGAAGCAGAAAAATGTGCGCGAATTCGTTATATGGCGGTTCATGATACATTTCAAAAACAAGGAATTGGCAGTAAAATTCTTAAGAAACTTGAAATTTTTGCGCAACAAAATGTTGTGCAAACATGCTGGCTCTATGCACGCGAAGAAGCAATTAACTTTTATTTGAACAACGGCTATAAAATAAATGGTGATAGTAAAAGTGAATTACTGGGCTTAAAGCACGAAAGAATGGAAAAATGTTTAATACGTGCACAAAGCTAATTTAGCACGTTGCCGTTTCTACTATTGGCAGTGATCTTGTTACGACAACAGATTAGAAAAATTTAAATTAAGAATTTTTCTTTAGCACCTAAATTAATAAGTCAGTCCCATCTTAATGTAGCCACTGGGGCATACCTCGGCACATATGTGGCAACCCACACACTTATCATAATCCGTATCCACATAACGCCCCATTGCATGCTGATCTTTTTTAACTCTAAAAATAGCATCTTCCGGACAATACACCACACAGTTATCACATTCGAAGCACATTCCACAGCTCATGCACCGCTCGGCTTCATCAATAGTTTTTTGTTCTTCTAACGCCGAGAATCTTTCTTGAAAATTATTCAGTACGTCTTCAGAATTAATATTGGCCTCCTGCCGTCGATTCATAGGCACTTCTTCAAAATATGCCATGTGCAACTGCTCATGGGTCGCAATTTCAGTAGATGCACGATCCTCATAATTATGAATGGCAAATTTTGCGGAATCCGTGCCCCATGCTTCCTCACTATCAAACTCATCTGGCTCAAGCTCGCGAATGCGTAATTCTTCTAATAATTTAAAATGGTGGGTGTCGACTTTGGGACGAGCCGGAATCTCTTTACCCATTAAATAGTGGTGTATACCTTCTGCTGCAATGGAGGCTTGTCCGATCGCGGTTGTCAGTAAATGTGGTTTTACGGCATCACCCCCTACGAAATGGCCAGGTTTACCCACTACTTGAAACACTTTGTCCGCATCCATCAATCCCCAACCATTATCAAAATCTTCGATACCGCGGTAATCGCCAGTTTGTCCCGTCGCACTAACTATTAAACTACATTCGATATCAAATTCTTCACCTTCTTTTGCTTTAAGTTCACCATCAACCGTTTCCATTGGTACTACGCGAAGTGCCTTGGCTCTACCATCTTCATCTTTAATCACTTCCACCGGGGACAATCCATCATGAATTTCTACCCCTTCGCTAATCACTGCATCCAATTCGTGCTTGGTTGCCGGTGCTTGAGTAATAGGGCGTCTGTACACCACCCACACATCTGCACCTTGACGTCGTGCAACAGTTGCAACATCGTGTACGGTATAGCCAAGTATCACATTTTCAGGTCGATCTTTTTGTGTAGTATTATGAATATTGCCTATGCGACGTGCGACCGCCAACACATCCATCGCCGTGTCTCCGGCACCAATTACAAGTATTCGACCATTGAGATATTTCAATCGATCTTCATTAAATGCGCGAAGATAAGACATGCCATCAACAACATTCGGCGCATCACCACCTGGTATGGGTAATTTCTTTCCTGCCACGGCGCCAATGCCCCAGAAAATTGCATCGTAATCTCGTTCTAAATCTTGTACCGATACATCGGTGCCCACACGAGTGTTGAGTTTTACTTCTACACCCATATCGATAATTCGACTAATTTCTCCCTCTAATACAGAACGTGGCGTGCGATAACCCGGTATGCCGAATACCATCATGCCACCTAGTTGGTCATACTCATCAAAAATTGTGCACGCGTGACCTTTTTGACGTAGAAAAAATGCCGCGGTGAGGCCCGCACAGCCGCCACCAACAATTGCAACTTTTTTGCCGCTATCTTTTCCGGGTGTAGGAAATGCCAGGTTGTTTTGTAACGCCCAATCACCTACATGCTGCTCAACTGCGTTGATTCCAACGGCTTCTTCTACTTCATTTCGATTACAGCCATCCTCACATGGCGCAGGACACACGCGGCCCATTACCGATGGAAATGGATTAGCTAGTGTCATGCGTCGAAAGGCATATTCCTGCCAGGTGGTATCGCCAGTTGGCTTATCGATGCCTCGAACAATGGATAACCATCCACGTATGTCATGACCCGATGGACAGCTAGCTTGGCAGGGGGGCGTACGATGAATATAGGCCGGACATATTTCCGACAATCCATTTTGAACGACATCCTTGTTCCACTCAGTCGTTACGTGATCGCCATCATCGTAACGTCGAAATGTAAGTTTATCCTCCGCCATATTTATGCCTCCAAAGTCAGGTTATCTGAAAAGCCCAATTATTTCGGGTAAATTAATTATCAAATTAGATCTATGAGTATTATAGATTGTAGTTAAAAATGCGAGTAAAACAAGCCTGCACTCTGTGGGCTTGTCAAGTAAGTTGCTGTTTGTATTAGGTTATTACTTAAACATCAAGGAATGATTAACCATTATACAAATGGCTTCAACTCAAATTAGCTCATAACAATTTCAGTTAATGATATGTCTCCTGATGTATCAATATCAACGGCTTGAATTTCTGGGATTTTATGCATGATATAGGCTGCCATTAGGCCAATCGTTGCTGACTTTTCTTGTTGTATGGCGGTTAGTAACTTATCAGCCACAATCTGACAACGTTGCACATCATTTGGATTGTCGACCCAATTTCGACTCATTTGCCAACCTTTCTCCATATCGCTATCCATTTTATGAAACGCGTCATTGGCAAGATTCATCATTTGTTCATCCACTTCCAAAGGAAAAGTTTGTTCATCAACCGTGACTTTAAGTATCATCATTTGTCGCTTTTAAAATGGGTATAGGCATAGCTTGTAACAAGAGTTTAAAAAATGATAGTTCAAATTAAACATGTGCTTGGAGAAAAGGAACTTAAACAAGCCCAAAATCTGCTCCAAAATGCAACTTTTAGAGATGGTAAATTTTCAGCTGGCATGGCTGCAAAACCAGTCAAAAATAATGAAGAACTTATCGATAATGAAATAATTACTGCATTAAACCAGATTGTGGTTGGCAATCTCGTGCGTCATCCAGAATATCAACATGCTGCACTTGCACAACGCATCGCTGTTCCGTTTTATGTGCGCTATAAACAAGGCATGCATTATGGGGAGCATATCGATGACCCTATTATGGGAGAAAGTGAACATTATCGATCTGATATTGCAGTAACCGTTTTTCTAAATAGTCCTGACGAATACGAAGGTGGCGAACTAAAATTTCAATCTACAATTGGTGGGCAGATAATAAAGTACCCAGCCGGTGACGCAGTGTTATATCCAGCTTCAACGCGCCATCAAGTTACACCCGTAACGGAAGGCGAGAGATTGGTTGCCGTGACATGGGTGCAAAGCTTCGTTCGAAACCAAGAAAAACGTGAATTGCTTTATCAGCTGGGTAAAACACGCGATAAACTTTTACGCAAAGAGCCTGATGCAGAGGATACAAAACGTATAGACCTTGTATATACGAATTTAGTACGTATGTGGAGTGAAACATAAAAAAGGCCACTTTCGCGGCCTTTCCCAAATTACTATTCAAATCATTATCGGTGAGAACCTTTCTCCTTATGGGCGTCATCAACCACTTCCATAGCGAGCTTTATATATTCCTCTTTGAAGCCATCTAAGTCAGACCCGTCTTCAGGTGCCCAATAACTTTCAGCTGTAATATCGCCTTTTTGTTCAAGTTCGATAAATTTCTTTTGCATCTCTAGCAATTTTATTATCTTCTCTTGTTTAGAACTCACGTTAATTCCCCGCTTGTTAAGCAACTTAATTTAATAATCCACCGATACACTGTCTGTACTCCATATTGGGTGCATCGCATACAACTAATAGCCACCTTTGCGCCGACTCTCTGGCAATCCGCCAATGCGTCCCGCTTGTTTGCTTGGGTTACCGGGAAATAAGTCATATAAAACTTTGGCATTTAATTTTTTGTCGTCCCATGCCTTAGCCATTGCCTTAACCATGTTACGCGTATTTGGTTGATTCCCACTGTTATTTATAAATTCGTCTCTTAGAAATTTAATTACATCCCAATGCTTGTCGCTAAGCTCTATATCCTCTTCTTTAGCAATCGCTTGTGCAATCTCTTGATTCCAATCTTCTATATTAGCTAGAAATCCGGATGGTGTGGTTTCAACTTCGTTACCATTTACATTCATGCCCATACTTAACTCCTCCTAGAACCGCAATATTTAATTATTTTTTAGATATGAATTGAAGTTACCTTTAAAAATATAAAGTAATTGTTAAAAATATTGTTATAAATTTTTGCAGGATGTGCCTGCATTAGGTTTATTTTTCCTGTGCCTGTCCTACTGCGTCAATACCCTTATGAGGTAAAAATAGACCACATCCCACTTTTTGACCGTCGCCTAACCCCTGCTGTTGCAAATAAATTGATTCCTCAATTTCCAAATTGTCGATCATCAAACTGCGGGTATATAAATCTTTATCGGGCATACGCAATACATGCGCTAATCCGCTTATCATTTTCTTAACTCGAATACCTTCTATTTCTAGCAATTCCGCAGCCTGATTGAGAAAGGCCTCTTCATCATCAATATTTTCTGTAATGATATAGCGTGAAAATATGGTCGACAGTGGGGATAGCAATTTTTGCTGTGGACTACTTAACTTCACTTCATAACCATCCACATCTAAAACTTTATTAGTAAGCTGCTCAGCATTTGTTATTCGGTTTTTAGGTAGCCTTAGCATGAATCGCGTACGCCGAGATAAGCTCAATAATGCATCAGGCTCTTGCGGTCTAATCCAACCATTACCGGACTCCGCACCATGTATTAAATGTATTCCAGCTTGCGGTTCATCAATAATCCAAGGCAATGCTATTTGAATTGCTTGTGATAGCGCATAGGCATGATCCAATGGTAATTGATTACACTGCACCTTAAATGACACATCCACAATATCATCGGGCACAACATACTCTTGTTTACTTTTATCTTTATCTTGCCAATACATTGATATTTTAATCGCTTGAATTGCTCACAGAAGTAAATACAGATTCTAAAATATCTTCCCAATTCTCGGGGGTATCCTGAAAGGGTGGTCGCACATCCATGCGGAAAAAAAGCTCGCCTCTTTGGGCATGTTCACTTAATTTATTTTTAAGCTCTTCAAAAGATTGTAACTCATGATGTTGGATGAGAATTTCACTTAACCACAACATTGTTTAGTTTACTCCTGAAAATTATGAAGTGTGTATTGAATTTGATATACGATCATAAAACCGAGCACGAAATATTAAACGCTTCGGCGTCGAGTCATCTGAAAACATTGTTCTATTGTGTAAAACATTATTACAAATAACACCTTCCCCAGTTTGAAGGCGATGATTAAATTGATAGCTACCATCTTGCATAATGTCTAACAATTTAGCTCTAGCTCGATTTGTAGTGTGATTATTTTTCCAAGCTACATTGCGTGGTCGTGCGGTATAACGCATATATAGGGTTTGTGTCGGCTCATCAACCATAAATACGGGGCCTGATGCTTCATTACGGAGCTCTTGTTTCTCATCCCCATTTGCCGGAATGCACATAGCGTTTTTATCCATTAAGGCTTCAATTAAATTTGGATCGTCATCGCGTAATAAAATGTAAATTATTTCTGGGTCCATGTAAGTATTTTCACCACCTGATTTTGCAGGCTGAACGCAATGCATTAAAAATGCTCTTATACGCTGTTCATCTTGATTGTAGTATCCATCGGTATGCCAATTAAGTGGTTTATTGGTATAGGGAATGTAAAAACCACTCAATCCTTCATTCATTACTTGTATTGAAGAAATTTTATCTTGATCCGCGCATAGATTTGCATCCATACGCCACAACCCCAGCTGATTTGCTATGGCAGCTACAATTTTTTTGTCGCCCACATCGGCGTGTTTAATTTTGTAGATAACGATATTGGTTTTTTGACAGACACTGAGTAACGCGTTTCTCTCATGAGCCGTGAGCTTATATGGATTATCAATATCAACGAATAGTTTTTCTGTATCGCGTGGGTAGTTCGCTAGCTTTTGTTCGCGCCACTGTTGATAGGCTTTGTCTGTGTCTAGTAAAAATTGTTTCATTGCTAAAAAAATACATGAAGAGATAACTATAAATCCATGTAATCCTGCTAGCTGCAAATATACGCTTAAGACCATGTTTATAGCGAAAAAAATCGTTGCTCAATCTGCAACCATAAATTCTATCTCCATAGGGATAAAAACTATTTAAGTCCGCATCCCATGGAGGGGATTTTGCCATTTTGATGCTACTTCTAGACTGCTAAACGTAGGTATATAGGACTTTATAAGCAAATTAGCGCTAGAAGTTCCTGTATACTTTCAAGATACCTAAATTCAATTACGTATCCTGAATAAACAATACTTAGGAGAACCCACTATGGCCGATACGCATCATCCCACACCTATGCTCGATGAGCTGGAAAAAGGCCCTTGGCCGAGTTTTGTATCTGGTATTAAACGCCTGCGAGACAGTCATCAAGATGAACGTATTCAAGGTGTAGCCAATTCTTTATTGGGCCAGTTAGAGCACTCATATGAAACGCGTAAAGGTTATTGGAAAGGTGGCACAGTTTCGGTATTTGGATACGGAAGTGGAATAATTCCACGCTTTTCTGAAGTAGGTGCAGCATTCCCAGAATCAAAAGAATTTCACACGTTACGCGTTCAACCCCCTGCTGGTAATTACTATACAACAGATATGCTTCGCCAACTAGGTAACAGTTGGGAAAAATGGGGTTCTGGTTTGGTTACATTCCATGGGCAAACTGGAAACATAATGTTTATTGGTGCAACAACTGAAAATACACAGCACTTTTTTGATGAAATTAATGATTATGGTTGGGATTTAGGTGGTGCCGGGCCATGTGTTCGAACTGGCATGTCGTGCGTGGGCTCAGGTCGTTGTGAAATGTCCAATGCAGATGAAATGAAAATACACCGCACTTTATTAAATAACTTTACAGATGATGTTCATCGACCCGCATTACCTTACAAGTTTAAGTTTAAAGTCTCAGGTTGCCCAAATGATTGCATGAATTCAATTGAGCGCTCAGACTTTTCCATTATTGGAACATGGCGTGATGACATGAAGGTTGATCAAGACGAAGTTAAAAAATTCGTCGCACGCAAAGGCCGCCAATATGTAATCGATAACGTAATTACCCGATGCCCCACTCAAGCCCTTGCCCTTAAAGATGACGACACCTTAGAAGTAAATAATCAAGACTGCGTGCGATGCATGCACTGCTTAAACGTTATGGTGAAGGCATTATCCCCTGGTGATGACAAAGGTGTGACAATACTAATAGGTGGTAAACGCACATTAAAGATTGGCGATTTAATGGGAACAGTAATTATTCCTTTTATGAAGCTTGACACCGAAGAAGATTTTGAAAAGATCGTTGAGTTAGCAGAAGAAACTATCGATTTTTGGGCAGAAAATGGGCTCGAGCATGAACGTTGTGGCGAAATGATTGAGCGAATCGGTCTCGTCAACTTCTTAGAAGGCGTTGGCGTTGATGTGGACCCCAACATGGTTTCTGAACCTCGTCAGAGTTCTTATTTTCGTGCTGATAACTGGGATGAAGAAGCCGAGAAGTGGTTCCATAAACAGGCAGAACAAAAACAAGCAGCTGCCGGTTAGTTGTCACTAAAAAATTTATACACATTTAATAAAAATTAGAGCACACGTTTAGGAGAAAATAATGGCGCAAGAGCATCGTCCACCAATTGAATCTGGATGTCCTGATGGTTTTCAGTATATGCATCCAGTGATGCGTAAAAATTATGGCAGTTGGGATTACCACGAACATCCGCGTCCAGGTGTGTTACTGCATGTGGCCGATAGTGGGGATCAAATTTGGACTGTGCGCGCGGGCACGCAACGCATTTTAGATGTGTTTACCTTGCGTAAGCTTTGCGATATTGGTGATCAATTTGCAGACGGGCATGTACGCTTCACTATTCGTAGCAACATTGAATACATGGTTGTTGATGAGGCAAAAGTACAGCCACTCATCGATGCATTAGAATCAAATGGTTTTATAGTCGGCGGCACAAAAAATTCTGTCGCCATGATTTCTCATACTCAAGGTTGGTTACACTGTGATATTCCGGGTACCGATGCATCGGGTGTGGTGAAAGCAATGATGGATGAGCTCATTGATGATTTTCGTGAAAATAATATGCCAAACCGTGTTCACATGACAACATCGTGTTGCCAAATTAATTGTGGTGGTCAAGGTGATATAGCGATTAATGTGCAACATACCAAACCACCCAAAATTAATCATGACTTAGTCTCCAATGTTTGCGAACGGCCATCCGTTGTTGCGCGTTGCCCCGTTGCAGCAATTCGTCCTGCTCAAGTAAATGGCAAACCTTCTTTAGAGGTCGACGAGAAAAAATGTATTTGTTGTGGCGCGTGTTATCCACCATGCCCCCCAATGCAAATTAATGACGCCGAACATAGTCTGCTCGCAATTTGGGTAGGTGGAAATCATAGTAATGCACGAGGTAAACCTACTTTTCAAAAGTTAGTGGCCGCAGGAATTCCTAATAACCCTCCACGCTGGCCCGAAGCCACTGCAATTGTAAAGAATATCTTGCATGCCTATCGTGACAATGCAAAAGACTGGGAGCGTATTAATGATTGGGTAGAACGCATTGGTTGGCCACGATTTTTTGAGGTTACAGGTCTTCCATTTACAAAATTTCACATCGATAACTGGCGAGGTGCACGTCACAGCTTGAATTCTTCAACGCATATTCGCTTCTAGGCGTGAGGAAGCAATATGAAATTTGGAATTGTTATCAATGAAGGACCGTACACGCACCAATCTTCTGATTCGGCATTGCAGTTTGTCAAAGTAGCGTTAGAAAAAGGGCACGAAATATTTCGTGTGTTTTTCTATCATGATGGAGTAAACAATGGCACCAGTTTAAGTGTGCCTCCTCAAGATGACCGCAATCTTACAAAAGAGTGGTCTGATCTCGCAGAAAGTCATGGTTTAGATTTAGTGGTATGTGTTGCTGCAGCACAACGTCGCGGAATGCTAGATGAAGATGAGATGAAACGACATGGCAAAAATGCAAGTAATCTAGCCAATGGTTTTCGAATCTCTGGACTAGGTCAATTAATAGAGGCCGGTATACAAGCAGATCGCTTGGTGACGTTTGGTGATTAACGTTTAGGAGTGTAGTGGTGGAAGAAGGCGAAGGAATAGTTAAAAAATTTTGTTACATAAATCGCAAAGCGCCTTATGGAACAATATATGCGTTAGAGTCACTAGAAGTAGTGTTGGTTGCGGCAGCGTTTGATCAAGACATCAGTCTAGTGTTTGCCGATGATGGTGTGTATCAGCTTACTAAGAGCCAAGAAACAGAAAGCATCGGCATGAAGAACTTTTCTAAAACATACAGTGCACTTGGCGATTACGATATTAAGAAAATTTATGTAGAAAAAGAGTCCTTAGAAGAACGAGGGCTTTCTGTTGATGATCTACAAACATTGAAGTATGAAGACAAAGATGATGATTGGGCAGAGAAGGATTCACTATTTGTAGTGGATCACAATGAGCTGTCTGCAATTATTGATGAGCAAGAAGTAGTCTTGAGCTTTTAGGTAAAAATACTCACGCAATTATATAAGCGCAACAAGACGATTAGATACCAGGTATAAAGTATGCCCACATTACATATAGTAAATAAATCTCCATTCGAGCGAAATACGCTTGAATCTTGTTTGCGTCTTGCAAAAAAAGGCAGTGCCGTTCTTTTGTTTGAAGATGGTGTAATTGGCGCAATGCAAAATACAAAATTCAGCGAAAAAGTTTCCAATGCAATGAGTGATTTTTCGTTTTTTGCTTTAGGTCCCGATATCAAAGCCCGCGGCCTCAGCAACAATTCAGTAATCGATGGTATCCAGGTTATCGATTACGACGGTTTTGTAAATTTAACAACTGAACACAACACTGTTCAATCTTGGCTTTAATTATATTTAATAAACGATTAGGTAACAGGAGAGTCCAATGGCTTTAGAAGTAGATGGCAAGTCTTACGAGACAGATGAAGAAGGTTATTTAGCAACTCTTAGTGATTGGCAACCAGAATTAGCTAATGCGATGGCTGCAGTTGATGGCGCCGATCTAGGTGAACATCATTGGGAAGTCATTAATTTTTTACGCGAATACTATGAGGAGTATCAAATAGCTCCTGCGGTACGTGTGCTTACCAAAGCAATTGGTAAAAAACTAGGTAAAGACAAAGGTAATAGTAAATATTTGTATGAATTATTTCCTTATGGGCCTGCTAAACAAGCATGTAAATATGCAGGCTTACCCAAACCAACAGGTTGTGTATAACTAATAGCTCGACTGAGAGGTGTTCGCATCTCTCACCTTTAGTGCTTCCTTTCATGTTTAATTAAGACATGAAATATCAAGGATACATATTTAATGTCAGCTTTAACGATTATTTTTGCAATTTTATTTTATCTAGCGACTGCTGTATTAATCATTGGTGTTGCGCATAAGGTCTGGCTATACGCAAAAATACCCGCGCCTTTAAAAATTCCAACTACCCCAGCACCCACTACGCGCAGCGGCGTAGCATTTAGAATGTTAAAAGAGTTAACTATTTTTGAGAGCTTATTCAAGGCCAATAAATGGACATGGTTGTTTGGTTGGCTTTTTCATTTTGGATTATTATTAGTCTTATTAAGGCACTTGCGTTATTTTACGGACCCGGTGTGGGGCTGGGTTGCATTTCTACAGCCCTTTGGAAAATATGCAGCATTCATGATGCTGGCAGGTTTAGCAGGGTTGCTCGCCAGAAGAATTTTTGTTGACCGTGTTCGCTATATCTCCGCACCTTCTGATCACCTGATGTTACTCCTGTTAATTGCCATAGGTGCAACGGGTGCATTAATGACCTTTGTCAACCACACCGATATCATTTCTCTAAAGTTATTTTTACTTGGACTTATGGTGTTTAAATGGTCACCGTTACCTAACGATTTAGTTTTGCTCGTGCATTTAAGTCTTGTCATTTTACTCATGATTATTTTTCCGTTTAGTAAACTGTTACATGCGCCTGGCATATTCTTTAGTCCAACACTAAATCAAGTGGATAACCCACGTGAACGTCGACACATTGCTGAATGGGCATCAAAACTCGAATCATAAAAAGTGAATTAATTATGGCTGCAGCAGAATTTGATACACCAACGATAAAAGAATATCCGGTAATCCCGCATTTACAGGAAGGGGTGATGGCACATAGCCAACCCTATGTTGCTAAGTCTGAATTTCAGGAGAAATTAGGCTTTCCCGGCGAGCTTGTTGATAACTGGCAACAAGTCGCGATCGAAAAAATGGGAGAGTTAAATAAAAAATATCGTTCTCTACAAGTGTTTCTTGATTCATGCGTGAAATGTGGTGCCTGTACCGACAAATGCCACTACTATCTTGGTACATCGGACCCCAAAAATATGCCCGTTGCACGACAGGATTTATATCGCAAAGTCTATCGCCGTTATTACACAGTTGCAGGAAAGCTCTTTCCAAAATTGGTTGGTGCAGAAGACCTAACTGAAGAAGTGTTAGACGACTGGTATAGCTATTTTCATCAGTGCTCACAGTGCCGACGTTGTTCCGTATATTGTCCCATTGGTATCGATACTGCAGAAATTTCTATGGCTGCTCGTGAAATCATGGATACAGTAGGCAAGGGACAAAAATACTGCAATGAAATAATTGGCAAAGCTCAAACGATCGGAAATAATCTTGGCTTGCCTGAACCCGCATTATTAGACACGTTAGAAGGTCTAGAAGAAGATGTAGAAGAAGATACAGGTGTAAAAGTGCGCTTCCCTGTCGATGAAAAAGGTGCAGAAGTTTTACTTATAACGCCTTCCGCTGACTTTTTTGCCGAACCTCATATTGATGGTTTAATTGGGTATGCAAAAGTTTTTCATCAAGCAGGAATATCTTGGACTCTTAGCTCTTATGCAAGTGAAGCTGCAAATTTTGGTATGTTCATTGGCAGTTACGAAAACATGCAAAAGCTTGCTTTGCGCATTCGTCAAGCGGCTATCGACCTCGGTGCAAAAAGAATTGTATTTGGTGAATGCGGTCATGCTTGGCGTGTTGCATATTCGTTTTTAAATACGCTTGCCGGCCCATTTGACTTTTTAGATCCAAATTATCCCGTCCCACAACATATCTGCGAAGTGACACACGGTTTAATTCAAGATGGAAAATTAAATTTAGATCCTTCACTAAATGATGCCATGGTTGTAACTTACCATGATTCATGCAATGTAGCGCGTGCATCACGCATGGGCGACACCCCTGGCGGTCAATTTTCAATACCGAGAGACATAATTAAAGCAGTTTGTAATAACTATGTGGATATGCCGAGCTATGCCATTAAAGAAGGTACATTTTGTTGCGGCGGTGGTGGTGGATTATTAACAGATGACTTGATCGAACTTCGTGTCAAGGGTGCATTACCGCGCATGGAAGCGCTTAAAAGTGTTGTAGACGATTACGGCGTAACACATATGGCAGCAATATGTGCAATTTGTAAAAGTCAGTTTTCTAAAGTTTTTCCTTATTACGATTTTCAAATGGATCAAATCGTCAGCTTACATCAACTCGTAAGTAATGCGGTTGTATTGCAACCTGAAGGGAACATATCAGAACAACCTAATGATGAAGATAAAGCAGAAGCTGCTTAATTAAGAATTATTTTTTTAAGACAACATAGTTTAAATTGAAATACATATACAGGAGTAAAATATGGGAACCCCTAAGGAAGAAATGACTCACAAACTTACGTTTAGGAAGTTTGAAGATGGAGATTATGAGTGGGGGAATTTTGGTGAAAAGATTTTTGATGCAGATCATTCACATAAGTGTCCCACTTATGTGCACCGTACACCGCCTTGTCAAGGCAGTTGCCCATCAGGTGAGGACGTTCGTGGCTGGTTGCAAATCGTACGCGGTATTGAAAAACCACCCACAGAAATGTCGATGCAGGAATATGCCTTTTTACGCTCGACAAATGCCAACCCTTTCCCATCTATGATGGGTCGAGTTTGCCCTGCTCCGTGCCAAGATGGTTGTAACCGCAATCATGTTGAAGACTATGTCGGCATAAATGCTGTAGAACAATATATTGGCGACACAGCATTTGAACAAGGTTTTAAATTTAGCGCGCCGGAATCTTTAAGCGGTAAAAAAGTCGCTATAATTGGCGGTGGTCCTGCAGGGCTTGCTGCTGCCTACCAATTACGTCGCAAAGGTCATGCCAGTGTAATATTTGATGATCATGAAGAACTTGGCGGAATGCTTCGATACGGTATTCCGGGTTATCGCACGCCACGCGAACATTTAGATCACGAAATACAACGTATTCTAGATATGGGTCAAATCGAAACCCGAATGAATATACGTGTAGGTAAAGATGTTTCTGTTAAGGAATTAGAAGAAGAATTTGATGCCGTTCTTTGGGCACTGGGTTGCCAATCAGGTCGTGGCTTACCTGTAGAAGGCGGTGACGCACCAAATTGTGTGGCAGGCGTGAAGTTTTTAGAAGCATTTAATACAGGGCGCTTACATGTTACCGCGGACCGTGTTGTGTGTGTCGGAGGTGGAGACACATCCATTGATGTTGTATCGGTTGCACGACGACTTGGAAAAATTGAAAAGTTAAATAAAGATGAAGCTCCAGAGTATGTTATTGGTGGTTATGTTGCACACGACGCAGCATATGCAGCCGCTAGAGAAGGCGCTGATGTAACATTGACCTCTTTATTTGCGCGCGAAGAAATGACCGCTGCCGAACACGAAGTGCATGATGCCATGCGCGAAGGTGTAAAGATTATGGACGGCGTGATGCCCGTTAAAGTAATAGTAGACGATGATGGCCGTGCAACGGCATTACGCATGGCAAAATGCAAAATAGAAGAAAATCGTCCAGTTGCCATTGAGGGTACTGAGTTCGATATCGAATGTGACTTAATTGTTTCAGCGATTGGCCAAGGTGGCGACCTTGAGGGTCTTGAAGAGTTCGACAATGGTCGTGGCCTAATGGATGCAGATAAATTTTACGCTATACCCAATAAAGAAGGCCATTTTGTTTGTGGTGACATTATTCGCCCCCACTTATTAACAACAGCAATAGGTCAAGCCTCAATAGCTGCCGATAGCATTGATTACTGCTTTAATGACCAAAAAAGTAAAAAGCGTCCTAAAGTCGATGTGCATCATTTTAGCTTGTTAGAAAAATTGCTAGAGGCTGGTCTCGAACCTGAAGACTATGACAAAGGCGCACATCGCGGAACAGATGAAGCAAATTTTTCGATTCATAACTATGAAGATCGTTCTAAACAAGAAATTATCCCGTACGATGAATTATTTTTAGGCCACTTTCCATTTGAACCGCGTAATCTGCGTGTAGAGCATGGGCCTGATGCCGAAGAAGTGTTGGGTCACTTTGAAGAACGCATGAACAACTTTACAGATGAACAAGCAGTTGAAGAAGCAAACCGCTGTATGAGTTGTGGGATGTGTTTTGAATGTGATAACTGCGTAGTGTATTGCCCGCTAGATGCTGTGTTTCGTGTAAAGAAAGATGAATCGACGCTAGGGCGTTATGTCGATACCGATTATAATAAATGCATTGGTTGTCATATTTGTGCAGATGTTTGCCCTACGGGATACATCGACATGGCCCTAGGCCACTAATCTTGCAAGCGTTTAGTATCTAGGTAAACAAGCATGCGCTGGTTAAGAAGAAAGTTGCTTACACGTTCATTATGGATAAGCATTTCCATCATATGCGCATCATATATCACGGTATTCGCTGATAGTGCTGAGGATGTCCCTCCTCCAAAATCAAAATACAATGAAGAAACGATTTGTGTTGAACCTGTCGATATTATGCGTAAAGAGCATTTCGAATTTTTACTCGGGCATCGAGACGAAACCGTCGTTCATGGGATACGAACTACTCAATATAGCTTGAATAACTGTATTGATTGCCACATTACACCCAATATTGAAGGCGAATACGCACGTTACTCAGACGAAACTCATTTCTGTGCAAGTTGTCATCAGTTTGCTGCGGTGAATATTGACTGTTTCCAGTGTCATGCAGATCGTCCTGAAGAAGCAATTCGCAATTCACTCAGTCCGAATCAAACTGTCGATGCTCAATCTAAAAATATCCATCAGTACCTTGAACTAAGTGAAAAGGATACTTACTGAAAGTAATCTTAAAATTTGAAAAACATACCTTTCCAATAATTAAATGAGCTATAAATTAAAAATTGATGAAGTTGACTCAGATCGTCGTGACTTTCTTCGTGGTGCCGCAGCAGTAGGCGGACTCACCATTGCGCCTGGAGTAATTTTATACCAAACCGCAACTGCAAAACCTGCAGACCAAGCCGTAAGCAGTCAACAGCGGTGGGGTATGTTGGTAAATACTAACGCGTGCCAAGAAGATTGCAATGCATGTATAACTGCATGTAATGAAGAGCATGGATTATGGAGCTTGGATCGTCCAAAAACGGACGCGCAGTGGATACGTAAACTAAATGTTAAAGATAAACAAACCGGGCACGTGACGTCACTGCCCATGATGTGTCAACACTGTGAGCATCCTCCGTGCGTCGATGTATGTCCTACAAGTGCTTCTTTTCGCCGTGAAGATGGTATTGTTTTGGTAAACAAGCATACCTGCATAGGTTGTCGTTATTGCATGATGGCGTGCCCCTACAAAGCACGCTCATTTATTCATGAACCATTGCAAGATCAACTGCCGCAATCACCACGCGGGAAAGGCTGTGTTGAAAGTTGCACTTTGTGTGTACACAAAGTGGATCGTGGTGACAATAACACCGCGTGTGCTGAAGCATGTGCAAAAGATGGCCATCACGCACTTTTATTTGGAGATTTAAATGATTCAAATAGTGAAATTTCAATACAACTAAAAAAGTATGGTGGAACACAAATACGTGCGGATTTAGGTCTCAACACCGGCGTTCGATATCAAGGTATTTAATTCATGGAAACTACACGCTTTAGCTCGATCCAAGCAAATTCAGCTCAATATTGGATTTTATTAGGTGCATTAGGCTTTGCGACATTAGTTGGCGTGCTGTCTGCACATCATATGGACTTAGAAGGACACCATATAACAGGCATGAGCAATCAAATTGTGTGGGGCTTCCCTCATGTCGTAGCTATCTTTTTAATTGTCGCAGCATCAGGCGCCTTAAATGTTGCATCGATATCGTCTGTATTCGGAAAAATAGACTACAAACCTCTTGCTAGGTTATCCGGCTTACTTGCTATTGCTTTGCTCGTTGGAGGACTCGCCATTCTTGTGCTCGACCTGGGTAGACCAGATCTCCTCATAGTTGCAATGACAACGTATAACTTTAAATCCATCTTTGCCTGGAATATCTTTTTATATACTGGGTTCATTTTCATTACAGCAATATATATATGGATGATGATGGAAAGAAAAATGAACAAATACAGTAGACTGGCTGGATTCATCGCATTTATATGGAGGCTCATGCTAACAACCGGTACTGGATCAATATTTGGCTTTTTAGTCGCACGCCAGGCCTATGATGCAGCAATTATGGCGCCATTATTTATCATCATGTCGTTTGCTTTCGGTCTGGCAATTTTTATTTTAGTTCTACAAGCAAGTTACACTTTAACCCATCGATCACTTGGGGATGCAATCATTGCAAAATTAAAAAATTTGCTAGGCATCTTTGTTGCAACCGTATTGTATTTTGTAATGGCATACCATCTCGCTAATTTGTATGCCACAGAACATCACGGCATCGAGAATTTTATTCTTTTAAATGGAGGGATATACACATTTTTATTTTGGGTTGTACAAATTTTGTTTGGTTGTGTTATCCCACTTGCAATTGTGTTTATTAAACCTATGAGTCAATCCAGAAGCATGATTTCAATAGCCTCTATCCTGGTAATTATTGGTGGACTCGCTCAAGTGTATATCATTGTTATTGGTGGACAAGCTTATCCACTCGTACTATTTCCAGGTATGGAGGAATCAAGTAGCTTTTTCGATGGTGTGGTCGCGGAATATGCGCCAAGCATTTTTGAAATACTGTTGGGCATTGGTGGTATATGCATGGCATTAGCGATTGTAACGATTTGTATAGCAATACTAGACTTTATGCCAGAAAGCCTTTCTGATAAAGCGCTCAACTTAAAATCCTCAGATGCATCATAAGTGGGAAATGAACTGAGCACTAATATTTAAGTGCTCTCATAAACTCGTGGCACATGTATTAATTTCCGCCGCTCACAAATCTTCCGGTAAAACGGTTTTATCACTTGGAATATGTGCGTTACTACGTAATAAAGGTCTTAATGTCCAAACATTTAAAAAAGGCCCTGATTATATTGATCCAATGTGGCTGGCCAAAGCCACTCAAAATAATTGTTATAACCTCGATTTTTGGACGCAGACAGAACAAGAAATTAAATCCACATTTGCAACGCATAGTAACAAAGCAGATGTAAGTATCATTGAAGGCAATAAAGGTTTACACGATGGACTTGCAACCGATGGTAGTAATAGCAATGCGGCTTTAGCAAAATTACTCAATACTCCTGTTGTTTTGATATTAGATACACGTGGCACCATTCGCGGTGTCGCGCCATTAATATTAGGATACCAACAATTTGATACAGATGTAAATATTGCTGGTGTAATTTTAAATTTTGTGGGCGGGAATCGTCATGCTGCAAAACTAACAAATGTCCTTGAGCGCTACACCGATATTCCAATTCTAGGCACTGTACAACGCAACGTTGAACTTGATTTAGTAGAACGCTACCTAGGCTTAATGCCCAGCAATGAAGATCAACGTGCTCAAGAAAAAGTTTTGCGCATCGCAAATAACATTGAAGAGCAAATAGACATCGATCGTATTTTAGAAATCTCGCAAACCACTCCCTCTATAAAAATTACTAGCACACAGCATTCAAATGTCCAGAATAGTGGGTTGAAAATAGCGTACGCCAAAGATGAAGCATTTGGATTTTATTATGCAGACGACTTGGACGAATTTGCACGGCATGGCGCACAACTACTACCCTTTGATTCCTTGCATGACACAGCATTGCCGGATGCGGATGCACTGTTTATTGGAGGCGGATTCCCAGAAAAGCGCATGCAACAACTCGCTAACAATACGCTTCTCAAACAAAATATATTTAATGCTATAAACCAGGGAATGCCCGCTTATGCAGAATGTGGTGGTTTGATGTATTTATGCAATTCAATCGCCTTCAATTCTGAAAAATGTAATATGGTTGGAATTATAAATGCTGATTGTGAGATGCTTGATAAGCCAATAGGGCGTGGCTACACCTTGCTAGAAAATAATACTAACCATCTTTGGGCAAATCCTTCATCAAGCCCTATTTCAGGTCATGAATTTCACTATTCTAAACTTACGCGCGTTTCAAAAGATATTAACTATGCGTATACAGTAAAAAGAGGGTTTGGTGTGAATGGAGAAGAAGACGGCATCATCTATAAGAATCTTATCGCCTGCTATGCGCATCAAAGAAATACATCTCAAAATCAATGGATTTCTAAATTTATTGATTTTATAAATACCTGCACTTAAAGATGTATTAATATTACGTCTGCTAAATAATAAATCAGTTGGATATACAGCGTGACAATTGAAATTACAAAAAATGCTGCAGAACAAATTAAAAAATCTGCAATTGAATCTGAATTAGAAAAATTGCCACTGCGAATTGCTGCAACGCATAACAAAGATAAATCTATTCATTATGCACTGGGCTTTGATGATGTCGGTAACAGCTCTGATGACGACCTTAAATTTAAGTCTAATGGAATAAACATTATTGTATCTAAGTCTAGTTTTGAATTGCTTGATGGAACAACGCTGGACTATGTTGAATTGGAACCCAAACAATTCAATTTTGTATTTTTAAATCCAAACGATCCACACTATTCACCGCCTACAGAAGAATAGTTTGAAATACTGTATTTACCATTGATTAGGCATCACTGCGCCACATGAAAACTTTCATGTTATTAATAATATTTTTACTTGCTGCCATTATTGCAGGGGGAAATTTTATTCCTACAGATTATGTAATTCATAAAAATATAATACTATCGTCCTCACCATCACACATACATAAATATGTTGGCGACTTACAATATTGGGAAAGATGGATGCCATGGAAAAACGAAAACCCAAATATGGAAATAACCACAAGTGAAAAAACTACAGGAATCGGTGCAAATCAAAGCTGGAAGGATGATCATGGAGGCGGGTCACTAGTTATCACAGCGTGGTCTCCAGACAAAGGCATTGAGTACGACCTATTCTTTAAGGCCGGAAAATATAAATGCAAAAGCACAATCAAATATCAATCAATTTCTGCTACTAAAATCAAGGTAACTTGGACTATGCATGGCGATATAAGTATGCCCATTATTGGCGGGTATATTGCGTACTACATGAAATACTCAATTGGGCCTGAGTTTAATAAAGGGTTACAAAAACTAAAACTAGTGGTTGAGCAAGATGCATAAAAAGCACAATTAATTTAGGCTTAAAACTGTAATATTGCGAATAACATAATTTAATTGCTGACAACTGGCAGATTTACCTTACTAACGGTCTACTACACTATTCGAGTTGCTGCATGAACTCGATACACTCATATCAGACACTCTTTAAATAGCTGAGGCTGATATGCAAATTAGAAACTATTCTTACCATTTGTTTATGGTTTTTTCTCTTGCTTTTATACTTTTTTTCAGCGGTTGTGCGACACAATATGTTGCGGAGTCAGATGCAGATCAGCTTGTAGCTGCGATGCAAGATTTGCCTGACGTACAACCTTATTTAGCCACAGTAAAGTTCCATCCTAAATTAAACGATCCAACTGGCAAAACAAATGCTAATAATGTTGACTATCGTAATTTAAAGAAAATTACATATTCTGAAATTGAGATGCTCAACCTTGCTGGACATGCGAGTATTTTTCGGTGGTTTAATAATGACGGCGAAAATAAAAATGCACCCGTCCTAAACATTCACGCACGTGTATATAAGATGGACCACTCTATTTCAGTCGACAAAGGACGCATGCACCCCATTGCAAAAACAAAGCTAGAAGTATTCATAATGGACTCAGAAAACAATCGAATATACGAAAGTTTTTTCACTGCAAAAGCCGAAGGACAACAAGATAAAGTTTTTTGTGATAAGCGTGACACGCAGGAAATGTATGGCTACACTATTTATAAGGCCTTAACACTCGCTTTTGAATCTGCTTTTAAAGATATTGCTTATACCTTAGATCTTAAACTATCAGAATTTGATATCGATGAGATTGACCCACAAAATATCAATATTGCCGATGAAGAAGATATAGATAATGACGGAAAATTCGCAGTAACAGAATATGATGGAAAATAAATAGTAGATTTAATTTTTTATTCCAGCCCAGACATCACTGACTATATCCTTACTACGACAAATACTAGTTTGTTAACAATCTGTATATAAGACGCTCTGTCTTAATACAATCGTACGTATATAATTACTGGCTCTGACAACGTAAGTGTCAGCCAAACTGCGAGCGTATCCACCATTACAACTAGAACACATCATAGGTGTTTTCGATGCCAAAATTTAGTGTTAGCGATAGCCCTCTTTTATACGTCATCAGACAATGTATTTGCACAATCTCCTCATACTGAAATTATAGGTGATCGCGCATTAATAGCGACAGGATTGAATCAGAATGCAGTCACCATAATTAACCGTGATGAAATAGAAAAAAGCGGGAAAAGTAACATAATCGATATACTGCAATCTGTGTCTGGCTTATACGTGGATCAATCAAATGGCCTGCAAGCAAGCGGTATTGTATCTATGCGCGGCGCAGACCCTAATTTTACTCTGATAATGATCGATGGGGTACGCATGAATAATCCCACCGATTCGCGCGGCGGCACATTTGATTATTCAAGTGTAAGCCTATCTGAAATTGAACGTATCGAAATACTAAAAGGGGCACAATCTTATGCGTATGGGTCCAGCGCACTTGCAGGCGTCATTGATATAGTTACCAAAAGCTTCAAAAAACATCCCTTTGAACAAAATATTGAACATGGAAATCGTGGTTGGTTAAACAGCTCCTCGGATTTAAATCACAGTCTAGCTTCAACAAATTTTAGTCTTGCTGCAAATTATCTAGATAGTGGAAACCCGCTAAACAAAAGTAATGCAACGCATAAAAACCTCAGTGCCCACATTAATCATGCCTTCAACACTAAACAAACAATAAAACTAATATCACGTTACAGTGAAGTAAATAAAAACTTCTTTCCTGATGACAGTGGTGGCAAGGAATTTGCACATTTAAATGATCAGCAAAAAACAAACGAGCGCGAATGGGTTGCAAGTGTCAATATTAATCAGGTTTTAACAGACTCATCACTAATAAATTTTCGCATTAGTCATTTAGAACATAAAAATGACAATGAGTCCCCGGGAATAGCGCCCGGTATACGCAACCCGTTTGGTATTCCACCTAATCAATCTAATTCTACGTTTCGCAGCACACAACTGATTACTCGATCTACAACATTTTTAAATTCACAAGTTGCATTTAATGCTGGGCTAGAAGGAAATTTTGAACGCGGTAAAGAATCAGGCTCGATCAACTTTGCAGGAATTGACATCCCTAATCAATATAAAATAGACCGTGACACGTATGCGTTGTTTGGACAACTTCAATATTCGTTTAATAACGCATTAACTGTAGATCTAGGGTCACGCGTTGATGTTCCAGAAGATTATTCCACTCGCTATAGCCCTCAGCTCGCTGCTACGTATTGGTCACAATCACTTAATACTACTTTTAGATTCGATGCGGCCGCGGCATTTAAGTTACCCAGCTTCTTTGCTCTAGGTAATTCAATTGTAGGCAACCCGTCCTTAAAGCCTGAAACAAGCAATAATTTAAGCTTAAGTACAGCAAGCAATTTTTATGACCAACGCCTACTTATTGAATCATCAATTTTCACGAGTGAGTATAAGAACCTAATTGATTTTATTCCAATCCCTATACCATTATTAATCAATCGCTCAAAAGTGAATATATATGGAGGAGAATTAAATTTTCGCTTCAACATTCATCCTAAGTTATCTTTGCAATCCAATGTTAGCTATAGCGAAAACAAAATTAAAAGTAGTGACGAAGAATTACTCAATCGACCCAATTGGCAATCTTTTATTCAAACTAATTGGCAACCAAAAGATAGCATCAACATTAATATTCAGACATCATATGTTGGCACAGTTAGAGACTCTTCGATTCCAACAGGAGAAGTTAAACTAGATAATTACGTTCGTGTTGATGCAGCAATCACATGGTCTATGCACCCAAAAGCAACATTACGTGGCGCGATCGACAATGTGTTTGATGAGCATTATGACCTTGCCATCGGTGTCCCCGCCAATGGAATTACACCTCGAGTCAATTTATCTTTTCAGTATTAACTAATAAAGTCGCGGGAATTCGATACTTGTGCGTCGTCGATCACCGCCAAGTCGGCGATTTTTTTGATCGGAATAAATCGTATGTAGCGCGCTTGCGCTAAATGGGTCTCGACGTTCTTCGTGACGTCGGTCACTATGATGTTTGAAGCGACATCCACAGTTCTGGCTACACCCCGGTAATGGAATTGTTGGTGCTTGAGCAGATAAATAACGTATACCATGATGCGCCATCGCAGCTTCGCAACCATCATAAGGAATAACCAGCTCTACACAGTGATACGCACTGACTTTAGGTTTAGTTACAATACTAGCCTTTGTCTTTCTTTTAGAACGAGTAGACAATTTAGAAAAAGATGGCAATAACACCATAGCTCAACACCTTCCAACCGATAATTATTATTTATTAACTTGTGTTTGTTACACATTATCTGACTAGATGATAAGTCAAAAGTTCAGCGCTTACGATTAAAACATTCTTATCATGGTGATTAGAATATTGTGTTTTTTCAGAAATTGATGAACCTTAAAGTATAAGTTGCACGTATTATTTAATGTAATTTATTACTAACTGTCACTATTCATTTGTCGTGCAGAATAATTCCCCTTCAATATATGGATGCTTATCATCTGAATAGTCTTTGCCTCGCATTTCTTGCTTATCAATTTCATAATCAAACTCACGTGAATTGCACAAAACTTCAGCTTTAGCCAACCATTTTCCTGTCGCAACTTCGCTGCTCATCCCTAATTCACCGTGATAAGCAAGGTAATGTTTGCCTGGCTGAAGCACAGTATGGCTGTATTGCGCATGCACTGCTTCGCTTCTGCTCGGAAGACTCCCACATGCAGCAAATACAAAAGCGATAATAATGCCAAAACATACCAACCAGTTAGTGGTGTGAAAATTCAATGTAAACTTAGAGTTTGATTATTTGAAATGATTGTTTTATGTACGTGCCTTGTATCAATTAGGCGCAAATGATTCGTTCACTGCGCCTAACTTAAATTCTCAGCAAGCAATTAAAATTTACCTATAATTGCTATGGCCAAAATGATGCACGGTATTGCCATTGCAGCAACAACCAGCATCGTTTTTACAAATTCGTCCATATTCGTACTCCCATATATTTTTCTAGCTCTATTCAGGCAGCGGCCTGACCGGTTGGTATTATCCCTAAAGCTATGAAAACCTACAAGAAATACAACTGACTTTATCGGCCTCAGAGGTCTATTTTTAGCCACATCGCAACGTTTGCTTCACTAAATGACCAGATACAGGTGCAAAATGCCTCGATTTGATCCGCTTTACTTAAATTCGACCGTAATTCTATTTTGCAATCCAAGGCCGACTCACACATTCACCCTGTAGAGTTATCCATAGATTTATGGAATTGATTACGATACTAATAGCTTAATAACGACAATTTCACAGCAATTATTTTCAATTCACCACATATGCCAAGACGCAAAAAATTAAAGCGTAAAAATAGTTGGTTTACTAGACCAGTTATACTAATCAGAAACATTGTATTTATAGCTATTGTACTTAGCGTGTTGCTTGTTCTTATGCTGCGCTGGATCAATCTGCCGTATACAAGCTTTATGCTTGTCAAACAATTCTCCACGAATTTATCTTTACAAAAAATTGATTGGATAGAAATTGAGAACATTTCACCACATTTATTAATTGCCGTCGTTGCAGCAGAAGATCAAAAGTTTCCTAATCATTATGGTTTTGATATCAAAGCGATTCTAAATGCAATAGAAAAAAACAAAACGAATAAAACGATTCGTGGTGGTAGCACCATATCCCAACAAGTTGCTAAGAACATTTTCTTGTGGCCACATAAAAGTATATTTAGAAAAGGGCTAGAAGCTTACTTTGCACTGCTTATTGAGGCTCTGTGGCCAAAATGGCGTATTCTAGAAGTGTATGTGAATGCAGCAGAATTTGGGCCTAACATTTTTGGCATTAATAATGCAGCGCATAGGCACTTTGGTATATCTGCCAGTCGACTGACACCATTTGAAGCCGCGCTGCTCGCTGCTGTATTGCCAAACCCACATCAGCTCAATGCGTCTAAACCATCAGACTATGTTTTCCAACGCGCGATGCAAATTCATCAACAGGTGAAGGCATTAGGTGGCAATCATTATTTGCATAGCATTTGGGATTAATTCACAAATTTTTATACAGAAGAACGCGTATAATTAGCCATTCATATATAAATTAATAATATAATGAGTAGTACACAACACAAACCATCGAAGCCAGCTACTAGTACTGATAAAAAACTTTCAAGCAAATCTGAATTGAAAGATTTCCGTACAGCGCTCTTCGAGTGGACCCAAAAAATACGCGCTGGCGAACTTACGGCACGGATTTCTATCAATTCAAAATTACATAATGCCGAGCTGTGTCACGAAATTAACTTTGTTAGTGAAATGCTGGAATCATTGTCTAGAGATGCAGAGATTCAATTGCAATCTCATACGGAGCATATCGCGCAAAAAAATAAGTCGCTCGCAACACTGTACGATGTCGTCACAAGCATTAACATGTCTCGAGATTTACAAGACTTACTTACACGCTTTTTACATACCATGACCGAACTGGTAGATGCGCAGGCGGCCACAGTCTATCTGGAAACGAAAAAAGATACGTGTACCTTAATAGCTGAAATTGGTCTGGATACAACATTTCAAGACAAACATCCGTATTTACCAAAAAACATGCCTGACACAAACAGTAATCAAACTATTCCGGTGGATGTAATACCGTGTCCCGAACAATTGAACAAAAGATATTTTAATAGCGAGGAATTATCAATCCTCATTGTCCCTCTGCAATATCGCGGCAATATACTTGGTGTCTACAACTTTTATATTGATGCAAATAAATACAATGAAAACAATGAATACGAAGAGCTTGTGACAAGTATGGGTCGACACTTGGGCATAGCCGTTGAAAAAGCGCGTCTAGACGATGAAGCCAATGCATTATCAATAATGCGCGAACGAACCAATATCGCGAATGAACTACACGATTCACTTGCACAAACACTTGCAAGTGTAAAATATCAAGTTCGCGTATTAGATGAAACTATTCACCAAGGAGATGAGTCCGCCACGTGGCAAGAATTAGAACGAATCGAATCTACAATTGATGAAGCACATACAGAATTGCGCGAACTTATTGCGCATTTTCGCTTGCCGATTGGTGAGCGCAATTTAGTGGTATCAGCAGAACAAGTCGTTGAACGCTTTCAACAAGACACTGAAGATGTACATGTATATCTACAAAAAGAATGGCCTGATACAAAACTACCCCCGCAAATAGAATTACAGGTACTACGAATCATTCAAGAAGCCTTAACTAATGCACGAAAACACAGTGAAGCAAGTGCTGTGCGTGTCATGATGCGGGGGGATGAACATGGCCATTACACAGTATTAGTCGAAGATGATGGCGTTGGTATCTCTGAGCAACACAAGTTAAATAGTGCCGGCGAACATGTTGGGCTTAGCGTTATGAAAGATCGTGCTAGCCGTATTGGTGGTACACTCACCATTGAAACCGAACCCGGTGAAGGGGTTCAAATACGATTAGAATTTGATTATTTGCCAGATGCCCTTCAAGATAGCCAACAGGATATGAAATAAAGGCCATAAGAATATGGATTCTGAAATAAAATTACGCATTGTGGTCATTGATGACCACACCTTGTTTCGCGAGGGTCTGCAATCCCTTTTAGGTCGTCATGGCATCGAGGTCGTTGCATCTGTTGGGGATGGCCGCGAGGGCATTCGCCTGGCTCAGGAATATAGACCTGATATTGTCTTACTCGACATGCGCATGCCTGGAATGAGCGGTCTTGACGTCCTCAAGCAATTTCAACAAATCAATTTTGAATCGCCCGTTGTCATGCTCACCACGAGTGGCGATGAACGTGACCTAGTAGAAGCCTTGCGTAATGGTGCCAAGGGCTACCTGTTAAAAGATATGGAGCCAGACAATGTCGTTGCTGCATTGCGAGAAATTGTAAAAGGTGAAACAGTTGTAGCACCAAACCTTACACAAATTTTAGCGAAAGTTGTAAAAGGTGAAGATCCATTAGAACCAAAATCCAGTCCGCTTGATAACTTAACGCCACGTGAACGAGAAATATTAGGCTTATTGGCAGAAGGCCAAAGTAATAAAGTTGTTGCAAGAAATTTAGGGATCTCAGATGGAACCGTTAAACTTCACGTGAAAGCAATCTTAAGAAAATTAAATATTCATTCTCGAGTAGAGGCAGCAGTCATTGCTGTTGAACAAGGGTTACGTGCAAATAAAACGTACGGTGATACCTAAGCATTTATTCTACTAGTAGTCTTTTTACCAGCTTCATAATTGTATTACTTAAACAGCACGCTGTTTGTGAATACATATATGTGATAGTTAGCAATTATAGTTACGCTCATTAAATATTTTTACAGACTGCGACTACTCACAATTAGTTAAGCTTTTTAGCATACGAGACCCTGGCAACGAAATCGAATGGCATTGGTTGCAGTAATATTGTTATCCGTTGTTATTTTTAATATCCCTGCACTAACCATAGCACAAGCACTGTCTTTAGTAGCACTACTTGTGGTTTTATGTGCGGGTTATATGCTGTTTTGGAATTCATATAAAAATAAACAATAATTTAATCTGAATCGTCCCCACAAGACTCTGTCAGATAATAACTGTTTATAAAGAGGTCACATTTATGTTCAATATTAAATTTCTTTACCCTGCTGCTGTTTTGTTCTCATTTTTAGCATGCATAAGTTTTTCAGCTCAAGCAGATGAAAATAAAATGAAGTATTATAAAAATGGTCAAGCAACCAAGCTCCCTACACTTGGCGTTGAGGGTGTTAACGCCTTCCTACAAGATATTGTGCATTCAAACGATCCAAATTCGCCTATATCTTGCGGCCTTTTCAGAATGGAAAAAGGCGCAGCACTTCACTATACCTATACGTATGATGAAGCAAAAATCATCGTTGAAGGTGAAATGACCATATCTGAAGAAGGCGGTGAAACCGTACATGCCATAGCCGGTGATATTCTTTATTTTGACGAAGGCGCAAAAATGACCTTTACGAGTGATTCGTATGGATTAGGCTTTTATTGCGGCCAACGTGGTGCAGACGACGTATAAGAACCTATTCTTAAATACAATGTCGTAATTTAAACAATGTGGATAAAAACCGCATACTATCGTTAATATTTACAATAACATTGAACCTGGCCCGAGTATAATTTGAGGGCTTATTTATTAAGGCTGTTAATTCATGCCCTCATTTTATCGATCTAAATTGCACTTTCGATATGGTCCAGAATAATATCGATATATCGCACCATTTATAATATTTAACATTCTAAAATTTAGACCTACAAGACCATAATGAAGTGTTTTTATTTTTATAAAACAGCGACTCATTTGATTGTACTGACTGTTTTGATACTCAGTGTTCTGCACTGTGCAATAGTGTCTGCAGAAGAGTTAGACTCTGCAGAAATTATGTTAGGTGAGCGACTATTTATAGAAACCCGATTTGCACAATATTTCAAATCTTCTTTGGATCAAGGAGGAAGTGTCAACGATCCAATTCCAAAAGGTGATCCTACATTGAATAAAACAATACGTTTTTTTGGATTGCCTCCTTATCAAATACCCTTTGTTGATGGCCCCTATTCAGGACAAACATTTAACTGTCGCACCTGCCATCTGGTCGATGAACATTTAGAACAAAAAGAGTTAGGGATGCGCGCCTATGCTGATTTTGCCTCACGCAGCCCACTACCAACGCGAGACGATGGCCAATTCAACACGGTACGCAATGCGCCTGCGCCCGTGCACGCCTCAATTCCACGCAAAAATCTAATCATGCATTTCGATGGTGAGTTTTACTCTTTACGACAATTGGTACGCGGAACATTAACGAACAGAAACTTTGGTTGGTTGCCAGGTGAAAAAGATATTGCAATTAATCATATATGCAAAATAGTTCGTGAAGATAATGGTAAAAATGTGCTGGCTGCAGAATTTGGCGACCTTTCATATAGCGAAGCTTTTTCAGGCGCCACAAAAGATAACAACCCCGTCGCAAGCGATTACCAAATACCTAAAGTTTTACAAACAGACATACATAAAGACTCTTGTGAACATGTGTTTGATACCGTAGCAAACTTTATTGCAATCTATACTGAGAGTTTAGTATTTGCAGCAGATGAAACTATTTTTTCACCGTACGATTTATTTTTACGCACAAACAAGCTGCCCACTCAACCAAATTCTGATGAAAGTGATATTGACTACAGCAAACGACTCATGGCTGAAATTAAAGCATTGAAAAATAAAAATAGCCTGAAATTTACCACGAAAAATCCAAACACAGAGCATGGTGGCTTTGAATTCCATGACTTAGCATTTCAATTTAGCGAATTAGAATTAAAGGGGATGGAAATTTTCTTTAATCAAAATGAAAAAGACCATATACAGAAAGGCAACTGCATTGCATGCCACCCCGCGCCAAATTTCACCGATTTTGGTCTACACAATACGGGCGTGACACAAATAGAATACCAAGCAATTCATGGTAATAACGCTTTTAATAAGCTTGCCATCCCAAGCTTATCGCAGCGAAATGAACAACCCGATCAACACCTGCCTGCTACCCATCAGCATCCTAATCGACAAAGCCAGTTTCGTAGAATTCCCGATAAAAGTACACCCTTATTCACAGATCTTGGCGCATGGAATGTTTTTCATAATGATGACTACCCCAAAACACAGGATCGCATCGAGAATTTAATTTGCAAATCTGATGACACATGCACCTCTGACGAACATGCATTGGCACTTAGCATTGCAACGTTTAAAACACCCAGCCTTCGTGATTTAGGACACTCCGCTCATATATGCACAACGGCTTATTCAGCGACCTGCATGCAACGGTAGGCTTTTATATAGGTGCTGCCGTCAACACACGACAAAAGTACTTTAGAAATGGTGATGAAGATATTGGTAGTGTAAAAATTGAACCCAACGATATTTATCCAATAACGCAATTTTTAGTTTCTTTATACGAAGACTATAACTAATTCCATATTTTGTTGGACTATTGGGTTTGATAACACCGCATTAGTACTGATCAAACATAAAAAAAGCCTCGTAAAACAGAACTTACTCGAGCCGAGAAAACAGATATTAGTATGAAAATATCGTCAGTAAGAAAGCAAATATTGTCGACATTCCTATAGCGAATACTAAAAAGTCTGGCACGCAAATATTATAGAAAAATGAATCATCAATAGTACTCATTGTGTTATCCTCTAGTTAAATTGTTATGGGCCCTTTGTTGTTTTAAGCAATGCAAACGACAATCATTAGATGGGACCAACCACACTTAGTTCCTCCAAATGCAAACTATTTATTTACAAAGTTATTACACTTTTCAAAACACAGCTTTAAAAATGCCCTCACTACATACTAAACAATCGCTAAGCCAAATATTTTTCGCATTATATTCAAACACAGAAAAAACACTTTTGATTAAACAACTTTATTTACACAATCAACGCGCGCGCATGTTTATACGCAAAGCAAACTTTTAGTTAAAACGCATTAATACCTTCAACAAGATATAGTTTAAACTCAAGGGATTAAATTAATATAAAAAAAGCGTTACAAGATTGTAAATTGGTGTTTTTCGAGACTTTAAGAAATACAAAAAGGACAAACGGTATAAAAACTAGACGTAATGCTTGTGGTCTTTACGACGTGTTCCCGAACGCTGAACAATTACACCTCGAATTGCATCCATACCAGACACTTGTATTTCATCGTATCCATCTTTTAATGCTTTTAACACGTAACGTTCATTTTCTATAATTAATTGTCGAAAAATATATTCGTCATTTACCAAAGCCAATACATAACAACTACTTTCAACTGCGGCCGCAGAATCAATAATTACAATACAGCCATCTTTAAATTCAGGCTCCATGCTGTCGCCTAACACACGTAACGCAAAGGGTTCGGAGTTAGCACAGCCACCGTGATCGGCAAGATCTGCATGTATAGGGATGTCTTTCGATTTTTCCATGTCGCTATTTTACGTGTAGCACATTGCGAATACGAATTATGCGCTAAGTCACTAATGCTGCAGCATCTTCGGCTGCACGTTCTTCTTGTTGTAAGGCCCACATTTTGGCATACATGCCCTGATGTACAAGCAATTCCCGATGACTGCCAGACTCAACCAACATTCCATTATCGAGTACATAAATGGTGTCTGCATCGACAACAGTAGATAAACGATGCGCAATAACCAAGGTTGTTACTCCGTGTGTAATGTCTTGCATGGCATTTAAAATTACACTTTCAGATTGGGAATCCAGACTGGAAGTAGCCTCATCAAAAATGAGAATGCGTGGGTTTTTCAACACCGCGCGTGCAATTGCTATGCGTTGTTTTTCACCACCCGATAATTTTAATCCACGCTCCCCTACAACGGTATCGTACTGTTGCGGAAGTTGTTCAATGAATTCATGAATGTTAGCAAGCTTTGCAGCATGCACAATTTCATCTTTGCTGGCACCTGGTTTTGCGTAATGAATGTTAAAATGAATGCTCTCATTAAACAGCACGGTATCTTGCGGCACCACTGCAATGGCTTGATGCAGACTTTCTTGCGTGCATTTACGTACATCTTGCCCATCAATGCGTACCGCACCCGATGTGACATCATAAAAACGAAATAGCAACCGCGCGATCGTCGATTTCCCTGCGCCCGATGGGCCTACCACGGCAACTTTATGACCGGATGGAATCGTAATATTTACATCGCGTAAAATCTCTCGTTCTTGTTGATACGAAAATGACACTTGCTCAAATTCAATCTCAGCTGCTTTGACATTAAGTAGTGTTGCATCTTGCGCATCTTTAACTTCAGTATCTTTGTTTAATAGTTTTAGCAACAAATCCATATCGGCAAGTGAGTAAGTAATTTGCCGATACACAATCCCCAGCGTATTTAAGGGCACAAACAGCTGCAGCATCAACGCATTCACCAATACCAAATCGCCTAGCGTCATGCTGCCTGATTTCACCCCTGCTGCAGCAAAAATCATAATAAACGTAACACCTACAGCTATAATTGCAGCTTGGCCAAAGTTCAGCATCGACATGGTAGTAATGCTTTTTACTGCAGCATTTTCCCATTGTGAGAGTGTATTGCCGTAACGTGATAACTCATATCGTTCATTATTAAAATACTTCACCGTTTCAAAATTCAGCAAGCTATCAACTGCAATTGAATTGGCTTCTGAATCAAGGCGATTCATTTCATGTCGATACTTCATACGCCAATTCGTTACCACCAAGGTAAATAAAATATAAATGACCACGGTTAACAAAGTGACTAAAAAAAACTTAAGCGCATAGGCACCAAATAAAATAGCCGCGACTAATGTCAATTCAACAATAGTGGGCAAAATAATAAACACCATATAATTGATAATTGAACTTAAGCTTTGTGTACCACGTTCAAGGTCACGAGTAATCGATCCCGTTTGTCTTTCCAAATGAAACCGTAACGGCAAATGATGCAAATGTTCGAGTACACGCGTAGATAGTTTTTGAATAGCGCGATAACGCACACGTGCAAATAGCACATCGCGCAGTTCATTAAATATCGCGGTGGTTAAACGCAAGGCGCCGTACGCCAACAACAAACCCAAGGGTAATACCAATAAACTGGTTTCGATGTCTAAAGAATCGACAATGCCTTTTAAAACAAGTGGTACCGCAACCGTGGCCACCTTGGCAGCAATCAAACAACCCAGTGCAATCAGCACACGCCAGCGGTAGGTCCACACATAGGGAAACATCAGCAACAAATTTTTGTAATCCGTGCGTTGTTTATGAGGACCTTCTGTGCGGGAATAAAATTGCATCCTAAAATTATTTTAAACGGTCATATTTCAATGCTGGCGAATAAAAAATGATAAAAATTTATAAAAGTTTTCTATTTAGTTGATTAGAAGATTTTAAGACAGAACATGCAAAAAATACTTGCAATCTTGTAACCACACGATTGTTCAGGGAATTTTAACATCACTGTAAGAGTAAAGAGCGCTTATCCACAGCTTGTCCAAAGGATATGGATACCAATATATACAACATATTGTGCTTGACGGTTTGCAAACCCCAATTTATAGTATTTCACTTCCACAGCAGCCGACTTAGGCTCGTTTCGAAGGTAAAAAAAAGAAAGTCCAGGAACGTGTGGGAATGGGAAAAGAATCAATAACTTATAATGCTTTGCTGAGAGGCCACATGCAGCCAGAACTTGCAACTATTGCCGAAAATAAATCGCCAGGAACATCGCAGGATAATAACGACGTTTTAAGCCTAGAAATAGCAGCCACAGCCCCAGATCAGTACCGTGTCATTCGGCGAAATGGCAAGGTCACCAGCTTTGATCACGACAAAATCAAAGTTGCCGTTACCAAGGCCTTTCTCGCTGTAGAAGGGGGCAACGCAGCCGCCTCATCACGTATTCATGAGATGGTCGATGAGCTCACCGATAAGGTTTTCTATGCGCTGACCCGTAGCCGTCCACAGGGGGGCACCTTCCATATTGAAGACATTCAAGACCAGGTAGAACTGACCTTAATGCGCTATGGCCAACACAAAATTGCACGTGCGTATGTGTTGTATCGCGATGAGCGCTCACAAAAACGCGCAGAAGCTGCAAAAGAACAGGCGCAAGAAACACAAACTGAAGCATCTTCTTCTACCATCCATGTACTGGATGCAGAGGGCAAAGAAAAACCTTTAGATATTGAACGTCTCACCCGCATGGTCACAGAAGCCTGCATGGACACCAAAGACGTTCAATCACAACCCATTATTCATGAAGCACTGCGTAATCTTTATGACGGCATACCAGAAAATGAAGTGGGCACTGCACTAACCATGAGTGCACGCACGTTAATCGAACTAGATCCTAACTACACCTATGTTGCAGCGCGCTTACTGCTCGATACCTTGCGTCGTGAAGCATTAAGTTTTGTACACGGTGTTGCAGCTGAAGCTACCTTTAAAGAAATGTCATACCAATATGCCGATTACTTTGAAGGTTACATTCGCAAAGCTGCAGAAGTTGAGTTGCTAGATCCAAAATTAGCCAATGAGTATGATTTAAAGAAACTGGGTAAGGCCTTAAAAGCCGAACGTGATCATCAATTCACGTACCTCGGTATGCAAACCTTGTATGACCGTTACTTTATCCAAAGCGAAGGCACACGTTTTGAATTACCGCAAGCCTTCTTTATGCGTGTCGCCATGGGTTTGGCCATAAATGAAGTTGAACGCGAAGAACGTGCCATTGAGTTTTACATCTTGTTGTCGTCTTTTGATTTTATGAGCTCCACGCCAACCTTGTTTAACTCAGGCACCCTGCGCCCACAACTGTCTTCGTGTTACCTCAGCACCGTGCCCGATGACTTGCACGGCATCTTTGAAGCGATTCAAGACGATGCCATGCTATCCAAGTTTGCCGGTGGGTTAGGTAATGACTGGAGCCGTGTACGCTCCATGGGCTCACACATTAAAGGCACCAATGGTAAGTCCCAAGGGGTGGTGCCCTTCTTAAAAGTTGCTAACGATACCGCAGTGGCAGTAAACCAAGGCGGCAAGCGCAAAGGTGCCATGTGTGCATATTTAGAAACCTGGCATTTAGACATTGAAGAATTCTTAGACCTACGCAAAAACACCGGTGATGATCGTCGCAGAACGCACGACATGAACACCGCAAATTGGGTCCCAGACTTATTCATGAAGCGTGTAAGCGATGAAAAAGAATGGACCCTATTCTCACCTCATGAGACACTCGATTTGCACGAATTATGCGGCAAGCAGTTTGAAACCCGTTACGAAGAGTACGAGCAAAAAGCCGAACGCGGCGAAATTAAAAACTGCAAAAAAGTAAACGCCGTCGACCTGTGGCGCAAGATGCTCAGCATGCTCTATGAAACAGGTCACCCTTGGATCACCTTTAAAGATCCATGCAATTTACGTTCACCACAACAACATTCGGGTGTCGTGCACTCCTCTAACTTGTGCACCGAAATTACACTTAACACCACCGATGATGAAATTGCAGTGTGCAACTTAGGTTCGGTAAACATTGCCGCGCACGTAGATGAAAACGGTTTAAATCTTAAAAAGCTTGAAAAAACCATTTCAACGGCCATGCGCATGTTGGATAACGTCATTGAATATAACTACTACAGTGTATCCAAAGCACGTCGTTCCAACTTACGTCACCGCCCTGTGGGCTTAGGCATGATGGGTTTTCAAGATGCGTTGTATAAACAAAAAATTTCTTATGCCAGTGATGATGCCATAGAATTTGCAGACCGCTCCATGGAAGCAGTGAGCTACTACACTATTAAAGCGTCAACAGACTTATCCGAAAAGCGCGGCCCCTATGCCACCTTTAAAGGCTCATTGTGGGAGCAAGGTATATTACCAATAGACTCCATTGAAATTTTAGAAAACGAACGCAGTGCCTATTTAAAACAAGATCGCTCTGCCACCATGGACTGGGAAAGCCTGCGCCAACGCGTTCAGCATGTCGGCATGCGCAACTCCAACACCATGGCCATTGCACCCACAGCAACCATTTCCAATATTTGTGGTGTGACACAAAGCATTGAACCCACCTATCAAAACTTATTTGTGAAATCGAATTTGTCGGGTGAGTTTACCGTTAGCAATCCTTACCTGATTGCAGATTTGAAAGAGCAAGATCTCTGGGATGAAGTCATGGTCAATGACCTCAAATATTTTGACGGCAGTGTGCAAACCATTGACCGTGTTCCAAAAAATCTTAAAGACATTTATATCACTGCATTTGAAGTTGATCCACGTTGGTTAGTCGAAGCTGCATCGCGTCGACAAAAGTGGATTGATCAAGCGCAGTCTCTCAACCTCTACATGTCCGAGCCCTCTGGCCAAAAGCTAGATAACTTGTACAAACTTGCATGGGTACGTGGTTTAAAAACGACGTATTACCTACGTTCAATGGGTGCCACGCATGTAGAAAAAAGTACACTTCAAGATCGTGATAACAAACTGAATGCCGTACAAAGCAATGGCAACGGCAGCAGTACGCCACATGCGTGTTCGATCTTGGATCCCGAATGTGAAGCCTGCCAATAGACCTACAATTTATTGGTAAACGACTAGAGGAGAAAAGGAAGATGCAAAGCTGGGAAGATCCAATCGCTGATGCACGTAATGTAACGACTAGTGCAACCTCTCCTGCCATTTTCACTCAACCGGAAATTGCAGGAGAAAACCCCATGTCGCACAGCGGCAATGACTCGCTCATTATCGAACGTGCAGAACTCGAGAAAACGCAGGAACAACGCCGCCAGGGAGTGACCGGGTTAGAGAATATCGAGATGGGCGCCAGTCGCATACAGGTCGATGATAAAAAAATCATCAACTGTCGCGCGGATCTTAACCAGCTTGTACCTTTTAAATATGACTGGGCGTGGCAAAAATATTTAGACGGATGCGCCAACCATTGGATGCCGCAAGAAATTAACATGACGGCCGACATCTCCCTTTGGAAAAACAATGAGGGCTTAACCGAAGACGAGCGCACCATTGTTAAACGTAACCTTGGTTTCTTCTCAACGGCAGACTCACTGGTTGCCAACAACTTAGTGTTGGCCGTGTACAAACACATTACCAACCCGGAATGTCGTCAATATTTATTGCGCCAAGCTTTTGAAGAAGCCGTACACACCCATGCCTATCAATACTGCATTGAGTCATTAGGGTTAGATGAAGGCGAAGTGTTTAACATGTATCGCGAACTGCCTACGGTGGCACGCAAAGCAGAATGGGCACTGCCCTATACCAACAGTTTGGGGGATCCCGACTTTACAACCGGCACACTCGAAGATGATCAACGTTTGCTACGTGACCTCATTGCATTTTATGTGGTGTTTGAAGGCATCTTTTTCTATGTGGGCTTTGTGCAAATTCTTTCCATGGGCCGTCGCAACAAAATGACCGGTGTGGCTGAACAGTTTCAATACATTTTGCGTGACGAGTCCATGCACATGAACTTTGGTATTGATGTCATCAACCAAATTAAAATAGAAAACCCACAACTGTGGACTGACGACTTTCAACAAGAAATGATCCAGCTCATTAAAAGCGGTGTAGAACTTGAAACCCAATATGCCTACGACACCATGCCGCGCGGCATCTTAGGTTTGAATGCACCCATGTTTGAAGAATACCTGCAATTTATTGCTAACCGACGTTACGCACAAATTGGTTTACCACAACAATACGCTGGAGTGAGCAATCCCTTCCCATGGATGTCCGAAATATTAGATTTAAAGAAAGAAAAGAATTTCTTTGAAACCCGAGTTACCGAGTACCAAACCGGGGGAGCCCTTACCTGGTAAACAACGGGTTTATGTAACCGGCGTTATGGGGCCACCACTTATGGTGGTTATATTAAGGGAGCACCTTCTGCTCCCTTTTTTTTCTTTAAATTTTTGTAAAACAAAACTTTAAAGAACTTAGAAAAGATGAATGTACGATGTACATGGAAGTACAAGTGCCGCGGGAGACAGGATGTCGAAAGCGGCGGCCAGAAACGCAGGAGCAGCTTCTGAGATTATCTACAAAAAAGTAAAACGCAATTTTCTGCCAAGGATGTACAAATGCGATAATATTATGAAATATAAAATTAAAAACAGATTGTAGTAATGAGCAGTTTCAATTTCAAAAACAATGTTGTCATTGTCACCGGTGCAGCAGGTAGTTTAGGCAGCACAGTGGCAGAGCTTTTTTACCGCGCCGGTGCAGATCTCGCACTTGTAGATATCAACTTTGACCGCCTCACCCACACACGTTGGCGAAGAGCCAAAAACGTCGGTTTATTTAAAACCGATTTAACCGATGTCAATTCTGTGAACGATTCCATTGCTGCCATTAAACAGCGCTTTAAAAAAATAGACATTCTCACCAACATTGCAGGCGGTTTTAAAATGGGTCCACCCTTGCATGAAACACCCGCTGCAGATTGGGACTTCATGCTGAACATGAATGCAAAAAGTGTATTCCTAATGTGCCGTGCAGTGATACCGCACATGTTAAAAAAGAAAAAAGGCAAAATTGTAAATGTGGCGGCACGTGCAGCGGTGGAAGGTAAAGCTAAAATGGCGCCTTACTGTGTAAGTAAAGCAGCGGTAATCACCCTTACACAAAGTATAGCTGCTGAACACAAAATGAATAATTTAAATGTTAATTGCATTTTGCCGGGAACGATCGATACACCACAAAACAGAGCAGACATGCCGGATGCTAATTTTAGTAATTGGGTGCCTACAACGGATTTAGCCAATGAGGTTTTGCATTTGTGTTCAGAATATGCGAAAGGGGTAACAGGTACAGCTGTTCCTGTCTATGGTAAAAGCTAACCAAATAACAAATAGAATTTTGGTTATATGCGCTTTCCTTTAGTGCGAACACTAAAGGAAAGCGCACATGTCTCAAAAAATAGGCAGCATTACACTCTCTCTTCGGCTCATTTGCAGTGCTCTAGTAGGATTCTCAATATTTGATTACACAAAAACCGTACTTAGTAGTGGCAATGGTAATGCCTACGTTTTTTTCATATTGCTTGTACTTGCTTTATTTGCGGGAATCATTTTAATCGCTAACTCGTTTTTTTGTTTATACCACTACCGCTACATTGAATCTTATTGGGTAAGTGTTGTTTTCATGATAGTGGATGGAATTGGTAATTTTATAGCATGGCATTTTCTTCCACAATTCAGAATGCAGAACAAAAAAATATGCAAATTACCATTAAAACAATTTCAATCACATTCTTAATAGGAATAATTAATATTGGCAACGACGTTTTTGCCTCGGAAGATTCAATTATTGAAAAAATACATCTTCAGCCTCCTGAGCCTTGTATAAGCAAGTCTGTAGATGACATATCATCTTTGATTGCAATTAACCCTACTGGTGAGACTCGAGAAGAGATACGTGACCATATAGGAGCCATTGTATCAACATTTCTCAGCTCCGGATCAGATTATATGAGCTCGAAACACATTGAAACGATATACATCGCTGTATTTTATGAAAAAGAACCCATTAACGAAGTAGGAATTTACGGATATCGATTTAAAAAACCCATTGATTCTAATTTGTTTGAAGCGAATTCAGAGTTGAATGGAAAATTATTTATCTTTAATAATAAATTACTTATGCTTTTGTGGCATGAAGACATTAATAAAACCGGACAATGTTTTGCAGCAATGCACGATGCATTAACTAATCATTCGCATTAAATATAAAATTCTCATTTCTCTAAAATCAGTCTAGAATTCTATTGTTATATTTCACCACTTTCATTGTAGTGATCTAAATAATCAATAATGATAGGATTATAGCGCTAATAAAATTATAATAATTTTTAATGCCAGGAAAAAACACATTCACTTATCCCGGTTAATGTATCGAGTGCTGGAATTAGGCTAATTGCATTATTACCATTCGAAATTTTTGATTCATAACAACTACTTACATCAATTAACTGAATGACTGAACAGTAGTTTAAGTATTGGTATTGACAAGTTAACTTTTTACACATCTACGAATTCTAGAAAAAACGTATTCTATAACGCCGTTGCACATCTCCAAGACGCAAAGGCGTTCTCCCTAAGTTGATGAAAATGCTTAGCTGATACTAAATGACGACCAAGATTGAAAAGATTATATACCGCTGCATGTGCACTTAAAAAACGTTGCGCTTGCTGCATCGATTTAAATCGGCGCATTCCTCGCTCTCGAACTCGCGTCGGTTGATGCGAAAGCTCGGCTCGGTTATTAGCGTATTGAGAAGTATCGTGAATAGATTCTGGGATGAGTTCTCGATGTGCAACGCCATAGCTTCTTAACTTATCCGTGGCTATTTTTCTGGGTTCACTCCCATGGTTTCTTATCAGGCGCTTAAAAAAACGCTTGGCTGCAGCGCCATCTCTGCGTGATTGCAGAAACACATCAACTACTTCGCCATCCTGATTCACCGCGCGCCATAAATAATGTTGCTTACCATGAACTTTGACGAATACTTCATCTATGTAAAATGTATCACCGTAGCCCTGGTGCTTTCGCTTCAATCGCCTGGCGTATTGAGGACCAAACTTATTACACCACATACGAATGGACTCATAACTGACTTCAATCCCGCGTTCAGCTAATAGATCTTCGATGTCCCGATGACTGACGTTGAAGCGATAGTAGAGCCAGACGGCATATTGAATAATTTCAGATGGAAATCGGTGACGTTTATACAAGCTTTTTGATTTATTCATCCAGTAATTGTCGCCCAGATGCGTTTAACTTGTCAGTACCACGCATAAGATTCTTTTAGTAAAATCTAAAGGTATTACGACATTTCTCCATTATGCACTTCCATTGGCTGCAGTAGTTGTTTTGGCTTTCTAAATTTGTACGTTGAATGCATATTATTTCGATCGCCTAATGAGTAATAGATTCCTAATAAGTGATTTATAAAGTCTACCTTTGGAATGACCGCTATTGGCCGAAAGCGGGCATAGAATGTAAAACATTCAATGAGACTAGCACAGCGACTAATTATGGCTGAATGCTGGAAATTAAAAGAATAAATTTGAACAGAGTGCTTATGCTTCGGGTAAAGTTTTACCTGGGTTTAATATGTTGTTTGGATCAAACTGTTGTTTGATTTTCTGCATTAATTTTAATGCGCTAGGTTGAATTTCCTTTGAAATATAGTTTCTTTTTGTTATTCCCACGCCGTGCTCTCCAGATAGTGTTCCATTTAAGTTTAAGACGGTATCGAATACTTCTTCTAAACATTGGATTGCAGAGTTTGCTTGGGTAGTGTCAGATGCATCGTATAAAAGATTGACATGCAAATTTCCATTGCCCGCATGCCCGAAACAAAATATTGCTATTGAATGTTTTTTGCTAAGTGTTTCTAGCTCTTGTAATAAAGTCGATAATTGAGAAACCGGAACTACAACATCTTCATTAATTTTGTTTGGCGCAAAACTACGTAGTGCTGGGGAAAGTGCTTTACGCGCAGACCATAGCCCCTTTTTTTGTTGTTCATCATTGGCGTTTTGAAATTCAATACAGCCTGAGTTTTTTGCGGCGTGCATGATTGCGTTTACTTGTGGCTCGACTGTGTGCTCTAAGCCATCTACTTCAATCATTAACATAGCGTTTGCGTTTGAATCAATATTCAAATTACTGTGTTGCCGAATCAAATTCAATGAACCACTGTCTATAAATTCTAAAACGCAAGGTGTGGCGTTTTGGGCAAGTATTTTAACAACGGCATCAATTGCAGTGCTTGTATCTGTATAAAGGGCACGAATTGTATCTACACGCTCTGGTATTGGGCTAAGTTTTATTCTTGCCTCTGTAATGACTGCAAGTATCCCTTCAGAACCAATTAGCAACCGTGTTAAATCTAAACCAACAACACCTTTTGTTGTGGCGCTGCCTGTTTGAATGGATTCGCCATTACCCGTTATAGCGCGCAGGCTGAGAGTATTTTCTCTGCATGTTCCATATTTAACGGCATGAGGCCCCGCAGCATTACAAGCTAAGTTTCCACCCACGGTGCAATACTCAGCACTACTTGGATCAGGCGGCCAAAATAGTTGATGTGTGTTAGCGTGCAGCTGAACTTCAGAATTTAATACACCTGGCTCGACACGCATGTTTCGGTTTGTAGAATCAAGCTCTAGAATCTTGTTCATGCGCTCTGTAGAAAGTACAACCCCACCTTTAATGGGTACTGCCGCACCCGTTGTTCCGGTTCCTCGCCCACGGGCAACAAGTGGAATTTTAAATTGGTTACATAATTGAATGCATTTTTGAATTTGTTCATGGTGTATTGGTAACACAATCAAATCTGGGCAGACGTGTTGTTTGCTGTTGTCATATCCGTATGTCCAGCGTTCACTTTCATCTGAAAGGACCGACTCTTTGCTACAGACAGCGATAAAATTTTCAATAATGTGTGTGTCTAACGACATCCTTAAATATGTATGGAAGATTTAACTGTCTATAATTTTATGATCAATTAGATCACAAAGACAGTGCATAACTAATAAATGCACTTCTTGAATTCGTGCTGTGGACTGACTTGGGACTCGAATTTCAATATCTTGGTTTTTTAACGATGCTGGAATGCTTCCGCCATTTTTTCCAGATAGTGCAACGACAGACATCCCATTATGATGGGCAGCTTTTATTGCAGCAAGTATGTTTGCAGAATTTCCGCTGGTTGTAATAGCAAGCAATACATCATTATTTTTACCCAATGCGGAAACTTGTTTTGAAAATATTTGCTCATATGTATAGTCATTAGCAATCGAAGTAAGAGTTGAGCTGTCAGTAGTAAGCGCAACTGCAGCAAGACCTTGTCGTTCCCGTTCGAAGCGGTTTAATAATTCAGATGAAAAATGTTGTGCATCAGCAGCTGAGCCGCCATTCCCGCAAGTGAGAACTTTGCCATTATTTTTTAGTGACGTTGCAATTATATTTGCTGCATTAACAATCGGGGCTGTTAACTCAGCAATGCTCGCCTGTTTAACGCTAATGCTTTCATTAAACAATGTTTCAATATGAGATTTGTAGTTCATAAGCTTTGTGAATAAACCTCTAAAATTCAGAAAATGCGTTACCGATCTAATTGGGTTTCAATGACGCATCAAAACCTACTACATCAAATCGTGCAGGAACGTCTAACTTATTTCGAGCAAGGTAATGGTGTGCTGTCGAAATAAGTTTTTTGATTTTTTTCTGATCAACTGTTTCTATAGCTGTTCCAAAATTCTCACATTTTCTATAGCGCACTTCTACAAATACCAGTTGATCTTTGTCTTGCATAATTAAATCAATTTTACCGCTACGACAGCGATAATTTTTCTCGGCTAATTTTAAACCGTGCTCCTGTAAATAATTATAAGCCATATTTTCACTATCATGTCCTATTGACAATGTTTTCACTGTTGCTGAAAAGGTTGTGATTCTACATAAGGCAAAAACCCAATTGTCTGCGGTCGACCTTTTTGAAACTTTGCCCAAATCAATTCTCGATAAATTCTATTATCTTCATGAACACTAAGTCTTCCGGTTGTACCCTGATAGCTATCATACTCGTAGGCAGCGAGGCGTTGTAAATGCGGTATAATTTGGTAAGCGTCAATACCTAATGCTGCAAATCGTGGCAATTGAGACGGGCTGCTTGATACTTGCAAGTCTAATGAGTCTCGTAGCAGCTCAATTGATGTGTCATTTGATAGCAGCCAAGGAATATCACAGTACGTCACTCCATTAATATCTTGATCTGCAGAAATGTTTTCATTGCCTGAAAAAATATGCGAAGTCGCGTATACAGGCAAATCGGTCGCAAAATGGTAACTGAGTTGTGGCCGCAGCAACCTTGCTTGGGGTGGTATAGCTGCAACAAATATAAAGTCTGCGTCCTGACGTCGTCTAGGTTCAAACTCAACATTTTGTTTAATAATTGCTTGAACGTTCCGTCGGCGTTGTTCGCTCTGGTTTAACTGCAATAGATTTTTTATCGCTACGGAATGATCTGATTCACTTGAATAATATCGTTCAACTTGCAGCACTGTGCCGCCAAGTTCAACAAAGCGTGAATTAAATGCTTCGAGTATACGCGTGCCCCATCCGCTCTCTGGCACTAACACTAATGCAGCTTGGAGATTATCAATTGAGGCGCGTTCTGCAACTTGTCGGGCTTCATCTTCGGGTAGTAACCCAAACTGATATAAATTTTTGTCCTCTACATCCAGGTGGCCTGCATAATTAAGTGTAAGAGTTGGAACAGCCAACTGGTCTTCTTGAGATAAAATATTAACAGCTTCTTTTTGAAGCGGGCCTATAACAAAGTCAGCGCCTTCGCTGATGGCGCGTCGGTAATAGCTAACCGCAATAGAAGGAACGTCGCCTGTGTCAAAAAGTACTAATTCAGGAGGAGGGTTAATTGTTTCTCCAAATTCTCGTGCTGTAACAATTCCTGCATAGATGGCTTCAGCAACTTTGCTGTATCGCCCAGTCATAGGAAGTAAAAGTGCAATTTTATTTGGAGAAATATGATAAGAAGCCCAATCTAGCGCAATTGAATCTACAATAGAGCTGGGAATTTTATGATTTTGGTTTTGTATGCGCCATTGCTGTACTTCATTTTCTAGCGCAGGTAAATTTTCATAGGGTTGCTTTTGAATTAAAGCAAGACTAAGCCATGCCCCTAAATCAGGATCTGAGTTACTTAGCTGCCATTCAGTGAGTTCATCGCGATTTGATTTCAGCAATGACTGCCAAATTAGATCATTATTCTTATTGTATTGTTCTTTATTGGTAAGCAATAGGTTTAGCGCGATGCGAGACTCGATTGATTCATGTGTTAGTCGGGCCGCTTGTAGTGCCTTGGCGCGAACCGCTAATACATGAGGTTTATATTTTGGTGATGCATTAATTAGGTTTTCAGGTAATGCTTCAAGTGCTAGTTGGGGTTGGCCATTGAGTAGATGTAATTCAGCAGTAGCAGCACGTTTTCGAACCAATAAATCTTTTGTAAGAATATTTTCATCTATTGCGCTGAGATATTGTTGAGCTTGTAGCTTGGTTTGTGGGTGTAATACAGCTTCTACAGCTCGAAGCTGTAAGGATTCACGCTGGGGAATAGGCTTATTTTCTGCTAGATTCCAGTAAATGGAAGCTGCCTGCTGATACTGTTCTTCTTGCACCAGTTTTTCAGCTTGTCGAATTTGTGATTTTTCTGATTGAGAAACTTTTTTCCCAGATGTAGATGTAGTTGCACAACTTGCTAGTGCACATACAATGAATGCTGAAACTACAACCTGAGTTATATTTTTAATCATGAAATGTCATGAAATCGATTATTATTTTTGGCATTGTTAACCACGGATAGAACACTAGACTAAATTATTATGAGTGATCAGGGTATTTTATATGTGATTGCTACACCAATTGGTAATTTAGCAGATATTACGCTTCGTGCATTAGACACTATTAAAGAAGTTGAGATCCTTTTGGCTGAGGATACACGCGTTACTAAAAAGCTCCTAGAGCACTATGGTATCCAAGCAAATCTTGAGTCGCTACATGATTTTAATGAAGTTCAGAAAATACCCACCCTAATAAAAATTTTATCCTCTGGTGCAAATATTGGTCTTGTATCTGATGCAGGTACACCTTTAATTTGTGATCCTGGCTATAAATTCGTATCTGTTGCTAGAAAAGAAGGTATAGAGATTCGTTCAATACCAGGGCCTAGTGCGGTCATGGCAGCCTTATCTACCGCTGGGATTCCTACAGATCGGTTTGTATTTGAAGGATTTTTGCCTAAAAAGACGGCTGAACGAAGAAGACGATTGCTAGAAATTCAATATGAATCACGTTCAATTATTTTTTATGAATCACCTCAACGCATTCAAGCGTGTGCACAGGCTTGTATGGATGTGTTTGGTGCGGCTCGTGAAGCTGTGTTGATGCGAGAGTTAACTAAACACTTTGAGCAGCACATAGCAGGCACTTTAGGGCATATTAACCAAGAGCTAGAGAGCCATCCGAATTCTATCAAAGGGGAGTTTGTGGTGCTAATTCATGGGTCCAATACAGGTGAGGATGCCAAGAGTGCTGAGAATGCGAAGTGCTTGCTGGAAGATTTACAAAAGCATATTTCTCATAAGGCTGCCGTCGAGATTGTCACGAAACATACTGGAATTCGGCGCAATCAGATCTATTCGATGGGTATGGAGAAGCAGACGAAAAAGTGATTTTTAAATATGCTATGGTCAAATTTGGAGTCAGCTAAGCAGTCGCTCCTCTGCTTATTTTATGCTTATCTTTAGCGATGACATAGATGCATAAAGTAAGCAGGGGGGAGGAAAGTCCGGGCTCTTAGGGCACGGTGCCAGGTAACGCCTGGAGGATGTGAGTCCATGGAAAGTGCAACAGAAAATAAACCGCCAGGCTGCTCTTTTAAGATTTTTGTATAAAGCTTAGATGAGCGGTTTGGTAAGGGTGAAATGGTGCGGTAAGAGCGCACCGCGCAATTGGTAACAATTTGTGGCTAGGTAAACCCCGCCTAGAGCAAGACCAAATAGGGGGGCAAGGAGCGATCCAACGTACGGCCCGTACGGTCCCCGGGTAGGTCGCATGATATTTGTGGCGACGCAAATGCTAGATGAATGACTGCTCAAGACAGAACCCGGCTTATCGGCTGACTCCAATTTTGTCTAATTACTGAAATCTTGAGATTTAGAAAAATAATTAGGATCACCATCTATAGTGAGGCGCTCATAAAATTAATATAGCGGCTTATACTTAATCTAAATCCTTATCTTTACTTTTTAACCCTTCAGTTATTAGCTAAATAATCATACTAATACCTTGTATTTTGCATAGGTATAAGCCGCTTAACTATTTGTCTTATAAGAAAACTATTAGTTTTTTTTGACTAGATTCACTTGCAATCTAACGAGCTGGTTTTTATAGTGTCAAAAAGTGGGAAAAAGTGGGAGTACATGGAATAGAACTCCATGATAGTGAGCCAATGTTTCGGGGTGTTAATGATCTTAATTTGGATGCGAAAGGTCGCTTGTCTTTGCCGGCACGCTACCGAGAGCGCATTCAAGAAAATTGCGACGGTTCTCTAGTTATTACCGTTGATGTTGATCGTTGTTTATTGATTTATCCCTTTCCTGAGTGGGAACGAATAGAAGAAAAGCTTATGCAATTGCCAAGTATTAATAAACAAGTAAGACGATTACAAAGATTGTTATTAGGTCATGCAACGGAATGTGAGCTCGATGGGCAGCATCGTATTTTACTGCCACCACCTTTGCGTAATTTTGCTGGTTTAAACAAGCATGCAGTCTTAATTGGACAAGGTAATAAATTTGAACTTTGGGATCAAGAAAAATGGGCAACGATGTGTGAGCGTTGGATAAAAGAAGAAAATAAGCTAAGTGACATAACCGGCGCGCTTGAAACACTTTCAATTTAACTATGCAGGATGTTGTGCATCACTCACATCAACCTGTATTGCTGTCTGAGGCGGTAGAAGCATTGAGTATCGATTCTGCAGGCAAATATGTTGATTGCACATTTGGAAGAGGAGGACATAGTCAAGAGATATTAAATGTTTTAGGTGGTCAAGGGAGTTTATTAGCGCTAGATCAAGACCCATATGCCATTGCTTATGGAAAAAAGATTTTTACAAATGATAAGCGCATTGCTTTTGAGCATTGTAATTTTTCACAAATTTTATCTGTAGCAAAAAAACATAACTTGGAGGGGCAAGTGAAAGGAGTTTTATTTGATTTGGGAGTTTCATCCCCACAACTTGATGATCCTGAGCGAGGGTTTAGTTTTATGCAAGATGGGCCGCTAGATATGCGCATGAATACATCTAAAGGCATTAGCGCTGCTGCTTGGTTGCGAACTGTTAGTGTAAGCGAATTGCAAAATGTATTAAAGGTTTATGGTCAAGAACGATTTGCAAAAAAAATTTCTGCTGCAATTATTAAGCAACGTGAAAACTCTCCTTTTACAACGACCAAGCAGTTAGCTGAAGTCGTACAAAAATCAATTGGTTCTTCTCGAGAGCATAAACATCCTGCCACACGCACATTTCAAGCAATACGGATATTCATTAATCAAGAGCTAGAAGTATTAGACAGCGCGTTAGATGATTGTGTTTCTTTGCTTGCGCATACCGGGCGCTTATTGGTTATTACCTTTCATTCATTGGAAGATCAGCTGGTTAAAAGTTTTTATAGAAAGTATAGTCAGTCAGAATTGCCACGAAAGTTGCCTATGGTTGATGAGTTTAAACCAGCTCTTAAAAGAGTGTGTAAGTCAATTCATCCAACAAAAGATGAAATTGCAAGGAACCCTAGATCTAGAAGTGCCAAGCTACATGTAATGGAGCGGCTGGCATGTTAGGCCGAATTGTGCTGATTACGATTTTATTTCTTGCAAATGTATTTACAGGCATTGGAATTGTTTATACCAAGCATTCAACCCGCAAATCGTTTATTGAATTACAAAACAAGCAAAGCGTATTTGATGAGCTTCAAGTCGAGTGGGGTCGCTTGCAGTTGGAGCAAAGCGCTTGGGCAACGCACGGACGTATTGAAAAACTTGCACGCGAAAAATTAAAAATGGATCTTGTAAATGAAAAAAGACTGGTTTTTTTAGAAACGCGTTAAAACATGTCGAAAAAAAAAGTATACACATTTAGGCGTTATTTTTTATTGACTATAATTATAGTTAGTTTTGGAGGTTTATTTGTACGAGCCGTATATCTGCAGTTATTTGAGCACGAATTTCTAGAGGAGGAAGGAAAGGCGCGCCATCTGCGAGTAGTCGAAATGCCTGCACATCGTGGCATGATATTAGACAGAAATGGGGAACTACTCGCAGTGAGCACGCCGATTCATTCAGTATGGGCAAATCCTAAAGAAGCATCAGGAAGTCAAGAATCGATCAGTAAAATCGCAAAGATTTTAGATTTGAATGCCTCGGTTTTAACAAAAAAAGTTAAGCAAAATAGTTCGCGTCAATTTTTATATGTAAAACGCCATATCGATCCACAGCTAACTGATGAAATTGTGGCGGCAGATTTAAGTGGAATTTATTTACAACGAGAATATAGACGTTACTATCCTACTGCAGAAGTTAGTTCCCATATGGTGGGGTTTACAGATGTTGATGATAAGGGAATTGAAGGAATTGAATTGGCGTACGAGCAATGGTTGCGAGCAGAGCCAGGAGCGAAAAAAGTAATTAAAGATCAAATTAATCGAATTGTTGAAGATGTAGAGGCCATTCGAATTGCTCAACCTGGACAAAACATTTCGCTAAGTATTGATCGTAGAGTGCAATACTTGGCTTACCGCGAATTGAAAGCTAAGTTATCACAACATCGTGCTAAATCTGCCTCGGCAGTGTTGCTTGATTCGCATACGGGTGAAGTAATTGCGATGGCGAATGTCCCTTCGTTTAATCCTAATAATCGAAAAGAATATCATAGCCGCACATATCGAAATCGATCGGTGACCGATGTATTCGAACCAGGTTCAACGATTAAGCCATTTACCATTGCCTCTGCGTTAGAATCTAAAAGGTATTCTCCAAATACTGTTATTGATACGGCTCCCGGAGCCTATAAAGTCGCAGGTCACACTATTAAAGACATCAAAAATTTTGGGCCATTATCTGTTAGTCATGTAATTCTAAAATCCAGCAATGTTGGTGCAACAAAGATTGCCTTGACGATTCCTGCTGAAGAATTATGGTCGACATTCAACTCTATTGGAGTGGGTCAATCAACAGGGTCTGGCTTTCCTGGAGAAGTAGGTGGGCATATAAAGAACTTTCAAGACTGGTACGAAGTTGAGCATGCAACATTAGCCTTTGGATATGGTATGTCGATGACGACATTGCAATTAGCTCGTGCATATAATGTGTTTGCATCGGGGGGTAAAGCATTACCTATCTCTATGCTAAAAATTTCTGATCCTGATTCAATTTCTCAAAATTCACCAAGAGTATTTTCGACTAGAACGATAGACCAAGTCGTATCAATGATGACATCTGTAGTTTCTGATAAAGGAACTGGTGTTAAGGCTTCCATCCCAGGTTATAGCGTTGCAGGCAAAACTGGAACTGTGCACAAGTTTGCGAAAGGTGGCTATGAAGAAGATAAATATATCTCCTTGTTTGCCGGTATGGCACCAGCAAGTGATCCAAGGTTGGTTTTAGTTGTGATGGTTAATGAACCCAGTCGCGGCACATATTTTGGTGGAGAAGTTGCGGCACCCATTTTTTCAAAAATAATGGGTGCCGCCTTACGAATATTGAATATCCCTCCAGACCAAGCACCCATGCAAGCCACTACAAATGAAATTCTGAAAGACTATGCAGGATAGTTTATGCAGCGTGCTTCATCAAATACTTGGTTGTTGGCAGACTTGTTAGAGGGGTGGTCAAACGTGCAAAAACCTTATGCGGACACGATGATTTCAGGTATAAGTATGGATAGTCGATTCACCAGTGAAGGAGATTTATTTTTGGCAGTACAAGGACTGCAATCTCATGGTTTAGAATTTAGTGATCAGGCTATCGAAAAAGGCGCAGCAGCGATTGCTTGGGAAACTGATTCGAGAATTCAACTTGAGGACTTGCCAGATAACTTTCCGTGTATATCGATTCCAATTTTACAACAGCAAACCGGTTTAATTGCAAAACGTTTTTTTCATCATCCTTCCGAACATATAAATATTATTGCTGTGACGGGAACAGATGGGAAAACTTCGGTAAGTCAATTTATTGCACAAGCTTTTGCTTTGTTAAATACAAATTGCGGCGTAATCGGAACATTAGGGTATGGGGTTTACCCAGATTTAGATTTTGCCACTCACACCACGCCTGACCCTATACGAATACAAGCGCAATTACATCATTTTTATCAAAATGAAGTTATGCATGCAGTCATTGAAGCTTCTTCGCATGGCCTTAAACAAGGCAGATTAAATAGTGTAGACGTTAATACGGCAATATTTACAAATCTAGGCCGAGATCATATGGATTATCATCAAAATTTTGATGATTACAGTAATTCAAAGCGTATTTTATTTGAATTGCACAGTTTAAAAAACGCAGTCATTAATATTGATGATCAATTTGGCCTTCGGTTGGCAAACAGTCTTAATAACGCTGTTAATCTTGTAACCTATTCGCAGCATAGAAATATAGTTGGGGATAATTCATTTTTGTATGTAGAAAAAATATTGTGCACTAATAATGTATATTCAATTGATATCGCATCTACTTGGGGAGCGGCATGCATTGAAACAAATTTAGTAGGTAGATTTAATATCAGTAATTTACTTGCTGTAATGGGCGCATTACTTGTAAGCGGTTACTCATTTGAAGATGCAGTTAAAGTAATTTCTTTTCTTGATACTGTTCCAGGTCGAATGGAGATTGTTTCAGAAAATGAAAATGTTCCAACCGTGATCATTGACTATGCGCATACGCCTCAGGCTTTGAATAATGTATTGCAAGCCTTAAAAGAGCAGTGTGATGGAAAATTGTGGTGTGTGTTTGGGTGTGGAGGCGACCGCGATTCTGGTAAGCGTGCCCTAATGGCTGAAGCGGTTGAGAGGATAACAAAATATGCGGTAGTTACAGATGACAATCCGCGATCAGAAGATCCTGCAAAAATCGCTAAGCAAATTATTTCTGGTTTCTCGTCTTCTGCTAATTATCAGCTGATACACGATCGCCAAAAAGCAATTGAATATGCCATTAAGAACGCGTCAATTAATGACACAGTATTAATTGCAGGAAAGGGGCATGAAACAGTTCAGATTATAAATAGCAGGCATATGCCCTTTAATGATAGAAAAGTTGCAAATCAATATTTGAAAGAAATCGCGCAATGAAATTATCTCTTTCTGAAATTGCAACAATTACTAATGGCCAGTTAGTCGGAGACGACGGAGTTGCTTGTGGAATATCTACAGATACGCGTGATTTGCAAAAAGGAAGTTTATTTGTTGCATTGGTTGGTGAGAATTTTGATCCCCATGAATTAATTGAAGCAGATAAAGCAGATAAAGCAGTTGCTGTACTAGTAAATAAACAGCTACGTGCACAATGTTCGCAAATAGTTGTTGGTGATACGTATAAAGCATTACAGCAAATTGCACGTATTTGGAGAGAAAAATTTGATATTCCAGTTATAGGTGTAACAGGGTCAAATGGGAAAACTTCTGTCAAAGAATTAATTAAAAAAATTCTTGAGACGCAAGGTAATGTTTTGGCAACAATAGGTAATCTTAATAACCACATTGGCGTGCCCTTGACCTTAGCTCGGTTGGATGAGACACATCGCTATGCAGTTGTCGAGATGGGTGCAAATCATAGCGGCGAAATTGCGGCACTTACACAAATAGCAAAACCAGATATTGGCGTAGTTACAAACATCGGACCAGCACACTTGGAAGGATTTGGATCCATTGAGGGCGTTGCAAGAGCAAAGTCCGAGCTCTATCAATATTTAAGTCCACAAGGTGTCGCAGTTGTGAATATGGATGAGATTTTTAAAAATACTTGGAAAAACAATATTGGCGATCGCATGCAAATTACATTTGGCCTGGAGCAGCGTGCAGATGTATCTTGTAAAAAAATAAATTCAGATTTAATCGAAGTAAGCACACCTATTGGAGCGGTTCGCGTTCGCATGCAGGCGCTCGGGCAACATACTTTATATAACGTTAGTGCAGCAACTGCGGCTTGTCTTGGTCTTGGTACCGATCTTGAGGATATAAAAGCAGGCTTAGAAGCCGCAAAATCACTACCGGGCCGATTAATGCGTCTTGCTGGTATTGGCGGCTCTAATATTTGGGATGATACCTATAATGCAAATCCTGCCTCATTGTTTGCTGCATTAGATGTGCAGTCACAAGAAGATGGCGAACATTGGTTAGTGCTTGGCAATATGGGTGAGTTAGGTGAAGAGCAAGTTGGGTTGCATAAGAAAGCGGGAGAAATGGCGAAGGAGCATGGTGTTGCTCGATTATATGGGTTGGGTGATTTGACCAAACATTCTGTAGATGCATTCGGTGCTGGGGCTGAACAATATTCAAGTCATAAAGCGTTAGTTGAAGCATTGCAAAAAAATATTTATGAAAATGTATGTGTTTTAGTCAAAGGCTCACGTGCAATGCATATGGAAAAAATTGTTGATGGCATTCGTAAGAATGTGAAATCTGACGCTACATGTAACGAACATGCTGCTTAAATTATTTGAATATCTTGCGCAATTCCATTCTGGATTTAATGTATTCCAGTATCTAACATTACGTGCGATTTTAGGAGTTCTAACGGCGCTTACTATCTGCTTCATTACAGGGCCAATCATGATACGTAAACTCAGTAGTTATAGCGTAAATCAAAATGTTAGAGATGATGGCCCACAAACTCATTTAGCAAAGGCGGGAACTCCAACAATGGGTGGCGCATTTTTATTAGTATCAATACTTACAAGCGCTTTGCTTTGGAGTGATTTATCAAATCGTTATGTTTGGTACGTGTTGGCCGCGACTTTTTTATTTGGTTTGATCGGTGCGGTTGATGATATTAAAAAGTTATTAAGCGGATCGAGCAAAGGACTCTCTGCTAAAAGTAAATATTTTTGGCAATCACTGATCGCTTTTAGTATTGCAATAGTTGTTTTTTACAGCACCGATATGCCAGTCGAGACTAATCTGTATGTACCATTTTTTAAAAATATCGAAATAGCACTTGGCATGTGGTTCATGCTATTGACGTACTTGGTAATTGTAGGTTTTAGTAATGCCGTAAACTTCACAGATGGGCTAGATGGTCTCGCAATATTGCCAGTAGTGATGGTTGGCGGAGCATTAGGTGTGTTTGCTTATCTTAGTGGAAATATTTATTTCTCAGATTATCTAGTAATTCCACATATTCCTCTTTCTGGTGAGTTAGTTGTATTTTGTGGCGCTTTGGTTGGCGCAGGTCTTGGATTTCTTTGGTTCAATGCATACCCTGCACAAGTGTTTATGGGTGATGTTGGGGCGCTAGCACTGGGCGCTGCTGTAGGTATGTTGGCCGTTTTGGTGCGACAAGAAATTGTGCTTGTGATTATGGGGGGTGTTTTTGTACTTGAAACCGTGTCTGTAATAATTCAGGTTGTGTCTTTCAAATATACAGGCAAGCGGATTTTTCAAATGGCGCCATTGCACCATCATTTTGAATTAAAGGGTTGGCCAGAACCTAGAGTGATTGTTCGATTTTGGATTATTACTGTAATTCTGGTGTTAATTGGTTTGGCAACTTTGAAAATTCGTTAACGCATATGGGATTTGCATTGCAACAAACAATTTTAGATAGAGACAATGAAACCGTAATCGTAGGGCTTGGTGAAACAGGATTATCTGTAGCAAATTACTTCCAAAAATTAGGCAAGCCTTTTGTAATTGTTGATTCACGTATAAGTCCTCCTAAGCTGAAAATATTTAAAGAGTCGTTTTCTGATGTTCATGTGAAGCTTGGAGAATTTTCTGTAGGCACATTTAAATATGCAAAAGAGATAATAATAAGTCCGGGTGTTGATGTTGGTGATAAATTTCTTCGTTCTGCTATTAAGCAAGGGGCAGTATGTATTGGAGATATTGAACTATTTGTAAGCTGCACTCAAATACCAATTGTAGCAATCACTGGCTCAAATGGTAAAAGCACCGTAACGAGCTTGGTGGCAGAAATGGCAAATTCATCCAATGTGAAATCGTATGCTGGTGGAAATTTAGGGCCACCTGCATTAGATCTACTTAAACATGAAGATGCGCAATTATTTGCACTGGAGTTATCTAGCTTTCAGCTTGAATCTACATGCTCACTTAAAACGCAAGTAAGTGCTGTTCTTAATATTTCGCCTGATCATTTGGACCGACATAAAAATAAAGGCCGATATGCGAAAATCAAAGAAAAAATATTTGAAGGCGCAAAGATCGGTGTAATAAATCGTGATGACCCAATTGTTTCATCAATGAACGTTTCCGGGGAAACAATAAATTTTGGGTTAGATCGCCCGACGGGTAATAATTTTGGGCTAATAAAAGATGTAGAAGATCAATTTTTGGCAAAAGGTGAAGAGAGACTATTAGCTACGAGTGAGCTTGCAATGCATGGGCAGACTGGAATTCTAAATTCACTTGCTGCTCTTGCTATTGGAAATGCATTAGACCTCCCAATGGAAAAGATGTTACTTACTTTGTCAAAATTTAATGGATTGCCTCATCGATTTGCTCTTGTTCGGGAGCTCAATGAGGTATCTTGGTTTAATGATTCAAAAGGTACCAATCCTGGTGCAACAATCAGCACTTTAAAAAGTCTAGGCAGCAAAGTAATTTTATTGGCGGGTGGCGTTCATAAGGGGGGCGATCTGGATCTGTTGAAGAATGCAGTGTCGAAGCACGTCAAGCAGGTGATTTTGTTTGGTCAAGATGCAAATATATTCATGCAAGCATTGTGTGATGTTGCGGAAACTCAAATTGTTAATTCAATGCATGAAGCGGTTATTGTCGCACATGAAATCTCTGAAGCGGGTGACAATGTGTTGTTATCTCCTGCATGCGCCAGCTTTGATATGTATGAAAATTATATTGACCGTGGCAACGATTTTGAAATGTGCGTTATGGCGCTTTAATTATGAACTCATCAAAACAAGCAGCACGGCACTTATCAGCGAATTTGAATATCAAATTGGATAAACATTGTGATTCAGTGCTTTTAATGTCTGCAATGTTTTTGCTGGGCGTTGGTTTGGTGATGGTCGCATCTTCATCCATTGAAATTGCAGATCGCGCCACAGGTGATCCGCTTTATTATTTTAAGCGCCAATTTATTTTTGCGTTAATGGGGGTGTTTGGTGGATTTGTACTTACTAAGATCCGGTTAGCGCATTGGGAAAATTCAGGAATGGCCATTTTGTTTTTTATGGTTGCGCTTTTAGTACTTGTTTTAGTACCGGGTTTGGGTAAAACCGTTAATGGAAGTACGCGTTGGCTGGCCTTGGGCTCATTCGGATTGCAAGTTTCAGAAGCTGTTAAGTTGTTACTTATAATCTATCTTGCTGGGTATGTAGTAAGACAAGGAAAACAAATTCGAGAATCTTTTATCGGTTTCATAAAACCAATGATGGTATTAGTGGTTTTGTTCACTTTGCTTTTGTTGGAGCCAGATTTTGGCGCAGCTATCGTACTGTTAACGACGGCGCTAGGCATGCTTTATTTGGCGGGAGTAAATTTTTGGAAATTCGGTATACTCCTAACTGTATCTGCATTTTCGATGTCGTTGGTAGCAATATCATCACCGTATCGCGTTGAGCGATTTACAGCATTTTTAAATCCCTGGTCTGATCCATTTGGTTCCGGATTTCAACTTACACAATCGTTAATTGCAATTGGTAGTGGAGGGTGGACTGGACTGGGTTTAGGTGCAAGTGTACAGAAGCTATTTTATTTACCGGAAGCGCATACTGATTTTGTATTTGCTGTAATGGCCGAGGAGCTGGGATTGGTAGGTGTATCGGCTGTTTTAGCCTTATTCATAATTCTTATTTACCGATGTTTTGCAATTGGCAAGATGGTAGAGCAACGAGGGATGAAGTTTGGTGCACAATTAAGTTACGGAATTGGTATTTGGTTAGGACTGCAAGCAGTTATAAATATTGGTGTGAATATGGGTGTGTTACCAACAAAGGGTTTGACCTTGCCATTGATTAGCTCAGGCGGCAGTAGCTTATTGGTGGTTTGCTTAGCTATTGGTCTTATTACGCGTGTATATATCGAGGGTGTAACCAAGTCACCGACTAGATAATAGAAAGCAAGCAAGGCATGAAAAAAACACAACATCCAATACTAATTTTTGCTGGGGGAACGGGTGGGCATGTGTTTCCTGCATTAGCGGTAGCAAAAAAAATTGAACAACAAAAAGTGCCAATTGTTTGGATAGGTACAAAAAAAGGAATTGAATCAAAGGTAGTTGATAAAGAAGGTTTACGCATTAAATGGATACTTGTTAGCGGTTTGCGTGGCAAAGGATTTAGTGCATATTTGATTGCGCCAGTTAAACTGACACTGGCGGCACTGCAAGTCATTTGGTTTTTACTCAGATATCGACCTTGTGCAGTTCTAGGCATGGGGGGATTTGTTTCGGGGCCGGGAGGGTTAATAGCAAGCCTTTTAAGAAGGCCAGTAATAATTCATGAGCAAAATGCCATTGCAGGGCTTACTAATCGAATTCTCGCACCCTTTGCAAAAACAATTTTAACTGGATTCCCGAGTACATTTGCACGTAAAAATACGGAGTTTGTTGGCAATCCTGTTCGTGAAGAAATTACACAAATTCATCGGGAATTTGAGATTGCAGAACCTGCAGATAGGCCAATACGTATACTTATTATAGGCGGAAGCCTGGGTGCACAGATTTTTAATAAAGTAGTGCCCGCTGCTGTGGCGCAATTGCCAAACAATGATCGTCCTGAACTGTGGCATCAATCGGGGGAGCACAAACTTGATTATGCGCAAAAACAATATAGTGACCACAAAGTAGTGGCGCGTGTCGAAGAATTTATTGAGTCTATGCATGAGGCTTATGGATGGGCTGATTTGGTAATTTGTCGAGCCGGTGCGATCACAGTTGCAGAACTTGCGATTGCAGGCGTTGGCGCTATTCTCATTCCATATCCTTATGCAGTGGATGATCATCAAACTGTTAATGGAGGGGCATTGGAACATGCTAATGCAGCAATATTAATTCAGGAACATGAATTAACTGAAACTAAGTTAGCAAACTTAATACAAGATTTATTAACGCATCGATCAAAGCTAAAAGAGTTTTCAAAGGCCGCACAAAAAATTGCTAAACCTAATGCGGCTGATGATGTAGCCAAAGTATGCTTGCGAGCATGTTTAGGAAAAAGTAGTAGTCGAGCTGGGTTGGCCAGGGACTTTTAATGATGACATTTAACCTTGGTCATTTTGCCACACGTAGAATTAAGAATGTGTATTTTGTTGGTATAGGTGGTTCTGGTATGGGTGGCATTGCTGAAGTCATGGTGAACCTTGGTTACAAAGTATATGGCTCTGATATTCAATGTAATGTAATGACGCAGCGATTGGTTGAATTAGGTGCAACAGTATTTAATCAACATGACGCAAAAAATGTGGAGGGTGCGGATGTAGTCGTTATGTCTAGCGCGGTTAATGAAGATAACCCCGAGATTATGTCTGCACATGAGAAGCGTATTCCAGTCGTGCAACGTGCTGAGATGTTAGCAGAGTTAATGCGTTTTCGTTATGGTATTGCAGTTGCGGGTACGCATGGCAAAACAACTACAACTAGCTTAATCGCATCAGTGCTTGCAACGGCTAAGTTAGATCCTACATTTATCGTTGGTGGGCGAGTAAATAGCTTTGCAAGTCACTCAAAGCTAGGAACAGGGCAATATTTGGTAGCTGAGGCTGATGAAAGTGATGCATCTTTTCTATATTTGCAACCCATTATGTCCGTTGTCACGAATATTGACTCAGATCACCTATCTGCTTATGGCGGCGACTTTAATAATCTTCAAGAAGCGTTTTTGCAATTTATACATCATTTACCTTTTTATGGAATGGCAGTACTTTGCATCGAAGATGATACAGTTAAAAAGCTATTGCCAAGAATTCCGCGTCCATTTATAACGTACGGCTTCTCAAGAGATGCAGATTACCAAATTACTGATATTACGATTTCGGGAACGCAGACAACGTTCACGCTAAACCAACCAAATGACAAGACGGCAATTAATTTTTCACTGAATCTTCCTGGAATTCACAATGTGCTTAATGCCGTTGCCGCAGCAATTGTTGCGTTACAGTTAGACGTTAAAGAAGAATTTATTTTGACCGCATTCAAAGAATTTCAAGGTATTGCTCGTCGATTTCAAACTTACCCAAATATTTGTATTAATAATAAAAATATTCAATTAGTGGATGACTATGGACATCATCCTACTGAAATATCTGCCACGATCAGCGCCGCGCGAGAGGCATGGCCTAATAGAAGACTTGTAGTGCTTTTCCAGCCTCATCGATATTCACGGACTCGTGATTTATTTGACGATTTTGTGCGTGTTTTAAATGAGGCGGATGCTTTGATGCTTTGTGAAGTGTATGCAGCCAATGAGGACCCTATTGTCGGTGCAGATAGTCCTGCATTAAGTCGTGCTTTAAGGGCCCGTGGCAAGCTTGATCCTATATTGGTTAAGGATATGTCAGAAATTCAGAAAACACTGGAGCATGTAATTTTGAATGATGATGTTTTATTAACGCTAGGTGCAGGAAGTATTGGAAGTATTGCGAATAGCTTAAATCAGTCATTTGCGACCCATTAATCATGAATGCTGTTGATAATATGAATATGTATCGAGGAATTCTTGAAAAGAATGTTTCATTGGCACGCTATACGAGCTGGAAAGTAGGTGGCCTGGCTGACGTTCTATATCGGCCTGTAAATGTAATTGATTTGAGAAATTTTCTTGTTACGTTAGATGAGAATATTCAAATAACCTGGTTAGGCCGTGGCACAAATGTGTTGATTCGTGATGGGGGTATTCGAGGGGTCGTAATTTTATTGCAATCAGGGATCAATCAAATTGAACTTGTTGAACCTGCTAAAATTCGTGCTGAAGTAGGGGCCTCTTGTGCAAAATTAGCTCGTTTTAGCACAGATCAAAATTTAAATGGCGCAGAATTTCTAGCTGGGATTCCTGGCACAGTTGGTGGGGCGCTTGCAATGAATTCAGGCGCATATGGTAGTGAAACTTGGGATTTTGTAGAGCATGTAGAAACTATTAATCGCTCAGGGCATATTCAAAAGCGCAGCTCTAAAGATTTAAATGTGAGTTATCGTTCAGTAGATGGTCTAAAAAATGAATGGTTCATTTCGGCAGTATTCACATTCTCTATGGGGGATGGAAATTTTGCGCGAGGCAAGATTCGTGAGTTACTGAGTGAACGTAATGCTTCGCAGCCGGTGGGAAATCAAAGTTGTGGTTCAGTATTTAGAAATCCCGAAAATGATTTTGCAGCAAGAATGATCGAAACGTGTCATTTAAAAGGTGTTGCAGTTGGTGACGCTCAAATATCAACTAAGCACGCGAATTTTATTATCAATGGGGGTAATGCTACTGCACAAGATATTGAAGACCTCATTATTATGGTTCGTGAAACTGTTAAAAATGAGTGTGGCGTGACACTTGAGCCTGAAGTAAGAATTATAGGAAATGTTGCCTAATGAATACGGCGGACTTTGGCAAAGTTGCTGTGCTAATGGGCGGGCAATCTGCAGAGCGTGAAATTTCTTTAAAAAGTGGTGCGGCAGTTTTGAGTGCGCTAATTGCAAAGAATATTGAGGCGGATGCTATTGACGTGCACGAGGATATCTTTGAACAATTGCGTTCGGGCAGCTATTCGCGCGCCTTTATAGCTATGCATGGCCCACTCGGTGAGGACGGGAGCATTCAAGGTGGCTTGGATGTTATTGGGTTGCCGTACAGCGGCAGCGGCGTGATGGCATCGAGTATTTGTATGAATAAGTTAATGACCAAACAAATTTGGAGTGGATTTCAGATTCCTAGCCCGCGTTATAAAGTTCTTACCGAATCATTTGATGCAGATGAATTAGAAAAAGAGCTTGGTTTACCGATGATATTTAAACCTGTTTCTCAAGGTTCGAGTATTGGAATGGCAAAAGTTAATAGCAAAGATGAAATTTCGTTTGCATGGGCAAATGCGCGTGAATTTGAAGATACTGTAGTTGCAGAACAATGGGTTGACGGCGAGGAGTACACCGTTACTATTCTGCAGGAGCGCGCATTACCTATTATTCGATTAGAAACTCCAAGAACATTTTATGATTTCGATGCAAAGTATGAGTCAGATGAGACGAAATATCATTGTCCATGTGGCCTACCAGATTCACTCGAAACAAAATTCAGGATTTAGCGTTGCAAGCATTTAAAACAACTGAAGCCAGCGGGTGGGGTCGCGTGGATGTAATGCTTGATAAAAACCAGCAGCCGTGGTTTTTGGAGGTAAATACTGTCCCAGGTATGACAGACCATAGCTTAGTTCCGATGGCGGCAAAAGTTGACAATATTAGCTTTGAAGAATTGGTCATGAGAGTTTTAGAAACATCATTACCTCAAGCTAAAGGTTGATGATATGAAACGCAAAAGACAACATAAAAGAGTTAAAAACAAAGCAATTTCAGCACAATTCTCAATGCGAGATGCATGGGATGTGTTGGTTATTGTAATTCTGCTAAGCGTTATTGTTTATTTTGCTAACTATGCACGTAATAATAATTCTAATTTACTAATTTGGCCGCAAATTGATCAAGTAGAAGTTAATGGATCATTAAAGCATATCAATTACGAGAAGCTAAAAAGTATTATTCGAACGCATATAAGAGGTGGTTTTTTCCGTGTTCCCATGAGCAAGCTTGAGCAAGAGATTGTGCATTTGCCTTGGGTGTATCATGCGACTGCTCAAAGAATTTGGCCTAACACTATTTCAATTAAAATTTACGAACAGAATCCAATTGCAAGATGGGGCGATACGGGATTAATGAATGCATATGGAGATTTGTTTTTTCCTGAATCTATAGGATCAAACTCTTTATTGCCTATGCTTTTTGGTGAAGAGTTACGAGCAAAAGAGTTAGCTAGCATATTTGAAAGTAGTTTAATTAAACTAAAGCAAATTGGATTGCAGCTGCACGGCTTATTTGAAGATGAACGTCAGTCCAAGCATTTGGTGCTGTCTAATGGCATGGTGGTGGCAATTGGAGACGGTGATGCAAATGAAAAAATTACACGTCTAACTGCTGCTTATGAACAATATTTATCGCCACACATTTCAGAAGTAAAGAAAATCGACTTGCGCTATACAAATGGTTTGGCAGTTGAATGGAAAAACCCCCAATTAGCAAACAATATTAAATTGGATCGTAATTTATGAGTCGTAAAATGGATAAAGGTATGATCGTTGGATTAGATGTTGGCACCTCTAAAGTGATGGCCATTGTTGGTGAAGTAAATGAAGACAATCAGCTGGAAATTATAGGCATTGGGTCTCATCCTTCTCGCGGTTTAAAAAAAGGGGTAGTTGTAAATATTGAATCGACGGTACAGTCAATACAGCGCTCCATTGAAGAAGCGGAATTAATGGCAGGTTGTCAAATTCATTCTGTATACGCTGGGATTGCTGGCAGCCATATTCGCAGTATGAATTCACATGGCATTGTTGCCATCAAAGATCGAGAGGTATCAAGTAGCGATGTAGAGCGAGTGATTGATGCGGCAAGAGCTGTGGCAATTCCTGCGGATCAAAGAGTGTTGCATGTTATGCCTCAAGAGTTTGTGATCGATCAACAAGAAGGAATTCGAGAGCCTGTCGGGATGTCCGGGGTGCGGCTAGAGGCCAAAGTGCATTTAGTAACGGGGGCTGTCAGTGCCGCACAAAATATTATTAAATGTGTACGCCGATGTGGCTTAGAGGTTGACGATATTATTTTAGAACAACTTGCATCAAGTCATGCAGTGCTTACAGAGGATGAAAAAGAGTTAGGAATTTGTTTAGTCGATATCGGTGGTGGTACTACCGATGTCGCAGTATTTACCGATGGCGCAATTAAACATTCTGCTGTCATTCCCATTGCCGGCGATCAAGTTACCAATGACATTGCTGTAGCTATGCGTACACCAACACAGTATGCAGAAGAGATTAAAATTAAATACGCGTGCGCCTTACGACAACTAGCAAATCCTGATGACTCGATTGAAGTTCCAAGTGTGGGTGGTCGAGAGCCTCGAAGATTGTCTCGTCAAACTTTAGCAGAAGTCGTTGAACCTCGATACGAAGAGCTGCTCTCGCTGGTACATGCCGAATTGCGACGTAGTGGGTTTGAAGATTTAGTTGCTGCTGGCGTGGTGCTTACGGGAGGGAGTTCAAAAATGGAGGGTGTCGTGGATTTAGCAGAGGAAGTATTTCATATGCCAGTTCGAATGGGATTACCACAATTCGTATCGGGGTTAGTCGATGTGGTACGTAACCCAATCCATGCAACGGGTGTTGGATTGCTTTTGTTTGGCCATCATAACCAGCAATTGAATAATAAATCAATATTTAATGAGACAAGTATGGGGGGCATTTTTCACAGAATGAAACATTGGTTTCAGGGGAGTTTTTGAAAGCTCGTATTATTTTTGCAACATGTAAACTAGAGGAGAAAGGTCATGTTTGAATTAATGGATGCATATAGCCAAAGTGCTGTAATAAAAGTTATCGGTGTCGGCGGCGGCGGCGGCAATGCAGTACAACATATGGTTAATTCCGCAATTGAAGGTGTTGATTTCGTATGTGCGAATACTGATTCGCAAGCGCTCAAAAATACCAATGCTAAAACAGTTCTGCAGCTTGGTAGCGAAATTACCAAGGGCTTAGGTGCTGGTTCTAATCCTGTGGTAGGTCGTGAAGCGGCAATTGAAGATCGAGATCGTATTCATGACGTCATTGTTGGTGCAGATATGCTTTTTATTACCGCGGGTATGGGCGGTGGTACAGGTACAGGTGCTGCGCCGATAGTTGCGGAAGTAGCAAAAGAATTAGGCATTTTAACTGTTGCTGTAGTCACTAAACCTTTTCCTTTTGAAGGCACTAAACGTATGCAAATTGCAATATCAGGTATTGAGGAGCTTTCAAAACATGTGGATTCTTTAATTACGATACCTAATGAAAAGTTATTAACAGTCTTGGGTAAAGAAACGAACTTATTAGATGCATTTAAATCGGCAAATGATGTACTTAATGGCGCAGTCCAAGGCATCGCTGAGTTGATCACTTGTCCAGGTTTGATAAATGTAGACTTTGCAGATGTCAGAACAGTGATGTCAGAAATGGGTATGGCAATGATGGGTTCTGGTGTATCTGTAGGTACTGAACGTGCGCGCGAAGCAGCGGAGTCTGCAATTTCTAGTCCGTTACTTGAAGACGTAAACATTGCAGGCGCTAAAGGCATTCTTGTAAATGTGACAGCTAATACAACCCTGTCCATTGGTGAGTTCGAAGAAGTTGGAAACATTATTAAGGGACTAGCTTCGGATGATGCGACAGTTGTGGTGGGAACAGTGATAGATGAATCCATGGCAGATAATATGCGAGTCACACTGGTTGCTACAGGAATTGGCTCTCATGCAATGTCGGTACCTGCTGCTCCAAAGGTGAAGTTAGTTGAGACACCTAAAGTAGAGGCTGAACATGTAAGCGAAGAATTGGAGAAACCGGTGGCGATTCGTTCAGAAAATAGAGCTAAAGTCGTAGAAAAAGAAGATGACTACGATCTAGATTATTTGGATATACCTGCATTCTTGCGTAGACAAGCTGATTAAACAGAGCTATATCCTTTGGGAGGGTTCAAGGGCACATATGGCGGCGTCTGTGTAAATTTTATGTAATAATGTCGCGGGTTTAAGTCATGGTGTCAGCTTTTTTAGTTATGCTGGCGCTGGAGCAGGATAATCAGATGAGTGATCGATAGGATTTACGGTCCGTGATAAAGCAAAGAACATTAAAAAACGTCATCCGTGCCACAGGTGTGGGTCTACATACAGGGAAAAAGGTATATTTGACCTTGCGTCCAGCGCCCATTGATACGGGCGTAATATTCCGACGTGTCGACTTGGAGCCTCCGATAGAGATTAAGGCTAGCCCTGATAATGTGGGAGATACTTGCTTATCTACAACGCTGGAATCAAAAGGTGTGCGAATTTCAACAGTTGAACATTTGCTGTCAGCTATTGCAGGCTTAGGCATTGATAACACGTATGTGGATGTTAGTGCACCGGAAGTGCCTATTATGGATGGCAGTGCTGGACCATTTGTATTTTTAGTGCAGTCAGCAGGTATTGCCGAACAAAATGCACCGAAAAAATTTATACGTATTAAGCGACATGTTGAAATTAGAGAAGATGATAAATGGGCAAAGTTTGACCCATTTGATGGATTCAAAGTTGGTTTTACTATTGATTTTGACCATCCAGTATTCAAAGCAGGACCGCAAGTTGCCGAGGTTGATTTTTCAACCACCTCATTTGTAAAAGAGGTGTCGCGTTCGCGCACGTTTGGCTTTATGCGAGATTATGAAACGTTACGATCAAAAAATCTTGCATTAGGCGGGAGCCTCGATAATTCAATTGCCGTAGATGAACACCGCATACTCAATGAAGATGGTTTGCGTTATGAAGATGAATTTGTAAAGCATAAAATTTTAGATGCAATAGGCGATCTGTACTTACTTGGACATAGCTTAATTGGAGCATTTAGCGGGTATAAATCCGGACATGCCCTAAATAATAAATTGCTACGTAAATTAGTTGCCGAGACTGAGGCTTGGGAAGAGGTAACCTTTGAAGATAACGAAGATGCGGTACCAATATTTTATAGCCGACCGGTAAGCGCTGGGGCATAATCAGCCCACCTACAAATAATTGATATCTTCAGCTATTTGAGCATCTTTTAGCTAGTTGATTTAGAGCATTTTTTAGTTCTAAGTCCTTGATATTTCGGGAGCATTCACTTATACGCTTAGCGCTATTTCGGGATAATCTATGGGCCTTGGTCGGAGTTTCGGTGCCGCTGAATACGTTACCAATTTTAATCTTTATTCGTTTCAGGTATTCATTTACAGTAGGGTTCAGTTCGTGATTCAGCAGTTTAAGGATTTCTCGTTGTTGAAACCGAAACTGGCTTGCGCGGCAAGGATCATTTGTAATGATCGTTAGGGTACGATCATCGATACTTGCTACCCAACAATGGTGAGCCAGTTCGGCAGGTAACTGCATCCTGATACTCAAAGTGAGTCTGTGCAGAAGTTTTGCTTTTTTCTGCAGGTCTGACTCGATGTAAGAAGATAATTTTTGCATCAACATCTGAAATGGAGTTCAAAAATGAATACGAACACATTAAATGATAAGTATAACGTACAAACGAAATGAACATTATAATTTTCCCCCGTCCGCGCACGCGTTTCATATATATTAACTATTTACATGGTTGGAACAAATTTGGCGCATTTCTTGGGTTAATTACATTGACCGCTATTCTTCTCACTGGTGGATATCTTCTTGGTGTTTCATTTGGTCATGAAGCGATTGTGAGTGAGTGGAAGGCAGATATTGTGGAGCAAAAAGAACGGCTAAATATTGCAAAACAAGAAAGTCGAACGCATATTGATGCACTAACAACAAAGGTTGGATTGTTACAAGCTCATGTTAATCGTATAGACGCTTTAGGAAATATGTTGGTTAACATGGCAAATTTAGATACTGAGGAATTCAGCTTTGATTCCACCCCAGGTTTAGGGGGCCACATCAGTCTCTTGACCCAGGTGCGCAAGTGGATATGGAGATTGATGCTGTTTTAGCAAGATTTAATCTTGAATTAGATGGGCGTGAGCATCAGTTACAAGTACTTAATGATTTGTTAATTGATAAGAAACTAGAACAAGAAACCTATCCTCAGGGTCGACCGGTGATACATGGATGGATTTCATCGTATTTTGGGAAACGTCGAAGCCCCTTCTCAGGAAAATCTGAAATGCATCGAGGTGTAGATTTTGCAGGAAAGACAGGTAGTGATGTTGTTGCCGTAGCGGGAGGAATTGTTTCACAAGCGTCAAAAAATGGCGGTTACGGATATATGGTAGAAATTGATCATGGTAATGATTATGTTACTCGCTATGGTCATAATAAGATGCTCTTAGTGCAAGCTGGAGAGGCTATAAAACGTGGCCAAGTAATCGCTAAGTTAGGCAGTACAGGCCGTTCGACTGGGCCGCATGTTCACTTTGAAGTTATAAAAGACGGCGCTCGAATAGATCCGATGAAGTTTGTTCAATAGCTTCATTGCAGACCCACATAATTCCAGTTAGGCTTCATTTCCGAAAGCTATTTAGTAATAGGCTAATTTTAGTTGGGTGAACTATTATTTAGTATCTATTGGGTAAATTTTCCAAATCAATATTTTGCAATTAGAAGGGATATAGCAATGTATCCATAATTTTAGGGACTTTTATATCTGTATGTTTCAAAAAGTTACAAAAAAGCTATTTGGCAGCCGAAATCTAAGATTACTTAATAGCTACAACAAAGCAGTACAAAAAATTAATTCGCTTGAACAATCTTTCAAAGCACTTAGTGACCAGGAATTACAGCAGAAGACGTTAGATTTTCGTCAACGCATTGAAAATGGTGAATCGTTAGAATATTTACTTCCTGAATCCTTTGCTGCCGTTCGAGAAGCTGCTCATAGATCACTAGGTATGCGGCATTTTGATGTGCAGTTAGTGGGCGGCATGGTCTTGAATGATGGGAATATCGCTGAAATGCGTACTGGTGAAGGTAAAACCTTGGTTGCTACATTGCCAATATACCTCAATGCACTTAGTGGGAAAGGGGCGCATGTTGTTACGGTGAATGACTACTTGGCCAAGCGTGATTCCGAGTGGATGGGCGGAATATATCGATTTCTTGGTCTTACAGTGGGAGTGGTCACTGGAAGCATGATGCATGAAGCGCGTCAAAATGCCTATGCTGCTGATATAACGTATGGCACAAATAATGAGTTCGGGTTTGATTATTTGCGCGACAACATGGAATTTTCAATGCACGGTTGTGTTCAGCGCGAATTAAATTTTGCGGTGGTGGATGAGGTTGATTCAATTTTAATTGATGAGGCACGTACTCCGTTGATCATATCGGGTCCAACCGGTGAAATCTCTGAGATGTATATAGCGGTAAATAAGTTAGTTCCAAGTTTAACAAAACAAGAGGAAGAAGAAGGGCCTGGCGACTACAGTGTAGATGAAAAAAGCAAACAAATATTTTTAACAGAGGAAGGCCATCAAAAGATAGAAGAACTCTTGTCAAATAAGAATTTATTAGGCGAGGGTAAAACGCTTTACGATGTTTCAAATATTAATTTACTTCACCATGTTAATGCGGCATTACGAGCAAACATTTTATTTCAAAAAAATGTGGATTACATTATTACAGATGGTCAGGTAGTTATTGTTGACGAGTTTACAGGACGTACTATGCCAGGTAGACGTTGGTCTGATGGTTTGCATCAAGCAATTGAAGCGAAAGAAGGCGTAAAAATTCAAAACGAAAATCAAACATTAGCTTCAATTACATTCCAAAATTATTTTCGACTTTATAACAAGCTTTCAGGTATGACCGGAACAGCAGATACGGAAGCATTTGAGTTTCAATCTATTTATGGTTTAGAGGTTGTTGTAATTCCTACACATAAAAACATGATTCGCGATGAAATGGGAGATCTTGTGTATCTCACTATGCAAGAAAAATATAATTCAATAATAAATGATATTAAAGGCTGCGTGGATCGAGGACAACCTGTGTTGGTGGGAACCACGTCAATTGAATCTTCTGAATTGATATCCAAAGAACTGCAGAAGTTTAAAATTGAACATCAAGTTTTGAATGCGAAGCAACATGAAAAAGAGTCACATATTATTGAAAATGCTGGTACATCAGGAACAGTAACTATCGCAACTAACATGGCCGGTCGAGGCACCGACATCGTTCTGGGAGGAAGTCTCGATGCATTATTGAAAGTTCCTGATACAGATGCGAATGACTTGAATCAAATAGAAATAAAAAATGATTGGCAACAATGTCATGATCAAGTAATCAAAGCAGGCGGCTTGCATATTATAGGCACTGAAAGGCATGAGTCACGAAGGATTGACAATCAGTTGCGTGGTCGTTCGGGTCGACAAGGTGATCCGGGATCTAGCCGGTTCTATTTGTCCATGGAAGATAATTTAATGAGGATATTCGCCTCCGATAAAGTTCGTGGATTAATGCAGAAATTAGGAATGCAGGAGGGCGAGTCAATCGAGCATCCGTGGGTGTCTAAAGCTATTGAAAATGCTCAACGGAAAGTTGAAGCACACAACTTTGATATACGTAAACACTTGCTTGAATATGATGATGTGGCCAATGACCAACGAAAAGTTGTCTACGAGCAACGAAAAGAATTGATGCTAACAGAAAATTTATCAGAAAATATCGCTGCAATTCGTGAAGAGGTTGCTGATGCTGCAATCAGCGAATGCCTGCTGCCGGGTAGTATGGAAGAGCAATGGGACGTAGATGGACTTACATTGGCGTTTCAAAATGATTACGGACTCTCCTTCCCCATACAGCAATGGCTTGATGAAGAAGATACTGTCGCTGAAGAAGAAGTGCGAGAAAGAATACATAAAAGAGTAGCTAAATTATTCGCAGAGAAAGAGGATAGAGTTGGTTCTGAATTAATGAGGCGACTTGAAAAAGATATCATGTTGCGAGTGTTAGATAATCGTTGGAAAGAACATTTGGCTGCTATGGACTATCTGCGCCAGGGAATTGGTCTGCGAGGCTACGCGCAAAAAAACCCAAAACAAGAATATAAGAGAGAAGCATTTGGTATGTTTCAAGAGATGCTAGAGCAAATTAAAAATGAAACAATTTCGTTAATTGCAAGAGCTGAATTGCCTACGCTCGAAGAGATTAAAGCAATGGAAGCCGCTCAGCAGATTCCAGAAGACATACAGTATCAGCACGCGCGAGCTGATGATGTATTGCACCCAAATGAACAAGCCGAATCGCCAGGAGAACAGCAAAAGCAAAAACCCTTTAAAAGAACACAAAAAAAACTTGGTCGTAATGAACCCTGTCATTGTGGTTCTGGTAAAAAATTCAAGCATTGTCATGGCAAATTAGCTTAGCGCAATTTATATGAACAATTATAGTGTTTAGTTTGTAATTTCAACCTTTTATGGCAATTTCACTATCGCGTCCTACTAACTTACATCCCGTTAAAGGTGTAAGAATTGCAACTTCTGATGCGGGCATTAAATATGAGAATCGAGATGATTTAGTGCTCATAGCGATTTGTGATAAAGCACAAACTGCCGCTATGTTTACGACTAATCAATATTGTGCATCACCGGTTATTGTTTCTAAGCATCATCTAAAAAATACATCACCAAAGTTTTTTCTAATTAATTCAGGCAATGCTAATGCAGGTCTTGGCAAGATGGGATTAGAGGATGCTAATGCTACATGTCATTCCCTTTCGCAAATGTCTGGTTGTTTAAGTGAAGAGGTTTTACTCTTCTCAACAGGTGTAATAGGTACGCGCCTACCCGTTGACAAAATCATTCAAAAGGTGCCGCAATTATTAAATGAATTGAAGGAAGATAAATGGATTGATGCCGCTGAAGCAATAATGACCACGGACACTGTGTGTAAAGGTTCATCGAATCAAATGAATTTAGATGGCCATGAGATAACGATAACTGGTATTGCGAAAGGTGCAGGCATGATACGTCCAGATATGGCTACCATGTTGGCGTTTGTAGCTACTGATTTGATAATAGATATCGATAATCTGAATGCTTTGCTCAATAACGCAGTCCGTCGTTCTTTTCATTGCATTACTGTTGATGGAGATACGTCCACAAACGATGCATGTGTGTTGATGGCTTCAGGGGAGGCCGATATCAGTTTTGAGAGCTTGTCTTCTAACGCACAATCCAAGTTCGTGGAGAGTTTAAATAACCTATTTTTATTGCTTGCTCAGTCTATTATTCGTGATGGAGAAGGTGCTACAAAATTTATCACTGTTACTGTAGAGCAAGCTGAAAATGAAATAATGGCACGAGAAATTGCTTTCACTGTAGCTCATTCACCCCTGGTAAAAACTGCAGCTTTTGCGAGCGATCCAAATTGGGGGCGAATACTGGCTGCAGCGGGTAGTGTAAAAAAGCATGAGATTGAGATAAGTAAGGTTTCATTATATTTAAATTCGCTTCAGGTCATAACTAATGGGGAAGTATCTTCTAAATATTCTGAAGAAAATGGGTTGTTAGAAATGAGTAAGGATGAAATTGAGATTCGATTAACGCTTGGATCGGGCGCTGATAGTGCAAATGTATGGACGACAGATTTTTCTCATGATTACGTTACGATTAATGCCGAGTATCGAACGTAATATATTAAAATTAAGTGGCATCACAACAAGACCAAGAAAGAATTCACATAGTAATTGGTATTATAAAGAATTCAAATAATGAAGTTTTAATTTCGGAACGAAAAGCTAATTCGCATCTCGGAGGACTGCTAGAATTTCCTGGAGGTAAAGTAGAATCCGAAGAGACAGTTATTGAGGCATTAAGGCGCGAAATGCGCGAAGAACTAAGTATTCAAATAGATACTTGCACGCCTATTATACAAATCCCTTATATCTATTCAGATCGAAGCGTATTATTGGATGTATTCTTAGTAAATCAGTATTCGGGCACAATTATTTCAAATGAATCACAGAGACTTTACTGGAAGAAGATATCGGCTCTTAGCAGTAAAGAATTTCCTGGCGCCAACCATGGCATTATACGCGCTATACAATTGCCTAATTTGATTTCGGTAACACCTAATTATTCAAACGATTCAGATAGTTTTGTGCAACACTTTGAAAATTCTGTTAAAAATGAAACCATTTCTATCATTCAGTTACGTTCACATGATCTTGAGAAATCAAAATATTTTGAGTTAGCTAAAAATTGTTACAGTATTTGCAAACAGTACCACACAAGGCTTATTTTAAATCAGGATATTTCATACATTGATAATTTAGATTATTCAGGTCTGCATTTAACAAGTAAAAGGCTATTAGCCACCAGTAAAAGGCCGCTCGACAGTGACTATTTGGTTGGTGCTTCATGTCATAATGTTGATGAATTACAGCACGCATCGAAACTGAAACTAGATTATGTATTTCTTGGGCCAATATTAGAAAAAAACTCAAATTCAATTGGTGTTCTTGGATGGAAGAGGTTTAAGGAATTATCACAACAGAGCGAGTTGCCCGTTTATGCAATTGGTGGCCTAAATGCTGTTGATGTTAATACATCCATATATTATGGCGGACAAGGAATTGCCGCTGTGCGTGATTTATGGCGAGAGAATTAAGAGAATGACATTTTTAAAATGTACAACATGCAAGTTTAAACTCGATATCTCTTCGACATTGTTTAGGACTTGAATTGGGATCTGGTTGTTCAAGAAATCGAATTGAAAAACGGTGTTTACCTGCGCTGCATTCAGGAAAATTGCTATTGTCATTGCTAACTCCGATACGGATTAGCTGATTAGCTTGGCTTAAGTCAAGATTCTGATCATAAAAACCTTTATGTGCAATTTTTTCTGAATAGGGCGTGCTTTCTCTAATTAGTTTTAGGGTATAACTAAGGCCTTCTTGAACAATTTCGAAAGGCGCAATCCAATGTAGTAATGCTTTTTTACGTTGTGTGTATGGCTGAGCTAACCAGTGATGATATTCTGGCAAATCAAAGTGACATGTGCCACCAGGAATTGCAGAACGTTGACGAATACTGCTAATAAAATCATTGCTTTTTAGGTGGCTTCCTAATTGACCGCGAAATGTATGCAATCTATCAAATATAGATTTTTGCTTAGTTAAAATTTGTATAAGCTTTGTGTCGTTTAGCTTAGGATTATTTTTAAGCTGGTCTAATATATTGGTTTGGCGTTTAATTTCTTTTAAAAGCTCTTGTTTCAAGTCGCCGCGGGAAACTAAGCTTAGTATCTCAATTAATGACATCAGGGCAGCATGAGAGTCAAAAGAATTTTCACGTCCAGAGAAAAATTTAAAGCGTGAGATGAGTTGCTCAAATCGCAAAAATGTACGCATACGCTCATTCAATGGTTGTTCATAGCAAATTACTTCTGATGTAGATTTTGTATTCACAGTAGCGATCTGTTTAATTTGATATATTTCTCGTGAAGTATAGCAATCTTTTCATGAATCGATTCCATGGTGCCGCTATTTACAATGACATCATCCGCTAAATTTAAGCGTTTTTCTCTGGATATCTGTGTTGAAACAATTGCTTCTACGTGAGATACGCTACATTGGTCGCGCAAAGTGACCCGCTTTATTTGTTCTTCTTCAGTGCAGTCAACCATTAATATACGGTCAATAAAATGTGTTCTTTTTTTCTCAAGCAAAAGAGGGATGACAACAACACAGTATTCGCCTTCGGTTAATTCTAAGCTATGTTCAATTTCATCATATACTAGGGGGTGCAAGATACTCTCTAATTTTTCTCGAAGCTTTGAATTATCAAAGACCGCTTTTCTAAGTTTGTCTCGTATTAAAATTTTGTCTTCATTAAAAAAATCATTTCCTAAAGCTTTTTTTAGTAAAAGAGAGATATGTGGTTGCTCAGAGATTTCTTTAGCGATGAAGTCCGCATCTATAACTGGTGCTTTAAATTTCTTGTTAAAAATGTCAGAAACAAGGCTTTTCCCGCAGCCGATACCACCAGAGAGTCCTACTGCTAACATGTACTACAAGCTGAAATTTTAATTACCTAAAACTGGTTAAGTAAATACCGATTAACTGATTACCATACAACATTGTGATCCATCCAGCTAATGCTAGGTACGGGCCAAAAGGAATAGGGTTGCTGCGTTCTTGTAAGTTAGTTGCGATCATAATGATTCCGACTACAGCGCCAACTGCAGAGGATAATAATATTATTAAAAGCAATGATTGCCAGCCTAACCATGCACCAAGTGCTCCAAGTAGCTTAAAGTCGCCATAACCCATACCTTCTTTGCCTGTAATGACTTTAAATACTTGGAAAACTAGCCAAAGAGATACATAACCAAATATTGCACCAAGAACACTAGAATTTAGGTCCGTATATGTTGAAAAGAAATTAAATATTATTCCAAGCCAAAGCAGTGGCAAGGTCATATTATCAGGCAACAATTGAGTTTCAATATCAATTCCACTTAGAGCAATTAAAAAATATGTGAGTATGACTGCTCCAAGGGCCTGTATGCTTAGTCCAAATTTCCATACAATAAAACATGTCAGTAGTGCGGTAAGAAGCTCAATGAATGGGTATTGAAAAGAAATTTTTGCTCCACAATTTTTACATTTAGCTCTTAAAAATATGTAGCTTAATATAGGAATATTTTCGATTGCTTTAACCTGTTGATTGCATGATGGGCAATGCGACCTCGGTACACACAAATTAAAGTTTTCATTGAGTGGAACATTAGATTTAAGATCTAAAAGTTCGCTGCAGTCTGTTTTCCATTGTCGTTCAAGCATAATCGGTAAGCGATATATCACGACATTTAAGAAGCTTCCAATAAATGCGCCAATTAAAAAGCTATAGAGTAATAGTATGATTAAGTTATCTTTTAGATAACTTAAGAGAAAAGTGCTCGAAAAATCCAATATCTAGTTTATGTAGAGATTAATTAAGTATTATACAACTGCGCCAAGGTTGAAGATTGGGAGGTACATTGCAATAACTAATCCACCAACAACGACGCCTAGAATCGCCATAATTAATGGTTCTAATAAGCTACTTAATCCGTCAACGAGGTTATCTACCTCTTGTTCATAAAAGTCAGCTACTTTGCTTAGCATGTCATCTAGCGAACCCGATTCTTCACCTATGGCTACCATTTGCACTACCATATTTGGGAAAAGGGAAGTTGCACGCATGCTTTGCTGTAATTGAGTTCCTGTCGCCACATCATCTTTCATCCGTAACGTGGCTTCTTCAAATAGTGCATTGCTGGTTGCGCCTGCAACAGATTCTAATGCCTCTACTAAAGGCACACCTGCTAAAAACATTGTAGATAACGTGCGTGCAAATCGAGCAATTGCAGATTTTTCTAAAATATTGCCAATCACTGGGATTTTGAGTGTAAGTATATCTAAAGATCTTCTTACAGCTGGGGAACGCTTTTTAGCATTGATAAATGCGAATATGGCACCGCCAATTATGAGTAGCACCATCCACCACCATACTTGCATAAACTCGGATAAATTTATGACTAGTTGAGTGAACGCTGGCAAATCTGCTCCAAACCCCTCGAAGAGTGCTTGAAACTGTGGTACTACAAATAGCAAAAGAATGGCCGATACAATAAAAGCTACTACAAGTATTGCAGTTGGATAGAACAGAGCTTTCTTAACTTTGCCTTTTAATTCCTCAGTTTTTTCTTTATAGGTTGCAATTTTATCAAGCAATGTTTCAAGTGCGCCTGACTGTTCACCGGAACCAACAAGATTTACAAATAAGTTATCAAAGTGCTTTGGGTGTTTCGCTAGAGAATCGGCTAGTGATGTGCCTGATTCAACATCACCTTTTATAGCTAATATTAAATCTTGCATTGAAGGTTTTTCGTGTCCCCTTCCTATAATTTCAAATGATTGAACGAGAGGTACGCCAGCAGCCATCATGGTTGCGAGTTGTCTTGAAAATACAGCAAGATCCTTTGGTTGTATTTTTTTACCAGCGCTAAATAAAGGTTTTGATTTTTTCTTGACTTTTAAAGGATTAATCCCTTGTCTACGTAAATCTGCTTTTAATAGTATTTCATTTGCAGCTTGAAATAAACCTTCTTTATCACTTACAGCACCGGTAAAACTTCCTTTTATGTGACCAAAAAACTCACTTTCCATAAGTTCTGTAGGAATTGCACCGCAGTTTACCGGCACAAAGTTTTCAGATGATCTTGGGCCTAATTCATGAATTTGCTTTGCAACAAGCTCTTTGCCAACACCCGATTCACCACAAAGATAAACGGGCGCTTGACTGCGCGATAATTTGTCAATCTTTTCTCGTAGTAATTGCATGGCGGTCGATTCGCCAAGTAACTTTTGTTGGGATGCTGTGGGTTGGTGAATAGGTATGTTTGCAACTTTCAATGCACTGTCTACAAGTCCACGAAGCATTTTCAAATCTATGGGTTTGGATACAAAATCAAAAGTGCCTGCTTTGAGTGCTTTTATAGCTGTTTCCATGCTGCCAAATGCTGTTATTACAGCAACAGGAATACTAGGGTGCTCAATTTGTATATGTTCAACCAGTTCAATTCCGTTCCCATCCGGAAGTTTCATGTCAGTTAAACACAAGTCAAATTGTTCTTGCTTAAGTAGGCTTTTTGCATCGCGCACATTGGCTGCGGAACAGGAATTTAAATTCATGCGACTAAGTGTAATTTCTAACAATTCACGTATATCAGGTTCGTCATCAACAACAAGAACATTTTTCAAGTTACTAGCTCTCCGATTTTAATTTGCGAGGGGAACTCTACTCGGAAACAGCTACCACCTTCTAGGTGATTAATATAACGTAAATCACCGCCATTGTTCTTGCATAATTCTTTTGAAAGGTATAATTCAAGACCTGTGCCTGACTCACTGGTTGTAAAAAATGGCTCAAAGATTTGGTTTTGGTGGTCTTTTTCTACACCCGGACCAAGATCAATGACGTCTAGATGAGAAGCATGCCCATTATTGTTTAAGTTCGCAATAAATTGTATTTTTGCTTCATCATTATTGACTGATCCATATTTTTTTGCATTTTTGCATAAATTCCATAGCACTTGGTGAAGGTGGTTGGGGTCAATAGATACATGACCATCTGGCGGAGTAATTCGAATTGAGATTGAGATTTTGCTCATGTCATTCGTTCTAACAAATTCTTCAATAAATTTTGTTAGCCAAGGGCGCAGCTCAATATTTTCAGGTTTTGCTTTTTCTCGTCGTGAGAGACGTAAAATATTATTTATTATATTATTTAAACGGATGGATTGATCTTGAATAATTGTGGCTAGTCTTTTATCCGCTTGATGTAAATCATTAGATTCGTCCAAAAGCTGTGCTGCGTGACTAATGGCGCCAAGCGGATTTCTAATCTCATGTGCGATACTTGCAGTGAGTCTTCCCAATGACGCAAGTTTTGTTTCTTGTACTTGTTGCTCAACTTCCGTGTTGTCACTCAAATATACAACCGAGCCCTTGTCATGTTTTCTTGAGCCAACGGGAGTAATACGGACTTGTAGGTCGGAGGCGTTGTTTCTTTTAAGTTTATCAAGGTGGTTATGGAAATCTGGATTTTTACTTACACTTCGCCACGATTTATGTAAATCGTGCAGCGGCACAGATATATCAATGAGTTTAGAATCTTTCGTTAAGTCTGGTTCATCTAGTAATTTCCATGCGGCACGGTTGGTCATTCGAATAGTACCGTCATCATCGATAACCATGATGCCAGAGTCCATCCTGTTTATTAAATGTTCATTTAATTTTGCTAAATTTGCGAGATCAATGCCACGTCTGGCCGCAAGTTTTGCACTTTCAGAGGCGCGATGTGCCATAGCCATTGCCAATAGCGCCGTTGCAAATAAAGCAGCACCCAGAAGGCCCGCTTGCGTGTAGGCGGTTTCTTCAAAAATTGCATTTAAGCTTGAGTAAATTTCGTGTAACAGCATTGCTAGCGCAGCCAGTGAGGCAAATAATAAAGCAGATTTGCCCGGCATCAGTAAGCTGCCCCCCGCAACAACGGCAATCATTAAGGTGCCAAATCCACTGGAAATTCCACCATAAAAATGCATCAGTAGTGTAATGGCGACGATATCTATTACTATGGTTGAGTAAACTTGTAGCTTATAGGGGATCCACCTAAAGTACGTGCATATCAATGCTGAAATAGAAAGCAACATATAAATGACACTCACCCAGCGCAGCAAGGTAGGGTTTGGTGATATAAGAAAATTTATGTAATTTGCAAAAATGCTGAAAATTAAGAAAATAGCAGAAACCGCAAAGCGGTACAGACTAAACAGTCGCAATGCAGGCCACTGTTGTGTTTCACCATCTTTAAGAATGCTACTCATATTTAGTTGAAATAATTCTAATCAATATTGTAAACACTGTTTGTATGATGATGTTGTAGCATATCGTAGATTACAGTACGCATGCGGCCTAATTCACCGGTATAATCCTGTAACTCGCTAGTTTAATCAAATTATGCATATTCACGAATATCAGGCTAAGGCGTTATTTAAGCGCTATAGCATCCCAGTATTAACTTCAACGTTGGTTAATTTGCATGACGATTTATCGTCAATTTGTGAAAAGATTGGTGATCAAGAATGGATGGTTAAAGCGCAGGTACACGCAGGGGGTCGTGGCAAAGCAGGTGGAATAGTGAGAGTTAAGGATAAAAATAAGCTCTTATTAACCATGTCCAATTTGCTTGGGTCTCGCTTAGTCACGAAGCAAACAGGAGAAAATGGTTTACCTGTAAATTCGCTTTTATTGGAAAGCACAACAGAGATAAAAAAAGAATTTTATCTTGCGTTGCTAATAGACCGTTCTAAAAAACGAATTGCAATCATTGCATCTGCAAAGGGAGGTGTGGATATAGAGCAGGTCGCTCAACAATCACCTGAAAAAATTATAACGATTTATATAAATCCTGTTACAAGAATACAAGCAAACCAAGTAAGATCAATGGGCTTTGCATTGAAACTAGAAAATGATCAAATCAAGCAGCTTGATAAAGTTGTTCGAAATCTATATGACCTGTTTATTTCTTATGACTGCAGTTTAGTCGAAGTTAATCCCTTAATAGCTAATAACAACAATACCTTCATCGCTTTAGACGCAAAAATAATTTTTGATGACAATGCAATTGAGCGTCATCAAGATATTAGTAAGCTCTACGACCGCACACAAGAGAATACATCAGAAGCCAAAGCTAAAGAACTTGGCTTAAGTTATGTCAAACTTGATGGCAATATTGGGTGCATCGTCAATGGTGCAGGTCTTGCGATGGCAACAATGGATTTAGTTAAGCATCATGGTGGGGCGCCTGCCAACTTTCTAGATGTAGGAGGTGGTGCGACGCAAGAAAAAGTCACACATGCATTTAAACTTGTAATCAGCGACACAAATGTTAAATCAATATTCGTAAATATATTTGGTGGAATTGTACAGTGCGATCTAATTGCTCAAGGTATTCTTACGGCAATTAACGAAATTGATTTGCAGGTTACAGTTGTCGTTTTATTGCAAGGAACTAATTCTTTAGAAGGGAAGAAGCTTCTCGAAAATGTTTCATCTAGAATTCTTCCAGTTGAAAATTTAACCGAAGGCGCACAACAAGCAATTCAATTAGCTAGTGCATAGAATATTATCCAATACTTAAAATAACCATGAGTATTCTTATAAATAAGGAAACGAAAGTACTTTGCCAAGGATTAACAGGAAAACAAGGAAGTTTTCATTCTGAACAGGCAATTGCTTATGGCACGCAGATGGTTGCAGGTGTCACACCAGGTCGAGGTGGCCAATCACATTTAAATTTACCAATTTATAATACTGTGCAACGAGCCATGCTTGATCATGAAATTGATGCAAGTGTTATTTTTGTACCTGCAGCATTTGCAGCAGACGCAATTTTAGAGGCTGTGAATGCAGAAATTAAGCTCATTGTTTGTATAACTGAAGGTATTTCTGTTTTAGATATGGTCAAAGTTTATGCAGTGCTACAGGAATCGAGTTCAATTTTAATTGGACCAAACTGTCCGGGCGTTATCACGCCTGCGGAATGTAAAATTGGAATAATGCCAGGTAGAATTCACCAAAAAGGTAATATTGGCATTGTTTCACGTTCTGGGACATTAACGTATGTGGCTGTACATCAAACAACTCAGCATGGTTTAGGTCAATCTACATGCATTGGTATTGGTGGAGATCCAATACATGGGTTAGATTTCATTGATTGCTTACAATTGTTTGAGCAAGATAATGAGACAACAGGCATCATTATAGTAGGCGAAATTGGTGGTACGGCAGAAGAAGAGACAGCAGAATTTATTGAGGAAAAGATTTCCAAGCCAGTTGTTGCCTATATTGCAGGGGCTACCGCACCACCGGGTAAACGTATGGGCCATGCTGGCGCAATAATTAGCGGCGGCAAAGGCACTGCCGAACAAAAATATATGGCTTTAGAAAAAGCGGGCGTCTCCACTGTGCGTACACCTGCAGAGATCGGAAAGCAGATGCATCGTCTTGTAAGCAATTAATTTCTACTTAATTATTGTCTTATCATGTCTGACACTTTGAAAATTGCGCTTGCACAATTAAATTTTTTAGTAGGGGATATTGATGGCAATGCTAATAAAATAATTGAAAGCGCAATTCATGCGCGTGATGAGTTGCATGCTGATTTAGTTATTTTTACAGAATTATCGGTTACTGGGTATCCATTAGAAGATTTATTATTTCGCCCTGCAATTTTGCAACGTGTGAACCAAGCTATTGAAGAGATTAAATGCCAAGTCAATGATATTTATATATTAATTGGCGCACCAACACATATAGAAAATCAGCTTTTTAATTCTGCCCTAGTAATTTACAACTCAAAAACTATTGCAACATACAATAAACATCACTTACCAAATTATGAAGTGTTTGATGAAAAAAGATATTTCAAGAAGGGTGCTAAAGCATGTGTGGTAGAAATTAATAATGTAAAAGTTGGCATCACAATTTGTGAAGACATTTGGTTTCCTGGGCCAAGTATAAAGAGTGTTGAAGCAGGCGCAGAGTTAATACTTAACATCAATGCAAGTCCATATCACATAAACAAAACATCTGAGCGCCTTAATGTTTTGAAAACACGGATTAAAGAGCAAGGCACACCAATTGTTTATCTAAACCAAGTAGGCGGACAAGACGAGCTTGTTTTTGATGGAGGATCACTTTGTTTAAATAAACACGGTGAGATTTGTCTACATGCACCTTCTTTCGATGAAGGCGTATTTCTAGTAGATTATTCTAAAAATAACAGAGACCTAGCGTTTGGCAAATACATGCACGCATCGCTCTCAATGCTTGAATCTATTTATAAAGCATTATTACTCGGTGTTAGGGACTATGTATTAAAAAATCGATTTGATGGTGTTGTATTGGGGTTATCAGGTGGTATTGATTCCGCATTAACATTGGCGATAGCTGTCGACGCCTTGGGTGCAGAGCATGTTCACGCAATTATGATGCCATTTCAATTCACTTCTAAAATGAGTATTGAGGATTCGCATCAATTAGCAGATGTTTTAAAAGTAAAACTCGATGAGATTCCTATCGGTGATATATATAAAACAATATCAAAGAGTCTTGAACCAGTATTTACCGGTTTTAATCAGGATGTTACAGAAGAAAACATTCAGTCGCGTATTCGAGGGATCATCCTCATGTCAATTTCTAACAAAACAAGGAAAATGTTGCTAACGACCGGCAATAAAAGTGAAATGTCGGTGGGCTATGCAACGTTATATGGAGATATGGCAGGTGGGTTTGCGCCTTTGAAAGATGTATCTAAAACATTGGTGTATGAGCTCGCTAATTATAGAAATAGATTGAGTAATGATATACCTGAGCGAATTATTTCACGTGCGCCGTCTGCAGAATTAGCGCCAGGTCAAGTCGACGAGGATAGTCTTCCAGCGTACGAAATTTTAGATCCTATATTGGAGAAATTTGTGGAACAAGATTTAACGGTAGATCAAATTGTAGCAGAGGGGTTTGAAAAAAATATTGTGGAACACGTGGCATCAATGGTATTGAGTAATGAATATAAAAGGCGTCAAGCGCCGCCTGGGGTTAAAATCACACGCCGCGCATTTGGTAAAGATCGACGTTATCCTATTACATCCGGATTTTAACTGTATTAATTACAGTAATACGTTCTTGCTCGAATTTTTTCTAAAAATTTATCCCATAGTCCCTCGGCACACTGGCGCGAACCAGGCAAATAATCTTCATTTAGCACACCACCCTTCTTACCTGCTTGAAAGTTTTGCACATAAACGCGTTGCGTATCACTAGCAAGATCTTCCATACCTAATTCATAATAGGCTTGATGTAAAACAAATAAGGTTTCAGGCATGACTTCTGCGCCTTGGTAGTTTTCCATAATGTATTTGGCGCGATTAGCAGTTGCTACATAAGCACCTCGCTGCATATAATATTTAGCTACTTTTAATTCATATTCCGCAAGTTCGTTACGCAAAAAAATCATGCGTTCTTTAGCATCTTCAGAGTATTTGCTATCGGGGTAGTTTTCGATTAATGACTTAAATATATTAAAGGATTCTAATAATGAAGTAGGGTCATTATTAGATGGATCTCGCCTAACCACATAATGAATTAAATTTTTCCCACTATCAAAGGCAATTACGCCTTTCATATAGTAAGCGTAGTCAATATTTGGGTGTTGTGGATTAAGTTTGATAAATTGATTCACACTAGAAGCGGCTTGCTCAAATTTACTTTGTTGGTAATATGCATAAGCAAGCTCGAGCTGCGCATGTTGTGAATATCGTCCAAATGGGTAACGTGCTCTTAATTTTTCGAATTGTTCAATTGCTGCAGGGAATTCTCCAGATAATACCAGTTCATTTCCTTTATTATAAAGCTTAGCTGCGGATTCATCTGCAGCAATTTCTGGATCTTCTACTTCATCTTTTCCAAATAATCCAAACATCGAGCAGCCTGAAAAACATACTAAGACTGTAATGAGTAAAAAAAGACGAGTCACAGGTCCGAGTGAAGTAAATTTTCTGCTATTCATTTAATATTAAGTATAAACATATTTTGTCGAAATCCGTACCGCTATGACTGACATAATTCAATTATCTGGCATTATTCCTGCATCTCATAAGGGATTGCGGTTGGACAATGCATTGGTGCAAATGTTTCCTGAATATTCTCGTGCAAGACTTCAAAAATGGATACGCAAAGGAGATGTATCCGTAAATGGTGAGACTTTACGACCTAAGGATATCGTATTAGGTGGTGAGCATATAGAGCTTTATGCGGAGTTGATAGATGAAAATAAAATTGAACCAGAAGCGATAGAATTGAATGTAGTTTTTGAAGATGATCATATATTAGTAGTAAATAAACCTGCAGGATTAGTTGTCCATCCTGGTGCCGGAAACCCTAACGGCACGCTGGCAAATGCCTTGTTAAATTATGATAAAAGCTTGCAGGCTATACCACGAGTTGGAATTGTTCATCGATTGGACAAGGGCACGAGTGGGCTATTAGTAATTGCGAAAAAGTTAGAAAGCCATGCTAATTTAGTAGATCAATTACAACAACGCATAGTTAGCCGAAAATATATATGTTTAGTTCATGGTGAGATAATAGCGGGTGGGTCAATTGATGCAGCGATAGGGAGACATCCAGTAGATCGAAAACGAATGGCAGTTACACATGGAGGTAAAACTGCAACAACACATTATAGGGTACGCGAGCGGTTTGATTCATGTACCCTTTTAGATGTTGAAATAGAAACAGGTCGTACTCACCAAATCCGAGTACACATGGCGCATACAAAATTTCCGATTGTAGGTGATCCTATTTACGGGAAAAATATTAAATCAACAAGTAATAAATCATTAAGAGTAATAGCTGATTTCCCACGTCAGGCGTTACACGCTGCAAGCTTGTCATTTCCCCACCCAGAGAATAGAACAACTTGTCAATGGAGTGTTCCTCTACCGCTCGATTTTCAAAATTTGCTCGATTCGCTAGAACAATTCAAAAAATAATTCATATGCAAAGTCTCGATTGGATCCAGCCAAATTGGCCCGCACCTAAAAACGTTGCGAGCATTAGCACTACGCGTCATGGCGGAATTAGCAAAGGTATATACTCCAATTTTAATTTGGGTGCTCATGTCGATGATGATGAGATGTGTGTAAATAGAAATCGACAAATTTTGAGAGAGAAACTGGAATTATTATATGAGCCTAATTGGATAGATCAGCAACATGGCACCAATATAGTTCAATTGACGACATCAAATAACGCCACATACCAAGCTGACGCAACCTATACCACAGAGCAAGATAAAGTATGCGTAGTACTCACAGCAGACTGTTTGCCTGTGTTGTTTAGCGATCAGGAAGGAAGTTGTGTTGCGGTTGCACATGCTGGGTGGCGCGGATTACTAAAAGGTGTTCTTGAAAGCACACTTAGCGCGTTGCCTGCCCCAAATAACCAAATTTTATGCTGGCTAGGGCCTGCTATTGGCCCAAAGAAATTTGAAGTTGGCGAGGATCTAAAAGACTTATTTGTAAGTAAAGATCAAATTCATGGCATCGCATTTAAACCATCATCAACAGGAAAGTGCTTGGCTGATATCTATCAGCTAGCAAAAAATATTTTGATAAATTGTGGCGTAGAAAACGTCTACGGTGGAGGTTGTTGCACTTACAGCGAAACTGATCGATTTTATTCATACCGGCGTGATGGCAATACCGGGCGAATGGCAACAATGATTTGGATCAAGTCATTCATTTAACTTGTAGTACCTACTTGAATGTAGCAAATTTGCCCCCATATAATTACGTAGCAACTAATTAGCTATTTGGAGTCCCTACAATGCGAATGGATAAACTAACCACTAAATTTCAGCTTGCACTGCAAGAGGCACAGTCTTTGGCGGTTGGTCGTGATCACCAGTTCATTGAACCCATTCATCTCATGTATGCAATGCTTATTCAAGAAAACAGTGCGGTTGGTGCGCTACTAAATCGTTCAGGGGTAAATGCAAATTCAATTACGCAACGATGTAATGATGCTATTCAGAGTCTGCCTACTGTTTCAGGGACTGCTGGTGAAGTTCACATTTCTACAGCATTAGGAAATTTATTAAACATCACAGACAAAGTTGCTCAACAGCAAGGGGATGAATATATCGCATCGGAGTTATTTGCCATAGCTGCATTAGAGGATAGAGGTCAGTTATGGGAGATACTTAAGGAAGCGGGTGTTAATAAAGATGCGTTAGTCTCGGCTTTAAGTTCTATGCGATCAGGTGAAAATGTCAATGATCCAAATGCGGAGGAAACACGACAGGCATTGGAAAAATATACTATTGATTTAACCGAACGCGCTTTGCAAGGTAAGTTGGATCCAGTAATAGGTCGAGATGATGAGATACGTCGGGCTATACAAATATTACAAAGGCGCACAAAAAATAATCCGGTTCTCATTGGCGAACCGGGTGTTGGTAAAACTGCAATTGTAGAAGGCCTTGCTCAACGAATTATTAATGGTGAAGTACCTGAAGGAATTAAAAACAAAAAAGTATTATCGCTTGATTTAAGTGCACTTATTGCAGGCGCAAAATTTCGTGGTGAATTTGAAGAGCGATTGAAAGCTGTTTTAAAAGAACTTTCTAAACAAGAAGGCCAAATAATTTTATTCATAGATGAAATTCATACAATGGTAGGAGCTGGTAAAGCAGAAGGGTCAATGGATGCTGGCAACATGCTCAAACCGGCACTTGCGAGGGGTGAACTTCATTGTGTTGGTGCAACAACGCTAGACGAATATCGATTGCATTTAGAAAAAGATGCAGCATTAGAGCGTCGATTTCAAAAAATTATTGTTGATGAGCCAACCGTTGAAGACACTATTGCAATCTTGCGTGGTTTAAAAGAACGTTATGAAGTGCATCATGGTGTGGATATTACAGATCCAGCCATTGGAAGCGCGTCGACCTTGTCCCACCGTTACATTTCAGATCGGCAATTGCCTGATAAAGCAATAGACCTTATAGATGAGGCTGCATCACGTATTCGCATGGAAATTGATTCCAAGCCCGAAGCAATGGATAAATTAGATCGCAAGTTAATCCAGCTAAAAATTGAAAGAGAAGCATTAAAAAAAGAAACTGATGAAGCTTCACTCAAACATTTAGCAGAGTTAGATTCAGAAATTGAAAATCATGAACGTGAGTATGCCGATCTTGATGAAATATGGCGTTCAGAAAAAGCAAACTTACAAGGGTCAAAAGAGCTGAAAGAAGAACTTGAGCGAGCAAGGTTAGAACTTGATTCAGCGCATCGTTCAGGTGATTTAGCAAAAATGTCGGAGCTTCAGTATGGCCGAATTCCTGAAATAGAAAAACAAATTCAGGAAACAAGTAATAAAAAAACTACGGAGAATAAATTATTACGCAACAAAGTAACTGATTCAGAGGTTGCAGAAATTGTTTCACGTTGGACTGGTATTCCTGTATCTAAAATGTTGGCCGGAGAGCGCGAAAAATTATTAAATATGGAAGATGTTTTACGAAGACGGGTAGTTGGACAAAATGAAGCAGTTCAAGTTGTATCGAATGCAGTTCGAAGAGCTAGGGCAGGCATTTCTGATCCTAGAAAACCCAATGGTTCATTTTTATTTCTTGGCCCAACTGGGGTAGGGAAAACAGAGCTTACAAAAGCCCTTACTGAATTTTTATTTGACAGTGAAGACGCTTTAATTCGTGTCGATATGTCCGAATTTATGGAGAAACACTCTGTCGCAAGATTAATTGGTGCTCCGCCAGGATACGTTGGTTATGAAGAAGGCGGGTACTTAACTGAGGCCGTACGTCGAAAACCATATAGTATAGTTTTAATGGATGAAATTGAAAAAGCACATCCAGATGTATTTAATATTTTGCTTCAAGTACTAGATGATGGTCGTCTAACAGACGGTCATGGCCGTACTGTCGATTTTAAAAACACCGTTATTATTATGACGTCCAACCTAGGCAGTGATGCTATACAAGAATTATCGGGATCAGATAATTATGAAAAAATGAAATCTGCAATCATGGAAATAGTAAGTACGAGATTTAGGCCAGAATTTATTAACCGAATTGATGACGCAATTGTGTTTCATCCATTAGCAAAAGAACACATTCGAGCTATCACGGATATCCAATTGCTTCAATTGCAAGAAAGACTTACTGATCGTGATATTACGCTTGAGTACTCTGATGCGGCATTGGGTGAACTTTCTGAAGCGGGATTTGATCCTGTATATGGCGCACGTCCATTAAAGCGCGCAATACAAGAGATGGTTGAAAACCCACTTGCTCAATTACTTTTGTCAGGCACTATTCATCCGGGTCAAAAAATTCAAGTTGATTTACAGGGGGGCCAGTTAAACTTTGTTAATATTAATTCAATTGCTGCATAAGTATGAGGTGAAATATATTCACCCCATTTATTGATTATTAATTGTGGGAGTATGCTTATAACAATTAGTGTCTTCGGCTATGTCGTTGACCTTTCCTATCAAGATGTCGATTAAAACGATCACCTTTTCGATCCAGCTTACGATTAATTCGATCGCCTTTGCGATCTAGGCGAGAATTTGCAAGGTCACCTTTTTTCTCGAGTTGATTTGCAAGGCCATCTTTACCTGCTAAACGAGCGCGATCTGCTTTGTGATCATATCGATGTTCAATACGATCTCCCTTTCTATCTAAGTGCCTATCGATATGATCACCTTTGCGGTCTAGATAATGCTCTGCTTTACTTTCTGTGTCTGCACTAGCTACAGATGTACAGAATAATAGTAATAGAGTAGATGTAAGTTTCCCTTTGTATGCATTAATTTCCATTGCTAATTCTCCAATAGCGTTATTTATGCTTCTATTAACGCTTGAATGCAACGTTTGGTTGACAGCGGCAATTTTTTATAAATAAGCAACTGATAGAAGGAGAATTGTTACAATTAATAGATGTTGGCTAACGTCCTACGTTTGCTGATTTCATTAACACGTAATCTAAAGTCTTGCTAGGGATGATTTTTTTTAAAATAGCGAATAAATGCGTGGGGAATGTTACGTAGTATCGTGATTTCGGTTGTTTACTTTCTAGTGCGTGAATTGTTTTATTTAGTACTGCTTCAGGCCCAAGTGTAAAGGGGGCTATTGGACTATCTTGTATTAGTTTTTTTTCTGCTATTTGGTATTGCTTGTAAAAACGACTATGTTTCTTATCAATATATTTATTAAACATACGCAAACTGTTTAATCTAAAATGGCTTTTAATGGGACCAGGTTCAATTAAAATGGCATGTATTTTTGTGTTTTTTAATTCTAGACGCAATGTATCCGTCATGCCCTCAAGGGCGTACTTAGAAGCAATATATGCACCTCGCAGCGGCATTGCAATAAATCCGAGTACAGAGCTTATTTGAATAATTCTTCCATAACCCTGTTTGTGCATAACTGGGAGTAATCTATTAGTAAGTTCTACTAAACCAAAAAAATTGGTATCAAATTGTTTTTGTAGGGCGTTTCGTGAAAGATCTTCCACAGCCCCAGGTTGCCCGTATCCTGCGTTGTTTATGAGCGCAAATAATTTGTTGTCTGTTTCTTTAAGTATTATTTTAACAGCTAGTTGAATGCTTTCAGATTTGCTTACGTCTAATTGGATTGAACGTAATCCTTGAGCCATAAGTTTTTCTACATCAGCTTGATTTCTCGTTGATGCAAAAACGTCATATCCACGTTGTTGTAACGCGTGCGCCATGTGTAGTCCAATTCCCGAAGAGCAGCCTGTAATTAATATGGTTTTATTATTCATAAGAAAGTGAAATAGTTTAGCTTTTAGAGTTATTTCTTATGTGTAAGAATTTTTAAATAAAAAATTCAGGAAAATAATTTTGGCATAAAAAAAGCCGAACTTCATAGAGAAGCCCGGCTTTTTTTTATACGTTAACTAGATCTTAGAGATCGAAGTCATCGTCATTGTTATCAGCTGTGCAAGGGCGTGCAGCGATTTTATTATCTTCTGCATATTGCTCTGCACCGGCATCAATGATGGCTTGTGACAACGGAACGTCGCCTTCAATCCAATCCGATACGATGTTCCACTGGCGCTTGCCTGCATCCCATTGCTGGAACTTAGCCAAGTGACCACCAACATGGTCAAGACAGGTTAAGTGCATCTCAGGAACTAATCCGGTCGCACCTAAACCATCAATGGTCTTGGCATCCAATACCAAGTTCTCAAAGCCCCAACGCGCCTCTGAACTGGTTAATGGACGGTTGCCAAAGCGTGCTTGGGCAATGCGCAGTGCTTCAGTATGCACCACACCCGCTAATACACCGAGGTTCCAATATACTGATCCTAAACGTGACTTATCTTGTAAGTCGCCGTTGCCTGATCCGTATACGGTCTTGATGATTTCTTGAATCACTGGAATGTCAGTGCCTGCAGGGTGCGTGGTGATCGCTTGATAGCCATCAGCAGCATTTCCTGCTGGAATTACGTCTTCGTCTGAGTTACTCCAGATGTTGCCAATCAAACGGCTTACTGGATATCCGGTACGTACGGCGGTCTGCATCGCTACTGGGTTCATGACACCCCAGCCTCGTAGTAACACGTAGTCTGGCTTGAGCTTGCGAATGTTAATCCATTGCGATTGTTGCTCGTTACCAGGATGGGGAACTTCTAAAGGATGATGGGTACAGCCCCACTTATCACACATGGCGTCCATAAAGTCGATCGCTTCACGGCCATACGGTGAGCCGTGATACAACATGGCAATCTTCTTGCCTTTCAAGTTGTCACGTCCGCCTTCAAGTACGTCACCAATAAAGTGCACCATAATAGAGTGCTCGTCATAGGTGTTAATACCTGGCATGAAGTAGTAAGGGAAAATGTCGCCGCGTTGACCCGCTGTCTTACCATGGTTCACCGCAATAATCGGCATCTTGTCCTTACGTCCGGTCTCGATTAATGCCGTTGAAATGCCCACACTTAAGGGATCAAAAAATACGGCGCCGCCTTCACGATCCTTCAATCGCTTGTAACACTCAACACCACGCTCTACGGAATATTCAGTCTCGCACTCTGACCAAATGAGCTTGACGCCGTTGATTCCGCCATCGCGTTCGTTGATAAGGTTGTAGTAATCCAGAATACCACCAAAATAACCCGTTCCGCCTGCCGCGTAGGGACCTACACGATAACTCGGAATCGGTACATACATGGTCTCTTCTGCCATTACGCTCGTGCTCGCTCCAAGCATCGAGAATAATGCCACTAACGTTAAGATCAGTTTCTTCTTCATATGTACTCCTCCTCTTCTTTGATTGATAAGAGGTCAAAAGAAAACAACCACTAGTTTTATATTTAAACAAGGGTTGATTTAAAAATGTGAAATTTTTAATTTCACTTCTTGTAAAAAATAACATGTAGTTATTTTTTACATGTAGTTATTTTTCTTGTGACCACATAGGTTTATATATCTATGCGTTGCCAGCAGTGTAGCTACTAAATAGTGGAATGCAAGGTAAAAATAAAAATCTAAGGTGGGTATACGGTAGATAAGAATATATTAAAATTCTAAATATTTATTAATTGTTTGTTAATGTAAATGTCCACATAAATTGTGCGGCTTAACAAATTTGTGCGGCTTAACAAATATATAAACACTTTAATTAGTAGGGTTAAATTAATTAAGTTTTATATCATTTGTGAATTGCTATTAACTTAAGGGATGCAACGATATACCGCATAGGTTTGTTTGCCATTATCAACTTCTGAAATTGGTGTAACTGTGTCACCGCCCATATTAACGGCGCTATTGCGCGCTAAGATTTGTAATTCGTTTTCTACAACGTGTTTTTTTCGGTCAATGGTAATAACAGTAGGTTTTACACTAACGGTAGTAGTTCCACGTTTTTGGCAATTAGCAACTTCCCCTGAACTTAATACGCGTGCCTTTTCGCCGCCCGGTGTTAACTTAACAATTGCGCATGAAGCTATGGCAAATATACCAAAACAAAATAGAGTTATATAAAAGAAATTTTTGATCATGATGCAATCCAAATTAAGTAAGATAAATATAAAAAAGAATTAATGATAAATTTTTGTGCAACTAAATATTTTTATAAAAATTCCATGATTTATTCTCAATTTTAGCACTTATTTATTCTTTAGCTTATTTTGTAAGAAACTATCTATTTCATTAATAGGAATTAATTGTGCATTTTGGTCGCGTCGACCCTTATACTCGATATTGCCTTGTTCTAAATTGCGCTCACTCACTACAATGCGATGAGGAATGCCTATTAGTTCGTGATCAGCAAACAATAATCCAGCACGTAAGTCGCGATCGTCAAACAGTATATCAAAACCACATTGTTTGAGATCAATATAAAGTTGGGTGCATATTTTTGCAACATTTTCAGATTTTTTAAGATTAATTGGGATTAATGAAATATCAAAAGGCGCGATGGATTGAGGCCAAATAATTCCTTGTTTATCAAAATTTTGCTCGATGGCTGCTGCAACCACTCGAGTAACACCTATTCCATAACAGCCCATGGTAACTGTGATTTCTTTTCCATCAGCTCCAAGCGCAGTTGCTTTTAGTGCGTTACTGTACTTGTCACCTAATTGGAAAATATGCCCAACTTCGATGCCTCGTTTAATCTGAATTGTTCCATGTCCGTCTGGGCTAATATCACCATCAATAATTTTACGAATATCTTTGCTATTCAATTTGTTGAATTCAGAAACATCTCTTTTCCAATTCACGTTCTGGTAGTGATAACCATCTTCATTTGCACCGCATACAAAATTTTCTAATTCTACTGCCGCATGGTCAATGATCATGCGGCATTTCAAATTTAGCAGACCTATTGATCCTACCTTGCAACCCAATGACTTTTCAATCTCACTTTCGCTGGCAAAGGTCAGGGGGTCTGCAACACCTTCTAGTTTTTGTGATTTTATCGCGTTAATTTCGTGATCGCCTCTCAAAACTAAAGCCATGAGCGAATCAGTATCACTTTTGACAATGAGTGTTTTGAGCACATGTTTAGGGTGTACTTTTAAGAAGTTACTTACGTCTTCAATACTATGTTGATTCGGTGTCGCAATTTTCTCTAATGGTTGAATGGGCTGCGCTGTGTGAGAATTAACAGTAGTAATGGGTGCGAGCTCTACGTTTGCAGCGTAATCACTTTGTGATGAAAAGGCGATGGCGTCTTCACCAGATTCAGCTAATACATGAAATTCATGTGAGGCATTTCCACCAATGCTACCCGTGTCAGCTTCTACGGCACGGTATTCCAAACCAAGGCGAGAAAATATACTGGAATATGTTTCGAACATGATCCGGTATGTTTTTTCTAAACACTTTTTGCTTGTATGAAATGAATAAGCGTCTTTCATGCTGAATTCGCGTGCACGCATCACACCATATCTAGGTCGAATTTCATCACGAAATTTAGTTTGAATTTGGTAAAAATTAACTGGTAATTGTTTGTAACTGCGAATTTCGCGCCGCACCAGATCTGTAATTACTTCTTCATGTGTAGGCCCATAGCAAAACTCTCTATTGTGACGGTCTTGGATACGTAGTAGCTCCGGTCCATATTGATCCCAACGTCCTGATTCTTGCCAAAGTTCAGCAGGTTGTACTGAAGGCATTAACACTTCAATCGCGCCAGATTTGTTCATTTCATCTCTAATGATTTCTTCGACTTTGCGAAGTATTCGCAGACCCAAAGGGAGCCAGGTATAAAGCCCTGCTGCAAGGCGTCGAATCATGCCAGCGCGCAACATCAATTGATGGCTAATAACTTCAGCGTCGGCGGGAGTTTCTTTAAGTGTAAATAATGGAAACTGGCTAACACGCATACATTAATATTTGTTACTTTAGTTCCTACATAGTAACAAGTTGTATCTAAGGAACAAGCAGTTAAGCTTGCTGCACGATTTTGAAGGGGTTAGCTAATAAATTTTTAGGATGGCAAAAATTTAACTCTGACAGAACTCATCTACCTGGCTTTGGGTTTCTTGTATTTTTGCTTGACGCTCTTCTTCAGTTAATTTTCGATAGATATCGCCTTCTTTTAAAGTAACTTGTCCGCGGCTAGTTAAAGACTCCATGTTTGACTCTGCAATAGCACAGTTTTCTTGTTTTATTTGATTACTTTGTTCGAGTAATTCTTTTTGAGTTTTATCTTGTTGGCGTTGTTCTTGTCGCTCTTCAAAGGAACTGCCTGATGAACTAGGTTCTGAAGTAGCTACATTGGTAGATTTTCCTACGTCTTTCTCAATTACAACTTCAAACTCAATTCCAGGTGGGGCGTTGTTTGACTATAGACAACTTTACCATCTTCATGCCATTTGTAGACTGTTGTAGCAAATGCAGTAGAGCATAAGGTGAGCACAAGGAATAATATAGTATGAAATTTTATGGTCATAGTGGACAAATCTAAATCATTAACAGCAATAGTTTAGCAAAAATTTGGAAACTGATTCGTGTATATCACCCATGCTAGAGGCTAGACGGGTAGATTAAAACGACAAAATAAGTGGAGAGATTGCTCATAGTGTATTTTTAAACGGCCAATTTTGGTGTGACTCCATAGAATTAATCCAAATTTGGTGCGTATCAGGTAACAATTCAGGTGCTATACTAGGTCATAAATAAAATAAATAAGCTCTCGAGGGACCTCAATGGCAGATCGACGATTACAAGTTTTTTACACTGTAGCGAAGTTACTGAGTTTTACTAAGGCAGCAGAGACGCTGCATATGACGCAACCTGCAGTAACTTTTCAAGTCAGGCAGCTTGAAGAGCACTTCAATACACGTTTATTTGATCGTACACACAATCGAGTAACGCTGACAGAAGCGGGTCGAAAGTCGTATGAATATGCAGAAGAAATTTTTGAGTTATATGCAGAATTGGAAAATTCTGTTAAAGAACTTACAGGCGATGTAAGCGGCATATTAACGCTGGGTGCGAGTACTACAATCGCTGAATATATGCTGCCAAACTTACTTAGTGGATTTACAAAAGGATATCCAGATATTCAATTGAGACTTAAAGTTTCAAATACAGAAGGAATTGTGTCCATGATTGAAAACAGCATGATCGATTTAGGCATTGTTGAAGGACCCGTTACCAATAAAAATTTGTTAGTGGAAGTTTGTCGTGTTGATCATTTAGTTGTTATTGCGCCTACAGGGCATGAGTTATCGAATAATCAAACTATCTCAATGGACGAATTAATACATTATCCATTTGTATGTCGAGAAGAAGGCTCAGGCACGCGTGATGTAATCATGGATCATGTAACTAAAATGGGTCTCGATAAAAATAACTTAAATATCTGTTTAGAATTAGGTAGCCCTGAGTCAATTAAGGGTGCCGTCGAGGCAGGTATGGGTGTATCAATAGTATCAAATGCAACAATTCAAAAAGAAATTGAATTAAATTTGCTTAAGAAAATTGATCTTGATCCGCCATTAGAAAGGTCATTTTCATTTGTAAGACAGAGGCAAAAATTCAGACTACATGCGATGGAAGAATTATTAGAATATGCGCGCGGATACTGTGGCCCTGAAGAACAAAGTCAATAAAAGCAAGTGATTTAGTGCTTATAATTAAATAGTGCATGTGTTGTTTAGATCAACTCAATAATTATTAAGTTAGTCAAAAGTAGTTTGTCCGATGTAGTTATCCGCTCGGCGCATAGGCTATTAATACTTCTTTTTAAAAGCATAGTCTGAGCATTCTGCCTATTGTCGGTGTCATATCGGCTTATGATTGAATATTTAAAAAATTGGTACCAAAGACATTTCTCTGATCCGCAAGTGGTTATTCTTGCGTTGTTTTTGATCATTGGGTTTGCAGTTGTATTATTAGCTGGAGACATTTTGGCACCTCTCTTGGCTAGTATCGTAATTGCTTATGTTTTGGATGGTGCAGTAGAAGTACTGCAGCGTAGTAAAATTCCAAGACTGATCGCGTTAGTATTTGTATTCTTTGCTTTTATCGCTTTATTACTGCTTATTATATTTGGATTACTTCCAAAACTATCACAACAGTTCACACAGTTTCTGCGTGAGTTGCCAAATATGATTGCCCAAGGCCAAATTTTATTAATGCAGTTGCCAGATAAGTATCCAAGTCTAACTCAAGTTTTTACTGAAGAGCAGTTGAAAGAATTAATTTGGTCAATACGTTCGCAATTAATTTCGGCGGGGCATGATTTAATTACCCGGCCATTGGCATCAGTGGTTGGGGTGATCACAATTATGGTTTATCTAATTCTTGTGCCCTTGCTTGTATTCTTTTTCCTAAAAGATAAAGATAAAATACTAGAATGGGTTGAAGGTTTTCTACCTGCTAAGCGTGAGTTGAGCAATGAGGTTTGGTTTGAGGTTAATCAGAAAATTGCGAGTTATATTCGTGGTAAATTTCTAGAAATTTTTGTTGTGTGGTCTTTAACGTACATAACATTTTTATTTTTTAATCTTGAATATGCCATATTACTTTCATTTTTAGTTGGCATTTCTGTAATCATTCCATACGTTGGTGCGGCTGTTGTAACACTTCCCATTGCATTTGTTGCGTACTTTCAATGGGGTATTGGGCCCCAGTTTGCATATGTTTTAATCGCTTATACGATAATTCAGTTTCTAGATGGCAATTTATTGGTACCGCTACTTTTCTCAGAAGTTGTAAATCTGCATCCTGTAGCAATTATTGCAGCAGTATTGATTTTTGGGGGCATATGGGGCATATGGGGTATATTTTTTGCAATACCGCTCGCAACGCTTGTTAACGCAGTCATTAAAGCTTGGCCTAAAATAGAGCAAGACATACAAAGTGAGGCTGGGGTCCCGATATCTTAATTATCATTCACTATTGCTAGTAATTCATCAATCTGTTTATCTATTTTATGCGTGATCGTTTTTTTAAGCGCGTCTATTAAATTAATTTTATGTCGATAATTTGGCTCTAAAGATTTTTTTAGGCGCACTCGTATTTCAAATTGATCACATAAGATAGAGAACTTAAAAGCATTTCTGAAAATTGTAATAATGCATCTCCAAAAAATGCAGTTAATTACTATCTTTGATTCCTTGTAATACTATGATTTCATTTGTAATATCGCGTGCTTCATTATCAATTCATCTGAGGTAATTAGTGTTCAAAGGCAGTATGGTTGCAATAGCAACGCCCATGCATGAGGGAGGTGCAATTGATTATGATTCTTTAGCTAACTATGTAGAGTTTCATATTGAAAATGAAAGTGATGCGCTAGTACCTGCAGGGACCACCGGAGAATCTGCGACGCTAGATCATGATGAACATTGCGAGGTTATTCGTTTTGTAATTAAGCAAGCTCAGGGTCGAATACCTGTAATTGCCGGGACTGGGGCAAATTCAACTCATGAGGCTATTGCACTGACGCAATGCGCAAAAGAGGCAGGTGCTGATGCGTGTCTATTAGTAACACCTTATTACAACAAGCCGACCCAAGATGGTTTAATATTGCACCATCAAGCTATTGCTGCGGCCGTTGATATACCCCAAATTTTGTACAATGTACCAGGACGTACCGCATGTGACATGCTTCCTGAAACGGCAATTACGCTTTCCCAAACTGACAATATAATTGGTATAAAAGAAGCAACGGGTGATATTGGTCGTTGTAAAGCAATTATAGCGGGTGTTAGTGATGGTTTTTTACTAATTAGTGGTGATGATGCTACAGCAATGGAGTTTCTGCTTGCAGGGGGGCATGGTGTGATTACTGTAACGGGTAATGTTGCACCTAAACTATTGCACGAATTATGCATGGCATGTCAGTTGGGTGATCGAACTAAAGCGCAGCAAATTAACTCTAAGTTAGAAAGACTAAATGAGGATTTATTTTTGGAATCTAATCCCATACCTGTAAAATGGTGCTTAAGTGAAATGAATTTATTTCCTACAGGTGTACGTTTGCCGATGACGCATTTATCTCACACATACCATGAGACATTGCGAAATGCTCTGCGCAGTGCAGATATCATATAGCAAGAATTATGATGCGAGTTCATGACAGTCACAAATTCAGCATTCGTGTTGCATGCTTAATGGTATCGCTAACGCTCATGTTGAGTGGTTGTGGGCTTTTTGGGTCAGATGTGAATTATGCTAATAGCGGAGCTACGAAGACACTCGAAGCACCACCGGACTTAGTTACTCCAGACTGGGATGAAAGCTTAGATATTCCCAAAACAGCAAATGATCGTGTCAGTGCACTGGAGACTCAAGGTCCTGCACTTGGCGCCTCTGTGTTGCCTGAATTTTTGGAAGTTCGTGTGCGTCGTGAAGGACCTACACGTTGGCTTGAAGTAGATTCGGATCCTGTTTCATTATGGCCATCATTGCGTAATTTTTGGATTGAAAAAGGGTATAAAATTGCCGTAGAAGAACCAGTAAGCGGTTATATGGAAACTGATTGGAAGCAAAGTACGATTCGATCTACTAATACGGGAAATGGGCAAGAAAGTTTTGATGTGGTGGGCGAAAAATTTCGCATGCGTTTAGAACGTCAACCCAATGCTGTCACAAATATTTTTTTGACGCATCGGGGTGCAGAAGTTGCAGCAATAAATAAAGACAATCAAATTTTGTGGAAGCCGCAACCTCCAGATGGTGAGCGCGAGGCAGATATGATGATTCGATTAATGGAATATTTGGGATTAACCATAGAGGAAGCACAAAAAAAATATTCAACAGGTGAATCACAGTTTTTATATCTTGATATTAAAGATTTTAGCGGAGTACCGGTTCTATTGGTAGGCGATCAGTATTCTCGTGTTTGGCGAAGAACAGGCGTGGCTTTAGATCGCTCAGGGTTGTTTGTCGAAGATCACGACCGTAATAAGGGTGTTTATTACGTATCGCTAGATACGCAACTACTTGGAGAAGACGTGCAAGAGGTGCAAACACAATCTTACGAAATTCATCTGCTAGGGCAAGGTAAACAAACCTTGGTTACTGTGCATGAAATTAATGAAGAGGCAGGGAAAATTGATGCTAAAACTGCTCGGCAGTTATTACAAAGAATTGTTGCTGCCTATCCTGGTAGTTATCCAAATGCTTAGATTCACTATTTGTTGAGACTAATTTTTCGTTAAATTTTTACCCTGTAGAATCTTGGTTCTACTTAATTCACATTTTATAAAAGATCGAATTGATTCTAAAATAGAGTCTGCATCTAATCCCGCGCTAGTGAGTTGTTCTTCGCGCGTCGCATGGTCTATGTAATCGTCAGGGAGGCCAAGGTTTTTAACACAAATTGATTTATCCTCTGCAACAAGAATTTCATTGACGGCACTACCTGCGCCACCCATTACTGCATTATCTTCGATGGTTACAATGATGTCATGGTTATCAGCAAGCTGTTTTATAAGCTTTTTGTCAATTGGTTTAACAAATCGCATATTTATAACGGTTGCATTAAGTGTCTCGCCGACTTTCAACGCATCGTAAACGGGGCTTCCAAATGCTAAAATTGCAATTTGCTTTCCTTCTCGTAAAATTTTTGCTTTTCCAACTTCAATTTTAATCATCTCGGGATTAACAGGTGCTCCGGGGCCTGTACCACGCGGGTAACGTACAGCTGAAGGGCCATTTTGTAGATATGCAGTGTAAAGCATGCGTCGTGTTTCATTTTCATCTGCGGGAGTCATGATTATCATGTTTGGAACACATCGCAAGTAAGTAAGATCAAAGCTTCCGGCATGTGTTTGCCCATCAGCTCCTACTACTCCAGCACGATCGATTGCGAAAACAACAGGCAAATTTTGAACCGCAATATCATGAATCAATTGATCATATGCACGTTGTAAAAATGTTGAGTAAATAGCCACAACGGGTTTTAAATTTTCACACGCCATGCCTGCAGCAAGTGTCACAGAATGTTGCTCAGCAATGGCCACATCAAAGTATCGATCAGGGTATCGCTTTGAAAACTCCACCAATCCTGATCCTTCGCGCATGGCTGGTGTAATTGCGACAACCTTTTTGTCCATTTTTGCAATATCACAAATCCAGTCGCTAAACACATTTGTGTAGGTTACTTTTGGTTTTTTATTTGACTTGATAACACCTGCGTTTGGATCAAATGAAGGTACAGCATGGTAAGCAACAGGGTCGGACTCAGCTTTTGCATAACCTTTTCCTTTGCGCGTAACAATATGAAGTAAACGTGGACCATTCAAACGTTTTAAGTTCTTCAATGTTTTGATAAGCCCATTAACATCGTGACCATCAACAGGGCCAAAGTAATGCACGCCCATTTCTTCAAATAAAGTGCCTGGTGCTAGCATACCTTTTACATGTTCTTCAGTTCGGCGAGCCAATTCATGTATGGGAGGTAAAGGCTTCAGTAATTTTTTACTTCCTTCGCGCATGGTTGAGAAAACTTTACCCGACAACAAGTGTGCTAAATAATTAGTCATTGCGCCAACATTAGGCGAAATTGACATTTCATTATCATTTAGGATTACTAAAAGATCTGCTTTATAGTCGCCTAGGTGGTTGAGTGCCTCATACGCAAGCCCTGCAGTCATACCGCCGTCGCCAATAACTGCAATTACTTTGCGATTATTACCCTGTTGATGGCTGGCAATAGCCATGCCTAATGCAGCACTAATGGATGTACTAGAATGACCAACACCAAAATGGTCATATTCACATTCACTTCGTTTTGGAAATGGAGCAAGTCCATCTTTTTTGCGTATTGTCGAAATCAGTTCTTTTCGGCCCGTAAGTATTTTATGCGGGTAGCATTGATGACCTACATCCCAAATGATTCGATCATGCGGAGTATTAAATACGTAATGTAATGCAGTTGTGATCTCAATTGCACCTAAACCTGCTGCAAAATGCCCGCCACTTATTGCAACGGAATCTAGTAAGTAGGATCGTAATTCATCAGCTACAGCTGGTATCTGTTGTAAATCAAGTGCACGCAAGTCTGCGGGATAGTTGATATCAGATAATAATGGGTAACGATCTTTTGTCATGTTAAATTTTGTCTATATCAATAAAAGTATTATAAAAAATTATGAAGAATAGTGGTTAAGGATATAACTTATTAGTGACTATGAATTTCGTTTAACCATATATGTGCTGACAGTCTGCAATGAATCACCTTGAATTTCTAATTCATTTAATTCATGTAATGCTTGATGTAAAAGGTCATTCGCTAGAATCTCAGCCTGTTTCATGCCTATGACACTGGGGTAAGTAGGTTTGTTTTGCGCTGTATCTGATCCTTGAGGTTTACCCAAGGTTTTTGTGTCCGATTGAATATCAAGAATATCATCTCGAATCTGAAATGCGAGTCCAATACAGTCAGCGAAATGCGCAAATCTTTTTAAGACATCATGGTCAGTAACATTGCCTGCGGTGACCGCCATCATGACACTCGCTTTTATGAGTGCGCCGGTTTTAAGGCGGTGCATATGCTCAATTTCATCTTGATTGATCACCTTATTTACCGATGCAAGATCAATGGCTTGACCTCCCGCCATACCCGTTGAACCAGAGGATTCTGCAAGTAATTGAATGAGTTTTACTCGTTGTTGGCTTGGTGCAGAATCGTTTGCAAGAATTGAAAACGCGAGCGCTTGAATGGCATCTCCGGCAAGAATTGCAGTGGCTTCGTCGAAGGCTCTATGGCACGTTGGTAACCCGCGTCGTAAATCATCATTGTCCATGGCAGGAAGATCGTCATGAATGAGTGAATAACTGTGCATAAGCTCAACCGAACACGCTGCAGCATCTAAAATTTCCGGATTTGTTGATAGCGCAGCACCTGTTGCATAAACCAACGCAGGTCTAATCCGCTTACCGCCACCCAGTACAGAATAACGCATAGCTTTGTGTAAGGTAGTTGGTGAATCAGCTTCTTCTGGTAGCCAGCTAGTAAGGTGCAGATTTACTCGATTCGTATAGTGGTTAAAAATTTCATCAATCGTTTTCAAGCAATTCTCCATTGTCAAGATCCTTCTCTATCCACTCTTCATCTTCATTGCTTAACATTGATATTTTTTGTTCAGCTGTTTGCAAAGCTTGACGGCATTCTTTTGTCAATTTTATACCTTGCTCAAATTGTTTAAGAGATTCTTCTAATGAGAGATCACCTTTTTCAAGTTTATTCACTAACGCTTCTAGTTGCTTTAGCGATTTTTCAAGATTGATATGTTTTGTAGTACTTTTGCGAGCCACAGTGACGTCCTGAATAATTAGTAATTATTTGTTTAGCCTTAGGCAAAAATCGCTTATATAAGACTAGTTAAGATTATTGACATATATTTAGACTTAATCTAAAGTTTATGAAATTTTAGACTAAGTCTAAAGAAAAAAATTGTGCGAAATCATCGTGATTTTGCAAGAAAACATAATAGCTGGAGGCAACAATAATGTCTCTAAAAGCAGTAAAACTGAAAATAATCTTAAAGCCACCTTCGTAGGTGAATCACAAGCTGCTCGTCGCTATCTTTACTTTATAAAATAGCAGTGAAAAGCCCTGAAAAAAACAAGGAGAAAATTTATGACTGACGTGAGTAAATGCCCTGTAGTAGTCGTGGCAGCCAAACACTCAGCTGGCAGCGGTCCCTCGAACCGGGACTGGTGGCCGAACCAGTTACGGTTAGAAATTCTGCGCCAGCACTCCTTCAAGTCCAATCCGATGGACGAGGATTTTAACTATGCTGAAGCGTTCAAAAGTCTGGACCTCGATGACGTAAAGAAAGACCTCCGCGCTCTGATGACCGATTCGCAGGATTGGTGGCCAGCGGACTATGGTCACTACGGACCGTTCTTTATTCGCATGGCGTGGCACGTTGCGGGTACCTACCGCATTAGCGATGGCCGCGGCGGTGCAGGAACCGGTAACCAGCGCTTTGCACCTATAAACAGTTGGCCTGACAACGTCAACCTCGATAAGTCACGTAGGTTGCTATGGCCGATCAAGCAAAAATATGGCCGGAAAATTTCTTGGGCCGACCTATTCATTCTCACTGGTAATGTTGCACTGGAATCGATGGGCTTCAAGACCTTCGGTTTCGGCGGCGGGCGCGAGGACATCTGGGAGTCGGAAAAAGATATCAATTGGGGTAATGAGGATACATGGTTAGATGACAAACGTTATTCAGGCGAGCGCGATCTTGAAAATCCACTTGCTGCTGTGCAAATGGGTTTGATCTATGTGAATCCTGAAGGACCAAATGGTAACCCCGATCCGGTTGCTTCAGGAGTCGACGTTCGCGAGACCTTTGCTCGCATGGCGATGAATGATGAAGAAACGGTTGCGCTCACTGCCGGTGGACACACCTTTGGGAAATGTCATGGCGCCGGCGATGCGGAACTTGTCGGGCCTGCACCCGAGGCCGCTGGTATCGAAGAGCAGGGCGTGGGATGGAACAGCAGTTATGGCAGTGGTAAAGGTGGTGACCAGATCGGCAGTGGTCTGGAAGGTGCATGGAATCCGACCCCGACGCAATGGGATAACGGCTATCTGGATATGTTGTTTGGCAATGAGTGGGAGCTGACGAAAAGTCCTGCAGATGCCTTCCAGTGGACGCCGAAGACTGTGACTGATAATAACCAAGCACCGGCCGCTGATGATGCGTCGAAGCGGGTTCCGATCATCATGACCACCGCAGACATGTCGATGCGTATGGATCCAATCTATGAACCGATTGCACGACGTTTTCACGAGAACCCTGAAGAGCTTGCAGACGCGTTTGCCCGTGCGTGGTTCAAGTTAACACACCGTGATATGGGACCTCGCGCTCGCTATCTCGGACAGGAAGTTCCTGCTGAAGAACTCATTTGGCAAGACCCGATCCCTGCGGTCGATCATGAGCTGATTGATGAGAACGACGTCGCTATCCTGAAGAGCAAGATCCTTGATTCCGGACTGTCTATTGGCGAACTGGTTTCAACTGCCTGGGCATCCGCCTCCACCTTCCGTGGTTCCGATATGCGCGGCGGAGCAAACGGTGCTCGCATCCGATTGGCGCCTCAGAAGGATTGGGAAGTCAACCAGCCGGATCAGCTGGCGAAGGTGCTGCAGACTCTCGAGGGTATCCAGAGCGAATTTAACAAGCAGGTCTCTCTGGCTGATTTGATCGTGTTGGCGGGCTGCGCAGGTGTTGAGAAAGCGGCGAAGAATGCGGGTCACGATGTGATAGTTCCGTTCACGCCAGGTCGTATGGATGCCTCGCTGGATCAAACCGATGTCGAGTCCTTCTCTGTTTTGGAACCGATCGCAGATGGGTTCCGTAATTACCAAAATGCCAAAAACACCATCTTGGCTGAGGAGATGCTGGTGGATCGGGCGCAATTGCTGACGCTAACCCCGCCTGAATTGACGGTTCTCGTTGGTGGCATGCGCGTCTTGAATACTAACTTTGGACAGGCTCGACACGGTGTCTTCACCAAGCAGCCAGAGGCACTTACCAATGACTTCTTCGTGAACTTGTTAGATATGAGCACAAATTGGGTGCCGACTTCGGAAGTGTGCGATGAATTTGAAGGGCGTGATCGCGCGACGGGTGAACTCAAATTTACCGGCACCCGTGTTGACTTGACCTTTGGTTCAAATTCCGAGCTACGTGCCTTGGCTGAAGTCTATGCAACTGCTGACTCACAGGAGAAGTTTGTTGAAGACTTTGTAGAGGCGTGGGACAAGGTAATGAACCTTGACCGTTTCGACCTTGCCTAATTTTAGAAATGAGAGAGGCGTTTCATATTGAATTGAAACGCCTCTCTTTCTTTAGTCTCTAATATATAGTCTGCAGTTCATGCAATCGGAGCTTAGAGAGACTGACCAGGCCGCAACTAAAGCGCTAATAAACGTAGCTGACTCTGCAACAAGTCTGCCTATAGGTTCGCCTTCGGATAATCTTAAAGTAGCCAATGCAGGTGATACGTATGAGTACACAGACATGAATCCGGGCATGGCAAAACCCGGACGTTCACTATTTGCCAAAGTGAGAAGCATTACGAGAGCGAAAATATGTTAAGTAATTTCTAACTGGAAGGAGAGCGTTTGGGTGGCGCATCAAATTCAATTTGATCGGCACCATGATAAACCAGAAAAGCGCGTCCTTTTGCTCTAGCTATCATGATAATTCCAAGATCTTGAGCGAGCTCCAAACCCATTTGCGTGATTCCTGAGCGTGATAGCAGCACAGGGATACCCATATGTGCTGACTTCATTACCATTTCTGATGTCAGACGCCCTGTTGTATAAAAGATTTTATCACCGCCTGACTCATTTTCGAGCCACATCCAACCCGAAATAGCATCTGCAGCATTATGTCTGCCCACATCTTCAACAAATTTTAGAATTTCATTTTCAATGCACAGCGCGCATCCATGTACTGCGCCAGCTTGTTTGTAAATTTCATTAAATTTTGTGATTTCAGCCAGCAGCTCATAAAGCATGGATTGCTTAATGGTTACTTTAGGAAGCTTTGCATCATAAAGTTTATCGAGTGTGCAACTAAATACTGTGCCTTGTCCACAGCCTGATGTAACCGTCCTATTTTTGAGTTTTTCTTCCCAGTCAATAATTTCTTTATCGGCTTTAGTAACAATTTTTACAACTTCTTTATCCCAATTAACATATACCGATTCAATATCGTTAATATCTTCAAGTAAACGTTGATTGCGCAAATATCCAAGTGCTAATTCTTCTGGATGCGTGCCTAATGTCATTAATGTAACAACTTCTCGATCATTTACTTTTAATGTAAGTGGAGATTCGCCTGCAATATGTACGTCACGTTGATCATTGAATTGATTAACAGCAATTACTGCATGCGTGGGTTTAAGACCTTCTCGTGATAATTTAGGTCTATAACTACTGCTCACAAAATTAACCTATTTTTTCAATTGCTTGACTGAGGCGCTCTACTGCGATGGTATCAATTCCATCTATACTGAATTTAGGTAAATTAGCTTTGGGAATTATGGCTTTGGTGAAGCCATGTTCTTTCGCTTCTTTTAAACGGCTTAAACCATTGTAAACCGGCCGAATTTCGCCAGTTAACCCAACTTCTCCAAATACTACAATATTGCGATCTAGGCTTTGGTCTCGAAAGCTAGAATACGCGGCTAACAAAATGGCAAGGTCAGCCCCTGTTTCCTTTAATTGAACACCGCCTACAATATTCACAAACACATCTTTATCGTATATGGCCACGCCACCATGTCGGTGCAGTATGGCTAGCAACATCGTTAATCGGTTTTGATCTATGCCAATGGAAACTCTTTTAGGATGTCCCGCAGGTGTGTCATCCACTAATGTTTGTACTTCAAGCAATAGCGGGCGCGTGGCTTCACACGTTACTGTAATGACACTTCCAGGGGCTTTATCACTGCGTTGCGATAAAAAGATTGCAGATGGGTTTTTTACACCTTTCAATCCTGTGTCTTGCATAACAAACACGCCTAACTCATTGACTGCGCCAAATCTGTTTTTCACTGCTCGTAATACACGATAACGTCCTCCCTCATCACCTTCAAAATATAAAACGGTGTCTACTACATGCTCGAGCACCCGTGGGCCTGCAATGGAGCCATCTTTTGTGACATGACCCACAACAAATACTGAGGTATTAGTTTGTTTTGCAAATTGTGTTATCTGATTGGCGCACTCTCTTACTTGTGTAATAGAACCTGCCGCTGAGGGTGTTTTTTCTGAAGACAATGTTTGAATAGAGTCTATAACCACAATGTTTGGTCGTTCGCGCATTGCATTAGCAAGAATTTCTTCAAGATGCGTAGACGCAAAAACGCGCAGTGTTGAATCTTTATAGCCAAGGCGTTCAGCACGTAGTGCCACTTGTTGTAATGATTCTTCACCTGTCACGTATAAAACACGTTCTTTCTCCAAGGCACAAAGCACTTGCAGTAATAATGTGGATTTACCAATTCCAGGGTTACCGCCCACTAGGATTACAGAGCCTGTAACAATACCGCCTCCAAGCACACGGTCTAATTCCGCAAGTGGAGTTTGAATTCGATCTTGTGACTCGAACGCAATATCATTTAAAGATTGAATCTCGATGGCGGGTCCAGCGTGTGCAAACGAGCTAACTTTGTGTTCTTTGAAGACAGCTGCTTGTCTTTCAATAGTGTTCCAAGCATGACATTCAGGGCACTGACCCACCCACTTGGAAAAAAGTGCAGAACATTCTGTACACACATAGCTTAAATCTTTTGCCATGCGGATATTGTACTCGATCACACGATGGACTTGAGTTACCTAATTGGGGAATTGTTAGGCAACTTCCTCGTGTTGGGGTAGCCGTGGACGAATGCGCGCAGTGCGCACAGCATTGTTGTGAATTTGGACGACTTCGATAGGATAGCCATCAATTAACACACTGGTGCCTGGCTCTGGAATTGATTCCATATGTTCCAAAATCAAACCATTAATAGTTTTAGGCCCATTATCGTGAAGTTTCCATTCCAATGCTTTATTAATTTCGCGTACATGTGCACTCCCGTCGACAACGTAAGTACCGTCTTCCTGAGGATGTATCTCTACATCATAAGTACCAGGATCATTTGTAAATTCTCCGACAATCTCTTCAAGTAAGTCTTCTAATGTAACCAAACCTTGTATGTCTCCAAACTCATCCACTACTAAACTAAAGCGACGTTTTTTATTTTGAAATTCAAACAATAAATTTTTTAAGTTAGTGCCCTCTGGCGTAAAATATGGTTCGCGTAATGCGTGTTCTAAATCTTCAGGCTCAAGGTCTTTATACAGGATGCTTAGTAGTAGTTTGCGTAAGTGTAAAAATCCAACCACATTATCTATGTCACCACGATATACTGGGATTCTGGTATAAGATATATTTTTAAATTGTGTAACGATATCTTCCCAATCGTTATCTAAATCAATCCCTACAATTTCATTTTTAGGTATCATAATATCTTCCGCAGATATTTTTTCTAAATCTAAAACACCTAACAACATTTGTTGATGTTCACTAGATATTGAAGTGCCTTCATCGCGTACCACAGTTCGAAGCTCCTCATGTGTTAACGGTGCGAGAGCATTTTCTTTAACGTCAATTCCAAAAATACGCAGCAGCGTGTTCGCAAATAGATTAACAGTCCAAACCACAGGGTATGCAATTGAAAGTAATGGCACATAAATAATGGCTGCTGGTAATGCAAATTTCTCTGCATGCAATGCTGCAAGGGTTTTAGGTGTGAGCTCTGCAAAGATCAAAATTGCAAATATTAAAATGAACGTTGCTATTGCAATGCCTACATCTCCATGCAACCGGAAGCCAATGTATGCTGATAATTGTGCAATTAGAATGTTTACAACATTATTGCCGAGTAAAATAAGCCCAATTAAACGATCAGGTTTCTCAAGCAATTTTTGTGCTTGTGTTGCGCCACGGTGACCAGTTTTGACAAGATGTCGCAACCGATAGCGGTTGAGCGCCATGAGTGCTGTTTCTGAACCAGAAAAAAACGCGGAAAGAAAAAATAAATTGAGCAACACTATGAATAGCGTGCCTATCGAATACTCGTCCAAGGTCTATGCGACCCTCCAGCAATAAACATGCACACATTAACTGCCCGGCAGGGCAATTTGTCAAGTGACAGGGATGGTGGTTACCCTATGCAGTATTAATTCTTGGACAAATTTACTGCCTAGGTAGGCCAAGATTAGGAATCCAAAGCCGCCAAGTGTCCAATTCATGGCCTTACGTCCACGCCAACCAAATTGCCATTTGCCCCAAAGTAGTAAGGCGAATAAAAGCCAAGCCAGCATGGAGAGTATGGTTTTATGTGCAAGGTGCTGTTCGAACATATTTTCTAAAAAAATAAAGCCGCTTACTAAGGCGACGGTTAATAATAGAAACCCTACGGTTATTGTTTGAAATAAAAATTTTTCTGTGTCATGTAGAGGCGGCAAGGCGCGTGTTATTCCGCTTAAATCATGCTTACGTAAATGTTGGTCTTGAGTAAATAACAATATAGATTGCAATGCAGAAATGGTTAAAACACTAAACGCAAATAGCGAGGCAACGATATGAAGTTGTAAGCCACGTAAATTAGAACCGGATGCAGCAATTTCTGGTTTTAGAATGGTTAATGTAATTCCAGCGATGACAATAGGCAAAATAAACAGGCCTAAAAATTCTCGATTTTTTGTAAATGATAAAATTAGAATAAGAGTGGAAATTATAAAAAGTACAATTGAAATTGCATTGTAAAAAGTTAGATTCAACCCATGAGCAGTAAATGTTTGTGGATATAAATGGATGGCATGTAATGCACAAGCAATGCACCAAAATATTAGCATCAAGCCACGTTTGTTCGTATGTTCGCCTTCTGAGATTTGATGTGTTCGCCACATGATCAGAGCAAATGTAAGGCCGTAAAATAAAATTGTGCTGTACTTTATGATGTTTGACATTCTCAGGTAATAATTTGGATATATTAGGCGATTTACGTCACATGAAATTCTTGAGCCAGTTCAGCTAACCTCTTTTCAGGTCTCAATCTACAAGTGAAGTGGGATAGGTTAGTCATTTCTTCAATTTTGCCAATGATAACATTAATTGATTTTTAAAAATTATTAACTATGAAACTACGTGTCCTAGGGTGTAGTGGCGGCATTGGGCTGGGCCTCGAAACCACATCATTTTTATTAGATGACTCTGTACTCATCGATTGTGGCACTGGTTTGGGTGAGCTTTCATTGGATGAAATGTCTAAGCTTCAGCATATATTTATCACACACAGCCATTTAGACCATATTGCAATGCTGCCAATGTTGTTAGATACCATCTACGATCATCTGGTGCAACGACCAATAACGCTGCACTGTAAACAAGAAACATTTGACGTTTTGTCAAAATATATTTTTAACTGGGATGTGTGGTCAAACTTCTTTGAACTTCCAGATACAAAGACCCCTGTCATCATACATGAGGCTATGCAACCTGGTGACTGGATTGAATTTCAGGACAAAGTAATAAAAATGGTAGAGGTAAATCATGTAGTACCTGCATCGGCCTATATCATTAATTATGGCAAGGCTTCTATCGCATTTAGCGGCGATACATTTACAAATGATACGTTTTGGAATGCATTGAATGAAGAGACCAATGTCGATGCTATCATCGTAGAGTGTGGATTTAGAAATCAAGATGAAAATTTAGGCCGCAACGCTAAGCATTATTATCCAAATGCGGTGGCTGAAGATCTTGCAAAATTAAAACATCAGCCAAATGTGTATATTTCCCATCTGCAGCCTGGTAATGAAGAAGAAATTATCCAACAGCTAAAATCAGCAATTTCTGACTTTGCAATACATCGCCTGTCGAGTGGCGACGTAGTTTTGTTATAATTACGGTTTATTTATACAGCATTAACTAATGCAACATGCCTGACGCATTTCAGGTAGAGTGATTTTATGTTCGATAATTTATCCAATCGCCTTTCAGGTACGGTTAAAAAGCTACGTGGGCAGGCGCGCCTTACTGAAGAAAATATTCAAGAAACGCTGCGCGATGTACGAATGGCAATGCTCGAAGCTGATGTGGCGTTACCGGTTGTACGTGAATTCATTGACAACGTTAAAAACAAGGCACTTGGACAAGAGGTTTTACAAAGCCTGTCTCCAGGGCAATCATTTATAAAAATAGTAAATGATGAACTTGTGCATCTCATGGGCGATGCCAATGAGCCATTAACGCTAGCGGCGCAACCCCCGATTGTAATTTTAATTGCAGGTTTGCAGGGGTCTGGTAAGACAACAAGCATCGCAAAACTTTCAAAATGGCTCATTGAACAACAGAAAAAAACAGTTTCAGTTGTAAGTTGTGACGTTTATCGGCCTGCGGCAATCCAACAGCTGCAAACGTTAGCGAAAGATGTTGGTGCAGAATTTATTCCAAGTGAACACACCCAAGCTCCGGTTGATATTGCATTACGAGCAGTAGGACAGGCTAAAACACAGTTCAAAGATGTCTTGCTTGTTGATACTGCAGGTCGTTTACACATCGATGATGAAATGATGCAAGAAATTATTGCCTTGCATGATGCCGTGCAACCCTCAGAAACCTTATTTGTAGTCGATAGCATGAGCGGCCAGGATGCAGCCAAATCAGCGCAAGCATTTAATGATGCATTGCCTCTTACTGGTGTCATTCTCACGAAAACAGATGGTGATGCGCGTGGCGGAGCCGCATTATCGGTGCGGCAGATCACCGGTAAGCCCATTAAATTTATTGGTACTGGTGAAAAAACGACAGCTTTAGAACTCTTTCATCCTGATCAGATTGCATCACGCATTTTGGGTATGGGTGATGTTGTAACGTTGGTTGAAGAAGTTGAGCAAAAAGTAGATCAGGACAAAGCACAAAAGCTTGCAAGAAAGATCAAAAAAGGGAAATCATTTAACTTAGTAGATTTAAAATCTCAATTAGAGCAAATGATGAATATGGGCGGGCTCGCAGGATTAATGGATAAAATTCCAGGTGCTGCAGGGTTGCCAAAAAATGCTCAAGCGCTAGGCGACGATAAATCATTGCATCGCATGATCGCCATGATAGATTCGATGACACCGCATGAACGACGTTTTCCTGATGTAATTAAAAATACACGCAAGCGCAGAATTGCAGCGGGATCAGGCACACAGGTGCAAGATGTAAATCGTTTGTTAAAACAGCATTTGCAAATGAAGAAGATGATGAAGAAATTCTCTAAAAAAGGCGGAATGCAACGCATGATGCAGTCCATGCAAGGTAGAATGCCACCTGGGCTAGGATAAGGAATATATTCAATAGTATTATAGGGTATTCATCTATTTCAGCTTTATTTTCAGTTGAATTTGCGTACAATGCCGGCTCGATTTAGCTTCAAATAGTATTAATAATAAAATTTATTTTCATGGTAACGATTCGATTAGCAAGAGGTGGAGCCAAAAAGCGTCCCTTCTACCACATAGTAGTCACTGATTCTCGAAAACGTAGAGACAGTGGTTATATAGAGCGTCTAGGCTATTTCAACCCTGTGGCAAAAGGCCAAGAAATACGCTTTTTTGTAGAAATGGAACGCTATAACCATTGGCTTGGCCATGGAGCCCAACCTTCCGAACGTGTATCAGGTCTAATTAAGCAACATCTCAAGCAAGCCGCTTAATAAGGGCCCAGTCTTGGGCCAACCCTCTTTCATTCAAGTCGGTTATATTCAAGGTGTCTTTGGTATTAAAGGGTGGCTTAAGGCCTTTTCATATTGTCGACCCAAAGAGCAAATATTTGATTATCTTTCGTGGCAGTTACGTTTTGATAATAATGAAAAGCTCTATCAATTCGAGCAAGGAAAACAGCACGGCTCAAGTATCATTGTCAAACTAGCCGGTACAGAGACTCGAACGGAGGCAGAATACCTGAAACGAGCATCTATTTGGGTGCCCATTTCAGCATTAGCAAAACTCTCAGAGGATGAATTTTATTGGTATCAGTTAATTGGCTTACAGGTTGAAAATATTAACGGCCAACGTCTTGGTAACGTAGAACGTTTAATGGAAACGGGTGCGAATGATGTGGTTGTGGTTGCGAATCATACAGATCAACAGCAACTCTTAATTCCCTATGTCAGGGGTGAGGTTGTAATAGAAATTAATCTTGATCAAAATTTAATGATCGTTGATTGGCACATTGATTATTAAATTGCAGGTATCACAAATGCAATTTCATATTATTACTTTATTTCCTGAGATGGTCATCAACCTGTCAAAATTCGGGGTAGTTGGTCGCGCCATTAAAAATAATATTGTCTCAATAAACACTCAAAATCCGCGAGATTTCTCAACAGATCGTCATCGCAGAGTGGATGATCGTCCTTATGGGGGAGGTCCCGGTATGGTGCTGCAGTATGAGCCATTGCAAAAGGCTATACATGCTGCACGTCAAAACGCTGAAAATAGTCATGTGGTGTGTCTATCAGCTCAAGGAAAGCCATTTCAACATGCAGACGTGGATAGGTTGGGCGACTATGTAAATTTGGTGCTTGTAGCAGGTCGCTATGAAGGTATCGATGAAAGACTCATGAATAGCGAGATTGATGAAGAAATTTCGATGGGTGATTTCGTTGTCAGTGGAGGGGAATTACCCGCGATGATGATGATAGATGCATTAGTACGGCACATTCCGGGTGTATTAGGTCATGAAGAATCGGCATTACGTGATTCCTTTGTTGACGGACTGCTCGATTGCCCGCATTATACGCGCCCTGAAAGCATTGACGGCCATGGCGTGCCGGAGGTTTTACTGCAGGGTAACCATCAAGCTATTGAGCGATGGCAAATGAAAGAATCACTAGGTCGAACCTACTTGCGAAGACCAGATTTAATCGCAAAATTAAATTTAAGTGATGAGCAACAGGCTTTGCTTACAGAATATTTAGATGAGCAACAAAATTGATTTAGAAAGAGCATGATAATGGCAAATATAATTCAAGAACTAGACCAGCAGCAGCTAAAAAAGGATCTTCCAGACTATAGTATCGGTGACACGGTGGTTGTTCAGGTAAAGGTTAAAGAAGGTAATCGTCAGCGGTTGCAAGCATTTGAAGGTGTTGTGATTGCCAAGCGTAATAGAGGCCTGAATTCTGCATTTACTGTACGTAAGATTTCTCATGGCGAAGGCGTTGAGCGTGTTTTTCAAACACATAGCCCAATGATCTCAAGTATTAAGGTAAAGCGTAAAGGAAATGTTAGACGTGCAAAGCTATATTATTTGCGCGGAAGAACTGGTAAAGCAGCACGTATTAAAGAAAAGATATAATTCTAATTAGTTAAAAAATTATAAAAACGCCTCGTTAAACGAGGCGTTTTGTTTTTACAGAGTACAATTGTGATGCAAATTGAATGGTCATTACAAAATAAAGTTTTCAAATGAGCCAAATTATCACAGCCACACCCATCGGCAAACTAGCTATTGCTTATGAGCAAGATTATTTATTAAAAGTATTTCAAGTCGCATCAAATACTCGTACGAAAGCTAATAGAGATTATTTTGCAAAAGAGATTCAGAGGCAGGTTAAAGCTTACTTTGCTGGGAATTTAGAAAAATTTGAAATACCGTTTTTATTTGCAGACGGTACAGACTATCAAGCACGTGTATGGGATCAAATTAGAAAAATACCTTATGGCATGACACAAACCTATGGCGAAATTGCTAAAAAAATAAAATCTGGCCCACGCGCAGTGGGAAATGCATGCAGACGCAATCATCTTTTATTAATAGTTCCATGTCATCGGGTCGTTAGTAAATCCGGCTTGGGCGGGTTTATGGGAGATTCTGATGGCTCACTGGTAAAACGCAAGCAGTGGTTACTTAATCATGAATTAGCATATTGTCACGCTGCGTGATCTTTATTTTCATACCTACACAAATATTTTTTAGTAAAATTTATAAAATGCATATTCATTATCTTAAGCACGTACCTTTCGAGGGTTTAGGTGGAATGGCCATCATGCTCTCGGCAAAGAGTTGTGAACTTACCTATACGTGTATGTACGAAGATCAATCATTCCCTTCAATTCATGATTTGGATGCATTAATCGTTATGGGTGGGCCAATGGGCGTTCATGATGAAGATGAATATCCCTGGCTAACATTAGAAAAAGAATTTATTGAATCAGTTATGGAACGTGATGTGCCTGTATTGGGCGTGTGTTTGGGCGCACAACTGATTGCAGAAGTTCTAGGAGCAGCAGTAAGCAAAAATGGGCATGAAGAAATAGGCTGGTTTCCTGTAAAGCGCACTAAAGGCTTACAAGATGAGCGTGTTAAAAATATTCCAACTAGTTTTAATGCCTTGCATTGGCACAGAGATACATTTGATATTCCTTCTGGCGCAAACAATTTTATTGTAAGTGAGGCATGTGCAAACCAAGCATTCGTATATGGGGAGAGTGTGCTGGGATTGCAATTTCATCTTGAAATGTTGCCCCTCAATGTTGAGGAACTGTATCAAAAGTGTGGAAATTCTAATAAAAAAGGTACTTTTATTCAGAGTTTGGATGAAATGCTGACCCCCACAGAAAACTTTCAATATGCTAATGAAATACTAGAAGAATTATTGGAGGCCTTTATTTTTCGAAAATTGGCCCCATAAACTACGAATACCACCACTACGGGAGGATTGAAATGGAAGACAACAGCAGAAAAGATATTCGCGCATTACTAAAGACCTTTGGTGTGAAAGCAGATGAGGCAATTATTGGACACTTGGCTAGACAACCTGAAGTGGGTCAGCTCAGGTTGAAAGTCACTTTAGAAGACCTAACGGATTACGGTGTGTCAGCACCAAATGAGCCTTTAATGCTTCAGGTAAATGGCGAGATAAATCGCTAACGTTAAAATATTAATCGAATAAAAAAATGAACACGGAAACAAAAAAAGAAACTTTACAATTTGAAACAGAAGTAGCACAACTTCTACATTTAATGGTTCACTCTCTATATTCAAACAAGGAGATATTTTTACGTGAATTAATTTCTAATGCTTCTGATGCATGCGATAGATTACGATTTGAAGCGATTTCAAATGATACATTATTAAGTACCGATGCCGATCTTAAAATTCAAGTTGAGTATGATAAAGATGCATACACCATTACGGTACGAGATAATGGTATTGGTATGAGTCGCGATGAAGTAATTCAAAATATAGGCACCATTGCTAAATCTGGCACAAAAGAATTCCTTGATCAGCTAACTGGCGATCAAAGCAAAGACTCACATCTAATAGGGCAGTTTGGTGTGGGTTTTTATTCAGCGTTTATTGTCGCAGATAAGGTAACACTTATTTCTAAGAGAGCAGGTTTAGAAAAAGATCAAGCCGTACGTTGGGAGTCAGATGGCACAGGCTCTTACACACTAGAAGATCTAGAGCGAGAAAAGCGAGGCACAGAAGTTATATTACATCTTAAAAAAGATGAAGAGGAGTTAGTAAATGGTTGGCGACTACGTTCTATTATTTCTAAATATTCAGACCATGTGCCATTACCCATTGAGATGCGCGAAGAGAATGATAAAGGTGAGCCAACTGCTAAATGGGAAACTGTAAATAAAGCCTCTGCTTTGTGGGCACGATCAAAAAATGAAATAAAGGATGATGAGTATAAGGAATTTTACAAACATGTCGGCCACGATTTTACTGACCCACTTGCGTGGACACATAATCGGGTTGAGGGTAAAACGGAATATACCTCGCTATTGTATATACCTGCACAAGCACCTTTTGACATGTTTGAACCAAATCCAAAGCATGGCGTTAAGCTTTATGTGCAGCGTGTTTTTATTATGGATGATGCGGAAAAATTATTGCCGCGTTACTTGCGATTTATTAGAGGTGTCATTGATTCAAATGATTTACCTTTAAACATTTCTCGAGAAATATTACAAAGCAATAAAATAATTGACAGTATTCGTTCTGGTTCGATTAAAAAGATACTTGGTTTGCTTGAAAAGCTTGCAAAAAATGAATCTGTTAAGTACCAAGAATTTTGGAATGTATTTGGTAAGGTACTTAAAGAAGGGCCAGGAGAAGATTTTGCTAATAAAGAAGCTATTGCAAAATTGCTCCGTTTTGCATCCACGCAAAATGATAAAGAAGCAGAGATTATTTCATTAGATGACTATATTTCGCGAATGAAGCCTGATCAGGAAAAGATTTATTACATCACTGCAGATAATTATGCAGCAGCAAAGAACAGCCCGCATTTAGAAATTTTCAATGAAAAAGGAATCGAAGTGTTGCTGTTATTTGATCGCGTCGATGAATGGTTGATGAGTCACTTAACCGAATATCAAGATAAATCATTTGCTTCCGTTGCAAAAGGTGAATTAGATCTGGGGAAAATGAGCGGAGAGAACGATAAAGAAAAGCAAAAACAAAAAGAAGAAGATGCAAAAGGTTTAGTTAAACGTATAAAGGACGTATTGGACGAAAAAGTGGAAGATGTGCGTGTCTCACACAGGCTCACTAGTTCTCCTGCATGTATCGTCCTCAATGAACATGATATGGCCTTGTATATGCAACATCTAATGCGCCAAGCTGGGCATGATATGCCTACCACTAAACCTGTGTTGGAAATTAATCCCTCACATTCTCTTATACAGCGTATGGAAAGTGAAGAAATAGAAGATCGTTTTGAGGATTGGGCAAAAATTTTATTTGATCAAGCAATTCTAGCTGAAGGCGGACAATTGGAAGATCCAGCAAGTTTTGTAAATCGACTCAATCAAATGATTAACGAGATAGCAAGTTAACCAATAATAATCATAGTGTCAGCTGAACCATTTTGGGAAACAAAGTCTCTTGATGAGATGAACAATAAAGAGTGGGAGTCTCTTTGTGATGGCTGTGGCAAATGTTGTCTAATTAAGCTAGAAGATGCAGAAACTAGAGAGCTTTCATATACAGATGTCGCATGCCATCTTCTTAATGCAAGTACATGTCAGTGCAAAAATTATTCTAAACGTAAAGAGCTAGTTAATGATTGTTTGCAGTTGCAGCCAGATGATGTCGAAAACTTTAACTGGTTGCCCAGAACCTGTGCCTACCGCCTAATACATGAAGGAAAAGTATTGCCAGATTGGCACTATCTTGTTTGTGGAGATAAAAATACTGTACACAAAAAAATGATGTCAGTAAAAAATCGCGTGGAAAGTGAAACCGATGTATTAGAAATTTCTGAACATATCGTGTACTGGGTTTAATTTTTACATTTACAATATGGATGCTAAATGCCCGTCCTGACCTTTAATTTTATTGGTATAGTGTAACTGGAAGTCATCAATAATTGATTTTCGAACTGATTTCAATCTTAATAAATTTTGTTTCCTTTTGTTCAGTTTAGGAAACTTCTCCCAATCTAGGAAATTTAAATTTTCATTCATAAATTCCAAACGAATTAGTAAAGGTGCATAGGCCGCATCAATTAACGCTAATTCTTCACCATTAAAATAAGCAGAGTCATTTAAGATATTTTAAACTCTTTGTAAGCGCTCAATAGCATCATTTATTTGCTGGCGCATATCTATTTCATCTTTATGATCTGCAATCATATAAAGGTCTGCTAAACAAACCCCACCATATTCAATCCAGGCGCGATTTTTTGCTAGTGTTAACGGATCGGATGGTTTTAATGTTCCTGGTGTCACATCATCAATAAATTCATTTATAACTGCTGACTCAAACAAGATTTCTTTATGGTCTACTTTTAGTACTGGTACTTTTCCTAGTGGGGATATTTTTTTAAACCAATCTGGAGGATTTTTCAGATCAATGAATGTAATCTTATAGCCACAATCTTTATGGTTAAGGGTAATGACACTGCGTTGTACAAATGGACACACATTAAAGCTGACAAGTTCTAAATCCATAATATCTTTAAATTAAATTTATTAAGCCAGACAGTATACTAGACGAAATTTAATTAGAAAAATGAATACTGAACAAAATTTACGAATTGATAAATGGTTATGGGCGGCGCGCTTTTTTAAAACCCGCAATAGCGCTGCAGATGCCGTCAATGGTGGCAAGGTGCATGTTAATGGGCATCGTGTAAAACCATCAAGACCAATTCAATTTGGTGATAGGCTCGAAATAACGCGTGGGCAGTTTCGTACGGTTATTGAAATAAAAGGGCTGAGTGATAAACGCGGACCTGCAAAAGATGCACAGAAGCTTTATGAGGAATCAAAAGAAAGTATTCAGGAGCGTGAACTTAAATCTCAACAACGTAAATTACTGAGCGCAAGCATGCCGCAATCACATCGAAAACCAGATAAACGTCAACGCCGCCAAATTCGCAAGGTAAGGGAGAAGCTTTAAATTTGACTTGCTTGCTTTATCATTACACACGATCTAAATTCGATGCCTTTTTGGCATTACGTAGATCGCAAAATACAGTACTACATGGGACATAGTTTCTATGACACTATAAAGAGCGTAGGAAAAAGGATGAATAGCCGCTAGATGCTAGTTGCTACATTCGTAGTTTGAATTCAACGAGCAATGTTGTGTTCTTTTTGATGGGTTCACCCAGGCTCAGCACACCATTTGATGCAAGAATTTGATCGTTACTGGAGACGTGCACTTTTTTGCCATTATTGAATTTTATATAAGTGCCATTAAAGCTATCATCTTTGAGCATAAACGTTCCATCTTTAAAGATGATGGTGGCGTGGGCTCTGGATGCATATCTGCCAGGAATAGTTACATCACAGCTTGGGTCACGCCCCATGAGGCACGTTGCATCTTTTTCAGAAGGTATATATGTGTCACCTTTAAAGTTGAGTTCAATGGACATGCCGATATCATTTTCATCAACAAAAGATAATTCCTCTTCAGACGGAAATTCTTCTTCTTTTGGCTGTAAATTTGTTTTTGTTTTAGCTCTTTGTTCTGGTTCTGGTTCTGGTTCTGTATTCATGTCAACAGCAAGCGACGACTTTGCTTGAAAGCCAGTGCTATCCATTTTTAATGGATGAACAGGAATTTTCCCGAGTTTTGTAGGCGGTGAATTAGTTTTTGTTTCAGGTTCTGTTTCATTAAGAATTTGTGATTCTATATCTTTTATCGATGCATCAATCCCTGATGTCATGCCGGTATCCTTTTGAAGCGCTTCTTCCAATTCCATAGCTTGTGAGTCACTTATATTGAGTCCGCTAGATTGTGATTCAGTCAGCGTGGAGGGAACAGTCGGCTTGGGTGTAGTTGATGCTTTTTTGTCTGGTGATTCGGCTTGATCCAATCTTCGGTCCACCAGTCTTCGACGATTTTTGGTCACCAGAACGTCATCACTATCAATAAACGGGTACGTAACTTTTCGTCCCCATTTTCGACGTTCGTTGTTTCTGCGTTCAGACATATTAAAAGGTAAAGTGATTCAAACTATAGAAGTATCCAGATGCTGATAACACTTTGAATACCTTAATATACACCTACTGCCAAATGGTAGAAATAGGCCGATAATGCGATGCAGTTACAATACATAATTCCTATAACGAGGTTGTGATGGCGCCGCAATGTCTGCAACAGGAAGGGAGAAGTTCTAAGGGCAGAAGTAGTGGATGACGTCCTTATCAACGTACTCAATGGGGTTGCCTAAACTAATAATTCCACTGCCATGTAATGACATTTTTTCACCCAAAATAAACATTTCGCCCTCTTCATTTTTAATATAGGTGCCATTAGTGCTTAGGTCTGTGACGATAAATTCGTTTTCTATATATTCAAACTTTGCATGGTTGCGGGATGTGTAACGGCTTTGAAATTGTAGCTCGCAGCTTGGCGAGCGACCTACAACGATTTCAGGTGAACCAGGTAATAACTCACACACATCGTCTTTATACCAAAGAAATAATCGAGTCAGAGATAATTCGGATTTGTCATTGGTATGTATTTCAATATTGTTAATTCTGCGATCAGGGATACGACGCCTGTCATCACGAACGAGGGTTTGCTCACAATCAAAAAATGGGAATGCAGGGCTATACTCTACAATACGACGATCTTCTTGTATTCGGCGTTCAATTCTCATTTGTGAGCTCATTAATGTATGTCGTTATGATAATTGATTTTGAGTTTAAATATATTACCCAAATAACACCCATCTCGTAAAATTTACGAGTGAAATATTGCCCAATTTGGAGTTATTTTTACGTGATGATTAGCAGTGATTGCGTAAATTGTGGTGCCCAATATTTGAACAGGGCATATCCATAGGTAGTTAACCCTAAAAATAGCCAGATTGCTAACAATACTACAGGTGAAATCCGCTGTTCTTCAAAATTCCAAGAACTGGCACTCTCAACAAGTTGTGTCATCGACCTTTCTCATACTGATATATTGTGTTGAGGCACAGGTTTTAACACGTCGGCTGTAAAATTTGTAAGCGAAAACCACACTTTTTGATTAAAAAGGCAACTAAATAACCGTGAAATCATCAAGTTAGCGACGAACAATAAGCATGTGTTAACGTGAATTGTCGAAATTATATCCAAATATGATTGTTACAATATTACAGTGCTGGATTTAGTTCTACTGATAAGTTTAAGATATTATTAATTAAATTCCCAAAGAAAAATAAGCTAAACTAGAAAGCATGAAATGGGCTGATTCTGATAAGGAAAAATTGGATTCTGCTGACCGAGTTCTTGTCTCAATTGATTTTTCACAAATTTACCATGGCGCGCTAAACGTAATCTCTACGTTACATGCCGCAGGCTATCAAGCGTATCTTGTGGGCGGCGGCGTTCGAGACTTGTTATTGGGATTACACCCAAAAGATTTTGATATAGCCACGGACGCCCATCCCGAAGATGTACGCCAGCTATTTGATAATAGCCGAATTATTGGGCGCCGATTTCGTATTGTGCATATCTATTTTAAAGATGGCTATATTGAAGTTGCAACGTTTCGTGCTGCAGGGCAGGCAGCTGTAAATAAGAAAGGCCGAATTATATCTGATAATACGTATGGGACGATGGAAGAAGATGCGTTTCGTAGGGATTTTACGGTCAACGCCTTATTTTTCGATTCTGATGCAAATGAAATATTGGACCATGTCAACGGTCGAAAAGATATTGATTCTAAATTGTTGCGGGTCATAGGGGATCCAGATTTACGTTTTCGCGAAGACCCAGTCAGGATGTTACGTGCAGTGAGACTGGCGACGAAATTAGAGTTTACAATTGAAGATCAGGCAAAAGCTGCAATTTTTCTATTAGGTCATTTACTTTCAGAAGTTTCTCCTGCGCGCTTGTTTGATGAAATGATTAAGCTTTTTCATGCAGGATTTGCGTTTAATACGTTTAATGCATTACGTGAATATGGTTTATTTCAATATATGTTCCCACAAACAGAAAAGCTGTTAAGAGAAGATGAGTTAAATTCATTTGCAAACTTAGTGAAATGTGCACTTGAGAATACAGATGAGCGTATTCGCTCAGGTAAATCAGTAACACCTGCATTTTTGTATGCTGTTTTTTTATGGGGGCCTTTGCGAAGTCTGTCTAAACAATTAGAACTTGATGGGTTGTCACCTAAAATTGCACACGATGCAGCTGTTAAAGATACGGTTTTGACACAACAATCATTTACGTCTATTCCAAAACGATTTTCGTATCCAATGCGGGAAATTTGGAATCTTCAGCATCGATTTTATCGCCGCAGAGGAAAGCAAGTTTTTCGGCTTTTTGAGCATACACGATTTCGTGCAGCGTATGACTTTTTATGTCTGCGGGCGACTGCTGGTGAACCTGTAGATGAACTGTGTGAGTGGTGGACAGTATTTCAGGATGCGGACGATGTGACACAACGGAAAATGTCTAGAGCACCTAAAAAGGGTCATTCTATTTCAAATCGCTCGAATCAAAAAACCTACCATTAATATTAAATTTTGATTCTGGCTTACAATCTTTTTAATGCAGAGCGTAGACGCATATATTAGTTTAGGGAGCAATCTTCAAGATCCGCAAGCGCAAGTGATGCGTGCAATCAGTGAACTTGACAAGATTCCAAATACTAAGCTATTGACACATTCAAGCCTTTATAAAAGTAAGCCAATGGGCCCGTCAGATCAGCCTAATTATGTTAATGCAGTTGCCAATATTTCAACTTTCTTGGATGCAGAGGAACTATTAGATGAATTGCAGGACATTGAGAGTCAGCATCAACGCGATCGTGGTACTGAGCGCTGGGGGCCTAGAACGTTGGATTTGGATATTATCCTATATGGAACGATGCAAATAAAAACAGATCGGCTTCAAGTACCCCATTCGGGTCTTGCAGAACGTGAATTTGTATTAATCCCTTTACAAGAGATACAGACGGACCTCATTATTCCGGGTAAAGGTGAGTTGAGCAGCCTAATCAAACAGTTGCCCGATTACACGCTGACAAAAATAGAAATTCAGGATGTCGAGCCACAATCTTAAATACATCGTAGTTGAAGGCCCAATAGGTGTTGGGAAAACCAGTCTAGCGCAACGATTTGCAGATGAGTTTGGTTCTTCGTTGTTATTGGAACATGTAGAGGACAATCCTTTTTTAGAGCGCTTTTATCAAAATCCAAGAGAAGCTGCGTTATCAACACAATTGTATTTTTTATTACGACGCACCAAACAGCTTCAAGAATTTAAACAAACTGATATTTTTTCACCCGTGCGCGTTGCAGACTTTTTAATTGAAAAAGATCGCTTATTTGCCCAAGTCACATTAAATACGAGTGAGTACGAATTGTACGAGCAAGTTTATTCGCATCTCACTATTGATGCGCCTAAACCAGATTTAGTGGTGTATCTACAAGCGCCAGTTGAAGTGCTAATACAACGCATCCGCAAACGAGGACGAGGGTACGAGCGTTTGATTGAAGCAGCTTATCTAGAACAGCTAAATGACTCCTATGCAAAATTTTTCTATGACTATGAAGATGCTCCATGTTTAATAGTTAATGCGAGTGATATTGATTTTATAAACAATGAAAAAGATTATGAACAGCTGTTGCAGGAAGTTTTAAATACTGAAGCAGGTAAGCGATATTTCAATCCGTTACCATTTGTAGGTTGATTGAATAGACATGAGCGCACAACCACAGGAAAAAAATATAACGTTAGCAAAAATTCGTGCGATGAAAGAAAGCAATGAAAAGATTGCGTGTCTCACTGCATACGATTCAAGTTTTGCTTCCTTATTAGATCAGGCTGGAATGGATATTATTCTGGTAGGTGATTCTCTAGGAATGGTGATTCAAGGCCAAGAAAGTACAGTATCGGTTACAATGGATGACATGATTTATCACAGCCAGTGCGTGAGTGCTGCTGTAAAGCATGCATTTGTAATGGCCGATATGCCATTTATGTCATACACCAATGTTGAGCAAGCGCTTTTAAATGCAACAGATCTTATCCAGCTTGGCGGAGTACAAATGGTCAAACTCGAGGCATCTGCACGGCAAGTAAGTATTGTTAAAGAGCTGAGTGAATGTGGTATTCCAATATGCGCACATCTTGGTTTGCGCCCACAATACATTCATAAATTAGGCGGTTACTCGATGCAGGGTAGTGATGATGCCAGCGCAAAAGAGCTTTCAAATAGTGCAGAGCATTTGCAAGCTGCAGGAGCAGACATGTTGTTACTAGAATGTATACCTAATGATCTTGCAAAATCTATTTCTAAAAGCTGTTCAATTCCAGTAATTGGTATTGGTGCAGGGCCTGATTGTGACGGCCAAATACTTGTGCTGAATGATGTATTAGGCATCACACAAGGGATTACGCCAAAGTTTGCAAAAAATTTTCTTACAGATGCAGAAGATATTCATTCTGCGATTACGTCCTACAGAAAAGATGTAAAAAATTTGCAATTTCCAAACTAACTTTATAATTAAGTTTTCAAAAATTTATGCAAACGGTCTCGTCGGTTGCTGTTCTTCATAGGCAAATTTCAGAATGGAAGCAAAACGATGCTAAGATTATTTTTGTACCAACTATGGGGAATCTTCACGCAGGCCATCTCGCCCTAGTTGACCATGCAAAAACGTGTTATGGAAAAGTAATTTGTAGTATTTTCGTAAATGCATTGCAGTTTGATCGAGCAGAGGATTTAAAGGCATATCCAAGAACCATGCAGCAAGATTTGGTCGTACTTCAAAATGCCAATGTTGATGTTGTGTTTGTTCCTGAACATGATGAGATTTATCCAGAACAAAATAAATTTCTAGAAGAGCTGTCAAAGAATCCATTAAATCAAGAACTATGCGGAAAATTTCGACCTGGATTTTTTGATGGGATTGTAGAAGTGATTATTCGGCTTTTTAATATTATTGCGCCTGATATTGCCGTGTTTGGAGAAAAGGATTATCAACAGCTCATTATAATTAAGCAATTAGTGACTGATCTAAGTCTTCCAATTCAAATACACCAAGTGGCAACAAAACGCGAAGAAGATGGGCTTGCTTATAGCTCAAGAAATTCCTATTTAAATAAAGATGATCGAAAGTATGCATCAAAATTATTCGAAGAATTAGTAAGGATTAAAAACCTTATCGAGGGAGGGAGAAGGGATTTCGAAACGCTAGAACGTCAGGCGTTTGAGGTCCTAAAAACAGTTGGATTTCGACCAGACTATATAGCCATTCGTAGCGGCTATAATTTGAGGTCTCCAAGCTATGATACTGATTTTATTGCAATTTTAGGTGCAGCTTGGTTAGGAGATGCGCGCTTGATAGACAATGTGCTGTTACATCTAGCCTAATTCAGTATACTTTATGCAAAAGAAGTTGGTGTTTTATTCAAGGAGATAAATATGTGGGTCCTGATTGTAATCTGTTTTGTTTTGACGTTTATTATTGCAGTTGCAGCGCAGCTGAGCGTTTTTGGTTTAAAGGTTACGCAACTTGTAACATTTAAACGTGTTTCAGATGGCTCTTCCTAATATCAAAACAAATTCTTAAATATAGGGCGCTAACTTAGCGCCCTTATTTTTTGTGTAAATGCTTTTTGTGGTAGTAGAACATGCGTAAGCCACTTTCTAAATTAGATTCATATCATGCATTGCGATCCCATATGCTTGAAGTTGAACAACAGTCTTTGCGTGACATGTTTGCGCAAGATTCAAAACGATTTGATTCGTTTTCCTTGCAGTATGAGTCCATTCTTATAGATTATTCAAAAAATCGCGTTACTTATGAAACGATTAATAAACTAATTTCTTTGTTTGATGAGTGTGATGTTGCGGCTTGGCGAGAGAAAATGTTTTCTGGGGAAACTATAAATTCAACAGAAAGTCGTGCTGTGCAACATACGGCATTACGAGATTTAAGTAATTCAAAATCTGAATTGGCAAAAGAACAATTTTATGTACTTCAACAAATAGAATTATTTGTTAGTGAGATTTGCGCGAGTGGCGTTAAGGATGTCGTGAACATTGGTATTGGCGGTTCGCATTTAGGGCCAATGTTAGTGTGTGATGCGTTATGTGACTTTTCTGACAATGAAATAAATGTGCATTTTGTTGCCAATGTGGATGCAACAGAAATTAATCGTGTATTAAAAAAATTAAACCCTGCAAGTACTCTTTTTATTGTTACATCTAAAAGTTTCACAACGCAAGAAACGCTAACAAATGCAAACAGCGCTAAAAGCTGGGTGTTGAGAGACCCTAAACTTAAAAACAGTTTAGCAGATCACTTCGTAGCAGTTTCTGCAAATATTGAGAAAGCAGTTGCGTTTGGAATTCAAAAGGAAAAAGTGTTTCCAATGTGGGATGAAATAGGGGGGCGTTTTTCATTGTGGTCTTCAGTTGGATTATCGATTGCCCTTTATTTGGGTATGCCTGCCTTCAGGAAGCTGTTAGAAGGCGCACACGCAATGGATGAACATTTTAAGAATTCTGCAGCGAATGAGAATATACCAGTACTGCTTGCACTGTTAGACATTTGGAATCAGCATTTTTTGAACGCATCTACCCACGCTGTGTTGCCCTATGATGTGCGGTTGAATTATCTACCGGCATACTTGCAACAGCTGGTAATGGAGAGCAATGGGAAATATGTGGATCGAGATGGTAATAAACTGGATGTGCCGAGTTCGCAAGTTTTATTTGGTGATGTAGGTACGAATGCGCAGCACAGCTTTTTTCAGTTATTGCATCAAGGCACGCATACGATAAGTTGTGATTTTATAGGTGTGGTTAATCCTGGTCACGACAATCAAAAGCAACATGATATGTTACTCGCCAATATGATTGGACAAACTCAGGCATTGATGGTTGGACAGACAGAAGAAGAAGCGATAGCGCAAGGTGAACAATTATTTTCAGCACATAAAATATTTCCAGGAAGTCGTGTCAGTAACACGATATTGTTAACAGAGCTTACACCGTATAGTCTTGGCATGTTGCTCGCAATCTATGAGCATAGAGTATTTGTTCAGGGTGCGATATTGAATATAAACTCTTTCGATCAAATGGGGGTTGAGCTTGGTAAGCGACTCGCAAATAAAATACTAGATAAAATGCAAGATAGTGAGCCTGTTAAAAATCTGGACTCTTCTACAAATGCGCTGATAAACTTTTGCAAAAGCGGCCAATAATTAATTAAGTGCTGTATGTTGTGCTAGTGCCCAATCAACATGTTCACGCACCATAGGACTCGCATGATTTAGTTTCTCTTTTAATGCATTAATGATTGCATCTTGTTTAGGGGCATTGCCAAGTGCAACTGCAATGTTTCGAAGCCAACATTCGTAGCTAATTCTTCTTATTGCCGAACCCTCGGTATTTTTTAAAAACTCTTTTTCAGTCCAAGCAAATAATTCGATGAGTTCAGGTGCATCTAAATTATTTCGTACCGCAAAGTCAGCCAGTTCGCTTTTTTCCTCAAACCGATTCCAAGGACAATACAATTGGCAATCATCACATCCATAAATTCGGTTACCCATTGCTTTTCTAAATTCTATAGGTATAGATTGTTTTAATTCAATAGTGTGATAGGAAATACAGCGCCTGGCATCCAATTTGTACGGGCCAATAATGGCTTGCGTAGGGCAGACATCCATGCACATCGTGCATGTTCCGCAATGGTTCTTAACCGATTTGTCTATGGGTAAGGGTAAATCTGTATACAACTCACCTAAAAAAAACCACGAGCCACTTTCTTGATTAATTAAATTTGTGTGTTTTCCAATCCATCCCAAACCTGCTTTTTCTGCTAATGCTTTTTCAAGCACGGGCGCGCTATCGACAAAAGCTCGGTATCCAAATGGGCCTACTTTCTCTTCAATACGTGCCGCGAGTTTTTGCAAACGCTTGCGAATAACTTTGTGGTAGTCGCGACCTAGTGCATAGCGCGATATATAAGCTTGGTTTTTATTATTAAGTACATCTTTTTCATTAATTGCATTAGGCGTTTGATAGTTAATACGCGTTGATATTATACGTAATGTTCCAGGAATTAAATTATTTGGTTGTGAGCGTTTTGTTCCGTGTTTGCTCATGTAAGCCATTTCGCCATGGTATCCAGCAGCTAACCAATTCATTAGATGCACTTCGTGAGTATCCAGATTTGTGTCAGTGATGCCCACCCCATCAAATCCTAGCTCATTTCCCCAGATTTTGATTTGCTCAGCCAACTTTTCAAGGTCTGTAATGGATTGATTCATTTATTACGCTACTTACTTGGCAGTGATTACTATGCTGTTGTTTTTTGTATAATTCAATTATGAACGTAATACCCAATGATATTTATTTAGCAGACCAAGTACGTGAACTGGACCGTATTGCAATTGAAGATCTGAAAGTACCAGGTTTTGCATTGATGCAGCGCGCAGGAACCGCAGCCTTTGAAGCTATTCGGAAAAATTGGCCTGATGCGCATTATATTATCGTATTGGCCGGGGCAGGCAATAATGGCGGTGATGGCTACATTGTTGCGAATTTAGCTTTATACGCAAAATTGTCAGTGTCTGTAATTCAAGTGGGTGACCATTCAAAATTGCGAGGGGATGCAAAAATAGCACACGATGAATTTGTCAAAAATGGCGGTCAATGCGTCCAATTTAATGAAACCTCATTGCCAAATTGCGATGTCATTGTTGATGCATTACTTGGAACAGGGTTGAGTTGTGCCGTAAAACATCCATTTAATATTGCCATTGAGCTAATAAATAAACATCAGGCTCATGTTTTAAGTGCGGATATTGCATCTGGCTTAGATGCTGATTTTGGCATTGCTTTGGGTAAAGCAGTTATTGCTGATATAACAGTATCGTTTGTTGGTATGAAGTTAGGGATATTAACTTCTGCAGGTCGTCAGCATTCTGGTAAAGTCAATTTTGATAATTTGCAAGTACCGGATCAAGCCTATCAAACTATGTCGCCCGCATGTCTAAAAATTAATATAAGTGAGCTCCATTCATACCTTGGAGTGCGTGCAGCAGATGCCCACAAAGGCAATTTTGGCCATGTACTAACAATCGGCGGTAATGAAGGTATGGCAGGCTCAGTAATGTTAAGTGCAGAAGCGTCGGCAAGAACAGGGAGCGGTTTAGTTTCTGTTGCAACAATTAAACAGCATGTTGATATCGGAATTAATTCATGCCGAGAAATTATGGTTCATGGGGTAGAGGATGCTGAGCAATTGCAACCTTTGCTAGTTAGGGCAACGGTCATTGCAATTGGTCCTGGTTTTGGAAATAATATCTGGTCGAAAAATATTTTAGCAAAGGTGTTGGAGGCAAAATTGCCAATGGTTATAGATGCAGACGCGCTTAATCTACTTGCTGCTGAACCTGTAAATAAGAACTCATGGATTTTAACACCGCATCCTGGTGAAGCTGCACGATTATTGAATAAAACAACAAAAGAAATTCAAAATAATCGCCTTGAAGCTGTGCGAGCAATTCAAAAAAAATACGGTGGAGTGTGTGTATTAAAAGGAAGTGGAACCTTGGTAGCGAGTGCAAATGAAATCTCGATTTGTACATCAGGTAATCCTGGAATGGCATCTGGTGGAATGGGTGATGTATTAACAGGCATCATTGCAGGGTTGCTTGCGCAAAATTTAACTATTTACGATGCAGCGCGATTTGGTGTGGAACTGCATGCGCATAGTGCAGATTTAGCAAAAGCGGACGGTATGCGCGGAATGATGGCAAGTGATTTGTTTGAATTCTTACGAAAACTTGTAAACGACACATGCACTTAGTAGATGATGCATCCACCCAAGCAATTGGTAAGAGGGTGGCGAAGAATTGTGAGCCGCCGTTAATAATATATTTAAGTGGTGAACTCGGTGCAGGCAAAACAACGTTTGCGCGGGGTTTTCTGCGTGCACTTGGCCATGATGAAATCGTAAAAAGCCCGACATTCTCGCTAGTTGAAACCTATCAATTAGAAAATCTCACAATTTATCATTTTGATCTATATCGATTGAATGATCCCGCTGAGCTTGAATTTACAGGCATTCGAGATCTATCTGCAGAAGCTGAAGCAATTTGTTTAATTGAATGGCCAAATCGGGGCGGAAGCGATACGCCGCCTCCTGATCTAATAATTAACTTTGAGCACTCAGGCAACCATCGAGATTTAGAATTCAGCTCTAAATCCACAAAAGGTCAATTGATTATTGACAATTTTTGAGAATAGGCTCTAATAAGTACCCCTAGATCATTAGTTTTATTAGAGTTATTGCTTGAATTTTTATTCAAATTTGGCACACTTTCTATATGGTTTCACGGTCAAAGGTATTGCATTGACCAATGCTGAATTTAAACAATAATTTAATTTTCACAATTTTTGCCTCACACATGTGTTGTGTGGGCATGTGTGTGAAAGTAATTCGTTTTGTTTACCTGTTTTTGTTTATTTGTCTACCAATTCTTGCTTCTGCAGAAATTTCAAAAGTTAAAGATCTAAGAGTTGCTGATCGACAAAGTAACACGCGTGTAGTTTTTGATTTATCTTCTGCTGCAAGTCACAACATTTTTGTATTGAAAAATCCGGATAGAGTTGTACTTGATATTCAAAACTGCAATGCAAATGGCAAACTTTCTTCACCAAAAGTTGCAGGTACTTTGTTAAAAGGGATGCGATATGCTCAAAAGTCTGAAGACCAACTTAGAGTAGTTTTTGATTTAAACTCGCGTGTCACTCCACAAAGTTTTTTGCTCCCGCCATCTGCAGAAAAGGATTATCGACTAGTTATAGATTTTGCTTCTGTAGACCATGCGGATTCAGCCAAGCCAGTTATCGAAGTAAAAGATATACCTTTAAGTTATCGCGATGTCGTTATAGCTATTGATGCAGGACATGGTGGTAAGGATCCTGGTGCTATTGGCAAAAAAGGCACACGTGAAAAAAACATTGTACTTTCAATTTCAAAACGGCTTAAAAGCCTAATTGATAAGGAAAAAGGGATGAGAGCTGTTTTAATTCGTGGCCACGATACATTTGTCCCATTGAGAGGAAGAATTAAAAAAGCAAGTAGCAACCATGCAGATGTATTCATTTCAATTCATGCAGACGCAGCGGTTAATCGTCGTGCACGCGGATCATCGGTTTATGTTTTATCAGAACATGGCGCAACGAGTGAGGCAGCACGCATTTTGGCAAAACGTGAAAACGAAGTTGATAAAATAGGCGGGATAAGTCTTGAAGATAAAGACGCGGTATTGAAGTCAGTATTGGTTGATTTGTCTCAAACTGCGACAATTGATGCTAGTGTTGATTTAGCCCAAGATATTCTCAGCGAGCTCAGTAAAATTGGAAACGTTTCGCGTAGACAAGTAGAGCAAGCTGGTTTTGCAGTGTTAAAGTCAGCTGATATACCATCTGTATTAGTTGAGACTGCTTTTATTTCAAACGCGCAGGAAGAACAACGCTTAAAAAGTGGAAAACACCAACAAGCCTTGGCGCAGGCTATTTTAAGAGGCGTACGACACTATCTTTCAGACCACGCGCCAAGTGATGCATTATTGGCTAATTTGGGGCGCACCAGCACGCATACCATACGTAGAGGTGATACACTTTCAGGAATTGCGAACCGATATCAAGTCAGTGTGATTGATTTAAGAAAAGTAAATGCACTTAAGTCAGATAATATTCGAGTTGGTCAAGTATTAACGATTCCTCCCTCAACTGGAACTTAAGCAAACAGTATTTTAATAGTTTGAGATTTTAACTTAGTAATTTCGAATTTTGGTCTTTTTGCCACCATGCAAAGAATAATTTATCTACAGTCATTTGCACGCTAGTCGCTATTCGCTCACTTATAGTTTTTGGCACGGTATATGTGATTTCGTATATATCTGCATCATTACTCGCGTCAAGTAAATAGTCATCACTGGTAATTAACTCGTCGACCAAGTTAAGTAATATGGCGCGGCTACCAAGCCAATGTTCACCCGTCGCAATTTTGTCGATCTCTAATATGGGTCTGTTTTCTTTAACAAATTCTTTAAAGAGTATATGTGTATCTTCAAGTTGCTCGTTGAATTGTTCGCGATCTTCCGCTGTATTTTTGCCAAACATAGTAATTGTACGTTTTAAATCGCCGGCCTTCATTACTTCATAATCAATGCCATGTTTATCTAGCATGCGATTAAAATTAGGAAGTTGGGCTAGTACACCTATTGAGCCAAGAATCGCAAAAGGCGCAGCAATAATTTTGTCGGCAACACATGCCATCATGTAACCTCCACTCGCAGCAACTTTATCTACCGCAACAGTAAGTGGGATACCTTTTTGTTTAATACGCAAGAGTTGAGATGCAGCAAAACCATGCTCATGCACCATGCCGCCTGCATTTTCCAAACAAACTACAACTTCGTCATTTTCTGTTGCAATAGTAATGATTGCTGTAATTTCTTTTCGTAGATGTCGTACTGCAGAGGCTTTTATATTACCAAGAAAATTTAAAACGAAAATACGTTTACGGTCTTTATCGCTGAGCGCTTTCTTTTTTTGTTTTGCTTCTTGTTTATTGTACTTTTTTACTTTCTTTAATTCTTTTTTTGATAAAATTGAAAAGTGTAAAGTATTAGACATAGTCTTATACTTTTTATTTAGATGTGTAACTTCAAAATGATCAATTGCGCGAGATTTTTTTGAGAATGAAAACAGCATCATCAATACAGCCCAAATAACGATTAAAATGGTAAGTGATTTTGCAAAAAACAAACCATATTCCGAAATAAATTCAGTCATATCTATACAATCCCATTTTAATTATTGTTATATATACATTCATAGTTGCTAAAAAATTGACTGCAATTGTTTTCTGAAGATTTGTCATAAAATAATGATTTAAGCTTAAGGGTACAATCTGTTAATACATCACCGTCAAGTAGTGTTCTAAAAATTTCGCCGCCGAGTAATTGGTGCGAAGTACTTAAATATAATTTATCTAACTGTCGGTCTTGAACCATAGCATGCAGCATTTTTGGGCCTGCAATGAGATAGATATGTAGATAATTTCGTTTTGCAAGTTCTTCAATTAATGGCAAACCTTGTGTATAACTTGATTTTCCAGTTAGTAAAATTTCATACCCTTGCTTTTGCCATTCTTTACGACGGTTAAAATCTGAAGTTACTCCCGTAGCAATATAAATCTTTTGGCCGTTATCATGTAACGAGGGATGGATGGGAAAATTTAAGCTTGAACTGGCAATGACAATATCAGGATGAGACGCAAGACCATGATCTTGTCTCCAGGCGCGTAAGTCATCATATTTTGCTTCAATAGGGAGTTGTAAAATATTACCTAGCTTGTTTTCGGCTAATGCGCGTAAATAGCCGCCATGTGTGATGAGGCAATCGGCTTGAGCGCACAGCTCTAGAAAAAGTCTAAAATCTTCTTTACTAATTAAAGATTTTGGCAACTGCGGTGCAGCCGCATTGTTTGAGCTAATAGCAATACGGCCATCGATGCTTGTCACAAAATTTGCAACGACGGATGGCGCGCTTTGATTTGGCGAATACCAACCATGTTGCTGTAGATATAGCTTTTCTAGATCAACTTTTTTCGACGACGGCGGAAATAATTGAACTAGTTGCTTATCCATATTTGCTGAAAAGTGTTTTATGCTAATTAATCCTGCAATATCCTAACATGACAGCATCATAATTTATGAAAAAACCAAATATTTCCACAGCAATTCCAAAGCAACGCTATAAGTTTGGCGCATACACTATTGTTGTACTTGAGGAAATTATTTCTCTAAGTGAAATTGAATACGAGCATTTGCTTGCCGCAATCAAAGACGGGCAAAATGAACCAGAAGTTATTATTAGCTGTGAAAAAGCAAAGATGGTTGATTCAGAACATGGATCACATATTGTTAGAGTGTTCGCTGACCAACTTGATCAGCAAGATTCAGGTAGAATAATTGATCAGTCAGATTCATGGGCAAATAGGGAAGCATTTATTTCTTATGCGCTATCAGGTTTTCAGCAAATGCTACAATTGCAAGATGAGCAACCCATTCCTTATGTCATGAGTAATTCTCTTTTATGACTGCCATACAGTATTTGCCTACACAACTTATTAACCAAATTGCTGCAGGTGAAGTAATAGAACGTCCTGCATCAGTTTTAAAAGAATTACTAGAAAATTCATTGGATGCTGGCTCAACATCTATATCGGTAGATCTTGATCAGGGAGGAATTCAGTCAATTCAAGTGACTGATAATGGTTATGGCATTAATAAGGATGAAATCGCTCTGGCCTTATCAAGACATGCGACCAGTAAAATATCAACATTGGATGATTTAGACCAGATTACAACCTTGGGATTTCGTGGTGAAGCGTTACCTAGCATTGCATCTGTATCAAAGATTAGCATTGCATCAAATAGTGATGCGCTAACCAATACTGGTTGGATGTTAGAAGGAGAGGGAGGAGTAGTTGCTGAGGATTTAATGCCGGCGCGCCAAATGTGCGGTACGAAAGTAGATGTCAATAATTTATTTTTTAATGTACCTGCGCGCAAAAAATTTTTGCGGACAGAGCGTACCGAATTCCAGTACTGTGATGCAGCGCTTCGAAAAATTGCGTTGAGTCGATTCGATGTTTCATTCGTTGCTAAACATAATGGCAATAAATTTCTTGATTTAAGTATTGTTGATACACAAGAAGATGCAATTGATCGACTCAGTCAAGTATGTGGCAAACAGTTTGCGCAACAAAGTATATATTTAGAGAATTCTGCGCAAGATATTAAGGTTAAAGGTTGGATAAGTTTGCCAACTTTTTCACGCGGGCAAGCAGATTTACAAAAATTTTATGTTAATGGGCGCGCAATTCGTGACAAAGTAATTTCACACGCTATCAAGCAAGCGTATCAAGATGTTCTATATCATGGCAGGTTTCCTGCTTTTGTTTTGTATCTAGAAATTGACCCATCTTATGTGGATGTGAATGCCCATCCCGCTAAACAAGAAGTGCGATTTCGTCAAGGTAGATATGTTCATGACTTTATTCGCCATACTATTACTAAGGCGATAGCAGAAACAATGCCAAAAGCTGAACAACAAGCCGCGCAGCAATATCGTGAAGTTGTCGATGATTATATTCGTGCGGCACAAGCAAGCAGTTCTTACACATCACGTGAACAACTTGACGATAATTCGAGCTCAATATCAAATGTTCAAGAATCTACGACACAAGACTATTCTAATGCATCATTGTTAGATGCAGGATTGTTGGTTAAAACACCTGAAGCTGATACTGCTGCGCACACAGCAGAAGAGGCTCCGCCATTAGGCTATGCAATCACTCAGTTGCACGGCATTTATATACTTGCTCAAAATGCTGAAGGATTGATAATTGTAGATATGCATGCCGCACACGAGCGCATTGTGTATGAGGAGCTAAAAGCTTCCTACCAGGAAGGTGAGTTAGCTACGCAACCTCTTTTGATGCCGCTAACTATTAACGTGAGCTCACAAGAAGCGGCGCTAGCCGAACAATATCAACAGCTATTTTTGAAATTTGGATTTCATATAGAACGATTCGGAGATGAAAGCATCGTAGTGCGCGAGATTCCTTCTTTGTTACAGCAGGCTGATGTAAACATGCTAGTTAAGGATGTGTTAGCTGATTTAAATATGTTTGGATCTTCTGAAAAACTTGAACAAGCAAATAATGAATTATTATCTACCATGGCTTGCCATGGATCAGTTCGTGCGCATCGAAAGTTAAGTATTGCTGAAATGAATGCATTATTGCGTAAAATGGAAACCACAGAAAGAAGTGCGCAGTGTAATCATGGCAGACCTACATGGGTACAGTTAAGTGGTGAGCAATTGGATAAATTGTTTAAACGAGGGCAATAAATTTTATTTTCCTGTGTCTTAGCTATCTTAAATTTTCTATAAATTTTTACTTGGTTGAATTCTCTTGGCTGAAATTACTGTAATTTTTTTAATGGGACCAACAGCTAGTGGTAAAACCGATCTATCGCTTAACATTGCTGAGAATTTTCCATGTGAGATTATTAGCGTTGACTCGGTGATGGTTTATAAAGGTATGGACATCGGGTCTGCAAAGCCTGATGTAGAAGTTTTACGTACACACCCGCATCACTTGATCGATATTTTAGATCCGAGTGAAGTATATTCCGCGGCAAACTTTCGTGCCGACGCGTTACAACTGATTAAAGAAGTTGATGCACGTGAACGCATCCCGGTGTTTGTAGGTGGAACGATGCTATATTTCAGCACCTTGCAGCGAGGCTTGTCGGAAATGCCGAGTGCGAATAATGAAGTTAGAAATAAAATTTGTAAAATAGCGAATGAAAAAGGTTGGGAGCATTTGCATGGAGAACTTGAAAAAGTTGATCGAAAGGCTGCTTCTCGAATCCATAAAAATGATCCTCAACGAATTCAACGTGCACTAGAAGTATATGAATTGACGGGGATTCCTATTAGTAATTGGCATGAAACATCAAAAAAACGCGAGTTACCGTTTTGTGCTCTAAAACTTGCGCTTATACCAAGTGATCGGACGCAATTGCACGCACGAATTGAACAGCGTTTTAAGAAAATGATTGCTGGTGGTTTTATGAGTGAAATGCAACAGCTTTACCAACGTGATGATCTAAATGACAATATTCCGTCAATGCGTTCAGTAGGCTATCGACAAGCATGGAAGTATCTAAATGGAGAATATAATTTTGAAACTATGTGTGAGAGGGCGATTGTAGCGACCCGACAGCTAGCAAAACGCCAGCATACTTGGCTCAGGAGTGAATCAAATCTCACCAATATTATGGCTGAACGATATGATATCCATGACATATATCATAAAATAGGTGCACATCTGAGATAAATGAGCTGGTACACTATATATACTGAGTAATAATCATGGATATGGTGACAATTCAATAAGACAAAAATAACAATAAAGCTAGAGGTGTTACAGTGATGTCAAAAGGCCAAACTTTGCAAGAGCCATTTCTTAATGCATTGCGAAAAGAAAAGATCCCCGTTGCTATTTATTTAGTAAACGGAATTAAACTGCAAGGACAAGTAGATTCATTTGATCAGTTTGTTGTTTTACTAAAGAATAGTGTTAATCAAATGGTTTACAAGCATGCAATATCCACAATAGTTCCTGCACGAATGGTCAAAATCCCATTTAATGATGAACAGCCGGGGTAAGCCTATATACGCGCTAAATATAAAGCTGGAGCAATTGTTTGTTTGAGCGTCCAGAATTAGGTGAGCGCGCCATTCTTGTTCATGTCTGCTTTCGCAGTGCGACAGATAACCAAGACTTGAAGGAATTCAAGGAGCTGGTCAGATCAACGGGCACTGAGATTGCGACGGTTGTTTCACTGCAGCGCAATTCACCTGATGCAAAATTTTTAATAGGCAGCGGTAAAACTGATGAGCTAGGCGCATTGGCAAATACGCTATGTGCTGATGTCATTATTATTAATTACTCACTAAGCCCAAGTCAGGAGCGCAACTTAGAAAAGAAATGTAGAATTCGAGTGTTGGATCGAACTGGGCTAATTCTAGATATATTTGCGCAACGTGCGCGATCGTATGAAGGCAAACTACAAGTTGAGCTTGCACAATTAAAGTTTTTATCAACACGTTTAGTTCGTGGTTGGAGCCACTTAGAACGTCAAAAAGGTGGAATTGGTTTACGCGGGCCTGGTGAAAAACAACTTGAGTCAGATAGGCGTATAGTAAGACAACGCATTAAACAAATCTCAAAACGGTTAGATAAATTACGATTGCAACGTGACCAAGGTCGCGCTGCGCGCAGAAAAACTACAACACCAACAGTTGCGATCGTTGGCTATACCAATGCAGGGAAATCAACATTATTTAATTCATTGACGGATGCCAATGTTTATTCAGCCGATAAATTGTTTGCCACATTAGATCCAACGTTACGACGTGTGCAAATTTCGAAAGGACAGCATATCGTGATGGCAGATACCGTTGGGTTTATTCAAGATTTGCCGCATGACTTGGTTGAAGCATTTCACGCAACATTACAAGAAACACGAGAAGCAGACTTGTTGTTGCACATTGTAGATGTTGGTGATGATAACCGCGCAAATAGTATTGCTAATGTGAATGAGGTACTTCATGAGATTGATGCACTGGAAGTGCCTCAATTAATGATTTATAACAAGATAGATCAAATCAATAGCTTGCCTAATTTGCAATTTGATCAACATGGGAACATTCAACAAGTGTGGTTATCGGCGCTACATGGCCAAGGCCTGGACCTGCTAATTAAAGCATTGCGGCAATATTTTGATTATAAATCCAAGCGAATTTGGTTGCGTATTCCTCCTGCAGCAGGAAATATACGCAGTGATATATATTCTAATGATGCGGTAATCCAAGAATTTGTGGATGATGAAGGATGCTGGCTTATTGAGGCTAGAATCCCTTATCAAAAACTTAAAAGATTTGAGGAATATCAAATTTCTGAAGAGTCAGAGCAACAAGCCAGTTAATAAGCTGATTTTTTCTGGTGGCTTGATAGAATGTCATACTCGTATTAAATAAATAGTTTCAATAACCATTCTCGGAGTTAGTCATGCCTTGGAATAGCCCAGGCGGCAAAAAAGATAAAGACCCATGGGGTCAAAATTCAGGAAATCAGGGCCCGCCTGATCTTGATGATGTATTTCGCAATCTAACAAAAAAATTTGGTGGCATATTTGGTTCCGGGTCCCCCAGTGGTCCTAGGAGGCCAGGTAATTCATTTTTATTGATTTTTTTAATTGCCATCGTAGCTATTTGGGGCATCTATGATCGATTCGGTTTTTATATAGTTAATCAAGCAGAGCGAGGCGTAGAGCTTCGATTTGGAAAATTTAAAAGAACCACCACTGCTGGTTTAAATTGGCACTTTCCGTTCCCGATAGAAACGGTAGAAATTGTGAATGTTGATGAAGTCCGTGAAGTTTCAAATAGAACTGCAATGCTGACTCAAGATGAAAATATAGTTGAGGTATCGCTTGAGGCGCAATACAAAATTAAAAATGCAGAAGATTATGTATTTAATTTGAGAGATCCCGATATTACAGTCAAAGATGCAATGGAAAGCGCTGTGCGTGAAATCGTAGGTAAAAACACCATTGACTTTGTGCTGTTTGAAGGTCGTTTACAAATTTCAAGCATTACCCGTGAGTTGTTGCAGGGAATTATGAATGAATATGAATCGGGTATTTATGTACAAAAAGTTAACTTAGAAAAATCATTACCGCCTGATCCGGTTAAAGCAGCATTCTCGGATGCAATCAAGTCACGCGAGGATTATGATCGTTATATAAAAGAAGCTGAAGCGTATGCAAATAGCATACTTCCTCAGGCGCGAGGTGAAGCGGCAAGGTTACTACAAGAAGCAGATGCATATCGCGATCGTGTCATAGCAAACTCTGAAGGTGAAGCGAAACGTTTTTTAAAGTTGCTGGCTGAGTATGAAAAAGCACCTGATGTAACACGTGAACGTTTGTATCTTGAAGCTATAGAGTCTGTATACGCAAATAGTAATAAAGTGTTAATGGATATTGAAAGTGGCAATAGTCTTCTTTATTTGCCGTTAGACCAAATTCTCAAGCAACGCTCGATGAATAGTTCGAGTGCAGTACAAGATACGTATACCTCCGAAAAACTTGGCTTAAGTAATAAACAGAATAGTTCGGGTCGACCTGAACGTGGCAGAGAGAGTCGTTGATATGAATTCAAAAGTACTTGTTGGAATTATCGTTGCAGCTTTAGCTGTAATTTATTCAATTACGTATACTGTTGATCAGCGGGAAAAGGCTATCAAATTGAAGTTTGGTGAAATTAAAGACGCCACGCTAGAGCCGGGGTTACATTTTAAAATTCCAATTGTAAACTCAATCGAAAAGTATGACGGTCGTATTTTAACGCTTGATGTGCCGCCGACTGAGTTTCCTACCAGCGAGAAAAAATATGTAAAAGTTGATTTTTTCGCAAAATGGCGTATTGCTGATGTAGGGGAATACTACAAAGCAACAAGCGGACAAGAAGCGCGAGCTAATCAGCGTTTAGAACTAATTCTTGTGGATGGTCTTAAGAATGAATTTGGTACACGTACGATTCAAGAAGTGGTTTCGGGTGAGCGCAGTGAGATCATGCAAGTTATTCAAGAGCAATCAAATCGAGAAGCTAAGAACTTTGGCATTGAAGTGGTAGATGTGCGGGTCAGTAAGATTGATCTACCAGATGACGTAAGTGAATCAGTGTTCAATCGAATGCGTGCCGAGCGAGATCGTGTAGCTAAAGATTTTAGGGCGCGTGGTAAAGAGCAAGCAGAAATTATCAAGGCTACCTCTGACAAAGAACGCACTGTAATTATAGCAAATGCTTACAATCAATCTGAACAGATTCGTGGTGATGGTGATGCAAGATCTGCAGAGATATACGCAAGCGCATATCAACAGGATGAAGAATTCTACAGTTTTACGCGAAGTATGAAGGCTTACACGAACACCTTTAATCGCAGCTCTGATATCTTAGTTATTGAGCCAGATTCTGAGTTCTTTCGGTACTTCAAACAATCTGTTCAATAATAGTTTTTCCCGCTAGTCAATTTTTATGTGGAACGAATTACTGGTTGCCATTGCGCTAGTGCTTGTGTTTGAAGGCATTATTCCGTTTCTTGCACCGCAAAAATTCCGACAGGTTCTCGCAAAAATGTGTCAGTTGCCTGATCAGGTGTTACGAATAATAGGACTTGTAAGCATGACAATTGGAGTTATATTTTTGTATTTATTGAGGCTGTTTTAGTTTTTATTCATGAGCAGTGAAGACCGTTGGTTATTACCTGAAGGCATCGAGGAATCTTTGCCTGATGAAGCCGCTTGGCTTGAGCATTACCGGCGATTATTGCTCGATATGTTTTCAGCCCGGGGGTATGAGCTTGTTATTCCGCCATTTATTGAATATTTAGAGTCTTTATTAATTGGTCCAAGTGATGATTTGGATTTGCAGATGTTCAAGCTAACGGATCAACTCTCTGGGCGAATGATGGGTCTGCGCGCAGATATGACGTCGCAAGTTGCACGAATTGATGCGCATATGTTAAAGCGTGATGTACCCACCCGCTTTTGCTACTTAGGCACAGTCATTCATACCCGCCCGAGCGGCCGGGATTTGACACGATGTCCCTTGCAACTCGGCGCAGAACTCTATGGCCATACCGGCGTTGACAGTGACCTAGAAATTATTTATTTAATGCTTGAAGCATTACAGCTAGTAGGTATAGAAAATATTTGTCTAGACCTTGGGCATGTAGGTGTTTTTAATAAATTAATGGAGCTTGCAGGATTGAATGATGAAAATCAGAAATCATTACAATCTCTACTACAGCAAAAGGCAATGCCTGAATATCAGAAATTATTATCTGAATGTTCGTTAATAGAAGAGATGCAGGGTGTATTAATGTCACTTGCAGATTTAAGCGGTGATGAAAGTATAATCGCGACAGCTAAAAAAGTTCTTGAAAATACCAGTGAAGATATAATTAATTGCATAAATTATGTTGAAGAGCTTTCGCAGCGTGTTATTCAAAGATTGCCAAAAATACAACTGCACTTTGATTTTGCAGCATTAAGTGGTTATCGCTATCAAAATGGTGCGGTGTTTGCAGCATATATTTATGGACAAGGAGGAGAAATTGCACGGGGTGGACGTTATGATGCCATCGGCCAAGCGTTTGGACGTGCTCGCTCTGCGACAGGATTTAGCTTGGATTTAAAAACACTCGCTAAAATTTCACCATTTGAAAAACGCTCCATTCAAGGAATATTTGCTCCAAATGATATTGATCCGAAATTAAATGAAAAAATTGTCCAATTAAGGGAACAAGGAGAGCGGGTCGTTTGCGAATTAAGCGGTCAACACGGTGATGCAACACAAATGCAATGTAATCGCATTTTGCGAAAAGAAAATCAACACTGGATAGTAAAGGAACTTTAATTTAACGATTATGGCAAAAAGTGTAGTAATACTTGGAACCCAGTGGGGCGACGAAGGGAAAGGAAAAATTGTTGATATGCTGACGGAGCAAGCAGATGCTGTAGTTCGTTTTCAAGGCGGCCACAATGCAGGTCACACAATTGTTGTTAATGATCAACAAACAATTTTGCACTTAGTGCCTTCAGGAATTTTGCGTGAGAATGTCGAATGTCTTATCGGTAATGGTGTGGTGTTGGCTCCCGATGCATTACATGAAGAAATTGCATTGCTTGAAAAACAAGGTATTCCTGCAATTGAACGGCTGCGTATTTCACCTGCTTGCCCATTAATTCTGCCTTACCATATTTTGTTGGACCAGGCGCGTGAAAAAGCGCGTGGCAAATCAGCAATTGGTACAACGGAGCGCGGTATTGGACCCGCATATGAAGATAAGGTATCGCGTCGTGGGTTACGCGTTGCAGATTTATTTGATGAAATGTTTTGCAATGAGCGACTCGAAAAAATTATTGGCTATCATAATTTTGTTCTCAAAGAGTATTTCGAGCATGACACAATAAATTTGGAAGATGTAAAACAACTTTGCAGGGAATATGCTGAAATGTTGGCTCCATTAGTGATTGATGTCTCTGCACGAATATATCAATTACGACAAGGCAGTAAAAACATTCTTTTTGAAGGCGCACAAGGCACATTACTAGATATAGATCACGGCACCTACCCGTTTGTAACCTCATCTAACACCACAGCAGGTGGCGCATGTACGGGTAGTGGCACAGGTCCGGGGGCCATAGATCATGTGCTGGGCATTGTCAAAGCATATACCACCCGCGTGGGTGGAGGGCCATTCCCAACAGAGTTGTTTGATGACATTGGGAAACAGCTAGCCGATCGAGGTAAAGAGTTTGGTGCTACGACAGGTCGGGCAAGACGGTGTGGATGGTTAGATGTTGTGGCATTACGTTATGCAATGCGAATCAATGGTGTGACAGGGATATGCATTACCAAACTTGATGTATTGGATGGGATTGAGAAACTAAAAATTTGCACAAATTATAAATTAGCAGGGAAGTCATTAGACTCAACTTCTATAGATGGTAGTGCGTTTGATAAGTATGAACCCATTTATGAAGAGCATGAAGGGTGGTCGCAATCTACAGTAGGCAACACTAATTTTGATCAATTACCAATTCAAGCTAAAAATTATTTAAATAGTATTCAAGAATTATTAGATGTGCCGATTGATTTAGTGTCAACCGGGCCAGAGCGAACTCAAAATGTAATTTGTAATTCTATTTTTTAGATTGAGAAAATTCGTAAGAATGAATTAGATGCCAATTTTGAATTTCTCCTGTGGTGTTATAAATATCAAGTCGAACACACTTAAACGATTTAGAATAGCATTCGTTTAATTCATCCTTTAAACGTTTCTTAGTTTTTAAATCTAAATCTCCATATAGCAAACTTAAATGAGGGACAAATTTATCGTTTTCCTTGTAAGTAAGTTCGCATTTTATTTCCTCATATAGTGTTTCCAGCAAAGAAGTGGTTTCTGCCAGAATATATAAATTTCTATAGAATGCAGCTGTATAGGCAATATTTTGCATTGGAATCTCAAAATTATGTATTCGATCAATAATTTTTTCACATGCTTGCTTTATGCTGTTTAACTCACTTGTTAATCCTGATAGCAGAGTGATGTGAGGTGGGAAAGGAGTAGTGCGATTGCGATGCGCTATTTCTGAAATTATGTTAGAAAATTCATCAATTTGTATTTGAATAGGTCTTAACCATAACGAGTATTTTGGTGTAAATATAGTCATGAGTTTGAATGATAAAACGTTTTTAATTGTTGGTGGAGCCGGTTATATTGGTTCACACATGACCCTAATGCTACGCGAGCAGGGTCATCGTGTAATTGTTGTCGATAATTTATCAACCGGATTTGAGGATGCGGTAATTGGCGCAGAATTAATTCGATTAGACATACAGGATTTTCAAGAGTTAGACAAAATCTTTAAAAATAATAGCGTTGATGTCGTTATGCATTTTGCAGCACATATTGATGTGGGCGAATCTGTGCGCAATCCCTTTAAGTACTATCGAAACAATGTGGTTGCAACGCAGCCACTACTGGAATGCATGGTGGCCAACAATGTCAATCATTTTGTATTCTCTTCTACTGCAGCAATTTTTGGAGAACCTCAATATGTTCCAATTGATGAGGCGCATCCGAAACAACCCATAAACCCGTATGGGCACAGCAAGCTGATGGTTGAGCAAATGCTCGAAAGTTATGAGCATGCCTATGGGTTAAATTCTATTTGTTTGCGCTATTTTAATGCAGCCGGCGCAGATCCAAATACGCGATTAGGTGAGCGTCATGATCCGGAAACACACCTCATCCCATTAGTTTTACAAGCCGCATCGGGGCGTCGTGATGCCATAAGAATTTTTGGTGATGATTACGATACACAAGACGGCACTTGTGTTAGAGATTACATTCATATCGTCGATCTTTGTCAGGCGCATATTTTAGCATCGGAGTGGATGCTAACAAACCAGCGTTCTGCACGTTTAATTTAGGTAATGGTAATGGCTTTACCGTGAAACAAGTTATTGCAGCTGCTGAAAAAATTACACAACGTGAAATTAAGCAAATAATTCAAGCAAGGCGCCCAGGAGACCCGGCAAAGCTTGTTGCCGACTCTCGCAATGTGCAAAAAGAGTTAGGTTGGCAGGCAAAGTATGCTGATCTTGATGAAATTGTTCATCACGCTTGGTTATGGGAAGACAAACTTTTAAATTCCTCAGACAATAATTGCTAAACGCCTGTATTCTTTGCAGGTTTTTCTACATACCCACCTATAGTCGATAGCTTTCAAATTTTTTTGAGAATTTTGTAAACCAAAATACTTCCCGCACGTTAAGTGGAATATTGAGTGCTTAATAATGTGAGGAGTAAAAGATGTATAAAAAGTCATTTTTTTCAATTGTTATTATTTTTGTGATGTTTATTGGTGGTTGCGCTTCTAATGAAATTCCAAGTCGACAAACACAAGGCACGATAGCAGGTGGTGTTGTGGGAGGTCTGTTAGGTTCACAAGTTGGAGATGGAGACGGGCAAATTATCGCGACGGGGGTTGGTACATTAATTGGCGCATTGGTCGGCAGTCATATTGGTACTCAATTAGATGAGCTAGATCGTTACAGGACTGGTCAAATTTTAGAAACCACACGTACCGGTAATTCCCAAGAGTGGGTAAACCCGGATTCAGGTACAGAGTATCGTGTGACATCTACGCGCACCTATGATTCCGGACTTGGCGCACCATGTCGTGAATTTACATTGGATGCGTTAGTCGGCGGCAGTGCAGAACAAGTTTATGGGACAGCGTGTCGTCAAAATGATGGCAGTTGGAAAATGACAGCTTAGTAGTCTCTAAACAAAAAACCCCGCTATTCATAGCGGGGTTTTTATATGGTAGAGGAGTTTTATAGCAGAGGAGGAGCATCTACTATGAAAACAAGGCCATTAAGGTAACAAAACCGCTGGTGATGCCAACTGCGAAGATAGCAAAGTCAGGGACGAGTATATTGTAGCTATAAGACTGTTCTGCATGGGTATCTGAGTTGTGTGTAGCGTGGTTCATAATCGTATCTCCAAAAAGTAAAGTGTTTTAAATCAGTGATCAGTGTATTGTTAAATAATCTCAATGCTGAACAGAGTACACTTGCTTTGTATCAATCCGATGTCTGAAACGGGGCTTTTTGTTTCATTTGTTTCAAGCCCCAAACCACACACAAACCCCATAGGGCGCCTAGGTTTAGGCAGTTTTAGAGGGCTTTAATTACTGATATATGTTTTGGCACGAGGAGTCGGTAGATCGCGTATACATGTATTTCTATTTTCATATACTTAATCCTATATAATTTGAAAACATTAATAATTTTTAAAGTCTAGGAGAGTTCTATGTCACAAGAAACAGTAAAGCAAGCAGTCGATACGTTAGCTGCAGCAATAGCTGATAATCCTAATAATGCAAAACTGAGATATCGTGCGGAAGTTGTTTGGGATGGCGATGTTCATTGCACATCAACGGTTCGTAATTTACCACCTGTTCCTGTTGATGAGCCTGAAGCATTTGGCGGTGGAGATGCAGCACAAAGTCCTGGAGACTTAATTCTCACTGCATTAGGCACGTGTCAAGGTATTATGTATGCAGCGTTGGCTTCAGCAATGGGTATAGAACTTACATCTTACAAGATGAATGTTAAGGGCAATCTTGATCTGCATGGTCTATTTGGTATGGGTAAGGACAAAGGTATTCCGCCTGGCTTCCAAGATTTATCTTTTGAATCGATCATAGAAAGTCCAGCAAGTGAAGAAGATATTAAAAAATTAGTTGATGCTGTGGAGGAGCAGTGTCCAATTTTAGATACATTAGTTAGATCGATTAAAGTAAGTGGTTCAGCTACCATTAACGGTAAATCTGGTTATACAGCTGCTAAAGCGGCATAAGTAACTTATTTATAAGAGTGAACGTAACTCTTCTACATTCTTTACAAATTCAATTTGAAGTGTCCGCTTACGACCCAAAGCGGACATCTGGTGAGTATTAAATTCGTAGCTTATGAATGATCTAGGTCACTAGATGAATGGGAATATCGCTTCGTTAACATCAGATTAATCGTGTTCAAATGCTTCCAATAAAGAATTGACTTTATTCTCTCCATCATCCGAATTTTTACAAACACCCGTCTTCTATCACCCTCATCGTAGTTGTAGGATATGTAATTATTATCATGAAGCCTGCCGAGTAATCGAGATACCGTAGCAGTTTCGTGTGCTAGTTCTGCAGTAATGTGAGAAGGCTGGATTGATTTCTTGTCTTTGAGCAAGTTAAGAATTTCAAATTCTCCGAATACAATTTTATGAAATTTTAAATGCCCACTAACTAAATTGCGTAATTCACGTAATTCAATGGATGCCTTGGCAAGGTTTTTTAATGGAGTAAGTGTATTTAATGACACTGTTCATCATGCATTTAACTGCACCTACTGTGATTTCTGTACACACACTTCCGGCATATTCTGGGCGCAGGGTTGAATTTTCAGTATTAGTGGAGGTTCAGCGGGACGTCACCGCAATGGTCGACCGGAATGAATAACTGGCAATTATCGAGCCAACTCCTGCAATGTGTTATTCGCAAACTAATTCGAACAATAATTTGAAATAGATCAATCCATATAGATATTAAATATGAGGGCCGAAGTAATATTTATATATACTAAGCCATTTATATATTTTTAGAACTGGTAGTTAAATTATTAAATCACTGCTTCGGCCGCAAACAGATACTCAAACGATTCAATTGTTAATTACAATAGCTGCAATTACATTCACTTAAAAGCATAGACTGAACACTTCGCATCTGGCTCACAATGGCGCGATATTTATTCCTCCACCCTGACACGTTCAGTGCGCTTATTTATATTCAGAAATTTAACACTGCAAATAGTTCGTTACTGTAGGGCAGCGAATTGAAATTATTAGAGCACCTTCCTTGAAAGGAGAACAAATGGATGATGCAAACAAAGTATTACGAATATCAACCTACCTAAATTCTATTTGGTTATCAGATAAAATTGGTTACGAGCTGTTGCCAAAGAAAGCTTTGCATAAGTTCACGCATACCACAAAGCATCTTAAGCAAGCTGTTTACATCAGCGCAAATTATCTTAGCGACCATAGATTGAGTGTAATTGTATCGGATATGGATACCAGGCATGTCCAAGACATCATGATGAGTAACGATACTCCAGGAGCGTTCTTTCTAGGTTATTCTGCAAGTGGAAGAGTAATATTTTCTATGCCTGATAATGAAGAATCCGTTGGTGTGGGAAATGCGTAAAGGATAAAGGAGTTGAAAACATGGGAGCAGACCTATATGAATGGAACGACAACCACCGATACAAACCTGAGGTCAAAGACCAGTCCAATGAAAGCCGTCGCTCTGATGATTGTTGGATTTAATTAATTGACGGTACCATTCAACCTGCATGGTATTGGAAAAGTAAAGACGGCAACGGCGGCTTTTTTGGCTTCAAAGAAAATCAAGTTTCACATTAGGCCTATCAAATTCCGTCATCCTTACCCAAAGGCTTTATTCCACGAAAAATTGACTAATAATTTCTATATGAATAAGGCAAATTATTAAGATTGGGAAATATAATTAATTAAAAGATGACTACACCTATCGGGAAGAGTGGGAGCGTATTTAAGTGCGAATCTTTCGAATGTCCGCTATTGGCCGAAAGCAAACATTCGGTAAGGAAATACAGGATGCAATAGGTTGGAATCTTCAAATCAAAGCTATTTAATCTCTCCTTACGACCCAAAGCGGACAAGGGAGCTAGTTCAATACTGTGTTGGCTTGGCCTGAATCACGTTATTCTCATTCATAAAGAAATTCTGTACAAATTAAGTTATACTTAAAGGCCCCTTTCATATCGTTTATATCGAGTCTGCCGACATCCTGTCTTCATCCTCTTGAGCGGTTTATAAACCTTTAGGAGGTTACTATGGGCAATAAACTTTACATCGGAAATTTACCGTACTCAGCAAACCAACAAACCCTGGAAGATGTATTTGGAAAATGTGGGACCGTTGAATCGGCCAACGTGATCATGAATCGTGACACAGGTCAGAGCAAAGGCTTTGGTTTTGTCGAGATGTCGAGTAGTGCCGAGGCGCAAAAGGCTATCCAAGAAATCAATGGATCTAGCATTGACGGGCGCGAGGTAAAAGTCAATGAGGCAAAACCCAAAGAGAAGAGATCTGGCGGCGGTGGAAAGCGCTGGTAAGCACTATCCACTTAACATGCGATGATCATAAGACATCATATTCTATTCAGCTTCGAGCTAGTGCACGAAGTCTGTTTAAGTGAACACGCATGACAGATGAACCCTCAGTGGTTCGTAAACAGTACGAGATCGTATCGATCCTGCGAACAAAGCCACCGCCCGGTGCGGTTGGCTCTGATTGGCATCGCTATGAGATTGTACGTGGCACGAATATTATCAATGGCTACAAACAGGGAAGTCTCGAAAATGTTACAGTAGCAGTGGAAGAAAATGTTGCTCAATTAAACGAACGGCAGTTTGGTAAACACGCCAAGGCAACAACACCGAAAAATAAACCCAGCAATTGACATTATCTACATGTCACAGGCTGACGATCCCGAATGATCGCTTATGGCCGTAAGCAGACATAGGTTGGAAATTATTTAATCGAAGTTGTTTAATGCTTGCTAACGACCCAAAGAGGACATTCAGCTATAATGCGTGTCGTTGCTAAAGAGTTCTAATAAAACATCAGGGCCCAGCAAATAACTAAAATTTATTTAACAAGGAAAAATTTGACATGAGTACAGGCACAGTAAAGTGGTTCAATGCAGGCAAAGGTTTCGGTTTTATCACTCCAGATGATGGTGGTAAAGATCTATTTGTGCACCATTCTGAAATACAAAGCTCAGGTGGCTTCGCAACGCTCAATGATGGCCAGAAAGTAGAATACGAAGTCGGGCAAGGCCAAAAAGGGCCATGTGCAAACAAGGTTGCACCTGTTTGATTATATTACTCACATTAATGCGCTTAAACAGATATTCAATTTTAATAGGCTATAATTAAGTTCTATAATTAAGTTCTATAATTAAAATTAGGCGTAAAAATTGGGCACAAAAAAACAGCCGAGAAAATATCTGCTCGGCTCAAGTTAGAATGTTCTAGTTAAAGTATTTTGTTCCGTCTAACCATTGGGCGGGTGAGGGTCTTTTCCATAAGTATTCCGCTCACGAATTCTTCCATGTAGGTTTTGTATAAACATTTCACTTCTTTGGTTTTGGGCAATACCTCGTGCCGCATTTATTGCATCCTGTTGTGTAGCGTGGTGTGAAGTATCTTTACGGTTACCTTCACCACGAACAGCCCAGCCATCATTGCGGCGTACTACCCATTGGTTTTTTCTAGACATTTTTAGGCTCCTTTCACTAAATAGCGCATTCACATACATACAGGCGCAGTATGACATATATACAATATATAGTGGTAATTAGCCTTTACTTACACAATATACTGAAAAACTTTTGCCTAATGAGTACAGCTGAGAGCCAACGCGCTGATTTCCAAGATATATCTGGTTCATATGAAATAAACAAAGAAGAATGCATGTATATGGGCTACGGTTCTAATTGAATGACCGCTATAGCCCGAAAGCAGTCATTCAGGGTTAACTTTTTTTGAAATCTAGGTTGTATGTTCGCTTCTGGCCGTAAGCGGATATTTGGCTATTGAACAAATGATTAAAAATAACCAAAAAAATTTGATTGTTGGTGCTGGACCAGCAGGATTGACTGCCGCATTAATTTTGGCTCGCAATGGCATCGTGCCGCGGGTTGTTGATAGGGCAGAGGGGCCAAATCAATTTAGTCGTGCTGTCGGAATTTTTCCAAAGACGATGAAACTATTGCCAAAGGAGCTCGCAGACAAACTTATAACAAACTCCGAATTACTCGAGAGAGCTCGATTTCACAAGAACACTGATTTACTGCTGGAACTTAAATTTTCGGAAGGTGAGTTCGAACAGCATGGCGGAGCTGTCGGGTACGGTGTTGAATTTCAAAGGCTCACTCAGAATGATTGTGAAATTTGTGTTGAGCTTGAGAATGAGCAACAGATCTACGACTTTGTGATTGGTACAGATGGTGTGCGTTCAAAAAGGTACGCGAATCTATCGGGCAAGAATATAAAGGCTTCACATTAGAAGAGAAATGGTCAATTGCAGATATCTACGCAAATGGCTTGGATCATAATCTAAATTTTTGGTTGTTGGATGGTGGTAATTTTGTCGGATATGTGCCGATCGGACCTGATAGATATAAATTGTTCGTGAGTACAGAAGATGCTCTTGCGACTATTCCACGAAAAATAGATATCATCAAAATCAACAGAGAAAGTACGTTTAAGATTGATGTTCGAAGAGTTGATAAGTTTAACGTTGGGAATGTGTTTCTAGCAGGAGACGCAGCACATGTTCATTCGCCATTAGGAGGACGTGGAATGAATTTGGCTATGCAAGACGCAGTAGAGTTAGCAGGACGATTTATATCCAATGATTTTGAAGGCTATACTGAGTCGAGACACACACAAGCTGTTGCAATAGCAAATTTTAGTGAGCGCCTCCGATTTTGTTCACCTCAAAGAACTGGTTTGTGCTCACGTTCAGAAATACAGTATTACGTGTAGTTAACAGCATAGAATTTATCAAGGGAAGCGTGGCAAAAAATATTTGTAAGGGTATGAAATATTCGCTATTGGGTGATAGCGGCTGTTAGTGTTTTGAGCATTCTCCAATCTCTATGGCTATATTTTCGGTATTTAGATCGTCGTCAATATATTGCCCATACATAGATGAAACAAAACGAAGAGTTGTTTTTGACATGATCAAATTTCCGTACAGTCCATCGCATTTTAATTTGTCGAAAACATCTGAATTTAAATCATCACAAAACATCTCTGGATGACTTTTATCGTGCTCATAAACATTCCAAGAGTTATTGTTGGACTTTTTAATTATCCATTTATGAGGGGTAAATTTTGTGATGTTAAATTTTCGTTCTACATTAAACCCAACAGTCTTTATTCCTATGCAGGAGTAACTTTCTTCAGCTAATGCAGATATTGAAATTAGATAGCTGAAAATTATAGTTATTATTATTTTCATATTGTTAAATATTTTTATGCTAGGTAATCGCAGATATTAACTTGAATTAAAGTAAAAGGAATATAATTAGATCTCAAATCATAACTATTGAAGCATTTCTGGCAACTTTTTAGTCTAATTAATGATTTAAGGGGGTGAGATACGATGTCTAAAAATAGCGCTACAGGTAGTTGTTTTTGCAACAAAGTGTTTTATGAGATAACGGGTAATCTAGGCATTTTTCAATATTGTCATTGCTCGCGATGTAGAAAGTTTACAGGTAGCGCCTTTGCCTCGAATATTTTGGTTTTACCAAATGATTTTCGTTGGCTTAGTGGGGAAGAATTTGTAGGAAGATATGAGCCGGAAGACGCAAAATATTTTGCAACATGTTTTTGTAAAATTTGTGGTTCATCTTTGCCCTGGTTAGGTAAAACTGGTAGCGCAGTGATTGTTCCTGCAGGAACTCTGGATGAAGATGTTGCGATTAAGCCTATGCAGAATGTATTCTGTGATTCGAAAGCTCAATGGTATGTTGAGCCGAATATTTTGCCACACTATGAGGAGTTGCCCCCAAGAAGCACTTAAGAAGAGAAATTTATTTTAACCTTTAACTTTCTGTAACTTTTGTACACATTCCATACTCTGTATACAACGCTCGGTTATCAGATTCAGAGCCGGCATAAGAGTAAGTGCTGGTGTATTCACCGGTGACCCAGTGAATGATAATAGATCGATTGATGGGTTTTGCTTCTTTATCTATTCCAATTATGTATTTGCCTTCACGTTTACCAATAAACGAACTATTTCTATCGTCCTGCCAAATTGATGCAGCACCTTTTTTACTTATCTCTATGCGATAGAAATACGAATCATCTCGTTTAACTTTTTTCTCTGATTTCCAAATGTGTTCCTCGTGAATGTGGCACACGTAATTGAGCATTCCTGCATGCGTAGTACTCGCTAATATTGTAATTAAAAAAAATAATCGCATACATATATTTTACGCATGGTATAGATGTCATACTACCATCAATAACATATGCTTTTACAAATATTAAGTTATAGCTAAATTAAAACGTAGTAAATACGTATTACATTTGTGGTTGCAATTTAATACTTCATTAGATGTGTAAATAAATGTTTGATAGACCACAATAATTTTGTTGTAATGCTTAAATAACGCGTTGGGATGCAATAGTTTTGAATTTAGATATAGCTTTAATTGAAAAATTACTGAAAAATGGCAATTCAATTCTTGATCTTCAGGTTGGTATTGTTAGCAAAGTGTATGGAGACAATTACGAAATTATTGCAATAGATGATATTGCATATGTATTTAAATCGGGTGAGGTACTGACAAGTTAAGTGCATCTGGGTGACAATTACTGGATGAATAAATCAACAAGTACATATAAACGTCACCGATTTCCTTCTGAAATTATCCAATATGCCGTCTGGCTTTACTATCGTTTCAATATGAGTCATCGAGATATCGAAGACCTGTTAGCTGAGCGCGGTATTGAAGTCAGCTATGAATCTATTCGTTTATGGTGTAACAAATTTGGCCCTCAATATGCCAGGCGATTGAAACGAAGACATCTAGGTTTCGCCGATACGTTTTATATGGATGAAGTATTTGTAAAGATTCAAGGAAAGCAACAGTACTTGTGGCGTGCAGTGGATCAAGATGGCGAAGTGGTTGATGTATTTCTACAGTCACGCCGAGATGGCACGGCAGCCAAACGTTTTTTCAAACGCCTTATAAGGAATCATGGAAGTGAACCGCGGAAGATTGTGACAGATAAGTTGAGAAGCTATGGGGTTGCACATCGAGAACTTATTCCAGAATCCATTCACGACACCACTCAGTACGCCAATAACAGAGCCGAGCTTTCGCATCAACCGACACGGGTTCGAGAGCGAGGTATGCGCCGATTCAAATCGACGCTGCAAGCGCAACGCTTTTTAAGTGCTCATGCTGCGGTATACAATTTGTTCAATCTTGGTCGTCATTTAGTATCAGCGAAGCATTATAGAATATTTAGAGAGAACGCCTTTTCGTCTTGGGAATGTGCGAGAGCATTATAGAATGTAGTTTTTACCTACGATTCGTGAATGTAGAGAAGTTAACTTGTCAGTACCTAATAGGCTGTAGTTAAAAAGCAGCAACTAGAATTAATTGCTTGGTCTATTTCCTTAATACAAGGATAGGATGAATGACCGCTAATGACCCAAAGCGGACATTATTAATTGAGAAGTTTTAATTTAAACAACGATAAGAGCATATATTTATTTATTGTTATGTATCTGGTTGTGGCATTGGAAGACCAGCTAGTTTGCATACCTCGTGGACAGGGTCTGTTGGGAATAGTTTATATATGTGTTTCTCATACTCTTTTAGATCATGAAAATGTTTATCTTTCTTTTTTCCAAGAGTGAGCACTAATTGATGCATAGTAGGATTTACTAAATTTTCTTTATAGTATTCGCGAAAATATAAAATTAACTCCCAGTGGTCCACATAAAGCTCGAGACCTTCAAGTTCAGCCAAATGAAATGCAAATTCCTCATTCCAATCATCTATATTGTTCAAAAAACCTTGTTCGTTTGTTTCGATGATTTTGTCATTAATTTCTAATTTCATAATCCTATCTCAGCTAATTATATATATAAAATATATTATGAAGATAAACGCATATAAATTTGCATTGGTAAATTATGGTCAGAAGTATATATTATTTGTTATAAACCAATTACTTTGTGGGTGAGATTTGAAAATACTCCACATATTTGCTTTGCTTCAATGTCTTAAAAATGGCTAATGTTGATATAATACGAATGTCCGCTAATGGCCGAAAGTGGACATTAGGATGAACGTATTTTGAGGAATATTCTCGAATGCCTTTAGGAAAAAAAACCAGTATCGGAATATTAATTGTCTTATGCTTTTTATTAGCGTTGGCATATCGCACCTATACTGGGGATGCAACACTTACAGCCCATGAGATGGGCACTGTTCTAGTTACAGCTTTAGTTTTTGCGATTGGTGTTTTTGTGCTTCTTTGGGTAATAAATCGTCTATCTTAATTAAATGACTACTAACGACCCAAAGCGGACATTTAGCAAGAGTTAATTTTGATACAGTTATACTGTTTAGTTTATAAGAAAAATAAATGGGAAAAGATTCAACGAATAGATTTATATTTGAATTTGTAAAACTACTTTCTTGGATACTAATTATTTCACTACCAGTTATTGGTTACGCAATGTTCTCAAATATTGGATTAGTTATAGGGGTTGTAGTTTCTATAGGAATTGTTATTTATTTAATAATCAGGTCTAGAGCAGAATCTAATTCATAACAGATGCCATAAAGCCTTATTGGCTATCACAATTACGAATCGGATAATTTGAGAACTATTTGAATGACCGCTATTGGCCGAAAGTGGACATTAACAAAATAAGTAATTCGGGGTTTCGGTATAGTTGTAGTTAGTCTATCGGCTATGAAAATTTGCCAAAAATTAGGAGATAAAAATGAAAATACTCATTGTGCTTACTTCACATGACAAGCTCGGAAATACGGGACAGAAAACTGGATTTTGGCTAGAAGAATTTGCAGCTCCATATTATGTATTCAAGGATGCAGGTGCTGACGTAACACTTGCTTCACCTAAAGGAGGGCAACCCCCACTGGATCCCAAAAGTGATGAGCCGGACTTCCAAACACAAGCAACTGAAAGATTCAAACAAGATGACAGCGTACAAGTTGCATTAGCAAATACAGTCCGTTTATCTGAAATTTCACCGAGCGACTACGAGGCTGTTTTTTATCCTGGGGGTCACGGACCACTTTGGGATTTAGCAGAAGACCCAGATTCAATAGGCTTGATTGAGACAATGTTTAATTCTGGAAAGCCTGTTGCTGCGGTTTGTCACGCGCCGGGAGTACTTCGGCACGCTAAAGCATCGAACGGCTCTTCGTTAGTTGACGGAAAATCAGTGACTGGTTTTAGCAACTCGGAGGAGGACGCAGTCCAACTGACAGAGATCGTGCCTTTTCTAGTTGAGGACGAGTTAAAGGGTAAAGGCGGAGTTTATTCAAGCGCAGATGATTGGCATCCATATGCTATCACTGATGGAAATTTAATTACCGGCCAAAATCCAGCGTCGTCTGAACCGGCAGCTAATGCTGTGTTAGATTTGATTAAATAATATATAGCCTAATTAATTGAATGACCGCTATTGGCCGAAAGCGGACATTCAAGAAAGAGTATAAATTAGCATGTATACAGTCGAAGAATGGAAAAATTTAAACCCTGAAGCAAGGGAAGAATTTATCAGAGATACAGATAAATTTAACCCATACACAAATGAAGCGGACAGTTTTTTATATTCTCTAGGCGATGATTTAATAGCAAATTCTAAGCACAAAATTAAAGACATCAAAGTATTAAAGAGATTTGGTGAGCTGATAATTGGTGCGGTTGTATCAACCGATGATTGTAAAAAGCTAAATTCAGAATATAAATTTGATTCCTCTCAAGCTGTGCACGATAGCTATTATGGTTTTACTGTTTTTTATTTAGACGAAGAGTCAGAAATCTCTAAACTTTAATGACCGCTTATGGCCGAAAGCAGACATTCAATTAGTAAGCTAAATGGAAAATTAAAATTTCATTAGTAAATAAAATAAGGGAGAGTCAACGGTGGGGCACTCCTTTGATAACATACAATTAGCGAATGACCGCTAACGACCCAAAGTGGACATTCAGTTGTAAATCGTTCGTGAATCATAGCAAGTGTCTGCTTTCGGCCAATAGCGGTCATTTATTAAACGCTTGCAAGAAAACTTGCTAAAAAAAATCGAATTGCAACCTTCAGACGACAGCTGGATAATCTTAATCCTCACCTTCATCAAAATTCTCCCATATGAATCTTTTTTTCATATTACTTGTACTGTTAGTTGTTACACGCACAAGTGGAGAACTTGCAGGTCGTTTTGGACAACCCGCTATCGTTGGTGAACTGATCTCTGGCGTTTTCCTAGGAATAATCGCTGCAAGCCAAGCAGATCAATTTCCTTACCTTTCCAATCTTCGCAACGACACTGTTTTTAATGCAATTACAGATTTGGGGATGTTTTTTCTTATGGTGTATGCGGGCATTGAAATGCAACCTAAAAAAATATTTCAATACTCTAAAGAATCTACTGTTGTGGCTCTTGGTGGCATGTTACTCCCCTTATTGATAGGTTTAGGCTTGGGGTGGCTTTTTTTACCTGCATCAAGTGCAAAAGCAGCTCAGGCTTTTTTTCTTGGCACTGCGCTTGCCATTACTGCAGTTCCTGCAACTGTAAAAATCTTAATGGATCTTGGCAAACTAAATTCAAGGCCTGGGCAAATCATAATATCTGCAGCAGTGTTTGATGATCTTATTAGCCTTATATTACTTGCATGGCTCACTGCTTTGATTAGCACGGGTGAAGGACTAAGTCTAAACCAAGCATTCTTTCTCGGTGTAAAAATTATTCTGTTTTTTGTCGTTACAGTACCTATTGGCTATTTCGTATGGCCATGGGGTGGTCAGTTTATTAAGCACCTTAAAGAGCGTGAACAGGAGTTCAGTGCAATGCTTGTGGGGGCACTTGCCTTTGGCGGTACTTGCTGAACTACTTGGACTTCACTTCATTGTAGGTGCTTTTGTTGCTGGTGTATTTTTTGGTCGCTCTACTATAGATGACCATACTTATGAAGATGTGCGCAAAAAGGTTTCTGGACTTACGTTTGGGTTTTTGGCACCGGTCTTTTTTGCATCGGTCGGTCTGAATCTAAATTTATTTGCATTTTCTGAAATTCCAGTTTTTCTATTGGTACTAGTTGTTGCTGCATTCCTTGGAAAATTCATAGGCGCTGGCATAGCCGCAGATAGCATTGGTCTTAATTCAAGAGAGTCCATGGTAGTGGGTGTTGGTATGAGCGCACGTGGTGCAGTTGAAATTGTGATCGCAGATATTGCTTTCAAAGCAGGACTTTTTCATATTGCTGGAATAGATAACCCCATATTAACTCATATGTTTTCGGCAATCGTTATCATGGCAATTATAACTACGGTAGCTACGCCCATCCTGTTAAAACAAATATATAAAATGAACCATGATTTATAAATGACGCACTATGTAGCACTTCCACCAAAAGGCAATGAATAACCACTTTTTGCCGAAAGGAGATATAGGTTGGAAACTATCAGTTTAATGCAGTGTAATGTCTGCTTACGACCCAAAGCGGATATTCATACCAAATCAATTTTGTATCGAAACGTCGGGACCAGCTCTTAAGAGGGGTACTGTTTTAAATAGCGGCATTGACCTTTTGACCCCCACCCCCCTTGTTCTAAATAAAGCCATCGGGAAACGAATTTTTTGGCTTTAAAAATGTTTTCCCGTGAACCCAGCGTGAACCCAATATATTTGATAGAATTTGATCTTTAGATTAATTAAGAAAAGTTGTTGAATTTAAGGTGCTTGATGGTGCCGGAGAGGTGATTCGAACACCCGACCTACTGATTACGAATCAGTAGGTTTTATTTATGTTATATATCGTAGGTAAAGTGTAATTTTAGCTTACTTGTTAAAAGTACAATCTTTCCAATTTTTAATAATGCTGAAGTCAATACTGTTGTATTTAATTTTAGAAATCGCTTCATTCTTTAATGACAAGCGGTCTGCATGATCATAGTTTTTACCTACAGAAGATCTATATTGTGATGTATGACCTAGAATGTCATCAATTATTCCCCTCATGTTTTTCTATGTCAGATAGCTTAGTTTTGACTAAATGTCTGAATGAATGAAAGTCTTTAAATTCCATATCGTGACTTGGCTTTACGCCTAGTTTATTTTTATATCTGATAAATCTTTTCGAATACGAGCCAAATTTGTTATTGCAATCCCTTTCTTCTTTCCAAAATAAGATATCTTTATTTTTATTTAAGTTAGAATCAATAAATTCAAGCAAGCCAAGTTCAATTAGAACAGGGTGTATAGGCACTAAACGCTCACGTCCTCTGTCTTTTGTATCACTCTCTACTTTTAATGTTTTTCCAGCTTTTGATACATTAAAGTCAAATACATGAAAATTATTTTTAGTTTGAATATCGTCTTTATAAAATTGTAAAATTTCGCTCAATGTAGCTCCCGTGAATAAAGATATTAAAGGAGCCCAATAATCACTCGAACGTTTGAACAGACCTTTTACATATTTTTCAGAATTAAATAGTTTCTTTAAATCTTCATCAGTGAAAGGCACACGTTCTTTCTTATCAGTGCGCTTTATTTTAGAGTGGTGTGTAAGAACATCGTGCAAATTGCCTTTAATTTCGTAACCGTGATTGGCTATTCATTTAAAGAAATGTCCGACATTTCCTTGTGTATTTTTTATGGTTGATGGACTTTTTTTAGGGCCATTTAATTCTAATAATTCGGGTATGCTTTTATTTTTAGTTTTTACACCTTTAGGTATCTGTTTAAGCGTTTCTTTGTATTTTCTGATTAAATTTGCATCTAATTCTCTAATCCTAGGAATAGATCCATTGTTGTGGTAAGTGATAATTTTTACAAATAACTCAACCATTCTCCTATACTCTTGATATGAGCTTTTTCTCATGCTCGATTGTGCGTCTTTTGCTCATAATTCCATTAAATCAGTAAGTAACGGATTATCTTCGTCATCATCTTCAGCAAAATCATTTGAAATTTTATTTTTTGATGAAATATTATTTAAAATATCGTTTTTAATATTTTGTCTTTGTTTTGCATTTTCTTCATCAAGTATATAAATCGTCTTTTCAAGTAAGTTTTATTCATGATCAGTCAGGCCACTATAAAAAATATCATCAAGTCCATTAAGGCTGAATGTCTTTCTGCGTGCTACATCATAAGTTGCATATAACTGCATTGCTTTTATATAGTTATCTGGGTCGTCAAAATATTTTTCGAATAAAAAATTCATAATTACAGCTAAGAAACGAGCATGCTTTAAAGCATGGTTGCGGTTGCGTGTCTTTAAAGATTTGCGAAACAAAACTTTTTGCACTGATAATTGACAACGTATCGCAGTTGGAAGTTTCATTTGAAACAGATATATTCCAAGACGATTCTTGGTAAGATAAGAAGGAGTATGATTTGCCATAAGTACGCACCTTGGTAACGCACCCATTGATTCAGGCAACAATTGGCTATATATAACCGATTGTTTTTACAAGGAAAGCTTCAAAAAGTGGTGCCGAGGAGAGGACTTGAACCTCCACGGGATTGCTCCCACTAGCACCTGAAGCTAGCGCGTCTACCAATTTCGCCACCTCGGCATCGATCGCGATTGTTCTGATCAGTTTGATCGCAAGAAAGGTGACGCACTCTAACGAAGCAGTTTATCGTTTGTCAATGTAACGCATTTTCTCACCTATCAATTTTATATCATCTAATAAAGATTCCAGTTTGAGAGCTTAGAAGGTAAAGTCCTTGATTAATGGCACGTAAAAAAGCAAAGAAAAAACTAGTAGATCCCTACGCAAATCGTGAGGCAGATAAATATAAGCGCCCAATCGCTAGTCGAGAGCTTATCCTTGAGATATTGGAAAGTAGCGATGGACCCTTGTCGCTTGATGCCTTACACGATGCCTTAAATATTAAGTCTGATGAGGTTGTTGATGCATTAACACGGCGATTGGCTGCGATGGAACGCGATGGGCAAATGATTCGTAATCGACAAAACCATTACCTACCAATTTCAAAGGTTGATTTAGTGCGTGGCAGAGTAATGGGTCACCCTGATGGATTTGGATTTTTAATTCCAGATGAGGGTGGCGAGGATCTTTTTTTACCACCGTATGAAATGCGTACATTAATGCACGGTGATCGAGCAGTTGTACGGCCCAATGGGAAATCTAAGCGTGGAAAGTTACAAGGCAAACTTGTTGAAATTATTGAACGACATAATAAACAGGTTGTGGGGAGATTTTATAAAGAATCTGGGATAGGTTTTGTTGTGCCAGATACTAAGCGTTTGAATCAGGATATAATGATTCCAGCCGAACATACGTTTGGCGCAAATAGTGGTCAATTTGTTGTGGCTTCAATAATTGAACAGCCCAATAAATTTCGACAGCCCATCGGCAAGGTTATTGAGGTGCTTGGAGATCATCTTGCACCTGGAATGGAAATTGATGTGGCTATTCGCGCTTATGATCTTCCTAATAAATGGCCAGATCAGGTCATGCATGAAATTGAGCAATTTGATGAAAGCTCCATTCAATTGCAGATCAATCATCGAAAAGATTTGCGCGATTTACAATTTGTAACGATCGATGGTCAAGATGCAAAAGATTTTGATGATGCTGTGTATTGTGAATCACGTGATAATGGTTGGCGTTTATGGGTGGCCATTGCAGATGTTTCACATTATGTGCAGCTCAATTCAGCCTTGGATTATGAAGCGCGAAAGCGCGGTACATCTGTATATTTTCCAGAACGTGTCATACCCATGCTTCCCGAACAGCTTTCAAATGAGCTTTGTTCACTTAAACCAAATGTTGACCGGCTATGCGTGGTTTGTGAGATGTTCATATCTAATGAGGGTGAGCTTAAAAGCCATACTTTCTATAACGCGACAATTAAATCTGCTGCAAGGCTTACCTACGATGAAGTTCAGAAAATTCTATTTGTAAAGGATAAGAAGGCAAGAGAAAACAGGCAGGAAATATTGTCTGATTTAAAAAATCTTCATAATGCATATCGCGCAATGCGTAAACAAAGAAATAAGCGCGGCGCTATTGACTTTGAGACTAAAGAAACAATTTTTAAATTTGATAAAGATAAAAAAATTAAAGCTATAATTTCTCGTGAACGTTTTCAGGCACATATGATTATTGAAGAATGTATGATCAGTGCAAATATAGCTGCAGCAAAATTTATTTTAAAAAGAAAATTACCATCACTGTATCGCGTTCATGATGGGCCTACACAAGAAAAATTAAGAGACTTAAAAGAATATCTTCAGTCACTTGGTGTTGGGTTTACCAAGACAAACAAGCCTAAGCCAAGCGACTATGTGCATATTATAAATAAAATATCGAACCGCAAAGACAGACATATAATAGAAATCATGTTATTGCGTTCAATGGCGCAAGCAGCATATAGTTCAGATAATATTGGTCATTTTGGACTAGCCTTGCCGTTGTATACGCATTTCACATCACCCATTCGGCGTTATCCAGATTTAATCGTGCATCGAACTATTAATTATTTATTAGAAGAACAAAATAAAAATTTATTCCCACTTTCCCAAAATGATTTATTGCTATTAGGTGAGGAATGCTCAATGTGCGAGCGACGCGCGGATGATGCAACACGTGATGTAGATGCTTGGTTAAAGTGCGAATTTATGCTTGATAAGTTAGGACAACAATTTTCAGGAATAATTAGCTCGGTAACTGCATTTGGCATTTTTGTTACCTTGAATGATGTATTTGTAGAGGGTCTTGTGCATGTAACGGCATTAAAAAATGATTATTACCATTATGATGAACAATCACACAGTTTATTTGGTGAACGAAGTAAAAAACGATATTGTCTTGGGGATATAGTTACAGTAATAGTTGCTAGAGTTGGGCTAGATGAACGTAAAATAGACTTTATATTGTCTGATTCAAAAATCAGTAAAGAAAAAAAGATAAAGCAAACAAAGAAAAAAAATTCTTATAATCGAAAACCACACTAAATTTTGAAGAACTATACATTTGGTTTGCATAGTAGTCTTGCCGCAATTCATCAGCGTGCATTCCATATTAAGGAAGTGTGCTTGTTACAAGCAAGCCAGAATAAACGCATTGAGAACATTCATAACGAAATATTAGAAAAAGGAATTCCACACAAGATAGCAACTAAAAAAGAACTTGAACAACTGTGTGGTGATTGTAATCATCAAGGGGTAGTGGTTGTTTATAATAACCAGCAGTCTACGAGTGAAGCTGACTTGCTAGATTTCTGTGCAAAAGCTCAGCACCCAGTATTGTTGCTGGTGTTAGACCAAATTGTAGATCCGCATAACTTGGGTGCATGTATTCGAACAGCAGAAGCTGCAGGCGCAAATGCAGTGATAAGTTCGGTGAAGAAGTCAGCCCCATTGACACCAACAGTGCGTAAAGTTTCTTGTGGTGCTTCGGAACGAATTCCACTAATTCTGGCTAAAAATCTTAGTCGTTATTTAAATGAGCTTAAACAAATAGGTATATGGATTTACGGTACTCAGCCGAACGCGGGGAAACTGGTTTATGAAGCTGATTTTCGCCGTTCTGCCGCATTGGTGATTGGCGCAGAAGGAGGAGGAATGCGTCGACTTACAGCTGAAACGTGTGATGAGCTATTGGCGTTGCCAATGTCGGGCGATATGGCGAGTCTGAATGCATCAGTGGCAACGGGCATAGGTCTTTTTGAGGCCGTTAGGCAACGAATTAGCTTTGAATGATGCGTAAATCGTTGGTTTTCCTACATAGGTTGCCTCCAGCCAAGGCATCACGTAGACTTCGCGCCTCTTAAAATACATCAACTCCTTGCTTCACTGATGAATCTTAGAGATTTATTAGGCAGCTTGAACCCAAAGGGAGACACTAATGCGTAACTATGAAATTGTATTTCTGGTGCATCCGGACCAGAGCGATCAAGTACCTGCAATGATTGAGCGGTATCGTTCAATTATAGAAGATCAAGGCAGCGGCAAAATTCACAGATTAGAAGATTGGGGCCGTTTGCAGCTCGAATATCCAATTCAAAAAGTTCATAAAGCACATTATATTTTGATGAATATAGAGTGCGGGAAAGAAGTGATCGATGAAATGACCAGCGTATTTCACTTTAATGATGCAGTTATTCGAAACATGGTTATTGCAAAGAAGAAAGCAGTTACGGAACCTTCACCAATGATGAAGGAAATTGAAAGTGAAAAGGTTGAAAGTGGAAAGGTAGATAAACCTAAACCTAAACCTATACCTAAACCTATACCTAAACCTACAGCATCTACAAGCGATCCATCTGAAGAAATGAATACAGAAAGTGCTCCATCCGCTGAAGTGAATGCTGCTGAACCGTCAGTAGATGCAACAGATGCAGAAGAAGAAAATTTAGACGATGAAACCACTGTAACGATTTAGAGGATATTTGATATGGCACATTATTTTCGCAGAAGACGATATTGCCGTTTTACCGAAGAAGGCATTGAAGAAGTTGATTATAAGGACGTTAGGTTGTTAAAGGATTTTATAACTGAAACGGGCAAGATTATTCCTAGTAGAGTAACAGGTACAAAAGCGAAATATCAGCGACAATTATCAACAGCTGTTAAGCGCGCTCGCTATCTTGCTTTACTTCCTTATAGTGACCAGCACTAATTAATTCGCGTCTACTTTTTTAATAAGCCATGCGTTCGTTGGCTCGTTTTATATTAGCAGGCCCCATTCAAGCTATAACCGTTGTGCTTGGGTTTGCGCTATTGGCAATTCCTTTCCCGGTATTAATCATCTTTAGTGGTGGGGCGCTTGCGCTTGTTACATTACATTACGGTATAAGGCATAGTGCCCAAATTTTACTTGTAAGTATAGTAGTAGTGTATGCATGCATGTTTTTAATTTTTAATAGTGTTGCTTCAGGGCCACTAATTGCATGGGTATCTGTTGTTTCCCTGACATATATTTATCGAAGAACTCAGTCATTAAATTTAACGTTGCAATTACTAGTTGTCTTCGGAATCGTAGTAGTGGTGCTGGTGGCAATTTTTATTCCAGATATTCAAATGTATTGGCTAATATCTCTGCAGAATATATTTGAGACAATTTCAAAAGACCCAGCATTAGCAACAATGCTAGATAATGCAAAGCTCACCACCGAGCGTGTGCAAAGTTTATTACCCGTTATTGCATCAATTATGACGGGTGGCTTGGTAAGCCTTTATTTGCAAACGATATGTACTGCATTGTTTTTAGGCCGTTGGTGGCAGGGGTTGCAAGGTAATATCCTGCCATTTCGTGGGGAGTTTGTTAGTTTAAGGCTTGGGAAAGTTCTTTCTGGGCTAGCGGTTTTATTTTTAGTTGCTGCATTGGTTGTAAAGTATGCAATCTTCTGGCAGTTATCGTTCGTATGCCTTAGCATGTTCTCAATTCAAGGATTGGCCATAGCGCATGCGCTCATAGGACAAATGGCCAAGCCCGTTCTTGGTTTTGTAGTGGTATATGGGCTATTGTTTTTTGCTGCACCGCAAATGGTTGTAGCGCTATCGGCATTGGGTGTGATGGATTCATTTGTTGATTTTCGATTGCGATTTGCTAAGTCAAAATAGTGCATGCAGTGTTTTTTAAATTTTAATCATTATTAGTAGAAGAGAAAAAAAATGGAAGTAATTTTACTTACAAAAATGGATAACCTTGGTGATCTTGGAGATAAAGTTAAAGTGAAGCCAGGCTATGCCCGCAATTTTCTTGTGCCAAGTGGTAAAGCAAAATTTGCAACCGCTGATAATTTAGCTGAATTTGAAGCACGGCGCGCAGAATTAGAAAAAATTGCAGTAGAGTCATTGTCAAATGCTGAGACAAGAAAAACTGAGCTTGATGGGTTTAAAATTACTATAACTGCAAAATCCGCAGGTGAAGGTAAATTATTTGGATCTGTTGGAACAGTCGATATTGCTAATGCACTGCAAGATGCGGGTAAATCTATAGAGAAGAAAGAAATTAGATTACCTTCTGGCGCATTTAGAAATGTGGGTGAGTATCAAATAGACATACATTTGCATACTGATGTAAATGCAACTATTGATTTAGAAATCATTGGTGAAGAATAAGTTTAATCTTAATAATATAAGTATTAGTGGCTGAGTTAACAACGATTGGTGCTAATTACAGTGCGACAAGCACTGAAAGTTTACGTACACCTCCCTATTCTATGGAAGCAGAGCAGGCTGTATTGGGTGGCTTGATCTTAGATAATTCAGCTTGGGATAAAGTTGCAGATAAAATCAATGAAAACGACTTCCACCTTTTTGATCACCGAATAATTTTCCGTGCGATTGATGAGCTGGTTGACAAGCGACAACCGTTTGATGTACTAACTTTGTCGGATATATTGCGTCAAAAAGACGAAATATCTGACACAAATGTATTGGCTTATCTAGGCACGTTGGCCAATGACACACCAAGTGCTGCAAACATTCAGGCTTATGCGGATATTGTTAGAGAAAAGTCTGTGTTACGTCAGCTTGTTCAAGTTGGTACAGAGATTTCCACAAGTGGACTTTCAACGGAAGGCAGAGATATTAATCAATTACTGGATGAGGCGGAACAAAAAATCTTTCAGATTTCTGACCGTAGCGTGCAAACAGGCCAAGGTTTTACGAATATAAAAACACTACTAAAAACTACCGTTGAACAAATTGATGAATTATTTGAACGAGGCGATCATATAACTGGAATTCCAAGTGGTTTTGATGAATACGATGAAAAAACTGCGGGTTTGCAAAATGGCGAATTGATTATTGTTGCAGGACGTCCATCTATGGGCAAAACTAGTTTTGCAATGAATATTGTTGAATATGCAGCGCTTCGCAATAATGCATGTGTAGCAATATTCAGCATGGAAATGCCTGGACGTTCTTTAACAATGCGTATGCTATCTTCAATGGGGCGCATTGATCAACAACGCATAAGAACTGGAAAGTTAAGCGATGATGATTGGCCGCGTCTTACAAGTGCAGTTTCGATGTTGTCTGAAGCGAATTTATTTATCGATGATTCTGCTGCACTTTCACCAACGGAGCTACGAGCACGAGCACGTCGCTTAAAACGCGAACATAATCTTTCACTGATTGTAGTCGATTATTTGCAATTGATGAAAATTAGCGGCACATCAGAGAATCGCGCGACTGAGATTTCAGAAATTACACGCTCGTTAAAGGCGCTTGCTAAAGAATTAGATGTTCCTGTCATAGCGCTTTCGCAATTAAATCGAAGTTTAGAACAACGCACTGATAAGCGACCTATAATGTCTGATTTGCGCGAGTCGGGTGCTATTGAGCAAGATGCTGATCTAATCGTATTTATTTATCGTGATGAAGTATATAACGAGGATTCTCCAGATGAAGGGACGGCAGAAATAATAATTGCAAAACAGCGTAATGGCCCAATTTTTAAATCTCGGCTTACATTTTTAGGGCAGTACACAAGATTTGAAAATTACGTACCTGAGATTTACAGTAACGAGAGCTTTTCATGAAGCGAGCAGCATATACGCTGATCAACCTCTCACACCTCAAGCACAATCTATCAATAATTAAAAAGATTGCACATCAATCCAAAGTGATGGCAGTCGTAAAAGCAGACGCTTATGGCCATGGTGTTTTAAGAATTTGCAAATTTTTATCACATGCAGATGCCTTCTCGGTAGCCTGCATTAATGAAGCAGCTGAGTTGCGAGAGAATGGGGTTAAGAATCCAATTTTAGCATTGCAAGGATTTAGCAATAAGAATGAACTTCAGACTGCAATCTCACATAATATTGAAGTTGTATTGCATCATTCCGAACAACTTAAATTGTTGCAAAGTTATACATCGAAAACATATGCATTGGTCGTATATGTAAAAGTTGATACGGGTATGCATCGACTCGGATTTGAACCGTCTCAATTTGATAGAATTATTACGCAGTTAATATCTATACTGACCGTTGAATCGGAAATACGGGTCATGACACATTTGGCGTGTGCAGATGAAATATCAAACTCTGCAACCAAACAGCAGATCAAGTTGTTTGACCGCACCTTAAATGGGCGCGATTTTAGCCAAAGCATTGCCAATTCAGCTGGAATTCTGGCGTGGCCCGAGACGCATAGGGATTGGGTGCGGCCTGGTTTGATGCTTTATGGTGTCAATCCGCTTGACGATATAGCAGGAAATGAAAATATAGATTTAAAGCCAGTCATGAGTTTTCGAGCACCCATTATTTCAATTAAAAATTGTCAACAAGGAGATAAGATTGGGTATGGTGGTGATTATCATTGTCCTCGTGATATGGTCGTAGCAGTTGTGGCAGCAGGTTATGCAGATGGGTACCCGCGACATATAGCGGGTTCTCCCGAAATTTCTATTCATGGCAAAAATGTACCAATAGTTGGGCGTGTTGCGATGGATATGATCACAGTAGACATTACCGGATTCAATATTCAGATTGGTGATGAGGTTGAGCTTTGGGGGTCAAACATTTCTGTTGCCAAAATTGCTAGAGATGCACAGACAATAAGCTATGAACTGTTGTGCGCTGCAGGTAATTCAGCGTCTAAACAATATATAGAGTAAATGATATTAAGTTAGCATGGAAAAAGTTTGGTTAAAGAGTTATCCAACTGGTGTTCCTGAGAATGTAGATCTCGATCGGTATTCATCATTAGCGCATATGTTTGATGAATGCGCTGAAAATTATAGCCATCTTCCAGCATTCGCAAATATGGGGACAAGTCTAAGTTATTCTGAACTTAATATTGAATCCTTAAATTTTGCGGCGTACTTGCAAACAGAGCTAGGTTTAAAGAAAGGCGAACGCGTTGCAATCATGCTGCCAAATCTTTTGCAATTTCCTGTGGCACTATTTGGCGTGCTGCGTGCTGGTTTGGTGGCGGTCAATATCAATCCATTATATACCCCAAGAGAGCTTTCAAATTATTTGAATGATTCCGGCGCAATAGTCATTGTCATTTTAGAAAACTTTGCTGATACCTTAGCCGAAGTAATTGATGATAGCTCTGTTGAACATGTGATACTTACACGTGTCGGAGATATGCTTGGGTTTCCAAAATCTTTAATTGCTAATTTTGTTTTAAAATATGTTCAACATAAAATTCCCGAATATGCATTAGATAACGTTATTCATTTTAGAGAAGTCTTAGCGGTTGGACAGCAGAGACAGCTCGTCAAACCTGTAATAACAAAAGATGATTTGGCATTTTTGCAATACACAGGCGGTACAACCGGGTTGGCAAAGGGTGCAATGCTTTCACATGGCAACTTGTTAGCTAATATTTTACAAGCTGAAGCTTGGTTTAAACCAATTTTAGAAGTCAGAAAAGAAGTAGTGATAACAGCTTTACCGCTCTATCATATTTTTTCATTAACAGCGAATTGTTTTTTATTTACCCAAATTGGCGGATTAAATTACTTAATAACAAATCCACGTGATATGAAGGGATTTGTTAAAGAATTAAGAAGCGTAAAATTTTCTGTTATCACAGGTGTTAATACGCTTTTTAATGGTTTGTTAAATACAGATGGTTTTTCGAACTTGGATTTTTCTAATCTTAAGGTGACGTTGGGTGGTGGTATGGCAGTGCAAGAATTTGTAGCTCAAGAATGGCATCAAATAACGGGATGCGTATTAGCTGAAGCTTATGGATTAACAGAAGCTTCTCCGGCGGTAACGATTAATCCCGTTGATTTAGAAAAGTACAATGGCACGATTGGTCTACCTATACCAAATACAGAAATTTCTATTCAAGATAACGATGACAAACATTTAGGAGTAGAAGAGCCTGGTGAACTGTGTGTGCGAGGGCCGCAAGTAATGAAAGGGTATTGGAACCGTCCTGAGGAAACAAAAGGGGTACTCAGTGAAAAGGGTTGGCTGCGAACAGGTGACATTGCAACCCTTGATCAACAAGGGTTTATACGCATTGTAGATCGTAAAAAGGATATGATTTTAGTTTCCGGTTTTAATGTATATCCTAATGAAATTGAAAATGTTGTAGCCTTTCATGCAGGTGTTTTGGAAGTGGCTGCCATTGGCGTCGATGATGAGGAGTCAGGAGAGGTAGTTAAATTATTTGTAGTTAAAAAAGATGAATCAATTACCGAAGAAGTTATTTTAGAACACTGTAAAGAACGCTTAACGCGCTATAAGTGGCCTAAATATCTTGAGTTTCGAGATGAGCTACCCAAGAGCAATGTGGGCAAGATTCTACGTAGAGCATTGAGGGAAGGGAGTGACGAATAAGTAAATATGCTCATCGCGTCAATTGATTTACATGTATATTAGAGAGTTATATTCATTCCCCATTAAAAAATGAGGAATTTATTTAATTTGTGATCTATTTACGTTGATCCTGCTAAAGAATTCCGTAACTATACAGCCTAGCTTGCATCATCGGGTTGAACACTATGCAGTAATATAGCGGAGTTGGTAGTACATTGAATTTATTCGAACAAAAAGAAGATTCGCGCGATGCTCAACTAGCCATCGAACGCCGTGATCGACGTGATCGGCGCAAACCCACTCTTAAAGGATTTATCTACGGTTTATTTCATGCACGACGTCGAGGGCCAAGACGTGCGGAAAATTATTTTGATCATGATTCAGATTGGTATGAAGTAAAGCTACTCGTCTTATCTCTAGGGCTATTATTGTTATCCTGCCTGGATGCTGCAATGACAATGAAATTATTATCTTTTGGTGCAGTAGAGCTTAATCCAATCATGGACAAGCTGCTTTTACAGGGGGCTAATTATTTTATAGGCGTGAAGATTGCGATTACATCACTATGCGCAATTGTTTTAGTTGCGCACAATAAGTTAAAGATTTTTAATGTTGTTCGAGTAGATATTGTTTTAATTACAGCAGTGTTTATTTACTTGGGTTTAGTGACCTATGAATTTTATCTATTTACACTTAATGCGCCTGGAATATAAATAGTATTTTCAGTGAAAACTCTCGTTTAGGTCTCTGCGCAATTTTGTAAGTTGTTTTTTCCAGAGGTTAATGTTTTCTGGGCTAACGCCTCTTTGAATGCTATCTAGCCATTAGTCGTGACAGCACATAACCAGCTCTAAGCCTTCGTCAGTAAAGTCTGAGAAGTTAAGTTCAAATATTTGCCAGTCGTCAGTGTTCTTAGGCAGCTTTTGCTTGAATAATTTACTTTCCAACAAGAAGCCAAGCAATGGCTCATAGCGATATTTGAAATTCTTAACAGCATCTGACTTAGAAGAATCATCCATATCTTCATATAGATACCATTTGCATGCATCAATAATAAATTCCTTCATTTCACATCCTTTTGTAAAAGTTACATCCTTATAACTTTTGAATTTTAAATTACAAAAAGTGTCGCGCATGGGTATTTTCATGGTAATGCCGTTATAAATTCAATTATTTATATAGGCTATTCATCTGATAATAATTACCAGTCATGCTTGTTAGGTAAATTTAGTAGGTTAAACTTTAACAATCACAACACTGATATAGCGCGCATAAACTTTTAGAGCTATGTCTTTTGAAAGTCCCAAATGCTCTGCGAGTGCAAGGTCAATTCCACGAAAATTTGTCTCAATAGTGCTTGTTCTCTTTTTAGGATCGATATATAGGGGTGACTCATGATTAGACAAAAGGAGTGCCCTAGCAATCGAGTTTTCAATAGGAATTTCAAGTGATAAGTTTCCACTTGTTGAGGCGTGGCGTTGTGCGTGCTGCTTTGCTGAATTAGTTATGTCATCAAAGCGAGCGGCTAATGTATCATTCTGCTTTGAATCCAAGCATTTGTTCAGATGCTTGTTTTGAAGCTCTAAAATTTTTTCGCCATGCACACTTCCTAATTCACTGACTGCGTACACATAAAATGTATATAGCTGATAAAGTTTTATCGAATTTCTAATGACCGACAAATATGACTTTGGCGTTGAGCTATCAGTTTCTAAAGTATAGTTGAAGGGTGTAAAGTTATTCATTAGTAAGTGAAGCGGATAGAATGCCACACTATCAATACTACGAACTTCACTTTCGACATCATCTCCCTGATCCATATGATATTCTTGTAGGCTCAGAAAAGCAGATGATTTTCTGTTAGCTACTTCGTTTGCTGTAAGGCCCCATAAGTCTGGGAATTCACCTGTACCTAATGGCTCGATTTGTGCCACTGAAATTCTCCCAATTTAAAATTGCTGGATTAAAAGTCTGATATTAAATTTTGATACAACAGTGGCACCACAATCTTGAGATCGTGAGTCGTAACAAATCGATAGATGGGTCAAAAATGGGATCAAAGATGTGGTTTTGTCATAGGAATTATGACTTCGGGCTATGCAAAACATATAGAATTTAGAATTTTAAATTAATTTTTGCTGGCAGGACAAAGTTGAGTAATTGTACTAATGCTTGAAATATCAATAATTTCGGTAAATTACCAGCTCAGCATGGAAAATTTTAGGATTATTGCAGGCAGAACGCATTGTAAAAAGATACAATAGATGGTCATGTGCGCTTGTCCAGAGAAGCTGTATTTTAAAATTGGTACTCAATTGCATATGGTACATGAACTTGAGATGAAAAATTTGTTAAGTTCTCAAACTATGATATGAGCTCATCAAGCTTACAAACACTTGTCAACTTGTATCGCCGACTTGGGCTTGTCGTATTAGAGCAAAGGCAAGATAGGAGTCTTTGGCTACTATCTTCAAAACCCGCGTGGTTTCAATCTATAGCAAGATTAGATGAAGGTGAAGATGGCACGCGTATAAGCTCGATAACATCTAAATTTTTACAGACTTTTATTGATGAAGATGTGCAAAAAATATGGACCAGTGGGAAAGAGCGCCATGTCTCATCTATTTGGATCGAAGTAGATTCCTCCGAAGACAGTCTTCCATTTGAAGCAACTGCATTACGTCAAATTGATAGCATGCTCATTATTATTGAGTATGTACCTGATCGCTATGAGACAAAACAAGCGCAAGCCCAACAATCGCGTGAAAATGATTTATTGAAAGGGTTGCTAGAAAAGAAAAAAGCCAAGCAAGCACAAAAGATTGCTTCTCGAGAGACAAAATTAGAAAAAGAAATTAAAGAGCGCAGAGCATTAGAACGACAGTTAACACATTTAGCCTTTCATGACCCATTGACAGGATTGCCCAATCGTTCACTTTTCATTGATAGATTGCAACGTGCAATAGCTGAAGCAGAACGAAAGAAAGAATCTGTTGTTGTTATGTTTATTGATTTAGATGATTTTAAAAAAGTTAATGATTCATTTGGGCATCATGTCGGAGATAAGGTTATTCAGTCAGCAGCATTGCGTTTGAAAAAATGTTTGCGCGATATCGATTCAATTGCAAGATTTGGAGGTGATGAATTTACTTTGCTTGTCCCGCATGTTGGAGATCGAGAGGAAATTGAATTTATTGCAAGACGCCTCATTGAATCGTTAGATGAACCAATTGTTGTGGAAGGTACAGAATTTAGGATGTCAATAAGTATTGGAATTTCTGTATATCCAAACAATGCTAATAGTGAAGATAATTTGCTACGAAACGCCGATACCGCAATGTATTTTGCAAAACATACACGTGGGCCAAGCTATACGTTTTACGAGTCTGAAATGGGCACATCGCCATCTAAGCGTTTAGCATTAGCTTCTGATATTGAGTTAGCACTACAGCAAAAGGAGTTTTTCTTAGTTTATCAGCCAATTATTAATGTAGAGAATATGAAAGTTGTTGGTGCGGAAGCTTTATTACGGTGGAGGCGATCAGATGGTGAAATTGTAGACCCAGATCGATTCATTCCATTGGCATGTGAATCAGACTTGATTATAAAAATAGGATCATGGGTAATTGAGAAAAGCTGCAGACAATTAAAAAATTGGCGAGGGATATTTGGTGATAATTTTAGAATAAATATTAATTTATCTGTTTGTGAAATTGAGTCAAACATATGTAAAGGAAAGCTTAAAAATATTCTTAAAGATTTGAATTTACCTCAAGGGAGTTTAGAGGTAGAAATTACAGACACCGTACCGTTTGATAACACAAATGTTATGCAATCAAATGTAGAATCACTTAAAAGTTTGCATATTTCAACTGCAATTGATCGATTTGGCGAACGACAAACTTCACTAAAATCTATTAAATCACTTGATTTGGATACAATAAAAATAGATCGCAATTTCACCAAGGACATTGTTAGCGATGAAGACAGTTATGATATTTTTACAGGTCTTGTAAACATGAGCACATGCTTGTCAAAAAATGTATTGGCAGAAGGAATAGAGACAAAAGAACAGTTTGATTTAGTACAAAAATTAGATATTAAAGAAGTGCAAGGTTTTTATTTCTCTGAGCCATTAGAGTCACATTTTTTTGATCAGTGGATGAAAGAATTTGATAAGCAACAAAAATCACAATTAAAACTTGTACGAGAGAAAAAATCATCCTTGTAAAATTAAGTATCGCTTCTAATAGTGATTGTCTACATAATCTTGAACGATATCTTGAAATTGCTGTGCGATATTGGCTCCCTTAAGTGTCGTACACTTTTCCCCATCAACGAAAACAGGTGCAATAGGCTTTTCACCTGTCCCAGGCAAACTGATGCCAATATTGGCATGCTTGCTTTCGCCCGGGCCATTTACGACGCAACCCATGACAGCAACATTCATTTCTTCCACACCGGGATGCTGTTTTCTCCATATTGGCATCTTTTCCTGTAAAAATTTTTGAATATCGGCAGCGAGGTGTTGGAAATATTCATTTGTAGTACGCCCGCAGCCCGGACACGAGGTAACCAGCGGCATAAATGATCGCAGCCCCATCGTTTGTAAAATTTGCTGTGCAACCAATACTTCATGTGTGCGATCACCTCCTGGTTCAGGAGTAAGTGAAATACGAATGGTGTCACCAATTCCAGATTGCAAAAGAATAGATAATGCTGCTGTTGATGCAACAATTCCTTTTGAGCCCATGCCGGCTTCAGTTAATCCCAAGTGCAATGCATAGTCGCAATCCGCTGCCAGATCTTGATAAACTTTAATGAGTGCTTGTACGTCGCTTAATTTGCATGACAAAATTATTTTGTTATGTGCTAGTCCAATATTTTCCGCAAGTGCAGCACTTTCTAATGCTGATGCAATCAGAGCATCATGCATGACTTCTTTAAGCGTCTTAGGAATTTTGGATAAAGAATTATCGTCCAATTTTTTTGCAAGCAAATCCTGATCGAGGCTACCCCAATTAACACCTATCCGAACTGGTTTTTCATTCTGGCAAGCAATTTCAACAATTTCGCTAAATTGCTTGTCGTGCAAATTACCTCGGCCTACATTGCCGGGATTAATTCGATATTTATCTAATGATTTCGCACATTCTGTATATTTTTTTAATAATCGATTCCCATTGAAATGAAAATCTCCAACTAAGGGAACGTTAACATTTTCACTTGACATTCGTTCGCGTATTACAGGTACAGCTTGAGCAGCTTGTTTATTATTTACTGTGATGCGCACAATTTCAGAACCAGCCTTTGCTAGTTCTGAAATTTGTTTAAACGTGCGATCAATATCAGCTGTATCCGTATTTGTCATCGATTGCACTACAATAGGAGATTGTCCACCCACAGTGACATGGCCCACTTTTACGGGTGTGCTTTTATGTCTGTTATTCATGAAAATTGGCAATAAATAAAAACTTTAGAAAGTGTACTGAATATAGTGGTATCTAGGTATGATATTAACTCATCCTACTTGAAATACGGTATTAAATATTCTAAAACTTATTAATTCTATAATATTAAGAATAATGCATGTATTGGCAAGATAGCCTAACGATTCATTCCTCTGGCCGAGGCACCTATGAGATTACCCACGAAATTGAAAAATTAATTCGACAATCTGGAGTGCAACAAGGTTTGTGCCACATATTTATTAACCACACCAGTGCATCGTTAATCATATGTGAAAATGCAGATCAAGCGGTAAGGCAAGATCTAGAAACATTCATGGCAAAACTTAGTCCTGATGGTGATCCAATGTTCACACACCATGACGAGGGTGCAGATGACATGCCTGCTCATATTCGCACTGCCCTGACTCAGTCTGAATTGAGCATTCCTATTAGTAATAGTGCATCTGCATTAGGTACGTGGCAGGGCATATACCTATGGGAGCATCGAACCGCACCGCATCGTAGATACGTTACAGTTACAATCCATGGTGAATAGTAAGTTCGCATGAATGTTTTTTCTAAAGTACGCTGTGTTGTGTTTGATTTAGACGATACACTTTGGCCATGTGAGCCCACTATTACAAAAGCAGAAGAGGCGTTATATCAATGGCTTCAAAAAAATTATTCTCGTATTACAAATCTCTACTCCTTTGAAGCACTAAAACAACATCGCGCTGATTTTGGCGTTAAACATCCGGAATTGGCGCATAATGTTACGAAATTGCGTCATCAATCACTAGCAGAACTCGCTAAGGAGTCTGGTTACAATTCCGGAATGGCTGATAAAGGCTTATCTTTATTTCGAAAGGTTCGTAATGAAGTAAATTTTTATGATGATGCATGTTCTACCTTAGACCAATTAAAAATTCATTTTAAAATAGGTGCCGTTACAAATGGAAATGCTGACTTGTATGCAATTGGTGTGAGTGAAAAGTTTGATTTTGTGGTGACAGCAGAAGAAGCAGGTGCAGCCAAGCCAGATAATAAAATTTTTAAATATGCGCAAGATAAAATTCAATTAGATAGTCATGAAATTGTATATGTCGGAGATGAGCCATCTATAGATGTGATCGGCGCACTACAAAGCGGATGGCGCGCTATTTGGTTTAATCCAGGTCAACAGCGATGGGTAGAAAATCAAAAACCAGATGTCGAAATAAGTCAACTGAACCAATTGCTTGATCTTTTGCCTAATTGAGCATTAGAAATTTAGAATATTGATTGATAAATATGGAGTGTAAAAATGAGTGAACAAGATCTAGAAGTGCGAGTTAAAAATCTGGAAAGAACTGTAAAAATTATGCGTGTTGCAATTATTATATTTGTAGGATTTTTGCTTTATGATGTAATCTCTAAAGATTCCGGATCTAGCATAATTTTTGCAGATAAAATCAAGTCTAGAGAATTTGTCTTGCTAGGGCCCGGGGATGAACCCATTGGGCACTGGGATTTCAAAGATACCAATGGGTTGAAGATGTATTCAAAAAATGGCGATCATGTAGTACTTACATCAGATGCAGTTACATTTTATGAAGATCGATTAAACCCCGTTGTAAAAACTAAATATGATAATGAATAAATTTCTATTCGTATTTCTTTTTAAAATGTTTGATCGATTGACTTACCCATTTATCACGTTCCATCCTTCCAGGAAATCCGCCAAGTTTGTCTGCTAATGCCGTAATATCATCACTAATTAAATTTGCAAGTTGTTCAAAAGAGTAAACACCGAAGTCATTAAGAGTTTTTTCCATTTTAGGTCCAATACCTTTAATAACTTGTAATTCGTCTCGCACTTTCGCCGCTGCGATTTTTAGCCCTTTAGCTGGGGCCTTAAATTCAGTTTCAGATTTACTCGTTTTGGCAGGTTTTTCTGATGTTTTTTTACCCGTGCTAGGCTCAGAAACTATCCCAAGCTTATTTTTTAATGCCTCAATTGTATGTTCGTGTTCACGTAGAATACCGGCATTATTATTATTTTGTGCCTCATTCTTAGATTTTAATGCCTCAATTGTATGTTCGTGTTCACGTAATATATCTGCATTTTTATTTAATGAATTAATTTCAGACTCAAGAGAATGTATTTTTGTATTACTTTCCAGAATTTGTACAGAGCATGTCGCTTGGGTGCGATTTTCCGCGGTACGTACTTGCTCACGTAAGTCATCGATAATGGCATCCTTTTCTTCGCACGTGTCAACAAATACACGTTCCTTTTGACTTGCTTCTAGTTTAACTTCCTCAATTTGATTGTAAGTGCGACCTAATACTGTATTCTTTGAGGTTCCTACTAAGCGTATTTTATCCATGAAGCGATTAAATTTTGAGTTTTGGCCGACTTGCTCTCCTTCTAGTGGCGTAAGTTCGTCAATGCGCTTCTGCATAGTGTCAATATTGTCTATATGACTGATTTTTTGTTCTTCAAACTGCTCTGTATATTTCTTATCAAGTTCAGCTAGTCGCCATTGCGCTTGATTTTTTTGCTCTTCCATTTTAGGATTTAATTCTCGTAGCCGCACGGTATCAACCCGATCATGACGCCATTTACTTTGAACTTGCGCAACCATCCCGTATAAACCACGGATATCATTTTCAGAATTGGTGACTTTTGTATTAAGACGACGTACTTTAGTAATCACGTCATCGTTAACAGAACGTAGTTGAGTGAGGCCGTGCATTTCATTTTCAGACAAAGCTTCTTGATTTGTAACACGTTCATTCAGGCGTTTAATTTTCTGCACAGCATCTGCATGCATTGCAGCATTCTGATTGGCAAGATTAGAAAATCTATTTCTTTCAGTACAGGTAGCTTGGTACATTCCTTGTACATTTTTAAGCCATGATTGAATTTTAGATAATTCTTTGGCTTTAGCTAACGTAGTTTGCCAACGTGAGGTCATTAATTTTAGCTCACCACTTTGATTTTCAAGTTCAGCAGTTAGATTTCTATGTAATTTTTTATAAGAACTAACCATTTTAGCTTGATTGTCGAATGCGCTTTTAGATCGGTTTAATCTTACTTGCATTTCGTCTACTGCAGCATTGCATAGACGGTGACGTATAAACCAGCCTACTGCCACACCAATTCCGGCTGCAGCAATGATGTATACTAATATTTCATTAAGTAAATAGCTCATAATTTTTCTCTCCTGGTCACTTGGAACTCAATACGTCGATTTCTCGCGCGACCTTCTTTGGTGTTGTTAGATGCAATGGGTATAGATTCACCATAGTCAACCGCATTTAAGCGATACGCTGAAATGCCTTGACTAATCAAATAATTTTTAACAGATTGTGCTCGAAGTTGACTAAGATAGATATTAAAACCGTCATCCCCGATATTGTCTGTGTAACCTTCTACAAGAATTTCGTATTCTTCATTTTCTTTTAACTTTTGTGCAATATTATAAAGGATAGCTTTTCCTTGTTCTGAAATTTCATCGCTTCCAAACAGAAATGTTATTTCTGAAAGATCTAGAGTATTAATATCATGCTGCAGTTCATTTTTTGGTGAATCTACTTGTGCGGAAGATTCTTGTTCAACCTTATTGAATGGTTTCGATGTACTTTGAACTTTAGATTTGGATGCTACAGCTTGTAAAGATGATTGTTCACCAACTATTTTAATTATAAGTTGATTATTAAGAGTTCGTATTCCATCGATCGATGCAATAATGCTTTCAATTTCACCAGCGCGCTTTGAACTTTCAACTTCTCCTGTCAGAACGGCATCACGACCGTCAAAAATTACAACTACACTACCTACTTTAAGTACGGATAAAAGGTAATTGCTTTTAATACTGAGGTCATTTTGGATGAATTCTGCTTTGTTTTTTTTTGCCACCCAATAGAGTGCAATTAGTCCACTTAGACCTAAAATTAAAGGGATCAATGTGCAAGTGCTGCATCTTTTGATAGGGTGTTGATTGGTCATTCGCGACGTTATTATAGTTATGGTAATTTGGTCAAACACATGTCTAACCGAAACATAATAAGTATTGCGTGAACACATTTAATTCGCAAACAAATTAAAGTACTTAATCGTAACAATTTGCATCGAATCTCAATATTATTAAGTTAAATGCCCATAATAACTTTAAGGTGTTTGATATTAGTTCAAATTGACTAAATTTAGATCAAAAATCATTATCAAATATACTTAGAAAAAGTAGGTCTGAAAATGAATTTGGTGCCCCGAGTAGGAGTTGAACCTACGACCTTCCCCTTAGGAGGGGGATGCTCTATCCAGCTGAGCTATCGGGGCTGTGAGTGCTGCATGTATATTGTAACTACATAGTGATGATACTAACTTAACAATGAGTTGGGTCACCGCCCAATTTTTATGAAGAATGACTAACCCGATTGCTAAATATCACGTTGAAAGAATTAAATGTAGCGGGAAATTTATGCAAATCAACACGCATTCGTTGCAAATTTAAATTGCATTGGTTTAATTGCATGATTGAACTCGGTGCTGGGAGAGAGACTCGAACTCTCACTCTGTTTCCAGAACCTGATTTTGAATCTGAAATAGCGTAATCACGTAAGTTTTTGATTAAACTATAAAATCACAAGTTATTGAATAAACAACATTATTTTATTTTCTTTTATTTAAGATTTCTTTAATTACCGCATTCTTTTGTTTCCGCTATAGGCTATTTATAGGCTACTTAAAATTTTTGTGCTATAGGCTACATGAATAATCGTTTTAAATTTACAGTTACTAGGTTAAAGGAAATTGAATACCCTTTAAAGGGACATAAGCGATATTACGATTCTAAATTTAGCGGCCTTTGTTTGAAGGTAACGCCACAACCCAAACGTGAAAATATTTCTGCAAAGAAGTTTTATGTCTACCGTAGCTTTGATGGTCGCCCTAAGGAAATTAAGATTGGTGCATTTCCAGAATGGCCAATAGATAAAGCCAGAAAAAAGGCAAGGGTAATTGTAGGGCAATTAGAGGAGGGGACATTCAATCCTATAGGAGGACGTGCTAAAGGTAAAACAATCACGCTTGAGGAGGCCTTAGACACGTTTATAGAACGTAAAAGACTTAAGCCTAGAACTGTAGAAACCTATCAACAAAGCATCCATAAACACCTCAAAGACTGGCTTAAGCTGGACCTTACAGAGATAACCTTTGACCGAGTACAGAAGCGCTATAGCACGATTCAAGGGGATGCTGTAGCTAACAATGCCATGAAGCCATTAAGCGCCATATGGAAGTTCACGCAGGCAACATTGCTAGATTCGCGCCAACAACCTGTCATCACACAAGCCAATCCTGTTGAGCTATTGAAGAGAAGTGGGCAATGGCGTGAGGTAGGAAAGAAGACAGATTATTTGCTGCCGTACCAAATCAAGAAATGGTACAAGGCAATCCAGAAGGTTAAATCCATACGTAGTCGCAACAATGACGAAGTCATAAGAAACTTCTTCATGTTTTTATTGCTAACTGGCATACGCAAACAAGATGGCATGACACTACACCACAAGAATGTAGATATGAGAGGTAAAGTATTTACATTGGTTGATACCAAGAGCAGTCGTACAAATGAAAAGATACAGTTACCGCTTAATCAATATCATATGAAGTATCTAAAGAACAAAAGCCAACGTTACGTTTTCCCATCTTGTGACGGGCCACATATCCGCAAGGTTGATGATCGTGTCAGAGAAGTAAGGGATGAGTTGGGATTTTATTGGAGTCTACATTCTTTAAGAAGAACATTTGAAACAACAGCTAATAATTTAGAAATTCCTGTGTTCAATCAGAAGCGACTCATGACACACAGCCAAACGGATATAACTGAGGCATACGCACAACTATCTATGGATCGTTTAAGAAAGGATAGCGCCAAGATATGTAAAACAATATTGCAACAAGCAGGGGTTATTTAGTTTGTTCCCTGTAACTCATCACACGGTGACTGTTACTGCAGAAACGTTGTGGGTTGCCCGATTTGCTCGTAGGAATCTCAAACCATTTGTTGCATTTGGAGTATTCGCATTGTTTGTAATTTGTTTCACCTTTAGCAAACGAAATTAAATTCAGCCACATATGTGCGTATAGATTTAGTGGCATAGATTTTTCGAAAATTTTTAAACCTTCACGTTTGAAATGCATTAAACAATTAATATGCAAATTTTCATTTAAATAATTAGTTAATTTGTCTAATTCATATTCCGTTAATCCTTCTGTTATTTTTAATATCGTATCTTCAATTTCTAAGCATGATTCAATATGTAGAGCAACATATTCTTCGTGAGAATATTGTTTCTCAAATTTTTTTTCGCCCCATAACAATCCATACTTGTTTACAAAATCAGCTACTGCATTTCCAGCTTGGTAAATTTTATCTTTATCGTATGCTGCAGCAAAAGAGTAGGGATCTGGATTGTCTTCTTCTAAACAAAATAAATCCGGATAAGCGCGAAAGTCTGCAGAGTATTCAAGCACGGTAAAGAAAAAATCATTTTCAGGTTTAAAGCGATCTTCAGTGTGCACATCAAGATCACGTACTAATTTTGGCTGAAGCTCTTCACCATAAGTGAGCCTCATTTCTTGCACTACTTTTCGATGTTCATAGATGCCAAATTTGTAACCATTCGGCCGATAAAACTGCCAAAATTCACCGTCTATGATGGGCATATGAAGGGGATTTTAAATAAGTTAAGTTACTTGTATTGAACCATATTGACGCCACTTTAGTCTATTTGTTACTTTATTAATAATTATTTATAGTAACTTTAGGTGAGGTATTGCGCATGGATTCTCTACTCACCACCAGCCAAGCAGCGGCTTATCTAGGGTATAAGCCCAATACGCTTGAAATCTGGCGTTCAAAGGGTTGTGGCCCCCGATATTACAAGCCAGGTAAAGAGGTCCGATATCGGCAAGAGGATCTTGAGGCCTTCGTTGATCGATATTCAACAGACCCAGAGGCTGAAGATGACGCTGCATAAGAGGCAATTGTTAAGTGTCAGGGCAATACGTAAGTATCAGAAGAGGCCAATCACGTGCTACGCAACCAACCTCTTCATGCGGGCTCCCTGTTGCTGATCATTTTATTGCAGATGAGGAAGAAAGTGTGAATTAAAAAAACCCTCAGTTGTGCTAACAATCTGAGGGTTTGATTTTTACGATCCAGTAGGACCGATGTAACTATCACCAATCCTACTTATTTGTAAAAACATTTCAAGAATTTATCTTTAGCATTTTTTGCTAAGGGACTCATACATCCAAATATAGAGAATAGGTATGGGAACAAAGAAATTTATCTTTAGATTTAATGAAGCACTTAATCTTTGGGAAATTGGATTAATTGATTCGCCTATTTTGTTTAAAAATAGTATGGGTATAGAAATTATCCACTATCTGCTTGTGTCAACAGAGCCTTGGAATATAACGATGCCACCATTTATGAAAGATGGGATTGGTACTGCTAATCGCGCAAGTATATTTGTACAAGATGAAGATCCAAATTATTTGTTTGATGATAGTGTTAATGCGTGGACGCTATACAATAATTATTCTTATTACACGCCTAGTAAAAAATTATAAGCCCACTAATGAAATTGCATTATCACATACCAGAACATTTAAAACGGTTGTTGATAAAACTGAGCTCGAAATTCTGGGGAGGGGTAATAGTTTGTATACTTTATTCATTACTGTTTTAGCAATATGTCAGTTTGACGTTGACGAATATCATCATCAATTCCAAATTACTAACCAACAAAATATATATATTCATGTTAAATATTAACAGAAACTTAACTATAAAATAATTTCTTATTCTATAAGGCATTCCTCTTAGGAACTGCCACTAACTAAACATTTTTCAAACAACAGCCTTGTCTAGGCAACTAGCGGGGTTTTTTTGTGCATGTAACAAAAAGCAAAGCTAAAGCTTAATAGAGGAGAAAGAGATGAAACCAGAAGTAAAGAAACAATGGATGCAAGCACTCAACAGGAAATCTTATCGTTGTAATGACTCATCAATATGGCTACATGCTAAATCTAATAATGTATCCAAGTATTCTTCATTAGGAGTGTTAACGGATCTATGGGTAAAAGATAAAGGATATGGTTGGTCACTTATACTCGAACATCATTATGACGAAGACATAGAAGATAAAGATATTACTTGTGTAGGTTTATCCAGCACTAAACAAGTTGCAGTAGAAAATGAAGCAAGAGAATTACTCAGTCCAGCGGTCATGAAATGGGCAGGACTAGAAGATCCCTATGCAACACTTGAAAACGGCAACTCAATCTTTTCTTTAGATCAAGAAGGAGTGAAGTTTATTCTGGTCCAACCCGCTACATAAGCATTAAACAAACGCATCAACCACAAAATCCACAAAGGCACGTACTTTCGCGGTGAGGTATTGCCGGTGCGGGTACACTGCGTACACATCATATTTCATTTGATCGTAATCCTCTAAAATGATTTTCAGATCGCCACTCGCCACTTCCTTTTCACAGGTAAATAACGGTAACCGTGTGATACCAATACCCTGCACCACCATCGCTACTTCGATTACAGCAATATTACACATTGCACGCGGATCAACCGTGACACTAGTACGTACACCGTCTTTATAAAAACTCCATTGTGTCGGCGTTGGCAATAAAGAATAGGCTATACAATCGTGCTGCACTAAATCTTCAGCCTGTTTCGGGCAACCCTTGCGTTTTAGATAATCGGGTGATGCCACGACTACACCCCAGGACGATGTGAATTTTCGTGCCACCAGATTGCTATCTTTAATATCACCGACACGAATCACCACATCATAACCTTCTGCAACCACGTCGATAAGACGGTCATTAAACTCCACTTCCAGTTTCACATCAGGATAGCGGTGCATAAACCGCGGAAAAACATCGAGTAAATAATTAGTACCGAAACTTACTGGTGCATTAATACGCAGCAAGCCGCTTGGCTTTTCTTGCAATTGGCCAATCGAACGCTCTGCGTTCTCCGCATCAATCACTATCTGGCTGGAGCGCTCGTAATAAGCGCGGCCCGCATCGGTCAGGCTGATAGTACGCGTGGTGCGATTAAGTAAGCGGCTACCCAGGCGTTTCTCGAGGCGAGTGATCTCTTTACTCACGTAGGAGGTGGAATGCCCCAAGGCTCGTGCTGCTGCAGTAAAAGAACCGGCATTAATTATCCCGACAAATACGGCCATGCCATCTAATAGATCAGTTTTTGCGACTTTCTGGGTCATTTTCCGTCCTATTGCAAGTCTATTAGAAACAATGACTTTCTATTTACCATATTTATCGATAGATGTTAACAATCTATACTATTTTCATGTTATCGCTTTAGATCGTATTAGTCAGACTTACTGGTTAAAACAAGCCATTTATTCGGAGACAGGCACATGAACATACTCGCATTCGCAGCAACAAGTAGTACAAAGTCCATCAACAATCATCTGGTCAGATACGCAGCCAGCCAGCTTGAAGATGCAGAAACAGAGATACTCAACATCAATGATTATGAATTGCCCTTATTCAGTGAAGACAGAGAAGGCCAACTCGGCCAGCCTGAGCTGGCAAAAGAATTTTTGGATAAGATCGGTAACAGCGATGCCATGATTATCTCTTTTGCCGAACACAATGGTTCATACACCGTGGCTTATAAAAACATCTTTGACTGGGCATCACGCATAAATTCGAAAGTGTTTCAGAACAAGCCCATGGTGCTGCTTGCCACTTCACCCGAGCCCGGTGGTGCATCCAGTGTTTTGGCATCGGCCACTGCCTCAGCTCCCTACTTTGATGGTGTGGTAAAAGCCAGTCTTTCCGTACCCAGTTTCTACGACAATTTTGATATTGAACAGGGTCGAATCACTAATGATGAGATTAATAGTCAACTACTCACAGCTATAAATAGCTTGCTTGAAAGCTCAATTTCAGTAATGAAGCAGGCCGTTTAAAACAAAATATTTGGAGGATATTATGGAAATTTTAAAGCGAAACAGTTTGAAAGAAGGCGGATTTGCTGGTTTAAAAGAGCATCGCCTGATAAAAGATCCAAGACTTTTTGGCACGCAGGAAAATAACGACGGCAGCTGGCCTGGCCTGGGAAACTTTGTTTACCTCGCTGATGCCCGCTTTATGCCACACGGTGAAACACGCATGCACAGTCATCATGAGATAGATGTTATCTCTTTAATGGTCGACGGGAATATCAAGCATGAGGGTTCTTTGGAAAACGGAAAAGATTTATCGCGTAATGATGTGCAGGTGCAGCGTGCTGGCGGAGAAGGCTTCTCTCATAATGAAATTAACCCAGACGGAAACTGGAACCGACTGATACAACTGTGGGCGTTACCCGAAGTTGCCGGTCAGGCTGCCGGCTATAAAGTTTATAAACCTGTTACAGGAGAACTTACTCGTATCTATGGCGGTGAAAACAGCAGTGATACCGATTTTTCATCGAAAACAAAAATTGATGTCGCGTTGCTTAATAACGGTCAACAGATAGAAGTGGATGGCCCGTTTCTATCGTACATCACACGCGGAAAAGGTATTGCGAATAATGAACCGGTACAAGATGGTGATTTGATTCGTGGTAGTTCGATAAAGTTTAAAGCAAGTGAAGATGTGCAGTTAATAGTTATTCACGCAGGATAAAAATACAATGAGACCAAATAAGCAAGTATTGTCACCAAACCAACATGTAATAGCGGCCTACACCTTCGCAACATTATTGCCATTGGTTTATTACATTCCACAATGGTTAGTACGTAACGTAACAGATAACCATCTTTTCGTTACTGTGCTTTCGCTCGCGATCATTGTACCTGTCGTTTCTTATGTCGCTTTACCGCTTTTCTTTAAGGCGTTAGAAATATTAAATGAAAAATGATTCTTATTTGTCACCAACTCCTTTAATTTGTTGAAAGAAAGTTGCGTCTGCCTTACTTTGAAAACCGATAAAGGCATGCAAATAAAACATAACAGTAAAGTTAAAAGGCTTATGACCCGATAACATATTATCATCTTGTCGCCAGTGTCCGGAAATGGCCGAAAGTGAATATTAAAAAAATATAAAAATTTTTAAAAAAAATATTCTGAGACACCCTTAGTGGAATTAGTAACGGTCCCCGACCGGACTTTTGAGGGTGAAATTTACTTTACAATATCTCTATATATAATGTGTCATGAATGATCGCTAATGACCCAAAGCGGACATTTACCATTGGATACTAATAACACAAATTAATTTATATAGAGTCCAGTATGACAACCAATAATTCAAAAAAAACTATGTTTTTTACTGGTAAATTGTTAGGTAAAAAAATTACTATACCCAATGTTAACCTTGCACCCATGCCATCTTTGACACCTCCCGGTGTGATACTCAATGGTAAAAAAGCTGACAATTTTGGTGAGATTGACTCATCTCGAGGCTATCCAGATGTAAAAAGCTTTAAAAGAAAATTTGGTCTGCTAATTCCCGCAACGAATACTAGTATGGAGTATGAGCTGTGGAATATTATTTTTAACAATCAAGGGCCATCAGGCCTGGATGGTGTCGGCCTTCACACCGCGAATGTCTTAACGCCCAAGCCAATATTAAAAACAGAAGAAGATTTAATGGAATACAAAAGACAATTTTTAGGAGGTTTAAAAACAGCTGTGGATCAAGCATTAATGGCAGAGCCACAATATTTAATCATGGGCATGAGTCTAGAACATATTATTGGGGGCATTGATGAAATCAGAGCGCCAATGAAAGACATTGAATCATATTCAGGTTTGTCATGGGCGACTTGGCATGACGCTATTAATGCAGCTCTAAAAAAATTTAGGGCAAAAAAAATTGGAATAATTACACCATTTGACAAAAAAGGTAATGAGAATGCAACACAAATGTTTGAAGATTTAGGATTTGATGTTGTAGCAAGTGTTGGGTTTTCTTGTGCTAACGCACTCCATATCGCACATATTCCAAATTGGGCTAAGGAAAAGGCAATTATAGGATTATTAGCAAATGACGTTAATCAAATCGATGCGGTTGTTCAATGTGGAACGAATATGAGCATGATAGATGTATGCGAAAAATTGGAACCAATTATTGGGATTCCAGTTTTAGGAATTAATGCTGTAACTTTTTGGTATGCACTACGGGAAAATGGGTTTGATGGTGCATTGATGAGAGCAGGTAGATTGCTACGAGATTTCTAGTTAATTTAGTGGCGGGATTATATTGCTTCGCTAAATCGGAATAAATAAAAATGAGAATAAATTATGATTAAACATGCAAATGTAAATTATCCAATTCATGAAATTATTGCTAAGCGTTGGAGTCCTTATCGATTTGCGGATCGTGCATTATCGAAAGAAGACTTACTTTCATTATTTGAAGCTGCGCGCTGGGCGCCATCCTCTTATAACGAACAACCTTGGCGTTATATTATTGCCCTTAAAGAACAACATGATGAATTTCAAAAACTATTATCTTGTTTAGTACCCGCGAATCAAGAATGGGCTCAATACGCGAGTGTACTTGCACTTGGAATATCACATTTAGTATTTGATCGGAACGGGAAAGAAAACAAAGCTTCTATTTATGATCTAGGTGCTGCAGCAGCTCATATTTGTTTTGAAGCAACTGTAAGAGGGATCTACGCACATCAAATGATTGGTATTGAACCGGATAAGGCTAGAAAAATGTTTAAGATTCCTGATGATTATGAAGTGTTAACGGGAATTGCAATTGGTTATTTGGATGAAAGTAAACATGATTCCAGTGTATTCTCGGAAAGAGATCAAACTCCTCGCACAAGAAAAAATATATCTGAATTTGTATACAGCAAAAGTTGGAAGTCTTCCTATTTATGAGTAAACAGTTCCCATGTCCAGTTACGACGATATTTTCTAGAAGAGTTAAACCGGGTTTTGAGAATCAATGAAAGGTCCTAGTCCATTTGATCCTACTCAACAAATTCGACTCAAAATGCATCAAACAGAAGTTGGTGTGAGTTGGTCTAGTAAATTTTAAGTTTAATTGAAAACAAACACCAACAGCTCAATTACTTAAAATTAATTACTAGTCGGCAGGTATTCAATGACCGCTATTGGCCGAAAGCAGACATAAGCATAAGACCAACTGACATTCCAATCAGTCAGTTTTAAATTATTTTTTGAGGTACCATTTGAGTAACCCCACCATTCACATTCACACTCTTTTAAACTTTATTTAACTCTAGACTACACATTACTACTAAGAGTAAAATGTTGTTTTATAACGTTTCGCGTTATTCAAGAGAGTATGGGAGAGTAAACATGCGGTTTTGTAATCAGCAGGTCGTAGGTTCGACTCCTATCGCCAGCTCCAGATTATCCACTTTTATCAACAACTTCCAATTAAGGATAGATCAAAGAGGATTATAGCAAATCCTTGGGGCCACGCTGGGGCCACGGCTGTTACGTAAATCTATTTGAAAATAGTTAATTTATCTGATTTTACAAGAAGTAGGGGCGCCCCCGGCCTTTCGAATACAAGTGGTGGTGAGGGTCATTAAAAAAATGAAAATTCCCGAGGTATTAAATTTGAGTAAGATTAGTCAAGATGTAAATCAATGTCTGCTAACGACCCAAAGCGGACATTTGTATTAACAATAAAAATTTAATCAATCTTGAAAACTGATTACTTGAAAAATGGATTTTGTTGGGCGCATATCATATGGGCAATAGCTGGACTCAGTTTATGTTATTGGTTAGTAACATTAGAAGGCGGACATCCTTCGGGAATTTTGTTTGTTCCTATCGCTGCAGCGATATGGCTAGTAGGTCATCTGCTGCTTTGGCTAAGCCGTAAACTAGCGAATTACAGAAAATATTCAGCAGACAATAAAAGTAGTATAAGCAGATGGTGGCTACTGATGCTGCTAGTCCTTGTATTTCTGTGCGGAATTGTATTTATCTTTGGAATACTATTTTTGGTAAGTTTTTTTGTCTGAATGCAATCGGTCATGCATCAGATTTTCAAGTGTTATGTGACCGCTAACGACCCAAAGCGGACGTTCATAATACATGCCACTATTTATTAAATTCCTTTAAAAACATCAGATTTGCCTGATAAGTCTAATATAATAAATAGTAAAACAAGAATTAATAGTGCAGCGACTATGCCTACACCCCCAGCGGCTGGAAGTTCTTCTAGCTGCTGTGCAAACACTCTAACTTCTTCATTTGTCATCGCATTTATACGCTCTTGTGCTTGTTCAGCAGTAACACCATAATTTTCGAGCAGCTTTTGTGCTTCATCTTGTTTAATCATAGTACGAAGAGTGTCTCGATCTTGATTCACTTCTTGCTGAGTCATAAATTGCTCAGTTCCAATGAATCCTGCATATACGGGCATAGTTTGACTAAACACTAGTGCCATAGAAGATAGATAGATCATTGAGATTTTAAAAAAACCACTCATTTGATACCTCTTGATAATTATCAACTAAAAGTTTTTAATAAAACAATATTCTTGTCTCAAGAATACTTAACAAATGTGAAGTAGAGTTTAGTTTAAGTATTGTTCTTGCTGGTTTCACTTGAGTAAGCTGCGAGTGAGTACATAATTCGGATATTCGGGCGAATCAAAAAAGTATTGACGCTATTGATCAAAAGCCTCCTACGATCGAATAATTTAAGCCAATCATCGTCTCTGATCATAGGCGAAACCGCATGTTTCTATAATGCTTGCTTCCCAATGATGAGAACGAATGTTCAAGGAAGCTGAGATGATGAAGTACATACTATCTATTATGTTATTCGCTATTTTTCTAATGCCTGTAACCCTTCTTGCGGGTAATATTGACGAAGGTGCCGTTATTGGTGGTGCAGCTGGGGGTGGTGCCGGTGCTGCAGTTGGATCCGCAGTTGGTGGTAAAGAAGGTGCAGTGATCGGAGCTGCAGTAGGTGCTGCGGCGGGTGCCTATATCGGTGCAGAAGATGACGATTCACACCAGCTCCATAGTGGCCGTCATGATAACGGATTACATTTAGGGCACAATAAAAATAAACATAAGAACAAACATAAATAATAGCGCAGCGGAGATTATTAAAATCTTGGAAGCAAAGTGGGTTTGCTGGACGTTAGCGAGTGGAGTTAATGAAACTTGGCGTACTATCCTGGCAATCCCGCTGTCTTAGAAACTTTGCTTCCTTAGACCGGTAATTTTGCGCCCCTATTTTTCAATAGGTTTGCCGTTTTTCAGTAGTAATGATTCCTCCAAGTTTTATTAAGTTCATTATAAATAATTTATCTCAAAATTGGCTGGGTGAAATTCACATTACCTTGTGGTTTTAGTTGTGAAAAACAACGAAGTGAAATTTTTAAATTAACTCAGACTCAGTGATTTATTGAGTAACTAAAGTAAGAGGTTATTTTTACCCGATAAATAGCAGTATAAGAATTGATAAGTAACACTACATTTCGTTATTCTCACTAGAAGATGAAGTAAACTAAATCGGCTCCAAAGCATCTAAACATTTAAGTGGAAAGCTAAATTTTTGTAAGGAACGTAAGGATGGCCAAGAAATCACTCTTTGATAACATTGTTGGGAAGGTGCAGTCCCAATTAAAAAAAGAGTCGTCTGTACAAGATGAAAGTGAAGTGGATCATTTACGGATGACCCAAGATAATTCACAGATTATTAAGAAGCCAGCGACTAAAAAAGATCCACGTATCGATACCGGAATATTAAAAGATCGCATTAGAGAAAAGATCGGGAAAATTAAGAGTGATCCTAGCTAAAAATAAAGAATAATAAGCGTTAAGAATTAGTTAGTTTTTCTTAAATTGATTCTTGTCAAAATTAACATCTAATTCATTTACCTCAATTTTTGCAATACGTCGGTCAGGCATTGACCGTCGGTCTCTATTAATCAGTTTACCAATTCGATTAATAACTGGAAATTTTGCGCGACCAAATGTGCGCCGATCCGGTTCACGCCGACGATCCATTTCGGCTACTTTTGCATCAACAATTTCATTGGTTTTCTCTACTTTAAACCACATTTTAAATACTCAATGATGTTTGTATTCAGCTTACTGGATTTGAGGTTTAATGCTTGTTAAAAGGATTTTGAAGGTAATGAATATTTGATCAAAGGCATGAGTGATCAAAACTGAGATTTAAAGCTTATCCAAGAAAATAAGTTTAAATTTGAATGACCGCTTATGACCGCTTATGACCGCTTATGACCGCTTATGACCGCTTATGACCGCTTATGACCGCTTATGACCGCTTATGACCGCTTATGACCGCTTATGACCGCTTATGACCGCTTATGACCGCTTATGACCGCTCTTATGACCGCTTATGACCGCTTATGGCCGAAAGCGGACATAGAGTCTATAGATAAGTTTAAAATAAATGAGTGTATACAAATGTAGATGGTCGCTATTCCTTAATTGTTCATGTAAGCTGAATTTTCATTAGAAGTTCCTATAACAATTTTCTTTCGGTTTTCACAACCTCGCTGGTTTTTGACAATCAATTCTAATTTTCGATTCTGTTGTCACAATGCTAATGAAATCAAACCGCTCATTCAGATAGGTCGAATATAGGGAGCGCAAACGAAAAACTCGAATACGAACTGGGTCTTTAGCTATGAAATTATATGTAGGCAACCTTCCTAGAAGTTTCACGAATATTGATCTAAAAAAACTATTTAATGAAGTTGGAGACGTCTCTAGGGCAACCATAATGACCGATCGAAAATCTGGACATTCTTTTTGTTTTGGTTTCGTGAATATGGACCATGAGTCAGGTCAGCAGGCAATCCAGAAACTTAATAAACGCATAATTAATAATAGAACACTGCGCGTCAACGAAGTCGAGCTACCTAATTTTTTGCCGATGAAATAAAGGAATAAATCGTATTAATCAGGAAATTAAAATATGATTGATCACTTTAATGCGTATAACTGCTTTTGGCCGTAAGCAGACATTCATCAAATTCATCAATAAACTTTATAGAAAAGTTCTAGTAGCACGTTATTTTTTCAAAGCGTAGTGTAATTAACGCGGTGATTTAATTGTTATTTGAAGCCGTAGGCACAAACAAATAACAAGACATGACGTGATTGAGTATAAGTCGTAACACTTAGAAATGAATTTATACTGCACATGTCAATATGTCGGAATGCCGCACATAGCATAAGCCTATGTTGAAAGCCCGCGATCTTAAGCGGGCTTTCTTTATTTCGTGGATAAAAAATATTAGTTGTTTAGACAAAAAGTTCGTAGTCATACCACTGACCGCGTATGGCCGAAAGCAGGCATTAAAAAAATATTTATAAAATTATATAAAATTTTGAGGGACAGGCTTAATCTAGATATTATCGACCCACGACCGGACACCCCCTTTCCAAATACACCTCAACCCTAAATCAAAAACTCCAACATACAGCTCGACAAGTTGCGAACGAGAACCTGTCAAAACCTTACATTGCTGCCGTAGTTGCAGAAAAACAATCTGAGCTAAGTGAACGCACTGGCTACACGCTTGAACAACTAGACGCAGATATAATGGATTTATATAACACGTGCCGTATAGAAGATGTGCCGATATTCAAAGACGGTGAAATTGTTGGGTACAAAATGCGTAATACGTCGGTTGCAGCACGATGTTTGGAATTGAGGGGCCGTAGGCTAGGGGCTTTCACTGACAAAAAAGTAATTAAACCGCAGTATGACTACGTCGATATTCTGTGTGCAGCTAATGGCGTAACACGTGATGGCAGGGAAATAGAGTAATAGCAATTAATCCTAAACCTTCCGTTTTCTCGAGACGAATCTATACCAGATCGGTGATCAGGGCTTCACGCCCGCAAGATCTGATGAAAACTATTAGTTCATCCGCAGTAATGCCTGTGCTCTCGGTGTTAACCAGCGGATGGAAATTGAGCTGCTCGGTATCCATCAGCTCTGCGTCCACCACTACCGTCACCAGGCCTTCCTTGTCGTTTTGCACGGCAAGAGGTGTCAACGCTCCAGGCACAATCCTCAATACGTCGTGCATCTGATCGGCGGAGGCGAATCTGAGGCTACGCGAGGCGCCGATGCGCGAGTGCAGGGACTTGAGATCCAACTCTCGGTCTTCGTGAGCCACGATCAGAAATAGCCGGCCCTTCTTATCCTTCAGTAGAAGGTTCTTGGTGAACGTCCCGCGCATCTCGCCACGCAGCTTCTTACCTTCCTCGACGGTCCGATGTGACGGGTATGATACCGTAGACGCCACGATCCCTAATTCGTCAAATCGCCGAAATAACTGTTCGCGTTCGTCACCCAATGGGCTCTCCTAGCATTTAAAATAAGTCCGGATTTCGATGACATCAGTATATATCAGCCTTCTCGACCAACGCTATCAAGGTCTGCTGAGTACCAGAAGCAGCAGTTAATTAACACATCATGAAGGTCCGTTCCTGGCCGAAAGTGGACATTCGATAAAGAATTTTAGGACACGCTGGGTAAGATAAAACAAAAACAAGTTGTTTAATGTCCGCTTACGACCCAAAGCGGTCATTACTCATATAGTGCGTTAATGATAGGACAATTTTCTATAGAATAATTTTTGCCTTTACAGCTAGCCGTTATGGAATTTAAGGCTTTTTGTAATCGCTTTAGATCGTTAATCTTTTTCTGTACTTCTCTCGCTTGCAGCATAGTGAATGCTTTCACCTCTCCACAAGTGTGATTTGGTTCATCCACAAGCTTTAGAAGTTCTTTAATCTGCTCAATACTGAAACCGAGCCCTCGACTTCGACGAATAAATACCAGTCGCTTTAAGTGCTCAAATACATAGAAACGATGTCCTCCCTCAGCACGAGACGGGGTGGGCATGAGGGTGGTCTTTTCATAGTAGCGTACGGCTTCCACTTTACAGTTTGCCGCAGACGCTAGCTCTCCGATTGAATAGTAAGGCTTTGATTCAGTGGCCATTATTTACCCCTTGAACCTGTAGTGGCTTCAGGTTTCATAATAACGCTAATTGCGTGGAATAGAGAAAGTAATGAGTCAAATCAAGTTAATTTCTGTGATTACTTGTCCTAAGTGCGACTACACATCAAGTGAAAAAATGCCTGCCAATAGCTGTCAGTATTACTACAAATGTAAAGATTGCCAAATCTTATTAAAACCTAAAGAGGGTGATTGCTGTGTGTTTTGTTCGTATGGAACCGTGCCTTGTCCACCCATTCAACAAAAAGAATGTTGTACATGAATCAAAATTACACAACTCGAATGAATCGATTAGGCTGGTTGGCTCTGTTTACTTCAACCGGCACACTCATTTGCTGCGCCTTACCGATTGCCTTGGTCACGTTGGGTCTTGGTGCAACGGTGGCAGCAATTTCCAGCAATAGTCCATTCCTGATTACTCTTACCATACATAAGGCTTGGGTGTTCGCGGGCTCCAGTGCACTACTGGTTGTATCGGGCTGGCTCATGTTCCGACCCGAGCGAGCGTGTCCGGCTGATCCAGAACTTGGTGCATTGTGTGAGCGAACCCAGGTATGGAATTGTCGGATCTTTTGGGTATCGGTAGGTGTTTGGGGTGTAGGGTTTTGCACCGCCTACCTAGCACTGCCATTGCGAATGTGGCTCGAAAACTAATCGTTGCCCAACGTGAAATTTTTAATTGGAGTTTAGTATGAAGAAAATTGCTTTTGTTTTGATTAGTTTGCTTTGGCTGCCAATCTATGCTTCGGCATCGGATCGAGAAGTTGTGGACATTGATGTAACCGGACTCGCGTGTCCGTTCTGTGCCTATAGTGTGGAGAAAAACCTCAGTAAGTTACCTGTGGTTGAAAGTGTCGAGGTGAACTTAGCGAATAACTCAGCTCGGATTGTTATCAAAGCAGACCAAAGCACCGATATTGAGAAGATCAAAGCGGCCATTGTCAAAGCCGGGTTTACCCCAGGCGAGGAGGCCACCACGTCAGTGGAGCAAGAGTAATGCGAACTTGGATTGCACTTGCTAGCCTCATTGCAGGAATTAGTGCGACAAGCAGCGCTTTAAGTGCACCCGTGACATTCAATACTGCACTGCCAGTGGGTGGTGGCGAATTTGTAGCACGCGGATTGGTTGTGGTAAATGAGTCCGGAAAAGATCCTAGTGGTGCCGATCGTGACCGACGTGCTACATCGTTTGTTTCAGTATTAGGGTATGGCGTGACGAACAAGCTCGCGATGTTTGGTGTCGTACCCTATGTTGACAAGGACCTCGATGTCACTGTGAATGGCAATCGAATTAACCGCAGTGAGAGTGGTTTAGGTGATGTAAGCGTGTTTGGTCGCTATACAGTTGTGCAACATGATCAGCCGGGTCGTACATTTCGAGTTGCACCCTTTTTTGGTGTTAAAGCACCAACCGGTAATGATAATGAAAGCGATGAGTTTGGTCGCCTGCCGCCTAGTGTGCAATCTGGCACAGGTGCCTGGGATGTATTTGGCGGAATTGTCGGCACCTATCAGACCTTTGACTTTCAGACTGATGGCCAGGTGAGCTATCGCATCAACAATGAAGCCAACAACTTTGAACCAGGCAATGTATTCCGGCTCGATGGTTCCTTGCAGTATCGATTGTCGCCTAAGATATTGGGGGACGGAGTTCCAAACTTTCTGTATGGCGTACTTGAAACCAATTTCATCTATCGTGACAAGAACAAATTAAACGGCACCGATAACGACAACTCTGGTGGCACAACGGTGTTTCTATCGCCCGGCTTGCAATACGTCACGAAACGGTTGATTGTGGAAGGCGTGGTGCAACTGCCAGTAATCCAAGATTTGAACGGCAACGCACTGGAAAACGATTATGTAGTACGTGCCGGAGTGCGATTTAACTTTTAATTAAGTTCATTATAAATAATTTATCTCAAAATTGGCTGGGTGAAATTCACATTACCTTGTGGTTTTAGTTGTGAAAAACAACGAAGTGAAATTTTTAAATTAACTCAGACTCAGTGATTTATTGAGTAACTAAAGTAAGAGGTTATTTTTACCCGATAAATAGCAGTATAAGAATTGATAAGTAACACTACATTTCGTTATTCTCACTAGAAGATGAAGTAAACTAAATCGGCTCCAAAGCATCTAAACATTTAAGTGGAAAGCTAAATTTTTGTAAGGAACGTAAGGATGGCCAAGAAATCACTCTTTGATAACATTGTTGGGAAGGTGCAGTCCCAATTAAAAAAAGAGTCGTCTGTACAAGATGAAAGTGAAGTGGATCATTTACGGATGACCCAAGATAATTCACAGATTATTAAGAAGCCAGCGACTAAAAAAGATCCACGTATCGATACCGGAATATTAAAAGATCGCATTAGAGAAAAGATCGGGAAAATTAAGAGTGATCCTAGCTGAATATCAGTAATTTTTTATTCTTTACATAGTTTCTTTGGTTTCTTTTTAAACACTTCGATTATGATAAGACGTCATAGATGACAGGTTTAAATAGTGATGACACAGTGCATTGTCCATGGAATTTGATCAAACACTCCTTACTCAAAGATACTTAATTGATGTCATTACGTGTATTGAAAAACACGGATTGGATGTGGATGATTTTGAGTTTTCTACACAGCGTACACAAAGCTACAAACATGGGAATTTAGATCCTAAAGCAGTGGTTTATGCACATCGTCTTAGTACAGGAGTTGAGATAAGCTATATTCTTGGCGGTGATCCTGATTTTTCAATGGAATTTTCAGATGATTTACAAGCGGGATTATTCGAAAAAATTTCATAAGATGTAATTTAATTGAATGACCGCTTATGGCCGAAAGCGGACATTCAGTTAGATGGTATCATTAAACCATTGTGATCAAAAAGACACTCTTCTATATATTCTTTATAAGCGCAATCGCATTCTTCTTATGTCACATGTAGTGACGTACAAAGTGCCAAGAAAGTCTACAAAGGCAAAGTTGTCAAAGTCACCGATGGAGACAGCATCAATATTCCTATTGATGAGACACAGTTTCGTATTCGACTCGCCGAGATTGATGCACCCGAACGCGGGCAACCTTATTGGAAAAAATCCAGAGAAGCTTTAGCTAATTATGTTGCAGGTAAAGAAGTTCATGTTTTTGAAGTTGCTATTGATCGTTATGAGCGCATCCAGGATTCTTGCAACCGTTTTGCCAAAACCGATCCTAGGATAATTTGAAATGCGGCGCGAAGATCTGAATTATTATCTAGAAAATCTCGCAACTGATCTTTGGGCCAGGATACATAACGAGTGTCTTGTGTTGCCACAACGTTGGCAGCTGCAAGTTCATCGGTAAAATAACTCATTTCCCCAATGAACTGTCCTTCATGCAGTTCGCCAACTTTTTGACCATCGATTTCGACGGTAGCTTTACCTGAATAAATTAGTATGAGTTTTTCAAGTGGTTCGTCCATTGAAACAAATCATTCGCCTGGTAATGCATCACTCCAGTGAGAAAGCTTAAGAATCTTTTTCATCTCTCGAGGCGTTAGGGTTCGGAACGCAATTTGGCACAGCTGTTTCTCATCATCACTAAGCTTCGTGGGTCTACGCTCGAGTAACAAACGACAAATCCAGAAAATATTAAGTGATGTAAAGACGAGATTTCAATAAATGGCTGGCAATATTGGACCAGGTCGAAAGTAAAAATAGGGAATCAGAAAGCAGGCGGCTGCGACAGTCAATACGCGTAACCAGAGAATATCGCGCATTGTGTATGAAAACAGATACAGAACATTTGCAATGTGGATAAAGAATTCCATCGTAGGCCTCCCTTATAAATAAATTCAAAAGCAAGCTATAGCTGAGTTTTATATTGTCTGCTTGTTTCGATTTTTATATAAATATAACAATTGTCCGCTAATTACAGTTAACTGCAAATTTCTAATTCTCATATGATCAGAACTTAATATTTGCAATTTGATTGACACTTTAAATATATGGGTGGAAGATTATCTTACAAATATTAAAAAAGAAGGGGTAGTAATTATGCTTTATTCACTCCGAATCATCTTAATCGTTTTTCTTCTGCCTGTAACATTTGCAATAGCGACAGATGATCCTTATGCGGAACCCAAAAATCCTGGATTACCGCCTAGCAACATGGAGCTTAACTTACCACGTACTGCACTTGTAGTGACAGATCCTCAAATCGATTTTCTCAGCGAGGATGGCGTAACGTGGAAGCTCGTTGGTGAAAGTGTTACTGAACACAATACGGTTGAAAACATTGAGCGTTTGTTTAAAGCCGCTAAAAAAGCAGAGATCGAAGTAATGATATCTCCACACTATTACTACCCCACTGATAAGGGGTGGAAGTTTGAGGGAGCATTAGAAAAGGTCATGCATAAAATAGGTATGTTTGACCGAAAGTCCCCATATACTATGGAAGGCTTCGAGGGCTCTGGCGCTGATTTTATGCCACAGTACAAACCTTTCTTGTTTGACGGCAAAACAGTAATTACCTCACCGCATAAAGTTTATGGTCCGGAACAAAATGATTTGGTTTTGCAACTTCGCAAGCGTGGAGTTGATCAGGTAATTCTTGCTGGCATGTCAGCCAATCTTTGTGTGGAAGCCAATATGCGCGAGCTTCTTGAACAGGGGTTTGAAGTTGCAGTTGTGAAAGATGCAACAGCAGCTGCAAAAATTCCTGAAGGAGATGGTTACCTAGCTGCTTTATATAATTTCAGATATATGGCTAATGCAGTTTGGACAACAGATGAGGCAGTAAAACGCATACAAAAATAACGTATATAAATTAGATGGAGGGGTTGTGTAGTATGGGAAAAAAATTCGAAAAAAACAACCGAAGCTGTTTCCAATCTTGCTCCTGAGCAGCATCGCGTTACCCAAAATGATGAAACGGAACAGCCTTTTAAGAACGCTTATTGTGATCATAAAGAGATGGGCATTTATGTCGATATTGTTTCTGGCGAACCTCTTTTTGTATCGACTGACAAGTTTGACTCCGGATCAGGATGGCCAAGCTTTACACGTCCGATTGATAAACAACATGTCATAGAGAAGTCCGACACTAGTCATGGTATGGCGAGAGTTGAGGTGCGTTCCAAACACGGCGACAGTCATCTCGGACATGTATTCAATGACGGCCCAAGTGACTCGACCGGTCTTAGATATTGTATTAATTCTGCGGCACTTCGTTTTATACCGGCATCGGCGATGGATGCTGAAGGCTACGGTGATTATCTCTATCTATTTAGTAACAATGTAGAGGTGCATCTGCAGGCTGAATTGGAACGGGCGGTGCTTAATAATTTAGAAAACTAGAAGAAAGGGAATTCAATGATAAAAACAAAACATACAACTTTTCGAATTACAACTACATTACTCATTATATGCATAGGATTTTTGATGGTAATGGTGAATTTCGCACATTCTGATTCAAGTCCATCTTGGGGACCTGAATGGAACTCAAATGGAGAACTTATTTTACCTAGCGGATATCATGAGTGGGTTTTTCTTGGTTCTGCACTAACACCTAATGGCTTAAACAAGGGTAATGCCTCATTCCCTGAATACCACAATGTGTATATTCATCCGGAGGCATTAAAGGCATATCGGAAAACTGGTAAATGGGCAGACGGAACAATTCTGTTGAAGGAGCTACAACTGACACAACCTGGTACGAATCCTGACGGTTCCAGAATAGAGTCCTCTGGTCGAGGCTATTTTCCTGGGGCACGTAATGGGATAGATATTTCTGTTAAAGATAGCAAGAAATTTAAAGATACTAATGAATGGAGCTACTTTAACTTCGGTCATCATGCACCTCCGTATGCAAAAACAGCTGCGGCACAACCCAAAGAGGCCTGTGCTTTTTGTCATATCGCAAATGCGAATAATATGGTATTCGATACCTTTTGGAAGGCAATACTAGAAGCTGAATAATAAGGGGGCTCTTCAATTGCGTAGGTAATACTTATGTAACAGCGAATAGTTGGTTTGCATAATTAGAATGCCAAAAGAAAGTCTCACGAATAATATTCATGAAGCTTTCTTGTCCTCCTAGACGGTTGAGAGTCCTTTCTCAGCAGGGCACTTGCTTGATCGTTGTGCCCAGATTCCTTATACAAATTTTTGACTTTACATTACCTTTGCTGGATGGATCAATTAGTTGAACAACACGCTTTGCTTGTTTAGTTTGATTATGTAATTGATCAAACGAGGGGCCACCATTTGCAAAGGCAGTCGATATACTAAAGACCAATAGCATTGTAACGGGTACAAAAATTTCATCGTATTCTCCCTAACATTTAATAATCATCCTTGCTTGAGTAGACCTGAAAGAATGACACTTTATGACATTAAAATTTTAAATATGTGTGATATGAATAATTAAAAATACTATCTAACTAATCAATATTTCAACAAGCCTCGTCTAACTCGTTTCGCCGGAGCTTTTTTATGCCCATAACATTTTCACTAGAGGAGAAAGAGATGAGAGAAGATGTAAAACAACAATGGATTAATGCATTAAAGAGTAGAAAGTACCGAAAAGGCAACTCAATTTGGCTACATACAAACAAAATAATTCATCAAGGCATAGTGCATTAGGTGTACTAACAGATTTATGGATGAATGAAAAAGAACATGTATGGAGTTATGTATTGGTCAAACGTTATCACGAAGATGATGTACCCACATATGTTGGTTTGTCTTCAAGCAAACGTATTGCAGTCGATAATGAAGTTAAGGGTGTATTAAGTTCTTTAGTCATGAGATGGGCAGGACTGGAAGATGGCGTTGCAACGTTACCTAATCTTTCGAACTTAAGAGTAGATCAAAGGGAAGAGATACAAAAGGTGAGTGCAACTGTTGCTGCATTGGATGATATGTCTTTTAAAGAAATTGCTGTGGTAATTAGTAAAGCAGTTTGAGCTAATGTCCGCTAGATCCAAAGCTGGTATTCAGAATTATCTACACATAATTTCTCAATTAATAAATTATATAGACCATTAGCCAGTAATAGTGTTCATGATGAATAGATGAATTACTTAATTCAAGCAACTTTCAGTTACATCTATAGGTCCTATTAAGCAATACGATAAAAGTAACGATATTATTTAATTGCTATTACATAGCGTATCTCTAACTTATAATATTAGGCGAAATATGTTTAGCAGTTAGGAGGCAGCATGCAATTAGATAACATAAAAGACATTTGTTCTGGCCTAATGGATAAAGCGAAAGCAGAAAAATTTCTAGATCATTCGGTTGATGACATTGAAGAAGAAGCAAACAATTTTGTTGAGGGGTTTGCAGAGGAAAATGGACTTACAGCGCATACACTATCAGCCTTTTGATGGTATTTTCAAAATGATGACCGTTTATTGGAAGATGGCTTTGTAGAGCTTTGTTGTAAAACTAATTTTTTAAAGCATGAAGGTTCTTGTACATTCAGTATTGTAGATGTGGCTGAAATCGATAAGTTAAGACAGCTATCCAAAGTATAAATCAAACCAAACTGGTCATAACTAATTAAGAATTCAGACATAGACATCTAAGCTATTGGGAATTAGTGATTGCTCGTATCATCGGTTGTATTTACAAAACAAAAAGCCCCGATCAATTCGAACGAGGCTTAGTGAGGTTTTGGGATTATACTTTTTTACTCTAAACTAAAAGTTATAGCCTCATCCCGTTTGCGTCCTGCAAATTTAAACTTGTATTTAATTTACTCAGCTGGTGTTACTTCAGCCATGGTTGGCATTTGACCCATCATTCCAAACATTGGTGTAAATGATGCTGGATTCATCGCTGTTGTCATCCATTGCATGTACAAACCAGGATTCATAAACATCGCCATTGGCTGATACGTTTGTGGATTCATCGAAGCGGTCATCCAATTCATATACATTTGTGGGTTCATGAATTGAGTTGCAGCGTTCATCATTTTTGTTGGGTCACTCATTCTGGTCATCCAAGTCGTCCATTGTTCTGGGTTCATTGAACAGTTCATCATGTTTTGCGCAGATGCTGGGTTAGTCATAATCATCATAATATTCATAAACTCAGCAGGGTTTGCCATAGCTTTAGCCATTACTTCTGGATCTGTGTATTTTTCAAGTTGGCAATCAGAAGCTGCAACTTTTTGCTCTTCGTCTTTTTCATTGTCAGCAAAAACAACTGCAATCGAAGACATTGAGATTAATAACGCTGCAATGAGTGCAGTAAGTGTGGTGTAAGAATGTTTCATATTATTTACCTATATTAATTAAATTATTTAAAAGAGTTGCGAAATCGTTTACGAATCAAGTTCAACTTCTAAGGACGGATACATTACAAGCGGGGCTGATGAAAAGGGTTCTTGCATGACATAGTTATTGTTATGAATAAACTCAGGGTGATGACTAACAGGTAAAGCAAGCATCAGCATTAACAACGATAAAATTAGCACTATGAATTTCATGATTTTTAATCCCCAAACCCGCTACCCAGCAATATTATAATAATATAAGAAAATAATAATATACATATGTGCTAAATAACAACAGAATTTATTTATGCAGTCATAAGTATTGAATAAATCGCTGAATCATATGGGTCCTAAACCTTCAAAAAGTCCATTTTGAGCCCTTATTCTATGCGGGATTCAGAGGGGAAAATCGCTTATATTTGGGTAAGTAAGGGTAAGGGTAGGGGTTCGGCCACTTAGTTCAAGAAGGATCAATTTTGATTGAAATCCACGCCAATATAAAAGAAGAGATTATCAAGGCTAATCAGATAATGAAGAAGCTGTATGTGGAATGGGAGCCAGTAGATGTGGTGCATGTAGCAGAAGCTTATCTATCATTACGAGCCATTTACACAAAGCTGAAGGAAGAGGGGAAGATTACGTATCGAGGTTATCAAAGAAGGAAGCTAAAGGTTAAGGAATGGAAGGAACTTAAGGATGCTTGGTTGTATGAGGAGGTGTCGGTGGAGTTTAGGGAGGGGTTGATGCAAAAATAGTGTAGCCTTTTCATTTTCTCAATTTCCAATTCTTCCTGATAACTTTTCAATTCCTTATACCCATCCCAAAGTTTATCCATGTGCTCATTTATTTTGTGCAGATATCCAAATAACAAATAACCCGTATTCAGTAAAGTACTAATAGGGATGTGTTGCTCGCGTTCTTGAGCAACTTTTTCATTTGCGATCATGAGTTCAACGACTATTTTCATATTGGTAAGGTCTGTACTTATATCTTCATATGAGTTGTGAAGTTTGCTTGATTTAAGGGTTTGGTTCATTTGTTACCCCTTATATATAGGGATTACATTGAGTGGGAATTGGTTAGCATTAACCGCCGGATCTCATGGCTTAAATCCAAGCATTTATTGGCTTCCACTTTGCTTACAATACGTGCAATCTGTTTGAGGCGTGTAGTAATAGGGTCGTACGTGCAGGTACGGGCATAAGATGGCCTGCTTGAGTGATGTAAAATAGACATAGCTCTATACCTCCGTAATAGGTTTAGAGTTAGTGCTAGCAAGGTGTTAGTAGCGCCTTGCTAGTACGTTAGTACGCTGTATTTTAGCTGGTTTGGTGATTTTGTCTATAGGCTATTTATAGATGTTATTGTTTTGCCTAACTTGATATTTTCTATGATTTGTCTAAAATCCTTTATTTAATGGTGCCGGGAAAAGGAATCGAACCTTCACTTCCTTTCGGAAACCGGATTTTGAATCCGGCGCGTCTACCAGTTCCGCCACCCCGGCACATGTGTGTGCAGTTTAGCGTAAATTGATAAGCTAGCAACATTTGATTCATAAAAACTTCTTAACAACATAACTTGTGAACCTTAATCAGTTTGACTATGAGCTGCCAGAAAAACTGATCGCTCAATTTCCTTTGCCAAAGCGTACTGCTAGTAGGTTGCTGCATTTTGAATCATATGGAAATAAAGTTTCTGATTTACATTTCAAGGATTTACTTCGTCTATTACATGAAGGGGACTTGCTGGTATTAAATGATACTGAAGTTGTACCTGCAAGATTGTTTGGTAGTAAATCATCAGGCGGTAAAGTCGAATTTTTATTAGAACGTAAGATTGATGAGAGAACAGCATTAGCCCAGCTTAAAGCAAGCAAGTCACCAAAGCCTGGTTCAAGTATTTTTTTCTTAAACAATGTTGTAGCTGAAGTCAAAGACCGTCAAAATGATTTTTATATTTTGCAATTTAAAAACGAAAAAGAACTGGTAAGCTTAATGGAGACATTTGGGCAAGTACCACTGCCACCCTATATTCTACGCATGCCAAACAATGAAGATGTAAATCGTTACCAAACAGTTTATGCGCGCAGTAAAGGTGCTGTTGCCGCGCCAACAGCAGGGTTGCATTTCGATAAGCCCATGCTCAAAAGTTTGCAGCAAGAAGGAATTGAACTTGCTTATGTAACCCTGCACGTTGGAGCAGGTACTTTCCAATCTGTACGTGAAGATAATGTAGAGGACCATTTAATTCATGCAGAGCAAGTACACGTATCACAATCGGTATGTGATCGAGTTCATGCGTGTAAAAGAAAAGGTGGGCGAATTATTGCGGTTGGGACAACGGTAGTACGCGCTTTAGAGTCTGTTATTAATAATGATGCAATGCGTCCTTATCGTGGTGATACGTCTTTATATATTTATCCGGGATACAAGTTTAAGATTGTAGATGCCATACTTACAAATTTTCATTTACCCAGATCTACACTATTAATGCTCGTTTGCGCATTTGCTGGGCACAAATCTACCATGTCCGCGTATCGACATGCTGTAAAGCATGAATATCGATTCTATAGCTATGGCGATGCTATGTTTATAGAAAAGAAAAACAATTAATTTAGAGAATAGTGTATGCAATTTAGTATTAGCGCAACGGATGGCGATTCTCGAACAGGACGTATGGAATTTGCACGCGGAGCTGTAGATACACCTGCATTTATGCCGGTAGGCACATACGGGTCAGTAAAAGCGATGACGCCCGAAGAGCTCCAAGGCGTTGGTGCGCAAATTATTTTAGGTAATACTTTTCACCTTATGCTTAGGCCTGGTATGCACGTCATTGAAAAGCATAAAGGTCTGCATAATTTTATGCAGTGGCATGGTCCAATCTTAACGGATTCGGGTGGTTTTCAAGTTTTTAGTCTTGCGCAAATGCGTAAGATGACAGAAAAAGGCGTGACGTTTCAATCACCAATAGATGGCGCAGATGTTTTTTTGAGCCCTGAAATTGCCATCGAAGTTCAACATAAACTTGATGCAGATATCATAATGGTGCTAGATGAATGTACCGCACATCCTGCATCCTATGATCAAGCGCAATCATCCATGCAGTTGTCGATGCGCTGGGCAAATCGTTGTAAAGTTGCTCATGGATCGCATCACAGTGCCCTGTTTGGAATTGTTCAAGGAGGGATGCACGCAAAGCTACGTGAAGAGTCTGCAGCACAAATAGTTGAAGTGGACTTTAATGGTTATGCGATAGGCGGATTATCGGTAGGTGAGGATAGCCATGAACGAGAACAGATGCTTGAAACGTCTATCAATTATCTTCCCAAAGATAAGCCTCGTTACTTAATGGGTGTCGGCAAACCAGAAGATATTGTAGAAGCTGTTCAACGTGGTATAGATATGTTTGATTGTGTGATTCCTACTCGAAATGCAAGAACAGGCTTTCTTTATACTCGGCTTGGTTTGCTAAGGATTAGGAATAGTCAATATAGAGATGATGTGCGTCCTATCGATGAGAGCTGCACATGCTATACCTGCCAGCATTATTCACGCTCTTATCTTAGGCATCTGGATAAATGCAATGAAATTTTAGGATTGCGTCTGAATACCATTCACAACCTCCATTATTATCAAATATTGATGGGAGAGCTGCGCGAGGCAATATCTCAGGGCAGTCTTTCAGGGTATATTAAAGAGTTTTATGCCATACAGTCCCACAATGCAGAGACTGTGGCATAATCGCCGCTGCAAAATTGAGTCGTAAATAAAAGGTAGCATATGTTTTTGATATCAGATGCCATGGCAGAAGACGCTCCAGGAGCGCTAGGTGGTGGTTATGAAATGTTCATCATGATTGGTATATTTTTCGCAATTATGTATTTCATGATAATTCGGCCACAGCAAAAAAAAACAAAAGAACACCAGAAGCTTGTCAGCTCATTATCAAAAGGTGATGAAGTTGTTACAACTGGTGGCATGATGGGCAAAATATTAAAAGTTGGTGATAATTCTATTCAAGTAGAAGTTAGTGAAGGCGTAGCAATTAGATTACAAAAAAATTCTATTTCGTCTGTGTTGCCAAAAGGCTCATTGAAACACGATTAAGTCGTTCTAAAAATCAACTATCACTATTAAGTTAAAAGGTTAGTACATTACCGTGGTTCCATTGAATCATTATCCATTGTGGAAATATTTGCTCATACTTTTTGTTATTTTGGGAGCAGCGCTTTATGCATTGCCAAATTTGTACCCTAATGTACCTGCTGTACAAATTTCTCATGAATCGGGTGAATTAAACGACACAACACTCACTACATTGCAGCAAGTATTGCTAAAAGAGGGCATTGAAATTCAAGGTGATGAGCAAGATGATAATAAACTCTTACTACGATTTTCAAATACGGAGCAACAGCTTTTAGCAGCTGAGTTAAGTAAGGATGCCTTAGACGGCAGACACATTGTTGCGTTAAATCTGGCTCCCGCCACACCAGCATGGCTTAGGGTTATTGGTGCTTCTCCCATGAATTTAGGTTTGGATCTTCGTGGAGGCGTTCATTTTTTATTACAAGTGGATATGGTTGCTGCCATTGAAAAGGCAATAAACAATTATGTTTCTTCCTTTAGAGTTAGTTTGCGCGAAGCAAAGTTAAGGCGGTTTTCTGTTTCACAAACTAAAAATCAAGTAATAGTGAAATTTCGTGACGTTGAAAGTCGAGACGCTGGTCTAGACGTGCTTAACAATGAATACGGCAATGAGCTAATAATTAATGAAGAAAATGATGGTGAGAGCTATTTTATAAGTGCAGAGATTAGTGAAGAAGCTGCTAAAGACATTCAACGCTTAGCTATTCAACAAAATATACAAACGTTGCGTAATCGAGTGAATGAACTTGGCGTTGCGGAACCTGTTATTCAACAACAAGGTGCTGAGCGAATTGTCGTGCAACTGCCCGGTGTTCAAGATACTGCCCAAGCAAAAGAAATACTGGGTGCAACAGCGACAATTGAATTCAGAATGGTAGACGAGCAAAACGATCCTTTTCGTTCTGCTGAAACAGGTCGTGTTCCAGTTGGTTCGGTACTTTATTACGAGCGCGACAGTAAAAATCCAATTTTACTCAAACGGTCTGTAATGTTAACGGGTGATTCAATTATTAATGCAAATTCTGGGTTTGATGAGAATGGATTGCCTGCGGTTATTATCACGCTTGATGGGAAAGGCGCGAGTAAGTTTAGTAAAGTAACTGCTGAAAACATAAAAAAATTAATGGCTGTCGTTTTTATTGACAATAAGTCGATTGTAGTCAAAAAAGATGGCGAACAGATTAGAAAAACGATAAAAAGTGAAGAGGTTATTAATGTTGCGCGTATACAAGAGCAACTTAGCAAGCGTTTTCAAATAGAAGGTTTAGACTCTACACATGAAGCATTTAAACTATCTTTATTACTTCGTGCAGGTGCACTTGCCGCCCCAGTAGAAATCGTTGAAGAACGTACGGTAGGCCCAAGTCTTGGTCAAGAAAACATTAGGCTCGGCAAAAAATCTATATTGATAGGTTTTATCTTGGTTATGGTATTCATGGCCTTGTATTACCGCTTGTTTGGATTAGCAGCGAATTTAGCGCTGACGGCAAATTTGGTTTTAATAATCGGCATTATGTCTTTAATACCAGGTGCAACGTTGACGTTGCCCGGAATTGCAGGGATTGTATTAACCGTTGGTATGGCAGTGGATGCAAACGTACTAATTTTTGAACGAATACGTGAAGAATTACGTAATGGGAATTCTCCTCAAGCAAGCATCCATGCAGGTTACAGCAAGGCTTTGTCTACTATAGCGGATGCCAATATTACTACACTGATTGCTGCAATCGTGTTATTTGTATTTGGTACTGGGCCAATTAAAGGTTTTGCAGTGACGTTATCAATTGGAATTCTATGTTCTATGTCTACCGCAATTATGGGCACACGTGCACTAGTTAATTTGTATTACGGTAATAAAAAATCACCAACACTTGTGGTTTAGTGTATGCAATTACTTAAAGACAATCTTAATATTGATTTTATGGGCAGGCGTAAGCTTGCTTTGTTAATTTCGCTAATTCTAATTATTGTTTCAATTGCTGCAATGTTTGTACGGGGACTAAATTTAGGCATTGATTTCACAGGTGGCACATTGGTTGAAGTGGGCTATCCAGATAATGTGGAGTTAGATATGGTGCGCCAAGGTCTAGCTAGTAGTGGTTTCAGTGATGCCATTGTGCAGCATTTTGGAACATCAAAAGATGTATTAATTCGACTGCCTGTTACTGCTGCAGATGAAGATAAGGCAACACTCAGTAACCGTGTAATAGAAGCTTTTAGCTTAACCGGTAAACCTGAAATGCGGCGTGTTGAATTCGTGGGACCACAAGTGGGCGATGAATTGCGAGACAAAGGCGGACTTGCAATGCTTTATGCCCTAATTGGAATTTTAATTTATGTAGCATTGCGATTTGAATGGCGATTTTCTCTCGGCTCTGTTGCTGCATTGATTCATGATGTAATTTTAGTTGTTGGATTTTTTGCCATTACCCAAGTTGAATTTAATTTAACCGTTCTTGCTGCATTGTTAGCAGTAATCGGTTATTCGCTTAATGACACAATAGTAGTGTTCGATAGAATTCGAGAAAACTTCAGACGAATTCGAAAAAGGACTTCAGAGGATATTATCAATGTATCTATTAACCAAATATTGTCACGTACATTGATGACGTCTCTCACCACTTTACTGGTATTAATTGCATTGTATTTATTTGGTGGAGAGGTTATTCATGCATTTTCCATAGCACTTATTGTAGGTGTTGTGGTCGGCACGTATTCTTCTATATATGTTGCAAGCTCCTCTGTACTTGCGCTTAATGTAAGTAAAGAGGGCTTAATGCAGGTAGAAAAAGAAACTGCTAATGAAGATGGTAGCTAGGTTTAAGCGTTAGCTTTCATTTTTGAATTTATTGTACTCAACATTAATCTAAAAAGCTTAGGATTGGCGACAACAATGTTGCCTGTTTCGAGATGAGTATGACCGCCAAGATGATCTCCGACTAATCCACCTGCTTCCTGCACGATTAAGCAGCCTGCTGCAATGTCCCAGGTATTAAGGCCAAACTCCCAAAACCCATCCAATCGACCTGCAGCAACATAGGCTAAATCTAACGCAGCGGACCCTGCACGTCGAATGCCTGAAGTGTGTAGCATAAACTCGCGCAAAATAGTTAGGTAGGAATCTATATTTTGATTTTCCCGGAAAGGAAAACCTGTTCCCAATAGTGCGCCTTCAAAGCCAATCAATTGAGACACTCTCATCTTGCGCTCATTTAAGGTTGCGCCATCGCCGCGCGCCGCGCAAAACATTTCATCTTTAATTGGATCATAGATGACGCCAATTTTAAGTCGCTGTCTATGGCGCATTGCAATGGACACACAGTAATGAGGGAAACCACGCAAATAATTTGTGGTTCCATCAAGCGGGTCGATAATCCACTGATATTCATCGCCGTCACTATGTCCGCTTTCTTCTGCAAGAATGCCATGTTGAGGATAAGCGCGACGTATCGTGCTAATAATTTCTTGTTCTGCCATATAGTCTACTTCACTTACGTAATCATTTTTTTGTTTGGTTTGAACGGAAAGAGAATCAATTCGTGCCAGATTACGAAAAATTATTTTTCCAGCCTCGCGCGCTGCAGTGATGGCAATGTTTAGTGATGCTTGCATGAATAATTACTTAGATGAATCTTTGGCTTGTGTAAGACAGCATAGCATTGTCTAATTAAATGCGTATACACTCTGTTGTGGTAGCAAAAATTTAAAGTAACAATCGCACTGGATTATGCGTGAATGATGTAAATAAAATTAATATTGTTCTTTTGGAGCCATCACATCCTGGAAATATAGGCGCTGTTGCACGCGCTATAAAAACGATGGGCATCGAAAATTTGGTTTTAGTTAATCCTAAAACATTTCCCGACAAGCAGGCGAACGTGCGAGCAACCGGCGCCCTAGATGTGTTAGAACAAGCGACGGTATGCAGTACATTAAAAGAGGCTATCAATCAGTGCACGTTTGTAGTGGGCACAAGTTCGCGTGAACGAGGATTATCTTGTCCAGATATAACACCTCGCGAATTAGGAAAAAGAGTCTGGCAAGAAGTTCAGCATGGTAGTGTCGCCATTGTCTTTGGGCGAGAAAGCAGCGGGTTATCAAATGAAGAGCTGGATTTCTGTCAGTATGCCACCACGATTCCAACAAATTGGGAGTTTAGTTCTTTAAATATTGCATCAGCTGTGCAGGTAATTAGTTACGAAATTTTTATGGCAAAGTTGGAGCATGCACCATCACCTGCCGATTCTGTGGGCGAGATAGCGACGTCTTCGGAGCTGGAATATTTTTTTGAACATTTACAGGAGGTATTGCTGCAAATTGAATTTCTTGATCCTAAGCAACCTAAGCTATTAATGAGACGATTAAGGCATTTATATGGCCGCACTCACTTAACTCAAGTAGAAGTCAATATATTGCGCGGGATTCTAAGTGCGACTCAACGGTTAATGCATAGTAGCCCCGTCGAATAATAACCTTCTTAAAATCAAGTATTTAAATCGATTTTCCCCTCTAACTAAAGGGATAGTGTCGTGCTTGGGTCTTAGCCTTATAATACCTGAGTACAACACTAGGTTATTTGCTATACTTATATCTATAGATTTATCCAGATAACTAGATAGAGGGCAGCATGCTATGAAACTCAGTACCAAAGGTCGATATGCCGTAACGGCAATGTTTGATATTGCTTTGCATAGCGATAAGGGTCCGGTTTCTTTGTCAGAAATTTCTGAAAGACAAGGGATCTCTCTCTCTTATTTAGAGCAATTGTTTACGCGTTTGCGCTCGCAAGGTTTAGTGAGTAGCACACGTGGACCTGGTGGTGGGTATTCGTTGGCGATGGACTCAGAACAAATTGCCATTTCAGATGTGATCGATGCCGTTGATGAGAATGTGGATGCGACGCGTTGTGGTGGCAAAGCAGATTGCCAAAACCATCAACGTTGCCTAACTCACGATTTGTGGGAAAACTTGAGTGATGAAATTCGAAACTATCTTTCAAATATTAGTTTGGCCCAAGCCGTTAGTGATACACAGGTACGAGAAGTAGCCAATCGACAAGATCATATCGTACAGCATGTAGAGTTTATGTAATAAAGACGTTGTAAGAGTATTAATATTTCAAGGAATTATGTAGGTAACAAAAAGTGACTGATTTAAAACTACCAATTTATTTAGATTACAGTGCTACCACGCCGGTTGATAATCGCGTGGCAGAGGCAATGAAAGAGTGTTTAACAATTGATGGTAATTACGGAAATCCAGCATCACGCAGTCATAGCTTTGGTTGGAGTGCAGAAAAAGCAGTAGATAACGCACGCAAAAATGTTGCAGCGTTAATCAATGCCGACCCAAAAGAAATTGTTTGGACAAGTGGTGCAACCGAATCAGATAATTTAGCAATAAAAGGTGCGGCGCATTTTTATCAAAAAAATGGTAAGCACATCATTACATGCAAAACAGAGCACAAAGCAGTTTTGGACACATGTAGACAATTAGAACGCGAAGGATTTGAAGTCACTTATCTCGAGCCACGTGATTCTGGGCTCGTTGATCTCGATGATTTAAAGGCAGCTATTCGAGAGGACACTATTTTGGTTTCTATTATGCACGTCAATAATGAGATTGGTGTGATTCAAGATATCAAAGCAATTGGAGAAATAACGCGAGAGCATAAAATTATATTTCATGTGGATGCTGCGCAAAGCCCAGGCAAAGCAGCAATTGATATGCAAGATATGAAAGTAGATTTAATGAGTTTATCTGCACACAAAGTATATGGGCCAAAAGGAATTGGTGCTTTATTTGTGCGCAGAAAGCCACGTGTACGCATTGAGGCACAAATGCATGGCGGTGGCCATGAGCGAGGAATGCGTTCTGGCACGTTGGCGACGCATCAAATTGTTGGTATGGGTGAAGCATTTCGTATAGCCAAGGAAGAAATGGCAGCCGATAACGAACGCATACTCATGCTAAGAAATAGATTGTTAAATGGTTTAAAGGGAATTGAAGAAATTTATATTAATGGCGATCTGGAACAAAGAATACCTGGAAACCTTAACGTGAGTTTTAACTTTGTAGAAGGTGAAAGTTTAATTATGGCACTAAAAAATATAGCGGTGTCATCAGGATCAGCATGTACAAGTGCATCACTAGAACCAAGCTATGTGTTGCGTGCATTAGGGCGTAATGACGAACTTGCACACAGTTCGATTCGATTTACGATTGGTCGTTTTACAACAGTGGAAGAGGTCGAGTACGCAGTTGAATTAATTAAATCAGCTGTTGTCAAATTACGTGATCTATCGCCGTTGTGGGAAATGCATCTAGATGGAATTGATCTCAATTCTGTTGAGTGGGCAGCACATTAGTTTATTTATTTTAAAACATATTTTAGAAAGCAAGTAGGAGAAAATAAGCATGTCATATAGCGATAAAGTATTAGATCACTATGAGAATCCACGCAATGTTGGGTCTTTTGATAAGGGTGATCAACACGTTGGCACAGGAGTGGTTGGTGCGCCAGCTTGTGGCGATGTAATGAAATTACAAATCAAAGTTGATGGTAACGGTATGATCGAAGATGCCAAGTTTAAAACCTATGGTTGTGGTTCAGCTATTGCTTCATCTAGCTTATTGACCGAATGGGTTAAAGGCAAAACGTTGGAACAAGCTTCTGAAATCAAAAATACAGACATAGTTGAAGAGCTTGCATTGCCACCCGTTAAAATACATTGTTCTGTGTTAGCTGAAGATGCAATTAAAGCAGCAATAACTGACCTGAAGTCCAAAGCAGACGGGTCTGAAGAAAAGAAAATTGCGTAATTAGAGGTTTGACTAAATGTCTATTTCACTGACCGAAAAAGCAGCCGAGCATGTAAAAACATACCTCGAAAAACGTGGTAAAGGTGTAGGTGTGCGTTTGGGTGTAAAAACGACGGGCTGTTCAGGCATGGCATATACCATTGAGCTTGCGGATGATGTGGAAGATGAAGATCATGTATTCGAGGATAAGGGCGTAAAAGTCATTATTAACCCTAAAAGCATGGTGTACTTAAACGGCACTGAATTAGGCTTTACACGTGAAGGATTAAACGAAGGATTCCAGTTCAAAAACCCCAACGAAAAAGATCGTTGCGGATGTGGAGAAAGTTTCAGCGTTTAATCTTTGGTTTTGAGCATCTGGCAGTTGTTGCTGCAATAATTTTTTCAATTTATCATGAATAGTGACCTTACTCGAAACTATTTCGAGCTATTTGGAATTTCTGAAAGCTTTAAGGTTGATCAATCAGCACTAGCAGATAAGTACCGTAATATTCAAGCCGTCTTGCATCCAGATCGATATGCCAGCACAAGTGATCAAGAAAGACGTATTTCAGTTCAAACTACGGCATATGTTAACGAAGCATATACAACATTAAAAAGTGACTTAAAACGAGCACATTACCTTTTAAAATTAAAAGATATTGAATTCAATGCAGATACAGAAACATCCAATGATGCTGAGTTTCTTATGCAGCAAATGGAGTTACATGAGCGCGTAGAGGATGTTGATCAAGCGAGTGACCCATTGACGACACTAGACGAACTGGCGAAAGAACTTAAAAGACAACAAGCAGAATTAATTTCACAATTTTCTGCACAATATTCAGATGACAATCTCTCTGAGGCTAAACACACCGCACTTAAACTACAGTTTTATGAACGCTTGACAAATCAAGTTAGAAAAAAACAAGAACGATACGAAGAAGAACTACTCTAAATTTCGCATGGCATTGTTACAAATATCAGAACCTGGTCAATCAACAGCTCCCTATGAACATCGCCTTGCTGCAGGCATCGATTTGGGCACAACAAATTCACTCGTTGCAAGTGTGCGCAGTGGCGTTGCAGAAACAATTCCAGACGCAAAGGGCAGGCATATTTTGCCATCAGTGGTTCATTATGGTGCTAAGGATCAAATCACTGTAGGTGTTGAGGCGTTGAAGCGTGCTACAACAGATCCGCTCAACACGCTAGCATCGGTTAAACGAATTATGGGCCGCTCGGCCAAAGAATTACCCACTTTGCAAGGCTATTTGCCTTACCAGTTTACTGAACAGCAAAGTAATGTACCGCGTATACAAACGAAGGCTGGAGCAATTACGCCGATTGAGGTTTCATCAGAAATTTTAAGAACATTACGTCAACGAGCAGAAGAAACTTTTGGTGGTGAACTGAAGGGTGTAGTGGTCACAGTACCTGCGTATTTTGATGATGCGCAACGTCAAGCAACTAAAGATGCAGCCAAGCTCGCAGGGTTAAATGTGTTTAGACTCTTGAATGAACCTACTGCAGCAGCCGTGGCCTACGGACTCGATCAGCAAGCCGAGGGAGTAACGGCTGTATACGATTTGGGTGGCGGTACCTTTGACATTTCTATTTTGCGTTTAAGTAAAGGTGTATTTGAGGTTCTGTCGACAGGTGGCGATACGGCATTGGGTGGTGATGACTTTGATCGAGAAATTGCGTCGTGGATCTTGCAACAAGCAGATGTAAATGCAAATGAAGATCATCAAATGATGCGACGTGTTATGACGGAAGCCCGGCGTGCTAAAGAGGCGTTAGCTGAGTCAAAAGACGTTACCATCAAGTTGCAATTAATAGAAAAAAATGAATTTGAAATTAGATTAACACGTGAAATATTTGAAGAGCTTGTTGATTCTTATATTAAAAAAACAATTGCCTGGTGTCGAAAAGCATTACGAGAAGCTGACATTGATGCTTTGGACGTGGATCATATTGTGTTAGTAGGAGGATCAACACGAACACTTTGCGTTCGTAATCAGGTAGAAGAATTTTTTGGTAGACCGCCTATGACAAACATTGATCCTGATAAAGTTGTAGCAATTGGTGCCGCATTACAAGCTGATGTACTTGCGGGCAATAAACCGAATGATGAAATTTTGCTTTTGGACGTATTGCCCCTTTCATTGGGAATTGAAACCATGGGTAGTTTGCTTGAAAAAATTATTGAGCGAAACACTGCAATTCCTGTGGCTCGTGCACAGGAATTTACAACCTACAAAGATGGACAAACCGCAATGCGCGTTCATGTTTTGCAAGGCGAGCGCGAAAAAGTAGAGGATTGTCGATCCTTAGCAAATTTTGATTTAACAAATATCCCACCTATGGTTGCAGGTGCGGCACGTATAAAAGTAACGTTTCAAGTAGATGCAGATGGATTGCTAAGTGTTGATGCAGAAGAAAAATATAGTGGTATACGTGCAAGTATTGAAGTAAAACCTTCCTATGGTCTTACAGATAAAGAAATAGAGGTAATACTAAATGAGTCATTTGAACATGCGCAGGAAGATATGCATGTTCGACATTTAGCAGAGCAGCAAGTTGAAGCAGACCGAGTAATTGAAGCTTTGCAATCTGCATTAGCCAAAGATGGAGATGAGTTATTGTCTGATCACGAAAAAGAAAAGATTGAGCAAGCTAAAGATAATTTGTTTAAAGCACGACAAGGAATTGATGATGAATCGATAAAGCAAGCAATAAAGAATCTCGAAAATGAAAGCGAAGAATATATTGCGCGTCGAATGAATCGAAGCGTACAAAAAATGATGCAAGGACATCGTGTGGAGAAATTCGAGTAAAGTTATGCCTAAAATAAAATTTCTACCTCATGAAGAAATTTGCCCTGATGGCAAGGTTATCGAAGTTGAAAGTGGTGTTAGCATTTGTAATGCAGCGCTTGAACATGACATTGAGATTGAGCATGCATGTGAAAAATCATGTGCGTGTACAACATGCCATATTTATGTTCGCGAGGGTCTGGAATCGCTTGCCGATGCAGAAGAAAATGAAGAAGATTATCTTGATAAAGCGTGGGGACTGGAGCCAGATTCACGTTTAAGTTGTCAGGCTATTGTGGCAGAGGAGAATTTAGTCATTGAGATTCCTAAATATACGATTAACATGGTCTCAGAAATTCATTAATAATGGCTTGGGTAATCTAGTGTTACGATAGGATTTAAATCAGTAGCGCGATAATTAGATATTCAAACTTGGAGTTGCTGGCATGAGCTTGAAATGGACAGATTCACTAGAAATTGCCATTGCTTTAGACGAGACCCATCCCGATGTGGACCCCCAATATATTCGCTATACCGACCTCCATGCTTGGGTGTGCGCGCTGGAGGAATTTGAAGATGAGCCAGATTCTTCCAATGAAAAAATACTTGAAGCTATTCAGATGGCCTGGTTGGAAGAGCGAGACTGATAGCCGGTATTTTCGGATACCCGTTTGAGGTTCGTCAAGCATTGCCTCATACCATCGGCTGGGAGTAGAATCCACTGAAATATCAGGGAAAATTTCGGTTAAATCAACCTGTAACCATTATTATTTAGAATTCAAATTAGATAATTCGACTATTAGGAGCTAATGGCGCATGGCAACGGAACGCACTTTATCTATTATTAAACCCGATGCGGTAGAAAAAAATGTGATTGGGAAGATTGAGATGCACATAGAAAACGCAAATTTGAAAATTATTGCAGCAAAAATGTTAAGAGTGAGTCGACAACAAGCGGGTGACTTTTATGACATTCATCAGGGCAAACCCTTTTATGATGACCTTGTCGAATTTATGACGTCGGGCCCTGTAGTGGTGCAGGTGCTAGAAGGTGATAATGCAATTAAAAATTATCGAGTTGTAATGGGCGCCACGCAGTTTGGTGAAGCAGCATCCGGAACAATTCGAGCGGAGTTTGCGTCATCTACGGCGCAAAATGCCGTGCATGGCTCTGACTCAGAAGAAAATGCGCAACGCGAAATAAATTTTTTCTTTGCCGAGCATGAAATTTTTCCAACAAAATAAAATAGTCAAATGAAGCTAGATGAAAAAAATATTGTTAATCAAAACTTGATGGGAATGTCGCATCAAGAGCTAGAGCACTATTTTTCATTGATTGATGAAAAATCATATCGGGCAGCACAGTTTCTAAAATGGACACATCAGCAAGGTATTTTTGATTACGCGTCAATGACAAATTTCAGTAAGCCTTTACGTGAGTGGTTGGATAAAAATACTATTTTGCAACTACCTGAAATGATAAACGAAGAAGTTTCGACGGATGGTACTCGCAAATGGCTACTCAAAATTGACGAAAACAATGCAGTAGAAACTGTTTTTATTCCTGAAGATGAGCGAGCCACTTTATGCGTGTCTTCTCAGGTGGGTTGTGCCTTAGACTGCACATTTTGTGCCACGGCCAGACAAGGATTTGCAGGTAATCTTTCATCAGCACAGATAATTTCTCAGCTTTGGTTTGCTGAGCATCGCCTGCGCAAGCAAATGAACAAACCACGCATAATAAGCAATGTGGTTTTCATGGGTATGGGCGAGCCACTTGCCAATTTCGATAATGTGGTTAGCGCGATACGTATTATGATGGATGACAATGCGTATGGGTTAGGCAAGCGCAAGGTTACCGTAAGTACATCAGGTCTTGTGCATAAAATAGATATGCTACGTGATGCGCTCGATGTCAGTCTTGCAATTTCATTACATGCACCTAATGATGATATACGTAATCAATTAGTACCCTTAAATAGACGATTTCCAATATCAGAGTTAATGCAAGCATGTCGACGCTTTATTCAAGATAAAAACAGAAAGCATACGATCACTTTTGAATATGTCATGCTTGATCGAATAAATGATCGTCCAGACCATGCAAGGCAATTAGCAACACTTCTAAAAGATTTGCCAGCAAAAATTAATCTTATTCCATTTAATTCATTTCCAAATTCTGGTTTTTCGCGATCATCTGATGATGCGATAGAAGCGTTTCGAGAAATCCTACAAGCTGCTGGCATCACGACGATCACTCGGCGCCCGCGTGGTGAAGATATTGCAGCTGCATGTGGGCAGTTGGCAGGAAATGTAAAAGATATGACAAAGCGCAAGCGTCATTTTGAAAAATTATATGAGCGTGAGTTGTTAAATTATAAGGTGGACGTTGCATGCGCATAATGATTCGATATTTATTCTTATCACTATTTTTCATTTCTGTGACAGCCTGTACGACGAAAAATGAACTTTATTTAGAGCCCACTCGGGATCAAAAAGCAGCTGAAATTAACACACAACTAGGTGCGAGATATTTGGCTCAAGGTGATCTGGAAATTGCAGATGAAAAGTTACGACGTGCTTTAAAGCAAGATCCAAAATTAGCCACAACACATTGGGTTTTTGCATTGCTGCAAGAAAGATTAGGTGAAAAAGACGTTGCTGAAAAACATTTTCGCAAAGCAATACATTTAGATCCAAAGAATTCGCGTGCGCATAACAACTATGGCGCATTCTTATGCAAGCTAGATAGAATTGATGAAGCTGAAAATCAATTTCTCCAGGCAATAGATAATCCCTTATATTCACAGGCAGATTCCGCATATGTGAATGCAGGCCTATGTGTATTAAAGATACCAGATGACGATAAAGCCGAGCAGTATTTTAAAAAGGCTTTAGTGATTAACTCTCGCCAGCAAGCTGCATTGTTTCAAATGGCTCGCATTTCCTTTGATCGTCAAGAATATGAGCTAGCGATGAATTATATTCGCACGTATGAAAAAGTGGCTAAACATACATCGGAATCACTTTGGATTGCATACCAGTCCGAAGCGCAATTAGGAAAAAAAACGAATGCAGAAGATTATGCAACGAAGTTAAAAATTCAATACCCCGCTTCTGAAGAAGCAAAATTATTGGCAGAAAGTTACTGGAATGCAGGAAGAAAAAATTAACACTGCTGTTGAGCAAGAAGAGCAAAAGCCTAATCTAAATATTGGTGCGTTGCTGGTCAATGCGCGTAATAGTGTCGCATTGAATCAAACGGATGTTGCTGATCAGATTAATTTACCGCTCGCAACCATCGATGCACTAGAAAAAGATAATTTCGAAAAATTACCAGAATCAACGTATGTGCGAGGCTATTTAAGAAGTTATGCTCGACTAGTGGGGCTTGATCCTGAAGAGTTAATTAACAATTATAACGGGTTGTATCCTGCTTATTCTGATAAAGAGCAAGTAACAAGTTTTAAACCAAGTTACGATTCGGCATTTATTTGGAGTACTGCGGCCGTTGTAATAATTCTTGTGGGACTGTTAGTGACATGGTGGATAGATTTTAGAACTAGTTCTGAGCAAGATATTCAATTGGCTAGTAGTGACGCAGTCCAGTCAATTTCTACGCATGAAGCAGGTGTACAAAGCGACACCACTATACCGGAATCGAAAATTGAAGTAGAACCTGAAACAGTATCAGAAGCAACGCCAGAATCAGAACCAGAAGTTATAATAGAGCAGCAAGCTGTTGCCACAGCGGAACCCGTTATAATGGAAGGCCCTGTGCCGGTAGAAGACGAAGTTGTAAGTGCTGAACCAATTGAGTATGCAACAGAAGAAGTAGAACAGGCAATGGAAGAGGAATCTCAGGATCCAACGCTTGTCACCATGAGCCATGATTCTGATATTTTAACTGTAACTTTTGTTGAAAAGAGTTGGACAGAAATACAAGACGCAGACTCAAATACCCTTATGCAAGGTTTAATTGAACCCGGCGTTGTGAAAAACTTAAATGGCCGGCCTCCATTTCGAATTTTTCTTGGAAATTCGCCTGGTGTTGTAATTGAAGTAAATGGACAGTATTTTGACCAGTCTGAATTTAATAGAAGTAATCGTACTGCAAGATTTCAGGTTTCAGGTAGAGCATTCAATTAAGCTCGCGCCTTACACAACAAGTAGAATAAATGTCTAATCGAATTCAATCGATTCGCGGTATGCATGATGTATTACCGCCAGATAGCGAAACATTGCGCAATATTGAGCACACTTTGCAGGCGGTCTTACAACAATATGGCTATCAAGAAATTCGTACACCTTTATTAGAGCAAACGGAGTTATTCAAACGTTCTTTAGGTGAAGTCACCGATATTGTAGAAAAGGAAATGTATATCTTTGAAGATCGAAATGGTGACAGTTTAACGTTACGGCCAGAAGGCACAGCCAGTTGTGTGCGAGCCGGAATACAGCACGGCTTTTTATATGCGCAACCATTGCGATTGTGGTACTGCGGCCCATTTTTCCGTCATGAAAGACCCCAAAAGGGGCGTTATAGACAATTTCATCAAATTGGTGTGGAAACATTTGGGTTTGAAGGGCCGGATATTGATGCTGAGCTTATTGCGTTGAATCAACATATGTGGGAGGCAATAAATCTCCCATCAAAACCAAAACTAGAAATAAACAGTTTAGGTACCTTGGAAGTAAGACAAAAATACCGTGAACAACTTATTTCATATTTGCAGAAGTATGAAAATCAACTTGATGATGAAGCAAAAAGTAGGTTACTAAATAATCCAATGCGAATTTTAGATAGCAAAAATCCAGAGTTAAAAGAAATAATACAAAATGCACCCAGTCTTTTAGATCATTTAGACCCTGAATCTTCTGAACACTTTTCTAAATTACAAGAAATGCTAACGGCTGCAAATGTTGAGTTCACTGTTAATTCTCGATTAGTTCGTGGACTGGATTACTACAGCAAAACAGTATTTGAATGGATTGCGGATGGCTTAGGAGCACAAGCGACAATTTGTGCCGGTGGCCGCTACGATGGACTTGTTGAGCAGCTGGGTGGGAAACCCTGTACTGCAGCAGGTTTTGCAATTGGAATTGAGAGAATTGCAGCGCTATTGGATGAATCGCAGCTGAATAACCCAAGTAGTGATGCATATGTAATCCTAATGGGTGATGAGGCACAGCATGTCGGGCTTAAATTAGGGACACAAATCCGTACCCAACTTCCAACATCGAGCGTGGTCATTAACTGTGGTGGAGGCAGTGTAAAAGCACAAATGAAGCGAGCAGATCGCTCCAATGCTAAGCTTGCTATTCTTATTGGCGAGGACGAGATTAAAAATAACAGTGTCGCAATTAAATTTCTACGAGAACAGCGAGATCAAGAAACGATTCCATTAGAAAATTTAATTCGATTTTTGACTGAATACATCAACAATTGATATGTGAGAAATTATGTTTGATTACGAAACTGAAGAACAACAAGTAGAGGCGATTAAAAATTGGTGGAAACAAAATGGCACTGCCATTATTAGTGGTGCAGTATTGGGTATAGGCGCACTAGTGGGTTGGCGTGGCTGGGCATGGCATCAAGAAAATCAGGCTATAGAAGCGTCTGACGCATTTGTCATTGTACAAGAAGCAGTAAAAAGCAATGATTCAGCTGTAATTCAAACGCAAGCGGAAGTATTGCGATCAGAATTCAAATCTACTCCCTATGCTTCACTGGCAACCTTGTATGAAGCGAAATCAGAATCTGAAAATGGAGATCTTGCAGCTGCAGCTGTTAGTTTGCGTTGGGTGATGAACTATAGCAATCAAGATTCTGTAAAAGATGTTGCGCGAATTCGTTTGGCACGTGTGTTAGTTGCGGATAATAAGTTAGATGAAGCCGCTGCAACCATTAACCACGCATTACCAAAATTTTATGCGTCGCTGGTGAATGAAATCCGTGGCGATATATATTTAGCTAAAGGTGAAAATGAACAAGCCAAGCAGGCATATGATCAAGCCATGCAAGATGCAGGAGGTGCCGGTGTGGAGTACTTGTTAATGAAGCGAAACAATTTAGGTAGCTAATTTCTTTTTAAATCGAATTTATGTTTTATAAATATACGTTAAGAATTTCATTCTTAATCCTATTTTTTTGCTGCACTCAGTTTTCTGCATGTGGTGTGTTAAAAAAAAATAAGACAGGATGGTTTGTTGAAGTTGATGATCCTCGTGAGCCAACAAAATTAATCAAAATTGATCCAGTAAAAGCTCAAGCACAGTCTGTGTGGCGAAATTCAGTGGGCGATTTATCTAAGACCTATAATGAAATACGCCCGCATGTGACCGATGATCGTGTTTACCTAAGTAGTGCAGAGGGCCGTATTGTGGCTTTGCAAGGGTCTGATGGTAAGAATATTTGGTCCGTTAATTTAGAAGATGAAAAAATTTCCGGAGGCGTAAACGGGGGTGAAGGCATCGTTGCTGTGGGCGGTAATAATGGGGATGTCATTGCGCTTAGCAGTGTAGATGGAGCAGTACAGTGGCGTACACCATTAACTAGTGAGGTCATGGCGCTATCTGCAGCGGGTTATGGCGTTATTGTTGCACGCACTAATGATAGTAAAGTGCATGCACTCGATATCGGTGATGGTGAAGTGGTATGGAGTGCCGGGCGTAATTTACCGCCACTAACGTTACGAGGTGTGAGTGAGCCAAAAGTTATAGAGGATGTGGTTTTAGTTGGATTTGAAGATGGCAAGTTAATTGCATTTAGTTTGCGAGACGGTGCAGAGTTATGGCAAGTAACTGTTTCAATCGCAAGTGGACGATCAGACCTTGATCGCATGTCAGATATTGATGGAGAGTTTGTTTATTTAGAAGGAACTATTTACGTTGTAAATTTCAATGGCCGACTCGTCACAATTGATATGGACAACGGTAAAGTGTTGTGGATTAAAGATGACATTTCATCTAGTGCAGGATTGAGTGTAGATGGGTCGCACATTTATGTAACCGATTCGGATGATAGCGTGTGGGCATTTGACAAATCATCGGGTGCAACTATTTGGCGGCAAGACAAACTTCTATATCGAGAACTCACCGCACCAGAGCCAATGGGGGATTATGTTATCGTGGGTGATTTTGAGGGCTATGTCCATTGGTTAGATAAAGAAGACGGCAAATTGGTAGGGCGAGAAAAAGTGGATAGTAAACATATAAAAGTAGCCCCTCTTGTAATCAATGACCGCGCACATATATTTTCAAACAGTGGAAAATTCTCTGTGTGGAAGTATCGTCAATAAAATTTCGTATGTAATTTTACGTTCAGCCTTAATAAGTGATCAAATTCATATAAGATTCGCTTTCTTTATATGCGGGCATAGCACGCACAACCAATAAGAATTTTAATATATTTCAATGAAACCTGTCATCGCACTCGTAGGTCGGCCCAATGTTGGTAAATCTACATTGTTTAATTATTTAACGAAGTCGAAAGACGCATTAGTTGCAGACCAACCTGGGCTTACGCGAGATCGAATTTATGGCGTATCACACCGATTTGAAAATCGTTACATTGTGATTGATACAGGCGGTATCGCACCCGCCGATGATTCAACTGAAAAGCAAGAAATGAATCAGGCAATCACTTCTCAAGCTTGGCTTGCAATCGAAGAAGCCGATGTTGTGTTTTTTATGGTGGATTGTGTAGAAGGTTTGGTGCCGCAAGATCAAGATGTTTATAAAAAATTAAGAAATTCAAATCAAAAAGTATTTGTAATTGTAAACAAAGCAGATGCCAGCTTAATTAATACGTTATCGAATGAATTTTATGAGCTCGGTGCAGAGAATGTTTATGAAATATCCGCAAAGTCTGGGAAAGGTGTGCGAGATTTATTTTCAGAATTAGAACAATTATTTCCAATTGTACAAGAGCAACCCGCAGAAGAAATCAAAGGCGCAGTAATAAAAGTAGCCTTAGTCGGCAAGCCCAATGTGGGCAAGTCCACCTTGGCCAATGCACTGATTGGCGAAGAGCGTTTTGTGACCTCCAGTGTACCGGGCACCACGCGTGATAGTATCTCAGTACCGATAGAAAAATTCGGTACGCATTTTGAATTGATTGATACCGCAGGGGTGCGCCGGCGCAGCAAGGTGCATGATTTAATTGAAAAATTTAGTGTTGTGAAGACCTTGCAAGCCATTGAGGATGCAAATGTGGTTGTGCTAATGCTTGATGGCGCGCAGGAGTTTTCAGAGCAAGATGCAAGACTGGCAGGCATGGTTTTAGAAAGTGGTCGCGCTGTAGTACTGGCAATTAATAAAATAGACTCATGCTCTAAACAAGATTACGAAGACATACAAAAAGGCTTTGATCTTAAATTACGTTTTTTAGAATTTGCGGAGCGTCAATTTATTTCCGCAAAACATAAAGAAGGCATCACAAAACTTATGCGCGCAGTCGCACGTGCCTATAAATCTGCAAATATTAAAGTCAGTACAGGCGAATTGAATCGAATACTTGAAAGCGCATTAGAAAGTTTTCAACCACCCCTCGTGCGGGGCAGAAGAATTAAACTTAAATATGTTGCGCAAATAAACCAATGTCCACCCACATTTGCCATTCATGGTAATCAAATTGGTAGAATTCCTGCACCATACAAACGTTATTTGGAAAATTATTATCGCAAAACGCTACAACTTGTTGGCACTCCTATTAGTTTGGTATTTAAACAACCTGATAACCCCTTTGCAGGAAAACGAAATAAACTCACACCTCGACAACAACGTCATCGCAAGCGTTTAATCAAAAAAGTAAAAAAGCACTAAAAATTATTGCGTTTAAATCTCGCTATAATATTTCAGCATTTTTATTCTCATTGCTTTATCTGGCAATTCACCATTTAAAGCACCCATGTTTTCATCCATATGATCTGTACGCGATGTGGCAGGGATTGCAACGGTTACAGCAGGGTGTGAAAGAATAAACTTTAAAAAATATTGTGCCCAGTTGTTGCAACCAATTTCCTCCGCCCATTCAGGAACCGGTTTATTTTCAACGTTGTTAAATAAACTTCCGCGCTGAAACGGCCGGTTGATGATGACGGCCATGCTTTTGTCTGCTGCAAGGGGGAGCAATCTTTGTTCAGCTTCGGTATCAACAATGTTATATGTGAACTGCACAAAATCCAGCTTTTCTGTTTGTATAATTTCTATGAGGTCATCATGGCGACGACCGTGAGATGTGGTGACACCAATATAACGGATTCGACCTGACGCTTTCCATTCACGCAAGGTTTTAAGATGCGTTTTCCAGCCTTGCAAATTGTGAATTTGCATGAGATCAAAACTTTTCACACCCCAAAGCTTTTCTGCAGTTTGCATTTGTTGAATGCCTTGCTGTTCACCGGGTGTCCACACTTTTGTAGCAGAAAAAAGCGATGTTGGCGGCGGTAGTTGCGTAAAGCATTTACCTAATACGGCTTGTGCAGAGCCATACATGGGTGAGGAGTCAATTATGCCGCCACTGTGTTCAAAAAAATGGCGCAGTACTTTTGTGCGCTCATTAATGGTTGTTTGATTAGTGCCTACATCGAACGTTATCCACGTGCCCATGCCCACGCATGGGATTACTTCTCCACTTGACGGAATGGCTCGTGTACGTACTTTATTTGATGTTGGATAAACAAACGAAGGCAGTGCAAGCAAGGTGACACTTGCAGCAGTTGTAAGCATGAAGTCACGACGATGCATGGCTGTTTAATTATAGCAGTGATAGTGAGGCTAAGGGTGATAAAGGCTATAGATTTTATTATTACAAGTCATGCTCTTTTATATGCGCCTTTTAGCGCTCATAATAGTTTCTAGTTATAAAAAAAGAAGGAATCTTGACATGAACTTTCATGACATTGTAGCCAGTGCTGGTGAAAATAATATGCTCGATGATTTGCGAAGTGATTACGTCACGCTTATTGCAGGTGCATTATCACGTGCATTAACGGCAGATGAATTACCGGCCAACGCAGAACACATTGCAGATTTGGCGTATGCAGCGGCACACCATGCGCTTTGCAGATTGCATCAAGATTTACCGTATTCGTGATAATAAAACAGTACAGTAATTATTATTAATAGGTTTGTATTATTTCGATAGCACCATATCGAAATTTATTTCCTTTTGACGCGTGGACCCTATCCATTGCGTTTCAAGTTTGTTAAAGCCGTCTGCGGAAACAATAAAATGAATATGCGGAGTGGGCATGTTGGGCCATTCTGTTTCAAATTCAAAATAACCCTGCTCATCACTAAACATGTAGGCACGCAGGTAATCGCGGTATCGGCCTTCTTCACCACCTTGCCAGTGTGCTATTTTGGCATTTGCAATAGGCGTGCAATCTGTTGCCGATAAAATTTGACCGCGCACACTAACACTTTTGCTTATATTTACTTTTTTTTCTGTCACCGGTTTGTAATGGGTGCCGGTGCTGCGATTTGGGGTGGGCGGACAATTTTCTGCAAGTAATCCTAGTGGTGTTATGAGTAAAGTCATTAAAGCGGTGGTTGTTATGGCGCGCATGGCCGTTCTCCAAAGTGTTGTACGCTTATAAACTAGACCTGACTGTATTGTATTTGATTGCAGCGTTTAGATAGAATTAATTAATTTTAGTTCCTAAACGTTAGTGTGGTGTAGCGATAGACGCGTATGCCGTCTGACCAAAATTCGCGTTCAAAGCCTGCTTTTTGTTTTACGATGTAAAAAAAGTCACGTTTGTCTTCAATGGTGTCCCACACGCTGGGCAATAATGTGCCGCGTTGTCCACTGTATTCCACAATCAGCCCGTCTGTACCCGGCATGATTTGATCAATCAAATTTTCCTCATTGGTGAATGACATTTCATCTTTTGGGCTAAGAACTGATATGGATATATTTAAATTATTAAGCTCGGTGGGCTCAAGAGGTGGGAAGCGGGGATCATGAAAGGCCGTATTGTAAGCAAGCCTTGCAACGGCACTTGCAATAGGGTGAACAGGTTCAAGTGTTCCGGTGCACCCGCGCAGCACACCACTGCACCGTAATGTGATAAACACGGCGCCTGGGTTTTGTAAAGGTTCTGAAAATTCATCCACCTCAATGACTAATTCTTCACCATACTCGAGGCCATGTTGAATGGCTTCGACAGCAGTGTTTAAAAGCTGTTGTTGGTCTTGATCGGTAAGTGTGAGCATTGTGTAGAGGGTTAGATGGTTTTGAATGTATGTTTATCATTACTAAGTTGAACAGGCATTCTTTTCGCACCCCATGTCCCGGGGTTATTTTCAAAAATTCCTTCGTAGGCTTCATTGCAGTGTGGGCATCGGCCGTTTTCATTTAAATTCCATTCGGTAATGACATACCAATCTCTGCCAATTAAACGTGTGCCACAATTTTTGCAATAGGTGCTGGCGCCTTTTTCATCATGCACATTGCCGGTGTATACATAATGCAGGCCATTATCCATTGCAATTTTTCTGGCACGCGTCAATGTGCTTGCAGGCGTGTGTGTTTTGTCCATCATTTTCCAGTCTGGATGAAATGCGGTGAAATGATGGGGCACATCCGGGCCTAAATGTTCAAAAATCCACTGTGTCATGTCATTGAGTTCTTGGTCGGAATCATTCTCACCGGGAATGAGGAGTGTTGTAATTTCAAACCATACTTGGGTGTTGTGTTTTAAATATTGCAAGGTCTCCAATACAGGTTGCAAATGACCGTTGCAAATTTTCCAATAGAAATTTTCTGTAAAGCCTTTCAAGTCTATGTTGGCTGCACGCATGTGTGAATAAAATGCTTCGCGGGGTTTCTCGCACATATAGCCCGCAGTCACGGCAACTGTGGCGATGTTCTGTTCTTGGCAGGCATCGGCGGCATCCATGGCATATTCCATGAAGATGACCGGATCATTATAGGTGAAGGCAATACTTCGACACCCTAAGCGTGCGGCAGTATGGGCAAGTGTTTCAGGCGTTGCGGCATCGGTCAAGGTGTCGATTTCGCGTGATTTACTGATATCCCAATTTTGGCAAAATTTGCAGGCCAAGTTACAACCGGCTGTTCCAAATGAGAGAACGGAAGTGCCGGGTAAAAAATGATTCAATGGTTTTTTCTCAATGGGGTCTACGCAAAAACCACTTGAGCGCCCATAGGTGGTTAAGACTATTTCATCATTCTTACGTGCGCGCACAAAACACAAGCCTCGCTGGTTTTCTTGAAGTTTACAAGCGCGTGGACACACATCGCATTGAATTGCTCCATTATCAAGCTTGTGCCAGTAGTGTGTCGGTTTTGTGTAGCTATCTATTATTAGTTCGGTTTTCATTAAACTTTAAAACTAAATGTTGATGATTGCGTATATAATTATGATGATTATAAACGAAATAGTGATCACTTTTTTTCACTTTATTAGTCACATAAATATTACTCATGATGTCCGTTCGTAGCAGTGCCGTGGCGGGAATGTTTTATTCCAATGACCCGCGTGAATTGCAAGCCGATGTTGAAGTCTTACTGCAACATGCAGATATTGTTAACGAACAACCAAAAGCCATAATTGTGCCGCATGCCGGGTATATCTATTCCGGCCCCATTGCTGCGAATGCTTACGCAAGTTTTTATAATCAACATATTCCAATTGAGCGCATCGTATTAATCGGTCCGGCACATCGAGTTGGTTTTAATGGGATTGCCGCGAGTAGTGCAGATTATTTTTCAACACCGTTAGGTGAAATTCCTGTGGACCATGATACGCTTAAAGGTTGTTTAGACAATGACACTGTGAAGTATTTTGATGCTGCACATGAACAAGAGCATTGTTTGGAAGTGCAACTGCCGTTTTTACAACGCATATTTGAACACTATTTTAAAATTGTGCCATTGGTGGTGGGTCAGGCGCGTGGTACACACGTCGCAGACGTGTTGCGGGCACTGTGGGGTGGGCCCGATACCTTAATAGTAATTAGTTCAGACCTCAGCCATTACCATGATTACAAAACTGCAACTCAGTTAGATAAAAAAACAACATCCTTGATTGAACAATTTCAAGGTGATGAGCTGGATTATGAGTCTGCGTGTGGGCGCATACCCATACACGGACTCCTCATTGTCGCAAAAGCGTTAGGTCTACAATGTAAAACCATTGATCTGCGTAATTCTGGTGATACTGCTGGGTCTCAGGACCGCGTCGTGGGCTACGGCGCGTATGCCTTTTATTAGGTTTTGTCTGAAAAGTAATACACTAAGTACCAAATTTTCAATTCTTAACGATACGATGTAGGACAATATAAAGTCCGACAAAATAGCTGTCGTTTTATGAAAAAACCATTTGTTATCTTTGTTGCGTTAATTGCCATTGCCATTGTGCAAACCATTTACTATTTTCCACGTGTGCCTGAGGTTATGGCTTCGCATTTTAATGGTGTAGGTGACACCAATGAGTGGTCCTCTAAGCTGGTCTTTTTTGGAATTTATGTCGGTGTGCTGGCGTTAACTGTTTTTATTTTTACTGTCATCCCGAATAAATTTATTCATCGATCACGAACATGGCTGAATTTGCCTAATAAAGAGTACTGGTTAGCGCCTGAGCGAAAAGATCAGACCATTAACTTTATGCGCAACCACATGATGAATTTTGGAATTGCAAATGTGTTGCTTGCAATTATTGTAGTTCAACTTGTTATTCTTGCTAATTTTGATTCTCAGCCGAAATTAGAACAAGGCATTATGTGGGCATTAGCTATTTACTTTGTCTATCTAGCGTATTGGCTAATACGTTATTTTATGATATTCAAACGCGCATCTGCCTAAATTATAAAAACATTATTGTACTACGTTTTTAATGCAAGCTTGTATTGCAAACTTTGTAAATGGTCTTTTAAATTCTTTAGCTTTTCCTTTGTGTGGGACTGGTTTGGGTCATACAACATTTCGTTGATTAATTTAATTGCTGAGCCGTATTCTTTTTCATTAAGCTCCTTTTGAGCACCAATTTTTTTAATAAATTGAGCAGGGGATTCTTGTGGGTTGCGATGTAAATCTAATTTTCTTACACGCCGAGTAAATGTTTAGAATGCTTTTATAACAGGATGAGCGCTTTGCGTGCCTTTTTGTCTAAATAGTGAAATTGCAACAAAGCTCATGCTTAGTAGTGCACCAATGAGAAAGACCATTGCAATTTTGATAAATGAAATTTTGCCTAATAATTTTTGTAAAAAGTCGGTTTGTTGGTCAGAATCAAAGCCTATAACAAATAGGTTCCAGTGGTATTCTATGGTTTCTAACATGAGCATGAGTTTTTGAATACCCAACACGCCGTTAAAGCGAATATTGGTAAACGCAGACAAAGACGATAAGTCACTATCGGTTAATGATGCATTTAATCCATCTGCAATACGTGATGGTGCAACCGCCGCAGTGGGGTCAATGCGTTGCCAGCCTTTGTTGGGAGACCAATATTCTGCCCATGCATGTGCCATATATTGCCGCACAATAATGTGTCCGGTGTGTGGATTTATTTCTCCACCTTGATACCCGCCCACCATTCGTGCCGGTATGCCCGCTGCACGAAGAAGATGCACAAATGCGCCGGCATAATGGGTGCAGAATCCTGTGCGTGTTTCAAACCAAAACTGATCAATGCTATTACTACGTTCTAAGGTAGGCGGTTCGAGTGTGTAGTGATAGGGTTGTGTGCGAATACGATTTAATATTTTCTCAACATAATCTTCTGTACCTTGAGATTGTGCATACAGTTCGCGCGCATAGTTAATGGTGCGCGGATTATCATTACTGTCGATGCGTGTTGTTTGGTTTTTGAGAAATTCCGGTAGCCACCTATTTAAAATAGCACTGGGGTATGTATTTACGTGATAACGTAAAAGTGATTGCACGGGATATTTATTAATTAATCGATAGTCCCAAGTTAATCCTGTTGCTTGGGTTTGTGGCAAGGCTACGTCTAATCCAAACAGCCATTGATCGTGCGTTGGTTCTAATAATACAGAGTATGAAACACTTTCTTGATTTGTAATGTCGGGAATAAACCAGCTTGTTTTATAGCTATTTACCCAGTTAATTTTTGGAATGTTGGAAAACTTTCGTGGGATATCAGCTGCTGACCAGGTTCCCTGGTCAAAGTCTGAATACACTCTGCCACGCCAATACATTTCATCATTGGGTGGAATGGGGTCGTCGAATATGGCACGAAACACAATTTCATCTGACTGTGCCAATTTTGCAATATCACCCGGCGTCATTTCTTCACCTAATCCGGTGCGTGCAGTTTGGTTCGGATTGGCGATTGACCAAATGGGCCCGATGCGTGGGAATAAAATAAATAGCACTATCGTTAAGGGGATTGCTTGCGCAAGAATTTTAGTCGCAAGTTTCATGGATTCGATAGGCTGCACATGTGTATGAAGTTGATTCATTCCAATTATTGAGGCCGTTATTAAAATAACTACAAAGAGTTCATACAGGACAATGCCAATACTGTGGTTGAAAATAAATTCAACTGAGATGATGAAATAACTTAAAAACACAACAACGTATGCGTCGCGTTTCGTTTTCATTTCTAGTAGTTTTAGGGCGAAGGCAATTATCAATAAAGCGGCCCAGGTTTCTAATTTTTGCGATACGCCCTCAGTTAGCATGACACCTGCAGCGCAGCCCAAAACTAATACTGCTTTTATTGCAAATGATGGAAATTTTTGCTGACCTAGGAATATTAACCAACGCCATGTGACACAAAAAAGTCCAACGGCAATAACGAATATTGAAATTTGTGCAACATGGGGGATCACAACCATGGCGAATGCAGCCATGATCATGATTAAGCTGTTTCGTGGAATTTGTGAGACGGTGCCATGATCCCACGTTTGTTCAACGTTAGTGTAGGAAACCATAAAGGGCCAATTCTTTTAGTACGTGATCTAAATGTGGTTTACCAGAATTTGGTTTGATTTCACATTGTGGTAACTTAAGCCCAAATTCTTTTTTATTTTGGTTTGCGTTAAGTGCCATGGCTGTGAGCCGGCTTAAGCGTAACTCTGTGTCGCCTTCAACCTGATACCAGTCTAATAGCAAACGCGAATCGGCATAGGCTGCAAATTGCTTTACCAAAAGTTCATCTTGGCGAGCATAGGATCGCCACAATATATGACGTGGCGAATCACCAGGTTGGTAACTTCGCATGTCATGAAAATCGTCACTGCCTTCATGTTGTGTGAGGTGGCCTTCATCGCCACTGCTTTGATGAAATGTTGGTTGGTTATGAAACAGGGGCTTAGGATATACGATTGCATGTGTATTCAGGTTGATCCATGTCCATGCACGTAACAAGCCTAAAGGAAAATAGGTTTCAACTAATAATCTTTTTGGGTTTAACCAACCGCGTTTTTTTGCTTTGACAAACAAATGCAGCTGGGCTGATTCGTCTTCATATAATTCTGCCCACTGTTTAACTGAATTGGGCCAACCTAATTGAATACCTTCGCGTTTGGATTTTTCAGGTCGTGTAACCTTTACAACAAACTCGACATCTTCGCCAACAAAACCTGCACCTGTTTTTTGTAATTCAATGCTTATTCCAGAAAGATTTCTAAACGTGTAAAAAATTGTAATGAAGTATGTACCACATAACCAAAATGTGAGCCCGTATATTAATGAGTTCTCGTAGTTAATTGCGCCTAGCAGCAATAAAATGAGCAAGATTGAAAACGCAAATCCCGTACGAGTTGGGAAAATAAAAATTGAGCGTTGATTAAGTGTAATCTTTTGTTGCGGCGGTATACGTCGGTGTAGCCAACGTTTAAATTGTGATTTAAAAGGTCGCTTTGGTCGAGAGAGAAAGCTTTTTGCTGTATTAAGCGAGGACATCGATACCCGTAAGTAGCTTTTGTGCAAGAGAAGAGCCACCATGGCCGGTAAAATCTGCACTGCCTCGTAAGCGGTGTTCAACCACGCTAGGTAAAACTTGCTGCACATCTTCCGGTATTACATGATTGCGACGATGCAATAATGCCCAGGCTTTAGCGGCACGAACTAAAGAGAGTGCACCACGAGGCGATAAACCAAACGCAAACTCTTTTTCTTGTCGTGTGTAGTTTACTAATCGTTGCACATAGTCTAATAATTGTTCGGCAACATTTATACTTTCAACTTCATGCTGTATTACTACTAATTTTTCAGTACTGATTACAACTTGGAGTTTTTCTAACACTTTACGTCGATCACCTTCTTCTAATAATTTACGTTCTGCATCCTGATTTGGGTAACCCAGTTCAATGCGCATTAAGAATCGATCCATCTGTGATTCAGGTAATGGGTAGGTGCCTGTTTGTGTCACAGGATTTTGTGTCGCGATGACAAAGAAAGGCTGCGGAAGCTGGTGTGTTGCGCCATCAACCGTAACGGTAAGTTCTTCCATAACTTCGAGAAGTGCACTTTGACTTTTGGGTGTGGCTCGATTGATTTCATCGGCCAATAACACTTGGGTAAAAACAGGCCCTGGCATAAAACGAAAAGTGACCGTGTTTTTATCGAATATTGATACACCAATGACATCGCTAGGAAGTAGATCACTGGTAAATTGAATGCGGCTAAAATCCAGACCAAGAACTTGTGCAAGCGAATGGGCAAGTAGTGTTTTGCCCATGCCTGGGAGGTCTTCGATTAATAGATGTCCACGCGCAAATAAACATGCCAGTGCTAGGCGAATTTGCCTATCTTTACCCAGTAGCACTTTGCCAACCGCGTCAACGACCAAATTAATGGTGTCAGCATGAGAACTGGGTACAGGAGTTAAATGATGCGCTGGTGACTGAATTGTCATGGGTAATTTCTTAATAAATAAAGAGTTTCTCTCTATACAACCTTAGCGGTTAGGTTGCGATGGGGTCTATGTCATTGGTCAGGAAATCTTGATCGATGAGGAGCCAATGTCGAGTCTGGCGGTAATCAAAGATTCACTGCGCTTAGTGGGGTGAAAACGGTACAACAGTTCCTACAACAAGAAACAGTGAGAAGTTCGCTATGCTTCGAGCACTCAAAATTGAACCTGAAAAATGTACAGGTTGTCTTCAATGTGAGCTGGCTTGTTCACTTGAGAATGAAGGCATTTTGAATCCAGCAAAATCACGCATTAAAGTTTTCACGTTTCATCACGAAGGTCGATTTTCTCCCTATACCCGCACGCAGTGTGAAGAAGCTTGGTGCATGCATGCCCGGTTGATGCCATTGCAATTAATGCTGACACCGGTGCTAAAGAAATCATTGATGATGTATGTGTGGGCTGCAAAGTCTGCACGATATCGTGTCCATTTGGCACCGTGAACTATAACCACGACAGTGGCAAAGTCATTAAGTGTGATTTGTGTGGCGGTGATCCTGCTTGTGCAAAAGCGTGTCCGACTGAATGTATTACCTATGTCGATATTGATATGACCGGTTATGATCGTATGCAAGCATGGGCAGCAAAAGAAGCGAGTGTGACTGAATAACGAGCATAAACTCGCAGGAGGCAAAAAAATGTCTTGGACGAAAAAAGTTTTACGCATTAATTTGAGTAGTGGAAGTTGTAAGGAAGAACCCTTAAATATGGAGTGGGCGCAAGAATATTTAGGACAACGCGGACTTGCTACAAAATATTTAGTTGAAGAAATCAGCCCAACATGTGATCCGTTAGGTGTAGATAACAAACTCATTATGGCAACAGGGCCATTAACAGGAACCATGGCATCGATAGGTGGCCGCTATTTCGTTATTACAAAAAGTCCGCTTACTAATACGGTTGCATGTTCTAACTCGGGTGGTTTTATTGGCGCTGAAATGAAAATGGCAGGTTGGGATATGTTTATCTTTGAAGGGCGTTCCGATACACCTGTATATTTGTATGTGCACAATGATTCTGCAGAACTCTTACCGGCCGATGATTTATGGGGTAAGTCGGTATGGGAAACTGATGGGCTATTGCATCGAAAATATCAAGATCCACAGTTGCGAATTAGTTGTATTGGTCGTGCCGCAGAGGAAGGGTGTTTATATGCTGCTGTCATTAATGATTTACATCGTGCAGCAGGTCGTTCGGGTGTGGGAACAGTGATGGCTGCAAAAAATTTAAAAGCAGTAGCAGTACGAGGCACAAAAGGTGTAGAAAATATTAAAGATCCCAAACTTTTTTTTGAAGTTACAACAGAGCAAAAGAAAGTGCTTGCAGAAAATGCGGTAACAGGTGAAGGACTTCCGGCATACGGTACACAAGTATTAATGAATATCATTAATGAAGCCGGCACCATGCCAACGCGTAATTATGAAAGAAGTGCAATTTGAAGGTGCACATAAAATTTCGGGTGAAGCCATGCATGAGCCTCGAGAATCTGATGGCAAAGCCAATATGACAACGAATGCAGCTTGTTTTGCGTGTACCATTGCGTGCGGAAGAATTTCTACCGTTGATCAGGGTCATTTCAGTGTAAAAAATAAACCTGAATACTGGGGAAATTCTGGCGGTTTGGAATATGAAGCGGCATGGGCCCTAGGGTCTGATATCGGTGTGGATGATTTAGATGCCTTAACCTACGCTAACTTTATTTGTAATGAAGATGGCTATGACCCCATTTCATTTGGTTCAACGTTAGCGGCCGCAATGGAGCTATATGAAGAAGGGTTAATCACTAAAGAACAAACGCATGGTGTGGAATTAAAGTTCGGCAATGCCAAGGCATTAACAAAAGCTGCAGAATGGGTTGCCAAAGGTGAAGGATTTGGTAAAGAACTTGGATTAGGGTCAAAACGTTTATGTGAAAAATACGGACGTCCTAAATTATCCATGACGGTAAAAGGGCAGGAATTTCCTGCTTATGATCCGCGCGGCATTCAAGGTATGGGTTTAGGCTATGCCACGGCAAATCGTGGCGCGTGTCATTTACGTGGTTATACCGTGGCATCAGAAATATTAGGGATACCTGAAAAAACTGATCCATTGGTAACCGAAGGCAAGCCTGCCTTAGTTAAAGCGTTTCAAGATGCAACCGCCGCGGTTGATTCTGCCGGTCTATGTATATTCACAACCTTTGCATGGACGTTAGATAACATTGCACCGCAAATTGATGCGGCATGTGAAGGTGAATGGACACCTGAAACCTTAATCGAAGTGGGTGAGCGCGTTTGGAATTTAGAGCGCGATTTTAATCTTGCGGCAGGGATTACTGGAAAAGATGACACCTTACCAAAACGATTGTTAAAAGATGCTGCACAAACCGGTCCGGCAAAAGGCTTAGCAAATAATTTGCATGAGATGTTGCCAGAATATTATGAATTACGAGGTTGGAGTGCTGATGGAATTCCAACGCAAGACACGCGTGAGCGTCTTGGATTAAACCCAAAAGGCGTCGCATGAGTTCCAGCAAACATGTGATTATTGGCGCAGGCCCTGCAGGCGTTATTGCAGCTGAAATGCTACGCAAGCTTGATTCAGCTTCACATATAACAATTGTTGGAAATGAGCCTGAGCCACCTTATTCACGCATGGCAATACCTTATTATCTGGTTGACAACATTGATGAAGCCGGAACGTATTTGCGTAAACGTCCAAATCATTTTGAGGATAAAATTATTGAATTAGTGACGGATCGTGTTGTTGGAGTAAATGAAAAACAAAATTCACTTAGCTTGCAAAGTGGAAACAGCCTTAACTATGACAAACTTTTAATTGCAACAGGTTCGCATGCTGTTTCACCGCTTATCCCAGGTGTCGATGCGGCACATGTTCATAGTTGTTGGACGCTGGAGGATGCGCGCAACATCATAAAGATAGCTAAACCGAATGCAAATGTGGTGCTTGTTGGGGCAGGTTTTATAGGCTGTATTATTTTGGAGGCACTCGCAAATCGAAAAGTAAATCTTAGTGTGGTTGAACTTGAAAACCGCATGGTCCCACGCATGATGAATGAAATATCAGGAAGTTTAATTACAAAATGGTGTGAACAAAAAGGGATTAAGGTCTATACCTCAACTCGGGTTGAAGAAATTGGTAGCACCAGCGTGCAGCTTGATAATAATCAATCTCTCGCAGCAGATTTGGTAATCATGGTAACGGGAGTAAAAGCAAATCTAGAATTTCTAAAAGACTCGGACATTAATGTTGATGGTGGAGGGTTAGTTGATGAATTTTTACAAACTAATAACCCAGATATTTTTGCAGCAGGAGATGTTGCGCAAGGTAAAGATTTTTCAACAAATAATTTTTCTGTACATGCCATACAACCTACTGCGGCTGATCATGGAAGAATTGCAGCTAGCAATATGGCAGGCAAAAAAGCACGTCATCAAGGCAGCATTAATATGAATGTGTTAGCTACGATGGGCCACATTTCTAGTTCATTTGGGTTATGGATGGGGAAAGAGGGGGGTGATTTCGTAGAGCTTGAGGATTCATCTCAACATCGATACTTAAATTTGCAATTCCATGACGATGTGCTGGTTGGTGCCAGCAGTGTAGGCCTCACCGAGCATGTTGGTGTCGTGCGTGGGCTTATTCAAAGCAAAACAAAATTAGGCGAATGGAAATCAAGATTAAAAGCTGATCCCACGCGTTTTAAGGAAGCATATCTTGGGTGCACACAAGCCGTGGGGCACAATGCGAGCGTATTTTAAGGTATTTTCTTTTTTAAATTTCTAAATTTGATGTAATGAAAATTACATTAAAATTATATGCAACGTTAGGTGATCTGCTCCCTGATCATGCGCATCAAAACATGTTGGAAATTGATGTTGCAGATGATGCAACACCTAATCAAATCATTGATCAATTCAAGGTGCCACGAGAACTTGCCATTTAGTTTTGCTAAATGGCCGTTATGTTGAGCATGAGCAGCGGGATCTATCTATTATTAAATCGAATGATGCGTTAACAATATGGCCGCCCATTGCGGGTGGGTGATGTGTGAGTAATAAAGTACATTTTTCTAAAGAAATGGGAATAACTAGAAACGACTTATTACGAGCACTGCCTTCAATTTTTGATTAGCAGCCCTTTGAGATAAATAAGGATGTTATCGAATCTAAGCATGACCAAGGTTGTTTAAAGATTGAAATAACACAAGAAGGGTTTCGAAATTTGGCATCAATGAAAGTGCCATGTTTAGAATTAGATTTTATGTTTGAGGGCTATGAAATGGATCAAGTCGATTATTTTATGGAGCGATTTTCATTGCACCTTCATAAAGGTGGAGGTTAAACACCTATCACTACTAATTTGTGATTTGTTAAGGAATTAAATTTTCTAATTCTTCAACATTAACTTTGGTATGGGCAACTTTAAATTTATCTAATTGGCGACGCGCTTCGGCGTAATCTTTTTTTGCAATGAGTTGTTCGATTAATAACAACCAATCTTCAACAGGTAGTTTGGATGTATCTGTTTCTAGGTCAACGTTGAATTTCTTTTGTCGCTTTTGTATGGATGACTCTTTAGGCGATTGAGTACTGACTGATTCTGGACTCATTAGTGCGCCTGCCTCTGCTTCGTCTGCGCTTAGCGCGCTATCTAAATTTTGCAATTCCTCTTCGAGGCCTTGCGATTGTGGTAATTGCTGATGTTGGTTATGTTTTTTTGTCGCCTCATTTTTGTTTGTTGATTTCATGGGTACTAATTTGTCTTCTCTGCGTGCGGGCGCATCTTTAGCTTTACTACTTTTTTTGGCATCTATGCTTGATTCATCGACGGGCGCTGGTTGGTTATCTGTTTTTCCAGATGCAGGGATTTGCGGAATTTCTATTTGATCTGGCATTTTTTCAATTTGAATAATGATTGCAAAAACAATAGTTATGCTAGCAGCCAGTGATAAGGGCACTTTCCAACCACCACTAAAGTAACTGCTGTTACGTTTGTTTTTGCTCGCCGCATAATTAAGAATTTTTTGGTCAAGCTTGGGCGGCGGTGTTTCTTTAGCACCTGCCTTGTATAGCTTAGCTATCACTTGATCATCTTGACGTTCGGTACTCATAGTTTAGCTTTGTATTGCGGATTTAAGTTTGTTTTTTGCATAGCGTAAGCGGCTTTTTGCAGTTTCATAATTAACTTTAGTAATTATTGCAATTTCATTAATCCCAAGATCTTGTTCTAGATGCAATAGGATGACTTCTTTTTGATTAGCAGGTAGATCTTGTAGCGCTTGCATCATTCTTTTTGTTTTTTGCTTTAGTGTAAATTCATCTTCCGGTAATGATAATGGCGCAGTATTTTGTAGGGCCTTTTCGGCTACATGTTCATTATCAGCGTCTAATGATTCAGATGTTTTGTTTTTCCGATAAAAATCTACAAGCGTGTTATGCGCAATTGTGAATATATATGTTCTGAACTTTGCTGTGGGTTGGTATCTGGAAGCACTGTTTATTAATTTTATCCATACATCTTGATATAGCTCTTCAGATTGATGTGTGTCACTGCAATGATTAACAAAATATCGGTACAGCATATCTTTATATCTCGTGTAAAGTGTTTCGAATGCTGCTTGGTTTCCTTGTTGATATTGCAGCATTAATGCTTCGTCAGATTGGCGCTGTTCCTTCATGAACGTGCAGCCTAGCGAGGCCGTCATGACAACGCAACACCAACACTTACCTACATGTAAACGTAAGAACTCAATAGATGGGTTAATTCTTAGTACCGTTTATCCAAGGCCGTGATAGGATTCTTAGATGAATAAATGTCAAATTTCTAATCGGCTCAAACGAATAGAGTCGTTTTATGTGATGAGTTTAATGGCTGAGGCTAAAAAGCTTGAGGCTCAAGGACATCATGTCGTACACATGGAGATGGGTGAACCTGACTTTTCGACACCAACTCCCATTATAGAAGCGGGTATTGCAGCCTTACAAAAAGGTATTACGCATTACACACCAACACTAGGATTGCCCGAGCTAAGGGAAACTATTGCCCAGTTTTATCATAAAGAATACGGCGTTTCAGTGTTGCCGGAACAGATTATCATCACACCAGGTTCTGCATTAGCCCTGCAACTGGTTTTAAGTTTGATTGTTTCAGATGGAGATCAGGTGATAATCGCCGATCCTGCCTATCCCAGCACGTATAATCTTGTGAATCTTTTTGGTGGCAAGGTTTTGCATATTCCTGTGACGGAAGAATCGATGTGGCAGCTTAATATTGATTTGCTTCGTCAACATTGGCGTGAATCTGTTAACGCTGTACTGCTTGCCAGCCCCTCAAATCCCACTGGTACTATTTTAGAAGATCAGCAATTACAAAGTATTGCAGAATTTTGTAATGAGAAAAGTGTATTTTTACTTGTAGATGAGATTTATCATGGTTTGGTCTATTCAAAAGCGCCAAAAACAGCAGTTAACATTAACGCTAATACATTTGTAATAAACAGCTTTTCAAAATTTTATGGCATGACTGGATGGCGAGTGGGCTGGATTGTTGCTCCCCAAGCCTATTTAGATGAAGTAAATAAGCTTGCTCAACATACGTTTTTAGCAGCACCCACACCGGGGCAATATGCCGCGCTTGCAGCTTTTAACGATGATACCCATGAGATTCTTATTCAAAGACGCGAACAGTTTAGAAAACGGCGTGACTATCTAATAGATGCATTGCAAGCGCTAGGATTTGGAATACGTGTAAAACCAGAAGGAGCATTTTATATTTACGCAGATTCTTCATCTTTTGCAAAGGACAGTTATGATTTTGCTTGCAAGGTTTTGCGCGAAAATCATGTCGCGTTTATTCCTGGTATTGATTTTGGTGTTGCAGGTGCAAAAGAGCATGTGCGATTTGCCTATACAACAAATTTGGAAAATTTAGAGATTGGTATTGAGCGTCTTGCTAGCTTAAAGAATTAATTTTCATTGAATATCATTAAGGACTGACAAAATGAGAAAAATAATAATATTAATTTTATTAATTTTGACAAATATCATTGCAGTTGTTTTTAGCGAAGAAAATTCAGAGTCATATCCAGAAGATAATTCTATTCAAGCGCCTATGGATAATGAACGATTGCATGAATTATTGCAGCGTGTTGACCCTGAGTTAAAAGGTCACTTTGGATTTTGGACAATGGCGTATGAAAATTTTGTGGCGCAAATTATTACAGATGAAAATGCGGACCGGATGCGTGTAATTGTTCCAATAGTAAATATTGATGATGTTGAAGATGGCGAGTATTTGCGATTAATGCAGGCTAATTTTGACTCTGTGCTTGATGCGCGCTATTGCGTTGCCAATGGCATAATTTGGAGTGCGTTCATCCATCAATTATCGATTCTTTCTGATGAAGAGTTGCTATCAGGTTTGGCGCAGGCATTAACTGCTGCTGCTAGTTTTGGTACCACGTATAGTTCCGGGGCATTAATATTTAGGGGAGGGGATAGTGGTGAGGAACAGCGAAAGTTCTATGAAAGCATCATAGAAAAGGGACTCGCAATTTAAAAGCTTTTCTAACTTACTTCTAAAGTAGAGTGATGGTATAAAGAAGATACTTTTTCACACAAGCGTTTACGTAGCGCTTCTTGATATTTATCTTCAAAATGAGGTAATTGAGAAACAACCGAAATGAGATACCACAATCCATTTTGTTTGTTCATGAAGTAAGAAACTGTTTGATTAGCTTCTCGCTTGGCTCTTGCAATCAGGAGTTCATCTTCCATTGTGGGTCTCTTAAACGATACTTCAATGTTTTACTATCTTGCACCTTTTATATATTAAAGAATTAACAGTTCATGATTAATGGCATGAATCAGCTAAATTAAAGGTGAATACTTAATTATATAGAGTGGTGGGTCACATTAATGTTCAATTAATATATTTGAACTAAAGAGTGCATTATGTGACGTTAATCACGATTATTTTTTTGCTGAAATTTTGGGTGTATCTTTGTTAAAAATTTGAACCCATAACGATGTTGCAGCAGCAACGCCAATTGGCATTGATATGAAGTTAAGTATGGGTGTGATAGTCATAAATAATAAAACCAACCCAAACCCTAAACATAGAAAACGATTTTTTTTCAATAATACTAATTGCTGTTTAAAGGATAAATTGTGATTTCCCATAGGGTAATCTAAATATTCAATGGCTAGCATCCAGGCACCAAAAATAATCCAAAGTATGGGGGCGATGAGATTTAAGCCTGGAATTAAAAATAAGAATAGCAATGGAATTGCCCGAATACCTATGTAGAAAAGTTTTCGTACTTCATTGCCAACACCTGCGCTCGCATCACGCAGCATATCCAAGCAGCCATCACTTGAGCCTATTGTTTTTTGAGTCAGGTGTTCTAAGTTTTTCTGACAATACCGCGTTGAACGGGCTACCTATGATGTTGGCTACTAGTGTAAACGTGAAAAATACGACCAATAATGTTGCGATTACGACTAATGGCCAGAGAATGAACTCCAACCATGAAAGCCAATTGGGTAAAAACTGTTCAAAAAGACCATCAATTTTGTCCGTGCCGAAATAAATAACACCTGCAAATAAAAATATATTTATGATTAATGGTATAGCGACATAACGTTTTATACCTTGCAATTTTAATAATCTAAACCCATTAATGACGTGTGAGGCACCTCTTATTACATCGGAGATCATTGTAATTTCTTTTTCAATATCTTGTTGTTAAATAAAAACATTAAAGTGAATTAGGAAGTTCTACAGCCTGTTGTGCTTGCCATCCAGGCTGTTGGTGTTCTGCTGTAACTTGCGTATAGATGCCACCGCGAACATTAAAGTCTGCTGTGATTCGCATAAATCGGGGCTTTAGCAATGAAGCAATATCGCTTAGAATTTCATTAGTTATTGCTTCGTGAAATGCACCTTTGTCTCTAAAAGACGTCATATACAATTTGAGCGCCTTAAGCTCTATGCAGAGCTTGTCGGGTATGTATTCTATTAAGAATTCTGCAAAATCAGGCTGGCCTGTAAGTGGGCACAAGCAGGTAAATTCTGGTATATGCATTCGAATTGTATAGTCAGTATCACGTTGCGGGTTTTCAAACGTTTCTAAATGTTGTGTATGGGAATTAGTCATATCTCTAATATCTCATTTAAATTGTGGACCTATTCTAGCGAAATAATATAAATGCGGCTTACTTCAGTAAAAATGTCGGGATTTAAGTCTTTTGTAGACTCAACGACGCTTTCATTTCCTAAATCCATGGTCGGTATTGTTGGGCCCAATGGATGTGGCAAATCAAATATTATTGATGCAGTTCGTTGGGTAATGGGTGAGAGCAGCAAGCATATCCGTGGCGACACCATGGAAGATGTAATTTTCAATGGTTCTTCAACCCGCAAACCTGTTGGCCAAGCATCGATTGAGTTAATTTTTGATAACAGCGAAGGGAAACTAGGAGGCGAATATTCAGCCTATAATGAAATTGCTATACGTAGACAAGTTACCCGAGATGGGCAATCAAAATATTATTTAAATGGGACGAAATGCCGACGCAAAGATGTTGTGCATCTATTTTTAGGCACTGGTTTGGGACCACGTAGCTACGCCATTATTGAACAAGGCATGATATCGAGATTGATTGATGCCAAGCCTGATGAATTACGTATCTATCTTGAAGAAGCGGCTGGGATTTCCAAATATAAAGAACGGCGTCGTGAGACAGAAATTCGTATTCGACATACTAAAGAAAATTTAGATCGACTTGATGATGTAATTGAGGAAATTACCAAGCGTTTAGAACATTTGCAAAGGCAGGCAAAAGCGGCCGAACGTTATAAGATATTAAAGGCCGAAGAGCGACAAGCTAGAACAGAATTATTGGCATTGCGTTGGCAAGCTCATCAGCTGGATGTGCAAGAGCGCAAACAAACGTTGGAACATAAACAAACTGAATTAGAAAAAGTTGTTGCAGGCATTCGTGCCATTGAGGCGGAAATTGAAGAACTACGTCAACAGCATGCCGAGGACACTGAGAAATTTAATCAAGTACAAGGCGGTACTATAAACTCGGTGGTGAAATCTCACGAGTTGAGCAATCTATCCATCATATTAAAGAATTAAATAGTCGTTATGAAGAAGAGTTGGCAGAAGTTAAGCAAGCCTGGTCAAATGCGAAACAAGCGTTAAATGATGAACAAGATAAAGCTGCTGAGCTGAATAAAAAGATAAGTGAAATTGAACCAGAATTAAATTCTGCGCGAAATGATTTAACGTCTAACACGCAAAAGCTTAGTGAAGCTGAAAGCAATATGGCAACCTGGCAAGATGCTTGGGAAGCAATCACTGCTAAAATTTCGGAACCAGAACAGACTATAGAAATTGAATCTTCTCGAATTGAATATCTTGAAGAGCATCTTGAACAGCTTGAAGATCGTAAGGATAAGTTGCTTGAAGATTTGCATCATTTTGGCCAACATAAATCGTCTGGGCAAACAGAAGATTTAGCCTCACGTGTTGATGAAACGAGCACCACCTTAAAAACTATTTCTCCAAAAATTAGTGAGCTGACAAATAAAATAAATTCTGGTCGAGATAAAAGCCAAAAGCTTGCCGTTCAGTTAGAGCAAGCGCGTGAAAAATTGCAATCAATGCAAACTCAACTAACATCTTTGCAGGCACTGCAAAAAGTGGTGTTAGGAGAAGAAGGTCAAGCCGTCATACATTGGCTTGAGAAAAATGGCTTGAGTAAAGCGCCACGATTAATGGACAAACTCAAAACTAAATCGGGTTGGGAAGCAGCTGTGGAAACCGTACTAGGCGATCACCTAGAAGCGGTATGTGTAGATGAAATTGAGCGGACTACAAAATCTTTGGGTGCTATTAAAACAGGTCGTCTAATGATGATGGATAAACGTAAGCCTGATAAATTATTTAAAGCTGACGGGACATTGTTGTCAAAAGTTGAAGCACCGGTAGATTTGACGAAGTTGCTGGGTAATATTCTTGTTGCAAAAGATTTTAACAGCGCCTTTGCCAAAAGAGAGTCGTTGGGGTCGGCACAGTCGGTCATAACTAAAGATGGAATTTGGATGGGTGCAAATTGGTTGCGTGTTTCTCGAATTACTGCAAACAAAGGAAATGTATTGCATCGCAAATGTGATATTCAATTATTAGAAAAAGAGGTGAATGCACAACAAGCTGCCATTACTCAACTTTTATCTGAATTAGATGAGTGTCAACATAGCTTGTATGAGAACGAGAGTGAAAGAGACCATGTGCAGACTAATTATACCGATGCACAAAAACAACATGCTCAGGCCGAAGCAGGAATGGCTGGCTGGGAAAGTGAAAAAGAACATGTGTTGCGGCAAGAAGAGCAGCTTCGAGATTATTTAGATGAGGTTAATCGTCAGGTTGAGCAGTCTCAACAAGAATTAGAAGAATCTCAAGAATCAAAGCAGGAAACAGAGTCTATTTTAGATGCGTTGATTTTAGAAAGAGACCAACTCATTGAGCAGCGTGACACAACTGCATTTAGCTTGGATGGTGCGCGAAGTGAAGACGTTGAAAGGCGAGAATCCGCGCATAAATTAGCGCTAAGTTTAGAGTCATATCGAAGTTCTTTGCATGCAACGCAAGCATCGTTAGTTCGTATGGAAGAACAGGCTGAACAATTAAAGCAACGCGATGATGCGTTGCAGAAATCTATCAATGATGGTAGTGCGCCGCTGACTGAATTAAATGATCAGCTTAAAGAATTTGTTAATCAACGCGTTAAAATTGAGCATGATTTAGCCGATGCAAGAAAAGTTGCACAGAATACTGAAGAACAAATTCGAATCAAGCAAGAAGAAAATGTTAACTCTCAACGAAATTTAGAAGAATTGCGCAGCGCACTAAATGAATTACAGCTTGCTTGGCAGGAAGCTAATGTACGCAGCACAACGGTAAAAGAGCAGCTAGATGAATTTAGCGTTAGCCCAGAGCAATTATTAAAAGAGCTATCCGGTGATGCAACGTTAAAAAATTGGGAAGAAAGAGTACAATCACTTGAACGAAGGATTACGCGCTTGGGTCCTATTAATCTTGCTGCTATAGGTGAGTATGAGGAACATCATGAACGTAAGGAATATCTTGATCGTCAGCATGAAGATGTAATTCAGGCTTTAGAGACATTGGAAAATGCCATTCGTAAAATTGATAAAGTGACTAAGGATCGATTTAAAGATATATTTGAAAGAGTAAATACGCACTTGCAGGCCATGTACCCAAGATTATTTGGCGGGGGTAAAGCCTTTTTAGAAATGACAGGTGACGATCTGTTGACGACGGGTGTGTCTATAATGGCCAGGCCGCCAGGGAAAAGACTGACATCAATACAGTTACTATCAGGCGGTGAAAAAGCACTCACAGCCGTTGCATTAGTATTTTCGTTATTTGAATTAAATCCTGCGCCATTTTGCTTATTAGATGAGGTAGATGCACCGTTAGACGATGCAAATGTTACCCGCTACTGTGAATTATTAAAGGATATGAGTGATCGTGTGCAATTTATTTACATTACACACAATAAAAATACCATGGAATATGCCAGTCAGCTGTTAGGTATTACTATGAGTGAGCCAGGGTGCTCACGTATTGTATCTGTAGATGTTGATCAAGCGACAGAAATGACGGCTGTCTCATAAATTCTAATCTAAAAATTATTATTAGCGCGTGTTAGCGCAAAGTCTATGGAAATTGAACTGCGTATTGCATTAGTACTAATTGGAACTGCAGCATTAGTTGCATTGTACTTTTTTAGTAGATCCAAGCGAATGCAAAACTTGCAAGAAGATGATGAGTTCGATTTTCAAACAAATGATTTACCAGACCCACTAGATTTAGATGAGTCTACTGAGCTGGATGCAAACAAAGATATTAATAATGAGCTCAATGATATTAGCGAATTGGTGCGTGAAGACATTAAAGAATTACCGAGAACAACAGCTGAGACATTTAAAGAACAGCCCAGCTTGTTGGAGGAAGAGCCAGAAGTGGCTCCACTGGAAGAAAAGCTCGTTGTGCTTCATTTGGTAGCACGAGCACCGGGCAAGTTAAAAGGCAAAGGAATTGTGAAGTTATCTAAAGAATTGGAACTTGAATACGATGATATGCACGTATTCCATAAAAAAATTGAGCGCTTTAGCGGGAAAAGATCAATTTACACTATTGTAAATATGGTGAAGCCAGGCACATTCAATTTAGATGAAATGGAGGCGTTTGAAACCCCTGGAATAAGTTTTGTAATGAATTTACCTGGACCTGAAGAAGGCTTAAAAGCATTCAATATTATGCATGAAGCTGCCAAACGATTTGCGGAAAGACTTGATGGAGATTTGTTAGATGAATCACGCAGTATGCTTAGTCCGCAATCAGTTGCACATTTACAAGAGAATGTGCAGCTATTTAGCTTGAAGAATTCTCATCGCAACGTATAAAGCGCTACCTTAAATACAATTCTAGTCTTTTTTAATATTGTACTACAGAATATCTTAATAAATATTTTATACTATTCTACACAAGATATCTTATGTCGTAGGATATAATGTTGTAGGTGAAAAATTTAATTCAATGGCAAGTTCCGTTAAAACCAAGCTTAATAATTTGCGGGAAAAAATTCGGCAACATAACTATTCCTATTATGTGCTGAATGAACCAAGCATACCGGACGCAGAATATGACAAGCTGTTTCACGCCTTACAAAAAATTGAAGAATCCCATCCAAAATTAGTTACCTTGGATTCGCCAACACAGCGTGTTGGCGATAAACCCCTAAATTCATTTGCGCCAGCAAAACACTATGTACCTATGCTATCACTCGGTAATGTTTTTAGTGATGATGATTTGGCTGCCTTCGAAGTTCGAATAAAAGATCGTCTAAAAAGAGATATAAATATTGATTACATGGCAGAGCCAAAAATTGATGGGTTAGCAGTGAGTTTGATATATAAGAATGGCGTGTTGGTTCGCGGTGCAACACGTGGCGATGGCGTTACTGGTGAAGAAATTACAGAGAATATACGCACAATCAAATCTATACCATTGCGTTTACGTAAAATAAGAAATCTACCTAAAGAATTGGAAGTGCGAGGCGAAGTGTTCATGCCAATTAAAGGATTTGAAAAAATGAATGAAATGGCAAGAAAAGAGGGAGAAAAAACATTTGTAAATCCAAGAAACGCTGCTGCCGGAAGTTTGCGACAATTAGATCCGCGCAACACTGCAAAACGACCACTGGATATATATTTCTACAGTGCCACGAACATTGAAAAGCATACTTCTGTGACCACGCAATTTGAGTCGTTAGAATTTTTAAGAAAAATAGGTTTGAAAGTTAGCCCTGAAGTGGATATGGCGCCTGGTTTTAGGGGTTGCCTAAATTATTACGAAAAAATACTAAATATTAGAGATTCGCTAGATTATGAAATTGATGGTGTTGTTTATAAGGTTAATTCATTAGAGTTGCAAAATGAGTTGGGGTTTGTTTCACGCGCCCCGCGATGGGCTGTTGCGCATAAATTTCCTGCACAAGAGGCAATTACAAAAGTACAAAGTATTGAATTTCAAGTTGGGCGTACAGGCGCATTAACACCTGTTGCAAAACTAGAGCCTGTTTTTGTAGGCGGTGTAACTGTAAGCAATGCTACGTTGCACAATATGGATGAAGTAAAACGAAAGGATGTGAGAACAGGTGACACCGTTATAATAAGACGAGCTGGCGATGTGATACCTGAAGTTGTTAAGACTGTTTTAAAACCTAGAAATAAGCGTAACAAACCAATACATGCACCTGCGTTTTGTCCAGAATGCGAATCCGATGTAATACAAATTGAAGATGAAGCAGTTATTCGCTGTAGCGGAGGTTTATATTGCCCTGCTCAGCGCAAAGGTGCGATCAAACATTATGCATCACGAACTGCAATGGATATAGAAGGATTAGGTGACAAATTAATTGACCAGCTCGTTGATGAAAATCTAATTTCAAGTGTAAAAGATTTATATCATTTACAAAAAGAGCAAGTTATTTCACTGGAACGCATGGGTGAAAAATCTTCGGATAACTTGCTTAATGCAATTGAGAAAAGTAAAAGTACCTCTTTTTCACGATTCATTTATGCATTAGGTATACGGGAAGTGGGTGAGGCTACAGCCAGTGCAATTGCAAATTATTATATTAATTTAAAATCAATTATGCAGGCGGATGTTGAAGATCTTCAGAATGTTCCTGATGTGGGCCCAATTGTTGCTGAGAATGTCATAACATTTTTCGATCAAATACATAATCGAGAAGTAATTGATGAGCTCGTTAAATCTGGCGTGAGTTGGCAAAAAACACATGCGACAAATTCACATGATAAATACCTAGAAGGCGAAACCTATGTTCTTACAGGGAGCTTAGAAAGCTTCAGCAGATCAGATGCAGCAAATCGTCTAAAATCTTTGGGTGCGAAAGTGACGAGCAGTGTTTCAAAAAAAACAACTGCGGTGATAGCCGGTGTAAATTCAGGATCGAAGTTGACTAAAGCGGAATCACTTGGCGTGATGGTGCTTAATGAAGATGACTTGCTGGCGCTATTACAAGATGAGCCAGATTGACAATATGTAAGGCTTATTAGATAGTTCTTGCTTGTAGTACCTTTTTCAATTTATAAATTATATCAAAATGCAAGGTCAGCGCAGAGCAGTAGCTCGCTATCATGATAAGTTGCCAGTTGAAATAAATATTGACGGGCAGGTTTATAATGATGCGGCGACAATGGAAATTTCTTTAGAAGGGCTGCGAATATCGTGTGATGGAGGCCTTGCTGGCAGCCTTTTTAGCAAACACATTCAAGTTACACCAGGCGAAAATCTTTTTGCAGAGCTTGTGATTAAAACACCCAAATCTACAGGATTAATCAACAATATCTATTGTAGTGCGCAAGTTATATCTGTAAATCGAGTTTCACAAGCACTTTATGTAATCGGATTTATGTTTTTAGAGTTTAGAGATGATTGTAAAAATATATGGCAAAGCTATATAGATAGTAAAAATTAATCAAATTGAAAATATTTGTTATGTTACTAGAACTTACAATATAAGTTGTTCTGTTAAAAATTTATAGATGCAAGTAAATGAAATTTTGGTAAAATAATTTTTAATTAATTATTCTAAATTTTAAGCAGCTACTCTTGCCAAATATCCATCCAACCGCAACTATTTCAACAAAGGCAAACATTGATACCGATGTAACTATTGGTGCTTATAGTCTTGTAGAAGACAATGTTGAAATTGGCTCAGGTACCAAAATAGGTCCGCAATGTGTAATACATCCCTATGTTAAATTAGGGCGCGAGAATCAGTTACATACACAAGTAATATTGGGTGGAATCCCACAGGATATATCATTTTTAGGTGAGGAAACTTGGGTTGAGATAGGGGATCAAAATATTATTCGAGAAAATTGCACTGTGCATCGCTCTACAAATCCGCAACAACCCACACGCATTGGCTCAAAGTGTTTTCTTATGAGCTATTCGCATGTTGCGCATGACTGTCAGCTCGGTGATGAAGTCGTGCTGACCGCCTATGTTGGCTTAAGTGGGCATATTGAGATTGGAGACAAGGCAAATCTTGGTGGGCATGTAGGTACACATCAGTTCATTCGTATTGGTAAATTATCTATGGTTGCAGGCTATACGCCAGTTAGAAAAGATGTATTGCCGTATTGTTTACTGGGCGGAGAGCCCGTTTGTCATTATCGCCTGAACACTATTGGCTTGCGACGCGCAGGCATTAAAGGTGATCGTTATAAAAAATTGGAGTTGGCATTTCGGAAATTGCGTGAGAGTGAATCTATAGAGGACTTAGGTAGCACGCCTGAAATTGATCATCTTCGAGAATGGATGACAGCACCATCAAAGCGCGGTATTTATGGATTTTTGTCTGCGTAGCAAGTTTGAAATTTATTTGCAATCAATAGTAATTTACGATGCTTAATGTCGTAAAAGCATTATTTAATATTTGTTTGTTGCGAGACGGTCCAGAAGGCCTGCCTTGTTCTTATGTATTTCTAGGAATACTCATCATTACAAGTTTAATTGTATCTGTACTAATAGGTTCAATTGTTCTTAATGTAAATATTTCTGGTTTATCAAGTATTGCAGGCTTACTTTTCACATTTATTTTTGTCAAACTTTTACTACTCAAGAAACCAGAACGTTTTTTGCAAACCTTCAGTGCAATGTTAGGTACGGTAACGATTATCAATTTAATTTCACTTCCGAGTGTATATTCTTTGACATATTTAGAGTTGAGTGAGACCGCTACAATGTTTTTTAGTCTTACAGGGTTTGTTTGCTTTATCTGGGTTGTGATCGTATATGGATATATCTTCAGTCGAGCGCTGTCTTCGTTAATGGGTTATGGATTGGCAATAAGTGTAGGATATGCTTTATTAAGTTTCATGATTCTTGAATATTTTGCAAGGAGTACGCCAACTTAATGCATATTCATATACTTGGAATTTGTGGATCATTCATGGGTAGTTTGGCCATTATCGCCAAACAACTTGGTCATGACGTGTCGGGTTCAGATGAAAATGTCTATCCTCCCATGAGCACTCTGCTTGAGAAATCAGGAATTGAACTTAAAGAGGGATATTCGATTGATCATCTTCAACCTATGCCTGATCAAGTTATTGTTGGCAATGTCATAACACGCGGCAATGAAATTGCGGAATTTTTATTGAATAACCATGTGCCCCTGCAATCAGGGCCACAATGGCTAAATAATCAGGTATTGCGAGACCGAACCGTGCTTGCTGTAGCAGGCACACATGGGAAAACCACCACCACAAGCATGCTGGCATGGATTTTGGAATATGCAGGATTACAACCAGGGTTTCTGATTGGGGGAGTACCCACAAATTTTGAAAATTCTTCCCGATTAGGTGATTCACAGTACTTCGTAATTGAAGCAGATGAGTATGACACCGCATTTTTTGATAAGCGGTCAAAATTTATACATTACTGTCCCCATGCGCTAATACTAAATAATTTAGAATTTGATCATGCAGATATCTTTAATGGCATTGGCGATATAAAGCGTCAATTCCACCATTTACTGCGCATAACGCCTAGTGAAGGAATTGTCATTATTAATTATGAAGATGAAAATTTACGAGATGTAATTGAAATGGGTTGTTGGACACCAATTGAATCTTTTTCTGTATTAAATTCCTCAGCAAATTGGTTTGCAGGAAATATTGATGCATCGGGTAAAACATTTTCCTTAGAGAAAAATGGCACGCATATTGGTGATGGAAAGCTCAATCTATTTGGAAGACATAATATTGCAAACTCTATTGCTGCAATTGCGGTCGCTGAACATCTTGGCGTAAGTTTTGATACGTCATTGGAAGCATTAGCAATGTTTGCAGGCGTTAAACGACGTTTAGAACACAAAGGAACGTTTAACCACGTAAGCGTTTATGATGATTTTGCACATCATCCTACAGAAATTGCAGCGACAATATCTGCGTTCAAAGCCCAGTCACAAAAAGGTCGAGTAGTGACTATTTTTGAGCCTCGCTCTAATACAATGCGATTAGGCATTCACACAGATACCCTGGCTGATGCGTTTATAGATGCAGATAAGGTTGTTATGTTTAAACCAACTGAAATAAATTGGTCTTTGCAAGGCGTCGCAGATCAAATGCGCCCAGCTTGCGATATTTTTACTTCTGTCGATGAAATAATTGCTGACGTGGTTGGCAACTTAAAGCAGGACGATCAAATTTTAATTTTAAGCAACGGTGGATTTGATGGGTTATCTGCTAAACTTGTTTCACAGTTAACAAAATTATCCATTGTTCATTAGCGAGAGGCTGAACTTAATACAATGTCTATGTATAAAAAACGACGAAGCTTGTCTTCTGGAGATAAGATAGGTAAGTATCAGCTGGAAGATGTAATCCACACGGGAAAGTATCGAACAATATATAAAGCATATGACCCGTTTTTGGATCGCAATGTAGCCATTAAAGTTACAAATATTCCCGAACATTCATCAAGTGAAGAAGACACGCAACAAGTGCGCAATTCTTTTTTTCTAGAAACACGTGCGGTTGGGAAACTACAGCATCCTAATATCATTTCCGTTTATGATGCGGGTGTGGGTGATCATCAAACCTACATAGTTATGGAATATATTAATGCAAAAAGTTTAGATAATATTATTGAAGTAGGCCAGAAAATTTCAGTTGGAAAAGCAATTGATATTATTTTTAAATGCTGTAAAGCACTTGAATATGCGCATAGAAAAGAAATTATTCATCGGGATATCAAACCAAGCAATATTCTTTTAACAGAAGATGGAAATGTCAAAATCGTTGATTTTGGTGTTGCTAAAGTGAGAAATCGCGTTGATACATTATCCAGTGGTATCTATGGCTCACCGTCGTATATGGCTCCTGAGCAAATAGAAGAACATGATGTGGGACCATGGACTGATATCTATGCACTAGGCGTTGTTTTATATGAGATCCTAACGGGTAAAAAACCATATGAAGCGGATAATGTGCATACCTTAATGTATAAAATATTAAATGATGAGCCTGAATCATTGCTCTATTTTCCTATTGAGCATGCAGTAAAATTAAAACCTATCCTTGATGAGGTCTTAGCTACTAATCCCGAGTTACGTTACCCTTCAGCTAATGACTTTGCTTTTGCTTTGCAAAGCGTTGATGTTGCACTTCGATATGAAGAAGAACAAATTGTGAATGATGTAAATGCTGAACAAGCAGGCACGCTTGGGTTTTTCAAACACTTTAGTCGGGAAGAGTTACAAGAGTTCATTGTCATAGCAACCTGGCTACATATAAAAAAAGGCGAAACAGTTTTATCTGCGGGTGAAATTGATCAAACGTTTTATGTGATAGTGGATGGGCAAGCAACGGTGTTTAAGTCAAACGAACCTGTTAAAAGCTTAGGAGAAGGAGATTGTTTTGGTGAGTTAGGGTTGCTTCATTACGGTCATCGCACAACAAGTATTATGTCAAGCACTGAAATGTTACTGATGAAAATAAGCACTACAGATTTAAATACTATGTCTAATTCATTGCAGGCACAGTTTTATAAAGCAGTTATTCATTCGTTAGTTAAACGCTTATCAGATCCCGATACAGCTGCTGATAAAGCGGCCTAAGCAGTGTAAAATACTTCATTTACTATAAGCTGGCACCGTACTAGCGCAAATCAATTGTCTTCTAATTTGCAGGAATTTCCTCTTTTCCCACTGAATTCAGTGATATTTTCGGGTGGCGTATTACCATTACGGATCTTTGAACCTCGCTATTTGGATATGGTGAAAGAATGCATGCGTAATGAGCATGGATTTGGCATTGTATTAATCAAAAAAGGGGGCGAATCAGGTGCTGCGGCAGACGTGTTTAATACGGGTACATTATGTCGTATAAATGATTGGGAAACGCTTTCTGATGGCTTTTTAGGGATTACTGCATTTGGTGAAAGCAAGATACAAATTGTTTCAACACGCGTTGAATCTAATCAACTTGTGGTTGGGCAAGTACAAGAGATTGAAGAGAATCCAGATCTAGATTTACCAGAGGAATTTGAGCCCATGAAATTGATTTTGCAGCACATTATTTCAGAAGTTGGAGGGTCTTATAGTAGCTTCCCAGCTCGGTATGAGCATGCAGGATGGGTAGGCGCTCGCCTCACTGAACTGTTACCTCTACAATTACCTATAAAGCAGCGCCTTTTGGAAATAGACGATCATATTGTTCGTTTGCATCATCTTAAAGAAGCTATGCAAGAATCAAAATTTTTATAAATCAACTAAGGAGAAAATGTGGCAACGATTGCCTTAACTAAAGATAACTTCAATGAAACAATTGAGAACAATAACACGGTTATTATCGATTTTTGGGCGTCATGGTGCAGACCATGTAAATCATTTGCACCAACATTTGAAACAGCTTCAGAAAATCATGATGATGTTATATTTGCGAAAGTAGATACGGAAGAACAGCAAGAATTAGCGCAAGCATGTAATATACGATCTATTCCAACACTGATGATTTATCGTGAACAAATTTTATTGTACTCAGAGGCCGGAGCGTTACCCCCTGCGCAATTAGAAGATATAATAGATAAAACAAAAGCATTAGATATGGATCAAGTCAGGGCCGATATAGATAAAAACAATGCTAAAGATGCCTAAATATATCTGCATGCTTTGATGTCAAACTTAGAAAGCAAAGACCAAGATTCAGCGCGATACACAGTACGTCGTGTTCTCAACATGGCGCTTTCTCATAAGAAAGAACTTTTTGCGGCACAGACTATAGCTATATTGGCAGTACTGGCGAGCATACCTGTTCCATTGCTTATACCATTGTTAATTGATGAAGTTTTATTGGATAAACCTGGAAAGGTTGTTGCTACTGTTAATAATTACTTCCCTGAGTCATTACAGACCCCTTTTCTATACATTGCTGTACTAACAGTAATTTGTATTGTTCTACGGTTAGTCTATTTAGCGTTTAATGTTTGGCAAACTAAAAAGTTTGTTGGAATAGCAAAAGATATTACTTACCGCATTCGGGTTCAGCTACTAAATAGACTTAAATCAGTTGCAATGTCTGAGTACGAAACAATTGGTGGAGGAGCTGTTGCTTCAAAATTCGTAACAGATTTAAATACAGTTGACCATTTTGCTGGTGAAACAGTAAGTAAATTCATAGTTGCAGCACTTATGATTTTAGGTGTTGCAGGTGTGTTAATTTGGCTGCATTGGCAGCTCGCGTTATTTATATTATTTGTTAACCCGTTGGTCATTTACGTCACAATGGCAATAGGTAAAAAGGTAAAAACCTTAAAGAAAAAGGAAAATAAGGCATTTGAAATATTTCAGCAATCGCTCACCGAGACATTGGATGGCATACAGCAAATAAGAGCAAGTAATCGTGAAGAATATTATTTAGATAGGGTAAAAAAGAATGCGGAAGAAGTAAAAGAACATTCTTCGGCTTTTTCATGGAAAAGTGATGCTGCGAATCGATTATCGTTTTCTGTTTTTTTAATTGGATTTGATATTTTTCGTGCTGTAAGCATGGCAATGGTATTGCTTGCTGATTTGACGATTGGTGAAATGATTGCAGTTTTTGGATATTTGTGGTTCATGATGGCACCTGTGCAAGAGGTATTAAACATTCAATATTCGTTCTATGGGGCAAAAGCCGCACTTGGGCGAATAAATGAATTACTTTACATGCCGCAGGAGCCCCAGTACCCGCATCTCGAAAATCCCTTTACGGATAAACACGCTGTTAGTGTTCAGATTGAAAACATTAAGTTTGCATATGGAGATGGTTCATATATATTGGATGGTGTTAATTTAGCTATTAATAAAGGTGAAAAGGTTGCATTGGTTGGAGCCAGTGGTGGCGGTAAGTCTACGCTGGTGCAGGTATTACTAGGTTTATATCCACCATTATTTGGTGAAATTAAATTCGATGGTGTGCCCGTATCACGTATAGGTATGGATGTAGTGCGAGAGCATGTCGCATGTGTACTTCAACATCCTGCGTTATTTAATGACACCGTGAGAATGAATTTAACCTTGGGAAGAGAAATGCCAGATGCTGCTTTATGGCGTGTGCTTGAGGTAGCACAAATTAACGATGTTGTAGCGAGAATGCCAAGAGGGCTGGATAGTTTAATAGGTGTGAATGGCATACGTTTGTCTGGTGGTCAACGACAAAGAATTGCAATTGCAAGAATGGCACTCACTAACCCTAAAGTAGTTATTTTAGATGAGGCAACATCTGCGTTAGATGCAGAAACAGAAGCTAAACTTCATTTTGCACTTGCTGAATATTTACAAGGCCGTACGATGATAATTGTTGCGCATCGATTAAGTGCGGTTAGACAAGCCGACACAGTATATGTGTTTGAAGATGGTAAAGTGACAGAACAAGACGACCATGATGAATTAATTAGCGCAAATGGTTTATATGCAAAATTATATGGCCAGCATCAAACTGCGTGACTATTAAATATTTTGTTATTTTCTAAAATTAGTGGATAGACGTATACAATTTATCACCACATTTGTTTGGTAAGTAATAATTCTAATAAATAGTTCAAGTCCAGCTTTTAGTTCAGATACGAGTAATAGTTATAAGACGTTTACACCCGCCGCTAAAATGTTGAAAAAAGACTGGAGCGATCCTGCAGAATTAGAGCGTGTATGACTGGCTGCCATGGTTAGAATTCCAAATGGAGCGGGTAAGTATGTAAGTACCACAATAAACAAGCTAGACAAGGAAAAATTTGAAAAACATATAAAGCATCCTACAGTAATTTATTTTCATGGCTGCGCTGGTGTTTGGGAAGGTACCTATACGCGAATTAATTATTTGGCCAAAAATGGCTACGCAGTAATTGCGCCTGTTAGTTTTGCTCGAAAAAAATATCCAAAATCATGTAATGTGGTCACGAAGCAAGGTGGGTTGTATCGAGGAACGTTAAAGATAAGACAATTCGATGCAGGTTTTGCGATTGAACATGCAAAATTAATTCCTTGGGTAGATCCGGACAATGTCTTTTTAATGGGACTAAGCCGGGGTGGAATTACCACAGCAACCTTCTCGTCGAAGTCAGCGCAATGGCTGTAAATGCCAGGGTCGTAGAGGGCTGGACGTGTCATGCAGGCTGGGAAGAATATAAAGGTATAAATGCTCCGAAAACAGAGCCTGTACTTACGTTAGTAGGTAAGAATGATCCTTGGCTCCAAAATGACTGGACAAGAGGAGATTGTTCGGGCTACTTAAATAAGAACAATGGTAGTAGGTCTGTAGAATTTAAGGATGGTAATTTAAGTCATCAACATGAACTACTAGAAAACAAAGAAGTACAAAAAACAATATTGAAATTTTTACAGTCTCATACTAAATAGTTACATAAAATTATATTTCTATTTTTAAACACAATACTTATGCAACCACTGATAAAGCAATTTGATTTAGCTAATGAGTTTTATATAGACGAAGGTTGTTTCATTGTCAAAATTTCAAATTCAGAAGATGACCCAGAATTGTCCATTGCGCGCGCTCGTGTCAATGTTGGGGTCACCACCAAATTACATAAATTGAAAAATATAGTAGAGAGATATGTGATTATTGAGGGAGATGGGGCTGTTAAAATTGGAAATTTAGCGTCTCAGAAAGTGCATGTTGGCGATGTGGTAATCATACCTCCGTCATGTCCTCAAAGTATTACAAATATTGGTAGCAGGGATTTAATTTTTCTGGTTATTTGCACACCTCGCTTTGCCGAAGGACAATATCAAGAAATACCTGAACACGCATAATTGTTAATTTTATTTATAACTAGTTTCAAAGGATTTAAAAATGAAATTTAAATTAGTGGTCATCTTGTTAATATTTTTATCTACAGCAATTGCATCAGATACGGATCAGGAATATAAAGATAAATTAATAGGTGTATGGTCATTTGATTTTTCAGATGGTGAGATATCGGTTTCAGCGACTGAAGAATTTAAAAATAATGGAATGTTGCATTCATATGGCAAGGTATTCCATGGCGATAAATTATTCGAGGAATATCAAATAAAATCTAGGTGGGAAGTAGTAGATGGCTACTCAAATGTAGAAGTTATTGAATCCAGTAGTACAGTTTTGAAACCTGGAACTAAAATAACCGATAAGATAATTTCCGTAGATGGTAAAGAGTTCACTTTTTTGGCTGAAGATGGAATGCAAACGACGCTGTATAGAATTAAATAGGCGTGTTACATATGAATACTAATATCATTAAAATTTTAATTCATCTAGCTGTGTTGGAGAGAGGTCTATGAGCGAAATTGGGAGATGGATATTTCTAGCAGGATTGATTATTTGTATTGTCGTGGGACTTGGGTTGGCAAATAACCCATGGGTGCCTGCCGTATTAGCAATACTTGGTGTTATTGTAGGATTTTTAAATGTAGGCAAGGGCGAATCATCACGTTTTTTATTAGCATCAATTAGTCTTGTAATTTGCGCATCAGCTTTAAACTCAATTCCATATATTGGCAAACATGCATCGTCCATCGCCGATTATTTGGTTTCATTTATTGCAGCAGCTGTGATTGTGGTTGCTATTAAAAGCCTGCTTGATACAGCCGGTGATTCGTAATTCAATTATATAAGCAGAGTAATTAATTTTTAAATATTCTTTTACATTAAGTTTGCATAAGCAATTTTCGAAATATGAGTAAAAAATAATTAAATAAATTATTGCAAGATTTACGGACTGAACTTGATAAGTTGGGGGAAGATAACAATGATGTCAAGATAAAAATTGATACTCTTGCAACAAGTATAAAAAGTGAGATCAATAATTTAGACAATTCTACATACTTTGATTCTCTAATTCATAATATACAAGAGCATGTTGAACAAATTGAAACTGAGCACCCACGCATTACAGGTGTACTCAATAGAATTATGGTGGCATTAGGCAGCCTCGGAATCTGAAGCTTAGTAGTAACTGATTATAGAATTGGTTATGTGTTTAACGATTTAAATGCAGATGCAGTCAGATCAATTGTTTTTTGAATATTTTCATCCGTATGTGCAGCAGAAATGAAACCTGCTTCATAGGGAGACGGTGCGAAATAAACACCGTTTTCTAACATGCTATGAAAAAAACGATTAAAGTGTTCTTGATTGCAAGCGGTAACCTGTGAAAATTGTGTTACTTTTTCTTCTTCTGTAAAAAATAATCCAAACATTCCACAAACATAATTAGTTGTTAATGGAATATTATGATGTTCTGCTGCTTCAGATATTCCATCAACGAGTAATTTTGTTTTTCGATGCAGCTTGTCGTGAAAACCTCGTTCAGCTAATAATTTTAGAGTGGTGAGCCCTGCGGTCATTGCTATTGGGTTTCCTGATAACGTGCCTGCTTGATATACAGGTCCTGTAGGGGCAAGTGATTCCATTATTTTTCGTTCGCCACCGAATGCACCAACGGGCATGCCGCCCCCTAAAACTTTGCCGAGCGTGGTTAAGTCTGGAGTAACTTTATATAGTTGTTGTGCGCCACCTCGTGCTACACGAAACCCAGTCATAACCTCGTCAAAAATTAATATTACTTTGTTTTCAGAACAAAGTTTGCGTAAGCCTTGCAAGAAGTCTTTTACCGGTGGAATGCAGTTCATATTGCCGGCTATGGGTTCAACAATAACACACGCTATATCGCCACTCATCTCGCTAAATACGTTTTCAACCTCTTCAAGGTTATTGTATGTAAGTGTTATGGTGTGTTCCGCAAGCTCAGGTGGAATGCCGGGTGAGCTGGGTACGCCAAGCGTTAGTGCGCCAGATCCTGCTTTTACAAGTAATGAGTCACCGTGCCCATGGTAACAGCCTTCAAATTTAATAACTTTATTTCGACCGGTATGGCCACGCGCAAGTCGAAGTGCGCTCATGGTGGCTTCAGTTCCCGAGCTGACCATACGAACCATCTCAATCGACTCAACCAGTTCACATACCATTTTTGCCATTTTGGTTTCAATTTCGGTGGGTGTGCCAAAACTTAAACCTTGCTCAGCTGCGCTTTGAACCGCAACGATTACTTCAGGATGTGTATGGCCCAATATCATTGGACCCCACGAGCCTACATAATCGATATATTGCTTATCGTTAATATCATGGATATATGCACCTTGAGCATGTTTGATGAACACGGGTGTTCCGCCCACTGAATTAAATGCGCGCACCGGTGAATTAACGCCACCGGGAATATATTTAAGAGCTTCATCAAATGCTTCTTTCGATGTTGGCATGATAGTTTTTGTCAGATAAATAAATTGAAGTGGATCCTAACTAATATTATGCGGTTAAATCAAACTGCTTAAGTAGTGGGAGATACTCTGAGATGGCTTTTGTCGTTGATAAATTGGAAAAAATTGCACTTATCAACGCAACCATATCCACTCCAGCGGTTATGAGAGGACCCATATTGTCCTTATGTATGCCTCCAATAGCACATATAGGAAGTGTAAGTTCTTTTTTTGCTTGGGTAATGAGCTCAATACTTGCTCTGGGTGCATGAGGTTTAGTTGGCGAGAAAAAAAAGCTGCCGAATGCCACATAGTTTGCGCCCAATTTCTGGGCGCGGACAGCATTATAATATTGATTGTAACAAGAGGCCCCAATAATTTTGTTTGGGCCGAGTATGTGCCTAGCGTCTGAAATCGAGCAATCATTTTCGCCCAGATGCACACCATCTGCATCAATTGAACTTGCTAATGAAACATCGTCATTAATTATTAAGAGTGCATCATGTTTTTTTGTGAGCTGTTTTAAATTGTTTGCAGTTTTGTGGCGTACAACTTGACTATTAAATTTATCTCGATATTGAATGATGTGAACACCCGCTGCTAATACTTCGTCAACTGCATGGGCAAGTGCATTTGCGTTTATATGCTGCGCATCAGCAATTGGATATAAGCCTTTTAATTTCTGCATGGTTAAGTTTTTTACTTAAGCCAATGAAATCGATTAGGTATTTTTTGACCCATACCAAGTTGCCGCGCTGCGTTGAGGCATTTCCATGTAAATTCTTGTGCCAGATGTGCTGCGGAAACGATATCTTGTCCGTGTGCGAGATAGGCTGTAATGGCTGAGGCAAGCGTACAACCAGAGCCATGGTATTGATCAGGAAGTCGTGGCCACGTCCGAGTATCTAATTTACGATTGTTTCCATAAAGCACATTTGATACATCGCGAGTTTGTTCATGACTACCTGTGATTAGCACATAGTGTGCTCCATGCTCTAAAATTGCCATCGCGCATGCATCCAGAGTATCTGCTTCAGGTGCCAATTTTCTTGCTTCTTTGCTATTTGGTGTAACTACATTTGCAATTGGCACTAATAATGTATTAATTGCTTCCAAAACTGAATGATCAGCTAACACTTTTCCTCCACTTGCAGAAATAATAGGGTCGAGTACGACCGGTATATTTTCATAATCTTTAAGTAAAGTATGTAATGCACGCGCAGTTTCAACGCAGTCGATCAAGCCAATCTTAATAGCTGCGATATTCATGTCTTCTAGCACAAGTCGACATTGTTCTATTATCATGCGTTCAGTAATTTGTGAGGATTCAAGTACGTTGGTAGTATCTTGTGTAGTAACGCACGTAATTATCGGTGCGGCATGGCAACCGAGGCTTGCTAATGTTTCTATATCAGCTTGAATGCCTGCGCCACCTGTAGGGTCGACTCCAGATATAGCCATTACTACAGGTGTTGATATTGAAGCGTCCATAAAATGTATATTAAATTTACAACTATTTATGCAGTATAAAACATATATGTGCGTGATTTGTGGCTGGATTTATGATGAATCAATAGGCGCGCCAGAAGAGGGAATTAATCCCGGCACAAAGTGGGATGACATTCCATTTAACTGGAAATGCCCAGAATGTGGAGCAATGAAAGACGATTTTCAGATGGTGGAAGTTTAGTTAGTATCCCTTAATTGTTTTGCCAAGAAAGCAATTTTTGCAGAGTGCTCTAATGAGCACGTCCATTTATATGCCAAATCTAATGTTTCTGCACACGCATATACACCATGTCCGCGAACAACTGTGATGCAATAATCTTGTAGGGTATCTGCAATGAGGCTAGGTGATATTTTAGAATATTCTTCAAATGGAATGTTGTGTACAGGTACCGTTGGAAAGTATAATTGTCCTTCAAAATCATCAGGAATAAAGTTTTCACCATTCATGGTCAATGCGATGGTATGAGGACCATGACTATGCAATACCGCATTGGCCTTTGAATTCTTTTTATATATTTCAACATGTAGTTTTGCATCATAAGATGCATGTTCGCCTGCTGTTCCATCAATATTGCAGGCAATTAAATCATTTGCTTTGAGCGTATCAGCACATGCGCCAGTGGGAGTTACCCATACTGTATTTTGATCACGCACCGAAGCGTTGCCACTATGTGAATCGTTACAGCCATGCTTGCGTAGCCACGAGTAATAGCGAACCAGCTCATCTTTTATAGACATATAGTTAAATGTACTTTGTCATGCAATTAGGAAATCTGATATTCTACACCGAGTTTTTTTGACAACTATAATGCATTTAAATACAAAAGGAATTCAACGATGTCGGCATTGATTTGTGGTTCTCTTGCTTTTGATACGATCATGGTATTTCCAGGTCGATTTAAGGAACATATTTTGCCTGAAAAAGTGCATATTCTTAATGTGTCCTTCATGGTGCCACAGATGCGTAGAGAATACGGTGGTTGTGCGGGGAATATTGCCTATAACTTAAATTTGTTGGGTGGAGATGGGTATCCCATGGGCACAGCAGGTAAAGATTTTGGCGTTTATTCAATCTGGATGGATAAATGCGGGATTGAACAAAAATATATAAAAACGTTAAGTGACGAATACACGGCTCAAGCATTCATAACCACAGACCTTGATGACAATCAGATTACGGCATTTCATCCTGGTGCCATGAACTGTTCACATCAAAATACTGTGCCTGTAGAAGATGGTATCAGCCTTGCAGTTATTTCGCCTGATGGGAAAGACGGCATGATTCAGCATGCACAACAATGTCAGGACGCAAATATCCCTTTTATATTTGATCCTGGCCAGGGGTTGCCTATGTTTAACGGCCAAGAGTTGCTGTCATTTATAGAAAAAGCAACATATGTCTGTGTCAATGATTATGAGTCACAATTATTGCAAGAACGCACCGAATTAAGCATTAAACAAATTTCGGAACAGGTAAATGCCATCATTGTTACACGTGGCGGGAAAGGGTCAATTATACATACCCAAACAAGCTCACTTGAAATTCCAGCCGTCAATGTAGAAGATGTGCAAGATCCAACAGGTTGTGGTGATGCATATCGTGGCGGGTTAATTTTTGGTTTGATGAATAATTTAGATTGGGAAGTAACCGGTCGAATTGCAGCGCTCATCGGAGCGATCAAAGTTGCGCATAATGGAACGCAAAATCATCAATTTTCTATAGATGAGTTTAAAGGTAAGTTCAAGCAAGAATATGGCTATTCTTATTGAGAAGTAAATAAACATTTATTTCAGTTGAAGTTGTTCCCAACCTTTTTGCATGGCATATGCAGATAGTTTTTCATCCGCATCGACTGTAATGGGATTATCTACAAGCTCTAATAACGGAATATCATTTTGAGAATCTGAATAGCAGTAACTGCCAACAAGAGAATGGTTAGTTGATGCTAACCATTCTTTAACACGTGTAACTTTACCTGGACCAAAGCAAGGTGTACCCGCAACGGTTCCAGTAAAACGACCACCCTCCATTGCGGGTTCGGTTGCAATTAACGTTTCAATTTCAAATAACTCTTTAATGGGTTCGGTAATAAATTGGTTCGTAGCGGTGACAATTGCTAAATAGTCGTCTGCCTTACGATGTTGTTCGACAAGTTCGAGTGCTTGTGATTTTATAATTGGCTTAATGCAATGTTGTATATAGTCTTCTCGCCATGCACATAATTCCTCATAGGAATACTTTGCGAGTGGCTGTAATGCAAAATCCAGGAACTCATACACGTCTAAATTACCAACACGATAATCGTGGTAAAAACGAGCATTTTCAGATTCATAAACGTCACCATCGACCTTACCAATAGAGACCAGGTAATTTCCCCATTCGTAGTCGCTGTCTCCTGCAATGAGGGTTTCGTCTAAATCAAAAAATACCAGTGCCATAATTACGCTTTATATTATAAATACAGTTAAATTTATAGTTTCATTAAGTTATTGAAATTTATGTATTAAATCTTCGTCTACACGCTGCTCAAATTGCCCGATCTGTTATCATATGAAACAATGAGATGAGAGGCTATGAATGGACTGTGATCAACATATTATAGATGACTCAGGATATCGGGAGAATGTAGGCATTATTGTGACAAACGATTCTCGGCATGTCGTGTGGTGTAAACGTTATGGGCAAGATGCCTGGCAATTCCCGCAAGGTGGAATTCATCAAGACGAGACCCTCGAGCAAGCTTTGTTTCGCGAATTAAAAGAAGAAACCGGTCTGGATCAAGCGCATGTTGATATAATTGCAAGTTCAAGGAAATGGTTGCGTTATCGTCTTCCTAAACATCTTGTGCGCGATTATTCAAAACCAAAGTGTATTGGGCAAAAGCAGCGATGGTTTTTACTAAAGCTCAAAACAGACGATAGTAAAATACAGCTAGATTCTTCTAGAAGCCCTGAGTTTGATGGCTGGCGTTGGGTAGATTATTGGCGTCCTTTGCAAGAAGTTGTAGCCTTCAAGCGTAATGTTTATGAGTGTGCATTAAAAGAATTTGAGCCGCTATTATTTGCACATGCCCATTAGTGTCGAGGTCATTGCTGACGACGCGTAGCCCATAACCAAATTCCTGTTACAGATAGAACAAGTAGCAATATAGCTGCTAAATCTATTATATAAATACCGTACTGGCCAAATAATCGACCACTGTGAGCATCTAATATAAATCGTTCTAAACTAATTTGTTGGCTCATGTCTTGTTTCTCGACAACTTGTTTAAGTGCAGGCAACGTAATCGTAGGGGCGATCCAATTTGGGTGAGGCCCTGCCAATGGCTGCCAGTTGGTAAGGCTAATGTTGCCTTCCCAGTACGTATTGACTCCACGTAACACAGGCGTTCTATTTTTTGATAACGCAATGCCTAATGGAAATTCATTAAGACCATCTTTGGTGGTGATTTCATCAAACACATTACCTTTTTTATCGATTACAATTAAAGAGGTAGGTGTTGCTATAACAATTTCAGAATTTAAAAGTATGGCGCCGAGCGATGCTTGTGCGTGTGCGTTGATGGGTTTACCAGATAAATAAATTGATTCACCAGCATGTGAAATAGTTTGATTGCCTAGTTGATACGTTGTGATGGGATTTGGTTTTATACCGTAGTGATTAAGTAGCCAACTATTTGCTAAATAATTGGTTGGTAAATTTAAATCATCGCTGTGTTGTAGAACGACCCCTGTTACCACCAAAAAAATGATAAAAGCTGAGGCAATTAGTCCAATTCTTCGGTGCCATTTAAGTAATTTGGCTGCCATAAGTGCGCAAGCTTAGCATGGACCCATCATTACATGATCATGCAACAGTAAAGCCATTCTAGAAATATCTGTAACAGCACGTACAGATAGCGTTGCACCTGAAATGTTATCAATACTTTTGTCGAGTTTATTGTTGTGGGCCAACTTTGCATTTATAAATTGCTCGCTAAAAAACGCTTGTTTTACTTCCCAGCCACGACTTTCTCTAAATATTAATACTTTAACTTTCTCCAGGCCTTGAGAATTCACAACTAAGCCGGTTGTGATGTAACGCTCTTTGCCAATTTCTTCCAGTATCCAGGCGCTGCGGCATTCATTTTGCCAGTAGGGTATTCGAATCTTTTTATAGCGATGCCCAAGAATATTTTTAACTTCTTTTGCAAGATCGCCAGACAATGTAATACGCTGTGCTTCAGGAATTTCCCCAAATGTTTGTACTAGAAAATCATCGGGTGATTGATACACTTCTTCTGCATGTAAAACGGAATATTCAATTAATATAAAAAGAACAAATAGAATCTTTTTCATACAATTCAAATTTTCGTTTTTAATTTAAAGTTTGCAAGACTGTTAGAAACTCTCTGTATTTTAGAACATCCAGCCTAGACCTAAATCAAAGCCATCAAAGTCGCGGCCTTCTGCGCTCGCTACACCGTCATGTTCACGGTCACGATAATCAAACTTGATTACAACTAGTTCATGTGGCCATACATTGAAACCAACTTCCCATTGATCAAACTGATCTTGTAAACGTGCACCTTCCACATCTTCGTAACGTGTGTAAAACCCAATCCAATCTCGAGGTTTGAAACTAGGTTCAACATACCACCCATATTGCTCACTTGGGTCACCAGGTTCTTCATCAAGATCACCATCAATGTCCCATTCAGCATACAATGCGCGTAGCGTAAAGGGACCTTGATTATAAATTCCATGCAATGAATACAACATTGCATCTTCGATAAGATCATCTTCAATGGGATTATCTACATCCTGACTGGCATCAGATTGATGTTGGATTGAAGCGGCAAGTTCTAAGCCTTGAATTCCGGTGTATCTCATGCGTCCTGTAACAGCTAAATCATCTGCTTGTGCGTTAGATGCTTTTTGTCTCCCACTGCGAATGCGGCCCAAATTGCCACCTGCAGTAGGAATTTCAAGACCTGTGTGTAACGCGAGGTCGGCACTAAAACCGCTATCACCAAATCGATGTGTTCCCCCCATGCCTACTTCCCACCAGGAAGATGGAATAATTACGTTTTCTACATCGTTACGTTCCACACCATAAAATGTTGGTGGCTCATGCGTTTCATTAAGTATTCCAGTCGGGACTAAAAATACGCCACCACGAACTTGTGAAGCGTTGGTAACATCATATTCAATGTAGGCTTGTTCAATTTCAACTTCACCATCTAATGGATCACCGTCTGCTTCAACACCGCCATGTTCAATTTCAAATTCAGTCACTAATCGTAAATCATCGTTAAAATCTTTATTTATACTTAACACAAATCGATGAATGTCAGCTTCTTCAACATCACGATCACTGTCATCTGCATTGAGATTGTTGTAATGAACTTCGGCATAGCCACCAATGGAAATTCCTTCGAACTCATCAAGTGGACTGTCTTCTATAACTTCTGCAGTTGCTATGGCTACTTCTGTGGCCTCTTCAGCTTTTAATTCAGCATTACTCGCTTTTTCTTCTGCCCGTGTGGCAGTCTCCATCGCTTGTTTTTGTTGCGACATTAATTGCTCTACGGCTTTTTTGAGGTTCTCATATTCTGCTTTGTCGACCATGACTTTTTCAGCATGAGAGGGGAGTGCTAAGGCCATCATACCTAGCATAATGATGAGTCTTGCGAGTATAGAATATGTTTTCATATAAATAGTCTCATAAATCAGTTAGTTAAGTAATATTAGCCAGGGTCAAATTAAATAAAAATGCGTATTTGCTAATAAACATGCAAATACTAATGAGAATGATTCTTATTTCTATATCTATTTAAGGGTAGGTAAGCTGATGAATTGCACATTAAATTAAGGTTGAATCACGCAAATGCCATTGATCGATTCCTATACCATTTGCGGGTTTATGAAAACACTTGTTCCAACAATTTGTTTGAATGTATTAATTTCTGTCGGTTTGTTTTTTGTCAGTTTTTATCTTGCATGGCAGGTATCTGCCTCGACTAACTTTATTTATCCGTTCTGGTATGAAGTAATTAAAATTGACACGGCGATTACGAAATATGCGCCTTATAACAAAAATCGCCACGGATTTGAAAATACAAATAAGCAAGAACACGTGCGCTTATTTAGGGGTATTGTTTCAAGTATTCAAAATAGTGGGACAGGCTTGGATCAGCTTAAATATTCGGATAACAATGGAAACGTTATCGATACATTATTAACACAGGCAGAAGTAATACATCTCACCGATGTTGCAAATTTAGTAAATAAATTTAAATATTTTGCAATAGCAGGGGGCTTAATTGCGTTTTTCTCATTCTTAATATTACTATTCTCAAGATATATACTCGCAAAATTCCGTTATCACTTTTTTGGTGGGATAGGGCTAATTATTTTTTTTTTACATTATTGGTAATCATTATTGGCCCAACCGATATTTTCTATGCAGGGCACGAATTAATTTATCCAGATCAGCATCAGTGGTTTTTTATTATGAAGATTCATTAATGAGCACTATGATGAAAGCACCCGTACTGTTCGCGCCCATTGCTGGCGAATTAATCATGTTAACCATTATTTTATGGTCAGTGTTTTTATATCTAATGATAAGGGCGAAAAGAAAATTATAGAACTGCGCAAACCAAGAGGTATTAACACCCTAACTGTAATGCTGATATTTTATTAAAATGGTTTAATAGTAACGAGTAACGCAATTGCAATGAGCATTAATACAGGTGCTTCATTGAACCATCGGTACCATTTGTGATCATGTTTGTTTTGATTATCCTTAAAGCGTTTTAACAGTATGCCGCACCAAATATGGTAGAAGACAAGTAATAGAACGAGAGCGAGCTTTATTATCATCCACGTTGTATTTAAATAGCCTGGCAAGTAATGCAATAACCAAATTCCAAACACTATGGTTAATAGCGCGCCTGGCGTCATTATTCCAAAGAATAGTTTTCTCTCCATGATTTTAAATCTCTCTAAGCTGATCTCATCATCAGCCAATGCGTGGTAAACAAACAGGCGTGGTAAATAAAATAAGCCTGCAAACCATGTCACCATAAAGACAATATGAAACGCTTTAACCCATAACATAATAATTTCTACCAGCGAAAATTAATTCATTTAGATGTTATATAAACTTTGAAAGTGTTTTTTAGTAAGTACACCATAAATTCTGAAACCACCTGTTGTAATGACGCTTCGAATACATAATGCTTCTACACTATTTTCTATAAATGATTCGCGCGCATCATCCGCCGTTAATCGCAAATCGATACTAGCAACTTGCAATCGTTTAGCAGGTATTTTAATTAAGTCTATTTCATTTAATTCAATTTCCTCGTTGTCAGCGACATATTTTTCTAAGTCTGTAATTGGTAAAATAGAACTCGGCTCATCTTTAATTATTACAATCCAGTCTGTTTTAGACTCAATTAGTTTTTTTGCTTGGTTAAATGATATTAATCTCGTACTGCGTTGCACTTTGCGATTCATAATATCTACAACACCTACGCGCCTTAATGCTTGTTGCATTGGGTCATGGCGAAAATCCATGCCACGTAAGCGCATTAGCATTCTATAAACTGAGCCTTGCCCAAAAAGTTGGCTTGCTGTGAGTTGTGCAGTCACAATGGCTAACATTCCAGGCAAAATTATATTGTGGTTGCTGGTAAGTTCAAACGCAGCAGTGAGTGCTGCAAGAGGTGCTTGTAATGTGGCCCCATCATTGCTGCCATGCCAATCAGCGCGTACATGCCAGGAGAAGATGAAAGTGTTGGTAAAAAAGGTTGCACAACTAATCCAAGCACACCTCCTAAGCATGCGCCTATTACGAATGTGGGGCCAATTAGTCCAGCAGGGAGACCCATGCCGGTACTGCATGCTGTGGCAATGAGTTTTGCAAAGAAAATCATAATTAATAGCTTAAGTTCAATATTATTAATTAATGTGTCGCTGACAGTGTCGTAGCCGATACCCATAATTTGCGGTGTTGCAATGGCAAGAATGCCTGTGACAGAACCTGCAATTACGAATTTCATCCAAATTGATAAATTGTTTCCTGCTTTCGCAAAAAGTTTTATTGCGAAAATAAACAGTGTTGCAGCAATGCCTGTAATGATGCCTACCAGCAGTACAATAGGGAGTTCAAATAGGTTAATGGGTTGAAATTTTGGAATAAGGAAAGCTTGTTCCGCACCAAAAATTGTGTGAGAAACGGCTGTTGCACTTACAGCAGCCAATATGACAAGTAGGAAACTGGCTAAGGCATATTCCATCATCACAACTTCAAGAGCAAAAATGACACCAGCCAGAGGCGTGTTAAATGATGCGCCAATGGCGGCTGCAGTTCCGCATGCAACCAATGTGCGGATTGTGTTATTAGGCAATCTTAATTTCTGGCCAAGCAAACTACTTGTTGCAGCACCAAGATGAATTGAAGGTCCTTCACGACCCAGGGATTGTCCTGAAATTATTGCAATGGCGGCTCCCATGTATTGCATAATAAAACCACGAAAATGTATGTAACCTTGGTGATAAAAAAGTCGTTCCATAACATGTGAGACACCAACGGTATGTTCACCTTTGGACCAGAACTTGAAAATGAGAGCAATAAGTACTGCGCCTGCAATGGGCAGTAGAATTCGCAAATATACTGGTATACCTTCATAGTGCTCAGCCGAGCCCAAGGGCAATAAGTAGATTTGTGCTGTTTCTATGAGTAAGCGAAACGATACAACAACCAAGCCCGTAGCAAGACCAACAATAATACTCAAAACTGCTAATAAGATGAGTGCATTGGGCCTGGAACTGCGCAAGCGTGCGTTTTCAAGCGCATTTTGAATCATGATACGGATGCGAGATTGCTTTCCCATAACTTTGATTATGCCAGAGCTTACGTCTCGACTTTTGACTAATCACATTAACTTGTATGATGCGCAAGTAATATACATTGAGATTTTAAGAAAATGATTTCTGTAGGAATAGTGGGAGGTACGGGATATACCGGTGTCGAGTTGCTGCGCATTCTCGCCAAGCATCCACACGTTGATATAAGAATTGCAACATCGCGTACTGAGGCGGGAAAATCGGTTGCCGAAATTTATCCTAACCTAGCATCAGAAATTGATATTACCTTTGAGAAACCAGAAGTCAGCGAATTACAGCAATGCGACTGCGTACTATTTGCAGCACCAAATGGTACGGCAATGCATATGGCATCAGAGCTGTTGGATGCGGGTGTTAAAGTCATCGATTTGGCAGCGGATTTTCGTATTAGCGATGTCGCTAAGTGGGAACATTGGTACAAACAACCACATGCTTGCCCGAATTTAATCAGCACTGCAGTGTACGGATTGCCGGAGCTATATCGTGAACAGATTCGCAGCGCAAATTTAGTAGCAAATCCTGGCTGTTATCCAACAGCAATTACATTAGGTTTTCTGCCTTTGTTAGAGACGGGGCTCGCAAACAATTCAATTTTAATTGCTGACGCAAAATCGGGAGTGAGTGGTGCAGGGCGCTCTACGAATATATCGCTTTTATATAGTGAAGCCGGCGAAAACTTCAAAGCCTATAACGTTGTGGCTCACCGACACTGGCCAGAAATTAAACAGCAACTGGATTTTGCATCAAAGGCGGAGGTTAATTTCACGTTTACTCCACACTTGGTGCCAATGGTGAGGGGCATATTTGCCACCTTATATATAACAGATGTAGACCGATCAGTAGATTTGAATTCGATATATCAACAGCGATTTGCTAAAGAACATTTTGTATACGTAATGGAGCAAGATAATTTGCCTGAAACCAAGCATGTAAGAGGATCAAATAATTGTATCTTATCAGTGCAGTGGCCAGAAAATGGAAATACGGCAGTTGTATTGTCAGTCATCGATAATTTAGTAAAAGGTGCAGCAGGACAAGCTGTACAGAATATGAATTTAATGTTTGATTTTGAGGAAACAGAGGGGCTGGGTCAGCTTGGTCTTTATCCATAATTTAAGTTATTCGTTAACTTGGATTAATTGTTTAGTTTAAGTTTCGTTAATTAATATGTCGTCAAATCAAAATTTAAATAAACCTGGAACGCGATTAATGTCATTTGGGCCTGTTGCGCTCATTGTTATGGTTGCCATGTTTGTATCATTTTGGCTGGGGTCTAAAACGATGGGTTTTTCATTTATAGGCACTGAAAAACTCGCTAACGTAACCGATAAAGATCAAAAAATTAAGTTATTAGAACAGCTAAATCGTCAACTGGAACATGATGTAGCGCTGGTAAAACGATCTGCGAAAGTTGAGCTTGCGGCAGTGGAAGAAATGAAAAAAACACTGCATAAAAAAGATCTAGATCTTTTGAAATTAAATCAGGAACTTCATTTCTACCGCACACTATATTCGCCAAATGCAGATAATTCTGCAGTACAGGTGAAAGTTTTTAATCTTCATAAAGATAATGTTACTAACCGGTATGTTTATGATTTAGTGTTAACTGGTGTACCAAAGAAAAAAGAAAACGCATCAGAAATAATAGGATTAAGTGTAGATGGCGAGCAGCAAGGCATATTAAAAAGATTAGTGTTTGAAGATATTAGTGAAGTTACAGATACGTCATTAAAGTTTTCGTTCAAGTACTTCCAAAAACTATCGGGTAGTTTCTCGCTTCCTGATGATTTTGAACCTAGTAGTGTGCGCGTAGAAGTACTGCGCGATAAGAAAAAAGCAAAGCCTATAGTTGCAAGTTATAACTGGATAGATGTTTTCAAAGAAGGATAAACCAATTAACAAAAATTAAAGAGTCACTATGTCATTTAAGAAAAAAATTAGAACTACTAAAATTGATACGCTAGTTGGTCGGCATTCAAAAATAATTGGCGACATTTGTTATGGTGGAGGTCTGCATATTGAAGGTGTTGTTGAAGGCAATATCACACCAGAGCAAGAAGACAAAGGCGTTGTCATATTAAGTGAGTTAGGTGTGGTTGAAGGGGAACTTCGTGGTCCTTCAATTATTATCAATGGAACGGTTAATGGAAATGTTTATGCAACGGGTACTATAGAACTTGCGGCAGGTGCCAAAATTACTGGAAATGTTTACTATAATTTACTGGAGATGACCGTAGGGGCTGAGGTTAATGGGAATCTCGTGCATCAACAGCCGTCAAACCTTACAGAGGCTAAATAGCCTGCCATTTTGGAATACTTGACTAAATCACTAGGATAATGTTAGCATATTAGCAAGTACTAAATTATATATGACTAAAATAGGAGCGTACATCTATGTCTGCGACTGAGACAGCGCAACCATCTGCACCACCGGCTTCGTTAGTATTTACTGATGCAGCGGCGAATAAAGTGAAGCAGTTAATTGAAGATGAAAAAAATGAAAACCTCAAGCTTCGTGTATTTGTAAGTGGCGGCGGATGTTCTGGATTTCAATACGGGTTTACGTTTGATGAAGCATTGCAAGATGGTGATACCTCGGTTGAAAATGGCGGAGTTACCTTGTTGGTTGATCCAATGAGCTTTCAATATTTAATGGGGGCTGAAATTGATTATACAGAAGGTTTAGAAGGTGCCCAGTTTGTAATTCGAAATCCGCAAGCTCAAACAACCTGCGGGTGTGGTTCCTCGTTCTCGCCAGGCTAAGATTCAGATTAATTACAAATTTATAAAAAGCGCTCTACGGAGCGCTTTTTTATTAGCGTAGACGTCTGACAACTCACCCTCAATTTAGAGTATCCTTGTGGTCGCAAATAGCTACACACATTCAAAATTGTTTTGAAAAATCTTAACTTGTAATTTAAATTTAGTAAATAACAATTTGTATATCGTTTGAAAATTTACTCATGCAAATAAAAGTTTCAGAAATAATAGATGAGTTTTCAGAATGGGGATTATTCGAATCACATGAAGGCCCCGATAATTTAATAACGGGATTGCCAGATGCGAGAGAATGTGGAGAGGGCGATTTAGTATTTATTGATAGTTATGACTATATTGAATACGTGCTTGACCAAAAACCATCCGGTGTTATTACGTCGCAAAAGTTGGCGGATAACCTTAAAGGAATATCAAACACATCAATTCTTGTTAGTTCAAATGTCAAACTAGCCCAAGCATTGTTGCGGCAGTCTTATGCCGATCGTGATTTACGAGACAATGGTTGGCCTGATGTGCATGAATCTGCAGTGATTCACACTACTGCGAGCCTTTCCAAGAATGTAAGCATTGGACCTGGGGTTGTCGTTTCAAAAAATGTATGCATCGGTTCAAACAGTACTATTTTGGCTAATAGTGTTATCGAAGAAGGCGTCAAAATTGGAAGCGATACCGTTATTCATCCAAATGTCACAATAAGCTATGCATGCGATATTGGAGATCGATGTATTATTAAATCGGGCGCGGTCATAGGTATGGAAGGGTTTGGTTTTGCACAAGACTCGCAACAAAAAAGCCATCGTGTTCCACAGCTAGGTAATGTAATCATTGGTAATGATGTAGCAATTGGTTCAAATTGTACGATTGATCGTGCAACATTTGCGCATACAATAATTAAAGACGGTAGTAAATTTGATGCTCAAGTACATATTGCTCACAATGTAGAAGTGGGTGAAGATGGTTTGATAGTTGCTCAAAGTGGAATAGCGGGATCGACAAAAATAGGTAAACGCCTTCGATTCAGTGGTCAAGGGGCTATTATTGACCATGTGAAAATTTGCGATGATGTAACGTTAGTGCATCGTGCAGGGGTGACGCGAAACATTGAAGAACCAGGCGCATATGCAGGTGCACCCATCCTTCCACTGCAAAAATATTTTAAAAATGTTGCAGTTATGCGGCAACTAGATGAAATTAAAAAATCATTAAATGCGCTAATAAAGAAAGTAAAGTAATTACGTTTTAGCAGTTTTACAGCACAATCACTTAGATTTCGCTTCGAAATCATACAAATTTCCTTAAAAATGTGAAATTCATCATGTGAGCATGTGAGTTATCTTTCAACTTGCGCGTTTTTTACGTGACATAATTTTATAACAATTCCAATATTTTAAAAATATTGGTTCTAATAGTTGAAATGCAGTTTCAATCTAATGCAGCTGTTAAATGGACTTGGTTTATGGCTATAAATGAAATGGATTCAATTAGCTTTTATACATTTAGTTATCGTGGTGATGTATGAAAGTACGTAAGCTTGCTCGAAATATGCTTATTGGCGCAGGTGCAATTTTCATAATATTCATCGCATTCATGATGTTCATGTTAGATGCATCTGTTAAGTTTAAGCATGAACATACCGCCTTTATTGAGACATACCTTACTGATTTATCCACGCAATGGAGCATTTCAGACATTCATATCCGATCAACAAATCAGTTATTGTCACAAATGAATGAAGCACAAGGTCGTGCGGTGATCGCAAGGTATAATGTGCTTGGTAAGCTAAGCGAATCGAAGAATTAGAAATGATGAACTACTATACGGGAACCAGTGGGGTGACAGGTCAGTTTCAATTGCTCGTGGTCTACGAGGGAGGTCCATCCTTGGTAAAAATTGTCGTCATAGTAAAAGATGATAAAGTCAAAGTAGCAGGCTTACACATCAAACCTTTACAAGGGCTTCCTCCTGTAAATACTGAGCGTGAAGCCTAATTTATTTTATAACGCACTAAATCAGGAATTATTCTATGATTTAAATCGTTCAGAAACACTTTCTTGAAATAGAAGCACAAGCGCAACCATGTACAAAACCAATTGCAAGAAAAACAAAATTGCAAAAATAGGATTATGAGTTGCCTGCCCATATGCAGGTAAAATTGTTAGTGGAATACTCACAGTTAAAATTACCACTAGCGCCCACCTTGCCCAATTTTTGCATTTACTTATTTGAATAATTAGAAAAATAGATATGCCATAGACAATTAATTTTGTAACAATTAAGGAAACCGGAGACCGCACATCAATGTGGCGGAAAATTGTAAATATGGTTCGAATTACACCTATTCCAACTACTATGTAAAGCATCCTTGTAGCAAGAGCTACTTTATCTTCATTAGCTAAAAATTCTTTGATGGACATTGAATTTTCCTTTTAATTATTTTTTGTCAAAGTTTGTTGCTAAGGCCAAATTTCAATCGGGGTGCCTGGGTCTATCGCTAACCATATTTGATCCATATCTTTATTGCTCAATGCAATACACCCATCTGTCCAAGAGAACAGTTGAACAATGGGTGCGGCCCATTCCCAACCATTTAATTGTCCGTGAATCATAATGTTGCCACCTGGGCTAACTCCGAGACGTTTTGCATTCTCTCTGTCCTTTTTATTTGGGTAAGAAATATGTATGGATTTGTAGTAATCACTATTTGCGTTTTTGTAGTCAAGCACATATTTACCTTCTGGGGTTTTTTGGTCACCCTGTGATTGTTTATGACCATTAGGGTTGCTACCGAATGTAACGTTATAAGTTGCAAAGATTTCACCATTGTTGATTAAAATTAATCGATGCTCACTTTTAATAACTAGAACCCTATCTGCTTTTTGTGAACTTACTGCAAACGCAACATTTAAAGAAAGCAGTAATATGATGAATAAGTTTTTGAACAGTAATCTCATTAAAAATTAATTAGATTTTTCTTTTTCTTCATTAATTACTACTACAGGAGTGCCAATAGGCGCCCATTCAAATAATGCTTTTGCATTATCATCAGTTAGGCCAACACAGCCCTGTGAGCCAACAGATTCCGTGAGGTATTTATGTAAATACGAACGAAGCGTTGCCATGTTAGTACCATGAATGGCCTTGCCGTCTTCCGTAAAGAACATTGTATAGGGCATTTCTGAACCATATGTCTTGCTAGTGTATTTTTCGTGTTTACGAAATACTTGATAGGTTCCTGTCGTGGTTTCCTTTCCATCTTTTCCCGTAACAATATCAAAGCTATATACTTCTTCGCCATTATCTGATGCGATGAGTATTTGTTTATCTATAAACACGCGAATTTCTTTTTTTTGACGCGGCTTCGCTACTCCACGCATTAAGCGTAATGGCTAGTAAAGCGATTGCAAGGATTGAAAAGAAAAGAATACGGTTTGAAGTATTAAATAGGTGCTTCATGATTGCTATCCTTCCTCTTGTGATCGGATTTGATCTAATTATTTTTTTATATCTTACAAGAACTTACTTATACAGGAAATTAAAATATCTTGTTAGAGTGGGCTGTATACTTAGAAATACTGAATAATGTGCTTATTTATAACCGTTGACGAATATAAGCGGGCTTTAGGTAATTATTAATTTAAATTACTTACCATTAGGATTTTTTGTGAAATCAATTGCAATTTTTGTCGATGTGCAAAACATCTATTACACCGCGCGCCAAGTCTATGGGCGACAATTTAACTATCGAAAACTTTGGCAACAAATTAGTGCAGAAGGTGAAATAATTTCTGCCACTGCTTATGCAATTGATCGTGGTGATAGTCAGCAATTAAAATTTCAAAATGCACTGGAACAAATCGGTTTTATAGTAAAACTTAAACCTTTTATTCAACGCAGTGATGGTTCAGCAAAAGGTGATTGGGACGTAGGAATAACCATTGACGTGATGGAAGCAGCGCAGGATGCAGACACCATAATATTATTATCGGGAGATGGTGATTTCCATCTACTGTTGGAAAAAATAAAAATGGATTACGCCGTTAGTGTTGAGGTCTATGGAGTGCCTTCACTTACAGCTAACGCGTTAAAAGAATCTGCAAGTATATACCATCCAATTGAAGAAGAATTATTACTATAGAAATTGACTAGTGTTGATTAAAAATAATTCTATGTTTGATTTCTATTTAGTGCAGATATATTGACACTGCTAATAGCGTATTTATAAACTTCAATATATATAGATTAAAAAATAAAACTAAATTTGTGGTTGGGTATGTTTAAGTTTTATACATTGTTGCTGTCAGCGTTATTAATTAGTTCAGTCTTATCAGCAACTGCATTTAGTGCAGATGAGCAAGTTATTATAGATACAGATGAAAAAGCAAAAGAATTATTTTTAGGCTTTAACTGGAAATGTGAATGGAAGGATAAATACTTTAGCGGAATACAGGAAATAGTGTATGAAGAAGCGAGTCTAAAAAAAGTTACAGGCAAAGATTAGTCCAATGCGTGCCCAAATGGCCACGGTAAAATCACAGGTAAAATTAAAAAAGGTAATTATGTTGCAAAAGGTTCAGATTACCCATCGCCATGCCAGGGAAGCACCAATGGCACTCATAAATATAATAAATCAGCTGATGGGAGCTATTACTCAAAAGGCACATACCGGCCGAGCGCGTATCAAGCCACTGGCCAAAGCAATTGTATCGCGGTTCCAAAATGATTATTAATTAAAAAGCATGTGTAATTTCTGAGTGTTCATGTTTGGGTGAATGCGGGAACTCGTTAAAATAGCTTTAAGTCAGTAGAGTTTTTAGCGCGCTGATTATTTTTGTTGCTACGTTTTAATTACCTATTGTATCTGGATAATTGTCGAGTTCCTCGCGAGAGAAGGTGACTCTAATTGAACCCAATGTGGTCTCAATAATTAAATCACAGCTTTCACAGACTATTGCGGGCTCTAAAATCGGTAACACCCAATATGGGTTTTTGATTAACTCTATATTTAATTGATCTGCTATATCTTCACAGTATTCAACAAGTAGCTTTGCACCTTCACTGCGGTCAATGTAAGAAATATCAAAACTCATTTTTCTGGTAGTGCAATAAGTTGAATGAACATTTACTATAGAGTTCAGAATTATAATAAGCCTTTATCTATTTTATAAATGATTAACAAATATGTGACCGCTAAATGTCTAAAGCGGGCATTTAAACTTAATAAAGAAAGATTGTACGTATGATTTATTCAGGCGGTTGTCATTGTGGCGCGATAAGGTTTGAGGTAGAGGCAGATGAAAAAGTTACATGCCAGGAATGCAACTGTTCAATATGTTCTAAAATTAGCTATTTGCATTTGATTGTCCCCAAGTGAAAGTTCAAATTACTACAAGGAACAAACCATCTCACTACATATACGTTTGATTCGGAGGAGGCAAAACATCTATTTTGAAGAACATGCGGAATAAAATCATATTACATACCCCGATCAAATCCTGATGGGTTTAGTATCAATGTACGTTGTTTGGATAACCCCCAACAGATGTAACCATCGAGCCATTTGATGGCAAGAATTGGGAACAAAATGCACACAAATTAAAACATATGAGTGATGAATGAATGACTGCTTACGACCCAAAGCGGACATCAATTTTGGATGGATTAGCTAAATGACTGCCATCGGTAGAAAGGAGTCAGACGATAAATTTTGAAACATTCCCCTAATTCAATGCTGTGAAGTTGAAGTAATATAGATAACTAATTCAACAGATCGAGTCGAAATTAAGAATGTTTAACTATTTTTTTAGATTACTGGGCATTGAGTCTCAATCAATTAGCCACAAAGAGCGACTTATTTCAGGAGCAGGTGCATTTATAGGAATATTTTTCGTTTACCTTATCAGCCGCTTTTTCGTAAGTGATTATGGTTTTATTATTATTGTTGCGTCGATGGGTTCAACTGCGGTACTGCTCTTTGCTGTACCCCATGGCAACTTATCTTAACCATGGCCTTTAGTAGGTGGTCATGTTTTATCAGCATTGGCAGGAGTTTCCTGTGCACTTTTAATTAAGAATCAAATGTTGGCTGCCTCCATGGCAGTAGGCATTGCAGTGACTATCATGTACTACGCTTGGTGTACTCATCCCACAGGTGGTGCGACCGCACTGGGTGCTGTAATTGGTGGACCAGCAGTACATGAGCTTGGTTTCCAATTTGTAATTACTCCGGTACTTTTAAATGTAATAGTTATTATATTCATTGGGATTGCTTTTAATGCCCTATTCAAATGGCGACGTTATCCTGTGTCTATCTATCTGTTCAGCGATCAATCAGGTAAAGAAAAGGAGGAGACCAAATTAACATCTTTATCACCCATTACACATGAAGGATTTGTCTATGCTTTGAGTCAAATTGACACGCTTATTGATGTTGACGAATCTGATCTGTTGAGGATATATGAATTAGCTACTGATCAATCTCAAAACATTGATACCGGTGTATTACAACTAAAGAAAAATAGCTTTTTTAGCAATGGGGAATTTGGAGCGCAGTGGTCAGTGCGTTAAATTATAGACATGGGAATTAATGAAAATGACGCTATTAATTACAAAGTAGTTGCAGGTTTTGGGAGAAGAAAAAAAGGTACTATAACCCTGAAAGATTTTATAAATTGGGTACGTTATGAAGTCTATCGAGATGAAGATAATTGGCGAAAAAAATAATAGTCATAAATATTCTAATGACCGCTTTCGACCCAAAGCGGACATCCAGCTATAAAAGCTATGCATTAGTCATGCTTATTTGGTAAATTGCTGGAACTAATTAGAATTTGATCTATCATATCTAAAATGGAAAGTAAGATTTAAAACATCAATTTAATTTGAAATTTCAATCATAATTCATGATGAAAAACTGGCGGTTAGTATTGTTTTATATTTTGATGTTGGCAATACCAACATCAAACTTTGCTAGTGTAACGATGGCATCGCATTGTCAAACATCTGATAACACATCAGATTCGATGCATGCACAAATGGACCATAGTCAACACGTGCAGATGCAAGATCACTCGGCACCTCAAGATATAGATAACCATAATGATTGTGAATGCGGCTGTAATGGTGAAATTAACTGTTCAGTTTCAGGGTGTAGTGCCGCCGCATTAACAAATTTTGTAGGAACAACCTCAGTCAATTCAACACAATTCATGTTCCAAGGTGTAACGACTCTCGCTTTTCCGCCTGACCCTAATCTACTTTTCCGACCTCCTATTTCTCTTTCCTAAATCCGCTTCGGCGGGCATGTAGCCATAGTCTTAGACGTTTCATACGTCTTAGCATTTGGCAATACCTTTACATTATTTAATTGTTACGTCTCACGCGTAACACCATTATGACTAGGTTATCAGGAAAGTGTTATGAAATTTATTACATACTCGATTACAGTAGTTGCTGTGTTTATTGCCGGATGCACTTCGATTCCAAAAGATTTGGGTCGAAGTGATGTCGATACATTAACTCATGAACGTGGGCTGCCTGTTGAGACTGAGTCCTCCATGAGTAGAGATGAGCTCTTAGATTCATTAAAAGCACAGCCGTTAACTGCAGATAGTGCGATTCGAATTGCATTTATAAATAATCCTCGAATCATGGCTACATATGCAGAATTAGGAATTGCTGCAGCAGATGTGTATGAAGCAGGACGTATTCGAAATCCAATTTTCTCCTTTTCAAATTTAGATTCCAATGAGTCTGGAGAAAAAAACAAGCTCACATATGGTTTGGTAATGTCTTTTACTGATTTAATTACCTTGCCATCTCGCAAACGATTGGCAGAAGCTGAATTTGCAATGATGAAACAGTCTGTAGGTGCTGAAGTATTGAATATAGCTGCAGAGACAGAAACCGCATATTATGAATTTGTAGCGGCTAAACAAGTTGCTGCATTACGAGCACAAATAGCAAAAGCGGGCGCTCTCTCTCTTGAATTGGCAAAACGCTATTACGATGCTGGCAATTTAACACCTCGAGAATTTGCGCTAGAGCATGCTGCTGCGGCGGAGTTACAACTTGCATTACTTGAAGCACAAGCAGATGCATTCGATAAACGTACAGGACTTGCTACATTATTAGGGCTATCTACAGCCGATGCTTGGGACTCTCCTGCACAACTTCCCGTACCTCTCGATCAGGAAGATGGCCTCGATCTACTTATCACACTTGCACAACAATCTCGACTCGACTTGGCTGCGGCTCGTGCACGTGCCGATTTACTTGCTGACCGACTTGGTGTCACTAATTGGACACGCTGGCTAGGTGAATTGGATGTTGGTATAGAACATGAAAGAGAAACAGATGGTGCGGACCTCACTGGACCAACTTTTGAATGGGAAGTGCCCATATTTAATCAAGGTCAAGATGCAAAATTACGCGTAAATACTGAGCTAATAATTGCCGTTGCTGAAGTTGAACGGCTCACAATGGAAATTGAAAATGGTGTGCAATTAGCTTATGCCGCGACATTAAATTCAAAAGAAAAAATTCACACGTATCAACATCAACTTGTACCGGCACGCATTGAAGCAGTCGCACGTGCTCAAGAAGAAGAAAGCTTTATGTTGATCGGAATTTTTGAGCTGCTTGAAACCAAACAGCAAGAATATGACGCTTATCAAGGTTATCTCGAAGGGGTACGTGATTATTGGCTTTCGCGCACCGAGCTTGCTCGTGCAGTCGGCAATACATTACCTAGCAGTGCGCATGTAGGTAAAGAACATATTGATGTTGAAGAGTACCTCACTCCTAAAACAAGTGGCGTGGATCACTCTAAACACAATATGGAAAACAATTCTAGCAAATCTATAACAGATCAAAATGAACATGATGCACATGAGCATCACTAAGATTTAAAAGGAGATTTATCATGACATCACGACGTGAATTTTTAACATACACTAGTGCCGGAGCTTTGGCTGCAACAGTAGCACCCAGCGTAACAGCGGAAACAATAGGATCAGTTGCAGCTATATCGAAAGAAACTAAAGTAAATAAACCCTATGTTCCAGCACGCACACTTAATGGATGGACCTTACCTTACAAAATGAAAGATGGTGTGAAAGAGTTTCATTTAGTAGCCGAAGAAATAAAACATGAGTTTGCACCTGGTAGTGTTGCAAAGTGTTGGGGGTACAACGGCACCACACCTGGTCCAACCATTGAAGTTGTAGAAGGTGATCGTGTACGCATATTAGTTACTAACTGTTTAAAGGAACACACGACAATTCATTGGCACGGAATTTTATTACCAAGCGGTATGGATGGTGTTGGAGGTTTAAGCCAAAAACAAATTGGTCCTAATGAAACCTATGCCTATGAGTTCACTCTGAAACAACATGGTACTCAGATGTATCACCCGCATGCCGATGAGATGACGCAAATGGCCGTGGGCATGATGGGCATGTTTATTATTCATCCGCGCGATGGCGAAGCCACACATATTGATCGTGATTACTGTTTTCTAACCCATAACTGGGCGATGCATCCAGGCACCTATCGACCCGATCCTTCTGTCTTGCAAGATTTCGATTTGTGGACCTTTAACAGCAAGGTGTTTCCTGTAATTGATCCAGTAGTTGCACGAACTGGTGAACGCGTGCGTGTTCGTATTGGTAATTTATCCATGTGGAATCATCCTATACATATGCACGGTGTACAGTTTTGGGTAACAGGTTCTGATGGAGGAAGATGGTCTAAATCGCGTTGGCGACCGGAAACAACAGAAATTGTTGGTGTAGGACAAACACGTGACGTTGAATTCATCGCTGAACCTGGAGACTGGGCATTTCACTGCCATATGTCTCATCACACAATGAATGCCATGGGGCACGAAATTCCAAACACATTGGGTGTTGACCAAAGCGGTGTTGATGAGGAAATTAAAAAGATATTGCCTGGTTTCATGGCGATGGGTCGCTATGGCATGGCGGAACATCAAGATCATGTTGACATGGGACATCATCAAGGACCAGAAAACACTTTAGCCATGATGACGGGGAAAGGTCCATATGGAAATATCGAAATGGGTGGAATGTTTACGACGGTGAAAGTTCGCGACAATTTAAAACGTGGGGATTACAACGACCCTGGCTGGTATAACGCCCCCACTGGTACTGTAGCCGCACGTGTAAGTAGTGATCCTAATTTTGGTAACCCAATACGACGCAAATTTACTTAATTCAGATTATGATTGCTCACAATTATTTTTAAAAATTTGTTTATTAAATAACCTCTAATGGCCGTGAGCAGACGTTTGTTTAATCAGAAATAAATTTTGATGTTCATAGGACACTGGTGGGACACTAGACCACAACTAAGCACAATATTTGCAAACAACTGACAATTAACACGTACTTGCAAATACCTGAAATAGTTATTGTTACGTGTTGTACGTAATTGTGGTCTGTTAGATAATTCGGTTTTGTAATCAGCAGGCCGTAGGTTCAACTCCTATCGCCAGCTCCATATTCATAAATGCTTGTATGTTTGTGATTCAAATTTGATGTATCTCAAAAGATTCTTATCTTAAAAGTGTAATAAGAGTTTATTACCAAGGAATAAAAGGAGGATGTTGTAATGCATGATGGTGGGTTCTTTTCTCATTGGGGCTTTGGCTTTGGTAATTGGTCTCTCGGTATTTTGATTTGGATTGTTGTCATTGTTTTAGTTGTTGTTTTTATAAGAGCAGCGATAAAGAATAATTAAAGCTGAGTGACCGCTTTCGACTCAAAGCGGACATGAAGTAAAAGTACGATTTTGAAAGAATATAACCAAAAATTTGATTGATATTGGGTTCCGATTGTCCAGTTCATCAAATGATGAAGGTCACATAGCTATCATGTGCTAGAAATATTTATTTTGGCTCTCGAAAATATATAGTGTGAATGAATGTAATCAATAAGGAGTTCATTGATGAGTATGACTTTAAGTATCATGAAGCCGCTAGGATTATCACTGATCATATTCTTTGGATTTGCAAGCATAGGGCATAGCGGAGAACTACAAGAAGCGATTGCAGCAGGTAAAGCAGAATACGTGCGCTCATGTTCATTGTGCCATGGAGATACTGGCAAAGGCAATGGTGTTTACGCATCAAAGCTAACTGTTAGACCTGTAAATCTGACATTACTACAGCAGGAAAATAAAGGTGTATTCCCAGCAAGAAAGATCTTTAGAACCATTGAAGGCAGTGACGATTTAAAATTACATGGGCCCAGTGCAATGCCTGTATGGGGTGATCGCTTTGATCATGAAAGTGTTTTATATGTAGATGACAGATTTAAAAGGGCATTTGTGCGAGGACGCATATTTGAGCTAATTTTATATTTTGAGGAGATTCAAATTCAGTAACGGCATTTTGAGAAACTTCATATTAATTTATGTCCGCTTATGGCCGAAAGCAGTCATTCAGAGTGTAAGTTTTGTAATTTTAGATTGAATGTCTGCTTTCAGCTAAATGCAGGCACTGAAAAAATGACGCTTGTGAAGCCAGTCTAAGTTAAAGTAATTTCTTAACTTTATAGAAGCCCATCGTTGTAATGTAGGAATATGCGATGTATTGATTATATGTTGTTCAATATCTCTAATTCTTAGTTTCGCTGATTGCTTGAGTTAAGTACAATTCTCCCGGTCAACCCTTAGCACAGAAAATTAAACGGGACGGCCAATAGGTCGTCCCGTTTTAGTGTCTACTTGGAGGAATATTTTTTTGAGTGATTCACCCGCCTTGCTTACTTTAGAAGACGGGAGTCTGTTTTGGGGAAAATCAATTGGCGTATTGGGACTTTCAGTTGGTGAGGTTGTATTCAACACCTCAATGACTGGTTATCAAGAAATTCTCACAGATCCTTCCTACGCACAGCAAATTATCACATTAACGTATCCGCATATTGGAAATGTGGGCACTAATTCTGAAGATCAAGAATCTGCACAAATTTTTGCTACAGGTTTAGTAATACGCGACTTGCCATTACAGGTAAGTAATTGGCGACAACAGTCTGAATTATCAGACTATTTAAACAAGCATAATGTAGTTGCTATTGCCGATATCGATACGCGCAGACTCACACGTATTTTGCGAGAAAAAGGGTCTCAAAATGGTGCCATTATGTCTGGCGCCATTAATGATGCTGATGCATTGGCTGCGGCAAAAGCGTTTCCTGGTTTAAAAGGGATGGATCTTGCGAAAGTTGTCACAACAAGCAAGGCTTATGCTTGGAAAGAAGGATGTTGGTCGTTAGAAAATGGCTATCAACGCACAAATAATCAAAAACGTTTTTCTGTCGTGGCTTATGATTTCGGAATCAAACGAAATATTTTGCGAATTATATATGATCTTGGTTGTGAAATTGAGGTAGTCCCTGCCACGACAACTGCAAAAGAAGTGGTTGCCAAAAAGCCTGACGGTGTTTTTCTTTCAAATGGTCCCGGAGATCCCGAACCTTGTGATTATGCAATTGGTGCAATTCAAGAAATTGTAAATCAAGGTATTCCCACCTTTGGTATTTGTTTAGGACATCAATTACTTGGGCTCGCATGTGGTGCAGAAACGATCAAAATGAAATTTGGACACCATGGTGCAAATCATCCGGTTCAAAATCTCACAACAGGTGCAGTTATGATTAGTAGTCAAAATCATGGCTTTGCAGTGGATGAGGCAACGTTGCCGACCACATTACAAGCAACACACCGTTCTTTGTTTGATCAATCCTTACAAGGCATTAAACACACCGAACAACCTGCATATAGTTTTCAGGGACACCCCGAAGCGAGTCCCGGCCCGCAAGATGTGAGACCGTTGTTTGGGCAATTTATTGAAATGATGGAAAACAATAAAACTTAATACTTTAACTTCATGCCAAAGCGAAACGACATTAAAAGTATTTTAATTATTGGAGCAGGACCCATTGTAATTGGTCAAGCATGTGAGTTTGATTATTCGGGCGCACAAGCATGCAAAGCTTTAAAAGAAGAAGGCTATCGCGTCATTCTGGTTAATTCTAATCCTGCCACGATCATGACGGATCCGGACATGGCGGATGCAATTTATATCGAGCCTATAATTTGGGAAACCGTGGCAGAAATAATTGAAAAAGAACAGCCCGATGCCTTGCTACCCACCATGGGTGGGCAAACTGCACTAAATTGCGCATTGGATCTTGATCGTAAAGGTGTATTGGAAACGTTTTCTGTTGCAATGATTGGTGCAAATAAAGCTGCTATTGATATGGCAGAAGATCGTGAGTTGTTTCGCAAGGCTATGGATGAAATAGGGTTGAATTCTGCAAAATCTGCGCTTGCGCATAGTTTAGAAGAAGCTATTCAGCAGCAACCAAAACTAGGGTTTCCAACCATCATCCGACCTTCTTTTACAATGGGTGGCAGTGGTGGAGGAATTGCATATAACTTAGAAGAATTTAAAACCATTGTTGAACATGGTTTGGATCTTTCGCCAACAACAGAAGTTCTTCTGGAAGAATCTTTATTAGGCTGGAAAGAATTCGAAATGGAAGTGGTGCGTGATCATAACGATAATTGCATCATTATTTGTTCAATTGAAAATTTTGATCCCATGGGTGTGCATACGGGTGACTCTATAACGGTTGCGCCGGCACAAACACTGACAGATAAGGAGTATCAAATTATGCGCAATGCATCGATTGATGTGTTGCGAAAGATAGGTGTCGATACAGGTGGGTCTAATGTGCAATTTGCTGTGAATCCCGATAATGGACGCCTTGTTATTATTGAGATGAATCCCAGAGTTTCCAGATCTTCCGCACTTGCATCTAAAGCAACTGGATTTCCAATTGCAAAGATCGCAGCAAAGCTTGCAGTAGGTTATACCTTAGACGAACTTAGAAATGAAATTACCGGTGGTGCAACACCTGCATCATTTGAACCCAGCATTGATTATGTTGTAACAAAAATTCCTAGATTTACGTTTGAAAAATTTCCGCAAACCAAAGCCAAGTTAAGTACGCAAATGAAATCAGTGGGTGAAGTCATGGCAATTGGCCGTACTTTTCAAGAGTCATTTCAAAAAGCATTGCGTGGGTTGGAAATTGGTGTGGATGGCTTGGAACCCATGCATGTTGAATATGATAATGAAAGTCGAGCAATATTAGATTCTGAGCTCCAAGACCCAGGTCCACATCGTGCGTGGTATGTGGGGGATGCGTTTCGATTAGGCCTGAATATAGATGAGCTTTATGAACTTACTGCAATTGATCCTTGGTTTCTTGCGCAGCTTAAACAGTTAATTGAAATTGAAGATGAGTTACTAAATCAAACCCTTAATAAGTTTGATCGTAATTTCATACACAATATAAAAAGAAAAGGTTTTTCAGATCGAAGAATTGCATCATTGTGTAAATGTAGTGAAAAAGAGGTGCGTGAGTACAGGCATTCACTCAATATTCATCCTATTTATAAGCGTGTAGATACGTGTGCTGCAGAATTTGCTACCAGCACAGCATATATGTATTCAAGTTATGATGAAGAATGTGAAGCGGATCCTTCTGAAAATAAAAAAATAATTGTGCTAGGGGGCGGGCCGAATCGAATAGGGCAAGGTATTGAGTTTGATTATTGTTGTGTGCACGCTGCACTTGCTTTGCGAGAAGATGGATATGAAACCATCATGGTGAATTGTAATCCAGAAACAGTTTCAACAGACTATGACACATCAGATCGTTTATATTTCGAACCACTTACCTTAGAAGATGTGCTCGAAATTGTAAGAATAGAAAAACCATTTGGAGTCATTGTGCAGTTTGGTGGACAAACGCCATTGAAATTAGCGCGTGATTTAGAAGCAGCTGGTGTTCCAATAATTGGTACGACGCCAGACTCAATTGATCTTGCCGAAGATCGCGAACGATTCTTGCAACTTGTAAACAAGCTGGAACTCTTGCAACCTCCAAATGCAACAGCAACGAGTAGCGAACAAGCTGTGACAGCAGCCAAAAAAATTGGTTATCCCATTTTGATTCGTCCTTCCTATGTGTTGGGTGGGCGTGCAATGGAAATTGTGTATAACGAGTCTGATTTAACACGTTATATGCAAGAGGCCGTTAAGGTTTCAAATGATTCACCAGTATTGATTGATCGATTTCTAGCAGATGCCGTAGAAGTTGATTTGGATGCGATTTGTGATGGAAAAGATGTGCTGATTGGAGGAATTATGCAGCACATTGAACAAGCAGGCATTCATTCGGGCGACAGCGCATGTTCGCTGCCCCCATATAATTTAAGTGAGTCTGTGCAAAATGAAATGCGCAAGCAAGCACGCAAACTTGCTTTAGCTCTAAATGTTGTCGGTTTGATGAATATTCAATTTGCCATAAAAGATGAGCATGTTTATCTAATCGAGGTTAATCCGCGTGCGTCGCGTACAGTTCCTTTTGTTTCAAAAGCAATCGGTACACCGCTTGCAAAAGTAGCGGCGCGTTGCATGACTGGCCGTACGCTTGAAGAACAAAATGCATTATCGGAGCTCAAGCCTGACTATTTTTCAGTTAAGGAAGCAGTATTCCCATTTATTAAATTCAGTGGTGTGGATCCAATTTTGGGCCCTGAAATGAAATCAACCGGTGAAGTTATGGGTGTGGGCGCAACATTTGGTGAGGCCTATGGCAAATCTCAATTTGCAGCAGGTGGTGATTTGCCTCAAACAGGCAATGTGCTACTCAGTGTTCGAAATGAAGATAAGAGTCAGCTAGTGGAGATTGCACAGGAATTACAGGAAATTGGTTTTAGTCTATTTGCAACTAAAGGAACTGCAAAAAGTCTGAATGAAAGTGGCGTAGAATGTAAAGCTGTGAATAAAGTCAGAGAAGGGCGCCCACATATTGTAGACATGATTATTGACAGCAAAATTGATTTGATTGTTAATACAACAGAAGGTAAACAGGCAATTGCTGATTCGTTTACAATTCGTCGAGAGGCGTTGCAACATAAAGTATGCTATACAACAACGATTGCAGGAGCTTGGGCCTTAAAAGAAGCTATCCAAAGTCGCAGCCTCTATAAAGTGTACCGATTACAAGATTTGCATTCTGCCGGCGTACATAAAATTACTAAGAGCCCTAATTTATATTGATGTTCAATAATATTCAAGTAATTAAATATTAATTTAAAGTTATGAATAGAGTCCCACTAACTGTTCGCGGCGCAGAAAAATTACGCACAGAACTAGAAGAATTAAAATCAGTAAAGCGCCCTAAAATTATTGAGGCGATTGCAACGGCGCGCGCGCATGGGGATTTAAAAGAAAATGCAGAATACCATGCTGCACGTGAACAGCAATCGTTTGTCGAAGGACGAATAAAAGATATTGAAGGAAAACTCTCAAATGCAGAAGTAATCGATGTAACAAAGATAAATGCAAATGGAAGAATTGTATTTGGAACAACAGTTGTTGTTGCAGATGAAGATACAGAAGAAGAGTCAACGTATACCATTGTTGGTGAAGACGAAGCAGATATAAAAGAAGGCATGATTTCGGTAACTTCACCAATAGCACGGGCAATGATTGGAAAAGAAGAAGGTGATCAAGTGGCAGTAGACGCTCCTGCAGGACAAAAAAATTATGAAGTCGTTGAAGTCCGTTACGGCAATGAGTAAGTAAGTCAATTTTCAGATAAGTTGTTTTTATTTATAACACGTCTAAAAAAATCTTTAAAAACGATAGATTGAAATCTTTTATAGATTATTGCATTCAAGATCTATATACACATGCGCAGTAAGACTTGGATTAAAGAGCATCTTGATGATCCTTTTGTTAAACGTGCAAATCGTGAAGGTTGGCGATCACGCGCAGTATTTAAGTTACAAGAACTCGATGAGAAATATGATTTAATACGACCTGGGATGGTAATTGTAGACTTAGGGGCGGCACCGGGAGGATGGAGTCAATTTGCTGCAAAAAAAGTTGGGCATCAGGGGAAAATTATAGCAATTGATCTGCTCGAAATGGATGCCCTACATAATGTGTCCTTTTTACAAGGCGATTTCACTGATACACAAATTTATGAATCTTTAGTGGAATTAATAGGTCTGAATAAGGTAGACCTTGTTTTATGTGATATGGCCCCCAATATTACGGGTATGAGCTGTGTTGATCAGCCAAGTGCCATGTATCTTGCAGAATTAGCTGCTGATTTGAGTCGCGATATTTTGATAGCTGAAGGCGGTCTGCTTGTGAAACTATTTCACGGGTCTGGATTTGATGATTATGTCAAAATGCTACGAAATAATTTCAATAAGGTACTGATTCGTAAACCAGAAGCATCCCGTTCGCGAAGTCGCGAGGTGTATGCCCTAGCGACTCAATTCAAGTTATAGTATGGTCGAAAATACTAAGTTATTGAATTTTAATTAAGAGGTGCACATTTGAATGACATGGTGAAAAATTTACTGCTTTGGGCAGTGATTGCAGTTGTGCTAATGACTGTTTTCAATAATTTTGCTCCTCGCCCAGATTCTCCTGCTGAACTCTCTTATTCAACGTTTATTGAACGAGTTAATGCGGGGCATGTTAAGTCCGTTTTAATTAGTCCGGATGGTCGGCGCATTGAAGGTAAATATGAAAGCGGAGAAGTTTTTGAGACAGTCAGTCCAGGTGACGTAGGCTTAGTAAAAGATTTACTCGACAATAATGTTGAGATAGAGGCAGGTGAAGCAAAACCTCGCTCCTTGCTTCTTGATATTTTAATCAGCTGGTTCCCAATGTTGTTGTTGATTGGTGTATGGATTTTCTTCATGCGTCAAATGCAAGGTGGTGGCTCAGGCCGTGGTGCCATGTCATTTGGTAAGAGCAAAGCCCGTTTAATGAGTGAAGACCAAATTAAGGTTACCTTTAATGATGTTGCAGGCGTTGAAGAAGCAAAAGAAGAAGTGTCTGAACTAGTAGAATTTCTTCGCGATCCAGGAAAGTTTCAAAAACTAGGCGGAAAAATACCTCGCGGTGTGTTGATGGTAGGGTTACCCGGTACAGGTAAAACGTTACTTGCAAAAGCTATAGCAGGTGAAGCAAAAGTTCCATTCTTTACTATTTCTGGCTCAGATTTTGTTGAAATGTTTGTTGGTGTGGGTGCATCTCGTGTACGCGATATGTTTAGTCAAGCTAAGAAACATTCTCCCTGCATTATATTTATTGATGAAATTGATGCAGTAGGGCGACATCGAGGCGCAGGGCTTGGTGGTGGTCATGATGAGCGCGAACAAACATTAAACCAATTACTCGTTGAGATGGATGGGTTTGAGGGAAATGAAGGTGTCATTGTTATTGCTGCGACAAACCGTCCCGATGTATTAGACCCAGCATTACTACGACCAGGCCGGTTTGATCGTCAAGTGACTGTTTCCTTACCCGATATTCGTGGTCGCGAACAAATTTTAAAGGTGCACATGCGTAAAGTACCACTGGGCAAAGATGTTCGTGCAGATTTCATTGCGCGTGGTACACCTGGATTTTCAGGCGCAGATTTAGCAAACCTTGTAAATGAAGCTGCATTATTCGCTGCACGTGCAGATAAACGAACTGTAGACATGGATGATTTTGAACGCGCTAAAGATAAAATTCTCATGGGTGCTGAGCGTAAGTCGATGGTAATGAGTGATGAGGAAAAAAAACTCACTGCATACCATGAATCGGGCCATGCGATTATCGGGCGTTTAGTGCCAGACCATGACCCCGTATATAAAGTAACAATTATTCCTAGAGGTCGTGCTTTAGGCGTAACAATGTTTTTGCCTGAAGAAGATCGGTACAGTCACAGTAAACAACGTCTTGAAAGCCAAATATCCAGCTTGTTTGGTGGGCGTGTAGCAGAAGAAATAATTTTTGGTCATGACATGGTAACCACGGGTGCGTCGAATGATATTGAGCGCGCCACGGAAATTGCGCGAGCGATGGTTACTAAATGGGGGCTATCAGAAAAAATGGGGCCACTCGCATACGGTGAAGAGGATGGTGAAATATTTTTAGGTCATTCTGTAACGCAACATAAATTGGTATCCGATGATACTGCCAACTCTATTGATCAAGAAATTCGTCGAATTATCGACTCAAACTATGAACGTGCTTTGCGATTGATTAATGAAAATATGGATAAACTCCATAATATGGCTAAAGCCTTGATTAAGTATGAAACGATCGATAAGGAACAGATCAATGACATTATGGAAGGCAAAGATCCGCGGCCTCCTGAAGATTGGATGGATGATGAGCCCACGTCAGGCACAACTGCGACTAAACCAAAAGATGATAGTCGTAAAAATTCAGACACGATAGGCGGGCCTGCAAGCGAGCATTAAGTTTTTATGACTTAATGCCCAAACATGGGCTAATAGAATTACTAGCAAAATATGTAATATATATTTTGCTAGTAATTTAATAAATATTAAGTCAGTGAAGTTTCTATTTTTAGTTCTCAAAAATTTTTATTTTTTTTCTTTCAATAACTTCACATTTCAATATTTGTTTTTGTTTAAGAAACTTTAATTATCGATTTAGTGTTATATGGGACGTAAATATTTTGGTACCGATGGCATACGTGGTCGTGTAGGCGATGGCGTGATGACGCCTGAATTCATATTGAAACTTGGGTGGGCAGTTGGGCGAGTGTTATGTTCGGGCGATAAAAACCTAGTCTTAATTGGAAAAGATACACGCATTTCTGGCTATATGTTTGAATCTGTGCTTGAGGCGGGTTTGTCAGCCGCAGGCGTGAATACTCGCTTACTTGGCCCTATGCCAACGCCGGCAATCGCATACCTAACGCGAACATTACGCGCAGCAGCAGGAGTAGTAATCAGTGCGTCTCACAATCCCTATTACGATAACGGCGTTAAGTTTTTTTCTGCAAACGGAAAAAAATTACCTGACAATGTGGAACAAGAAATTGAAACTCAATTCGAAAAACCATTGGAAGTAGTTAGCTCTGACAAAATTGGGAAAGTTGAACGTGTAACAGATGCTGCAGGACGTTACATCGAGTTTTGTAAAAGTACTATTCCTACACGTATTAAGCTTAATGGATTAAAAATCATTGTCGATTGTGCGCATGGCGCTACCTACCATATTGCACCTGATGTATTTTCTGAACTGGGTGCAGAAGTTATCAGTATTGCTTCTGAACCAGATGGATTGAATATCAACAGTGAGTGTGGATCGACAAATCCAAATGTATTGCAAAATGCAGTTATTGAGCATAGTGCAGATTTAGGTATTGCAATTGATGGTGATGGTGATCGACTAATTATGGTTGATCATACTGGCGAAACTGTAGATGGAGATGAGCTTTTATATATTATTGCTCAAGCTCGACATACAGAAAATATTTTAGAAGGTGGCGTTGTAGGAACATTAATGAGTAACCTAGGGCTTGAGCATGCTTTGCGTGATCACGGTATTGAGTTTGTACGAGCAGCAGTGGGTGATCGATATGTGATGGAACTATTAGAAGAGCATTCATGGAAATTAGGAGGCGAGTCTTCAGGGCATATTATTTGTTTAGATCAAACTACAACGGGCGATGCAATCATCTCTGCACTACAAGTTCTCAGAATTTTAGTTTCTAAGCAAATGAGTTTATGTGAAGCCAAGTCAGGGATGAAAAAATATCCGCAAACACTTATTAATGTGCCATTAGAGACCAAGATAGATATAAACAATTCACCTAAAATTCAACAAGCGATTAAGGAAGCAGAATCAGACTTGGCTGAATTGGGAAGAGTACTTTTGCGGCCTTCTGGGACTGAGCCATTAGTAAGAGTGATGGTTGAAGGTGTGGATGCGCCTAAAGTGCAGCAATTAGCTGAGCAAATTGCTGATAGCGTTTCAGCTTCTTTTTAGATGATTACAGCTCAGCGTAAATACAGCTAGATTAAAGTATAATATTTGCTTAACAAGCTCGTGGTCGGTAAGCTGCGCGCCTTTGTATGACAACTAATTCTAACTATTTATGCGCAAGCCACTTGTAGCTGGAAATTGGAAATTGAATGGTTCTTTGGCATCCATTACAGACTTATTGTCAGGGATTAAAAACCAAGCATCATCTGTTAATGTTGCTGAATTAGCTGTTTGTCCTCCATTTGTTTATTTGGGCCTTGTGCAGCAACTACTCGCAAGCACAGGAATTTCTTTTGGCGCTCAAGATTGTTCAGATCAGGAAAATGGTGCCTATACAGGTGAAGTTGCCGCTACAATGTTAAACGAATTTGATTGTAAATATGTAATTGTTGGCCACTCTGAACGACGTCATATTTACGGAGAGTCTAGCGAAAGGGTTGCAGAAAAATTTGAACAAGTTAAGAAAAACAATCTTGTTCCTATTTTGTGTGTAGGCGAAACAATACAAGATCGAGAAGATGGTCATACAGAGGTTGTGATTGCCAAACAAATTGATGCGGTTGTTGAATTATCAGGTATTAATGGATTTCAAGATACAGTGATTGCTTATGAGCCTGTTTGGGCAATTGGTACCGGGCATACGGCGACACCTAAGCAAGCCCAAGAAGTTCACGATTTTATTCGATGTAAGATCGACGCTTTAAATAAGGACATTGCAGCTAAAATTCGTATTCTTTATGGTGGGAGTATGAAGCCTGATAATGCAAAGCAGCTTTTAGAACAAAATGATATTGATGGTGGACTAATTGGCGGAGCTTCACTTAAAGCCGAAGATTTTATTGGTATCGCAGTTGCATCAAATTAATCAGTTTTAAATTTTAAAATTAATAAGCAAAAGAAATGTTATACAGTGTATTAGTGGCCATCGATGTTTTACTCGCAATTGGCATTATTGGATTGGTTTTAATTCAACAAGGCAAGGGTGCAGATGTCGGTGCTGCATTTGGAAGCGGTACATCTGGAACAGTATTTGGTGCACGTGGATCCGCATCTTTTATGACACATGCTACTGCAATTTTAGTCACATTATTTTTTATAAATAGTTTAGCGCTTGCATATTTAGCAAGTCACCAACCTGAAATTGAAAGTGTTATAAAATCATCCGATAACGTTGAAGTTGTGCCTTCGGTGGAAAGTCTCCCTGATGTAGAGGAAGAAATTGATGCACCTCAGGAGGAATTAGAAACTTCAGATCTACCCGATGTAGAGCCAATGGAAAGCGATAATGCTGAAATGATTGAATCAGACAATGGTGATTCAATTGAAGGATCTACAGTAACTACCCCTGATGATATTCCGGAGTAAATTTTAAGTATTAAAGTCGGCTTAGAATTAGTGGGGTATTTAGCTAAAATACAAACGCCATAATAATTGCGTATAAAACAAACACGATTCCAACGATTAGTGCAATCATGTCAAACTTTTTATTAAAATTTTCTTCAGCCATTATTCCTCCCTAAATACCTGAATTGAATATAGCAACTCGCGGGATGATCCCATGATCAAATTAGGTTGTCTAGCGCAAATCATCAGTTATTGAAATGCATCATTAGTCAAAATATGTACAAATGTATTAAAAATTATATCGATTTATATCTATATTAGTTAATAGGATCATTGTATGACTCCCATAAGATAGAATAACTGCGCAGCCGATGTGGTGGAATTGGTAGACACGCTGTCTTGAGGGGGCAGTGGCGAAAGCCGTGCCGGTTCGACTCCGGCCATCGGTACCAATGTCTTACATTATATAATGTAGAAAACATTCAATTTGCGTCCAGTGTTGTGAAGCGAAAGCACAGTATTATTAAGAAGTGATATGAGCTCCTTGCGCAATAGAATTTATATTTGAGTGATAAGAAGTCTTATCGAGAAGTGTATAGTAAGGTGTGTGAGATTCATGACTATATTTTCTCACACTCGAAGCCGATAAAGGTGACTAATAATAACTAAAAAGAGTCTAGATTTAAGAGTAGCGTTATGATTGAAAATTATTTGCCCGTTCTTATATTTATTGGAATCGCAACCATTATGGGTTTGATTCCCATGTTGCTTGGCCTTGGTCTTGGGCCCCGAAATCAAGATGCTGCTAAAGATTCTCCATATGAGTGTGGTTTTGAGGCATTTGAAGATGCACGGATGAAATTTGATGTCCGTTATTATTTAATAGCAATCTTATTTATTATTTTTGATTTAGAAATTGCATTTTTATTTCCATGGGCTGTCGCCATTAGAGAAGTCGGGCTGATTGGTTTTATTGCAATGGGTCTTTTTCTTTTGATCCTCACTGTAGGTTTTATATATGAGTGGAAAAAAGGTGCGCTCGATTGGGATTAGCGTAAATGATAATTATTTTCACAATTTATTTGCTTAGTTGAATTAATTAACGTTACTTAGGGCAGACAATGGGTATTGAGGGTAAATTTGAACAAGGTTTTGCGACGGCAAGACTGGACGATCTAATTAATTGGGCGCGTACAGGTTCGATGTGGCCAATGACTTTTGGTCTTGCTTGTTGTGCTGTTGAAATGATGCATGCAGGTGCAGCAAGATATGATTTAGATCGATTTGGCGTAATGTTTAGACCAAGTCCGCGACAGTCAGATGTGATGATTGTTGCCGGGACATTGGTAAATAAAATGGCACCGGCTTTACGAAAAGTGTATGACCAAATGGCAGATCCTAAATGGGTGATATCTATGGGGTCTTGTGCAAATGGTGGTGGTTATTATCACTATTCGTATTCTGTAGTTAGAGGATGTGATCGCATTGTCCCCGTTGATGTGTATGTTCCAGGTTGCCCCCCCACCGCAGAAGCATTGTTGTACGGAATTATACAGTTACAAAATAAAATTCGTCGCACCAATACAATTGCACGCTAAGTGCGAATCTGATGCAAGAGAAACTTAATCATCTCTGTTCTGAATTGCAGCGTGTATTTGAGATGTCACTACACTCTGTTGAAATTAATAATGATGAAGTTACAGTCATTGTTAATGCATGCGATGCTGCAATTGTTTTAACACAATTACATGTTACGCCAGAATTTAAATTTGAACAGCTTATCGATCTTTCAGGGGTTGATTATTTAGCTTTTAGTAAAGACGAATGGAATACGGAGACTGCGACATCATCTGGTTTTAGTCGAGGTGTAGAAAAGGCATCATTTGGTCGTTTTACATTTGATGATGGGCCGATAAATTCAGACATGGAGGGGCAGCGCTATGCGGTGGTTTATCATCTACTTTCTGTTACTCATAATTCTCGAATTCGTGTAAAAGTTTTTTGTGAAGATAACAATCTTCCAATTTTGCCTTCTGTAACAGAGATTTGGTCCTCTGCAAATTGGTATGAACGCGAAGCATTTGATCTTTTTGGGATAATATTTGAAGGGCATCCTGATTTACGTCGAATACTTACGGACTATGGTTTTACAGGGCATCCATTTCGTAAAGACTTTCCTTTAGTGGGGCATGTTGAAGTACGTTATGACCCTGAGCAAAAGCGTGTCATTTATCAACCTGTTTCGATCGAGCCTCGAATCACAGTGCCTAAGGTAATTCGAGATGATCATCGCTTTGAAGCCGGTAATGCAGAAAAGAGTGATGAAGTCGATGCCTGAGCTGCGAAATTACACAATGAACTTTGGGCCACAGCATCCGGCAGCGCATGGCGTGTTACGTTTGGTTTTAGAGATGGATGGTGAAGTAGTGCAACGCGCAGATCCACATATTGGTTTGCTACATCGCGCTACTGAAAAGCTAGCAGAAAGTAAACCATACAATCAAAGCATTGGTTATATGGATCGACTCGATTATGTCTCCATGATGTGCAATGAACATGCTTATGTTATGGCGATAGAAAAATTAGGAGGGGTCACGCCACCTATACGCGCGCAATATATACGTGTGATGTTTGATGAGATTACACGAATACTAAATCATTTGTTATGGCTAGGTGCGCATGGGCTGGATTGTGGCGCGATGACTGTATTTCTTTATACCTTTCGTGAACGTGAAGACTTAATGGATTGTTATGAAGCAGTATCAGGTGCACGCATGCACGCAACTTATTACCGACCCGGTGGTGTGTATCGTGATTTACCTGATGAGATGCCCAAATATGCAGAATCACGTTGGCATGACAAAAATGATGTGAACAAACTTAATAAAGCACGCAGCGGATCATTATTAGATTTTATTGAGGACTTCACGCAACGCTTTCCAGCTTGCATAGATGAGTATGAAACGCTCCTTACAGAAAATAGAATTTGGAAGCAACGCACTGTTGATATTGGAATAGTTAGCCCTGAGCGCGCATTGCAACTTGGATTTACAGGCCCAATGCTACGTGGATCAGGAATTGAATGGGATTTACGTCGTAAGCAACCTTATGATGTCTATGATCAGCTTGAATTTCAAATTCCTGTTGGTGTAAATGGTGATTGTTACGATCGCTATTTGGTGCGCATGGAAGAGATGCGCCAATCTAACTTTATTATTAAGCAATGTGTAGATTGGTTACGAAACAATCCAGGTCCTGTCATGGTGGATAATCACAAAGTTTCCCCGCCCAAACGTGGTGTAATGAAAATGGGAATGGAGGAACACATTCATCATTTCAAATTATTTACCGAAGGGTATTGTTTGCCTGAGGGAGAAGTGTATTGCGCAATTGAGCATCCTAAAGGTGAATTTGGAATCTATTTAGTTTCTGATGGCGCAAACAAACCATATCGATTAAAAATACGTGCACCTGGATTTGCGCACTTAGCATCTTTGGATGAGATGTCACGTGGCCATATGCTTGCTGATGTAGTTGCAATAATTGGTACACAAGACATTGTGTTTGGAGAAATTGATCGGTGACAGATACTACATTACAAGACCAACAATTTTTGTCTGAGCATGTGCGTAAAGAAGTTGACAACTGCTTGCATAGATTTCCTAATGATCAAAAACAATCGGCAGTACTTGGCGCATTGCGTGCAGTTCAACATGAAGTGGGTTACTTACCCGTAGATCTAATGGATGCTGTTGCAGAATATTTGGCCATGCCAGCTATTGCAGTGTATGAAGTGGCATCTTTTTATTCTATGTTTGAACTAAAGCCTGTAGGCAAGCACACTGTTTCAGTTTGCACGAACTTATCTTGCATGCTGTGTGGCGCAGATAAAATTGTTAATCATTTGCGAGAAAAATTTGGAATTGAAATTGGCGAAAGTACAGCAGATGGAAAATTTTATTTAAAAAAAGAAGAAGAATGTTTGGCAGCATGTTGTGGTGCGCCCATGATGCAGGTTAATCATGTGTATCATGAAGATTTAACGATTGAAAAAGTCGACAAAATTTTAAATGAACTCGACTAAATTTAATTACGAAGTATGAAGTTAAATAACGTTTGTTTTAAAACATTACAGTTTGATCAGCCTTGGACGCTAGATAACTATAAGCGTGTAGGTGGCTACTCTGCGTGGGAAAAAATTCTACGCGAAAAAATTTCGCCTGATGAAGTGATTGAACAAGTAAAAGCATCCGGGCTACGCGGTCGTGGAGGTGCAGGTTTTCCAACTGGATTGAAATGGAGTTTTATGCCAAGGAATCCAGATATAGTTAGCTATGTTGTTTGCAATTCAGATGAATCGGAACCAGGCACATGTAAAGATCGCGACATACTAAGATTTAACCCACATGCAGTAATAGAAGGGATGGTCATCGCAGGGTATGCCATGCAGGTAAATTCAGGTTATAACTATTTGCGTGGAGAATTTTTGGATGAACCTTATTTGCGATTCAAACATGCCTTGGATGAAGCCTATAAAGAAGGGTATTTGGGCGATAACATTTTAGGCACAGACGTTACCTTCAATTTGCACGATGTATTGGGCGCAGGTGCCTATATATGTGGTGAGGAAACGGCATTACTTGAATCTTTAGAGGGAAAAAAAGGATTACCCCGTTTTAAACCGCCATTTCCTGCAAATTTTGGATTATATGGGAAACCAACAACCATCAATAATACTGAAACTTTTGCTTCGGTACCCAGTATTGTGCGTAAAGGCCCCGAGTGGTTTGCATCAATGGGTGTTGAAAAAAGTGGTGGAACAAAATGTTTTTCTGTGTCTGGTCATGTAAACAATCCAGGTAATTTTGAGATTCCACTGGGCACTCCTTTTTCAACTTTGCTTGAATTAGCGGGCGGGGTGCGTACAGGCCACACTTTAAAAGCTGTTATTCCTGGTGGCTCATCTGTTCCTGTTGTTCCTGGAGAAATGATGTTGGCAACGGATATGGATTACGACTCTATTACGCAGTCAGGTTCATTACTTGGCTCTGGTGCTGTTGTTGTCATGGATGAGACAACCGATATGGTAAAGGTTTTACAACGTATATCGCAGTTTTATTTTTCTGAATCGTGTGGTCAATGTACACCTTGTCGAGAAGGAACAGGTTGGTTGTATAGAATGATCACACGCATCATTGATGGAAATGGTGAAGCAGAAGACATTGATAAGCTCGATGATGTGGCACATAAGATTGAAGGCAGAACAATTTGTGCATTAGGTGATGCAGCAGCAATGCCAGTTTATAGTTTTATTAAACACTACCGTAATGAATTTGTTCATTATATTGAACATGGCTATAGCATATTAGGTGCGCCAGAATTGGATAATGTCGCAGCATAGAAGAGTTAAAGGACACATGTCAGAAGAAACAATACAACTCTTTATAAATGATCGCGAAGTGACTGCGCCAAAAGGAGCCATGGTGATTGAAGTTGCAGATCAGCACGGTGTTGATATCCCGCGATTTTGCTACCACAAAAAGTTATCTATAGCAGCTAATTGCCGCATGTGTATGGTGGAGGTAGAAAAAGCACCTAAACCATTACCGGCGTGTGCGATACCCGTTACAGAAGGTATGAAGGTTTATACCAAATCTGCAGTTGCTCTCGATGCGCAAAAAGGAACAATGGAATTTTTATTGATTAATCACCCGTTAGATTGTCCTGTGTGTGACCAAGGGGGTGAGTGTGAGTTGCAAGATGTTGCAATGGGCTATGGTAGAGATATCTCACGATACATTGAAAGAAAAAGAGTTGTACCAGATAAAGAACTGGGCCCATTAGTTTCTACTGATATGACGCGTTGCATACATTGCACACGATGTGTTCGATTTGGGAGTGAGATTGCAGGTGTGCGCGAACTTGGCGCGACAGGGCGTGGCGAATTTATGGAAATTGGAACCTATGTCGAGCGTTCACTTAATTCTGAATTGTCTGGGAATGTAATAGATGTGTGTCCTGTTGGCGCGCTTAATGCAAAACCTTCACGCATGACAGCGCGTTCTTGGGAAATGCTGCAATCAGCCTCTATCGCGCCTCACGATGGTGTGGGTTCTAACATATATATGCATACACTGCGTGATCAAGTGATGCGGGTAGTACCCAGAGAAAATGAAGAGCTTAATGAAACATGGATTTCTGATCGTGACAGATTTAGCTACGAAGGATTGCAAGATAGTGAACGTGCTACTAAACCAATGTTAAAAGATGATCACGGTTGGCAAAGTAAAGGTTGGGATACGTGTATTGATTATGTTGCAGAACAAATTAAGCAATATCCAGCCGATGACATTGGTGTATTAGCGTCGCCTCATTCCACATTAGAAGAATTATATTTGCTTCAAAAAATATTCCGACGCATAAATGTTCATAATATTGATCATCGAACACGGCAATTGGATTTTACTGATCAAGATGCCATGCCACTATTCCCATATCTTGGCCAATCTATTCAATCTTTAGAAAACAATGATGCAATATTATTGATTGGATCGGATATTCGTCTTGAGCAACCCATGCTTGCACATCGCATGCGAAAAGCGTGTGCGAAAAGTTGTCAAGTAATCTCACTGAACCCTAAAAAGTTTGATTTTTATTTTGACAATCAAAGTACCTGGTCTGTTGCACCGCAAAATTGGATGCATGCATTAGCTGAAATTGCAAAATGCGCAGAATCTTCTGCACTGCAACAGCTTCCAGACGAATTAATTGAACTGGTTGATAGTGTATCTGTATCTGAGGATGCGAAAAATATTTTTGAATTATTAAACAACGCGAATCAAAAAAGTGTATTACTCGGCGCAATTTCTGAATCACATCCACAATCCTCAGTACTTCGTGCGCTTGCAAATTTTATTGCCAACAGCACCAATTCAAATTTTGGAATTATTGCGCAATCTGGTAATACAGCTGGCGCATGGCTGTCGGGCGTAGTGCCCCATCGGCTGGTAGCAGGTATTGATAATGAAACTCAAGGTTTGCAGGCAAATGAAATGCTTGAGAACAAAAGACGTGTATATGTGTTGTTTAATCTGGAACCTGAATTTGATTTTATAAATGCACCATTAGCGATTAAGGCAATGCAAGACGCAGAGTTTGTTGTGGTTTTTTCACCCTATGCCACAGAGTACATGCAAGACTATGCAGATGTGATTTTGCCTATAGCGACGTTTGCAGAAACAGATGGTACGTATGTCAATGCAGAAGGAAGATGGCAAAGTGCACATAAATCTATTCCAGCACCTGACGATTCGCGTCCGGCATGGAGAGTTTTACGTGTCATGGCAAATAAGCTTGGTTTAGAAGATATTCAATATCAAACTTGCCAAGAGATTAGTGAAGAAATTAAGTCTCAGTTTGATCAACACGTAAAATTTGACAGTAATCTAACTGACACAAATCATTTAAATATAAGTGTTGAAAAAGCCGATATTTATCGTGCCTCCAGCACTCCAATTTATGCGGTAGATAATGTTGTAAGACGAGCGAGTGCTTTGCAAGAAACGGTGCATGAACGGCCGCCGCATATAGCAATGTGTGAACAGCAGGCACGAGAGTTGGGAGTATTGGATGAATCAAAAGTTAGGATTATACAATATCATGAAGAATTAACCTTGGCATTAAAAATTAATCATGCATTGCCAATGTCGTGTGTTTGGATACATAAAAGTGCAAGCCAAATTGACCAGCTTGGAGAAGCCATTGCCCCTATTGAAATTCAGAAGTTAGCCAATGTTTGATTGGCGGTATGCATTTCTAACATGGTGGAATGATTTAGTTTCATTTGTACCGCCCGATATTCTGAGCGTAATTTATTTATCAGTACAAATGGGTATCTTCATACTTATACTCTTTGGCTGTGTAGCATATGTAACGTTAGCAGAACGTAAAGTTATTGCTTACATGCAAGTTCGAATTGGTCCAAACCGAGTTGGACCCAGAGGATTTGGGCAGCCTATTGCTGATGTGTTGAAGCTTATGTTCAAAGAAATGATTTTGCCTTCGGATGCTGATCGGTTTTTATTTCGGATAGCACCCTTGTTATCAATGATCCCCGCACTCGCAGCATGGGCTGTTATTCCGCTTGCAGAAGGTTGGAATTTTGCAGATATCAATGCAGGGCTTTTGTATATTCTTGCAATGACGTCGCTGGGTGTATATGGCGTCATTGTTGCAGGCTGGGCTTCAAATTCTAAGTATGCCTTGCTGGGCGCGCTGCGTTCAGCAGCGCAAATTGTTGCTTATGAGATTGCCATGGGTTTTGCCTTGGTCGGTGTGCTCATGGCAAGTGGCAGTTTAAATATTGGTGATATTGTTATGGCGCAACAAGGCAAGTTTTTTTGGAACTGGTTTTGGTTACCCTTACTACCTTTATTTTTAACTTATTTGATTGCAGGAGTGGCGGAGACGAACCGTGCACCTTTTGATGTGGTGGAGGGTGAATCAGAAATTGTTGCGGGCTATCATGTCGAGTATTCAGGTATGGGATTTGCGCTCTTTTTCTTGGCGGAATACGCAAATATTATTTTAATATCGGCACTTAGCGCAATATTATTTTTTGGTGGATGGTTAAGTCCTTTGGAAGGGCTTGAGCCTGTAATTCCAGCAGCCATTTTCCAATGGCCATTTGTGGGTAACTTGCTTGCCTCTGGTCCGCACTGGTTTATTGCCAAGACATGTTTTTTTATTTTTTGTTTTTTTTGGTTTCGTGCAACGTTTCCACGGTATCGGTATGACCAAATAATGCGTTTGGGATGGAAGATATTAATACCGGTTACATTAATCTGGATATTTGTTGAAGGGGCACTTTTGTTTTTTGAAGTGTCACCATGGTTTGATTAGGTATAGCTGATGAGCATGCTCAAATATAATTTTCGCAGTTTTACATTTTCGGAACTTCTTAAAGGATTGAGTTTAACCGGTAAGCGTTTTGCATCTAAAAAATTTACCATTCAATACCCTGAAGAAAAAACACCACAATCACCAAGATTTCGAGGTTTACTTGCATTAAGAAGATACCCAAATGGAGAGGAGCGATGCATTGGATGTAAGTTATGCGAAGCAGTTTGTCCTGCCTTGGCCATTACAATTGATACGGAAGAGCGAGAAGACGGAAGTCGGCGTACAACACGTTTCGACATCGATTTATTTAAATGTGTGTATTGTGGCTTTTGTGAAGAGGCATGTCCAGTGGATGCAATAGTGGAAACACGCGTTTTTGAATATTCCTTTTTTGAGCGCGGCACACAAATCATGAGTAAAGAAATGTTGCACGATGTGGGAAGGGAACATGAAGATCAGATAGCGAAAGATCGTCAATCTGACGCGGCTTATCGATAATAAAATGTTAATTCAAAGTTTAGTTTTTTATTTCTTTTCTACCATTTTAGTATTGTCAGCGATATTTATGATTACGGTTCGTAATCCTGTGCATGCGGCATTGTTTTTAGTTTTGGCATTTTTTACCAGTGGTGCACTATGGTTGTTGTTGGAAGCCGAATTTTTAGGGATTGCATTAGTGCTTGTTTATGTCGGTGCAGTTATGGTGTTGTTTTTATTTGTTGTCATGATGCTTGATATTAACATTGCAAAAATGCGTGCAGGGTATGCAAGGTATCTGCCCGTAGGATTGCTTGTGGGTATTATTATGGCGGCAGAAATGATTATTGTATTACGTCAACCAGCATTTGATTTGCAAAAACCGCAACCAAAACCTGCGGACTACAGTAATACACAAGAGCTGGGGGAACTATTATTCACGGAATACGTATACCCATTTGAAATAGCAGGCGTGATTCTATTGGTAGCCATCATAGCGGCGATTTCCTTGACCATGCGCAAAAGAATGGTTTCAAAGCGACAAAATCCAACTAAACAAATCAATATAAATAAAAATGAGCGTATTCGTTTAGTGAACCTTAAGAAAGATTAGATAGTAATACGCTGATAATTAAGCACCTAAAAAAATAACAAGAATGGTCACATTGACACACTTTTTAGTGCTTGGGGCAATACTGTTTTCAATCAGTATCGCAGGCATTTTTCTTAACCGAAAAAATTTAATTCTAATATTGATGGCGATTGAGCTCATGCTATTAGCTGTGAATATGAATTTTGTTGCCTTTTCACATTATTTGAATGATTTATCAGGGCAAGTGTTTGTATTTTTTATATTAACCGTTGCCGCAGCTGAAGCATCGATCGGATTGGCAATATTGGTTGTGTTGTATCGAAATCGAATGACAATCAATGTTCAAGACCTAGAGAATTTGAAAGGCTAGAGAGAATAATGAAGACAATATGTTTGATTATTGTTCTTGCACCGCTGCTAGGTTCGCTCATCGCAGGTTTATTTGGCAAAAGTATCGGTCGCAGTGGTGCGCATTGGGCAACAATACTAGGTGTGTTGATTTCCTTTATCCTAAGCTTGGTTTTATTTAAACAAGTCATCATTGATGATAACCCGAAAACATTAATCGATATCTACCATTGGTTCAGTTTAGGTGATTTTGCTTTCAAGATTGGTTTTTTAATTGATCCATTAACAATGACCATGATGATCGTTGTCACCTTTGTATCATTGATGGTGCATATTTATACCATTGGATACATGCACGACGATCCGGGCTATCAGCGATTTTTTTGCTACATCTCTTTGTTCACTTTTTCAATGTTAATGCTGGTAATGGCAAACAATTTTTTGCAATTATTCTTTGGCTGGGAAGCGGTTGGGTTGGTTTCTTATTTGCTTATTGGATTTTGGTATACGAGAGAGTCTGCAATCTTTGCAAACCTTAAAGCGTTTTTGGTTAATCGTGTGGGTGACTTTGGTTTCCTTCTCGGTATCGCAGCAATTTTGGCGGTTTTTAATACATTGGATTACCAACCTGTGTTTGATCAGGCAGCAAGTGTAACGGGGCAAACATTCTCAATAACAGCACAGACTCATTGGCCAGTAATGACCGTAATTTGCTTATTATTGTTTATTGGCGCAATGGGAAAATCTGCACAAGTGCCTCTGCATGTGTGGTTGCCAGATTCCATGGAAGGGCCAACGCCAATCTCGGCACTGATCCATGCTGCAACAATGGTAACTGCAGGTATTTTTATGGTTGCACGTATGTCACCTTTATTTGAATTAAGTGATGTTGCGCTTTCGGTAGTAATGGTCATTGGTGCGGTAACCGCATTTTCAATGGGGCTCGTAGGTATTGTTCAAAATGATATTAAAAGAGTCGTTGCCTATTCGACGCTATCACAGCTTGGTTATATGACTGTAGCACTTGGTGCATCAGCATATTCCATCGCAATTTTTCATCTATTTACACATGCATTTTTTAAAGCCTTACTGTTTTTGGCTGCCGGTTCTGTAATTGTAGCTCTGCATCATGAACAAGATATGCGAAAGATGGGTGGCTTGCGCAAATACATGCCCGTTACATATTGGACAGCATTATTAGGTTCTTTAGCGCTAATTGGATTTCCTGGATTTTCTGGATTCTTTTCAAAAGATGCCATTATTGAAGTTGTGCACCACTCGCACTTACCGGGCGCGCAGCTCGCCTATATCCTTGTTCTATTGGGTGTGTTTGTAACGGCATTTTATACATTCCGGTTAATTTTTATGACATTCCATGGTGAAACAAGGATGGATGCACACACAAAAGAGCATGTAAAAGAATCTCCAATAGTCATAACCGGTCCATTAATTTTATTAGCGATACCCTCGGTGGTTGCAGGCCTTTTCATAGGCACGTTTGTTTTCAGCGACTATTTTGCTGACAGCATTTATATTTCTGAAAGTCATCGTGCCGTTGCAGAAGTGCAGTCGCACTATCATGGAGTATGGTCATTTGTATTGCATGGATTACAAGGTAAGGCAGTTTGGCTAGCGATTGCCGGAATAATTTGTGCGTGGTGGGTGTATATAAAACAACCTCACCTGGCAGAGCAAGCCAAACATAAATTGCGAGTTATTTATACCGTCTTGCTTCACAAGTATGGCTTTGATGAACTGTACCAAATTTTATTTGCTACTGGCACACGAAAAATAAGTGTGTTCTGTAACTCGTTTGGAGATCGACTTTTAATTGATGGCTTATTAGTAAATGGCTCTGCAAAGATTGTCGAGTGGTTTTCAACTAAGGCGCGCAAAGTTCAAACCGGCCATCTTTATGATTATGCGTTTGTAATGATCATTGGCTTACTCGTGTTACTTAGTATTCGAATATTTTTAGTGAATTAGTATGTTTGCTTCATTATCTATTCTTAGTACTTTAATTTGGCTGCCAATAATTGGCGGACTTTTAGTACTTGTTTTGAAAAACATATCGGTCGATGCGACGAAGTGGCTATCATTAGTAATTTCAATCATTGCGTTTGTGGCGAGCGTCGTTTTAGCCTATGAATTTGATAGCAGCCGCTATCAAATGCAGTTTTATGAGAACATATCTTGGATTCCGGCATTTGATATTTATTATTCCCTAGGCGTTGATGGGATTTCTGTTCCGCTAATTGTACTTACAACAATCATTTCAGTTTTAGTTATTGTTGCTGGGTGGGATGTTGCTAAGGAACGGATTTTGGAATATTTTGCTTCATTTTTAATTTTAGAAGGTTTGATGATCGGCGTTTTTTGCGCGCTTGATTCAATTCTTTTTTATGTTTTCTTTGAAGGAATGTTGATCCCTATGTTTTTAATTATTGGTATTTGGGGAGGGCCGCGACGCGTTTATGCAACCATAAAATTCTTTTTATACACATTTTTTGGCTCGGTATTTTTGTTAATTGCACTTATTTACCTCTATTTAAATTCAAGCACGTTTGAAATTGCACAACTACAGCAATTTAAGTTAAGCGCTGTTGAACAGTTTTATATCTTTTTGGCATTCCTCATTGCATTTGCAGTAAAGATACCAATGTGGCCTGTACATACATGGCTGCCAGATGCGCATGTAGAAGCGCCAACGGGTGGGTCTGTTGTGTTAGCGGCCATCATGCTAAAGGTGGGCGGCTATGGGTTTTTACGCTTTAGTATTCCAATCACCCCGTATGCAAGTGAGCAACTGGCGCATTGGGTTATCGCCATTTCACTCATTGCAGTGGTTTATATTGGGTTTGTTGCATTAGCACAGCGCGATATGAAGAAATTAATCGCATATTCTTCAATTGCACACATGGGGTTCGTCACACTTGGATTTTTTATAATATTTTTACTATTTTCAAAAAGTAATTCTCACGCAGAGATGGCTATGCAAGGCGGTATGGTGCAAATGATTTCACATGGTTTTATATCAGGAGCAATGTTTTTATGCGTAGGCGTTTTATATGATCGTATGCACAGTCGTGATATTGCTGATTACGGAGGTGTGGCGAATAGCATGCCAAAATTTGCAACTTTTTTTGTAATATTTGCAATGGCAAATGCTGGATTACCAGGTACTTCTGGTTTCGTTGGCGAGTTTATGGTGATCTTGGCAAGTTTTAACGCAAATGTATGGTATGCATTCCTTGCAGCATTAACTTTAATACTTGGTGCTGCCTATACGTTATGGATGATAAAACGTGTTGTGTTTGGTGAAGTTGCAAATAATCAAGTAGCAGAACTTAATGATCTAAATTACCGCGAATATTTTTGTTTGTTTGTGCTAACAATACTTGTACTTTGGCTGGGACTTTGGCCTGCGCCATTAATTGAAATGATGGATGCGTCAGTAGCAAATCTGTTACAACAAGCGCAGCTAACGAATCTTAGAGCCCCACTATGAATAGCTTAAGTATAGATTTGATGCTAGTCATGCCCGAAGCAATGTTGTTACTTGCAACAATTGTAATAATTATGATTGGTTTATTTGCTGGTAGATTTAGTGAAAGCGTTACTTATTGGCTAAGTTTAGCGACCTTGATCGGATTATTTGTGCTGATTTTTAAATCGCAATCTCCTATTGATGCATTCGCATTTGAGGGGATGTATATCGCAGATGAGTTGGCTAAGGCAATAAAATTGCTTGTATGTTTAACCGTTGCAATTGTTTTTATCTATGCACGACCTTATTTAGCAATTCATTCTAGTGCAAAAGCTGAGTTTTATATTTTAAGTTTGTTGGCAACATTGGGCATGCTTATTATGGCATCTGCGCATAATTTTGTGTTGATATATCTTGGGTTGGAGCTTTTGTCATTATGTTTATATACATTGGTAGCTTTTGTTCGTGATTCAAATAATGCATCCGAAGCAGCTATAAAATATTTTGTGCTTGGTGCGATCGCATCTGGAACACTGTTGTATGGCATTTCAATTTTATATGGAATATCTGGAACGTTAGATTTGGCTGAATTAAATCACTACTTAGAGAATATAGATACAATTAGTTTGCCTTTAATCTTCGCATTAACTTTTATAGTTGCAGGTGTTGCGTTCAAGTTTGGTGCAATTCCATTTCATATGTGGGTACCTGATGTTTATCAAGGCGCACCGACTGCCATAACATTGTTTATTGCAACAGCACCCAAATTTGCTGCATTTATAATGGCAATACGATTATTAAGTGATGGTTTGCAGGAATTATTTCTCGATTGGCAGAGAATGCTAATGATATTAGCTGTCCTGTCACTAATTTTTGGCAATATCATTGCCATTGCGCAAAGTAACATTAAACGCATGCTTGCATATTCAACAATCTCTCATACTGGTTTTGTATTGCTTGGATTATTGTCAGGTAATGATGTGGGTTATGCGGCTGCATTATTTTACACAGCGATCTATGTACTCATGGCGGCAGGTGCATTTGGTGTGTTGCTAATTCTATGCAGTAAAGAAAAAGAAGTTGAAGCACTGGCTGATTTAAAAGGATTAAGTGAAACTAATCCATGGTTTGCACTAATTATGTTATTGCTGATGTTTTCAATGGCAGGTGTGCCTTTGACAGTGGGTTTTTATGCAAAGCTATATATTTTGCAAAGCCTCATCAGCAATGGAATGTTGTGGTTGGCATTGCTAGCAATTGTTATGTCCATTGTTGGTGCTTATTATTATTTACGAGTTGTAAAGTACATGTACTTTGATGAAGTTAATGAAATTCTCTCATCACAGCGTTCGTTTATAGCTCAAACTGTATTATCACTAAATGGTTTATTAATTGTGCTCTTGTTTATTTTTCCTAATGTATTACTCAATTTCTGTATTCAGGCACTAAGCTAATTTTAGTAAGCTGTTAAATTGTGTCTAATATCTTCCTTGAAATGGATGGATCGAATCAGTACACTCCCGGCTCCTGTTGCGGGGTGGAGCAGTCTGGCAGCTCGTCGGGCTCATAACCCGAAGGTCGCAGGTTCAAATCCTGCCCCCGCTACCAATAAACCCACACTATTTATTCCCCTATTGCTCATATTTTATCCACTCGTATAAATATCGGCCTTAATTTACGTATTATATGGTTGAAATGGTTGAGATATACTACGGGAGCTAAGGTGAAGGGCTATGTACAAATGGCCGATAAACCTGTAAAAATGCTGACGTTTAAAAATTACTATAATAAGTATAGGAGTCTTACAAATGAGTGAAACCAGCTTATATGACCGTCTCGGTGGCGGCGACAAACTTAAAACTATCGTTGCGGATATATGGACAAACCATACCAGCAATCCAAAAATTAAAAACCGCTATGTAAATAGCGATGGTGAAGATGTAAAACGACTCGTGTGGGAGTTTTTCTGCTCAGGTATCGGTGGACCACAGGAATATACCGGTAAAGACATGCTTTCTTCACACACAGGTATGAATATTAATGACGAAGAATTTAATGCCGTATGCGATGATGTGCTTGCAGCGCTAGATAAGAATAATGTGGGCCAAAAAGAGCGTGATGAAGTGCTTTGTATTTTGTATTCAATGAAAGGCGAAATCGTTCACGTTTAAGAATAAATTTTCCTCAGCTATAAAAGCCTGCATCTACAAAATGCAGGCTTTTTTTATGCGTCAACACCTACTTATAGTTATGTAAATGGGAGTGGCGAGTCAGATTAATATAACTAACAATTGTAGGAGCAAAAGGCTGTAAAATTTGGCAAAGAAGAGCCAAATACATCATGAAAATATGCCATTAGTAAGCGCATTGAGGGATCAATGGTAAACTAGCTTGATGAGTGATCAATAATTACCTATACTGTGCTTGATTAGATTATAGCTAAGTCATTGTTTGTTCAATGATTTGAAGGGCCCCATGAGGGCCTTTTTTATTGTTTGTATACGGAAATATGCACTTTTGCAAATCAATACGTGCAAACAACAAGCTTAATACTCATAAGGAAGTGAGCTAGACAAAAATGGGCCGAGCGCCCATTTTTTTATTGTGCAAATGATTTTATGTAAAGACCCATATGGCATAGCGCCAATAATTGAGCCAGTAATTGTGGGTATGGGTTATGACTTTTGGGGGCTCGAATGTCAAACGGGCACAAAGAATGTACAAGTGCGCGTATATATAGATAGTGGTGAAGGTGTGACATTAGATGATTGTTCTAGGGTAAGTCAGCAATTGAGTGCTGTATTAGATGTCGAAGATCCAATTGAAGTGCCTTATATTTTAGAAATTTCTTCACCTGGAATTAATAGACCGCTGTTTAGTCTTGAGCAAATGAAGAGGGCGATTGGCGATAAAGTTAAAATTAAAACGTTATGGCAAATAGGTGAGCGTAGAAATTTTAGCGGCATTTTAGTAAATGTTAGTGAGGGCGAACTTGAAATAGTTGCAGACAGTGACGATACGTTTAATTTACCGCTAGATGCAATTAAAAGTGCAAAATTAAATTTAGATAGAGTTTAATAATTAATATTTAGTGAATTAGTATGAATAAAGAAATTTTATTAGTTGTTGATGCAGTTTCGAATGAAAAAGGCGTTGATAAAGAGATTATCTTTCAAGCCATTGAAGCCGCATTGGCTACTGCAACGCGTAAAAAACACGGTCTTGAAATGGATGTGCGAGTTGCTATTGACCGTGAATCGGGCGACTACGAAGCTTTTCGGCGATGGTTAGTAATTGATGATGAAGATCCAGAATTCGAATCACCTGAAAGACAAAAGTTATATAGCTATGCTATTCAAGATCATCCCGACATCCAAATTGGTGAGTACATTGAAATCCCCATTGAATCGGTAGCTTTTGGGCGCATTTCTGCGCATACAGCTAAACAAGTTATTGTTCAAAAAGTTCGTGAAGCAGAACGTTCACAGATTGTTGATGCTTTTAAAGATCGAGTTGGCGAACTAGTTATGGGTGTTGTTAAGCGTAGTGATCATTCAGGTACGTTTATGGATTTAGGAAGTAATGCGGAAGGATTTATATCACGGGAACAAATGATTGCGAGAGAGGCAATGCGTCCTGGTGATCGAGTCAGGGCGTATTTGCAAGAAGTGCGGGAAGAGGCTCGTGGGCCGCAATTATTTCTAACAAGAACTGCACCTGAATTTTTAATTGAATTGTTTAAATTAGAAGTGCCTGAAGTAGGGCAAGGCTTAATAGAAGTATTGTCTGCAGCGCGTGATCCAGGCTTGCGTGCAAAAATTGCGGTCAAATCCAATGACCCAAGACTAGATCCTGTTGGCGCATGTGTCGGAATGCGGGGTTCGCGTGTGCAGTCTGTTTCAAATGAATTAGCAGGTGAGCGCATCGATATTATACTTTGGGATGAAAATCCTGCTCAATACGTAATTAATGCAATGTCTCCCGCTGCTGTTACTTCAATTGTTGTTGATGAAGATAAAAATAGTATGGATATTGCGGTAGAAGATGAAAAGCTATCTCAAGCAATTGGCAGAGGCGGACAGAATGTGAAACTTGCTTCTCAATTGACGAGTTGGGAGTTAAACGTTATGACCGAAGGTCAGGCGGAAGAGAAAAGTGAAACAGAAACGCGTCAGTTAGTTGAAATGTTTATGTCGCAACTGGATGTTGATGAAGAAGTGGCTGTGATTCTTGCGCAAGAAGGTTTTTCAAGCGTTGAAGAAATTGCTTATGTGCCACCAAAAGAATTGGTAGAAGTTGAAGAATTTGACGAAGAAATTGTAGAGGAATTGCGTAAACGAGCTCGCGATGTCTTATTAACTGCCGCGCTTGTAACAGAAGAAAAATTTGTAAAAGCAGAGCCTTCTGCCGATCTTTTAAATATGGAAGGTATGGATAAAGACTTAGCATTTGAGCTTGCATGCCGAGGTATTTCAACGATGGAAAAACTAGCAGAGCAGTCTGTAGATGAATTACTCGAGATTGAAGGGCTTGATTCTGAGCGAGCCGGAGCATTAATTATGCTTGCACGTGCGCCATGGTTTGAAAATGAAGGCGCTACAAGTTAACTAAGTATCAAAAAATATTTGCAATGTCTGAAGTAACCGTAAAACAGCTAGCTGAAGTAGTAAAAACGCCTGTAGAAAAATTGCTAGAACAATTTTCTGAAGCAGGATTAGATTTTAATGCTGCAGATCAAATTGTAAGTGATGAGCAAAAAATGCAGTTACTCGATTATTTACGTAATCATCGTAACACCATATCTCCCGCATCTTCTCCTTCACAAGAGGGTAAAAAGATAACTTTGCGTCGCAAAAGCACCTCTCAATTAAAAGTTAGTGGAGCTCAAGGCAGAAGTAATGCTGGAAGCGCAACGGTTAATGTAGAAGTCAGACGAAAACGCACCTACGTAAAACGTAGTGTAGTGTTAGAGGAGGCAGCAAAAGCAGAACAGCAACGCGCAGAAGATGAAGCGGCGCGAGAAAAAGAAGTTGTGGCGCAATTAGAAAAAGCAGCTAAAGAGGCAGAGGAAAAACTAAGGCAAGACCAAGAAGCCGTGCCAGCGAGTGCGTCAGAAGCTGAAGTAACTACAGCACAATCTGACGAGTCTGAACCTGCAGAAGAAGTGTTACTAGAACCTCAGCAATTGGAAGAGTCAGTAGTTTTAGAATCGCAGCAAGTACAGCAAGAAGAACACAAAGAGATCGAAAAGCCTCCAGAGAAGACTATTGAAGAGCCGGCCAAGCCTGTTAAGAATGAAAAAGAAACTAAAAAAATTAGGCGCCAAGAATTACATGTTGCCAGTGATAAGCGTGGTAAACGCAAAGCTAAACCTAAGCCACGTCGTCCGGGGAAAGTAGCTCCCAGTGATAAACATAAGTTTGAAAAACCAACAGAACCTGTTAAGCGAGAAATTTTAGTACCGGATAGTATTTCTGTTTCAGATCTTGCCCAGAAAATGGCGATAAAAGCGGCCGAAGTTATTGGTGCCATGATGAAAATGGGTGTCATGGCAACTATAAATCAAGTGATTGATCAAGATACAGCAATATTAGTAGTTGAAGAGCTGGGCCATGAGGCCAAACCTATGCAGGCTTCTGATCGCGAAGCCGATTTATTAGTAATTGAATATGATGAATCGCAGGCATTAACACGAAATCCTGTTGTGACTGTAATGGGTCATGTGGATCATGGTAAGACATCTTTGCTTGATTTTATTCGCCGAACCAAAGTTGCATCAGGTGAAGCGGGCGGCATAACGCAACATATTGGTGCCTATAGTGTTAACACTGATAAAGGTACGATTACGTTTTTAGATACGCCAGGTCATGCAGCATTTACCGCAATGCGTGCAAGAGGCGCAGAAGTAACCGATATTGTTGTACTTGTCGTTGCAGCTGATGATGGAGTAATGCCGCAAACTAAAGAAGCGATTGAACACTCACGAGCAGCAAATGTTCCAATAATATTGGCAGTTAACAAAATTGATAAAGAAGATGCAGATCCAGAGCGCGTTCGCAATGAATTGTCAGCACTAGAGGTCATTCCAGAAGATTGGGGCGGTGACACTATTTTTGTAAATGTTTCAGCAATAACAGGGAATGGTGTAGATGAATTACTCGATGCCATTTTATTGCAAGCTGAAATTTTAGAGTTAACTGCTGTTAAACATGGCCCTGCTACAGGAATAGTGATTGAGGCTTCATTGGACAAAGGTAGAGGTCCGGTTGCGACTGTTCTGGTACAACAGGGTCAGTTATCAAAAGGGGACATGCTTTTAACGGGTGAAGAATTTGGTCGTGTGCGTGCTATGTTTGATGAAAATGGTGTAGAAATTGAGACCGCAGGGCCATCGACACCAGTATTGGTGCTTGGCTTATCGGGTGCTGCCAATGCAGGCGATGATGCTCTGGTGGTGGCAGATGAACGTAAAGTGCGAGAAGTTGTAGACTTGCGAAAAAGTAAATCTAGAGATACAAGATTTGCAGCACAACAGGCCGCGAAGTTAGAAGATGTGTTTAGCCAATTAGGTGATGGTAGAGCTGCATCTATAAATGTGCTCATCAAGGCAGATGTGCAAGGCAGTGCAGAGGCGTTACGAGACTCGCTGCAAAAATTATCCACTGACGAAGTTAAAATTAAAATTGTGATGGCAAGTGTTGGCGGTATTAATGAATCAGACATTAACCTTGCTGAGGCTTCAGATGCAATTGTCATTGGCTTTAATGTTCGTGCAGATAGTGCCGCAAAGCGCAACGCATCAGATTTAGGTATTGATATTCGCTATTACAGCATCATTTATGAAGCCATTGATGATGTTAAATTAGCTATGAGTGGATTGCTTTCGCCAGAATTACGCGAAGAAATTATTGGTATTGCTGAAGTAAAAGATGTATTCCGATCATCCAAAATGGGGGCTGTTGCAGGAACTCAGGTTGTAGATGGTGTTATTAAGCGAGGGAATCCAATTCGAGTACTTCGTGATAATGTTGTCATTTATGAGGGCGAGCTAGAATCATTGCGTCGTCATAAAGATGATGTAAATGAAGTGCGTGCTGGAACAGAATGTGGCATTGCAGTTAAAAACTATAATGATGTTAAGCCAGGCGATCAAATTGAAGTTTATGAGCGCACCGAAATTGCTCGAACCTTGTAAGGTTCTCATTACGTAGAACAATATTATACATGCTACAAGAATCACCTAGACCATTACGTGTCGGCGAACAAATACGACGCGAGCTTACAATGCTATTACGTAGCGAAGTTAATGATCCTAGAGTATCAGAAATAATTATTTATGATGTGGTGGTTACAAAAGATTTAAGTTTGGCGCGAATATTTTTTAGCCCTATGGATATTAATAAAGATCCAGGAGAAATTATTGAGGGATTGGATAGTGCAAGTGGTTTTTTGCGAACACTTCTAAGTCGAAAACTATCGCTACGAAAAATCCCAGAATTAAGATTTATAGTAGATGATACTGAAGCTAAAAGTGACAGAATCGATCAGCTGATCCAAAATAGTAATAAATAATCAAACTCAATATGCGTAAGAATGGGCGAGCACTGAATGGATTATTGTTGCTAGATAAGCCTGTTGGTATAACTTCTAATAAAGCGCTACAAAAAGTAAAAAAACTATTCAATGCCGCAAAGGCTGGGCATACCGGAAGTTTAGATCCGCTTGCAACTGGATTGTTAATCATTTGTTTTGGCAGAGCTACAAAGGTTTCACAATACTTATTAAATGCAGATAAGCGCTATGAAGTAGGCATCAAGCTTGGTGTTAAAACAGATACGGGTGATGCGGATGGAGTCGTTTTGGAGGAACGCGATTCACTATCCATCACGGATGATGATATTCGGCAAAAGTTAATAGCATTAACAGGCAACATTGAACAAGTGCCGCCTATGTTTTCTGCTATAAAATATCAGGGTTTAAGGCTATATAAATTAGCTAGACAAGGAATTGAAGTAAAACGGAATGCGCGACCTGTAAAAATTTATAAATTTGATTTAATTCAAAAAAACGAAAATTACGTGGAGTTATATGTACATTGCTCAAAAGGCACCTATGTACGTACGCTTGTTGAGGATTTGGGCAATTTATTGGGGTGTGGTGCACACGTTGTTAAGTTACGACGGACATGCTTGGGCCCGTTTATAAATCCTAATTTGTTTACGATCTCAGCTCTGGAAAAGCGCGCTATTCAGAGTCATTCGCGCTTGGATCAGACTTTAGTTTCTGTAGACGCGGCATTGCAAGATTGGCCTGCGGTTTCGATTGAAGACGATTTAATGCAGAATGTTCGAAATGGCCATCCAATATGGATACCCAGCTCTCCTGCTAATGGGCTTGTGCGTATTTATGATGCAAAAGATCATTTTTATGGTTTAGGCACAATTCTAGAGGATGGTCGCATTGCCCCAAAATGTTTATGCTAATTGGTGTTGGGCTTAGTATTATTGCGACTTGAATTTTCCTTGTTCAAAAGAGCTTACGTGGTAGAATCGCGCCCACGTAAATATAGGCAATAATATAAAGTAGTAGTAAAAGGTAAGATGAAAAGATGACATTTTCCGCAGGAGAGAAATCAAATATAGTTAAACAGTATCAGCGTGATGATAAGGATACTGGTTCACCTGAAGTGCAAGTTGCACTGTTAACGGCGCGAATCACTCACTTAAGTGAGCATTTCGACAAACATAAGAAAGACCATCACTCAAGACATGGTTTATTAAAGATGGTCAACCACCGACGTAAACTTCTTGATTATTTGCGCACAAGCGACCAAAAAAGATACCAAGACCTCATTGGTTCCTTTGGGCTAAGAAGATAAATAAATGTCCTCTTGAACTAAGAGGGGTTTATTTTGAAACGAGTATTAATCAAGAATGTGAAAAACATTTCAATCTCTATATCTATAGGAAAATTATTTATTCCTATAAGAATGTCTGTTTTATTTAATTAAGCTAACAATGGGAAATTAACAGTGAGTAAAGTAACAAAATCGTTTTCATATGGAGAACATCAGGTCACCTTAGAAACAGGTGAAATTGCGCGCCAAGCTGATGGTGCGGTACTCGTCAATATGGCTGGAACGTCTGTTTTAGTTACAGCAGTCGGACAAAAAAAATCAGATTCAAGCCGTGACTTTTTTCCTTTGACAGTTAATTATCAAGAAAAAACTTATGCAGCGGGTAAAATTCCTGGGGGCTTTTTTAAACGTGAAGGCAGGCCAACTGAAAAAGAAACATTAACCTGCCGACTAATTGATCGTCCAATCCGCCCCATGTTTCCAAAGGACTTTACAAATGAAGTCCAAATTATTGCAACGGTTATCTCAATGAATACTGAAGTCGATCCAGATATTCCTGCCATGATTGGTGCATCTGCAGCGCTTGCGATATCGGGTATTCCATTTAACGGTCCTATGGGCGCAGCAAGAGTTGGATATATTAATAATAATTATGCGTTAAACCCAAGTTATTCACAGCTAAAAAATTCAGATTTGGATTTGGTTGTTGCGGGTACGCAAAGTGCAGTATTAATGGTGGAGTCGGAGGCAGATATCCTTTCTGAAGAAGTAATGCTGGGTGCAGTTATGTTTGGGCACGAGCAATTACAAGCTGCAATTTCTGCGATCCAAGAATTTGCAAATGAGGTAGACAATCCCGCTTGGGATTGGCAGGCAATAGAGGCCGATCAGTTTTTGGCGGAGCAAGTTAATTCTAACTGTAGTCAGCAGCTAGGCGAGGCCTATCAAATTGCTGAAAAATTAGCGCGTCAAGATAAAGTAAGCGAAATTCGCAATGCTGTCGTCGAGTCACTCGTCAATGAAGAAGAGGGACCAAGTGAGGCAGATGTGCTGGCAGTATTTAAAAAGCTTGAAAAGAAAATTGTACGTGGGCGAATTATATCTGGTGAAAAACGTATTGATGGTCGGGATAAGGACATGGTTCGAAATATTGAAGTTCGTACCGGCGTATTACCTCGCACACATGGCAGTGCATTGTTTACGCGTGGTGAGACACAAGCAATTGTAGTTACCACCTTAGGTACAGGTCGAGATGCACAAATCATTGATGCGATAGAAGGTGAGTTCAAAGACAATTTTATGCTGCACTACAACTTCCCCCCATTTTGTGTAGGAGAAACAGGATTTATAGGTTCACCAAAGCGTCGAGAAATTGGACATGGAAAACTCGCTAAACGTGGCATTAAAGCAGTCATACCTACAGAAGATGAATTCCCCTATGTTTTACGTGTGGTTTCGGAGATTACGGAGTCAAATGGCTCAAGTTCCATGGCAAGTGTTTGTGGCACGAGCTTATCGTTGATGGACGCTGGCGTACCTATTAAATCTCCTGTAGCTGGAATTGCAATGGGTCTTATTAAAGAAGGTGATGATTTTGCTGTACTCACCGATATTCTAGGTGATGAAGATCATCTTGGTGATATGGATTTTAAAGTTGCAGGAACACAAGATGGCGTGACTGCGTTGCAAATGGATATCAAAATTGAAGGTATAACAAAAGAAATAATGGATATTGCTTTAAAACAAGCGCGTGAAGGTCGTTTACACATTCTAGGAAAAATGAATGAGGTAATTTCTTCACCACGTGAAGAGATGTCTGAGTATGCACCACGCTTTACGGTCCTGAAAATTAACCCTAATAAAATACGAGATGTCATTGGAAAAGGCGGCGCAACAATTCGTGCCTTAACAGAAGAAACGGGTACAACTATAGATATTGATGACGAAGGCGTGATTCGTATAGCTTCCGTCGACAAAGCTGCGGGCGATGATGCAAAGCGTCGTATTGAAGACATCACTGCCGATGTTGAAGTAGGCAAAATCTATGAAGGGAAAGTTGTAAAAATTATGGACTTTGGCGCATTTGTGAGTGTGTTACCCGGTAAGGATGGATTAGTGCATATATCTCAGATTTCGCACGAACGAGTTGAAAATGTCACGGACGAATTAACTGAAGGTGACATTATCAAAGTTAAAGTTCTTGAGATTGATAAACAAGGACGCATCCGATTAAGTATGAAAGCCGTTGAGAATGAATACTCTTAACCAAGTATTCACGTGAAGTATTTCCTTCAATTAGATGACAAAAGAAATAAAAACTGAGCAAGAATGGCGACATCAACTCACACTAGAGCAATTTAAGATATGTAGGCAAAAGGGGACAGAGCCTGCGTTCACTGGTAAGTACCATGATCATAAAGATGATGGTCTTTATCGATGCATATGTTGCAATGCCCCGTTGTTTGACTCAGAGCAAAAGTTTGATTCAGGTACAGGTTGGCCAAGCTTTTCTGCCCCTCATCGTGAAGAAAATGTTGTATCCGAAGTTGATATGAGTTTTGGGATGCGAAGAACAGAAGTACTTTGTCGGCAATGTGGATCTCATTTAGGTCATGTATTTGAGGATGGGCCTGCCCCTACAAACCTTAGATATTGTATTAACTCAGCATCATTAGAGTTTGATTCTAAAGAAAAAAATAAACTTTAATAATAAAAAATAGTTTGCATAAAAGCCTGACCAATTTTTGCTATATATAGTAAATTTAGCATATATTAAATAGTCTATATTTCAATTATTTAAGTTCACTAACATCTACTATTTCAAATAGTGAGCAGGCACTACACCTCATGCATAATCGAGTGCTATAATTCCTTTATATATCAACCTGGCGGAGTATGTCCGCAAACTTGATGACTACATTCAAATTTGTATCAAATTGTTTCTTCTAAATGGAGGCCACGATGGAGAAATTTTTAATTAACGCACGATATTTTTTAGCCCCGTTATTAATATTGTGTGCATTATTTGGGGTATTAGCAGGCGGACCATGGGTATGGACCGGCGTGGCATTAATGGGGGTCGGGATTATTATCGACACACTGACGACTGGCCTAACACCTGGAGCGGGCTTTGATGACGAAGGCGAGACCTTTGGATCAGTACCCTTATTAAACGGTACCATGTACGGCATGCTGGCGATCTTTATAGTGTTACAAATCGCCTTAGCGTGGCGCATATGGCAATACGTGAACGGTGTACCGATGGGCGAGACCACGTTATTGGGCATGAGTGTTCAAGACGGCATCACCGGCACGCAACTGTTTGGTGCAGTGATGTCAACCGGCATTTTTGTAGGCATTGGTATTATTTACGGTCATGAACTGGCACACACCAAAGGGTTTAGTTTTGTGATTGCACGTTGGATGATGGCATTAAGTGGCAAGGCCCATTTTTGCTATGCGCATGTGTATAACCACCATCTTGAGCTTGGACATCAAGACGATCCGGCGACATGTCCACGCGGGCGCAGCCTGTATTTGCACTATCCGTTGTCCGGATTTGGACAAAGCAAGTTTTTGTTCATGATGGAAAAGCAACGTTTAGAGCGCGTAGGGGTTCCGTTATTATCATGGCAGAATCGCTGGATACGCGGATACTTCATGGCGTTACCGACCGTATTACTGTTTTGGTTTGTAGGCGGCTGGCTTGGCATATTATGTTTAGCCGGCGTATGGTTGATATCAAACTTTTTGCTCGAAACGCTTAATTATCTTGAGCACTACGGCTTGATACGCGAGAAGGGCCAACCGATTGATTATCGCCATAGCTGGGACAACAGTACGGCGTTCACCAGTTGGTTTTTTATCGAGATTGGACGTCAGGCGGATCACCATGATCGCGGCGAGACGCATTTTTGGGAGTTGGATGAAGTGGGCGCACCGAACTGCGGGCGCGGCTACTTCACCCTATATGCGTTATGCCTTTTGCCCCCCATTTGGCATCAGTACATGAAGAAGCAGTTGGGCAAATGGGACGAGGAGATGGCATCTGAAGGTGAGTTAAAGATCGCCAGTCAGATGAACAAGCAAGCGGGCTACGTATAAAGCTCATAGAATGAAAACGGCCCTTACACCCTGCTGATCAGGGGTAAGGGCCTTTTTTTGGTTAAAAAAAACTATAAAATTTTGTTAAAAAGCGGCAATATAGCTGCTCATACAACAATTCAAAAAAAATTACAGGAGTGCTGAGATGAAAGTAACTTACGATGCGAATGTTTGTAGTCATGCAGGTGAGTGTGTAAAAGGTTCGCCCAATGTCTTTAAAGTAGAAGATGGTCAGTTTGTAATCGATCAGGATGCAGCTCCTGAAGCTGAGATTCGCGAAACAGTTTCAAAATGCCCTTCAGGCGCTTTGCAAATACAAGACTAGTAGTTTTTAAATTAGTGAATTTCACTAATTGTTTTTATTAAAACAATTTTCAATGAGTGCTTATTGCAGCATTCTCGATATTGTAAATAACATAGTCCTAATGTAGATATCAATTAGGGGGAGATATGATTGGAGATCAACTAAGAACAAAAATGATTTTAAGAGGACACCCAAGTTGTGCAAACACTGGGACGTGTCTACAAACAGCAGGTGAAAAGGGCGTGGATGTTGAAACTGTTGTCATTAGTGGAATGGATGACAGTGAGTTTCTTGCAAAATCTCCCTATGGTATAGGCCCGGTACTGCAAGACAATGATTTTGCGGTGTACGGCACAGTTGCAGTATTGTCTTATCTTGATGATAAAGGCTTTGGTCCGTCTTTGGTGCCACGCCACGGTGTGCATAGAGCAATTATGTATCAATGGATTGGAATTGCTATGGAAAAAGTACAACCGCTAATTGGAGACAGCATCGATAAAGCTGGTTTAGCAACATTATTTGATGGATTGGATAATCAAGTAAAAAATCCACCAAAGAAGGGTGATTTTATTGCTGGTGATTTCTCTTTAGTAGATATTCATTGGTCTGCATGTTGTAATTTAATTGAAATCGGCGGGGCAGGTGATCTGATAAGTTCCCGTTCAGGTGTAAGCGCTTGGTTAGATCACGTTAAGGCTCATCCTTCAACCAGTAAAGAAAAATTAGAGCCGCATACTTGTTTGCCCTCGGCTGACGATGTTAAGTCGGGTAGCTTGCGAGATATATCAATTAACGCATAGAAATTAATAGTTAAATAAATAATTACAGCGTTCTCTACACTGGATAGGACGCCAGTGAGTATAAAATATTATGTTTGGATTATTTGGAGGCGGCAATAAAGATTGGCAAGCGGATCTTAATTCTGGCGAGCACAAATTTACTGTAAAGGCTGGAGATAATCTTTTAAATGCTGCGTTAGATCTTGGTATTCCCTGGCCGCATGATTGCCGTGTTGGAAGTTGTTCGACATGTAAGTGCAAACTCAAAAATGGGAAAATTAAAGCCCTTACTGATTTTTCTTATGTTTTAGACCCAGATCAGCTTAATGAAGGTTTCATCCTCGGTTGTCAGACGCGCTTAAAAACTGATGTCGAAGTTGAAGTAGAACTCGAGAATGCATCACATGCACACCGGGTTGTTTCATTCGAAGGTAAGGTAATTCGAATAACAGATTTAACACACGACATTAAAGAAATTGTAATTAAATCCGATTACCCTGTACCTGATCGTAGTGCAGTAGCAGGTCAATATGCGGAAATAAATTTTTCTGGATTAAGCTCGCCGCGTTCTTATTCCTATGCAAAAGCCCCTGAGAATGAAGTAGATGATGAGGCGACGTTTTTTGTTCGTAAGGTCCCAGGTGGGGAATTTACCGAATGGCTTTTTGCCGAAGATCGCACTGGCGAAAAAGTGACTGTTTCGGGCCCATTTGGGCATTTTTGGATGCGCCCTGATAATACGCACATGGTCTGTATTGCAGGAGGTAGCGGAGTAAGCTCAATTAAAGCAATTTTGGAGTCCGCGGTTAACGAACAAGTGCAGCGTGATTGCCTATTCCTATTCGGCGCCCGTACGCAAAACGATTTGTATTGCGTAGATGAGATGTCAGGCATAGGGTCCAAGTGGAATAAGAATCACTCATTCGAGTTTGTGCCAGTACTTAATATGGAGCCAGAGGATAGTGGCTGGAGTGGTGCTAGAGGCCTCGTTACGGATTATTTAAAGTCTGCCTATGTAAATACTGGTAAAATGACGCTAGGAAATGCACAGGGATACTTGTGCGGTCCTCCACCCATGATCGATGCGGCGATTGAAGTGATGGTTGATCAAGGAATGAAAAAAGATAATATTTACTTTGATAAGTTTTTAGATGCAAGTTCAATGCCCGGTGGGCGGAATAAAAATTAGATATTGTATAGGAGTCGAATATGCGTACATTTCAAGCATTAGCGGTTATGGCCATGTGGTCAATTGCCATGGTGTCCATACTAAATTTTATTGGATTTAATGATCACTATCGTGAGCCGCTTTGGGCGCTAGGTGGTGCAGTAATTCTAATTATTACGTTAATCGGCAATTTTTGGCTCTTTTTTGCAATTGCTAAAGAAGAACCATGGGATTGGGTCAAGAGTCAAGGTGGAGATGACGAGTAAGTTTATTTACTAACTTACTAGCAAGAATTAAAAGCGACCGTCTGAGGACAGATGGCCGTTTTTTTAATTTTGGTAATACGCTAGACCTTTGGTTTTAGGAATTTTACCAGCATCCCAATGTGTAAACGCCCATTGCCAAATGGCGTTTAAATTTTCTATTGATAATGCCTCGGGCGCATTCTGTCCTAAATCATTTAAAGCCTGTACAAGTACATGTGTAATATTGTCTTTGGATAATTCGCGTGCACCCGTTTGTTTGCTTAATTTCTTGCCGTGCTGATCCAAAATTAACGGAATATGAAAAAATTTAGGAATTGTGAAGTTGAGTAGCGTACACAAATGGATTTGTAATGGCGTAAAGGCAAGTAAATCACACCCCCTTACAACTTCAGTGATGCCTTGAAATGCATCGTCAACCGCTACTGCCAATGCGTAGGCGGGCAAATCGTGTTTTCGAAAAATAATGAAATCACCAATATCTTTGTTGATACTGCATTCTTGATTACCGAAAATGCCATCTCTAAATTTAACGTTAGCATTAGGTGTTCGGAGTCTTAGCCCATAATTTGAATTGTCTAGGTCAAGTTGTTTTGATTGACAGGTTCCTGGGTATCGTTTCCCTAATACGGATTTTTGCGTGTTTAAGTTTAATTGCTTTCGTGAGCACGAGCAGGCATAAATTAAATTATATTGCTCAAGTTTTTCGATATGTTCACGGTAGATTTCAAAATTCGTGGACTGATATAAGGGTTGTTGATCCCATTCAAATTGATAAAGCTCTAAGGCTCGAAAAATTTCATCTGTCGCGCCTTCAACTTCACGAGGTGGGTCTATATCTTCAATGCGAAGTAGCCATAAGCCACTATTTTTTTTCGCTTGCAGGTAGCTCGCGACAGCAGCAATGAGAGAACCATAATGAAGATGCCCTGTCGGTGAGGGCGCAAATCGACCAATATACTTATTTTGGCTTGCTTTGTTATATTGAAGAGCACCCATGCTGAAGTCTTATATGGGCCTCATTCTAATCATAAAATGATTAAGTAAAGATTTGTTTTTCTTTGATTTCTTGTAAGGTTTTACAATCGATGCATAGTGTTGCAGTTGGACGAGCTTCGAGCCTCTGAATTCCTATTTCTATTCCGCACGAGTCGCAATAGCCGTACTCTTCTGCATCTATAGTAGCCAGAGTTTGATTAATCTTTCTCACCAGTTTGATCTCGCGATCACGAGTACGTAACTCAAGGCTGAATTCTTCTTCTTGCGTAGCTCGATCAGCTGGGTCGGCAAATTGACTTGCATCCTTTTTCATGTGGTCAACAGTACGATTTACTTCATCTAATAAATCTTGCTTCCACATTAATAAAATATTCCGAAAATGCTCTAATTGTTTAGAGCTCATATAACTTTCACCTCGATGCATAGCGTAAGGTGTTATACCATCTACGGGCAAATTCACACTGGAACGTTTGTTTAGCAGCTCAATTCGTTTTCTCTTTTTTTCTTCTTTAGCAAGCCTTTCTTTTTCAGCTTTGAGTTCAGCCTTAGTAGGTTTCTTTTCAACAATTTTTGCTACTTTTTTAGGCACAGCTTTCCTTTTAGTTGCTACCTTCTTTTTAGGCACAGCTTTCCTTTTAGTTGCTACCTTCTTTTTAGGCACAGCTTTCCTTTTAGTTGCTACCTTCTTTTTAGGCACAGCTTTCCTTTTAGTTGCTACCTTCTTTTTAGGCGCAGCTTTCCTTTTAGTTGCTACCTTCTTTTTAGGCGCAGCTTTCCTTTTAGTTGCTACCTTCTTTTTAGGCACAGCTTTCCTTTTAGTTGCTACCTTCTTTTTAGGCACAGCTTTCCTTTTAGTTGCTACCTTCTTTTTAGGCACAGCCTTTTTTTTAGGTGCGGCTTTTTTCTTCGTTGCTGTTTTTCTTGCTACCATGAATTTTTACTATGAAAAATGAAACCCGCTTTGATACCAGATTACCTCGCATCTGGCAAGCAATACCTGTCCTTTGAAATTCTAGGCGTTAGGCAGAGATGGGGTTGAAACCCTTATATTTCATCAATTCGAGCACTAAGACGCCCTTTGGCTAAGCGAATCATTATTTTTTCTCCCTTTGCTACATCCGTCGCCTCACGCAAGATTTGATCATTCTGGCTTTTGGTGACAATGGCGTATCCACGATTCAGGGTTCCAATTGGACTTACTACATCCAACGTGCGAGACAGGGTTGCTAGCTGCTGAGTTTTCTGGTAGATCTGTGCTTGAATGATTCGTCCAAGAGTATTTTGTAAATTAGCCAGGTTAATAGTCGCGGTTTGTATATGAGCTTTAGGTGATTGGTTTTCAAATCGAGAAAGCAACTTGTTTAAAGTATTGTGCTGGAAGGAAATTTTCAGCTGCATTGCACTCAATATGCGTCTATTTAAATTAGTGAGGCTTTCATTATTTCTACTAATGATTTGCTCAGAGTGCAGAAACTTTAATTTTTGAGTTAGCCAATCAATGGACTGATGAAAATCACTAAGTTTGTCTTGGATAAGATAAATTAAAGTGTTGCTATGTTGATCAAGCGCTTCATTGAGCTCACGCTGGTGTGGCACGATAAGCTCAGCCGCTGCCGAAGGTGTTGCTGCACGGACATCTGCTACATAATCAGCAATTGTAAAATCAACTTCATGACCAATTCCTGTCACAAGTGGTATTTTTGATGCATAGATTGCACGCGCAACAGATTCTTCGTTGAACGACCAAAGATCTTCAATTGAGCCACCACCACGAGCCAGAATGATCACATCACAAGATTTTTGCTGGTTAATGGCTTGAATTGCATGGACAATGGAGTTTGCTGATTGATTGCCTTGAACTTGCACGGTATAGACGCGCACTTCTAACAGTGGGTATCTACGTTTCAAAACACTGAGTATGTCACGTAAAACCGCTCCACTTACTGAAGTAATTACGCCAAGCGTTTTTGGGTAAATTGGCAATGCAAATTTATTGTTTTGGTCAAATAAACCTTCATGACTTAACTTTTGTTTTAGTGCTTCAAGTTTTCGTTGCAATAGTCCAATACCACCTTCCTCCATGTATTCAACATTAAGTTGGTATTCACCACGCGGCTCATACACTCCCACTCGTGTTCGAACAAGCACTTGCATGCCATCTTCAGGTTGGAAGAGTAATTTGCGGTTTGCATTACGAAACATGGTGCAGCGCACCTGTGCAAATTCATCTTTAAGAGAAAAATAGATATGCCCAGAAGCAGGTCTGGCTAGATTGGAGATTTCGCCTTCTACCCAAATAAAAGGAAAGTTTTGCTGTAGTAATTCTTTAACTTCACGATTAAGTTGCTGGACAGAAAAGATATCTCTGTCTTCAATTTCAAAATTTACTGGTGAGATATCCATTTTGGACATGATTTTTGATCAATTTGGAGTAGGTTGTAGTAAGTACACGCTGAAAGTAAGTTTACCGCGAAATAGTCAATCACTATAATGAGCCGCCACTATGGCACAGGACCTCTTATGAGAATTAAACAAGATGCGTTAACTTTTGATGATGTTTCTCTAGTTCCAGCACACTCTAGCATTTTACCGCGTGATGTGGATCTAAAGACACAACTCACGCGTGAAATATCTCTGAATATTCCTTTACTGTCATCAGCCATGGATACCGTGACCGAAGGTCACCTTGCCATTTCTATGGCGCAAGAAGGTGGATTCGGCGTTATCCATAAAAATTTATCTATTGAGAGTCAAGCGAATGAAGTTCGTTTGGTCAAGAAGTTTGAAAGTGGTGTAATTAAAGACCCCATTTGTGTAGATCCAACAACAAGTATTGGACAGGTTCTTGAGCTTACACGCAAAAAAAATATTTCTGGTGTACCTGTAGTTTCTGGAGAGTCGTTAGTAGGCATTGTTACCAGTCGAGACTTACGTTTTGAAACGCGCAGGGATGAACCTGTTTCAAAAATTATGACACCACAAGAGCGATTAGTGACTGTAAATGAAGGAGCCAGCAAAAAAGAAATAAAACAACTTTTACATGAGCATCGAATTGAAAAAGTATTAGTTGTTAATAATGATTTTGAGTTACGTGGACTAATAACCGTAAAAGATATTCAAAAATCGAAAGATTTCCCATATGCATGTAAAGATGAAGAAGGAAGATTATTAGTTGGTGCTGCAGTTGGTGTAGGTGAAGACTCCACTCAACGTGTTGAAGTATTAGTTAATGCGGGTGTGGATGTACTGGTTGTGGATACCGCACATGGTCATTCGCAATCTGTTTTAGACAGCATATCCCAAATTAAAAAATCATTTCCTGATGTCCAAGTGATTGGCGGCAATATTGCAACAGGTGAAGCGGCAAAAGATTTAGTTCAAGCAGGTGCCGATGCTGTAAAAGTAGGAATTGGCCCAGGATCAATTTGCACTACAAGAATTGTTGCAGGCGTAGGTGTACCACAAATTAGCGCAGTGGATAATGTGCAAGAAGCAATTAAATCAGAAGTTCCAATTATTGCAGATGGGGGCATTCGTTATTCCGGTGACATTGCGAAGGCCATTGCAGCTGGCGCTAGCTCTATTATGATAGGTGGATTATTTGCAGGCACTGAAGAGGCACCCGGCGAAGTTGAACTCTATCAAGGAAGATCATATAAAACGTATCGTGGGATGGGCTCACTAGCTGCAATGCGGCTTGGCTCTAGTGATCGATATTTTCAAGATGAAGAAGCAGGTGCTGAAAAATTTGTTCCAGAAGGAATTGAGGGACGTGTCCCGTACAAAGGTGCGTTGGCTACAATCATTGAGCAGCTATTAGGTGGTTTGCGTTCGAGCATGGGCTACCTTTGTTGTGCAAATATAAATGAAATGCGCACGAAGCCAACCTTTGTAAGAATTTCAGCAGCGGGCATGCGTGAGAGTCATGTGCATGATGTGACTATCACTAAAGAAGCACCGAATTATCACGTTGAATAGAAAGCCTAATTACTTTTACAGCTTAGGCTTATCCATAGTTTTTCATAATGACGGATATACACGCAGATAAAGTACTTATCTTAGATTTTGGGTCGCAATACACTCAGCTTATTGCACGACGCATTCGTGAAATTGGTACATATTGTGAAATCTTTCCATGGGATGTATCGCAAAATAAGATAAATCACTTCAATGCAAAAGGAATTGTGCTATCTGGAGGTCCAGAATCGGTCACGCTAGAAAAAACCCCTGAAGTTTCTTTATCAATATTGGAATTAGGAATTCCAGTGTTAGGTATATGCTACGGCATGCAAGCACTCGCCAAACAAATGGGTGGAGAAGTAGAAGTCTCTACAAAACGCGAATTTGGCTATGCGCAAGTTAATGTTGAAAGCTCATCCAAACTTCTATCAGGTTTTACCGACAGTAAAAAACAAAATGGTATAGATATTTTAGATGTTTGGATGTCGCACGGTGATCGTGTTGAAAATCTGCCTGCCGGATTTAAAGTTATTGCAAGCACTGAAAGTGCGCCCATCGCAGGTATTGCTGATGATCAGAAAAATCTTTTTGGTTTGCAATTTCATCCTGAAGTCGCACACACAAAACAAGGTAAACAAATATTAGAACGCTTTGTAAAAAATATTTGTGGTTGTGCAACAAATTGGATTTCTGAAAATATTATTCAAGATTCCATAACATCAATAAAAGAACGTGTGGGATCAGATAACGTTTTACTAGCCCTTTCAGGAGGTGTGGATTCTTCTGTTGTTGCAGCGCTGCTACATGAAGCTATTGGCGATCAGCTTACTTGCATATTCGTTGATACTGGCCTATTGCGTTTACATGAAGGTGATCAAGTTATGGAAACCTTTGCGCAGCACATGGGTGTGAAAGTAATTCGCGTAAATGCAGAGAAACGTTATTTTGATGAGCTTAAAGGCGTATCAGACCCAGAGCATAAAAGAAAAATTATTGGTAACCTTTTCATTAAAATTTTTGAAGAAGAAGCAGGCAAACTCAGTAATGAGAAATGGTTAGCACAAGGAACAATTTATCCTGATGTCATCGAATCTGCAGGTGGCGATACAGGCAAGGCTCATTTAATTAAATCTCACCACAACGTGGGTGGGTTACCTGATGACATGCAACTTGAGTTAGTCGAGCCATTGAGAGAACTTTTCAAAGATGAAGTTCGAAAAATCGGTATAGAACTTGGATTGTCTCGCAAAATAATTGACAGGCATCCGTTTCCTGGCCCAGGTCTTGGCGTGCGAATATTAGGTGAGGTTGAAAAAGAGTATGCAGACCTTCTACGACTTGCAGACGATATATTTATTTCTGAACTTAAAAATAAAAACTTATATAACAAAGTGTCTCAAGCATTCGTAGTTTTTTTACCAGTAAAATCGGTTGGCGTGATGGGGGATGGAAGAAAATATGATTATGTTATCGCACTTCGTGCAGTTGAGACCGTTGATTTCATGACAGCGCATTGGGCGCATCTGCCCTATGAATTCTTAGATCATGTTTCACGACGAATCATCAATGAAGTAGAGGGCATCTCAAGAGTAACTTATGATATTTCAGGTAAACCTCCTGCTACCATTGAATGGGAATAATCATTATCTAATTATTCTCATAGCATTACGAAATAAGCTGCAACGTGTCTGCCGACGAGCATTGGATGTATGAAGCCTTAAAGCAGGCTCATTATGCGGTTTCACAACAAGAGGTTCCCGTAGGAGCAGTCGTTGTATATAAAAATGAGGTAATTGGAAAAGGCTGGAATCAACCAATTCTTAACAATGATTCATCTGCTCATGCAGAAATTGTAGCGTTACGCGATGCTGCAAATTCAGTTCGCAACTATCGATTAAAAAATACAACACTCTATGTGACACTGGAACCTTGCGTTATGTGCGTAGGAGCCATGCTACATGCGCGCATAGAAAGATTAGTGTTTGGTGCATTTGATCCAAAAACAGGTGCGGCAGGCACGGTATTTAACTTATTGTCAGATGATAAGCATAACCACAGCATTGAATGTGCAGGTGGTGTCTTAGAAGATGAATGTGCAGAGATACTACAGGCGTTTTTTAAATCGCGACGATAATTTTTACAAGGATTTATTATTTAGTGGTAGTGAAGATTTTGAGCAAGTAATTGAGAAAATTCACCTTTGTTTTCTAGCCAGATAAGCAGATCTAGATAATTGCGAATATTTTGCACATAGGTAACGGGCTCCTGGCCGCGTGCATAGCCAAAACGTGTTTTTGCATACCACTTTTTTTGGCTCAGCAAAGGTAAATGTTTTCTAACGTCTAACCAAAGGTCAGGGTTATCGCCGGCACGTTGAGTGAGTACGCGAGCATCTTCCAAATGCCCAAAGCCAATGTTATAGGCTGCTAATGCAAGCCAAGTGCGGTCAGGCTCAGCAATTCTTGCCGGAATTTTTTTATGCATCGTCATGAAATATTTCGTTCCACCCAATACGCTATTTAGAGGATCAATGCGATTGTTAATCTTCAATTGCTTGGCAGTATCATTAGTTAGCATCATTAAGCCTTTCACCCCAGTTGGTGATACGGCATTCGATTTCCACAATGATTCCTGATAGCTTACAGCAGCAATAAAACGCCAATCCATATCGTATTCAACCGCAGCATGCTTAAATAAGTTTTCATATTTCGGAAGACGTTTTTTTACATTCTTTAAAAATGTATGGCTATCTGCTGGAGAGATGTCTTCAATATGTCCAAAATACTTTTCTTTAAGCAGAGTTAGTGTGCCGTCAGTTTCTAGTTTTGTGAAAAATTTATTTGCGGCATTTTTTAGAGAGGTGTCCTCTGATTTTTGGAATGCCCAAGCCATAGGCTGTTTAGGGCCCAAATTAAATCCAACACGGAGAATAGGAAAATAGCGGCGATTAATTGCCAGCTCATCTGAATCAACAATGGTGTGCTCAATTGAACCATTAGAGACTTGGTTAAGGAGCTCTTCTGAGCTGAGGTCTGGGTACTCCTTCCAGTCCAGTTCTGGGAAGAACTCTTTATGATCAGCTAACATTTGGGCATGTGCGCTGCCCTTTATAACCGCAATTCGCTTATTTTTAAGATCTTCTATGGATTTGGGCTTTTGCAAACCACCTTGGTAGGCAACTTGTGCAAAAATTTCATGGTACTCCCTGCCGAAATCGATATAGGCTTCACGCTGCTTAGTTCGAGTGATGCCCGCAGCTCCAATGTGAGCATTTCCGCTTACAATTTCTGGAAGTATTCGGTTAAATTCATTCTCAACGACAATTTTTAAATCTACACCTAGATATTTTGCAAATTGTTTAGCGAGTTCATATTCAAAACCTGTTGGACCATCATGACTAATGTAATAGGTAGTGGGACTGTTTCGTGTAACAACGATTAACTCTCCATTGCGCTTAATTTTCTGTACAAGGGAAGCTGGAAAATGATGATATGCCGTAGTGGCTGTAACCACTATTGCAATTGCCAATACACTAAATTGAACCTTATTAAATATAGGTTTCATATTTGCAGCCTACAGGTAATGTTACTGTAAATTTTTTTATAAACGGCTACTAGCCGTAGTTCTCTCTCAATCTGAATAATATTAATCCACAACTAATTAGACTGTGAATTACTTTACAAGTTTGCAGTATTTAACACTAAAAGTTTAGTAAAAAACATTTATAAGCTAATTAGTTTTATTACAAAATTAAAATAAAACTAAGATAGCAAAACATATATATTTATAGTGGTTAATGAGGCAAATCTTATAACTATTTATTCTCTCTTGCTTTTTTGTTAATGCTATAAAGTTTGCTTTAAGTTTAGATGGAAATACATTTTTCAAACGGTGTATATTTATGTATACAATACGTATTAATTTTAAAATATGTTTGTAGTACTTATTGCATAGCTATAATTAGAATCAACCAAAAAGTAATGAAAATAAAAGTATAAGGTTTATTTAAATCTGGCTTTTGAGAGACAATAATTTGTTATGTAAGTCTTTAATTCAGCTTAGTATTAATTATTAATAATTCGCAGCAAATTATGCAGACGTTATAAAAATTAACATTTACCTGCATTTACAATTAAATTCCAAACTCTCTGCTAAATACAACTTTAGAATAGACGGCATATTGGATGTGAGAGAATTATTTATAAAGTCATGTAATACATCGGTATTTTAAATTTTATTTTATAAATAGTGTGTAAATAGTTGTAAAAGAACAGAAATATATGTGCAGACCAAGAAAAATAGGGGTATATTTCCATCAAAGAAATAAGGGAGTATGGGAGTAACATGTCTACTCGCGCAGATGGGGTCTATTTAAAAAAAGATCTCTTGCAGCTAAAAAAAGAAACTCAGCGAGAAACAAACAAAATAACGCCGCTACATACGGACGTTACGAGAGAAGTTTTAAACAAACAGTCTAACCATCAAGCTACTGAGCTAACTTCTGTAATTCAGCAAACCTATGAGGTTGGCGACTTACTCGTTTCGTACCTCGAACAAATTGGTGTTGAATACGTGTTTGGTATTCCGGGGGGCAATTGAACCACTTTATTATGCACTTGCAAGAAGTGAGCGCCGAGGTGGGGTGAGGCCAGTTGTTGCGCGTCATGAAACAGGTGCTGCATTCATGGCGGATGGTTATACACGTAACAGTGGGCACTTAGGTGTCTGTTGTGCAACGGCAGGGCCAGGTGCAACTAATCTGCTAACAGGTGTTGCTTCAGCGTATGACAATCATTCACCACTACTCGTTATTACGGCTCAAACTGCATTAGAAAATTTTGGACGCAATGCCGCGCAAGAATCTGCTGACACAGGAATAAATACGGTAGCGATGTTTGAGCACTGTACTCATTACAGTACGCTAGTGTCACATGTTAATCAGTTTGAACAGAAATTATAGCCTCTGCAATCATGACAGCGTTTAGGTCGCCAATGGGTCCGGCACACTTAAGTATTCCACTTGATGTATTCAGAAGTTCTAGCCCAGTGAAAACTCCATCTTATGACCTGGTGAGCTTACTTTGGCAACCAAGTCCAATTGATGTTGATAGTTTGGATATCTTGTGTCGAGAGCTTTCATCATCTAAGAAAACTGTCTTTATTGTGGGTGAGAGTTGTTCACAAGGGATAGGTTCTATTTTAAATGTGGCACTAAAATTTGATGCAAAAATTGTAACTACACCGCATGCAAAAGGTCTTGTGAGCCCATATCATCCACTATTTCGCGGTGTACTTGGATTCGCAGGACATGAAAGCGCGGTTAATTCTATAGATGCAGAAGTTGATACGATTGTTGCTATTGGTACAACACTGAGTGAAACAGCTAGTAATACTTGGGACCAAAAAATCTTGAACCAAAGACTAATTCATGTTGATTCATCAGAAGATAATTTAATGCACTCACCAATGGCACGACTCCATGTGCGAGGCGACATAGCAAAAATCTTTGAGCACATTGAAAGCCAATTTGAAATTAATAATATAAGTTCATCCAGAAATCGTTTAAGTAAATCAAATGGCAATTCGAAACAGAATTCTAATGGGAAAGATAACGCATTAAATCGTTATTTTGAGTTAAAAGATGAAAGCAAATGTTTAGATAATTCATCGCCAATTAAACCGCAACGGCTCATGCAGTTACTGCCGGAAATTTTTCCACCTGAGACTAAATTCTTGTGCGACTCAGGAAATAGCATGGCATGGTCTATACATTATCTACATCCTTATGATAGGAGAGTATCAGGTAAGCGAGACGAGCCTGGTGGTTTATTTTGGACATGTCTTGAGTTTGGCTCAATGGGTTGGGCTATTGGTTCTTCTGTAGGCACATCATTATCCAATAGAAAAAATCCAGTTGCGTGCTTGACTGGGGATGGCGCAATGTTGATGTATGGCGGGGAAGTATCTGTCGCATTGCAAGAAAAGCTGCCAGTGGTATTTATAATATTGAATGACTCCGAATATGGCATGGTCAAAATCTAGGACATGCAGAATCAATAGGGTACGAATTACCTGAAATCGATTTTGTAATGTATGCAAAGTCTATGGGTATCACTTCACGACTGATTGTTGCCGAAGAGGATTTAAAGAGTTTAAATATTAAAGAGCTTGTTACAAATGGCCCAGTTATACTAGATATCCGTATTGATAAAACAGAAGTACCACCCATGGATAGTCGGCTTAAAGCATTGGGAACGTTGGACGAGCACTAAACTATTATCTTTAATCTATTGTGTCGACATACAATATTGACACAAGTGATACAGCATAAGCTTTTGGCGTAAGCTATGTATATGAACAAACATAGCATTTCTATTCATGTCATCTGAAGAAGACAAGCAAGAAGTCATACATTCCAAAATTTGGAATGAAGAACCCGAACCTGACAATCCGTTTGCTGCAAAAAAATGTTTCTGTGCGGGATATGACGTCTATGGAGATCTGCTAGGCAAAGCAAGTTGGGCAGAGTATTTGTATCTTCTTTTTAAATTAGAAAAACCCACGGATAAACAAGCAAAATTACTTGAGGCCATTGCAATAATAATTGCAAATCCTGGAATACGAGATCACAGCGTACGTGCAGCGATGAATGCAGGTGTAGGCGGTTCAACTTCGGCGTTGGCATTAATGGCAGCACTGGCAGTAAGTGCAGGGCAATACAGCGGTGCGCGCGAAGTATACTTAACAATGAAAATTTGGGACGAATGTAATCATGATATAAATAAATGGGAAGATAGAATAGAAAACCCACCCATTGAAGAACGCGCTGATGTGTGGATGCCTATTGAGCATACTCCAGGGTTTGATCCGCATGGTGTGAGTTGTCCTAAGCCAGTTAGACAATCGTTAAAGTACTTATGTTCAATCGCTGGTACAGATTCCAACATGTATTGGCTCAATGAAAACAGAAAGTCTTTAGAGCATTTATCAGCGACTCCAATATCTTTTACAGGTGTAGTGGCTGCAGCGTTTACTGATTTAGATTTAAATGCTGATCAAGGGGAAATGCTATTTCTCTTACTTCGATTGCCTGGCGCTGCAGCACATGCATTAGAGCAAAAAAGAAAAGGTGTAGGTAAATTTCCATTTTTTATTGATGGCTTGCATCTTGAGAATGATCCTGGTCCAGTAAAACAAGATTGAATTATTTAAAATTTTATATGAAAACTAACCATCAATTATACGAGCACGAAAATGTTTGGGTTACAAAAATGGGCGCACTTTTTCCAGGTGAACGTATAGTTTTTAGAGGAAAGGATTTATTTTCTGAATTAAGCGAACAAAGATGGATGCAAGTACTATTGTTTGGCATAACAGGTAGAGAGTTTACGGATAAACAAGCTAGGCTAATTGAAGGTATATGGGTAATAGGAGGAAGCTATCCTGATCCAAGAATTTGGAATAATCGAATTGCTAGTCTTGGCGGTACTGCACGATCAACTGTCAGTTTATCAATTTCTAGCGCAATTGCTGCGTCTGAGGCAAAATATTTTGGTCAACGTCCATTAATTAAAGCAATTGATTTTTTGTTAGATTGTAAAAAGCACTTAAATAATGAGAGAGATTTAAACCAAATTGTTAAAGATGAATTGAAAAGTAATAGAATGTTGTCAGGCTTTGGAAGGCCAATAATTAATAAAGACGAAAGAATAGTTCCGCTAATTAAATTTGCTAAATCCTTAGAATTTGGAAATGGCTACTTTGTGAATTTGGTATTTAAAATAGAACAGTTATTACAAGAAAGTAAATATAAATATAAACTAAATGCAGCAGGTTTGGCTGCAGCATTAGCAGCTGACCAAGGGCTCAGCCCATATGAGTTTAATCAATTGATGACATTGTGTTTCACAATTGGTTTTTTTCCTTGCTACCAAGAAGCATTGCAACAAACAGAGGGAACATTTTTCCCATATCGTTGCAAGCGTATTAATTACACTGGAAGTAATAATAGAAAATGGTAGATGATAAGCCTATATGGGATATTATTGCTGGTCGGATAAGTTATTGCGCATTGATAGTAGCGCATGACTTAGAATTGTTTGAACTATTAGGTAATGATGCAAAATCCTTAAGTTATTTGTCAAAAACTATTGGATTAGAAGAAAGGCCAACTGAAGCTTTGGCACTGATGTTAGTTAATTTAGACATTTTACAATTAGAGAATAACATGTATAAATTATCTGAATGCGCAAAAAAATATTTACTAAAATCGAGCGAAACATATTTTGGAGGGATGCTGGACCTTTCAAGTAATAATGATTGGTCCTGCGAAGATTTAAAACAATCTGCAATTATGAATGAGCCTCAAATATATAATGGCAATGACGTGTTTAAAGCACATCAGAAAACTATCCAGCGGGCAGAAATATTTACAAAGGCAATGCACAGTGTAAGTATGGCGTCGGCACAGCATTGGCCAAATACTATAGACTTATCTAATCATGAGATATTTCTTGATATTGGCGGAGGCTCTGGCGCACATATTATTGGTGCACTAAATAGGTGGCACCATTTAAATGCTGTGTTGTTAGATATAACAAGTGTCTGTGAAATTGCGAAAAAATTATTATCTAGCTATGAAAATTTTGAAAAAGTAAACATCATTTCGGATGACATTTGGACATGTAAATTTCCACCTGCAGATGTACATTTTTATTCACAAAATTTTCATGACTGGGCAAGTGAAAAATGCATTCTCCTAGCAAAAAAGAGTTTTGATAGTTTGCCTGTAGGTGGATTAATTATTATCCATGAGATTCTATTTTATGATAATAAAAAAGGCCCATATATGGCATCTGCTGGTAATGTGGGCATGTTACCTTGGACTGAAGGGAAGCAGTATTCAGGAAAAGAAATTGAAAGAATTTTAACAGAAGCAAGGTTTAAATCGATTCAAGTTATTCCTACATTTGGTTACTGGAGTATTGTGTTGGGAAAGAAGTAATCGAAATTAAATTTTGATTTTAATAATTGCGCTATATCCTATTTATAAAAATATTAGGTATTTAAATTATTATTTGCAGCTACATTACTTAAGTGAGTGTTAGCAATTAACATTCACGATATTTAACAAAAAGTTTTAGTTTCCCTCTTATTCTTAAATACTAGCCGTTTATCTGCTTTTTATTAGATCCGCGGTATCAAACAACCGATGCATTTTGGCTTCGCAAGTCATGTAACTCTTTAAAATACAATGTATTAATTAATGTGTTTCGCTTGAATTGCGAGGCTGAATCTTGTTTGTCAATTAAGTTTCAGTTGGCACAAATGAATGCAAGTGAAATGTTATTCATGCAAGACATAAGGAGTGTCAGCATGCAGCATTGTAAATATTTTGAAATTTTAAAATACTCAGTATCAACTCTTATTTTTGTTGGTGTAGTTTTGTCAAATGCTTTTGCAGATGACGAAGAAGCGCTCATAGAGCTCTATGGTAATGAAGATGTTATCAGTATTGCAACTGGTAGCGTACAACCTATATCTAAAGCACCTGCAGTAGCAACAGTTGTAACCGCAAAAGATATAAAAGAGATGGGCGCAACCGATATAGATGAAGCGTTAGAATCAGTACCCGGATTACATGTTTCAAGAAGAGCACAAGGGTATCTTCCAGTCTATACGTTTCGAGGTGTTTATGATGTAAACAATCCTCAAGTTCTTATGCTGGTAAATGGTATTTCAGTGAATAATTTATTTGTAGGAGATCGCGGTCAAGTATGGGGTGGAATGCCGGTTGAGAACATTTCACGAATTGAGGTTATGCGTGGTCCTGGGTCAGCCATATATGGCGCAGATGCTTTTTCTGGTGTAATTAATGTTATTACCAAAGAGTCGAATGAAATTGACGGTTTCGATGCAGGTTCTCGGTTAGGAAGTTTTGATACACAAGATGCATGGATGCAATACGGTGGAGATATGGGTGGATTTGATGTCGCACTGTCAGCAGAATTCCGTGATACAGACGGGCATGATGAAGATGTCACTGCAGATGCAGCAACAATTCAAGGAACCTCGCTTGCACAAGACTCAGTTAACACTGGGACACAAAATTTTGATTTACGCGCAGATATATCAAAAGGCAATTGGAGACTTCGCAGTGGATTGCAGCAACGAAAAGACTTTGGAACGGGAGCAGGTGTTGCGGAAGCACTTGACCCAAATGGCGAATTGGAAAGCGATCGATTTAATGCGGATTTAACCTATCATAACCCTGAGTTTACAGAGTCTTGGGATGTGAAAGCACAGGTTAGTTATTTTGATACCAGTCAAGAAGTATCTGATGATATAAATTTATTTCCAGCAAATTCTTTTTTACCTGGCCCCGTACTTATAGGTCCATTCCCAAATGGCATCATAGGTAATCCGGAAGTTTGGGAGCGACACACCCGATATAATTTGACAGGACTATTTAGTGGATTTAAAAATCACTCAGTTCGCTCTGGTATTGGCTATACAAATCAAGACATATATAAAGTTAAAGAAGAAAAGAATTTTGGTTTAGATGGAAATGGTGTTCCTATTATTCCAGGAAGCCCGCCAGTTGATGTGTCTGACTCACCAGCAGTATTTTTACCTGAAAAACATCGAAACAATTCCTTTGCGTTTGTTCAAGATGTATGGAACTTTGCCAATGATTGGGAGCTGACAGCGGGCTTACGCTATGATGATTACAATGACTTTGGCGATACGTGGAATCCACGTCTAGCCTTAGTTTGGTCAGCACGACACGATCTCACAGCAAAATTACTCTATGGGCAAGCATTTCGCGCTCCATCGTTTGCTGAATTTTATAATCAAAACAATCCAGTGGCATTGGGTAATGCTCAATTGGATCCAGAAGAAATGGAAACGCTTGAGCTCGCTTTTGATTATCAGCCACAAGATCATTTGCGGTTTGGTTTGAATCTTTTCACTTATAAGTGGGATGGCATTATTCGATTCACATCCGATCCAATTGGGACGCTCACAGCGCAAAATATTGCTGAACAAGAAGGATATGGTGCTGAGTTTGAATTTGATTGGAGGATTAATCGTGCTTTAAAAGTTGTAAGTAACTATGCATATCAGCACTCTGAGGATACAGACTTAAATGAGAGTGCAGACAATGCGCCGCAACATCAATTCTATATTCGAACGCCTTGGGACTTTATGCCGGATTGGTCGATATCACCACAATGGAATTTTGTGATGGATAGAGACTGTGTTAATGGTGATGTGCGAGATGATATTGATGACTATGATATTTTTGATTTAACGCTACGTAGTAAAGCGTTTAGCAATCACTTCGAGGTTGCAGTATCTGCACGTAATTTATTTAACAAGCGCGCGTTTGAACCTAGTCAAAGCAGTGCATTTGGAGCGGCAATACCAAATGATTTACCACTAGCCCGACGAAGTTTTTGGGGGGAGTTCAGATTTAATTATTAATCTATTCAAAAACATCATATTCAAATAACAAAAAAGTGAAGTTCTTGAATAGTATCAATGATAGTTAACTCACCAATGTTTGCATTGGCAGTGATGTCAATGATGAAAAAATACAGTCGCAAGACAACTGTCTTGTTATTTGTGTTTTTGTCTGTATGTGTAATTCCTACTTTTGCAGCAGCACCTTCTGTTGCAGTTATTTATCCAGAAATTCGTGCGCCATTTAATAAAATATTTACAGATATAGCAGATGGTGTAGAGGATGAGGTCAATGGGAGAGCAATCCGATATATTCTGAAAAAAGATTATTCACAGCAAGAGCTTAACAGTTGGTTAAAAAATAATAATATTAAAGTGTGTGTTGCGCTTGGCGTGAGAAGTGAAAATGCAACAACCGATATTTCTAATAATATTCCAGTCGTTATTGGTGGTGTCCTTACGCCTAAAAAATCAAGCAAACCCCGTGCTGCAATTTCTTTAGCGCCATCCCCGGGAAGGTTGTTTATAAAACTTAAGAGACTGAAACCAAATGTTTCAAAAGTTATTGTTATTTATAACCCAAACAAAACAGAATGGTTGATTCGTGAGGCGCATAATGCAGCACAGAAAAATAATCTTGAGTTAGTCGTCTATACAACGAAAAGTCTTTCGCAGTCTGCCAAAATTTATAAAAAAATCTTTAAGCTTTCTGATATTAAAAAGTCTGCTATTTGGTTGCCACCTGATTCCACATCGATAGATAACAAAGCAATTTTATCTTACATCCTTGAGCAATCTTGGAAGAAAGGAACAGCTGTATTCTCGAGTAGTTTGGCGCATGTAAATAAAGGTGTTTTATTTGCAATGTATCCCGACAATATGAAATTAGGTCAAACCTTAGGGAAAGCTGCATTAGAAGAGTTAAAAGGAAACAGCTTATCAACGGGTGTTGTGCCCCTAGAAGATTTGCAAACTGCATTTAATAAACGCACCGCAGAGCATTTAGGAGTCCAATTTACAAATTCTGATTTAAGGGGTTATGACACCGTATTTCCGGCTGAATAATTGAGATGAAACTATTTAACTACATTAAAAGAAAATTAACTGGAGGATTTAAAGAACAGCTTATTGCTGTATTTGTAATTGGAATTATTTCTAGTGCTGCATTATCTACATACTTAATTTCATCTTTTTCTGCTAATAGAGTTGAGCGCAAACTAGAAACAGAAGGATTTCAGGTCACTAAAGATTTTGCAGATCGAAACACATTGACACTTTTATATTTAAGTAAAGTGAGTGCTAATGAGTCTGTTCAAGCGATTAAAAATTTTACTGATATAACGGGTGTTGGTGTATTCGACAGTCAAAAAAAGCCATTAATTGTAGATGGTGATGATACTTTTCCTGATAGCGAAGAATATTGGCCATCAGAACTTGAACTTGTAAAAGAAACAGATGCGGCGTGGTATTTTGTGTCTCCTGTTTATACATCAGGTTCTGACATAGATTTTGAAGAGTTTCCATTTATTGATGGAAGGGATGAGAAAGAACTACTTGGCCATGTTCGCGTGTATGTAAGCAAAAACACGCTTCATGGACTTGTGAGAAGTATTTTCAAAGTAAATATTTTCGTGAGCCTTTTCTTATCAGCATTGCTGGTTTTCATTTTGTTGCTGATAACAGATCGAGTTATTAAACCGCTAAAGCAATTATCTGGATTCATGCATGAGGCAGAGGAAGGAAATTTACAAGTGCGTTCGCCAATTTGGGGTAATCGGGAAATCACGGCGATGCAGGGCGCATTTAATACCATGATGACGTCGTTAGCGGATCGCGAAGAAAAACTTGATTCTGCACGTACCGCGGCATTGCAATATGCGCATGCTAAAGGTGAATTTGCAGCAAATGTTAGTCACGAATTGCGCACACCATTAAATGGAATATTGGGAATGCTCGAAATTCTTAAGGAAACAGAGTTAAGTCCAAAGCAATTTGAGTATGCATCCGTTGCGCATGATTCAGGCAACACCTTGCTAAAGTTAATCGATGACATATTAAATTTTTCTAGAGCTGACGCTGGAAAAGTAGAAATTGATCAAGAGTCATTTAATTTGCGTGAACTGTTGGACGATATTGTTGGCGTGCTCGCCGGTCAGGCAAGCGCTAAGGATCTGGATATTGCATATGTTATTAATAGAGATGTTCCTTCACAAATTTCGGGAGATATAAGTCGCATTCGGCAATTACTCATTAACATAGGTGGAAATGTGATTAAATTTACAGAAAAAGGTGAGGTTGGTTTCCGAGTTCATAACATTACGAATGGCCAAGAACTTTTAAGATTGAGATTTGAAGTTATTGATACTGGATTAGGGATTTCTAAAGAAGCCCAAAGAAAGGTATTTGAAGCATTTCAACAAGCTGATGCCTCAACTACAAAACACTATGGTGGCACAGGTTTGGGTCTTGCTATTTGTCGACAGCTAGTTGAAATCATGAATGGTGTCATAGGTGTTGATAGTAACCTAGGAGAAGGCAGCACATTCTGGTTTGAGTTGCCATTTAGAGACAGTATTGAGCATAGCAAGCTAAGTAAGACAACTAAAAAGTCAGCATCGGGATTACGGGTATTTATAGCGGAGGATAGCGAAATTATTCGCAACAATATGCAACAAACATTTGAGGTTTGGGGTGCGCAAGTTGAATGTGCGGAAAGTGTTGATGATGTGCTTGAGAGTATGCGCAATGCAACAAAGTCTCAGCGCTCATTTAATGTGGCGTTTATTGATGAACTGATGCCAGATATTAATGGTATCGAGTTAATTCGCAAAATTTCTAAAGATGAATCAATTGAGCCATTAAAACTTATCTTGATGACGAACCAAAAGAATCCAGAAGCATTTGTTGATCGATTTCGAGAAATAAATACATACATTAAAAAGCCGATACGCCAATCCAGCATTTACAACTGTATAGCAGAACTCATTAACTCACCTATTGAGGAATTAGAGGAGAGAGTAAAACAAAAAATTGCCCCTGCTAAATCAATGCCACATTTCAATGCAACAATTTTAGTAGTTGAAGACAATCGAGCCAATCAACAAGTCGCCCAAGCCATGTTGGAACGATTAGGTTGTAAAAATTCAATTGCAACGAACGGTATTGAAGCATTAAAACTTTTAGAAAGAACTCGATACGATGCAGTTTTTATGGACTGTAACTTGCCAGAGATGGATGGCTATGAAACTACAAGACAAATTCGGCAACTTAAGTCTGAAATATCCCAGATTCCGATTATTGCGATGACTGCAAATGTGCTTGAAGGTGATCGTGAGAAATGTATTGAAGCAGGAATGAATGACTATGCTAAAAAGCCATTAAGATTAGATGCATTAGCGTCCGTGCTTGAGCGTTGGCTGAATCAATCAGAAAAAATAGAGGCATTACATGAATCCACTATTACAAAAACAGTTGAAGTAAATGAGTTAGGTAATACGGATGAGAGTAATGCAATACACCGAACAGTAATTACAACATTACGTGAAGATGTCGGTGATGCCTTTAATGAAATGGTTGAGGTGTATGTCGAAGATATGGGTATTTTATTGCGCTCGCTAGAGAAAAGCGTAATTGAAAATAATGCAAGCACGTTGACACATTATGCCCATACCATTAAGGGCAGCAGTGCAAACTTTGGCGCCGAGCGTTTAGCACACATTGCAAAGAAATTAGAAGATATGGGTCGTAATAATAAAATTGAAGGTGCAGAAGAATTAGTGCAAATTTTATTTACCGAAGCAGATCTTGTTATTAACGAGTTAAAGAAAGAGCTAAATCTAAATAAAGACGACACCTTGCTTAGGAAACGCGAAGTTGAGCGAATACTTATTGCGGACGATGATCGAAGTCTGCGAGTTGCTTTGCAAAATGTGCTTATGGCAGATGGGTATGAAATTGAAGTGGTAACTGATGGTGTTGATGCAGTGTCACGGTGCGAGAAGAGCATGCCGAATTTAATTTTACTTGACGCATTGATGCCTAACTTAAATGGATTTGAGGCATGTAAAAAGATTCGTATGTTAAGAGGTAGTAATCATATTCCGATACTTATTATTACTGCCTTAGATGATGAGAAATCAATTGAATGCGCTTTTGATTCCGGTGCAACGGACTACATTTCTAAACCTATTCACTTTGCTGTAATGCGTCAGCGAATATCGCGTTTGTTAAAAGCGAGTCGTGCAGAGGTGCATGTACGTGAACTTGCTTACAATGATTCGCTTACAGGGTTGCCAAATCGCACTATGTTTATTGACCATATGAAAAAGTTAATAGACAAAGTCAGACCACGTAATGAAATGCTTGCAGTAATGTTTTTAGATTTAGATCGATTTAAATATGTAAACGATACTTTGGGTCATAATGTGGGTGATATGTTATTGAAAGCTGTTGCTGAACGTATTGTCAGTTGTGTGCGTTCTGATGATACAGTTGCTCGTTTAGGAGGAGATGAATTCACATTAGTGCTAGATGGTATTGAAGATTGAAATGTGGTCGCAAATATTGCAGAGAAGATTTGTCGAAAAGTGGGTGAGCCATTTTCTTTCATTGGAAAAGACATTTATGTAACTGCAAGTATTGGAATTTCAGTGCACCCGCAAGATGGCGACAATATTGAAATGCTCATGAAGCGTGCAGATACAGCAATGTTTCGTGCAAAAGAGCGTGGCGGTAGTTACATGTTCTATGAAAAGGAAATGGAAGCTATTGTTATCAATAAAGCTGAAATTGAACAAGATTTAAGGCAATCACTTGAACGCGAAGAGTTAGAGGTGTACTACCAGCCAAAATTAGATCTTCAAACTTTACAAGTCTATGGCATGGAAGCATTGGTTAGATGGAATCATCCTGAAAAAGGGCAGGTAGCGCCCGGTAATTTTGTTCCGGTAGCAGAAGAGACCGGTCTAATTTCAGAGATTGGTCTGTGGGTGCTCATTAACTCCTGTGTACAAGCGCAAACATGGATCGACAAAGGTTATAAGCCTCTACCCGTTTCCGTTAATCTATCTGGAAGACAGCTCGAAAATAGCGACATAGTGGGGCAAGTTGCGCATGTGTTGGCACGAACAGGTCTTAAGCCCGAATATTTAGAGCTCGAACTTACCGAGAGTATTCTTATGAAGCGGCCTGAGGAGGTGATAGCAATTTTGCAGCAACTCAAAGCCATGGGCGTTAAACTATCAATTGATGATTTTGGAACAGGATATTCTTCGTTGAATTATTTGCGAAAATTTCCAATTGATTTATTGAAAATTGATCGAGCCTTTGTGCGAGAAATTGCCAATAATAAAGAGGATCGGCTGATTGTACAAAGTGTCATTGCGTTGGCAAAAAGCCTAGATCTAAAAGTGCTAGCTGAAGGGGTAGAAACGATTGAGCAGCAAAATGTGCTTCAAGATGAAGGGTGTGACTATATCCAAGGGTTTTATATCGGACGTCCTATTAAAAGCGAGGAGTTTGAGAGGCAATTTATCTTGGATAAGGTGTCTAATGTGGAAATTTTATCTAATTTCCGGCAAAAACAATGATAATGATTATTTAGAATTATTCTAATCTCGTCTAAATTTCTTAATATTTAACGTAATAACGATAAAATTTTACACACTAGCGCACGGTACACGCCAATTTGTACTGATAGTGTCAGTATCTGTTAGGTATTGGCCAAAAATTAATTACTATATTGGTGTGTTCACAAAATTTTGAGCGCTATTTAGTAAACCCAATATATCTATTTTACATGGACAAATGCTTGCAATATTGGTTTGCTAGTGTAGTTTATCGATCTTGTCTGAACCTGTTGAGAAGTCAAAAAGGCACCTAGTAGTAATGCGATTAAGAAAATAATAAATTCGCATTGAGCATACTTTACAATTAAGTACTGACTGTGTGGTAATTCGGGTTATGATCCGAAATGGCTAGTTGCAAGCTAATGTAATGACTAGCCGCATAATTAAAAAGAAGATTGAATAAAAATGGCAGCAACAAAGATGGAGCGAATAGGAGTTTGAACAATTAGCATGGACACATTTCCAGGTCTTTTCATTCAAAATACTCAATCAAGAAGTTCTGATCCTGCAATCAGATTTAAGCGTTATGGTTTGTGGAAAACGTGGACATGGGGCGATGCGAATCAAATTGTGCGTGATATTGCATATGGCTTAGCATCAAAAGGAATTAAGCCCGGAGATAGAATTGCAATAATTGGGCAGAATAGACCACAACTTTACATGTCAATGATAGCCACACAATGTCTTGGTGCAATCCCCGTTCCTATACACCCTGATTCACAGGCTAATGAACTAGTTGGTTTGTTAAATAACTGTGGGGCATCGTTTGCAATTGTACAAGATCAACAGCAGGTAGATCCACTGTATGAAATCAAAGAGCAGTGTGACGCTTTTAATGAAATAATTTATACTGATGGGCGTGGCATGCAAGACTACACGTCTTCTCGTTTGCATAATATTGAAGATGTTCAAAAGGCTGGCAAAAAATTTGCAGCAGACCATCCAAATTTTATTGAAGACGTCACGGCAAAGATAACTCAAGATTCTGAAGCATTCATCATTTACACCTCAGGTACATCAGGCAATGTGCGCGGTGCTGTACATACGCAAAGTAGCTTAATAAGCACAGTAAAAGCTGTTGCGGAACAAGAAAATATTACTGGTTACGAGCAAGTACTAGCGTTTATGCCAATATCATACGCTTCAAATATATTGTTCACGTATGCATTATGGTTAGTTAAAGGCTTCACAATTAATTGCCCAGAAAATAATGAAACTGTCATGAATGATTTGCGCGAAATTGGGCCTACTATTTTATATGCGCCCCCTCATTTTTATAAGCAACTGTATTCTGAAATTATTGCACGATCACAACGATCGTCTACAAAATGGTTCGATAAATGGTTCACACTTGCTCGGAATAATTACGAGAAATTCTTGAAGGGTGAGAGTTTGTCATCGGGCGAAAGTTTTATGTGGAAGATGGGCAATGTACTTATGTATAGCCCGCTTAAAAACGTTTATGGCCTTAGTAATTTAAGAAAAGCCTATGCAGGTGGAGACATAATTAGTGGTGATGTTTTTAATTTTTTTCGCTCAATTGGTCTGCAAATTAAAAAGGTCTATGGCACCACAGAAAGTGCTGGGTTCATTAGTATTCAAGGAAAGGATGAGCTTAACTCATCTGCCAGCGAATTTAGTGTGGGTAAACCACTTAACGGGGTTGAGGTTAAAATGCTGGATAGTGGTGAACTAGCTTTTAAAGGAGTAAATGTCTTTAAGGAATATTATCAATCGCCCGATGAGACAGCGAAAGTTAAAGATGCAGAGGGATGGGTTAGAACAGGAGATATGGGTGAAATTGATTCAACGGGTGCATTAAGAATTACCGAACGCGTGGATGCAATTGGACACTTCAATACTGGAAACGAGTTTGCTCCGCACATAATTGAAAGCGCATTAAAATCATCACCTTTTATCAAAGATGCGCTGGCAGTAGGTGATAATAAGGATTCGGTTGCTGTATTTTTAATCATTGATGGCGTCACGGTGGGGAGCTGGGCAGATGTTAATAATGTGCGTTACACAGGCTACCGAGATTTAGCTACAAAAGATGAAGTTTATGATCTTGTTAAAGGGACGGTTGAAGATGTAAATGCTCATATTGAACAGCTTGAGGGCCATAAGTGCCCACCGATTAAACGCTATTTGATTCTGCATCGCGAATTTAGTGTCGATGCAGGTGAAGTGACACGTTCACGTAAAATTAGACGTGATGTGGTGATGGAAAGGCTTGAAGCGATGGTTGATGCGCTCTATTCATCGCAACAAAGCTATGAAGTAAAAGATTCTTCAACAGGTGAAACTGTTGCAGAGTTAAAATTACAATCAACGTAATTGGTGATCTTGTGGCTAATAATCTAAATGGTAAAAAACCGCATATGCTACTCGAGAATATCGATCTTGCATTTGGTGGTACACAAGCAATATCAGATATTAGTTTTACGGTATATAAAGGTGAAATTTGTGCAGTAATTGGCCCTAATGGAGCAGGTAAAAGCTCTATGTTGAATGTTATCAATGGTGTGTATACCCCTCAAAAAGGCACCATTACATATGAAGGTAAAAAATTCTCAAAAATGAAATCACATTCCGCAGCGGCAATGGGCATAGGCCGCACCTTTCAAAATATTGCATTGTTCTCTGGCTTGTCCGTGGTGGACAATATTCTTACGGGCAGAAATTTAATGATGAAGGCCACATTTATTGAGCATGCACTCGGAATAGGGCGTAGTAAAAGAGAAGAGTTGGAGGGCCGAGAAGCCGTAGAGAAGATTATTGAATTTGTAGGGCTGCAAGCCATTCGTAAAACACCTGTTTCTGCATTATCTTACGGAATGCAAAAGCGTGTCGAGCTAGGCCGTGCGTTAGCGGCTGAGCCTAAGATGCTATTGTTAGATGAACCGATGACAGGGATGAATTTAGAAGAAAAATTAGATATGGCCTGCTTTATACAAGAAATTAATTACAACCTTGGAACCACCATTGTATTGATTGAACATGATATGGGAGTGGTCATGGATATTTCTGACCACGTAGTGGTGATGGACTACGGTGCTAAAATTGGTGATGGAACTCCAAAAGAAGTTATGAATGACCAAACTGTTATTGATGCATATTTAGGCGTGAGCCATTAAATAATTACTAGAATATTATATTGTGAGGAATATTTAAGTGGAATTTTTAACATCTGTAGGCAGTGCATTTAGTGAAATGTTCACCTTATTTGGGTTCGAAGTGCTCATTGGTGGCATGCTATCAGGCGTGATGTATTCGCTGGTAGCAATTGGATTCGTGCTCGTCTACAAGTCCTCAGGTGTGTTCAACTTTGCACAGGGCACCATGTTGTTGTTCGCGGCGTTAACGTTTGTGAGCTTAACGGAGCGGCAAGTTAATTTTTGGGTCGCATTTGTAATTACATGTATGGTGATGGTTATTATGGGTGTCATTATTGAACGTACCGTCATGCGCCCGCTGGCTAACCAGTCCTTGCTATCGTTATTTATGGCAACCGTTGGATTGAATTACTTTTTAGAAGGTCTTGCTCAAGGCACGTGGGATTCTGCGGTGCATGGAATAGATTTAGGTATTCCTAATGACCCCATTTTTGTTTCTGAATATGTTCCTTGGTTGGATATCCTTGTTAGTCAATTTGATGGGTTTGCAGCAGCTGTTGCAATCTCTTTAGTAGTTGGTTTGTATTTATTTTTCCAATACACACGAACCGGTTTGTCACTACGCGCGGTGTCGGATGATCATATGGCTGCACAAGCGGTGGGTATCCCGCTTTCCAGAATCTGGGCCATTGTATGGGCGGTGACAGGTGTAATTACGTTCATAGCGGGACTCATTTGGGCAGATCGGTTAAGTGTCTCCTTCACGTTGACCTGGGCAGTGTTAAAAGGGCTGCCAGTAATCTTGATTGGAGGATTAACGTCTATTCCAGGATGCTTTGTCGGCGGCCTAATTATTGGGGCGAGTGAAAAGCTCGGGGAGATCTTTTTTGCAGAATTATTTGGAGGTCAAGGCATTGAGCACTGGTGGGCGTACCTCACCGCATTAGTATTTATTCTCATACGACCTACCGGTATATTTGGTCAACGAGAGATCGAGAGGGTATAGAGCATGTATTACCGAGAAACCGGACAATATGTAGAAAGCTATACTCAAGATCGACGCATGGTGCCAGTGCGCGAAGATCGCTGGGTCATGTGGGTATTTCTGGCCTTTATGTTTTTTGTGGTGCCATTTTGGGCCAATGATTATTGGTTTAGTGCGCTTTTAATACCAATGATGGCACTGGGTATTGCCACCCTTGGGCTGAATATTGCCTCTGGTTATACGGGTCAGCTATCTCTCGGTACTGCGGGCTTTATGTGTTTTGGTGCATTTACAGCATTTAATTTGTTATTTCGTGTTGAATGGATGAATGTGTGGCTGGCATTTTTTGCTGCAGGCATTGTGGGTGGATTAATTGGCATTATTTTCGGGTTACCCAGTTTGCGGATTAAAGGCTTTTATTTGCTTGTGTCTACATTAGCAGCACAGTTTTATGCAGAATGGTTTTTTAACGCCTATCCGTATTTTTTAAATTATACCAGTTCGGGTGTTGTGCATTTACCCGCTCACCACTATCGGTTTCTTCCCTTTCAAGATCAAATTTTTGATTTCTTTAGTCTTGAGAAGGACTACAACGCATACGTATGGCGCTACATGATCGCGCTTATTACGACAGTCGTTTTGTCAATTGCTGCTAAAAATATGATACGTAGTTCTACAGGACGAAACTGGTTGGCCGTTCGTGATAGGGATATTGCAGCAAAAGTTATTGGAATTCCGGTCGGCAAAACAAAACTGAATGCGTTCTTTGTGAGTTGCTTTTACTGCGGTGTAGCTGGTGCGATGTATTCGTACTGTTACATTGGCAACCTTGATTTTATGATATACAACTTAAGAAGATCCTTTTTAGTGTTTTTTATGATTGTCCTAGGAGGACTAGGTTCAATCCTGGGTTCTTTTCTTGGGGCCATATTTGTATATGGCTGGCCTATAGCACTCACCCGATTTGCTGATGCTGTGTTTGGTGGCGGTACATTGGATACCGCATTTATTGAAAATAATTCAAAAATTATTGTTGGCACCATTATTATCGTACTGTTGATATATCAGCCACAAGGCTTTGCAGGGTTGTGGAATACCATTAAGCACCGATTAAGAATTTGGCCATTTAGAAGGTAGTGAAATTTAGTACATAGAATTTAAGAGTTTTATATCAGTTAAATTCTTATTGTTTAACTGATTTAAAAAACCAGATAGCTGTCGCAAGCTATTTTATAATTGAAAAAACTCTCTTTTGGAGGAGTACATATGAAGAAGAAACTGATCTTAACGTTAGTGGCATTATTCTCGATGCTTGGAGCGAGCACGAGCGTAATGGCAGAAGAGACCATGTATGTACCGATTCCGAGTTATCGTGTAGGTCCCTACGCGGCAGGCGGAACGGGTTATTTTGGTGGTATTCTGGATTACTACAACCTTATCAACGAACGCGATGGCGGAATCAACGGCGTCAAGCTCATTTGGTCAGAGTGCGAGACTGAATATTCCGTAGAGCGTGGTGTTGAGTGTTACAAGCGATTGAAGGATCGTGAAGGCGGCGCCGTATTTTTTGATCCCTTAAGTGTGGGCATTTCAACGGCATTAATCGAGACCGGACGTAAGGACAAGATGCCGATTATTGCGGTGAACCATGGTAAGACAGCGGGTCAACGCGGCGACATTTTCCCTTACTACTTCATGCCAGGTATTAACACCTATGACGAGCACTCTATTATGGTGCACTTTATTGGTGACGTACTTGAAGGCGGACGTGACAACTTGAAAGGCAAGAAGATTGCCATGTTGTATCACGGCTCACCGTATGGCCGTGAAGCGATCGACTTTATGGACGCCATGTGTGATAAGTGGGGCTGTACCCATCATCCTTTAGAAGTTCCCCATCCTGGTAACGAGCAACAATCGCAATGGATTAACATTCGCAAGCTCAAGCCAGACTACGTGTTACTACGAGGCTGGGGTGTCATGAACCCAGTAGCGATGCAGACCGCCGTACGTACCGGATATCCAGTAAGCCGTTTGATTGGCAACATCTGGAGTAACTCAGACGAAGACGTAATTCCAGCAGGAAATGCTGCTGATGGCTATCAAGCGATCACCACGCACCCTGCAGGCACTGACATTCCAGTGATTCAAGAAATCATCAAGACCGTATACGGATCAGGCAACGGCGACTTACAAGATAAGTCACGTTTAGGATCAGTATATTGGAACCTCGGTGTATTAGCGGGTGTGGTGCATACTGAAGCACTGCGCATTGCCCAAGCACGCTTTGGCAACCGTCCATTAACCAGTTCAGAGGCGCGTTGGGGCTTTGAGAACTTGGTATTGGATGCCAAGACCATTGATGGTTTAGGTGCGACCGGATTAGTTCCTGAGATGCACTTAACCTGTCTTGACCATGTTGGTGGTCACTTGGCTAAGTTCCAGCAATGGGATGCAGGCAAGCGCCAGTGGAACATCGTATCGGATTGGATTGAAGGCGACGTTCCGTTGTCACAAGCCATCATTGATGCCGGTGCAGAGCAATATGCAGAAGATAATAAAATCGCTGCACGCCCTTGCACAGCTGATAACAATGACGATGACTTCGATCTCTAAGATCTAAGTAAATTTCTTTGCGACCGGGCAACGTTATTGCCCGGTCGTGAAAGAAGTAATGGAATATAAATCGGATTTAGTTTGGTACAACTTACAGGATAAAAGTTATGAGCGATTCTCCTTTACTTTCAATAAATAATGTTGAAGCTGTTTATGGCGGTGTAATTCTTGCGTTGCGCGGCGTGTCACTTATTGTAAACAAAGGTGAAGTGGTATCGTTATTAGGTGCAAACGGTGCGGGCAAAACTACGACGTTGAAAGGATGTTCTCGATTACTAGAAGCAGAACGAGGAACCGTAACAAAAGGGAGCATAGAATTACGTGGCAATGATATTTCAGCCTACAGCCCGTATGACATGGTAAGGAATGGGTGTGTGCAAGTGTTAGAAGGTCGCCACATTTTTGCGCACTTGTCCGTTGAAGAAAATTTGTTAACAGGTTCGTTCATCAAAAATATGTCAAAGGCTGACGTAAAAAGAAATTTAGAAAATATCTATGAACTATTCCCACGCATAAAGGCGCGTCGAAAAAATCCAGGTGGATTATGTTCAGGTGGCGAACAACAAATGATTGCTGTGGGTCGCGCGTTAATGGCAAAACCCAGTCTCATTTTGTTAGACGAGCCGTCTATGGGTCTTGCGCCTCAGTTTATTGAGCAAGTCTTTGAAATTGTTAAAAAGCTTAATGAAGAAGAAGGTATTAGTTTCTTGGTGTCCGAACAAAATGCAATGGTTGCGCTTCGCTATGCGTCGGTGGGGTATGTAATTGAAAATGGCCGTATCGTCAAAAAAGGGTCATCGAAAGAATTGCTTGAATCAACTGATGTTGCAGAAATGTACTTGGGTGGTGGAGATAAAGATACCTCGTTCTCAGGCGTGAAGTATTATCACCGACGCCAACCTTCCTTTGTATAAATCTTAATTTAACTCAAATTATTTAAGACGCTTTCGCTAGGCGTTCCAGCCACACTTCAAGACCTGCTGTATTTAATTCTAGATCAGGAATAAGAAGCTGCTTGACTTTTTCATAGTCTGAATGAGTTGCTCTATCGTTTAGTCTTTTATTTAGATGGTCTTTCAGTGCATTTAAAATTTTATCTCTTCGGTCACCAGCTGTTGCATTACTTCGCGCAACATCTGCGTAGTGTTGAATATCGTTTCGCAAATCATTTGCAAGTCGATCTATCTCTGTCACACGACCAAAATGCGTGACATACATATTTTTAGGTTTAAAGCTAAGCATTTTCGTAAGCGTGTTTTGCCATGCGTCCGGCTCAAATTGTACAGGTGATGTCGTTGGTAATATAAAGGCACCATCCGTATCATCGAGCTCACGATACGATAAGCCAAAGGAGTCGCCTGTGAAGAACCCTTCGCTTATTTCATCGAAAACACAAAAATGATGGCGGGCATGTCCAGGTGTGTCAATGAAAACAAGATTTCGTCCCGCCAATTCGTGTTCATCAAAATCTTCTGCAATGATTACTCGGCTTTCATCAATGGGTATAACATCGCCGAAATTTTGTTTAAATGTTTCTAATCCGTAAACAGCTGTGGCACCTTCAATAAGTTTTTTCGGGTCAATCATGTGGCGAGCACCACGAGGATGAATAATGAGCTTTGCGTTTGGCAACTTGCTCATAAGCATGCCAGCCCCACCAGCATGGTCTAAGTGCACATGAGTCGGTATCACATAATCGACAGCATCAATTGACAGGTGTTTAATTTTTAAAATTTCAAGTAAATAAGGCACTGTATGACCTGTACCTGTATCAATAAATGCAGCGCGTCCATTATGTATCATCAAATAACATGCAGTGTGACCTTCATGAAGATACATTGTGTCAATACATGTAATACCTGATTCATATTCATAAAAAATTGGTTTGGTCATGATCTGATTGTATTAATTATGAAAGTAAATCTTTCGGGCTAACAATTATCCCGTCTTCATCCGCATATAAAAAGTGACCCGGGATAAAATCAACATCTGCAAAGTGAACATCTAGATTTTTTTTTCACCAATTCCTTTTTTTTCAGTTTTCATAGGATGTGTGGTCATTGCTTTACAGCCAATATTTATGGCTGCGATTACACCTGAGTCGCGAATGCATCCAAAGACTACTATTCCCTCCCATCGATTATCTGCGCCGGCTTGTGCCAATAAGTCACCAACTAAAGCCCTGCGAGTAGAGCCTTCTCCATCGATAACCAGCACTTGACCTTGACCAGGACTCTTGAGTGCTTCACGTACAAGTGAGTTATCCTCAAAGCATTTAATTGTGCTAATTTTTCCACAAAATGAAATCTTTCCTCCAAAATCACGAAAAATAGGTTGGGCAACTGAAATATCTTTTTCAAACTCATCACACAGATCTGCAGTTTTAAATTGCATAATAAATTTCCTTGTTATTTCTTGTTCCTGAATTTATATAACTGATACTAAATTTTGTATGATTTAATTGGTAATACAGACAGAAATTTATGGATTCAGGTAAATATACCCCATGATAGATACAGCGTCAGGGCTAGGTTCACCTCTAAACAAAAATCTTATTTCCCCATTGATGACTTGCATGACTTATATCTCAAATTTTATAATCGCTCTAAATTAGTATCTGTTAATATGCGTGGCCAATTTGCAAATTGACCAAATAATTTTGAGCCAATATTGGTTATTTATGTCGGGGTATTTTTAAGGAGACGATTGTGAGCAAGAGCAGAGCAGAGCAAATCAAAGAATTAGAAAATGATTGGTCCCGTAATCCACGCTGGAAAAATGTTAAGCGTGATTATACCGCAGAAGATGTTGTGCGCTTGCGCGGTTCTTTGCATATCGATTATACGCTTGCAAAGCGTGGCGCAGAAAAACTGTGGAAGTTGGTGAATGATGAAGATTATATAAATTGTTTGGGTGCTCTGACGGGTGGTCAGGCAGTTCAGCAAGTTAAGGCGGGTATCAAGGCAATTTACTTATCCGGTTGGCAAGTTGCAGCCGATGCGAATACCAGTGAAACAATGTACCCTGATCAATCGCTTTATGCCTATGACTCTGTACCTACCATTGTTCGCCGTATCAATAATGCATTTAAAAGAGCTGATGAAATTCAATGGTCACGAGATGATGGGAATACTGATTATTTTGCGCCGATTGTTGCAGATGCAGAAGCTGGTTTTGGCGGTGTGCTTAATGCGTTCGAGCTGATGAAAAATATGATTGTAGCAGGAGCTGCAGGTGTTCATTTTGAGGACCAACTTGCTGCAGTTAAAAAGTGTGGGCACATGGGGGGTAAAGTGCTGGTTCCAACACAAGAAGCCTGTCAAAAATTGAATGCCGCACGGCTTGCTGCTGATGTTATGGGTGTTCCAACGGTTGTATTAGGACGTACCGATGCAGAAGCTGCTAATTTGCTTACCTCGGATTGTGATCAGCGCGATAAGTCATTTTTAACTGGAGAGAGAACTGCCGAAGGTTTTTACCAAGTAAAAAATGGATTAGAACAAGCAATTTCACGTGGCGTTGCTTATGCAGAATATGCAGACTTAATTTGGTGTGAAATGGGAACGCCAGATTTGGAAATTGCTAAAAACTTTGCAGAAGGTGTGCGCAAAGTTCATCCTGAGCAGTTACTCGCATATAATTGTTCACCTTCATTTAATTGGAAGAAAAACTTAGACGATTCTACTATTGCAAAATTTCAACGCGAATTAGGTGCAATGGGTTATAAGTACCAATTTATCACTTTGGCTGGTATTCATAACATGTGGTACAACATGTTTGATTTAGCACAAGGCTATGTTAAAGAAGGAATGACAGCATATGTTAATATGGTTCAAGAACCAGAGTTCGATGCGCGTGGTCGTGGCTATACATTTGTAAGTCATCAGCAAGAAGTGGGTGCGGGATACTTTGATGATGTAACTACCACTATTCAAGGTGGACAATCCTCTGTAACAGCACTAGCGGGTTCAACAGAAGAAGAGCAATTTGATGATTCAAAAGCGGTTGCTAGTTAAACAATCCTAGATACTTGATGTATAAAGCCCCAGCATGTTAGCTACATGCTGGGGCTTTTGTTTTAAAATTCATGTAAATAAATACTTAACAGACAGTTAGATTAATATTCAATTATAATAATTCCACACATACTACTCGTATTAAGATAGAGGTTCCTATATGGCACACAAGCCCTACGAACATGTTCAGATCCCAGCTGAAGGGGAAGCAATCATGCTTAATCAAGATAAAAGTATAGATGTGTCTGATTTTCCAATCATTCCCTATATCGAAGGTGATGGAATTGGAATTGATGTGACACCCGTTATGCGTCGCGTTGTGACAGCTGCAATAAAGACAGCTTACAACGGAAAGCGTCGCATTAGTTGGATGGAAATATATGCAGGTGAAAAAGCATCACGCTTATATGGCGAGACAGAATTTTTACCAGAAGAAACGCTTGAAGTAATGAAAAAATACATTGTTTCAATAAAAGGCCCCCTAGCTACGCCTGTTGGTAAAGGTATGCGATCTTTGAATGTGGCAATACGTCAAGTACTAGACTTGTTTGCATGTGTTCGACCTATTCGGTACTACTCGGGAACACCAACGCCTTTAAAAGATTCTGCGACGACTGACATGGTGATTTTCCGAGAAAACACTGAAGACATTTATGCTGGTATAGAATGGGAAGCACAAACTAATGATGCAAAGAAAGTCATTAAATTTTTACGTGATGACATGCATGTAACTAAGATCCGATTTCCAGATACATCAGGTATAGGTATTAAGCCAGTCTCTAAAGAAGGTTCTACGCGTTTAATTCGCAAGGCAATTCAGTATGCAATAGAAAATGATCGTAGCTCAGTCGCTCTCGTGCATAAAGGTAATATTATGAAATATACAGAAGGCGCGTTTAGAAATTGGGGCTACGCGCTTGCAATGCAAGAATTTAATGCAGAAGTAATAGGCGAAGGGCCATGGTGTAAAATTAAAAACCCTAATAGTGGCAAAGAAATAATAATAAAAGATGTGATTGCCGATAATTTTTTACAGCAAATATTACTTAAGCCTACTGATTATGATGTAATTGCAACATTAAATTTAAACGGCGATTACATTTCGGATGCGCTTGCCGCACAAGTAGGTGGTATAGGTATCGCACCGGGAGCAAACATGTCAGATGATGTTGCATGTTTTGAAGCAACACACGGTACCGCTCCCACACATGCGGGTAAAAATCGCGTTAATCCTGGTTCAATCATATTATCTGCTGACATGATGTTGCGTCATTTAGGTTGGACAGAAGCAGCTGATCTTGTTGTTAAAGGTATTTCAGGCGCAATCGCTTCAAAAACAGTTACGTACGATTTAGCCCGAGCTCGAGCTGGATTTAGAGCTAAAGGTCGAAGACCCGGTACTTCTACAGAAGTGCAGGAAGACCTTGAGAGATTGATGCCAGGCGCAACACTTGTCAGTACATCCGGATTTGGGGAAGAAATTATAAAAAATATGTCCTCACCTTAGAGGTTAAGATCTTAACTTTAAGCGCTTCACCAATAATAAGTTTATAATTCGTTTATTGTAGAAACAAAAATTGTAAACTTAAATTTACATTTAATTTACGTATGTAATGCTCGATTCACATCTCAGAGTAAGCTTTGTTTGACAGTAAGCAAATATCGCAATTTTTGCTGTTTTCTAGTGGTTTTCGGTAATATTTGTGTCAAATCTGACACTTAGTCTGGCATCTAAGCCAGCTAGAGTTTTACGTATTATGTATAGCCAGGTAAACATTTATACTCATATTTACATCTAACTCTGTTAGCTTAGTCTTCAGTAAACCACCTTTTTTTGTAAATATGAACATCCAAATTATTTCTGATGTCCATCTTGAGTTTGGCAGTTTTGAGTTGCCGAATAAAAACTGTGATGTCTTAATCGCTGCCGGTGATATTGGTGTTGGTACCGAGGGATTAGAATGGTTACAGACACTTAATATTCTTGTCATCTATGTTGCAGGGAATCATGAATATTGGGGGCATGAAATAGCCGATTTAAATAATTTGTTAATTGATAGTTGTAAAGATAGTAACGTCCATTATCTGGAAAAGAACTGCGTAATTGTTGATGGAGTAAGGTTTATAGGTTGTACATTATGGACAGACTTTAATGAAAGTGATGATGAAAAATTAATAGAAGAACTCGAAAGTGTAATGAATGATTTTCGTTATATTTTTGTCGAGAGCAATCTTGTAACACTAAAAAATTTGGTTGATATTCATAAAGATTCAAAAAAATGGTTGGATAAAGAGCTAAGTAAATCACATAATGGCCCAACAGTAGTGGTAACCCATCATGCTCCATCTGTTAAGAGTTGGGCATCAGGTCAAGATGATTTTATAAAATTTGCATATTGCACTGATTTGGAGCCATTGCTTAAGGAAAATGATATAGATTTGTGGGTGCATGGACATATCCATCATTCAAGTGATTATATTAAGCATGGTGTAAGAGTGATATGTAACCCGCGTGGTTACAAAGGATATCAAGTTGTTGATAAGTTTGATCCAGCGAAAACAATCAAGGTGTAAATAGTAATATAATAGGTATAAAAAAATATATGGCTAACAAAAGTATCTATAAAGTAAGTTTTTATAATCAAAATAAAGTTTACGAAATCTATGCAAGTCAAGTTTATCAATCAGACTTGTATGGCTTTATCACAATTGAAGAACTCAGGTTTGATGAACGATCTAGTGTTGTGGTAGATCCAAGCGAAGAAAAGCTAAAATCAGAATTTGATAAAGTAAAACGATGTTTTGTCCCAATGCATGCAATAATTAGGATTGATGAGGTTGATAAGCAGGGCACTGCAAAAATTTTTGATGCTGGCGAAAATATCGCACATTTTCCATCGCATGTTTATAGTCCAAGTAATGACAAAGGTAACAAAACATAGACCAGGCATTGTCCCTCATCTTTGTATCATTATGTATTGCGTGAAATGAAATCACGTGATCGAGCTTCAATCAATTATTTAAACAGCTGCTAGAATTTACATCTTAATCGTATGGAGAGATGCCGGAGTGGTTGAACGGGCTCGCCTGGAAAGCGAGTGTGTCCTAAACAGGGCACCGAGGGTTCGAATCCCTTTCTCTCCGCCAACCAGTCTTGTCTCTGTGCAGAGACACATAAATAAATAAAAAACAGCCTATTTCTGCAGGCTTTTAGGTGCTTTTCATCACGAAGGGGCACCGTGAAGCTCAACTTGTAGCGATAATTGCCCAAAAGTCTCTGCTGGCAAATTGCCGGTGCCCCTTGAAGTTAGCTATATAGCAGTCAACCTGGCTTTTACATCCAAGGATCTGCTACCAAAGATTAAATTCAATTAGTTAAAAAAGGATTCTTGTTAAATACAGGACGACCCTAGCGAGGGCAAAATTGGCTGCTATAAATTATGATCTATGGGACCCTAAGGCATAAAATTTACAAAAATTTTAAAAATTTTTTAGATTTTCAATGACCGCTTACTACCCAAAGCGGGCATACGTATATTATCTTGATAGCTGTGATGTTCATGCAAAATTGCATGTATTAAGATGTTAAATGCCCTAATCGACAATGAGAAATAGCTATAGAATAACTGACTATAGAGATCTTGGATTGCCCATCATAGAAGTTACTGGTCCTCAATTTCACTATCAAGATCTCTATGAAATGGTTGGTCAAAACCAATTCATGACTACCTTTGAGCTGAGGAAAGGTAGTGCTACGCACAGTGAATATGGTTGCTCTGTTTTAGGTGTCATTTTCTATGATAGGAAATGTCTAGATTCTCTTGAAAGTTCTTTTCAGACCGGAGTGGAAATAGCTAAACAAAGAATTTGTATTAATAGCCCTTGTAGAGAATTGAGCGAAGAAAAGAAAGGTGATTTAAAATATGAAGGATTGGCATAGACGATATTGAAGCTATCTCCTTTTTGCCATATGTAAGAGAAACGGAGAAGCATGAAACAGGTGAGAAAAAAGTACCTGATATAATTGAAATAGAAGTCGATAGTAGCGACATTGATACTGATATTCTCAATCAGAACTATTTAGATTCAAAGCACAATGCCGGTACTAAGCTGATCCAATTTGAAAAAGAGCAATTGATTGGAATAGCATTAGCACTCAATAATGGCCGTGTTGATTCCAGATTGTTGGCTGAAATTGGTTTACCTGAGGATGATCTCAAAACAAACCTTAATATCTGGATGAGTCTTTATAAGGTCAAAGAAAGGCGAAACCAATTAACCGAAGTAGACGAAAAGAATTACGCTGAGGTAAAGGGGATATTATCTTTAGATAGATTCAATAAGGTGGTTAGGGAGTTTGTGTCCACAGGAATTTCTGCTTCTTTAGAAAAATCCGACTCATCCATCTTAAAAAGTATATTTTCGGCAATTGAAGACTTTTCACCCTCTATTCTTATGCATGGAAAAAACCAGGTTTATTGGGATGTCGATTCATATATACATATCGCATTGAGGCACTTGAAAGATTACCAGCTGGGCCACTTTAAGCTTAAGACACCTTTTCCATATAAAGCAGAAGATTTGAAATCGCTAATTGAAAAAGTTATACAGAGAATAGACGCAGAAATAGAAGATTACTTAGGCTCGAATCCGGCCGGTGATTTTACGCGGCATGGGAAGATGGGAGTTGAATACAATAAAGATCACTTTAATCTAAGAATCAATAAAGAAGGGAGGTTGACTCAATTTCATACAGTGGAGTCAGCATTTACCAAGCCAATGCAGCCGACCGCTAACACGTCGGCTGATTGAAGCGTTAATGTCCACTTATGGCCGAAAGCGGACATACAATAGTACTCAATTTTTCTGTATTAGCAGCTTGGCTAAGACGATCATTTGGTAGACGACAGTTATTACTTCCACAGTACCTGTTTATATATTAGGTGGTCTTGCGGCCCAAATCGGACATTTTACTTACGTAGATGCTTGAATAACTTACTGTTTTTATTAAAGCTAAAAAAACTTGACCTGATATACGGTTTGAAGCTGAAAGTAATGTTGAAATTGAGTAAATAATTAAGCAAATTGACTATTAAAAATAATCATGTGAGGGGATTTCAATGAACGCTGAGTAACTACACGCAGTCGTATCAGATTTAAGAAAAATTATAAGCGACACGAAAATTTTACAGCTTTTTACACAATTTCAGACAGCTCTACAAAACTTTGTAAACTCACCACAGACGCCTGAGCATCAAACTAAAGTACAAGAATATCGTAAACAAATTATGTCTGCGTTAAATAACTCTGAATTTAATCAATGGGGAGCGAATAGGTACCAAATAGCAGAAGAAATAGGTGCTGTTAATTTATTTGGTAATAACTTAGCAAATAGAATTGATAAAAGTTTTCAGGTGAATGCAACTACCCCAGAAGTTATCAGGCAAGATATACAAAATATTAACGAAGAACTAGATAAATTTAATAACGCTCTTGAAGGTCTAAAGCAATCTTTTGAAGCATTTGAAATTGGCACAGAGGTACTAGCTCCCGGTGAAGGTGAAATTGGTATTGTTATACCCCGTGATCCTAATGAAATACTTTCTGACTTCGCAAAAGATTTAAAACGGTTTAATTATGAGATTAATGTACTTGCTAGAGTTGCAACAAGTACCACGCAATCATTCAAAATTAGAACAATTTCATCTAGCAACTTCGTTGTATTTCTAGCCTCTATCCCAGACATAGTAATTTTCATTTCTAATATTATAACTGCATTACGTTTTGGTTACGAAAAGCTTCAACAGTTAAAGAAGGTTCTAGATAATCTTCGTGAACTCGGTAATACGTCAGATAAAACTATAATAGATTTAGAAAAAGACGTTGAAACTGCAATGGAGAAGGAAGTAGCAAATGTAATTAAAGAAATACAACCAATGTATAAAACTGCGGTAGAAAATGGTCTGGCAGAAGAAGGATTTGAAATTGAGCTTAAATCAGCAATTAAAGGTTTGGCATCTCGTATTGATAGAGGATATAACTTTTCTTTTCGTATAGGACCGCCAAAAGTTAAAAAAGATGAACAACCTACTGAGAAACAAACAAAACTTATGGAAGTAGCTAAAAATGTAGCTAAAAATAATAGAAAACTACAGCAAGCCAAAATGATTGAACCGGGTCAACAAGTGCTCCCTCTTGAATGGCAAACACCTGATCCTGAAGATTAATAAATGTGGCGAATTTGTGTCATGGCTACGTAAAATGTAGTAGGTTTAAGTCACATTTAGTTTGCGTTTAAGTTTACCGAGTGTTCAGAAGTAACTGATTGTTTAAGTATTTAAATTTACTAATTTACATATAGTCGCCCTTCAAACCAGGTGGTCGAGAGTTAATATACAAACACATGCTGATCTTATAATCTGGTTTTACAAACCTGGGTTTTATAAAAAGCTTTAGTTAAAAGTTGGTAGCACAAACCTGGCTTCTATAACAAGAAAACTGCTACCAAAATAATCAAACAATATTGATTAATTAAGAGCATTTACCGATTTCCAATCAAATGGAATCATAGCTTTTGATTCTTCTAAATCAAGATTGACTGAGTTTGAACCTAACAGTATTACGTTCAATAGTTCAGGAGATAAAAAAGCCAGTCTCAGGATGCGACGAACATAACTCACCACAACATCCTCATTGTTAGAAATTTCTCGTAAAGACTTAAACGATCCATCCAATAAACCTTGATTCCATTCCAGCGCCTTGGTTACGGCTTTTTGTAGTGATCGGTCAGAAGATGAATTCGTTGCAGTACTTTTCCCATTTAGCATCAACGTTTGCCCTTTACCGTATTGTTGCCACTGGATAGTTTTGGTGTAGTTGTGTTGATCACTTTTAATCGCATCTAATCCAAACAAGAGGGCTAACTGATCTGGACTTATCTGCAATATCAGTTGATTCATTTTGATGATGATTTTTTGCACGCATTGGAGTAATGACTGTTGAATGGAAGAATCATACGTATCCGTTAGTAATGAGGTTGCACGCTTGGCAATGGACTTAATCAGAGACAACTCAGGCTTCTCATAGCCGATGATCTCTAAGACCTTTTGTGAATTGGATATAAGTTCAGTCAGCGTTTCCAACACTGCGGTTTCAATTTCTTCTGCGACTACGCGTGCAATTGAACCCGCATGGCTATCTTGATGTTGAAGTAATGCTTGACTGACATAGTATCGATATCGTTTGTTATTTTTCTTACTATGCGATGGGGTCATGCGATGGCCACGATCATCGACTAGGAGTCCCGCCAAAGCACTACGTTCCTTAGACTGTGTTTTGTGAATAGATTCATAGCGATTGAGTCGAAGGATAGATTGCGTCTGCTTCCATACATCGATACCTAGAATGGCGGGGTGCTTGCCCTCGAAGATCTGCTCCTTGTGCCTTACTTTCCCAATATAGAGCGGATTATTGAGAATCTTATACAGAATGCCACGACTAAATCGTTTTCCTTGTTTTGTTCTGTAGGTAGATTCATCTAAATGCTGTTTTAGCGTGCGCACTGACTTTAGCTCTGCATACTGATTGAAGAGATAGTGAACGGTTTTGGCTTCCTTTTTGTTAATCACTAATTGTCGATCTTTAACGTTATACCCAAGTGGGATCGGTCCACCCATCCACATGCCTTTCTTTTTCGATGCTGCAATCTTGTCACGGATGCGTTCACCGGTGACTTCACGTTCAAACTGCGCAAACGATAACAATACATTCAGGGTAAGACGCCCCATGGAGTTGGAAGTATTAAATTGTTGGGTGACTGAGACAAATGAAACTGAATGCTCATCAAATAATTCGATTGACTTTGCAAAATCCGCTAAGGAGCGACTGAGTCGATCGACTTTATAGACAATGACGATATCAACGAGCTTTTGTTTGATCGCATCCATTAGTTTAGAAAGAGCAGGTCGTTTTATATTTCCACCTGAAAAGCCTCCATCATCATAGTGATCCTTAACAGCCATCCAACCTTCATGCTTTTGACTATATATGTATGCTTCACAAGCTTCGCGTTGAGCATCTAGAGAATTAAACGCTTGATCCAATCCTTCTTCCGATGACTTGCGCGTGTAGATGGCGCATCGTTTTGTAGGTTTACTTTTCACTTGAATGTTTTGCTAATCCAAAGAATCTGGGTCCTGAAATGTGTGCGTTCGTAATCAATTTCGCAATGGGAGTGAGACTGGAATAGGTTGTATGGTTGTAAGTAAAACCTTCCTTGGTTTTAGTGACAATGTACGTATTACCTCTCCACTCACGTATTAACTGGGTACCCGCGGTAGGCTGTGCTGTTTTCTTGTGAGTGGATTTGTTAATTTGTTTGTATAGTTTCTCCCGCAGTTTAATGGGATCGTGACCCTGGGCTTGTGCCTGTAATCCCCATGCGACATTGCCATGTAAGAATGTAGTACTGACGCGCTTCGGGACTTCACGTTTATACAATCGTACAAAGTGCATTTTCAGTAAGGCAATATCTTCATGCGTGAGTTCCTTCGTTGCTTTATTAATCAGTGTTAGATATCCAGGTTTCACCTCCCCATTCGTCCATACGGTAGGGTGGAAGTCCAGCGGAATGGTATGAACGTTATAGAAACATTCGAACTAACTTAGCTTGATGGTGCGATTCATTGATTGCATCAAGTATTTTTAGTATTCAATCCACAGTTCATCATTCATATAGATTTCACTAGGCACCACGATGATTTCAGTTGGCCCGGTTGACTTATAGCGTCTGCGTGCCCAATGTAAAAACTGTGAAAGACTATCCACTTGATCGTCGTGTTTACTCTTGGGGAAGTTCACGATTTCATGTTGAAAGTCTGCAAGCCAGGATGCTTCTTTGGGAATAAACACCTGTGCACTTTCAATCAAGGACGTCACCCCCAGCATGCGAGTGACTTTATCGTCTTTCGGAACAATGGATGTAATACAAAGTGCACTACCGTTTCTTAAATCCTGAATCAAACTTGTGCCTGCCCCTTTATCTTCGATGAGGATTTGATCGGCATCCCAGTCTTTGGCATGTCGAAGGATATGAGACTTTAACGAAGGATATTCCAGGCGACGTCGCAGCACATGCAGTAAATACATCTTTTGGTTCTTGATCAGCCAGGTTGTGCATACGGACCAGTCGCGCATGGTTTCAGCTTTACAGGCGGTGTCCCAGCTTTGAATAATTTGATCTTCGTATTCTTTGGAGATGACTTTGTCATAGGTTTGAAACCACTCCCATTTCACCATGCCACCCCCTAAGGGTGCCGGGCGTTGTTGGTATTGCGCGGCAAAGTTATAAGAACCAAGGGTTCGCTGTAATTCATTCAATGTCTCATGTGATTCACGTTCCGGATGCAAGGCATCCCCAATTCTTCGTTCATGAAACCGGTTCTTACCAATCTGTACACATTGATATTCTTCTGCAATAGCAGGAAGGTTGAGATGCTTCCAGTTCCCGGTTTCCAATAAATATCCCACCAAATCATTTTCATGCAACCGTTGCTGAATCACGATAATGGGATCGGTGACTTTATTGTTGAGTCTTGAGGAGACCGTACCGGTATACCATTCAATTCAATTTTGAAGGGCCGTTTCGGAATTTGCATCATCGGCTTTCAGAGAATCATCAATGATCAACATGTTGCCACCACGACCCGTAAGGGTGCCACCCACTGAAGTTGCAAACCGTCCGCCTTGCTGTGTGGTGACAAATTCCGATTCTGTATTTTTGTTTTTATGAATTTGGGTGAAAGGAAAGAGGGTGTGATACCAGGGTGATTCCATCACGACTCTGGTATCACGGGAATGTTTGTTGGACAGGAGTTGTGAGTAACTGGCACAGAGGATTTGACGGGTCGGGTCATGGCCCAATAGCCATGCAGGGTAGGCCACGGAGGCAATGATTGATTTTAAATGTCGTGGTGGAATCGTAATGATTAAACGATTAACTTTTCCTTCAAAACACAACTGCAGGTGATAACAAATGGCCTCGATATGCCAGTTGTGTAAATACGTTGTGCCCGGATCGATAGTGTAAAAGACTTTTCGAACAAAACTGACAAAGTCCTGGCGCAAAATGGCATGAAAGGTTTTTTTATTCATCCTCATCTCTATCTCCTTGCGAATGTTCATTGGGCTCACTTTGACGGGACTGAAACTGTTCAATGATTTGTAAATACTTCTCACTAAATCATGCCTTGGTTTCTTGTTCACGTTCGTGTTGATCTACTTCCGCTTTTAAACCCAGTAATGTTTGTGCAGCACGCACATCGCCTTTACTGGCTTTGGCAAGTAACGCTTTTATAAGAGCACGTTGTTTGGTCACTAAAAACGTTTCATTTCCTTCAGTAATCGATACAAGCTCCTCGAGTTCTTCCTTGATGTCGGTGGCAATGTTTTTAATTCCCTTAGGACGGCCCTTGGGGTTACCGGACTGACCTTTTTTAAACCGGGTATGAACAGGGGGTTTACCGTATCCAACCAAATAATTGCGTTTACCCATGAACCACCTCCCGATTACGTAAACGTTGATCAGCCAGTTCAGTGAAGTTCAAACCCGATTCAATATGTATCGGTTCATCCCCGGTATAGTCCATCCAACGAAGTAAGCCGACATCCACATACTTGGGATCAATCTCAATACCAATACAACGACGGTGCACTTGTTCGCAGGCCATCAACGCGCTGCCGGCACCTAGAAAGCCATCCAATACAAAATCTCCTCGATGACTTGCATCCAGGATGATGTCTTTGATCATTTCAATCGGCTTTGGAGTAGGGTGTAATGCGAGTTCAGCATCACGATCTTTGGAAAAAGACGAGAGACCTGGATAATCCCACACGTTCGTTCGGTAGCGTCCGTGTGTGCCTAAATCAATATTATTGATATGAGGCCCCTTTCCCTGTTTAAACACACCGACTAATTCATGTTTCGAACGGTAGAAGGAGCCCATGCCCCATTGGTTTTATTCCACACACAAAGATTGATAAATTTGGTATAGAGATCTTGTGTGGCCTGCAATTATTCATACAAATGGCGCCAGTCACAAAATATGTAGTGCAATGCACCATCACGACATACTTGTTTAAAGTTCAAAAGACACAACGTTAAGAACTGAATGTATTCAGAAGAAGTCATCTCACCGGAGGCCATCATGAAGTTTTGATGTTGATGACGACCCAATCCGCGCGCATGACCTTCAATTAAAACGTTATATGGAATGTCGATGGAAACTAAACTTACAGAAGACTGATTTGTAATATTACGAATTAAATCTGCATCTCGTGAGTCCCCGCAAGCTACTCGATGTGGTCCGCATTCAAAAGTATCTCCAGTTTGAGCCACGGAGTGCTTCGGAATAGCGGGAATACTTTCATCAAGCTTATTCGTAGTAGTAGATGAAGAAGAAAATAGCGAATCAATTTCTGCAGTCTCAAATCCCAGTGTACTAAAGTCATAGTGCACATCGAATTCTTGCAAGAATTTCAATTCAATGCGTAATAAAGACTCATCCCATTGTGCGTTTTCTGCAAGCTTGTTATCAGCGATACGATAGGCTTTGACTTGTGAATCAGTAAGATGATCCACACAAATGCACGGGACGGCTTTTAACCCTATTTTTTTAGCGGCTAACCACCTTCCATGACCTGCGATAATATTGTTATCTTGGTCCGTGATAATAGGATTAATAAAATCAAAAGCGAGGATACTACTGACAATTTGGTTAATCTGACTTGAGTTATGAAGTCGCGCATTCTTAAAATAAGGTTTTAATTTATTTGTTGGAGTATAATAAGTATTGCTAATCTTCATGTTAAAAAGCTTGGAAATTTGGTAATTAATCATTTCTACTATTACAGGAAAAACAATAAAAAAGAGATGATTAGAATTTCGAGAAATTCAAGGGGTTATGAATGAGAGATTTTGATGATGACTATAAAGTCGATTTAGGCAGGTTATCAGGGCGGCAAATAGATCGACTACCCGTAAGTATTCAAGAAGAATTAGAAAGCGATGGTTCTATTCATTGTAGTAGTTTGACTGCTATTACTGGTTGTAATCCTCATGATGGTGCGATATTTGATACAACAACTATGGCTGCTGTCGTGGGAAAGAAAGATCGGTATGATTTAGAGAATATAATTGCAAATGAACCTGAATTTGAGTTTGTGTATAGAGATTTTAATTTTTATGCGACTTATCCAAATTCGCTGACTACACAATGGCAATTGCGCCAAGATAAAATAAATATAAGAAGAAATGAGAATGCAAAAAATAATCTATTAAGAAATATCACGCGAACTGATTGTTCAAGTGATTATCTTGAATAGATATTTTTTAGGTAAAAAATTATTAGTGATAGAAATAACACTAATGGATGTATTTATGGCAAAGAAAATGCCACTTATTAGCCATTGAAATGACAAATACTTGAGTCACTATGCATCCAAGTATATATTAAAAAATGTGTCACTAATTTTTTATAGAGTCAGTAGGCTGAAGCTTTTGTATAAGTGTTTACGTTGAAATGAAGAGGGACATCTAATGTCTGCACAAATCAAAGAAACTCACTATGGGTCTTGTCCACATGACTGTCCGGACACTTGTTCAATGCTGTATGAAGTCGAAAACGGAAAGTTGGCTGGTGTGCGGAGTAATAAAGAACACCCTGTGACGCGTGGTGGTTTATGTGTCAAAGTAAAAGATTATGAGAAAAGACATAATCATCCTGATCGTGTTTTATATCCTCTTCGCCGTAGCGGACCCAAAGGTAGCAAACAGTTTGAGCGCATATCATGGGACGAAGCCTTGGATGAAATCACAAGCCGATGGAAAACCATAATTGATAAATATGGCCCACAAGCAATAATCCCCAATAGTTATTTAGGGCATCAGGGTTTAATAAATGGGCTAAATGGTGGCGATGCTTTTTTTAACAGGCTAGGAGCGACCGTTTGTGAACGAACATATTGTGGTGAAGGTTCTTCAACTGCTTGGTTGTTAACTCATGGCCCCAGCAGCGGAGTCGACCCAGAAAGTATGGCTCATTCCAAATATATTGTTGTTTGGGGTTGTAATATGGTTAGTACAAACTTACATGCTTGGCATTTTGTTGAGACGGCTAGGCAGAATGGTGCCAAGGTTGTAGTAATTGATCCCATCAAGTCTCGCACTGCAAAACAAGCAGATTGGCATATCAGTCCTCGTGTTGGTACCGATGGTGCCCTGGCAATGGCGATGATAAATACGATCATCGAAGAAGGTTTAGTTGATCAAGATTATGTTGACAATTATACCGTGGGCTACAAAGACTTGGCTGAAAGAGCGAATGAGCGTACTCCGGAGTGGGCAGAAAAAATTACCGGCATATCGGCAGACGATATTCGCACTCTTGCCCGTGAATTTGCTTCAACAGACCCTGCCGTTATCCGTATTGGTGTAGCATTGGAAAGAAATTGGGGTGGTTGTCAGGCGATACGAGCTATTCTTTGTATTCCAGCTCTAACCGGCGCCTGGCGAGATGTCGGTGGAGGTGTTTACGCGTTTACGTTTTGGGAGCATCCCTATAAATTAGACGTCATTTCGCAACCGAATTTCATTCCAGAAGGTACCCGTGTGGTCAATATTCTACAGATCGGTCGTGCACTCACCGGTGAAATGCATCTAGATCCACCTATTCAATCAGTGATGTGTTGGAATACAAATCCAGTTACTCAGTCACCGGAAAGTGACAAGATTGTAGAGGGATTGCTGCGGGAAGATTTATTTCTGGTTTCTGCAGAGCATTTTATTTCTGACACAGCAGCTTATGCCGATATAGTTCTGCCAGCAGCCATGGGTGCAGAGATCGAAGACATCATTCTTTCATGGGGTCATAACTATCTTAGCTACACGGCAAAATGTATTGATCCACCAGGGGAGGCTGTTTCCAATAGAGAAATTTTTAGGCGCTTGGCCACGTGTATGGGATTTAAAGACGAATGTCTTCACTGGTCTGATTCTGAATGTTTAGAGCATTTTATTGATTGGGATTCGCCAGCTTGCAAGGGGATCACTTTAGATGATCTGCGTGAACATGGTTTTGCTCGTGTCAACCTCGGTGACCCGAGTACCCGTGCTCCGCACAAAGAAGGTAATTTTCCTACGGACACTGGTAAGTGTGAAATGCTGGCAGCGGGAGCTGCTAATGGTAATTTTGTAGGTGGGCCGTGGCGCCAGATGTATGATGGTTTTCAGGGAGGCGAACCACTGGATACCTTACCAGATTATTTACCATCAAAAGAAAATGCTGAAACGAATCCGGATCTAGCCAAAATATATCCTTTAAATATTATCACTCCTAAGAGCCATGGTTTCCTGAATTCATGTTATGGGAATATGGATCACAAAATTAAAGGTCAGGGCGAACAATTCATCTTGGTCAATGAAACGGATGCTAATGAGCGTGGCATTAAGAATGGTGATTCAATACGTGTCTTTAATGATCGAGGAGAATATGAAGGTCTAGCGAAGATAAGCGATGATGTCAGTACAGGTTTAATTGTCACAACATTAGGTTATTGGCGACAATTGAATAATGGCACCGTCAACGTCGTTAGTTCTGCAGATTTTGCGGATATGGGACACGCGCCCATGGTTTGTGACACCTTGGTGCAGATAGCTCCAGTTTGATAATAAATTATAGTGCTGAAGTAGTATTCAGCTCTCGATAGAAATTTTTAATAACATTCACAATTACTTTTTTTAATTAAACTAAAGAGGTAACTGGCTCATGATTAATAATAAAAATGAAATAGATGCGATATGTAGGGCTGTTCAATATTATGTCGATGGAGCAATTTCTGGTAAAGGTGACGATATGAAGCCTGGATTTCATGAAGGCGCTACAATATATGGATACGTGGGCAACGATTTATTTGCGGGACCAATACAAGGTCTTTATGACTGGAATGATGAAAACGGCCCCGCAGCAGAACTACAAGCAAAGATTACCAGTATTGAAATTATTGAAACTGCTGCAAATGTTCGTGTAGACCTGAGTAATTGGACAGGTAGTAACTATTCTGATTTGTTCAATCTACTTAAAGTTGATGGTGAGTGGAAGATAATGAACAAGGTTTTTCACACTTATTCTTGACATAAAATTCAGCTCATAACACAAAGGTCATGTGATGATGACGTCTTAACGATGGAGTCATCCTCTATTCTAAATTACCTGTAAAACTTTTATACGCGCATATCGTGGAGTTTGCCAACGATATGCGCGTTTAGACCTTATTAATTATCTACAAGCTAGCTCAAACCAATATAAGTACAGATAGATTTATGTTCAGTGTAGCTATTTAACACCTCTTTACCCATCTCACGTCCCCAGCCCGATTGTTTGTATCCTCCGAACGGCAAGGCAGCATCAAATATGTTGTAGCAATTAATCCATACGGTTCCTGCTTGTAATTCAGCGGCAATTTTATGCGCTTTGCTGATGTCCTTCGTCCAAATTCCTGCGGCTAACCCATAGTCGGAATCATTAGCGTGTTTTAACGCCTCTGTTTCGCCTTTCGCAAAAGGGGATGCTACTACTACTGGACCAAAGATTTCTTCTTTCACCACTTTCATATTAGGATTGGTGTTGGTTAATACGGTAGGTTCAACAAAATATCCTTTATCACCACTGCGTTTTCCTCCTACTCGCGCATTGGCACCTTCATTCATGCCTTCATCTAAGAAACCACAAACACGCTTAAGCTGAGTTTCGGATACCATAGGACCCATCTCAACCGTCGGATCTAATCCCCTGCCTAGTTTCATGTTTGAAGCAATGTCTGATACACCTTGGACAACTTCATCAAAGATATTGTCTTCGACATAAAGACGAGAACCTGCAGCACAGCATTGACCATGGTTAAAGAAAATTGCACTGGCAGCCCCTGGAATCGCAATATCAAGGTCAGCGTCTGACATGACGATGTTGGGTGATTTGCCCCCAAGTTCTAACGTTACCTTTTTAAGATTCCCTGCAGCGGCTTTTAAAATAGATTTCCCAACTTCAGTGGATCCTGTAAAAGCCACTTTATCTACTCCTGGATGAGCTGCCAAAGCCGCACCGCTTATTTCTCCAATGCCGGTAACTATATTCACGACTCCATCTGGAATTCCGGCTTCTTGTATTAGTTCTGCTAACTTAAGCCCTGTTAAAGGGGTTTCTTCAGCAATTTTTAGAACCGTGCAACAGCCAGTTGCTAATGCAGGAGCTAGTTTCCAAGCAGCCATTAAAAGAGGGAAGTTCCAAGGAATGATTTGCGCAACAACGCCTATTGGGTCTCTTGTGGTGTAAGCGTGATATTGCGCACCAGGAGTGTAGGGCACAGATAACTGAATTGTAGAGCCTTCAATTTTGGTTGCCCAGCCCGCCATGTAGTGAAATATATCTGCTGAAAGAGGCACGTCAGCAGCTCTTGCAACCCCAATAGGTTTGCCTACATCTAGAGATTCAAGTTCAGCTAGCTCATCTAAATTTTCAAGTATTAAATCGCCAAGTCGCCAAACCATCTTGCCTCGTTCAGAAGGGGTAAGCTTAGACCATGGCCCCTTAAAAGCACGTCGTGCTGCCATGACGGCTCGATCAACATCTTGCGCACTCGCATTAGGTATATGGGTAATTACATCCCCTGTTGCAGGATCAAATACCGCTATAGTATCTCCCGTATCAGCATCCACCCATTTGCCGTCAATAAACATTTTTGCGGGTTTGCCAGCAAGCGTTGCTAGAAAAGGAGGTAAGGAAATTGTTTGAACATTCGCACTCATAGTAATTTCTCCTATTAATATTTAGTAAAGTTTTAAATTTATTTTCAATGATCTGATGTCTAAATATGCTCATACTTATTTTTTAAGAATCGCTAATGTCAATAAAGACAAAGCCACTAAATCATCTTTCCCATCACACATATTTAAAAACCATACTTGTGTAGATTCATCCTTGTGTGCCGCATAGCCTTCTCCAAAAATATAATTAGTAGTCACTTTTAATTATTTTTATTTAAGAAATTGGATATGCCTTCACCTGCCTCGTCCATCATGAGGTTGCATACAATCCTTTCTGTAGCTAATTGATATGCGTTTTCAAGATTAAGTTTTGATTGTTGGTAAAACATTTTTTTACCTAATCGAATTGCTCCAGAAAATTTATTAACGATTGCTTGTGCTACTTCATCTACTTTTGCATCAAGTTCTCCATCACGTACGGCATCATTAATCAACCCCCATTCGGCTGCAGTAGTAGCATCAATTAAGCGCCCTGTAAGCAGTAATTCCATAGATCTTTTTTCAGAAATGGTACGACTGACTGGAACAGATGGTGTAGAACAAAAAAGACCAAGATTGATACCATTTACGCCAAACCTTGCTTTTTCGCTAGCATATGCTAAGTCACAGCTTGCAACTAATTGACAACCTGCGGCCACTGCTGTTGCATGAATTTTTGCAATAACGGGTTGAGGCAGATGTACAATTTTAAGCATTACTTCAGTGCAAAGAGTAAATAATTCTTGTGCATAGTTTTCGCTTCTATCTGAATTCATTTCTTTTAAGTCATGGCCTGCACAAAAACCCCTGCCATTTGCTTCAAGGATAACTACACTTACATCATCACGAACAGCCACATCGTTTAATGCAGTTTTAAATTGTGCCAACATATCCATTGATAGAGCATTAAATTTATCGGATCGATTTAATGTAATCGTAGCGATTGCATCTGTTTGCGATAACAACACGAGATTTGATTTTTGTTCGACTTCAGTCATTTGATAATCCTCCTGAATAAAATTTTTCTTTTGCAATTTCTCGAAGTTTAAATTTTTGTATTTTCCCTGTGGATGTTCTAGGAAGAGTCCTGATCTCCATGTGTTGGGGTACTTTAAAATGCGCTAATTTATTTCGGCAATGCTCAATTAGCTGTTCTTGTCCAATATGTTGCATTGCGGCTTTAAGCTCAATGAATGCGCAGGGGATTTCACCCCATTTTGGATCCGGGCACGCGACTACTGCCGCACCTGCTACCGCCGGGTGCTCGTATAAAGCATCTTCGATTTCTAGGCTTGAAATATTTTCACCACCTGAAATGATGATATCTTTAGAGCGATCTTTGATTTGCAGATATCCATCTTCATGAAATACTCCTAAATCACCTGTCGCAAACCACCCGTTTCTAAAAGACTGCGAAGTTGCTTCTGGGTTTTTTAGATAACCCATCATGACATTATTACCGCGCATAAATATTTCTCCAATGGTTTCTCCGTTTTTTGGAACAGGTTCCATTGTATCTGGATCAGCAATCATGATTTCTTCTAATACATGATAGGCGACTCCTTGCCGGCCTTTTAATTTAGTGTGTTCTTCAATGGGTAAACTATTCCATGATTCTTGTGGTTCGCAAAATACAGCGGGTCCGTAGGTTTCGGTGAGTCCATATACATGGGTAAGATCAATTCCATCTGCTTCCATGGATCGAAATACAGAGGTAGGGGGTGGAGCTGCAGCAACCATTCCATGGACTAAATGTTGCTTCTTCTTTTTTAGTTTTTCCGGTGCATTATGTATAAGCTGATGAACAATAGGCGCACCACAATAGTGAGTTACTTTTTCTTTAATAATTAAATCATAAATTAATTCTGTTTCTACTTTACGTAGACAAATACTTGTTCCGCCAATGGCTGCTAATGTCCAAGGGAAACACCAACCGTTACAATGAAACATTGGAAGTGTCCATAGATAAACCGGCTGATTTTTCATTTGCCAAGTCAGCACATTGCTCAGAGAATTTAAATAAGCACCACGATGATGTGATACCACACCTTTTGCAGCTCCCGTTGTCCCAGAAGTGTAGCCCAATGAAATCGGACTCCATTCATCTTCAGGTAGGTCCCATTTGAAATTTACTGAACCAGCATGAATCAAATTTTCGTAAGTAGTCTCGCTTAGAGGATCATAAGATTTAGCTATCTGACTATTTATATCAATCACTTGTATAGAATGCTTGATAAGCTTGAGTGCCTCAGTGATAACAGGTGTTAATTCTCGGTCAGTGATCAATAATTTGGACTCGCTATGTTTAAGTTGATACGCAATTGATTGAGCATCTAAGCGTGTATTGATAGCGTGAATCACAGCGCCGATCATTGGAATACTATAGTGTGCTTCAAATAATTCCGGTCCATTGAAAGCAATAATAGAAACAGTATCGTTCTTTTGTATTCCAAGTTTATGTAATGAAGACGCAACCGCACAAATCCTTTGGTATGTTTCACGCCATGAGTATCTACGATCATCAGAGACTACAGCGGTATGGTTTGGGAAAACGTTTACTGCGCGCTTTAAGAAAGACAATGGAGATAAAGGAACGTAGTTAGCAGAAGTCTTGTCAAGGCCTTCATTAAAAGCGCTCATTTCAGATGTATCTCCTAGTTAAAGCAGGATAGTAGCTGAAGAGCTATGCTAAAAAGTCCTATATGGCCCAAAAGTGTTATAAACATATATTAATCATTGTTATAACTGGCGATTCCATAGGTACCAAATAATATTTGCTAAATTTTGCTTTGCCAATCTACAATTTGTCTGAAATGGCAAAAAATGCAAATTACGATAGTGTAAAAAATGGCAGTAATGGAAGTCGGAATGTAGTAACGACATCTAGTTATTCCACGAATTCAAATATTAGATGTGCATTAGATGAAATAGCAAGCCAAGTTAACAGCAACGCAGCAGGGCTAACTTTTTGCTTTTTATCAGGTTATAAAATATCTGAACTTATTCATCTTAATCTTAAGGAATGGTTTCCACAGGGAATTGTCATGGCATGCACAGGGGCTGCTGTTATCACTTCAAGAAGTTACCCAAAAAGAGGGGTCGTCGTAACGTGTATATCAAACTCTGCAATAACGGCGGTATCTGACCGTATCATTACCGACGATAATTTACGACTATCAGATATACGCATGCGAGTAAAACGTTTAAGTCGAAAATTAGAAAAGAAGATTGGTGTTATCTCATTCAGAGATGTTTTTGCAATATTGTTAATGGATGGCATGCAGAACTGTGAAGAAATGGTTACCAGTGCGGTGGGGAGTCAGTTGCGGGGAGTGCCTCTTTGTGGAGGATCTGCTACAGACAGTATGCAATTTAAAGAAACAGCAATTTATTCGAATGGAGAATGGTTAAATGGCGACAGTGCTTTAGTGTTGGCGCATACTCGCTTAGCTTTCGAAGTATTTTCAACACATCATTACACTAGCAAGTCGGAACGTATCGTAATTAGTAACGCCGATCCCTCAAATAGGAAAATTCTCGAGATAAACGGCCGACCCGCTGCGCAAGAGTATGCGCGATTAATTGGGTGTACAGTTGATGAATTGAATACAGATATACTTTCCCAATATGCGATGTTAGTTAATATTGGTGGGCGCCAATACGTTCGTAGTGTAGTTCGAGCAAATAAGGATGATTCGTTAACTTTTGCCTGCGCAGTTGATGAAGGGGTGGTAATGTATTTTGCGCGCGGTATGGAGATGGTAAAAAATATAGAGCAAACACTTGAGCGTGTACGATCTCATATTGGATCCTTGGAATTGGTGTTGGGATTTAATTGTGCGTATAGAGAACTTGAGATGAGAAGGTTCGGATTGACAAGAGAAATATTGAAAATATTTCGACAAAATAATGTTGTAGGGTTCAGTGCATTTGGAGAGCAGATTAATTCAATGCACGTCAACCAGACATTTACGGGAATAGCATTAAGTGAAGCAGGAGAGGCTTACGAAACAAAATACATATAATACTCTAACCTCGGTCAATTTAGAGCAAGAGATAATAAGGCTTAAAAAAATTAATGAAGCTTTGATATCTAGAGTTGAACGTGAGGCTGCAAGTAAAACTGAGTCTGCATATTCTATGTTTGAGACTGCTGCAACGCTTGAAGCTGCTGTGGAACAACGCACTACGGAGTTGCAACATGTTAATGACCTACTTATGGAAGAGATTAACCGTAGAGAAAATATTGAACAACAGCTAAAGCATGCAAAGGATGATGCAGAGCAGGCCAACAAAAATAAAACGCAATTTCTTGTTGCAGTTAGTCACGATTTGAATCAACCATTAACCGCTGCGCATTTGATGGCTGGATCTTTACTAGAAGAATTAGAATTTTCTACACCAAATATAGATTCTTTGCTGTTATATTCAAAACGTGTTTCTACATCCTTAGAGACAATGGAAAACTTATTGAACAGTTTAGTTGATATATCAAAGCTTGAGGCTGGGGTGGTAGAAACTAATATCGCGGATTTTTCTATCGCGGTAATACTTAAACAATTAGATACTGAATACAGCCTACAAGCTCAACAACGTAGATTAACTTTTCGATATGTACCTTCTACAATAATAGTGCGTAGTGATTTAGTGTTATTGGGTAGGGTGCTTAGTAATTTTATTTCTAATGCTATGAGGTATACGAATAAGGGTAAAGTATTATTGGGTTGCAGAAGAAAAAAAAATGCTCTCAGTATAGAAGTTTGGGATACGGGAACTGGTATTCCTAAAAATGAAATGGAAAATATATTTAAAGAGTTTCGTCAGTTATCAAATGCTGACAAAAGTAGCGAGAAAGGACTTGGACTCGGATTGGCTATAGTAGAACGCATTGCTCGAATACTAGAAGTGAAAATTTCGGTTAGATCTGTTGCGCGAAAGGGCTCAGTGTTTTCTGTAGAAGTACCCTATGGAAATCCTAATATAGCTGCAGAAAATAGGATGAGTATTCAATTTTTCCGCGCTAACGAGAATTTTTATAATAAAACAATATTATTAGTTGAAGATAATAAACCTTCGCTAGAGGCGCTTAAAACCACTTTGGAAAGTTGGGGTTGCGAAATTGTTGGAGCAACTTCTCTTAAGGAAATTAAAGTTAAGATGCGAAAATTAAGGCAGCTTGAGCCTGATTTAATTATCGTGGACTATCATTTGGATGAAAGAACTAGTGGTGTAGAAGTGCTTAAGTATTTTAAAGATAATTACAACATGTCTTGTCCTGCATTAATCGTTACCAGCGATCAGTCGGCAAAAATTAGACGGCTAATAGAAAATAATGGTTATAATTATATGTATAAACCAATAAAGCTAGCAAAACTTAGAGCTTTTCTTAATCACACACTAAGTAGTAACCCCCCCATTGGTATTCATCATTCCTAATTGTTTAGCTACAAGAACTGCTTCAACACGATTTCTAACTTTGAGTACACGATAAATTGCAGCCACATGTGATTTAACTGTCCACTCACTAATTTGTAGTTCATGCGCGATTTGTTTATTGGAGAGGCCTTGTAAAACAAGCTCTAAAACAGCGCTTTGTCTTTTGGTTAAGGTGTACGTGTCTTCAGCGGTTTCTGTATCCTCATAATCTATCAGCTGTTGCGGTATAAATACTCCTCCAGATAAAACGAGCTGAATGGCTTGAGAGATTAATTCCCGGGTAGTGGATTTGGGGATGAACCCAGAAGCTCCACAGCGAAGCGCACTTTGTACGGTTTCACTGTCTTCGATATGAGAAACGACAACAATTGGGGTTGAAGGCGTATGAGATCGTAATGCAACAAGTGCACTGAGCCCCTCTGCACCTGGAAGTTTGAGATCTAATAATATTAAGTCGAAATCCATTTTTGAGACTAAATCTAAGGCATCATTGAAGTTTCCTGCTTCTTCAAAAGCAATATCTGGGATGTTGCTTTCCAGCACACTTCGAAGAGCATCCCTTACTAGAGGATGGTCATCTACAATCAAAAATCTGCGACTCACCGTCATCTCAAGATCTACTACCAAAGATTGTATGCACCTAGAATAGTTAATCCTAACACTAATAGGTGTAATTGACCCTAGACAGATGCCACTTATTAGTCATTGAAATTGCGTGTATTTGCTCCAAGATTCAACACATTAAGTGGTTGAATTTCAAAATGAATTCATCGTGCCATAGCGCGTGATTAGTCTTCGGCAAATCAATGTATGATGATTTATAAAAGGACACTAGTTAAATAACATTACGAGGTAGATTATGACAGATGTAAACGCTCATATAGCAAAGATAGATCAGCAATTTATGTCAACTTTTGCAGAACTTAATGCGGCAGGAATAGCATCGCTTTATACAAATAATGCAACTTTACTACCACCAAATACCGAAGCTGTAGTCGGGATTAAATCTATCCAAGAATTTTGGCAGCATGTATTTGATAGCGGAATTGTAAAAGTTACATTAAAAACTATCGAGATCGATGAATTTGGAAATAGTACTGTTTGTCAACATGGGAAGTATGGGCTTTATGGAGTTGGCGGGGAAATCATTGATGAAGGTAAATATCTCATGATTTGGAAGAAAATTGACAATAATTGGATGATCCATAAAGACATGTGGAATAGTGATAAACCTGTTTAATTATTAATTACACACGCGACATTTATACTCTAGATACTAATATAAACATTCTTGTAAAGCTCTGATCTGGTTTTATACCGGTGTAGTCTAGTTATCTAAATCATTTTAAATTCAAAAGGGCTTTTTTAATTTATTTTATAAATATTTACAATTACTTATGTTTGTTGCGAATATCAATTATGAAACTCAAGTTTATTGATTGCTCGATATTTTTATACAAACTATTAATCATTAGATATTTATGACGAAATCTGTACGATCCCGCGGTGCAATAATCGGTATAGGTGAGTTAAAACCAATTCGCCAAACAATAGGGCGTACGACGCTAGATATGATTGCAGAAGTATCCTGTCTTGCGGTGTTAGATGCTGGGCTTGAACCAGGCCAAATTGACGGACTTCTTGTTGGGCCGCAAGTTGGCGAAACTCCACAACATGTTCCTGCTACGGTCTGCGAATATCTTGGCGTAAGACCCAATATGGCAAATGTTGTTGATCTTGGAGGCGCTTCGGGTGCGGGCATGATTTGGCGTGCGGCTGCAGCCATTGAGGCAGGTATGTGTGAAGCTGTTTTATGCGTGCTTGCAAATATTCGCGAAGAAATGCCCGCTCATTCCACAAACAGAAATCCAATTCGCGAATTTGATGTGCCATTTGGTGCGTCTGGAGCTAACCTTTCATATGCTTTATTAATGCAAGCGCACATGGCCAAATATGGATCAACTGCGGAAGACTTTGCATCGATTACGGTTTGGGCTCGTAAAAATGCACAACTTAATCCAAATGCAATATTTTATGGAATACCTGCGGAATTAGAAGATGTTTTAAATTCTCCAATGATTGCATCACCGTTACACCTGCTAGAAATAGTGATGCCTGTTGCAGGTGGTGAAGCAGTTGTTGTAGTTTCAGCTAAACGTGCACAGCAACTTGCTAAAATAGCTGTGCATCTAATTGGTGCTGGTGAAAACATAACGCATCGTTCAGTATCACAGTCACCAAACCTAACTTCCGGTCCATTAAAAGTTGCAATTGCACGTGCTTTTACTCAATCACACACAAAAGCTACCGACATGGATTTATTATCACTCTATGATTGTTACACCGTCTTGGCAGCGCTTACGATTGAAGATGCGGGTATTTGTGCACCAGGTGAATTTGGGCGTTGGGTTCATGATCATGATCTTGGACATACTGGTGATAATCCATTGAATACACATGGTGGTCAGCTCGGATTTGGGCAACCTGATTTAGCAGGTGGTATGACGCATATCGTTGAAGCCGTACGACAATTACGCGGCGAGGCCAATGGAAGACAAGTTAATAATGCATTGACTGCATTGGTAACAGGCAATGGCGCAACGATGAGCGAAGCAACGGCTTTAATTTTGAGAGCAGGGTAATGAGTGTTGACCTTGATCAATTGAAAATACCTGGTCCAACAATGACTGCATTGACCACACCGTTTTGGGAAGCGGCTGCAAAAGGCCAGTTGATGATTCAATACTGTGAGGACTGTGCGAATGCTGTGTTCTATCCGCGCACAATTTGTCCTATATGTTGGAGCCATCAATTAATATGGCGTGAAGCATCAGGGTATGGGACGTTGAAATCTTTCTCAGTTATTTACAAGCCTGGTCATCCAGGTTGGTTGCCGGCAACACCCTATGTTGTGGGTTTAGTCGAACTAGAAGAAGGTCCGACGATGTTAAGTTTTATCGTAACGGATCCCGAATATATATGTACGATTGGGGCAACGCTAGAACTGGCACCGACCAATATTGGTGGACGAGTGCTCCCAGCATTTAAGACGACATAATTCTGTCGCTATAAAAATTTAATGATACATTTTTAAAACAATTAAATCAGTTATCTATTCGAGAATATAATTATCTGAGTTTCTTATACCAATTTATCGTCCAAGATTAATAGAAATACCTTTTTTTACTTAAGTTTGCTCATACTTTAGACGATATCGCGCAGTACAAAACAGTACTAATACTTTTGGGTGTAATAGGGTATAGATTGATCGCACTTATTAGTCATTGAACTGATGTAGGTATGCGTCAATATAGCCTTAATGTGACCTCAAAAAAAACATAAATGCGAGAAATGAATTGGCTAATCAATCTCAAATAACAAAAATCTTCAATGATTTAAACAATGCTCACTATATCGATGGAAAATTCGTTGAGCCAATTGATCGTGAGAGTATAACCCTCATAAATCCTGCTACAGAAGAATTAATTGGTAATATTGCGAAAGCATCTGAAACCGATGTGGATCATGCGGTAAGTATCGCTAAAAAGGCATTTCGTAGTTTTGGAAGAACCTCTCGGAAAGAGCGTGTAGTGCTGATGGAAAGTATTCTTAAAGCTTACGATGCGCATGCAGAAGAGTTCGCGCAGTGTATGACGCTTGAAATGGGAACACCGATTACCTTTTCACGAGAAGTTCAAGTACCTATTGGGCATGCACATATCGATGTAAACATTAATGTACTTAAATCTTATGATAATTCTTCGTTAATTGGATCAACTAAAATCGTTCGCGAGCCAATTGGTGTTTGTGGGCTTATTACTCCTTGGAACTGGCCAAATTTGCAAGTAATCACTAAGGTTGCTCCAGCTATTGCAGCCGGTTGTACGGTGGTTCTTAAGCCTAGTGAATTTTCTTCAATTAGTGCCATGTTATTTGCACAAGTAATGGATGAGGCAGGTGTTCCGGCCGGTGTATTCAATATGCTAACGGGGGACGGTGCTACTACTGGAACAGCTATTTCAACTCATCCAGCTGTGGATATGGTGTCAATCACTGGATCAACACGTGCAGGTGTGTTGGTTGCTAAAAATGCTGCAGACACTGTTAAACGTGTGCACCAAGAATTAGGCGGTAAATCAGCAAATATTATTCTTGAAGATGCCAAGCTTGAAGACGCAGTAACTAAGGGAGTTGCAGCTTGTTATCTTAATAATGGTCAATCATGTAGTGCTCCTACACGCATGTTTGTTCCAAAACATTTACTAGAACAATCTGAAGCGATTGCAAAAAAAGCAGCCGAATCTTACGTAGTAGGGCCACCTTATGATGAAGAGACGGAGTATGGTCCAGTTGTAAATGCTAAACAACATGAACACATTTTTGAACTAATTCAAAGTGGAATTGATGAAGGCGCTAAACTTGTTACCGGAGGGGTTGGACGGCCTGAAGGTTTAAGTAAAGGTTACTATGTGAAACCTACAGTTTTCTCATCAGTGACTCAAGAAATGACAATTGCCAATGAAGAAATATTTGGAACGGTTCTTTCAATGCACCCCTATGATGATGTCGAACAAGCAATTGATATGGCGAATGATTCACACTATGGATTGGCAGCATACGTACAATCTGCTGATGTTAATAAAGCTAGAGAAGTTGCTTCCCAACTTGAAGCAGGCGATGTCTATATAAATTATCCTGCTGGTGATCTTGCTGCGCCATTTGGCGGTTACAAAAGATCAGGTAATGGTAGAGAATATGGAGAATGGGGTTTAGATGCGTTTCTAGAAGTTAAAGCTATCTTTGAAGATGTTGCGTAATAAAGTTTAGTAAATTTAATTCAGCGAGTACTCTTGTTAGATAATATGAATTAATACAGAAAATAAATATTAATCGAAAATAGTATAGTTTTAAAAATAATGTTTTATATCGACCACGGTCGCTACTAAAAACAATCTGATCCAAATATGTCTCGAAATGGGTTAGATATAATTAAATCGAGGCATTTTAGAATAAAGATGGAGAAAGGCTATGTTAAATATTTCTAATTTTCGTGTCTTGATTGCATTAGTGATCTTATTTGGCGCGATACAAACAATACCTAGTATTACCTACGCGGGTGATAAATCTCAAACACTCTTGATTCCTTCCTACCGTGTTGGACCGTTTGCTCCAAACGGCATACCACTTGCAGATGGCTTTATGGATTATTTCACATTAATTAATGAACGAGATGGGGGAATTAATGGCGTTAAACTTGTACTCCAAGAGTGTGAAACACAATATGAGAATAATCGAGGTATCGATTGTTACGAGCGTTATAAAGACGCTGGGGAAGCGGGTATTCCAATTCTTGCGCCGATGAGTGCTGGTATTGCAGCCTCGCTTTATGAACGGATGAAAACTGATCACATACCGCTGATCACTGAAGGTCATGGTCGACTTGGTGGTGCTTATGGAGCGCTATTCCCATATGATTTCCCCATTATGGGTAACGATTGGGATTTGACCAATGCAATGCTCAAGTTTATTGCTGAGAAAGAAGGCGGCGAAGAAAAGCTAAAAGGAAAGAAAATTGCTTTGGTCTTTTTGGAATCGGCCTATGGAAGAAATCCGTTTCCAGTTCTTGATGAAAAAAGTAAGCTTCTGGGTTTTACTTGGGAAGGTTATCCTGTCTTAGGTTCTGCCATGGTTGAACAACGCTCCATATGGCTTTCGATCCGTAAGACTAAACCAGACTATGTCTTAATTTGGGGTTGGGGTGTAATGACACCGACTGCGATCAAAGAAGCGGCAGCCACTGGTTATCCAGTTGATCGGGTAATCGGGAATTGGTTCAGCGCTGCCGAGCCAGATGTAATACCTGCTGGAGAGGCTGCTATCGGATACGTAGGCGCGACATTTCGTATGCCGGGAAAAGATTTCCCAATCTTCGACGAACTCAAAACAGTTCTTTATGATAAGGATAAGGGTAAGAGTGATTGGGATAAGCATGTAGGTTCTGTTAATTATGCTGCAGGATTTGCAGTAGCTATGGTTATGACCGAAGCAATGAAAGTAGGCATGGCTAAGTACGGCAATCGACCTCTAACAGGCGAAGAGGCTCGCTGGGGTATGGAGCATTTAAATCTAGATGAAGCAGCTCTAAAGAAGCTTGGATTTTTAGGCATGGTTGCACCACTGAAACTTACCTGTGAGGATCACAAGGGAGCAGGTAGTGCACGTTTTATTCAATGGGATGGAACAAAGTGGAATGCTGTCACGGATTGGATCGATGGTCGTGAAGATACTTCTAGAGCAAAAATCAAAGAAGTCGCTGAAAAAACTGCTGCTGAAGTAGGGCACACTCCACGTGACTGTGCAGCTGAAGGATAGAGTTTAATAGCTACTCTACCTGTGATAACAAAACTGATATGGTTACCTCATTAGAAAAGTTAAGCGTGCCAATTAAATATTGGCACGCATTTCTTAATCAGGCGTAATGGCATGATCTAGATTTGATTCCATATAAGATCGACTATGGAAAGTACCGAAATATTTAATCAAAAAACGTGTCCGGGTACATTCCCAGAAATATTTTTTTCTCGATCAAAACATTTTGCGAATCAATGTGCATATCGTACAAAATTTCAAGGAATATGGTTGAGCTGGGCATGTGCTGATGCATGTAAAGAAGTTGAGAGACTTGCTGCAGGTCTTCAAGAGAAAGGAGTAAACACAAATTGTCGTGTCGCGATTACTGGACATAACCAACCTAAACTTTACTGGGCTATTATCGCATTGCAAGCAATTGGTGCAGTGCCTGTTCCAATCCATCCTGATATAAGTGCTAACGAACTCATAAGTCTTAAAGATCAGCTTCAAATCGAATTTATAATTTGTGATGAAATAGAGCGTGCACAATCATTAATTGACGCACTTGGTGATGAAACTGGAATTAAAGGACTTATTGCAATTTCTCATGGCAAAAATTTTGAAACAAAGGAAGTCTTTCGGGTCAGCTACCAAGAAGTTATTGATGCAGGAAAAGTTGTAATTGAACAACATTCTGATTGGATAGCGGAAGTATTGTCAAAAAGAAAAAAGACTGATTGGGCGATAATTACTTTTACTTCAGGTGAGATCAATCCTACCCGCGCTGTAATACTCAGCCATGCAATGATCTTACAAGCGGTAGAAATTATAACAGAAAGAGCAAATCTTGATGGTGATGATGAAGTATTTGCTTTTCTTCCTATTAATAGCATAGAAGATCAGCTTCAATTCTTTGTCTCGGTCGTGGCAGGTTGTACATTTAATACACCAGAAAGTACGGCAACTGTTTTTTCTGATATTCGTCAAATTGCACCAAGTTTCATTTTGACCACTCCAAATGTGCTTGCTAAATTCTGGGGAAGACATGAAGAGCGTATGTCTAGAGCAAGCAAATTGGTTCGGTCAACATTGAAAGCTGCGCTGTCAAATTCTATTCGTGTACGAACGGGTCACGGTTTAAAACTTGGCGATCGATTTGTGTACATATTCGCACGTTTGTTTTTTACAAAGCCTATTTTACAGCAACTGGGTTTTTCGCATGCACGCATGGTTATATCTACAGGTTTTGCATTACCTGCCTATCTGAAAAAATGGTTTACATCAATAGGAGTTGATATCACTGAGCTCTATAGCGTGGTGGAAGTTGGTGGAGCAGTCGCAATTTCAGATTCTGTGAACTACTCTAACGATTCCATGGCTCGATATAAAGTAAATAAAAAAACGATACGTGTTGTTGAAGACGGTAGAGTTGAAATATTACTGTTATCAGGAGGAGCTAACTATCTCGATACCAATGGAAAGCCGCTACCTTTTGCTAACGAGGCTGGCTGGTTTTTTCCTGGAGACCAAGCAAATCTTAATAGTGAATCATTCAGGCTTATTGGTCGGACTGCATCGCAGTATCAATTAAGTGATGACTCAGTGTTTCAACCTGAGATATGTGAGCGTTTATTAAATAATTCACCTTATGTTCGTGCTGCATTCGTGTTTGGAAATGATCAATCAAAGTTAAAGGCACTTTTCTATCCTGCGTTTGATCGTTTAAAAACATGGGCGCACTTATCAGAGATTTCCTATGCGGGATACGACGAATTATGTATTAACGAAAAAGTTCAAGCATTATTTAATGAGTTGGTTTTATCAGCTAACCGTGAAATGAAGAACTCCAGTATCCCTTGTGTCATCACGGAGTATGTAATTTGCACGCACTCTCCAAGACCAGAAAAATCAGAGATTACAAAGAATGGCAAGATATTACGCATGAATAACTGGCAAGAAAGTACTGAGCTAGTTGATAGCGATACAAAAATTTGGTGCACAGCTGATTTATCGAAAATACCACTTACAATTAGAAAAGTACCGCGTACCAACTAGCTGAAAAAGATAGTTCAATTATGAATTCTACAGAAGCTGAGGATGACTCAATACTTGTTGTTGATGATGTTAGCCTTGCTTTTGGTGCTGTAATAGCTCTAAAAAATGTTAGTTTCAATATGCCGCGCGCAGGAGTGCTCGCGATCATTGGCCCGAATGGTGCCGGCAAGACTTCTTTACTTAATTGTATTAACGGATTTTATATGCCAACAACAGGCAGAATTTTCTTTAAACAAATTGAAAGACGTTACAGAAACGCAAATCTAGCGCTTTGCGACGGAATCGCCCGAACGTTTCAAAATATTGCACTGTTTGAAGGGTTGACGACTCTTGAAAATTTAATGACTGGCAGAAGTGCAAAGATGAAAACTAATATTTTCCAGGCTGCGTTATTCGTTGGCGCCACTAAACGTGAGGAAATTGCGCACCGAAAAAAAATTGAAAATATAATTTATTTCCTCGAGCTTGAAGCAGTACGAGATACATTAGTGAATGAACTTCCCTATGGTATTCAAAAGCGTATTGAGCTTGGTCGTGCAATTGCTACTGAACCAGACTTAATTTTGCTCGATGAGCCGATGGCAGGCATGAACTTCGATGAGAAACGAGATATGTGTCGCTTCATATGCGATTTAAATTCAACGCAGGAATTGTCGATTATACTTATTGAACATGACATTGGTGTCGTAACGGGTATTTCAGATCGAATTATAGTGCTTGATAACGGAGAAAAAATTGCTGATGGAGTACCTAAATTAGTAGTTAATGATCCAATAGTTATTGAGGCTTATCTTGGTACACCAAATTCTGAACCGGTGTAATTATGGCTGATATATATTTCTTTTTTGAAATGCTGATATCAGGGCTGCTCAGTGGAGTTCTGTATGCACTTATTGCGCTTGGGTTTGTCCTTATTTATAAAGCATCAGGTGTTTTCAACTATGCACAAGGTGCGATGGTAGTTTTTGCTGCGCTAAGTTATGCAGGTTTGGTAGATGCAGGTGCTTCTGCAATTGTAGCTGGGTGTTTAGCAATTGTAATGATGATAATTGTAGCTATTCTAATCGAGTTTCTCGTACTACGACGTATGATAAACCGGTCTGAGATAAGCTTGTTTATGGTCACCATTGGTGTGGCTTATGTAATCAATGGTACTGGGCAATGGATGTGGGGTAGCGATGTCTCATTAATTGATATCAACATGCCGAGCGGGTTGTTACAAATAGGCGAAATTCTCATTGATAAAGCAGATGTTACAACTGCAATTATTTCAAGTATTTTGGTTCTAATTTTGTCGGTATTTTTTAGTTATACCTCTATGGGTCGTGCGCTTCGTGCAGTGGCAGATGATCATCAAGCCGCGGTTTCTGTTGGTGTTTCTATGCATAAGGTATGGATGGTTGTATGGGCAACAGCAGGAATTATTGCCTTCATTACAGGACTCATCTGGGGTGCACGCCTCGGGGCACAACCAGCTTTAAGTATAATCACCCTAAAAGCACTACCTGTTCTCATTTTGGGCGGATTAACCTCTGTACCAGGTGCAATCTGTGGAGGGTTAATTATTGGAGTGAGTGAGCGATTATTTGAGGTGTATGCAGGGCCACTCATTGGCGGATCTACTGACAGTTGGTTTCCTTATGTTGTCGCGATTCTTTTTTTGGCTGTACGGCCTCAGGGTCTATTTGGTGAACGCCCGATCAGGAGGATCTAGATCTTAAATGTTTTATAGTCAAGCAAGACAATTACGCACATCTTTTGGTGAGGATCTAATTTTATTACCGGCTCGTGAAGATCGAATTGTAATAATAATCTTACTCGCGATTCTTTTTATATTTATTCCTTTTTTTGCAAATGAATATTGGATCGGAAGTATCTTTATCCCGGTAATGATTTTGTCGATAGCCGCTATTGGGGCAAATTTGTTAATGGGTTATGCCGGTCTATTTTCGTTAGGTACTGGTGGGTTGATGGCGGTCGGAGCTTACACGAGTTACAAATTAGCCACTAATGTGCCTGAAATACCTGTGATTATCGATTTTTTGATTGGTGGTTTAATGGCAGCGATAGTTGGTGTCTTATTTGGACTTACAAGTCTGCGCTTGCGAGCTTTTTATCTTGCAATTGCCACCCTTGCTGCACAATTTTTTCTCGAATGGATATTTTCGAGAGTAGCTTGGTTTTGGAACTATCACCCTTCAGGAGTCGCTTCAACTTCTAGCATCACGGTCTTTGGTTTCTCATTAGCGTCTGAAGTAAATGCATATTTATTTGTATTGATTGTTACAATTATTTTTGCCGTACTTGCAAAAAATATTGTCCGTAGCCATTTTGGCCGTCAATGGATCGCTATTCGCGATAATGAAATTTCAGCTGAATTTATTGGAGTAAATATACCCGTGACAAAATTGGTGGTGTTTGCAGTAAGCTCTTTTTATTGCGGGGTTGCAGGTGGTCTTTGGGCGTTTTTGTATTTACAAAACGTTACTGTTTCTGCATTTACAATCGACATGTCATTTAAAATAATGTTCATAGTAATAATTGGAGGGTTGGGTAGCATATTCGGATCATTCATTGGCGCTATATTTATATTCCTATTGCCTCTGGCTTTATATGAAATGCCAGCACTTCTAAATTTTCAAATTAACTCGCAAGTGCAGTCATACATAGAGATCATAACTTTTGGCATCCTTATCATATTTTTTCTTATTGTCGAACCATTAGGTCTAGCAAAGCTATGGTTCACAATGCGCGATAAGCTTCGTGCATGGCCATATCCTTATAATGATTAAAATAACAAACCAAACTTATTATCCATGATGATTAACAAATCAAGCAAGCAACCATTATTAGAACTGCAAGATGTAAGTGCCGTTTATGGACGTTTAAGTCTTGCTTTGAAAGGCATTTCTCTGAACGTACAACATGGGTCAATTGTAGCATTAGTTGGTGCAAACGGTGCGGGCAAAACCACGACGCTTAAATCGATCTCAAATTTAATATCGATCGATGGAGGAGCTGTTACACAAGGATCAATATTCTATGAAGGCGAGAATATTTGTGGTGTAGATCCAGAAGTTCTAGTTTCTAAAGGAATTGTACAGGTGCTCGAGGGACGGCGTTGCTTTAATCATCTGACTGTAGAAGAAAATCTACTGGTGAGTTGCAAACGCAACGGTCGCAGTCGTTCTGATGTAAGAAATGAGATCGAAGAAATCTACGAATATTTCCCGATCCTCAATAAAATACGACGTTCCTATGCAGGGTATATCTCTGGTGGCGAGCAACAAATGCTTGTCATAGGGCGTGCAATATTAGCCAAGCCAAGACTTCTTTTGTTAGACGAACCATCGATGGGTGTAGCGCCAATTATAGTTGAAGAAATTTACGAGATATTATCTAAATTGGCGAAACAACTAGATATTAGTATCTTGCTTGCGGAACAAAATACTCGCTTAGCATTAGATTATGGTGACTATGGCTACATTATTGGTAATGGTCGGGTTGTGATAGAAGGCACATCCAATGAGTTGAAGAACAATCTATTAATTCAGGAATTTTATATGGGTGTTCATGAGGATGGAAATATTTCAATCGAAAAGCGTTCAACTCGAGAGAATAGCTGGCTAATTTAAATAAGTAGCTCTAGCTATAATATTTCATAAGAATAAAAAGTTACTGCAATATAGCTGTGCGTGGCGAATTGGTAGTTACGCAGGAGTTGGGAGTTGATAGAGTCCACGACAAAGAGAATTCCAACCATAATTTACTAAAGTTGCGAGCGAGGAAGTTCTTTCTTGGCTAAATTTTTCAGGCACTGCTCCATTAATAGAAGCATGGACGCGGTGATTGTTGTAATAGTCGGCAAAGTCATCCAACTTATTCTGTAAATCGACTTCATTCCAAAATAACATTTGATCGAGAAACTCTCTTCTGACAGTGCCGATCAATCGCTCTACATAAGGATGTGAGATGGGGGTAAAGGGGATCGACTTTACTTCGTCAATTTCGAGTATTCGAAGATTGGCTTTCCAGCGATGAAATTGAAAGAGAGGGTCGTGATCCGTACTTATATAGTGAGGGATATTCTTCTTAGAAATAATCTGATTGAATATTCGACAAATCGTTGGGCCATCGACGGATCCTTTATTCACCGAGAGTCCAATGATCCGTCGACTCCACACATCCGTCACTACCAACACCCAGTGGGTTTTGAGTGAAATCGATTCACAGCAGAATAAATCGATACTCCAAAGACTGTCTTTCATATTTGCTATAAAGGATAATCATGACGGGCCACTGCTATCTCCAGGTCTTGGATGGTAATACTTCATCAGCACGCGCCGTACTACATCTTTGTTGATCTCAATACCAAACTTATTCATAATAATTAAAGCGATACGCGGACAACCAAAACTGGGATTGCGGAGCTTAATTTCCAGAATCGCTTTGATCAGATCACTGTTAGGGCCTTTGGGTCCCGACTTTCTGTTTCCATGAGAAGAAAAGAGTCGTAAGTATTTGCGTTTAACGAGTACTTTGTGAAACGAAAGTAGGGTAGAAGGTTTTATAATGATGGCAGATCGAGTCAGTCGTTTAGGTGATAACAACATCGCAAGCCAGCCAAAGATGAATCGATCCATGGTGGTGAGGTTGGGCGCTCTTCCTCGTGCGCGTTGAATGACTAATAGTTGTTTCTTTAGTACTAAGTTTTCGGCAGCAACCGCCTTCATTCCACCTGGCTGGAGCAGGCGAACAAGTAGGCTAATTAAATGAATAACGAGTAGGAGAGTATCCTTCATGCAGACTCATCATAGAGCGAACTTAATCCATTGCAAGACTGCGAATTCAACTAAAATTATTGCAAACTACCAATTCGCCATGTACAGGAGAAAAATAATATGAAACAAGAAATTATGTTAGATGGTATAAAGCTTAACATCAACATCGAAGAATCGGGTTCAGGAGAAACAACAATTCTCTTTGTGCATGGTATTCCTACAAATGCACGGTTGTGGAGACATGTTCAAGACCATTTAAAGGACCGCTATCGAACACTTGCAATGGATATGATCGGTTATGGTCAATCCGATATGCCTTTGGATGATGTTAAACATACACTAACCAATCAAGCAGAGGCCATAAAGGGTGTGATTGATGGATTAGGACTAAAAGGAAAAGTGGTATTAGTCGGCCATGATCATGGTGGCGGTGCTTGCCAAATATTTGCTTCCAAATTCTGTGACTACATAAGTCGCTTAGTATTAATCAATGCAGTTGCTTTTGATTATTGGCCGGTATTGGAAGTAGAAGCCTTTAATGCATTAGTAGGTGCTCCAGATGAAACACTCCAATTGGCGATGGGCCAAGCTGCCGCAGCCTTTCCTGGTCTATTGCGAACCGGCAGTTACGATAAAATTGCCTTTACGGACCAAAACGTGAAACAAAACTATCTAGGATTTTGGGCACGAGGACCGGGATTGCACGGGTTTAAATCATTAGTAAAAGTGTGTAGCGAACCCTCAAGTGAAGAAACCCTCGGTGTAGATCACAGCAAGATTACCTGCCCCACGATGATTTGTTGGGCTTTGCATGACGCTTGGATGCCGGTGGAATCAGGTCGGCGACTCAAAGCAGCAATAAAAGGTCCGACTCGTTTTCATGTTATAGAAAGAGCAGGGCATTATGTTCCCGAAGATCGCCCCGATGTCGTTGCAGAATATATAGACGATTTCATTACTGAATGGCAGGGTGTAAATATTTAGCTCAAAACGTTTTTCTATGAAATGTAAATTTGAAAGGACAATAAGGACTTAGCTATTTAGGAACATGATTTGCACAGTATTTTCCCATTTGGCAAGTTTCTAAAAGCCTAATATGGGTTACCATGAATGTCCCGATAGGGGCTTTCCCAAAGAATAACTAAACGACGAAGTTTTTTACTCCAATTAAGGAGTGCAATCTGTTATCAGGTCATGAGTAGAGCAATAAGACTAAGTTTTATTCGATCAAAATATACGGTACTGTCAAATTAACTGATTTTATGGCGTGACTACTATAGTCACGTAGCTCTAAGCCATTGATTGTTTGTCGCGGAGAAGGCACATTTCGCCTACAAAATAATAATATTTACATTAACTTGACTGTACCAAATAGAAGTATTGTACTTAAGGGGGTGTTTTCGCCTAGCCATATGCTACTTATTAGCCATTGAATTGATCTGAGCTTGCTTCAGTATAGTTTAAGTATATTTAGATAAATAATTTCATATATTACGGTGAGAATGCGAATAATCTCAATCAAAATGAATCAACGATTATTCATTAGGTAGGTTTTATATTGATGGGCGTGAATATATTTGTTGCACTCTGTGTGCAGATAGACGTGCTACTGACGCAATTTCTTCTTTAAGTACGATCAATACTGATGCAATTCGACATATGAAAATAGAAGTTTCTCGCCTTGGTTAAAAAGATGAATGGATTGTTATAACAGCAGTTTAAAGTTTTGTAGTAAGAGCACTAATATGACAGTAGCTTTGATGCAAGTACCTTGTAGTCGTTGTAGTATATGGTGTTTCAAATAATAAAAAATATGTTTTAAGAAAGAGGGAGGTGGTGTGTCAGCTATAATTTTTGATGATGCTCGAGCTCGCCTGGGGAAAATTAGATTGCATACAGAGATGCGTGTATGCAAACAGCTAATTTAGCGTCCAACGATGCATCCATCAGCAATGAAGCGCTTCTGGAAACTAATGATATCTCTCTATCATTCAAGGGGGTGACCGCCCTTTCCGATGTTAGCTTTAATGTTCACAAAGGCGAAATTTGTGCACTGATCGGTCCAAACGGTGCTGGCAAAAGTTCGTTACTAAATGTCATTAACGGCGTTTATCGACCACAACAGGGCGAAGTTGTTTTTGATGGCAAACATTTCCAAAAGATTACTCCTATCGATGCGGCGCGACGTGGTATCGGGCGAACTTTTCAGCACAATGCATTATTCGAACGGCTGACTGTTTTAGACAATGTTCTTGCCGGTTTGGCGCGTCGTGGCAAAACCACGTTCTGGGAAAATGCTTTTCGTATTGGCCGAGATCGTGCTGAAAGACAGCAGTTTCTTGCATGGGCCGACAAGATCATAACTTTTCTGGGACTTGAAGAGCATGCCCACACAATTGTCTCAACACTTCCCTTTGGTATTCAAAAGCGGGTCGATCTAGCACGTGCACTGGTTGCAGAGCCCAAACTCCTGCTGCTCGATGAACCTATGGCGGGAATGAACCAAGATGAAAAGCATGAAATGAGCCGTATCGTCTCAGAGGTGAATTTACGCTTTGGAACCACCATCGTGCTGATCGAACATGATATAGGCATTGTGATGGGATTGGCACATCGTATTGTGGTGCTGGATTATGGACGCAAGATTGCCGATGGAATACCGGAGCAAGTACGAAATAACCCAGATGTGATCAAGGCTTACCTTGGTGAAGATTACGAATAAGAATTAATGGAGTCGTAGATGTTTCTTGAAATATTGTTAGGTGGGTTGCTGGCGGGAGTGATGTATTCGTCAGTAGCGCTCGGATTTGTGCTCATTTACAAGGCGTCCGGCGTATTCAATCTTGCACAAGGCGCCATGGTACTGTTTGCAGCCTTGATGTATGTGACCCTGATCGAAGCCGGTGCCCCTTTTTGGCTCGCGCTATTGGCGGTACTAGTTGTGATGATTTTATTTGCTGTGTTGATTGAGCGCTTGATACTGCGTCCTATGGCGAATCGCGATCCTATGGTGCTGTTTGTGGCCACATTGGGGCTAAGCTTCATCATTGAAGGTATGGCACAGCTAGCGATGGGAACTGATGTCCACATTTTAGAGCTTGGGATTGCGAACGGTACCATTCAAATTGGTGATTTATGGTTGAGTGAATTCGACCTATTTGCTACCGCAATAGCTATCCTTTTGGTGGTTGTAATTTCAATTGTTTTCAATACCACGCGTATAGGGATTTCGCTACGTGCGGTTGCCGATGATGTTGTGGCTGCGCAATCGATTGGCATTCAGCTTCCACGAGTCTGGCGGATTGTATGGAGTGTGGCAGGATTTGTAGCCCTGGCTGCAGGTCTTCTATGGGGCGCGCGTCAAGGTGTTTCGTTTTCATTGACACTATCTGCACTTAAGGCATTACCAGTTCTTATCATAGGCGGTTTCTCTTCTATGCCTGGAGCGATCATTGCTGGATTGCTTGTCGGATCAACTGAAAGCCTAGCTGATTTCTATATTGGCCCGATCTTTCATGGCAGTGTATCGACTTGGTTTGCATACGTCTTGGCGATTTTCTTCCTATTGATTAGGCCGGCTGGTCTTTTCGGTGAACGTGAGATCGAGCGGGTTTGAACCATGTCTGATAGCAAAACTTCAACTGCAGCTAACACTAGCGTGCCCCAACCGGTTTCCCGTTCCGAGGTGCTTAAGCGAAGCATTATTGGAGTATCGACTATCGCAGCTTGCATCCTTCCGTTCAGCTTCAGTGACTATTGGATTAACTCGATTATCATTCCAATGCTAGCGATGGGCGTTGCGGGCATTGGTCTCAATTTGCTGATGGGTTACACTGGATGTATTTCACTGGGTTCTGCTGCCTTCATGGCTATTGGTGCTTTTTCGGCCTACAATTTGTTACTGCGAGTACCGGTGTTGCCGCTACCAATAGTCATCGTCCTGGCCGGACTGATTGCGGGATTGATTGGCGTACTATTTGGGTTGCCTAGCCTGCGCATCAAAGGGTTTTACCTGGCGGCATCAACGCTTGGGGCGCAGTTTTTTTTCGAATTTTTGTTTACTAATTTCCCTTGGTTCTGCAACAACAATCTAACATTAACCATTACGGCTCCGCGCTTAGAGATTTTCGGTTGGGATCTTAAATCTGCCCAAGGCCGTTACATGATGGTTATTGTTACAACGCTTAGCTTAGTGGTGCTAGCGTATAGCATCGTACGCAGTCGCATCGGCCGAGAGTGGATGGCGCTCAGTGACATGGAAACTTCTGCCAACGTCTTAGGAATCAAAGTTGCAAGTCGCAAACTTCTGGCCTTTGGCATCAGCTCTTTTTACTGTGGCATCGCCGGTGTACTGTGGGCGTTTGCTTATCTGCGAACCAGCAATGCGTATTCGTTCGATCTCGATAAGTCTTTTGAAATTTTGTTTATTGTGATCATTGGTGGTACCGCTAGCATCTTCGGTAATTTTATCGGCGCGGCATTCATAATATTGGTCCCTGTTTTTCTCGATCTTGCGGTCACTGGTATGGGTTTAACGGAATACGTGCATATCGGAATCACTACAAATCTGCAACGAGTATTATTCGGCGTCATGATTATCTACATCCTAATACAAGAACCAGACGGTCTTTACAGATTGATACAACGAGTCGCCACATCGCTACTTAGCTGGTTTCGACAGTTGCGGACAGTTTCATGATACTAATCCTTTACACAGTGCTGAAAATAGGGAGTCAATAATGAAAAAAGTGCAGAACAATCAGTCTTTTAGACTTTCTAATAACACACTACAAAGAAAGGAGTAGAATTTCATTACCTTGCTATAAGTAATTGTGCTTGTCGCCTTTTAGGCGCAAGTTTCTTATAACAAACGAAAAATAATAGGAGAAAATACAATGTTTTTACCTCAACTCAAGTACATGTTGCTTGCACTCACACTAAGTTTGGCAAGTTTTCAAACTGTGTTCGCGGCGGGGGCACACGAAGGAGAGCAATTCTATCCTTTGTTTACCTACCGGACGGGGGTCTACGCAAATGTAGGTACTACAACAGTTGGTGGGCAGAGAGACATGCTGACTTACCAGAATGAAACTGATGGTGGTGTAGATGGTGTCAGGCACCACATGGTGGAGTGCGAGACTTCATACGATATCGATAAGGGCATCGAATGCTTCGACCGACATATTAACGGTAATCAAGGCGCACCTACTGCTACAATTTCAAGTATGTCATCAGGTTTATTTGCCGCGACTCAACAGAGAAACCGTGAGCATAAAGTGCCTCATATGATTCCTGGCGGTGGTACCGCAACGGCTATTGATGGACGCTTCAATGAATATCAATTCTCAGTGATGTTCGACTACTGGAGACAATCACAAATAATTGTTGAATATATTGCTAGTCGCTTAGGTGGTCATGACAAACTCAAAGGTCAAGTGATCGTAACCTTGTACCACGATTCTGGATATGGTCGTGAAACGCTTGAACCCATGAAAATTTTGTCTGAGCAGTATGGTTTCAAAGACGTGCAGATCTCGGTGCCTCATCCAGGTGTTCAACAAGATGGGCAATGGAAACAAATTCGTAGTGTAAAAGCCGATTGGGTATATTTACGCACATGGGGTGCACAGACCCCTGCATCAATCACAACTGCTAAGCGAACCGGGTTTCCAGTGGACCATATTATTGGTGACATCTGGGCAACCTCGGAAGATGATGTACGTCCCGCTGGTGATGCTGCAATAGGCTACACAGGAGTCAATATTTTCCCCCCGGGCGAATTTGAAATACATAAGAGAATCAAGAAAACCCTTTACGATGATAGTGATAAAGGTGATCTCAAAAACATGGAACGATTTGGCACGGTCTATTACAACTGGGGGTTAATCACAACATTGGTTTATTCGGAGATGCTACGCACCGGCCACAAGGAGTTTGGCAATCGGCCCATTAGCGGTGAGGAAGCCAGATGGGCTTATGAGAATTTGGACATTGATCAAAAACGCCTTGAGGAATTGGGTGTGGTAGGTTTGTTAGCGCCACTGAAGCTCTCACGTTGCAATCACCAGGGTGAAAAAATCCTAGCCAAAGTGATTCAATGGAAAGGGGATGGATGGGATTCAACAAACTGGATCGAGATCGATACACAGATGTTCGTGCCTACTTTCACTGCAAAAGCTGAAGCTATTGCAAAGGAACAAGGTGTGCCGAAACGTGATTTGCCTGAGTGCGAAGTCTAAATGATAGATACGCATAACCGTCTTGAGCACAAACGATTTTCTTAAAGTTTCCAATGTTGAGGTTCACTACGGCCAAGCTGTTCTTGCCGTACAGAATGTGACGATGACCGTCGAACAGGGATCAATTGTGTCCCTGTTTGGTGCCAATGGTGCGGGAAAATCTACTACACTCAAGGCAATATCCAAACTTCTCGAACAAGAGCGAGGTGAGGTCACTAAAGGTGAAATCACTTGGCGCGGAGAGTCGCTTAGGCGTCTCTCCGCTTCCGATCTCGTTGCCAGGGGTATAGTTCAGGTGCTGGAAGGCCGACACGTTTTCCCACAACTTACTGTGGAAGAAAATCTTAAGGCCGGCGCGTTTGTGCGTCGGCCCAATCGCGCCCAAATGGCTACAAGTTTGGAGCAGGTATACGAGTGGTTTCCCCGTCTTAAAGAGAGACACAAAACTAAAGCGGGGTTAACCTCAGGTGGTGAACAGCAGATGCTTGCAATTGGGCGTGCGTTAATGACCAAGCCTGTCCTGGTTCTGTTGGACGAACCTTCAATGGGTCTTGCACCCGTCATTATTCATGAAATTCTCGACATCATTAAGTCGATGAATCGCGAAAACGAAGTCAGTTTTTTGATCGCTGAGCAAAATGTCAACCTCGCCATGAAATACGCCGACTATTGTTACATTTTAGAAAATGGCACCGTCGTTGTATCCGGCGACGCCGCTGAGCTATCTGCGCGTGACGATATTAAAGAGTTTTATCTTGGCTCGAATAGTTCTGAACCATTTAAGGAGAATTAAGTTATGGCAATAAAACGCCCAACCCAAGCTCAAATGGAAGCGATTGTTGCAGATCTTGGTATGTCAATGAGTTCTGAGCGCGTTGCCGAATTTCTAACTGCAATGGAAGGGAATTTTCTAGCATATGATTTGATCGAATCATTACCTGATGAAAAACCAAATGTTAAATATCCTCGTACACCTGGGTATCGGCCCTTACCTGAAGATAATTTACACAATGCTTGGTATGTGAAGTCCGAAATCAAAGGGAATGATACGGGTAAGCTTGTTGGTAAGACAGTTGCAATAAAAGACAATGTATGTGTTGCAGGTGTTCCAATGATGAATGGTGCATCAACTCTTGAGGGTTATGTACCAGACATAGACGCAACGATAGTAACTCGCATTCTAGATGAGGGCGCTACGATTAAAGGTAAAACACATTGCGAATATTTCTGTTTGTCGGGGGGAAGTCACACTAATGCGACAGGTCTAGTTCACAATCCTTATAAAATGGGCTATTCCGCTGGTGGATCTTCTTCTGGCAGTGCAGTAGCAGTAGCGCTTGGCGAAGTTGACATGGCAGTAGGTGGTGATCAAGGTGGCTCCATTCGGATGCCATCGTCTTTCAGTGGTACATATGGAATGAAACCAACTCATGGCTTAGTGCCTTACACCGGAACGATGCCAATTGAAAGTACTGTCGATCATGTAGGACCTATTACTAGTACAGTTGCTAATAACGCCTTAATGCTTGAAGTCATTGCCGGTGAGGATGGTCTTGACCCAAGACAATATAATGCGAAAGCTAAGCAATACACTAAGGCTCTCGGCAAAGATATTAATGATCTCAAGATTGGTATTGTCACCGAAGGTTTTGGGTTTGAAAACAGTGAAGCTGACGTCGATAACAGTGTGAGAGCGGCAGCTGATCGTTTAAAAAAACTTGGGGCCACAGTGGGTGAAGTTTCTATTCCCATGCATCTTACAGGCCCAGCGATTTGGACACCAATAGTGATCGAAGGTCTTCAGTGGCAAATGATGCGCGGCAATGGTATGGGTATGAACTGGAAAGGGCTTTACAATACGGGTTTAATGGATGCTCACGCAAACTGGCGTGATCGTGCGGATGAGCTCTCTGATTCATTGAAGATCTGCATGTTTATCGGCGAATATTTTATCCGCCAATATCGCGGTCGCTATTACGCCAAAGCACAAAACTTAGCGCGTCGATTAACCGCTGCTTATAACGCTGCTCTCAACGAGTACGATCTTCTATTAATGCCAACGACTCCGATGAAGGCAACACCATTACCAGATGCAGATGCACCGCTTGATTTATACTTGCAACGAGCGTTCGAAATGCTTTCCAATACTTCGCCATTTGACACAACAGGGCATCCGGCAATGGCCATACCTTGTGGCATGAGTGATGGTTTGCCAATAAGTATGATGTTGATTGGTAAGCATTATGATGAGATGACAATTTATCAAGCTGCTGATGCTTTTGCCTCATCGGTAGATTGGAAAACGATCTAACGTTTAAAGGAGAAGCAAATGGCGCAAAAACATAATCACCCGCACAACAAACCTCTTTCTGAAGTTGAATTGCGTGTTAAAGCATTGGAATCGGTGCTGACAGAAAAGCAATTGATCGACCCTGAAGCGGTTGATCTTATTGTTGAGACTTATGAAACCAAAATTGGCCCACGCAATGGTGCGAAAGTCGTTGCTAAAGCCTGGACAGATCCGGATTTCAAGAAGCGGCTTTTGAAAAATGCGACCGACGCAATTAAAGAGCTCGGTTTCTCCGGTGCACAAGGTGAAGATATGGTTGTCGTTGAGAACACGGATAAAGTCCACAATATAGTCTGCTGTACTCTTTGCTCGTGCTATCCATGGCCCACACTTGGATTACCACCTGTATGGTATAAAGCGGCTCCGTACCGCTCGAAAGTGGTTAAAGACCCACGTGGTGTATTAAATGAATTTGGCGTGGAAATATCTGAAGATAAAGAGATCCGTGTCTGGGACAGTAATGCGGAGTTACGTTATTTAGTACTTCCTCAAAGACCAAGTGGTACTGACGACATGAGTGAGGAACACCTTGCTGAGCTGGTGACACGAGATTCTATGATAGGCACCGGTCTCGCGCAAATTCAAAATAATTCTATCCTTAATTGATAGGAGGAAATAAATATGAACAGTATGCATGATCTTGGTGGTATGGATGGACACGGTCCCATCGAACCTAAGCAGAATGGACTTGTATTTCATGATGAATGGGAAAAACGCGTATTTGGTATGTTTATGGCGTGTTTTGCGGGCGGTCACTTTAATGTTGATGAATTCCGTCACTCCCGTGAACGAATGAACCCTGTAGATTACCTAAAATTCAGCTACTACGAACACTGGCTTGCATCAGTAGAGACACTGATGACAGAAAAAGGTGTTATCTCCAAGAAAGAGCTAGATGAGCGTAAAAAACGTATTGAGATGGAGGGTGTCTAATGCCAACACTTACAAAAGAAATGGTGCCTGGTTTAATTAGTAATGGTGGTACATGTCGGGTTGACAAAGATGTTCCAGCCAACTTTTCTGTTGGTGATGCTGTAGAAATTAAAAACATTCATCCAGCACACCATACTCGTCTACCGCGTTATATACGTGGTAAGGAAGGAATTATTAATAGAGACCATGGTGTATTTGTTTTTCCTGATACAAATGCTAATGGTAAAGGAGAAAAGCCACAGCACGTGTACTCTGTTAAATTTTCATTCCAAGAGCTTTGGGGAGAAGACCAAATAGATAATATGTATCTTTATATCGACATGTTCGATGATTATATGCTGAAACCCTCATGAATGATTTGATCCAAAACTCAGACCTTAAAAAAACACCACATTTACCTCACGATGAAAGTGGCCCCGTTTTCGCAGCACCTTGGGAGGCGAAATCCTTTGCAATAATGCTCAATCTCCATCAACGGGGGTTATTTGATTGGACTGAATGGTGCGATACGCTATCCGAGGAAATTAAAGCAGCGCAGGCAGCGGGTGGTCCCGATTTGGGTGACACTTATTATATTCATTGGCTAGGTGCACTTGAAAAGTTAATTACTAAAAAAGAATTTGTCAGCATGGAAAAACTTGTTGAGTTTAAAGAAGATTGGGGGACTGCGGATAACCGCCGTGAATTTGGTGAAGCACCTGTTTTTGTAAGGGGAGCAGGCGAAACTGGTCATCATTAGTCAAATTTTGGAAGATGTCGCAAACGATTAGATTCTGCACACTAGTAATTATGAAAGTTGTATGTCAGAGAGTCCTGTGCATGGCGAATTCGTAATTTAAGTAGCTAAAATATAATCTTACGAGGAAAATGTAAAAATGAATTCTCTGATGTTTCCCTGTTAATGAATTCGCAGAATTAAATTGAAGCTGTCCAAGTGATTGGTTTAACAATAGAATATCGGGCGTAGTTAGTAAAGACTACTTTATGATAGCTAGAGTAAAATTTTGTAGGTAGTGCTGTCGTACTTTCCTATTCGACACACTACTGAAATTTTAAATGTTGGCCTATCTGTATTGTTTACAGTATTGTTAACGATGTTGCTAAGCAGCCACTTGGTGAGAAACAACCTCTTTTTTTATCTTCTTAAGACAAGTTGCTTTAGCCTGTTCCAAGTCGTAATGACTTTGTAAGTTCAACCAAAATTGTGCTGAATTTCCAAAATACTCCGATAACCTTAATGCAGTTTCAGCGGTAATTGCTCTCTCGCCATTAATAATTGAATTGATGCGAGATGGTGATACGTTAATACGTTTCGCTAGCTTATTTTGACTCACTTCCATAGGAATGAGGAATTCTTCAAGAAGAACATCACCAGGGGTAATAGATAGAGCTGTGTTCATAGTGGTTACCTTCAATCGTGATAATCGATTATATGTACTTCGTAACAATCATTCCCTTTAAATTGGAAGCATAATCTGTATTGGTCATTTATCCATATCGCCCAATAACCTTTCATATCTCCTTTTAACTTATGCAGTTTATTACCAGGCTGTACCTTCAAATCATTAAATTCAGTTACAGCATGAATTAACAAAAGCTTTCGTCTAGCAACCTTTTGTAAATTCCTCGGTATACAACTTCCATATCTACCTGCAAATATTTTCTGTGTCTCTTCGCAGGAAAAGGTCTTGATCATTGGTGGTTACTATACCGCAATACGGAATAGATCTGGTTATATAGACCATATATCAGTTTTTAGAGTTCTCTCTATCATTAAGTACAATCATTCATATATACCCTACAGATAATATGGATATGTAATCACATTTAAATTTTCAAAAAATTACTCTCACTGGGCACCTACTTTCTACTACCACGATTCGGGTTTTTGCCCCCACCCCCTCACATGATGGAAAATAAGAATGTTTTTATTTCAAAAGCTTACACACTGGGAACAGTAATCCTGCTACTACAGCAGGTCTGATTGATCCCGTTTTTTGGGGGTTATCACCTATATAAATCAATAACTTACACATGGACTGTCAACGATTTGACGGGTATTAGCTATCAATCCATCTAATGTTAATCACTTTATTAATTCCTTTTAGTGTGAGAGTGAGACGGAAACGCGGTCCCACAGGCAGTTTTTTATTTCTTTTAGTGATGGGATAAAGCACCAACACGCTCCCATGTTAGATAAATTCTCTTTTTAGTGTTGAGGTAAAGCGCTTTCAAGCACCCAAGCACAGGTTTATTAATATATTTTACTGTTTGTCTAGATCAAAAGCACGTACCCATACAGTTTAATTAGCTCTTTTTTTGTGATGGCTATGGACTTGTAAAAGCACTTATTGCTGCTATACATTACCGTTCATTCTTAAATTAATTTGATTATCACACCTAAAGCCTCATGAAGGGCAGGCGGGTTAGATACCCGCAGACATACAGCCAACAAGTCAGTTACATTGATTAGATATTAGCTATTCATAGACTTGAATTAACATTACATAGACAGTTAACTTACTAGTAACAGTAATAATATAAAGTAAGGACAGGAATACCACGCCAGTGTGCCCAAAGCCTCTTGGGGGGCCGGCATGCGTGGATAAGTCCAGTACAGGAATAAGTACAGTACTTCTACATTACTAACGGATCATCTATTGAGAATCTAAGCAGCTTTCTTTTGTTTACGGATCTGCACGACATCCCAAAGAGTGTAGTACCGTGAATAGTCTCGTCGATCACGACTGGGATTTACTCATGCAATTAACTCATCGAAAGCTGACTGATCAAGAATATTCTCAAGATCAAAATCATTATCCTTATCCAAATGGTCTGCATAATGCTTTCGCAGATCACTCATGCTCTGTTTTCTTGATATAGGGCAGGGCATCTCAAATTTATCTAAAAACGCCTGATGCATTGATTTTTCGAGTACATCCCTAGCTCCAACTGGTGCTATGAAACTATCATGCATGGGAAGTACAACCCAGCCTTGATCAAGCATTTCTAACATGACTCTTTCTGCAATACCTGAATCTTTCCGCTGCAGCCTAAGTCCTTCACCTGTTCCGAATTCATGAGAAATCTTAGCGTGATGTTGTTTTACTTTCTCTAGAACCTGCTCACCGTTCATCCCAAGGTTTGGTAATAGACCATAATTGATGTTCTTCTGAACAGCCTTCCTGGCCTCTTCAGATGACTCGGCATTAACCATAGTGTAGAACGCGTCCTTAATTAGCTTCCTGTATTCTGGAATATTTCGATGTATCTCAAATGGATCTTGATCACCCCAATACTTATTTATCGATTCTTTGTATAGCATTCGCGCATGCATAACATCGAAATCTAGCTCAATTACTTCATCATCATAAGCATCCCAATTCCCAGGTTGATTTTCACAGATACGAATAAATTTTCGATATTCTTTTGGAATGTTCTGCCACCAACCACCATAAAATCTACCGCCTTGATTAAATTCATCCATTCGATTAAAGATTCTACATAGACGCTTTGCATGAAAATTGATGGGTTGTTTTTGGGGATCAGGATTCTGAGCTAGGCGCTTGTTAAGCTCTTTCAGTTCTGAATCCGGGATATAAAGCCCTATAAAAGTATCTCGTAGTTCTCGGTTAATCTTTTTAAGGTTTTTACGCATCTTGGTAGTTGTAATGCTTTCTTGGTAATCAATTGGGATTTTCTTTTTTTTTTCTTTTCATATGAAGCACGCAAGATAATGATTTCTTCAAGCTCTTCTCTATTAGGATGCTCATAGACCATATCTTGTGTAACTTCACACATTACAATTTTTTCCATTAATTTGGTTTTTGCCTGAATTCTGCTGTATCTACTTTTTCTAGTTTTATGGTCAATCCAACCATTTTTCCAAAACAAATAATCTAAATTCTTCAAATGATCAATTATAGTTTTTAAATATTCGTAACCAATGTGTAACTCGTTGTACCTTCCATGTTTATAGTCATTTTCATTCATTGAATAGGCTATATACATAGTTGGATCATATAAATATGCATCGTACAGATTTAGCACAATAAGCTTTATATGCTCACGTACTTTCTTTTTGCTTGGGACTTTCTCGTAGATAGGAACTTGCATGAGCTTTTCATAAAGCTCTTCTACAACTTTTTTGACATTAGGATGATCTGAGTACGTGTAAACGTCTAAGAGCCAAGAGTTGTCGTACTCGTTTGCTGCCATACCAACCTTCCCTGGTGAGCAATTCAATGATGATAGATAGCTAAATCATCCACCGACAATGATTGTCCATAATCAGAATAGGGATAAAAGGCTGTGATATATGGCTTGGAACGGCTGTGATACAGCTAGAGAGTGTCTAAACCTTGAAATTAATCAAAAAGTATTTGTAAAGTATATCATACAATGACAAGGCATAACCATATATTAGACATATATAACATACTTAAGGATAAGGGCTGATTTGCAATTGTTGATGCCAGTCATAAGGAAAATAGTTTAAATATTGTAGATAGTAAGATTTATAACTATTACTAAAAGGATTTAGTTAAATGAAGAAATGTATATTTATGCTTCCTTTCTTACTCACTGCGATAATTGGGCCGCATGTAAGTAAACAATCCTATTTAGAGTGGATTTTAACTAATGGATGGTGGTTAGCCATTCTATTTCTAATTGGATTTAGTTATTGCACACATCCTGAAATGTGGAGTAAAGATTAAAAGGATTTAATTATGATTACCATTTTGTTAATTATTATAGCGATTTTATTAGGAGTAATAGCTTACGCACTTAAACCAGAAGCTATTGGTGTATTGATAGGCGGTGCAGGTATTTTAGTAATTGTTGTAATAGGGCTAGTAATATTGGCCGCTGCAGGATTTTATCTATGGTACTGGTACAGCAACTTTGATAATGCAATGTGGTGGCAACATGCTATTGGTGGGTTTCTGACTTTAGTGGGACTAGGTGTTGTCATGGAAATTTTAGGCATAGAGTAGGGGAATAATATGAAATGGATTTCTATTTTAATTTTACTATTTGCTACATCAGTAGTAGCCAATGAAGAATTAATGTCATGGGATTTAGAAATTATGTATTCCGATGGTACATATGCGAGAGGCTTAGTGTATCTAAATAAGCAAGGGGAATTAGTTGGTACTTTGTTAGATGAAGATAATGAAGCATTTGTACAGGCTTATGGAACCCCAACTAATAATATGGAAGAGTGGTTAGGGATTAACACAAATCGCATAGAACTATAATGGAAAGAAGTACATACATGGCCTCACAGTTCAAAAGCTGAATGACCGCTAACGACCCAAAGCGGACGTTCAATACTTCATAGCTTCTTTAACTCTCGACTCTATCCTTAAATATACGATTTCCATTCCCAAAGCTTCACATCGTTGCTTTTGATTCATAGATGGGATGCATCGATTTCATATTATTTAATTAAGTTGTGCATGGTTCAGAACTGTATTGAGGCAAGCATCTTTTACTACTGTGTAATAAACTAGGCGTGTAAAGCCTACACACTAATAATAAAAAACTAAGAAAGGCAAATTATTATGGTCTTAAATCAACAACCTATTAAAGGTTTCTTTCTGATTATTGTCTCAATAGCCTTCGCCCTGGTCCTAGGTGGGATTCTGATCGGAGTGATCGGCCTCAACGAGGAACAAGGCACGTTGGTTTTTGCGGTCTGTTTCGCACATTTTTGGCATCTTGGTGTCTCATGGGGTGGTTGGCCGGGGGGCCTAGTCACCCAGAACCGCATACTGCGAGGGTTGATCAATTGGTTATTGGCGATGCTCTCGGCCCTGATTACTCTAGGAATATGGTCCTGGGGTTATGGGCTGCCCTTCTACGAGACTCCAGTAGCACTGTGGGCCCAGACTTGCATCTTCATGGCAGTGATGCAGATCTTTTTGTTCCGTAACCGCTTGATCACACCATGGGATTTGGCCGACACCCTCGAGTGGGAAAATAACTCAAGACAACCACTTAACGGTATCGTAAATTTTCTGTTCGCGATTTTGTTCATGCCCACGGCTTTATTCTTTGTACCGTCGATGTGGGGGATGGAACCGCTCTACATCCCATGGTATTGGTTCCCACTGTCCGTGGTGGTGGTGGACTTTTGCGATTGGTGGCCCTTTGACCGGCTTGGTCAGCCCCGTGCAGGGATCCTCAACACAGGAATGGTCGTGGTCGGCACAGTGCTCATGATGATTGTTTTCCACCACCTCGGATTCGACTTTTTCGATGAGGGTGTGCCGGGGACGCAGGCGGCTATCTTTGCTGCGGTGTGGACGGCATTCGCTCTTATGCAGGGCTGGACGTTGAACATGTGGCCCTTTGGTCATTGGCACCGAGGTAAGAAGGCGGGTATAGCCCTCATTGTGACGCTATTGTTCTCAGCCGTTGCCTTTGTTGCTATTTTAAAATTTATATCCGTCGAACACTACAATGCTGTGATCTTCTGGCTGTTTGCCTGGTTATGGGCACTTGTGTGTCTAGCCGCACCGGGCTACTTCCATCTCTTTTTTTGGGGCTATGAGAAAAACCCCCATGCGGCGGGTACGCAGGGCGCAGGTTATTGTGGAAGCGCGTAATTTTAAGGTACTCAATTCAATCGACGACAATTGTAACCGGCGACGCATAAGATTCTTTTAGTAAAATCTAAAGGTATTACGACATTTCTCCATTATGCACTTCCATTGGCTGCAGTAGTTGTTTTGGCTTTCTAAATTTGTACGTTGAATGCATATTATTTCGATCGCCTAATGAGTAATAGATTCCTAATAAGTGATTTATAAAGTCTACCTTTGGAATGACCGCTATTGGCTGAAAGCAGACATTCGGTAATATAGAAATTATTTGTTTCTGCCAGAGCTAGTAAGTATTTGATTTGATGAAAATTCGCTTATCGATTTTATTAATACTTATTTATTATCAAATCTTATTTGAGGGTTCTAAAGTATACCTATTACTATCTAATAGACGATCTATAAGAAAAGTAAATTTTACCGATTAATCAAGTAGTTAATACTTAATTTTTTCTGTGAGTAGGGTGATAAGAAATCTTTTTGAAGGCTCATGAGGTTAATTCGAGACTAGAATTAGAACCTGTCGATGCCACATAAAATATTTTTTCGAAAATAATAATCTAGAGGTAATTACAGGAGGATCCATCCAATGATAATTCGAGATAAAGAAGTACTTGTTCCTACCAGTATAGTGGGCAACTATCCTAACCCACGTTGGTGGGATCAACTATGGGCACATAATTTTACCGGAGATCAAGCATGTCCTGATGCGAAGGAGCGTGAAGCGTTGGAAGATGTAATTACATCTATCGCGCATGACCAGGAAATGGCCGGGCTAGATATCATCTCAGATGGTCGCGTGCAAGGTGATAATTATGTCGATCAGATTGTGTATTACTACCTGAAGCGTCTTGGCTACAGTATGCATGGGGAATATATGACTACACCACTTTATAGCGACTTGCACACGGTAACATGCTATCGAGATATTAAACGATATGGGCCTATCATGATTCAACAGGCTAGAGCGTTGCAACGGGCTACGGACAAACCGATTAAAGTCCAATACACAGGAGTTCAAGCATTAGCTCAATGTACAAACGATAAATTTTATAAGTCCAGTTACGATCGCGCGATGGCGATAGCCGCAGCCTTGAACGAAGAAATACTTGAATTAGATGGCATGGGTATAGATTTCATACAATTGGATGAATTTACATGGCCTTACTTATTTGAGGACTGGGCAATCGAAGCATACAACCGATGCGTTGATGGTGTGAAAAATTCTAAGATTGTAACGCACGTCTGTTGGGGAAATTACAAAGGTACTTACGGGTATTACATGGAAGAGGGAGCAGAGGATTTTGATATTACCAAACGAAAAGGTGAAAACCCGAGTAATAAAGCGGAGACCATTATACCAAAGTGTTATGAAGCTAATTTGGATGTAATTAATATTGAAAATTGCGGACGTTGCGAGGGTGAGCTGGATGTTCTGAAAAATCATCCACTGCCGGATAACATGTACTTTTGGGCGGGTGTTATCGATATTAAAAGCACTATTGTAGAGACTGCTGATGAAGTCGCAGATCGCATTCGTAATTTACTCAAGTATGTTCCTGCAGATCGCCTTGGCATTACTACCGATTGTGGCCTGATTCATTTTTGGCGCTACATTGCTTTCGAAAAGATGAGAGCACTTGTAGAAGGTACCAAGATTGTGCGGGAAGAGTTACAACAAAAATCCAAAAAAGCGGCCTGATAACCTATAAAAAATGAATTAAGGAGAATTAATCAATGCCTGTTCTTACACTGCATTGCCCTAACTGTGAACGAAACTTCAAAGGTATGGTGATGTTCGGAGCAACAATGCCTGAAGTATGGGTTTGCTCGGTATGTAAAAGTGACCGAGCAACTCCTATACACGAAGAGAATCATTCTCATCCTTGGGCGAAAGATCCATGTGATCATGATTCCCATAAAACCTGTCCTTGTTGCGTGGTGTGACGATGAGTGCACTCTCCATTTCAACTGCTGAGAACAAGTGTACTGATATCGAAGCATTAGCTTTAATGGTAGAAAGTGGAAATTGTTTGGCAGTTGGCGGTGGCTTATCTTCACGCGAACCAATGGCGCTGATCCGTTCAATTATTCGCAACAATGTTAGCAATCTAACGGTTGTTGGTTCTGCTCATGGTATCGATATTGATTTGTTATGTGGCGCTAATGCTGTATCTGCATCGCAAGAGAGCTATGTAGGTTTTGAACAAGATTTTGGCATGGCGCAAAACTATCGGCAGGGTTGCGAAAGTGGAAAAATAGAAATACAAGACAATTGTTGTTATACCTTGGTGCAACAACTTCGTGCCTCGATTCAAGGTCTGCCGTTTATGCCTATACAGTCTGTTCGAGGCACTGATTTTGAAAAAAATCCACGATATAAAACGATACAGTGTCCTTATTCTGGCGAGGACATATTAGTGGTACCTTCACTTACACCTGATGTTGCAATTCTTCATGCACAGTATGCTGATTCTCATGGTAATTTGAGAATAGAAGGTCCTCCTGTCGTTGATTTACTATTTGCGCATGCATCTAAAAAAGTATTAGCAACTGTGGAGAAAATTGTAACGAGCGAGGAAATGCAACAACTGGGTGGTGCAAATATTCCTTATTTTTACGTAACAAATTTTGCAAAAGTACCAATGGGTGCGCATCCAACGGCTTGCTATCCTTTTTATGCATATGATCGTGAGCATACAAAATTGTACGTGTCTGCTGCTAAAGAAGGACCAGCTGCATTCCAAAATAAATATTTAAAGCATTTTGTTTATGACTGTGAAAGTCATGATGAATATCTTGATCGAATTGGTGGCGCAAACACGAAATCAAAATTATCGAGTTGGAAAGAGTCAAATGATGCATGGATGGAGCTGTATAAGGAAAGTGCGTAGACATGGAACACAGCTGTACACTGGGTGAGTTGCTCATCGATCAATTAGCGCGAACTGTTGATGACAACTCATTAGTATTCCATGGTTTCGGATCACCTTTAGTTCAAATAGCACTGCATGTTGCTAAACGTGTATACGCTCCCAACTTAGTGCTAGTAGCAGGCGCTACCTATGGCGTTAACCCAAATCCTCCTTTTATTGCACCCACGACTAACGACTGGGTACATGATCGAAATGCCGAATGCCATTTGAGTATTGGAGAATTATTCGATTTGTCTGCGAGTGGACGTCTGGGACGAATGTTTTTATCAGGTTTACAAATTGATCGGTGGGGTAATACCAACGTCACTCAACTGGGACGTAAAGCTCTTAAACTAAAACTACCAGGTGGTGGTGGTGCCTGTAATTTATCGTGTAATACTAAATACATTACGTTGTGGACTGCTGCTCATCGTGCAGAACCTGTAAAAGGAAAGCGACGCTATCGCATTGTTTCACAGTGTGACTACATTACCGGTTTAGGACACAGGAATACAGATGGAACTACAAGACAGCAACTTGGATACCGAGGTAACGGACCGCAGTGGCTGGTAACTGACTTAGGTGTTTTCGACTTCAATAAAGATGGGCATTTACGATTACATTCCCTATACCCTCATACTTGCGTAAATGATGTTATTGAAAATACGGAGTTTGAACCAAAAATCAAAAAAGAACTTAAGACCGTTTCACTTCCTTCGATTGAAGTGCTTTCGATAATTCGAAATCTGGATCCTCTTCGAATTTATGAAAGAGAATTATTACCTAAGGACCGTTCCGTGACATTAAATGGAAGTAAGCATGCAGCAATTTGTTGAAAAAAGTTCAGAAGATAATACTCAATCAGATTCTTTAACTAGGTATCGAGATAAAAAAAATGTAGTTCCATTACCTTATCGGGGAACTAGTGTTCAGAAATATGCAGGAGAAATGACTGAAAAAGCAATTCAATCAGCATTCCTAGGAAAAGAAGCCTATCGACGTACCGAATTCATTGTACTTAAAGGAAGTGATAACAATAATGCAGTTGTCGCGATTCAGAAATCAGACTATGAGCCTTTATTTTCAAATATTACTCATGTTGAAGTACTAGGACTCCCAGATAATTGCATATATATAAATGACAGTAGTGTGGATTGTGCTAATCGGTCTGCATTGGCAGAACTCGCATTTCGCAATCAAATTGGAAAAGAGCAGATATGTATTGTTGAAGGTAAGTATGATCATGTAAATTTCATATATCGGCCTGATCCGCTTGTGTTACAAGTATTGGAAGTAGAGCCACCGTCACCTCCTAAACTATATAGCATGGTACAACAGGTATTAGGCTATGCTGATTTACCGCCTATTCGTGTTGAACTGAAAACAATCGATGTAAGAGATTTATGTAGCAGTGTAGATCCTGAATGTTATTTGTTGCCATGTAGATCTGGCGGCATGGATCAGCTAAAAAAACCAGTATATTTCTTGGATGAACGTCCCAAGCAACGTCAAAACTGGGTTTTGATCGGCTGTGAAAGAAGTCTTCAATTTCATCGACACTACTATGGTGATGAGCCACCACGTGTTGAGATGTGTCCTCGTAAACTCAATTCAACTGACGACGAAGCTACTATACTTAAGTGTTGTTTGCTTGAGTTTGATATTGAGAGAGAAGGTAACACGATGATTGTTCCATGGGGTGCTGATCTGGCAATGGTAGAAGCAGCATTGCGAGAACTTTCAAGGGAGATTGAATATGTTTAAGTCTGCTTGGGATGGGATTCACGTAATCAGTGACTCCATGAAAGAGCGTGTGGAGCGACCCAAAAACATAGGTATGACAATGGTGATCGATACTTGTGTTGGTCTACAGATGTTGAGGGATGTGCTCCAGCTTTCAAATAAATATATAGATCATTGGAAGTGTAGCTATGGGGTATCTGCAGTGATGCCTTCTAACATTCTTCATCAAAAACTCGAGATGCTAAATGAATATAACATTAACACTTTCCCCGGAGGAACGTTATTAGAGGCAGCTATCATTCAGAAAAATTGTCAATCATATATGGTGAGAGCTAAAGAAATTGGATTTCATTCAGCTGAAATTTCTGATGGGACCATAACATTACCAAGTGTGCGAAGACGTAATGCAATTTTGTGCGCACTAGAAAATGGATTAATTCCAATTACAGAGGTTGGAAAAAAAGATCCCACGAAGCAGCCAAGTCCTGAGGAGCTTTCCGACCAAATTCTGCAAGATTTATATTGGGGCGCTGAGTATGTGATTGTCGATGCAAGGGAATCTGGATGTGGAGTCGGTATATTTGATCAGCAAGGCGATATGAAATTGGATGTATTTATGAAAATTTTATCGGCAATTGGTAAAAAAGTAGAAAAAGTTATTTGGGAAGCACCGTTAAAAAAACAACAAGTCGAACTTATAAAGAAAATTGGACCAAACGTAAATTTAGGAAATGTCAATCCAATGGATATTTTGCTCTTGGAATCATTGCGACTAGGACTTCATTATGAATCATTGCGGGAAATTGCAGATGAATCTGTACAAAGTGGTAGATGGGATCCAGAAGCAATCGAATCTACTGATAAAAAGAAAACTGCCTGAGAATTAGAAAAAAATGAGAGAAGTAATTCCAGATTCCAATATGGCGTTGTGTATCGATGGTCGCTTATCACAACCTCCTGAAGAAGTATTGGTTTCAAGTGCATTCGCACAAGAACTTCATGAGCAGTTATGGTTATTAAAAGAAATGAGTTGGGTGGATATGGCGCATGTAATCAGCTTAATTGAAGCCGGTGTCATAGAGAATAAAGTTGGCGCTGACTTATTAAGTGCATTACGTAAATTACAAGAAAATTCAACAGAATTTCAGCCAGATCCAATGTGCGGCGATCTATTTACAAACAGAGAAGTATGGTTAGAGCAACACACTAGTGCAGTGGGATGGTTATGCGCAGGAAGAGCACGTAGAGAGGGTACTACAGTATCTTATCACTTAACAATTAAAAAGTTATTACTTACGTTGGCAGATGAGATATCAAAACTAATACACGCAATGTTAGTGCAGGCAGCCTCCCACAGTGCATCAATCATGCCTGATTACACCTATATGCAGGCAGGACAACCAACATCATTTGGACATTATTTACTTTCATTTGTATTCATGCTTACGCGTGACCTTGCGCGCATCAATTCTCTCTACGATAGAGTCGATTGTTGTCCGGCCGGATGTGGAGGTATTAACGGATCGACGTTACAGATTGATAGAGACAAATTAGCAACACTATTAGGTTTCGCTAAGCCCGTCATGCATACAAGAGATGCAATGTGGCAATCCGATATTTCCATTGAAGTAGTATCAACATTAACTTCTATATTTATTACTTTAGATCGATTAAGTGAAGATTTGCTCTATTTCGTTACGAAAGAATTCGATTACATTGAATTACAAGATGCCTATTCAAGAGCCAGCAAAATCATGCCACAGAAAAAAAATCCCTATGGGCTAGCGTATATTCGCGCACTGGCAAATAAGGTGATTGGAATACAAACTATGGTGGTTGCAACACAACGCACACCAACAGGGCAAATCGATAATCGCATATTCGTATATGGTGAAATTCCAAATGCTCTCAATATGTGTATAGATGGCATTTGTTTATTAACTAAAATATTAGAAGGATTGCAATTTAATACTCCACGTGCACTCAATAGAGTAAAAGAAAGCTTTGCTATGGCCACAGAGTTGGCTGAATTAATTTCGACTGAAAATAATTTGGATTATAGAACTGCACATAAGATTATTGGAAAGATTGTTCGTAATTATTCTCAATCTAAAAAATATTTATCTGAGCTAACAGAATTAGAGTTAAACGAAGTTGCAAACGAGGTAATAGGCCGTTCAATATCATGTCCTAAGCATATCTTGGAGGCATTGAAATCACCGGAAGCTGCTATCGAGAAAAAGTCTGGTTTGGGAGGGGCGTCTCAAGCCAGAGTAAATGAGATGATTGAATATAATAAAGGTGAGGTAAATCATTATCAAAGTTGGATAACAAATGAACGAGGAAAATTAAAACATGCAGAAAGTTCATTATTAAAACATACAGAAAAAATAATAAATCAAGCTCAATGACTTCACTATTTTTAGAGTCTTCTATTTATCAAAATTCTTGGAGCACAGAATCGCTTCGTAAAATTTTTGATGAAAAAGCAAGAATTAGAACGTGGTTGGGAATATTAACTGTATTAGCTGAAGTTCAATCAAAATTTAAGTTAATACCAGAAACAGCTGGAAACTCTATTAAGAATTTTTGTAATGAAATCACAATTGATGATGAGTTTCTTAAAGATACAAAAATAGGATTTGAGCAAAGTGGCCACTCTATGCAAGGGTTCATTGATGCTTTAACAAAGCGTGGAGACGAAGATGTAAAGAATTGGCTATATTACGGTGCTACTGTACAAGATGTAACAGACACTTGGTTTTCAATTGTTTTAAGAGACGCTCGTGAGCAATTTCTTTTAGATTTAAATGCGATACGTTTAACCGCAAAGAATCTTATAAGTGAGCATCGCGATACTATCATGCCAGGGCGTACCCATGGTCAACATGGTTTGCCCATAACGTTTGGGTTTAAAGTTGCGGGCTGGGCATGTGAGCTCGATCGTCATCGAACTCGATTATCACAGCTAGGAAATCGCATGGACGAGGGGCAATTATGCGGAGGAGTTGGATCACTGTCATCACTCGGTAGTCAAGGTTTGGAGATACAAAAGGAATTTTGTGACCAACTTGGATTACGTGAACCGATCATTTCTTGGACTTCTAGTCGTGATGTATTTGCAGAGTGGGGTCAATTATTAGTACTTATTACTGGAACTGCAGATCGTATTGGTCATGAGATTTATAACCTTCAGCGTACAGAAATAGCAGAGCTAGTTGAGAACTCACCAATAGACACTGTAGGCAGCATTACAATGCCGCATAAACAAAATCCAGAAATATCAGAACATTTGGGTACGCTTGCTAGAGTCGTTCGTCACAATGCTGCAATTCTTCTTGAAGGACTGGTAAATGATCATGAACGGGATGGTCGCTCTTGGAAAAGTGAGTGGCATGTTTTACCGCTTATTACTTTAGTATCGGGTAAATCATTAGAGCTTCTAAAATTAATATTATCTAACTTAGAAGTGCATACAGATCAAATGCAAAAGAATTTAGAAATTAGCGCCGAGCAAGTATTTTCAGAAGGTGTAATGTTGGCATTAGCTAAAATTCTTGGGAAAAATCAAGCTCAAAAAATAGTTTACAGAGAGGCCAAATATGCACGAGAAAAAGGAGTGTCTTTTAAAGAGTCTATTTTACGTAACCCCGAAATTTCATCTAATTTAAGTAAAGAGAATATTGAAGAAATTTTCAGCTATAAGAATCGGTTAGGCTTATGTACTGCGATGGTTGATAGGGTGCTTGATAAGATATGAATACTCAAGTTGTTACGCCCAATATGGTTGGCGAGTTTCATCGTTGTGAGCTTGCAGAATTTCCAACTCCTTTACAACGATTTAAAAAACTAGAGAAAAATGCAAATAATATTGAGCTATGGGTGAAACGCGACGATTTAATAAGCTTTGGTTTTGGAGGTAACAAAGTTCGAACGCTTGAGTTTATTGCTGCAGATGCCTTAAATCGTAGAGCAAAAACATTAATTACGGGCGCAGGAGTGCAATCCAATCATGTGCGTGCAACCGCTGCAGTGGCGGCTTATCTAAATCTAGAGTGCATTGCGATTTATTGGGGGAATCCACCTGAAGACATAAAAGGTAACTATTATCTTACCAAAATGTTGGGTGCAGAAACTAGATTTACAAACGATACCGATCGAAGTTCCGTAGATACAATGATTCGGTTTATAGGACAAGAAGTGATGATTGGTGGCGGACTACCCTATTTAATCCCACGTGGAGGAGCCTGTGCGTTAGGAGTTATCGCTCATCTTTTTGCGGCACAAGAACTTTTTGAGCAATGTAAAAGAAACAGTGTGAAAGCGGATCTTGTTACGCTTGCCGTGGGATCTGGTGGGACGATAGCGGGTTGGATTCTTGCAAAAATATTATATAAACATCCTTGGCGTATCGAAGGCTTCACCGTTAGTCGACCTTCTTCAGAGTTAAAAGACATTATTCAAAATTTAGTGTATGACGCAGCTAAAATATTAAACGAAAAAGTAAATATAAGTTTAGAACAAATTGTCATTCATGATGGATTCATTGGTGATGGTTATGGAGTACCAAGTGTCAAAGGAAACAATGCCATTAAAGAGGTTGCGATACAGCAAGGAGTATTTTTTGACCCAGTGTATACAGGAAAAGCATTTGCTGGGTTTTTGGAATATGTACAGAATGGTTATTACAAAGATATTCATACTGCAGTGTTTTTACACACAGGGGGAGAGCCAGCTCTATTTATATAATTGTGGCTTAAACATATGACTAACAATAAGCATAAAAATTTTAACGAATCACAATCGGATGTCACTTCTGTAGAAAACGAGATTAGTGATATTATGAATCTAGTTGAGAAAGCTAGACAGGCTCAATCGCAAATAAGTGCTTATACACAAGAAGAGGTAGATGAATTAGTAGCTTCGATAGCATGGAATGTCATTAAAAATAGAGAAGAGCTCGCACGCATAGCAGTGGAAGAAGGAGGATTTGGAAATTATGAAGATAAAGTAGCAAAAATCTACAACCGTGTAACCGGGACGTTAGCCGATATGCAGTCGATTAAGACAGTTGGTGTGGTTGAAGAGTTGCCCGATATCGGAATCATCAAGATTGCAAAACCTGTAGGAGTCATCGGTGCACTCATTCCAGCAACGGGCCCGGATGCTACGCCTCCTGTTAAAGCATTATGTGCCATGAAGGGAAGAAATGCGCTGATCGTGGCACCACATCCTAGAACAAAAAGAAGTTCAGCAAGAGTAGTCGAATGTATACGAGAAGGCTGTATACAAGTGGGTGCGCGAGAGGATTTGGCACAAGTGATTACAGATCCTTCGATTCAAAAAACAAAACTTTTAATGGAAAACGTAGATCTAATTGTAGCAACTGGTGGCATGAATATGGTCAAGTCTGCATATAGTTCAGGCAAGCCTGCTTATGGTGTAGGTGTGGGAAATGCGGTACATGTTGTTGATGAGACTGCAGATTTGGATGATGCAGCTGAAATGATTGCCAAAGCAAAGACCTTCGATTATGCAACGAGTTGTTTAGCAGACAATGCTGTTGTAATTCATGAAAGTGTTTATGAGAAGTTAATTGATAAGTTGGTAGCGTTAGGTGCTCATTTATGTAATGAAGAAGAAAAATTGAAACTTCAAAAATTAATGTGGCCAGATGATGCGCATATACCTTCTGCCGATGTAATTGCAAAATCTGCGCAATCAATTGCAAATAAAGCTCAAATCAACATTCAGCCCGGTACAAATTTTCTTTTAGTTAAAGAAACTGGAGTAGGAAATGATTATCCGTTTTGTGGGGAAAAGCTTTCTGTGGTTTTGACGATTTATCAATATGCCGATAGCATCGAAAATGCAATAGATCTCGTAAACAGCATTACAGATTATCAGGGATTGGGGCATACCTGTGGAATTCATTCAAATTCACAAGCCAATATAAATTCTGTTGCACATAATACGAAAACTGCTCGAGTAATGGTGAATCAAAACCTCAATGAAGGTGCAGGGAGCCCTCGCAATGGACTTCCTTATACATTGTCGCTTGCTTGTGGAACATGGGGTGGCAATATAACAACTGAAAATGTCAATGTTAGAAATTTTATCAACTTAACTTGGGTCTCCACACCAATTCAAGCTCGAACCTTTACTGAGGAACAGTTGTTTGAAAATTATTGGACTAAGTATGGTAAGTAGTCGAAATATAGCAAGTCTAAAGTTAATTTAGAGGCATACAAAATGAAAGAATATACATTAGGTAATGTAGAAGATTTAAAAAATTCAAAAGATAGAAGACATAATCGTCTCAACGATGTTGGTATAAAAAGAAAACCTCCATCCGCTATCAAGCCAGTTCAAAACATAGAAGAACTGATTGAGGATATTAATAGTAAAAATTATGATGCCGTCATCGTGGGAAGCGGTCCAGGTGGTTCAACCGTAGCAAGAGAGTTAGCCAGAGCTGGAAAAAAAGTAGCCGTTCTTGAATTTGGGAAAGATCATAGAGAAAAATGGTATTACGGTACAGTTGCAGGGCCCTTTATCTACACTGAGCAACGAGGCTTCTTAAAATCAAAAGAAGGGGTCACGATTGTTCGCCCGATGCTAACAGGAGGGGCTACTAATATGTTTGCAAGTGCCGCATCAGGACCTCCATCTTGGTGGCTAAGTAAAACGGGTGTAGATATCGAATCTGAAGTTAACGAGACCATTGATGAACTTCAAATTGAAGCCTTACCAGAAGAGTTGATGGGCTCGGCATCACAACGTATTGGGGAAGCAGGTCGAGATCTTGGGATGGATTGGGTGCCACAAATAAAATTCATCCATCCAAAACGTTGTTATTCGAAATTAGATTGTGGTGATAAGTGCATGTTTGGGTGTCGTTGCGGCGGAAAGTGGACTGCAAATGATTATTTAGATCAGGCTATTGAAGCTGGAGCCACTGTTATTACCGAGTGTAATGTTCACAAAGTTGAGACACAAGATGGTGTCGCTACGGGTGTTAGTGCAGAAGTACAAGGAAAACACTTTACACTTAACAGTAAGGTCGTGATCGTTTGTGCAGGAGGCATCGGTACGCCTCGTATCCTACAGAATTCTGGTATCCATGATGCTGGAGATGCATTGGGCGTTGACACTACATTTGTAGTCTATGGTGTGATTCAAGATAAAGGCAATACGGGCGATCCGCCTATGACGATCAGTTGCTGTGATGATGAAAATGGTTTGATGTATTCCACGCTTACCCAGCCATTCGGTTTATTTACACTGACTCAATATTACAAAGGCTGGGGACATTTGAAAAAAGTACCTAAGTTCCCACGTATGCTTGGAGTCATGGTTAAGATAAAAGAAAATTTAAAAGGCTATGTGGCGCCCCATGGAGAAATCAGTATGCCTTTGCTACAAGAAGATCATCTTCGAGCCAATATTGGGTTTAGTACAAGCAAAAGTATACTTATGAAAGCGGGATGTGATCCTAATACCATATTTTGGAATCCTCCCAGAGGAACTCATCCATGTGCAACCGTACGAATTGGAAAGCATCTAGATTCTGATTTAAAAACGGTTGCTTTTGATAACTTATATGTATCAGATGCCAGCACATTTCCTTTACCTTTGGTTCGTCCTCCCACGCTTACAATAATCGGACAAAGTAAGAGATTAGCCAAGCATCTTGTTGGGACTACACTCAAAGACAGTCAATATAAAGATAAAGAGCAAAAAGCAGAATTAGTATCATGAATTAACGCTCATGCAAATTTAATATTGCATTAGGTTTTTTTATATTAAAGATAGAACAATGGAAAAACTAGAATTAGTTAGCCGTAGACTGTGTCCTTTTGCACAAAGAGCAGCCATTGTTTTAAACCATAAAAACGCAAATTATAAAATTACATATGTGGATTTAGAGAATCCACCAGATTGGTTTAATAAAATCTCACCATTAAAGAAAGTCCCGCTTCTAAAAATTGGTGAAAATAATGTTCTATTTGAATCAGCGGTTATTTGCGAGTACATAGATGATGTTACGCCTAGCAACATAAGGCCAGAAAACGCTCTCCAGTTGGCATTCAACCGAGCATGGATTGAGTTTGGTTCAACTTGTATCATTGATCAATATATGCTGCTATTAAAAAAAACGGAGCAAGAGTTTAAAGAACAAGCAGATCAAATTGTTAATAAATTGAGATTGGTAGAGAACAAATTAGAAAGTTTGCCATTTTTCAATGGTGAGACATTCTCATTAGTGGATGCTACCTATGCACCATTATTTATACGTTATGAAATAATTAATAAAATTATACCCATTTATACAACGCTTGATTTTAAAAAGCTATCAACATGGTCCAAGTCGCTTCTTGAATTAAGCTTTGTAAAAACATCCAAAGAATCTGATTTCAACACTCAGTATATTAATAAAATTAAAAATTTTGATGGTTACTTGTCTTTAAATGTCCGCTAGAGACCGTTTCTATATAATTTAGCTCAATGGTTCAGATTATTTTTCGTAGTATCCTCTTGGCTTAAAAAAGATTCTTGATAAAAAGCGGCTCGGTGTTCGGGGCGATTTCGCGTATAGCGATCATTCAGCACTTTACGATCCAGGTGTCCGGTTTGGCGTTGACGCAATTCATCCATTATCCCACGATCAGCCAATTGAGTCGCATTTTCCAAGCGAATGTTATGAACGATTAAATCGGGTCGTTGCAGAACATCTCTACAGGCGTCCTTAAATAGTTTCCATATGTAGGCGCCTTTGCTTTTATCTTTCTCAGGCGTAAATTGAAATACCCGTTCATCCTCAGTCGGGCGCCCCATGACTTCTTGAATGGCTTTTATAGCCACAGGTGTGAGCATTACCACCTTGGGTTTCTTATTTTTATGTTCCGATCCTGGGATACGAATGTGAGGAGGTGCTTCAAAACGAATCCATTCTTTTCTAAGTTTAATGACTTCACCTTTGCGCATGGCCGTCTCATAAAGCACAATTAGCACGAGGGTAACTTCATGATCTAATGTATCAACATAGTGTAATATCTTCTTGAATTCACGAAGAGAAATGGGTTCTTGATCGCGTCGTCCACGGATCTCATCTTCGGCTCTGAGATCTTTTGGCAGGTCCGGTTCTAATGGCCAATCAAAGGGATCAGCAGGTCGCCATCCAAAGTTACGTTTGGCATATTCCAAGATGCGTTTAATGGCTTCAATTTCTCTTTTCAGCGTCACCACACTGATGCCACCCTCATCGACTCTTTTATAGGCATAGTCTTCGAGTAAGCGTGTGGTAAATTCAAAGAGCTTGTGATGGCCAAGACGCTTTTGGAGTCCGTTGTACATTGAGGTGCCATTTTGTTGATAGGATTTATAGCGCAAGGCGCGGCGCTGGATGTATTCATGGGTGACGGCTGCAAATTGGTTGTCATGAGGCAGGCGACCATTTTCCATCGCATACAGGTGGGCCGCTGGATTGCGTTTTTTCAGCGCTCGTTTTAAATCAAATTCGAGCTCATCCGCCCAACGCTTGGCCGCATGTTTTTCCTCAAAACGTTTCCCAAATCGAGCGCCGTCGACTTGCACTTGGGCAAACCATTTTTTACGCGATTTATCAAAAAAGATGCTTGGCATTGGTACTTTCCTCCCATTAGTTATCGGGTGGTAGTACTGGGCCTATAATTTATGACAGCATATTTCAGCTAAACGGTTGATTTGCTTGATGACGGGTAGGGCAGAAACTTAATTCCCACTCCTTTAAACCTGTCTTCTATATAAAAGCATTTGCTCCCAATCATGTTAATCTTGAATGACTGCTAACGACCCAAAGCGGACGTAATAAGCTATCAAGATTAGTTATTTTTTAACGTTGATAAACATATAAATGACACCACGAGAAGGAATAACTCATGAAAACACTAAAATGTGATCTATGTGATGTAACAGCGGAAGGTGAAATATTCGAAGATTGGATGAAGGCACTTCAACCACACTACATGGAGGCTCATGCGGATGGAATGAATGATCCCAGTCATGGCAAGGAAGAAATGGAAAAGTGGATGGCTGAGAACAAAGCAAGGTTTGATGCCGCTTAAAATGCATGCAAAAAATGACCGCTAACGACCCAAAGCGGACATTTATCTAAGCTTTTAATATGATTAAAAGAAAAAATGAAATTTTGCTTTGGCTAATTTTGGCGTTTGTTTCATCAAACATGGCTATAGCAGAAAATGGACTTAATCGAGATAAATGCCGAGCATCAACTAATCCTGAGCTAGTCGCAGATTGTATAGAAGCAAATGTTTATGATCCGTGTGATGATGCAGGTGGCTATGTTCATAGAGCTTTATGTGGATCAGCTCATACTGTAGTCGCAGACCGAAAAATAGCTAGTCTTATGCAAAAAATTAGAAAGATTTCAATTAAAGCAGATACATTAAGAGAGTATCAATTACTTGAGTGGTCACATCAAAACTGCTCTATATATAGAGAACAATATTGTCGATTTGAGAGTGCTGCAAGCCAAAAGCCCAAGTATTTTGGTGGAGAAGCTCAAGTTTTTTGTATGAGAAGAATCACAAAACAAAAAGTTAAGGATTTAAAGAACATTCTGTCAAATAAGTCTGAATGACCGCTAACGACCCATAGCGAACATTCGCAGATCTTTTAGGTAACTGTCTGTATTGAATAATAGTTGTGATATATATCACTACTTACTAGTGTTATTTGTTACGTATTATTTATAACAATGTAGATACCCTTTGACTTTATTTAATTCGCAAGATTATGTGTCTAGCTCAAGAACCAGAATAAAGGGTAAATCTAAGTGAAAAATTTAACTTTAATTTTTCTAGTCTCATTATTTTTGCTTCCGAATTTGCTACAAGCAGATAACGAAGTCATCTCAGCTAAATGCCAAGAAATCTACCGAACCTGCTTTCAAGAAAAACTTAAAGAAATTTGGTCTGCATGGGATTGGTGGAATGCTGGTCAGCTAATGCTTTCCAATGAAGAATGGGATAAAAAGCAAGGAGACTTGATTTTTGAAATGTTAGCCTGTGACGAAGTTGCAGCAGCATGTGTAACTGACTCAATTTCTGATACAGAAGGATTCCTTTCTAAACTTGAATCGACACCTGATATTAAGTGGGAGATAGCAGATCCAATGAAAGAAGGAATTGATGCTACAACCTTAAACAAAGCAATAGAAGAGGCGAAGAATATTAATCAACTAAGAAGTTTTCTTGTAGCAAAAAATGGGAAATTAGTGATAGAAGAATACTTTGATCTAAAGGGCGACCCGAGACCACAGCGAATCCAATCAGCTACTAAATCGATCACTTCACTCTTAATAGGCATTGCAATAGATAAAGGATTTATCGATTCAGAAGCAGAAGCCATTAAATCGTATTTTCCAGAGTACTTTGCAGAGTATCCTGATGAAGAGAAAGAAAATATTACTATTCAGCAATTACTGACGATGAGCTCACGGTTAAATTTTGTAGATAACAGCGCATGGAGTAAATATGAGAATACTAAGAGTTGGAGTGAGCCTGGTGCATACAAAGCCTACTGGTTTGCAGATAACGCACGTGATCAAGCGCTTGGATATGAATTAGTCAAGTCGGACGACGATCAAGTTATGCTTTACAGCACACCCGCATGTGATCTACTCACTACAGTAATTCGCCGATCTACCGGGATGACGAGTAAAGATTTTGCAGATAAATATCTTTTTAGCCCTCTTGGGATAAAAAACTATCTCTGGATTCATGATTCAGCATTTAATTATCATGGAGGATTTACTATTTTTCTAAGACCACGTGCACTTGCACGAATTGGTCAAATGGTACTAGACGGAGGTAGGGTTAAGGATCAACAAATAGTTTCTCAGTCGTGGTTAGATACATCATTTCGTGTATACGTGCCTGAATTTGTGACAATGGATACAATTCCTACAACGGTTGATTACGGGTACTTGTGGTATGTAGGGAGCATAAAAGGTTATAAGTATCGATTCGCCTGGGGCTATGGCGGGCAGTTTATATTTATGATTCCAGAGGCGAATACATTAGTTGTAACTACCGCATATCCTGAACCAGACGGACAAACTCACTGGGACAAATCACAACAAATCATTAAAAGTCTGATGCGCACTGTAATCGAAGCATTACCTAAAAAGCGTTAACTGAATTTTCAGGTTATATACAAGAGAACCATACTCATTCCTAATAAATCTTGAATGACCGCTAATGGCCGTAAGCGGACATTCGATAAAGAAATTTAGGACGAGCAAGGTTGGCATTATCAAATCAGAGTAATTTAAGGTCTGCTAACGACCCAAAGCGGACATACAATGCATATATAATAGAGGTAAGACCATACATTAACAGTTAATTTGTTTAATGTACCGGCACAAATTAATAGAATTATGTTTTCGTTATTTTCAAGATTAAAATACAAATTAGCGTTTACTATGTTTGACGGTAGATAAAGTGGTCACAGACTCGCAGGATGTAGATTTATTCACTCCGATTGAAGTCGGAGCTATCAAATGCTCAAATCGCTGTGTGATGGCACCAATGTCACGTAATAGATCCGGACGCAAAGGTGTGCCACCAAGCATGATGGCAACATATTATGCTCAGCGCGCCTCAGCGGGGCTTATCATTAATAAAGCAACATGGATTACTCCGGGTGGCGGAAATTCCAATACACCTGGTATCGCCAACAAAGAACAAGTCGAAGGATGGAAACGTGTAACCGGTGCAGTGCACGAGCATGAAGGGCACATCATTTTATAACTTTGGCATGTTGGTCGTATCTCACATCCAACCATGCAGCAAAATAATGAATTACCGGTTGCGCCTTCTGCCATTACGCCGGCGGGAGAAGCAGAAACGTATACTGGTAATTTACCCTATGTGAAACCTCGTGCTCTTTCTACTACAGAAATACCGCACATCATGAGTTATATGCACGTGCCGCTGAGCGAGCCAAACAAGCAGGCTTTGATGGTGTTGAAATTCATGCGGGTAATGGTTATTTGCTAGATCAATTTTTACGTGACGGTAGCAATCAGCGTGACGATCAGTATGGTGGATCTATCAATAACCGCTGTCGAATCGTCCTTGAAATTACTGAGGCAGTTTGCTCGATATGGCCAGCCAGTCGGGTTGGTGTTCGTATCTCTCCGCTAGTTGCACGTAACGACATCCGTGACTCCAATCCAGAAGCACTATTTACATATGTAGTGGATCAACTAAATGGCTATGAATTAGCATATTTGTTCATTATGGAGAATTCGCCTGGATCAAACGAAGATGCAGGACTTTCTTTTGATACCCAAATTCTACGTCGACAGTTTAATGGCGTCTATATAGTTAATGGCGGTTACGATCGGGATCTAGCTAATGCTGCATTGCGCCAAGGTCACGCTAATATGGTGTCTTTTGGTACACCATTTATTTCCAACCCGGATCTAGTTGAACGCTTCGCCAAAAGCGCAAATCTTAATGAGGTTGATTTCACTACCGCACAGGGTGGTGATGAACATGGGTTGACTGATTACCCATTTTTAACAAATAAATTAATTTGAATTAACTAAATATTTGCCTAATCTATCTATATTCAACACTAAGAATAAAAGATTCTTTTACAGCGTATATACGATCTATCATTATGCGAAACATTGATGACTGCTAATGGCCGTAAGCAGACATTAAACTCATTAAATATTAACTACTTTATCTACACCTAGGAACGATTCACGATAAAACTGAGCACGGAATTCTGGTGGTAATAACGTGTACACTTGATCCATAACAGATTTATCAATATGCCCTGTCTGACGTTGTCGGATATCGTCGTCAATTCCGCGCATACGTTGCTGTGAGGCATTTTCCTTGCGAAGTTGATGTATTATTAAAAATGGACGACCTAATACTTCAGTAGCAGCTTGCTTAAATAATCTTAGGATATATGCGCCTTTACCTTTATCGGTTTTAGGTCCAAATTGGAATACACGACCATCATCAGATTCACGTTTCATTAATAGCTCAATAGCATTAGCTGCAAGTGGCGTAAGCATTACAACTTTAGGTTTCTTGTTCTTGTGCTCTATATCAGGAATACAAACAAATGCTGGCTCTTTAAGAGATACAAAATTTTTCTTAAGCCTAATTACTTCTCCACGTCTCATGCTGGTTTCATATAAGACGATCATTGCCAAATGCACATCAAAATCACGTCGACGTAACCATTCCAATAATTTTTTAAACTGCAAAGGGGGTAGGGGTGCGGTATCTCTAAGTCCGCGTTTTTCAGAATCGTATCTATTGTCTATAGGGATGTCAGGGTCTAGTGGCCAATTTCTAAAATCAGGTTGCCATGCATAATGCTTCTTGGAAAATTGCAAAACTTGTTTAATTGCATGTAGTTCACGTTTAACAGTAGTAACAGTCACACCGTCTTGATCATGTCTTTTATATGCATAGTCAGTTAAATAAGGTGTAGTAATCTCAGACAATTTAATGCATGAGCCTATATGTTTTTGAGTTCGACGAAATAGTGATCCATTATCTTGTTTATAGCTCCTATATCTCAATGCAACTGTGTTGATATAATTCTCACAAGCATCTATAAATAGAGGATCTGGAGAATGAACTAATTCTCCGCGACTGTGATTGGGAGCTGTTTTAGGGGAAGTGCCTTCGAGCCGATATAAGTATTGTTCTTTTTCAGCTAGCCAACTCTCGGCTTTGTACTGATCATTGAACCGCTGTCTAAAATTATGTGTAACTCCATTGATTTTACGCTGAGTATATGCAGTGTACTTGCTGCGAGATTTCTCGAAATGAATTCCCATAATTGTCCCTCATTGGCCAATTGTTGATCATTGGTAATACGGGAATACGATTCAAGATCGAGTCACGTGATAAGTGGTTGAATCTATGATGAATGGTAATATGTAAACAGATCCTAGCCTCCATTTTTTTGCCCGGGTGACGGAATTGGTACGATATGCAGGATGCACAAGTGCCGCGAGAGGCAGGATGTTGATAGAGGTAGCAAGCCCAGTGCGAAGTGCTGGCAGAATTTAATTTACAATTAGATTTTTAAGACCATCACGTATTAGCCCGGGTGGCGAAATTGGTAGACTCAAGGGACTTAAAATCCCTCAGGATAATATCCTGTGCCGGTTCGAGTCCGGCCCCGGGCACCAATTAAAATAACTAGATATTTAATATAACTTGACTAAATTCACACAATTTAAATAGTGAATTGACATAATGCAGAAAAAGAACAACAAGGAGCCTCCTCCCCGCCAGGATGCCGGCCAAGTGTGTGTTAGATCGCCTAAACTTACCCGTTTTTAAACTTGATAGGAGTTGATTTGTTTGGTTTGTCAAAAGCCTTGCGAAGACCCAGTTCGCCTCCCTGTCGCGGCTATTCGCAGAATGCGGCAACGCAGCTGCCTATAGCTCAGTCCGCCAACGGATGGTATGGCAAAGTAGCAACTCGGATTAGAACCTACTCACTATCGAATGCAATTATCTTTACATTAGCTCGCTTCTATAGCATTCGAGTAATGATTAGAATTGGCCGCTGGATTAGGGGTGGTGGTTGGGCAGATCGGCTAATACATTACAGCCTGTTTCAGAGTTAATTGTCGGCCCGCCTTTAGAGGAGGCCCTGAACAACATTCGCTCTGACGGATGGTGCCCTGGATTTTTTCTGAATGGCGAAGTAGTACAAGAGTTACTGAACTATATGGATAATCAGAGATATACCTGTCGCGTGCTCCCGAGCGAAATGAAGTTACGACTGAACCAGCGCGAGTATCTTGATAATAAATATGGCACATCGATTTGTTTTGCTCAGTGTGCAGACCCGGATGGTTCTCAACTTGTTCAATCAATTGCCAAGGATCAAATACTGCGCAACCTTGCAACGCGGTACTTTGGGTACCCGCCAATGAAAGTCGAAGTAAAATTGTCCGTAAGCTTCGCTACTAATACCCCAATGGCTGAACGTCTGGCTCAAGGTAGAGCCGGTCTTTTCCACTATGATGTAGATCATTTTTTTCATACACTATTTTTCATCTTCTACCTAACACCGGTTGATGAGGAGTCCGGTGCTCATGTCCTCGTACCAGGATCACATGGAGCGAAACGCCGTGATCATGCATCAGCAAGATAGCTCAGAGAATCGAACATCCGGAGTATCAACGACACCGATTTTTGAGAACGCTACATGCTACGCGACTCATAACGGCAAGTACACTGGTGGGTTCGTGTACAAGATCGACACTCAGCTCTTAGCACGCTTCGGCGTTACGGCATATGAGGTTGCGGAGCACGCGACGAAACCGGTTATTCCAGATGATCAGGAAATAATTCTGGTTGCAAGCGATTATGGATCGTTACCAAGAGAAATCGTCATTGAGGTCATTAATGTATAGCTGTATAACAATTTACTCCAGGCGATCGGTTGCGCTCAATCGTTATGTGTTTCAAATAAAAAAAGTTCAAACATGAATCGGAAGCAATTTATAGAATCCCAGGGTGCTACGTGTCGAAATTGGACATGGAGTTGGTCATTTATAAATGAAAATGAAAAAGTAATTAAATTTGGAGCGTGGGATATTCATAAACAGGGAAATACGTCTTTGATTTTAAGTGAAAGTTGGGAAACTAACGATAAAGGAAGAAAACTACCAGGATATGAACAATCACGAGAGCACATTCGCCTTGTTGAAGAAGAAGGATATAAATTAAAAACACTCCCTATAATTTATTCTAATGCTAATAAGGATGAAAAAGGTATCGGGCCTGCAAAAATTGAGGAATTTATTCCTGAATTAAGCGAGAAGTCTTTAAAGAGAGTCGGAAGCAATTGGTATGCTTCTGATGACTCAATTAGCATTAATTTACCTGAGGAGATAAATAACCCTGAGCAATTTATTGAGGGTGCTTCAAAAACAATTTCAGTTAATACTTATGAGCGCAATTCAGTGGCTAGGTTAAAGTGTATCGAACATTATGGATATGAATACGTCGTATGTTCTTTTAATTTTGAAAAAATTTATGGTTCTATTGGTGAAAAATATATACATGTCCACCATATAGTCCCACTTTCTAAGATAAAAAAAGAATATAAATTAGACCCAATTAAAGATTTAGTGCCCGTGTGTCCTAATTGGCATGCCATTATTCATAAGACACAACCAGCATTAACTATTGAACAGTTGAAGCAACACATAGGTTTGAAATGAAAGAAGCACATGATAAGGCGCACAACCTGAAAGTTATCGTATCAGTTAAGTCTATGTGTTGAATGCCCGCTGTTGATTTTAAATAGAAGTTCAGGTTCTGGAATAGTGCAAATTTCAGCTAATCATATAGAATTAATTCGGTAGTTCTAGCATCAATCGAGTTAGTTATATAAATATTTGATATTCAATGAAATGTGTAGTTTTCAATTTGCGAGTAGCCCCAAAAGTTGCCCCTTCTAGCATGATGAATTACGCAATTCTCTAGCTATAGCATTCGCAAGTAGTTCAATATCAGGATGGTTAGTTTGAGTAGGTATTGACCCCATGCCATGAATAATCTCAGCCTGACGCTGATTTGGAACTTCACCGTAGCTAATAAATGTAGTCATAACATCATCATGTCCAAGATTTTGACTCCATGCTTTAAAGTCCTCTGGTGTTTTGCAGACAGATTGACCGAACATAGAAAGGGTATTCCTAAAACTGTGTGGGTTGAAATAGGGCAGACCAGCATTTGTAAAAGCATCTTTAAATATTTTGCGTATAGGCGACGAATTACTCCAATGTTCTCGCGTAATCCCAACTGCTTCAAATAACTGGTTTTCGCCGACAGATACTTGTGTTGAAGGAAACATAGGATCGTCATGACTAAATAGTAAATCCTCAATTAAGTGTGTTACCCAGACTTCTACAATTTGACGAATTTCATCGCCGACCGGGAAAAAATACGTATTAAACGTTTTGCTAAATTTTGTACGTACTTCTCTAGCGTCCTGAAATACGTATCCAGATGTAAAATCTATGTGTTTTAATTTCAATGAAGCAATAGCACTGTCTCTTGCTCCAGTCAGGATCGTAAAAGCAATTATCGCGCGATTTCTTTGTGTTATGTCAGAATCTCCTGACATTGAATCGATGACATGTTTGATTTGATCAAGTGTGGGTACTGGCTTGGTCCTATGAGCTGTGGCAATACGTGCGTCTTTTTCAGATAAATTGAAATACTCGGCCTCTGAATAGGATATACGGGATTTATAGCCAGGCTGCTCTGAGAGCCATTGAAAAAAACGCTTTATATGTCCAAGTGTCGTACTTAGCGTGGCCTTGCTTAAATTCTTACCTGTTTGTTGATTTTTCTGTTCAGATAAATGTTTCTTGAAGGCAATGGCCTGTTCGTAGTGAAATGCCTTAAAGTCACGAAACTTTGTGTACACTTCAAATCTATTCATAGCTTTTGCTATTGCGTCAATTGTAGCTTCATTTTGACGCTTTGCTTCTTTAGTAAATATAAAATATTTACGTTTAATACGTTCATTATTTGGGTTGTAATTTTTCATAGTATTCACCACATTAGTTAAAGTCACTGTTTACGGAGGACTAACTGCTCTCACTTAGTGGAAGTTCATGAGGTGGGTGGCGATCCACGCTCCGATCTGCTCAAAGATGCAGACAGCATCTCCTATTTCGATGTCAATCTCCCGCTCTACTATCAACGCGAGGGTTGGCAGGAGACCAAGCGGCGATCAAGCTGGGGCTATCGGCGCCTATCCGCACGAGCAAAAGAGCTCGTCAACAAGATCTACTATCAGGATGATACGCTAATGCAGCTGCTGCAAGAGGTGATTGATGAAGATGTCCACTAACGGCTTTGTCGCAGCAATGAGTAAATTGTGTCCGGTCAGTTAGGCCATGCCAAAAGTACCACCTAGAGTCGGTCGTTTCTTTTGTTGGTTGGGATGGCATGATTTTCGCGTCATCGATACAACTTTCGGGTTCGGCGCCGCAGGCAATATCGAGAAGGTAAAGTGCCGACGTTGCGGTGTGACTATCACCCGCCAAGCTTGATCAGATTTGCCCATGCTGGACTCAGGACGAGTTGAACGCCTTACGATTTCCGACCGAGGGGAATTTTGATCGATGTACCAAAGGTTTGACAATTGAAGGAGTGTAGAGGCGTGCGAAACTTTTTTGCGAAACATGCGAAACTTAAGTGCGTAATTTTTTTAGAAAAATAAAAAATCAACAATGTGTTGACGGAAGCATGTGAAATTATGCGGAATTTGGCGGAAGGATTTTCAGAAGAAACGCTACGATTCCCGGTCTGGCCGGTGTTAGTGCACCGGTCAGTTGATACCTATCCATCATCGAGATAGTCGTGCAGGGTGTTAAAGATCGTGACCTCGTCTTGCCGGGAGATACCAAGAAACGGTCGCGCGGGAGTGTTGCCCCAGGGGATGGGGAAGGAGCCGGCCTTGGTCCTGTAGTGACCGGTGCCAAAATCGCCTCGCTGTGCGCCGAACTGGTGGATAGCGCCATACTCTCTGTCGGTGCCCAACTCCAGTGCGGTATTGCTGGCCCGGTAGCGCAGGGTACTGCTCAGGTGCTGGTTCAGCACCAAAATGAGGTGTTGATTCTTTTTCTTGCGTCTTTGTGCGGGGACAGAATTAATTAAGAATCCGGAAGAACCCGGAAGTAGATGGAAGAAGACGGACAGGCCTTGTATTTTCTAGGGTTTCCGGCGTTGGGGCCGGTACCCTAAAACAGAAAATAATTAAGAATCTCGCCCTAAAATCCCATTGAAAGGCCGAGAAACGACTATTTTCCAGCAAAGATCACTCCAGAAAATCCGGGAACTTTCCAGCCATTCTTAATTACTTTCTGCCCAAATTCTTAATTATTTTTGTCCGCTAACATCCGCTAACAATCAAAATCAATACCTGTTGACATAGTCAACACCCCTGCGCAGCTATCTTTCGCATGTTTCGCAAAAAAGTTTCGCACGCCTCTACACAGCACAGCTTCAGGGTTTCTGATGTCTTTTCCTACTACGCCCGCGCCAGACAACGCTTCGAAGACTATGTACGGAATCTTCCCGCGGATCCCTATCCCGAGCCCTGCGCTCATTGTAATTTTTGCGCATGGCAGAATCACTGCACGGCTGGCTGGGAAGCGGACAACCATTTAAGCCTAGTTGCCAACATCCGGCGCTCCCAGGTAGCCAAACTCCACAAGGCCGGGATCGGGACCGTCGCACAACTGGCCGCTACCGCTCCCGATAGGGAAATTCCTGACCTGAACCGCGATGTTTTTTCTCGCCTTCGTTCATAGGCCGCGCTGCAAACAGACAAGACACACGGGCACGGACAGACTCGAGATTGTCCCGTGTCCGGCCGACAGGGGGTTTGCACGCATGCCGATGCCTGATGAAGGTGATCTGTTCTTCGATATGGAAGGCGGCCCGCTGTATCCGAACGGTCTGGAATATCTGTTCGGGGTGCATTACATGCTTGACGGAAGTGGGACTTTCAAACCGTTCTGGGCACACACAGCCGCGAGGAAGAAAAAGAGGCCTTCAAACGCTTTATGGGGTTCCTGGCCGATCATCTGGCGAAATACCCACATGCTCATATCTACCACTACAATCATTATGAAACGACAGCTCTGAAACGCCTGGCCTGTCGTTATGCAGCATGCGAGGAGCAACTGGATACCCTGCTTCGGGCGCAAAAATTTGTTGATCTGTATCAGGTCGTGCGCGAATGCATCCGCACATCCGAACCCGGCTATTCAATCAAGAACCTTGAAACCTTCTATATGGACAAGCGGGAAAATGTAGTGGCCACGGCAGCAGACAGCATCATCGTTTACAACGAATGGCGTGAAACCGGCGAGGATACGTTGTTGCAGGAAATCGTTGAGTATAATGAAATGGATTGCATTTCAACCCATTTGCTGCGTAACTGGCTTCTGAAGCTGAAACCTGATGGCGTACCGTGGTTCAAGGGTCTGCCGGAATACGGAGAAACAGAACCGCCGCAGCGAAAAGACTGGGAAGTCAGCTACGAAGACTATCAAAATCGCCTTGACGTGCAGCAAGATGAATCACCCACCATTCGCGAGCGGCTTTTACATCTTCTGGAGTTTCATAACCGTGAAGCAAAACCCCGGTGGTGGAGCAGCTTTGAACGGCAAAACAAGTTCGAGAATGAACTGATAGACGATACCGAGTGTCTCGGGGGGTTGCGGCAAATCGGACGCCCGGAAACTGAAGAGCGCACGCTCGTCTACACCTTTGAATTCCCGCCGCAGGAGTACAAGTTGAGAGTCGGAAACCCTGTTGTCAATGCTGCCGGGATGGAAACCGCGGGTACGATTGTTGAGCTGGATGAAGACCGCTGTATCGTCAGGATCAGGCGCGGTGCAGACAGGAAACCGTTGCCGACACGCTTTTCTGCGGGCCCATCCGGCCCGGTCAACAGCCGGGGTATCCGCTCTGCCATTTACCGTTATGCCGACCATGTCATTCAAAGACCCGGCGAAACCCATGCGGCCACCGAGCTTCTGGGTCGTCGCCAGCCACGTATTCGCGGCAAGGCGGCCGGGGTGAGCCAATCGTTACCTCACAGAACGTACAGGCCGAGATGCTGCAAGCTGTTGCAGGCCTGGACCACAGCTATCTGTTTATTCAAGGCCCGCCCGGCTCAGGCAAGACCTATGCCAGCAGCCACGTCATTGTGGAACTGCTCAAGCGCGGCAAGAAAATCGGCATTACCTCCAACTCGCATAAAGCCATCCATAACCTGCTGGAACGCGTGGTGAATGTTGCCGTTGAAAAAAATGTGCATTTTCATGGTGTGAAGAAGGCTACCCGCGGCACCGATGAAACCTTCTTTGACGGGCAGTTCATCCTGAACGAAACCCGGACAGAGAACATCGACCTTGATGTCGACCTGCTTGCGGGTACGGCGTGGCTGTTCTCTCACTAGTATCTGCAAGGGCAGCTTGATTACCTGTTCATTGATGAGGCCGGACAGGTTTCGACCGCCAACGCAGTCGCGATGGCGACATCGGCACGGAATATCATTCTGGTGGGTGATCAAATGCAACTCGGCCAGCCGGTCCAGGGTGTACATCCAGGTGAAGCCGGGCTTTCGATGCTGGAATTCTTGCTGGGTGAACACTCGACCATTTCGCCCGAGCGCGGTATTTTCCTGGACCGGACGTACCGGTTAAGACCGAGCATCTGCCGCTTCATTTCCGATGCGTTTTACGATGGGCACCTGATGCCCCATGAAAGCACCTCGCTGCGAAGCCTGGACCTGCATGATACAGATTTGCCCAACGAAGGAATTGTCATGATCGCCGCCGAGCATGAAAGCTGCTCTCAAAAGAGTGTCAAGGAAGGCGAAATCATCAAGACCCGATACCGGGAATTACTGGGCCAGTCTTTCCGGGACCAGGACGGCAGCACACGGCCAATCAGCGAAGGCGACATTCTTGTGGTCACGCCTTATAACGTACAGGTGAATCATCTGCGCTCCCTGTTGCCAGAAAATGCCAGGGTCGCAACGGTCGACAAGTTCCAGGGACAGGAAGCCCCTGTAGTGCTGATCTCCATGGTGACATCGAGTGCTGAAGACCTGCCCCGGAATGTCGAGTTTCTGTACAGCAAAAACCGCTTGAATGTAGCGATTTCCCGTGCCCAGTGCCTGGCGATAGTGGTTGCCAATCCAAGGCTGCTCGAAATCCCATGCAAAACGATTGAACAAATGAAGCTGACAAATACCTTCTGCCGGCTGGATGAGTATGCTACCTCTCTTTGATTATCCATTCGTATGAAAAAGAGGTATGTTAAACTCAGCATCGGACAAACCCGACGTGACATGTTATGCAGATTTTGATGAGAGGAAAGACATGGTGCACACCACTACCCCGTTTACTCTCGCCTCTAACTTGCGCTTGCCGGGGTTGCTACAAGGCTTGCTGGCCATGCTTGTATTGGTGCTGATATCCTTTGGCACGAGTGTTCGTGCTGCCGATGGACCTTACATCGGGATTAGCAGCAGCCTCAGCCTTATGGAAGACTCCGACGTCACGGCTCTGGCCCGTGACCCTTCCCTCCCGCTCACATCTCCGCCATCTCAGCTGTATCTTATGCGTAAAACCGGCCAGACTATTTAATACGGACTTCATCCTCCGGCGGATGACAGGAAACCATTTTAGAGGCTGATGATGAATACTTTTTATGGCAGGATACTGTCCGGTGAGAAGATATGCCGTGGTACACATGGGGTTGGACTGATGCTTACATCAATTGCAAAAATAAAGATGAGTTAGCAAAATGAATAAACTGCAAAGCTCTTTGGAGCTGTTATTAAGCCTGGGTGGGCCAGTTGTACTGGCTCTTTTAGTGTTTTCTGTTATTGGAACTGCGATAATTTTACTGAAAATCTGGCAGTTTTTAGCACTGCGCCTGGGGTCGTCCAGGTTTGCGGAAACTGCTTTACAAGCGTGGCGCAAAAATGAACAGGAAAAAGCCATGGGTATCGTCAAGAACAGGAGCCATCCCGTTGCAAAAGTTCTGCACACGGCCTTTGCACACCGCCAGGCAACGCTGAAAATCTCCATTGAGAATGCGCGGGAAGAAACCCTCCGTGTTGCCCAGGTACAACTCGAAAAACTCAGGAGTTATCTACGCATCCTGGAAGTCATTGCCGCATTAAGTCCTTTGCTTGGGCTGCTAGGAACCGTGCTTGGCATGATCAAGGTTTTCCGTGAGCTGGAACTGGCGGGCAGCAAAGTGGACCCTTCTATCCTGTCTGGTGGAATCTGGGAGGCCTTACTGACGACCGCCCTGGGTCTGTCCATCGCGATCCCTGCCGTGTTGATGGTGAATTATTTTGACCGCGTAATCGATCGTATCAGACACCGCATGGAAGATACGGCAACCCAGGTGTTTACCGGTGATGCGTCATCGCAAGAGATCCATGCCATTGAAGGCGGCTCAGCCTCTGCGACCTGACCATGCAGATTGCTGCAGTTCAAAAAAACCGTAATCTGATCAGCCTTACACCGCTTATCGATGTGGTGTTTATATTGCTGGTATTTTTTATGCTGATCACGGACTTTGCACAGTTTTCCATCGTTACACTCAGCGTCGCTAAGGATGAAAATGCAGTCGACACAGAACAAACGAGCTCAATTGTGCATATATCCAGTAACGGAGAACTGCGGTTTGATCACAAGGAAATCAACTTTTCCCAATTAACAGCACTGGCGAGTAGCAAGCTCACTGAAGATGAAAAGCATATTTTTTTCATTCGCCCGGACGATGAAACACTCCTGCAGGATACGATTTTTGTGCTGGATGAACTGATACCTCTGGCCCCGAACAATATCTCGTTCCTGCGTGACCTGGCGGAAGATTTGCAATGACCCTTACGGATTCAAGCAGGCTACAGGACTTTGAAAGCGTCCTGCCGCTGATCAACGTTATCTTTCTGTTGCTGATCTTTCTTGTCCTGGGTGGCATCTTCACAGCACCCGAGCTGTTTGATGTGCATCCGCCTGAGTCGATCAGTGACAAACAGGCTGTGGATGAGCCGGTACAGATACTGCTCGGCAAAGAAGGCGAACTCGCCTATGATGGAAAGGTAATTTCAGTAGAGCGATTCCAGCAACTGGCGCAACAGGTCATATCGAATAACCCGGAAGCCTTTATTCAGGTCAAGGCCGACCAGAAAGTTGCCATGCAAAAAGTATTTGAAATCATGGAGATTATCAAACGAACCGGGCATGAAAACTTTCAACTGCTTACCCTGAAAATATAGCCACTATGCGTCAGGAAATGGAAATCGGGATCAAGCACTGGTTTAGCGTACTCAGCTTGGCTGTGCTTTTGCATGTGTACGCAGCCTTGCATGTAAACCTCACCGGTTATTCATCAGAATCCGTACATCCGTTCGATCAATACATAATTGATCTAACGACGCTCGCCCTGCCTCCAAAACAGATCAAGCTGGAACCTTTTGTACCTCCCACACCCCAGAAAACCAGGCCGCCTGAAACAAAGCCTGAGCCTGAAGTCAAGCCACCCAAACCGGAGCCTAAACCTGAAAAACCTAAAACCCGTGCACCTGAGGTTACACAACAGAAAGTCGTTGTACCCGAGTTTGAACAACCTGCTCGAGAAACACAAACCGAACCTGTACAACCGTCATCGACACCACCAGCCCCTGCACAAGTACCGGGGACTGGAAAAGCAGCACCTGAAAATACTTCGGCTGCAATCCCAAAACCCAGGACCCAGGTTGAAAAAGCAGATTACGGATATTATCAATTGATACTGGACAGACTTGAACGGTTGAAGAAGTATCCGTCACGTGCGCGTAGGCGTGGTGAGCAGGGAACGGTAGTCCTGTCCTTTACGTTAAACAGGGATGGCAGCCTGAAGCATTATAAAATCAGGCAAAGCTCCGGCTCCAAGGCCCTGGATATTGCGGTAAAGAAGCTGATCAAACGTGCAACCCCTTTTCCGACAGTGCCGGAAAACATCAGCACGGACAAGCTTGAATTGTCGGTACCCATCTCCTTTGCCCTGAACTGAAAAAGTACGGGCAGCCTTTCACTATGCCGGACCCAAGCATCCGGACTCTGGGCAGCATGACTTGCAATTCTGTACTAAATCCTGGCCAAGACAATGCCGGCCTGTCCGATCACAGGGAAATGACAGGCGGGCCAGAATCAGAACTGATACTCGAATGACGTGTAGTAAAACCCGCCGTTAAAGCCAAACGGTGCGGCACGACGGGAGTACGTGAATACCCCGTCCGAGTCGACGATCGTATTACCCTCGGCATCCACAATCGTGCCCGCGCGTGCGCGGCTGATCTTGTCCTTGTCCGGTTCCACATCGAAGACATTATCGGCGCCCAGCTTGAATATGCCAGGGCCCAGCTCGTAGCTTAACTGGATATCCGTAATGAATTCAGCATCATAGGACTGTTTTCTGCTACCTTCCGTAATTCTGTATCGGCCGTATCGCTGTACCGAAGCCAAGGCTGCAAACTTCCCAACCCTGTACAGAGCCGACAAGGCGGCCCGGCTTTTCGGCTGCCATTCCTCGATAATTGACCGGTCCAGTTCAGTGAACAGTGTCCCTGGGAGTCCTGCCGGTAAATTGACCGATTCGATTTCCGTATCCGTCCACGATCCCAGCAGCTGCAGCGTCAGGTTCCCTTTTATGTTCATCGAAACCCCCCAGGTCATTACAATGTCGGCCCCCTCGGTCACCGTGTCGACACCGTTCATGAAAAACTGGGCCTTTTCGACACCCAGATTTTTCAATTCAGCTCGTATAGAAGCTGAAACCGGATTCGGGACCGGCATGTCAGTGTCGCAGTCGGGTATGCAGTCGGCGGCTTCTATTTGTCCGCTGATGATGATCCGATCGTCCACCTCGATCCGGTAGAAGTCTGTGGTCAGCGAGAATGAGGGCGACGGCTGCCAGACAAAGCCACCGCTCCAGTTGACGGACTCCTCTTCTTCCAGTTCCGGGATACCGATGGCCTGAGCTAGAGCACCATCGTTGCGGAACGTTCCCACCTGAAATCCCTGAACTGTCTGCTCTACAGTTCGGAACTGGGTGCTGATGTTGTTGAAGTAAAGCTGCTGCATGGAGGGCGCCCGGAACCCTGAACTGACCGAAGCACGCAGGGAAAACGTATCGCTAAGCTCCAGTTTCGAGGCAATTTTGCCGTTCAGTGTATCGCCAAAATCGCTATAGTCCTCGTAGCGCAGCCCCAGCCCTACCTGAAGCTGATCGTTCCACTGGATATCGGTATCGACGTAGAATGACTTGGCATGCCGGGTTTCGTCGACTTCATTCTCTGGCTTGAATCCGGGGAAAACCTGGATTCCGGCATTACCCCCGTCTTGGCCGTCATAATCCTCGTAGGAATAAGGCTCACCGGCTTCGATTTCGTAACGGTCCCGTTTGTATTCGGTTCCCCAGCCAATATCGGCTTTTTTGTATGGCATCGTGAAATCCAGATTCACCGTGGTCAGGTCCAGGCTCAGTTCGCCTGAATCGGCACTGGTCTGCGTGGTCCCGGAAAAATCGACCCCGGGAAAATCCGGATAAGTACCGTCAGGAGTCAGCATCCTGTTTACCCATGAGGCGTTAAGTGAATTACGTATATCAAATTCAAAATTGTTGCCTCCGTGGACGAGGCTCAAATCGACCGTCATCCTGTTTTCAAACTCGCGGCGCACCCCGGCACCAACGGAATAATCCTGGACGGTGGTGTCGATCAGCGGCAGAAAACCATCAAGGTAGATGGACCCCCGTGGATTATTGTTGGGAGTCTGGTTTGCGCGCCGGTAAAACCCGCCGCTCAGGTTAGTCGACCGGGAAAAATCCGCAAAGCCATACATCTCCCCCTGGTCACCCCAGACCGGCTGTACAAAATTCAGGGTCCCGATGACCTGCTCCCGCTCGGCATCCCCGATGCGGTAAACGCGCCGGTCGAAATCCCGTTCCTTGTTATCCGGATCACTAGTAATCGTCGTTACGCCGTCGGCAGTCGTGACTTCAGTATCCGGATATTGGATTTGAGCGGTTTTCCCGGTGCGGTTGGTCCGGTCCCGCTCATTGTACTCAAGCGCCACGTGCAATACGCCGTCGTTGCCCAGAGCAAATCCCTTGTTAAAGCCAAGCGAACGGCGCTCGCCGTCCCCTTTGTAGGTGGATCCATACAGCCCCTTCAAGGCTCCCTCGTAATCTTCCTTGAGAATAATATTGATGACCCCGGCAACGGCATCCGAACCATACTGGGCCGAGGCACCGTCCCGCAGGATCTCTACCCGCTCGATCGCACTCACCGGAATGGCATTCATGTCTGTGCCGGCCGTGCCCCGACCGACCGAGGTGTTTACATGGATCAGCGCGCTTCCATGGCGCCGCTTGCCATTGACCAGCACCAGCACCTGGTCAGGCCCCATCCCCCGCAAGGTCGCCGGGCGCACTGAATCGGTCCCATCACTGATCGACGAATTCGAAAAATTGAATGAGGGTATGAGGGCCTGAATCGCGCGCCCCAGTTCACTCTGCCCGGTTCGCAGCAGTTCTTCCCCGCTTACCACGTCTACCGGAACGGGAGAATCGGCAACACTGCGCTCTCCAAACCGGCTGCCGACCACGACAATCTCACCGAGTTCGACAACCTCCTGGCCCTGCACCGTCATTGCAGCCAGTGAAAGAACCAGGGCCATGGCTGTTCGGCCCCAGAAACGGGTGATAAAAAAATTCTTTTCTATTTTAATGACTTCCCCCATTATTAACGCCCAAGTAATGTCCACAATCCAAGGTTCGGTTCCCGGACTCTTTATGACTTGACCATGTGCTTAGGAAAACCGGGGCCTTCCGCAAGCGATATCTTTTGACTCCTGAATATGCTGGAATTTTTGCTTGAATACAAATATCTTTTGGTTTCCCCCTATTCTGGGGGTTCCCTGGCCCTTTTCATTGCAAGTATCGCCGTCACCCCCTGGCTGGTCACGAAGATCCCCGCAGACTATTTTCACAAAGAACGCCGTGCCTCGATCTACCCCGGCGGCAGACCCCTGTCGATACAATTGTTGGCTGTAATCAAGAATATATGCGGTTGCATACTGTGTAGAGGCGTACATAACTATGACGCTTGGTTGGTTGTAAATCTGTCCGACACCGACACAGAATTTTCCCTCACGACAGCACTCACATTAGAAATGGCGACCTCTTTTGATGGTCGCGCATGTTATTTCGCTGATATATGTTTTCCAAACGTTGGTCAGTGTTTGGGAATCCGATCGCAATATTGATGGGCTCACCGAGCAGGAGCTTCTGAGGTGTGCAGCTCAAGTCAATCAATCCGGTGCGTGCGGATCGTAGCTTTGACTGCTTTCTAGAATAGATATCTAACAACTAGTTCCAAATAAAGCTCGCCACACAGGCCGGGGTTGTCCTGACATTTGCTTTTGGCTGTAAGCAGACATTGAAACTGAATTTAGGGCTAAAAAAATACTCTTAATTTATGGTGCAATATTTGCGTAAATGACTGCAACTACGCACAACAAATCATTAAAGTTGACTATAAACTACAATACATAAGCTATTGAGTTAGATAAATAAGTTGTTGTTTCCAAAGAGCAGGGCATTGAACTTAAAACCATCGGAGATAATCCTCCGTGTCGGTTCGAGTCCGGCCTCGGGCACTATATAAAACAAGTAGATAAATTGAATATCTCGACTAAATTCTCACTTTAATTACGGTTCTTATATTTAAAATGAAAACAAGGACTTTAGGTATTCCCACAGTTCCGAAATTTAGGAACCCAAAATATATTGGAAACAAAACTTTAATATTTTGTTTGATGAAATTTTTCAGCACGCGTTATGTCAGATCGGTAATATAGAGTTGTTGGCTACGTTATTCCTAGCGTAGAGAGAATAAGAGTCCTGCTTTGCAAGACTCCAACAATAACATATGGAGGATGATCGGATGGATATAAAACGTCGAAATTTCAATAAACTAATGCTTGCCTCGGTTGCCGGCATCATGTCTGGATTACAGATTTCAACCGCTTCAGCCGAAGCGACATTGTTGACTGACAAAGTTGATTCTAAGTTACTACTTGCTGGTGGAGGCAATGCGTGTAAAGGGATGAACGAATGTAAAGGCAAGGGTGGTTGCAAGACGGGTGACGCTGGCTGCGCGGGCAAGAATTCTTGCAAGGCTAAAGGCGGTTGCGCAACAGTATCAAAGCACAGCTGTAAGGGTCAGAATGAATGTAAAGCCCAAGGTGGTTGTAAGACGGGTGACAACGGTTGTGCGGGCAAGAATTCTTGCAAGGCTAAAGGCGGTTGTGAGGTCCCTGTCAACCCCGAGCACATGTCCTAGCGGGCACATATAAAGCCGTACTTTACGATGCAGCTTGTTGTAGAGCTCTGAATTTTCAATTGAATAATCGATAATAAATTTGGGCATAGATAGGGTACCGGTTGAGATGCTGTGTGCCCTATTGGCTTTTTAAATATTATTCAACTCCTGTTAGTACTTACGTGTGATTCCACATTCATAAAGGAAATGCTGTGGACATAAAAAACTGTTGGGACTTTCCGGATCTGGGACTTGGAGTTGGGCTGCGTACCGTCCACTTTAATCATATCCTTGAAAACTGGCCGGAGGTGGACTGGTTTGAGATCATGTCCGAGAACTTTATGGACACCGAAGGCCGTCCTTTATACATACTTGACCAAATTGCCGAGCGCTACCCTATCGTAATGCATGGGGTTTCACTCTCTATCGGTAGCACGGATCCAATCAATTTTGACTATCTACGTAAGCTTAAGTCTTTGGCCGAGCGTGTGAATGCCATATGGTTGGGTGATCATGTTTGCTGGACCGGTGTCGTCGGGCGTAACGGACATGATCTTTTTCCGCTTCCTTACAATGAGGAAAGCCTAGCATTTCTGGTCGATCGAATACGTATTGTCCAAGATTTTATGGAACGACCATTGATTCTGGAAAACCCATCCACCTACTTAACCTTCGCCAGCTCAACATTAGCCGAGGAAGAATTTCTGGCACGCATGGCAGAAGATGCGGACTGTGGTCTGTTGTTGGATGTTAATAATGTCTATGTCACCTGTCGTAACCACGGTCTCGATCCGTATGCCTACCTGGCGGGGATTCCATACAACAGAGTCGTACAGATCCATCTTGCTGGACATACCGACAAAGGTACTCACTGTATCGATACGCATGACAGCCATGTGATTGATCCAGTGTGGGAACTATATGCTGACGTACAGCAACGTGCCGGTGATCGTGCGACATTACTTGAATGGGATGATCACATCCCACCCTTTGAAGAAGTACATGACGAAGTCATGAAGGCGGCACAATTTCGACTAACCGCAAAGATACGCCATGCCTCGTGAAGCACCACAACTGGATCGCATCGAACGTTGGATGTATTCCGTCATTACTCATCCCGATGGCGCAGAGGCCGGGATCAAAGCGAATTCAACGCAAAATAAAGAACAAGCGCTTATGCTGGAACAAACCGTATTACCGTCGGATGAACTGACCGCACTGGATCGAATCTCGATCTACGCCAATATGTACCTCTGGCGACTCACTGAAATCATATCGAATGAATATCCCACAGTTTCTCATGTGCTTGGTGGGGAATTATTCAACAAAGTTGTTAAGGATTACGTTACTCATCATCCCTCCACCTATTACAACCTGAACCAGTTAAGTACTAAATTTCCCCTCTATCTGCTTACTACGGCAAATGATATTCCACATCAGAAATTCGTGGCGGCTGTTGCCACAGTAGAACGAGCCATGGAGGACGTATTCGATGAACGTCATGTAGAGCGAATTCCGATAGAGACATTGCAAAGTATCCCTGATGAAAAATGGGCTGACATTCGTTTGCAACTCAACCCTGCATTATGTTTGCTTGAATTGGATTATCCGGTTAATGCTTATATGACGGCTGTGCGCGAAGACCGACACATGGGTATCCCGCAACCTGAAAAAACTTTTGTTGTGGTCTATCGCTGTAACTATAAAGTTTGGCGTGATGACCTGGATCAAGATCGTTACCAACTTTTATCCAGACTAAAGGACGGAGAAACTCTGGGCGCAACATTGGAAGCATGTGCTTTGCTACCCGATGTTAATATAGAACAGCTCACTGCTAATCTGGGTGAGTGTTTCAAAGAATGGAGCGCCTTAGAATTTTTCTGCGGTATAAATACCTGATCCTTTATAAAAACGGTATTGTCAATTTGTATAACTTGAGATTTCCCACTGAATAAAAACAGACGACAATTCTCTTAAACCTCGATAATCTACTCTTGGCTGAAAGTAGTCATTCAGTAAATTAAAATCATTTGTTAATTATTATTTGCATATTAAAGTGAATTCTATGGTGCACTATGGCGTAATTGACAGCAGCTAAACACAAAAAAATTATAAAAAATAGAATCAACAACTACATTTATGTTGTGTAAGTTGTCGATTACAAAGGGTAGGGGATGTGACTTAAAATCCCTCGGGGTAATATTCCGTACCAGTTTGAGTCCAGACATAACACAATATAAATCAATATATTAAAGAATATTTTTAATATTTCAGGTAGCTTTTTTTATTGTGTTAGCAAGCTGAAAAGTTCAGTATTTACAATTAAATGATCGCAAAATAATGACTACCTCTACATAGACACCTTCAAGTATTTAGAAGGTTGTAACACATATATTTGGTTGGCTTTCTTTAGTTAATTAAACAGGAAATAACTAATGGGTAATAAACTAGTATCAGCAGGGGCACGATTTCATTATGCAGTTAAAAATGAAAACCCATTGCAAGTAGTGGGTGCTATTAATGCCTATCATGCACGTCTGGCTGAAGCAGTTGGATTTCTTGCCTTGTATATATCCGGTGGCGGGGTAGCGGCTGGTTCTTGTAGGATGCCCGATTTAGGCATTACTACCATGGAAGATGTGTTGATAGATGTTCGTCGTATCACCGATGTAACTGATTTACCGGTATTAGTTGATATTGATACCGGTTGGGGTGGCGCATTTAATATTGCGCGTACCATTCGTTCCATGATCAAAGCCGCTGCCGCTGCTGTTCATATTGAAGATCAAGTCCACCAAAAACGCTGCGGTCATCGGCCAAATAAGGCCATTGTTTCGCAAGATGAAATGGTTGATCGAATCAAGGCCGCAGTGGATGCAAAGTCTGATCCTGATTTTGTCATTATGGCGAGAACCGATGCCTTAGCAGTTGAAGGTCTAAATGCTGCTAAAGATAGAGCTTGTGCATGTGTTGAGGCCGGTGCCGATATGATTTTCCCTGAAGCCGTAACTGAATTGGTTATGTATCAAAAATTTGTCGATGCAGTTGGTGTTCCCGTGCTGGCTAACATTACCGAATTTGGTTCTACACCATTATTTACAACAGAAGAATTGGCTTCAGTTAATGTGAGTTTGGCTCTATATCCTTTATCGGCTTTTCGTGCGATGAATGCTGCTGCAATTAAAGTTTATTCAACCTTGCGCAAAGAAGGCACACAAAAAAATGTTGTAGAGCTAATGCAAACTAGGGAAGAACTTTATGACTTTTTGGGTTATCACGAATACGAAAAGAAATTAGATAATCTATTTGCTAGATAATCAATTTATTTTTAGAAACTACATGATGGAACAGATAAACATGACCAAAAAAGCTGCTAAAATACTAAAACCAAAAAAATCTGTAGCATTAAGTGGAACTGTTGCAGGTAATACAGCATTGTGTACAGTTGGTTTAAGTGGTAATGATTTACATTATCGTGGCTACGATATTTTAGATATCGCTGATATCTGTGAGTTTGAAGAAATTGCTTACCTTATAGTGCATGGAAAACTTCCAACGACAACAGAACTGACTGCCTATAAAAATAAACTTCGTTCTCTACGTGTATTACCTGCAGAACTGAAATACTGCTTGGAACAATTGCCCGCTTCAACACACCCAATGGATGTTTTAAGAACGGGCTGTTCTGTGTTGGGCACGCTTATGCCTGAAAAAGAAGATCACAATTCGGATGAAGCCCGAAACATCGCAGATCGTTTAATGGCTTCGTTTGGTTCGATGCTGCTTTATTGGTACCACTATAAAGTCAATGAAAAACGCATTGATGTCGAAACCGATGACGATTCCATTGGAGGACATTTCCTTCATTTATTACACAGTAAAGAACCACCATATGAATGGGTTCGTGCCATGCACACTTCGCTTATCTTATATGCAGAGCATGAATATAACGCATCCACTTTTACTGCACGTGTTATTGCTGGTACGGGCTCTGATATGTTTTCATGCATTACTGGTGCCATTGGAGCATTACGTGGCCCAAAACATGGTGGCGCAAATGAAGTAGCTTTTGAAATCCAGTCACGTTATAGCAACCCAGATGAAGCCGAAGTGGACATTCGCGAACGTATGTCACGTAAAGAAATTGTAATCGGTTTTGGTCATCCCGTTTACACCACGGGTGATCCTCGTAATGAGGTAATTAAAGCGGTTGCTAAACGATTAGCAACTAACGCGAAAAATATGAAAATGTACAAGATTGCTGAACGCATTGAGAAAATTATGTGGGATGAGAAAAAAATGTTCCCAAACTTGGACTGGTTTTCAGCAGTTTCCTATTCGCTCATGAATGTTCCCACTGCAATGTTTACACCTTTGTTCGTAATAGCACGCACATCGGGTTGGGCAGCACATGTAATTGAACAGCGCGAAGATGGAAAAATTATAAGACCAAGTGCAAATTATACTGGCCCGGAAGATCTTAAATTTGTACCCATTAATAAGCGCAATTAAATAGATTTCCTAAGAGAAAAGAAATTAGTTGTGTCAATTGGAATTAAAGAAACCAAACGACCTGATCCAGACCAACTTTTTGTCGATATTGCAGATTATGTAGTTGACTATAAAATTGAAAGTGAAGTAGCACGTAATACATCCCGGTATTGTTTAATGGATACCCTAGGCTGCGGACTGTTGGCGCTAAACTTTCCTGCTTGTACCCACATGATGGGCCCAGTTGTACCAGGCGCGACCATGCAAAACGGGGCGCGAGTACCAGGAACATCCTATGAGCTCGATCCTATAACCGCAGCTTTCAATATTGGTTGCATGATTCGTTGGCTGGACTATAACGATACCTGGCTTGCAGCAGAATGGGGCCACCCTTCAGATAACCTAGGGGGTATTTTAGCGATAGCAGATTATATCAGTCGTAATAATTTCATCGCAGACAAATTTTCACTAACTGTTGATGATGTGCTTACCGCCATGATCAAGGCGCACGAGATTCAAGGAGTTATCGCTTTAGAAAACAGTTTTAATCAAGTAGGTTTAGATCATGTTTTATTAGTACGAGTTGCGACAGCAGCAGTTGTCACTGGCATGTTAGGAGGAAGCAAAGAACAAATCATCAATGCCGTTTCTAATGCCTGGATCGATGGAGGCGCGTTACGTACTTATCGTCATGCACCCAATACCGGTTCACGTAAATCCTGGGCAGCGGGTGATGCAAGCAGTCGAGGAGTACGTCTTGCGCTGATCGCCATGACAGGCGAAATGGGATATCCATCTGCCTTAAGTGCCAAAAACTGGGGTTATGCAGATGTCTTATTTCGAGGCAACGATTTTAAATTTAGCCAAGATTTGGGTTCCTATGTGATGGAAAATGTCTTGTTCAAAATTTCGTTCCCCGCAGAGTTTCATGCACAAACTGCGGTTGAAGTCGCACTTAGTTTGCACGAACAAGTGAAACATCGTTTGGATGACATCGATAAGATACTAATTCAAACCCAGGAAGCAGCAATGCGAATCATTGACAAGACTGGACCGTTGGATAATTCGGCAGATCGTGATCATTGCATTCAGTATATGGTTGCCATTGCGCTCATTTTTGGTCGTTTAACAGCTGAAGATTATGAAGGCGAAGTTGCCAGTGACTCGAGCGTAGATGCTTTGCGTGAAAAAATGCAAGTAATCGAGAATAAGCAATACAGCACTGATTATTTAGATCCAGAAAAACGCTCCATTGGAAATGCAGTTCAAGTTTTTTTTAAAGATGGTAGTAAAACAGAGAATATTGAAATTGAATTTCCGATCGGTCATTTTCGCAGACGTTCAGAAGGCATCCCTCTATTAGAAGAAAAATTTGAACGTAACATAAAAACTCGTTTATTAGAAAAACAAGCTGACGCAATTTTGAAGTTATTCAGTGATTCATCCAAGTTGCGCAACACAAAAGTTAATGAGTTTGTCGATTTGTGGGTAACACAAGAATAGAGGTTACAATCCATGTCTAATTACTCAAAAGCTTATCAGTATTCATTAAAAGACCCTGAGGGTTTTTGGTCTGGTGTAGCGCAAGAAATACATTGGGATAAACCGTTTACAAAAGTTCTAGATGAATCTAACAAACCTTTTTATAAATGGTTTGCCGATGGGAAACTCAATACCTGTTTTAATGCACTTGATCGGCATGTTGAAGATGGGCGCGCTGATCAAATTGCACTTATCTATGACAGTCCGGTCACTAACACCACTGCACGTTTCACGTATCGTGAATTACGTGATCAAACCGCAAACTTTGCTGGTGTACTAACTCAGCTTGGTGTGGCCAAGGGTGACAGGCTTATTATCTATATGTCTATGGTGCCTGAGGCTGTGATTGCCATGCTGGCCTGTGCTCGCATCGGCGCTATTCATTCAGTCGTTTTTGGTGGTTTTGCTCCGAGTGAACTTGCAACGCGCATAGATGACGCAAAACCGAAACTGATTATCTCTGCATCCTGTGGCATAGAAGTTAATCGTATTATTGAATACAAGCCACTACTTGATGCTGCTATAGAAAAGGCTACTCATAAACCTGAAGCCTGTATTATTTTGCAACGACCTCAAAGTAATGCGCCCTTGATAAAGGGCCGTGATGTCGATTGGCATGATGCCTGCGTCCAGGCAAAACCAGTAAATTGTGTCCCCGTACAAGCGACTGATCCGCTATATATTCTTTATACCTCCGGTACTACAGGTATGCCTAAAGGTGTTGTTCGCGATCATGGTGGTCATGCAGTGGCCCTGAAATGGTCAATGAAGAATATCTACAACCTCAATCCCGGCGAAGTGTTTTGGGCTGCATCGGATGTGGGTTGGGTCGTAGGGCATTCCTATATTTGCTATGGCCCTTTGTTACATGGGTGTACATCCATACTTTATGAGGGTAAACCGGTGGGTACGCCTGATGCAGGAGCTTTCTGGCGTGTTATCGAATCGCATAACATCAATGCCCTGTTTACTGCGCCAACTGCATTCAGGGCAATCAAACGTGAAGATCCTAATGGTGAACTAATTAAGGAATATGATTTGTCTTCGTTAAAAACTCTTTTTCTTGCCGGGGAACGCTGTGACACTGACACCCTCGAATGGGCCGAATCAAAATTAAATGTCCCCGTAATTGATCACTGGTGGCAAACGGAAACAGGATGGGCGATTACTGCAAATTGTATGGGATTGGAGGAATTTCCAATTAAAAAAGGTTCCACCTCAAAACCAGTACCAGGTTTTAATCTGAAAATACTTGACGATCAGGGTAAACCTCTACCACACGGCAAAATGGGGAAGATGGCACTGAAACTACCTTTACCACCTGGTTGTTTATCGACGCTCTGGCAGAATGACGAGAAATACATTGAAGCTTATTTATCTCTTCATGATGGCTACTATATGACTTGGGATGCAGGTTATATCGACGAAGATGATGATGTCTGGGTGATGAGTCGACTAGGCGATGTTATTAATGTCGCTGGACATCGATTATCCACCGGTGCGATGGAAGAAGTTCTGGCTGGTCATCCGGATGTAGCAGAATGTGCTGTAATTGGTGTTGCAGACGATTTGAAAGGGCAAATGCCACTCGGGTTAATCGTTTTAAAAACTGGCACAAGAACTGATCATGAAACAATTATTAATGAACTTATCAAACGGGTACGTCAGGAGATTGGGCCGGTGGCATCCTTTAAAAAAGCAACGATAGTCAAAAGATTACCTAAAACCCGTTCCGGGAAAATATTACGTGGCACTATGAAAAAAATAGCGGATGGTGAACCCTATAAAATGCCAGCAACAATTGATGATCCCGCTATTCTTGAAGAAATTGAAATTGAATTAAAAGTACTTGGATATAGTCATTAAATAAAAAAGTCTACTCCAACATGAGTTGTGGTGCCCGAAGCTGTAGATGAAGAATTTAACATAAGTAATTATAGAGAGTATCTTGTATACAACGATATAGGGTTAGCTGAGTCATTAAGAGTAAGTAAAATCTCCGTATCTCGTATGTTTCACATTTTGAGAGGCAAGCTATGATCGTTGGCTACTTTCAGTTTTCACCAGAGTTTGGGGAACCAGGCCGAAACTTGGAGAAAGTCCAAGATGCACTTTCTGGAGTCGAAGCTGACATTATTGTTTTACCGGAGCTTGCATTTACCGGCTATTACTTCGAGGATCGCAAGGAACTTAATAAGCTCGCAGAAGATATTACAGACCCTCCTACAGTTAATGTGTTGAAGAAGCTATGCAAGGCTAACGATTTATATATTGTTACCGGATTTGCTGAGCGTGAAAGCAGTAAACTCTATAACAGTGCTTTACTCGTAGGTCCTACTGGATTAATTCATACCTACCGCAAGCTTCATCTTTTTAATACTGAAAAAGAATATTTTGATCCTGGGAATATTGCACTGGCTACTACTAAAGTAAAAGATTCAAATATTGGCCTAATGATTTGTTATGACTGGATTTTTTCTGAAGTTTTTCGGTCTCTTACACTTCAAGGAGCAGATGTAATTTGTCACCCATCAAACCTAGTACTCGCGTATTGCCAGAAAACAATGATCAGTCGTTGTGTTGAAAACGGCGTGTATGCAGTTACTGCGAATCGTGCAGGAACTGAAGTACGCCCTCGTGGTGAGTTAACCTTTACAGGTCAAAGCCAAATTGTAGGGACTAGAGGCGAAATTCTTGTTAACTCTGATTCAATAAATGATGACCTAGTGTTGCAGGATATTAAAATTCGTTCCGCTCAAGATAAGTTAATCACTAAGAACAATCACTTATTAAATGATCGGCGACCCGAATACTACAGCACACTTATGTAACTATGTTCAAAAGATATGCCCATCTAGTTTTATGACTCCAATTCAATTAACTCAAGATTTGGTTCGCATTAACACTGTTAATCCACCAGGTGACGAACATCTGTGTGCAAAATACCTCGGAAAGTATCTTGAAGATAACGGATTCACCACTCATTACCACGAGTTTGATACAAACCGAACCAGCTTAGTGGCGCGATTGGAGGGCAGTGATGACAAGCTTCCATTATGTTTCACAGGGCACATCGATACGGTTCCTCTAGGTGCTGCTGAATGGAGCTGTGATCCTTTTGCAGCAGATACTACAGATGGAAAGGTATTCGGCCGTGGCACCACTGATATGAAAGCAGGTGTAGCAGCATTTGTGTTAGCTGCTGTGCAAATTGCAAAACTTGATCGCCCCAAAGCAGGTTTGGAACTGGTTATTACTGCAGGAGAAGAAACAGGTTGTGAAGGAGCAAATCATTTAGCACAGTTACCGAATGCATTGAAAAAAGCTGGTGCAATTGTCGTTGGTGAGCCTACCTCTAACTACCCTCTGGCGGGACATAAAGGCGCATATTGGTTAAGGCTAATTGCATCTGGTGTAACTGCGCACGGATCGATGCCTGAAATGGGTGACAATGCAATCTATAAAATGGCAGAAGCGGTAAACAAACTTGCTGCATACCAATGGACAACAAATGCACATCCAGTACTAGGTATGCCGACATTAAATGTAAGTACTATTCAAGGTGGTATGAATATTAATTCTGTACCAGACAGAACAGAGGCTAGTGTCGATATAAGAACTATACCTGGCCAACAACAATCACAACTTATGACTGAAATTACCAAACTCCTTGGTGATGAAATTAGTGTAGAGGAAATCGTGGGAGTGGATGGTATTTGGTCTGAACCAGACAATGATTGGGTATCACAAGTGTTTTCTATTGCAGAAGAATTATTGAACGAAAAGCCTGAACCACGTTCTGTAAGTTATTTTACCGATGGTCCTGTTCTTGCAAATGCTTCTGGTGATCCACCCACATTAATTATTGGACCGGGTGAGGCGGCACTGGCACATCAAACAGATGAATATTGTTATCTTCAAAGAATTGAACAAGCTATGGAATATTATTTACAAATTGCAAGAACATGGTGTTATTCATAAAATAATACGATTTCATTTATCTAATTCCTTATAAGTTTTGAAAGCTCTAAGTTCCTACTAATTCTCTAGCTTATTTAGCTTGACGATAGTGGCTAATTAGTCTAAAAACTATACTAATCAAGTAGAATCAATAGCACTTCTGCTAAGCATTTATGGCAAAAAAGCCCTTGCGGATATCTTTTCGCAAGGGCTTTTTTGTCTGTTCAGTTAGTTATTTAGTGGACGATGATTAGCTAAATATGGTCGGGGTACTGAAATTTTATAAGTAGCTAAAACACCAAAGCAATAATAAAGGTCTTTATATGGCGGATAATAGTAGTGAAGCAACAGTTAAAGTCGCCTGTATCCAAATGGAACCCATGGTAGGCGAGAAAGACGACAATATTCGTCACACTATCAAATTAATAGAAGAAGCCGCTAGCAATGGAGCTGGCTTAGTAGTACTTCCTGAACTCTGCAATTCCGGTTATGTTTTTAATACCCGTGAAGAAGCTTTTGATCTTTCTGAAGAAGTTCCTAATGGCCTCACATCTGAAGCTTGGTGTAAAGTCGCGGGAAAACATAATTTGCACATTGTTGCGGGAATAAACGAACGTGATGGTGAAGCGCTTTATAATTCATCTGTAGTTATCGGGCCGCAAGGTTATATCGGAACATTTCGCAAGGTTCATCTTTGGAATGCCGAGAATTTGTTTTTTGAGCCTGGTAATTTAGGATTTCCAGTTTTTAAAACGCTAATAGGGCGTATTGGTACATTTATTTGTTACGACGGTTGGTTTCCTGAGAGCTATCGATTATGCGCACTGCAAGGTGCAGACATTATTTGTATCCCTACCAACTGGGTGCCGATCCCAGGACAAGCAGAAGGTCGGGAGGCTATGGCCAATATTTTAGTGATGGCCGCTTCCCACTCAAATTCAGTATTTATTGCTGCTGCAGATCGAATTGGAACCGAACGTTCTCAACCTTTTGTAGGCCAGAGTCTAATCACTAGTTATGCAGGTTGGCCAATTGGCGGTCCTGCAAGTTCTGATAAAGAAGAAATTATTTACGCTGATGTAAATCTAGCAGACGCTAGACGCAAACGAAATTGGAATGAGTACAACCAGGTATTACGTGACCGAAGAAGCGATGTTTATGATGAGATGCTTGGCACCAATGTAAAACCAGGTTGGTATTGATCAATCAAATATATACTAAAATTCCTTTTAGAAAAAATAATAACCATTTACTACGGAGGATATCCAGATGAATAGAAAAATAGTTAATAAAAAAGTTAGCCGCCGAACTGTCTTGAAAGGTATGACAGCTGCTGCCAGTGTTGCAGTAGCACCAGCGTTTATTAAGAACCTTAGAGCAGCAGACACAATTAAAGTTGGGATAATTTCACCATTGACAGGTGCTTGGACTGTATATGGGAAAGCTCATATTTCAGGTTTTGAATTAGCAGTAGATGAAATTAATGCTGCTGGAGGCGCTCTCGGGCGAAAATTTGAATTGGTAGTTGGCGATTCAAAAACAGAGCCTCGTATCGTTGTTGAACAAGCTAACAGGCTAATTAGACAAGAGAAAGTAGACTTCCTAGCTGGAACTTTTTCGAGCGCGGAACGAAATGCTGCAGGCCCAGTTGTACAAGGCGCAAATAAAATACTTCTTTATCCAACATTTTATGAAGGGCAGGAGAAAGAATATTTTCCTGGCGTTTGCAATGAAAACATATTTATGTTCGGACCTGAACCTACTCAGCAAGTGTGGCCACATTTAGAATACATAATGAAAACCTTTGGTAAGAAGTTTTTTATGATTGGTTCAGATTATGCGTGGCCACGAGTAACTAACTTAGTTACGAAAAGAAAACTGGATGAATTAGATGGTGAAGTAGTAGGAGAAGTTTACATACCTTTCGGAACTCCACAGTATGAATCTGTGCTACGTGATATTCGAAAGTCTGGCGCTGATATTATTTTCCATTCTCTTACGGGCAGTGACACGGTTAATTTTCGCCAACAGTTTGCAGCAGCAGGAATGAAAGATGATTTCGCGTTTTGGACGGTAGATGATGAGGAAGTGGTTACCACAGGATTAGGGCCAGAAGTATCGGGTGGTGGCTATGTTAGTTTCGACTACTTTATGTCTATTGAACATCCAAATAATGCGCCATTCCTGGAGCGCTTTAAGAAGAAATTTGGTAAAGATGCATTGATGAACACCGTTGGTGTGGCAATGTATAATGGTGCACACATGGCAGCGAAAGCCATCGAAATAGCTGGCGAAGTAAGTACAGATGCATTACGTGATGCTTTAGGCGGTATTACTTTCGATAACGCGCCACAAGGCCCAGTGAAAATGCGTGCGCTTGATCATCAAATCGTGGTGCCATCTTATTTAATGAAAGTCCGAAATGATTGGACCAGTGTGAACGATATGTTTGAAGAGGTTCAATCATTTGAAGCAGTTGAGCCACTTGATGCACGTTGTGATCTACCTCTTTAATTGAAGTTTATTGTTTATATAGTTTGTACTTTAAACGTGAACTTCAAAATTAAAGTAGGAGTGGTGATAGCTAAGAAATTTGTTTCTTTGTAACGTAACTTAGGTTAAACATGGAAACAATAATTAGCGTTTTAGTTGACGCGACGTTAATTACGCTCGTGTTAGCGTTGGCAGCGTTTGGGTTAGCAATTATCTATGGTCTTGTGGGCGTTATTAATATGGGCCATGGCGCAATGCTTACACTGGGCGCATATTTTACATGGGCAGCAACTACGGCGGGTGCACCATTTTTACTCGCTATAGTTGGTGCTACATTAGGCGTGGCGATTGTTGGTCTTCTGTTAGAGCACATTATCATTCGGCATTTTTATGATAAGCCGTTTGATACTTTACTGCTTACATGGGCCTTTTTCTTAATCATGACTGAAGTGATTAAGATTGTCTTTGGTACAGATTTTCGAAATGTTAGTAATCCGTTGCCCGGCGCAATTGACTTTGGTGCAGTTAAAATTCCAGCGTATCGAGGCGCCATTGCCATATTTGCATTGGCACTAATTGGTGCGACCGCTTACGTCTTTTACAAAACGACTATTGGAATAAAAATTCGAGCACTCATCCAAAATCGTGAAGCAGCAAGTTTGCTTGGTCTCAATGTTTCACGAACATACAAAATAGTCTTTGGAATAGGTTCAGGAATAGCAGGGCTTGCTGGCGGGTTAATTAGTCCCATGTTAAGTGTAGATCCTTATATTGGGAATGTGTTTTTAATACGTTCTTTCTTTGTAGTTATAGTAGGTGGGGTTGGTCAATTACTTGGTGGGACATTAATTGGCAGCTTTTTTATAGGCGGTGCCGAAACAATTTTTGCTCTCTTTTCAAAACAAGTTTTTGCACAATCTGTTGTTTTCTTACTCGCGATTGTCATATTACGTTATAGGCCGACAGGTATATTGAAGCAATCATGACTACAACTGAGGAGAAGCAAAGGACTGTAACTTCTGGTCTTACAAAGCGCTCAGGGTTTTCTGAGGAAAAGCTTGCAGTCGTCATATTTATAATCTTCGCATTGTTGCCAGTCTTTGTATCTGGCTACCCCATTTATATTTTGCCTCAATATATGTTATTCGGCGTATTAGCCATGTCACTCGCACTACTTTGGGGTTATGTGGGGATACTTAGTTTTGGACAAGCTGGGTTTTTTGCGCTTGGTGCGTACACCATGGGCTTGGCGATGCAAACTAAATTTGGAATTAATTCTGGATACATCGGAATTTTGTTAAGCCCACTTGTAGGCGGCACACTTGCAGCAGTTACTGGATATTTTTTATTCAGTGCTGGTGTGCGTGCCACTTATTTCGTTTTAGTGACACTTGCTTTATCCATCATGGTCGAACAAATTGCAGTGAGTCAGTCTGATATTACAGGCGGTTGGAATGGTATGTACATCGACCGCATGTCGTTAACATTTGGTTCCTTAGGGAGCGTCTCACTGTATAACGATGCGCCGGCTTATTACGCGATACTGCCTGTGGTAATCGCGATGTACATATTACTTAAATGGCTTGCTACTAGTCGTTTTGGAAAGATTCTAGTTGGTATTCGCGAAAATGAAGACCGAATGACCTCCCTTGGATTTAATATTTCTGTATATTAAGACAGGTGTGTTTGCATTGTCTGGCGCCGTGGCATGTCTTGCTGGCGCTCTTTACGGAACACATGCAAATTTTGTTGCTCCATCTTTGGGTGGCGTGTTGTTTTCAACAGAAGTCGTCGTATGGGTAGCAATTGCAGGTCGCGCCTCATTGCTTGCTGCGTTACTCGGTGGAATTTTAGTCGCTTCACTCTCAAATTACCTTAGTACGATCACACCCGAATATTGGCAACTTGTGCTTGGGTTAATTTTTATTGCTGTGATTGTATTTCTCAAAGGAGGCATCGCTGGAGCGTTGTCTCAACTGCCTAAGCTTTGGCAATCTAAAGATAAACAATGAGCAACTTGTTACGAACGGAAGGGCTTACTAAACACTTTGCTGGCTTAGTGGCTAACGAGTCCATTGATTTTGAAATAGATACTGGTTCCATTCAGTGTGTTATTGGTCCAAATGGAGCGGGAAAAACCACTTTCATCAGCATGATCTCTAGGCACTAACAACCAAATGCGGGGCGTATCTTCTACCAGGATCGTAACATCACCAGTTTGAATGTTGTTAGACGTGCTCGAATTGGTATTGCACGCAAGTTTCAAACGCCAACTGTATTCGACAATTTGACTGCGTATGAAAATATCGAATTAGCGGTATTTGATACAGACTGTCCGCGTAGTGAACGTAAAATCAAATTGCAGAAGTACTAAATTTGATTCGATTAACTGAAGAATCAGATAAACCCGTTAAATTTCTCTCACATGGGCAACGCCAATGGCTAGAAATAGGGCTGTTACTGGCAGTGAAAGCCAAGCTATTGCTGCTAGATGAACCTACTGCAGGCATGACGGTAGAAGAGACCGAATCAACAGCAAAGTTGATAAAAAATCTTATCCAAGAATTCCAGCTCTCAGTGATTATCATTGAGCATGATATCAACTTTATTCGTGATCTTAACGCACCTGTAACTGTGTTACATCTTGGGCGAGTGTTGATGGAAGGAACGTTTGAACAAGTATCCGAAAATAACCAAGTTCGTGAAATATATTTAGGCCACGGTAGTGCGTATCTAGAATGAAACTAGAAGTCGAAAACATAACGGCAGGATACGGCAAAATCACCGTATTGCGTGATTTGTCATTTAAGGTTAAAGGTGAAGGAATAGTGGGTGTCGTGGGTCGTAATGGTATGGGTAAAACTACACTAATAAGATGCCTTGTGGGTTTAATCTTCCCTAGTCCTGGCTCAATACGTCTAAATGGCGAAGACATTTCGAAATTACATCCACATGAAAGGGCTAGTCGCGGTGTTACCACGATTGTCCAGGATCGCGGCATTTTCCCTGGTCTCACGGTAATGGAAAATTTAGAAATGGGAAGAATTGCTGCTGGTAGTGGTAAGCGCAATCGATTGGAAGAAGTGCTTAGTTATTTTCCGCGTCTTCGAGAAAGACTTACACAGACTGCAGGAACATTGAGTGGTGGCGAACAACAAATGCTAGCCATTGGACGTGGCTTGATGACCGATCCGAAATTAATACTTCTTGACGAGCCATCAGATGGGATCATGCCAACCTTGGTTGAATAAATTGCAACAACATTAGCTGAGATCAATAGTAGTAAAGGCACTACCATTGTTATCGTTGAGCAGAACTTACCTATGATCTTTGGGCTAGCAGAATACTGCATTGTTTTGGAAAAAGGTCGACTTGTTGCAGGTTGTACATTTAATACACCAGAAAGTACGGCAACTGTTTTTTCTGATATTCGTCAAATTGCACCAAGTTTCATTTTGACCACTCCAAATGTGCTTGCTAAATTCTGGGGAAGACATGAAGAGCGTATGTCTAGAGCAAGCAAATTGGTTCGGTCAACATTGAAAGCTGCGCTGTCAAATTCTATTCGTGTACGAACGGGTCACGGTTTAAAACTTGGCGATCGATTTGTGTACATATTCGCACGTTTGTTTTTTACAAAGCCTATTTTACAGCAACTGGGTTTTTCGCATGCACGCATGGTTATATCTACAGGTTTTGCATTACCTGCCTATCTGAAAAAATGGTTTACATCAATAGGAGTTGATATCACTGAGCTCTATAGCGTGGTGGAAGTTGGTGGAGCAGTCGCAATTTCAGATTCTGTGAACTACTCTAACGATTCCATGGCTCGATATAAAGTAAATAAAAAAACGATACGTGTTGTTGAAGACGGTAGAGTTGAAATATTACTGTTATCAGGAGGAGCTAACTATCTCGATACCAATGGAAAGCCGCTACCTTTTGCTAACGAGGCTGGCTGGTTTTTTCCTGGAGACCAAGCAAATCTTAATAGTGAATCATTCAGGCTTATTGGTCGGACTGCATCGCAGTATCAATTAAGTGATGACTCAGTGTTTCAACCTGAGATATGTGAGCGTTTATTAAATAATTCACCTTATGTTCGTGCTGCATTCGTGTTTGGAAATGATCAATCAAAGTTAAAGGCACTTTTCTATCCTGCGTTTGATCGTTTAAAAACATGGGCGCACTTATCAGAGATTTCCTATGCGGGATACGACGAATTATGTATTAACGAAAAAGTTCAAGCATTATTTAATGAGTTGGTTTTATCAGCTAACCGTGAAATGAAGAACTCCAGTATCCCTTGTGTCATCACGGAGTATGTAATTTGCACGCACTCTCCAAGACCAGAAAAATCAGAGATTACAAAGAATGGCAAGATATTACGCATGAATAACTGGCAAGAAAGTACTGAGCTAGTTGATAGCGATACAAAAATTTGGTGCACAGCTGATTTATCGAAAATACCACTTACAATTAGAAAAGTACCGCGTACCAACTAGCTGAAAAAGATAGTTCAATTATGAATTCTACAGAAGCTGAGGATGACTCAATACTTGTTGTTGATGATGTTAGCCTTGCTTTTGGTGCTGTAATAGCTCTAAAAAATGTTAGTTTCAATATGCCGCGCGCAGGAGTGCTCGCGATCATTGGCCCGAATGGTGCCGGCAAGACTTCTTTACTTAATTGTATTAACGGATTTTATATGCCAACAACAGGCAGAATTTTCTTTAAACAAATTGAAAGACGTTACAGAAACGCAAATCTAGCGCTTTGCGACGGAATCGCCCGAACGTTTCAAAATATTGCACTGTTTGAAGGGTTGACGACTCTTGAAAATTTAATGACTGGCAGAAGTGCAAAGATGAAAACTAATATTTTCCAGGCTGCGTTATTCGTTGGCGCCACTAAACGTGAGGAAATTGCGCACCGAAAAAAAATTGAAAATATAATTTATTTCCTCGAGCTTGAAGCAGTACGAGATACATTAGTGAATGAACTTCCCTATGGTATTCAAAAGCGTATTGAGCTTGGTCGTGCAATTGCTACTGAACCAGACTTAATTTTGCTCGATGAGCCGATGGCAGGCATGAACTTCGATGAGAAACGAGATATGTGTCGCTTCATATGCGATTTAAATTCAACGCAGGAATTGTCGATTATACTTATTGAACATGACATTGGTGTCGTAACGGGTATTTCAGATCGAATTATAGTGCTTGATAACGGAGAAAAAATTGCTGATGGAGTACCTAAATTAGTAGTTAATGATCCAATAGTTATTGAGGCTTATCTTGGTACACCAAATTCTGAACCGGTGTAATTATGGCTGATATATATTTCTTTTTTGAAATGCTGATATCAGGGCTGCTCAGTGGAGTTCTGTATGCACTTATTGCGCTTGGGTTTGTCCTTATTTATAAAGCATCAGGTGTTTTCAACTATGCACAAGGTGCGATGGTAGTTTTTGCTGCGCTAAGTTATGCAGGTTTGGTAGATGCAGGTGCTTCTGCAATTGTAGCTGGGTGTTTAGCAATTGTAATGATGATAATTGTAGCTATTCTAATCGAGTTTCTCGTACTACGACGTATGATAAACCGGTCTGAGATAAGCTTGTTTATGGTCACCATTGGTGTGGCTTATGTAATCAATGGTACTGGGCAATGGATGTGGGGTAGCGATGTCTCATTAATTGATATCAACATGCCGAGCGGGTTGTTACAAATAGGCGAAATTCTCATTGATAAAGCAGATGTTACAACTGCAATTATTTCAAGTATTTTGGTTCTAATTTTGTCGGTATTTTTTAGTTATACCTCTATGGGTCGTGCGCTTCGTGCAGTGGCAGATGATCATCAAGCCGCGGTTTCTGTTGGTGTTTCTATGCATAAGGTATGGATGGTTGTATGGGCAACAGCAGGAATTATTGCCTTCATTACAGGACTCATCTGGGGTGCACGCCTCGGGGCACAACCAGCTTTAAGTATAATCACCCTAAAAGCACTACCTGTTCTCATTTTGGGCGGATTAACCTCTGTACCAGGTGCAATCTGTGGAGGGTTAATTATTGGAGTGAGTGAGCGATTATTTGAGGTGTATGCAGGGCCACTCATTGGCGGATCTACTGACAGTTGGTTTCCTTATGTTGTCGCGATTCTTTTTTTGGCTGTACGGCCTCAGGGTCTATTTGGTGAACGCCCGATCAGGAGGATCTAGATCTTAAATGTTTTATAGTCAAGCAAGACAATTACGCACATCTTTTGGTGAGGATCTAATTTTATTACCGGCTCGTGAAGATCGAATTGTAATAATAATCTTACTCGCGATTCTTTTTATATTTATTCCTTTTTTTGCAAATGAATATTGGATCGGAAGTATCTTTATCCCGGTAATGATTTTGTCGATAGCCGCTATTGGGGCAAATTTGTTAATGGGTTATGCCGGTCTATTTTCGTTAGGTACTGGTGGGTTGATGGCGGTCGGAGCTTACACGAGTTACAAATTAGCCACTAATGTGCCTGAAATACCTGTGATTATCGATTTTTTGATTGGTGGTTTAATGGCAGCGATAGTTGGTGTCTTATTTGGACTTACAAGTCTGCGCTTGCGAGCTTTTTATCTTGCAATTGCCACCCTTGCTGCACAATTTTTTCTCGAATGGATATTTTCGAGAGTAGCTTGGTTTTGGAACTATCACCCTTCAGGAGTCGCTTCAACTTCTAGCATCACGGTCTTTGGTTTCTCATTAGCGTCTGAAGTAAATGCATATTTATTTGTATTGATTGTTACAATTATTTTTGCCGTACTTGCAAAAAATATTGTCCGTAGCCATTTTGGCCGTCAATGGATCGCTATTCGCGATAATGAAATTTCAGCTGAATTTATTGGAGTAAATATACCCGTGACAAAATTGGTGGTGTTTGCAGTAAGCTCTTTTTATTGCGGGGTTGCAGGTGGTCTTTGGGCGTTTTTGTATTTACAAAACGTTACTGTTTCTGCATTTACAATCGACATGTCATTTAAAATAATGTTCATAGTAATAATTGGAGGGTTGGGTAGCATATTCGGATCATTCATTGGCGCTATATTTATATTCCTATTGCCTCTGGCTTTATATGAAATGCCAGCACTTCTAAATTTTCAAATTAACTCGCAAGTGCAGTCATACATAGAGATCATAACTTTTGGCATCCTTATCATATTTTTTCTTATTGTCGAACCATTAGGTCTAGCAAAGCTATGGTTCACAATGCGCGATAAGCTTCGTGCATGGCCATATCCTTATAATGATTAAAATAACAAACCAAACTTATTATCCATGATGATTAACAAATCAAGCAAGCAACCATTATTAGAACTGCAAGATGTAAGTGCCGTTTATGGACGTTTAAGTCTTGCTTTGAAAGGCATTTCTCTGAACGTACAACATGGGTCAATTGTAGCATTAGTTGGTGCAAACGGTGCGGGCAAAACCACGACGCTTAAATCGATCTCAAATTTAATATCGATCGATGGAGGAGCTGTTACACAAGGATCAATATTCTATGAAGGCGAGAATATTTGTGGTGTAGATCCAGAAGTTCTAGTTTCTAAAGGAATTGTACAGGTGCTCGAGGGACGGCGTTGCTTTAATCATCTGACTGTAGAAGAAAATCTACTGGTGAGTTGCAAACGCAACGGTCGCAGTCGTTCTGATGTAAGAAATGAGATCGAAGAAATCTACGAATATTTCCCGATCCTCAATAAAATACGACGTTCCTATGCAGGGTATATCTCTGGTGGCGAGCAACAAATGCTTGTCATAGGGCGTGCAATATTAGCCAAGCCAAGACTTCTTTTGTTAGACGAACCATCGATGGGTGTAGCGCCAATTATAGTTGAAGAAATTTACGAGATATTATCTAAATTGGCGAAACAACTAGATATTAGTATCTTGCTTGCGGAACAAAATACTCGCTTAGCATTAGATTATGGTGACTATGGCTACATTATTGGTAATGGTCGGGTTGTGATAGAAGGCACATCCAATGAGTTGAAGAACAATCTATTAATTCAGGAATTTTATATGGGTGTTCATGAGGATGGAAATATTTCAATCGAAAAGCGTTCAACTCGAGAGAATAGCTGGCTAATTTAGAAAAATATTCCATCAATGAATATTTTGCATTGTAGATACAATTTAGATAAAGGAATTTCATTCGTGTTTTAGTGTGTTTGTATAGCTTTAGTGATTTTGAGTAATAAAATATTTTATATTTATTAAATATTATAAAACATAGCAGAGAGCTTAAAGTTCATCAACGTACATGGATGGGACAGTTTGGATCGCCATGACACTTATAGTTTCAGTTTTTAGTTTTAATCGAATATCAAATAGAAGCCCTTTCATTATTTAATTAAGCTATAACAAGATAGTTCTAACGCTTGCTAGAGGGAAGAATAACTATGTCTGATAATAACGCGGTCGTAAGCTGTTTCTGTAATAAAGTATCGTATAAAATAACTGGTAATTTAGGCAGTATTTCAATACTGCCACTGTTCACGGCGCAGAAAATTTACAGGAAGTGCGTTCGCAACAAATATATTGGTATCACCAAAAGACTTCAGATGGCTAGGTGGTGAAGAGTTTGTAAGTAGATACGAACCGGAAGATACTCATTTATTAAGATATGATTCTACAAGTTTAAATTTAATAGACTTAAATTAGCAATGACTGGGTCTTTTTCCGTAATATTCAAATACCTATGGCGTATGTGCCCAAGCTTTGCTGCAAAAATTACATGGCTATTGTTCTGCACACCATTAGGAAAAAAGAAATCATTAACTAAAAATGAATTAAGTTTATTGAATCAAGCAAATAAATCTCACATAACTTTCAATTCTTATAAAGTTATAGTTTACAATTGGACGCCATCTAAGCACTGCACTGATAGCCTTGTGATATTGTTCACACACGGATGGTCTGGTAGATCGCTTGATTTTACAAGAATAATTAAGAGATTAATTAGAGAAGGACACACTGTCATTGCTTACGATAGTCCAGCTCATGGAAGTTCTTCCGGAAAGAAAGCAAATATACAATTAATTGCAAGCACGTTAATAGAAGTTGCGAAAATATCAGATCAAATTGATGTTCTAGTAAGTCATTCCTTTGGAGGTTTGACAAGTTCACTGGCATTGAATTTGAGTCCAGATAATGGAGTATTATCACATGTGAAAAAACACATAATGATATCTAGCCCGAGTAATATGACGAGTATCGTTCAAGCCTTTGTACTCTCGATGAATTTACCAAACTCAGTTTTTGATTTGTTCTGTAAAAAAGTAGAGCGTCTCGTTAAACGTCCTATTGAGTTAGTAAATATTCCAAATCTATTAAAAGATTATTCCGGTCAGGTTCTTATTATTCACGATAAAAAAGATACGGTCGTAGAATATTCCGAAGCTGAATTTAATGTGTCTCACATCAATGCAGAATTATTAACTACCGATGGTTTAGGACATGGTCGAATTTTAAGTTCTTCTTCTGTTGCAACAGCAATTTTAGAATTTACAAGTAATTAAAATATGTTCTAAATTATTTTTTTAATAATTTCAAATATGAAAAAATTATTAAAGTTTTATAACTGTCTTTATAGACTGAAAAAAAATGAGTTTAAAATCTTAGTTAAGTTAATTGACTATGTTCGATTGTGTACAAGACTAAATAACCTGTGCATGGCGAATTGGTAGTTACGCAGGAATTGGGAGTTGAAACAGCCCGCGACAAAGCGAACGCCAGCTAAAATTTAAAAGATTTGTATGAGGAGATGTTCTTTTTTTGCCAAATTCTGCAGGAACGGCTCCATTCAACGAAGCATGCACACGATGATTGTTGTAGTAATGCGTAAAATCATCCAACTTGTTCTGTAAATCCACATCATTCCAAAATAACGTATGTATGGCGAGTTCGTAGCTAAACAGTTTAAAGATCAGTTTTTACGAAGAAAATTGATTTCCCTGATCTTTCCCGGTACTGACAAGTTAAGTACATCTAGGCGACAATGTCTAGATGAATAAATCAAATAGTTTATACAAACGTCACCGCTTTCCATCAGAAATCATCCAATATTCTGTCTGGCTTTATTACCGATTTAATGTCAGTCATCGAGATGTCGAAGATCTCTTAGCTGAACGCAGCATTGAAGTCAGCTATGAGTCCATTCGTTCGTGGTGTAACAAGTTTGGCCCCCACTACGCCCGACGATTAAAGCGAAAACACCAAGGATATGGTGATACATTTTATATCGATGAAGTATTCGTGAAAATTCATGGACAACAAAAATACTTATGGCGCGCTGTGGATCAGGATGGCGAAGTGGTTGATGTGTATCTACAATCACGCAGAGATGCTGCAGCAGCCAAGCGTTTCTTCAAACGTCTGATCAAAAATCATGGAATCGAACCGAGAAAAATAGTCACTGATAAGTTAAGAAGCTATGGCGTTGCACATCGAGAACTCATTCCAGAGTCCATTCATGACACATCGAAATATGTGAACAATCGAGCTGAGCTTTCGCATCAACTGACACGCGTCAGAGAACGAGGCATGCGTCGATTCAAATCGATGCAGCAAGCCCAACGCTTTTTGGGTGCTCATGCAGCAGTACACAATCTTTTCAATCTTGGCCGCCATTTAGTATCAGCTAAGAATTATCGAGTATTTAGAGAAAATGCCTTTGCGTCTTGGAAATGTGCTACAGCACTATAGATTATGTTTTACCTTGATTTCACAGATGGAAAAAAAGTTAACTTGTCAGTACCCTTCTTCAATTTCCAGGATGCGAAGATTGGCTTTCCAACGGTGAAATTGAAAGAGGGGGTCGTGATCCGTACTTATATAGTGCGGTACATTTATTTTTGAAATGATCTGATTGAATATTCTGCAAATGGTTGGGCCATCGACAGGTCCTTTGTTCACAGAGCATCATATGATCCTTCGACTCCAGACATCCATGACCACCAACACCCAATACGTCTTGAGTGAAACGGACTCGCAGCAAAAAAGATCAATGCTCCACAGACTGTCTTTCATGTTACCAATAAAAGATAGCCAGGAAGGACCACTCCCATCGCCGGGTTTTGGATGGTAATGTTTCATCAGTACCCGCCGAACAACATCCTTATTGATCTCGATTCCAAACGTATTCGTTATGATCAATGCAATGCGTGGACAACCAAAACTGGGATTGCGACGCTTGATTTCAATAATGGCTTTGATCAAATCACTATTAGGACCTTTGGGTCCCGACTTTTTGTTTCCATGAGAAGAAAAAAGTCGTCAATACTTTCTTTTGACTAGTGTATTGTGAAATGATAGGAGAGTAGAAGGTTTAATGATAATAGCTGATTGAGTGATTTGTCTTGGAGAAAGCATCATTGCCAGCCATCCAAAAATGAATCGATCGATGGTGGTTAGATTTGGCGCTTTCAATCTCGAGCGCTGAATTACTAAAAGCTGCTTTTTCAGCACTAAGTTTCCAGCGGCAACTGCTTTCATTCCGCCCGGATGTAGCAGGCGAAACTGGTCATCATTAGTCAAATTTTGGAAGATGTCGCAAACGATTAGATTCTGCACACTAGTAATTATGAAAGTTGTATGTCAGAGAGTCCTGTGCATGGCGAATTCGTAATTTAAGTAGCTAAAATATAATCTTACGAGGAAAATGTAAAAATGAATTCTCTGATGTTTCCCTGTTAATGAATTCGCAGAATTAAATTGAAGCTGTCCAAGTGATTGGTTTAACAATAGAATATCGGGCGTAGTTAGTAAAAACTAAGCGAATATTTTATTTTTCCCTGTAAATTGGCTGTTTAACAGGGAACTTATACTTAGTATATAGGAGAGTAGGGTTCGCTGCTGACTCCAACCACCGCCAACGAGTCTTGTCTCTCACAAGAAGTGGTACATACTAAGGAGGCTTGACAATAATCATCATGCTATTGTACAGGCACTTTCACGTAGACTACTTTATTTGCGAGTGAAGCCCTACTATATGTTCCAATGCGATCCATCTCAGGGTAGCGACCATCTACGTACTTCAGTAAGTGAATCGATGCAAATTCAAAAAATTCTTTGGGGAGCGCTTTCTGGCTTGGCCATGCCAAATTTATGTTTAGATATACCCGGTGGTGGCGGGAAAGTTGGATTGGTCCCAAATTATGAGGTGAGTAGTGACAATAGCCCGTATAAAGCTTCAAAACAATATTGCGGTTTCGATGGTATTCAGGGGGAATACATAGACCCAAGTCCAGAACAACATATTACACCATCGGATGTTGATCAATACATGGATGAGTGGAAGGAACTCAACAATTGAACCAGTGATTTCCTATTTACTTCTGGGTTTAAAAGGATTGAACAAGCATTAAACAGATATTAAATTCACGCCAATAGTGGCGTTATAATGTCATATTTATTATTAGCTAAAATTTCACATGCTCACTGAGATACAGTCACGTACACGATTTGACAAGGCACTGTCATTGCTGCAATCAAAGCAGATTAATAATGCCGAGAGTGACCTGCCCCCGACGACGCGCCCAATGTTTGAGTTAGAATTCTGGTTTCTCAAAAAAATCGGATTTTTACCCGAGTTCAGATAACAAATTCGCGATGGCTTTGATTGATTGACCCGGAGCCATCAGGTGAACACCCGAAATGCCATCAATCTTTTGCATCGCTTCAATGAGTTCAATGGAAATTCGCCTACCCTCCTGTTTCGCATCATCGCTATCCTGCAAACGCTGAATGACCGCATCTGGGATAGCGACACCAAAGAGATTTTCTCTCATCCAAATCGCCGATTTAGCTGAGGCAATGGGTCCGAGTCCGATCAATATATGCACCTTGTCCAGGATCCCGATTGCCCCGAGGTCTGCAATATAAGCCTCGATTACCTCGATGTCGTAACACAACTGTGTTTGCACGAAGCTCGCCCCAGCTTCAATTTTTTTAAGCAGTGCAGGTGGGGTTTCTTGCTTGATTTTTTGAGGTACATCGGCGGTGCCAATATGGAAATGTGGGGGTGAATCAATTTCACGACCATTGGGTAGCCTACCATTCTCGCTCATGTCACATGCCAGGCTAATCAGTTCATTACTGTTGTTGATGTCATGAACAGACATGGCATCAGGTTGATCACCATTCGCAGGGTCATCGCCCGTCAGAGGCAATAAATTACAGATACCAAATGAGGCTGAGCCGATTAAATCAGCACAAAGGGCAATACGATTACGGTCCCGACAAGTTAGTTGAAGTACGGGTTCGATATCATGGATGGCGAGAATCGTCGCGGCAGCGATACTCGATATTGTGGTTTTTGCCGCCGCACCGTCAGTGATATTGACTGCCTCTACAAGTCCTTTTATTGGCTCAACTTCCTGCAAAATAATATCTTGATTTGTACTAAGCGGCGGGACCAGTTCTGCGGTGAAGCAGAATTTACCTTTCTTGAGTGATTTTTCCAGTTGGTTTAATAATTTAACCATTCTTCTTATTATTCATTTGCGTATGTTGATGGTATAAGCTTGTGAAGTATCGCTGTAGATTAGTTGTTATAGAAGATTTAATCAAAAAAATATGCGACAAAGGCACAGAGATCACAGAGTTAAAATAGATAATCCTTTCAGCTCTGTGATCTCTGTGTTCTCTGTGTAATCTGTGGCTATCAATTTTTAATCGAGCCCAAGTCGATATATACTAATTAGCCGATTTCGCATTACAACCAGAATGAGCTACGAACACATAAAAAATAAAATAGATAATAAAGAGCTTGTTCTGCTTGATGGTGGCACCGGCTCAGAAATTGAACGACAAGGCGTAAGCATGAACGATCCGGCCTGGCGTGGTGTTGCACACATGGACCAGCCTGATGTTGTCAGGAAAGTCCATGAAAGATATATCGTGGCGGGTGCGGATGTCATTATTGCCAATACTTTTGGTACTGCCCCCCATGTCATTAAACGTCTGGGTCTGGAAGATAAAATTGTCGAAATTAATCGGGAAGCAGTCCGGATCGCGTTCCAGGCGCGCGAAAACAGCGGCAGAGATGTGTGTGTTGCCGGCTCGATGTCACCCATGCCGGCGTTTGACTTGTGCATGGCGAATTGGTAGTTAAGTTGGAATCGGGAGTTGATAAAGCCCACGACAAAGTGAATTCCAACCATAATTAGTTAACGCTGCAAGCGGAGATTGTTTCTCCTCACCACATTTGGCGGGAAGGGTTCCATTTAACGAAGCATGCACGCGATGATTGTTATAATAGTCCGTATAATCATTTAGTTTTTTCTGTAAATCGATTTCATTCCAAAATAACGTCTGATCCAGAAACTCTCGCCGTACCGTACCAATGAGTCGTTCTATATAAGGATGTGAGATAGGCGTAAACGGAATCGATTTAATCTTTTCAATCTCTAAAATCCTCAAATTCGCTTTCCAGCGATGAAACTGGAAGAGCGGATCATGATCTGTACTTATATATAGGGGCATATTCTTTGTAGCAGTAATTTGATTGAACATTTGACATACAGTAGGGCCATCAACCGATCCTGCATGAGTTGAAAATCCAATAATGCTTCGGTTCCATACATCCATCACCACCAAGACCCAATGCGTTTTAAGTGATATGGATTCACAACAGAATAGATCAATACTCCACAAACTGTCTTTCATTGAGGCGAGAAAGGATAACCATGATGGGCCGCCATGATCACCAGATCTGGGATGGTAATACTTCATCAACACTCGCCGCACCACATCTTTATTAAGCTCAATGCCAAACGTATTCGTAATAATTAAAGCGATACGCGGACAACCATATCGAGGATTCCTTCTTTTAATTTCCACAATGGCTTTGATTAAATCGCTATTAGGCCCTTTGGGTCCAGATTTGCCTTTCCCATAGGATGAGAACAGTCGCAAATACTTTCGCCTAACGAGTACCTTATGAAACTTAAGCAGTGTAGAAGGCTGAATAATAATAGCCGATCGAGCTGTCCGATTAGGAGATAGCAACATTGCAAGCCAGGCAAACGTAAATCGATCCAAGGTAGTTAAGTTAGGTGCTTTGCCTCGATCCGAATGATATATTAGCCCTGGTGGTGGCTTTCTGAGATTGATCGCCATCATCAAGGCCCGGATCACCAGGGCTTTTTTCATCCGCCGATCCATTGCCCAGCCGACCACCGTTAGGAGATGGCGTGAGGCAGGAAGTGATGGGAATCATCCCAATCTCATATAAAGAAGAAAAAATGGGTTGCGTCCCACACAACTGTCGAGTTTGAATAGATCGCGACATTGTCATGCAGACCTAGCCAATTGAATTACCGCGTCTGCGGGCGAATCGGCTGCCGAGCGGGTCTGCGACTTACTTAACGGCAAACAGAGGGCGGATCAGATGGCGAACGAAAGTGTCGATGGTGCAAGTCGAGCAGAGAAGTCTCACGCCGAGGTGTGTGTTGAAGTCACGCCCGGATCGCGAGAGACCGAAGTTATTTCGAAGAAGCCCCTTTCTCAGCAGCCGTTTCGATCGGCGTCAAATGCGATCCGGGAAGGGCTGCACACTGGACGCTTCTTCTGGACCATCGAGTTCATTCCCTCGCAGGACAAAATTCTGCACGATGAACTGCACAAGCTGGGCGGAATCGCCGGTGTCATGTCGGAGGATCCGCTGCTGGCCGGCTTTGCGGTGACTGACCGGGTGGTTTCTGACTGGGATCCCGACTCGGCGGTAGCGGCCTCGCATCTTTTGGACGTGAGCGGCAAGCAGCCGCTGGTGCATTTCTCGGGCAAGGGACGAGAAGTTCAGCACTTGCATGAGTTTCTTTCCCGGATGCATGAGAACGGTCTTAAGAACATGCTGATTCTGACCGGTGATCGATTGAAGGAAGAGCCAAAAGACCGGCGCCCGCGCTATCTCGAGTCGGTCCCTGCCATCCAGATCGCAAAGCAAATTGATCCAGATTTATTCGTCGCCGCGGCGCTCAACCCTTTCAAATACCGCGAAGAAGACGCCATGGCGCAGTACTTAAAGCTCGGCAAAAAAGTAGGCGCGGGTGCCGACTGCATAATCACCCAGGTTGGCTTCGACATGCTCAAGTATGAAGAAGCGGTGTACTGGACGGGACGCGAAGGGTATCGTTTGCCGATCATGGCCAACGTTCTGCCCATGTCGGTGCAACGTGCGCGCTACATCCGGACTCACCAGCTTCCCGGGGTGACCGTAACCGACTCTTTTCTTGCGCTCCTTGAAGAAGAGGAACAAATGCTCGCGGACCAGGGCGCGGCTCGGGTGCTCCGCCGCCTTGCACTGCAGATACTTGGAGTGCGGTACTTCGGGTATATGGGGGTGCAGATCTCGGGTTTGCACTCGGTGGAAAAGGTGGCTGCGTTACAAGCACTGGTTCAGGAGTTGTCCGAACAGTGTCCGGACCGTCTCACTTGGAAGAAGGCCTGGGATGAGTCGCTGACCTTCGCCGAGGGAGGGCGAGCGAATCCGGTATCTACTCGTAACCCGTGGTACTTAATGAGCCCGCACCCAAGCCGCGCTAACCTTCACGAGCGAGTCAAATACAAGGTCATGAGCAGCGTCCATAGCTTTCTTTTTGACAAGGGGCTCGGTGCGCGCTTATTGGCCCCGCTGATGAGACCTGTCAAACGACATAGCACAGTCGACCGCGTGTTCGAAAGAATAGAGCACGCGATCAAATCGCCCCTTTTCGGCTGCGAAACCTGCGGCATGTGCCGGCTTGCCGCGACGCAATACATTTGTCCGGAGACCTGTCCGAAGGGACTTGCGAATGGCGCATGCGGGGGCACCACAGACAATTTTTGCGAGTTTGGCGACCGAGAGTGCGTGCACAGCGTCAAGTACCGTATCGCTAAAGACGCTAGCATTCTGCATGAGCTCGAAACGTGGCAGGTTGCCGCCGTACCGCAAGACACTCGGCATACCTGCTCGTGGCCGCCCCATTTTCGAGGGGAGGGGCCCGAGATAAGAGTGATCGACTTCTTGCATCCCAAAAGGAATCGGTTACGGAATGGGTAGCCGGCGATCGCCGGCAAACTGGACTGAACGAGGTCGCCTTAAGCGTTCCGTCCCCGGTTTGCGGGACAAGGCTGCCGACTACATCTCTATCGCCTGGAGGCCCTCGGCAACGACGAAGCCGCTGTACAGGGGGCCGAGTCTGTTCGGAGATGGCGTGAGGCAGGAAGTGATGGGAATCATCCCAATCGCAGATAAAAAGGTTAAACTTATTCGTCTGCATAAAGTATAGCGTGTTTCAAAACGGATAAATACGTAGTGTAAATTTGAAACATTTAATTAGTGGAATTAAATTTTAATTTGACTATAGTCCTATAAATTCATTTTTTATCAGCAGCTTACCGCATGATAAATTTATTGGTCTAAAAATTGCAGTGGCTTAGAAGTCACAATTAGCAAGAAGAAAAATGGGTTGCGTCCCACACACTATTGAGTTTGAATTGACTCATCGCAACATTATCCCCAGATGCACGCATACGCGTAGAAAAGGAGAGGCCATGGCGAGTTACAAGCAAGCAATCAGCGATCCTGTGGCGGGCAGTCAGGAGCACGCATCGGCCAAGGCCGTGGCGCCGGACCGCGACTTTCGCTTCTACGACAACCGGCAAAAGTATCTTCTATTCGTGAATACCTGCGCCGAGAAGTCGGCGGTGGCCGATCGCATTGCGCAGGAGCTGCCCAACATTCAACCCACGCCGCCAGCGGTGAGGATCTTCGATGCAGGTGTTGGGGAGGGGACCGTGCTCGCCCGGGTCATGCGTTGGATGCACCAGCGCTACCCAACCCTGCCGTTTTACTTTGTTGCCAAGGAAAGCAGCCTTGAGGATGTGCGGCTCACGTTGGATAAGATGTCCGACAGATTTTTCGAACACCCCAACACTGTATTGGTGCTGACGAACCTTTATTACAAGGAAGCACCATGGCTGACGCCGAGTTCAGGCGTCGATGCCGCATCACTCGATTGGCATGAAGTGGGTCTTAAGGGGACGACATCCAGAGATTTTGAGGCACAGATTTCCGCCCTTCAACCCTTCCTTGCCGAGGGTTGGCGCACTGCCGTCAACAAGAAGACGGGTAATCTGAGATATGTGCGCCCCACGGTCCTGATACTCTATCGCGAGGATCAGAAGTTCAATTTGAACGCGATCATTCCGAAGCGCACGGAGCCGCGGGCGGACTACGATCTCGTGATCGCCTCGCAGCCCTATCGTCTGCGTGCGCCCCTGGAGTTCAAGGCATCGAAAGTCATCGCCCCGTTGGTAAAGAGTCTGGCGCCCGGCGGACGCCTCATCGGCGTGCACGCTTACGGAAAAGATCCCGGGCAGGAAATCATTGAAGGGATTTGGCCCAACGAGGATCCTTTCATGCACGATCGCCGACAGATGCTGAACGCTACCAAGGAGGCGCTCGGAGATGAAGCCGAGGCCCTTATCTTCGCCGAACAGTCGGACGAGGACGCACTGTTTCGCTATGACATGCACACGTTGCCTTCCGAGGTGGATGAGTCGATCGGAACGTCCACCGTGTTCGCCGCCTGGAACGCAGCGGTTTATGTCGGCCAAATTGAAGAAGCGCGCCTCGACCAAGTGCTGGGTAGTCGCCAGTATCTTGACGTGACGCGCGACGTGTTACGAAAGCACGGCGGCCTATGGTTTTGGGACGAGTCGTTCTCCATTGTGCGCCGCCGTAGTTAATGCAATGGGCCTGGCGTTCCAACAATTGCGCTGTTTAGGTTTGACTCCGGTTGCGTGTGACGCCGCGCGGTCCAGCGCGGACAATTCTTCTACTAAATAAAAGGTATTCTATTATGTCTGATTTTCTTTTCACTTCTGAATCGGTATCCGAAGGCCACCCGGACAAGGTCGCGGACGCAATCTCGGACGCCGTGCTTGACGCGGTCATTGCTAAGGACCCCCGCTCGCGTGTGGCGGCAGAGACGTTGGTAAAGGACAACTTGGTCGTGCTCGCGGGCGAACTTACGACGAATGCGAGCGTCGACTACCAGCACATCGCGCGTCGGACGATTGAACGCATTGGCTACGTCGATCCGAAGATCGGTTTCGATGCCGAGGGATGCACGGTAATCGTCGCCTATGGCGAACAGTCGCGTGACATCGCGCAAGGTGTTGACGAGGGCAAAGGGATCGATCTCGACCAAGGCGCCGGGGACCAAGGCCTGATGTTTGGCTACGCCTGTAACGAGACGCCAACGCTGATGCCGATGGCGATCGATCTTTCCCACCGGCTACTTATACACCATGCTGAGCTGCGACGTAGCGGAAAGCTGGCTTGGCTGAGGCCAGACGCGAAATCGCAAGTCACGTTGCGTTACGTGAACGGCAAGGTCGACTCGATCGACACAGTGGTGATCTCCACGCAACACTCGCCGGATGTGACCTATAAGCAGATCAAGGAGGCGGTGATCGAAGAAGTCATCAAGCCGATTCTGCCGCAGGAGTTTGTCAAACAGGACAATATTAACTATCTCGTTAACCCGACCGGCAGCTTCGTGATTGGCGGGCCGAAGGGTGATTGCGGCCTCACCGGGCGCAAGATCATCGTCGATACCTATGGCGGCGCTGCGCCGCATGGCGGCGGTGCCTTTTCGGGCAAAGACCCTTCCAAGGTCGACCGCTCCGCGGCATACGCGGCGCGCTACGTAGCGAAGAACATCGTAGCCGCTGGGCTTGCTTCCAAATGTACGGTACAGGTGTCCTACGCGATCGGCGTGGCGCAGCCGACCAGTGTCATGGTGACGACGGATGGCACGGGCAAGCTTTCGGATGAGAAACTGTCGCAACTCATACGCGAGCACTTCGAACTGCGGCCTAAGGGTATTATCCAAATGCTCGATCTGCTGCGGCCGATCTACGAGAAGGCTTCGGCCTATGGGCATTTTGGGCGCGAAGATGCCGATTTCACCTGGGAAGCGACCGATAAGGCATCAACGCTCGCAGATGAAGCGAACGTAGAGAAAGAAACTGAAACCGAAACCGTATAGGAGATAACGACAATGAGTGCAGCTCTCGAATTGAAGGACTTTACTGACTACAAGATTGCGGACTTGTCGCTTACTGACTGGGGCCGCAAGGAGATGACCATTGCCGAGTCGGAGATGCCAGCACTGATGGCGATCCGTGAGGAATACGTCGGGAGCAAACCGCTCAAGGGCGCCCGCATCGCGGGTTCGCTGCATATGACGATCCAAACTGCAGTGTTGATCGAGACGCTGAAGGAGCTCGGGGCCGAGGTGCGCTGGGCATCCTGCAACATATTTTCGACTCAGGATCATGCTGCGGCAGCGATTGCCGCAGGCGGTACGCCGGTATTCGCCTACAAGGGCGAAACGTTGGAGGAGTACTGGGATTACTGCCACCGCATCTTCGAGTTCGAAGGCGCGGGTGGGAAAACGCAAGGGCCGAACATGATCCTGGATGATGGTGGCGATGCCACCTTGCTCGTCCACCTTGGCAGCCAGGCAGAAAAGGACGCTTCCGTTCTGGAGAACCCGGGAACTGAAGAAGAAATCGCGCTTTTTGCATCCATTAAAGATCAACTTTCGAAATCTCCCTACTGGTACTCGGAGATCGCAAAAGAGATCAAAGGCGTCACGGAAGAAACCACGACCGGTGTGCATCGCCTTTACGAGATGGCAAAACAGGAGCGTCTGATTTTTCCTGCCATCAATGTCAACGACTCGGTGACCAAGTCCAAGTTCGACAACATTTATGGCTGCCGCGAATCGCTGGTTGACGGCATCAAGCGTGCGACCGACGTGATGCTCGCGGGCAAGATCGCGGTGGTGTGCGGCTTCGGCGAGGTCGGCAAGGGCAGCACCCAGGCGTTACGCGGGCTGCAGGCACGAGTGTGGGTGACCGAGATCGATCCGATCTGCGCGCTCCAGGCGGCGATGGAAGGCTACCGCGTCGTGACGATGGATTACGCCTGCGACAAGGCGGACATCTTCGTTACCGCGACCGGCAACTACAATGTGATCACGCGCCAGCACATGGAAAAGATGAAGAACAACGCCATCGTCTGCAACATCGGCCACTTCGACAACGAGATCGACATCGCCTCACTCAAGGACTGCGAACGCGAGAACATTAAGCCGCAGGTAGACCATATGATTTTCCCGGACGGGAAGCGCATTCTGCTGCTTGCTGACGGGCGCCTTATCAACCTCGGCTGCGCGACCGGGCATCCGTCTTACGTGATGAGCTCGTCCTTCGCCAACCAGGTGCTCGCGCAAATCGAGATCTTTACTGACAACACCGATAAGTACCCCATCGGCGTGTACATCCTGCCAAAGGCGCTGGATGAGAAAGTGGCACGTCTGCAGCTCACCACGCTGAACGCCACGCTCACCGAGCTGACGGACTATCAGGCGAAGTACATCGGCGTGCCCAAAGAAGGGCCGTACAAGACCGACCATTACCGGTATTAAAGGGACTAAAGCCAATGACAGCACTGGTCTGCGGTTCGCTCGCGTTTGACAATGTAATGACGTTTCAGGATCGCTTTCGCGATCACATCCTGCCGGATCAACTGCACATTCTGAATGTGTCGTTTCTGGTGCCGGGTATGAAACGGGACTACGAAGGCGCGCTGCTGTCGGGCGAAATCCAAAGTAATCCATTTGTACAACCAACTCCTGAGGAGGAGAACCCATGTCAACTCAAGAAAAGTACCTGGTAAACTGCCAGGAAGGCGCCGGCCATGTGGAGCGGGCGACAATTTCGTTCATCCAGGCTGTCACCGCGTCCAAGACGGCGGAAACCGCCATGTTTATAACCTCCGATGCTTCGCAGCTGTGCACCAAGGGTGGGGCTGAGGGGCTTCAGGGAGAGGGCTTGGAATCGCTGGAAGTCTTGATCAATCAGTTCGTCGGTAACGGCGGCAAGATGTGGTTGTGTCCAATTTGCGCTAAAACAAGGGGCATCACCGAAGACGACCTGCGCGAGGGTGCCGAAATTGCGGGTGTACCCAGGGTAATGGAATTCCTAGCCAGCGGCGCACGCACGCTCGTCTGACGCGTCTAGCCCGGGGTTGTCGACGATGCTCGATCCGTCCAGCATGATCCTAGAATTCGAGCATAGCGCCTAATGTAAGTTTTAAATTATTATAGAGATAAAGAATAATAAATTAGGTTATTAATTATAGTTAATCGGACGCCCGCTCCGTTAGCTGCCTTTCAGGCAGGAAAAACAGGGGAGTACAGTGTTGAGATGCTCACCGACTGTTTCAGTTCAGTCATACAGGCTCGTCTAAAGATAAGGAGATATACCACAATACCATTTACCACCGTAAAAGTTATCGAAGGCGTGTTTTCCAAGGAACAAAAGGCTCAGCTCATCAAAAAGATCACCGAAGCAATGATTGAAGTCGAGGGTGAGGGAATGCGTGACTTGACCTGGGTTGTGATCGAAGAAGTTAAACCGGGCGATTGAGCCATCGGCGGCAAACCCATCAGCCCCAAACCGAAGTCTCAAAGTCAATAGATACTTATTGGGCTGGAACCGCGGCGAACAAGCCTATATGGACTGCCCCTGCAAGTAACGAGGGTGAACGAGAGGAATAGCTGCCGAAGGATGCAGGACTTGCAGTGGTATATCATGACCGTATCCCTTGAAGCGAGCCAGACCGAATATGGGAGTTTGGGCATACCAAGCGGCCGATTGGCTGAAGGCGGTCAACCGCAGTCGCGTTGTTCGCTCACGGGATGCGATTTCCGGAAACCACGGTCACTGGCCAGCCCGTGGAAGTGGAAGAATCAGCCTGAGGCGTTGCCCAACTCGGGGCCTCAAATATTCCAGTTAAACACGAACTGGAACCCCTCCTCGAACTTGGACGTGCGTCCGTCGTCGGGTTTCACCGTCCAGTTCACGTACGGCGGGCCTGCCGCTTAGTTTGAGTATTTGGCCTCTGAGGGCTAAACATGAGATGCAGTTGTTGCGACTTGATCTGACAGTTACCAGTTTCGATGGCGTGACTGTCAGGTCTTCTTCACGTACCTCGCAACGCCCGTGAAATCTAGCAATACACAACGCTTGTCGCCGACGACCCAGGCGTCGTGCCCCGCTGGCATGCAAAAAAAGTCCCCGGGGGTGTATTCTGTTTCGGATCCATTATCCATTTTTACAACCATCCGACCTTCCAGAACGTATCCAGTATGCGTGGCCTCGCAAGATGGAGTTCCAACATTAGGCTTTACGTGTTGCGACCACCGCCAACCGGGCTCATACTGCCCTCGGCCAACGGTTGCATCACAAAGAATGAATACATCCAATTTGCCCTTACCATCTTTGAACGGTCGGGTTTCGTCGGGTGAGTCCTTGTCCTTGCACACCAATTCGTGTGCCATCGGAATACCTCCTGCGGTTTGTCTAGCTGGAGGGAATCGCCCTTGCAGCCAGTTTAGTGTAGTACGACGCGGAGGCCGCCTTAAAACCCAATTGCGACCACATCACGGCGCCGGGGCAATGTATGGCGGCTATAGAGGAGCGTGACCGTCTGCAACGAGTCGAAAGGGCAAAAACAGACGTGACTTCAACCAAAATAACGCATCACATCCTCAGGTGCCCGACCGGGTACATCGGTCTTCGCGCGCTTCGGCCTGCTGGTTATGCGAGGTGTTGAGGCTGTAGAAAAACCCATAAAAAAGGCCAGTTCTTGATAAAAATGACTTGCCATCTGTCGAGTTGATTACCATGCCAAACTTTATTCCATACGATCCAGATCAAAGCAAATCAGCAGGTCTCGTTCATCATTCGAGAAGCTTTGCGCAAGCCGAATTATACCGACTGGATGAAGCAGCGTGTGGACAGTCGCAAAGGCAAGCTTATCTATGGCCACCGCATGTCCGTGGTAGAACCGGTGTTTGGCAACATTATTGTAATGAACAAGCGCTTAAATCGATTCAGTTTACACGGCAAAAAGAAAGTCCAAGGGCAATGGCAGCTGTATTGTCTGGTATACAATATTGAGAAGCTGAAGGGTTATGGCGAATTAGCTGCATAGATGAACCCGAATAAGCTACCTGCATATAAAATATACTTTGTACCGAGACAGTTATCGAATGAATGACAATTTTATTTGTTGGCATGAAATATCCCGCTCTAAGATGCGGGTTTTTCTACAGGCTCGTTAGGCGTCATTAAACGAAGGACAGGAATATGAGCTTTGAATCTTTATTGCAAACTAACAAGCATATTCTGGCAGAAGGCTCAGTGTTCGAATTGCTGCGACGTAGCCCTAAAGTTGCCTTTGATGAGCATATTTTTCATGCTGGCTTAATTTATGATGAACATTTTGCTGAGGTTCTGGAAAGCGTATATAAATCCTATATCGATACGGCTGTGACTTCAGGGTTCGCAATGTCAGTTAGCACCGCGACTTGGCGTGCGAATGAAGAAAGAGTTCGCGCTTCTAAATTTTCAGACCGGGCTGTAAATGAAGATAACGTTAGATTTTTAAAAGGTATTCGAGATAGCTACGCTGATTCTGGAATATCTGTACTGATTGAAGGTGATATCGGCCCACGAGGTGACGCTTATAGACCAGAAGAAGCGTTGAGTACAGAAACAGCCCGGTCTTTTCATTCACATCAAATAGAAGCTTTGGCATCTAGTGGAGTTGATTACTTACAGGCCTCAACGATTCCCGCCTTTACAGAAGCACTCGGTATTGCTCTTGCTATGGCGCCGACGGGAATACCCTATGTAATTAGCTTCATAATTGATAAATCCGGTTGTTTGCTAGATGGCACCACGCTGAGCGAAGCCATAGGTCGGATTGACAATAAAGTGGGAGATAATTCAACGCGCTACGCAGTCAATTGTGTCCATCCAAGAATATTGCATAAAGCACTTGATAACAATTCTGAGATCGAAGGAAGAATAATCAGTTTCCATGGAAACACTTCCGATTTAAGTGCCGCGGAACTTGATGGTTTCGAAGAACTTATTACGGAGGAACCTGGTAGGTTTGCAGTAGCTCATAAAGAACTTTTGAGCGATCACGATATTAAAAATATTGGTGGATGCTGTGGCACTACTCCAGATCATATTCGCGCAATTGCCGGTATCCTTTAACCTGAATTATTCATTGCAATAAAGAAAGAGGCTCATCACCAGTTTAAGTGGGTTGTTACGCACGCAGATGTTCCGGACAGAGATAGAGTCCTGAGGTGGACCCCACCGGTTGGACAGGATTCCGGTTTTTATAAGTGAAATCTTCTGCGGTAAATTCAAGCGAAATACCCGGAGCAGAAGATGACCAAGAGAAGACGTCCCCTCGTCCAGATCCACCTGGATCTCTGCAACCGTCCACGGCCCTTCGATTCCCGGTATCCGCCGATAGAGCTCCCGGTCGTGCATCGCAAACCCCTCTGGATTGCATCCTGAGAAAGATTACCTGCAGACGTCACCCACACAAAATCGTGAAGAGCTCTGCATAGCACTCTTGCGATGCGGCGAAGGCGGTGTTGGGGGTTTGTGCCTCAGACAAACGGCCGGACAGTCGTGAGGCGTTCAGAGTCGTTTTCCGCGCCCATGACCTTGCGGCGCGTTGCTTGACACGCCGGAGAGAAAACATTCAATTGACTTATTGAATATAGCTATGGCAGTATTGACTTATCAGATATAGACATCGCAGTGCGCACGGATGTAGGCGGTGCGCGCATGCGGTGATTAAAGTTCAGACACCCAGCAGAGGGAGGAGGTAGAGAACCATGTTCAATGTAACCCAGGTCGGAAGTTGGCCGCGCTCGGAGAAGCTTCTTGGCGCGCTTAAGGATCGGCGTAATGGCGAGATGACACGCGCGCAACTCGACCGCGTGGCCGATGATGAGGTGCGGCGCTGCGTCGAGACACAGATCGAGGCCGGTGTCGACGTGGTCGTCGATGGCGAGCAGCGTCGTGACAGTTTCGTATCCTTCGTCACCGAGAAAGTCGAGGGTACCAAGCTGATGTCGTTGGAGGAGACGGCCACCGACAAGAAGTCTTTTAAGAAAATGCTTGAGGACGCCGACGTCAAGCCGAATAGCATTAGGAATCCGGTGTGCGTGGGCAAGCTCTCGCGTCGTGATCCCTTGGCGGTGGATGAGTTCAAGTTCGTCCGCAGCCTGACCGACCATCCCGTCAAGATAGCCTTGCCGGGGCCTTATCTTTTGATCCGGACCATGTGGGGGCCCAAGTTCTCGAAAAAGTTCTACAAGGAGCCCACCGACATGGCCGACGATGTGGTGCGTATCTTAAGGGACGAGCTCATAGAGCTTCGGGATGCGGGCTGCGAGTTTGTGCAGTTTGACGAGCCGGTGCTGACCGAGGTGGTGCATTCAGGCAAAGGGAACCAGGAAGGAGAATCGTTCAGTCGAACCTTCATGTGAGGCAGCTTGGCAACCCGCCGTGATGCGGGTTCTGAACTCAAATTTGCAGTCGAACTGATGAATCGGATCGTTGGAGGTGTGGAGGGGGTTCGCACCGGCGTGCATATCTGCCGGGGCAACTGGAGCAAGAAAGACTCGGTGCATCTGGCGGGCGATTACAAGCCGCTGGTATCCCTGCTTTCGCAGATTAATGTTAAGCAGCTGGTGCTGGAGTTCGCTACGCCCAGGGCGGGGGATTTCAGCGTGGTTGGAGAGGCCCTCAATAACCGGGAGATTGGTTTAGGCGTTGTCAATCCCAAGGGCGAAGAAGTCGAAAGTGTCGACTATATCGTCGGCAAGGTGGATGAGGCGCTCAAGTATTACAAGCCCGAGAACATCTTCCTCAACCCGGACTGTGGTTTCGGCACGTTCTCGGGCTGTACGCTGACCACCCATGAGGCGGCCACCGCGAAGATGAAGCGTATTGTGGAGGCGTCCAAAGTGCTACGCGAGCGTTACGCGGGAGGGGCTCAAGCAGAGGTTGGTTAAGCGACAATGATATTGGTCCCCGCTACCCAACAACGTGGCGGGTGCCGCCGGTTGAGGGCCACAGTTCGATATGTAGTGTAGGTTCTTTAATTTAGAAGGAGGCTGGTATATGAAAAGAGACACGATTCTGATGGGGGCTGCCAACTTTGGCCCTGGCGCCATGACGATCTGGGACGGCTTCAAGGCGTGGTTAAACAAGAAGGGACTTCCATTCGATTACATCCTGTATAACACCTATGATCGCCAGATTTCGGAACTTCTGCTTGGCCATATCGACGCCGCGTGGAACGATCCGGGGGGGTGGATTCGTAGCAGGCGAACGGCTGAAGCGGAGGGCAAGAAGATAGAGGCCCTGATCATGCGCGACGCCGATTTCGATGTTTCCAGCGTTCTCGCGGTCCGCTCCGACAGCAAATACCAAAGTCTGGCAGACCTCAAGGGTGCGACAATTGCCGTTAGTACCCCGAAGTCAGTCGAATCGACGATGCTTCCGGTATTGGCACTGAAAGATGCTGGCTTGGAGCCCGCGAGGGACTACAAACTCCTCGTGTGCGAGTCGTCAGATCTCGGCTATCGTCCTTGGATAATGGACGGCGAAGTGGCCGCGGCTAAAGCAGTTGTGGAAGGCAAGGCGGATGCAGTCGGCCTGTCAGAGGCCAACTACCAAGCATTCGGCAAAGACGGCACCATCCCCGCTAGCGCCCTGCGAGTGTTAGATCACACGCCGAAATACGACCACTGTAATCTGACTTATCTCGAGTCGCCCGACTCGGTGCCGAGGGAACTGATCGATCGCATGAAGGAACTCTTTCTTGAGATGTCCTACGACGATCCCGAATTGCACACTTTCATGGAGCTGGAATACGTCAAGCAGTGGGAGCTCGCGCGAACGACGCATTATGAGACCATTGATCGCGCTTGGGATTTTGCAGAGTCGCTTCCTAAGGAAACCCTGAAGCCTGCAGCATAGGGCCGGGAGGCGAATAGGACGGCGCAAAGCGTGAAGTCTTTTTTCAAATGCAATGCTGGACGTTACGGTCGCGCTCGCGAGCGTGGCCGTAGCCTCCGCGCCTTCGCGGGCACGTAGTAGCGTTTCGCCGGATGCAGGAGTGGCTTGGGCATTGCTCAAATCGCGCGGTAAGTAGAATGCCGCAGCGCGAAGAAGAATTCTCCGGCGTCAACGACGCGGCCCGTGAAAGCTTTCAGCGCTAGTTGAGGTGGGGCGAAGTTGGGGGTGTTCAGCTGTAGCAGTTCAGCTTTGCCTGCGCGCGCAGGGGCGTTGACAACTGCTTTCTTTGCGTTTATTACTCAATAGATAGATTGAATATGGGAATGAGTCAAATGGAGGCGTACCTCCTTCAACACGAGCCCTGGATACGACTCAGCGCATTCAGCCTGATTTTCATCGTCATGGCAGCTTGGGAGGTCTTCGCACCCAGGCGGGTATCCGCTCATTCGCGGCGCCTTCGCTGGCCCGCCAATCTCGGTATCGTAGCCCTGAATTCTGTGCTGCTTCGGTTCTTGCTGCCCGTGGCGGCGATTGCCTTTGCCGAAGTCGCGCAGGATCGTGGCTGGGGTTTGCTTAACCAGCTTTCTATCTCCCCCGTGGTGGCGCTTGTTTTGGGAGTCGTCGCGCTCGATTTGGTTATTTACTTTCAGCACATATTGTTCCACGCGGTCCCCGCACTGTGGCGGCTGCACCGAATGCACCACGCGGATCTCGACTTCGACGTGACGACCGGCGGGCGTTTCCACTCTATCGAAATCGTGATCTCGGGCGGTATAAAGCTCGCTGCCATTGCCGTTTTTGGACCCTCGCTCGTTGCGGTGTTGCTTTTCGAGGTGATACTCAACGCGACATCGATGTTCAATCACAGTAACGTGCGCATCCCGGTAACGATCGATGCCGTCCTGCGCCTGTTCGTGGTGACTCCCGACATGCATCGCGTTCATCACTCTGTGTTGCCACACGAAGCGAACAGAAATTTCGGTTTCAACCTGCCCTGGTGGGATCGATTGTTCGGGACCTACCGTGCCCAGCCTTCAGCCGGTCATGAACATATGAAAATTGGAATCGAAATTTTCCGGGAGCCTAAAGAACTACGGCTTGACCGGATGCTGCTCCAACCATTCCGCGGTGATGCCCGTGCGGGTGGCTACCCGGTAGGCAGTTCGCCAGAAGGCGAGTGAATGATCACGCCATGATTTCGCGTAGTGTAGTTGCCCGACTCGGACTGGTTCTGCTCGTCGTTAGCGGGGCGGTCCTCGCACTCCTGTTAGGACCAGTTCACACTAACTCGAAGGCACAAGAGACTTGGAGAGGAAGACTGCCCGGTGGCATCCGCGGACTTCAAATCCGTAGAGAGGTAGCGCACCTATCTCTGGTGGGTTCGACACCCACCCTCTCCGCCATCACCCGTCCCGACAGCTGGAATTAATGAAGGACACACCGAACGCCGGTGCTTCGCTGCCGCCCATTCTGCGTGGCAAGATCGCTGCCGCGCGCTCGGAATTTACGCCCGAGAACCTGTTGAGGGAGGCCCGCCGCCAGAAGGCGATCACGGCGGTGGATAACGTGCCGGAAGTCTGTATTCTCGACCCCGACGGTGACATGGTGAGGCACCTGATCGCATCCAACAGCGCCTGCCGTCACCCCGGATGGGCCTGTTACCACACGGACCTCTATACATTCACCTACGAGGGAGTGAACTTTGGCATCGTCGGCCTCGCGGTCGGCGCTCCGTTTGCGGTTCTTGTAGCGGAGGAACTGTTCGCCTCCGGATGCCGACTGCTCATCAGCATGACCTCGGCAGGCCAAATCCTCTCGATCAAGTCACCACCCTATTTCATCATCATCGATCGCGCGCTGCGCGACGAGGGCACGAGCTACCACTATCTCGATGCGGCGGACTACAGCACGGTAGATAGCGATTTGCTTAGGCTGTGCAAAGACGCGCTTGCCAGCGCAGGCAATTCCGTGTTGGTTGGCGCGACCTGGACTACGGATGCACCATTTCGCGAAACCGCCGTGGCCATAGCCGCCGCCAAGAATGCGGGTGTGCTTGCCGTCGAAATGGAAGCCGCCGCGCTTTACGCCTTCGCTCAAGCTCGCAAGAAACCCGTGCTCTGCATCGCGCATGTAACCAATCAATTGGCTCGTATCGAGGGGGATTTTGACAAAGGCGCCTCCGACGGCGCGGAAGATTCTCTCAAACTCATCGCAACGCTCGTGCGCGCGTACCAGGGTGCGGAATGACCACCTAGGGGATAGAGCTAGATGTATGGTGTAATATCCGCTACTATTTACGTTTAATGGATCAATTGTTTACTTGAATGCTATGACTCGAGAAGCTTCCTCTCAACTCGATAAGCAGTGCGCGGTGTATCAGTCATTGGCCTCGGTGGCGCAGGCGCTTGCTAACCCGAACCGCTTGCAGTTGCTTGAGCACCTCGCTCAGGGAGAGCGAAGCGTCGAGCCATTGGCAGCCATCACCGGCTTGAGGTTCGCGAACGCTTCACAGCACCTGCAGGCGCTCCGCCAGGCAGGGCTGGTGGTGGCTCGCAAAGAGGGTCCGCGGGTCATCTATTCGATCGCGGGTCCCGAAGTCGTCCAGCTATGCACGGCGCTGCAGCGCGCGGCAGAAACTCAAGTCGCGGAGGTGGAGCGCGTGGTGCGAGATTTTCTCGGGGATCGTTACAACCTCGAGCCTATCAGTGCCGAGAATCTGCTTGAGCGCATTAAGAATGGCCTGGTCACGGTGCTGGATGTGCGCCCCGCCGGGGAGTTCCAGGCCGGTCATTTGCCCGGGGCGATCAATATCCCTTATGAACAGCTCGAACGCGAATTGGCCAAACTGCCCAAGCGACGTGAGGTGATCGCGTACTGTCGCGGCCCCTATTGCGCGATGTCGTTCGATGCCGTGCAGAAGCTTCGTCAGGGCGGCTGGAAGGCGCAACGCCTGGAACGCGGTTTCCCCGAATGGAAGGCTAACGGACTGCCCGTTGAAGTAAGTCCCGCTCCAACCTAGCCCAGACTCAATTCGGGACGCTCATCGCCCGAGATAATCTCCCGATTCATCCAGGCAACGGTTTCCGCAGCCTCGCCGAAGCTGTAAAAATGCGCGCTTACGAGGTTGCTGGATTCGCGACCCAGGCCGTAGTGTACGACGGCGACCAGCTGCTCGCGCGGGTGTGTGTGAATGGACTGCTGGATTTTCCCCATGCCTTGCGCCTGCAAAGCGCGCAACGGAGCACTGACCCCGCAAAGTTGCGCCAGCTTCAGCAAGGTGTTCACCTCAGTCGGTCCGGCTAGGCCAACATACACTGGAATCGCGGGTATGCGTCTTTCCAACTCGCAGCAATACCTGACTACGCGCGCAGGCGCGAATGAAAACTGCGTCACGATGTACCCCCCAAGCCCTGCTCGGCGATGAGGGCCAACTTGCGCGACATGGCTTGCTCTATTTGAGCTTCCGGAATTCGCGGATGACCTTCAGGATAACCGGGGAGACCGACCTCCCGTATGCCGTGCGCAGCTAAAACGCCCTCCTCCAAAAAATCTGGCTCCGCTTGCGTAGGGACCTAGAGGCTGCGGGACGTCGCCTCCGAAGAAAAGCAACTTTGATACGCCACATTCGCCGACGACGCGCTCCAGGAACGAATCGAGTTCCTGCCGGGAAGTAACCCGCCGCACGGCGATGTGTGGTACTGGATTCAGACCAGCCGAACGAATCGCCTTCAAGGCTGGGAGCGACCACGCGAGCGGGTGGCGCGGAGAATGATGGACGTACACGGACATGCCGGCGGGCAGCAGCTTCGCAAAGCCATATGCGTCAAAAGCGTGACCTGGAGCGACCTCAAACAAGCCGCTTGTGATCAGGTCCCTTACTCCTTGCGCGACTCCACTCCTATCCGTAGCCTGCCTTCGTCTCTCAGAGTCGACGCTCAAACGTTCAATTCCTCTTTCGCGAAACGACATAGGATTCATCGTGGAACCACAATCCGCCGTGTTTTTGAAGAACCTCGTGCGTGGCGTCGAGATACTCCCGTTGACCGATCACCTTGCTGAGCCGATTATCTTCGATCTGGGCCACGTACACGGCGGCGTTCCAGGCGGCAAAAAGCGTCGATGTGCCGATGCTTTCCGAAATCTCCGTTGGCAGCGTGTACATTTCATAGCGGAACACCGCACGCCCGTCGGCATAAGCGTTGAAATTGAAGCAACGTGCTTCCTTCCCTAACTCCTTGCGTGTCGCCCGCAGCACATCGTGGCGGCTCGTTTGAAATGGATTTTCGCCAGGCCAAACCTTTTGAATGATTTCCAAGCCGGGATCCCGTCCGTACGAGTGAATTCCGAGCAATCTCCCTCCTGGAGCGAGTGCTCGCGCCAGCGGGGCGATCACTCTGGAAGCCTTGAATTCGACTGGAGCACGCGCGCGATAAGGTTGGGAAGCAATGACCAGATCAAAGTTTGCGTTTGATTTGCCCTGCGTCGGAATCACGTTGCTCAGCAGAAATCGGAAGTCTTCTCGATATAGCACCAGCGCCACTGCACGATCATAGATAGGGGTGCCGCTCTCCCGACTGTGGTGCGCCTGCCAGTTCTTCGCCAGAAAGGGCTCAAGCGTGCTAATTTGGTCGCTAAATTCGTACGCCGTGTTGCCCTTAAGAGCGACCTCTTGCCAGACGAGCGCCGTGGCCGCGGAGACGGCTTTCGGCGACAACCACGGCGCCTCGTCATAGTACATATTGGTCACCACAAGGACCGTAGCGGGGTGTTCGTGAAACCGGTCGGCCATCTTGTCCAGCGACAAGCGCACGTCCTCGAGACTGATCTCCTTGCCGACAAAATAGAAGGGTAAAGTTGGAAACCGCCTATGCATCTCGCGCATCACACGTGTGAGCACCGTAGCATCTCCCATGCCCGCATCGAACACCCGCACCGCCGGCGGTTGCTGAGGGATGTTCGAAAGCTCCATGCCTACGCGATGCGCAATGACCTGTTTTTCGCTGCAAGTGCTCACAAATAACAGGTATTTCTGGCGGTTATTGAAAAACCGGAAGCTCGCATCCGGCGGCTCGCCGGCGGCAACCTGATGCCCAACACGCGGCACGGGCGCAGTAGGCGAAATGAGCGACAGGAGTTCGTGGGGCGATACCTGCGCTACCGCTCCATGCCGCGCCATGAAATCCTGGATGCGGTCAAAGGTTTGTTGAGTCACGCGTGCGCCATCTCTTAGCCGGGAAACGAACTTCCCGTCGTTGACCGCGCGTCGACCGAATGTGGACTCGGCAATCCCCCTCTGACGACAGAACTCGGAGATGCTATCGAGCAGTGTATCGCCTTCCTCCACGCTTCCGCCCATTCTGTCAGCCATCCAAAGAAAGGGGGAAACTCATCAGCATAAGAGACAGCTGCAAGAAATCCAGAATTGAATCGGCGCCTTCTTGTTCATTTCCGGTCCGTTACGCGGTGCCAGGCTTTCATCCCGCCGCGCAAGATCTTGATGTTCGAGAATCCTGCCTTAGTCAAATGTTCCGCTGCGGTTTTAGATCGTTTGTGTGTTTGGCAAACGAGAATCATCGCGTTCTCTCGATGTTCGCCGATTTCCTTAAGACGCTGCGGCAACTCCGGCAATGGAATGTTGTATGCCTCCGGCAGCCCGTCCTGTTGAAACTCTTGCGTGCCTCGCACATCGATCACGATTGCGCGTTGCCGGGTGTGCAGATCAGTTGGCGCAAGCCGCTGGAATCAATCCACTGCGCCTGCTTTCCTCGCAACCGGCGCACAACACGCGGAATATAGAGAATCACTGCAACCAGGGCAATGGTGATCAGGATTAGCTCCGGCGTGTTTTCGCCGCCGATGAGTGCTTCGCGACCAGCATATCCGATCCACGTATAAAGCAATGCCCCCGGAAACATCGCAAGCGCCGAGGCGATCATATAGTGTCGAAAGGAGATCTGCGGCAGGCCCAGGGCGTAGTTGAGCAGGTTGAACGGAAACACGGGAACCAGTCGCACGAACGCCACGAAACGCCAGCCTTCCGCCTCGATGCCGCTGACCAATTCGCCCAGGCGACCGGCAGCGCGACGTTTGACCCAGTTGCCGGCCACGTGGCGCGCGATCAAAAAAGCAGTGCCTGCGCCGGCAAGCGCCCCACAGAGATTCCACAAGGTGCCCCAAGCCGGGCCGAATAGCACGCCGCCCGCCAACCCGAAGAGGGATCCAGGAAGGAAAAACACCGCGCCTACAGCATAAGTAATGACGAATAGCAGTGGAGTCAGTCTGCCGTCGATCCCTTCGCTAATCGTCTCGACATCCAAGGCATCACGATACAGGAGTGCGAGGACCGCCCCGCTAACGACGAGCAGAACCAGTCCGAGTCGGGCAACTACACTACGCGAAATCATGGCGTGATCATTCACTCGCCTTCTGGCGAACTGCCTACCGGGTAGCCACCCGCACGGGCATCACCGCGGAATGGTTGGAGCAGCATCCGGTCAAGCCGTAGTTCTTTAGGCTCCCGGAAAATTTCGATTCCAATTTTCATATGTTCATGACCGGCTGAAGGCTGGGCACGGTAGGTCCCGAACAATCGATCCCACCAGGGCAGGTTGAAACCGAAATTTCTGTTCGCTTCGTGTGGCAACACAGAGTGATGAACGCGATGCATGTCGGGAGTCACCACGAACAGGCGCAGGACGGCATCGATCGTTACCGGGATGCGCACGTTACTGTGATTGAACATCGATGTCGCGTTGAGTATCACCTCGAAAAGCAACACCGCAACGAGCGAGGGTCCAAAAACGGCAATGGCAGCGAGCTTTATACCGCCCGAGATCACGATTTCGATAGAGTGGAAACGCCCGCCGGTCGTCACGTCGAAGTCGAGATCCGCGTGGTGCATTCGGTGCAGCCGCCACAGTGCGGGGACCGCGTGGAACAATATGTGCTGAAAGTAAATAACCAAATCGAGCGCGACGACTCCCAAAACAAGCGCCACCACGGGGGAGATAGAAAGCTGGTTAAGCAAACCCCAGCCACGATCCTGCGCGACTTCGGCAAAGGCAATCGCCGCCACGGGCAGCAAGAACCGAAGCAGCACAGAATTCAGGGCTACGATACCGAGATTGGCGGGCCAGCGAAGGCGCCGCGAATGAGCGGATACCCGCCTGGGTGCGAAGACCTCCCAAGCTGCCATGACGATGAAAATCAGGCTGAATGCGCTGAGTCGTATCCAGGGCTCGTGTTGAAGGAGGTACGCCTCCATTTGACTCATTCCCATATTCAATCTATCTATTGAGTAATAAACGCAAAGAAAGCAGTTGTCAACGTTTAGTGTCCCGAAAATAAGTTGAGTAAATCGTCATCGTCATTCTGGCCATGGATTGGCCAGAATCTAGGCACAGGGACGTGAAATTCTGGATTGCTCGCCCCCTCCATGAGACTCGCCCTTTGCGCCGTCTTTCGCCGGAATGACGGAATAATGATGCGAACTTATCGGGTACCGCACTAGGCCGTTGTTCGTTGCTCTGTGGGTCGCAATCCGGCCACCCTGGAATCGCCTATACGTTTGGTCACACCTTCCAGGTCGAAGCGCTCCAATACGAGGACAGCCAGGTTACGGCTGATGCCGACCCGGTCTCGGAACTGGGCAACGGTAATCCGCTGGTGCGCATGCAAATAAGCTTGGACCTCCTCGCGCCACGCTGCTAAATCTTCTTTCGTAACGTACACGCCGTCCGCTAGTCTCACCACGCGCCCGCTACGCTCCAACTCTCCTAAGAAGTGACGCAAGCGTGCTGAGGGGAGACCTATCATCTTGGCTAATAGCTCCAGCTTGGGTGGTGGTTTGTCACGATACGTAAGAAGGTTTTCCACTCGATCGGCTAGCGCCGCCTCTTCGCGTGAGAAGCTCTGGCGGTGGCCAATGGGTCGAATTCCATCAGCGCATAGCTCGAAATCTCCCCCGGTTACTAGTCGGTTCAACAGCGATCGGAATATGCGCAAATCGAGGTGGCCGCAGACTGTGGAATGTAGGGTCGCTGGCGCCACCGCGGTAGCTTTTGGATGATCATGCAAATATGCGCTGATCGCGGTTTTTAGCTTCGGTCCCAGAGCGTCCACCGCGCTTCGCAGGCCGATCCAAACGGTACCTTCAACCTCCTCACGCCACACGTCCGCGCAGTTTGCGATGCGCTCTTCCAATCGCTCAGGTGCTTCTGCGCGTTGTTCTGCAAGTTCCGGAAGCAACCAGCCCTGCGCGCCCCGCGACTCTAGCAATGCAGTCAAACTTTCGTCTGGGTCGAGCAGGCTCAGTCGCTTGAGTCGTTCGACTCGTACTGGTTCGCGAGAACCGCGCCGCTCTGCGAAGGCGTCCAGCACCACGCCACCGCCTACGGTCCGTTGCGCAGACTCGTTTCGCAAGATAAATCGGCGACCGTACAACATCGGCATGGGTTGATGCAGACGGAGTTGAGCAAGCCCGGTTCCTCCAGGCTCTGGCGAAGTCGGCTCCAACCATTGCAGGCGGGCGAGCGATTCCGCGGTTCCGCAATGCACCCGGACACGGACATGGCTCTTTAGACGCTTCTCAAAGTCGCTCGCAGTCGTAACGCTGGCGTCTACGGTATGCGCGACCTTGCTGAGCCCGGTATCGCACACGACCATTCCGCGCTGCAGGGTATCTTTTTCGATCCCCGCCAGGTTCAGGGCGCAGCGGCTTCCGGCCACGGCTGCATCGACCGGGCTATCGTGCATCTGTATTCCCCGAACGCGGACGCTCTGACGGCCCGGTAAAATTCTCAGATTAGCGTCCTTGACGACTCGGCCCGACTCGATGGTCCCGGTTGCCACGATACCAAAGCCGCTGACGACGAAGACACGATCAACGGGCATCCAGAATGGCCACGCCGCGGACTTGGTCCGTACCGCCGCGAGGCCATCGGCAAGTGCCTGACGCAAGGCCTCAAGACCCTCGCCGCTTTTTGAAGACACGGGTACCACCGGCGCTGATGCCAGGACCGTGCCTTCGAGCAGGACGCGGATCTCCCTGCTCACCGCATCGATCCGGTCTGGCGCAACGAGATCGATCTTGGTCAGCGCAACAACCCCGTTTGTGATTCCGAGCAAGCTGATGATGTCGAGATGCTCACGAGTCTGAGGCATAACACCGTCGTCCGCCGCAATCACAAGGAGCACGACGTCGATGCCCGAAGCGCCGGCCACCATATTGCGAATGAATCGCTCATGTCCTGGCACATCGACGATGCCTACTTGGCCTACGCCTCCAAGCTCGGTGTGCGCGAAGCCAAGATTAATCGTCATACCCCGCTTTTTTTCCTCGGGCAAGCGATCGGTATCGATACCTGTCAGCAGGCGGACCAGCGAGGTCTTGCCGTGGTCAATGTGTCCGGCGGTTCCGACGATCATTGACTTGCAGCGCCTTCCCCTCGCAGGGCTCGAGACAGCGGCTCAGCGTCCAGTAGGCAGCGGATGTCGAGCAGCACCTTGCCGCCATGCATACGCCCGATCACCGGTGGGCTCAGCGCTCGCAGTGCCCGAGCAAGGGCAGCAACGCCGGTTCTGCGTGGGGTCAAAGCGATCAAAAACGTTGGTAGGGTGTCGACCGGCAAGCCGCCGCTGCCCACCTGGCTGTGTCCGGGTATCATTTCCACCTGCGCCCCCCCTGCGGCCCAGTGCTCGACCGCAACGCGAACGTTTGCCGCCATCGCCTCGATCTCCTGTAGGGGGCGTGCGATTAGGCGGTAGGCCGGCAGTGTTTTATCAACGGTCTGGGGTGACAAAAACGCGCGCAAGGTGGCTTCTAGCGCAGCCAAACGAAGCTTGTCGCACCTTAGCGCACGCTTAATCGGATTGCGTTTGATGCGTCGCACCCATTCACGGCGTCCAACCACCAAACCTGCTTGAGGACCACCCAGCAACTTGTCACCGCTGAAGGTAATCAGGTCGACCCCTGTCTTAACGACATCCTGTACAGTGAGCTCACCGGTGAGTCCCCAGCGCGCCAGATCGACCAAGGCGCCGCTGCCGAGGTCGGCGACGACCGGAACGCCGCTTTCGTGGCCAAGCTGTGCCAATGCGTCCAAAGGGACTTCATGGACGAAGCCCTCGATCCGGTAATTGCTCGTGTGGACCTTAAGCAGTAGGCCTGCACCGTCCTCAAGCGCCTGCCGGTAGTCTTTGAGATGCGTTCGATTGGTGGTGCCGACTTCCATCAGTCGACAGCCACTCTTGCGGATGATGTCCGGCATGCGAAAGCTGTCTCCGATCTCAACCAGCTCGCCGCGGCTGACGGCGACGCGTTTCCTGTTGGCGAGCGTGTTCAGGACGAGAAAGACGGCAGCGGCGTTGTTGTTGACGACGGTGGCCGCTTCCGCACCCGTCAGAAGGCACAACAGATCCTCGACGTGGCTGTCCCGGTCGCCGCGCCGGCCCGTTGTCAGATCGAACTCGAGATTGACGGCATCGGTCGCAGTGCGCATCGCTTCGATCGCGGCCTCGGAAAGGGGTGAGCGGCCGAGATTGGTGTGAAGCAGCGTGCCGGAAAGATTGATTACAGGCCTGATCTTAGGTTCCAGCCATCGTTCCACGCGCTCAGCCACTTGCCCGGCAATCGATTCACGCGATGGCGTGGGGTTGCCAGAATCCTGTTGTATGGATTGACGGCAGGCGTCGAGACAGAGTCGCACTTCTTCGACCAGATGCGTATGGTCCACCCATTGTTGCAGGCTGACGAGCCGGGGATCTTCCAATACCTGGTGCACTGCGGGAAGTTCACGGCGCCCGCCTTCGGCAGTGGATTGGGCCTTGCGCATCGTCCGCGGGTCTTTCGATTTAGGGTTGATTGCAGACATTGCTACGGCGCGAAGCCGTAGATGAAGGGGGAATTTCAAGCTGCCGAATCAAGGACTTCTCCGCAACCTGAATGATGAAAACCGTGCAGCACCCGCATCGCTTAATAGCCCTTATCCCCAAACCACGGAGGCTGTCTCCGATAGTGTACGAAGTTTTGCGTTTTGGTCATCAATCCCGAGTTCGTTGCCCTCGATAGAGGGGGCGAATCCGCACTGTGGAGAGATGGCGAGACGTTCCAGCGGACAGTACTTGGATGCTTCGAGAATCCTCGCCCGCAATTCATCGACGCTTTCACGCCGCGGCGATTTGGTCGTAACCAAGCCCAACACCGCCGTCTTGTCATCGGGTACTTCGGCTAAGGCCTCGAACGAACCCGAACGCTCGTCGTCATACTCGAGCATGAGTCGATTCGCCTTAATTCCCTTGAATATCTGGGACGCAATCTGGTCGTATCCACCCGCGACCAGCCATCGATTGCCCTGATTTCCCCGACACAAGTGGAAGGCGAAGTTTACCCCAGGACGGTCTCCGATCACGAGATTGTCGAGTTCCATGCCGAAGTCCAGCCACTGGTCCGCGGGTTTGCCCCGTTGTGCGTAAAATTCGCGGAACTTCGGGTCAACCAGCAACGTGTAATGAGGTGCGTCGATCTGGATGTACGTGCATCCCAGGTTGACCAGTTCGTCCACGTCTTCTCGCAGCAGCTCGGCCACGGCGCCTAGGTATTCTTCGGCGTCCCGATACGCCCCTGTCGAGCGCTCGGGGTCCCAGAAATTCGCAAACAAACTAGGACTGGGAACGGTGATCTTTACGGTACGATCGGTCCTTGCGCGCGCGTAGGTAAACTCCTCGGTGCTAAGCGAGCGTCGTCGCCGAAGTGGTTCTAGCACCGCGATAGGAGGCCGCTCGATCGACTTCCCGCCAAGATCATCGCTTTGCCACTCGCCCCAAAGAAATGCGTTGATGTCCCATTCACTAAAGCCGCAGTACGATTCGCATACTTGACTCTGGAACGAATGTCGGCGCATTTCGCCGTCGGTGACCACTTCAAGCCCAGCCTCCTCTTGGAGGCGCAAAGCGGCATCCACTGCGGCATCCTCGATGCGCTTGAATTCCGGCGGTGAGATCTCTCCTTTGCTGCGTAACTGCAGGGCTTCAATCAGTTCGGGTGGGCGCAATAGACTGCCCACGACGTCGACGCGTGCCTTGATCATAATTCCTCCGTTATCTCACCACTTGCTTAGAGATGAAACTAAGTCAGTGGCAGTGATAGAAATCACCATCGTTTACTCCGTAGAAAGTCCGTGCTTGCAACAGGAGACATTTGGGTACTGACAAGTTAATGTAAATTATGTCGTTTTGGAGGTGAAACATGCGTTCTCCACAACGTACAATCAACGACTCAGACCCACGTGACTACTTTAGTTATGTCCTCAAATCAGTCAACTTGACAGTACCATAATTAGTTAACGCTGCAAGCGGAGATTGTTTCTCCTCACCACATTTGGCGGGAAGGGTTCCATTTAACGAAGCATGCACGCGATGATTGTTATAATAGTCCGTATAATCATTTAGTTTTTTCTGTAAATCGATTTCATTCCAAAATAAGGTACTGACAAGTTAATGTAAATCTTGTCGTTTTGGAGGAGAAAATTGCCTTCTCCACAACGAACAATCAATAACTTAAAGCCTCGTGACTACTGTAGTTACGCCCTCAAATCAGTTAACTTGTCAGTACCGCTTTGGGTCATAAACTGACCTATATGCTACTTAGAAAGTTAAGATTATTTTGGTAATCAAATTAATATAGCTTTCATCATAAATATTTTTGTCTTTCTGGAAATGTAGCGAATAGAAATAGCGCAAACAATCCAATTTCGAAGAAGAGTCAGTCGTTTCTTTTTGATGTATACCTTCAATAAGAAGATTCAATGCACAGTATATAATCGCCATCTGATGAACTATGACTTTAATTATTAAACTTTGCACTTCAGATGAAGATCCCTTTAGATCATGTAGCTGTTGTTTCAGTATTTTCAATTTATATTGCATAGGTTGAATCCATTCTTCTTCGCCTAGGATTTTTACAATTTTCTGGCTAACAAAGTCTAAATAAATCTCATCGATTTTATATTTTAGAATATCTCTAAGAATTTGCATTCGCAAGGTATTGTGTGTGCCTTCCCAGTTTTCAAACACGATACAGTCTCGCAATAGACGCGGTAATGAAGAAAAGTTCTCAATCGTCCCATTACCACCCAGCATATCAATCGAATGATGTACATGCTCGACGCTCCATAGAGCAGAAATGTACTTGTTGAGGTTTACTAGCAAGCGCAGTAACAGTGACGACTCGTGTTGTAGTAGTTCACCACAATCGTATTGATCTTGCATCCTGGTCGTTGCCATAATCGAAGACAGCATCGCTGAATTTTCTGTTTTGATTCGTGCTAGATTTTCTTTGACTAGTGGATAGTTGATTATCATCTGCCCAAATGCGGCACGGTGTTTTACATATTCCAGTGCGATTTGGTAAGCTCGTCTGCCCGCACCTAATGTCGCATAGGTATTGTAGATTCGAGAAAGATGTATAACATTTTCCATTAGCGTCTTGAAACCATCTTCGACTTCGCCCATAGAGTATGCATAAGCATCGTGCAAATCGATCTCACCAGTTGCCATAGTTCGTGTGCCAATTTTTTCTTTCAATCTTCGCAATGAGTAATGATTTTTTTGTCCACTTGGTAACTTGGTAGGAACCAGAAATAGTCCGATACTTTTAGTCCCTGAAACAGACTGGTCATATCGCGCAGTTATTAAAAAAAGTTCAGCATTCGCATTCGAGCAAAACCACTTTTCACCCTGTACTCGCCAAACCTCTTCCCCATCTCGATATGCAAATGTATCGTTGAGTCCGACATCAGATCCACCTTGTACTTCAGTTACGAACTGAGCACCAGTAAAATTGGTTTCATAGCTAGGGTCGATGAGCTTTTCGACGAATAAAGCTTTCTCAGGAAAATCCGAAACATTGCGTAAAACACGAAGTAATCCTGCCGTACAAGCTAATGGACAATTGTGTCCAGCTTCACCCGCATGGCTACTAAGAAAAAATAACACCAAACTTTCCAACATCTTTCCTGGCTGAGAAATTTTCTCCATCATTTTACTGCCATAGATAAGATTACCTGCTTCTAAATAGGCTGGATGATGCACAATGTCATCACATCGGTTTCCGATGTGGTCGTAAGCCTCCAACCGAGGTAAATTGAACCTGTTATCATTTTCCGCAACTAAAGCTTCCAACTTGCACGCAACAAGTTCGCCGAAGCGTTCTAGCTCCATATGGATTCGGTGTGATTCGTTAGTGAAGTAATACTGGATAGAATGCTGAAAATCAGGATTCAGTGCATAAATATTTTCCTGTAATGCCTTGCCCCACTCTTCCATGGTCTCTCGCCCGCCGAGATGACCTTTTCTTGATGTCGTACTTGTGTTCGGAATCATCATCAAATTAAAAAAATATAGTGTATCTCTCGATAAACACTTGAGTTTAGATTAATAATAATCGAATCGCTTTTTGATTTATTCATCCAGTAGTTGTCACCCAGGTACTGACAAGTTAACTTTCATGCGTCTGCGAGTTCCAGTAAATACATATTCTATAATGCCGTAACGCAATTCCAAGACGCAAAGGCGTTCTCTCTAAATATTCGGTAATGCTTTGCTGATACTAAATGACGACCAAGATTGAACAGATTGTATACCGCTGCATGAGCATTTAAAAATCGTTGCGCTTGTTGCATCGATTTGAATCGCCGCATGCCTCGCTCTCGAACGCGTGTCGGTTGACGTGAAACTTCGGCTCGGTTATTCGCATACTGAGTGGTATCGTGAATGGACTCTGGAATGAGTTCTCGGTGCGCGACACCATAACTTCTCAATTTATCCGTCACGATCTTTCTGGGCTCACTGCCATGCTTTTTTATTAGGCGCTTGAAAAAATGCTTGGCTGCTTTACCATCGCGCCGTGCCTGTAAAAATACATCGACAACTTCGCCATCCTGGTCCACTGCACGCCACAAGTATTTCTGTTGTCCATGAATCTTAACGAAAACTTCATCTATATAAAGTGTATCGCCATACCCTCGGTGTCGACGCTTCAATTGCCTGGCGTATTGAGGACCAAATTTGTTACACCACAAACGAATGGACTCATAGCTGACTTCAACGCCTCGTTCAGTTAACAGATCTTCAATATCGCGATGACTTACATTGAATCGATAGTAAAGCCATACAGCATATTGAATAATTTCAGAAGGAAAGCGATGACGTTTATATGAACTGATTGATGTATTCATCTAGACATTGTCGCGCAGATGCACTTAACTTGTCAGTACCGGGAATTATCAGGGAATTCAATTTTCTTCTAAAATTTTATCTTTAGATCGTTTAACTACCAATTTGCCATGCACAGGTTTTTTATAATATTTATGGGGATAGGTTAGACTCCGACCCCATTGGGGTTTTTAAATAAGGCGAGAAATATGGATACCACATTAATAGTTATTCTGGTTGCTGTTGCGCTAATCATTTTTTATGTGATCGGGATATTTAATAAACTGGTTGCACTAAAGAATCGCTACAAAAATGCCTTTGCACAAATCGAGGTGCAACTAAAAAGACGTTACGACCTGATTCCAAATCTTGTCGAAACCGCCAAAGGCTACATCAAGCACGAGCGTGAAACCCTAGAGGAAGTGGTTAAGGCGCGTAATGCAGCAGCAAATATGCTATCCGGCGCTGCGGCAGATCCAGCCAATGCCGGGGCAATTAAGGATCTGATGAGTGCCGAAGGCAAACTGGCTGGTGCCATGATGAATTTTAATATGGTGATGGAGGCCTATCCGGATCTGAAGGCCAATCAGAACATGATGCAGTTAAGTGAAGAGCTTACTAGCACCGAAAACAAGGTTTCCTTCTCCCGCCAGGCCTTTAACGACCAGGTGATGGCCTATAACACTTATAAACAGAGTTTCCCTCCCATGTACTTCGCTCCCATGTTCAGGCATGCCCAGGATGCGACCTTGCTGGAATTTGAAGACAGCGAAGCCTTCCAAGCCGCGCCAAAAGTATCGTTTTAATTGCTGTTTATAACCTGACATTTGAATTGAATTTCTTTGAATCACAAGACCGTGTCCGTATAAACACATTGCAGCTTGTCTTCCTGTTTACTCTGGCTGTAGTCACCTTAGTTATCATGACCAATCTCCTGGTCATGACAGTGTTCGGTTATATCAATAGCGAACAATTGCAAGACGGTGGGACATTACTCCAGCGAATGGATTGGCAGACATTTGCCGCTGTCAGTGCAGGTGTCGGTGTCGTGGTGTTGGCAGGCAGTCTCTACAAGATCATGGCCTTATCGGCGGGTGGCAAGACGGTTGCGGAGGCACTTGGTGGAAAATTGATCCCGCAAAATACTGATGACCTGAAGCAACGCAAACTGTTGAATGTGGTGGAGGAAATGGCTATCGCTTCCGGTACGCCGGCGCCGCCAGTTTATATGCTTTCGGATGAACCGAGTATTAATGCCTTTGCGGCCGGTTTCTCACCTCGCGATGCCGTCATCGGGGTTACTCAGGGGACGATCGATCATTTAAGTCGCAATCAGTTGCAAGGCGTCATTGCCCATGAGTTTAGCCATATTTTTAATGGTGATATGCGGCTCAACATTCGCTTAATGGGCGTGCTAAATGGCATCCTAATAATTGGTATTATTGGCTACTATATTTTGTATTCCACTGCTTTTTCGAGGCGCGGGCGGAGTAGCAATAAAGGCTCGGGCGGAATAATGGCGCTGGCGATTGGGCTGATGGTCATCGGTTTTGCCGGTACCTTTTTCGGTGGCCTGATCAAAGCCGCGGTGAGCCGACAACGGGAATACTTGGCGGATGCCTCAGCGGTTCAGTTTACCCGCAACCCGGATGGGATTGCGGGCGCATTGAAAAGAATTGGCGGGCTCGAGTTTGGTTCAAAAGTGGAAAACCCCGGCGCACCCGAAGTCAGCCATGCCTTTTTTGCCCAGGGCATTTCGGGTTTTATGCAATCATTGTCCGCCGCTCACCCGCCACTGGCTAAGCGTATCCTGCGCATCGATCCTCATTGGGACGGCAAATTTGATTCTTCCGACAAAACTGACTCACCCCAGGATGACGAAGAGACCGACAAAAAAGAACCCATGACACGAGAAGAGCTTGCCAAAAAGGTCGCCACTGTCGTCACCGGTGCTGCAATGGCCGATGTCGCGAATGCAATTGATCAAATCGGCAACCCGAAGCAGGAAACAATCAATTACGCCCGCTCGCTGATATCAGAGTTGCCCATGGTCATTAAAGAGACTGCCCGTGAGCCTTACGGCGCCCGCGCTGTTATTTATTCACTTGTGCTTGATCCGGGGCAGGAGGTTCGTGGTAGACAATTGAAGCATTTGCAGGAGTATTCCGATTCGGATGTCTTCGTGTTAACGCACAAACTAATACCGGAGATGGATGGACTCGATATCAAATATCGGCTACCACTGATCGATATCGTCATCCCGGTGCTGAAGCAGTTATCAATTAATCAGTACAAATCATTCAGGATGAATCTGCTCATGTTGATTGAAATGGATTCCAGGGTCGACCTGCTGGAATGGTCGTTACAGAAAATTCTGTTTAACCACCTGGATGGGCAGTTCTTTAAACTGGCAGATACAAAAACGCGCTATTCCCATCCCGGGCAGCTCAAGAAAGAAATTGGGTTGATCCTCTCGATATTGGCCTATGCCGGTCATCAGGATCAAAACGATATTGAAGGAGCATTTAGTTCAGCAACAAAAATGCTGAAATTCAGCGGGCTTCAATTAGTGGCAAAAAATGAAATCAGTCTTTCAGATCTGGATCGTTCCCTGCAAAAAATTGCAATGCTGAAACCCCTGGCCAAACCGCAACTACTGAAAGCCTGTGCAGTCAGTGTTGTACATGACCAAAAAATATTTCCCGTTGAAATCGAATTATTGCGCGCCTTTTCGAATGTCCTCGATTGTCCCATGCCGCCGATAATCCCGTTGTAGGGCACTGACAAGTTAACTTTCATGCGTCTGCGAGTTCCAGTAAATACATATTGGTACTGACAAGTTAACTGATTTGAGGGCGTAACTACAGTAGTCACGAGGCTTTAAGTTATTAATTGTTCGTTGTGGAGAAGGCAATTTTCGCCTCCAAAACGACAAGATTTACATTAACTTGTCAGTACCTGATTGTAGCTTGCATTTTCATAATTACTCATTGCTCTATAATGCTCTTAATTAACTTCAAGATTAGTCAGCGCATATATATTCACTTGTTGTGGAGTATTAAATCTATTACAAAATCATGAGTGTTTCTTATCTACTGATTGCTGCACTAGATGATAGCGGGCTATTTTTTAAACAAATGGCTAGTGTTATTGATAAAACTTTTTAGAAGCTTAAAAAAAAGCCCCAATCAAATGACTGAGGCTTTTAAAAGAACAGCCACCGCCAGCTACCAGCGATAGGTAATTGTGTGACAGGGGATGAACACACAGAAACCGACGGTGACGTTCACCTATTGGTTTATGTTTTAATCCCATCCTTGGTAATGGAGCTAACCAGACAATAGGCATGACTTTAGACCTGAATAATAAGACCAAGTTTCTAGCTATTTATAGATACTACAGAACCTTAAAAACTGAAATCTCTGCCCTTTGTTTTATGCACTATTGGCCGAAAGCGGACATTCACAATAGAAACTTAAGGAACATCAGGTGGAAAGTTCAAAACAAATTTGTTTAATGTCTGCTAACGACCCAAAGCAGACATTAAAAGATTATTCAAATATAGCTCATTAAATTACTTGAATCGTATATCAGACTTCGAACCAGGTGGTCGTGGGGTTCGAATTTCTCCGGGCGCGCTATTCTGTAAGTGGCCTTTTAAGTATTTAATCGAGTCTGACCCAATGTTTCGTCAGAGTGCAACACATTATTATGCGAGTTCATGTACAACTTCGGCCAATGTATGAGCGGGCATCAAATCTAGTCCAGGCTGTTGGCCGAGTTGTTTGCGAATTTGACTCATCGAGAACATGCCCCGTAGTTTGACCTCATCATTGTCAGTGTGCTCCACTACGAGGATATGCTGTCGTTCGATTTCATTCAGTGTTGCGATAATGTGGCTGATGCGGGCATCGCGAAGACTCATCATATCCACTACTTGCAATTCACCCTTGGGCGTCATCACCATCTCAACGGATATGTCAGCATGTTTGAGTCTTGCTGTCTCGGCGATTGTTATCGATTTTTCAGACTGTATATCATAGGACGTCACGAGCCCGATAATCGCTTCGTCATCATCGACCACCAGTAATGATCGAACACTGGCGTCTTTCATTTTTTCGAGTGCTTGAGCGATACTGATATCGGGCTCTATGGTTACCACTTTGATCTTCTCAAAATCGGTCATCACCATCAGTGCGGCGTCTTTCAGGGTGAGCGCATTGAGTCGCACCAGTGCGGTGTTGTCCGGCAAGGGGATATGATGTCGTGCGGAATAGTCAGTCATAGTGTAGACCACCATAAAAAAGCCGTTTGAGTAACTACCAGTTTATCATATTGGATATCACTTAAAATCATTTAAAGTTTTAGGCGTTTCTAAGGAATGTGCAGTGGTTTTTGGAACTGTAGGGGCCTTAAAAAAACTCGATTATAATTTTCTAATCGATAATGATTTACCAGATACTACAGGGTTAGCTAGTCTACGAAAGCTTATGTTTGACGGTTATACTGTAGTTTCTTTTTAAGCATAAATTATCAAGTATCAATGATTTATTCAGGTGGTTGTCACTGCGGAGCTGTAAGATTTGAAGCTGAAGCTGAAGCAGAAGCAGAAGAGAAAGTTACCTGTCAGGAATGTAATTGTTCAATCTGCTCGAAGTCTGGGTATTTACACCTGATTGTTCCAAATTCAAAGTTCAAACTATTACAAGGATCGAATCAACTCTCCACAGACACATTTGATACTGGAGAGGCAAAGCATTTATTTTGTAAAACATGTGGAATTAAATCATTTTATATACCTCGATCGAATCCAAATGGTTTCAGTGTTAATTTACGATGTTTAGATAGTCAGCCTAAGGAAGTAAAAATTGAGTTATTTGATGGAAAGAATTGGGAACAAAATGCGCATCAATTGTAACATTTGGATAGAGAGTAAATGACCGCTTACGACCCAAAGCGGACAAGGGAGCTAGTTCAATACTGTGTTGGCTTGGCCTGAATCACGTTATTCTCATTCATAAAGAAATTCTGTACAAATTAAGTTATACTTAAAGGCCCCTTTCATATCGTTTATATCGAGTCTGCCGACATCCTGTCTTCATCCTCTTGAGCGGTTTATAAACCTTTAGGAGGTTACTATGGGCAATAAACTTTACATCGGAAATTTACCGTACTCAGCAAACCAACAAACCCTGGAAGATGTATTTGGAAAATGTGGGACCGTTGAATCGGCCAACGTGATCATGAATCGTGACACAGGTCAGAGCAAAGGCTTTGGTTTTGTCGAGATGTCGAGTAGTGCCGAGGCGCAAAAGGCTATCCAAGAAATCAATGGATCTAGCATTGACGGGCGCGAGGTAAAAGTCAATGAGGCAAAACCCAAAGAGAAGAGATCTGGCGGCGGTGGAAAGCGCTGGTAAGCACTATCCACTTAACATGCGATGATCATAAGACATCATATTCTATTCAGCTTCGAGCTAGTGCACGAAGTCTGTTTAAGTGAACACGCATGACAGATGAACCCTCAGTGGTTCGTAAACAGTACGAGATCGTATCGATCCTGCGAACAAAGCCACCGCCCGGTGCGGTTGGCTCTGATTGGCATCGCTATGAGATTGTACGTGGCACGAATATTATCAATGGCTACAAACAGGGAAGTCTCGAAAATGTTACAGTAGCAGTGGAAGAAAATGTTGCTCAATTAAACGAACGGCAGTTTGGTAAACACGCCAAGGCAACAACACCGAAAAATAAACCCAGCAATTGACATTATCTACATGTCACAGGCTGACGATCCCGAATGATCGCTTATGGCCGTAAGCAGACAAAAACCGTACCGCAAGTAAAAGTGTTACCTCAAGATATAAATTATACAATTAGCATCTTAATTATTATGATAATCATTATAATTGGTGTTGCTATAGCAGAGGAGAAACAATGAGTAAAGTTTATATGGTTGTCTTTTAAATGTAGAGGACCGAGTTGAGGATTACACATATGAATACATTGCTAATGCACTACCCTTAGTAATGAAGCACGGCGGAAAGGTATTAGCTGAATCGGATGAGTTAGAAGTAATGGAGGGTGAATTTCCCCCAGGACGCATAGCAATAACAGAGTTCCCCAGCAGGGGAGCTGCGCAAGCTTTTTATAACGACCCAGAATACCATCCACTTATATATGTGCGACAGAATTTTGGCGATTCGGCGCTTGGTTTCTTCCCGAAAGGAGTCGCTAGAGAGAACGAGAGATAGATCAATTATTGTTTTGTATTTAAATGACCGCTAACGACCCAAAGCGGACATTCACAAATAGGAAATTATAAAGTTAGAGCGTATGACAGAAAGCGCACTCCAATTATTTTCGACACTTACATGCCCAAAATGTGAGGGAAAATCAAAAGAAAAAATGCCTACAAACGTATGCCAATACTATTATGAGTGTGTTTCTTGCGGCGCACTTTTAAAGCCCAAAACGGGTGATTGTTGTGTGTATTGTTCATATGGTGATACTCCATGTCCACCTGTTCAGCAGAGGATAAAGGTTGTTGCTAGAGTAACGATCGTTAACGACCCAAAGCGGACATAGGAAGTAATTTAATTTGAAATGAAAAAGATACCTACCCTTAAAGCTGCAATGACCCCATTTCCATACTCTGTACAACTTGAAACGACTCTTGCTTCTGTAAGGAAATTGATGCAAGAGCACAATATCCACCATATTCCCGTTATGAATAGTGGGGAAATCGTTGGTGTCATTACAGCAAGAGATGTCGAGGCAAGACAACAGAGCACGGTTAATGATGACGATGAGCGATCGCTTGAGGTTCTGCATGTTCATATGTCTACGCCCTATATTGTCGACATCAATAAACCGCTTGAAGAAGTTTTGTTTACAATGGCTAATAAACGATGTGGAGCAACTGTTATAACTAAACATGGAAAATTAGTAGGCGTCTTCACTTATATAGATGCTTGTCGTTATTTTGGTGAATATTTACAAATAAAATTTCCCAAAAATAATGATAATGATGCTGCATAAAATCATTGCATATATGACCGCTTACGACCCAAAGCGGACATTCGCTTATTGTGTAATGTCCTGTATAAGAAGCTCATTTTTTAATTCATCAAATTCATCAATAAACATAATAGAATAGTTCTGGTGGCACGCTATTATTTCTAAGCGTAATTTAGTTACTGCGGTGGTTTAATTGTTATTTGAAGCGGTAGGCGCAAACCAAATAGCAAGACATGACGTGATTGAGTATAAATCGTAACATTCAGAAATGAATTTTATACTGCACTTGTCAATTTGTCGGAACACCGCGCATGGCATAAGCCTACATGGGAAGCCCGCTTCGGAGGAGTTAGCGGGCTTCCTTTATTTGGAAAGTAAAAGAACACTAGGTGGTTCTACCGTATATTCGTAGTCTTCCCAGTGACCACTTTTCAGCCGAAAGCAGGCGTTTTATAATTACATTTTGTGCAATATAAAAATGCACAGGCCCTTCGTAGCAGAGGGTGTTTATGATCGACACAGAAAAGCTTTCTCGAATCTCAGATTATCTAAAATCTATTTGGCTATCAGATAATGTTGAATACGAATATCTGACAAGCAGAGAATTACATAAATTTACATTTACAGGACCTGGCCACAAACAAGCTTTTTTAGTAAGCGATACTTATCTCAGTGATCACAGAATAGACGTAATACTAACTGATATGGATACTCGGCATGTTGAAGACATATTAATGAGTAGAAATAGTCACAATGAGTATTATCTGGGTTACAACTCAAGCGGTGCAGTTACATTTTCCGTAGTAGAGAAAGAGTGAGGCCGTGGGAAATGAGGAAGAAGTAAAATGTATAACCGCTAACGACCCAAAGCAGTCATTAATTACGCGGATAAATTAGAGTTGTTATATATAAACTAGTACATATCTTCATTAAAACATTTGATTAGTAACATAATAGAGTTTGAATGGTTAAAATAGAGTTTACAGCGTAGATTAGTTTATGTAGATGTTTACTTGTTATTTGAAGAAGTAGGCAATTCAAATTACGAATCGCAGATCGACTTGGCGTAATTTAATATCCATGTTTTGGGACGAAGAACCTTAATTCGACAAGACAAATTTAACAAAAGAACGCAAGATACGACGCAATAGACATCTTAATCAAATACCAGCCTACATAGAAAGCCCGCTATCTAAAGCGGGCTTTCTTTTTGGCCGGTAAAAAATAAATTGTTTACATTGTAATTCCGTATGATTACCAGTGTTCGTTAACATCCCATAGCGAAAATTCGTTTACAAACACAAATTGGAACAAGAAAGTAAAAAATTGTTTTGATCTCACAAAGTATTCTTTATGTTCTTTATAAGTTAATGACCAACTAAGCATGAGTTGATTCTATGTAATGATCTTATAGACTGTGCAAAATAACAAAAGTATGAATAATAAATTTTATATTTAATTTATTTAAGTAAAAGAAATTCGAAACTTTTTCTTCAAATATTTGTCGAAGCGAATGAACGATTTAGCTTTAAATATAATCGTAGAGGAGGGTGTTTATAATGAGCACATTACCCATCGAGCATTTATGGCATGAATTAGTAAGTAGCACTAAAGATAATTGGGTACAAATTGCACTATTTTTTGTTTCTGTAGCAATTGTAGTATTGTGTTTTAGGCTTTTTTATTAGTTTATAATTTAAGTAAGGACATTGGGATAAATTTTGCTTAAACAACAAGATGGCACCAAAGCCATCTAAGAGGGAAGGCCGGGCGAAGTTTTAAACTTTACATATATAGTTCCTTCCCATAGTTTAAGCAGATGTGAGGTCTCTCACATGGAGAAGATAAAAGAAAAACAAAAATCTACTCGCTATCTACTTTCAAAATATGTTATTTGCTTATGCCTAAACTCAATATATTCAATATATACAGTCAAAAGGAATTTGTTTAAATAACTCTTTATATTTTGCTCCAATTTATAACAATTTTCTTCTGGGTCAAGCAGAATACGTAATAAAAACAACGCTGAAATAATTTCAATAGAGATATACCTTTATCTCTATTCTTTATCAATTCTTGTTATTCGCTATGCATAGGATGAAACTAGTATTAAATATTGTTTAAGTTGAATATAAATAAAATGAAAAAAATATTGATTACTGGAGCAGCCGGACAAATTGGGTCCGAATTAACATCAACGTTACGCAATAAATACGGTAATGAAAATATAATTGCTGCAATACATACACCTAAATCAAAAATGGAGATAGTCTCAATTGAACCTTGGTTCAGTTTTGAGATAAGAGATCGAAACTCAATAGAAGAAATCGTCAAAGAACATAAAATAAACACAATTTTTCATCTAGTTACTCTGCTTTCAGCAAAAGCAGAAAAAAATCCACAGCTTGCCTGGGATGTAAACGCAAATGGCTTGATGAATGTGCTAGAAATAGCTCGCTTGTATGATTGTGCAGTATTCTTTCCAAGTTCTATTGGTGCATTTGGCTCTTCTACGCCACGTGATAATACACCGCAAGTGACTATTCAACGGCCGAGTACCATATATGGGGTAACCAAAGTAAGTGGTGAACTGTTATGTGATTATTATTACAATCGTTATGGAGTCGATACACGCGGTGTACGATACCCCGGCATCATTTCATATCAAGCAATGCCAGGTGGAGGTACTACAGATTATGCGGTGCATATGTTTTGTGCCGCATTAAAAGGTAAGCAATATAACTGTTACCTCAAACCCGAAACCATGCTTGATATGAGGTACATACCCGATGCATTAAATGCAGCAGTGTTCCTCATGGAAGCCAATAGCAATCAATTGGAGCATCGCAATGCATACAATATCACTGCTATGAGTTTTACTCCACATGAGCTGGCAACTGAAATAAAAAAACATTTCCCAAAGTTTGCGGTCGATTACCAAATTGATCCGACAAGACAAGCCATAGCGGACTCTTGGCCCAATTATATGGATGATAGTGCCGCACGCAACGAATGGGGATGGTCTCCAACCTATACTCTATCAACAATGGTTGAAGATATGTTACAAATGTTGTTGAAAAAGCTAGCAATTAACACGAGAAAGTAGATGTCACTTGAAAAAATAGAGCCGCTGCTAACCAAGCAAATTGAAAAACTAAACAGTAAAGGAGTATCAAAAGGTAAGGAAAAAGTTGTTACAGGTAAACAAGCTGCAAAAGATGGTTTTAGTGAACGATATTATTTGCAAGGGTATAAAGGGCGCGCTTTTTTAAGAATGAATTCCAATTCCTATTTGGGGTTTACTGATCATCCGAAGGTTGTCGAAGCCGAAACAATAGCAGCAGAGCGATATGGTACGGGCCCTGGCGCAGTAAGATTCATCAGTGGAACCTATCAACCTCATATTGAATTGGAAGAAAGGCTTGCGGAATTTCATAATAGAGAAGCATGCATGATTATGAGTTCAGCCTATGCCGCCGTCATGGGGGTATTGCCACAGTTTGTCCATGAGCACACCTTAGTTATAAGTGATGCGTTAAATCATAACTGCATTATTAATGCGATACGTTTATCAGGAGCAGCAACAAAAGCCATCTATTCCCATCTCGACATGCAAGAGTTAAACACGGTTCTTGAATCTAATATAAATAAGGTAAATCGTGTATGCATAGTTACCGATGGTGTTTTCAGTATGCGTGGAGATCACACACCTTTACATGAAATCAAGGAAATATGTTCTCGACATGATGAGAATTATAAAGAAGGTGTGATTCTTATTGTGGATGATTCGCATGGTGTGGGTGCATTCGGTAAAAGTGGACGCGGCACAGAAGAGTTTACTAATACACGGGCCGATATTCTCATTGCAACCTTAGGCAAAGCTTTTGGTGTAAATGGTGGATATATCGTGTCGAATAAAAAGATTATCGAATATTTAAAAGAGACCGCACCATTTTATATTTACTCCAACCCCATTACCCCCGCAGAAGCCGCGGCGACATTGCAAGCATTAAACATTTTGAATAGTAGTGAAGGTGAAAAATTACTTTCAAGCCTACTTGCTCTCACTGCAAAATTACGCAATGGATTAGTAAAGCAGGGGCTTGAGACAATTGAGGGTGAACACCCCATTGTGCCAATCTTAATACGTGATACGCATAAAACTTCAGCGTTAGTAGAGCATCTATTTGAAAACAATGTATTGGTAACTGGTTTGAACTATCCAGTTGTACCAATAGGTGAAGAAGAAATCAGGTTGCAAGTAGTAGCAAGCCATACCGACAAAGACATAGATTACTTATTAAGCATACTAGAAAAATTTAATTCACTGTGCTTGATGAATTCTTAGTCACACAATGTAAAGATCAATTTTTAGAAGGAATATTGAATTCCCTTATAATTCCCTGTTATAGATAATCCAGCTTGAAGTTCAGATTATTTAAGTATCTTGAAGCTTAAAAGAATTTAAGTAATAGGATGGTTTGCAGGAGTTTAATTTGTAAATTTCCCCTGTAAATTGGCTGTTAAACAGGGAACATACATGTAAGAGTAGGGTTTGCTTGAGACTCCAACCACCGCCATACAGTTAAATTTAATTTTTAGAATTCAAAGTTTGAAATAAGGTTATTTTTATATGCCTAACTAAGAATGTGTGCATTGTTAATTCTTTGATTAACAAATTCATAGTGCGTTAAAAATAAAAGCAAATATTCAGATTAAAGAATTGTTTATGCAGTGTAAATAAACAAAAAAGTATTGCTGTACTAGTGTCGAAGTTGCAATAAACAGAAAATTTATCGTGCGATTAGTTTGAAATGTAAATTATATTACAGCTTAGTAAATAACGAATTGACTGTATGCAATGCGCTATGTTTGAGAGTAGCCTTGAAAAGGCGCTAATAGAAAATACATGAGAATTAATTGGTGTACTATGTAGACTATTTTATAGAATTGATGTTAATAACTAATTTTACGAATGCGGAATGAAATAGAAATTTTGACAAATAGTGATAATAAAAATTTAGCAATTGGGATTTTAGGTGAAGGGAACCTTGTAAGTTTAATTACTGAACAGCTATTAAATTCAAGATACTCACTGAATATATTAGATAGCCAAAAATTTGAGAATATTGAAGGCAGTATATTTTATTTTAACTCTATAAGATCACTTATAAGCGCGTCTAAAATTGTAATTACTATTGCAGCGGATGGGCCTGAGTTAGAGCGATTATTGTTTGATGATGAGGGAATTTCTAACTCTAGCTTAGGCGGTAGAGTTATTATTGATATGAGCCCCGTATCACCTGAATTCATTCAAGAAATATCAGAACAACTCATCGAGAAAGATATATCATTTCTAGATGCAGCTATCATTAATGAAGAGAAGGATCAGTCTGGTGCATTGCAAATGTTGTTAGTGGGCGGAGAAAAAAGTGTCTACGAAAAAATTCTTCCCGTTTTCCAAAATATATCAAAGAGTGTTAAATATTTAGGCGCAAATGGCGCAAGTCAATTTTATAAGCAAGCATTTGGTGTGCGGAAAAAATTAAGCTAAGCAAATTATTTAATGTTTTAAGTCATTGATTATTTTAAATTATGCCAAGTAACGCTTGATAAATATTATATCTGTTATAATAAATTCTAGCTCCACATAAGATACTAGGTTATGAAAATGGCATTGTTGCAGTATATATCTCTATCGAAAGCGGCAAAAATTTCAGGCATTCCTATAACAAAGTTATACCGATATATCCATGCAGGTGAATTAAAGGTGTTCAAGCAAAATGGAACTTTAGAAATTAATATTCAAGATTTGCTTAGGAAAAAATCAAGGATGAGTGATAGTGAGTTATTAGAGCCTGCATTTATGAATTTTGTATCAAAAGTAAAAAAAGAAGAACGTAAATAACAGACTTCCCAATTATATGTTTTAAAACATATTGGCGGTATTAAGAATCTATGTGGTGAAATTGGGCCTTATGCCAAACAGTTGAAGAGTCGTCATTCATCCTTATATATATGACTTCGCCTATTAAAATAATATGATCCCCACCAGGGAAAATATCTTTAGTTGTGCACTCTAGCGATACAGGGCAATCTGTAAGTATTGGCAGCCCACTTTCGCCCTTAATAAATTCATTGCCTTCAAATTTATCGCAGCCCTTAGTTGCAAACTTAAACGCGAGCTCTTCATGTTTACTGCCAAGGATATTAACCGCATATTGACTGCAGTTATTAAATGGGTCAAAACAGTCCGCACTAGTTGCAAGGCAGACTAAGATTAATGGCGGAGAGAGGGAGAGTGATAAAAAAGCAGATGCAGTAAATCCACATCTATTACCTGCGTTATCCGTTGTTGTAACAATAGTTACGCCACTAGGGAAACACCCCATTGCTTGCTTGAAAGTTTCAGCAAAGTCTTTGTTTGAATTCATAGCAGAGCCAATGTTACTGCGCTAATTGTTGTCCGTGTAAAAAAAATTTTATAATGTAAGTAAAATTATTTTATTTAATGCAAATCATTTGTGTGTATACATATAAATAATTTGCCTGGCTATCCTTCTTGCATAGCTAAAAAAAATAGTGCATACACATTGCTTGTCTATGTTTCATTTAGCACATTTCAGCCAAATTAATTGGTCAATCTGACACATAGAATGTATAATTTTTACATTAGATTGTTTCATGCAGGCAAAAACCTTTGTTTTTTCAAGGTACGACGTGTCATAACAAACTATTCATAGTATAAAAATAAATTCTGATGAGAATAATTATACTGCAAATTTATCTACTCTAGATTATGTATGAATATTTCAATTTTACATAGATATAGCATATTGAGGAAATCGAAATGGAAATGAAAGTTTCGCAAAAAATATTAGTCGTTGAGCATGATCAAGAATTTGGCGATGCAGTTAAAGCGCTGTTGGAAAAAAATGCAATGGAAGTCACTCATGTTACTAAAGCTGTAGACGCGATGAAATTGCTGCTTTCAGAGCATATTGACTTGGTTCTAAGTGATCTTAAATTAAGCGGGCCGTCAGGGCTGGAATTGCTGAGAAGGATGCGAGCGGAGCAATTAGAATTACCCACCATAATTATGACGAGTTACACATCTATAAAATGTGCAGCCCAAGCTTTGCGATTAGGTGCTGCAGACTATATTTTAAAACCATTTACAGATTCCTACTTAGTACACGCAGTAACAAGAGGGGTTAACGAAAAATTCATACAAAAGGAAAATACATTATTAAGACGAAATTTGAGTGCTGCACTGCATACCAAACAAGAAATTATTGGTGAAAGTCACTCAATAAAAGAGTTGAAAAATTTAATAAAACAAGTAGGGCCAAGTGAGACAACCGTTCTTATACAAGGTGAAAGTGGTACTGGTAAAGAACTTGTTGCATTAGGAATTCATAAGGCAAGTTTACGTAGTGAGGGAAGATTTGTTCCAGTAAATTGCGGCGCAATACCTTCGGAATTAATGGAGTCAGAATTCTTTGGCCACGTGAAAGGTGCTTTTACTGGTGCAATTGCCAATAATATTGGTCTTATACGAGAAGCAAACGGGGGGACATTGTTTTTAGATGAGATAGCAGAATTAGCGCCGATGTTGCAAGTAAAGCTTCTTAGATTTATTCAAGATAAAATTGTTCGACCCGTTGGTGATAGTGAATCCTATAAGCTAGATGTGCGTATTATTGCGGCTTGCAATAAAGATTTGCAGAAAGAAGTGGCTGAAGGTCGCATGCGAGAAGATTTGTTTTACAGATTAAATGTTATTCAAATATCAGTGCCTCCTTTGCGTCAACGGTTGAATGATATTGGCCTGCTTACAAAATACTTTATCAATTACTTCAATATGTCATTGGGCCGGAAAATTAATAAAGTAGATGGGAAAGCACTGAATTTGTTTAAACAATATGAATGGCCTGGCAATATTAGAGAGCTTGAAAATTCAATTGAAAGGGCTGTTATATTAGCTAAAAGTGATGAACTAACCGTGGATGACTTTAAGCACATCAAGAGTAATGGATTAAATAAGAAATTATATGATTTTGATGATGTGATAAAGCAAGAGCCATTATCGATAGACGGTTATACAAAACAAATAATTGCAGAATATCAAGATCAATATAATGAAATTGAACTGGCAAAATTACTTGGAATTGGGAGAAAGGCATTATGGATGCGACGAAATCGTTGGGATTTGCATCGCGGCCAGCATGATGATTTAGCTGAACTTGCTTCATAAACTGTTAATCAATAATTGTTAAATTTCAGATAGATTTGAATTTTAAAGTCTTCAAAAATTATCTTGATTCAATACAGCAGTATAAATTTGAATAAGTTTTTGCTGCACACAAGTTAGAACATTGAAGCCATAACAATGTGAACTGGTCGTAAGGCTGCTTGATCATTTAGTTAGCAATTTATTTTATAATTTACATATATGTATTACATAAAAATAATTTATGGAATACATTGTTTGTCTGCTGCCCGAGTTTAATCTATGTTATCGAATTCAAATTAATTACTTAATTTAAATTCTCTTTGATTTGTTTCTAATAGAGCAATAAGTATGTCATTTTGAAACATCAAAAAGTTTCTTCAGACTAAAATATTTTTAAATCGCTTGAAATATAATGAATTATTTCGAGTATGTTATCGGGAACGATTATTGCTTAACTATATTTGAATGTGAACAGTTTCTTGCGCAGTGAGATAATGCAGAAACAAAATTTTTGAGATTATGTACTCCTTCTCATTAGATGCATCTCGTTAGTTAGCTGTGCAAAGAGACTGTTCGTTGTGGCTTACAAATTGTGCTTGCCTTAAACAATTAGCAGAAATAGAATTTTTCTTGTAGGCATGGACATTTTATTTAATGGCACTGTGCATAAAAATAAATAATTTACGGAGGAGTTTAAAATGATATCTAAAACCCTAAAGAAATCAGTAGTGCTTGCATTTTCATTTGCTGCATTACTGATGACTTCGCTGCCTGCTTTTTCTGAAGGGCAAATGTATATTCCTATACCAAGTTATCGTGTTGGCCCTTATGCGGCTGGTGGCACGGGTTATTACGGTGGAATTTTAGATTATTACAATCTAAAAAATATCCGTGATGGTGGAGTAGGTGGAGTTAAAATAATTTGGTCTGAATGTGAGACAGAATATGCTGTTGAGCGTGGCGTCGAATGCTATAAGCGCATGAAGGACAGAGAAGGGGGAGCACTTTTCTTTGATCCATTAAGCGTAGGTATTGCCGAGGCTTCAAACGAAGTTGTACGTAAGGATCAAATTCCAATGATTACTGTGAATCATGGAAAGAGTGAAACCATTGATGGTGAAGTATTTCCATTTGTATATCCATTAGGAATGGGTGTTCCAGATGAATACAATGCGACGGTAAGATTTATGGCGCATTTAGAATCTGGCGATGATCCTAATACTGTTGACATTAAAGCAGCCTTGGGTGGCAAGAAAATCATTACTCTGTTCCATGGGTCTCCGTATGGAAGAAATGCACTTGATTATGTGGACGCCATGGGTGAGGAGTATGGTTTTGAACACATCAGAATAGAAATTCCACATCCAGGCAATGAGCAAGGTGCGCAATGGATTAGAGTTCGCAAAGAAAAGCCCGATTTTGTCTTTCTCCGAGGATGGGGCGTGATGAATCCCGTTGCGATGCAATCTGCAGCGCGTATGGGTTATCCCGTTGATCGTCTTATCGGTAATATCTGGAGTAACTCAGATGAAGACGTAAGACCTGCTGGTAAAGCGGCACATGGCTATCAGGCCATTACGACACACCCCGCTGGTATCTTTACTAAAGTTCAAGACGAGATAATCGAAATTGTTTACAAAGGCGCAGGTCAGGGAGACCTTCAAGATAAAAGTCGACTCGGTAGTGTTTATCATAATTTAGGTATCACCGCTGGAATTATGCACGTAGAGGCGATCATTAATGCGCAAAAAAGATGGGGTGATATACCTTTAAATGCTAAGCAAGTGAGATGGGGTTTTGAAAACATACGCTTTGACGAGGCGCGTATCAAAGAACTGAATGCTGAAGGATTGTTAGCGCCAATGCTGGTGACATGTAAAGACCATGTTGGTGGTCATAACTCCAAGTTTCAAAAATACGATGTAAATAAAAGACAGTGGGAAATCGTAACGCCTTGGATTAGGAGTCAGGCGCCTAACGAGATGTTGTTCGCGATGGCAGAAACCTATCGAACAGACAACAATATCGAGAAACGGGATTGTAATGATCCAGGTCAACGTGATAGCTGGAAGCTTGATGGTGATCAACCTGTCGTACCCGCTGGCGTGAGTACTTGGGAGTAGTAAGGGTTAGTTAAGGTTATAAATTAATTTGGGAGTGGTAGTGCTTTCCAACAGGCAGTGGCAATACTACCATGCCGAATTAGAGTGATTGTTATAAACCTTAGTAGTTGTTTATAACCAAAGTGTGATCAAAAATTAGGTGCAGCGAAGAATCGTTGTTAACCTAATTGCACAGGAGCAAAAGGCATGCCGGATACGATGGGATTGTATGCGTGATACATGGAAGTACTTCCGGCTCCTGTTGTGAAACAGGTTACCGAATGTGTACGTTTCATTAAGAAACGTACAGTGGTATATTGATACTCATCAATACATCGAGCAGCACAAAATCAATGGGTTGTATTAGGTATATAATTGGCATAATTAATGCAGTTTTTCTGAATAGTTATTAATTATTTACAATTACAGAGCAAATTGGATTAAAAAAGCGTATTAAAATTGTGGAAATGAACTTCAATACAATTTCTGAAGCATTGATAGATTTGCGTAGAGGCAAACTGGTGATTGTTGTGGACGATGAATCCCGTGAGAATGAAGCTGATTTCATCGGTTCCGCAGAAAAGTGCACGCCTGAAATGATAAATTTTATGGCTACCCATGGAAGAGGTCTAATTTGTACTGCTATCACACACGAGCGCGCGAATGACCTTGGGTTAAAGCTAATGGTGCCTCCTGATGACAATAATGCGCTTCATGAAACAGCATTTACCGTTTCTGTTGATGCAAGCAAGGGTACAACAACGGGTATCTCAGCGGCTGATCGATCGATAACGGTTAAAGCGTTAGCAGACCTGAAAACAACAGCTGACGATTTTTCTCGACCAGGACATATATTTCCTTTACGCGCTGCAAAAGGTGGCATCTTTATTCGAAATGGGCACACCGAAGCCTCGGTTGATTTGATGGATTTAGCAGGGTTATCCAAAGCGGGTGTGCTATGTGAAATCATGAATAAAGATGGCTCTATGGCACGTGGTCAAGATGTCATGAAAATTGCCAAGCAATTTTCACTCAAAGTAATCACCATAAAAGATTTAATCAATTATAAACTTCGCTATGAGTCTCGCGTAGAAAGAGTTGTCACAATTCAATTACCTACTCGATGGGGAGAATTTGAACTAATTGCCTTTCGTGACACATTCACAGATCAAGAACATTTGGCTTTGGTCAAAGGTTCGTGGGGTCAAGATGACGATGTTTTGCTGAGAATTCATTCAGAGTGTCTCACTGGAGATGTATTTGGCTCAGCTCGTTGTGATTGTGGCGATCAAATTCAGATCGCAATGAAGCTGATTGAAGAGCAAGGATGTGGCGTTGTCCTTTATATGCGTGAAGAGGGGAGAGGAATAGGTTTATTAAATAAACTAAAAGCATATTCTCTACAAGAATGTGGATTTGATACTGTACAAGCAAATCGTGCACTGGGATTTGATGCAGATCATCGTGACTATTCTGTTGCAGCCCATATGCTGCACGCCTTAAATATAAGTCGAGTACAACTTATTTCGAATAATCCAAATAAGTCAAATTGGTTAGAAACTTACAATATTAAAATTACCGAGAGAATTTCAATGGCCACTTACTCGGATAATGTTTTTCGTCAAAGGTATTTAAAGACGAAAGAAGAAAAATTGGGGCACATCATACCCATGAAGAAGAAAATATGAAGCAGCTTGTCATATGTAATACACATTAACATTACTTCATGTTTGTTTTGAACTATTTTTGTAGGAGTACACTAAAAATGAGTGATGAGTTTGGACTAAAGGACGTAACTGCGCAAATGATAAAGACCGTCAGAAAAGAAACAAGAGCTGGCACTATCGATTGTCGTGATGCATTGATAGAAACTAAAGGAGATATAGATAGAGCGATAGAATTATTAAAGGAGAAAGGAATAGGAACTCCAAAGAAAGTATGGACCTAAATTAAAAAGAGCCTTTTGCAAGAGTTGTATCTTTTGAATGGCGAATAAAAGTAATTCATTTGAAAGCTGCAAAATTATATTTTAATAGTTGATTAGTTAGAGAACTGAGGTGAAAAATGGCAACATATCCAAAACTATTACCAAACTCTGAAAACCCGCTTAAACCTTCTGCGTGGTTGCATTCAGATCAGATAGAGTTTGCGTACTGGGTGCCCAACATTTCTGGAGGTTTAGTTATTACTACTTTGCCAATGGATACCGATTGGACACCAGAAGCAAATGTAAAATATGCGCAAGATGCAGAAGATGTTGGTTTTGCAACAGCATTAGCACAGACGCGGTGGTTTGCTAGTTATGGTGCAGATCATCAACACGAAGCATTTACTATTTCGAATGTAATCTTACAACACACTAAAAAAATTGAATGCATTACAGCGTGTCATCCAGGTCTTTGGCATCCTGCAATTGTTGCAAAAATGCAAGCGTCACTTGATGTTTGTACCCAAGGCAGAACTTCAATCAATATCGTAAGTGGTTGGTTTAAAGGTGAGTACACGGGTTATGGATTGCCGTGGCTTGAACACACGGAGCGTTATCGCAGATCTGAAGAGTTCATTCGCATAATGAAAGGCATGTGGACAGAAGAAGAATTCACATTCTATGGTGATTTTTATCAAATTAATGGTGCGACGATGTTGCCAAAACCTTTGCATCAAGTTGTTGTTTTCCAAGGTGGAAACTCAAAAGATGCACGACGCATGGCAGGAAGGGTGACGGACGTATTGTTCATGAATGGAAATACCAATAAAGGCTTTAAAGAAATCATGGATGACGCCAGGGCATCTGCAGTTGAGAGTAGACGTGATCCAAGCGAAATACAGTTTGGTGCGAATGGTTTTGTTATCGTTCGAGATACTATGGAAGAAGCAACAGATACATTGAGAGAAATTATTGTCAATGCGGATGTTGAAGCAGTTAAAGGCTTTGGTGAAGCTGTTAAAAATGCAGGTCGTTCTTCTGCAGAAGGTGAAGGCATGTGGGCTAATTCTTCTTTTGAAGATTTAGTGCAATATAACGATGGTTTCAAGACTGGTTTGATTGGTACACCTGAATCTGTTGCAGATAGAATTGTTGAGCTTCGACAACTAGGCCTGAAAGTGATCTTATGTGGATTCTTACACTACAATACTGATCTCAAAGCGTTTGGTGAGAAAGTAATTCCACTTGTGCGTGAAAGAGAAGAAAATTTACGTAAAGGTAGAACCGTAGGTAAGAAGAAGTCAGCTTAGCTTGTAAGGTTGCATTAGAAGTAATTGCAGCTATTCATATGTAAGAAGCTATACGTTATTAATAGGAACACGGTTTAATTAATCGCGTTCCTCATTTAACAGTACACTATGTGTCAGTATTTCAGTCAATGCTGCTACCATTGTGTGCCAGCTTGTGTTTTCATATGATTATATAATTACAACATAATAATCTGTAATCAGGTGTCGAAATAATGAATTTGTTAGGCGTATCCGGTGGTCTTAGCCGTAAGACATTAATAGCCGTTGAGAAGGCTTTAGAGTTTGCAAAGCGACACGATAGTTCTATAGATATTGAAGCCGTCAGTATCAGTGATTTGAATGTTCAATTCTGCGATGCTAGGGATCCAGCTAAATACGAAGGCGATTCTAAATTAATTATTGATAAAATAGTCAATGCAGATGCAGTTGTATTTGGTACACCCATGTATCGAGGCACTTATACAGGTTTGTTAAAAAATGTGTTTGACCTTATCCCAAATGATGCATTGCTTGGCAAACCAGTTGGGCTGATAGCAACAGGTGGTAGCGACCACCACTATCTAGCATTAGAACATGAGTTGAAGCCCTTACTTGGGTTTTTCTATGCCCATGTAGTCCCCGGTCATGTTTATGCTAATAACAGTCATTATTCTGATAATGATTTGATAGATGAGGATGTTCTAGAAAAACTCAATCTTCTTGGCCAAGCCATAGTTAATTTTGCTAGGTTAATACCAGATGATAAAGAAAGCATAATCGGCCCTATGGGCCCTTCAATTCAACGAAAACCGATAAAGAAATAAACTCAATTTTATAAAACAACGATTCAATAAAAGCATACGGAGGGTAACAAAATGTCAGAAAATGCTCCAAAATATAAAACACTACAACAAATTATAGATACTGAGAAATACCGTACGGATACATCTACATTACTTGCATTTGATGAAGGTAATAATAAATACTTATTTCGTGCATTAAACTCAAATTATTTTATGCAGAATGACGCTGATGAAAGTATAGAATTACTGGAAATGGATGATGCAGAACAAGTTTATGAATCAATGCCTACTAAACATGTAACTAATATTGTTGCTGCATTTCCAAAGTACCACGGGGGAGTCGGAATGGATACCTATACAAATTTGTACGACGACGACAACTAAATAGTTATTTAAAAATTCTTACTGAGTAAATGCTCGGTTAGATATATATAATTAAAATAATAATGTAATTATTATCATTTCTTCATTCAACTGATTGGAGCAACTAATATCTACATTTTCATACTCTTACTCAAAGGCAATATTAAATTATTGCTGTAACTGTGGCTCTAAACTTAAATGTTATGTACCAGAGGGTGATCTGTTAGAAAGAAGTATTTGTGATGAGTGTGAAACTGTTTACTACGACAATCCAAAAATACTTGTAGCCAGCATTGTTAATTGCAATAACAAAGTACTGTTATGTAAAAGGGCTATAAAACCGCGTTTAGGATTTTGGACATTACCTTCAGGGTATATGGAAAATGATGAAACAATTCTTGAAGCGGCAATTCGAGAAACTAAAGAAGAAACAACTGTATCTGTAAATAAACTGCATCTCTATGCAGTTTTTTCATGTCCGGATATTAATCAAGTTTATTTCATTTTTCGTGGCAACGCTGATAATGAGGAGGCGTGCTCAACAGATGAGAGCCTTGAAGCTAAATATTTTTATAAGGATGCTATTCCATGGGATGCATTATCCTATTCGATTATGAATAAATCATTACAATGGTACTTTAATGATAATGAACAGGGAGAGTATTGTTTTAGAATGCTAGATGTATTTGGCTGCGATCCCGAAATGCGTAAATAACTTAAATTTTAAAAACAAAACTAATAGATTGCACATTTTAGTATTTAGATGTTAAGAGCAAGTTACCATCTAATTATTTTTATCAAGTTTAAACTTATTCGTCTGTATAAAGTATAGCGTGTTTCAAAACGGATAAATACGTAGTGTAAATTTGAAACATTTAATTAGTGGAATTAAATTTTAATTTGACTATAGTCCTATAAATTCATTTTTTATCAGCAGCTTACCGCATGATAAATTTATTGGTCTAAAAATTGCAATTATATTCAGTAGCTTAGAAGTCACAATTAGCGACTGGTCGAAACAGGCTAGAGAATATAAAAGAATTAAACAATGGTGGGATAAATTGCAGTGCTGAATTGGTAAAACAAAGACGTGCTACGTAACCACAAGGAAAATTTTAAGGTTTTACGCAATTAAATTTATCGCTATTATTTGACTAATGTTATTAACAAATTTAGCTGTGAAGGCAGATAAATTATTTTTACATTGTTATTTCTTAATTTGAAAATAAATATACATTTATGAGTGAAAAAAATATTCAAAGCCTAGAAACTGTAAAAGTAGCAGTAGGTAAAATGATAGACAATGCGAATAGTGATTCAGAATTCGGAGAATTTAAATATTATGTAAATACTACTTGGGAGGGTGGAACACTTTGCAAGAATCAAATACGTAGAGCGCATAAACTTTTAGTTGACGAACCACCCGCATTTGGTGGTGAAGATTTAAGTGCTAGCCCCGTAGAGTTAGTATTAACTGCATTGGGCTCCTGTCAGCAAATTATGTTTGCAGCGCTTGCATCGGTACGTGATATTCCCCTACAAGAATGTGAAATAACTTTAAAGGCGAAACTTGACGTAAGAGGTTTATTAGGCATTAGCGGTGGTAAAAAGATTTATCCCGGATTTTCAAATATTACATATGAAACGAGGCTAAAGAGCACTGCCTCTAGAAAAGAATTAGAAGCACTTGTAACTGATGTAGAGAATCAGTGTCCAGTGATGGATATGCTTACTCGGAAAGTACGCATAGAGGGCGCTACTATTATTAATGAAAAGAGCTGAAAATGAAGCCACAGTTTTTTACAAAGGTATTAAGGTTATTAAAGATTCATAAATAGTGTCATCTCTTAATTTAATTGAAATCAATATTGCAGTTTGCATATTAATAAATAATTAGCACAATAATATGGAACCACTACTTACTAAACAGAAATACAAAGAACTATATCAATGGTCTATTACAGACCCAGAAGCATTTTGGAGTGAGCAAGCCAGTAAATTCCTCGATTGGATTAAGCCTTGGGAGAGTGTATGTAATATGCATAGTGAAAGAACACATGCAAGTTGGTTCAATGGCGGAACACTAAATGTCGCGCATAATTGCATAGATCGACATATTCAAAATCGCGGGAATAAGATTGCAATAATTTGGGAGGGAAATAATACCAATGAATCGAGAAAAATAACTTACAAAGAACTGCATAGAGAAGTATGTAAATTTGCAAATGTTTTAAAGAATAAAAATGTAAAAAAAGGAGATAGAGTTTGCATTTATATGCCATTAGTAGTTGAAACTGCAGTTGCCATGCTTGCTTGCGCAAGAATAGGCGCAGTTCACTCTGTGGTATTTGGTGGATTTTCAGCAAAGTCTCTCAGCGGAAGAATATTAGATGCAGGCTGTGAGATTGTAATTACTGCAAATGAAGGGCCTCGCGGGGAAAAATTTATTCCTATAAAAAATATTGTTGATGAGGCGTTAATTGAATGCTCTGGTGTCAGATCTGTAATTGTAGTCAAACGAACACCTAAAGATGTAAATATTAAAAAAGGTCGTGATACGTGGTATCACGATGAGATGGAAGATGTTACAGATTCATGCCCTGTAGAAGAAATGAACTCAAGTGATCCATTATTTATCTTATATACCTCGGGCTCAACGGGGAAACCAAAAGGTATTTTGCATGGCACTGCTGGGTATCTTCTGCACGTGGCAACCTCATTTAAATACGCATTTGAATATAAAGAGGATGATGTATATTGGTGTACAGCAGACTTGGGTTGGGTTACAGGCCACTCATATGTACTATATGGGCCTCTCGCTAATGGGGCCACAACACTCATGTTTGAAGGTGTTCCTACTTATCCGGATGCGAGCAGATACTGGAATATTGTCGATAAATATCTAGTAAATACATTTTATACAGCCCCTACAATTTTAAGAACTCTTACACCGTTTGGTGATGCGCCTGTAACAATCCATTCTCGAAAAAGCTTAAGGTTATTAGGTACGGTAGGAGAGCCCATTGATACAGAAACATGGAATTGGTATTTCCAGGTGGTGGGTAACAAACGTTGCCCAGTCATTGATACATGGTGGCAAACAGAAACTGGGGGTATTTTAATTTCTCAACTTCCATTTGAAGTGACTGAGAGATGTGGGTCAAAGGCAAGGCCGTTTTTTGGAATTGTGCCTGCTCTGGCTGATGATAATGATGAACTCATAGATCAAAAATCAGGAAATTTAGTTATTAAAGATCCATGGCCAGGTCAAATGCTTACAATTTATCGAGATCATGAACGATTTATAAACACATACTTTACCGAAAGTAATAAAGGCGGATATTATTTTCCTAGTGACCGTGCATTAATAGATGAAAAGGGAACAGTGCGAATCACGGGGCGCGCAGATGATACGTTAAATGTTTCTGGCCACCTGTTTGGAGCAACAGAAATTGAAAGTGCACTAATTCAGCACAATGCTGTGGCAGAAGCTGCAGTTGTAGGATTTCCCCATTCTGTAAAAGGGCAAGGAATCTATGCATTTGTTGCGATGAATAAAAATGCATCAGTAAGTGACAATTTGCATGATGAATTAGCACAAGTTGTGCGCCAAGAGATTAGTGCAATAGCAAAACCTGACATTATTCAGTGTACACCTGAGCTACCTAAAACGCGCAGTGGTAAAATTATGCGAAGAATTCTACGCAAGATAGCAAATAATGATTTTGTAAATTTAGGTGATACGTCTACATTGGTAAACCCGTCAATTGTTGATTATCTAATTGATAGTCGAGATAACATTCAGTCCTAGAAATGGCTAACATACTTGAAATTAAAGTGCCCGAATTAGGAGGTACAGAAAGCGTTCCTGTAAAAAATGTTTCGGTTTCAGTTGGTGATGATGTTGAAAAAGGTGATGATTTAGTTTTAATTGAAACTGAAAAGACTGCGATAGATATTTCTTCTCCAGTTAATGGAAAAATAATAGAAATTATTACTTCGGTTGATGAACTTGTTGAAGAGGGTCAGGTATTACTAAAACTTGAATCAGATCAAATAGATAGATCGGAATCAAAAATTCCTGTTTCGGGAAATATTGATAAAGATTTGTCAACGCAAGTTGTTGTTCTGGGTTCTGGTCCTGGGGGATACTCGGCTGCTTTTCGAGCAGCTGATTTAGGCAAGGAAGTAGTTTTAGTTGAGCGTCATACTGCGATTGGAGGTGTATGTCTCAATGTCGGTTGTATACCTTCTAAGGCACTATTGCATGCAGCTAAAGTCATTAGTGACGCTAAGGAAATGACCAAGCACGGATTAAAATTTACTTCGCCAGAAATAAACACTCATGAATTGAGAAATTGGAAAAATAATGTTGTCGGAAAACTTACAAATGGATTAAGTAGTTTAGCAAAAAAAAGAAATGTAAGAATAGTTATAGGTGAGGCTAAATTTTTGTCGGCAAATGAATTAAATATTATTACACCTGATAATCATTCATATAAGATAAGCTTTGAAAAAGCTGTTATCGCTGCTGGCTCAAAGCCAGTCACAATATCAGACTTTCCTCACGATGATCCACGATTGTTAACGTCTACAGAAGCATTAGAGATAGCCGAAATACCAGATCGGTTGCTTGTTGTCGGCGGAGGTATAATTGGTTTAGAGATTGCTACTGTTTATCATGAATTTGGATCTAAAATAACCATAGTAGAATTTGCAGATTCCTTAATTCCTGGAGCCGATCCAGACTTAGTCAGACCCTTACATCATCGAATAGCGAAATTGTATGAAAATATATACCTTAGTACAAAGGTTGCTAGTATAGAATCTACGCTGAGTGGTCTGTATGTAAATTATGAAGGAAATATTTCTCAAAAAAGAGATGTATTTGATCAAGTTTTAATAGCCGTTGGAAGAATGCCGAACGGAAATTTAATTGATGCAGACAAAGCAGGTATCGATGTTGATGTTCGGGGATTTATTGCAACGGATGATCAAATGCGTACGAATGTGAATAATATATTTGCAGTAGGAGACATCGTTGGCCAACCTATGCTGGCACATAAAGCTTCTCACGAAGGGAAGGTTGCTGCTGAAGTGATTGCAGGCATGGATCACCATTTTGATGATAATTTAATTCCCTCCGTTGCCTATACAGATCCTGAGATAGCATGGGTAGGGGTTAGCGAAAATTTTGCTAAGGCGCAAAAAATTAATTATGGAAAAGCCGTATTCCCATGGGCGGCAAGTGGAAGGGCTTTAAGTATTGAAAGAAATGAAGGGTTTACCAAAACACTATATGATGTGGCAACAAAGAAGATTATTGGTGCTGGGATTGTGGGCACTAATGCTGGTGAGCTGATTTCCGAAGTTGCATTAGCTATTTCAAAAGGGTGTACCTCAAAAGATATTGGCGAACTCATACATCCGCATCCTACGCTTTCAGAATCAATTGATTTTTCTGCTGAAGTTTATGATAAAACGATAGTTGATATGTATGTAGAGTGATATGCGAACACTCAATATCGGGTTTCTTTATTATTGTTGGCTTCGAAGTATAGACGTTTCTAAATTTATATGAACAAAACTATGCACAATGAGCTTGAAAGACGTGTTGATGAAGTGCTTTTCTATGTATTAGATCCATTTGGATTGAATAAAGAACCCTTTGCGCGCGAAGAGTATAGGAATTTTGTTCCCGAAGTGCTCGACTATATATTAAGTGAAAAGACATCTGAAGAAATTATGAATCTGTTGCATGACATCGTAGAGAATAGAATGGGTTTAGAATTAAATAATGACTTTGCTTTTTCAGTAAGTAATTTATTATTAAGACATAAGAAAGCTATAGAGTGCTCATCTAAATAAAATTATTTATAACTCCCAGCAATAACAATTATTACTACAAATATATTTATTATATGTAGCAAGAAGCTATTGTCATTATATTATTATTTATTGTGAGTAGTTTTGAACTGATAATATTTGATTGTGATGGTGTGCTTGTTGATAGTGAGCGACTCACTGCAAAAGTATTTGCTAATGTAATATTTGAAGAATGCGGATTGTCATACTCTTTAAATGAGCTCACCTCGAATTTTATGGGCAAATCTTCAAAACAATGCTTAGAGATAATTGAAAATAAGTTAGGTCATAAACCCCCAAATGGTTTAGAGCATCGATATAAAACAGATATAAATAATGCCTTATCGAAGTCTGTAGAAAAAATTAGTGGTATTGATATCGTACTTCAGCAAATATCAATTCCATATTGTGTTGCATCAGGAGGCTCCCTCGAAAAAATTCACCTTACGTTAAATAAAACGCATTTATTTAGATATTTTGATGGGAAAATATTTAGTGCATCAGATGTATCAAGGCCTAAACCTTTCCCAGATATTTTCCATCATGCTGCGACGAGTATGGGCTGTCATGATCCGAGTCGGTGCTTAGTTATTGAAGACAGTCCGCATGGTGTCGAGGGTGGAGTGGCGGCGGGTATGATTGTATTTGGTTTTGCCGATCTAATAACATCAGAAAAGCTAGTTCAATCAGGTGCGCATCACATCATTACAGACATGAGTAAATTAGCAAATGAAATAGAATCTTATGATAGTGATATACGTGTTTAGTTACATATTATTTAATTACTTTCTCGCGAGAATATTGTCCTGGATGAGAGAATGGCTAAAAATGGTATAAAACACCTTATTTAAAGTCTTCAGTGTCTATGCGAGAACAAATTTGATCATACTTTAATCAATATTTGTCTTGTTTTAATAAATAAAGCTCTAGGCTATAGTCATAGAGCGGTCTGTGTCAGTACCCATGTGACGAAAAATTGTGAATTCCGCCAGGCCCGGAAGGGAGCAACGGTAGCAGTTAATTCGGGTACATAGGGATTGCTGGCACAGGTCGTTAATAAAAATTTATACTATAAATATATTAAGAATAACCAGGAATGAGTTATCAAGCATTAGCGCGAAAATGGCGACCAAAAAACTTCGATGAAGTTGTTGGTCAAAACCATGTAGTCCAAACGCTTGCAAATGCACTAGATCAAGAACGCATACACCATGCATACTTGTTTACAGGTACCCGGGGCGTTGGCAAAACGACTATAGCTCGTATTTTTGCAAAATGTTTAAATTGTGAACGAGGTGTTAGTTCAGCACCGTGTGGAAAATGCACAGCATGTCAAGAAATAGATCAAGGACGATTTCTTGATCTTATTGAAGTTGATGCAGCTTCTCGAACAAAAGTTGAGGATACAAGAGAGTTACTCGATAACGTTCAATACAGTCCAGCGAGGGGCAACTTCAAAGTTTACTTAATTGACGAAGTGCATATGCTATCCGCACATAGTTTTAATGCATTATTGAAAACGCTGGAAGAGCCGCCACCACATGTAAAGTTTTTGCTTGCAACTACAGATTCTCAAAAGCTACCGATAACAGTGTTATCAAGGTGCTTGCAGTTTAACCTCAAACGATTACCCAATGACGCAATTGCAAAGCAATTGGAAAGTCTTATGCAAGAGGAAGCCATCGATTTTGACAAATCAGCATTGCGCTCCCTTGCGCATGCAGCAGATGGGAGTATGCGCGATGCATTAAGCTTGTTAGATCAAGCGATTGCATACAGTGATGGAAATGTTACTGAATCTGCAATTACTGAAATGCTAGGTACAGTTCCAAGAGAATTTTTACAAAATCTAATGCATGCCATAGCCAATAATGATGCATCAATGATTATGCAATGCACTTATGAGTTATCACAATTATCCGCAGATTTTGCTAGCTTGTTTGAAGATATCATCCATGTATTGCATCAGGCCGCATTACTTCAGGCGGTCCCAGGTATTGCAGATACGTTAGAATATGATAGAACAATTATCGAAAATTTAAGCAAGCTGTTATTGCCAGAAGATGTTCAGTTGTTTTATCAAATTGCATTGTTAGGTAAGCGGGACATGTATTTATCTCCCTCACCCCAAGGTGCTTTAGAGATGACGTTATTACGCATGCTAACATTTAAACCAGCTGGAAAAGGCAAGCTTAAAAATGATGTTTTTTTATCTAATAGCAATGCATCAATAAATGAAACTAGTGTAAGTAAAGAAAAAAATATTACACCAAAGTTTGAAGGTATATTAAACTTAAAAGATAATAAAGAAAACTGGTCAAAATTAATTACCAATTTAAATCTTCAAGGGGTTACAGATTCCTTGGCATCAAATTGCAGTATTAATACAGTATCAGATAGCACTATTATTTTAACTTTAGAGAAACAGCATGAGGGCATTGCTACTAAAAGTTCAAAACTGAAATTGGAAAATGCATTGCAAGATTATTTTGGTAAAGATTTGAGATTAAAAATTGAAATTTCTTCTCATGAGAGAGAAACTCCTGCAATGGAGAAAGATCGAGAAAATTCAAATAGTCAGTCTAGAGCAGAAAAAAAAGCACAGGAAGATGAAGTTGTGAAGGCTTTTAAATCTAAGTTTGGAGCAGAGATAGTTGAAGGATCTGTTAAACCGATTGGAGAGCCAGTTGAAGAAAAATAGGAGATAAGTTATGAAGGATGGTCTTGGAAATTTAATGAAGCAAGCGCAGAAAATGCAAGAAGACATGCAAAAGGCGCAAGAAGAGTTAAAAAGCCTTGAAATTGAAGGTCAAGCAGGTGGTGGTTTGGTTAAGGTTGTAATCACTGGTAAACATGAAGTTCGAAAGGTGCAAATTGATGACAGTTTACTAAGTGATGACAAAGAAATGTTAGAAGATCTAGTTGCCGCAGCGATGAATGATGCCTCTAATAAAGTTGAGCAATTAACGAAAGATCAATTTTCGAGTTTAACAAACGGCTTAAATCTACCAGGGGGCATGAAGTTACCATTTTAGATGGCAATTATGAGTGCTAATTTTGCTAATGGTGGGAATAAGCCCCCCACACTACTACAATCTTTGATAGATTCATTTAAGTGTTTGCCAGGTGTAGGGCCAAAATCTGCTCAACGAATGGTGTTCCATCTATTGCAGCGGAATCGAGATGGAGCAAAACGTTTGGCTGAAACACTCAATAAGGCAATACTAGAAATAGGTCATTGCAACAACTGTCGTATTTTTACTGAAAATGAAATTTGTTCAATTTGTGCAGATTCAGGCAGAAATATTTCACAAGTATGTGTTGTTGAAAGTCCTGCTGATGTTTATACAATTGAAAAAAGTACAGGCTATAAAGGCCAATATTTTGTATTAATGGGCCGGTTATCACCGTTAGATGGGATTGGTCCAAAAGAGCTGGGTCTCGAAATGTTGGAAAAGCGCTTAGATGCACCAGAAGTTGAGGAGTTAATTCTGGCAACAAATTTCACAGTTGAGGGTGAAGTCACTGCCCATGTGCTAAGTGAAATGGCAAGAAAAAAAAATATTACAACAACTCGATTAGCGCAAGGTGTGCCAGTTGGTGGAGAGTTGGAATACGTTGATCAAAATACTATTGCTCAGGCATTTTTGAGTCGTAAAAAATATTAATTTATAGCGTGAAAATTGCATCTAATTTAAGTGTAATTCACGATTAGCTTTTTATAAGACGCATAGCGGTCTGCATTTATTTCTGATCGTTTAACCGCATTTCTAACGCTGCACTCTGGCTCATTTATGTGTGTGCAGTTATTGAATTTGCATTGACTCCCTAGTTGTTCGATTTCACAAAACCCTCTCATAATTTTTTCTTTATCAAGTTTTGGCAATGAAAACTCTCGCACACCTGGGGAGTCTATTAATTCACTACCAAATTGTAAGTCATACAATGTAGTAACGCTTGTCGTGTGTTTCCCCTTGCGAATTCCATTTGATATTGATTGCGTCTCTATATCTACTGAAGGGATTAAAGTATTGATTAATGTCGATTTGCCCACGCCAGATTGGCCAACGAAAACACAAGTATGATTGCTAAATCGCTTTACAAGACGATCTAAACTTGTATGTAAGGCTTTGCTTGTTTCAATAATTTTATAAGGTAGGCCTTCATATCTTTGTTTTATTACAGTACTCAGGTTTTCAGCGTTATCTAAATCTATTTTATTAATCACAATGGTAGCTGTTGAGCGCATATTTTCTGCAGCGACAATATAGTTATCGATTAATTCAAATGAAGGTTCAGGCTCTATAGCGCAAATTATTGCTATAACATCTATGTTTGCAGCAATTATTTTTGTTGCATAGTCTGTTTGCCTGGAAAGCTGATTGTTACGAGGCAATAGTTCAATGATTAGATCGCGATCATCTTCATTTTTGCTACAGCGAACAATATCGCCACACACAATATGGCTAAATTTTTTATGCGATAAACAATTTTGCCTATTGCCTTGCTGATCTTTTACAATCAGATGAGCACCATGACGGCAAACAATTTTTGCTAAATAGTCTTTGATAGCTAGCCTTGAATGAAAATATAGTTTAAAAATTATAGTATGATTTGTTTAAGAACTCTTTTACGGCTTGCTGCTGTTTTTCAGACCAATTCAACTTTAGACTTGATTGGCAATAATTAACTCTATCGGCGAGTGTGCTCATGGATATAACATTGCGGTTTTTTCTTGTATACAGTACCGAGCCATCACCACCTGTCATTGCAGCATGGCAGGTAATGCAATTTTCAGAATGTAGCTCTAAACCATGTTGAGCGTTATCCGCGTATAAAATGGATGTAAATATCGTTAATAATACTGTTGTAAGTAAAAATTTAGCAATCATCTATGTATGATATACAAAAGCGATGAGGAATTACTAATGTCAAATAGTCCTGATAATCTAATATGGATAGATTTAGAAATGACAGGTTTGGATCCAGCCAGTGATCGCATTATTGAGGTTGCTACGATAGTCACAGATAAAAATCTTAATGAATTGGCTGTTGGTCCTGTACTTGCAGTATTTCAAGAAATCTCAGATTTAAATGCCATGGATCAATGGAACACAGATCAACATACAAAATCTGGTTTAGTTGAACGTGTCAAAAATAGCACTATAAAAGAGAGTGATGCCGAAAAAGCTACAATTGAGTTTTTAGAGCAGTATGTACCAAGTAATAAATCTCCGATGTGCGGGAACAGCATATGTCAGGATCGGCGTTTTTTAGCAAGGCTGATGCCTCAATTGGAAGCTTATTTCCACTATAGAAATCTTGATGTCAGTAGTTTGAAAGAACTTGCGCAACGTTGGTATCCCAGTGTTGCAAAAGGATTCAACAAAGAATCGAAGCATCTTGCTTTAGATGATATTCGTGATTCTATTGATGAGCTAAAATATTATCGAGAACACTTGTTGATTAGTGATAACTTAACTGAAAATTAAGAATGTGCATACAAAGGGTTTTCAATAGAATTTTCACTATCAGGAATTAGAATTGTATTTACATTATCAAGTTTCGGGTTAGAGTCTGGATAATCTAATGTGTAATGCAATCCACGGCTTTCTTTTCTAGACACAGCGCTTTGAATAATTAAATCTGCAATTAAGGTTAAATTTCTTAGTTCAATTAGATCGCTGCTGACACGGAAATTGCTATAGTATTCGTCAATTTCCGATGTAAGTAGATCAACGCGGTGTTTCGCTCGTTGTAATCGCTTGCTGGTGCGTACAATTCCAACATAGTCCCACATAAATCTTCTGAGTTCGTCCCAGTTATGTGCAACTACTATTTCCTCATCAGGTTCAGTCACACGACTTTCATCCCACGGCGGTATTTCTTGGAATACAATGTCATCAAGCTTGTGTGAATTGATATCTTCGCTAGTAGAGTCAGCAAATACTAAGCATTCGAGTAATGAATTGCTGGCCATACGATTGGCGCCATGCAGACCTGTATGCGTTGTTTCGCCGATGGCATATAAGTTATTAATGTCTGTTTTGCCATGAAGGTCTGTCATCACGCCACCGCAAGTGTAATGCGCTGCTGGTACAACAGGCACAGGTTCTTTGCACATGTCATACCCTAATTTTAAGCAGCGTGTATAAACATTTGGAAAATGAGATTCAATAAACTTTTTTGGCTTATGGCTAATGTCTAAGTAAACACTATCAATACCAAGCTGTTTCATTTTGTAATCGATGGCTCGTGCAACGATATCACGCGGTGCTAATACACCACGCGGATCAAATTCATGTACAAATTCAGAACCATCTGGAAGAAGAAGCTTACCACCTTCACCACGTACAGCTTCGGTAATTAAATATGATTTTGCACTGGGATGGTAAAGACACGTAGGGTGAAATTGTACAAATTCCATATTCGCAACGCGACAACCGGCTCGCCATGCCATTGCAATGCCATCACCGGATGCGCCATCTGGATTACTGGTATACAAGTAAACTTTGCTTGAACCACCCGTAGCCAGTACAACAATTTTTGCTTTAAATGTATTTATATTATGAGTCTTTGTATCTAGAACATAAGCACCTTGACATTGATTCGCAAAACTTTGTTTTTGTTTGCTTTGAAATTTTTGTGTGGTTATTAAATCAATTGCAATGTGATGTTCAAATACACTGATATTATCTTTCTCTAGTACAGATTGAATTAATACATTTTCAATGGCCCAACCTGTTGCATCGGTTGCATGAACAACTCTACGGTGGGTATGGCCTCCCTCTCGTGATAAGTGTAAATATGATTTTCCATCCAAGCCTGTTTCACGTGTGAAACGCACACCTAACTCCATCAACCAGGTGATCATTTCTTTGCCATGAGAAACGGTGTGTAATACTGCCGATTCATCGCACAGCCCTGCACCGGCATCAATCGTATCTGCAAGGTGTCGCTCGATAGAATCATGTTCATCAATAGCGGCAGAGATGCCGCCTTGTGCCCAAGCTGTACTGCCACTGTCTAAGGTGCCTTTGGAAATAACGGCAACGCGCCGGCTGGAATTAAGTCGAAGAGCAAGACTTAATCCTGCTGCACCACTGCCAATTATTAAGACATCGAAATCATGCATAATTAGGAAAATTCCATTATTTCAGCGTCATTGTGTCATAGTTGAGGTGATGGAGTTAACAAAACAGGACCACTTAGCGGTAGAGTTCAACCCAATGAGTGTGGGAAAGAACTCTTACACTATAAAATTGTCATACAGCTAGGGTATCTAAGGATAGCCAAGATACAGGAGTTTGGCCCAGATGGGCGAGAACAATAACGATAAGGAGCTTGTAAAAAAAGCTCAGAAAGGGGACAAGATCGCTTTTGATGCGCTGATTATCAAGTACCAGTTTAAAGTGGTCAATTTAGTTACACGATTTGTTAAGGATGACGATGATGCCCAGGACGTAGCGCAGGAAGCATTTATAAAAGCTTATCGCGGATTAGCAAACTTTAGAGGCGATAGTGCTTTTTATACATGGTTATATAGGATTGCAATTAATTCCGCGAAGAATTATATCGTCTCGCAGAATCGTAAAAGTCCGACCTATGCAGTTGATATTGATGATGCAGAACATATGGAATCTGCAGCAGCATTAAAGGAAATTGATACACCAGAAGGTACAATGCTCACTAGTGAAATTGAAAGTACTGTCTATAAAGCAATTAAGGAATTGCCGGAAGACTTAAAGACAGCAATTACACTGCGCGAACTTGAAGGAATGACATATGAAGAAATTGCAAACGTTATGGAATGCCCAATTGGGACGGTAAGGTCGAGAATATTTCGGGCCCGAGAAACCATTGATAAACACCTTAAGCCATTATTAGATTAATTATTTGGAATGAAATTACTATGAAGGAAAACGATCTAGAAATTTTATCACGCATACTGGATGAGGATGTTTCTGAATTTGAAGCGCATCGCATCTTAAAAGAAATGCATTATAACCCAGAATTGCGCGCGACATATCAACGATATAATTTAACCGCCCATGCCATACGCAAACAACTTCCTACACGATTGAATCACAACTTTACCGATGAAGTGATGTTGAAAATTTCAGAAGATGAAACGAATGGCTTGAAAACAAATGGCTTGAAAACGAATGTATCATTAATAGCTCTTGCAGGTTCGAATAAGATTAAAGCAACGGTAGGACTTGCAATTGCTGCATCAGTTACTGTTTTTTCTTTTTTAACCATACAAAACTTTTTGCAACCAAATTCTGATTCTGCAAATGCGCCAGTAATTGCGGAACGCGTCATAGAGGAAAGTGATATTCAGCGTGTGAACGAAAAGGAGTTACAAAATTTTATTTCTAATCCCAAAGCCAATGCAGATTTTAATAGTTACATGGCGAATCATGCAGAATATGCTTCGCCACGTGTTTCAATGCCACATGTGAGAATTGTTGGCTACGATAAAATTGAAAGTAATGATTAATTACTAAAAATATGCATTTACTTCGACTAATCTTAATAGCAGTTATTGCTAGCGGTTTAACTGCAGCAAATGCAGAGCAAGATATACAAAAACTGCTTAATAAGATGAATCAAACATTGGAGATGGGTAATTACGAAGGCACTTTCGTGTTTATGCATAATGGCAGTGTTGATACTATGCGGGTAATTCATGGTTATTTTAAAAATGGGGTAAAGGAAAAATTAATTTCACTCACAGGGGATGCGCGAGAGGTCATTCAAGATCAAGAAGTGCTAACGTGTATTTGGCCTAGTAAAAAATTAGTAGTTATAGAAGCTGCAGAGGTAGGACATAGTTTACCGTCATCCTTGCCAAAAGATATTAACAATATTGAACTTCATTATAAGTTCACAGATGTGGGTCAATCGAGAATTGCAGGCTACCGTTGTAACCAAATTCGTTTTGATCCCTTAGATGAATTTAGGTATGGTCACCAGCTATGCGTGAATGAAACGCATGGAATGTTACTTGAATCAAAAACATTTGATTCTAACGGTAACAATATTGAAAGTATGATGTTTACAAGTTTTCGAATGCGGGAATCAATTCCTGATGAAGCTTTTGAGCCTAGCATCGAACTTAATGATTACACATGGAAAACAGCAGATGTGGACATAAAAGGTGAGCTACAACCTGATTATGCATGGCAAATACAAAAAATGCCGCCTGGTTTTTCAATGCGCAGTGTTAATAGGCGCTTAATTAGTGCGAGCAAGAGCCCAGTCCAACATATGGTAATAACAGACGGGTTGGTATCTGTATCAGTTTTTATAAGAAAGGTCGATGATCCGCGAAATTTTTATCAGGGTGCGCATACAAAAGGTGTAATTAATGCATATGCGCGAGATCTGAATCAGCATCAAATAACTGTTGTTGGAGAAGTTCCAGAAGGAACTGTGAAGCTAATTGGTTCATCCATTATATATTCAAAGAATAATTAACTTGCATTGAGACATTGCAAGTTAATTAGAACTTTTTCTATCTTATACGTGTCTACAATTGCATTAAATATTTTAATTGCCTTATTTGGGTAGGCAAACAGTTTTAAACAAATTTTGTAAGACCAATAAGACGACATGAATGGAGTAGTGATTATGAAGAGCGGGAAAAATTTAATAATTAATTTATTTAGTATTTGGTTTTTGTTAATTCTTGCTACAACACCTGTGTATGCGAGATATAACTTGCCAGATTTTACGGAATTGGTAGAAGATAACTCTAGTGCAGTTGTTAATATAAGCACAAGTAAGCAAACAGGGGTTAAGCGTGGATTACCGCCTGAAATGGAAATGCCTGATATCCCTGAAGACAGTCCATTTGGAGAGTTGTTGCGCAAATTTTTTGGTGAATACGGCGGAAATGGAGAAGAACATTTTAATTCACGTTCATTAGGATCAGGTTTTATCATTTCTCAAGACGGCTATGTCATTACAAATCACCATGTAGTGAAGGGTGCTGATGAAATTATTGTAAAATTAAGCGACCGAAGAGAATTTATTGCAGAGTTAGTTGGAAGTGATCCACGTAGCGACATTGCACTATTAAAACTTGATGCAACGGAGTTGCCTACTGTTGAGATTGGTTCGGCAGATAAGGTTAAAGTTGGACAATGGGTGTTAGCAATTGGATCACCGTTTGGGTTTGATGCGTCGGTTACAGCAGGGATAGTAAGTGCGAAAGGCCGCAGTCTACCAAGTGAAAATTATGTCCCATTTATTCAAACCGATGTTGCAATTAATCCTGGTAACTCAGGTGGGCCACTGTTTGATTTAGATGGAAAAGTCGTGGGCATCAATTCTCAAATATATACTCGTTCAGGTGGATTCATGGGCCTATCTTTTGCAATTCCAATCGAAGTTGCAATGGATGTCGTTGATCAGCTTAAAACTACCGGGTATGTCTCAAGAGGTTGGCTGGGTGTATATATTCAAGAGGTAACTCGAGAGCTTGCTGAATCGTTCAGCATGGAAAAGCCTACGGGTGCACTTGTTGCAAAAATACTTCCTGAAAGTCCTGCAGAAAATTCAGATATTGCAGTAGGAGATATTATCCTTAGCTATAACGGTGAGGAAGTTAAAAATTCTGCTGCATTGCCACCATTGGTGGGTAGGACTAGAGTCGGCGAGGTTGTCAAGCTTAATGTGATGCGCGAAGGTAAGACAAAGACAGTTAAATTAAAAATTGGTCAATTACCTGACAAAGACCAAGTCGTTGCCGAACAGGGGGATGATGAAGAGCAACCAAAAGACACTGTCTTAGGTTTAACATTACGTGCCTTAACAGAAGAAGAACTGAAAACGATGGAATTAGATAATAATGGTTTACTGGTGCTAAATGTAGAAAATGGATTAGCTAAGTCTGCAGGTATACGCAGTGGTGATGTAATTCAAATGCTAAATGGCGAATCAGTAAGCGATGTTGGCGCATTTAAAACGTTGGTGGATTCTCTACCTCAAGGAAAATTTGTCTCACTTTTGGTGCAAAGGCCGCATGGACCGGAGTTTTTGGCTTTACGCATACCTGTAAAAGAATAGTGGAAAGTATGCGAAAGTAAGCGATAATCGGGCTTGTTTGAAATTACATGAATTATTCTAAGCAAGCCTTTCCGGGTTACCCTTATTTTTTATGGAGCGAATTCGCAACTTCTCTATCATTGCGCATATTGATCATGGAAAGTCCACGTTAGCGGATCGCTTCATTCAACATTGCGGTGGTTTAACTGACCGTGAGATGAGTGAACAAGTGCTGGATTCCATGGATCTTGAGCGAGAACGTGGTATTACCATCAAAGCTCAGAGCGTTTCGTTACACTATCAGGCAAAAGATCGGCAATCGTATCAACTGAATTTAATTGACACCCCAGGGCATGTCGATTTTTCCTATGAAGTTTCAAGATCACTTACGGCATGTGAAGGTGCATTGCTGATTGTCGATGCATCGCAAGGTGTGGAAGCGCAAAGTGTCGCAAACTATTATACCGCTATAGATCTTGGCTTAGAGATTATTCCAGTTCTGAACAAGATTGATCTACCATCTGCAGATCCAGAACGCGTAATCGCTGAAATTGAAGAGGTAATTGGAATTGATGCATCGGATGCATTATTGGTAAGTGCAAAGACAGGACAAGGGATAGAGGATGTTTTAGAAGCAATTGTAAAACAACTTCCAGCCCCAGAAGGAGTTGAAGATGCTTCTTTAAAAGCTTTAATCGTAGATTCATGGTTTGATAATTATGTAGGTGTAATTTCATTAGTACGCGTTATAAATGGAGTAATAAAGCCAAAGCAAAAATTAATGGCTATGTCATCGAGACGTAGTTATCAAGTTGAGAAAGTGGGTGTCTTTACGCCTAAAAGAACAGAGACTGAAATGCTTGAGTCGGGACAGGTGGGTTATGTCATATGTGGCATTAAAGATATATCTGCTGCAAAAGTAGGCGATACCTTTACGTCAGCTTCCCATCCTGTTGAACAACCCTTAGAGGGGTTCAAAGAGGTTCAGCCAAACGTATTTGCTGGAGTTTTTCCAGTCAGCGCAGATGATTACGAATCGTTTCGAGATGCGCTTGAAAAATTGCGATTAAATGATTCTGCATTTACCTACGAGCCTGAAACATCAGACGCATTGGGATTTGGATTTCGCTGTGGCTTTCTTGGAATGTTACATATGGAGATTGTACAAGAAAGACTTGAGCGGGAATATTCACTCGACCTAATTACCACGGCGCCAACGGTCGTATATGAAGTACATACTAGTGATGGCGAGATTTATTTTATTCACAACCCATCTAGTTTGCCGTCAACGAACAAAATTCTTGAAATTCGTGAACCTATCATACATGCCTCAATTTTAGTGCCTCATGAGTATGTAGGAAATGTAATTACATTATGTATTGATAAGCGCGGCGTACAAAAAAGTTTGCATTATCATGGCAAGCAAGTATCGGTTATTTTTGAAATTCCGCTCAGCGAGGTTGTATTAGATTTCTTTGACAAACTTAAGTCCGTAAGCCGTGGATATGCATCATTTGACTATTACCAATCTCATTTTTTAGAAGCACCATTATTAAAACTAGATATTTTAATTAATGGAGAAAAAGTAGATGCATTATCGTTGATAGTTCATCGAGACCAAGCACAAAATTATGGTCGGGATCTTGCGGTTAAAATGAAAGAGATAATTCCAAGGCAAATGTATGATGTTGCAATTCAAGCAGCCATTGGTTCAAAAATTATTGCACGAACGACTACAAAGGCACTCAGAAAAAATGTCACTGCAAAATGTTATGGTGGAGATGTTACGCGTAAGAAAAAATTGTTAGAAAAGCAAAAAGCTGGCAAGAAACGTATGAAGCAGATTGGTAAGGTCGATATCCCGCAAGAAGCCTTTTTGGCAGTATTACGCGTTGAAAAATAAAGTTGCATAATATGCGCAGATTAGCCAATCAAGTAATTTTTGGAATATTATTATTAATATTTTCTGCAGTGACACATGCAGATTATTTACGAGTAACGTTATTAGGTACAGGTAGTCCGCGACCGGACACCAAGCGTTTGGGCCCCGCAGTGTTAGTGGAAGCAGGTGGTAAGTATATGCTATTTGATACAGGTCGTGGCGTGGTTCAGCGAATGAAACAATTGGATGTTCCCATTGCAGAAATAAATAATGTGTTTTTAACACATCTGCATTCCGATCATATCTCAGCACTCGATGATGTTTGGCTTACTGGATGGATATATCAACGCCAACAACCGCTTAATGTCTATGGTCCTGTGGGCACCGAGTCATTTGCACAAGGGCTGCAGCAAGCATATGCCTACGATGCAAATTTGCGCAATGAATATTCTGGTTTAAGTGAAGTGTCTGCAAAGTTAATGACAACCGAAATTGAACCAGGAGTCATTTATTCCCTTGATGGGGTTAAAGTCACTGCATTTTTAGTTGATCACAAGCCTGTGGAACCTGCGTATGGCTATAGAATTGATTTTGGTGATCGTTCAATTGTTATATCAGGCGACACAACGTATTCGAAAAACTTGGTCGACCATGCGCAAGATATAGATTTACTTGTGCACGAAATATTTGCATCAAAAGCAGATATACTTGATAAAAATCCAAGATTACAAAAAATTGAGCGGTATCATACAAATTCTTCGCAAATGATAGATATACTAAATCAAGCCAAGCCTCGTATAGCAGTGCTCACACATGTCATTCTAATAGGCATTGAAGGAAGTAATTTAATTCAACATTTACAAGATGAATATACTGGTGATGTTGTGCTTGGAGAAGATCTAATGAGAATAGAAGTTGGAGATGAAATTAAGATAGCTCCATCTAATTAAAAATAAAATTATATCATTCACAATCGATATTATATTAAAAGTTAAATGCAACTCGATTATTCAAAACCACTACTTATGGGCGTACTCAATGTAACGCCAGATAGTTTTTCAGATGGCGGTATGTATCCATCATCTAAAGATGCGATTATTCGTGGCTTAGAAATGATTGAACAAGGGGCGGATATTATTGATGTCGGCGGCGAATCTACTCGTCCCGGTGCGCAACGAATCGATGCAACTGAACAAAAACGACGGGTATTGGATGTAATTGCAGCGCTGCGTAAAGAATTGCCTGAACAAATTCACATTAGTATTGATACAACGTTATCGGATGTTGCAAAAGCATCGCTGGATGCGGGTGCGACGATGCTGAATGATGTAAGTGCAGGGCGTGAAGATAAAAAAATTTTAAATCTTGCAGCCGCTGCAGATGTACCTATTTGCCTAATGCATATGCAAGGCAGCCCAGCCACAATGCAGGAAAATCCAAGCTATGACAATGTAACAAAAGAAGTTTCCGAATATTTAGTCATGCAAGCATCTGAAGCTGAGCGTGTTGGTGTAAAGAAGGAAAATATAATATTGGATCCAGGTATTGGTTTTGGTAAACGTACCCAACATAATTTAGAGCTCTTGTGTGATTTAGAGAAAATAACCAATTTAGGTTACCCAATCTTACTGGGGACAAGTCGCAAACGATTTATGGGAGAAATTGCCAAGCAACAGGACCCAAAAGAGAGGATGCCTGCAACCTGTGCAACAAGTGCTATGGGTGTTTTAGCGGGAGTAAAAATATTTCGTGTGCATGATATCTGGCAAAATCGTCAAGCCTTAGATGTGACGTGGGCTATTAAATCAAGCCGATAGATTAGAGCTAAACTTTAATTATTGGTCTGAATTAAGTTTTCTTTTTCTTCTTTTGTCAGTTTTTTTATCTTTGCTTCACGTTTACCGGCACTGCTTTTAGAATGACCAACTTCTTTGTAAACAATTTTAATGGGCGTTCTTCCATTAAAATACTTCGCGCCACATCCATTTGCATGCTGTTTGAATCGTCTTTCTAAGTCTGTAGTAATCCCTGTGTAATAGGAATTATCGCTGGACTGAATGATATAAATATACCAACTCATATTAATTTAAATTCGCTAGAATTTCTTAAGCAATTTATTAAGTGAAGGCCAAATATTATTTAAAATTATTGGCTGTGCCTTAGCATTTGGATGAAGACCGTCAGTTTGCATAAGTGTTTCATTAAACGCAATCCCTTTCAAAATAAAAGGCACCAAGGCTATTGAATTATCTTTAGAAATTAGAAGGTAGGTATGGTGAAACTCGTTAGAATATTTTTTACCGTAATTCGGTGGTAGCTTTATCCCTAATAATAAGGTAGTCGCTATTTTTTCACATAAAGTAACTATTGTGTTTAACTGATTTCGCATTTGAGTAATAGATTGTCCACGTAAACCGTCATTTGCACCCAGTTCTATAATACATATGGCTGGCTGATGTAGAGCCAGTAAGTTGGGTAATCTGGCAAGTCCGCCTGTCGTTGTATCACCGCTCACAGAGGCATTGACTACGTTCCAAAATAAGCCTTCGTTATAATTTTGATTAAGTCTGGATTGTAATAAACTAACCCAGCCTTGTTCTACCTCTATGCCATATGCGGCACTTAAGCTATCTCCTAGCACGAGAATAGTTTTTTCTTCTGCATAGCAAGGTAAGGCTAATAACAGCGATATTAATAATATAAAACGGAGAATAAACATTTCAAATTCAATTATTCTTAATTGTGAACACGTTAGCAAAGCTGTCACATCTTCGGAAGGTTCGATTTCAATTCTAGACGATATCAGTATTAAAGTATCCAAAGCAGAGGCCATTGCAGTGGTGGGGCAATCAGGATCTGGTAAGACTACTTTGTTAAGTTTAATGACAGGGCTAGATACTCCATCATCCGGGAGTATCGAAATATTTAAAAATTCTATAGCTAGTTTAGATGAGGACGGTCGTGCCGAGCTGCGCCATCGTTATATCGGATTTGTTTTCCAATCATTTCACCTGCTTCCAGGCTTTACTGCACTTGAAAATGTGATGTTGCCATTAGAAATTGATGATGACATCAATGCAAAGCAGTGCGCTAAGCAATTATTAGAAAGAGTGGGTATGGAGCATCGCTTGAACCATTACCCCAGTACATTATCGGGTGGTGAGCAACAACGTGTCGCTATTGCACGTGCATTTGTAAGGGCGCCTCCTTTATTACTTGCCGATGAACCAACAGGTAATTTAGATGTTAAGACAGGTGAAATAATTATCGATCTGTTGTTTGAAATGAATAGTGAACAACAAACTGCACTAATTTTGGTAACGCACGATGAATCCCTGACGAATAGATGTCAGCGTTGTTATCGTTTGGACCAAGGTCGATTGCATCGGCTATAAGTATGTTTTTATTCTATCGTAGATTACTACAACGCCAGTGGAGATTGGCGACTATTCGGCTATTTTGTATTGCTATTACTATAGCCTGCGCCGTGACATTCAGTATTAGTTTATTGGGAGACCGGTTAGAGCAACTATTCAAAAATCAGGCAAAAGAAGTTTTAGCAGCGGATATGGTATTGCAATCCACGGCAGATCTTAGTCCAGAACAGCTCAATCTTGTAGAAAATTCTGTGTTGCAAATGGCACAAACGCTAAGTTTTCAAACAATTGCAAATACAAAAAATGCTTTTATATTAAGTAGTGTTAAAGCTGTTTCAAATAAATACCCTCTGCGTGGGAAACTGCAAATTTCCACTACTCTATATAGTCAGCGACAAGCAATAGATAAAGGGCCGCCGTCAGGTGAAGTTTGGGTAGAAGATCGAGTTTTAAATGAGCTAAATATTAAAGTAGGTCATTTTATAGATATTGGTGAAGCCAGTTTTAAAATTTCACGCATACTTGTATATGAACCAGATCGTGGTAATAGTTTTTATAGTTTTACACCAAGAATCATGATGAATCTAGATGCCTTACACAAGACAGAAGTAATTCGACCAGGAAGCCGATATACAAAAAGATATTTATTTTCGGGAGGTGAGAGTGTAATTAAAAATTTAAAATCAAAAATAGAGCCTACGCTAAAATTATATCAAGAAATAATTACGGTAGATTCAGCAAACCAAACATTGTCAGCAACACTTGACCGTGCCTATCAGTTTTTAAATATTACTGCACTGGTAGCAATATTATTAGGTGCCGTTGCAACGGCACTTGTAAGTTTCCAATATGCGAATGAAACAACTCATCAATATGCTATTTTAAGGTGTTTAGGTTTACAAGGGAAGCGAATGAAGGGCTCAATAATTGTTCCTTTTGTAGTTTACACAATATTTTCAATATGTATGGGAATTATTGTGGGTTATGTTGCGCACTTAGCAATTATAAATAGTTTAAGTGAATTACTACCTAATACGTTGCCCCCGCCAGGACCTAAACCGTTTCTTATAGGAATCGCCACGTCTGTCATTGTAGTATCGAGTTTTGCAGGACCATTTTTATATGCATTACTTAAAACCTCACCAAAGCTTCTACTAAATAAAGATGGGACACATCAGCATAATTTATTTATTACATTTAGTTTAATATTGATCGGATTATCATCCTTAGTGTTTATTAGCACACAAGAAGTATTGATGAGTTTTAAAATAATTATTACTTTATGTGTATTCATAGCATTTGCATACTATTTTACAAAGATGTTTATCTGGTGGTCGTTAAAACGAAACAGCCGTGCAACAGCAATAAAAAATCTAAGTCTTCGCATGCTTGATGCAAATCGCCGAATGATAAGTCTTCAAATTATTGCAATAGCGATAACGTTTTTCTCACTCGCGCTTATAGCGACGGTACGTGATGATTTGCTAACCTCATGGCAATCTAAAGTGCCTGATAATGCACCAAATATTTTTGCAATCAACTTATTCACAGCGGACAAAGATAAATTTATTTCGTTCTTGAAAGAAAAAAATTTAGCGCATAGCCCCATGTATCCCATTGTGCGTGGGCGTTTAAGCGCTGTAAATGGTGCGCCAATTCGAGAATACGCCAGTAAGGAAACAGAAAGGCAAGATGAGTCTTTAGATAGAGATCTATCTTTAACATGGGGGTTCGAATTGCCAAAAGACAATAACATTATTGCGGGCTCATGGCATGATAAAGAAAATTCACCGCCGTATAATGCGGTGTCCGTTGAAGAGGGCATTGCAGAGAATTTAGAGATAAGTTTGGGGGACGTTCTCGAATTCACAGTGGAAACTCAAATTACCCAAGCAACGGTCACCAGTTTACGTAGCGTAGAATGGGAATCATTTACGCCTAATTTCTATATGATCTTTTATCCAGGTTCACTAGCTGGTTTGCCGACATCATATATAGCGAGTTTACGATTGGAAGATAAGCAGCGTTTATATTTGAAAGATCTAGTCGGCGCATTTCCAAGCGCTACGTTTTTTGATGTAGATTTTCTTTTAAATAGAATTAGAGGTATTGCACAACAAATTAGTCTTGCAGTAGAAACTATTTTATACTTTTCGTTGTTTGCATCTTTGGTAATATTTATTTCAATCGAAATGATATTGCGTCACAACAGAAATTATAGTACTGCGATATTTAAAGCGATAGGGGCAAAGACTGGGCTTATACGGAGAATATTTCGAACACAATTTATTATAGTTGGTTTGATAGCTGGAGTATTTGCATATGCTTTAAATATAAGTATTAGTTTTATCATTTCAACCTATATCATAGAAGGAAATTTCATTTTTAATTATAAAACGTTATTACTATGTTTGGTAATTGCGCCATTATTAGTGTTGGTAGCAGGATACTTCTCAATACGGAAGACTAGCCAGATTTCTGCTACAAGTTTATTAAATGAGAATTAGTTTATGCGTAAATATTCGCAAGCTTGCGAACAAAATAAAGAGCCCATTCTTAATGTACTTAAACGTGTATATAAAGATTGCAGCGATGTGCTAGAAATTGGTAGTGGTACAGGACAACATGCAGCATTTTTTGCAACAAACCTCCCGAATTTAACTTGGCAACCCAGTGATTTGAAAGAAAATCACTCCAGCATTGAAGCATGGGCAGAAGAGGGCATATCCAATTTAAAAAAACCTATAGAGTTAGATGTTAGGCAACATCCATGGCCTATTTTTTCTGTCGATGCAGTTTTCTGCGCAAATGTATTCCATATCATCTCATTGGATCAGGTGACACACTTTTATCTAGGCGTTGGCGAGGTTCTTAAGTCTAAAGGCGTGCTGCTTGTATACGGGCCTTTCTCATATGCTGGGAAACATACCAGTAAAAGTAATCAAGAATTTGATCAATATTTAAAGCAACATGACCCACTAAGCGGTGTCCGAGATATCGTAGATCTTGATAATTTAGCTCAAACTGTAGGGCTGGAGCTGGTAGAAGATTATGCAATGCCGGCTAATAATAGGTGCTTAGTGTGGCAATCGAACTGATGTGTAAATATTCCATTTATCACGACTTTTATACCGTTCATCTCTCACCATAAATGGTGATGCAGTTCACATATGAAAATAACACTTCCTAGAGAGATGTTATTAAATAATTAGATGGAGTTGGACATGGATACATTAATGATTATTGCATTACAGTTTATTGTTGTAGGAATAACGCTAGTAGGTATGTGGCACTTGCTTAAAAACAGAGATGGTTTTCATAATTCAGAGATTAAACGCCATCACTAAAAGTAATTTAATTTATGCTCTCCTAGCCCGGTATATCCGGGCTTTTTTTTGATATGGAATATATAATGGGCATAAAAGATCCAATTAATTGTGGAGGCAGTCATGTCAGAAGAGATCGCAGCATTGGCGATCCATGGAATGGGGAATACCTCGCCAGATTTTGCAGAGGATTTGCAAACCAAGCTCGCAAAAAAAAATTAGGTGATAGTTGGTCAAATGTGTATTTTGACACGATCTATTACGCAAACGTATTTCAAGAGCATCAAACTAGAGCCTTTAATAGAATCAAATCAAACGATGATATTGATTGGATAAGCTTGCGGAAATTTTTATTGTATGAATTTTCCGATGCAGCAGGTTTGGAACGTAAAGCTGTTGAATCAAATAGCGCATATGAAATAGTTCAAAACATTATTTTAGATATTCTGGATCGGACATACGATGTAGTAGGAGGTGCAGCACGTGTCATTCTAATTGCACACTCACTTGGATGTTAGGTAATGTCTAACAATATTTGGGATGTGCAGTCTAAAAACCCGAAGTCTGGCGCTTGGAAGTATGGTGGATTTTAAGATTCGCCACCTGGTTCAGCGTTAGATAATTTTCGTCGGCTAAAATCACTGAAACATCTCTATTTCACAGGCTGCAATATACCAATATTCGTTGCTGGAATTCCTCAACAAAAAATAAAAGCGTTTACGTCAACAAGCAAAGGGTATTCGTTTAAGTGGAAAAATATTTATGACCCAGATGATTCGCTAGGATGGCCTTTAAAAAATCTTACTGTTAAAAGTGAACGACAAAGTTATAATTTTGAAGTAAATGAAGATATTCCAATTAATACAGGAAATATTTTAAGAAGTTGAAATCCAATTGGTCATACAACCTACTGGAATGACTCGGATGTGATAAATCGATTAGTAGAGGAAATGGAAAATTTACTGAAATAATTTAAAAAAATTCTATTTGAGCAGTTCACTGGCTAATTTTTCGCGAAACGTGAAATTTACTTTTTGATTAATCATTAATGCAAATGACGCCCATTGACTATCGCGATTTAGATAGCCCGCATAGGTGCTTACATTTTTGAGTGTTCCCGATTTTGCAAAGATATGTGAATTTTGAGCGGGGAGAAGATGTCTATATGATTTGAACTTATCTAATATATCAACTAAATGTTGCGCACTAAGTCGGTTCTTTGTAGACAAGCCTGCACCTTCAATTAATGAATAGCTTTCCCATTCAAAATTTAGGCCAATGTAGTCTGTAACAACAGATTGTGATTTTGCTAATGACGCCGGTGCGCCAGATAACTCTGCACCTAATAACAAATATAGTTGATTGGCAATAAAGTTGTTAGAAAACTCCAACATTGAGCTTATTATATGTTCTAGTGTATGTGAATTCTTATAAGTAAATAATAATTTAGCCGAAGTAGGAATAGAAGCGTTCATATAGTTCACTTCAGCGAGTATTCCTTCTCTATTTAATTTAGATTTAAGTAGCTCAGCAAAATAGCGTGGGCCTAACTCTGTATCCCCCAAATTTATACGATGAGTTCCAATTGGTAGGCCTTGAGAAAGCTTTGATGCAATGGAAGTTAAAGGAGTTTGTACTTCACTGCTGCTTATCGATTTTTCATAGACACGAACGTTTATCGTGTTGAAATTCGCAGCAAGTGCGCCAGCCGGAGCATCATAGGGGTTGAGTGACTTGCCTTGTCCGTCTATGTCTATGGATTTCTCAAAATAACTCGCATCAACACCAATACCGTCAAGTTCTGTAATGCCTGCTTGTTTTAGATTTGTGACAATGATGTCGATTTCTTCAGATATTAAGTAAGGGTCACCATAGCCTTTAATCCACAAATAATTTAAAGAGGAATCAAAATAAAAATCTGTTGAAAACTGGTGGTCACTGCCCCAGTGTTCTAAAGCAATAAGTGCGGTTAAAATCTTTACAGTTGATGCTGGTATAAATAGCTCATTCTGATTTTTAGAATGCACAATATTGTGGTCAGTATCTACTACTAATAAAGATGAGTAATCGAGTGACTCAAATGCTTGCAGTGGATTACTAGCTTTGGCGCTAGCAAAGAAGATAAAGAATAGACAAATACATATAAAAGCAAACGACTTACTTTTACTGGGCATGGGCCGAATTAGCTTAAAGTGCTACTTCAAAGCCTTCAAACTCAGGTTTTCCTAAATAGACAGGTTTAGCGTTGCCTGCATTGGCATGCGCTTTACGAAAGGCTTCGGATTTGGTCCATGCCTCAAAAGCGCTTTTAGATTCCCAAATAGAATGTGAGGCGAATAAACTATATTCATCAGTAGCAGGCCCTTTCAATAAATGAAATTCTTTAAAACCTGGCACCCCATCTAAAAACGTCTCACGATTTTTCCATATATCTAGAAACTCTTCTTCATGGCCAGGTATTATTTTAAAACGGTTCATTGCGATGAACATAGTATTCTCCAAATTAATAAAAGCAGTACTAATTATTTAAATTATGCTTCTAATTATTCATGATTTGATGACGACTTCATCGTCCCAATTAAAATTATCATCAGTAAATGCTTTAAAGCAATAATAGACTGTTGAAATGACCCCCCAAATCAACCCTATTACTACACCAAAGTCTAGTATGCCTTTCAAGGGTTGCGGTATAAAACGGAAAGATAAAATAAAAAGAATGATCATAATGGTGAGTGCAAATGTTGCGATGACGCGTTTTTTAGGCGCATGAAAATAAGCCATGCAAAATATTGGTGCAAGTATAAGTTGCAATACAGTGGTGTTATTTAATAAGTATTTGCAGCGTGCGGCAAAGCGGGGGGAGAATTTTTTTTGAAATCCTTTGTAGCCTTCGCTGTACGCCATGAAAATTGTAAAACCAAAAAAAACAACCCAATGTATCCAGGTTAAAGACATTTGAAAGGATGTAATGGTATAAGCAGAAAGATGCCAGCTCGCAAACCCAAGCAGCACTAACAAGCCTACAATAGCCCAGACCGCGGCAATCAATCCTTTAATTGAGAGGCTAGTCGAACTCATTTCTAACTATTGCACAGATCTATAATAAAGCAAGTTGCTGAATTGCCTTTTAACAAGCCGATGCAGCCGATTGCGGTGGTCAATTGAAGCACTAAGCTTAATTGAAGACAAATTTGGGTAAAAGGGCCATAAAGACCCTTGTAAGCCTAAAACTATTTTTTTGCTTCTGCGCGCTCTTTTTCTTCTTTAATAACGTCTTTTGCGACGTTTTTAGGGCACGGTGTATAATGAGAAAATTCCATAGAGAATTGCCCACGTCCTGATGTCATGGTGCGTAAGTCGCCTATGTAACCAAATATTTCTGCTAGCGGCACATCAGCCTTAACACGTGTGCCAGTTGTACCTGCATCTTGAGATTTTATCATTCCACGGCGTCTATTAAGATCGCCAATGACATCACCTACATGTTCTTCAGGTGTAAATACATCAACTTTCATTATAGGTTCTAAAATTTGCGGCGACGCCTTAGGCATGGTCTGTCTGTATGCAGCTTTTGCAGCAAGTTCAAAAGCAATCGCAGAAGAGTCTACCGAGTGATACGCACCATCTAATAATGTAATTTTTACATCCAGACATGGGTAGCCTGCAAGCACACCCACGTCCATCATGCCGGAAAATCCTTTATCAATGGCAGGCCAATATTCTTTTGGCACATTACCACCGGTTACGGTGGACACAAATTCATATCCGCTACCGGTTTCGCCTGGCTCTACAATGTAGTCTATTTTACCGAATTGACCTGCACCGCCAGATTGCTTTTTATGTGTATAAGAATCTTCAACACGTTGAGTAATGGTTTCGCGATACGCAACCTGCGGCGCACCAGCAACCACCTCAACATTATGGGTGCGTTTGAGGATATCAATTTTAATATCTAAATGAAGTTCACCCATACCTTTAAGAATTGTCTCACCGCTATCTTCATCCGTTGCAACATGAAAAGAAGGATCTTCTGCTATCATTTTGCCTAATGCGACGCCCATTTTTTCAGATGCCCCTTTATCTTTTGGTGAAATGGCCATAGAGATAACTGGATCAGGAAAAACCATGGGCTCAAGTGTGGCCGGTTCATTGGGGTCACATAAAGTATGGCCTGTTTGTACATTTTTCATACCTAACACTGCAACAATATCTCCGGCTTGTGCAGAATCGAGTTCTTCACGTGATTCCGCATGCATTTCAACAATGCGACCAATTCGTTCTGTTTTCTCTGTGAAGGTATTCAACACAGTCGTACCTTTATCTAACTTTCCAGAGTAAATTCTGATAAACGTCAGTGCGCCATAACGATCATCCATAATTTTAAATGCTAAGGCACGAAGAGGTTTAGCGGGGTCGACTTCTGCAAATTTACCGGTTTCATTTCCTCCAAATCCACTTCAGGTTGTGGCGGCACTTCAGTTGGGCTGGGTAGAAAATCGACCACTGCATCTAATACAGGTTGTATACCTTTATTCTTAAATGCAGATCCACAATAGGTTGGGAAAAAGTCTAAAGCGATGGTGCCTGTTCGAATACAGGCTTTTAAAGTATCAATATCAGGCTCTTCGCCGTCTAAATATTTTTCCATGGCAGCATCGTCATGCTCCAGTGCTGTTTCAACCAACTTTTCACGAAACTGTTCAACTTTATCCATCATGTCAGCGGGAACATCTTCTAATTTATAATTCATCGGATCATCAGAGCCATCCCAGACCCACGCTTTACGCGTGAGAAGATCAACGACGCCAGTAAAATCATCTTCTGTTCCTATTGGGAGTGTCATCACCAATGGCTTGGTGCCCAGCACTTTTTTAATTTGCTCTACAACGCGATAAAAATCTGCACCCAGTCGGTCTAATTTATTAACGAAAATTATTCGAGCCACTTTGGAATCATTGGCATAGCGCCAGTTCGTTTCCGATTGAGGTTCAACACCACCAGAGCCGCAAAATACACCTACACCACCATCAAGAACTTTTAATGATCGATACACTTCAATAGTGAAATCTACATGGCCTGGGGTATCAATAATATTAAGTCGATGCTCGTTCCAGACTGTGCTTGTGGCAGCAGATTGAATGGTAATACCACGCTCACGTTCTTGATCCATGAAGTCGGTAGTGGCCTCACCATCATGAACTTCTCCAATTTTGTGTATTTTGCCGGTCAAGCTGAGAATACGTTCCGTGGTAGTTGTTTTGCCTGCGTCTACATGCGCAAAAATGCCGATGTTTCGATAGCTATCTAGGGCGCTCATATCTGTAATATTTATGTAATGTATTCAGTAAGTTCAGGATAAAATATAAGGTATTAAATAAGGGTGGCAAGTCTACTTCATTGTGAGAGACAAGGAAGCCCTAATTGCACCCATTCGTCACTAATATCGCTTATGAATCTGCAAAAGGCGCGAATCTTGTCGTATCGCGGCAAATGCTTCAATAGAACGTTGTGGATAGCTATGCAGATGCCTATTCTTAGAATGCGGGATCTAATTCATTATGATGTATAAGAATGCCGATATAGTGAGAATTCAGGCAAATGAATCGAATATTTGTATATGGCACATTGAAAGCGGGTTTTGCGAATCATGGTGAAATGTTGAAAGGTGAACAGTTGCAAGGTGTGTTTACAACGGTTGAAAAATACCCCTTGGTGATTACCGCTCCATGGTATTCGCCCGTCATGTTTCATGAATCTGGAATTGGGCATCATGTATCGGGAGAAATTTATAGCGTCAATAATGAAAAATTACAGGACCTAGACAAATTTGAATATGTTCATATGCCTAAAGGATTTAGAAGGTTAGAGCTAGAAGTAGTCTCAACGTCAGGAGAGATTTCACTAGCAGAGGCATATTTTAGACCTAGGAAATTTATTAATAAAATTTGTTCTGACTATTTAAAAACTTACGAAGACAATCGATATATTCATGAAACACAAAGGTAAATATAAAATTTATGTTTCTCATATCTAATTATCTAGCAGAACAACTACTAAGCAACATCGCTAGGAGATATGAGGCACCATAGGAAGTTAAATGAAAATAATTTTAAAATATCAAGCTAAACCACAGCATGGTGAAAAGTAGAAAAATTCTTGCGAGGAATGATTGAGACAACCCGCGCCTCACGCGGATGTGTTCAATGCGATCTACACTCATCACTTGATCATCGGTTGGTATTTTTCTTTGATCAGCTTTGGGACAGTCGCGAGCATTGGGAAAAATTTATGGAGTCGGAAAATGTTCGCGAGTTTAATAATGTGACTGAGGGGATGATCGATATATTTAATCTATGTATTGCAGAGCATTGAACTCATTTTAATTCCGCTCAAAGCGTGTCACAAACAATAAAAGTTAAAAATCAGCTAATTGCTTTCGATCTAAAGCGGACATTTAGTTGCTACTTTTTAAAATTTCTACGATCGACTAAATTAGAACAATCATTGAAATTGCGCCCGGTGTTATATTTGGCACACGTTCAGTGGAAGCGGAGGCTGTATTGAAATTAAAACTCAAGAAAAATTTATCTGGCATGCCACTAATTGGCAGGTTTTTCAAAGAAAATTAAATATTTCGTCTAACAAGGCGCACCAGACGACGCTTAAAATAGGCACAGCTGAGCTATAATGTTAATGACCGCTATTGGCCGAAAGCGGACATTAAAAAAATAAAAAATTTTAAAAAAATAATCTAAGACAAAGTTAATCAATATTTAAAAGACCCCCGACCGGACGCACCCCCTCCTTATAAGTGCAAAAAAGGCGTGTTTTTAGAACTAAATTTTTAATCCTTGGTGTACCCACTACTCAAAAGTGTTTATGTTGGAAAAACAGGCTTAAAGCCATGCTAATTGAAATTAGAATTGATTCCTGACAGAGACCCTAAATATAATTGATGAGTGTCTGAAAGTGTTATTAAATTTATGACCGCTAACGACCCAAAGCGGACATCAATAATAATAAGGTATCATTGTTTGAATCTAGTCCCAAACTAAAAATTGTTTAATAACTGAACAGACACTCTATAATTTATATAATTACATCTACAATACAATTCAATTACATTATTGTCTGTGTAGTCTAAACTAATAAATTCTGGCTTATGAATATAAAAACAGGTGTATTAATGAGTAAAATTGTATTGTCATTTGTATTGTTGGTTTTAGTCTTATTCTCTACTCTGGTCATTGCGCAAGAAATTCAGGCAGATAAAAAGCAACTTTCTGATCTCTACCCAGGTAAAGCCTATTCACCTTACCGCTGGGCGCAAGTTTCCAGATAAGCCTTTGTGGGGCGATACGCATGTGCATACTACGTATTCAATGGATGCGGGGATGTTTGGCAACCGCATTGGTCCTCGTCAAGTATATCGCCTTGCCCGTGGTGAAGAAATCACCACATCATCCGGCCAACAGTTGCACCTTTCGCGACCGCTAGACTGGTTGGTAATTACGGATCATTCCGATGGCGTAGGTATGTCGGTCGACATTATGAATAGCGCATCGTTTGTCATGCAGTATGAAGATGGTAGGCGCTGGGCGGAGGCTGTGAATGCAGGAGGTCAGACAGCTGTGGAAGGTGCTTTAGACCTTATAAAAACTTTCTCACAGGGTAAGATGGATCCTGAAATGTTTGCCAATTACTCGCCTGGGTCCAGGCGCTATGTCACGATTTGGGACGAAAACATTAACGCCGCAGAAGAATATAACGAACCAGGTCGCTTTACGACACTCATAGGGTTTGAATGGACCACACAAGTGAGTGGCGACAACTTGCATCGCAACGTGATATTTCGGGATAACGGTGATCGCGTTAGACAAGTAGTCCCTTATACGACAATTAAACCAATTGGAAGTCCTGACCCGCTTGATCTGTATAAATATTTAGAAGAGTACGAGGCTAAAACAAACGGTGCGGCGATGACGCTCGCACACAACGGTAATCTTTCCAACGGCATCATGTTTCCAGTCGATAAGCAATTCACTGGTAAAAAACTGGATAAATTTTATGTAGAACAGCGCGCAAAATGGGAACGTATGTATGAAGTCACACAAATTAAAGGTGATGGAGAAGCCCACCCATTTCTATCACCGGATGACGAATTTGCTGACTATGGCACTTGGGATGTTGGTAATCTAGATTTATCAGTAGCCAAAACGGATGACATGTTGCAATACGAATATCTTCGTGAAGCGCTTAAGAATGGACTTGCGCTTGAGAAAAAATTCGGCATCAATCCTTATAAATTTGGGCTATCAGGTGCGACTGATACCCATACCTCATTGGCAACAGCGGAGGAAGATAACTTCTTTGGCAAGCATGCCGGCTATGAACCGTCTCCTGAGCGATTATCCCATCCATTTATGAAAACCAATGTCGGTGAACTTTATAGCTGGCAACAAGTTGCATCAGGATACACTGCGGTTTGGGCCACTGAAAATACGCGAGCTGCAATCTTTGATGCTATGGATCGCAAAGAAGTGTATTCAACAACAGGTCCACGTATGGGCGTGCGCTTCTTTGGTGGCTGGGATTACAAAAAAGAAGATGTTAATAGCCGCCATCCGGCATTCGTGGGCTATTCCAAAGGTGTACCTATGGGTGGCGATTTAACTAGTGCACCGGATGGTAAAGCACCTGTGCTTATGGTGTATGCATTAAAGGATCCTATCGGTGCAAATCTGGATCGTGTGCAAATCATTAAAGGCTGGCTCGATACAAAAGGCAAAACACATGAAAGAGTGTATGACGTAGCCTGGTCAGATAACCGTAAACCAGACTCAAAGGGTAAGTTACCGCCCGTTGGCAATACCGTTGATGTTGCAACAGCTAGCTGGACCAACACTATTGGTGATTCAGAGCTGATGACAGTGTGGACGGATCCAGATTTTGATGCAAATGAAATGGCCTTTTACTACGCACGTGTTTTAGAAATACCAACACCAACTTGGTATGTGTATGACGCATTTCGTTTTGATATTGAGCTTCCTAAAGATGCGCCGACAAGTCACCAAGAACGTGCATATACATCCCCGATTTGGTACACACCAAAATCATAAACAGTGTTACCCGGAGATCATTGTTGTTAAAGAGATTGTTGAAACATTTGCATCTTGGCACTAGTTTATTTGTAGCAGCCAAACATAGAAAATTATTGACCCCCGCTCTCTAACTTATAGGGAATGACTGCTATTGGCTGAATGCAGACACTTGCTATGGTTCCACGAACGATTAACAACTAAATGACCGCTAACGACCCAAAGCAGACATCAGAAAACAAAGTAAAAAAATAAAGGGTTTAAATCTAAAACTTTCTCTATGGTATCAAAAGGTAAAGAGGTATCTTCATTAGTAATGCAGGACGTAGATTTATTTACTCCGATTAAAGTAGGAACTATCCAATGTCCGAATCGCTGTGTAATGGCACCAATGTCACGTAATCGATCAGGGCGCAAAGGAGTGCCACCCAACATGATGGCCACATATTATGCTCAGCGAGCCTCTGCGGGACTTATAATAAATGAAGCAACTTGGATTAAATCAGGAGGCGGTAATCCCAATACACCTGGCCTCGCTAACAAAGAACAAGTTGAAGGATGGAAGCATGTAACAGATGCTGTGCACTTACATGAAGGACGAATAGTTTTACAACTCTGGCATGTCGGGCGCATCTCTCATCCGACGATGCAACCTAATAATGAATTACCCGTAGCGCCTTCTGCTATTACCCCAAAAGGTGAAGCAGAAACGTATACGGGAAATCTGCCCTACGTGAAACCTCGCGCGCTTTTTACTACAGAAATTCCGCAAATCATAGAGTTATATGCACATGCCGCTGAGCGTGGCAAAGAAGCAGGTTTTGATGGCGTCGAAATTCATGCGGGTAATGGTTATTTATTAGATCAATTTTTACGTGACGGTAGCAACCAACGTGATGACCAATACGGTGGGTCGATCAAAGATCGTTGTCGAATTGTTCTTGAAGTTACAGAGGCTGTATGCTCGATTTGGCCATCATCACAAGTTGGTGTTCGTATCTCACCGCTCGTTGCACATAACGACATTCGTGATTCCAACCCTGAGGCACTGTTTGCATACTTAGTCAGTCAACTCAACGCTTATAAATTAGCGTATCTTTTTATAATGGAGAAAATGCCTGGATCAAACGAAGATCCAGGACCTTTATTTGACACACATTTACTGTGCCAGCAATTCAATGGTGCTTATATAGTTAATGGTGGTTACGATCGAGATCGAGCAAACATAGCTTTACGGCAGGGGGTTGCTGATATGGTGTCCTTTGGTACACCTTTTATTTCTAACCCTGATCTAGTTGAACGATATTTTAAAAATGCACCTCTTAATGAACCTGATTTTACTACTGCACACGGTGGTGGAGAGCGTGGGTTAATAGATTATCCATTTTTAAATAACTAACTTGCACTAAATTTACTGTGTATCATTTCTATTGCGTTATCAAATGACCGCTATTGGCCGAAAGCAGACATTAGTCGTTTATAGTATGAGTTCAGTATTTAAATACCTATTTCAAATCTATTGCAGCATAAATAACTTTAAATTATTTATTTTTAACTGTTAACTTTAATGAAATATGACTTAGTACATGGTAATGAAAACACTAGACTCTGATGTTGCCATAATTGGATCAGGCACTGCTGGGCTAAATGCGCTTCGTGAAGTTGAGAAAGCAGGCGCTAATTGGCTGCTCATTGAATCTGGTGAATATGGCACCATGTGTGCACGAACAGGATGTATGCCATCGAAGCTATTAATAGCTGCGGCCGAAGCATCGCACACTATTGATCATGCCTGTGCGTTTGGGATTCATGTTGAAAACAAATTTATTGATACAGGAGCTGTATTTGATCGAGTTCGTAATGAACGAGATCGATTTGCAGGGTTTGTTGTTGAAAGTACAGAGGCAAGACCACAAGAATTTAGAATAAAAGGGCATGCAAAATTTATTGGGCCTAATCGTCTACAAATTGATGATCATACTTTTATTAATGCTAAATCTATTGTAATTGCAACTGGGAGTGAGCCCTTTATTCCACCACTTTTTGAAAAGATTAAAGAACATATTCTTATAAACGATGATGTATTTGAATTGCGAAAGTTGCCACAAACATTGGCTGTTATTGGGACAGGTATTATTGGCCTTGAACTAGGCCAGTCTTTACAGAGATTTGGAGTTGAGACTACGTTTTTTTCACATTCAGGCCGTATTGGTGCGCTGACTGACCCAACACTACAAAAAAATGTACGTGATGTATTATACAAAGAGCTTAGCTTTAATCTTAATTCAGAAATAACACATGTAGAAAAAATAGCATCAGGATTTAATTTAAAATGGAAAGATTTGCAGAATAATGAACAGCAACAAAATTTTGAAAAAATACTTGTTTCCACCGGACGCAAATCGACATTACAACGTTTGAATTTAGAGGCAGCAGGTATAAATTTAAAGAACATAAAAGATGAATGGAATGAGCAAACAACGCAATTAGGTAGTTTGCCTATTTTTATAGCTGGAGATGCCGCGGGACATAAGCAAATTCTTCATGAAGCATCAGATGAAGGGCGTATTGCGGGCAAAAATGCAGTGCTATATCCCAATATACTCCCGCAAACACGGCGCACTCCTCTAGCAATTACCTTTACGGATCCTCAAATGGCACTGGTAGGTAAGGTTTACAGCGATCTTAATGCTGATAGTTTTGAAATTGGAGAGGTGTCCTACGATGATCAAGGACGTGCGCGAGTTATGAATCAACACCGTGGCATGATTCGGGTATATGCGAAAAAAGTAGACTGCACGTTAGTTGGAGCAGAATTGTTTTCTCCACGTGCAGAAAATTTAGCACACTTGCTTGCGTGGGCGGTGCAACAAAAAATGACTGTGCTGCAAGCATTAGAAATGCCTATCTATCATCCTGTTTTAGAAGAAGGTGTACGTACTGCATTACGTGACGTGATGAGCAAATTAAAACTGACGGGTAACTGTAGAAGTATAGACTTTGCCGAAACCCCTGGTAGTTAAAAATAATACTATTGGAGATACCTTATGTTGACTGTAAATGCGTACGCTGCTCATTCACAAAATAAACCACTACAAGAATTTGAATACACGCTATCAGAAATTGGCCCTGATCAAGTAGATATAAAAGTAAAATACTGTGGCGTGTGTCATTCTGATTTAAGTATGTTGGATAATGAATGGGGGGTCACATGTTATCCTTTTGTGCCAGGTCATGAAGTAGTAGGCACAATTGTTGATAAAGGCGAACATGTATTAGGGTTAGAAGTTGGTGATGAGGTAGGGTTGGGTTGGTTTTCACAAAGCTGTATGCATTGCAATCAATGTCTATCAGGCGATCACAACTTATGTGCTGCGCCAGAGCAGACAATCGTTGAACGATACGGCGGTTTTGCAGACTATGTTCGCTGTCATTGGGTTTGGGCCTCACCCATTCCAAAAGGACTTGATCATGCGAAGTTGGTTCCGATGTTTTGCGGGGGTATTACTGTATTCAATCCAATTACTCAATTTAACGTGCAACCCACAGATCGAGTAGGTGTAATAGGCGTTGGAGGACTTGGTCATCTGGCGATACAGTTTCTAAATAAATGGGGATGCGAAGTGACTGCGTTTACATCTACACAAGATAAAGCAGAACAAGCATCAAATCTTGGAGCCCATCACATCGTTAATTCACGTGATGAGAAAGAGCTTGAAGGTATTACAGGGTCAATGAATTTTATTATTAATACCACCAATGCAAATTTAAATTGGGAGATATATATGAATGCATTAGCACCGAAAGGGCGATTACATACTGTAGGTGTTGTGCCTCAACCGATACCTGTTCCCACCTTTCCAGTTATCGTCGGTCAAAAATCACTTTCAGGAAGCCCACTTGGCAGTCCTGCCACGATTAACCAAATGCTAGCATTTTCTGTACGACATTCTATCTTGCCAGTAACAGAAGAATTTGCGATGACAGAAATCAATGATGCATTCGAGCATTTAAAAGCAGGTAGGGCACGATATCGAATAGTGTTACGTTCTGATTTTTAAGAAGCTGTATGGGAATGTCTAGATGATTAAAATAACTAGCATTGATCATATTGTTTTAAGGACCGCAAAACTAAATGAGATGTTGGAATTCTATTGTGACGTTCTAGGCTGCACAATCGAACGAGAAACGTCTACTGAAATGGGCATGAAACAATTACGTGCCGGCAACGCATTAATCGATATTGTTGAGGTGAATAGTAAATTGGGAAGGCTAGGGGGAGGCCCGCCTTCGCAAACAGGAAATAATGTTGATCATTTTTGCTTTCAACTTGAATCTATATCTGAAATCGAATTAAAAAACCATTTAGAACTTCATGGCATATCGGTAGGAGAATTCTCAGATCGCTATGGTGCGCAAGGAGTAGGAAGATCGATTTATATTAAAGATCCTCAAGGAAATACTATCGAGCTACGTTCAAAAATTTGAATACAAAATTAACGACCACTAACGACCCAACGCGGACATTCAGCCGATCTCAAATTTAAGAAAGACTTACGATTTAAAATTTAAAACCGAATTATCAATCTATTTAAAAGAAAATAACCATGACTACTAATTACGACATCAAAGATAAAACTGTACTTATAACTGGCGCGAATAGGGGTATTGGAAAAGCCATCGTAGAGTCTTTCCTACAGAAAGGTGCTAAGTAAGTGTATGCCGCAGTGAGAAATTTGGATACGGCTACACCACTTGTTGAACAATATGGTAATCGTGTGGAAGCCATTCAAATTGATTTAGAAAAGCCTGAAACCATTAGCAGCGCAGCCAAACGAGCCGAAGATGTAGAAGAGTTGTGGTCAATAACGCAGGGGTTCTAAAAAATACCACACCACTGGATACAAATGCGTTAGATTCACTCAATTATGAAATGGAAATGAATGTAGGTGGACTCATTCGTATGGCCCAGGCCTTTGCACCAGTATTAAAATCTAATGGTGGCGGTGCTTTTATACAGCTTAATTCAGTAGCCTCAATAAAGAGTTTTGCACCTTTTGCAACGTATTCAGCTTCTAAGGCTGCTGCGTATTCCATAACTCAAGCATTGCGAGATTTGCTTAGCGAACAAGGCACATCAGTATTAAGCGTTCACCCCGGGCCAATAGCCACTGATATGGGAGATAATGCAGGTTTTAGTGAAATTGCTGAACCCCCTAGCTTAGTCGCAGACGGCATAGTTAAAGCTCTTCAAAACGGCGATTTCCATGTATTTCCAGATACGATGGCAAAACAGGTTGGTGGTGTTTACCAAAACTTTGCGGAAAATATAGTAGAAGCAAACCTTATGGAAGGTTAGTGTGAAAGTATTTCCTGCAAACGCACGCTAACTAATTTTTAATTTATTTATTGAATTAATATACAAACAGTCGCAATTTCAAAACATAAATTTGCAAGCCTATATTGCAAATACATATTTTTAATTTTTCATAGGGATTCCTCGTCTATATTTAATGCCTAATTTAACATTACCAAATGGTAATGATTTTTGATGCGCTCCTGTGAAACTATTTAGTTAATAAAGACTCTTATAATTGCATACGATAAGAAACTAAATCTTATCTAAAAGGAAAGGGTATGAGCATATTAACTAAGTATAGAAAAGTGTTATGTAAGTTTGATCATATAGGGAACTATAGTGCTAGTGAACTTGCACACTTAAAAAAAGGTGATGTCGTTAAGGTGTCTCATAAAAATGAAACATTTTGGGTAGCCCTTAGTGTTAATGGAGGAGAAAAATTAAGAGGCAAGGTCAATAACGATCTGTTTTTAGATCACGGATTTGATTACGGTGATTTCATTGAATTTGACGCTGCAAATGTTGTGCGTTATGAGTCAGAAAATGAAAGTTCTTGGCTGTAAGAAATCTAGTCACAAGGGGATGTGGCAGGAGTCGTTTCCTAATGGATATGGATGACTTCATGATGAGGTTTGCTCATGGAGGAGTGACGGCCCCATTCTTTACAACTAGAGGCATAAACATGGAGCAAGCAAATAATAAAGTAATAGATACTATTGTGATGATTCTTACTATGGCTATCCTGCTTACAACACTACCACTCTATGCAGATATGGTTCAGCCAATTTATGAGTACTTTACTAAGGTAGTTTATTAAGCGATATCTCAATCATCCGGATACACTAACGCTATAGTTTCCATCCTTACCGCGCTTTACGAAAAAAGCACCGGAGTTGCATGTAACATTCCACGCATTTTTTCCGGCAGATTGAAATTCTATAACACTATTGCATGGTTGGCCTGCTGAACGAATGATTCCGGCTAATTCGCCATTACTCATTTCTTTCTCTGCTGCCTCATCTGCAAGTAGAAATGGTGCAAATACACTTAATAGTAAAGTTGCACTAACAGATTTCAGTAAGCGTATAGGAGTAGATGTAGAAATATTATTAGATGACATAACAGCTCTCTCAATAAAGTGATTCAGCGATGAGCCTATTTTGATGAGGCGAGATAAAAACGTCAATTTACACGCTTAAATTGCCCTACATTTGGTGAAAATATCTGCTAAATGGTCAATTATTTCAATGGCTCATCTATTAACGAAGAGATATAAACTATACTTAGGAATTGAATACAATTTGGAAACTTAAAGATGAAAGCTTAGTTAAATATGGTTTCAGTATTCAAAAATATTCTAAATTTAAATATAGAGGAAAGTAATGTATTACATTGTTGAAACGAATAAAAATTTTGAGCAAGCGGCTACTGATCTTGAAGTCGCGGTAAAAAATAACGGGTTTGGAGTACTTCATATTCATGACTTAGGGAATACGCTGCGTAGTAAAGGTGTTGCTTTTGAAGAACAGTGCAAGGTTGTTTGAAGTGTGTAATCCAGGACAAGCCGCGAAAGTGCTGTCGACTGATATGCGACTTAATATGGCACTAACATGCAGAATTTCTGTATTTACAGAAAATGAGAAAACAAAAATTGGTCTCATTCGACCTGAACAAATGCTGTCGGCGTTGTCACAAGATGAATCTCTAAAACAGACTGCTGGCGAAGTTGAAATAAAAACCATTCAAATGATTGATGAAGCAAAATAGCCTCAATTTAGTTTACAAACGCGACTAATTGAGCTTGGAAATAGTGGCTAAAAGCCGCAAAATTGATAAAGCATTCATGTATGGCGACAGGGTGAAAATAATTGAACTAAGTGCTTACTATTATGCCTATAAAGAGAATGTATAATTCAGTTAATCAAACGGGGAAATTTAGAAAATATTTAATGTCTATACATAACAACACACATTTAAATGAAATATAAATCTCGAACTATTATAGTCGGCTTATTTACATTTCTATTTGCAAGCTGCTCGAGTAATCCTGTTGGACATAATGAAATTGCGCAAAGTGAGCAATCGTTACATACAATTACCACGCATGATCATGATGTTATGCGTGATGTAGCAGAATGTCGTCAGCATCTAGGTGATAACAGCCAAGCAGAAATTACAGAACTTGATTCATCAAATATAAATTTGCTTAGTTGGAACATCAAAAAAGGAAAGAATGATCAATTGCAAGATGATCTATTACGTTATTCAAAGGGTAAAAATTTAATCCTTATACAAGAAGCAGTACTTGATCCAGACTTAACCACATCGTTGGGTGATGCTTGGTATTGGTCGTTTGGTAAAGGCTACCATACTCCTAAGTATGTGACTGGTGTAATGACATTAAGTCATAGTGAACCATTAACGCAGTGTAATTTAAAAAACTTGGAACCATGGCTAGGCACATCAAAAGCTACCAGTATTACTGAATATGGGTTGTTAGGTACTGATGAAACACTTGCGGTTGTAAACATCCATGCAATCAATTTCAGTTTAGGTGTAAAAGAATTTAATCGGCAAATTGATCAGGTGCGTAATGTGCTCGCTGTGCATGATGGGCCTGTAATTTTATCTGGTGATTTTAATACTTGGCGTAAAAAGCGTTTAAGAATTGTTGAATCGTTAGCATTCGATTTGGGCCTTGAGGCCATGTCTTTTCAAGAAGATCATCGTAAAACCGCATTTGGTAATCAGTTGGACCATATATATATTAGAGGATTGAAAGTCAAAAATACTGAGACTCATTTTGTAACGTCCTCCGATCACAATCCACTCATTGCTCAGTTTAGTTTTTGAAATTAATTAAACCCGCTCTTTTATTCATTCTGTTAGCGCTAGCACCTTTGCTTGTTTCTTCGGGTGATGCCAATTCTGAAATTGGACACTTACTTATAACTGTAGGGAAAAGCAATTGCGCGTTTTTTCGTAATGAGAAAGTGCATGCCTCTGCGAATGCGGAAGAACACCTTCGATTGAAATATCGCAAAGGTAAAATATGGATTGATACAGCTGAACAATTCATAACACGAATTGCGACGCAAAGCTCATTAAGCGGCAAACCTTATTACATTCGCTGCATAGATTCAGAACAGCTAACGGGTGAATGGTTAACAAAGGAGCTAGCAGCGTATCGTCAACGAGAATAGTCACTTTTTGTTGACTGGATTTGACTAGGTTTTTGTGCAGGCTTTGCAAATTGCTTCAATGTGGCGGCTGTCAGTCCCACAGCAACCACCTAGCACATTCAAATTAGGCAATTTTTTTCTAAGCTCACGATATTGGGCACCCAATTCATCTGCATTACCATCATCTAATACTTCGGCTTCATCCAATTCTGCATGACTGCAACTTGATGCGTTGGCACGTATGCTGCGTATTTTTTGTAGCCATGGTTCACCTGTAGAAACCACATCATCAAAGTGTGTGGGATGTGTGCGCAGTTAATTTTATAATAAGCCGGTGCTTGACCCGTTTCTGCATCAACTTGTTCTATGGCCTCTTTCAATGTTTGTCCTATAGGAAGGTTGCCATCTGTTTCAACTGTAAATGAAATAACAGCTGGCATTTGATGGGCTTTTGCTGCACGTGCAACACCGATAGCTTCATCAACATAGTTAAGTGTAAGCACTGTTGCCATGTCTGCATTAGTTTTACTAAGCGTTTCAATTTGCATAGAGTGATAGTCTTCAACTTCGTTGACTGACATTTGATTACCTGGCACATAGCCATCTCCTCGCGGTCCAATACAACCACTAATGACCATTTTCGTGTTCTCATTTTCGTATTCATTTCTGAAAGGTTTTAAAAATTCAACTGCTTTATGTAGCATTTCATCAAGGCCTTCTCTGGAATAACCTAATTTCTTGGCCCAATCTAAACTTGCTCGCCAGGTAACGGCCTCCAAGATAAAACCAACTTTATGGGTTACGGCAATTTTGCAATGTTTATGAAAGTATCTTTGTAGGGCGTCTTGACCTTTTGGATCATTGAGTAAATGAAAGGCAGCTAATTGTGGCAGCTCTAGTTTTTCGTGAAACATCATGGTGGTTTCAATGCCACCATCTGTAAGAAATAAATCACCAGAGAGCTGCGGGAGATTTGAGCGATATTCTGCCATTTTTATTTTCCTTATAGTTTAGCTGTTGAAATGTCTGTGAAGTTGCTATCAATGGATTCCGATTCTACGTCTATTTTTTTAAACATCAGTATCTTAACAACCTGTGCAGATGCACCAGGATAAAATCCTGTCTCTGTTTGAAAGTCTAATGTATTTTTAAATGTGTTAAATAAAATGTCAAATATAGGTAAGTCAGAATAATTATATTGGTGAATCCCTTTGCCATGATGTACCGAATGGCTCTCTGGTCGTTGAATGATGTATCCGAGCCAATGAGGTGTTTTGATATTTGCATGCTGAAACATACCTAAAAATGTTGTTACGAGAACAGTTATGGTAATTGCCTCTGGATCGATTCCAACAAATAGCAACAGACAGCTTTTAGCTATAAGCATTTATCCCGAGTTAATACTAAATCGTTTTATCTAGCGGTTTATTTATATTATTTTGGCTGGTACAGCATATAACACATCGTGAATCTTTATTCATTATCAAATGATAATAATAACTTGCATTGTTCAATAGAACTATTCCAATTTATGTGCCTCTAAATACTGTATGTACAAATTTAAAAGATGTGTTGCAAGAAAAAAGGAGGTACAGGCCGCACGCTGATGTGGCGACCAAGACGCTTAATTTATGAAGCTATTCTGAAGGGCAAGTTAGTGGGCACATGGCTGTTTAACTGATTTGCCTTTTGCGAATATTTCAGAAATAAGTTGAATCGAATTTATAGATTTAAGTAAAGAAAGCATATGACGAATATGCAAGACGGCACATAGGATATGTTACAGCGCAATTAAATAACAGTTAATTGTTTTAAATTAATAAAAAGAATTTAGTTATGTATTTAAGTAAAGCGATAATTTATAGACAACACCACAATACTCTATTTCAATCGCATAGAGCGTATCAACGTGGAATGCAATCAGATTTGCAAAAACTTCAATCAGAGATCGTTACGTTGAAAATTGAACTTGAGGCAAAACGACTTGAGGCGCGTCAACTAGCCGCTAAATATGTAATCTCAAACTATCCAAAAACTTATATTTATTTAATTGAAGAAATAGATCGATTGGTAGACGATGTATTTACTAAAACGAAACGCTTGAAATGTGAACAAGCATTAATAGATGAATGAAATTGGGTGATTAAAGGAATAGTTAAATTAAAAATTACTAACCAATTATAAGAATAGACTTTAATAGACCTATCGGTGAGGCATTGAATTTTTTACTTTTAATGCGCAGAATTTAAATTCTGGAATTTTTGCAAAGGGGTCTAGTGCATCATTAGTTAATAAATTTGCAGCAGCTTCGTGATAACAAAAAGGCATAAAGACTTGTCCTTCATGGACACCATCATCAACACGTGCAAAACACTCTACGCTGCCACGTCTAGAACTTAATTTTACTTTATCGCCTGAACTTATCTGCATTTTTTGTAAATCATTTGGGTGCAAGCTTGCGACCGGAACAGGTTCTATGGCATCCAGTACAGTCGCACGCCGTGTCATTGCGCCTGTATGCCAGTGTTCTAATTGCCGACCCGTAATGAGAACAAATGGATATTCATCATCGGGGAGCTCATCTGCATTTGTGAACTTAGCGGGGACAAACTTGGCACGTCCACTTTCCGTTGGGAAATCATTTATAAAAATGATGCCTTGTCCAGGGTCTTCGGGTGATTCACAAGGGTAGGTCACTGACTGCTCTTGCTCTAGTCGTTCCCAACTCATACCTTTTATCGAATCCATGCCTTCACGCATTTCTGCAAATACATCTGCAGGACCTGAGTAGCTCCAGTCGAGGCCTAAGCGCTGTGCAATTTCTTGAATAATCCACCAGTCTTGTTTTGCTTCACCGGGTGGCGAAATGGCTTTGCGTCCTAATTGTACGCGTCGATCTGTGTTGGTAAATGTGCCGTCTTTTTCAGGAAATGCAGATGCAGGCAGAATAATATCTGCAAACAGCGCAGTTTCAGTCATGAAAATATCTTGCACAACTAAATGTTTTAATGATGCGAGTGCCTTTCGTGCATGGTTTAAGTTTGGATCGGACATTGCAGGATTTTCACCTTCAATATACATGCCTGAAATGTTTCCTTTTGTAATTTCATCCATAATCTCAACGACAGTTAAACCAGGATTTGGGTCTAACTTTTGATTCCAAAGCGATTCAAATCGAGATTGTGCAGCAGGGTTATCAACACGTTGGTAATCTGGATACACCATAGGAATTAATCCAACATCTGATGCGCCCTGTACATTATTTTGTCCACGTAGCGGATGTAAGCCTGTGCCGGGTCGTCCAATTTGACCTGTCATTAATGATAGAGCTATTAAACAACGTGCATTATCTGTTCCATGTGTGTGTTGGGAAATGCCCATGCCCCAGAAAATTATCGATGCTTTAGACGAAGCGTATACTCGCGCAACCTCATGTAAGGTTTCTGCAGGGATACCGCAGATCTTCTCCATAATTTCAGGTGAAAATTCTTTTAGATGCTCTTTTAGCTCAGCATATCCTTCTGTTCTGTTTTCAATAAAGTCCTCATCAACTAATTTTTGTTCAATAATTGAATGCATAATTGCATTTAACATTGCTACATCGGTATCTGGTTTGAACTGCAGATAGTATTTTGCGTGGCGTGCAATATCATTGCGACGCGGATCCATAACAATTAACGTTTTCCCGTCACGTGCAGCATTTTTCATAAACGTCGCTGCAACAGGGTGATTGGTTGTTGGGTTTGCCCCAATTATGACAATTACTTCTGCTTCGCTAACTTCTGCAACCTGATTGGAAACAGCACCCGAACCAATGCCTTCTAATAAGGCAACAACTGATGAGGCATGGCAAAGACGTGTGCAGTGATCTACATTATTTGTACCAAAACCTGTTCGAACCAGCTTTTGAAATAAATAGGCTTCCTCGTTTGATCCTTTAGCAGAACCAAATCCTGCTAAAGCATTGCCGCCCTGTTCGTCACGAATTTTCTTTAATCCTGTAGCTGCAAATTCAAGTGCTTCTTCCCAACTTACTACCCTAAACATTGAATCAATGTCATCTTGAGTTAGTGCTTCAATATTTGTTACTTTTTGTGCACCTTCTTTGCGAATTAAAGGTTGTTGTAAACGTCTGTCATTGTGTATGTAGTCGAATCCATAACGACCTTTCACGCATAAACGACTATTATTTGCCGGGCCATCTCTGCCTTCTACATAAATTATCTTTTCATCTTTAACGTTGAAAGTGAGTAAGCAACCCACACCACAATAAGGACATGTTGAGTCTACTTTTCGATCTGGCTCAAGCATGCCAAGGTCTTTAGAAGGCATTAATGCGCCGGTGGGGCAGGCTTGCACACATTCTCCGCACGCCACACATGAGCTATCACCCATTGGGTCTTCAATATCAAATACAATTAATGAGTGTGAGCCTCTATGCGCATAACCAATTACATCATTATTTTGTTCTTCACGACATGCACGCACACAACGTGTGCATTGAATGCAAGCATCTAAATTAACTGCAATCGCAGGATGTGTTAAATCTTGTTCAGGATTATGGCGTGACTCAAAACGAGGTAATTCAATGTCTAGTTTTTGTGACCAGTAATCGAGCTCACTATTTAATGTGTATTTGCTTTCGGCCATGTCGGATTGCAGTAACTCCAACACCATTTTTTGCGAGTGCAACACACGTTCATTTTCTGTTGTAACTTCCATGCCCGATGTAGGTGTGCGAACACAAGAGGGTTGCAGCACACGTTCACCTTCAATTTCCACCATGCATGCACGACAGTTACCATCTGCACGCATCGCATCTTTATAACAAAGATGAGGAATTTCAACACCGGTGCGACGTGCAGCTTGTAAGATTGTTTCATTCTCATAAGCGGATATTGATTTACCATTGAGTTTGAATTCAATAGATTTTGGTTCCGCCATGTATTCAGGATTAGCTGCCATGTGTTTTACTCTAATATCCTAAATTTCATTATAGCTCATCCGAGAAGTAATTAATTACACTACTCATGGGGTTTGAAGCGGCTTGACCTAATCCGCAAATTGAAGCGTCATTCATTGCTTGGGCCAACTCCTGCATTAAAGGTTGGTCCCAATCAGATTTTTCCATCAGTGTTACTGCTTTTGATGTGCCAACTCGGCATGGTGTGCATTTGCCACATGATTCATGTGAGAAAAATTGCATGGCATTTTTCGCCAAGTCTCTTGCTTTGTCTTGATCTGAAAAGATGATGACGGCAGCAGAACCAATAAAACAGCCATGTTCATTTAAGGTATCAAAATCTAAAGGAATATCGCCTTTGGAAGCAGGTAAAATCCCACCTGAAGCGCCACCCGGAAAATAGCCATAAAATTTGTGGTCATCCAACATGCCCCCACAAAATTCATCAATAAGTTCTTTAACTGTTATACCTGCAGGTGCGAGATGCATGCCGGGTTTATTAACCCGCCCACTTACTGAGAAAGAGCGCAAGCCTTTTCGTCCATTACGACCGTGAGATGTAAACCAATCGGTACCTTTTTCTACAATATCGCGAACCCAATACAGCGTTTCCATATTGTGCTCAAGAGTAGGGCGACCAAAAACGCCCACTTGCGCAACAAATGGTGGACGTAAGCGCGGCATTCCACGTTTACCTTCTATGGATTCAATCATTGCAGACTCTTCACCGCAAATATAAGCACCTGCACCTCTGCGTAATTCAATTTGAGGTAATTCAACAGGTGGTGAATCTTGAAGTTTTTTTAATTCTTCTGATAGCGACTTTCGAACACCTGCATATTCATCACGCAGATAAATATAAATTGAATCCGTGCCGACAACGTTTGCAGCAATCAACATGCCTTCAAGGAATCGATGAGGGTCACGCTCTAGGTATATTCGATCTTTAAATGTTCCAGGTTCACCTTCGTCTATATTTACGGCCATGATGCGAGGTGCGGCTTGTTCATTAACAATGCGCCATTTTCGACCGGCAGGGAATCCCGCGCCACCTAAACCGCGAAGATTTGAGTTTTCTAATGTGCTAATTACCTCTTCAGCAGTGACTTCTTCGCTCGCTACTTTTTTAAGTAATTTGTAGCCGCCATTTTGTTTATAATTTTCATAATTAACACAGCTAGGTGACTGTGCATCTTTAATATTATTATTTATTGCAGTAGTTACATTGGCAGCATCTGCTTGTCCAATTGCATTGGTACCTACTACTGCAACGGGTGCTTGTTCGCATCGACCCACACAAGGTACGCGCTGAATGCGCACATTTTCATTCGCATTTATTTCTAGCGCATCCACAAGTGCGTTTGCGCCGAACATTTCGCATGTAATGGAATCACAGACACGAACCGTTAATTCAGGCGGTGCATGCTGTTCTTCTTTGACTACATCAAAGTGATGATAAAATGTTGCTACCTCGTAGACTTCAGTAGTTGCCAATTTCATTTCTTTTGCCAGAGCCGTGATGTGATCGGCAGAAATATGGCCATATGAATCTTGTATTAAATGTAGGTATTCAATAAGTAGATCTCTTCTGCGCGACGCATCTCCAAGTAATTCACGCACTTGTTCTAACGCAACAGGATCGACACGTCTTCCGTGTTTTTCTCCTTTCATTTTGTTGCGTTTTTTAATTACAGGTTTATCCATGTCATTATTGTATAATTACATTCAAATTTGTTATTAGTATTTTAATACTATTTTATCCAATCCAAACAAGCATTTCCCCTTGACCATCTACTGCTGCATCACCGATGTATCGTTGCACTCTTCGTCGCATAGGGTGGAGTGATCTGAACGCGCTATGGTGGCGACGTAGCTCATGCATTAATAAAGTAAGGTAACCCAGGCTGTGACGACCGCAATCATGAAACCCTGTAATGACATCTTTAGGTTTATGCGGTAATAACAGAGTGCCACGTCGCATGCCAACACCGGCTTGTTTACCTATGCCACCTAAATTAGTAATGGTGCCTGCAATCATTCTGCTGCCACAATAGTTGCCTATATTTCCAACAACCATAATTAATCCTCGACGCATTAAGTCTCCAGTAAAATTAGCAGCATTACCATGAATTAAAATAGTGCCGCCTGACATTCCCTTTTTTTCGCCTACTGGCGCACCGCCGATGTAATCGCCACCATTTCCTGATATATCAATTATACCTTTTTTCATCCCGCAGCCTGCAAAATCACACACATCACCTTCTACTTTTAATGTACCTCCCGATAATACTGTGCCTGCAAAATGTCCAATATTTCCTGTTACAGTTAGTCTTAATCCTTTTGTAAGTTCATGACCGACGTAATCCATTTTAGTTGTTGGATTTTCAAGCACAAATTTTTCATTTGGAATTTTTCCAGTAATTTTAAACAGGTCTCTAATGCTGACTTTTTCTTTGCCAACCAAAATAGATAGATTATCTATTGATTCATCTTCATTTTGTGCTTTGCATAATTTACTTAACCAACGCATATCAATGCGTTGTTGAGTTGAGTCTTTAAATGTAACGGTTGTATGACTCATTCATAATATCTCTTAAATGAAAGTGATGCGGTCCTAATTTGCCGCCGTAGTTGCCACCAGTAATTTTTTCAATCCCTTGTGATTTACCTAAATCACAAATTGCTTCTATGCCTCGATGCATTGCCAAGAAAACATCTTCTTTAGTTAATCCATCAATTACAATTTCCATGGCGGCTTCAATATTTTTCCCCAATACATTATCAGGATGACCCTTTAACGTGGGGCAAAATGGATGATTTGTTGATGCATTAAGAAACTTGTATTTTGACCCGACTTTGGATCCAGAGCGCACGCCTCCTCCTGGGAAAGGTAAAACAATATTTGGCAGCATGCTGATTGAATCAATGGCCGCTTCACACGCGAGTAACGCTTGAGAAATATGGCGCGCGAGCACAAGTATATTTCCGCCTCCTATGGCTTTTTGGTAGCCTGTTGTTTCTTCGCATAAAAATTCACCATCCATGACAGGAATACGCCAAAATCTTTTTTTGCCAATCATTTTGGATGACTGGAATCCATCTCCGAAGTAGCGTAAATTTCCCCCTAATTCTATTTGATCATCACTTTCTAAGCCTGAAAAAACTGCAGTAGTAGGGCAGGTTAATACACACTGACCTATGCGTTTTTGTAGTTGTTTTTCCAATGTTTTTCGATCCGTCGCAAACAATAGAACAGATATACCTGGTCGACCATCAGGTGTTTCGTGGTTACCAATTATCTTTTCAATACCTGCTTCAACATTACAACCAATTACGGATGTGGCAAACCCGGTCATAGTTTCTGCAGCATGACGCGCCCACTTGTAATTAATTGCAGTAATAATGACGCGAGTAGCACGCATTGAGAATGCTTCAGAAAAAGTATCTTCGATTTCTACGCCATTTATGATCATAATTTTAATTTATGCTGCAAGGATGTACTTCAGTTTCGCTTCCAATACATTCTACCATTTCATCGCTTGAAATTTTAAAGTTGTCAAATGAAATTGTTTGGTAATCATCAAAGTATTTTTTAATTGGTTTTTCGATAGCGCTGTCAAATTCTGGTTTCACCACATGTGTAACGCCTTGAACAGTTTCTTTTATCTTGCCATCTTTTACTATCATGGTGCCGTTTTTAAACACATAGGCAGGTTTAGCAAACATTTGTTCTATATCATTTTGTTTTCGATAAATTGTAATGTTTGCGGTTGCACCATTTCCTAGATGTCCATGGTTATCCAATCCTAAAATCTTTGCCGGTGCGGCACGTGTCATAATTGCGATTTCATAGAGCGAATATTCGCGTTCCATTGTTGCTAAATTAGACATCTTTTGAGCGTCGGCATGCAGGATGCTAAATGCATCATTGCGAAATGATCGATCCATTAGAAGTTTTATTAAATGCGGGTAACTTGTAAAGGGTGCGCCATTTGGATGATCTGTCGTTAGGAAGATTCGCCAAGGATCTGTAACCTGTAAAAATATTTCTAAACCAATTGACCATTGCAATGCATTCACAAAACTTTTATCTCTATATCTAAAAGGTATCACTCCACAGCCCGCTTCACATTCAATATCCATGATTGTCCATTTTTTGGGCTTGGCATGTTCATGTCCAAAATACTGCATCATTGTATCGGCAGAAGTAGTGATGGTTTGACCAAACATAATTTGACCCACATCCGCGCTTACATTTTTTTGAGAATTAATTGCTTCTGCAATTTCGCAGGCAGCTGATGAGAACTTGTGATCTCCTTCGGTGCCATAACTGTGAAATTGTATATGTGTTAAATGAATAGGATGGTCTTCTGCTGCTGCCATCGTTGCAAGTGTAGAGCTAAAGTTTCCGGGTACGCCCAGATTGCTAGCATGCACATGGAGAGGGTGAGTGACACCAAGTTCATGTACAGCTTTGCTAAGCGAAGTAATAATTTGTCGCGGGGTTATGCCTGCTGGACCCGTTTCATCAACATTCAAACGACGTTGATTATATTTAAATGCATGTATGCCGCCAGCATTGACTACTTTTATTCCAATGCACTGACTTGCATTCAATATCCAAGCTACATAGTCATTAATTTCACGTTGACTAGAACCTTCGCGAAGCAAGCTTAATAAGAAGTCATCATTTCCGAGTAAAACATAGCCACCTTTATCAATCATGGGTGTGTCAGCCATTTCCATGTGTGCATGGCGTGCATTTACTGGTAGCACTGCTGGCTCAAAACAAGCGGTATAACCCATTTCCGCATAACGATAGCCTGTAGTAAACGAAGAGGGAACAATGTGTCCATTGCCAGAGCGACAAATGTTAGAACCTTTATGAGGATGAGCGTGCTGATCCTCCAGCATCATCGCGCGTGCAATATTAACCTTGCCACCACCAATATGTGTGTGCAAATCGATGGCGCCTGCCATAACAATACAATTGTTTACAGCGTAGGTGGCTTCAATTTTTTCACTGTCAGGTAAAAAATTTTGGATCTCATTATTAATAATATAAAGATCCTGCTTTTCACCATTTACTTTGTGAATAGGGTCGTAAACTTCACCGCCAGATATTTTAATTGCCATTTTTAAATAAGTCGCAAAAGTTTATTTAACAGCTCACTTGCAGTGGGTAATGCGCTAGAGCGCAGTGCTTGTAACGGTATTGTTGCAACGCCATCTGTGCGACATGCAAGACCTCGATTGTCAACGCCAGGAATGCCAACAGGAATAAAGACAGATGCATTTTCACAATTCATTTTTGGGTGCCCTAAAACAATAGTGGGAATTTCTGTATTGGGTGGTGCATCAATTGAGCTGTATGTGGCAATCCATACTAAACTGTCAGCTTCTTTGTTTTGAATCATTGTCATACCATCATACAAATATGGGTCATGAATTGGCGCACCGCTCATAAATGCAACGGGTAATGGCACGCCTGTTTGCCATGTGCACACTTGATTTGCCGTAATTTCACCTCTAGAGCCCCCAAGCGGTAATCCCACGCAGCGGTTTGTAACCATGAGCTTTTTAATTGTTTCGGTGAGTGCCTGGACAGTATGTTCGGACGACTGCTGTTTAAATTCTGCTGCACTCCAAATAAATGTGGTGTAATCACTTTCTAGTATCGTTTGTCGCAAATCGATTAAAGTTTGCGTGTCTACATCTATATTCTTAAAGTTTTCTTGAGGACTGGTATTAATTTCTTGAAAGCGATACACCAATGCTTCAAGTAGAGAATAACTTAATGTTAACTTTGTAATGTTTTTTACATTTTCTTCAACTTCAGTCGTGTCGTTGTCTGCAATTTCAAGTAAATAGATTTTTTTATTGATGGTATTTTTGTTTCCAAGTGATTTTTTTGGAGTCAAAATTCGATTGAGCAAACGTGGAAACCTGCGTAATACACCTGAACCAAATATAACGATACAGTCAGCACGATTACGCACTTCTGTAAGTGTGGCTCTAACCTCCCCAATTCTTTGCATAACGGCCAAGTTGCAACGTATGCCTGCACCGTTTGCATGATCAATGACCCCACCAATTTTTTCGGTCAAGGCAATTGCACTTCTACATGTTTGAGCATCAGCAATGAGTCCATTAATAAGGGGTTGAGATGATGCGCTGAGGATTTCGACTGTTTTATTTAATGCTTCATCTAATGTTGCAGGCTTGCCCTCAATGCATGGAGTAGGGAGCGTGCTTTTTTCCAGTGATGCGTCTGCTAAGGCAGAATTATGAATTGAACATTCAGAGCTTAGATTCTGTAATGACAAGCCATTCACTTGAACCGTCAGGTCGTCACATAGTAAACCGCAATGTGGGCAAGTTACATTTTCAAACCGCATTGCGATTTTCTTCTTTATATTGAATTGTCCATAAATTTGTAACTATTTTAACTAGTTACTGCGACTATCTAATTATCCCTATAATCTGTCATGTGGCTCATTTTTGCGGATATTACAATACGATTATTAGTTTCGTCTTTATCTCTGATTTGTCAATGTTTAAGCCATTCGGGCATTTTTTTAATTCGGAAACCTTATTTTTTATGACTTTCATGAGGAGTACCATAGTGATTCAAAGAACAAAATAAATTAGGAGGCTTCGATCATGTCAAAATGGCGCGAAATCAAATCTGAGCAAACCTACACAGATGAGCAGATTCAAGAACGTTTAGAGGAAGAGCTGCCAACTTGGTTTTATGATAATGGCTGGATTCGTCGCAAATACAAAACGCATAGCTGGAAAGGGACACTGATGGTAGTAAATACCATTGGGCATCTATCTGAAGCTGCGTTTCACCACCCTGATTTGGCTGTTTCGTATGCCTTTGTTGTTTGTAAGCTAATGAACCATGCAGCAAAAGGTGTCACTAATAAGGATTTTGAATTGGCAAAGAAAATTGAAGAAGTTGTGATGTGGCAACCAGGAAAAGAAGAAGGTGATTTGGAGGGCACTCCCCATGACCCAAGATTTGCCTATCTTCAGTATAAATAATTAAGAAGTTGGGTTGGGTAGCAATTTTTGAATGTTTTCTATAATGGCTTGCTGTGGTAGGCCAAATGGCATGATGTTGGTGACAGTTCCCTCAGCATCAATGATGTATAAGTTTGATGAATGATCGACATTGTAGGCACGACTGTTAGAGTCCCCGGTATAAGAATAAAAAGCTTGATACTGTTTAACAACTTTATCTATTTCATTAGAGTCTCCAGTTAAGCCAATGAAGTTGTAGCCAAAATATTCTAGATATTTCTCTAAAGTTTCTGGTGTGTCGCGCTTAGGATCCACCGTTATCAGCAATGGTTGCACGTGCGCGGCCTGTTCGCCCAATTGGTCTAGAACCGTTTGAATCGTACCGAGTGTCATGGGGCACACATCTGGGCAGTGAGTGAATCCAAAAAATAGTAATACAACTTTTCCGCTTGAATCGCTCAGTGAATAGGGCTCATCCAGATGTGAAGTAAGGCTAAAGTCGCCGCCTATTGAAATTTTGTCTTGAGCAGATCCACTGGTCAGTAATCCAATAAGGATCAAAAGGGTTATATATCTATGTAATGTATGCATTGATCAATTGTAATACTAAATTTTCACGTTCAATTTATGCTTTTAGAGCAAGTTTACGTATGTCGGTTCAATTAAAGTTAGGGCTTAGATAAGAATTTAATATTGATAACAATTACTTAGCTCGCTTTTTAAGTCATTGTGCAACTAATTATTGTTGTTAAAATTTGTCTAGTAATGCAAATAGTATATTGATTTTTCTGGCGAAAAAGACAATATGATAGATCTTTGATTGAGCATTTAGATACGGCATAATGACCAGATTGGTTTCTCACGGACTTAGATAATTCATAATATGCAGTCCGACGGGCTAGTGTGGTCTGAGCATGTACAAGAAGACCTAGCAAATCTAAATACAAAATGGAGTCATAATAAGATGAAGAGAGTGGCAAAATCACAATCCGCATGGGTCAAAGGCATTATCACAGCACTGATTATGGCGTTGGCATCTGTAGTGGGTTTTCTAAGTACAGCGATGGCTGATGAGACATGTATGTCTCCGTACATGGCTAAAATTGTTGGTCAAGAAGACTACGTTTATGTTTGGACGTTAGGTGTTGAGGGATTAGGTGACGAACAAGATAAGCTCGTTACAATTTCTGTACATCCTGACTCAAAACATTATGGAAAAGTGGTTAACGTATTATCTGTTGGCGGTCGAAATGAAGCCCATCATTCAGGTCTAACTGATGACCGTAAGTATTTATTTGCGGGTGGTATAGACAGCAACAAAATTTTCATTTTTGACGTGCATTCGAATCCTGGTCAACCAAAGCTTCACAAAGTCATTACAGACTTTGTTGAAAAAACGGGTGGCATGGTTGGTCCGCACACAATGTTTGCGTTACCAGGTCGCATTTTGGTTACTGCATTATCTAACAATGTAGATCATGGCGGGCGTACTGGTATGGCTGAATTTACCAATGAAGGTGACTTTATAGTGGCACATTGGATGCCGACGGATGAAGATCTTCGCGGCGCTGAAAAGGTAGGCAATGCAGCAGATGGTTACGGATATGATGTTCGCGTATTGCCAAGACGTAATGTCATGCTTACATCTTCTTTTACCGGATGGTCAAACTACATGATGGACTTTGGTAAAATGTTAGGTGATGGAGAAGCGATGAAGCGCTTCGGTAATACGGTAGTTGTTTGGGACCTGCACACGCGTAAACCTAAGAAAATATTTGAAGTGCCTGGAGCACCACTCGAAATTCGTTGTGCATGGGGCGCTAATAATAACTACTGCTTCACAACAACTGCTTTAACAGCACAAATTTGGTTGATCTATGAAGATGAAGGCGGTGAGTGGCAGGCAAAGGTTGTGGGTTCAATTGGTGACCCTTCATCCGTGCCTTTGCCCGTAGATATATCGATCACTGCTGATGATAAGGGACTTTGGGTTCAAACATTTATGGATGGCAAAACTCGTTTCTATGATATATCAGATCCTTTCAATCCGAAGCAAACATACGAACATCAAATTGGTTCACAAGTGAACATGATTTCACAAAGCTGGGATGGCAAGCGTACATACTTTACTTCTTCACTCTTAGGTAACTGGGACAAGACAGGTGAAGGAGATGAGCAATATTTCAAGCTATACACATGGAACGGCAAAAAACTCAATCTAGAGTTTACGATTGATTTCTATGAGTTAAAACTAGGGCGTGCACATCAAATGCGATTTGGCGCATATTCGCTCTATTCTCAAAACCCGAACTCAACAGACACAATGCTGTCTCAAGTAGAGTAAGGAGCTGGTTTTTATTGCAGTAATGTAATTAGCAGTCTAAGTAACTGAAACAAGGCCGTCCTCGAGGCGGCCTTGTTGTTTCTGTACAATTTTATCAATGAAGCTGTCTAACTATATTTATCTACTTGGATTCCTGTTAGGAATGTATGCATGTAGCAGTGAGAAGGATGAGGGTGCGCCACGTCCTGAGTCTCGTGCAGCGCGTGCAGAAGTTATGGTGATGGCAGATGGCTGGACACCCGAACTACCTTATGAAGCTCCTAAACCTGGTTCTTATACATTGTCAAAGATTGCTGCTGCTGGCGGTGGACGTGTTCTAGATGTAAATGGAGAGGGACTGGAATTGAGTAGTTTGCTTGGGGATAAAATTGTTTTACTTACATTTATATATAGTAGCTGTACCGACCTAAATGGATGCCCGTTGGCGACTGCTGTTTTTTATAAAATTAAAGAACGTTTTAAAGACAATCCAAATATTGCGAGCGCGATTCGACTTATAAGTGTTAGCTTTGATCCCGAGCACGACACGCCCGAAGTAATGCGCTTATATGGAGCAGGATTTGATGAAGGTGATCCGCAATGGTTATTTTTAACAACTGAATCTGAAGCAGCCTTAAAGCCAATAACCGATCAGTATGGGCAGATGGTTATTAAAGAGTATGATGAGGGAGGGGATTATACTGGATCGATGGCGCATGTACTGCGTGCATTCTTAATTGATCGATCTAAGAATATTCGGCAAGAGTACAGTGTTTCATTTTTGCATGATCAACTTGTTGCTGCAGATATAAATACTCTTTTAATAGAAGATGGAATTCTTACTGTTGATGCAGTGCAGTAATTAAAAATGAAAATTAATACTACTCTAGTACTGAATATATTCTTTATATGTAGCGTTGTAGGTTTGGTTTGTGTATCAAATACTATACATAGCTCAGGCATTGATAATAAAAGTAAACATAAGGGTGTATTTGGTCCGGGCGATGACAAGAAGGGGTATGAGTCAACGGACTACAAAACAAATTCGCTGGATATCCAAAAAAGATCAGGTCAAAAAGCAAATTTATTAGAATTTGTTGAAAAACCGTTGCTTGGATTACCTCCCCCTAACATTCCAAAAGACAATCCTATTACAAAACAAAAAGTTGATTTAGGAAGAAAATTATTTTTTGATCGGCGTTTATCTATTAACGGCACATTTTCTTGCGCTATTTGTCATATCCCAGAACAAGGATTCACAAATAATGAGATTGAAACTGCAGTGGGAGTGGAGGGACGAACAGGAAAACGCAATGCGCCTACAATCTATAATGTCGGCTATTTGCAAAAATTATTTCATGATGGACGTGAATCAACGTTAGAACAACAAGTATGGCACCCATTTTTAGCACGAAATGAAATGGCAAATCCCTCCATTGGATATGTAATAAATAAAATTAAAGCAATCAAAGAATATGCTGGATTATTTGAGACAGCGTTTAATGGTCGTGGACCTACCATGGAAACCATTGGCATGGCACTTGCGAGCTATCAACGAACATTAAATGCAGCTGATTCACCCTTTGACCGGTGGTATTTTGGAAAAGATGAAAATGCAGTCAATACGCAGGTAAAGCGCGGCTTCAAATTATTTACGGGCAAAGGCGTTTGTAATTCATGCCACTTAATACATGATGATTATGCATTGTTTACAGATGATAATTTGCACAATACAGGGTTAGGATACCAGGACTCAATGGGCATTACGCCTGAAACAAAAAGAGTTCAATTAGCGCCGGGTGTATATACTGATTTAGACATGAGTGTAATTAAGTCTGTTTCGAGAAAAAAAGAGAATGATTTGGGTTTGTACGAAATTACAGAAAACCCAAATGACAAATGGAAATTTCGCACACCTAATTTGCGCAATGTTGCGCTGACTGCACCCTATATGCATAACGGTGCAATGTTGACATTGCGTGAGGTCGTGGAGTTTTACAATCAAGGTGGTGTGCCAAATGAAATTCTTAGTCCATTAATTAAGCCATTAGAACTAACTGAAGAAGAAATAAATGAAGTAGTTGCTTTTCTGGAATCATTAACTGGGGATAATGTAGCTGCAATTGTAGCTGATGCATTTGCAGCGCCTATAGGTGACATAGGGTTAGATGATCCAAATTGGACGCACGATAACAAAATGTACTAATTAGAATAATGTTTTTAAATTACATTATATTTGTGCTGCTGTTTGCTTTAACAGTAACTCCATCATTTGCAGATGATGGACGTTTAATGGATCCCTTTCCACCTAATGTGCAAGCTGAAAATTTTCAGTTATATAATTTAGCAGGCAATAAACAAGAGTTAGTTAATTTTCGAGGTAAATATGTGCTGGTAAATTTTTGGGCACTTTCGTGCAATGCGTGTAAGAGTGAAATGACGACATTGCAAGACGCTCATGAGTTATTCGATGATGAAAACTTAATTGTAATTTCCATACATGCCGGGGATGATGTGAAAGGCGCAAGCTCAATGGTTAAAATAAATAATATTACCTATCCGGTTTTGATCGATATGGATCTTGCATTGGGACATTGGGGCATCCCTATATTGCCTACAACATTTTTGGTCGATCCTGAGGGCAATATTCTCTATCGAGCTGTAGGATCACGTGTATGGAATTCACCATTTATGATTGATTTTTTGCAAGGAAAAATTAGTAGTAAAAAGCTTAAAGTGTCCAATCTTGAGGGTGATTCACATTAGCGAACTTATTAGTAATTCTTTAATCTAATTGTCATAAATTTTTTCTGCTGATAAATGAATATGAGATAGAGTAATAATGTACAGAATTTTGACCTTTTGTTTTTTAATAATTTTATCTGCTGTTCATAATACGGCAGTTGCTGGGAAACTCATGGACCCTGTTTCGGGTGAACCTAAAGCTGAAGAATTCAGCTTAGCTACAGTTAATGGTAAAAGTGCCAGTTTGGAGAATTTCCAAGGTAAGTTTGTGCTGTTGAACTTTTGGGCAACGTGGTGTGCCCCATGTCGCAAAGAAATGCCATCCATGAGTAATCTACATAATCAGTTACAAAGCAGAGGTCTAGAAGTAGTGGGGGTGCATGTTGGGCCAAGTTTGGCCGGTGTTAAAAAGTTTCTCGAGGCAGTGCCTGTTGACTTCACAATACTCATTGATAAAAACATGAGTCTTGCTAGTTGGGGGGTAAGAGGATTACCCACAACTTTTTTAATTAACCCCGATGGGAAAATTATTTACAAAGCAGCCGGGGAGCGTGTTTGGGATTCGCCTGAGATGGTGGAATTTTTAGATGAGTTAATTTCAAGCTATGGCCATATGACAGAAGAAAAATCACCAATTCGAATTAAAATGGAGTCTTGGTATGCCTATGTTAAAGACTCAATAGGTTGGAGTAGCGATAGAGAGATCAATGCAGATCATATTCTTCCAAACTAAGTAGTACTTTAGTGGATCAAAATTTAGATTTCTCAAAGTATATTAAAGAATATATTGATGAACACTTCCCTAATGCTACTGCCGAAGAATGGCAACACGAAAAAAAAGAAAGTATAAATTTTAGAATTACTGAAGAAGAAAAGGTATATGTTCTTCGTGTCATGGATGAATGTTTAGTCGGCCTGAATAGCAATGAGATAAAACCAATGCTTGAGAATTATAATGTTGCACAGGTTATGCGCGATATTGGTGATTTTCCAATAGTCGTGACAAATTCGGGCTGCATATTCGGTAGCCCTTAACTATTAGTTCATTAAGGCGACTCTTTTGCAGCGCTATCTGTGTTGCTTATTCTCAGGGGAAAGTAAGCTTCACGAAAGCACTGCAAATTCCAACTAAATAAATTTTTATTGATAGTTTAGAAGTTATTCTGAAGTAGTCGGATCGATAACGCCTTTAATTTCGGAAATTTTATTTGCAGGAAATCCACCTTCTTGTGCATGTTTGCGAATTTCATCTTCATTTGGGGCGATATACGTGCAATATACTTTATCGTCAGTAACGAGACTTTCAACCCACTGAATTTGCGGGCCCATATTTTGTAAAATGCTGCATGATTTTTGTGAGATGCCTTTCAGTTCGTCTGCGCTCAAATTTCCAGCACCTGGAATTTCACGTTCAATTATATACTTCGGCATGATGTTCTCCTGGGAAGATGTTTGTGATTGTTGTAAAAGTAATATTAGTAAATGCTTTTATTTACACTTAATAGATTAATTTAATTGCTGAAATATTCTCGCGCCCATTTTTCAAAGTAGGCTCAATCGATTATTTTTCATCCAATCAAATTTAATTAGAGTGCAAGAATATCTTATTCGGAGGAGAATGCGCATCTTAAATATGAAAAAAATACAGAATCATTAACAAAGTTTGGAATGGCAAGGCGCCCGTTGTGTATAGACTCACTAAATGAGTGATAATAATTATACTTAATGGCCATCAACTGCTAATCTATTCATAAATATTTATTATCTGTAATTTATTATTGTGATATGTATGGAAATAAAATGGCGGAGACCATGATTCTAATTCCAGGCCGCTCTAAAAAGCAGGGCACCTCTCTCAACGAAGGCAAGCTTAAAGACGAATATATACAGGTAACATCTACAGCGGAAATGAATGAAAAAGACATGAACCGTTTAAAGCTTAAAGATGGAGATAAAATTCGTTTAAAATCTGATGTTGGTCAAACTGTGGTGACGTGTAAAAGCAAAAAAGATGAGGACTTACCTTCAGGTATGATATTTATTCCTTATGGGCCACCTTCCAGTGAGTTGATGGCGGCAGATACGGCGGGTTCAGGAATGCCGTTATCAAAGCATATTGAAGTACATATTACTAAAGTGAATAGATAATAAAGAACATAATTTTTACGCATCAATATTAGGAAAACCGTAATGACTGACCCCGTTCAAGCTAAACCTAAAGAAGGAAAAAATATTAAAATAGTCAAAGATGCGACATGTACTTTTTGCGGCTGTGTTTGCGATGACATGGAGCTTACGGTTGATCTTGATGAACACCGCATTACAAAAGCCAAAAGAGCGTGTGTATTAGGAAGGGCTTGGTTTTATGAACATACATTAGAAGACCGACCTGTTGTATTAATTGATGGCAAGGAGGCAATCTTAGAAGAAGGAATTAATACAGCTGCACAAATATTAGTTGATGCAAAGTTTCCAATTACATATGGTTTGAGTGATTCCCCATGTGAAGCACAACGAGTCGCTGTTGACATTATGGATACCATAAATGGCAACATTGATACCACTACTTCTGTGTGTCATGGACCTTCTGGCATGGCATTCCAAGGTGTTGGCGAGAGTACCGCAACGCTTGGTGAAATAAAAAATCGGGCAGATTTGGTTATTTACTGGGGCAGCAATCCTGCAGAATCCCATCCAAGACATTTCACTAAATATGCTGTCACGCCAAAGGGTATGTACATTCCAAATGGAAGGAAAGATCGAACCGTAGTGTTAGTGGATGTACGCAAAACTCCCAGTACACCTGTTGCTGATATTTTTTTACAACTAAAACCTGGGAAAGATTTTGAAGTGCTTTGGGCATTGCGTGCGTTGGTAAAAGGCAAAAAAATAAGTGACAACATTGAAGAGGAAGCAGGGATATCGCGAGAAGTGTTGGATGATTTAGTCTCCAAAATGAAAAATGCCCAATATGGTGTGTTATTTTTTGGCATGGGGTTGACCATGACACGGGGGCGTCATTTTAATTCGGGCGCGATACTTTCGTTAGCTGCGGATTTAAATGAGTATACGCACTTTGTTGCAAAACCAGTACGGGGACATGGCAATGTAACCGGTGCAGATAATGTTGTTTCTTGGCAAACAGGTTATCCATTTGGTGTGAACTTCAATCGTGGATATCCAAGATTTAATCCGGGCGAATTTACAACGACTGATGTGCTGTCTCGAGGAGAAGCCGATGCTGCAATGATTATCGCATCAGATCCTGCATCAAATTTTCCTAAAAAAGCCATCGAGCATATGAAAAAAATTCCAATCATTTCATTGGATGCGAAAGATACGCATACAAGCCAGATTGCCAAAGTGCGATTTGCCGTAGCGACATATGGTATTAATACAGGCGGAACAGTATATAGAATGGATGATGTACCTATATCATTACGACCAGCATTTGATTCACCATTTCCGTCAGACCAAGAGGTATTAGAAGGCATTCGCAACCGAGTTAAAGAATTGCTTAAGGGGAGCAAGGCTAGAGTAGCTGCATAGAAGTTAAAGAAATTTATAACCTGCGGCGCACAGGTTGATACCTAATATAAGAATACGTTCACTATGTCATCTGAGTTAAAAATTATTAATGGTCGTGTTCATGATCCCGCTAATAATATTGACGGTGATGTTCAAGATATTTTTGTAAAAGATGGCAGGATTGTAGATTCTGTTTCTTCTTCTGCTACAAAAATTGATGCACATGGCATGGTGGTTATGCCGGGTGCAGTGGATATTCATTGTCACATAGCAGGACCTAAAGTAAATCTTGCACGTAAGCTTCAACCTGAAGACCATCGATTAGATGTTCATCCCAAAACTGCAAATACGCGTTCTGGTACGGGAGGTGTGGTTCCTTCTACATTTGCAACGGGTTATCGCTACGCCACCATGGGCTACACAACGGCAATGGAAGCTGCGGTACCACCCATTACCGCAAGACACGTGCTAGAAGAGTTAGATGACACACCGGTTATAGATAAAGGATTTTATGTCTTACTTGGAAACAATGCGTTTTTATATAAGCTTTTAAAAGAAGGTCGAAAAAAAGAATTTAAAGAAGCTATTGCATGGTGGATTGATTCTGTACATGGTTACACGCTGAAGTTAGTAAATCCTGGTAGTGATGAGCTTTGGAAAGGCCGTAAGAATGCAAATATTACCGATGTAAATGAAACAATTGATCATTACGATATTACACCCATTCACGTAATTGAAAGTTTTATTGAAGCTGCACATGAAATTGGATTACCGCATCCGCCACATATTCACTGCAATAATTTAGGTCATAGTGGAAATATCAGCACCACACTTGATACGATGAAAGCTGCGCAAGGGCGACGTGTGCATATGGCACATATTCAATTTCATAGTTTTGGTGGTGAGTTAAACAAAGATGCAGTATCAGGCGTAATACCTATTATTGATTTTATAAATGATAATAAAAACATAACTGCGGATGTGGGTCAGGTTATGTTTGGAAAGGCAACTGCAATGACAGCAGATGCGCCATTGGCATGGATGCTACGCAATGTGAAATTTAATAAATGGGTTAATGCGGATACAGAATGTGAAAGTGGTTGTGGAATTATTCCATTTTCCTATCAAGAAAGTGTCTATACGCATGCGTTGCAGTGGGCGATGGGGTTAGAGTTATTTCTAATGTCTAAAGACCCCTGGCGTGTATTGTTATCTACAGACCATCCTAATGGTGGTTCATTTATGAGTTATCCTAAGTTAATTAAATTATTAATGGACAGTGGATATCGTAGTGAAGCACTGCAGCATGTAAATCAAAAAGCGATAAACAAAACTGCATTGCGAGAGCTTACACGTGAATACACACTGAATGAGATTGCGATTATTACACGAGCAGGCCCGGCAAAGGCTTTAGGGCTTGTGAATAAAGGTCATCTAGGTATAGGAGCCGATGCAGATATTACTGTTTATACTGAAGAGGGTGATAAAGAGCAAATGTTCAATGCGCCACGCTATGTTATTAAAGATGGTGTAACGGTAATTAAAGATCATGAATTTGCGACAGACCATAAAGGAAAACTATTACACTCCAAACCAGGCTATAACGCAGATATTGCTGGAGAAATAGAACCATTTTTTGAAGATTATTATTCAATCAAATTCAATAATTACGCAATCAGCGATGATTATTTACATAATCATGAAGTAATCCCTACAACTCCAAAATAAAGCCAGTTTCGTTTAAATTTTATTTATGAAAATTTATAAAACTGAAATTGTAGACACTTTTGCAGAAGCCTTTGAGATGTGGGGTGCTCGCGTAATTATCACCGCTGATTCAAAGCAATGGGCACGCGCAGCCGCCGCGTCGATGACAGGATTTGCAACCTCTGTTATTCGTTGCAAACTAGAAGCAGCTGTTGAGTGTGAGATACCTGAAGAAGATACACCGGATCACAGACCTGGAATCAGTGTTCTTCTATTTACAATGAGTCGCAAAACAATTGCAGGTCAATTGATTGACCGTATTGGACAGTGTGTCATGACATGCCCAACAACGGCTTGCTATAACGGCTTACAGTCCGAAAACGAAGTAGCAGTGGGAGGAAAGTTACGTTTCTTCGGCGATAGTTATCAAATTAGTAAGTTAGTAGATGGCCGTCGACTATGGCGTATTCCTGTCATGGAAGGTGAGTTTTTAGTCGATGAAAATTTTGGGATTCAGCCCGCGGTAGGGGGTGGCAATCTAATTATCTTTGGATCAAGCAAAAATATAGCGTTGCGCGCTGCTACGGCTGCCGCCAATGCCATGCGTGAAGTAGCAGGAATATTTTTGCCCTTTCCGCAAGGGGTGGTGCGTTCTGGCAGTAAAGTGGGTTCTAAATATAAAGCCCTGATTGCATCAACAAATGATGCGTACTGCCCTACATTACGTTCTATTTCGCCAAATACTGTTATTCCGGAAAAGGTTGAATCGGTGTATGAAATTGTTGCGGATGGGTTAAATGAAGATGTAATAAAAGAAGCCATACGCAGAGGAATTATTGCAGCCGCAGAAAAAGGCGCAATGACTATTACTGCTGGAAATTATGGCGGTAGTTTAGGGAAGTACAAATTCCATCTGCATGAGATTGCAAAATAAAAACAATACTATATGAAGCCTAATTAATGTAGATCATTATTATGAGTGTTACGCTTTTACATTTGCATACTAAGCCTGATGTACCTTTGGAGGCTGAAGTAATTTGCCCATCAACCGTTGCGGGTTTGTCTGAATCTGGGATTGAACATCTATGCGTTATGCATGGAAATGTTAAAGCGAATTTAGGTGACTTTTTTAAAGTGACTGGCAAAGGTGAATCTTATATTCATTTAGAAGGTGATTTAAGCAATGTCAAAATGATTGGTGCAGGTATGCAGGAAGGCAAAATTGTCGTTGAAGGTGATATCGGCATGCATGTTGGATTAGGCATGTCAGGGGGCGAAATTATTGTAAACGGGAATACCAGTGACTGGGTTGGGCCTGAAATGTCGGGGGGTCGAATTACAATAATGGGTGATGCAGGTCATATGGTTGGGAGTGCATTTAGAGGTCAATCGTCGGGCATAAATGGAGGGGAAATATTTATACACGGGAATGCTAAAAACGAAATTGGTAACTCCATGCGCCGTGGGTTTATTGCAATTGGTGGTAATGCAGGAGATTTCACGGGCGTGAACATGTTAGCGGGAACAATTATTGTAATGGGCGAAATGGGAATTCGAGCAGGTGCAGGCATGAAGCGTGGCACCATTGTGTCTTTTGAAGAGGCGTCGATGTTGCCTAGTTTCGAATATTCGTGTACATATCACCCCATATTTTTACGATTTTACTTGATTAGGTTGCAAGAAAATGGATTTCAGAAAAAAATTCAGGACAAGCACTTAAATGGTAAATATAAACGCTATAGTGGAGACGGGATTGAACTCAATCGTGGTGAGGTACTATTACACACACGTTAGTATTTTACTTCGGGACACCTAATCACGGCTTCTATATATCTCGCTTAATTACGATAACAATATAGGAGACATACTCATGACTACGATCGTAACTGAAAATTGCAAAGGTTGTCGTTTCACAGATTGTGTAGCAGTGTGCCCAGTTGCATGTTTTCACTATGACGACGAAATGCTCTATATTGACCCTGATGTTTGTATTGACTGCAGTGCATGCATCCCTGAGTGTCCAGTTGAAGCTATTTATGAAGAAGACGACATTCCTGATGGTCAAGAAGGGTGGGTCGAAATTAATGCCGATAAAGCACCCAGTCTGCCTTTAATCGAAGAACCTATGGACTCGTTACCAGGTGCCGAAGACCGCAAATCTAAATTAGGTTTTTAGTCAAATAAACATGTAAATTATTTTTACGCACAGCAATTTGCTGTGTGTTTCTACAATTTGTATGCAGATGAAACATTATCAATGTATGAGACGTAAGTTATGAGCGAAATAGGCAGTGAAACAAACCCATTGCGTGTTGCAATAGTGGGCAGTGGCCCAAGTGGGTTTTATGCAACGGAAGCATTAATTAAATCTGACTTTAAGGTAGAGATCGATTTAATAGAAAGACTTCCTGCGCCGTTCGGGCTTGTTCGTAACGGTGTTGCACCTGATCACCCAAAACTAAAGCAGGCGATAGAGGTTTATAAAAGAATTGCAGAAAACCCAGAATTTAATTTCATTGGGAATGTAACAGTTGGTAAAGATGTTAAAGCGGAAGAATTGCAGCAAACCCACCATGCAGTTCTATATACATGTGGCGCAGAGACGGACCGCAAACTTGGTATTCCTGGGGAAGGTTTACCGGGTAGTTATACCGCAACAGAATTTGTAGGTTGGTATAACGGACATCCAGATTATCGCGATCGTAGTTTTGATTTGTCTCACGAAACAGCGGTTGTTATTGGACAAGGTAATGTTGCCGCAGATGTATCTAGAATATTGGCAAAATCTGTTGATGAATTGAAACATACCGATATTTCTCAGCATGCACTGGATGTATTATCAGAAAGTAAAATCAAAACAATTTATGTGGTTGGACGTCGAGGCCCCGCGCAAGCAAAATTTGCATCTAAGGAATTAAAAGAATTTTTGGAAATAGAAAATTGCCGTCCGTATATCGATACAGATGAATTAAATTTAAATGAAACAAGTCAGCAAGAGCTCAATGCAAAGGAAGGGCGCGGCAACAAGAAAAATGTAGAAATCTTCCAAAAATTTGCAGAATCAAATGATTCAGGCAAACCACGTATGTGCATCTCAACTTTTTTGAAAAGTCCAATTCGTTTAGAAGGCGAAGGTCAACTTGAAAAAGTTGTTTTCGAAAAAAATGAACTTTCTGGAGAGCCATTTAAACAGTCTGCCAACGGTACCGGCGAGACCATCGAAATTGAATGTGGAATATTATTTCGTAGCATAGGCTATAACGGCGTCGCCATTCCTGGTGTACCTTTCTATGAAAGATGGGGCACAATACCTAATGAAAGCGGACGCATCACAAAAGAGCAAGGAGGAGAAATCGTTCCTGGCTTATATACAGCAGGTTGGATTAAGAGAGGTCCATCAGGAATTATCGGCACCAATCGTGCATGCGCAGTAGAGTCTGTAGAGGCGTTGTTAGAAGATATTAATACACTGAACGCAGACAAACCGGGCAGGGAAGCTTTGTATAAAATCCTTTATGCAAAGAGTGTGAGCCATAATAATTATCAGCAATGGAAGAAAATTGATAATGCTGAAATAGAAGCAGGTGAGCCAAAAGGTAAGCCGCGAGAAAAGTTCACGCGCCGCGACGAAATGTTAGATATCGCAAACGCATAAAATTACCGATTCATATTTTGAATTCAACAATCGTACATTTTGATTACTTACTTTATTTGTTCTCCATCTTAATTTTTAAATGAGCAGCTCTACGACAGAAACGGATGATAAGAAAGATGTTATTAGTTTACCTGAGGCACTTTTTTATTGGTTAAAACTTGGGTTTATCAGCTTTGGCGGTCCTGCCGGACAAATCAGTATGATGCATCAGGAATTGGTTGAGCAAAGGCGTTGGATTTCAGAGCATCGTTTTCTGCATGCATTAAATTACACCATGGTTTTGCCTGGGCCCGAGGCGCAACAATTGGCAACATATATTGGATGGTTATTACATGGCGTAAAAGGAGGCGTCATTGCTGGTGTTCTTTTTGTTTTACCTTCGCTATTTATATTAATAGCACTAACATGGATTTATTTAGTTTATGGTGAAACTGAGATTGTTACGGGAATTTTATATGGTATTAAACCAGCCGTAACGGCAATAGTAGTTTTTGCAGCGATTAGAATTGGATCACGCGCATTAAAAAATAACCTTTTGCGTGCAATTGCTTTAGCTGCGTTTATCGCAATATTTACTTTACATATTCCATTCCCTTTAATTGTGATTTGTGCAGGTGCGTTGGGATATCTTGGTTCGCGTGTTAGGCCTGATTTATTCAGCGCTAGTGCGCATCAGGCAAAAGAGCATGCATCCTATGGGCCAGCAATTATAGACGATGATACACCTGTTCCCACTTACGCAAAGTTTGTATGGAATAGATTTATTTTGTATGTGCTTATTGGACTGGCGATGTGGGCCTGCGCCATGTTATTACTAGTATTGAACTTTGGATGGGAAAACACCTTAACGCAGATTGGCTGGTTTTTTAGTAAAGCGGCTCTTGTAACCTTTGGAGGGGCATATGCCGTTTTGCCATATGTGTATCAAGGTGGCGTCGACCATTATCAGTGGCTGACTGCAACTCAAATGATTGATGGTTTGGCACTGGGAGAAACAACACCTGGACCCTTAATTATGATCGTGACATTTGTAGGTTTTGTTGGGGGATGGACCAAAGCGCTATTTGGGATGGATATGTTGCCTATGGCAGGCGTGGTAGGAGCATGTATTGCTACATTTTTTACGTTTTTACCATCGTTTTTATTTATTTTTATCGGCGGCCCGATCATTGAGGCAACACGCCATGAAATTCAATTTACAGCACCTTTACTTGGTATCACCGCTGCAGTTGTAGGGGTGATACTTAATTTGGCAGTATTTTTTGCTTACCATGTACTTTGGCCACAAGGGTTTGACGGCAACTTTGAATGGATTTCACTATTCATAGGGATAACCGCATTTTTAGCATTGTTTAAATATAAAAGTAATATTGTATATGTATTGTTAGCTTGTGCTTTATTAGGATGGTTATATTTGCAAATAGCTTAGTACTTTAGCTCGTTAATTGAATTTAAATTATAATTTATATTACTTAAATCAATGACAATAAGTTGCTGAAGTTCTCCAGAATAAGGGTACAATTATTCTCATACTTAAAATATTTTTAGATTGGTTGTGGTTATGAAGACAATAATTAGTTTTTCAGTTTCATTTGTATTTGCTTGGTCTGCATTAGTGTTTGCCGATTCGAATTTGGTCGATATACCACAGGATGAATTGCTTGATGTCTACCTGGATGATCAGGCAACTAGCAAACCGTTATCGGTTGAGTCTACAAATAGTGAAAAAGCTGAGATTAAACAAACTGAAAGAAAAACCACACATATTGAGACTTCTGAGAATACTAAAACAGAAGAATTGGACGTTATTGAACTAGATAATGCAGACGAGGAAGTTGTTGAGCTGCAAGTGAGCGATGCAAGCAGTGCCACATCTGCCCAATTATTTTGTCGCCAAAACCCAAATGCACAAGAATGCTTATATGCGGAATATTTGCATCGATGCAAAAATGCACCACAGTCGTTACAGTGTCGTGATCAATTGGGTAAGTTTAACAATTATTGTGCAACATTTCCTCGCGCGTACAAGTGTAAAAAAGCATATCTTTCGTCATTATGTGTACGCGAGCCAAATTCTAGCGAATGTAAGGCGTATAAAAAGCGTTATTGTCAAAAGTATCCAAAAACTGGATTTTGTGTTTGGAATTAAACAAACGAGTATCTAAATTTCCTGCAGGCGTTTGATCGGCCAATTCTGCCATTTTGCTCATAGCAACTCTTAATAATTGCTCAAAATAAGAGTAGGTTAACCACAACTCTCTTTTTTACTCAAATGGAGTTTGAGTAATGGCATCAAATACATGCAGTCCATCAAATGAAAAGACGATGCTAATGCGTACGTTTTTGAAAAAAATTGTAAATAACGATAAACGTGCTAAACAGCTATTCAAGCTATACTTTGACCGAAATGAAATTTCGGAAGATCAATTTTATAAAGCAATTTCAAGCAAACTATAATAAATTCCGATTCATATTAATTGAATAGTTGTGTGGTCGTAATTAAATTTTGCCATCCCATTCAGTCAATTTATTTTTGACTCCATTATGTTGTATACAGGCTGTATAAGTCGGTATATATAATTAAGTAAGCTTGCGCACTATTATTGAGTCTCATGTATTTTGAGATTTCATGGTATTTTCTTGTCAAGCTATTCGTACTTTTTATAATTTAATTAAACAAAAAATTATTATCCTTGAAAGAGCTAATCTATGACAATTCAATATATACCGGGACAGCGGTGGGTGAGCAACACAGAGTCTGAGCTAGGTCTTGGGATCGTCATGGAAGCAGCTGGTCGAAGAGTAACTGTCAGTTTTCCAGCTGTTGGTCAGCGTCGAACCTATGCAATGGATAATGCGCCGCTTAGCCGAGTGCACTATGAAATTGGCGAAACAATTATGAGCGCAGAAGGAACTACGTTTGCAGTTGTGGACGTGCAGGATCAAAGCGGCTATTTAATTTATCAGGGAACGGATAATGAAGGAAATAATGTAAGTCTTGAAGAAATTGATTTAGAAAGTTTTGTTCAATTCAGTCGTCCACAGGATCGATTGTTTGCTGGACAAATTGATAAGAACAATAGTTTCCAGCTTCGTGTAGAGACGTTATTTCATTTGCGTCGACAACAACAAGCTTCATGTTTTGGATTATTGGGATCTCGTGTTCAATTGCTTCCACACCAGCTTTATATAGCCGATAAGATTGCTCGAAGACATGCGCCTAGAGTGCTGCTCGCAGATGAAGTGGGTTTAGGTAAAACAATTGAAGCAGGCATGATTTTACATAAACAACTCATAACAGGCTGCGCAAAGCGTATTTTAATTGTGGTCCCAGATAGTCTTGTGCATCAATGGTTCGTGGAAATGTCGAGACGCTTTAGTATTCAGTTTACTATATTAGACGAAGAAAGATGTAATGCTTTAGAAGCAGGAGAGCATGGTAATCCTTTTGAAAGTTCACAATTTATAATATGTGCACTTTCATGGATTACTAATAATGAAGGTCGACAAGCTCAAGCGCTGGAATCCTTGTGGGATATATTAGTTGTTGATGAAGCACATCATTTGAATTGGACGCCCAGTAATATCAGTCCTGCCTATGCTTGTATTGAGGCTTTAGCTAAAAAAGTTTCAAGTTTGCTCTTATTAACTGCAACGCCAGAGCAATTGGGTATTGATGGGCATTTTGCGCGTCTTCGATTGTTGGATCCAGATCGTTACTATGACTTGCAAAAATTCCAACAGGAAGAAGAGAGTTATCAAGCCATTAATACACTAGTGCAGAAACTGTTAACCATCGATACAGAAGAGGTCCTGCAAGATGATGACGATATTTTTAATGAACTAGAGAATTATCCTGGAAGTGAACTTGTAAATAAATTAAAGACAGCACCTAATAATAAGATAAATCAAGTTCTTGATGAAATCATACAAGATATTTTAGACCGTCATGGAACTGGTAGAGTGTTATTTCGAAATACACGAAATGCGGTTGAAGGATTTCCGCAACGTCAGTTACATACCTATGCACTAGAGGCGCCCAAACAATATTCAGAAATAATCAATCAAGAAAAAATTGGTGCAGAAGAAACCGAAAAGTTGACAACGTTACTATGTCCAGAATTGCTCTTAGGAATAAACTGGTTTGATGTTGATCCTAGAGTTGAATGGCTAGGCAAATGGGTACTTAACAAACGTGATGAAAAAGTTTTAGTAATATGTGCCTTTTCGAGTACCGCAAAAACATTAGAAGAGTATTTGAGAATAAATCATGGCATTCATTCAGCTGTTTTCCATGAAGAACTTGATCTTATTGCAAGAGATCGCGCATCTGCATATTTTGCAGAGGAGGAAGAAGGTGCTCAGGTATTAGTTTGCTCAGAGATTGGTAGTGAGGGTCGAAATTTTCAGTTTGCGCATCATTTAGTGCTATTTGATTTACCTCTGAATCCTGATTTATTAGAACAGCGAATTGGAAGATTGGATCGAATCGGTCAGATCCATACAGTGCAAATACATGTGCCATATTATGAAAAAGAAGCTCAAGCAACCTTGTTGCATTGGTATAATGAAGGGTTAAATGCTTTTCAAAAAGTTTGCTCAATTGGTCAAAGTGTTTATCAATTATGCTCAGCACAATTGATTAAGTGTTTAGTAGACTGTGAGGATAAAAAAAGTTTCACTGAATTAATTAAAGATACAAGTAACAAATCTCAAGAATTACTGCAAATTTTACACGAAGGTCGTGATCGTCTGTTAGAGCTTAACTCATGCAATCCAAAAATAGCTGAAAATATTGTAGATAGTATCTTAGATACATCAAACCAACTTGAGCTAGCAAATTATATGGAACGTGTATGCGATCAATTTGGCGTAGATCACCAGTATCATAGTGCTCACAGTGTCATTATGCAGCCAGGAGATCATATGCATGCGAATAATTTTTCTGGGCTTTCTGAGGGTGGGCTTACAGCGACATATGATCGTGCCAAAGCACTAATACGAGAAGATATGCAATTTCATACTTGGGAACACCCTGTAGTGACAGGTGCGATGGACTTAATATTATCCGGTGAAATTGGAAATTCTGCACTTTGCACAATTAATTTACAATCAATAAAACCGGGAACTGTGTTATTGGAGGCAATTTTTACAATTCATTGTGCGGCACCTTTGCAGTTGCAATTACACCGTTATTTACCACAAACTGTAATTCGTGTGGTCACTGATCTGTTACAAAATGATTTGAGCAAGATTCTAACAATAGAGCATATGAATCGATTAGCAGAGCATGTAAAAGGCAGGACAGCAAAAGATATAATTCGTCATGTGCGCAAACAAATCACTGAATTAATAAAGTTTGCTGAGGATATCGCTTCTATTGAAAAAGAAAAAGTTATTGAATTGGCAGTGCAAAAGATGAATAACAATGAATCTTTAGAGTATGATCGTCTAACAGCGCTATCAAATGTAAATCCCAATATAAGACAAGAAGAAATTGATTATTTAAAATCAACATCAATTGAACTAGAAAAATTCATGCAACAAGCGCAGTTGAAACTAGATTCTATTCGAGTAGCAATTACAAGAAAGTAAGCAAGGAGTACTAATGTCTGTTGATAAACAACAAATAGATTTGCTATGCAATGAAGTACACAGCATTATGATGCATGCAACAGAAAATCTATCTGTTCCTGATCCCAAACTCGCAAGGGATATTCGAAAAAAAATATCCGTGTTCACATATGGAATAGTAAGTGAGCTTGCCGACAAATTTAAAATAGATGTAGATCTAGCCTATGAAAAGTACTTGATGTTGGGAGGCCTAAACACAGAACAAGCAAAAATAATAGTGAAACGCACGCGTGATGAGTTTTTACTGCGAGAGTATGGTGAAAATTGTATGCTGACAGGGAGGAAGGTCGTGCGTCAATGGAATTCAGGCAACAAGAATATTCAAGCATTAATAGAGGCGTTGTTATAAGCATGCAAAATGAAAATACACGAAAACCATCCTTTTGATACGCTTACCCCTGATTACATTTTAAATGCGATCGAAGACCATGGTTTTGTTTGCGATGGTCGAATTTTGGCATTGAACAGCTATGAAAATCGCGTATATCAAGTGGGTGTGGAGGATGCAGAGCCCATTATTGCAAAATTTTATCGCCCACAACGTTGGACCAATGATCAAATTCTTGAAGAGCACCAGTTCTGTGCGGAATTAGTTGAGCAAGAACTGCCTGTTGTTGCACCGCTCAGTATTAATGGAAATACACTACTACCTTGTAATGATTTTCGATTAGCGATTTACCTTAGGAAGGGAGGTTACGCACCTGAATTTGATAACCTTGATAATCTACTCATTCTTGGGCGTTGTATTGGTCGAATTCATGTAGTGGGCGCATCTTACTCATTTAAATATCGCCCCAGCATTACTTGTAAGCATTATGGACATGAGAGTGTTGCTGTTATTAGAAATGATTTTATTCCCGATTACGTGCAAGCATCATATGATGCAATTGTAGTAGATATTTTAAGTGCAATTGACGAGATATATGTAGAGGCAAATAATTCTGATTTTATTCGTGTGCATGGCGATTGTCATGTTGGTAATGTTTTATGGCGTGATGACGCGCCTCATTTTATAGATTTTGATGATGCGAGAATGGGTCCCGCAATTCAAGATATTTGGATGTTGTTGTCTGGGGATCGTGCGCGGCAAACAGTACAGCTCAGTGAAATTACAGAAGGGTATAATGAATTTGCAGACTTTCCTTTACATCAACTTAGATTAATTGAATCATTAAGAACATTACGAATGATGTATTTTAGTGCATGGCTGGCAAAGAGGTGGGATGACCCTGCATTTCCTCTTGCATTTCCATGGTTTAATACAGTTCAGTACTGGGAACAGCACATATTAGATCTGCGTGAGCAGCTAAATGAATTAGAAAAACCGGCTTTAAATCTATTTGGATAATTTTATGAATGAAGATAGAATTATAGAGTTAGAAACAAAAGTATCTTATCAAGAAGATCTATTACAAGACTTAAATAGATTAGTTGCAACTCAGCAACATCAGATTGATCAATTGACTACGCTTAGCAAAACTTTAAGCAATCAGCTTAAAGAGGCTATGCATAGTATTCAGAGCGAGAGCAATGTAGATGAAAAGCCTCCACATTATTAGTAATGATTGCAGTGCTTAAGAATAAGGTTGTTGGTTGATATATATAAATACAAATTTATTACATCAGTTATAAGACTGGCATGTATATAGTTTGTTGATTTAAGATATCAACTGTTTTTAAAATGACTTGTTATTAAGGAGAGAAAATGTTTAACCCGTTAAGCATTCCATTTGGATGTGTGATGTTGTACAACGTTGTTAAATTAAAAGATGGTGTTTCAGAAGAAGATGTGCAATTGGCACTCGGCGAAATGTGCAATATTGTAAAAAATACCTATGGTGATGACAAAGGTGGATTTATTGGTGGGCAGGTGTACAAATTTTCTGGTTTTGTTTCTGATGAAGGATCAATCGCTTCAAAAAAGCAGACAGAAGATCATATAACCATTGTGACGTATTGGCAGTCTTTTGAGCATCATGAGAAATCGCATGCAGATCAAGCGTTTAAAGAAAAATTTGAAGCGCTTAGTGCATATGCAAGCGAAACGTATGAAATAGGTTACGAAATGCTCTGGCAAGGTGAGCCAGATTAAATGCTTGTTACTTCCCGCAGTTAGTGTTTCTTTGGCGGAATTTTTCGCTTGGTTCGTTTAGGGGTTAATGTAAACCAAAATTCCTTAGTAAGAGGCTGATAGTAATCCGCTTCTTCAATGAGTAGTTTAGAGGCGGTACGGGGCACTGCCGCTATTTCAACGCGTACTCCCTCAAATTTTAAATGTCTTACAAGCTCAATAAAATCAGAATCACCAGACATAATAATAATAGTGTCTACTTTGCTTGCTACTTGTGTGGCTTTAATGGTTAAGGGGATGTCGGCGCTTTTGTGGCATGGACGAACAGAACCATGATAGAAGTTATGTAAACGTTCTTTTAACTTTTGCGAAATTTGTTTGCCTTCTCGAAAATATACCAAACGACTTAAACCTCTGTTATCTAGTAATTTTGGAATTAACGTATCAAAATTAAGCATAGTATTCTCATTATCTGTCTCCGTATGTATGCTACGCTCAATATTGTTGCCATCGATTAAAATGGCAACGGACTGACTAATTAAAACACCTTCTGTTTGTTGGTTTGCCATGACTAAATTATATTCCTTATGGTGGCTAATAATTGATTATGTATTAATGGATATGTGAAAAATAGATTTATCTGTAAATATTTACAAATTATCTAGTTATATTCCCACTATACATCTCGGTATTCAAAATATGGAAATTATGGACGTACAAAGCTTAACGGATGAACAGTTCTATAAGAGGCTATGCGCACATATCTCGAAGATATATCAAAGAGATGATGTTGATGATATCGCTAGATTACTTTTAAGTGAATTTAATAATTTGCATTCAAAAATACATCTAGAGAGTATCAATAGTCCTAGTTTAACGTGGGATGAAAAAGATATTTATTTAATTACATATGGGGATTCAATTTATAGTGATGGAGTAGCGCCACTACAAGTATTGTATAAATTTCTCATGAAATATATGAAAAGCGTAGTAAATACAATTCATGTATTACCATTTTTCCCCTACAGCTCAGATCGTGGTTTTTCCATTATAAACTACGAAGAAGTTAATAAAGAGCTAGGGAGTTGGAATGACATTAATAAAATTACGAAACAATTTAGATTAATGGCAGATTTAGTTGTTAATCATATCTCGTCTAAAAGTAATTGGTTTCAACAATATCTAAAAGGTGAAAAGCCAGGCTGTGATTATTTTATTGAAGCAGATGAAGAAGACGATCTTTCGCAAGTTGTTCGACCTAGAACAAGCCCATTATTAAAACAAGTAAATACTAGCAGAGGGAAAAAATATATATGGTGTACATTTAGCTTTGATCAGATTGATCTAAATTTTTTTAAATCCTCAAGTCTTGTTAGAAATTATTCGAATACTGCGCTTTTATTTGGAAAGAAATGTACGTGTCATACGGCTAGATGCAATTGCATTCTTATGGAAGAAAATTGGAACCTCATGTATTAATCTTCCACAAACGCATGAGTTAGTAAAAATTATACGTTTACTCTCTGAGAGATATTTTCCAGGAACACTTATAGTTACAGAGACAAATGTTCCCAGTTTAGAAAATATTATGTATTTCGGTAATTCAAACGAAGCACATATTATTTATAACTTTAGTCTTCCACCGATGTTGTTACATGCCTCATGGAAAGGAAGTTCGGAGCACTTAACGAAATGGTTAATGCAATTGCCGCCCGCGCCTATGGCATGCGCATATTTAAATTTTACATCAACACATGATGGAATAGGTTTGCGACCTGCCGAAGGTATATTATCTGATAAACAAATTAATCACCTAGTTGAGGGGATGAAAGTACTTGGTGGAGAAATATCTACAAGAGCTATAAATGGTGAGGTTGAAAAGCCATATGAAATTAACATCACGTGGCTTACTTCAATGGAAGGCACTGCAGAAGGTAAGGATGATTTCCATGTTGCTAGATATATATGTTCCCAAATAGTAAAGCTAGGGTTAAAAGGCATACCTGCTTTTTATTTAAATAGCATTCTTGGTACAAAAAATGATATTGAAAGATATTCAATCACAAAAAATAAAAGATCGATTAATCGAAAGCAGTGGGATTTTGATGACATAGAGTCTAAATTAAGTGATGTAAACTCTATATCTTATAAGATATATTTTGAAATTAAGAGGCTAAGTTCAATAAAATCAAGGCAATCTGCATTTCACCCTAATGCCACTCAATATATTTTACATATTGGAAAATCATTGTTCGAGTTTTGGCGACAAAGTATAGATCAAGAACAAAGTATTTTCGCAATCCATAATTTAACCAACGACGAGAAAAAATTCTCATTATCTAATATAAATCTCACGTTGACAGAAAATTGGTTTGAATTAATTTCTTGGGATATAATTGATTTAACACAGAATAAAATAAATTTGAAGCCCTATCAGTGTTTATGGATAACAAACAAAACATAGTGTGTTAATCAGGTGTTATCTTTAGATACTGCATCAAATAATAAGGGTAAAACATTGGGTATTGCGCTTGCGACACGAGACCATGTAGGCATAAACGGTGTTTCCATTGGGTTTGATAAAAATTTATCACCTGCATCCATAATATTTTGAGCAAATAACTCAACAATACTTTCTTCTTTGTGTCGATCAACGACAAGTTGATTCATCGCAGCATCATTTTGATAATTGTCAATTAAATCCAGTGCGCGTCGATAATATAACGCTTTAATAGTACGAAATAATTCTGGCGTAAGCGTAACGCCATGTGTAGCCAGCTTTCTATAAATTATTTTAGAAATATCAACGCTCAATTTTGAAAGACCAGACTCTTGATTATCTTCTGATAGTATTTGATGCTTATGATCATAACAATCAGCAATATCAACTTGGCAGATTCGTTGATTGGAATAGCGACGGTACATTTCTGAAAGTATCCCAATCTCAATACACCAGTCACTCGGTATTCGTAATGAATGAACAACGCCAGAACGCATCGAAAACTCGCCGGCAAGCACATAACGGAAGCTTCCTAAAAAGTCTAAATAATCGTGCGGGTCAATGGCTTGTTTTAATGCTGTGAGTAAGGGGAGCACTAGTAGTCTTGAGACACGCCCAGAAAACTGGTCATCATGTGCTCGTTAGTAATAACCTTTGCAAAACACATAATCGAATGTTGGGTGTACAACTGGGTAAAGTAATTTTGCGGGGATACTGCGATCATATGTTAAAATATCACAATCGTGTAAAGCAACCGCTTTAGATTTACCTGAAGCTAGGTAATAACCAAGGCAATACCAGACATTTCTGCCTTTGCCTTCCTCATTGGGTGCAAGACTGTGTTCGTGAATTGCTTTGTCAATTTCGCGTAATTTAGGGCCGTCATTCCACAGAATTATATAATGTTGTGGAAGTTTGCTAAAGAATTCATTTGCATGAACAAATTGCTCTTCATTTGCAGCATCTAAACCAATAATTATTTCAGAAATATAGGACGCATGTGACAAGTGTTCAATTATATCATGTAAAGCGGGTCCTTGGAGTTCTGAATATAAACAAGGCAGGATTAGTGACATGGGTCGTGTTGCACTCCATTCATTCAACTCAGCTTCAATTGATTCCGTATAACGTTGCAATTACTTCATTTTGGTAAAAATCGGTCATTCAAAATTTTTCCTAAATAAATTTAGTAGTGTGTCGTTCCAACCTTTTGGGCCTTCATTAGGTGCAAATATTATTTTATCTGATTCCTCAATTGATGCCATTGCTACGTGTGGATTAGGTATCACAACACCATAATCAGCCGTTTTGAGCATTTTATAATCATTTGGGCTGTCACCTAAAGCGATTGAGGTGATAGATTTGTTACCGTTATTTTTATATTTTTGTAACAATAAGGACATCGTTGTAGCTTTATCATGTATCCCCATGACGTGATGAAATCGCCCACCTCTTAACAACTGCAAATTAAGTAATTCAAGTTGCTTCGAAAATTCAGTAAGTTTACTTTGGCTATCGTTCCAGAGAATGGGTTCGGTGCACTTGCGCTGGTTTGCGCCTATAGCTTGACTTTCGCTCAAGTCAGTATTGTTCATGATTTCACTTGTTGTTAAGGTGCTAAAAGACTGAAATTCATACATAGAATGTTGTTTCTGTAGTACCTGATTAATTTCTTCACGAGGCAACCCAATCATTATTTTTTCGTATCCTGTACGTGTGGGTGTATTTAATAAAAAGTAGTTTTTTGGTATGCAAAGAAGCGCACCATTTTCAGCAATATATGGGTGATAAAAATTAGTTTCAGCGCATAGATTCTCAATTTCAATTGAAGTCTTGCTGCTCGTAAAAATAAGTGGGATGTTGTTCTCGCGAATATAATCTAAACATGGTTTGGCAGCAGTATAACTGTAATTATTATGGCCTAAAAGCGTGCCATCTAAATCTGAAAAAACAATTATGAATACGCTCATCGGAACGTTGTAGAGTTTAGTTTTTAGTGTTAATTAGTATAACTACAAATATAAATATTAGAATAAATATATCATGCTTGAAATACACTAATATTATCTATAAATCTTTTTGCAAGTCCGAGTAATTCCAGGCTGTTATTTACTATACTATTTGGCTGATAAGGGTGTTTCGGTGTACCTGGAAATATTTTATCAATCCATTCTTGGTCCCAATTTGCTCCATTATAGAATATTGCAGTTACATTAGCTTTTTTTGCTGCAATAACGTCCGTGGTGCTATCACCTATATACCAGACATGGTTGCCAGGCTTGACGTTTAAATTATTTAAAACTTTTAGTACTAAATCTGGTGCAGGTTTGCGATGTTCTACATCATCTCCACATACACATGTATCGAAAATGTCTGACCAGTCTGATCCTCCCACACATTTGATTTCATGCTCTAAAAATTCACGATTTCTATTGGTAAGAACAGCTAATGATAGATTCATTGATTTCAATTCGCAAAGGACAGATTCAATCCTTTCTTCAAATGGAGAAACTGTCCCAAAATAGTTCCTATAAGCTTTATCAAAGGCATGATGAGCAATTTTTTTGGCTTGATCATCTTCTCCAAATAAAACTTCAAAAATATCTGTTCTTGAAATTTTTCTGGATTCCTTTATTTTTGGATGTAGTTTCTTATATTCATTGACATACTTTACAAGCTTTGCGTCATCTAAAGTTTTACAATCATCTAGTTTTATTAGTCTGTTGATTAAGCCTAAGTCATCTAAGCGAGGTAAAACATCATCAATTGCATAATACGTCGCATCGTGTGTATCTACTAATGTGGCATGCCAATCAAAAATCATGACTGTTGGTGCAGCATGCGGAAAATCTAAAATACTCATAAACTTTTTAATTTCGATGTTTTTTAAATAATAATACCCCACTGATGATGCAATAGAGCAGTACTATTAGTAGGCCAATGAATTCGCGAACAACCTCTACGTATGTATTTTCATCAGACATGGGGGAAAAGATGTCGCTGTAATTAGATGTTTGGATGTAATCAAATACACCAGGGATGGCTTGCACTATCATAATTACGCATATCATGCTAAGCATGATTGTCCATGCCTTTACACAGCTTATACAATTCTTGAAATACATTAAGATTGCTAAAAGGGCAGTTGCAGTATAAAGACTTATCCATTGCAATCGATCTGGATCATTCCATTGAAGAATAGCAAATCCAAACATAATGATACTGAATATGATGTTCAGTAAATTCATGATCTAAAAGCGTACAGCCATAGCAAGTGTTGGAAAAGCTCAAGAGAAAATAATTAGGCACTACAAGCTAGAAGAAGCTTATATGAATTAAACGGTTACCAGGTACGCGGCTTTCCTATATCAACGTGTAAGAAGTTACTTTTTGCATAATAGCCCACGCCCCCTGCCTGAAGCGCAACGGCAGTTGAATGCAATTTATTCAGCGCTATGTCAGGCAAGCGAATATCAATGGCTTTACCTTGCATATGTAAGCTTTTTTTGGCGACCCCATCGCTATTTTTTCGCAACTTAATATTGGTTTCAGGGGAACGATAACCCGATATGACGTGAAAAGGTGCATTTGAGCCACATTTCTCGTGAAGAAGATGTAGCAGATCAAGAAGAGCAGGGTCCATTTTGTGTGCTTTTTCGGCGCGATGATCACGCAATATATAGCTGATTTCACTTAAACCCTTATGTTGGTATTGGCCGTTGGCCCAATAGCACGCTTCCAATAATTCGTCAGTATGTAAGTTTAATAATGTTAAAGAACGTTCTGAAATAGCCTTGGTATTTGCATGAATAACTAGGGGTAATGCACTTGTTGTTACAACTGCAGCAGATTGCGTTATTAACTTACGCCGAATAAGGTTAATAGAGTCATGAGACCCATTAAATACGCTCACAAATTATCCTTGTATTAATGCGTGTATTTATTGCTCGGCGCATTATACAAGGAAGTTACGTATTGGCTATCTCGTTTGTAGATGTCTGGTCGAAAATTGACGATGCCTTGATCGTCTACCCAGGCAGTAAAATAGGTAATGTGAATCGGTATAGATTTTTCTAGTTTTACTGTTCTAGTTTGATTTCGGTTTAATAATACAAATAAATCATCTTTGGACCATGTATGGTCATTTGCAAGCAATGCTTCAGCGAGACCAAATGGATCTTCGACTCGAATACATCTATGGCTAAATGCGCGCTGCTTGCGACTAAATAAATTGCGAGACGGTGTATCGTACAAATATACATTATAAGCATTGGGGAATATGAATTTTATTCTACCTAAAGAATTTCCTTTTCCAGGATCTTGTCGGATTCTCAAAGGTGCATCTGCTAAATTGATGCTTAATCAGTCTATCGTTTCAGGATTAATTAATTTTGTCTGATTATCTATTTTCCCTAAAACTTTCATATTATGTTTTTCAAGATAGCTTGGGTCATGTAAAAGTTTTGGAATTATTTCGTTGCTTGTAATTGAATTAGGTACATGCCAATAAGGATTCAATACAAGTTCAGTGAGCTCGGAAGACAACAGTGGTGTTTTATGTTTCTTTTTCCCTACAACTACACGTGATTGATAAATTGTTCGATCATTTTCAATTAGATATAACCTGTATTCAGGAATATTTATAATCAAATGTCGATCATTGCTGAAATCGGGAAGATGTCTTGTGCGTTCTAGATTAAGTTCTAACTGGTGAATGCGATCTGAAATTGGTTTGTTTAATTCTTGTACTGTATCTTGTCCTAAAATTCCGTCCGCTTCTAATCCATGCCTCATCTGGAACTTGCTAAGCGCAAGTGCAACGGACTCGTCAAGTAACTCGCTATATAAGTCTATGTCCCCATGTAAACTGTTACTGGAGTAATCACCTAATGCAAAAAGTCTTTTTTTAAGCTTTATAACTTCATTTGAGAAATCACCAACAGAAAGAGATTTTCGAGTTAGCATAATTGGATTCTGGATTTCTTCTATTGCTCGATACTGTTGCAGCGCAGCAGATAATTTTTCATAGTTTGCGTTTTGTGGGAGAAAGTTTTCGAGCGCGATGGTTATTGCGTGATTAATTAGCGCTTCATTTAGAATATCTAAGAGAGAATATTGTTCAACTAAAAAATTGTTTGTTCTGCTGAATTTACCTGTTGCTAGATGTTTGGAGAGTTTTATGTACGCGTGAGTAAACGTGACATCTGATTTGCTTATAAGGTTAGGGTCTGAAATTGTAGATTGAAGGAAATACTTTATTATATCTACATCATAATCATATGGATTTAGCCCAAAGTTTTCTGCTTGCTGCAGTATTGTATAAAGCTCTTTGGCATTGCCATTAAAATTTACGCCATTGCTCCAAATCAAGTTATAATGTTGTAATTCATATAAGTAGTTAATTTCATCTTTATAGGAAAAATTTGAATTTTCAAGCGCATATTCAATATTATTTTTTTGTGTCTTTTTTAAATTAGTCGTGCCATTTACATGGTTTGGTGTATTGGCAACAGCAGGTGAGAATAAACTTAATGCGAGAAGACATAGTACCAGAGTCACTAATAATAAATTATTAGCGATTGTGTGACATGAATGTGCAGCAATAGTTAACTGCTTTCTTACCATTCTCACCCTCTCTAAACTATTATAATTATGTTCCTGTATTCAATTACTTACTTTATGAAATATTATATTTAGCTTCTTTGCTGTATATCACAATCATTCAAATACAGATTCCATGAAAATACTGCTTCTGCATAAATAAAAGAAACTTCTCATATTTATAAAGACCCATGAATTCAGTTATTTATGACAATTAATAATTAAGTAATAGAAGGGCATTGCCGCGCATTATTTTTTAACATTTGTTATTTTTTTAGTTAACCAGTTTGCGTTAGCATTCGATACCCATACAAAAACTGTTAGAATAAAACACACTTATAAAAACAAATACTTCACTCATTCATGAGTATATTCATCTACAATACACTTGCCCGCGTAAAGGAAGAATTTTGTCCTGCTGATCCGCAGCGTGTAACCATGTATGTTTGCGGCCCTACTGTTTATAGTCATCCGCATATTGGTAATGCCAGGCCAGCAGTAGTATTTGATGTATTTTTTCGATTACTAAAAAACGAATTTAAGAATGTCGTGTATACAAGAAATATTACAGATGTAGATGACAAAATTAACGCTGCCGCCCTTAAAGAGAATGTAACAATTGATGTTATCAGTGAGCGGTATAGCAATGTATATCATGAAGACATGAAGGAATTAGGGGTATTGCAGCCCACTATTGAACCGCGCGTTACAGAGCATATGACTGAAATCATAGATATGATTCAGCGACTCATAGATTCTGGAAATGCCTACAAGGCTGAGGGTCATGTTTTATTCAACGTGCCTTCGTATTCCGAGTATGGAAAATTGTCGGGTCGTAATAGAAAAGACATGGTCGCAGGGGCACGAATTGAAGTTGCGCCATATAAAGATGATCCTGCTGATTTTGTATTGTGGAAGCCGTCAGTTAAGGATCAACCGGCGTGGGATAGTCCATGGGGCAGCGGTCGTCCTGGCTGGCATATAGAGTGTTCAACAATGATTGAAAAACATCTTGGAGACACCATTGATATACATGGCGGTGGGCAAGATTTAGTTTTTCCGCATCATGAAAATGAAAGAGCACAAAGTACTTGTGCACATGACGGGAAATTATTTAGCCGATATTGGATGCATAATGGATTTGTAAATGTAAATCATGAAAAGATGTCAAAATCGTTAGGAAATGTTTTATTAGTACATGACCTACTCCAAGATGCGCCTGGTGAAGCTATTCGCGTTACCTTACTTGCTACTCATTATCGAAGTCCATTGGATTGGACCGATGATGCTTTATCCCAATCATGTAAAATATTGGACCGGCTATATGGTGCATTACAACAACTTGAAAGTTTTGACGCGAGCGTTTCAGAAAAGGATGTACCAGAAGCGTTTCTTAATGCACTGAAAGATGATTTAAATACGCCTGAGGCTTTTGCGGAGTTGCATAAATTAGCAAAACAGGCAACCACTGTTACAGATGAAGATTCACGTATAAGAATTAAAAAGCAAATGCTCGCAGCAGGAAATCTTATAGGCATACTACAACAAGAACCAAAATCATGGTTTCGCGGTAGTGGTGAGATTAACGAATATGAAATTAATAATTTAGTAGAATTACGATTACAAGCGAAAAGAGAGAAGGACTATTCATTAGCAGATGAAATTAGAGAGAAATTAACGATTATGGGTGTTGAAATTCAAGATAAGCCAGATGGAACTTCAGGTTGGAGAAAGAAGTAATGTGCCAATTAAGTTACTATGCTTGTAATTGAGACAGTATTGCCATGAAATATAAAGCCAAGCAAAATTAATCTAAAAATGAGAGGCTACGTTCCTCCAGATCCAGAAGGCGGGGTTTCAAAATTACACTATGCAGTGGTATATGTGCCGAAAAGAAATAGAAATCGATTTGCTGCAAACTGTGTAGAAATCAAAGCTAGCGAAGAAGATGCGCTAGCTGCATCAGATAACACCAGTAAGCAATATTCAGCAAAGGTGTTGGGTCCCTCAAAGTCATCTGAAGGCCAATTACTATATTATTTAGTCGAATGGCTAGAGCCAAAATAGCTGTCGAAATTTTGGATTAATTAATTGAAATAATTTATCCATTTTTGGCTTAAGCTAATTTGTTAATAAATTCCCTAGAGTTCAGTAGCCCGAATCAACTAGAATTGAGTTTATGGGCACCACACACATTTATATAGAAGCACCGGCACGGCTGCATCTTGGATTTTTAGATCTCGATGGCGGTCTTGGTAGGCGCTTTGGCGGACTGGGTCTCGCCATCAATGATATCGCTACTAAAATTTCAATTTGTCAGGCTGATGTAATTAGCGTTATTGGAGATCCGTCGGGTCGAGTGCAAAAATATGCAGAGAACTTTTTTTCCAGGAAGGGACTTGCAGGTGGTTGTCGTATAGAGGTTAAAGAGCAGATTATTGATCATTCAGGCCTAGGTTCTGGTACTCAACTTGCCTTATCAGTAGGTACTTCTATCTCTCAATTAAACAAATTAGATTGTACAAGTAATGACATTGCAGGGATGCTCAATCGCGGGGCGCGTTCTGGTATAGGTATTGGGGCATTCGATCAAGGAGGATTTTTAGTAGATGCTGGAAGAGATACAGACTGCTCTGTTCCACCAATTGTATCGCGCAACGAATTTCCATCAAATTGGCGGATTATTCTTGTTTTTGATACCGATGCACGAGGATTGCATGGGAATGATGAACATACATCATTTTCTGCTTTGCCACCCTTTACAGCACAAAAAGCAGCATATTTGTGCCACTTATTGGTGATGAAAATATTGCCTGGTATTAGTGAAGAGAAAATTGGTGGTTTTAGCGAGGGTGTTGCTGAAGTGCAAAGGTGTATAGGTGAAACTTTCGCATCAGCTCAAGGGGGGCGTTATACTAGCCGAATTGTTGGTAATGCAATAAATTACCTTGAATCTATAGGTATTCAAGGTGTAGGCCAAAGCTCCTGGGGCCCAACAGGGTTTGCATTCGTTGATAGTGAGACGCAGGCTCATACAGTGCTGCGTGACCTTCAAGCTAAATTTAGCGAGAATAAAAATTTACAATTTAAAATAGTATCCGGTAGAAACACCGGAGCAATAATAGAACAACAAGACATCATTTCTTTACCCCAAGTAAATAAGTCTTAAAAATTAATTTTATGTAATTCACAAGCATGCTTGTGTTTTATATATTTGATTAACAAACAGAAATAGGAAATAGAAATAAAATGGAAAAGCCGTATATTCTTCATATGTTCACGCCTGCAAAAAATTTAAGTCCATTCGATGTAAATATGGCATTAGATGCAGGTTGGGATAGTGCAGTGGGCTATACCAATGTCGAGAAAGATGAAGTGCAAGCATTGGTTCAAGATGCAATTTTCTCACGTGGTCCAACCAGAGTGAAACGTACGGGGGTATTTCTTGGCGGTCGCGATATGCATTTAGCAATGGATATGATGGAAATTTGTCAAGATTCTATGGTTCCTCCTTTTGAAGTTTCTTGTTTTGCAGATCCTAGTGGTGCATTCACAACCGCGGCTGGAATGATTGCATGTGTTGAGCAAGCTTTAAAAGATAAGTTTGATACTGATTTACAAGGCAAATGCGTAATTGTAATGGGTGGAACAGGTCCAGTGGGTTCTACTGCTGCAGTACTTGCTGCAAAAGCGGGTGCAGATGTAAAAATAATGGGGCGCAAAAAAGACAAATCTCAACGGGTAGCTGCGCTTTGCAATAGTGAGTATGGTGCGGAACTCACTGGCATTCAGGGTGAAGCCAACGATATGATTGATGGTGTTGTACAAATTGCTGATGTTGTATTAGCTGCTGCTGCTGCGGGTGTGCAGGTAATTTCTGAGCAGCATATTGATACATCAAGTGGTCTAAAAGTTGCAGCAGATGTAAACGCTGTACCACCGTCAGGAATTGCTGGATTAGATTTAATGGGTGATTGCGAGCCCATTAAAGGATCTAAAAGTGGTGCGGTAGGTATCGGTGCATTGGCAATTGGAAATGTTAAATATCAAATACAGCATAGGCTTTTACAAGAAATACGCGAGGCTGATAAACCCATATATCTTCATTTTGAGCGTGCATTTGAGATAGCCAGGGAGATAGTACAAGGATAAGCAAATTTATCTAATTGTTGCGACATCAGGCCGGGCAATTGCTCAGGCAATAAATGCAAGTGGAAACACTGCGGCCGTCATAGACGGATTTGCTGATATGGATACATGTCAAACAGCTGAAATTTGCGCAAAAGTAAAACGTCGACATTCTAGTCTTGATAATCATGAGGTTTTGAAAACAATTGATTCTTTCCAGGGGCAATTTAATTTTGATGGATTGTTATATGATGCTGCGTTAGAAACAAATCCAGACTTATTAGATGACATACCGATTGAAAATGTTATAGGTAACACAAGCCAGACACTGCGAAACTGCAAAAACCCATCCGAATTTTTTACAATATTAGAAAAATTCAGCATACCCTTTCCTGATGTATGTCTTGAGTCCCATCCGCAGAATTTGGAATCATGGCTGAAGAAAAATACACTGAGCACAGGCGGATTTGGTGTTAGTTATTTAGAGAAACAACACGCCTTTACTCAAGGAATTTATTTCCAGCGCAAATTAGATGGATTGAACTTTTCTTTAACGTTTATTGCAAATGGAGACGAAATTCAACCAATTGGGTTTAATGCATTATGGTGTAAGGAGCTTGACAATTTAACGCCATATGCTTATGCAGGGGCAATTAATTCGGTTAATTTAACTGAACAACAAAAAGATACTGCAATGCATTTCGCGCATACATTAACTCAAGCATATAATCTCATTGGAATTAATAGCATTGATTTTATATTAAGTAATGATTGCGTATCTGTAATTGAGCTTAATCCGCGAATATCAGCGACGTTTGAGTTATATGAAACAAAGCAGGGGGATTTAATCAATGACCATATTAGTGTATGCACAACTAAAAGATTTACCCCTAGGCAACGAGTAACTCTACTTCGAGCGCATGCTATTGTTTATGCTCCTAGAACTGTAACTGTTCCAATGGAGTTTAGTTGGCCGCTTTGGACAGCAGATCGTCCACATGCTAAAGAAGTCATATTTCAAAACCATCCCATATGTTCAATATTTGCTGGTGGTAAGAATGAAGCTCAGGTGAAGGCTATGATACGTGCACGAGAGACCATAATAATAAATAAGCTAATGCAAACAAATAGTAGTTAATAGTTTTAGATAAGGAAAAAAGATGTCAAAAATCAGTGTGAACGAATTGGCTAAGCCGTTAGTGCAAGTACTCACATCAAAAAGTGATGCCTTAAGAGTTAATGTTGGAAAATTTTCTAATGGCGCAACCTATATTGATGCAGGTGTAGATTGTGTAGGCGGTTTAGAGGCGGGCAGGATTATAGGAGAAGTATGCATGGGTGGATTAGGTTCAGTTACGCTGTACCATGGATCTGCAATTAGCGGCTGGCCGCTTTCGTTGCATGTGCATACATCTCATCCTGTATTGGCATGCTTAGCAAGCCAATATGCAGGATGGAGTTTATCGCATGAAAAATTTCATGCTTTGGGTTCAGGTCCTGGACGAGCGATGGCATTAAAAGAGCCTTTATTTGAAGAATTGAAATATCAAGATGAGTGCGACACTGCAACATTTGTTCTAGAAGTTGATCAGTTTCCACCCATCGAGCTAATCGACAAAATAGCTGAAACCTGTAAATTAGCGCCAACTGCACTTAATTTTATTTTCACACCAACGCGTTCACTTGCGGGCTGCGTTCAAGTGGTGGCACGTGTTTTAGAAGTAGCTATGCACAAAACGCATGAGCTTGGTTTTGCGCTTGACGATGTCATAGATGGTTCGGCAAGTGCACCACTATCTCCGCCAATTCCTGATTTTGTGAAAGCTATGGGGCGTACCAATGATGCAATTCTTTTTGCAGGCCGTGTTCAATTGTTTGTAAAAGGTGGTGATGAAGCTGCAGAAAAATTAGCCAATGAGCTGCCATCTAGCACGTCACGTGATTATGGCAAACCCTTTGCCCAGATATTTAAAGATTATGAGTATGATTTTTTTAAGATAGATCCAATGCTTTTTAGTCCTGCATCTGTAATGGTCACGGCAGTAGATACTGGTAAAACGTTTCGTGGTGGTTATTTAGATCCAAAGCTATTAGAAGAGTCTTTTTCATAAAAATGTCACAACACATAGCGATATTTACAGATGATCCAGGTTGGCACGGTGCAGAATTGCATCGTGCATTTAATAATCAAGGGTATACATGCACAAATGTTTCGCTAACAGGTTGTCGAATCGAAATTGGCACTGCTAGACAAAGTCTATTCATACCTGGGTTTAACAATACACTGCCAGATGGTGTTTTTGTGCGTGGAGTCCCAGGTGGTACTTTAGAAGAAGTGGTATTTTATTTAGATATTCTACATGCGCTGCAAACACTTAATGTTCTTGTCTATAACGATGCACGTGCAATCGAACGCAGCGTAGATAAAGGAATGACAAGTTTTTTGCTAAACCATTCAAATATTTCAACTCCTCCAACATGTGTTGGAAATAATGCCCATCAAGCATACGCATTTATACGTGAGCAATTGAAGTTAGGTCATCAAGTCGTCGCTAAGCCGCTATTTGGTTCGCAGGGTAAAAATCTTCAGCTAATTACGAAACAAGATGATATCGCTGACTTCACGGTTTATAACAAAATCTATTATTTACAGCGTTTTATAGAAACTGGTGAAAATAGTTCTTATGACTGGAGATTATTTGTAATTGGTGACCAAGTTATTGCTGCAATGAGACGAGAAGGTAGTGATTGGATCAGCAATATTGCTAATGGTGGCACATCACATCCCGCGGTGCTTGACGAAAAATTTATGTATTTATCTAAAAATGCAGTAAATGCTGTAGGAATGTTTTATGGCGGAGTAGATGTAATGCAGGACTTAGGCGGAAAGTTGTGGGTGACAGAAGTGAATAGCATTCCTGCATGGAAAGGATTACAAAGTGTAAATAATATTGTAGTTGCTGAGAAACTTGTTGAGAATTTCATAAGTTGCTTGCAATTGCGACCTGATACGGGTGTTGCAGGCCAATTTTAAATGATGACAATATTTCAGATTTCTTCAATATTGCTCAGTTTTGCAGCGCTCTTTGCATATATTAATTATCGATTTATAAAGTTGCCAACAACGATTGGCATTATGTTGTTGAGTTTAGTTTTGTCACTCGTGCTTATCTTATTAGGCAATGTGGGGATTGAGTTGGAAGATTACGCGATTAAAATTGTAAGTACAATTGATTTTGATGAAGCTTTATTGCACGGCATGTTGAGTTTCTTGCTATTTGCCGGTGCTTTGCATGTAAATATTGACGATTTACGTGAACAAAAGTGGGCCATAGGTATTTTGGCAACCGTTGGTGTAATTTCTTCTACATTTATCGTTGGCACAGCTATATTTTATTTACTGCAGTGGTTGAAAATTTCGGCTGATTATGAGTATTGTTTAGTATTCGGTGCGCTTATCTCGCCTACTGATCCAATTGCTGTGTTAAGTATTTTAAAAGTTGCAGGTGTCCCAAAGGCGTTAAAAACCAAAATAACAGGCGAATCTCTTTTTAATGATGGAGTTGGTGTAGTTGTGTTTTTAGTGTTACTTGGAGTGGCGACCGGTAATGGTGAAGCTACTACTACTCATATTATCGGTTTGTTTTCGCTTGAATTCTTTGGTGGAGTACTTTTTGGTTTTGGGCTTGGGTATTTAGGATTCATAATGCTTAGCGGTGTAGACAATTATCAAGTCGAAGCGTTAATCACCTTGGCGCTTGTTTCTGGAGGCTATGCCTTAGCAGAGGTATTACACATTTCTGCCCCTATTGTTGTTGTTGTAGCGGGCTTATTTATAGGTAACAAAGGTCGAATGCACGCGATGTCTGAAAATACGCGCAAACGCCTTGATAACTTCTGGGAGTTAATTGATGAAGTTTTAAATGCAATTCTATTTTTATTGATTGGTGTAGAGATATTAATTCTTACATTAACGAAACAATTTATGCTTGCTGGCATATTTGCAATACCAATTGTATTACTAGCTCGGTTAATTTGTGTCGGCGTGCCTATAGAGTTTTTGAAAAAATTTAGGCAATTCTCGCCCTATACGACAATGATATTAACCTGGGGAGGATTGCGTGGTGGAATTTCTGTAGCATTGGCTTTGTCTATTCCTGCTGTGCCTGCGCGTGAACCATTGCTTGTTATTACGTACTTTGTAGTTGTGTTTTCCATATTGGTTCAAGGTTTAACATTAAAGAAAGTCCTGGTACTGACTCAATAAGTTACTTGCAAAATTCACTCATTAATATTTATAAGCATGCATGTATGTTGGATATGCAAGCTATTAAGCCAGGGAATGTCGGTTTTCATGCTGATGCACAGGATTTATGTGCAAATGAATTTCTGCGTAGCGCAGATGTATCAGCTATGCCGCTTACTGATACCTCATCATTATTAGGTGAGAGAATATTCAATGCTATTCAGGCCACTCATCATGAGGTTGGAACCAATACCAATTTAGGTATGGTTTTACTGATTGCACCACTTGTACAAGCCTTTATTGAACGGTCAAAAGGCGAGGGTTTAACTCATTCTTTGGCAAAAGTACTTTCAAACACAACCATTGAAGATGCAAAGCTGGTCTATAAAGCAGTACGTCTTGCTCAGCCGGGAGGTATGGGCGTGAAAGATTTTCAAGATGTATCTCAGGAACCAAGCGTAAGTCTCTTAAAAGCAATGGAAATTGCTGCATCTTGGGATCGTATTGCAGGTCAATATTCAAACAATTTTTGTGATGTATTTGGATTCGGATGTGCGCGTTTCGAAGAATTTTATACAAAATGGCAAGATGAACGTTGGGCTACAACAGGTTTATTTTTGAGCTATTTAGCCAAATTTACGGATAGTTTGATAGAACGTAAGCATGGTATGTTAAAAGCTAAGGAAATTAATGATATGATTTTGCCGCTTGAGAAGGAGCTTAGCAGTTCGGGCACACCGAGAAGATACGAATCGCAGTTATTAGAGATAGATGGCCATCTCAAGCGAAATCGAATCAACCCGGGGACCACAGCGGATCTTACAGTCGCGACTATTTTTGCAGTTGCAGTAATGCAGTTGTAAGTGGTGGCAGGGATGTTGTCTTTGCCTGCGGTATACCAAGGAAGAATTTAAGCAGACAGTTTGTCTGTTGTTTGTCGACAAATTAAAAATGAAAATAGGAGAATAATAATGGCAATTATTAATAAAGTGATGACCGGGGAGTCGCTCGTTAATGATAACGATCCGTCCGGCACGATGGCAGAAATTGCGCACATCGACTTATTGATCGGACCGCGTGGCTCTGCAGTCGAAACTGCTTTTTGTAATGGCTTAGTTAATAACAAAGATGGCTTTTCAACGCTACTGGCTGTAATTGCACCAAATCTTCCTTGTAAGCCAAACACAATGTTGTTTAACAAGGTAACCATTAAAGGAGCAGAGCAAGCAGTTCAAATGTTTGGGCCTGCTCAAATGGCAGTAGCTAAGGCAATTGCGGATAGTGTTGAAGATGGCACCATTCCAGCAGAAGAAGCGGATGATGTTTACGTATGTGTTGGTGTGTTCATTCACTGGGAAGCAAAGAGCAACGAAGCTATTTATGAAAACAACTACAAAGCAGTAAAAGAATCGCTAGAGCGCGCTATTAAAGGTGAGCCTAGCGCTGCAACTGTTGTTGCACAAAAAGATAGCGCGGAGCACCCATTTAAGGGTTTCTAAGCATCTTTATAGTGTGAAGTATGTAATGCCCCGGCTGGTCCGGGGCATTTTTAATTTAGAGCATACATTTTATTAAATTAACAAAATGTTTAAAAGTATAATTGAGTGTTGAGCTTTAATTATGTTATGCCATGAGTGTGAGAAAGAGGTTGGTAGGCGGCTCACCAATGAGCACCTCTTATCCTGTTGCGGATTAACACTTCAAGAGTATGCAATAAGGCATCATCTGCCTTTGGATTTGATCTTGAATTTAGATCAAATTAATCAGACAGATGCAATTATTTCCTATCAAAAGCCCAACAAAACGCAAAATAACCTTGCGCAAGATATTCTTGCAGCTTTGCGTATGGCAGAGGCTATAGAAATTGAGGGTGAATTTACAATAATTACCTTGGGTGTGCGGAGATTAGAACAATTGCTTTGGTATTTGAAGGCACTGCAACTAGTTGGGTTTCAATATAGACAAGAATATTTTTATGAAAATGCAAGTCACCGCGTCATTGCAAAAAATAGACTAAAAATCCCAACTTCATTTTTTCCAGCCATAGTTGTCAATTCTTCTCAGGATTCATTTCTGCAGCAGCTTGCAGTGTTGATTGCGCATATGGGTAAAATTCATACTGATTACTTATTTATAGATTTTCCTATTCAAAAAGATGCAGTAAGGGTAGAAGCAGAATTATCAAAAAATTATCAAATCTGTTTAAAGCCCCTTGCAGCATCAGAGCATTCTCATGGCCAATTAATGAGATGTGAGACGCATGAAGATACAGATAGGCTATTAAATTTAATTTCGAAGTATCTTCAGGAAATTCCCAATGCACAAGAACGTTTTTTCGAATCAAATGAAAAAGCAACTGTAGTTAAGGAGTTAGTATTCGATTCAGCCCATTACATAACAGATCATCCAGATAAATGTGTCAATTTACATGGTGGTCGTTACGCAATGAATGTAAAGGTTTGTGATCGTATTGACCCGCTTACCGGATTTGTTGTCGATTATGGATATTTAAAGAGAATTGCAAAACAAAAAATTGTAGATAAGCTGGATCATCATAACTTGAATTACACAACATCCGAATTAAGTTGGCGATCTAGCACCGAATTATTGAGCATATATATTTGGGAACAGCTTATTGAGTATCTTCCGGGCTTATCCGAGCTGCAAATTTACGAAACGAGCCAATCACATTGTTTATATAAAGGCCCGAGTTTACAGGAGTTACAAAAGCATGGCCGTAGCGCATTATTGAAATACTTTACATCAGAGAAAATTGGAAAGTCTCAGCTACGTAGTTTATTAAGTAGTGAGAACTTGTGCAGGCTTAAAGTTATTGGCTAAGTAGTGTAATTTCATCTTTAGTAATAGTTAAGTTATGCAATGATGTAGAAATTAATGCCCCGATCGCACCTAATGAATTTAAATATTGTAAATCTTTGATACTTTTTATACCACCTCCATAAAATGCATTATGAGTTCGAAATAAGTTTAAGTTGGTTATTTGTTTAGGTACTTTTACTCCATTATTTGTTCCTACGCCATCAAGATTTAATATTATTATTTCAGATGACCATTGATTTAAGTTTTGTAGCAAATCTTTTGTGCCCAATAATTCACCGAATTTGTAATCTATCGATAATATAAATTTATTTTTAGAGCGGTTTTTAATTAAAGAATCAAGAGTGTAAGGCGGTCTTACTGATTCTGTAGATAAAATTATACGTAGATTACTTAAACTTTCATTGTTTAAATAGTGTTTAATTAGTGGAATGCCAGTGTCCAGCCATATTTCAAGTTTTGGAAATAAATTGCAGATTGATTCTATGGTTTTTGAATTGTCGTCCAGCTGTTCAATTGCATTAAGATCTGCGATATAGATTCTTTTAAAAGAATAGAAATCTAAATAACAACTAATAACATCAATTGGATTTGAGGAAGAGCATAGTCTGGAACTAACAGGTTGATATTTTTCACGTTCACCTTTGACAGCATGAACGGCAATTCCATTACACAGGTCAAGTACAGGAATAATGTACATATTAAATAACTATGAAATTATTATTATTTGAGTATATCACCGGTGGCGGATTGATAGATCAAGCATTGTCTTCGTCACTGGTACAAGAAGGCCTGATGATGCTAAACGCAGTAGCTAATGATTTTAGCCAGATAAATGGCGTTGATGTCTATGCATTGCGTGATTATCGCTTAAGTGGAAATATAGTATCTAACAATGATATTACGATTGAACCTGGGCATACGCATACCGAAAAAATTGAATTATTAATTGCAGAGATGGATGCATTATTAGTAATCGCACCAGAGTCTAATAACATACTGGCAACGTTATGTGAAGATTATTCAAAACAAGGATGTGTTTTACTAAACAGTAATGCTGATGCAATTCGATTAACGAGCAACAAGCTTGATACATATCATCACTTATTAAATACAAATATTGCACAAATCCCTACATATCATCAAAGTAAATTAAATAAATTTCTCGCAGATCAGTATGTAATAAAACCAATTGACGGTGCAGGGTGTGAAAATCTAGTTGTATTTAGCAGTTTTGAAGATCTAATGATTGAATTAAATCGCAACGATGATGTGGAATTCATTGTGCAACCGTTTGTACGTGGAAAGCACGCAAGTTTAAGCTTATTGTGCTGGGAAGGAGAATGTCAAATTCTCAGCGTTAATGAACAATGCTTCAAAGAATTACAGGAAACACTCGTGCTAAGAGGATGCAACGTAAATGCGTTTGCAAAAAACAATTTTATGACATTTTGTGAAACACTTATAAAGGCATTTACAGGTTTGAGTGGGTATATAGGCGTAGATATATTAATAACAGAACATGAAATTGTGTTGGTCGAGATTAATCCAAGGATTACAACGTCATATATTGGCTTGAAGGAGGCATTAGGAATTAATCCCGCGCGATTGATTTTAGAGTGCTTTAATAATCAAAAGTTAACTGCTTTTGAAGTAAACAAAAACAGCTGTATTACGGTCAATATTGAGAATAATTATGCAGCATAATTATATATTAGGTTGGGATATCGGTGGAGCGCATATCAAATTAGCAAAAGCAACAAATAGCGAGTCAATATCTGAAATCACACAGTTAGGCTGCCCATTATGGAGGGGGTTAGATCACTTTCATGATGCGATTAGCTCAGTTCGCACTAAATTTCAGTTGGATGATTCGTTTCATTGCGTAACAATGACTGGAGAGCTTGTAGATTGCTTTAATAGTCGTAAGGAAGGCGTTGAAAAGATAGTTGAACAGGTGCTTGATGACTTTAAGAGTGAGAATATTTTCTTTTTTGCAGGTGATCATGGTCTTATACATCCACACCAAACATCAAAATTGTATCATGAAGTAGCCTCAGCTAATTGGCTTGCAAGTGCAAAATATGTCGCAACAAAAATTGAAAATGCGTTATTTGTTGACATAGGTAGTACTACATGTGATGTGATTACAATTCAGGATCATAAAGTTGTATTCGATGGGTATTCAGATTCAGAACGGCTTTATACTCAAGAGCTCGTATATTGTGGTGTAGTAAGAACACCAATATTTGCAATTTGTAAATCTGCACCTGTAAAAGGAAAATTTATTCCAGTTATAAATGAATACTTTTCTAATTTTGCAGATGTGTATCGACTTACCCAAGAGTTACCAAGTTATGCCGATCTGAGTGAGACATTAGATGGGCGAAGCAAAGATGAACAATGTAGTGCTGCTCGAGTAGCACGTATGTTTGGCTATGATTATGACAATGAAGAAATTTCTATATGGAAAGATGTTGCTAAGTATATACGCGAACAACAGATTCAAATGATTATCAATGCATGTCGAAAATTGCTTGCTACAAAATCATTAAGTTTAGATACACCATTAGTGGGTGCAGGAATAGGGCGATTTCTTGTAAAAGAATTAGCACTACGCCTAAATCGGGAATATATTGAGTTTGGGAGTTTTGTTCATCATAAGGAAAATGCCAGTAATTATAGTGTGGCTGATTGTGCACCAGCGGTTTCTGTCGCGTGTTTGGGATTTCAGGAATTTATTAAATGACGGATGTGTTAACTGCCAATATTCCTTATCATCCAGACAGCACGATTCTTTATGACAAGGTGGCTGAGGAACCTTGGTCAATATTTTTAGATAGCTGTCAGCCTGTTAGTGCACAGGGACGTTATGACATTATTGTATCTAGGCCTAAAATCTGTGTCACTACACAAAATAACAAAACCACAATTCATAATGCATCTGAAAAATATGTTGTTCCCGATGACCCATTTAGTATTCTCAAAGAGCAGTTAAGAAGCGTTAGCAAAATAGATAACAGGCTACCTTTTGCGGGTGGTGCGCTAGGCTTTTTCAGTTATGACCTAGGGCGTTATATCGAAAAAATTCCATCAATAGCCGTAAATGATATATCTCTACCTGACATGGCCATTGGTATTTATTATTGGGCTCTCGTTGTAGATCACAAAAAAAAGAAGACTACATTGGTTGGAAATAGCTCTGATATTAAGACAAAACGAGAATGGAATGACCTTGAAAAACTATTTTCAACAAAAAATAAATTTAATAATAAAGAATCATTTTGTGTACGACAGAAAGTATGTTCAAACATGACGCATGAAAAGTATAAAAATGCTTTTAATAAAATTAAAAAATATATTAAAGACGGTGATTGTTATCAGGTAAATTTGGCACAACGCTTTAACGTTGTAGTAGAGGGTAGCGCATGGGCAGCATATAAGGAGCTGAGAAAAATTAATCCTTCACCATTTAGCGCGTATATGAATTATTCAGAATTTAAAATTTTGAGCAATTCCCCCGAACGATTTTTGTCAGTAAAAGATAATATTATTGAAACTAAACCAATAAAAGGCACACGTCCGCGCGCTAAAAATTATGACAGAGATCAAACATTACTAAATGAGTTGATGACAAGTAAAAAAGATCAAGCCGAAAATGTAATGATTGTAGATTTATTACGAAATGACTTAAGCAAAAACTGCGAGCTAGGTTCGGTTAAAGTGCCAAAATTATTTGAAGTCGAAAGTTTTCCTAATGTGCACCATCTAGTAAGCACCATAACGGGTAAACTTCATGACCAACGTTCAGCAATTGATCTCTTGCATGGTTGTTTTCCAGGGGGTTCTATCACGGGAGCACCCAAATTGAGGTCTATGGAAATAATCGAAGAGCTAGAGCCTCATCGCCGTGGTATTTACTGTGGTTCAATTGGCTATATTGGATTTAATGGAAATATGGATACCAATATAGCCATTCGTACACTCGTACACAAAGAACAAGATATGTATTTTTATGTTGGTGGTGGCATTGTTCATGATTCTATTGAAGGCGCTGAGTATCAGGAAACATTTGATAAGGCTACTGCAATTATGAAATTACTTAATCAAGAAAATAAATATGCCATGGGTCATTAAGATAGGAGGGAGTCTCTATGATAGTTCATACCTCGGTGACTGGTTACATGCCATAAGCGAATGTAAATCTCAAAAAATAATTATTGTGCCTGGAGGTGGTCCATTTTCCGATTTAATTCGTGAAGTAGATTATCAATTTAATATTGATCAAGGTCTTGCACACAATATGGCAGTTCTTGCAATGCAACAATATGGATACTTGATGAAGTCACTGTGTCACAGTCTCACTCTAGTGGATACACAAAATAAAATAAATGAGTGTTGGAGTAATAGGAATGTAGCAATTTGGGAGCCATTTGATATGGTGCGCGAAAATTGTGATTTAGAAAAATCCTGGGACATCACATCGGATAGCCTTGCTGCGTGGTTAGCAAAAATTTTGTCAGCCGATCAGTTACTATTTATAAAATCAGCAGATATAACTTTAACTAATTGCACACTAGAAAATCTTTCTAAAGAATCTTGTATTGATCCAAATTTACCTGAATATCTTACAGAAATGAATATTTCTGTACACTTTTTACATAAAACACACTTGCATAAGTTCAAAAATTTACTAACTTGATATTGAAATTTCCTATTTGAAGTTGAGTCTAGTAACTGTGTTAGTATATAAAGCAAGCAAATGATCATTATTAAATAATGCTATCGTCATTTATTCAATCACTTTCAAAATTTATTACTAGTAAACCCTATCTAACCATCATTAGTATGGTTGCTTTAGTGATAGGTTGTAGTCTATTTATTAAAAATTTACATATTGATGCTTCGCCAGATTCCATTCTGCTAGAGAGCGATCCGGATTTAAAATATTATCGAGAAGTGCATCGCCAATATACCAGTGACGAGTACGTTATTGTAGGCTTCAAGCCTGCAAGTTCAATTTTAGAACAAGACACTATAAATTTTATTGAAGATATTTCAACTCAATTTAAGCAAATCGAAGGTGTTGCTGGTACAACTGCAATTAGCAATGTGCCGCTGTTGCTTCAGCAAGAGGAAGATAAATTAACAGGCAAGACAAAATTTTCTAATTTATTATCTGATGAAGTTGATATTGAAAAAGCACGCCATGAGTTTACTACAAGCCCAATATATTTAGATAACCTTGTAAGTCAAGATTTAAGTACCACTGCAATAAAAGTTGATATTCAAAAAAATCAAAAACTAATTAATTTATTGCAACAAAAATATGAGTTGCTTGATCAACAGAAAGAGCATTCAGCAGCGGAATCTGAATTGCATAAGTTAGAAGAATTACGAAAAACTATTATTACTGAAAGGCAATTAATTAATAATCGTTATAAAAGTGTTCTAGCTTCAATTCGAACCATTACTTCAAATAACAATGATAAAGGAAAATTTTACTTAGCAGGCGCACCATTAATTGGTAATGACATGAAAACGTTTGTGCAGCAAGACATAGAAATATTTGGATTGGCAATAATATTTATTATGGCATTTGTGTTATTCCTATTTTTCAGAAAGCCAAAATGGATTGTGTTACCATTAATTTGCGCAACAATGAATGTTCTCTTGGTTTCAGGAATTACAGGATTATTAAATTTTCAGCTAACAATTATTTCAGCTAATTTTGTAGCCTTGCTTATTATATTTTCAATCGCATTGTCTATACATGTGATTATTCGCTATCAAGAAATTCAATCCTTGCATCCTGAAAATGGTGTTGATGAAAATTTGGCAATTACAATTAACCAGATAATTACCCCATGTTTTTATATGGTGCTTACCTCGGCAATTGCTTTTTTATCTTTAATTGTGAGTGATATAAATCCTGTAATTATATTTGGATATATCATGGTACTGGGTCTATTTTGTGCATTTTTACTTACATTCACAGTTCTGCCAGCATTAATTAAGCTACTTAATCCTCAGTCAACACAAATTAAGGAAGATAAATCGGCTACATTTCTTGAAAATATTCTTAATGTCATTGTTAAAAATAAAGGTTTAACAATCATTATTCTTATTGGCATGTTCGCATTAAATCTTGCTGGTATCAGTCAAATCACTGTAGAGAATCGTTTTATTGATTATTTTAAAAAATCTACAGATATCTATCAGGGGTTAGAACTGGTGGATCAAAAACTAGGAGGGACAGTGCCTCTAGAAGTGATGTTAGAGGCAGGGCCAGTCTCTGAGGATGAAGAAGAAGAGGAATTAGAAGAGGATGAAGAGTTTGGTGATTATTTAGCCGAGCTTGATGAGACGCAAGATGATTTTACTGCACAAAGCTACTGGTATAATCGAAGAGGAATTAAAAAAATTCAGAAAATACATCGTTATTTAGAAAGTCTGCCACAAGTCGGTAAGGTTCTTTCATTGTCCAGTACTGAAGAAGTATTTCGTACCGTTAATAAAGGTGAGCCGCTGGAAGATTTCCACCTTTCCTTAGTCTATTCGAAAGTTCCTGAGAATATAAAGAATGTATTAATATCTCCTTATGTTTCAACAGGTGGTGGGCAGGCGCGAATATTGGCTCGCATCAAAGATTCAGATCATACATTGATTCGAAATGATCTTCTTAACAAGATATATACAGATATAAATGCAGACTTTATCAGTAATGGCGAAGCAGTGAGGCTAACGGGAATTAGTGTTTTATATAATAATGTGCTGCAAAGTCTTTATCGATCTCAAATACTTACATTATTCACAGTGTTTGTATGTATTCTACTCATGTTAATTGTGTTATTTCGAAGTATAAAACTGGCAATAATTGGGACATTGCCTAATATTTTTACTGCACTGTTTATATTAGGATTAATGGGTGTGTTCGGGATACCTCTTGATATTATGACTATAACAATTGCTGCAATCACAATTGGTATTGGGGTTGATTATGCAATTCACTATATCCATCGCTATAAAAAAGAATATGCAGTAAGCCTGGACAGCTATCAAGCTATACACGCGTCACAAACAACCGTGGGAAAAGCGCTTTATTTCACTTCTATTACTATTACGCTAGGTTTTATAATTTTAGTACTTTCTAATTTTGTACCTTCAATTTACTTTGGTTTATTGACAAGTATTGCAATGTTGGTTTCATTGTTTGCAACATTCAGTATTATCCCTTTGCTGCTTTCAACGTTTGCACCTAAAAATGCAAGAGCAATGTAGAATTTAGTGTGAATAAATTATCGCTGTCTTAAAAATTATAAGCTATCAGGGTGTGCTTGTTCGCATAAATGCTTATCATCGCCTGACTCAATTTGTATTGTAGGGTGCACTATATCGAATTTTTCTTCTAAGTTTTTACATAGCGCATGCAAGAATTCATCATCTATCGTTGATGCATTACGAACAATGTGTGCTGTCAAAGCTACTTGAGTTGTGCTCATTGCCCAAATATGTAAGTCATGAATTTCTTTGACATTGTTTTGCTTAAGTATAAATTCCTTAACTTCATCAGGATCTATATCTCTTGGAACGCCATCCATAGCCAAGTTAAAGGAATCTTGCAACAAGCTCCATGTACTTAAAACAATTACGACAACGATAAATATACTTACTACTGGATCTAACCAGTACATCCCTGTCATCAAGATTGCAATTCCTGTAATTACTACGCCGAGAGATACGCCCGCATCAGCAGTCATGTGGTAAAAAGCAGCTTTTATATTTAAATCATTATTTTTGTTAGAAATGAATAATAATGCTGTGATGGTATTAATAACCACACCAATTGCTGCAACAATTATAATTGTTTTAGAATTTACCGTTGTCGTAGAGGCAATTCGCCCAATTGCTTCCCAAGCAACAATTCCCATAGTCATCAGGAGTATCAGGGCACTAATGAGTGCCGCCAGTATTGTTCCTCTGCGAAGACCATAGGTTTTCATACGCGTTGGTTTTCGTTGCGCAAGAATCGTCGCACCCCATGCAAGTACAAGCGCCAAAACGTCACTCAAGTTGTGTCCAGCATCGGCTATTAACGCTAGAGAATTTGATAAATATCCAAAAACAGCTTCAACAATAACAAATCCAATATTCAATGACGTGCCTATGACAAATACCATGTTATAGCTGGACGAGAAAGAGTGTTGATGTGTATGTATCAAAATTATTTCTGTGCCTGAGCAAATGTAGTCATCTTGTTTAAAAATTTTGCTAATTGTCGATCATTAGTAGATTCATTCTCAATATCGATGGTGACTTCCTGATCGGTTATTAAATTTGAATATAGTCGCAACGATAGCCAAGGATAGTTTGCTTCATTTTTAAGATTGAATATACGTTTCATGTATGTAGTTTAATCAATATTTAGTAGTTTTGTGTTTTAATATTAAATAAAAATAAAATGTTGCGATACCAGCAAGTAAATGTTTAATTGTATGCCCGCTAATAGTATCGCTCGTCAATGCGTATATGGGCTTGTCGAAATGCTCAGTAATTTTCGATAATGCATAAAATATAAAAGCGAAAATAAAATACTTTGTTAAGTAGGTGCTAGGCTTATATAAAAATATTACAAGAATTAATAACGCTGTCGAAAAAAATTGCACCCAAGCATATAATCTCAAATCATCTGTAAAATTCCAGTATAGAACCGATGTCACACCTAACAGGCACATTGGGATAAGCAGCCATGTCTCAAATTTTGTATAAATGTAATCGCCAACAACAATTGCAAACAGCGCCATAAACCCAACGGCCATGGGCAATCGATCCCATGTTAAGGAATCGTTATTAGGATTGAAGTGATAGTAAGAAGAACCGCCTGCGACTAACAAAATAGCTAAAAATAGAATTAGCCAACTCCAGGACTTTTCTTTTTCCCAGTGAGAAAAGACATAGGCTATTCCAAGAATTCCAACCGCAGCAAAAAGCAGGTTGGATATAACATCATAAAAGTTAGGTATACCAAAAATAATTCGAGAATCTGCAAAATTGTGATAGCTTAAATCTTGCGGGATAGGGTCAATAAAAAAAATGCTAATGCATGATAATAAAAACAATAAAGCAAGAATTGCTTCACGCCATGAAAGTGTTGATATCATGTTATATCATCCCATAAAAGCTTCTGGTGAAGCTAAATATTTCAGTTCTTCTTCTGTAGTTTCACGGTTGAGAATTTTGTTTCGATGAGGGAATCGTTTAAATATTTGTATTATGTCTCGATGATGCTTAGCAAATCGTAGATTACTTTCTAGAGCAGCTTTTTCAAATAATTTCACAGATAAATTTTGGTCATCAATATTTTCACTATGCATGAGTGGCATATAGAGAAAAGATAATTGATTATTTGTCAATTTCATATCCATTTTATTGGCAACTGCATAATGAGAAAGTTCAATAGCCTTATGTTCAGTTGAGAAGCTTTTTGAGGTTCCTCGATACATATTCAACGGGAACTGATCGAGCACAATAATAAGTGCTAATGTACCTTCAGGCGCACTTTGCCAGTGATCTAGCAAATCTTGGGATGCTTGCTCCCAAATATATTCAAATTTGATACGAATTTCATCGTCAAATTCTGATGATGGTTGAAACCAATACTTTTTAGCTGGTGAAGAAAACCAAAACGTAAGAATAGATCCAGGAGTAGCTGCTTCTAATTTCACCTTTGAGTAATTTAGGTGGGCAAACCGCTTATATAATGTTCAAGTTGCTCGATTGTGTATTGTTGCTCAGAGATAATAGCTTTCACGATATCTCCAATCGAAATGATGCCTACTATTTTTACATTATTCACAACTGGTAAATATCTAACACGTTTTTCAGTCATGAGCGCCATGCACTGTTCTATTGTCTGTTCTTCTTTTACGCATAATACATTTTGTGTCATTATATCTTTTACTAAAGCATTTTTAGATGATTTTCCTTTGAGGATGATGTCTCTTGCATAGTCTCTCTCGGTTATAATTCCGACTAAATTTCCATTACTCATAACTGGCAGGGCGCCAATATGGTTATCTGCCATACTCTTAATAGCGTCATAGACTGAACAACCTGGATCAATCGTAAATAGGTCGTTATTTTTGTTCTCTAAGAGTTGTTTAGCGTGGGTCATACAAATAAATCTCTAGCAAAAATTTATAACGGCTTCAGTAATGTCAAATTGTTCAATTAACATATTTACTGCTACACGCTAATTTATATTGTGTTAAAACTATTTGATGTAAGGCAACGTATTAGTAGTTTAACTCTGATATTAAAAAAAAAACGAATAGGTATGCAATTAAATAAGATCTATAGCTGTGTTAAATAGATTTTATGATGCATTTAGTTAACCCAACGCTATTGTAATAGAGGATGGTCATCGGGCAACTGGTGAGAAAGCCAAATAGCAAGTTTGTGTTTCATGTTGGGTAAATTTAATTGATCTTTTGCGAGTGGATGTATCACTTTGTCGTGTACGAGTAATCGATATAAATATTCTACTTTTTCATTCGCAGAATCTGAGGCATCGAATTTAACAACACCACGTCTTTCAGCATAAATCATTCCTACTCGTATCGCTTTTTTTACTAAATCAGCTTCGTTTTTGAGTTTTTTCATCGGCCAGTACGTATTAAATTAAATATTTGTTAAATTTCACGTGCCTGATTTCCAAGAATTATATTTTTAATATGTAAAATTAGTGGAAGCATCAATAGGACACCAACAACGATTAGAGCTATAGCATAGTTATTAAACTGAAATGATGCTGGAATTAAGTTTAAATTAGAAACCAGCTCTATTATCCCAACAGCAAGTAATAATGTGCCGATAATGTCCAGAACGATAAATTTAATTGGAATTTCAATATTTTAATTCTGAGGCATAAGAAAATATATGTTATGCCAATTTTAGACTTAACTCACTTGGAGGCGGAATTCTTTTTCTCACGTTTATAATTGCTTTTTTATCTAAAAGACTTTCTCGATTTTTATTCGCACATAATGCTGTGCGAAATCCTATGTAATCTGGATTTACTTTCAGCAAAGGTGTGATATCATTTACATTCAAAGACCCTGCCAAACCGGTTAGCAAGCCATTTTGTTTTGCACGATTTATAAAATATTCAAGTTGTAAAACATTTTTGTGACTGAACAAATTTCCTGCTTTTTTCAGTGCTGTATCCATCATTACGCCTTTAAGTCGCGCTTGCTTTGCCAATTTAATTGCATGATCGGAATCAAAATTCATATCTGCAAAAAATACAGCAATAATCGCAATTCCTTTATTACTGCAATGGATTAATTTTGGTAAACAATCATCAATGTGGCGTTCACTAAACATCCCAACTTTAACGTAATCAACACCCGTCTCGGCTATTTGCATGACTTTATTTTCAATAGCCTCAACATCAGCAGGTAAATCACCAATGGTTGCGCTAATAATGCATTTTTCCCACAGCTCATCTACAACATGATGTATGACATCAGTGGGTACTGCGCCAAGCGCGCCATACTTTGGTTCTTTTAAATCTATGATGTCTGCACCGCCTTTAAAGACCAGCGCAGCTTCTTGAAGGTCTCGAACACTAGCCAGCATTCCTGTCATGCTGAATATTCCGTACTTGATTGTTGGTGTGTCATTACTTTTTCCATTAACCATCCCCAGGCTTCTTGTTCACGAGGACCGGATGTTTTTTCAAATCCAATTGATAAATATTCAATATCATGTTGTATTTTTTCTTGGGGCAACATATGCAGTCGACTGACTAATATAGCGAGTTCGATTACAGCAAATTGCGCGCGATTATACCCGTGAAACGGGGCATGTGTGCCTTCATGTATAACTTTACAACAATATTTAGGTCGAAGTTCATTTTCTATCTTATTTATCACCTCTAACTCGGTGTGTGATAGGCAATTTTCAAGACGTGCGCCACGTATACCTTCGGTGGAGCAGGTAGACCATACTCGGTGTCCAGTTAAGCAGCCGGCATATACACGCACATCATCGGTGTAATTAAGTGTAGCTGTTCTATTGCGCTCAATATTATCTAAGGAAGTCGAGGGTTTAAAAGGTAACAGTATGAACAGATCGTCATCTTCATGTGTTCCCATGGGTGCTATATGAACGCTATTGTTTTCACTAAGTGTTGTAACAATGCATTCGCGTATAAAAGGCATCGCTAGGACTTATCCGATTGTTTTATTTTATTTTTCCGATCTTTTCGAGTATGTATGGTTGATCCTTCATTTTTAAATGAACTAAGATCTTGCTCCTCATCTTTAACTGCAACCCCCCATTGCAATTGCTCATCTTGTTCATAGCGTTTTCCTAATTGCCAGGCTATTTGCGCGCGCGCATGTTCAACGCCTAAGTAAAAAGCGTGCCCACCATCCTCCTCAACATTTAATTTTGGATATATTTCATAGGGGTCAGTGCTTGAATTCATACCGTCTCTATTATACGTATGAATACCTTCCTCTGATACTTGAATGCGATAGTTCGGATCTTTAATTTTTGCTGCAAGTTCTTTTATTTCTTCAAAACTATATGGAAAGGGTTTGCGTTCATGCAAGGCCATTAGCCCATTGTCATAACCTTTTGGCGGAATGTTGTCTATTCTTGAGGCATACATGATACGACGAGCTAAATCTGCTTCTCGCACCGCGCAACGACAGTGTTCACTTACTTCCGTGGCTAAAATATGTTGTATTTCTAATTCAGACATTATGCCAAGCAATAATGCATTGGTACCTGCGCTATCTGCATGCGTGAGTTCGGTAAGATTGCCCACACCCATCATAATTTCTATATCCGGATAACGATTACGTAAGTTGCGATAACGTACAATAGATTCTGTGAATCCAAAATGAATTGGGTCAAGAATGGAATCTGCAATAAATTTTCGGTTTTCTTTTAATAACTGATCAATTTCACGATAAAGTGATCGAACATCTAATGGTGTGTTACCAATAATAATTGGGGTTGAGTCAACTTCTTTTAATACCCATAACGTCTTTTCGTTTAGACTAAGAAGAAAGTCTGCGCCTGCTTTGCCTCCTGCAATTAAGTCTTCGGGCGTCAATGAATCTACACTGACAACAAAGTTTTCTGCCTTCAACGTTTGGACTGCTTCTTCTAATAATGGGAAAGGTGTGCTGGGCAAGCAACCTAAATCAATAATATTGGCTCCATCTTGTTTGTAAATATGAGCACGTTGGACAATGTCTTCAATCGACATATTTGGGGCATCGACAATTTCTGCAAAAATTTGTACATCATAGTGACTCAAGTCGGTTTTTTTTGATTCTTGGCCAAAATAAGCAGGTAAGTCTTTCAATTCTTCAGGACCTCGCTCAACCGGCACACCTAATGTATTGGATAAAGTATCGATATCGCCTCTGCATCGGCCTGGTATGACTATTTTGTTAGCCTGACCTGTGCCTGTGAGGCGTTTTTGAATTAATTGCGTCGTCATAAGTGCGGCTACACTTACACCAAGTTGACGCACTTCATACGTAAACGCGGTAGGCTGCATAGATTCCAATACGCGGTGCAAACTTTTTTCAGCAAGCTTCCCAGTTAAGAAAAGGATATGGTCAGGCATAGGAAGGCATTCTGTTGAAAAATTTCAATTTGCTAAATTTGTATAATACGTATAGTTTGGCATCTTATACCGTAAATCCAGATTATTCCGTAACTTACAATCTGTACTTATCAAGCAAAAAATTTAAAATTCACGGTACTGATCATTCCCAGAAATTAAATTATAGAACAGTATTGACATAATAAAATACTGCCAAGTATTTAAAATTATTGAAAAATTATTAATACATGCTGCTAACGATCAAGCGCAGAGCTGAAATTGTATCAAAGGAACATTTTAGTGATCTTCCACCCATTCTTCAGCGCATATATGCCCAACGCGGAATAAGTACTGAAGAAGAAGTTAACCATTCATTGTCTAAAGCCTTAACGCCTGGGGACTTATTGAATGTAACAAAGGGTGTTGAACTGATTTATCGGTGTTTTGAAAGAAATCTGCGAATTCTAATTATTGGTGACTTTGATGCAGACGGTGCCACCAGCACTGCATTATTTATCCGTGCATTGCATAGTTTTGGATTTGGTAATGTCCAGTACTTGGTACCGAATCGGTTTGAGTTTGGGTATGGGCTCACGCCAGAAATTGTGGAGGTAGCGGGCGAATACAAACCAGAATTAATTATTACTGTAGATAATGGCATTTCAAGCATAGAAGGAGTTGCGGCAGCAAAAGCAAAGGGAATAAATGTCCTAGTAACGGATCATCATTTGCCGGGAGACACATTGCCGCAGGCGGATGTAATCATAAACCCTAACCAACCTAGTGATGAATTTCCAAGTAAAAATCTAGCAGGTGTGGGTGTCGTTTTTTATGTTCTCTCGGCGCTACGTACTTTTTTGCGAGAACAAGGATGGTTTGAAAAAAAGCGTATGCAAGAACCAAATCTTGCACTATTTTTGGACTTAGTTGCAGTGGGCACCGTTGCAGACGTGGCAATATTGGATTACAACAATCGTATATTGGTTGAGCAAGGGTTGCGGCGTATACGTGCATCCAAATGCTGCCCTGGCATTCGTGCAATCTTAAAAATAGCAGGAAAGAGACTGGGACAGATCAGCGCGTCTGATTTAGGGTTTGTGATCGGGCCTCGCCTTAATGCTGCGGGCAGACTAGAAGATATGGCGTTAGGCATTGAGTGTTTACTTACAAATGATGAAGATCAAGCAATAGTGTTCGCGAATGAGCTTAATAGTCTCAATGAAGAGCGAAAAGAAATTGAACAAAAAATGCAAGGTCAAGCACTCAGGGAACTAAAAAAGTCAGATGAGGCCGATAAATTTCAAAAGGACAGTGCGGGTAAATTTGGAATTGCACTGTATGACCCTAATTGGCATCAAGGAGTCAGTGGAATTGTTGCGGCTCGAATAAAAGAAAAGTTTCATCGTCCAACTATAGTATTTGCAAAAGTGAATGATACCGAGTTAAAAGGCTCCGCGAGATCAATTACCGGGCTTCATATACATGATGCTATAGATTTAATGGCAACGCGTCATCCGGAGCTTATTAAGACATTTGGAGGCCATGCAATGGCAGCGGGTCTTTCAATACCGGTAGCTAATTTTGAAAAATTTGCGCAAATATTCAATCAAACCATTAAAGAGCTTGCGACACCGGAACAACTTGAAGCTATCTTATTATCTGATGGTGAGTTAAATGACAATGAGTTATCGCTAAAGGTAGCAGAAATCTTATTTCGTGCAGGGCCTTGGGGTCAGGGTTTTCCAGAACCAACATTTGATGGCGTGTTTGATATACATGAGCATCGAATCGTAGGTGAGCGACATTTAAAACTGGTGTTGGTACCTGCAGGCGGTAGTCAAAAGATCGATGCTATTGCATTTAATATCGATAAATACAGTTGGGATGAATCAGTAACTCAAATTCAAATCGCTTATCAACTATCTGTGAATGAATTCAGAGGTATTAGAAAACCGCAGTTAATTGTGCAATATTTGGAGCCAACAAATAAGTAGAGTTTAATTCTAAGCCAATTGTTTTGCATTTTATTTCCTTCCCTATAAAATTTAAAATAGGTTCTATTGTTAATGTTTGATATACGCTACTATACGCGCCCATTGAAGTACTCAGATAAATAAAAATGGAAGTTAACCCGCTGTTAAATTTAATTGAAGATTTGCAATTACGCTCCTCAAGTTTAAGGGGGTATCTTTGACTATGAAAATAAGTGTGAACGCCTCGATGAAGTTAGTCGGGAGTTAGAAGACCCTGAGATTTGGAATCAACCAGATCTTGCACAAAAACTTGGCAAAGAACGTGCCACACTCGAAACAGTTGTTAATACGATTCAAAACGTTGAGGGTGGTGTATCTGAAGCGCGTGATTTGTTAGCGTTAGCAGCTGAAGAAAATGATACAGAAACATTTCTGGCTGTTGAAAAAGACCTGCAAGACTTAGAGTTGCGAGTCGCCGATCTAGAATTTCGTCGCATGTTTTCAGGCGAAATGGATTCAAATAATGCCTTTCTTGATGTGCAATCAGGTTCAGGTGGCACGGAAGCGCAAGATTGGGCAGAGATGTTGTTACGCATGTATTTGCGCTGGGGGGAGCGAAGAGGTTTTAAAACAGAACTAATTGAAGTATCTCCTGGCGATGTTGCAGGTATTAAAAGTGCCACCATTGAATTTAAGGGTGATTATGCATTCGGCTGGCTGCGTACAGAGACGGGTGTGCATCGCTTAGTAAGAAAATCTCCATTTGATTCGGGCAATCGCCGGCATACATCATTTGCTGCTGTATTTGTCTCACCCGAAATTGATGAAGATATCGAAATTAACATTAATCCTGCAGATTTACGAATTGATGTATATCGTGCGAGTGGTGCAGGTGGGCAACATGTTAATAAAACGGAGTCGGCAGTGCGAATTACACATTTGCCAACGGGTGTTGTGACACAATGTCAGAATGATCGATCACAACATAAAAATAAAGACATGGCGATGAAGCAGTTGAAAGCTAAACTATATGAATTAGAAATTCAGAAGCGTCAAGGTGAGCAACAACAAATTGAAGATAGCAAGGCAGATATAGGCTGGGGTAGCCAAATACGATCCTATGTTTTAGATCAATCACGCATTAAAGATTTACGGACGTCTGTGGAAACAGGCAATACCCAGGCCGTATTGGATGGCGATTTAGATCAATTTATTGAAGCAAGTTTAAAGAGTGGACTGTAATAAAGAATGACTGATGAACAACACATTCAAGATGAGAATAAGCTCATCGCACAACGTCGTACAAAACTTAATGCTATGCGTGAACAAGGTAATGCCTTTCCAAATCATTTTAGAAGAGATAGCTACGCGCAAGATTTACAAGAAGAACTCGGTGAAAAAAATAAAGAAGAGCTAGTTGATTTAGATAGACATGCAAAAGTTGCTGGCCGCATTATGGCAAGGCGAGGTCCATTTTTTGTTCTGCAAGACATGTCCGGACGTATCCAAACATATATAGATTGTAAATCTTTTTCTAAGGAATTTATAGGTGAAATAGATACATGGGATATTGGTGACATTATCGGAGTGGAAGGTCCTATTCATAAGTCTGGTAAAGGAGATCTATACGTAAAGATGGAAGCCATCGTACTTCTCACTAAATCAATTCGTCCTTTGCCTGAGAAATTCCATGGTTTAAAAGATACCGAGAAGCGCTATCGTCAACGCTATGTGGATTTAATAATGAATGAAGCGTCGCGCAATGTATTTGAAATGCGCACGAATATCATTCAATACCTACGTAATTTTTTAGCGGCACGAAGATTTGTAGAAGTTGAAACACCTATGATGCAAGTTATTCCTGGCGGGGCTACTGCGCGCCCATTTAAAACGTATCACAATGCGCTTGATATTCCTTTATTTATGCGTGTAGCCCCAGAACTATATTTGAAACGATTAGTTGTTGGTGGGGTGGAGCGAGTATTCGAAATTAATCGAAATTTTCGTAACGAAGGGTTATCTACTCGACATAACCCAGAATTTACAATGTTGGAATTTTATCAAGCCTACGCCGACTATCATGACTTAATGGATCTGACTGAAGAAATGATGCGGGGCATATGCAGCGAAATTATAAAAACTAGTTCAATTACATATGGAGAAGAGGTCTATGACTTTAGTAAACCATTTGTACGTATGACAGTAAAAGAATCAATTTTGCATTTTAATTCTGAGTTATCAGAAAACGATTTAAATAATATCGATCAAGCTAGAAAGGTTGCAGAAAAATTATCGGTTTCTGTTAAAGAGAGCTATGGGTTAGGGAAAGTGCAAATAGAAATTTTTGAAAAAACAGTTGAAGATAAGTTAAAGGACCCAACTTTTATAACTTCATACCCTACGGAGGTTTCACCACTTGCCAGAAAGAATGATGAAGATTCGTTTGTAACAGATCGATTTGAATTTTTTGTTGGCGGGCGCGAAATTGCAAATGGATTTTCTGAACTTAATGATCCAGAAGATCAAGCCGAACGTTTTAAGGCGCAAGTAGCTGAAAAAGAAGCGGGTGATGAAGAAGCGATGCATTTTGATGAAGATTACATTCGGGCACTCGAATATGGCTTACCTCCTACTGCTGGTGAAGGTATAGGTGTAGATCGCTTAGTCATGTTATTTACTAATTCGCATACTATTCGGGAGGTAATTTTATTCCCACATATGCGACCAACATAAATAAAATTACCCAGTACTTACGTCTAAAACGAGGAAGTTGCTCGTGTCAAAACTATCTAGAATTCTTGTATTCCAGCAGATTGCTGCTGAACACCCTGGGATATTCAGAAATTATTTTAATGAAGATGGAATTGAATGGTGTCCAATTGAATTAGATGAAGGGGAATCTATTCCGAGCTTGGATGAGTTTGATGCCCTATGGGTAATGGGAGGTCCGATGGATGTATGGGAAGAAAAAGAATACCACTGGTTAGTCGATGAAAAAGCTGCAATTCGCGAGGCAGTTATTGAGCGAAAACTTCCCTATTTTGGGTTTTGTCTAGGTCATCAGTTATTGGCAGATGCATTAGGTGGAGAGGTTGGTTTAGCGAAAACACCCGAAATAGGGATGCTTGATGTAGGCATGACAACGTCAGGTGCTACCAGTCCTTTTTTACAAAACATTCCAAATAAAATGAAGTGTTTGCAATGGCATAGTGCCGAGGTCAAACGAGCACCAGAAAATGCAAAAGTGCTCGTTTCAACACAAGCATGTGCGATTCAATCGATGTCAATTAATTCACATGCATTGAGTGTTCAATATCACATTGAAATTACCCCAACTACAGTATCGGAATGGGGTGAAATTCCTGCATATAAGTCGGCATTAGAGAAGCAGCTGGGTAAAAATGCTTTAGAAAAAATAAATGTCGATGCGAAAACACACATTAATGATATGAATAGATACTCTCGAGTATTATATGAAAATTGGAAACGGTCAACCCTGTAACAGTTTAAAATGAGTAGTTTAAATACATGCAGACGTATTAAAATTATACTATTAGTACAGATTATACTTAGTATTATGAATATCAAGATAAAACAATTTTTTATTTTACTGCTTATTGTGTTTTCTCATAATAACTTCAGTGAAGCTGATGTAATCATTTCAAACCAAATTCTTTATGAGAATGAATATTTCTCTGTGCAAATGTCAGAACAAGCTAAATCAACCAAAAAATCTATTGCAGAAGAAGATTTAGATATGACAGTTTTAGCAGGCGGATTTTGTGAAGATGTAAATGTTGTACTAATTCATTTGCTATTTTATGCAATGGAGGAACAATTTACACTAGATGATGTGAAAGGAATGGGAATGGAGCAAGAGTTTAATAATGAAAAGACATTTATATCTGAAACAAAAAAAGAAAAAGTAAATAATATTAATTCAGTAAAATATACTATCGAACATAAAGAGAACAGTGACTTTCTAACATACCTTTATGTATGGCCAAACAAAAATCAAGTTTTTCAGTTGGTTGTTAGCGGCACAAGAAAAATGCATGCTATCGCATTTGAAAAAGAAGGTAATAGCACCACCTACCTTGATAAGTGTCCAGATTATTATAATTACACAAATACGCTAAAACTTAAATAATGGCCTTATATGCATAATTCCTGGATGACTGCTTTCGACCCAAAGCGGACATCACTAGACGAGCTATAAATTTTAAATTAATCTAAAATTTCGCATCATCAACCTTTATATCCAAAAACATGGATTTAATATTTCTATCAATATCCATTGATTAATCTGAATATAACGGACGTAATTTTAAATATAGAAAATTGGCTATATTAGTCAGTCAATATTCTTTACGTTAGACCATGTAATGTAAACTGCTAGCAGCAATAATATTAAGTACCCACCTAAGTATATGATGCTATCGATTCCTGATAAGTCAAATTGCATGACGAACTCCTATTTATCCAACTGGCGTGGATAGTTACCAAACAATGTAAGAAGCAGCATTATTTAAATGCCAAATTTATTTATTCATTCTTCGGGGCGAAACACTGATAAGAAGTGTATGGAATAAAGCTGCAAAAATCTTTGAAGCTTCAGCGATACACCGCCGAGCAGGCGGGTCCTGATAATGTTTAAATACTAATCAAACAGTATAGTTCTATTGTGGCAATAGCAATTAATATCGATAAGAAATATTTAAACCTATTGATCTGGATTGGAAAGATTGCTTTGATTGACTCGCATAAACTTATATTTATAAGGCTGAATGACCGCTTACGACCTTAAACGTAAATATGAAACTAAGCAAAATTTTAGTCATTTGAATTTTTGAATGAAATTCAGATTAGTATCCAATCAGTCATCGCTATTCCTATACATTGAGAGTATGGTGTATTTAGATTAGATATTCCTATCCCGAAATTTTTCCAGAGTTTCAATTCTCAGCCAGTTTTCGGCAATCAGTTCTAATTCAAGATTCATATGACACTGTGTCATTAGAGCACAAACACTTATTTGCAAATCGATTGAACATCAGGAATTTGCACACCAAAGCTCGATAATCGAGCAAAGGCTTAAACTATGAAGCTATACGAAAGGAACAACATGAGTGAATGAAGTTGATAAGAAAATTGCAAATCAGTATGGAATTAAAACTAAACAAATTACGGTATTTATCTATAAAGGATACAAATACGACAATCTTGAGGACGCAATACGCTATGCCAAGATTGATTCACAACGAAAGTGAGCTTTGTATTTATTCTTAGAGTCTTCTATTGGAGTTTGATATGAGAAATATATGCGAAATTAAAATCAAAGGCTTGGACCCAAATCGCATGCCTAGTCTGGAGGGCTATCGGCCTATTTCTAATGCTGCGAAGTACATTTATGTATTTTTTGAACTAACTCAAAAAGCACCTATAAGCTGGTGTTCAGACTTCAACTCACAAAATACTAAAAAAACGAAAATGCAAAGATTGATCTAAAAGATGGAATTTTTATTACAGCTTGGATTCGAGAAATACAGGATATACCTAAAGAATTAGAACGTATCAAAGATAATATTGAAGAATGCAACACTAACTATTTTGAACATTTGGAAAAAGATGAACAATCTTCACAAAGTTCTGAAAATAATCTAAACGATGGTCTGGTTGTTGAGTTAAAGAAAATTTTAGAAAGCTTAAATTTCAATACATAGCTTTGATAAGAATGATCGCAATAGGCCGAAAGAATTCATATGAAAAAAGGTAGCAAAGTCGTACTTATTTCCAATTCTGGGTACCAGGAAGAGCACAACGACCTACTGCAAGAGCTAATAGAAAATGAAATTGAGCTCTTCTGTGCCGTTGGTATTGAATGTCAAAAATGGGAAGATACTATGGACTTGTTGTGTACTGAGTTAAATGCTAATGACATTAAACCAAACGTTTTCTGCAACACGACATCTCATCCTAATGAAAGTGTTGAAGAAGTGATTAAATTTGCCGAAAGTTGGAACACGCATATTGCAACAGAAGTAAAAATAATCGAGATTTAACCAATGTAGTAAATGACTGCTAACGACCCAAAGCGGACATTTGTCCACCTAAATTATATTAACTGATGATAAGTATTCTATGCGCTGAGAATTAATCGAGCTTGTCTTGCTCTTTTAAGCTATATGTAAATTCTTTTGAATTCTCTTTTAGAATTTCTATATGCCATATTTGACTGGTAAACACATTTTCAAGTAGAAAAGTATGTGCATTGATTTTTGTCATAAAGCATCGATATGACAATGGTCTATCGACAATCAAATTCATGAAATTATTCCAATGTGAGCGTATTAAATTTCATTGCATATGCGCACACTATCAAACAATATCTTATATTAAAATTTATTGAATAGCATTCAATGTTCACCAATTATTCAATTATGTTATTATTTTAATGCCAGATAAATTCCATTCCAAAATTCAAGTCTGGCTGCTAACGCTTGTTCTGCAATTTCGATTGACTCTGTTTGCTTTGTTATAGAACCTTTGCAAAGTTCCTGCACTAATTGTATCGCAATCGGAGCATGCTCTTGTTCATCTAGCTGAATATGACGATCAAGATAAGAAAATAGATGTGGTGCTTCACATTTATTGAGCTGCAATGTTTGTCTTAACGATTGAAATAACTGTGGCACTAGGTCTTCTCTTCCCCATGCAAGGATAGTGGCTAATAGATGAGGTTGATTACACTTAATAACATCAAAAGTAAACTTCATAAATTGTTGTGCTGGTTCTGGAATATTAGGAATATTCAATGCAGTATCCAGGCCGGTATCTTTAACAGCATTTATGAATCTTGAAATAAAATAAGTATTTGCACCTATTTCAGTCATTGATTGAACGTAAACTTCAAAATGGCTTGCAGGCCTATTAAAAGCTTTGTCTGAGTACGCGTTATCGGATTCTTCTTCTAAAACCAACTGATTAATAAAATTAACAAATCGAGAATTATCAGATGGAATCCAAGGAACCGTTGAGGGCGCAAGATGATTTTGAATTGATTTAACTAGCGACATAAAGTCCCAAACCGCGAAAACATGGTGTTCCATAAAAACTCTAAGACTCCCTGTATTGTGAATTGAAGTATAAAGCGGATGGTTATTTAACTGCTCACGCAAATGGGCACACTGTTTGGTAACCAAATTAGATTTCAATTTAGTATTAATCATTGGAATTAAATAACGCGTTTGCGCAGTCGATTTAATGTGCGTGTGAAAGTCTTTGAGTTGTCTTGTGCTCGTGCCAACACGAGCGCACCTTGAATGCTAACAACAACTTCTTCAGCAGTTGATTTTGCTTGATGTTGTGAAAGCCCACTACGTTTTAGTGCAAATGTTAGTGCATCAATCCAGTCTTTAAAATATGCACTTACTTTCTGCGAAAATTGATCTCGAGTATTATCGAGTGCAAATGCGCCAACTAAACAAATACGGTTACCAGAGTTGAAATAAAGATCTACTGCTTTGAACATGGCGCTAATGCCAGAAGTAGTGTTTTTGCATTCACGCAAAGGTAAAAATACGTTTTGCTTGAACCAGGCATCAATGCTATTCAAAACTGCATCAGCCATTTCTGTTTTACCATCAGGAAAATAATGATAAAGACTACTTTTACCAAGCCCTGTTTTATTCGATATTTCCGACAGTGATGTACCAGAGTAACCGTGCTCTCTAAATACTTCGCCTAATGTTGAAATTAAATCGTTTTGATTTGCGATTTCACTATCCATTCATTATAGCCCTAGCTCTGTTAACCCAGGGTGGTCATCGGGCCGTGGGCCTTGTTCCCATAAAAATTTCCGATCAGATTCACTAATAGGCACATCGTTGATACTGGCTTCACGTCTACGCATAAGACCTTGTTCGTTAAATTCCCAATTTTCGTTACCGTGTGCACGAAACCAGTTGTTGGAATCATCATGCCACTCGTATTGAAAACGAACCGCAATTCGATTGTCATTAAACGTCCATAATTCTTTTATTAATCTATAATCAAGCTCTCTGGCCCATTTACGTGTTAGAAACGCAACAATTTCATCGCGCCCATTTAAAAACTCTGCCCGATTACGCCAGCGACTATCTTCTGTATAAGCGAGTGAAATTTTCTCAGGGTCTTGTAAATTCCAGGCGTTTTCAGCCATGCGCACTTTTTGTTTAGCATCTTCTTCACTAAAAGGTGGAAAGGGTGGTCGTTCAGACATTTGTAATTCTCCAATTATAGTGTACCGATCGGTACATTATATACATAGTTATAGATTTTGCAAGATTGAATAAGAAAGGAGTGGGCTAAAGTGTGCTATAGCAATGCAATTAAGAGTTGCAATGGCATTTACATACTATTTTAATTAAATTTTGAGATGCGAATGGCCACTTATTGTTAAAAGCGGTCATTCACTAGGAAAAATAATGGTCAAATCTAGTCTGGGAACACTTCGGCATTGATAGGTAAGTTGTCATCACGCGACCATTCATTCCATGATCCAAAATAGTTACGTAAATTTTTGAAATCAGCTAGTCTCAATGCAACAAAAGTATTTGAAACGCGCGCACCTTTGAAGCAATACAGAATGATGTCGTCATCGGGATAGAGTCCGTATTCCGCACACAGCGCTCGAATTTTTTCAGGTGATTTAAAATAAGGAATTTCGCCAGTGCGTTCCATTAAATTGTACCACTCGATCCAGCGTGCACCGGGAATGCGGCCTTTTCGAGGAGCAAAATCCACTCCGTAGGGCGAAGAGCTTTTGCCAACCCATTCCACTTTGTCTCGATTGTCGAGTAGTTTAATATTTGAATTTTCAAGTGAAGCAAGCACTTCATCTTTGGTAGCAATAATGTCTTTGCGGATGTTGAGTTCAAAATTCGAGGCTTCGGGTGTCGGAATATTGTTATCCACTGCAAGGCCTGCTTCAACCCAAGCCGAGAACCCACCATCTAAAATACCTGTGTCTGAATGACCCAAATACGTGAGTAGCCAATAGCCTCGACAGGAACCCCCGTATCGGCTATCGAAAGCATCTTCATAAATGATAACAGTCTTATCAGATGTAATCCCAGCCGCAGAAAACAGAGCTTGAAATTTATCGTGAACTTCCTGTAAACCTTCGTCTGAAGTTTCGGCAAGATAATAAAAAACATCAGGAATACTGACTGACCCTGGGATATGGGTTTCTTTGTAGTCTTCTTCGTCACGTATATCAACAACAACAGTGTTGCCTTTGGAAATTAAGTTTTGAACTTCTTCTGGTGTGTAGAGAATTTTGTCTGTCATGATAGTCTCGCTTTTTCTAGTTATTAGTCTCGTTAAGCCAACCTAGATAATTAGACCTAAAATTTGCTCAATTCCTACAATTCAATAGTCCTTTGAAAGCCCTCGCAGTAGAAAATAGCGAAATATAGGCCTAGGAAATTCAATAAAAGTAATAATATACTATGTCCTTGTTAGTGTTAATACTAAGCAAAGAACTATAATTTGACTTTGATTTATATAGTTGAATAGATCAAATATAATGGCATCTATATGAAACTTTACAACGTAGAAGTATCTGGTAATTGCTACAAGATTCGGTTGTTTCTGTCTCTATTAAATTTGGCCTATGAATTAGTGCCCATTGATATTGCGAGTGCGGAACAGAAATCGCCTTCATATATGCAAAAAAACCCTTTAGGCGAGATTCCTGTTCTTGAGGATGAAGATCTTACTCTTCGAGACTCACAAGCTATTCTTATTTATCTTGCGTTGAAATATGGCAATGAAGATTGGTTGCCTAGTAAGCCGAGTGAAATGGCGCGCGTAATGCAATGGTTATCTACAGCGTGCAATGAAATTGCACGAGGCCTTGCAGATGCACGGTATCAAAAAAAATTTAAAATAGACTTGGATATCAAAAAAGCCCATGAAAAAAGTCACTCTATATTAACAGTAATCAACAATCATCTAGAGGGTGAAGATTGGCTTGAATTAGATCGCGTGACAATCGCAGACATTGCATGCTTCCCCTATATTGCGCTTGCTCATGAGGGAGGTGTTTCTTTAGATGCTTTTTCTAATGTGCAGGAATGGATTGTAAGAGTTAAAAATTTACCGAATTTTATTACAATGCCAGGTATTGATTAACTGCATAAAACTATTTTTGACATTGAGAAATTTCTATTTTCCGAAAGCTGTCATTCAGATGGTACACTTAGATAAATAACAATATAAAGGAGAACGTCCATGAGTGCAGAAGGCGACTATACTAAATCAATTGTTTCAACAAATGATTACGAGCCATTTATGGTAGGCGAAAAACAGGCTGGAGAAGTTCATTGGCTGACAGCAACAAATTCAAGTGGAGAACCTACTTATTCTGGGTTGTGGCGGTGTGAGCCGATGACGTTTGAATACGAATTTCCTGGTGATGAGATATTTCAAATACTAGAAGGTGATTTGCTGGTTGAAATTACTGATGGCGAAAGTGTTGCATTGCAGAAAGGTGACATTGTTTCATTCAACAAAGGAATAAAATCAACATGGACCGTTCAAAGCTCTTTTAAAAAGTTTTTTGTGATTTCTAATTGTTGAATTAAATGTAATGAGCAGTTAAATGCCTTGTGACCACATTAATATACTTCAATTGTTGATTGATAATAAAGCGCAGGAGGCACACAAGCTTGTACAAAACCATGCGGATGAATTGGCTTGCCTTATTCATGCGTATATACATCGAGCAGAAGATGATTTAAGCAATGCTAAATATTGGTATAGAAAAGCGGGCGTTGACAAACCAGATATTTCACTAAATGAAGAATATAAAATGTTGCTTAAAATGGCACAAGGTACAAAGTAATTAACTAAAAATAATTAGAATATTATGGTATTAATAACTGTGCTTATTGGCGTGCCTAGTATTCAATAGTTCTGAGCTTAGTGAATCGTAGTGTTGCGCAAAATGAAAGCCAAATTCATCGGATGGCCATTTCCCAATGAATGAATAGCCTTCTAATGACTTAAGTTTACCGTACTCAAACCACAATAAAAATTCTACTCCCGCCGGAACATTCGCATGTTCCGCATATACTTCTAATAACTTACTTTGACTCATTGTTTTTAACGTTGGAATATTGTCAGGAATGATAAAGTTTGTAATAAAGCCTGCACTTGATCGTTTTCTTGATTTTACATGTGCATGTGCAATTTGATTAAGTATGAGCTGCTTATGTTTTTTTGCACGCATCGCGATCATTTGCAGTGCTGTTAATTCTAACGGTGTAATGTGTTCACTCATAAGTCCCTCTTAAGTGTTAATTTTAAATAAGAAGTGGCGAATTATGAAATTCGCCACTTTCTTTGTTAACGTTAAAGTGAATTAAACTCCACCAACTCAACGAGATCCCCTGTGTTGAGATCAATCTCGACAATGAGACCCGTATCGGGAGCGTAATACTTATTCTCATTGGCTTCAGAATCTAAAGGTGTAAAGTCATTGGTAACCAAACAATCACCACTGCATGCATGTGGCCCTAAGGAAGAGGATTCTGTTTCGTTTATTGCAAGAATTTTTATGACATCTTCCGCATCACCCCATGCAACTTCTTGTCTATGGATGTCTCCAACTACAGGTAGAAATGGCAACAATATTCCTGGTTTTGCACCGTCTCTTCCTGCTTTCCATGAGCCATCAATATCTACGAGTTCTGGAATTTCAGGGTGATTGCCTTCAAAATTTTCATAATTTTGTGAAATTTCACCGCAGTACCAAACGTCTCCGTTGATATGTTGCGCGTACCAGTCGAAGGTTACCTCTACGGCTGCTTCATCAACCTGAGCTTCATCCCTTACCTCAATACACGTAATACCATCAATGAGTTTGGTTCTATTTGTAACATTTACAGTTATCGTTTCTATTTCTTCTTCGCCTTCGTCGTCAATGGTTTTTCCTTCATAAATCCATTCATTACCTTGGACAAGTGGTAAGTAAGGGTTTGGTGTAATGCTGACACCGATTTCTAATGGGTTTACAAAATCGTCTGCGTAATCTTCGCCAAAGGGTGGGTCGTAAGGATCTTCTCCAATTTCTTTGCAAAGTTCTTTACGCGCTTGACGTACTTCACGGCATTCTCCACGCGCTTCTCGTTGCGCCTGTCGTGCTTCCTTAGGGCATTCTGACTTTTCATCTTTGTCACTAAAATTTAAGCAGACGGCAACGCCTGCAAAATAGTCGTCTCTGACTTCAAAGTCACACGCTGGTTTAAGAATTTTTGCAAAATTCGTACATGTTTGATTGTTGAGATGGTTTTCATTAGCAAATACACTTATAGACGTAAAACTAGTTATCCCCAGCAAACAAAGAACACAAATAGGAAGAGTAAAACTAAATTTCTTCATGGCTGTTCTCCTATACGGTTTCAATGATTGATTATGTATTTCTACACAATCATCACGATACGAGATGAACTTCACCAGAAGTTAGTTTTTAAGTTACCAAACGGTAATGTATGGAATATAAATTTAGATTGGTAATAAAACTGTAAAAATACTTCCACGATCAGAAGATTTTTCTAATATAATATCACCACCATGAGATCGGGCTACAGCACGAGAGTAGCTCAAGCCTAAACCATTACCTTTTTTAGAACGACTGTCATCGCAGCGATAAAAGCGATCGAAGATTCTATGTTGGCTCTCTATTGGAATACCTTGACCCTCATCTGAAATGCTTAATTTTATATGATTAGTGTTTTTATCTAATTTGATATTTACGGATGTATTTTGTTTTGTGTATTTAACAGCATTATCAAGTAAATTCGAAATCATTCTTTGAAGACTTTGCTTATTACCATTGAAGTGACAGTTTGTATTTATTGAGAACGTTAGTTCAACATTATGTTCCTCTGCTAACGGCTCAAATAGCTCACAAGCTTCTTCAACTAAATTTGCGAGATTAATACTTTCTTTTTCTCGATCAACTACACCAGTTTCTGCCTCTGCAACATCAAGTGTGTTGTTAACCATTTGTATCATCCGGTCACACTCCTCTAATGTATCTTCTATTGCTGTTTGATACTCTTGTGTACTTGATTGTCTCGATATTGCATTTTCTAAAATGGCACGAATTCTTGCCAATAGACTTCGTAAATCATGAGCAATATTGTCAATCATTTCGCGCATTTCTGTTATTAACTGGTTTATCCGTTCCGCCATAGTATTAAATGTACCAGCCAATGTTTGTATTTCGTCATGTTGATTTTCAATCAATACGCGCCGATTAAATTGACCACTTCTTATATCCATTGCTGCGCGGTTTATTTCTTCTATTCCCATTACACTTTTTCTCGATATAAACCAGCCAATGGTTGCTGATATGGGAACTGCAATTAAATACAATGCACTAAATACAAGAAATAGTAACTCCATAACTTCTTCTTTCTCTTCTGTTGACTCACCTATTTGTAAAATTATTTCCGGCCCGATTAGACCATAGGCAACTCGTGTATCTTCTTTTTGGCTTTTAAAATCAATGGTAAGGAGTAGGATTTCAGACTCATTTTCTGCAATTTTTTCTAATGTGTTTTGTACGGTGGTTATTCCTTTCCAATGCGATAGATCAGAGGTATAAATTTCTTCCCCACTAGGTGTTAGCAAACGAAGAAATATTTCAGTAATATCCGCAGTTTTTGCTTCACGGTCGATCTCTTGTTTTACCTCATCAAGTCCACCGCTTTTATAAAGCTCTTTAAATTCTTCTATATCTTCAATAAGATCTTCATCTATTCTGTCATCTAAAATTGTATCTATTGAAAGCAGAAGTCCTAGCAAAGACACCGCTAAGAAAACGACAAATGAACTTGAATACCATAAAGTGAGACGAAAACTAAGTGTATTGGGGAGGTTAAGCATTTTCAATTTTTAACACATATCCCAAGCCTCGGACAGTATGAATCAAAGACGTTTTATGATCTTTGTCAACTTTTTCTCTTAGTTTGCTAATGCGCGCTTCAACAACATTCGTTCCCGGATCGAAATCATAATTCCAAACGCGTTCCATAATCATTGTTTTAGAAAGCACTCGCCCTGTGTTACGAACCAAATACTCAAGGAGTGCAAATTCTTTTGGTTGCAAGTCAATCTTTTTCCCTCCACGATGAGCAGTCCTGGATAATAAATCCAACTCTAAATCATCAATCTCAAGAGATGTCGGCTCAACTATATTACTAGCACGTCTCAATAGTGCTTCAACACGTGCTAAAAGTTCGCTAAATGAAAAAGGTTTAGTTATGTAGTCATCACCGCCATGTTGGAGGCCATTTACGCGATCATCAACAGTGCGTTTAGCGCTTAATATTATTATTGGTGTGTTAATTTTTTTCTCACGAATTCGACTAATTACGGAAAGGCCATCAAGTTTTGGTAACATAATATCTACAACTGCAAGGTCGTAGTTATTTTGTAATGCAGCACATAGACCTGATTTGCCATCACACATATGGTCAACAGAAAATCCAGCTTCATGTAAGCCTTTTATAACAAAGTCTGCAATAACTTTGTCGTCTTCTACAAGTAGTAATTTCATTCATTAACCTCGAAAATGCAAAGTAACGTATATCTAAGTGCAAGATATTCGAATATAGAATAAAAGATTACATTAATGTTAGTAACTTAGCATGTCTCAAGATTCTATAGACTTAACAGTACTGCAAAAATTCAAGGCAAATAATTACCATATGGTTAACTTGGAGCACTAGATGCAATATATAAATACTATTGTTCGCTACAATAAGTAAATTCTTGTTTGAGAAAGAGAGATTTGATCCTTGAATTATAGCTATTTCAAATTCATATCAATTGCATATTTTCTCGTGATGGTTTTCTCATTGCATGCACAGGAATTGCAAAATGTTGAAACTAACAATACTAAATCTTCAAATGAGGGAAAAGTACGTTTTTATCTTACACCTGAGGAGCGAAGAGAAGCGGGTTTGGGGACGCGAATAACAGAATGGTTGAAATTCTCAGGCTTGATGGAGTTTGAAAAGGAGTACTTTGAAAATCACTTAAAAAATAATAAAAATAAACATCGGTATTCAGATGCAACTACATTAGAACTTGGTTTTGAGATGACTTATACAAAATGGCTGGGTGCAGAAATTTTATATGAAGCAGAGTATGACAATAAAACAAGGACACGATTTGATGAGGCATTTTTAAGTTTAGAATTTGATGAAATTGGCGTAGGTGCAGAAGTTGGAATGCTTTATGCACCTTTCGGAGAGTACTTTAGCCATTTTATTACGGGTCCGCTCGTGGAGTTTGGAGAAACGCGTCGCAATGGACTCATCGTTGATTATTCATTATTAGAAAATCTGGATATTTCAGGTTATTTAATTGAAAGTGAAATAGATAAAAAAAATAGAAGCCAAAATTTTGATTGGGGTGCTGCGATTGAATTTACGTTTGCATTTGAGGCAGTTACGATTGGTGCGGGATATCTATCGGATCTGTCTGAAAGTGATGAGGAGTTCCTAAGAGATGAAAATGATGAATATAAAGATCGAGTTTCGGCATGGGATGCATATGCAACAATTGGCATTGGTAAATTTGAAGTTACAGCAGAGCTATTGCATGCAAATTATAGTTTTAAAGAATTTGAGAATGATGAAAATAAACCATCTGCATACAATTTTGAAATTGTCTATTTCATAAGGCCAACTTTGCAACTGGCGGCAAGATATGAAGGTAGTGATGAGTTTGCTGATCAACCTCATGAACAATATGGCGTATCAGTTTCTTGGAGAGTGTTGGATCAATTCAGTGTTACTGCAGATTATCTGCACGGTAGATTTAAAAATGATTTTGTATTTGATGAGGATGGAAATGAACTCGATGACAGAGATTTGCTTGCCGTGCAAATAACTTTTGAATTTTAATACATTTACTTGGAATTAGACTCCAAAGAATAAGGTAATGATTTTACAAATACTTGTGGGCCGCTCACTGAATCTAGATGAAGATCATTATCATTTTCCTTTTCAGTTCGCATAACCACCAGCGCAGAAGTGCTGTCAGCAGCCTCTTTTTGAGCGACAACAATTTTTCCGACTGGCTGCGTTGCATCTTCTGGTGAGAAAATATTCATTGCGGGTTCAACATTATTTGCACCGTCAATTTGAATTCGATACATGCGTCGATTCGGTTTGCCTAAGTAATGCGTACGCGCAACAACTTCTTGTCCTGGGTAACACCCTTTTGAAAAGCTGACGCCATCAATTAAATCTAAATTAGTCATTTGCGGAATAAAGGCTTCACTGATACTCGCAGTAATCTGGGGGATGCCACTGTGTATGTCATGTAAGTCCCACACATCAGACGTGGCAAATGAAAACTTATTAGCCATTTGTTTGAACATAGAAATGGCCGAATCGGGATTTGCTATAACGAGCACTCTTATATTTGCACTTTGCAAGCGTATTATTGTAACTTCATTGCTGTGAAGACTATCATGCGTTTGTTTAGGAAGTGTTAAATCTAAATCATTAAGGACAGATTCAGTATCAGGTCCGGCTATACCAAATATTACGTGGTCATCAGATTGATTTGTTAGCTCAATGCTTGCTCTCAACTTGAACATATTGAGTTTGTTCATCGTCTGTTCTAAAACATCACGTGGTAATATTGCGGAATAATTTTCGTCATTTTTATAAACACGAAAAATCGACAGCATTCTTCCTTTGTGATTGCAGTAACTGCTAAGTTGACTAAGTTCAGGTGAAACGTTGTTTAAGTCGTTAGTGAATTGCCCATGTAAAAAACTTAATGCGTCAACTCCTGTTGCGTGTATTACACCTAATGTAGAGAGGTCGCAAAGATAAGTCTGATCTAATGCGTATATGTGATCACTCGAACTGCCAAATGACGTCACTTGGTTATTTTCGATGGCGGCACCTTGATGCGCTAAAAATTCTTGCCACTTGGGATTCATATGTATCTGCCTAATATTTGATCTATTGAAAAGTAATAGCTGTAAAATTTCTTAGAATATGTATAAATCTATCATAAAATAGCAAAAAGTTATTGTTAAGCACTTGTATTTACAAGCATTTCTTTAGAGATATGTTCAACATGTAAGTCCAATCGGTTAGTATTTGGTACCAGAACAAAACAATAGATAGCCTCTGCGTGAATAAAAAGTTATTTAATAGAGGTATTTCAGCACACTTTCAAGAGGAGTTATATGGCTAATCTGCAGAGGCCATTATCACCACATTTGCAAATTTATAGATGGCCGCTAGCAATGGCCATTTCAATTTTGCACCGCATTACAGGTGTGGCGCTTGCAGTGGGTGCGGTACTCATGGTTGTGATTATTGTCTCTGTAGCAGTTGGCTCCGAAGCATATGAGGCGATACAACACATTCTTAACAATATAGTTGGCATAACGTTTTTATTTTTTTGGACCTTTGCACTTTTTTTACACTTATTTAATGGCATTCGGCATTTAGTTTGGGATGCAGGTTACGGGTTTGAAAAGGGCACCACTAGAAATTCAGGAATTTTTGTAATACTCGCTGCAATTGTGCTCACCATAGCTGTTTGGATTACAGCGTACTTAACATGTAACGTTTAAGGAATTTAATGTCTTTACGAACACCACTATCTGAAGCTAAAGGATTAGGGTCTGCAAAAGAAGGCGCAAGTCATTGGTGGATGCAAAGGATTACGGCGGTTGCATTAGTGCCTCTTGCAATTTGGTTTGCATTTGCAGTTGCTATGCTCGGAGGCGCGAGTTATGAAACAGTAATTGCATGGTTGAAGTCTCCAATAGTTACAGTACTTTTAATTTTATTTATTGTGGCAACTTTTTATCACACACAGTTAGGTCTACAGGTAATAATTGAAGACTATGTAGGCGGTTGGTTGAAAATAGCAACGATAATAATAGTTAATTTTTTTTGCATCATTTTTGTTGTTGCAGGGATTATCGCCTTATTAAAAGTTTCTCTTTAACAGTTAATTATGAGCAAAGCATATAATGTAATTGAGCATTACTACGACGTAGTAGTAGTAGGTGCAGGTGGAGCCGGTCTTCGCGCCACGTTAGGAATGGCCGTTAGTGGCTTATCTACTGCATGCATAACAAAAGTTTTTCCTACGCGAAGCCATACTGTTGCAGCGCAAGGTGGTATGAGTGCAGCGTTAGCTAATATGGGTGAAGATGACTGGCGCTGGCATATGTATGACACCGTTAAAGGTTCTGATTGGTTAGGTGACCAAGATGCTATTGAGTACATGTGTCGAGAAGCGATACCAGCAGTGGTTGAATTAGAACATTATGGCGTTCCGTTTTCGCGTACCGATGACGGACGCATCTACCAACGGCCCTTTGGTGGTATGACAACACATTTTGGAGAAGGGATTGCGCATCGCACGTGTGCGGCGGCAGATCGTACTGGGCATGCCATATTACATACTCTCTATCAGCAGTCATTAAAACATAATGCAGAGTTTTTCATTGAATACTTCGCTATCGATTTATTAATGGACGATGATGGCACATGCAAAGGTGTTATGGCTTGGGACTTGGCTTCCGGTGAACTGCATGTATTTCGTGCACACATGGTATTGATGGCTACAGGTGGATATGGGCGCACCTTTTTTTCATGCACTTCTGCACATACGTGTACCGGTGATGGCAATGCTATGGTATTACGTGCAGGTTTGCCACTTCAAGATATGGAATTTGTTCAATTTCATCCAACAGGCATTTATGGGGCAGGTTGTTTAATTACAGAGGGTGTTCGCGGCGAAGGGGGATATTTAACCAACGCTGAAGGCGAACGCTTTATGGAGCGTTATGCGCCGAATGCAAAAGATTTAGCATCACGAGATGTTGTGTGTCGTTCCATGACTATTGAAATTAATGAAGGCCGTGGAACAGGCGAAGAGAAAGATCATATTCATTTGCATTTAGAGCACTTAGGCGCGGATCTCATTAATGAGAAGCTTCCCGGCATTGCTGAGTCTGCAAGAATCTTTGCTGGTGTAGATGTAACCAAAGCACCCATACCCGTCATTCCTACCGTGCATTACAACATGGGAGGTATTCCTACAAATTTTCAGGGTGAAGTGGTGAACCTAAAAGATGGTGACCCGGATCATGTCATACCTGGATTGATGGCCATTGGTGAGGCTGCATGTGTTTCAGTACATGGAGCAAATCGATTGGGTTCTAATTCATTGTTAGATTTAATTGTGTTTGGAAGAGCTGCATCTATTCGTGCTGCTGAACTTGTTCAGCCAAAGCAATCACATAGCGAATTAAAGAACGGTGCCGTCGATAACATTTTAAGTCGTTTTGACAAATGTCGAAATGCAAATGGCAACATTACCACTGCAGATCTACGTTTGGAAATGCAAAAAACTATGCAAACACATGCGGCTGTATTTAGAACGGGTGAGACCATTGAGAAAGGCTTGGTTAAGCTAAGAGAATTAAACGAGAAATTGGATGATCTAAAAGTCTCTGACCGTTCTATGATTTGGAATACTGATCTAGTTGAAACCTTAGAGCTTACTAATTTAATGCCACAAGCATTAGCTACAGCGGAGTCTGCGTTAAATCGTACAGAAAGTCGCGGTGCACAAGCGCGTGACGATTACCCAGATCGTGATGATGTAAACTGGATGAAGCACTCGCTCGTTTCTGTATCGGATAAAGGGGATGTAAAAATTGAATATCGACCCGTTCATATGTATACGATGAGCGATGATGTAGAAGTTTTTCCACCAAAAGCTAGAGTCTATTAAAGAGGAATATTGATGGCACAGTTTGCACTTCCTGCTAATTCCGTTGTTAAACCTGGCAAAATTTTCAAAGCTAGTAATCAAATCGGAAATTTAAAAAAGATTATTGTTTATCGCTATGATCCGGACAGTGATGATAATCCTCGTGTAGATACATATGAAGTAGATCTTGATACGTGCGGCCCAATGGTATTAGACGCATTAATTAAGATTAAAAACGAAATCGACGCATCACTAACATTTCGTCGCTCCTGTCGTGAAGGAATATGTGGGTCATGCTCCATGAATATTAATGGCTCAAATACCTTAGCTTGCACGATGACCATAGAAGAATGTAAAGGTGATATTAAAATTTACCCATTACCTCACTTGCCAGTGGTTAAAGATTTAGTTGCAGATTTAACAAACTTTTATGCACAGTATGCATCGGTGAAACCATGGATGCAGACACAGACGCCACCCCCGCCTGACCGGGAACGTCTGCAATCAAAAGAAGACCGCGAAAAGCTTGAAGGGTTAGAAGAATGTATTTTATGTGCATGTTGTTCTACAGCTTGTCCAAGCTACTGGTGGAATAGCGACCGCTTTCTTGGACCGGCTGCATTATTACAAGCCTATAGATGGATTGCAGATAGCCGTGATGAGGCAACAGGCGAACGTTTAGATGAATTAGAAGATCCGTTTAAGCTTTATCGCTGTCACACCATTATGAATTGCACCAATTCATGCCCCAAGGGATTAAATCCTGCTAAATCAATTGCTGAAATTAAAAAATTAATAGCCAAGAGGCGAAATTAATTAATTAGTGGAATATGTTCAAAAACTAGCATGGCGTTGCCGTCGTGGCACAAAAGAGCTAGATGTGTTGATGCTAAAGTTTTTGAATGAATACTATCAAGGCGCACCAATTGAACTTCAACATGCATTTGAAACGATGCTGGATATGCAAGATCCAGAGTTGTATGACTTACTTATTGGCCGCCAAGAATCTTCTGATCAAAACATTAATAAGGTGATTGAATATATCTACACCTAGTTTAAGCATTACAGTTCGTTCATCTCGAGTATTGTTAGCTAGCCTAACTTTTTTGCATGTGTTGGCCACGATTACAATAATTTTTGTATCTATTTCAATTTGGTTAAAGTTAGTTATTGTCGCGTTAATCGTAGCAATGGGCATGCACGCGATATATAAAATTGTAATGCTCAAAGAACGTTATGCAGTAATACAAATTAATGCATCCGTTGCGTCAACGCTGTGTCACATTGAGTTAAAAAATGGTAATACGTTCCAAGCCAACTTGAAACATGCGGGCTGGATATTTGAACTTTTGTTGCGCTTGTATTTGGTGCAAACAAAAAAGTATTAAAAACTATTATAGCATAAGATGCAGTTAGTCAAGAGCAATTTTATGCATTACGCTTATACCTTCGGTCTACTAATACTTTGCGATAAGTAAAACAAATTTCACACGTTTTAAACTTTGTGAGAAACTTCAAATAATTAAATTTAGAAGTAAGTAATACAACGTATGTAAATAAAGATCTAAATTAGAGTGTTAATTGTATGACACAATAGAAAAATGAAAGACACATTACGACAAGGACGTATTTTGGCGCCGCCATTGCCCAATACTTTTGCAGGGCTAATGGAAATGTATGAGGCCAATTATATTCGAATTCGGAAGTTGTGCGGGGATAAAAATGCGATGCCCCCTGTTGCCGTGTCTAGAATCACTAAAGGTATGGATTTATACGTTCAAGTATTAGAGCAAACCAAATATACCTCAACCATTGCTTTAACCTACTTTTTCACCGATTCAAAAATTGGCTATCTCGCCTATCCAGATTTAAAGCTAAGAATTTATTATGATGCACTTCAGGCTGAGGTTATGAGCAAGTCATATCGTCGTCGACATCCTGATTTCCAAGCTTTTAACTATGATATCGATCCATCAATTTTGAAGCGTTGGCGCATGAATCGATTTCTATATAAGTGGTTATCCTACCTTGATCGACAAGGGCATTCCTTCTTACTTGAAGACCCGTCAAGGAAGAATCATTTAATTACGGAAAATGTGGAAATTCCGTTGCAGAGATCAAGCACTTCCAGTACTATTGCTTAGTGACCAAGTTATCTATATTTTATAACTTGTTGAATATTAAGAATTAAAATAATTTCTAGAATTTGGCTCAGTCGACATTTTCAGTACATAAGTTGGTGGTAAAATAACTACTAGATACAAGGTTTATGGTTGGCCAAACCAAAATATTGCCATTCAAGGTAGAAGGTAAAGAATATGAAACTCTCGACAAAAGCACGTCATGCAATTACTGCAATGATGGATCTGTCCATCAACGACAAATATATGCCTGTAACACTTTCAGATATTTCACAGTGTCAGGGAATATCACTGTCATATTTAGAACAATTATTTGCCAAATTGCGAAAAAGCGACTTGGTTGTAGGGGTGCGAGGCCCTGGCGGCGGTTATCGCCTTGCTCGCTCACCGCATGAAATTTCAATTGCCCAAGTGATCACTGCAATTGATGAAACCGTGCAACCTGAACCAGAGCATACTGGGCTCACAATGCAATTTGATGATCGTTGTCTTACCCATCATATTTGGGATGAGTTAAGTACTAAAATTTATAAATATTTAGATGGTGTGACCCTAGGTGAATTTACAGATCGTCCGGAATATCATGCACTTAGACAACAATCCTCAGGTAATCGTAGTCATATGTTTCCAAAGCGTACCGCTGCATAGAATATTTGGATAATCTTAAAAGAATCAAAAGCCCGTATTAGCGTGCTTTTTTTGCGCATAAGTTAGTAAAAGTGGATTAAGATAGTTAGCTAAAAGTGCCAGAAGAATAATAATTATGATAAGGAGGAGGTATGAAACAAGAAGTAACTGTTGATGGCGTTACCTTAAATATAAACCTGGAACAAATAGGCAGTTCCGGCCAGTCAATATTGATGGTTCACGGAATTCCGACCAATGCTCGCTTGTGGCGACATGTACAAGGCCATTTGGAAAATCGTTATCAAACCTATGCTATGGATATGATTGGTTATGGCCAATCTGATATGCCATTAGATGATTTAAAACACACGTTTGCGAACCAGGCTGAAGCCATTAAAGGCGTAATTGAAGGCTTGGGCTTAAAAGGCAAAGTAGTGTTAGTGGGGCATGACCACGGTGGTGGTGTTTGCCAAGTATTTGCATCTAAGTACTGTGATTACATTAGCCGCTTGGTTTTACTTAATCCCGTTGCGTGGGATTACTGGCCAGTATTAGAAGTGGAGGCGTTTAATGGTTTAGTTGGTGCAGATGATGCCACGTTGCAAATGGCAATGGGACAAGCGGCAGCTGGGTTTGCAGGATTATTGCGTACAGGAAGTTTCGATAAGATTGCCTTTACCGATCAGAACGTAAAACAAAATTATCTTTGTCATTGGGCACGTGGACCCGGTTTAACCGGCTTTAAATCTTTGGTAAAAATTTGCAGCGAGCCTTCCAATGAAGAAACGATGAATTGTGATCATAGCAAGATTACTTGCCCAACCATGATTTGTTGGGGATTGCACGATGCGTGGATGCCCGCAGAATCGGGTCGCCGTTTAAAGAAAGCAATTGCAGGCCCCACTAGATTCGAAATTATTGAACGAGCAGGGCACTATGTGCCCGAAGACCGACCGGACGAAGTAGCGAATCTTATAGACGATTTCATTACAGAATGGGAAGGCGTGAATTTATAAAGATATTAGTTCGCCTTTAAAAGTTAAAGTAGATCTTTTACAGCGTCACGCTCTTCAAGCAACTCTTTTTCAGTTGCTTTTATCATCTCGATACTGAAGTCGTCCAGATTAAGACCCTGGACGATTTCATAGCTTCCATTTTTACAAATCACTGGAAATGAATACATGAGGCCTTCGGCTATATCGTAATCACCTGTAGAGGCGATCCCCATACTGACCCAATCATCGCCGGGTGTCCCCAACACCCAGTCACGCATATGATCAATTGCAGCTGAAGCCGCAGATGCAGCAGAAGATGCACCACGTGCGTTAATAATTTCAGCTCCACGTTTTTGTACCTTAGGAATAAAGTCATTACGATACCAAGATTCTTCTACAAGTGATGTGGCGCTTTTACCATTGATGTTGCACTGACTAATATCAGGGTATTGTGTTAAGGAATGATTGCCCCAAACTACCATCTGTTTAATTTGAGTAACGGGCGCATTAGTTTTTGATGAAAGCTGGCTAAGAGCGCGGTTGTGATCTAGCCGCATCATTGAGGTAAATTGTTCACAAGGAATGTCGGGTGCATTATTCATGGCAATCAAAGCGTTAGTATTTGCAGGATTGCCAACAATCAACACCTTTATATATTTTGATGCATAATCATTAATTGCACGGCCTTGAGGGCCGAAAATTTTTCCATTTGCACTAAGTAAATCACCGCGCTCCATTCCTTTTGTGCGAGGCCTAGAACCAATTAATAAAGCATAATCTACGTCTTTAAATCCCTCACTAATATCTGCTGTTATCACGAGATCTTCGAGTAATGGAAATGCACAATCTCTTAATTCCATTTTAACGCCGCGCAACGCTTCTAACGCGGGTTCAATTTCAATTAAATTTAGAATAATGGGTTGATCTGTGCCTAACATTCCTCCCGCTGCAATGCGAAATGCAGCAGCATATCCAATGTTACCTGCAGCTCCAGTAATAGCTACTCGAACAGCTGATTTCATGTATTACTCCTTATAGGTTATTAACTTTGATTATTCTGGATGATGTTGTTTAGCTAAATATTCATGTGACTGCATTTCGGTAAGACGACTTGCGGTGCGCTTAAATTCGTCTATGAGTCGTGTTCCTCTATATAGATTATGTGGAGTCTCTTCAGCAGATAAAATTAACTTTACATTACGATCATAAAATTCGTCTACTGAATTTATAAATCTTCTTGCCTGATCATCTTTGTTTTCAAATATCGGTACATGGGAAATTAATACAGTATTAAACATTCTGGCTATGTAAATATAATCCGACACGCTGCGGGGCCCATCACAAATTTCCTTAAAGTCAAACCATGCAACATTATCAGTATGTCGTACAGTCTGTATGTCTCTATCATTTATTTGTATTTTATCCCAAGAGTCATCTGTTCTTTCAGCAGCCAGATTCATAAAGTTATGTTTAAGCCAATCTTTTGATGATTCGCTAATGGGGGAATCATATACATCGTTAGTTTTCAAAAATTCAAATCGATGATCAACTTCACCACATAATTCAACCACCTTGGTATGTTCTTGTAATAACTTGATCGCAGGCAAAAAACGCTCACGTTGTAATCCGTTTTTATAAAGTGATCCGGCTTCTACGTTAGATGTGGCGACCAACACTACATTATTTTCAAATAGTCCCTCAAGTAAACCAGAAAGTATCATTGCATTACCAATATCATTTACAATAATTTCATCAAAGCATAAAACTTTAGCTTTCTCTGCAAATTCATTTGCTACTAACTTGAGTGGGTCAGTCTCATTTCTAAAGAGCTTCAATAACTTATGTGCTTCATTCATGAAGCGATGAAAGTGCAGTCGTAATTTTTTTTGGGTTGGCAATTTAGAAAAAAATAAATCCATTAAGAAAGTTTTTCCTCGCCCAACTCCTCCCCAAATATAGAGCCCTTTTATAGAGTTTTCATTTGAATTTCGGGCAATTATTGCTGCTACACGATCTATAATCGTAGAATCATCTGGATTTTTTGCATTAAGCTCGTCATATAGACTTTGCAGTGCCTGTACAACTATCTTTTGATTCGGATCTTCGACGAGTTGCGCTTTTGAGAGCAGTTCTTGATAGGCCGACTCAATCATGGTTAGTGCTTGTTATATTTATTATGTATGTGTTATCTGGTTTGCTACGGGTGCTCTAAATTAAGCACTCAATACAAATAGACAACCAGACGAGTCAGGGCTCTTTATAGCAAATACACTGTCCAATCTCCCTAAATTGTATTTATACGCATACCATTTAATTTTCAAATTCCAAATTAAATATATAGGCATCAATTACTTATAAGAATTGAATGGTAGGAATACTAGGGTGTAAATGACGGTGCTTGAATTCACAATTGAAGAAGAACAGCATAATTTGTATAAATACTGTGCAAATTAGCGCGAGTCATGGTTTCTAGTTAAACTAAAATTCTAGATATTTAGAGTACTTACGCTGCTTTAATACTATAAATTGTCACAAATGTGCCAAAAATTGTCGGAATTAATCAAATTAGCGTAGGCCATTAAACCCTCAATTTAACTAAACCCTTGAAAAACTGGCACTTTTAATTATTGGCATCAAATGTGCTTATTAATTAAGTGAGCCTCTCAACATGATACAGATACCCTCTATTTGACATGTTGTTATTCTCGACTCCTCCTGGATTCGGCCGCCTTATTTTGGCGGCCTTTTTTTGCGTATCTATTTAAAAATTTATGAGCTTGCTTCTTATATTGATTAGCGAATAATTTGCTGAATGTCATTAGGTCCACTCATGATCGATCTTTGCGCAGATAGTATGTCTGTAGAAGAACGAAAGTTAATTACTTCGCCTCAGGTTGGAGGTGTCATTTTATTCAGCCGAAATTTTTCATCTGTACAAGTGCTGATAGAGTTAATAAATGAAATTCACTCATTGAGACACCCAAAATTATTAGTTGCAATTGATCAGGAAGGTGGTCGTGTCCAAAGATTGCGTGATGGTTTTACGCAATTGCCCGCTATCAAAATACTCGGTGATATCTATGATAGTGATCCTAAACATGCGTGTGAATTATCTGAAGTTACAGGTTGGTTGATGGCAGTTGAGCTCCGCTCTATTGGTATCGACTTCAGCTTTGCGCCCATATTAGATTTAAATTTTGGAGTAAGTCAGGTTATTGGCGATCGCGCATTTCATAAAGATCCAGAAGTTGTTTCGATATTGGCACAGAAATATGTTCATGGTATGCGCAAAGCAGGCATGCAAGCTGTGGGAAAACACTTTCCTGGACACGGCGCTGTTATTGCAGACTCGCATATCGATTTGCCGGTAGATAAGCGTGAGTATCAGGATATTTTGATGGAAGACTTAGTGCCTTTCCAACGTATGATTGGTCAAGGCTTGGCAGGGGTTATGAGTGCGCATGTTGTGTATGAAAAAGTAGATAAGGATATTGCAACATTTTCCAATAAATGGCTGCAATCGGTACTGCGCGAGCAAATGGAATTTGAAGGCGTTATATTTAGTGATGATCTAAGTATGAAAGCGGCAAATTGTAGTGAAGAATATTTAGAGCGTACGCAGCGCGCATTAAATGCAGGATGCGATATGGCGCTTATTTGCAATGCGAATGAACAAGCAAAAGAGGTTGCAATGCAAATGGGAAATTATAATAATCCTGTATCTCAAATTCGCTTGGTGCGCATGCATGGAGGCAAACATTCACTTACCTATGATGCATTACGCAAAACAGAAGAATGGAGTCACGCGGTATCTAGAATTGAATCTTATCAAGAATCGCCCTTTGGTGAGTTGACAATTTAAATTTATGATTACACATTTAATATAATTAAAATGGAAAAAATAGATATATCAAAAGCACTCGCCAATGTAACACTACCTAACTATGTGGGCGCTTGGGTGTTACAAGTTTTTATCGTTGTATTAGCAGTTTTACTAATTAATTTTGCAATAAAATTATTTTTAAGGAAACTTAATAGAAAAGTAGAGCAATCGCATAACCCATGGGATGACGCATTTATTAATTCTGTAGGAAAGCCCATACGATTATTAGTATGGATTATTGGTATATTGTTTGCTGCTGATATTGTTGCAATTAAAACCGGGGCAATTATTTTTGAAGCAGTAGACCCAATGCGAAATATTTCGATTGTTGCGATACTTGCCTGGTTTCTTATTCGATTTGTCAAAGAAGTAGAAACTGCATATTTGAAGGTGCGACATGGTAGTAATGATCAATTTGATATCACTACAGCGCAAGCATTAACCAAACTTGTAAGAATCTCTATATTCATTACAGCATCGTTAGTCTTGATGCAAACGCTGGGCTTTAGTATTTCAGGTGTGTTGGCATTCGGAGGTATTGGCGGAATTGCAGTGGGGTTTGCTGCTAAAGATTTACTAGCAAATTTTTTTGGCGGACTAATGATTTACCTTGATCGCCCATTTTCTGTTGGCGATTGGATCCGTTCTCCTGATAAAGACATTGAAGGTACTGTAGAGGATATAGGTTGGCGGCAAACCAGAATTAGAACATTTAGCAAACGTCCTATTTATGTCCCTAATTCTCTATTTATGAATATTATTGTCGAGAATCCATCGCGCATGTCTCATCGTAGAATTTATGAAACCATTGGAATTCGATACAATGATATCAATGAGATGAGTGAAATTGTAAATGATGTAAAAGCAATGTTAAAAACACACAATGAAATTGATCAAAATCAAACAATGATTGTTAATTTTAATCAATTTAATGAATCATCCGTTGACTTTTTTGTATATACATTTACAAATACAACAAATTGGATTAAGTATCACGAAGTTAAGCAAGATGTGTTATTAAAAATTTCAGAAATTATTGAATCGCATCATTCCAGCATCGCATATCCAACGCGCGTCCTGCACGTTGACAGTATTGCTAACGATGCAGTTACTGGTGCTGTTGCTTAGTAGGCTTAATTTTAATAATTAAAAATGAAAGACGATTTACTTCAAGAAGTAATTAGAATACGTGATCATGCAGATCTTATAATTACTGAAAATGAGGTTCATTGTGCAATTGATCAAATAGGGACAAACCTAAATAAAATTATAAACGAAACGGTTCCAGTATTTCTGTGTGTAATGAAAGGCGGAATTCCATTTACATCAGAATTAATGAAACGAACTCAAATACCATTAGAATTGGACTATGTGCATGTAGATCGCTACCGTAATAAAACACAAGGAAGTAGTATTCATTGGCATAAAGAACCTAGCATTGATCTAACTAACCGATTTGTAGTCTTGCTAGATGATATTTTTGATGAAGGCTACACCATGCAAGAGCTTATCGCTTACTGTATAGCAAAAGGAGCAAATAAAGTAATGTCAGCAGTGCTGTTAAAAAAAATATTGGAAAATAAATGTACTGACTATGAGCCTGATTTTGTAGGACTTACAATTGAAGACCGATATGTGTTTGGTTGGGGAATGGATTACAAAGGGCATTGGCGAAATTTAACCAATGTTTATGCTGTGAGTGAAGAGTAATTAAGTTAGTCTATGACACGCATTGCAATAATAGGTGGGACCGGGCTCACTTCACTTACCGAGCTAAAAAATTTAGATTATAAATCTGTAGATACACCTTACGGCATGCCGAGCAGTTCACTTGCGTACGGTGAATTAGACGATACTGAAATCATTTTCTTATGTAGACATGGAGATGATCACAGTATTCCACCCCATATTATTAACTATTGCGCCAATATTTGGGCTTTACGAAGTATAGGTGTCACGCATATTATTGCAGTATCATCAGTAGGTGGAATTAATCCACGTATTCCGCCAAATAGAATTATCATTCCTGATCAATTAATTGATTATACCTACTCACGAAAGCATACTTTTTTTGAAGGAGCACCTGATCAGGTCACTCATATCGATTTTACCCAGCCATACTGTATTGAATTACGACAAAGCATTGTGCAAGCCGCAAAAGAATGCCAATTAGAAATTTATTCAGAAGGTGTCTATGGGGCAACTCATGGTCCGCGATTGGAAACAGCTGCAGAAATTAACAGAATGGAACGAGACGGATGCGACATTGTTGGCATGACAGGCATGCCAGAAGCTGCATTGGCTAAAGAATTAGAACTCTGTTATGCAACCATTTCGCTTTGTGCAAATTGGGCAGCAGGTCGAAGTAAAGATGAAATTTCAATTGATGAAATTAGAAAGACTGTTGAAGTGGGTATGCAGTCAGTTAAACAGTTATTACGCGCGACATTAAAAATAATAAATAATTAAATACACAAAAGTTAAAATTTTATTTTTTGCGTAAATGTTTAAGCCGGACAAGTAGAAGCACTAGAAAAATTATCCAGCCAAATGGATACGAAAGAGTTCCCTTAAAAAAAGCGGTTAAGGTAGCTAAAAGAAGTGTGGCTAAGATTAAGGATACCCAATCCACATTGAATCTGCGCATAACCACACTCATTTAAGGCAATATTTGTAAGATAAGCAGATTACCGCTTATCGCTATTAATTTACCGTTTATCTTCGACACGTCTCAGTTATGCGTTAATTCATATACCTTCAATACAATAAGAAACCAATTATATAAGGAAAAAATACGGTTTTTTCATAAATTTATTTTGGATTTATTATCCAGGGAGTCAGGATGATGAGTACTATCAAAGACATGGCATACGCCATTGCAATTACAATGGTATTCTTATTAACCGCTTGTCTCGGCGGCGGCGGTGGCGGTTCTTCTAGCGATGGTTCAGGCACGGGTCAAGTAAGTTTTGCTATAACAGATTCACCAGTTAGTGATGCACAAAATGTTGTGGTGTCTTTTGATTGCCTTGAACTTCAACCTGCCAATAGTGGAAGAAAAATGTTCACCTTTAATCCGATTGAACAAATTGATCTATTACAATTGCAGGGCAATGAATTTTCGCAATTAATAAGTAATGAATTAGTCCCGTCTGGTCAATACTCATGGGCGCGATTATGTGTGCTTGCAGAGCGTGGAAACGATCAAGATTCATATATTATTCTTAATAATGGAGCACGGTTTTCATTGTATGTACCGAGCGGTGATCAATCTGGATTAAAAATTAATACACCATTTTATGTTCAACAAGATGGCTCAACTTCATATACTGTAGATTTTGATGTGCAAAAATCAGTGCATGATCCACAGGGGTTTCCAAACTATATTTTGCGACCAACACTGAGATTGGTAAAAAATGATCAAGTGGGTTCAATCACAGGCACAATCATGCAAGATACTTGTAACGGCATTGGAATGATTCAAGATGCGGCGGTGTATGTCTACTCAGGTTTAAATGTAGTACCCGATGATACCGATGCAAATGCACCAAATCCAATTACTACTGCAATGGTGAAATTTGACACGACAGAGAATGAGTATACGTATACAGCAGGTTTTCTAAATCAAGGTGATTATACGGTTACCTTAACGTGTGAATTCTCAAACGATAATCCAGATAATGACGATAATATCGTATTTGTACAGCCAACCAATGCAACTGTCTTGGCAGGGCAAAGCACAACTGTTAATTTTTGATTTCATCCAGGACAGAAGGATCGTAGTTGAAAATTAAATTCTGTAATTAGTAAAAATTTTCAACATGCGAATAGCTTTGTCGCCCGAATTAGGTTGATTGTTGTCTAGACAAACGTTTGCAAACACATAGCTGTTCCTTTAAATGCGCCATTGTCAAATTGATACCATTTGCAACGAATTAAATTGTATTCCCATCGCGAAACATACTTTATATTTTTGCCCCAACCTGGTTTTTCCCAATATTGCCCATCAGTAAAACCAAAACTATTACGGCCGGTCCCATCAACATATTGGCATTCCCAATTTTGTATACTCAAAATATTACAGTCATCATATTCATCTACGACATTAGCAACTTCACTGATAACTTTTCCATCCGTAATTCGATACGTTACGCGCATGACTGGGCGCCAATCGCTCACATCACTTTGATTGGAGGTTGGCTTTGACACAATATATGCGTATACATCTTGATTATTTGCGCAACTGCAAATACTAGTTAAAACTAATAGTGCAAGTAGTGCGTTATTTATTTTCATGGGTGACTAAAATGGTAAAACATTTTTATTCAATGCAACCATAGTAATATATGCATATGTAAGTAAAGCCAGACACCATGCAGTAATTCGTATTTCTCTTGTCTTACCACGTTTCAGTGCAATTATTCCTAATACAATATAGAGAATTAATGCCAAAATTTTTGCATTTATCCAGGCAACAGGACCGGGAAATTGAGCTGTAAGAATGACTAAAGCAATTGCAGATAAAAGTAATAGTGAATCATTGATTGCCGGCGTAATTTTTACCCAGCGTTGCTGCAATATTGAAGATGACTGAATCATCCAAATTCCACGTATAAAAAACCCTGCAATTGAAATAAAAGCAGTTGCAATGTGAATTATATTTATAACTGTATAGCTATTCATAAACTACTTTATAATTTTAAAACTCTGTGACGAGCCGAAAAGATGATTGTGGCATATTGCTTAATGTTATCTACGTGTCTAGTTAAAATTTCTCACGCATGAGCCAAATAATAATTAATAGCGTTGCAATAATTATCGCAAGCGATCCAGAATAAAGAAGCATGTTTGATGCTGTAATACCTTCATTCGCTATAGAGGTGTTTGAATTTTCGTTCGAGAATCCCGCGAGTGCTACCGAAAGCCAAATAGCGTACATGCTGTATACACTAAGAGTAATAAACAATTTTAAGAACATCGTGGAGAGTGAAATGTAGTTTAACGTCAAGCCAAACACGATCAGCACAATTGAATTTTGCACACCAACTAGATGCGCAGTCTGGCCCATATGGGCATTTTCAAAATATGGGATAAACAAGCCGCTCAATAAGCCAATAAGAAATAAAATCATGCCCGCTACGAGTAGACTTTTCATATTATGTCATCCTTATTATTTATTTTGAAAATGGTTGAAAACAATTTTGAGTGTGAGGAAAGCAAAGAAATAGTAGACATATTTATGATAGGTGGAGTATTTGTGAATAAATAGATTAATTCGAATCTGTTTGCTTGGTAACGTGCAAGTTGGTCAGATGTTGCTTATAACTTAAATGGGCAAACAATTAATTTTAAACCTTATACAGTGCATTCTGTAATCGTTAATACTGGTACTCCAGCGCGATGTTGATCGTGCAATAGAATGTTAATTCCATCAAAAGTTGTCCAGGTTGCCCAAATTTAGTTATATGTATAGAAAACAATTATAGCCATGATACACATCATCTATATTTTATGGGTAGCTCAATTAAGAAATTTAAAAGTTCCTGTACTTCATGCAATCTTAGACTATTATATTAAAATGATGAAGACGCTTCGCACGTGCTTGTTATGAAAGCAAATAATTTTTATCTTGAATGTCTAGAACAGTGCGGAATTTTATTAGCTATTATATTTAATCTGCCCAACAAAGCTTGGTAAGTAAGAAAAATTAAATCGTTAAATACATAAAGCGGAAAATAGTACTTGGTATAATGCTTGAGTGTTAGCTTGGGCGAGGTAAAGAGGACGTATATGAATGTTGAAAAATAACACCACAACGCATGCTTATATAATAATATTTGGAGCACTCTTACTTGTATATTCCTTGTTTAGCGTAAAAGACGTTAAAGCCTATGCAATATCAGATTTATACCAAATGGTTGAAGTTGTGCGGGGGGAAATTGAGTTAATACGACAGCACAAGCAAGTACCAATTGATGAGCGTGACGCGATTCCGGTTGATCATGTGTTTCCACGTGAGGTGTATTTTCAGGCTTTAACATTACGACAAAAAGCAGGGCGTCTTTGTCATGAAAGCACTCAATCTCTTTTAGCGCCACCCATTGTTGTTCAATATTCCATACCACAAGAAATTACACCTAAATATATTTATGAAATTATTAATGATGCGTGGAGCCAAATCCGTTGTGCGAAAGCAGGATTTAACTTGGGCAATAAAATTGAACAGAATTTAAATCAAGACTCAGCTAAGACGCTTACAGATGTGTTTAAGTTCATCGTTCAAGCGAATCGGCAAATAAATTTATTACTTGAACAACCGATTGAACCCGGAGATGTGTATTCCGTAGTTCAGCATGCTAATGCATATATCATCGATATACTAAACAAGCTTGCACCGGTATGGAGTCTAACTGCTCCAACACTTCCTGAATATCAAGTTGGCAAAAAACCTATTGATGTTTACAAACAAATGTTAAAGAACTTTAGGATCATCCAACAAATTGCCCAAGAATCGGGCATCGATATGCTGTATTTAGGTCCAGAGATACAAACACCCATTGCGGCCACAGATGCGTTTGATCTGAGTTCTCTGATTCTCTCTGAGCTGAGCTATTTTGCTACGCAAGTTGGTGTGGAACGAATTTATAGATTGGAGTCATATCCTGATAAAGTACCCTCTGATGTTTATCAGCAAGCTTTGATTGTAGAGGCCCATCTAGAAATTTTAGGAGGAATTGCGAAGCAGTATCCTACCTGGACGAAAATTGAATAAATCAGATTAATTTATAAATCAAAGAGGCATTGAATAAGCCTATGTTGATGCATATTTAATGCGATGAGTATACGTGTGATTTCAATAGCAATCTCAATGATCATACTAAGAAAAAAACATAAAAATCTAAACGACAAAGCGGAAAATCATCAGTCATTTTATCCACTCGATAACATAAAATGTTTGAAAACGGGGAACTTTTCTTTAACCCATAGCCAAGTCCTATGGGTTCAATAACAACAAAGTCTTGGACGAAGTAGATGTCATTTTTTATATTAACTAATTATTAATAATTATAATTACCTATAAATTATGATTATTAGAGAGCGTTGTTATTGCTTATATAGATTAGCATCAATAACGCTAAACCAATATAATCTTGTGTACTAGTATGGGGTCTAGCATTGGAGCACCGGATGAAGGATTTCATCGGTCAAGGAGTTACCAGGGGAGGTAATTCGCCGAGTAGGTAAACCCACTTTAGGGTTTAAAGGTTTATGCCCGACCGGGCAAGAATGGACAATTCCCGGTCAAAATCCATTCAAGGGAGGAGACGAGACTATGGTCAACTACAGATCCATTATTTATAGCATAATCGCAGCAGCTGTTACGGTGCTTGCCCAAAGCGCGGGAGCAGTTGGGCTGTCCGATGTCCCCAATACCCATCAAGGCAAGTTTTTGCCACAGGCAGATAATATTGGCCAGGCACTTACTAGTAGCAAAGGAGATCTCTTTTTGCGGTGGCGCTATGAGGATGTTACAGACGACATCCCCGATGCTTCACCCTTAGCTGCTACCGATAAAGCCTATGGCGCCTTTGCACGCTTCGCAGCAGGATTGACCACGGGTCGCTGGAATGGCTTTTATGCCCGTGCTCAAGGAGAGATGGGTATTAAAATAGGCAGTGATAAAGCATTAAATTTAGATGATGACTTAAGAGTGCCGCCCCCTCCAGCTGTTAACCGTATCAATGAAGGCTATGCCGTCATCCCGGATAATGAGTATACAGAGTGGAACGAAGCCTTTGTCGGTTGGCGCGCGCCCACAGGAGGTTGTCCGAACTCGCCCGATCCGTGCAACGGTAATTTCTCGTTTAAATTAGGGCGACAAGAAATCATCTACGACAACCACCGCTGGGTAGGTAATATCCTCTGGCGTAATAACTTTCAGACCTACGATGCCTTTCGGGTTGATGCTACACCGATGCAAAATCTGAATGTCTCAGTGACTTACTTAGATACAGTAAGGCGTGCGCTTGGGTCTGATTCAATCTTTTACAAATTCGAGATGGACGACTCGTATTTGCTTAATGCCTCTTATACCTTCCAGGATATTGGCAAGCTAACCGCTTACGGTTATCTGTTGGACTTTGATGACAACCGCCGGACTCCCTTTGTAGAAGGGACAGGGATGGCACCACCATTTGTAGGGCCCGTGAGCTTCGACTCCGAAACATTTGGTGCCAGATGGGTGGGCACACATAAGCTATTTGACACGACCGATATATTGACTGAATTTGAGTATGCCAATCAAGACCCTACAGACGATGCCGCTGGCTTTCTCGATGACAATGATTATTACAATATTGAATTGGGGGTCAGATTTGGAGGTACTCGGGTTGATGGCTTAGGCCTCATGCCAATTGGTGAACCTACATATCAACTCAAAGTGGGTCAGGAGGTCTTGGAAGGTAATGGTAATAATGGCTTGCAGACGCCACTTTCCACATTTCACGCATTTCAAGGCTGGGCGGATAAGTTTATTGGTCCGGCTGGGGGCACGGCAACCCCTGTTGGTGGCATCGAGGATACCAGTGTTAATTTTCAAGTTTTGGGCCTCTTCGGCAAGTGGATTGGTAAAAATAAGATTAACATCATCTATCACGAATATGAGGCAGATAAAACTGTTGCCGGTCTCAGTGATTACGGGGATGAGTGGAATGCATTGTGGGGTAAACCTAATCTCTTTGGTATAAACGGCCTGCTTGGAGCAATTAAATACGCGGATTATCAAGAAGATTGTGATGGTCCTGCACCTGCAAATCTTGGTCTATTGTGCGTCGACACCGAGAAATGGTGGCTAATGCTTCAGTTTACACATAAATAACGGAATGTAGGTGACGATGAATTTAGATTTGTTTCTGAAACGTTTTGGCTAACGGTGCAATACTGCTTCAAATAATCTGAACTAAGAGACATCTTGCTCTAAAAGAATTTTTTGGTCTCGCATCAAAAAATAAGCGACAGCGTTGATCAGTATTAGCAGGGGGATTATCCCCCTGCTTTTTTATTTTAGTCTTGCAGCATCGCAAATTTTTGCATTCATTAGTGTCACGAGCAAAACGTTCACTCTGCAATCACCAATTTTATGATGGCTTTAATAAAGCTGGAATAAGATTAAATAGTTACTATTTTAGGCATGAAGTTTATGTTAGTGAATTACACACATCATAAACATATTTTTATATTAATTATTTTATCGAGTAGGTTGATAAACAAAAACGAGAGTGTTTGCACACCACAAGGAAGCTTTTTGTGTAGCCAAAGAAATTTGCTAAGCTTCATATAGATATCATATAAGAATTCTAAAGCTTAATTGCCAAGCCTTCGATTCTAAACTAGTAATAATTATGCAAAAGTAAGCATGCATGTCTGGGAGATAATGAATCTCGGGGTATTGCAAAAAAATTATCATGCCTTGCAATAATCATTAGTGCTAATACGTATTTAATATAAAACTTATTAAAAGAAAATTAATGTTGGTTTCTGGTAAACGAAAAAATGAGATTTTAGTTGCTGTTAAAGCTGTAAGCACCCAGTGGAAAGCAGCCTTTAATTCAGGCGATGCCGCAAAATTGTGCATTGTTGTATGAAAATACAGCTCATGTGGTTACAAGGCCATTTGGGACGTATATCGGCACGACTGAAATTCAAGCGTTTTGGCAGAAGCTCATTGATGATGGGTTTTAAAATGTGGAATATATAAATCAAAATATTGAAGTTATTGATGATGAAAGCGCAGTTTTAACTTCGAGTTGGAGAATGAATAAGGCGAGTGGAGTAATTAATAAAGAGCTTTGGATAATAAACCAAGACGGAACCGTACAGTTACGCGAAGATGAATTTGAGGTTACAAGCTCGTAACGGACTTAAAAAATTTGATTTGTGCCTTGGGAAAAGGATAGCTGCATTACGAATGGTGGTGCCAACTAAAGCGCTTGATGAGCATTGCTAAGGAGCTATCTAGTATATAGCCCATAATGCCAATGGTGAGCACTATTGCGGTAAGGTGGTCATAAGACAGCGTCTCCCGAGCATCCGCAATGGAATAACCAAGACCAGATGTGACGCCAAGAAATTCGGCGGGGACGAGTACAATCCACGCAACACCCAGGGCGAGTCGCACACCCGTCAAGATATCAAACATGATCGCGGGCAAAATAATTTGTGTAACCATATGCCAGGGCTTGGCGCCAAGATTTCGGGCAACTTTGAACCAAGCGGGATCCACTTTGGCCAAGCCTGCAGCAGTTGCAAACACAATGGGCCAGACTGCAGCGATCGAAATTAAGAAAACGATGGCCCCATTCCAGGTGGTGAACACTATTACAGCGATAGGCTCCCAAGAGAGTGGGCTAATCATTCGAATCAACTGAAATGGGGAATTACTTATCTCGCGAAATACCTTACTACGACCCAAAAGAATTCCAATTGGAACGCCACAAATAATTGCAATTAGTAGCCCAATGCCAAGACGATACCCGCTGGCCACAATGGCGGCTTGAATTTTTCCCATTTCCAATAAATGAGGAATCGCTTTTAATGTTGGGATCGGTCCAAAGTCACTAAAATTAGTCGTATTCGGATTGATGTATATGAGATAGCCACCCAACCACCATAGTGCAAACAAAATTGCGAGTCCTGCACACCAATTAAACAGGCTTTTCCCAATGGATATTGCAATTCTTGAGGAAGAATCGGCTTCAACAGACGTAATTGCATTTATTGAAGCCGATTTATCTCCATTGCTCAAAGTTCGAACACCTCCGTTCGGGTATACGGGTCGCCCTCTTTTGGCACACTTGCATCATTTCGCCATTTTGGATTAGCTTCTAATGCGGCTTTGATAAAGTCGTAATTGACGAGGTCATCCGCGGCATGTTCAGGAGTGAGTCCATCAAGGAAACTCGCATCGCCTGTGACCACGGTCTGTTTTAAGTCGGATACGACAAGTTCAGTGGCAGACCTATACGGCCATGCTTGAAAGTCAATTCGATTTTGATCCCACTCCGGATGCTTAATTGCAAGAGGATTTTGGTAATAGGCGGGGTCATAAAACATCATTGCACGCTTAACCACTTCTTTTGGAACAGGTAAGTAACCTTTGCCATCACGTGAAAGAATTTCAGCCATCGACTCTCTATTTTCTGCAAGTGTAATTTGTGCACGTACGACAGCATTGTGTACGCCCTGTGCCCAAGCGGCACGATCGGGATCCATCGCATCTTCCTCATGCATTACCACGACACAGCATGGGTGACCTTTCCAAGCGTCGCCTGTGAATCGCAATACCTTGCCGCCGGCCTTAAGTTCACCAAGGGCGTTAAAGGGTTCTGCGACGCAATAGCCATCGATTGAGCCTGCGGCAAGTGCAGGTGGCATGGAAGGTGGTGCTAAAACAAGATAGTTACATTCATCAGCCGCCAATTTAGCATTCTGCGGCTTAATGACCGGTTTGATACCTGCAGCTTTCATAATTCGTTGAGAAACAATGTTATGAATGGAGTACCAGTACGGCACGGCAAACTGCTTGCCACCGAAATCCTTTGGTTCATTAATTCCGGTGTTCTTACCAACTAATATTGCTGAACCGTTTGTATGATCCCATGCTGTGACCTTAATTGGATATTTATTGTTGTAACGCATCCACACAGGAATTGGGATTAGCATGTGTGTAAGGTTGAATCGATGCGCTGCAAATGCTTCAACAAGCGGCGACCAACCGCGAATGAGAGTTGGCTTCACAGAATCAATGCCTTCATCTTTGAAGTAACCCTGGTCATGTGCAATGAGCAGGGCCGCTGCATCAGTGATAGGGATGTAGCATATTTTAATCACAGGGTCCCATTTCGCTTTCGCAGCAAAAGCAGGCATAGGTAACGCACTACTTAATGCTGTAAGACCACCAACCTGAAGCAGTTCACGTCGGTTGATACCGGAACCTAGAACATTTTTAAATGTAGGATCATATTCGATGGCGAGATTCGGATCATCTTCCTGGATGCCGTCACCATGTTTCTGATAGATTTTTTTCATTCTGTCGTCTTTCATATTGGCTACCTCATTAAGTTAATTGAATCTGAACTCCTCTCTATTTTCATAAACTAGTTTATACCGAGTGATTCGGTCTCGGCAGCAGTAATTTCATCGCCTACTTCCATGTTGGTGCTATCTGTTGGGGCGGCGCCTGCCGCAGCATGGAATAATTGCATAAGTTGTGCACGCATGGCTTGCACCTCAGGATTTTGACGTTCACGAGGATCTTCAAGCCCCACCTTAACGTCGTGCATGATTTTACAGGGTGATCCTGCCATGATGAGTGCGCGATCTGCCATAATAACCGCTTCATCAATGTCATGCGTGACCATCACTAAATTAACCCCCAGCTGTTTAGATATTGCGCGAACATCTCTTTGCAAAGTTGCACGTGTAAACGCGTCTAACGCAGAAAAGGGCTCATCCAAAAGAAGCATTTCGGGCTCCATGACCAATGAGCGGGCCAGGGCAACACGTTGCTGTTGTCCTCCTGACAGATCTTGCGTATTTTTTTTGGCATATTCCTCAAGGTTAACCAATTTAATGGCGTCGTATACACGCGTTTGAGTTTTATCTTTGGGCCACCCTGCAAAGCGCAAGCCTATACCTACAATTTGTTCAACCGTCATCCAAGGGAAAAGATGCGGTGCTTGAAACATCATCACCCAGCGCGATGAGGGTTCTTTAATGTCTTTACCATTAATTTGACTGGTTCCGCCCGATTTATTTAATAAGCCCGCTAATATGTGCAGAAGTGTCGATTTACCACAGCCTGAACGACCTATGATGACGAGTGACTCACCGGGAGCTGCTTGTATATCTACTTTATCGAAGGTGAGTGGGCACTTCGAGTTATAGCGATGAGTAAGCTCTTTGATGTTTATGCTGACGCCAGTATGTTCTGACATTACATAATTCCTTTCAATATGTTAGATAAAGTAGCTCTCGCTGTTTCTGCTGAAATTCTTATAAGTTGGCTAACATTGTTGGCGTTATAACTCACATCTATTACTCGGCAATTATTTTGTCTGACCATTCTACATCTTCAACAAATGTATCTGGATTTCCCGGTTGCGCGCCCGCCGCCTTCATATCATCTTCGGTTACGCCGCGAGCCCTTGAGCAAGCGCCACAACATTCAATGCGAACGCCATTCTCAATTGCTTCGTTCCATTGATCAGCCACTGAAGGCCAACCTACGGGAATCATATTGTCACGAACAACGGGTCGTGCCAGACATACTGCTTCACCAAGTAAAAATATGCGAACCGCATGGCCCTTACTTGCGAGTGCATTTGCATGCCCGAACACCATGGCAGCTCGGGTGGGGTCATCACTTCCCCATGATGATTTCATGAAAATATTTGACATGACTCCCTCTTAATCATTACTTCTGAGGTTTAAAATTCGATTTTTATGAACCAGGATGCTGTTATTTTAATTTTCGCTTCATGGTTACTACCGTAGGGTTTTGATCAAACCATGTTGAGGCGTTTATCAACCTCCTTCATACGATGTTTTAGTTCGTCCTCATCAATCAGGCCGCGTCGAATCATTGAATGTGCTAATGTTAGCAGTTGTCGCTCTGGGAAGGGCAGTCCCGCATACTGTTCTTCAGAAAGTTCATCTTCTTCCCAGCGACGCTCAAGTGCTGGGAGTGCACAGGAAATTTCTGACAGCACATCACAGGTAGCTTCAAGTGTAACTTTCCAGGGTGGGTCAGGATTATCCACGCCATATTGCTCGCACAATTCATCCCAGACTCTGCCTTTTTGCTTGACATTTTCAAGCAGGGAAATTGGGGACTTATCCAGATTTCGATTTTCCATTTCTTTGTCGAGCTCAATTTTTTCTGGATTCACGGAGGTCATTAGAATTCCTAATGGTTGTAAGGATTTACAGCTGGGCGAATGGGTCGTACATCGTTTGCTGTCTTTCCGGGCTTAGGCACAGCAACACCAATTAAACAATCCCGAGTTACTATCTCAGTCAACTGATCCTCACTCCAGCCTTCTGTGCCTTCAGGTCGAACGGGCATTACAATAAAGCGTGATTTCTGGTTCGAATCTTCAACTCTTACTTCGACATCTTCGGGTATTTGCAGGCCAAATTCCGCAAGTACTTGGCGAGGCCAACGGACCAAGCGTCGACGATAGTTCGGTGTTCGATACCACTCAGGCGACTGACCAAGGATGGGTCGTGGGTAGCACGAACATAACGTGCATACCACTACGTGCTTCAATTTAGGCGTGTCTTCCAGAACGCGTAAGTTGCAGTAATCACTTGGGGTGCCAAACTTGGTAGGCATCTGATTAACCCAGTCAATTCCTACTTCTAAGCTGGCTTTAACACTATCTTCCACCGCAAGTTTTTTGTACTCAGGATCCAACCATGCCTTGGCAACAAGTCGTGCTGCAGGCAGCGGGCCAAGAGTGTGCATGTATTCTGTCCAACGTTGATGGTCTTCTGCGGTAAACAAACCTTTTTCAATAGCAAGTTCGCGTACGGCAATTTCAAGTACTTCGAACTCGCTGACTTCATCTACCATCGGTGCAGGTTTATGCTTATCTGCCATTTTTTTTCCTCTTCTAATAATTATGTACTGAACATTTTTAGTAATTGCAGCTGAATTTATAATGGTTCCAGCCAACGTTCGGGCAACTCAGTTTCCAAGGTATCGTTAGCGAATGTATCGGGATAGTCTGGCCAAAGGTCTTTTTGCTTGAAGACCAAACTGTAAAACCATTGCGGATTTTCCGTGTTATCCCAGGCTTCATCTTCTGCTGCTGGGCTTTCATAGACCAGCTCAGAAACCGTTGCAGGTGCACCGCGTGTGTACATTTGGGTGCGTGTATAGAAAACATCCGGTAAATTTTTAATTCGAACTTTATCGCCCACTTTGAATTTAGGCGTGCCCGCATCGCCTTTAAAACACTGCGGGTCACCAATTGAAGTGGCTTTTTTAACGTGGTGCTCTAGATCGTAGTGTGGCTTACTCATAGCGCTTCTTAACCTCATCAATCTTGTCGTGTAGTTCAGAGAGTGTGACGAATTGCTTGTCTACTAGAATTAATGCCGCAGTAAGCAGCCATCTACCGTAATAAGGCAAGCCTAAATATTGCGTTTGGCCCACATCTACATTTTGTCGGCGACGCCTTTCTTCGGCATTCCAGACACCGCGCCAAGCGAGAACTTCACATGTTACAAATGTATTGTGTTCCCACACTTCTTCTTCTTTTTCTTCCCATGGAATGGGTACATCCCGTTCTCCACCTACATCATGAGCGCATCGTGTATAGGCTCTGTAGTGTGCGTTATCAACTTCATCGGGATAGGGTGCATGAGTTTCTTGATGTAATGCCGGCTGCAATCGACCGACAAGATCAAGATGCGACAGTACGCTTTTTCTGATAGACGAAGACATAATTTGGACTCCTCCTTCTTACTTATAAATTTTGCGAACAAGTAGTCTTGTAAGCCAAGCTACATGCTTTCTTAGAATTTTCTAATATACTTAAATGCAGTGCATACTTGACTTCAAGAATAAGTCTAAAGGAGTTGTATTATTTATCCAAGACTTTGTTGTTATCAATCCCATAGGAGTTAGCTATGGATTGAATAGCTCATTATTTGAGCATAAAGGTTTAATGCATTGCGCAATTCAATATCGAATTAAAATAAGGATTTGTAGGTGAATAACCTAATTTAAAGCTATATAAATTAATGATATATAGAAAGGAAATAAATCAGATTTATAATAACAGATTGTTATACATTACTTAATGTAATGCACCTTGGTGTCAATGATATTTGAAGACGTTAATTTGATATATCGATACGCAGGTCGAGATGATTTAACGCGTTGCATAACCGCAGAATTTGCTTTGAATTGGTAACACGTAGAGGGTGTTCCCAGCACACGTAGTTTGTCTTCTTTTGTATCAAACGCTTGGTGGGCATGTCCAAATAGTAACAGTGAATACTCCTTGAACTTGTTAATGATTTGTAAAAATTCAGTTTTGTTTTTTAGGCCAATTACATCAAGCCATGCACTGTTGATAGGGACGGGTGGGGGATGGATGGCTAGTATCTTAAATTGATTAGCATTATGTTTTAGATACGTTCCCAATTGCTGCAGACAGTTCTGACTGATAATGCCGTGATGTTTATTTTCCACCAAACTGCTAAGCAGAATTAGCGAAAACTTGCCTAGCTGTATGATTTTTATTGATTCAGTAGGGCTGTCGGGAAATTCATGCTGCAATAATTTTGGCGTGTCATGATTTCCTGGAATGCAGTAAATCGGTGATTCGTACTGTTGTGTTATCGATTTGAAAAGCGCATAGCTTTCTTTTGTACCCGTTTGAGAAATATCGCCCGTTACTACTAAGAAGTCGATATCTGGATAATGTGTTTTGCTGTGAGACAAAACAGATTCAAAACATTGTTTCGTATTTAGATTATAAAATGTTTCATCAGGTTGATTAAGTAAATGGGTATCTGTCATATGAATAAATTGTAAAACAGCATCTTGTTTATTATGTGATTTCTTGAGCATGTAAGATGTAAATTTTACAAGGTTAACGTTAAAATCTTGATTCAATTATTGATGTTTAATAACACTTTTACTCAAAATGTTCCTCGCCGGTACAGCTACTAGGGCTTTAAAAATTTTCCTTGCAGAAAAAAAGCTAAACTCAATTGCATCTGTACTACTATTATTCATGTATTCAAGAGTGATGCGAATCAAAATAGTCTATTAAAGTGATAATCTTGTGACGCTCAAATTTGGATTTTTACATGATGCAACGCTTTATTGATTATTTAATTGATGCAGTAACGAGTGGGAACCGGCCGATGCGCATTTTCTTTTTCGGCGGCGTATTCCTTGCACTCTTTATGATGACAATGTTAAGTAAGTTTTTTGGCGCGAATACGAATATTGGCGGTGATATTAAATTGCTTAATGTTATTTTAATAATTGCTTCGCTATTTATTGGTTTTGGTGTCTCGTTTGCATTTATTAACTTTGCAGATGCAATAAAGCGACAGCGAAAGCCTGACAGGCAAGAATAAATTGATCCATTATGTAGCATAACGAACAGTGTATTCCCTAGCTGTCTGCAGATATCAGAAGTATAATTTTTATATATAGGAGTATGTTAAATGCAAATGTCTACTATTTTTGCCGCCAAACCAAAGCATAGCTCGATTTGTCTACTTTGTGTTGGTTATCAGTGATTATAATTTCAGCCTCATATTGTTTTGTAGAAGAATTGATGGGGCAGTTAAATAGTAATTGTCGAAACTGTTTATAGTCTATGCTTTCGAACACATCATTTTCGTGTTGTAAAAATGCGTAAAGATTTGGCAGGGTAAAGCACCATCGTTCGTGATCCACGCAAAATCTTTGGTCCAGCTTCAATTTATTAAGCAGACTTATATCTTTTTGAGCAACGCTCTCAAAAAATGCAACCAGTGCTTGTTCAATATCTTGCATAGAAATAACTATCGGAACAACATCCGATAATTATTTCATCTTATATCCAGCTAGACACTAAGTATTTATCACCATATCGACTACAACTACTAAACGAAACAACAATGGCAATGTAATTTTTGAAGTGCTAGTGCTCGCTAATCAATTAACAGGTTTGAAACAGGGTATAAAAATTTCATTACCATGAAGTGTAGCGCAAAAACTTACCATTCAAGGTAATTACCACTCTATCGCCTTTAGGATTTTCTTCTTTATCAATATTCATTGAGAAATCTATTGCACTCATTATCCCATCGCCAAATTTTTCATGAATAATTTCTTTAATTGTATCGCCGTAGACACCAACAATTTCATAGAGTCGATAGACTACAGGGTCTTGCGGTATGGTTTTTTCCCATGACTTGTGGGGAAATTGTTGTAATGCAGTGCAAACTGCTTCGTCGAGTTCCAGGAGGGTGCATAGATTTTTTGCGTCGTTTTCAGGCATGCTATTCATACCTAAGCAAGCAGATGTAATCCACGTTTCACTTTTATCCAACTTATTGGCAATATCCTCCCAAGTTAACATTTTTGCTTTTTTGGCTAGGATAATGAGATCAGTCATTGTTTCTTTTGTAATGCTGTTTTTCTCAGCAATGATTAGATTGGTTGCTGCTTCTTTGGTCATTTCTACTGCTCCGTAATTGAATTCAACTTACATTAAGCATATTTCATGCCAGCTAATTGCTGTTTATATGTATCAGCGAGTTACTAATCACTAGTCGTACTTACTGATAAAAGAGAAACGGTTATGCACTTTAAATGTACGTGCTTGCACAATCTTAGTGCAGCAGTGGACAGATGCGATAATACTGAGGATGTCTATGCGCTGTTCAGTTCAGGAACAGGTGGCTTTTTCTCAGAGTGAGGCGATTAAAAACTATAAGGTGTTTTCTGGAGAAGACGAGCAGACCAATCTGAAGCAAGCTCTAAAAACGCTCTGCATGCTGGACTTTTATAGCCCGTTTTATGCCAAATTAAACTGACATTGTGGTGAGGTAATTCTGGCGCCAACTCAATCGAATTAAGTCCTTGTTGCATACGGACAATGGTGTTAGGAAGGATGGTTGCATGCGATCCAAGATTGATCATTTCAATGATGACACTAAGTGAATTTGTTTCTATAGAAATTCGCGGCAAAATTTCATGTTTTAAACAATATTGGTCAATGTGCCTTCGAAGTGCAAAATGTGAATTGAGTAGCACCAAGGATTCGTTACTAAGTTCAATCGCATTCATTTTCATGCGTTGCTTGGTTCGTGGATGAGCATTGCCAATTGCGAAATAGAGCGTCTCTTCAAAAAGTGTGTACGTCTCAATTTCGTTGTATTGTGTATTGGTAGCAAATGGTTTACTAAACGCTATTCCAACGTCGATACGATCTTCAGCAATTGCTTGTTCAATGTCATCTTGAGGCATCTCATGGGTGCTTAAAGCTATGCCTGGGTAGCGAGAGTTAAAATCTTGTAGCAAAGAACACGTCAAGTAATCAGTTATTGGGGTCCAGCCTAAACGTAGCGAACCGCGGCTTAAATTTTGCACATCATGGATGGCACGTGTGCCTGTATCCAGTTCCCGCCATGCGCGACGCGCATGATGCAAATAGATTTCGCCTGAATCAGTCAGGCGTATGGTTCGTCCTGATCGGTCTAAAAGTGTAGATTGCAAGGAGTCTTCTAAATGCTTGATTTGTTGAGACAGCGTAGGCTGTGAAACATGAAGCGCCTCTGCGGCACGTGTAAAACTACCATATTCTGCAATAGCTATAAGGTATTGCAGTGTGCGTGGAAATATTTCCTTCACGACCATAGTTTTTTTCTATATTGTCATTTTGTTTATAGTTTACACCTATAGGAGTGATAAACACAAAGACTTGGATAAAAATGACAACTCCTTTAGAATTATTCTACGATCAGGCATGGATCTTGTTACCTGTGTGAGTGTGGTAATGGTGGTTGCTTGTTCGATATTAATAATAAGTGGGAGGCGATCATATAGACGTTATTGAGCTAGCCATGTAGTCGAATTTTTCAATGATTTGGAAATTCATTCCATATTGACCATTTCATAATAACAACACCAATTATGGCTGGCATGAATCAACGACGACCTAATATGTTAAACAAAACCAGAAGAGGAGAAACAAGAATGAGTACAGTAAGACAAGCAGCGAGTATGTGGACTCAAGTTCAAAGTGGAATCATGCCATGGTCAACAGTATTTGCTGTCACAGCAGCTTTACTGGCAGGTGTGTTCATAGTTGCAGGTGTGGGTTTTGCAGGACCTGAAGTACTTCATAATGCTGCACATGATTTGCGTCATGGCCTTGCGTTTCCTTGCCATTAATCTATTACGATTGTAATTAGGTTCTAGCATGAAAACCTTCAATAGGATTTTCCTGGCTGCAATTGTTGCAGGCGGGTTAGCCGGTATCATACTGGCTGGTATTCAACACTTCACTGTCACTCCCATGATCTTAGAAGCGGAGAAGTATGAAAATTTAGGCAGTGATGAAGCAGTAAGTGAAGAAGCTGTGTCAGCTGAGCATGGTGATGAAGCATGGGCGCCGGAAGATGGATCAGAGCGAACCTTTTATTCTGTTGCTAACAGCGTAGTCATTGGTATCGGGCTCGGTTTGTTACTCGTTGCGTGCTATGCGTTACGTCAAAAAGTAACTTGGCAACAAGGTATTTTATGGGGACTAGCAGGGTTTGCTGCCTTTAATTTAGCACCCTCTTTTGGGCTTCCACCTGAGCTTCCAGGGGATGCTGCTGCGGGCTTAGAGCAAAGACAAGTTTGGTGGTTGCTAACTGTGCTTGTTACTGCGGTGGGACTTTGGATAATTGCCTTTCAACCGTCACGATATTTGAAGTTATTTGGTGTGGCGATAATTGTTTTGCCGCATATATTTGGCGCACCTCACCCAGAAGCGCATGGTGGATTGGCACCCGATGAGCTGAGACAGACTTTTATCATTACATCTTTAGCTGCGAATGCTGTTTTTTGGGTTGTGCTCGGGATGTTGTGTGCATATTTCTTTAATCGATTTGGGGAAAGTACAGAGCAGGGGGTTACAAATCCAATTTAAAGTTAGAAGCAGAATAACGTTATAACGTTCTGATTTTAAATTAAAACACCAATCTATCGCTACGTTAAATAGCGTAGATGTTGCGCATACATTTCACATCTAAATTTAAGTATTCGCATACTTAAATTGGCATTTTTCATCGCAATTTTAATTACCCATTTTCATGGCAAACCAAGATGTTGAGCATGTAATTGCATAGATAAATACTATAGTTAATAAATATACTATAGTAAGTACATATACAATAATCTAGAATATAAAATCAAAATAACAACAAATCATTTTGCTACGGTGGATTCAAAATGACGTTTTCAATAAAGATACTTTCCGTCTTTGTTGTAGTGTTAATCGTTCATGCCAAATCATTATTGGCCTACGATTTAACAGAATCATTTTCAATCGAAGGCACACTCACTTATGTCGCACAAAATGCTCAACTTGATAACGTATTTAAAGAGGATGGAAGCAAACAATCGGATACTACAAGGGCTGCAGTCGTTCTCGATATTGGTGCAAACTATCGGCTTACCAAACGTGATGAATTTCAACTCACCTATAGCTTTGCAGAAGGTGAGGCCATTAACGGCCTGGAAGCATTTACCTTAGCCCCCTATGCAGATGATCTTGAAGAAGATTTAAAAGATATTAATAACAGTGGCCGCTACAACTTACTCGAAGCTTGGTACAAACACACTTTTGAGTTTAGCGATGTGAGCGCATTAGGGGCCACTTTGGGTATCATCGAAGCACCGGCATACATTGACGGAAATGAGTATGCTAATGATGAAGTGTCGCAATTCATGAATGATATTTTTGTGAATAGCACATTAGCTAATTTACCTGTTTATGATGTGGGTGCAGCACTAGAAATTGAGTTGGGCGAGTGGTCTGTTAATGCGGTGGTTATGGATTCTGAAAATGATGATAGAAATGACTACACGTATTATGCAGTTCAGATTAGTCGCCAGATGAGCACCCAATGGGGAACGGGGAATTATCGTTTATATGCATTTTCTACCGATGATGAATTTATTGACAATGATGGTACAGGGGAAGACAGCCTTTCAGGATTAGGTATCTCTATAGATCAACAAATTAGTGAATCGGTAGGTATTTTTGCACGACTTGGTATACAAGATGATGAGGTTCCAGTTGATCATGATGAGATGTTTTCACTGGGCTTGAGTGTAGCGGGGAATAATTGGGATCGGCCAAATGATGTTGTGGCTGCAGGGGTTGCATTTTTAAATGGTGCTAAAGAGTCTGGCATTGATGACACTACGGCGTTGGAAGCCTATTACAGTCTTGTATTTTCTGACTATTTTGATTTTACAGCTGATATTCAATGGATTGAAGATGATTTGCGAGATGAAAAAAGTCCAGAAGGGCTTATTTCAGGAGTAAGATTCAATGCAAATTTTTAATCTTTATTTGCTGTCGCTATTGTATGAAATTTAGTTTTAATAACTTTATTTAAATAATTTTTAATCTAATTTCTAAATGTCTTCAAAGAATAAATCAGAATTAATACTTTTATCAACATTAATTAGGAAGTTAGAAGAGAAAAATTATTATCGCGTATTTGCTAAAACATATGTAATTTCATCTTATTTAAATGAATCTATTATCCCTGATAAAGAATATGTTAAAGAAATGTTTTTTATATTTATTAAAGAAAATGAGTTACAAATATACTTTAATGGGTCTGTAGTATCTCTAGACTTTATTGCATCAGAAATACATAGAAGAGCATCTATAAAAAATGCTAACAAGGAAGATGAAGTTTTTGCAGTGGAATTAGAAGAGAAGCAAATATGGGAAAACAACGTTTATATAAAGGTGCAAGATTTAAAGAAATTATATGCTAATAAATGCATTGTTTTTCCAAATTCATTATTGGCTAACAATGATAAAACTAATAATGCATCACTCACCAAGAATTAGCGATAAGTCTGGTTTTTACCTTTAATTTTTGCATCTACAGCAGCATCTCCCGCACCTATAGCAAATGATAGTGCTTGATCCCTTTCTGCAAACGTTTTATCAAACTTAAGCTTGATTGTTTCTTCTCCAGATTTGAATAATGTTACTACCGGAGTAAATAGTCCTGACTCTGTTTCACTAGCGTTATACAGAATTGTATAGTTTTTATATTTTCTCAGGTCAGCTTTCACGAGATATTCTCAGTCACCGTGCATGCTAAATTAGCTTTGTTAATAGATTATTCACGATATACTTCCTTCCTATGAAAATTGTAGTAAGTGTACATATTTCTGTAGATTTTGATCTTACCTAGCGATGAATAGTTAAGTAATTCAGCTGAAATAAAATGAATGCCGCACATGCTAAATTATGTGTGGCTGAGCATGCAGAATTAGTGGGATGAGTATGAGAAATTTGTCAAATACGTCGAAATTTACCAAAGTTCCCAAACTTCCCAGTAGGTAACGTCATTTTTTATATAGCTACGCAGCCCCACTTCTCGATCTATGGTCGACGCTTTCTCAATAGCGTTGCTGTAGGCATTTGACCCATTACCTCCTTCTCTTGACTGGTAATAGGTTACAAAAAACCAACCTTGTCTTTTTAAAATGGCAGTGTCATAACCATCGAGGTTATTTATATCTTTACCATTATTAGACATAGCCCAACCTTGTAACTAATTGTCTTCATTTAATTCATACGCTAAATTAAAACCACATAGTATCGCTTCGTCAGATTTAGGTACTAATGAAATCGATTATGTAACTTAACTATAGTAACCCAGTCTTATTTATCTATTTATATGCTTGCCCCAATTACTTGTTATGCGTTAACACACTTTAACGTTTAAAACTTACATTTTACATGTTGGATGTTTATAAATTTTAATAAATGCTACAAAAATTTAAAAAAATTGTATAACTCACTTAGTTTAAAATTATTTATGAGTCTTCAGCTGGTCTAATTTCAACAAGAATCCCAAGTAATGGGTGATCAATGTAATGTAATTCTTTGCTGCGCATTTTTCTGTGGGACTTAATTGCAAAGTCAGCGAGTATATGTTCACGTCCTAAAGGGTTGTCTTCAGAATCAACACTTATATTAAAGGGACGTCGATATGCGAGATCTGTATAGACATGCAAATAGCGGCCAAGCACGACCTTAATAGTTCCATCAACTTCATTTACAGGTTGGTTAATTACTGAATTTTGATCGCTATAGTTGAAATTTTTATACGTACGTTCTTTAAACTCATTTTTATAGTATTTACCTGCATGAATAAGAATAGGGACTGCATCTTCTTTTGCAAGGCCCGGTTGCAACCATGAGATATGTTGCAATACCTTGTAGCGGCCTGATTTATTTAATGCAACGGCTTTATTTGTTAAGGTCATGACTTCATTTGGAAGGGGAATGAATCCTGGTGTATTTGCTGTGTCATTTAAGGGAATTGCACCTTGCAAGTTCGGGTGTACAGGTTGAGTTGAAACGTGAATAGCATTTTCTGAAATGGGTTGCGTACTAGAGAAAAGAATCATCTCAACAATGTAATCCTTTGCGAAGGATGTTGTACATATGCTCAGTAATAACGCTAATAATAGTACTCGAATAGTATTCAGTTTCATAATTTTAACAGTAATAAATTAACTAGGCAGCTTGTTTTAATTGCAAATCATTTAAAAGATTAATAATGGTGTCAATGCGTTCCTCTATATTACTCGTTTCTACATATATCGTAAGTTTTTCGGAGCCTGCCAATTTGTATTTATCAGGATAATCCTGAATTAAGGAGAGTAGTTTAGGGATGTCAACGTTTGGATTTTTTGCAAAATGAAGCCGAGCGACTTCCTGAGTTACTTCAACTCGCCTTATTCCATACTTAAATGCGATTAATTTAAGCTGAGTCGATTGAAAGAGATTATGGGCAAAATTGGGCAAAAGACCAAATCGATCAATTAATTCCACTTCCAGATCGTCGAGGTCATCAATACTTTTTGCGCTGGCGATGCGTTTGTAAAATACAAGCCGCATGTGAACGTCCGAAACGTAGTCTTCCGGTAATAATGCTGGAACGCCTAGATCCACTTCTATGCTCTGATCATAGACTTGGTCTAGTTCCGGTATATCACCCGCTTTGAGTGCTGCGACCGCTCGAGCGAGGAGTTCATTATATAGGGTAAAGCCAATTTCTTGAATTTGTCCACTTTGCTCAGCGCCTAATAGTTCACCCGCGCCACGAATTTCTAAATCATGCGCTGCTAAAGTAAAACCCACACCAAGATCTTCTAAAGATTCAATAGCTTCTAATCGTTTTAATGCGTCTGCAGTGATTGTAGTTCGAGGTGGTGTAATAAGATACGCGTAAGCACGGTGATGTGAGCGACCCACGCGACCACGTAACTGATGCAATTGCGCCAGACCAAGCTTGTCGGCTCGATTGATGACAATTGTATTGGCAGTAGGTATATCAATTCCGTTTTCGATAATAGTCGTACAGACCAAAATGCTAAAACGTTGATGATTAAAGTCGAGCATAACTTGTTCTAAGTCACGTTCTGGCATTTGACCATGTGCAACCCGTATTGTAATGTCAGGGAGCAATCGTTGAATAGCTTTAGCAACTTTGTCGATTGTCTTAACTTCATTATGTAATATAAAAACTTGGCCACCACGTTTTAACTCACGCATACATGCTTCTTGTATCATATTGTCGTTCCAAACATTCACAAATGTTTTAATTGCGTGTCGATGGTTTGGTGGAGTAGCTATTATGGAAAGGTCGCGTAATCCGCTAAGCGATATATTGAGTGTTCGGGGAATAGGGGTTGCTGTTAAGGTAAGTACATCTACTTCAGTGCGCATTTTCTTTAAAAGTTCTTTTTGTCGAACTCCAAAGCGTTGTTCTTCATCAACAATTACTAATCCTAAGTTTTTAAATTTTATGTTTGAACTAAATAGTTTATGTGTACCGATGACTATGTCGACTTTGCCAAGTTCTAAATCTTCGATGACTAATTTTTGATTCTTTGCAGAAAGAAAGCGTGATAAATATTCTATACGAATAGGCCAATCTGAAAATCTATCGCTAAAGTTTTGGAAATGCTGCGATGAAAGCAGGGTAGTTGGAACGAGTACTGCAACTTGTTTGCCGGTCAATGCTGCTACAAATGCGGCTCGCATGGCTACTTCAGTTTTTCCGAAACCTACATCTCCACATACAACCCGATCCATTGGGCGAGTAGATTCCATGTCACAAACTACGTCATCAATTGCTTTTTGCTGATCGGGAGTTTCTTCATATGGAAATGTTGTGCAAAACGAATTTAATTCATGATGGTCTATTATGTACTGATAGCCTTGCTTCGCTTCCCGCTGAGAATATATATCAAGTAATTCTGCGGCGACATCACGCGCCCGTTCTGCGGCACGGCGCTTAATTCTTTTCCAGGTATCTCCGCCTAGTCGATGTAGCGGTGCATTGTCTTCAGATGCGCCTGTATAACGACTGATTAAGTGTAAGGATGCGACCGGTACGTATAAAATATCGTCATCCGCATACTCCAAAATAAGAAATTCCGTTTCCGTACCACTTAAGGTGAGTGTTTTTAGGCCTTTGTAACGGCCGACGCCATGGTCTTCATGTACAACAGGCGAGTTTTCTGATAAATCCGACAGATTTTTTATTAGTGCTTCAGCATCACGAATCTGTCTACGGCGACGTCGTTTTTGCTTTGCGCGTGCACCAAACAAATTGTTTTCAGTAATGATGGCTATGTTGTCTTGAGGTAGCAACAAGCCTTCTTCTAAGGGGCCTATTGTAATAGCAACTGTGTTTTGCTGCTCTAAAAACGCTTTCCAGTTAATTACAACAACAGGACTGATATCGAAGCTTTTTAATACATCTAATAAATATTCTCTTCTACCAGGAGATTCGGCAAGAAATAATATTTTATAACTATTGTTTTCAATAAGTCGCTTTAGCTCAGTAGCTGGATTTTGCGTTCTCGTGTTAATTGCTACATTGGGAAGCGCTGTTGTCTCAAAGTTATATTGATTTTGATGTAAGTGTTCTAATTCATATTGTTGTAGCCGTATAGAATTAAATTTAAAAATATTCTTTTCAAAAAATTCTGAAGATATCCATAGTTGCTTAGGATGTAGTGGGGGACGTTCAGTATCATATTTTCGTTGTTCGTACCGGGAAAAAAAATCATTTTCAAATTCATTCGCAATTTCGATAATGTCCTCTATCAGTACAAGCTGACACGTGTCAGGTATGTAATCAAAAAATGTGCATGTTTTTTCGCAAAATAAAGGTAAGTAATATTCAATTCCTGAAGGTAAATTATTAACACTAACATCTCGATAAATCACACTGTCGTTAGGATTGCCTTCAAACTGGATACGGTAGTTTTGCCTGAAACGTTTTATCGCTTCTTCATCTGTTGGAAATTCTCTTGCAGGCAGAACTTGAATGTTCTCAACAGTCTCATTTGAAACTTGTGATTCTGGGCTGAATACTCGAATGGTATCAATTTCATCATCGAATAAATCTATTCGAAAAGGGAATTTGCACCCCATTGGGAAAAGATCGATGATAGATCCTCGTACTGCGAACTCTCCATGTGTCACCACTTGTGATACATACTGGTAGCCTGCTTTAACAAGAGTTTGCTTAATTGATTCTAAATTAATCTTGTCACTAATCTTTAGGTTGATGACTTGTCCCAAAATGAATGACTTAGGAGCGAGCTTAGATAAAATAGTGCTTGCCGAAATGATTTGTGCACCATGTCTTGTATTGGGTAAAGAACTTAATGACAACAATCGGTCCGAAATAATGTCTTCATGAGGTGAGAAAACATCATAAGGGAGAGTTTCTGAGTCTGGAAAAATAAAGATATCGATATTGCCATCACAAAAAAATGTCAGCTCACTCTCAATATTATGCGCAGTTTGAATATCTGGCGTGATGATTAGGGTTAACCCTTTAAATTGTTCTATTGCTTTGGCAAGCGCTAATCCTTTACTGCATCCATAGGTCCTGCCCCATGTGATATGGGAGTGATGTTTATTGGGTAGGGGAGGTTTAAAAATATCCATTACAAATAGTCTAAATTTAGATTCAGTTTACTCAAAGGCTCACAATGGGTAGGAGTGAAATAAAATCACGGCATTCTAGTAATTGTTGGGCATAAATGTGATTTTATGTCATTAAAAATTGCGATCTTGCCTTTTTTAAGCGTGTGGAGTGAGAATTATTGCATTAATAATTCAATGCTAAAGTCTTGAATTTTCGCCTAATATGTATATGGGAATTCATTTCCCTCACGTATTTTGACCAGTCATCGGTCTTGGCGACCCATTCATCGTTTCAACCCCACCGCATGTTAATATTCTTATGTAATTAGAGAATTATCCATCTTAACCTACATTTTTGTTTAGCTGATTAGATCCTATGCGCACACAGGAGGTAAGCGTACTCAACGCACATAATTTGAAATGTGTAAGGGGCGGGAGAGAACTATTTTCCAGTCTAAGCTTCTCAATTCAATCTGGTGATGCGCTTGTGGTTGAAGGTAGTAACGGCAGTGGTAAGACAAGTCTGCTGCGTATGTTGTGTGGATTTAATTTACCTAATGAAGGAAGCATAACGTGGTGTGGCGAAGAAATTGACAATCATGAAGATTATCAGCAACAGATTTCTTTTATTGGTCATGCGTCGGGCGTAAAACTGGATCTTAGCGTATTTGAAAATCTTTCGTTTGCGCAGCGATTAGTAGGCACTGACAGAAGCGAATCAGACATTATTGAAATTATTCGCTCGGTTGGTTTGTTTAAACAGAGAAATGTTTTAACGCATAAACTTTCTGCTGGCCAAAAACGTCGCGTAGCACTAGCTAGACTTCAGCTAGAAGAGAGATTGATTTGGATTTTGGATGAGCCGCTTACAGCGCTTGATAAGGAATTTGTGTCGGAGTTTGAGACTGTATTAAAAGGACACCTAGACAAAAATGGATTGTTAATAGTAACCACGCATCGTGAATTAAAAATCCCAATACACAATATTAAACGACTAAATCTCTCTTAAGCATGTTTAAAGCATTAATAACCATTATTCAGCGTGATCTACTCGTGGCTTTACGACGTCGATCAGAGTTAATGAATCCAATTCTGTTTTATGTAATCGTCGTAATTTTATTTCCATTAGGTGTCAGTCCAGATATAGAATTTTTAAGTAAGCTTGCGCCTGGTGTGGTTTGGGTTGCTGCACTGCTGGCGGCATTAATCTCAATGGAAAGTATATTTAGACAGGATTTTGATGATGGCAGTGTTGAACAACTCTTTTTAAGTCAGCATCCGCCAACATTACTCATAATAGGCAAAGTCGTAGCACATTGGTTAATTACAGGATTGCCCATGCTAGTAATTGTTCCGGGAATGGCTCTTCTTTTATATATCCCAACAAAGGCGATGCCGATGCTGATAGCAACTTTGCTTCTTGGCACACCAATCCTCAGCTTAATAGGTGCGATTGGTGTAGCACTTACAGCAGGCTTGCGAAGCGGAGGTGTATTATTAGGTTTGCTTGTATTACCGCTATATATTCCGGTATTGATTTTTGCATCCAGTGCAGTAGGAGCTGCAATTGACGGCTTAGCTTATTCAGGACAACTCGCTATGTTAGGGGCCGGATTGATTTTAGCTTTGCTGCTTGCTCCATTAGCGATTTATGCATCTTTAAAAATTAGTGTTAATTAGTCATGTGGAAATATATAAATAAACTATCGTCACCTAAGTACTACTATCAGTGGTCTGGTAAGTGGCTTCCTTGGCTGGGAGGGATCACCATCATCCTTATGGCGGTGGGTGTGTATTGGGGTTTGGTCGTGGCACCTACAGATTATCAGCAAGGGGAGTCTTATCGAATCATATTCATACATGTACCCGCGGCATGGATGTCAATGTTTGTTTATATAGTGATGGCAGTTTCAGGTTTCATAGCTCTCGTTTGGAAAACAAAGTTATCTGAAATTGTAGTATCTGAATGTGCGTACATTGGAGTTGTATTTACTGCATTAGCATTAATCACTGGCATGTTATGGGGAAAACCTACGTGGGGTACGTATTGGAAATGGGATGCTCGGCTTACATCGGAGCTTATTTTATTATTTTTGTATGTTGGCGTAATCGCCATACATTCTGCAATTGAGGAAGTTCGAATAGCATCTAAAGCTGCGAGTGTTCTTGCAATAGTCGGCGTCATCAATATTCCAATTATTCATTATTCAGTTACATGGTGGAACTCGCTGCATCAGCCAAATATGGAACTTGTATCAGAATCACCATCAATGCATCCAAGTATGTTGTGGCCTTTATTAATTATGGCCATTGCATTTAAAGTTTATTTTGCTTGGTTACTGTTTATTCGTGTTCGAAATGAAATATTGTCACGCGAGCGCATGACAAATTGGGTTAAAAATCTAATTACTGAAGGGTAGTCATGGAAGAATTTTTACACATGGGTGGAAAAGCATTTTATGTTTGGAGTTCATATGGGGTCACCGCGTTAGCGCTTGTGCTTAGTGTAATTATTGCAGCAGGTCGTAAGAATAAATTGTATAGAGAAATTGAAGATAGTTTAGAAGAGTAAAAGAGTAATTCATGCGTGCAAAACGAAAACAGCGTCTTATTTTTATTCTAATTTTATTGGTTGGATTTGGTTGCGCGGCAGCACTGGGTTTATATGCAATGAGACAAAACATAATGTTGTTTCATACGCCATCTGAAGTTGTTTCAGGTGAAGTACCACAGAATAAGCTATTTAGAATTGGTGGGTTGGTTGTAGAAGGTAGTGTTGTTAAAGAAGATGATGGCCTTACAACCGAGTTTAATCTCACAGATACAGATGAGACCATTACGGTTCGGTTTACTGGGTTGCTTCCCGATTTATTTCGTGAAGGTCAAGGAATTGTTGCGCAAGGTCAACTAAATGATAAAGGTATATTTTTAGCACAAGAAGTGTTGGCAAAACACGATGAAAATTATATGCCTCCTGAAGTTGCAGATGCGCTTAAGCAATCTGGTGCTACACATCCTGAAAACATACCTAAAGGCTCTTATTAACTTATTATGATACCAGAGGTAGGTCATTTTGCGTTGATTGTTGCACTGTGTTTGGCGATAGTGCAAACCACTGTACCAATTCTTGGTGCGCAAACTAACACAAGTCAATGGATGGCAGCGGCAAAACCTGCCGCGCGTGGACAGTTTCTGTTTATTATCATTTCTTATATCTGTCTCACCTATAGTTTCATCAATAGTGACTTTTCGGTTTTGTATGTTGCAAGTAACTCGAATACTGTGTTACCGCTTCAATATAAAATTTCAGCGGTTTGGGGCGCACACGAAGGCTCATTATTACTCTGGGTGTTAATGCTCAGTGCATGGACTTTTGCAGTCACAATTTTTAGTCGAAGTTTACCTAATGACATGGTCGCACGCGTGCTCGGTGTGATGGGTTTTGTAAGTGTAGGGTTTCTTCTTTTTATACTGATTACCTCTAATCCATTTGAGCGTTTATTTCCAATGCCACTTGAAGGAAAAGACTTAAATCCATTATTGCAAGACCCAGGATTAGTCATCCATCCGCCAATGTTGTACATGGGATATGTTGGTTTCTCGGTTGCATTTTCAATTTCTATCGCAGCATTACTAAGCGGTAAATTGGACTCTGCCTGGGCGAGATGGTCTCGACCGTGGGCCACGTTTGCGTGGGTGTTTTTAACCATTGGAATCACACTCGGTAGTTGGTGGGCGTATCATGAACTAGGCTGGGGTGGATGGTGGTTTTGGGATCCTGTAGAAAACGCATCTTTTATGCCTTGGCTAGTGGGTACAGCATTAATCCATTCGCTAGCTGTAACTGAAAAACGATCCAGTTTTAAAAGTTGGACGGTATTACTATCTATACTTGCATTTTCTTTAAGTTTGTTAGGCACGTTTTTAGTTCGTTCAGGCGTATTGGTTTCAGTTCATGCATTTGCAACTGATCCTGCACGAGGTATTTACATATTAATGTTTTTAGCAGTTGTGATCGGTGGTTCTTTATTGCTTTATGCGCTTCGAGCACCAAGAATTAAATCAATTGGTCAGTTTGATTTATATTCACGAGAAACTGCACTGCTTATCAACAATGTTCTATTGCTTGTAGCGATGATGACTATTCTGGTTGGCACGCTTTACCCATTATTTTTAGATGCATTGAATGCAGGGAAGATTTCTGTAGGACCGCCCTACTTTAATGCAGTGTTTGTTCCACTGATGTTGCCGTTAGTATTAGTAGTGGGTGTAGGTCCGTTTATGCGCTGGAAAAAAGCAACCATGGCCGAGGTGTTTAAGAAACTAATAAAAATTATGATTATTGGTTTAGTTATTGGCATTGTATTGCCACTTTTAGTTGCTGGTAAAACCTCAATATTAGTTGCAATCGGAATAAGCCTTGGCGGGTGGTCAATAGCATCAGCGATCTATTATTTATTTAAAAATATTGTCCGTACTGAATCTGGAAAGAAAATCACTCATCGATTTAAGAAAATACCCCGTGCAACATTGGGGATGTCACTTGCGCATTTTGGTATAGGAATATTTGTTTTCGGTGTAACATTTGTGAGTGCGTTTCAAGAAGTAAAAGAATTACCTTTGCAAGTTGGGCAAGAAGTTGAAATGGCCGGTTATGTTTTTAAATTTAACGGCGTAAAAAATATACAAGGACCCAACTATACATCTGATCAAGCGTCTGTGAATGTTTACAAAAATGAAAAATTAGTTGCCGTGTTGTTACCTGAGAAACGCACGTATCTTGTGCAGAAAAATCCGATGACAGAAGCTGGCATCGATACCGGATTATTACGTGATATATACGTCGCGTTAGGCGAGAAAATTAATGATAATGCATGGGGCATGCGGCTTTATTACAAACCATTTATACAATGGGTGTGGTTGGGTGCTGCGTTTATGGCATTGGGCGGATTATTAGCAGCAATGGATCGTCGATATCGCCTTAAACTAAAGCGTGAGAAAAAAGTTATTTCATCTCAACAACAAAAGCCGCAACCTGCAGTAGGTTGAAGTCAGTCTAAATGTATAAGTTTCTTATTCCAGTTGTTCTATTTTTTGTGCTTGTAGGGTTTTTGTTTATTGGATTATATAAAGACCCTTCTGAAGTACCTTCACCTCTTATTGGAAAAGCAGTGCCTCAATTTTCCTTATCTCAGCTATCGGACAACCAAGATGTGATTACAGAAAAAGAATTTTTAGGGAAAGTTTCGCTATTAAATGTATGGGCGACCTGGTGTTATGCGTGCCGACAAGAACACCCTGTTTTAAATGATTTAGCAGATCGAAAGGTGACATCTATCTATGGTCTTAATTATAAAGACAACAAGGCAGATGCAAGGCAGTATTTGAAGGACTATGGTAATCCATACACCGCTAATGCATTTGATGAGTCAGGACGAGTCGGAATTGAATGGGGGGTGTATGGTGCGCCCGAGACATTCTTAATCGATAAAAAAGGAATCATACGGTACAAACATATTGGACCACTTACGTTTGAAGATATTGAAAATAAAATACTACATATGATTCATGAACTTCAAAATGAAGCACCCTAGTTATTATACTATTAGTGGCCTACTGCTATTTAGTTTAGCGTTGAGTGCGCTTTTAGCCGAACCCATTACAGTCGCACCTGAATATGAAGATCGTTACCAGTCTTTATTAAATGAGTTGCGTTGTTTGGTCTGTCAAAATCAAACAATTGCAGAGTCAGATGCAGACTTAGCAAAAGATTTACGCACAGAAGTAAAGAAAATGCTTGAAGAAGGGGCAACAGATTCTGAAATTATAGAATTCATGGCAAATCGATATGGTGATTTTGTTTTGTATAAACCCGTCGTTAAACCAAAGACATATTTACTTTGGTTCGGTCCATTTTTCTTTTTGGCGCTTATGCTAATTGTTTTATATCTTGTAATTAAAAAGCAAATATCTTTACAAGATTCAGAATTGTCAACCGAAGAAAAAGAAAAATTAAACTCAATCTTGGACGATACTAAAGAATAATTATATATGGTTACTTTTTGGGTTATTTGTGCTTTGCTAATTTTAGTCGCACTGATTATTATTTTGCCATCTTTGTTAGCAAAAGAAGCAGTAGCAGACTTAGACCGCCGAAAAATTAATCGTGCAGTTTATGAAAAAAAGCTAAAGGAGCTGGAACGAGACCGTGAAAATGATCTCATTGGCGAGGAACAATTTGAGGTAGCAATATCAGATCTAAAGCGCACTTTGATTGATGATATTGCAGGTCAAAAAGAAAAAGTTTTAAAAATCAGCAATAAAGTACTACCCATAATAATTATACTGGTAGTACCCATCGCAGCTATTTTGATTTATTTAAAATTAAATAATGGATTAATTTCTTTATCTCCTGATTTTCAGACTCAGATGCAGGCGGATCAACAGGGTCAAGCACAATCTGTTGAAAAAGCTATCGCAAGCCTTAAGCAAAAATTAAATGATAAGCCAAATGATGTCGATGGTTGGATGATGTTGGGTAGAACCTATCTAATGTTAGAGAGATTTAATGACGCGGTTGAAGCCTATCGAAATGCAAATGATCTAACAAACAGTGCAAAACCCGATATATTAGTGGCCTATGGTGAGGCAAAAGTATTTGCAGCGGGACAAAAATTTGATGAGAGCTCTAGAGCTTTATTTGATAAGGCATTGCAAATCAATCCAAAATTTGAAAAAGGTTTGTGGTATGCCGGACTTGCAGCATATCAACTTGAAGATTACGAGGCATCGATAAAATATTGGGAAACATTGATGCAACAGGTCCCTGCTGATCAGGAACAAGTAAAAACTGCATTGCAGGCATATCTCAGTGATGCAAAGCAAAAAGTTGGCATCGACGTGGCAAGCGATTCAGGGTCAAATGTTGTTGTAGATTCTTCAAAGTCTGGATCAATGAATGAAGCATCCATAACGGTTAACGTTACGTTAAGTGATGGGCTTCACAATAAAATTGAGAGCTCCGACACGCTTTTTATTTATGCACGTGCATCATCTGGGCCAAAAATGCCTTTAGCGCTAGTAAAAATGACCGCTGAAGATCTACCTACTACAGTTACTTTGGATGACTCTGTTTCAATGATGCCCAGTATGACCTTATCTAGCATGGACCAGGTTGAAGTTATTGCAAGAATTTCTAAATCTGGACAAGCAATAATGCAAAGTGGGGACATCATTGGAAGTGTTCAGTCTGTTAGTACTAACACGTTTGAAACAGTTGACGTTTTGATAAGCGAGTTAGTGCCGTAAATTTGTATGACTGCACTCGCTTCGTTTAAGGAAACATTGGGAGTGATACATGTACTTGTTTGCAAATATTTTAATTTTTTCTAGCATATTATTATTTGCTGCATCAATATTTGCAATTCAGCAATTAATTCAAAAACTTCCATTGGGAAAAGTACGAAATAACTGGAAAATTCTTTCGTTTTTCATAGTTGGAATTTTGGTCGGGCTTTTGGTAAGCATGCCAATGATGTGGACAGGAAATATTGTATTATCTAGTTTAATGTTCCCAATCATTGGGATTGCCATTTCTGCGTTTGTAGTAATGTTATGCTTCCTTACCTATCAAACTACATGTGATATACGTGAAGCCATTGCCATCGACCAGGCAAGTATTATCGATCCTGCACTCGAAATTTATAATCGTCGCTATTATGAACGAAGAATTGATGAAGAGACACAGCGATCGCGTCGTTATGAATTACCTTTATCCTTAATTATGTTTGAAATTGATGAGTTTAGCAGCGTTGTTAATAAACATGGCCGACTTGTCGGAGATGTTGTACTGAAAAAAGTCAGTGATTTCATTGTCAACTCAGTTCGCGCATCTGACATTGTGGCAAGATATGAAGATCAGAAAATTGTCATCGTCACCACTCAAACAGATAAAGAAATGACCATGAAGCTTGCAGATAGACTCCGTGGTGAAATAGAAGAACTGAATGTTCTTCAAGTCAATGAAGAAGATAGCTCAGAGACACTAGGCGTAACCGTAAGTGCTGGTGTATCTACGGTTGAAGAAAACATTAAAAGTGGATTTGATCTATCTGACGTTGCTGAAAAAAGCGTTGAAGAAATCAATCAAGCAGGGTCGTAATAACGTTTGCACTCTGGATGCAACAGAGATTAGGCCTGTTGGCGAATTGATTGAAGCCGCAGCAGCTTGATTACAGATATTCTATAAAAATATCGCTTCATCATTTCCTGCATACATATCGTATGCTGCAAATTTAATGTACTCCTAGATATGCCAAATACGCTACAATCTCATCTTTTAAATAGGTAGTTGGGGCAGCAATGAACGTTGATCTTGTACGTGATTTTCTGGGGTGGTGTGCATTAATCAATATAATTATATTTGCCATGTGAGTGATTGTATTTTTTGTTGCCCATGACTGGGTTTATGCGCTGCATAGAAAATGGTTCAGAATATTGTCTATTGAGAATTTTGACTCGGTCCACTACCTTCTTATGAGGGTGTTTAAAATTGCAATTATTTTATTTTTTTTTAGTGCCATATTTAGTGCTAAGACATTTGGGCTAAGGAATTTATTATGCTATGGAAAGGGATTATATTTCTGGCCTTGTGTGCACTATTTATTTCACGTTTGATTCCGAAATACGAACAATATTTAGAAACTAATCAAGCGCATCTGTTTGGGCTAACATTAGATGGCATGATAGGTTTATTGTCACTAGTGGCCGTTGCAATTTTAGCAGTTGTGTTGTTGGGTATGGGAATAACCAATATTGTTAAATTTTTTTCAGCCAGCAGTAACGGCGCTGATAGTTAGTTAGCTTTTTCCCATCGACCCCACACCACTTTATTGCTGATGATGGGTAGAATGAAAAATCCCAATGAAAATGATTCATGTTTTACTTCAGCAATAATTGATTGATCTTCTCCAGCATTTAATTTTATTTCAGCACGCGATGTTGCGCTCACAAACACATGGAAATAATTTTCACGCAAGCCTTTAAAGCGTATTTCTCCATTTTCACATTCATATTCGTCATTCTCAGCCGTTATCTCATAAAGTATAATGTCTTGCTCATTTTCTATTACTACAAGCTTTAGTCGATCACCATTTTCTATTTCTAACCTAATTCTTTGGTCTTCATATGCCGGCACATAGTCCATCCCGAACAAATCACTTAAAAATTTATTGCCATTAAAATTTTGATAAGTGCCTTCTAAGTATGAGCAGTTTTCCCCTGGCGCTTCACTTATCTCAGGCCAGTTTTTAGGGTAGGGTGTTGTGCTTTGCAGTTAGAGACAATAAAAGCTGTTAAAACAGCTATATAGCAATTAGACACTTTCATCTATAAACCGCTTATCTATATTAAAATAAGCATCCACACGCCTGTCTCGTAAATAAGGCCAAATTTGCCTAACTTGTTCTGTTTCCGATAAATTAATTGTTGCAAATAGTGTTTCTTCTTTTTCGCAAGATGCCATCGCGGTAATTTTCCCCATAGCATCTGTGACAAAAGATTGCCCCCAAAAGTTGATGCCAGCAGTTTTGTTTGAGAGATTTTTTTCAAGACCAATGCGGTTTACACACATTAAAGGTATATTGTTGGCGATTGAGTGCCCCTGTTGAATAACTTGCCAAGCTTGACATTGGCGTTGTTGTTCATTGTTATCATCTCTTGGATCCCATCCGATCGCTGTTGGAAAAATAAGAACCTGTGCACCCGCCAGCGCCATGAGTCGCGCACCTTCAGGAAACCACTGATCCCAACAAATCATGACGCCGAGTTTGCCTAAAGAGGTTTGAATGGGAGTAAATCCTAAATCGCCGAGTGCAAAATAGTATTTTTCATGATATCCAGGGTCATCTGGAATGTGCATTTTTCTATACATGCCTGCTAAGTCACCATTATTTTCAAATACTACTGCGGTGTTGTGATAAAGACCCTCAGCACGTTTTTCAAATATTGAGCCAACAAGGACTACCTTGTTTTCACTAGCTGCACTACTTAACATTTGTGTGAGTGGACCAGGTATTGTTTGTGCGAGGCTAAAACAGTGAGTAGATTCTTCTTGGCAAAAATACAGGCAGCTATGCAATTCACACAACACAACTAATTGCGCACCATTTTTAGCGGCTGATTTTATTTCTGCAATTGCGAAATCAAGGTTGGTTTGATAATCCGCATGCAATTTTTGTTGAACAAGCGCAACATTAATATTATTCACGCTAATAATCCTTTTGGAATTTGCATAGTTGCACAGTGTATTCCTCCGAACTGTTGAATTAAAATTGTGCTATCAATATCAATTACTTCTCGAGTTGGAAATAGTTCATCAAAGGTCTGCAACACATTCGCATCCTGTTTATCATTAAATACAGGTACAAATATACAGTGGTTAGTGATTAAGAAGTTTGTGTAACTGGCGGGTAGCTGCATACCAGATTTAATTATTGGGTCTGGAAGCGGTAGAGGGATGGTGTCCACATTTTTACAATGATTTTTCTTTAAATAATTTATTTGTCTTTGTAGTTCATTTAATGAATTATTATTAGCATCATTATGATGGCCTATAGATGCATAGACAATGATATTGTCACTGCAGTAGCGAACAAGATTATCGATATGTCCATCCGTATCGTCACCAATAATTGGATTCACATCAACCCAATACGTCTCACTTACGCCAAACCAATTTGAAAATTGGTTTTCAAGATCTGTAAATATTGTAGGTTTTGCATGAATGTCTCGCTTAAAACATGATTTTGAGGAGAATAGTTCGCCTTTGCTATTAATTTCAATATTGCCAGCCTCGATCATATGATCGATTTGAATGAATTTAGAACTGAGATTTATTGTTTTAGCAAACTTTAGGTTGAACGAATTATCGAGATCATAATTATATTTTTGTCCCCAGGCATCAAAATTAAAATCATATGCAGTAAAATTTGAATTAGATGCAGTGCAAATCGGTCCAAAATCTCGCACCCAGGTATCATTTGTTGGAATCTCAACGATTATTATATTTTTAATGGGTACTTTTTTTTCATTCAGAATCTCTTTAATGTGAGATGAGTGCGCCTTGTCATAGGCTATAATTATCAGGTGCTGTTGCTGGCAGATATAGTTGCTTAGCTTAAAATACGTTTCTTCAGCAGCCTTTAATATATTTTTCCAATCTGAATTAGGGTGCGGCCAGACAACAATAATGGCATCTTGCCACGCCCACTCGGGAGCAAGGCGATTTACGCTCACAATTTGAAACTATAAAAATTCTAAGAGTGCTTTATTCTGAAAGCTGATGTACTTTAGATCAATGCTTAACAGAGTGAATTACGAAATTATTCTCAAAGAATACAGAATAACTTCCATAATCCCATCTGTAAATTGCAGGCTCACCCACGGGCTCTTGACGGCTGCTTGGTTCACCAAAATTTGACTCAACTTCAATTTTGCTTAAACCTCTATGTGGCATGCTTGAATTGACCACGACTTGTGCATCAGAATCAGGTGTCTTCACTACTTGTGCATTTACCTGTAATGTTGCGACCAATATTAGAATTATGGGTGCGATAGAGAGTTTTAAGTAGTGCATAGGCCTAATGGGATGGTGATGTTACGCGAATCATAGCACTCCCACTTAGTAGCGTGAATATAGGCTAATTATATGCACGATGACTGTTGAAATTTAGCAGACCAAATGCACACATATGCATATAAGCGAACTTCATATCGAATATTTGGACTAAAATTATTGAACGATGCCTTAATTTTTTGGCCGGCCTAACTATTTAATATTAATTTATATATATCAACGATTTATATAATATTACTCATTTTATTTAACTTCTCAAATCGATTCACTCATAAATGTTTAGGCCGCTGGAATTATATGTAGGATTGCGTTATTTGCGTGCTAAACGACGTAATCATTTTATTTCATTTATCTCCTTCATATCCGTTTTTGGTGTAGCGCTTGGAATTACAGTAATTATCACAGTTTTATCTGTAATGAACGGATTTCAGCGTGAGATAAAGGACCGAATTTTAAGTATGACTGCTCATGCCACCGTGCTTGAATTAGATGGACAGCTAAGAGACTGGCAATCAGTAGATCAAAAACTCAAAGATCATGATGTGATTCTAGGTACAGCGCCCTATGTGTCGGGGCAGGGAATGATTGTCTATGGGAAACAAGTAACCGGTGCGTTAGTCCGTGGAATTAATCCACAGCTGGAGACACGGGTTTCTCGTTTAGCTGATAATCTTGTCGATGCTAGGCTTGATGTACTAAAAGCAGGTGAATTTGGTATTTTATTAGGCAGTGATTTGGCAGAGTATTTACGTGTTTCGGTAGGTAAAAAAATCACCGTGATTACACCTGAGGCCACTGTAACACCTGCTGGAATTATTCCTAAATTTAGAAGATTCACTGTTGTAGGCACGTACCATGTCGGTATGCCGCAGTATGATCGAAATACTGCAGCCATTCACATTGATGATGCAAAGCGACTGTTTCACTTAGGTGATTCTGTGTCGGGATTACGTTTAAAATTTTTTGATTTATTTAATGCACCTCAAATTGCGAGTGAGCTTCGCGAAGAACTTGGAACAAAATATTGGGTTTCAAATTGGACGCAACAAAATAAAAACTTTTTTCGCGCATTGAAAATGGAAAAGACCATGATGCTCATCATTATGATACTAATTGTTGCTGTAGCAGCCTTTAACATTGTTTCTATGTTGGTAATGGTAGTTACAGACAAGCAAAGTGATATTGCAATATTACGAACACTGGGCGTCACGCCGAAAAGTATTATGGGAATATTTATTGTTCAGGGCACGTTAATTGGTTTAGCGGGTACATTACTCGGCGCATTGGGAGGTTATTTATTGGCATCTAATTTAGAAGATATTGTTAGTAGTATTGAAGACATATTGGGACGGAAGTTTCTAGCCCCTGACGTGTATCCAATAAGTGATTTTCCTTCTCAAATAGTATCCGGTGATGTAACCATGGTTTGCGTTATAGCATTTACGTTAACGGTATTGGCTACGATTTATCCCGCGTGGGAGGCTTCGCGCACACAACCTGCAGAAGCACTTCGATACGAGTAAATGGTCATGGATAATGTGTTGAGCTGCAGTAATCTATTAAAAACATTTAGTAGTGGTCCATTAAGTGTGGAAGTATTAAAAGGTATAAATTTTTCACTTAAAGAACATAGCAGAGTCGCAATTGTTGGTGCGTCGGGCAGTGGAAAAAGCACGTTGATGCATCTTTTGGGTGGATTGGATATACCAGATCAAGGCGCAGTGCAGGTTTGTGGTGAAGACATGTCTGCGTTATCAGATGCACAAAGAGGAAAATTGCGTAATCAGTCTTTAGGTTTTATTTACCAATTTCACCATCTATTGCCGGAATTCACCGCCTTAGAAAATGTTGCGATGCCGCTATTTTTACGTGGCGGATCCATTAGGCATGCTAAAGATGAAGCGAAAGAGTATTTATCCAAAGTTGGGCTAAAAGAGCGGGTACTGCATAAACCTACCGAGCTTTCAGGAGGCGAAAGACAACGTGTTGCTATTGCAAGGGCATTAGTAACAAAACCAAAAATAATTCTTGCTGATGAGCCTACAGGTAATTTGGATCGGAAAAATGCCATTCAAGTGCAAGAGCTAATGCTGCAATTAAATGACGAGCTTGGAACAGCAGTGGTCATCGTCACGCATGATCATGAAATTGCCGAGTCTATGAATGAAACCTATTTATTGGAAGATGGAAAACTAGCTGAAATCGGCTAATTGCAGGGAGTGTTAATGCGATAACTGCGATCCCAAATAAAAATCCATAAACTAAAATTGCAGGTACCTGAAATGCGAGCAAACTAGACTCGTAAATTAGATGAGTCATATCCTGCTGGTTAAAATTGTTTTTTAAATTGTTGCCCACAAAGTTTGCAAATAATTTTGCAAATTTATGCGTAACAATCGACAGCACTAAAAATAATAAAAACACCCATATACTAGGGACTAAACTAATAGTGCTTATGGGCGCAGCCCAATTAAATAGCATTGCTGTCGCAAGAATGGCTTGAATAGGTATCACAAGTGCGGGAATGATACCCACCATAGGAATAAAGGGGAGCACAAGGCTGGATACAAATAATCAGTTTATTAACGAATGGATTCGCTCTGAATGTTCTAATAGTACATTCCCAAGACTTGGTATAAGATCAACGCCATATAATGCAGGGCAGGCAGACAATATAAATATCAATACCAGTATTACTCTTGCAAAGGGTAATTCAATATGGGAATACATCCATTCCAGTACAATAGACGCGTCAATTTTTTCTCTTAATTTTTCTAAAAAATAGATAATTGGAATTGCAAGTGCAATTTCTACGATAAGTGCAATAAAAATTCGCGACATGTTATCTACTTATTCGATTATTTTTCTGTGATTTGCGTAGTTTTCTGTTTTTCCAAAACGAAATAACATGAATTCGCCACAATACACGTACTGCAATGTAACCAATCAAACTAAAAAGTGATCCCATAAACAAACACCCAACAAGAAATGGATGCCAACGTTCACGTAATTCAGTAAACAGCCAATTCAAACTTAACTCAAATTCAAAGGGGCTAAGGTAGGTGCGGGTGAGCCAAGTACCTACTCTGTATGCAATATAAAAAAGTGCAGGCATAGTAAGCGGATTCGTTGCCCATACTAAGGCGACTGAAATGGGTAAGTTGCAACGCATAATTATGGCTAAGCCAGCTGCAATGACCATTTGAAATGGAAGTGGTATAAATGCACAAAATAATCCGATTGCAAATGCGCCGGCAACAGATTTTTTGTTTAAATGCCAAATGTTTTGGTCATGAAGGAGTTCCCCGAAAATACTCACGGACGCCTCATCACGAATACGGTGACTGGGAAATATTTTACTCAGAAATTTTCGTGGCGATGGCATTGCATTGAGGGCTACGTTTTAAATTAAATCTTTCAAATTCTAGGCTAAGTTAAGTGATTGGATTCTCAATAGCATTTTTACTTGGAATAGTCATTCTAACAATGTTTGAGACATTGCCGAACTGGCAATGGGTATTTGGGCTACTGCCAGTAATTTTGATAGCCATCAAATGGCCGCGTAGTATTTTTGTAATGGGTTTAGTGATAGGAGTGTTGTGGGCATTAGTTCATGCATATATTAAATTATACCCCTCTCTAGATCGAAATTTAGAAGGCATAGACCTAGACATAATTGGAATGGTTTATTCTATACCGTCACAAAATGGACGCAGTGTGCGGTTTGATTTAAATGTTATTGAAGCGAAGTTGACAAAAAATCATTCAAACACAGAAGTCCCAAAATATATTTGTTTGAGCTGGTATGGGGAATCACCAAAGATCCGACTAGGCGAGAAATGGCAACTCCAAGTGCGCCTTAAACGACCATGGGGATTTGCTAATCTCCGGGAGCTTCGACTAGTCACTTCTCGACGATATTGGTGTGCTGCTTGAGTGCAGTACCCCTCACGTCCTAACTTATGATCACTAAGGCGATCATGAATAGATATCGAAGATTTCCCTATATAGTTAAGGCTTTCAGATTCATAAAGTGCATAAGTTCCTGTTGAATCTGGCGCATTTGCTATATTTTCGTGATTAAAAGCGTATAAATCACATGGAATCGATCAGGTAAATAAATTGGTTATAAGTCAACCGATAAGGACCATGCAGGAGGGGCAGACAGTATATTAGAAAACATATTGGTCGATCAGATAATCAGTAGTGCGCCTGATGAGTATCTTCATGACCAAAGCAAAAAATGCAAGCAAGGGCAAAGTTGGGTTTGGGACGGTGTGTATTTTGAATTTTTACATCCTAATGAAGATTTACATAAACTATCTAATAATAATCGTTCTTGTGTCTTACGAGTACACATAAAGTTGGAAGTATATTGATAACAGGCGATATTGAGAGAGCTATTGAACGAAAATTGGTAGAAAATCAATCTATTTTGCTTGATACTGATGTGCTAATTGTTCCGCATCATGGTAGCAACTCCTCTTCAACTACTGAATTTATACAATCCGCATCCCCAGAGCATGCAGTTTTCGCAACAGGCTATCGGAATCCATATGAGTTTCCAAAAGAAAAAGTGGTGTCGCGTTATGAAGAATTTGGAGCGCATTAGCGAATACAGCATCACAAGGTATGATTACATTTTCATTTTCTAACAAAACTGGCCTTCAACCGCAACCTGGATACCGTGAGACAAGAAGAAAATTCTGGCATTCTATTTATTAAATAAGTAAATATAGCGAAACTTTAAGGAGTTCTGATACGTGTATGAAATTGTGATAGCAGGCGGTTGGCTCATGCTGCCTATCATTGCATGCTCAATTGTTGCACTAGCAATAACGATCGAAAGATTTTGGACGCTACAAAAAGAGCGTGTCACCCCTAAATACTTAGCTGCAAAAATATGGCAATGGAGCAAAGACGGTAAGCTCGATGAAAATCGAATACTTCAAATCCGTAAGAGTTCTCCCTTGGGCCGGATATTGGCGGCGGGTTTGCTAAATCAAAATTATGACCGTGAGATTATGAAAGAGAGCGTTGAGGAAACTGGTCGGCACGTCGCCTATGAGCTACAACGGTTTCTGAATACATTAGGCACTATTGCGGCAATTTCACCGTTATTAGGGTTACTTGGTACAGTCATTGGGATGATTCAGGTGTTTAGTGTAATCACCAGTGTGGGAGTAGGAGATCCCGGTGAGTTGGCAGGCGGAATTTCTCAGGCATTAATTACAACAGCGGCTGGTCTTTGTGTTGCAATACCTAGTTTAATATTTGTGCGTTACTTTAGAAGAAAAGTAGATGGTTTAATTGTAGGGATGGAAGAAGAAGCTATTAAGCTTATAGAAGTTATGCATGGCCAGCGTAATCCCAAAACTAAAACATGAATTTTAGCCGAGCACAGCTAGATCGTCTCGAAGTAAACATTACACCTCTCATTGATGTGGTGTTTTTGTTACTAATTTTCTTCATGGTGACGACAACATTTAATCAACAGGCTGAATTGAGAGTTGATTTACCTGAAGCGTCGGCTGAAGAGCAGACACTTGAGGTTATACCTATTGAAATTACGATTGATACTGCAGGCATCTATTTTGTGAATGGAATGAGCTTATCTAAAAATGATGCCAATGCACTAATTCAGTCATTGCAAAAAATACTTGATGAAGATGTTGACCGGAGTGTAATTATTCGTGCCGATGCAACAACACCGCATCAAGCAGTGGTAACTGCAATGGATGCGGTTTCTCGTGTTGGAATTTCAAAGTTATCTATTGCTACTTCAAAGCCAAAATGAAACTAAGCCATTATGGCCTCACAGCACTCTAAGCATTCTGGCTGGCAAATTTACCGCCGGCTTTTACGCTATACCTTTTCCAAATGGCAATTTCTTTTGCTTGGTTCCTTAGCTTTATTAGCTTTTTCTGGGCTTAATGCGCTTATCGTGTATTTAATTGGCCCATTTGTTGATAACGCCTATGTCGATAAAAATTTTGTAGATATGAAATGGATTCCGTTCGCATTATTAGGAATCATAATTTTACGTGGCGTAGCAAGTTTTATAGGTGTTTATTTTTTAGGCTTTGTTGGCGCGCATGTTATTAAAGAACTTAGGCAAGATATGTTTAATCGTGTGCAATTTTTTCCTGCAAAGTATTTTGATCAAAAAGCCACAGGCGAAATTCTTTCAAAGTTTTCTTTTGATGTTGAACGTGTGATAGGGGCGTCAGTTAAAAGTTTGAGAAGTCTAATTCAGGATACGTCGCAAATATTGTTTTTGCTTGGTGTAATGTTCTATAACAATTGGAAACTAACGTTAATTTTCACAATAGTAACACCATTAATTGCAGCTGCAGTGGGCTACACAAGTAAATTATTTAGAAAATATAGTTCACGCATGCAGGAATCAGTCGGGAAAATTACACATATTGTTGAAGAAGGCATTTCTGGCCATCGAATTGTAAAAATATTTGGTGGGCAAGAATATGAAATAGATAAATTTGAAATTGCGAATGAAAAATATTGGCGAAGCAACTTAAGAATGATTATGACAAAAGCAGCTAGTACGCCAATTATCCAGATCATAATTGGGTTTGTGCTTGTTTTGGTATTAGTCATTGCATCAAGGCCAGCAATTTCAGCTGATGAGTCTGCAGGTAGTTTTGTAAGCATGTTGGTTGCAATGGTTTGGATTCTTACTCCAGCAAGAAAACTGTCGCTTGTTAATGAAATATTGCAAATGGGTATAGCGGCTGGGCAAAGTATTTTTGAGTTAATTGATACAGAGCAAGAAAAGGAATCTTCAACAAATGAAATAGCTAAATGTGAAGGAAGAATAGAATACCATGATGTCAGCTTTAAGTATTCAACGAGAGATGATCAGGCATTAGAGCGTATTAATCTTATAATTGAACCAGATGAAACTGTTGCGTTTGTTGGTAAGTCAGGCAGCGGCAAGAGTACTATTGTAAATTTACTACCGAAATTCTACGAAGTAGACAATGGCATTATATTAATAGATGGAACTGATATTCGTGACGTCACATTAACATCATTACGCAAGCAAATTTCAATCGTTAGTCAAGATACCGTTTTATTTAATGATACGATTGCAAAAAATATTGCATATGCAGCTAATTTAGATGCGGATGATCCAAAAATAATGCAGGCTGCTGAATCTGCGCGTGTACTGGAATTTTCAGATAAATTACCAGGCAAACTAGAATCATTGGTTGGTGAAAATGGTGTGTTACTGTCTGGGGGTCAGCGTCAGCGTATAGCGATTGCAAGAGCGCTACTAAAAGATGCACCTATTTTAATTTTGGATGAGGCAACATCATCTTTAGATACCGAGTCAGAAAAATATATTCAAAACGCGCTCGAAGAACTACAAAAAAATAGAACAACTTTGATTATTGCACACCGGCTTTCAACTATTGAAATGGCAGATCGAATTGTGGTTATGGAGAAAGGCCGAATTGTAGAAATTGGCAAGCATCGAGAGCTAATAAAGAATAACAGAGCCTATGCAAATCTTTATCTGTTACAAAACAATCAGTCAGGGATAGCAATTAATGAATAATTTTATACAAATTGATTTATTTACAACTTTTGAAAATTGATTTAGAAAAAATTTGGCAGACAAAAAATTTAACATCCACTTTTCTTCTGCCATTGTCTTGGTTATTCAGAGGGGTTGTTGAATGTCGTGGTGTTTATTACAGATATCGAAATTCCAAAGTAACCCCACCCAATTGTTATACGATTATAGTAGGTAATATTTCAGTTGGCGGTACAGGCAAAACACCATTTGTAATTTGGTTAGCTAAACAATTATTAGCTCAACATTTGCGAGTAGGAATTGTCACGCGAGGCTATAAACGAGAAAGTAAAGATGAGTTCATAGATGTTCAAGCGAACAGCTCCCCCTTAGATGTGGGCGATGAGGCAGTTTTACTTGCACAAAAATCAACTTGCCCTGTAATAGTTGCAAATGATAGGAAAAAAGCAGTTGAAGAACTAATCAGCAGATATAACGTTGATGTGGTGCTATCCGATGATGGGTTGCAGCATTACAACTTGCCTCGAGATTATGAAATTGTACTTATAGATGGGGATAAAGGTTTTGGTAACAGCAGATGTTTGCCAGCTGGGCCATTACGAGAGCCAATATCCAGGCTTAATTCATGCGATCTGATTGTATACAATGGGATAGTAGAATCAAATCCATATAATTTCGTATTTGATTATGATGTCGTGGTTTCGTTGTGTTCAGATACAATTCGAAAACCGTTGAATGATTTAAAAGATTTTACTGTGCATGCTGTGGCAGGTATTGGGAATTCAAATCGTTTTTTTAATATTTTGAAAGATGCAGGATTAAATATAATTGAACACTGGTTTTCTGATCATCATGCATTTGAAGCAAATGATATTGAATTCAGCGATGAATTTCCTGTTATCATGACGGAGAAAGATGCCGTAAAATGCAAAAAATTTGTAACTAAAGATATTTGGTTTTTGCCAATTACTATTTCAGTAAATTCAGAACTAGAGAAACAAATAAATATACTTATCGAAGGAATATCGCATGGATAAAAAATTACTCGATATTTTAGTTTGCCCTGTTACAAAAGGACCACTGAAATTTGATAAAGAACGACAAGAGTTGGTTTCTACTTCAGCACGTCTTGCATATCCAATTCGAGACGGAATTCCAGTGATGCTTGAAGATGAAGCAAGGGCAATTACTGAAGAAGAATATGAAAAATTTAAAGCAATGTAGTCCGAATTTTCTAAAATTATTCACGTAATCTCACTAAAATCACTTGATTCTAATTCAAGCTTAGGCTTGGTTACACAGTAGTATTAATTTCAATATGCTCTTATCTTGCATGCATAAGTACGAATAGTGAAATTTAACGTTGTTATTCCCGCCCGATACGAGTCCTCACGGCTACCTGGTAAAGTTTTATTGGAAGTTAAGGATAAACCTATTGTTCAATATGTCTATGAAAACGCATGCGAGAGTAATGCGGAGCAGGTAATAATTGCGACTGATGATCAGAGAATTGCGCATGCAGCGAAATCATTTAGTGCGGACGTCTGTCTCACGTCAGATCAGCATCAATCAGGTACAAATCGGATTGCCGAAGTGGCAAGCATGCTCTCTTGGGCAGAGGATGTTGTAATTGTTAATGTTCAAGGTGATGAGCCTTTGATGCCATCTGAAAACATTGATCAAGTTGCAAATAATTTAATTGCAAATACTGCTGTTAGCATGTCAACATTATGTGCTCAAATTACTAGAAATGATGATTATGAGAATTTAAATGTAGTGAAAGTAAAATTTGATAAATTTAATTATGCGATTACATTTAGTAGAAAAATGGATTCATTTAATATGGTTGACTCAGATAATTCGAGTATATTTCGACATTTGGGCATCTACGCATATCGAGTCGGATTCCTGAAAGCGTTTACACAACTGCCGCCATCAAACTTAGAGATGCGGGAGTCTTTAGAGCAGCTTAGAGCATTAGAGAATGAGTATAAAATTTATGTAGAAATTTCTCAGTCACCTACAGGTATTGGTGTCGATACACTCGATGACTATGAAGCCTTGCTAGATATTATGTGAGGGAAATTAATGGATTGGAAAATAAAACGGCACGTTTGAACGTATGATGGGCATTTTAAAGTCGATCAATTAATTGTTCAACATGAATTATTTGCAGGAGGCTTTAGCGATAATTTACAGCGAGAACGTGTAACGAGACAAAATTCCGTTGCAGTATTGCCATATGATCCACGCCGTGATGAAATAATTTTTATCGAACAATTTCGAATTGGTCCTCTTGAACAGGAACGTAATCCCTGGTTAATAGAAATTGTTGCCGGATTAGTGGAAGAGGGAGAAAGCTACGAAGATGTCGCACGCAGAGAAGCAAAAGAAGAAGCAAATTGTGCAATAGAGGATTTGCATTTTGTCGCATCATTTTATCCTTCACCAGGAGGGTTTGCTGAACTAGCTCATGTGTTTATTGGAAAAGTTAATTTAGAAAATGTAGGCGGTGTGTTTGGAGAAGACCATGAAGGTGAAGATATTCGTGTGAGTGTGGTAAGTGTCAAGGATGCAATCGAGATGCTGGAAAATGGAAAAATTCGATCTGCAATACCAATGATTGCATTGTTTGGATTTATAAAGGTAAAAAATGAATTACAGAGTAAGTGGCTCGGCTAGATATAGCACTATTCAATTTCAACTTTAATATAAATTGCGCTTGATTTTTGATTACTTGTGCGTGAGACGCTTACTATATTTGTGTCTTTTAAATTCGCACTTTCATCGATTCCTGCAATTAGTACCCATTGATCTAAATTCACAGTAATTACAGTATCTGCTACTTGGGTGCTTATGCCGTTTTCGTAGCTGTCTTCTGAGTGGCGGTAATGAGGCTGAATTCGTAATGTAACTTGGTTATCACCTGATAAACGCGGCGTGACAGAAAATCCACTGGTTATATCTTGATATCCTATTTCACGATAAGCAGTTATTCTTTTGTCATTTTCATAAATAGCAGTCTGATTATAAGGTCTAACTTCACCTGCAGAAATGTATGCACTATTACCATCTATAACCCTGACTTTGTGACTAAAATTGTTCGTTTGTAAGTTGTTGTCTTTGTTTGCATGGATGCGTAAGCCCTCTACACGTGGTGGTTTTTCTCCCACAATAACTCGACCATCATCGGTTATTTCATAATTCGCAGAAACATCAGCTTCTATCGCTTCAGAGTGTGTGTTGATGTCGTTTGAAACAGTTATGATTAAATTTTGCGATGCTTTATCAATAACTTGAAGTAATCGTTTAACTTCGGAAAGTGTATTTGAGTCTGTGCGTAGAAAAATTTGGAAACCTGTGCCTGCAACAGAGTCATTAGGCTTAAGCACTGGTTTAATAATTGGGATAATTTCTTCCGCAGGTCTGCTACTAAGATCAATAATTTCTAATGCATCATTTTGATCTGCATAGGCTAGGCAGATTATGAAATAAATCAATAAACAAATGGCAAATTGTGACATGTATTTTAGACACATAATCTTCGAAGCGTTGTGTCTTGTGAGCTTTGTCCCCAAATATTTTTGAAAGTCTCCATTAAGTCTTTAGATTTTTCTTTATCACTAAAGTTCACTTCTGCATCGTACAAATCAGATTTAATATTATGGATGTATGCAATATTATCAGCGACTAAAAAACTTTGATTAAAGTGGGAGTGGCTCTGGCATATTTTTCGAATTTCGACTTTAGAAGATATGCGTTGACTTAATTCTAATAATCGATGACCATTTTTAATCATTGGAATTGGATCATGCACGAGGATTCTAATATTAGAAAATTTAGCCCGACGAGCAAGCATTAAAGCTGAATGCATTACCTCTTCATTATTGAAAATTTGAGAATCAAGATGCCGACTGATAATGGCAATTTGATATTGTGCAGCAGATACAAGTTTAAGGATTGCATCAAGATTATGTTGTCGAGAGTCAATTTGAATACACTCATTCGTGACTCCAAGCATGAAGTTCTTAAAAAAATTATTTGCTAGATTGGTCATCTAATAATTGCCGTAATATTATACTGTGATACAGGTAATGGTTATTTGCATAGAATAATTGCGCTCTGATTTTGGTTAATACCTAATGGAACTCAATCAATATAAATTGATCTATATATAGAATGGACATTCACAAATCAAACAAACTCGATATTTGGATGAATATCGCGTATAAGGTAGAGTATTGAGTGCTTGAATTATAAAAAATCTCTAGTATCATTTCGCCGCCAAAATACCCAGAAATTTCACAATCTACACTGAACAAAGTGTAAGAATAATTTAGTTTTATTGCAGTGTAAGACATGATAAAAATTGAGCGTTTATCTAAAAGTTTTGGTCATTTGGTAGCCGTAGAAGATGTATCGTTCTCGGTGAAGCCTGGGGAAGTGCTTGGGTTTCTAGGGCCGAATGGCGCGGGTAAATCTACGACGATGAAAATGATTACTGGCTTTCTAACACCCACTTCAGGTGAGATCACGGTATGTGGGCATGATGTAATTGAACAGCCAATCAATGCGAAAAAATGTATTGGGTATTTACCAGAAGGGGCGCCATGTTATGGTGAAATGACGCCCTTACAATATTTAAATTTCATTGGAGAAGTTCGTGAGTTAACTGGGGAAAATAAAACAGTTCGCATGAACGAAATCATTGAGCGATTGCATCTGAATAGCGTGCTAAACCAATCTATTGAAACGCTATCTAAAGGGTTTAAAAGAAGAGTGGGTCTAGCCCAAGCAATTATGCATGATCCAGACGTATTAATACTCGACGAGCCCACAGATGGTTTGGATCCTAACCAAAAATTTGAAGTTAGAGAGTTAATTAAAAGTATTGCACCAGAAAAAGTCATAGTGATATCAACTCATATACTTGAAGAAGTTGACGCAATATGCACGCGCGCAATCATCATTGTGAACGGGAAAATACTCGCTGACGACACACCGAATGGTTTTCGAGACAAATCTAAGAGCGATAAGTTAGATGATATTTTTCGTGAAATCACAAGTGGAAATTTGTCATGAAAAATATAATGACTATTATTAAGCGAGAATTGAATAGTTATTTTGCAACCCCTGTTGCTTATGTGTTCATCGTTATATTTCTAGTTATGAGCGGTGCGCTGAATTTTTATCTTGGAAATTATTATGAGCGCGGTCAGGCAGATTTAATTCCATTTTTTCAGTTTCACCCTTGGTTGTATTTATTTCTTGTTCCTGCAATTGCGATGCGCTTGTGGGCAGAAGAGCGTAAATCAGGAAGTATAGAACTACTTATGACATTACCTATTTCTATTGGCCAGTCGGTAATTGGTAAATATTTGGCTGCCTGGATGTTCATTGGCATAGCTTTAGTGCTGACATTCCCAATTTGGATTACCGTCAGCTATTTGGGAAATCCTGATAATGGAGTGATATTGGCAGCATATTTAGGTAGCTTTTTAATGGCTGGTGGGTTTTTGGCAATTGGATCCTGTATTTCTGCTGCAACGAAAAATCAAGTAATCGCCTTTATTATTACAGTTGTAATTTGTTTCTTATTTTTACTAGCTGGGTCACCGTTAGTTTTAAATTTCTTTAAAGTGTGGATTCCACAAAGTATTGTTGATTCTATTTCATCTTTAAGCTTTCTAACTCATTATGTTTCTATTTCAAAAGGCGTGATAGATTTGCGAGACATTATATATTTTTTTAGTTTGATTGCATTTTGGTTGTATGCAAATGCAATAGTTGTAGATTTGAAAAAGGCAGATTAAAAGAATGGTAGCGCAAAAATCCAAAACAATTACACTTGTTGGGCTAGTTGTGCTTGCTGTTCTATTTTTAATTGTAAATATGGTAAGTAGCGTGCTATTTATAAATTTCCGCGCTGATCTCACTCAAAATAAGTTATATACCCTTACAGAAGGAACACGCAATATAGTCGAAAATATAGAAGAACCGATCACTATGTATTTTTTCTTTTCGGACAAGACAAGTGAGAACGTTCCATTATTGCGCACCTATGCCACGCGTGTGAAAGAATTGTTACAAGAATATGAGCAGATATCTAAAGGTAAAATTGTTTTAAAAATTGTTGATCCTGTTCCATATTCTGAAGAAGAAGATCAAGCTTCAGTGTTTGGGTTGCAAAGCGTGCCAATTGGCAATGCAAATGAAAATATTTACTTTGGCTTAGCTTCAAGTAGTGCGATAGGCGATACTGAGACTATTAGCTTCTTCCAGCCTCAACGCGAACAGTTTCTTGAATATGATATTAGTAAATTAATTTATACGCTTACAAATCCTAAAAAGACTGTTGTAGGTGTAATCACCCAGCTTCCAATATTTGGTGGTTTTGATATGGAGACAACGCAAATGACTAATGCGTGGGCATTCATTGCTCAGATGCGACAGTTATTTGAATTAAAGCAGCTTGATGTGACAACGAATCGAATTGATGACGATGTAGATATACTCATGATTGTGCATCCGAAGACACTTAGCGATCCTACTATGTACGCAATTGATCAGTTTGTAATGGCAGGTGGCAAAGCACTATTTTTTGTAGATCCCCATTCAGAAGTAGATATGCCTGTACGTCAGCAAAATTCTCCACTTGAAGTTGAAGGTGGGCGTACCTCAAATCTAAAACCACTTTTTGATGCATGGGGGATTATTTATGATCCCATGTCAGTTGTATTGGATCGTAAATTTGCCCTTACAGTAGGTGGCGGGCATCAAAGCCAATCACGACATTATGCTTTGCTGGGAATTAGCAACGAAAACATTGATCCAGAAGATGTTATATCATCTGAATTAGAGCTGATAAGTGTTGCAGTCGCGGGACACCTTAATACAAAAGAAGGGTCGAGTATTAAGATGACGCCTATCGTTACATCAAGCGATGATGCAATGTTAACAGATGCGGCGCGCTTTCGATTTTTACCTGATTTAAGTCAACTGAGTGCTAATTTTACTCCTACAGGCAAATTGTATAAGTTTGTTGCTCGTGTGCAAGGCAAACTGAATTCTGCATTTCCGAATGGGCAACCTAAGACAGAAGAAGTGAGTGATGACGAAGGTGAGAATTCTGAGGTGCAGCATATTTCTAGCACACAGTTGGACGCAAACTTGCTAATTGTTGCTGATACAGATTTATTAAGTGATCGTATGTGGGTGCAAGTGCAAGAATTTTTCGGCCAACAAATATTTAACTCATGGGCTAATAACGGTGATCTTGTTAATAACGCAGTAGATAATTTAATTGGTAGCTCTGACTTGATTAGTATACGAGGACGGGAGACTTCCTCGCGTCCTTTCGTACGCGTTGATGAGCTGCGACTAGAAGCAGATCAGAAGTTCTTAGCAACAGAGCAAGTATTGCAAGCACAATTAGCTGAAACAGAACAAAAACTTGTAGCTTTACAAGAACAGCGCAATGACGAAAATGAACTATTATTATCACCTGAACAAGAAGCAGAAATTCAAAAATTTCAGGAAGAAAAATTTAAAGTGCGAAAAGATTTGAGACAAGTTAGGCATAGCCTTGACCTAGATATTGAGAGACTAGGAACTAAACTAAAATTTATCAACATTGGGTTGGTTCCAATTATAATTTCTGTTTTAGCGCTTATCATATCTATTGTTCGTAGCAGAAAAAGAAAACATGCACTAGGAATATGAACTTAAAATCTCTTACTGTAGTCATCATAGCAGTGGCTGTTGGGTTCATTGCTTACCATGTAGGAACAAAACCAAATTCAGGACCAGATGGAGTAAATTCACAGTTACTTCCAGGTCTGTCTAAACACCTAAATGAAGTGAGTAAACTTACTATATTAGGTGCAGATGAAACGTTATTAGCTGCGATAAGTAGATCTGATAAGAACTGGGTTGTTGAGAATCGTGATAACTATATTGCAGACATTGCGTTAGTACGAGAGGCATTTAACAACTTGGCTGAAGCAAAATTGATAGAAGCAAAAACGTCTAATACTGAAAATTTCAGTAAATTAGGGGTGGAAGATATAACTGAACCCACTGCGCAAGGTGTCCAAGTTATCGTTGAAGGTTTGGGCAAAGAAATTAATTTCATTGCTGGTGACAAAGGGAATGCAGGAGATAACTCTCAATATATTAGGCTATATGGAGATCAACAAAGCTGGCTGATCAACAAAAACTTGGACCTAAAAAAAGATGCTTCGAATTGGTTAAAAAAAGATCTGCTAGATATACCTCCTGAAAGAATTAAAAGCATCCAGATTAAACATGAAGATCAAACAGTTCTTGATATAGAAAACAAAGGTAGCGAGCAGTTTGAATTTGTACTTTTAAATGCGTTACCAGAGGGTAAAAAGATATCTGAATCAGAAGTATATCAAGTTGCAAATTCACTTTCTTCATTGCAGCTAATAGATGTGGCATTAGCAGATAAACTCGATTTTGAAAACGCTCAACATGTGGTAACAACTTTTCAAACTTTTGATGGATTAACGATTAAGGCGGATTCGTATATAACAAATGAGCAAGCTTATTCAATGTTGGAAATTGAGTTTAACCTAGACAAGATTGATGAAAGTATAAATCCTGATCAGGATGAAAATAGTGGGTCGGATGCAGCAGTTCGTTCAGACCCTGAAGCTGCAAAACAATCAGCAAGTAAAATGGGTCCAAAATTAAAAGGTTGGGCATTTGAATTGCCTAGCATTACTCAAGACGCTTTGATTAAAACGCTAGATAATTTTGCTTTAGATGAGTAGCGTTAGATTTTTATGACGATTTAGCTTGTTTGGTAGCAATTCCAATATAGTTCGATGCCGTCAATGCAAGCAGGTTATTTTTTTCATATTCAGGCAGTTCTAAAGAATTAATAAAGTCCTTAAGTTGGTCATTGTTAATCTCCTGACCACGTGTAAGTTCCTTTAGTTTTTCATAAGCGCCTGTAACCTTATGCTTGCGTAAAATAGTTTGTATGGGTTCAGCAAGTACTTGGTTATTATTAGCAAGATCTTTCTGTAATTGTGGAGTATTAATTTCAATTTTTGATAAGCCTTTGCGCAAAGACTGATAGCCGATTTCACAATGCGCAATTGCAACTCCAAGATTTCTCAAAACAGTTGAGTCACTTAAATCTCTTTGCCAGCGAGATATAGGCAGTTTTTCTGAAAAATGATGTAATAGTGCATTTGCAATTCCAAAGTTACCCTCAGCATTTTCAAAATCAATTGGGTTTACCTTGTGAGGCATGGTTGATGACCCAACTTCGCCTTTTACCGTTTTTTGTTTGAAGTATTCAATTGATGTATAGGCCCAAATGTCTCTGCAGAGATCTATTAATATAGTATTTATTCTACTCAATGCATCACTATATTCCGCAATATAATCATGAGGTTCAATCTGGGTAGTAAAGGGGTTGTTGTGTAACCCCATTGAAACAATTAAATTATTTGAAATGCATTCCCAGTCAACATTGGGATAAGCAACAAAATGTGCATTGTAATTTCCCACTGCGCCATTTATTTTTCCAAGTAATTTGATTTTTAGGAATGTGTTAAATTGATTTTGTAAACGTCCATGTACATTAGCAAATTCTTTGCCAATTGTTGTGGGTGAAGCAGGCTGTCCATGTGTACGCGCTAGCATAGATTCGTCTGCTAATTGATGCGCAAAAGTTTTTAAATCTTCAAGAATTATTGTGAGGCTATGTGCTACCACATCATTTCGCAAATCACGAAGCATAAGTGCGTAGGAAAGGTTGTTTATATCTTCAGATGTGCAAGCGAAATGAAAAAATTCTGAAATATCTACTAATTCATCGTTTGAGGATACTTTATCTTTAAGGTAATACTCTACAGCTTTTACATCATGGTTAGTTGTGGCCTCAATATCTTTTACTTTTTGTGCTTCAGAAGGTGAAAAGTTTTCAATAATTTCATCTAAAATATTTATGGCTGAAGTAGATAAAGCAGACACTTCGCTAATCTCAGAGTTATTTGCAAGCGTTTTTAGCCACTCAATTTCGATGATCACACGGTATCTGATGAGTCCAAATTCACTGGCTATATTTTGTAAGGGCTTGGTTTTTTCAGAGTAGCGTCCGTCAACGGGGGAGATGGCTGTGAGCGGGGTATTCTTCATTCAAGTAGCTCGTAAATCCATTAGTAAGCGGTACAATTAGTCATTATACTACAGCACCCTATCAGCGGGCTTAATAATTAGGCTGATAACAATAAACATCTTTCCTGTCTAAACCTATAACCGAGATAAATTATGAGCGATTCAAACTATCGTATTGAAAAAGACAGCATGGGCGAATTAAAAGTGCCTGCTGATGCACTATATGGTGCTCAAACACAACGCGCCGTTGAAAATTTCCCCATTAGTGGTTTGGTAATGCCGCGACAGTTTATTCGCGCTCTAGGGCTTATTAAAGCCGCCTGTGCAAGTGCAAATTCTCAGTTAGGGCTTATGCCAAATGATATCGAATTGGTGGTTAAACAGGCCTCGATATCGGTTGCAAACGGTGAATACGATAGCCATTTTCCGCTCGATATTTTTCAAACTGGCTCTGGAACAAGCACTAACATGAATGCTAATGAAGTGATTGCGCATCTTGCAAGTTCCTTAAGCGATACCAATGTTCATCCAAACGATCATGTGAATATGAGCCAGAGTTCAAATGATGTAATACCAACTGCAATTCATGTGAGTTCATGTTTGTATATTGAGGAAGAACTCAAACCCGCTTTACAGTATCTTTTCGATACTTTGTGTAATAAGGCAAAGCAAAATGATAAGCATGTAAAGAATGGACGCACGCACCTGATGGATGCAATGCCCGTGACATTAGGACAAGAATTAGGTTCATGGGCGCAACAGATTAACTATGGACGACAAAGACTTGATCACTCATTGATTAGATTGCGACAGCTTGCACAGGGTGGTACGGCCGTAGGAAGTGGCATTAATGCGGATGAAAAGTTTGGTTCACTCGTTGCAAAAGAACTAGCCACAATTACAAAATTTCCATTTGAATCTAAACTCAACAAGTTTGAAGGTTTGAGTAGTCAAGATGCTGCTGTTGAGATGAGCGGGCAATTGAAAACATTAGCAGTAAGTCTTACTAAAATAGCGAATGATTTAAGGTGGATGAATTCAGGCCCATTAGCTGGATTAGGAGAAATTGCATTACCCGCATTACAACCAGGTAGTAGCATTATGCCGGGGAAAGTTAATCCTGTAATACCCGAAGCTGTTGCGATGGTATGTGCGCAAGTGATAGGAAATGACACAACCATAACAATTGCAGGGCAAGCAGGAAATTTTCAATTAAACGTAATGTTACCCGTAATTGCTTTTAATTTATTACAAAGTATTGAGTTATTGGCTAATTCATCTAAAGTTTTGGCAGATAAAGCCATTAAAGATTTCACCGTTAACCAGGAAACGCTGGAAAATGCATTGGCTAAAAACCCAATTCTTGTAACTGCGATGAATCGCGTAATAGGTTATGAGAAGGGTGCGGCAATTGCTAAAGAAGCTTATTCATCTGGAAGGCCAATCTTGGACGTTGCAAAAGAGATGACTGATCTAAGTGAAGAACAGTTGAAAAATTTTCTTGATCCAGCAAAGCTTACTCAAGGTGGGATACAAGAAGCCTAGATAGATGGCACTTTTATTCCATTTTTATGGTTTGTAAACATGACAATTAGCAACTGGCAAGCTGGCATATTGTTAGCCGCAGTTATGCTTTCAATTGGACTTATTTTATATTCGTTATATAACTTACGCCGCTTATACACGCTTCGAGGTTCTAGGGTTTATATAAAGTGGTTATCCATTTTAAGTATTTCTCTAGTTATCATCTATATATATTATCTTTACTTTTTGCTAACGAGCTCAATTGATAACGCACATACAATTTTTGCATTTGCCTATTTAATCTCTGCATCGTTTATTTGGTTGATCACCGAAGTTGCGTACTCCATTGCTGTTGATTTAACAAAATCTGCGGCTGTTGAGTATTATTATGCAACGCATGATGATCTAACAGGGTTGCCAAATTTAACGTTTTTCAATGAACAACTAGAGTCAGTGTTAAACGATGCTGCACAGAAATCATATGAAGTCGCTTTACTAATTGTTGATCTTGATCGATTTCAAGTAATTAATGAGACTATTGGATATTTTGGTGGCAATGTTATGTTACAAGAAGTATCTCAACGGATTCAACGATCACTTAGAAAAACAGATTTGATTGCAAGATTAGGAGGAGATGAATTTGCCGTACTAATCAATCCCGTCGTTGCGCGTGGTCATATACATACAATCTCAAATAATATTGCCACATCAGTACAAGAACCACTTGCAGTTGATAATCAGCCAACAGATATTGGTGTCTCAATTGGCGTTTCATTGTATCCGCAGCACGCAAGTAATAGTTTGGAATTGATTGAATCAGCCAGAGCAGCCATGTTGTTCTCAAAAAGCTCAGGTACTTCAGTGCAATTTTATGATCCGGAAAATATAAAATTTGCAACTGAAGATATTCATATAATTGGCTTGTTGCAGCGTGGAGTCCAAAATCAACAGCTATCAATTTTGTATCAACCGCAAATAAGCTTAAGTGACATGCGCCTTAAATCGGTAGAGGCGCTGATTCGTTGGGATCATCCAAAGTATGGAATGCTAGACCCAAGTCATTTCATTCCTTATGCAGAACGGGCTGGCCTTATTTTTGAAATTAATCTTTGGCTCATTGATGAAATATTTAGCATATTAATTAGATGGGAAGAACAAAATCTATCATTGCCTATTGCAATGAACTTAACTGTAAAAGGATTTTTAAGTTTAGAATTTCAACAAAAATTAGATGCATTACTCAAAGCTCACCCGTGGGCTGGTATGTTACTGAAAATCGAGCTAACAGAAACATCAATACTAAATGATGAAAAGGAAGCTTCTGCGTGCATTAGAAAGTTTCAAAATCAAGGTTTAAGGTTCAGTTTAGATGATTATGGAACACAGCATGCATCGTTGGAGTACTTGAAAAAATTACCCTTTGATGAGTTGAAAGTAGATCGATCATTCATGATTAAAGCGGTGAGTGATAATGAAAGTAAAGCTATTGTTTTACATGCCATTGACATTGCAGAACAATTGAAGCTATCCATTACTGCTGAGGGGGTAGAGAACAGTGAGGTGTTAGAATTTGCTGAACAATGTGAATTTGACTTAGTTCAAGGTTATTATTTTAGTGCTGCAATTTCTGCTCAAAAAATAGCAGAATATGTAAAACTAAATGGCATGAATGCCGAGCAATTTCTTAAATCTAGCTAAGTTCTTCGGATAACGATGGTTTTGACTTAATATGTCGATTTTGTTTTTCTCGGAATATTAATATTCCAGAAAATATTATTAAACATGCGCCCGTTATTGTGATAAGCGTCAACGTCTCATTCCAAAACCACCAGCCAATTAAACTTGCAAAAACAATCGAGACATAAGTGAAAGGACCCACTCGACTAGCAGGTGCAAGAGTATAAGCACGTGTGAGAAATAATTGCCCTATTGTCCCAACAATTCCTAGAAGCAAAAGCAGTAGCCATTCATGGTTGGTTGGTGTGATCCAAGAGTTGAGCAAAGGGATGGAGGAAATTATCAGGCTGATTGCTGCAAAGTAAAATACAATTCTGCTTGTTGGTTCTGTATCAGACATTCGTCGTATTGAAACCTTAGCAAAAGCAGCTAATGCGCCACCCAATATCCCTACTAAAGACGCTAATTGGATTTCTCCTGTTGGCTTTAAAACAAGAATAACACCGAAAAATCCGACTAAAATTGCAAGTATCGTACGTGTTGAGATAATCTCGCTGATCCAAATAAATGCAAAAATAGGAATAAATAAAGGTGCGCTAATTTTTAATAACATTGCATCAGCAAGTGGAAGTTTAGCAAGCGCATAAAAAAAGCAATACATCGCTGAGATCCCTGCAAGCGATCGCAATAAATGTAGATGAATAACGTTGGTTTTAATTGAGCTTACACCAATTTTTACTAATATTGGTGCAAGCGCCATAAGGCCAAATAAATTACGGAAAAAAACAAGGTTTTGGCTAGGCATAGTCTCAGCGAGTAATTTAACTAAAGAACCCATGCTTACAAAACAAAGTTCGCCAAGTAATATGCAAATACTGCCAAGCACAATGTTATTGTTACGCATTGTGAAAATGTTCTAGCAACCTTGTTACAAGAACGTTGCAGCAGGGTGTAAAATGCTTTGAACTATGCAGCTAATTGCCTTAGCACGTAGTGCAGTATGCCTCCATTCTGGTAGTACTCAACCTCCTGTGGAGTATCAATCCGTACAATTACTTCAAATGTTTTTCCACTACTGTCTTCACTATTAGCAGTAATCGTCACTGCTTTAGCAGCGCCGTTTTGTAAACCAGTTATGCTAAACGTTTCATTTCCACTTAATCCCAGTGACTCTGCATTGTCACCTGAACGATATTGGAGTGGTAAAATACCCATACCAACCAGATTTGATCGATGTATACGTTCGTAGCTCTCAGCAATGATTGCACTCACTCCTAATAATCGAGGTCCTTTTGCAGCCCAGTCTCTTGATGAGCCTGAACCATACTCTTTGCCAGCAAGAATGATGGTAGATACATTTTCATTTTTATAGCGCATTGCCGCATCATAAATAGAAGTTTGTGCACCACTTGGCATATGAACAGTAATACCGCCTTCGGTACCAGGTGCAATTTTATTGCGCAAACGAATATTTGCAAATGTACCTCGCATCATGACTTCATGATTGCCGCGTCGTGATCCGTATGAATTAAATTCAGCCTGGCTTACATCTTTTTCTTGTAAATATTTTCCTGCAGGACTATCGGGGGCAATTGCGCCAGCTGGTGAAATATGATCTGTTGTGACTGAATCGCCTAAGTACGCTAATACTCGAGCGTCTTTAATGTCAGTAATATTACCAATTGTTTTGGTCATACCATCAAAATAGGGTGGGTTGGCAATGTAGGTAGAGTCATCCCAGGCAAATAGTTTGCTCTGATCAGCTTGCAAATTGTTCCAATTACTTTCGCCACTGAATACGTCATCGTATGAGCGTACATATTGATCAGTTGATAAGTAGTTAGAGACAATATCTATAACTTCTTGTTGGCTAGGCCAAATATCTTTCAAGAAAATAGGATTATTTTCTTGGTCATGCGCAAGTGGCTCATTGTATACATCAAAATCCATGCGACCTGCAATAGCATATGCAACAACCAGCGGTGGAGATGCTAGGTAACTCATACGCACTAACGCGTGCACCCGTCCTTCAAAGTTTCGATTACCTGATAGGACAGAAGTAGTTATTAAATCATTTTCCTTTATCGCATTAGCAACTGGCTCTGGTAAGGGGCCGGAGTTACCAATACATGTTGTGCACCCATAACCTACGTTATGGAAGCCTAATTTTTCAAGGTCATCCATTACTCCAGCATTTTCTAAGTACTCGGTAACGACACGTGAACCTGGTGCAAGAGACGTTTTTACCCATGGCTTGACTTTCAGACCAAGATTTACTGCTTTTCTAGCAACTAATCCAGCTCCTAACATTACACTTGGGTTCGAAGTATTTGTACATGATGTTATTGCCGCAATCACGACGGCACCATCACTTAAAGTTACATTTTCATCATTAATTTCAATTTTTGCGCTGCCCTTACTTTGAATATTTCGCTCTTCTTTTAGCGCATGTATATCTCTTTCAAATGCAAGCTTAGAATCGGTTAATGCAATTCGGTCTTGAGGGCGTTTTGGACCTGCAAGACTAGGTACAACATTTTGAAGATCTAGCTCAATATGTTCGCTGAAGTTTACATCTGTACGTGTAGATTCTCTCCACATGCTAGTTGCTTTTGCATAAGCTTCAACTAAAGCAACTTGGTCCTTGTCTCGGCCTGTTAAATTTAAATACCGAATCGTTTCACTGTCGATTGGGAACATCCCACACGTTGCACCATACTCAGGCGCCATATTTGCAATAGTTGCACGATCTGCAAGGGGCAAGTCATTCAGACCATCACCATAAAATTCAACAAACTTACCAACAACTCCATGTTTACGTAACATTTCTACAACGACTAATACAAGATCAGTAGCTGTTGCACCTTCTGGTAATTTGCCATTGAGTTTGAATCCAACAACTTTTGGAATTAACATTGAAATTGGTTGGCCTAACATTGATGCTTCAGCCTCGATGCCGCCAACACCCCAACCCAATACGCCTACTCCATTAATCATTGTTGTGTGTGAGTCTGTACCTACGACAGTATCTGGGTAGGCTTGTTTTGACTCTATGCCATCGTTTGAAAATACAACACGTGCTAAATATTCAAGATTGACTTGATGCACAATACCGGTATCGGGCGGGACAACTTTAAAATTCGAGAATGCATTTTGTCCCCATTTCAAAAAATTGTAGCGTTCTTTGTTACGATTAAATTCAAGTGCGGCGTTTAGGTCAAACGCTTTATCGGAACCAAAATAATCTACTTGCACAGAATGATCAATGACAAGTTCTGCAGGTTGCAAAGGATTAATTTTATCTGGGTTACCACCAAGCGCTTTCATTGCATCTCGCATTGCAGCCAAATCAACGACTGCAGGTACACCCGTAAAATCTTGCATGAGCACTCGAGCTGGGCGGAATGCAATTTCCTGATGCGGTTCAGCTTTTGCATCCCAATTTAGTAATGCCTCAATATCATTTTCTGTAACAGTGTTGCTATCTTCATAGCGTAGTAAATTCTCAAGCAGAATTTTTAATGAATAGGGTAAGTGATCAGCTTTTGGTAATTTGCTGACGTCAAATATTTCGTATGAATTGCCGTTCACATCCAAATTGGTTTTAGTGTCAAAGCTATTGCTCATGCAGACTCCTCATGCATTTAATTTTGGTTTTCCGCAGCGTGTATTCCACAATTATCTGACAATTAAAAATAAAGAGAAATTGCCTTTAAGTGGTAATTTTGATTCTATAGACCTTGTTCTAATGCAGTTATATTCTTAAGAATTGAACTACGTCCAAGTAGCAAAGCCCAACGTTTTCCTTGTGCTTGCCTCCATAGGAAAATGGCTCGAATACCCGCTAGCAATAATGCACGAATAAGGCTTGCATGTTGATCAACCTTCAAATAAGCGGGATTGCCTTGCACAATAATTTTTGGACCTAGTGGGCTAATATGCTCGCGATAAAGTCGGCTTAATTCCTGAGAATATACCTCTAATGATTCTTTTATACCGTTATTTTGCGTCTTAATTCGCTCGATCTCGCCGCCTAGTGAGGACATCGATCTGGGTTTGGTTTGTAATTTGTTTTCCAGATACATTAAGCTAATAGCGTAATGTGTACGTTCTATAACATGTTTCTCGTTTCGTTTTTCCAAGGTTTCTTTAAGCGATCTAAATCCAAGGGAGAGATTACTAATTGATCCGTAGGCATCGACATAATTTTCAGTATCAATTTTTAAAATACTTTCTATTGTAGGTAGCAGACACGAATGTGTGTCATCGCCGTGCCAAGCAATATCCTGTACCAGTGCCAACGACTGGTATAAGCCGGCTAGTGCAATGGTTTGGTTTGTAGTAATAGTAAACATCTAACAATTAAGTTTGGCGCTCGGTGATGATACCACCACCTAAGCAAGTGTCATGCTGATAAAACACAATACTTTGTCCGGGTGTGACGGCCCACTGTGGTGAATCGAAGGTAACTAATAGTGATCTTTTAGTTACATTGTGAATCCGACAAGGGTTTTCCTGCTGACGATAGCGAATTTTTGCATTAATGTTTTCAATATTTGGTGGGGGATGGCTTGCAATCCAGTGTACGTCATGAGTTATAATTTTAGAATGGAACAGTGCTTCGCTATCATGACCTTGTACGACATATAAATTATTAGTAGCAATGTCTTTGTCTGCTACGTACCAGGGATCTTCAGGCAAACTTTTTTTCCCACCTATACCGAGCCCTTGTCGCTGACCAATTGTATAAAACATGACACCCTCATGCTTGCCTATGTATTCATTCGATAATGAGAAAATATCGCCTGGAATAGATGGGATATATGTTTGTAAAAAATCTTTAAACTTTCGTTCACCAATGAAACAAATTCCAGTGCTATCTTTTTTATCATGAACGTCAAAATTATTTTCTTTTGCTAACAATCGAACTTCGGACTTGTCTATTTCTCCTAATGGAAAGAGCACTTTTTCAAGTTGACTAGTATTTAGTGTATGTAAAAAATAGGTTTGATCTTTATCGGTGTCACGACTTTTCTTTAGTTGAACAGATGACCCAGCAATATCGCAGCGAGCATAGTGACCTGTCGCGATGTATTCAGCATTTAAGTCCAATGCGTAATCAAGAAAAGCGCGGAATTTAATTTCTTTATTGCAAATAATATCTGGATTAGGTGTTCGTCCTGCTTTGTATTCATTGAGAAAGTGTTGAAATACATTATCCCAATATTCACTGGAAAAATTTACGGTATGTAAAGTAACATTTAGCTGGTCACATATAGATTGCGCATCAGCTAAATCAACGGCTGCAGCGCAGTATTCTTCATCGTCATCTTCTTCCCAATTTTTCATAAACAAGCCTTCAACGTGAAAACCTTGTTTACACAACAAATACGCAGCAACAGATGAGTCTACACCGCCAGACATCCCTACAATGACTTTAGAAGGCATATTCGAATATAATAATATTTTGCCTAGTTACCAATGCTGTTGAATATCACGAATCAGACTTAGGTCAAAGCGTTTACCATCTAGGTAATCTTGCAGGCTGTGTATGACCATTGTGCTACGTATTTTATTTTCTGGAAGTGCAAGAATTTCTTCAGCACTATGCCAGCTCGCATTGATAATGCCATCATCTAAATTACTGCATGTTTGTTTGTTACCTGTTTGTCCACAAAAAGTAAATCTAAGAAATGTTTTATCTTTGTGAGGGTGTTGCCAGCGATAAATTCCAATGAGGGCGGAAGGAAAAAATTCCCATCCTGTTTCTTCAAGTGTTTCTCGACGAGCAGCTTCTTGCAGTGACTCGCCGCATTCCCAGTGGCCAGCTGGCTGATTAAACACTACGTGTCCATCAGCCAATTCTTCGACTAATAAAAATTTCCCCTCACGCTCAACAACAGCCGCGACGGTAATATAAGGTTGCCAAGTCATAAGGAATTATGGGGGTGAAGAAAATTAGGGTTTAATGTGAATATGTAAAATTTGTTAACCAATAACTGCTTTATCTATGAAAAATAACCGTGTAAAATTAGTAATAACAACAACTTATAAGTTTAATTTCATTTTATTGTACAGAAAGTACTTGAAACTTACTTAGTTCGCTACAATCTTACTGTATATAAGCCCATAACATTTGAGTAGGGAAAATAGTGCATTTTGGATATTGTCGCTAGGCTAATAAATAGTGCTGTATATAATAGTTGAAAGCAGTCTTAAGCATCGAGTATGTCTGATAACGAAAAAATTAGCCACGAGGAAGACCTAGCCGTACAAGAGGCTAAACCCAAGACTAAAAAGCCTCCTGTATATAAGGTAGTCTTATTAAACGATGATTACACACCGATGGAGTTTGTAGTACATGTTTTGGAAAACTTTTTTAAATTGAGCCGAGAAAAAGCAACACGCATCATGCTGCATGTGCACACACGTGGTAAAGGAGTGTGTGGGGTTTTCACACGCGATGTGGCGGAAACAAAAGTTGCTCAAGTCAATGACTATTCTCGCATGAACAATCACCCACTGCTATGTGCTATGGAAGAGGCATAACGAAATGTTAAACAAAGAGCTGGAATTCACATTAAATCTCGCTTTTAAAGAAGCACGCGAGAAGCGCCATGAATTTATGACAGTTGAACATTTGCTGCTTGCGTTAACACAAAACTCATCCGCAGCCGATGTTTTGCGTTCATGTGGTACTGACTTGCCAAAGTTAGTTAAAAAGCTAACAGAGTTTATACGTGATAACACACCTATACTTCCTGAAGGCGATGATCGTGATACTCAACCTACACTAGGTTTTCAGCGTGTTCTTCAACGTGCTGTTTTTCATGTGCAGTCGTCTGGAAGAAAAGAAGTTGAAGTAACCGGTGCAAATGTGTTGGTCGCTATTTTTGGAGAACAGGAATCTCACGCGGTTTATTTACTTGGCCAGCATGATGTTGCACGTCTTGATGTTGTTAATTACATTGCACATGGAATTTCAAAAGTTTCACATGATGCTGAAAGTGAACTTACTTCTGATATCGAAGCAGAAGTGAATGGCGATAAACCTGCACCTAAACCACTGGAACGTTATGCATCAAATTTAAATAAGTTGGCCTCTGAGGGGAAAATTGATCCTTTAATAGGCCGCGAAAATGAAGTTGAACGCACCATTCAAATATTATGCAGGCGAAGAAAGAATAATCCACTTCTCGTTGGTGAGGCAGGGGTAGGGAAAACGGCTATTGCAGAAGGACTGGCTAAAAAAATTGTCGATGATGAAGTGCCTGAAATTTTAAAAGATTGCACTATCTATGCCCTTGATCTAGGCGGATTAGTTGCAGGCACCAAGTACCGTGGTGATTTTGAAAAACGTCTAAAGGGTATTTTGAATCAGTTAAAAGAAGAGAAGGGAGCTATTTTATTTATAGATGAAATTCATACCGTTATCGGTGCAGGTTCTGCATCAGGTGGTGTGATGGACGCGTCAAATTTAATTAAACCCATGCTTAGTACAGGCGAGCTAAAATGTATTGGTTCTACTACCTATCAAGAATTTCGTGGAGTTTTTGAAAAAGATCGCGCTTTAGCACGACGTTTTCAAAATATTGATATCGAAGAGCCAAGTGTTGAGGAAACATATCAAATATTAAAAGGACTGCGCAGCCGTTTTGAATCTCATCATGATGTGCGTTACACAGAAAAGGCGCTCAAAGCAGCAGCCGAGCTTGCCTCCAAATATATAAATGATCGCTATTTGCCTGATAAAGCAATTGATATTATCGATGAAGCTGGGGCAAATATGAATCTTAAACCGAAATCTGCTCGTAAAAAAACTATTACGGTAAAATTAATAGAAGCCGTGGTTTCGAAGATTGCTCGCATACCTCCTAAGCATATATCGTCAAATGATACACAAGTGCTTAAGAATTTAGAGCGCAATCTTAAACTAGTTGTGTTTGGTCAAGATAAGGCAATAAAAACGCTTTCAACAGCAATTAAGATGACGCGTTCTGGTATAGGCAATGAAGATAAGCCTATTGGCTCGTTCTTGTTTGCCGGGCCAACTGGTGTAGGTAAGACTGAAGTCACGCGACAGTTGTCCATGATTTTAGGAATAGAGTTGTTACGATTTGACATGTCTGAGTACATGGAACGCCACACCGTTTCACGCTTAATTGGCGCACCTCCAGGTTATGTTGGTTTTGACCAAGGAGGCTTACTTACAGATGCAGTGTTAAAGGCGCCTCATTGTGTTTTATTACTGGATGAAATTGAGAAAGCACACCCAGATGTTTTCAATTTACTTTTGCAAGTCATGGATCATGGCGTGCTGACAGACACGAATGGCAGGAAGGTAGATTTTCGAAATGTAATTGTGGTGATGACGACCAATGCTGGGGCCCAAGAAATGAATCGAAGTAGTGTTGGTTTTACTACACAAGATCATCAATCTGATGGCACTGAAATCATAAAGCGAACGTTTACACCTGAGTTTAGAAATCGCCTTGATGCAATAATTCAGTTTGAGTCACTGGATCATGAGACTGTAATGTATGTCGTTGATAAATTTATCGCACAACTCGAGGCGCAACTCGAATCAAAGAAGATTGAGATACTTGTTGAGACTTCAGCAAAAGTATGGATTGCAGATCGTGGCTATGATATTAAAATGGGTGCGCGACCTATGGAGCGTGTCATCCAAGAACACATTAAAAAGTCGCTTGCAGAAGAGATATTATTTGGTTGTTTGGAAAACGGAGGGAAAGTTGTTGTGCGTGCGAGTGAGAACGAATTAGAAATTGAATATCTTGAAGAGGTCATCAATTAAGTAAGCAATTATTTTCCGCGGTATGTAATCCTCCCTTTACTCAAATCATATGGGGTCATTTCAACTGTGACCTTATCGCCCGTAAGAATTTTTATATAATGTTTTCGCATACGCCCTGATATATGCGCAGTGATAACATGCCCATTTTCCAATTCAACACGGAACATCGTGTTAGGCAATGTTTCGATTACTGTACCATCCATTTCTATATGATCTTCTTTCGGCATATTTCTCTTTGGTGTTTGAAACGGCGCTCATTATCATTGAACAAAAAAATAAAACAAGGCATTTGAATAATTAGTACAATGAAGCGCCAAGATTTATCCTTCAGTTGGTAAAAACAGACAAAATTTACTATGAATCTCGCTTATTTATACCCAGGACAGGGTTCTCAATCGATAGGCATGGTGGCTGAATTAGCATCAAGTTATCCTATCGTTAGACAAATATTTGAGCAAGGCTCAGACATTCTTAAGCAAAATTTATGGGATATTGCTAAGAATGGTCCAGAAGAAATGTTGAATCGGACTGCGAATACTCAGCCTTTAATATTGTGCGCCAGTATATCGATAAGCAAAATTTGGGCTTCGGAAATTGCTGCAAAGTCAATTATGTCAGCAGGGCATAGCTTTGGAGAATATTCCGCCCTTGTTGCAGCAGGGTCTGTAGACTTTGAAACAGCTGTGGCTATTGCGAAATTTCGAGGGACCATTATGCAAGAAGCCGTACCAGTAGGGCAAGGCGCAATGGCAGCCATACTGGGGCTCGATGATGAGCAGTTATTACAAGCATGCGAACAATCTGCGCAAGGGCAGGTAGTGCAACAGGTAAACTTTAATGCACCAGGCCAAACTGTCATTGCAGGCGATGCTGAAGCTGTTAATAGAGCGGTTGAATCTGCTAAATCTGCGGGTGCGAAACGTGCCGTAATTTTACCTTTGAGTGTTCCTTCTCATAGTTCACTAATGAAACCAGCAGCAGAAAAATTACATGAATACCTCAACACTGTAACATTTACGCCTTCACAAATTGAGGTTATTCAGAATGTGGATGTAAATGCTTATGCATCAGATGTGGAGATAAAAGATGCGTTATATCGACAATTATTTAATCCTGTACGCTGGGTAGAAACCATTCAAACGTTGATTGAGCAAGGTATTTCTGCATTTGTTGAGCTTGGTCCAGGTAAAGTGCTTACGGGCTTGTGCAAACGAATTAATCGTAACGTCCCGTGTTATTGTGTGCATGATCTAAAGAGTTTAGAAATAGCAATTGAGAGTATAGAAAAATTTACTCATGAGGTTGTTGAGTAATATGAGCGATCATGTTGCATTAATTACAGGGGCAAGTAGAGGCATAGGCAAAGCTATTCTGCACTCACTCGGTGTACAGGGAATAACAGTTATTGGAACTGCGACAACACAAGGCGGTGCAGATAACATACTTGCTGAATTACAAAATGCTTCAATAACAGGTATGGGTTTAGTTCTTAATGTAACCCAAGAAAATTCCATCAAACTATTAATTAAGGAAATTAAATCTAAATATTCTTCTCCTAGCATTCTGATAAACAATGCAGGTATTACGAAAGATAATTTATTGCTACGTATGAAAGAAGATGAATGGCAAGACGTTATCAATACAAACTTGACCTCAATTTATCGGCTTTCTAAAATATGTTTGCGTGACATGATGAAGGCTCGACAAGGACGAATTATAAATATTACTTCGGTTGTTGCTTTGTCAGGAAATGCGGGTCAAGCAAACTACGCAGCTGCGAAATCGGGGGTTATTGGATTTACAAAATCTCTTGCGCAGGAGGTTGCCTCTAGAAATATAACTGTAAATGCAATTGCACCAGGTTTTATAGAAACCGATATGACAAATGAATTGTCAGCTGAGCAACAAGCAGCTTTGCTGAATCAAATACCAATTGGTCGCATGGGCAGCCCTGAAGATATTGCAAATGCGATAAGCTTTTTGGTGTCGGATGGCGCAAGCTATATCACTGGCCAAACTATAAATGTAAATGGCGGACTCTATATGGTTTAGAATATGTTAAAATTACTTTAGTATCTGTTTTAAATAGTTTATTCAATTATATGTATTTAAGAATATTTCTGTAATTATATTTAGTTCGTCCTGCAAGCCATCTAGAACTGCTATTCTGGATGCGACAAATGATGGTAAGACGTCGGCCTTTTCAATACAATAGCGGCCCGATTTGGATCGGTATAAAAAATTCTGCAAAGAGGAAGCAACTTTATGAGTGACATAGATGAGAGAGTTAAAAAGATAATTGTTGAGCAGCTGGGTGTTAGCGCGGATGAGGTGACTGAAAGTGCTTCATTTGTAGATGATCTAGGTGCAGACTCTTTAGATACCGTTGAGTTAGTAATGGCGTTAGAAGAGGAATTTGAATGTGAAATTCCAGATGAAGAAGCTGAAAACATTACTACAGTTAAGCAAGCAGTCGATTACGTTAATAATCATCTGTAAATGCTTATTTTTATGGGTTGTAAGAATAGCAAAGCACTTAGTGAATTTCGTACTATTTGTTCTACGCATTAATAAATCAAGTCTCGAGTAAATATAGTGAGTCAGCGGCGAGTAGTTGTTACCGGAATGGGTATTGTTTCACCTGTTGGGTCTACAGTTAATAGAGCATGGGACACTATTACAGCTGGTAAGAGTGGCATTACTAATATTGACTGCTTTGATGCAAGTGCGTTTTCAGTTCAAATTGCTGGCCAAACTCGTGACTTCAATGTAGGTGATTATTTATCTAAAAAAGATCAGCGCAAAATGGACCCCTTTATCCACTATGGAATTGGAGCAGGTGTGCAAGCGATTCAAGATGCCGGTATTGAGGCAACAGAAGAAAATGCTGATCGAATAGGTGTTGCAATTGGTAGTGGAATTGGTGGATTACCAGGTATAGAAAAGAGTAACGAAGCCTACCTGAGTGGTGGACCTAGAAAAATTTCTCCATTTTTTGTCCCCAGCAACATTATCAATATGGTTTCTGGAAATCTATCTATCATGCACGGTTTTCGCGGGCCTAATATCTCAATTGTTTCAGCCTGTACGACAGGCACGCACAATATAGGTGATGCAGCGCGCATGATCATGTATGGAGATGCTGACATTATGATAGCAGGTGGGGCAGAGATGGCTACGTGCCCGTTAGGAATTGGTGGATTTGCGGCTGCTAAAGCATTGTGCGCATCGCATAATGGTGATCCTGAAAAAGCAAGTCGACCCTTCGATTTAAATCGTGATGGATTTGTGTTGGGAGATGGTGCTGGTGTGTTGGTGTTAGAAGAATTCGAAATGGCCAAAGCACGAAATGCAAATATTTATTGTGAAGTTGCAGGTTATGGCCAAAGTAGTGATGCCTATCATATGACGTCACCTGCAGAGGGTGGTCTCGGTGCAGCAAAATGTATGCAGAGTGCATTAGATGATGCGGAAATTAATATTACAGACGTTGATTATATCAATGCGCATGGTACGTCTACCCCTGCAGGTGATGTAGCAGAAACTGAAGCTGTAAAGCATGCATTTGGAGATCATGCCAAAGTGCTTTCTGTCAGTTCTACAAAATCTATGACGGGTCATTTGCTTGGTGCTGCAGGTGGCGTTGAAGCAATATTTAGCGTGCTAGCAATTAAAAATAATGTATTACCGCCAACCATAAATTATGAAACTCCTGATCCTAAATGTGATCTGGACTATGTGCCTAATCAAGCTCGCGAAGCACAAGTTAATGTTGTGTTATCAAATTCGTTTGGATTTGGTGGGACAAATGGTACACTTGCGTTCAAAAATATTTAGACACAACAGACAATTATTCCCAAGCTCCATGGTCTTCATAATAACTATTATGCTTTTATATTGGTGTGCAAGTTCATTCAATCATCATAAATGGTAATCCGAACGATAGCGTTTCTAGTTTAGATAGAGGGTTGCTCTATGGAGACGGTGTATTTGAAACCATTGCGTTCAAAAATAACCAACTTCAATTTTGGAATGAACATATAGACCGCTTACAACATGGCTGCAATGTTTTAGCAATTGCAAGTGTAGATGGGCAACTCCTTAGAGATGAGACTGAGCAATTAATAGATGATGATGAGCAATGTGTGTTCAAAATTATCATTACACGCGGATTAGGACAAAGAGGATATAAGCCTACGCAACAGCCTCCAACGCGAATAATTCAAAAATTTGCATATCCCTCGTTTCCTTCAATTTACACAGAGGAGGGCATTGACGTAACACTGTGTGAATATCAGCTATCGAAGCAGACCAAATTATCAAAAATTAAGCATTTAAATCGTCTTGAACAAGTTTTATCGAGAGCTGAATGGGATGATGAATTTCAAGAAGGATTAGTGTGTGACGTTAAAAATTGCGTAATTGAAGCGACCTCTAGCAATGTGTTTTTTGAAAATAATCACACTTTGTTTACTCCGAATTTGAATGCATGCGGGGTTGAAGGGGTATTACGAAATGCTGTGCTCCAATTTTGCAAAAATAATGATATTAAATTTGAGATCAGAGACATTAAATTAGATGAAATCGAGAATATAACGAGCATGTTTGTTTGCAATAGCATAATCGGTGTTTGGCCAGTACGTAGTTTTAATAAGCGACCCATGAATAAAACCGCTATAATTACTAGATTGATGTCTGAATTTAATTTTTAATAAAACTATGGCAAATGTAATCCATGCGTAAATTGAGTGCTTTGCTAATCGCTATCTCTATAACGATCACGTTACTATCAGTCTATTATAAGTATTACGCAGATATGCCTTTATCAACTAATAGTGCAAAGATCAATTTTACAATTGAACCTGGTATGAGCTTTAGCGGCGTAACTCAGCAGCTTAAGAAGTTTGAGTTAATTAGCAATGAGCTGCCTTGGAATGTATTTGGACGATTGAATGGTGCAACAGATGTATTAAAAGCGGGTGAATATTCTATTACACAGAACGTGAGCCCAAGGCAGTTACTTGGCAAGCTTATACAAGGCGATACGATACAATATAGTTTAACTGTTATTGAAGGATGGACGTTTAATCAGCTTTGGGACGCTATCAAGGGCCATGAAAAAATCACCCAAACTGTGAATACAACTGATGAGTTACTTGAAAAGTTAGACTTTAATAATCGCAACCCTGAAGGATGGTTTTATCCAGATACCTATAATTTTTCTACCGGGACTACAGATGTCGAATTTTTTCAACGCGCATTTAAGCACATGATAAAGATTTTAGATGAGGAATGGCCTAAACGGCAAGTAGACATTCCATTAAAATCACCTACTGAAGCGTTGATACTTGCTTCTATAATTGAGAAAGAAACCAGTGTCGAAGATGAGCGCACCGTGGTGGCCGCTGTATTTGTAACTCGCTTGAAACGAGGAATGCGTTTGCAAACTGATCCTACAGTGATTTATGGGCTTGGCGAATCCTATGACGGGAACATTAGGCGAAAAAATTTAAAATCAGACACGCCTTACAATACGTATTTGCATAAAGGCTTACCACCCACTCCAATTGCGTTACCTAGCCGTGCATCTATTGCTGCAGCATTGGCCCCTGCTGATGTTGATGTTGTTTATTTTGTGTCTAAAGGCGATGGTACCCATTACTTTTCTTCTACGTATGAAGAGCATCGAAAAGCCGTAATTAAATATCAGCTGAAGGGGAATGAAAATCTATATAAAGCCGATAATAATCATTAAGTAGATTTAGTTGCTATGAATAACGATACAAAGGAGATGTTCCAAAGTAAATTTGTCACATTCGAAGGAACTGAGGGCGCTGGCAAAAGCACTCAAATACAGCTTGCAAATAAATATCTCCAATCAAAGAGCATAAAAACCGTAGTGACACGCGAGCCAGGCGGTACTGTAATTGGTGAACAAATTCGAGAACTATTACTAGATAAAAAAAATTTAAAATTTGATGCCATTACTGAATTGTTATTAATGTTTGCTGCACGTGCACAACATTTAGAGGAAGTCATACTCCCTGCACTACGTGAAAATACATGGGTTTTGTGTGATCGGTTTACAGATGCCAGTTATGCTTATCAGGGTGGAGGCAGAGGGGTACCTTTTTCACACATTCAAGTTATTGAAAATGCTGTACAAGGAAGCTTCACACCTGACGTAACTCTATTATTTAATTGTGACTCAAATACCGGAATGAAACGTGTAAAAAATCGAGGCACCAAAGATAGATTTGAAAAAGAACAACAAGAATTTTTTGAACGAGTGCAACAAACTTATTTGCAGCTGGCAAAACAACATTTAAATCGAATTGTTGTAATTGATGCCAATAAAACGGTGAAGCAAGTTACTTCAGATGTGCAAAGTGCATTAAAAGAGCGATTTCCAGAGCTTTAGAATTAAGGGTATGAGAAATGAATTATCCATGGCAACAAGATCAATGGAAACAAGCATTGCAATATATATCTAATAATCGCTTAGCACATGCAATTTTGATCTCTGGATCATCAGGTATAGGAAAACTTAGTTTTTGCTTGTCATATATTCAGCGACTAAATTGCACACAACCCACGCAAGACAATCTCGCATGCAATAACTGCAAAAATTGTCGACTATTTCAGGCAAGAACTCACCCTGATATTCGTATGATAAATGTAGATGAAGAAATAGAGCAAATTAAAGTTGATGACATACGCGAAATCAATCAATTCATAATGCTTAGTCGCCAGCTAGCTTCATTTAAAATTATATGTATTAATCAGGCAGAACTGATGAATATTAATGCCGCAAATGCAATATTAAAAACATTGGAAGAACCGCCACCTAACTCGCTAATATTTTTAATTAGTAATCGTTCAAGCAGTTTACTAGCAACGATAAAAAGCCGCTGTCAGTTATGGAAATTTGGCATGCCAAATAAGCAACTAGCCTTGAGCTGGTTGCGACAGCACGACAATAACCAAGAGTGGGGCACATTATTATCAGTATCGGGTGGTCGTCCACTCTATGCGTTAGAACTACATGAAACAGGACTGGGAGAGGTGCGTACATCATATTATAAAGATATTTATAAACTCATACAGCAACAGGAGAGGGTTACAAAACTATCATCAAAACTTCAAAATCATGCTTTGGAAGACCTCGTTGATTGGCAGCAATCCTGGTGTTTTGATCTGGTTCGCTGTCATTTTAATAATGCACCAGTGACGCTCGAAAACCCCGACTTTCGTCGGAGCTTGCATAGTTTAGTAGGCCGAGTAGACTTACAGTTGTTATTTCGCTATTTGGGTAAACTCATTGAATTTCGGCGGTTTTCTAGTGCGCCATTGAATAAACGCCTATTCATAGAAGATATGCTTGTTCGATGCCAGGAAATTATAGAAAAACCGATTTAAGTAGTAGCAATCATGGCTGAAGGCAGTAGAGGGATATTATCACTTGCCATTAAGGATAAGGGCTCCTTGTACGCTGCTTATATTCCTTTTGTTCAAAATGGTGGGTTGTTCATACCCACAATAAAACCATACCAGCTTGGAGATGAAGTTTTCATGCTTTTGTCTTTGATGGATGAAACGGAACGCTTACCTGTTGCTGGAAATGTTGTGTGGATTACGCCAGCTAATACCCAAGGTAATCGTACCGCAGGAATTGGTGTTCAATTTAGTAAGCAAGATAATGGGCAAACGCGTAACAAAATTGAAACATTGTTAGCAGGGGCGCTTCAAGCCGATCGACCAACTCACACTATGTAATATGTGCATGATTGCACATTCAGTTGAATTGTATTCTTATAGAGGTGTCTATTGATATATTGATATCATAATGTAAGTACAAATGGACAAAGAAAAACTGTTATCAATAAATGGCGAGAAACTAAGTAGTGGCAGTGTGGCATATGTCGAAGCGCTCTACGAAGAATATTTAACAGAACCAAATTCGGTTTCTGAATATTGGCAACTCATTTTTAGTAAAATTGAGCCAAGTAACCAAACAATAAAATCCGATACAAAAACTCATACGAGTGTAAGAGCAGCATTACGAAATTCCTCCCGAGTTTCGCAAGAACGTTTTTCGCATTACTCAAATAACGAAGCAAATCGAAAGCAAGTAGGTGTCATTCGTTTAATTAGCGCATATCGATACTTAGGTCATAGGCAGGCTGATATTGATCCTTTGGGTACGACACAACGTGCTGACATACCGGAATTGAGCCCGGAATACCATGGCTTAAGCCATAAAGATATGGACACCGTCTTTGAAACAGGCGTAATAGGCGGAATTAAAAAAGCCCCGTTAAGAGAAATTCTTAATATGCTTGCTGTTACATATTGCGGAACGATTGGGTCTGAGTTTAAGCACATTACTTCTCCAGAGCAAAAAGAGTGGATACAAAAGCGATTAGAGCAGTTTTATATATCACCTGGATTGGCAGAAAAACGCAGAAGAAAAATATTAGAAATTATTATTGCTGCAAAATCACTAGAAGTATATTTACATAAAAAATATGTAGGGCAAAAACGATTTTCATTAGAAGGCGGCCTAACGTTAATTCCAATTATTGAGGAAATTATTCAACGATGTGGATATCACCATGTCAAAGAAGTCATTATGGGTATGGCGCATCGTGGCCGATTAAATGTCTTAGTTAATATTTTAGGTAAAAGCCCTGAAGAACTATTTCATGAGTTCGAAGATTCGCTGGATCCAACAAATGGATCTGGAGATGTAAAATACCATAAGGGATTTTCATCCAACCTAAAAACTGAATATCATCCGGTTCATACCGTGCTTGCATTTAATCCCTCGCATCTTGAAGCGATTAATCCCGTGGTTGAGGGTTCTGTTAGAGCCCGACAAGAACGTAGAGGTGACACTGAGCGTAAAGAAGTCATTCCCATCCTTGTCCATGGTGACGCAGCGTTTGCGGGCCAAGGTGTAGTCATGGAAACGTTGAATCTATCAAAAACAAGAGGTTATACCACGGGTGGAACTATCCACGTAATTGTGAATAATCAAATTGGCTTTACGACAAGTGATCCCCTCGATTCACGGTCAACACTTTACTGCACAGATGTAGCAAAAACGGTACAAGCACCTATTTTTCACGTAAATGGCGATGATCCGGATGCTGCAGTATTTGTTACTCAGTTAGCTGTCGATTTTCGAATGAAGTTTAATCGAGATGTAGTACTCGATATGATTTGTTATCGACAGCATGGGCACAATGAAGCTGATGAACCTTTTGTCACACAACCATTAATGTATCAAAGCATACGTAACAAAAAAGGCGTACAAAAAATATATACAGAGCGATTAATAAATAAAAATATTATTACGCCGTCAAGAGCTAAGGCATTAGAAACAAAATTTTTGAATAAGTTGCAAAGAGGTGAGCAAGTTTGTGGACCCATTGCCCATAAATTTGATAGAAAATTCGTTATAAATTACAATCCGTATATTGGTACACACTGGCGTGATAAAGCCATAACCTGCATCAGTGCTGGACGTATTAAAAAACTTACCAAAAGTATCACGACAGTACCAGATCAGTTTACATTACACCGCACGGTTGAAAAAATAATTGCTGCGCGCAAAAAAATGGGGGCAGGTGAATTATCTGCGGATTGGGGATTTGGCGAAACACTTGCATATGCTTCACTATTGGAAGATGGATACGAGATTCGATTATCCGGTCAAGATAGTTTAAGAGGCACTTTCTTTCATCGACATGCTGCTTTCCATGATCAATTAACCGGTGAAAAGTACATTCCACTGCAAAATATTTTAGACAATCAACCTAAATTTTTGCCTATCAATTCATTGCTTTCAGAAGAAGCTGTATTAGGTTACGAAGTAGGCTATAGCACTGCAGAACCTGACACATTGACAATTTGGGAAGCACAGTTTGGTGATTATGCAAATAACGCTCAAGTTTATATTGATCAGTTTCTGAGTTCTTCTGAAGCAAAGTGGCAGCGATTTTGTGGATTAGTGATGTTGTTGCCGCATGGGTATGATGGACAGGGCCCAGAACATTCGTCTGCCAGACTTGAACGTTATCTACAATTGTGTGCAGAAGATAACATGCAAGTATGTATGCCAAGCTCTCCTTCTCAGATTTTTCATTTGTTACGTCGACAAATGCTACGCCCATACCGTAAACCATTAATTGTCATGACCCCTAAAAATATTCTACGAGATCCAATTGCATCGTCCGATCTTGAAGAATTTACAAGTAACGAATTTAAATATGTTATTGATGAGCTAGATGATTTAAATCCTGCTGAAGTTAAAAAAATAATACTTTGCTCAGGTAAGCTATATTACGATTTATTAAAGTTACGACGTGAGCATGAAATTACCAGTGCGGCAATAGTAAGAATTGAACAGCTTTATCCATTTCCAAGTGATGAGGTTAAACAACTTTTTAATAAATATTCTGGAGCACGAGAAATTGTATGGACGCAAGAAGAACCACGCAATCAGGGTGCGTGGAACTACATGCACTCAAGACGTAATCTCAAATCTTGCATGAGAAGCGATCATGAATTGCGATATGCAGGCAGAGCTTATTCTGCATCACCTGCTGCCGGTTCATTACATATTCACCGTGAACAACAACAAGCATTACTTGAAGATGCGCTAGGGCTCAGAGAGCAGCAAGCAAGGGCCCCGTTAAGAGCTGTATAAAAACTAAAGATTATCAAAGGTTAATAATGAAGGTAGATGTAACGGTTCCAGAATTGGCAGAATCCATAACAGAAGCAGTGATGGGTGATTGGCTAAAGCAGCCAGGTGATGCTGTTCAAGAGGGTGAGCAAATTGTTGATATCGAGACGGATAAGGTTATTTTAGAAATTACAGCACCACAAAGTGGCAAGTTAGCTTCAATTAGTAAACAAAAAAATGAAAGCGTAACGAGTAACGAAGTAATTGCCGTTATTGATACAAAGAAACAAAAGAAGCCACCTAAGGTGGATGAGAATATTTCTACAGGCTCATTTAAAGAAAGTAATATAGACCAATTTAATGTGGATGCACCAGAAATCGACCACCAAGAGTTACATGGTACACACTCAAAATCTAGCCCAGCAGTTAGAAAGTTAGCTGTAGAAAATAATATAGATATTAAAAGTATTCGTGGTAGCGGCAAAGATGGACGTATAACAAAGCAAGACATTCAAACGTACATTGATGATACAGAGCCATCTTCAATTAGTGAAATTGATTCCGCAACAGAAATAATGATGGCCCCTCTAATTCCAGAAAGTGAAATTATTCTGGATGACAGAGAAGATCAGCGCGTCCCAATGACCAGCCTACGTAAAAGTATTGCAAAGCGTTTAGTAACTTCTCAACAAGAAAGTGCAGTGTTGACTACATTTAATGAAGTCAATATGCAGAACATTATGGATTTGCGTACACGCTACAAAGAGAGCTTTGAAGAGGCACACAGTGTTAAGTTGGGATTTATGTCTTTTTTCATAAAGGCCGCCGTTGAAGCATTAAAAGAATTCCCAGTAATAAATGCATCAGTAGAGCTTGAAGATATTGTCTACCATAATTATTTTGATATCGGAATTGCAGTTAGCACTCAAAAAGGCTTAATTGTGCCAGTTATCAGAAATGCAGATGGTCTTTCTTTCGCTGGTATAGAAAGTATCATCAACGACTTCGGTACACGCGCACAAGAAAATAAAATTACAATTGAAGAGTTAACAGGTGGAACGTTTACGATAACAAATGGCGGTGTGTTTGGCTCTATGATGTCAACGCCAATAATTAATCCACCGCAAAGTGCAATATTAGGTATGCACTCTATTCAGGCAAGACCCATCGCACAAAATGGTGTGGTTGTGATTGCACCCATGATGTATTTGGCGCTGAGCTATGATCATCGTATTATTGATGGTAAAGAAGCAGTTCAATTCCTGGTGCAGGTTAAAAATATTATTGAAGATCCTAATCGATTGTTGCTCCAAGTTTAAAATAAGAAGATTTCAGTGCAACAATATGAAGTCATTATAATAGGCGCAGGCCCAGCAGGCTATGTATCAGCTATTCGCTGTGCGCAACTTGGCTTGAAAACTGCGTGTATTGATCAGAGGGTTAATGATGCAGGCAAATCTGAACTTGGAGGGACATGTCTAAATATTGGCTGTATTCCCTCTAAAGCACTACTCGATTCCAGTCATCATTTTATGTTTCTGAATGTACATGCAAAAGATCACGGAATCAGTGCGACAAAAATTAAAATTGATGTTTCAGCTATGCAGAAACGAAAAAATAAGGTTGTGCAGATATTAACAGGCGGTGTAGCAAGTTTATTAAAGAAAAATAAAATAGATATATTTTCTGGTACAGCAAGTTTTACCAGCCCAACTGAAATAAGTATTAAAAACAGTAAAGAAACAGTGGACCTAAATGGGAAATATATCGTAATTGCTACAGGCTCAAAACCAACACCGTTGTCAATTGCGCCGATTGACAATGAATATATATTAGACTCAACCGGAGCATTGAATTTGAATGATGTGCCAAATTCGATTGGAATCATCGGAGCTGGTGTAATTGGATTAGAGCTGGGCAGTGTGTGGAGTCGATTAGGTTCTGACGTTATTGTACTCGAAGCGCTCGAAGAATTTTTGCCTTTTACAGATGAATCCATATCGTCCGAAGCATATAAACTTTTAACTAAACAGGAACTAGATATACGTCTAGGAAGTCTAGTAAAAAAAGTTAAACTTCAGCAAGATAAAGTTGATGTTACCTATACATTAAATAACAAAGAAGATAGTTTGCAAGTCGATAAATTAATTGTTGCAATTGGACGCAGCGCTAATGCTGATGGATTAAATCTAGAAAATGTGAGCGTGGATAAAAATGAAAAGGGATTTATAAACGTTGACGCAAATTGGAGAACCTCGACAGATAATGTATATGCAATTGGTGATGTAATTGGTGGTGCAATGTTGGCGCATAAAGGTTCAGATGAAGGAATTGCACTAGCCGAACAATTGGCTGGACAAGCAGGCCATGTCAATTATGCTACCATTCCTTGGGTGATCTATACATGGCCTGAGATAGCATGGGTTGGCGTGACAGAAAAACAGTGTAAAGAGTCCAAAATTAGTTATAGAGTCGGTGCGTTTCCTTTTATGGCTCTTGGAAGAGCACGCGCAATGGGCGACACATTGGGTACGATAAAAATAATCGGTGATGCGCAAACTGACCAAATATTAGGCGTTCATATTATTGGCCCGAGTGCATCGGAATTAATAAGTGAAGCAGTTGTGGCGATGGAAGCAGAACTAACCACAGAAGATTTAGCTCGCACAATTCATGCACATCCAACCTTGGCAGAAGGTATGCATGAGGCGGCTCTTGCGGTAGATGAGCGAGCAATACATTTCTAAATAAGTTTTATATTCTTCAAAAATTTCATTTTGGCTGATCGATAAAAGCATTAGTTTTTCGAACTCAGGCGCACTAAAATCATTTTTTAAAAATTTACTATATTAACAGTGAAGGATAGTTATGGAATGGACTATTTATTTGTCTGGTGAAATACATACAGATTGGAGACATCAAATAGAAAGTGGTGTCATGTCGCATCAATTGCCCATTTTGTTTACGTCTGCGGTTACAGATCATGTAGCAAGTGATGCAGCTGGTGATGTACTTGGTAAAGAATCTGTAAATTATTGGCGCGATCACAAATCGTCAAAAGTTAATGGGATTCGAACTAAAACCTTAATTGAGCGCTGTGATGTTGCAGTTGTCCGATTTGGTGATAAATATAAGCAGTGGAATGCTGCGTTTGATGCAGGTTATTGTGCTGCACTTGGCAAACCGTATATTACTTTACATGACGATGACATCATTCATCCTTTGAAAGAAGTGGATGCAGCTGCTATGGCGTGGGCACAGAATCCAAAACAAGTGGTTGATATTCTAAAATATGTAATTAATAAAAAATAATTTCTGTCAAAGTAAAAATTATGAATATTACTAATACATTTTTAGCGTGTTTACTATTTTTATTACCAAGTTTAGTCGTAAGTGATGAGGAACATTCAGCATTAAAAGAATTTCCCGAAGTGCAAAATGGAATGCATCGATTTGTAATTATGCTTACGCATAAAGAACGAGCCGAAGAGAATGATTTTAAGGTAGAGCTTATCGCAGGGAAAATTATGCAGACAGATGGAGTAAATATAGTACGACTTGGAACCACGTTTGAAGCACGCATCCTTGAAGGTTGGGGTTATACGTATTACAAAGTTGTTGGCAAAGATGTTGCGATGAGTACTTTGATGGCGGCTCCAGAAGGTTCTTCTAAGGTAGATCAGTTTGTTTCAGGTCTTCCCTTTTAATCAAATATAATAGTCGCCTTCCAATTGTAGTTTATGCGCCTCATGAGTATACAATTAAATATCGTATTTGGAGTGCGCAAAATACAACTGAAAATGCAGAGAAAAAATAATTTCAGTTACCTAAACTAAATTTAATCGAACTAATGATAGTTACTTACATAGGTAATAGTTTAGAGATTACTTTAGTAGTAAGTAAAACGATATGAGCGGATTTACACAAGATGCGGTTACAGTATTCTTAGGTTTTTTGCTGTGATGTACCCCATTGCAAACTCTGATGTATTCGTAAGCCTCACTAAGCATGAAAATAAAATATCGAAAATAAAAATTGCCTCGAAAGCTTTGTTGTTATCATTATGCATCGTTATTGTTTTGCGTTCCTTGGGAAGTCAATTTTTCACTTATTTGGCATTACGCTGCCCGCCTTGCGAATTACGGGCGGTATTCTAATCTTCATTATTGGTTATCAAATGCTTCATGGTGAAAGCTCTTCGATTCAAAAGCCCTCTGAGCATGGCCACACCGATTTATCTATTTTCCCTTTGGCTGTTCCAATACTTGCAGGGCCTGGAACCATCGCGACTGCGATGAATTACTCCGCTGCAGGAAATTGGGTCGAAATTATGGTTACCCTTGCTGCGTTTGCATCACTATGTCTCATTATGTTCATCTTTTTCATGTTTGGCGAGAGAATAGTAAATGTAATCGGTGAGAGTGGTATGCGTATTGTTACGCGACTAATGGGGCTTATACTAGCGGTTGTAGGAACGCAAATGTTGATTGAAGTCGTATATGATGCGGTTCATACTTTTACTAGCGCTTAAGGCAGACCAACGTGGATCCAGAAAATTGTAGTTTTGTTACAATGAGTACTTATGCTAAAGCCCTATCTTAGAGATGGGGCTTTTTTTAATGTACTTTATGGATTTGTCACAAAATGGTATTTGATCGAACACTCTTAACAGAAAAGTACCTGATTGAAGTTATAAAATGCATTGAAGCCCATAACGTCGAGCTTGATGATTTTGAATTCTCTACGCAGAGGAGCAATAGTTATCAACAGGGTAAACTTGAGCCTAAAGCAGTAGTTTATGTTTGTCGTTTAAGTACCAGAATTTAAATGACTTATTTACTCTCAGAAGGCTCTGAGTTTTCAACTGCATTCTGCCAAGATCTGAAAATGGGCGTTTTTGATTAGAGCGGGCATCCATCCTACCAAATAGTATAATACTGCCATGTGTGGCAGATTTTCATTAGACACATTTCCAAAATCAATTATCGATGCGTTTGATGTGGGTGATATTGAATTTAATCCTCTCCTACAGGTTTATCCTACAAACCAAGTAGACGTTGTATTTCGTTCTGAAAACAGTAATGAAATAGCATCTATGGCATGGAGTTGGAAGAGGTCATTCAGTAACAAGCCTTTAATTAATGTGCGGAGTCAGGAAGCTTGGGAGAAAAGAACCTGGGCGCAGGCAATACGTGAAAGAAGGTGTATTATTCCAACCAGCGGATTTTTCGAATGGGATGAGAATCAGCCAAAAGGGAAACGTGATCGTTATCGAATCAATCCATCCACTGATGATGGATTTGCATTTGGGGGAGTATATGAAATCAACGCCGAAACTGGAGAAATGGCAATGGCTATTCTCACAACCTTACCTAACAACAAAATGTCAAAAATACATCATCGAATGCCTGTTTTGCTGGACAAAGAAAAGTATGACGATTGGTTTGTGGAGAAAGACCGGGCTTATATTGATCATCTAATGAAACCCGCAAATAATAGCGTGATTGACTTGGTGAAAGAGACATGAAAGAACCACGAAAAGTACTATATTTTGATGACTTAGATTTACTTGAGAGCATTTATCCTCATTGCATGCAATGTGGCGATACAGGTGATGTGCTTGATTTGGACTTACTGAAAGAAAAGTACGGGAAAGAAATGCCACTTAAGGTAATAAAAAAATTACTTGTCTGTCAAAATTGCGGAAAGAATGATGAAATAATACTGCGCGTTATATCAAATGAAGCCATGCCAAATTTAGGGGTAGAAGTAGTTTAAATGACAAAAAAGGCTAAAGCGTGGATATTTAATTTAGTTATGCTCGCATTGTTTTTAATAGTTGCTGTCTATCCTGTTAATAAAGGTAAATCTTTAATTGCGCTTGGGCTAGACCAATTATTCTCACAATAGCAAAATAAAACATAATATTTCTAACAAATAGATTTAAAAATTTATTCTGGATCTATCACTTCACCATCAATAATGACATTCTCAAATTCGCTAGTCGGACTTGTCATCTCATCATGTGTTGATTCAATTCCAATGTGGTATGCAGCGAATCCAGGAATGACGACTTGATTTATTGCCATTCCTATTATATTGCCATCAATAGGCGAGACTAATTCGGTCCTGTTATTTGTAATCGGATCAGTGACAACACCGAGTACATCACCTTCTGACACAGTGTCACCGAGGTCCATTTCACTAAACAGAATTCCCCCACTTTCCACACGTAACCAACGTGACGCATAATATGCAGGCTTAGGCTCTCCCCAAATAAACATACGTGAGTACATTTCGAGTTTATCTAATAAACTGTTAACGCTATGTGTGCCTGCGGCAATTTGGTCTTCTTGTATGCGTAACGATTCACCCAGTTCCATTGTTACCGCAATGATGCCTTCAATATTGGCTTCGCTGCGTAGCATACCTGGGCTACCGATATGGTGAACAATGGCGATATTGTCAAAACCTTCTACAAAATTTGAAACCTTTTCGTTATTCATATCAGCGCGTATTTGCGGCAGATTAGTGCGTCGAAACGATCCGGTGTGAATATCAATAAGAAATTCACAGTGGCTTATGACTTCAGTAAATAGTGATTTAGCAATTCTGGAGGCCAAGCTACCATCGGCTTCGCCCGGGAAATGTCGATTTAAGTCACGCCGGTCAGATAAATACCTTGAGGCTTGTTGGAAGCCTTGTAGATTGACAATGGGTACACCAATGAGTGTTCCGTTTAAATCTTTAGGCTCAATGTCATACATTACGCGGCGGACCACCTCGATTCCATTTAGCTCGTCTCCGTGTATAGCACTGGTAAGGCACAATGTAGGGCCAGGATTTTTTCCGTTAATCACAAGTACAGGCGTAGGTAAGGCGAGTCCTGAAATAGTGACTTGTGGCGACCAGGCTAGTCTTGTTGATGTGCTAGCAGGCACTTCTGCACCTAATATGATCAATTTTTTTCGTTCAACGGATTCAGCTTTATCTGCAGGAAGAGGATCTATTGCTACGTCCTCAACAGCTGTCGATGTGGCTTCCGATTCTACCTTGTTGTTTTCATCAAAATCGTTCTGAGGTGAGACGTCAACAGGGTTCGGTAATGGCGCTACTTTTTTAAGGTCTAGATTTGGTGCAACTGTCGCGGTTTCTGTCTGATCAACTAATTGTTCTATGTCTTCATCCTGTATTTGGGATGCTGGGTGTAATTTAGTAGAGACTTCACTTTCTAGATCATCTGCAAAGCCATGTTTATTAAAAAGAAAATGAGGTAATAGTAATAAACATGCAAAACTGGCCGCATACAATAAGGACGAAATACATTTCGTGCGATCCTTCATTAAACCTACCTTTTCTAAAAAACTATAACTAGTTGATTAATGATTTCGCTAGGGCCACACGTTGATTATTATTTTTAGGTAGTTTTTGTAATTTTTCTATTGTTTTTAGACTTTTCAACAAACCATATTGATTCGCGATTTGTACATTTAATCCTGGTCGTGCATTAAGTTCAAGCATTAGTGGTCCAAGTTGACGATCTAATACGATATCTACACCCAAGTAGCCTAACTCCACCGTATCTGCACACTTGATTGCAATATCTAAAATTTCGTCCCAAGATGGAATGACAAGACCTTCAATTTGACATCCCGTATTCGGATGAACAGTAGTGATTCTATTTCCTATAACACCTGACAAGGTGGTGCCCGTTTGAAGATTAACACCAACTCCAACTGCGTCTTTATGCAAATTGGCTTTACCATTCGATTTGCTCGTTGGGAGCCGGACCATCGCTGAGATAGGAATACCTTTAAATACAATTATTCGAATATCAGGTACACCTTTAAAACTCATCGCATCAAAAACAGGGTCAAATTGTACACGGTACTCCAAAAATGCACGATCTGATAGCTCGCTCAAACTATACATACCTGCCAATATATTAGAAACGTAGTGCTTAATTGAATTCAAGCTCATTAGCTCACCGCTAGACACGCGATAATGTTTGCCAATTTTGCCAGTGATGATTAGGATCCCATTGCCGCCGCTCCCGTGAGCTGGTTTTATCACGACACTTCGATGTTCTTCAAGTAACGCCTCTAAATTTTTTAATTGATGATTAATTTCTAACGTCGCATACAGTTTTGGCACAGCGATTCCTGCGTTCACAGCGAGTTGCTTCGTTCTTAGTTTGTCATCCACTAAGGGATATAGGTGTCGAGGGTTGTAACGCATGATGTAGTCAGTATTGCGCTGATTCAATCCAAGTATATTTTGCTTTTGCAGCCTAGTTGGAGATATCAGATTAAGCATTATTATTGCCATCTGAAGATTTGACATTACGGAAGCGAATTAATTCTGAAACTCGATATCCAGTGTATTGTCCCATCCAAAGGCAGATACCCAGAATTACTAGTAATAATTCTGGGAAGACGAACATTAAGTATATTAGACGATCATTTGTCATCAACAGGTATCCAAAACATGCGACGACTAAGCTGCCTAATCCTTGTAATAATGCTGATTGAGCGCCATTTTCTTCCCAAGTAATAGACATTCGTTCAATTGTCATGGCAAGTATTACCATCGGAAATAATGAAACAGAAAGAAGACGGTCTAATCCTAGTCTACTTGTTAGGATGCTAATTAAGAGCATCAAAAGAACAACAATTACTAATATAACAGCTAACCTGGGTATAAGGAGCAGTCTTAATCGTTCCAGGTAAAAAACGAATAATCAATCCAATAAATACAATTCCAGTAAATAGAACAATTCCCCAAAATAGTTGTGTTTCTCGAAAGGCAATGGCAATTAGAATTGGCATGAATGTTCCAAATGTTTGTACGCCAATAAACGTGCGCATAAATACAACAAGTAATGCGCCTAACGGCACCATAAGTATTAGGCTATATGTGTTTTGAATCTGGACAGGTAGTGCAAAAAGCATAAGTCGGCCAAATATAGAGCCAGATTGTTTTATGTTTTGTTTCGCTACACCTAAGAGTTCAATGTAGGACTTTGTAACAGAAAACGTGAGTTCAGCATTTTTTCCATTTTCAATTTTATACATCGGTGCATTTCCAACTTTCCATGTTAAGTAATTAGCTGGAATTCATGTTTTAGCGGTTTTAGGATCAAATGATATCCACTCATCATCATTGTGGACTTGAATAAATACTTGTGGTTTTACATTATTTGCGGCATCAGCCAGTCCAATTATCCAGAGTTTTCGAGTAGGAATGTGTGCGACAGCAAGGAGTTTAATGACAAGGTTAGCAATGTCTTCGTCTGAATTTGCAAGGCTTTTAAGCAAAGATATATTTTCATTTGAATCTGGTGAATGCAGCTGTGTAATTAGTTCATAGGTAAATGAAGCGATATCGGCAGATTGACTGCGGACATCTTTAATAATTTTCTCAACTGCCATTGAATAGGGCTCATCAAATTCAGGTGCTGTTGGATAATTTGGATCTGATACCCAATTTGATGATGTATCGGAGCGTGCCTCGGTGGTACGGTAATATAAAATTTGTTCACCTTTAGCTTTGCGAACCGCCCAGTTCGCCGTTTTGTTGTCTCCTTTCATTTTTGCATTTAAACCAAAATTTCCAGATATGTAGTGTTCATCCAACTTCACATATCCGGGCGTTACATTTGGTATATGCAAGGTTGCTTTCACATTACGATTGTCACTAATGAAGCTCAATCGTGCTTGAACGGTCCATATTTCAGTTTTTGCATTTGAAACGAGAGGTAAGCCTAGGTAAATCGATTTATGCGCTAGAATTGCCAGTCCTGTGGCAATAAGCACTAAAGACCAAAATGAAACAACGACTCTATGCATTAAAATTTAGAAGCAAAACAAATATGGAGATTTAATATGCAAACTTAACAGATTCAAATTTAATTTAATTTACAAATTACATTCTGCAAGCGTAAGAAATGTTTCTGCAGAATCTATAACAGCAATATTTGCAAGAAATTGTCTTCCAAGTAATACCCCGTAAATGTATTCACCACGATCTACTAATGTAAATTCAGTTGTGAATGCGCGACCGTTAAAGCAAATCTGCAAATTAACAACAAATCTTTTGTCAGGATCTCCGTCATGATTTTTAATTTTTGTTTTTCGAGAGCGCGGCTTTTCGATATCGATGGTATGCCGGTTATCCTCGCTATCAGTAAGTAATAAAGTAAACTTTACCCACTTTTCTTCATTTTTTTTAAATGATTCAATGTTGATAGCATGTATGGAAGATGTCTTTGCACCTGTGTCAAGCTTTGCTTTTACTTTATAGTCAAGATTTTCAATCCGAACGTTTTCCACCCAACCAGCAATTGCTTTTGCGGGTTCTTTGCCAAATGTCAATGTAGGCAGAGCCAAAGCAGCAAGCAATACCAAGTTAATATAATGCTTGCGCATTTTCATAAATTTTTAAATTTCCAAGTTAATTTTCAAATTTAATATATATGGAATGACATATAATCATTTTTCTAATCGCAATAATTTCATTACAGTTTTATGTCTAAGTACTATAATACAGTTGCTTATTGCTCAAATATCCATAATGAGGGACGCACGGGTTACCAGCATAAACTTAAATTGTTTAACTTAGCTTTTAGTATGTTTGGTTTGTTTTTCTTATTGGAATTTATCTATGGATGATGTGGGATTATTCCAATCGATGAAGGCGGACACGTTTGCAGCCCGTATTTGAGTAAATGATCATGGGTGTTTGCGCAGTACGAAGAGAATAGCGATGCACTATAGGTAATACTTGCACGCCCTTATACGACGAAGATTATGAATGCTATGTCGAATTGAAACAGAAAAGGACGATCTATGCCATATGTAAATATTAGAATCACGAAAGAAGATGTTACAACAGAGCAAAAATCAGCGTTAATAAAAAGTGTTACGGATTTATTGCAAGATGTGCTAGGGAAAAATTCAGCCACAACGTTTGTATTGATTGATGAAGTTGAAACTGATAATTGGGGAGTTGGCGGTGGCAAGTTACAACACTTCGAAAGAGGCAGGATAGTTAGTAAATAAGAATTAAGTGTCATATCTTAATGCGTTATAAATTCAGTTAATTAAGGAAAGGAAATTATGGGTAATAGTTTTAAAAATGATGACATAGGTAAATTAGTTGTACGTTTTGTACTTGGCGTTCTCATGATATTCCACGGAATAGCAAAATTTACTAACCCTGACTCCATGGCATTTATCAAAAGCCAACTTCTAACTAATAGCTTGCCAGAGATGCTGGTATATGGTGTGTATGTTGGAGAGATATTGGCGCCTCTAATAATTATTCTAGGTATTTATACTCGCATCGGTGGGTTAATCATTTTTGTAAATATGATATTTGCAATTTATTTGGTTCATGCGCATGAACTTTTTAGTCTAGGGCCGCATGGAGGTTGGGCACTTGAGTTGCAAGGGTTTTATTTGTTTAGCGCGCTTGCTGTAATGCTATTTGGGAGTGGAAAGATCGCAATCAAGCCTGATTAACTTTGATAGCACTAAAAAAGTGAATTATGCAAATATTATAATTTTCGCAGCGTTTGCTCAATTTTGCGCAATAGCATGTTCACATTCTCCAAACTCTGCGTCTGATGCAGAAAGTAGCGAAGCGTTGCACGATGCGATCATTTCACTTTCTAATGAGGTTGAAGCAGAAGAGGCTGAAGCAATATCTGCATTGCTTATTTCATCAACAAAAGATTTAGCTAATGCGTACCGTATGACAAGTCCTCCTCGATACCATAACCTGTTAGTGCACCTAAAATTGCTAGACAGAGGGTTATGTTGTCACTGGGCAGAGGATTTGCGTTTGAGGGTTGACAATTTGCAACCGCAAACACTCTCCATTGACTGGTTAGTTACCAAGCATGGAAAACTGTTGGAGCATAATAGTATTGTAGTATTTGCTGCTAACTCCACTTGGCAGCAAGATATTGTATTTGATCCATGGAGAGCGTCAGGGCAACCGTACTGGGTGACAGTAGTGGATGATAAATACTTATGGAAGCAGCATCCACTAAGCGGTAATTGGGAACATTTGCATTGTATACAGCAATAGTAAATTATTTTTGCATAAATATATTGAATAGAAATCTAAATATATGGACACAATTAAGCATTTGGTGCATTATTCGCCAATCAATAGTTTTACGGTTTGAGTTTTTAGAGTTGAACGATATCCAAATTATGGGATACATTTTTTCGAAGGTCATGAAGTAGTTTTGATGTAAGCTCAAAACGCAGCTCCTCTCTATTGCATCTATCTAAAGAAATCACCCTCCTTACGTAACAAATCGCAGTACTGCGTAATTAATCTGGTAGTTGAGTTTCTAATAGTAAAAGCAGTGAGTTTGATATGACTGAGCACTATCGAATTAGTTGTGCGTTGATTGTTCGATAGGAATTTATAAATTGCAGCGCATAATGTTAGGAGAAAAAATGAATATTTACATTGGTAATTTACCTTACAACACATCTGAAGATGATTTGCGTGACTTATTTTCTGCACATGGCGAAGTGTCTAGCGTGAATGTAATTATCGACAGAGATTCTGGCCGTTCAAAAGGCTTTGGGTTTGTAGAAATGCCGGACAAAGCTCAAGCTGAAAGTGCAATTAATGCAATTAACCAAACTGATGTCAGTGGACGTAGTGTGCGTGTGAATGAAGCGCGTCCTCGAAATGACAATAGAGGCGGTGGCGGTGGTAGGCGCTAACAAATTGAATTAACTTTTATTTGTTAAGTTCGGCTTTGTAAGGAAACGATGCTGTTTGTTTTAGCTAGAAAAATATTTGTGAAGTTGTTTTGTTGTGGATAAAACTAGGATTCAAATTTATCCCAACCAGAGTCAGGCTTGAAGCGGTCGCCAAACTGTTTATGTAAAGTATTTAACTTTTCTAATTGTAAAGCGACCCCTGTAGATTCTAGATATTGAAGAGGCCCACCTCTAAAGGGTGCAAAGCCAGTCCCAAATATTACTCCTGAGTCAAGTAGATCTTTACTCTCGATTATCCCTTCGCGATAACATGCGACTGCTTCATTAATGAATCGCATTATCAAGCGGTCTTGTATAGTGTTTTGATCACTTGTTGAACGGTTGGTTTTTGGAGAAATTTTTTTGCCGTTTTTCCATATATAAAATCCTTTACCAGATTTTTTACCAAGCTGTCCTGCTTTCACCATTGATTTAAATGAATCAGGTATTTTGTATTGATACGTGGTGCCAAGTAGCTCTGCCACATGCAGGCCGACATCAAGTCCTACTGTATCTGCCAGCTCCAGAGGCCCCATGGGCATGCCAAACTCTTTAGCAGCACGGTCAATGTCGGTAATAGGTATGCCTGATTCTTTTAATAGACCCGCTTCAACCATATAAGGCGTGAGAATTCGATTAACTAAAAATCCGGGGGCGCTTTTTACTGGCAGTGGCAATTTTCCAATTTGCTTCGCAAAGTCAATTGATTGTTGAATAATTACTGGATTTGATCTTTTACCTTTAACAATTTCGACTAGAGACATTTTTACAACAGGATTAAAGAAATGAAGACCCACAAGTCGCGATGGGTCTGAAAATGCATCACAAATGTCTTCAATGGCAATGCTGGAAGTATTGGTTGCTATGATTGCATCACGCTTTACTTTTGGTTCAATTGCTGTAAATAATTCCTTTTTTACTGCTGTATTTTCAAATATCGCTTCAATGATGACATCAGCTTTACGTATACCAGTTCCAGCCATATCAATAGCAAAACGGTCCATCGCTTCATTTGTCAACACTTTATTTTTAAAACGTTTTTTAAAGTAGCGATACGCACGCGCTCTTGCTTGGGCCAAATTTTGAGCATTTAGATCTTGCAATGTGATAGTTAATCCCTGACTGACACACCATGTAGCAATATCTCCGCCCATTACACCTGCACCAATGACATGCACATGTGTTATAGAGTTTTGAGTAGCACTGGCGAGACTTTTTAGCTCATTTTGCAGTGAAAATACTCGAATTAAGTTTTTTGCTGTCTCAGTAGTGCTTAATTCAGCCACCGACTCCGCTTCATGTTGCAACATTAAACTTTCATTGCCGCAGTAATTTACCCAATGATCAATTATGGCGTAGGGTGCAGGGTAGTGTGTAGACTTAGCTTTTTTTGAAACTTGATTTCGCAACTGAAAGGCGATAATGGGTCTTATAAACTTACTATTAAGCAAACTTAAAGATTTTGAAATTCTATGTTTACGCGTCCTGCGTAATATTATTTGCTGTGCTGCATTTGTAAATTGTCGTTTTGAAACAATATGGTCAATTAATCCAATCTTTTTTGCCTGTCGACTATCTATACTTCGGCCTGTAAGCATTAAATCCATTGCTGTAAGTGGATTAACATGGCGCAAGATCCGCATAGTTCCACCATATCCAGGATGAATTCCTAATCGTACTTCTGGCAATGAAAATCGTGTACCTAAATCTTCTGATGCAATTCTGTAATCGCACGCCAAGGCAAGCTCGAGACCGCCTCCTAAACAAAAGCCATCAATGACTGCAATGCTTGGGCAGAGTAAATTGTCTAATTGACTAATAACGCTCTGACCAAAACGAATTTTTTCAAACGCTTCCTGCTTATTGGTGATTGCTAAGAACTCATTTATATCTGCACCAGCAATAAACCCCTTTGATTTATTTGAAATAATGGCGACACCACGGGGAAGATTTTCGGTAAGGACATTGAGAATTGTTTGTAGCTCGGTAAGAACGCTTTTCGATAAGAGATTTGTGCTGCTATTTTTGACATTTAGCTTTAGCCAAATAATTTGATTACCGTCTTCTTCGACTAACCAATTATCATATGTTGTCGCAATAGTGGCCATTACATTATTGAAGATTCTCGATTAACATCGCACCGCCTTGGCCACCGCCGATGCATATTGTAGCCATGCCACGCTTTGCGTTGTTGCGTTTTAAAACTGTTAATAAATGATAAACAATGCGAGTGCCACTCGCTCCTACTGGGTGACCAATGCTTATGGCACCACCATCAACATTTAGCTTTTCATGTGCTACTTCACCAAATGCTTTATTCAAGCTGAAATGTGTTTTGCAATACTGTTTATCTTTCCATGCCTCGATACATGCGAGCACTTGAGCAGCAAATGCCTCATTTATTTCCCAATAATCAATATCATTTATTGCTAGTTTCTGCTCATTCATTATTGGTATCGTTGCATGAACAGGACCTAGCCCCATTTGTTTGGGATCAAGCGCTGCCCAATTTGTTGTGACAAGTCGTCCGATGACGGACAGCTTATATTTTTTGACCGCAGATTCACTGGCTAAAATAACCCATGCAGCGCCGTCAGTAATTTGAGCGCTGTTGCCCGCGGTGACATTGCCAAATTTTTTATCAAAGACAGGGCGTAACGCTGCAAGTTTATCTATGCTTGAATCAGCTCTTACCCCATCATCTTTATCAAATGTATGTCCATCATTATCGAAAATTGCTTCAACCTCATCAAAAAAACCATATTTATATGCATTCACCCACCTCAAATGACTATCTACCGCATAGCTATCCATTGCAGTTCGAGAAATTTTAAATCGGTGTGCAAGATTTTCTGCTGTTTGGCCCATTGAAAGACCTACCACAGGATCCGTTAAACCTTTTAATAGTCCTATCACGGGTGCAAACATTTTCGGTCTTAATCGACTGAGCGTGTGCATTTTATGTAGTAAAGTTTTTGAAGAATTCATTTTCCCCAGCCAATTCACCATATAGCGGTTGTAAAGGACTGGAGAATGACTCATTGCATCGGTGCCACCGGCCAAAACCAGATCTGATTTACCAATTCTGATGTTGGTAAACGCTGAATCAATGGCCTGCATTCCTGATGCGCAATTACGTTGCACTGTCCAGGCGGGGACACTGTCTCCACATCCCAATCGTAGACTAATTACACGTGCTATATTTACTTCATCTGGACGTGGCCCCACACATCCAACAATGACCTCGTCAAATTCTTTTGGTGAGAATGGTTGGCGAATTAATAGCGGTTGTGCGCAGCCTACTGCAATATCGGATGCCTGAAATGGTCCTAATTGCCCACGCGCTTTTAGAAAAGGTGAGCGACATCCGTCAACAATATATACAGGTGTACTACTCATACGGCTGCATCATTGAAATTAATGATCACATCTATGGCTTTATCAATTTCATCAAAATTCGTATAAAAATGAGGTGAAAATCGAATTCCATCATTTCGATATGCACATAACACATTAGCCTTTAGTAAAGTTTTAAACAGTTGCCTATTATTCACACCTTCGTATCGCATCGTGATAATACCGGATCGACGATCTGCATCCATGTCAGATAAAATTTTGAGTCCATAAATTCTATATTTTTCTTGAAAATAGCTTATATTTCTAGAAATATTCTCATAAATAACGTTCATTCCGATTTTCAAAATCAACTGCAAGCTAGCATGCATGGCGTGTATGCCAACATTATTTAAACTTCCGCATTCAAATCGGCGAGCATGTTCAGCGGGCCGCCATTCTTGCGATTCATAATCGCCCGAACTTTCCAACATGTGCCAACCAAATTGATTTAGCTGTAATTCATCTCTACGTTTTGGACTGCAGTAAAAAAGGCCAATACCTTCAGGGCTGAGTAGCCATTTATGTCCATCTGCAGTGACAAAGTCTGCAGGTATTTTATTTAGGTCAAAAGGTATTGCCCCCAGCATTTGAATTGCATCTACACACAACATAATGTCATGTGACTGACAGTAATCACATATTTTTTCAAGATTCATACGCAAGCCAGTAGTAAATTGCACCGCACTCACGGCGATTAATCTTGTATTTTTATCTACGGACTGAAATAACGAGTCCTCAGGAGTTGGGCCTTCATATATGTCGATGCATCGAGCTTCAATGCCAAAACGTGCTTGAAGCGATTGCCAAACAATACGATTTGATGGAAATTCTTGCTGAGCAAATACCACATTGTCATTGGTGTTCCACTGAATGCCATAGGCAACAATAGAAAGGCCCTCAGACGTATTTTTAATTAGAGCGATATCATCAGTACTTTCAGCGTTAATAAGCTGTTGGCATAGGCTGCGCAGTTGAAATTCAATTATTTCCCATTTTGAAATATTTTTTGTGCTGTAGTGAGAGTTATCATAAGCAAATTGATTCACTGCATCTTGTGCACACTTGGGCCAAGGCCCCGCTCCAGCATGATTTAAATGAATCAGCTCAGGGTTCAGTAAAAATTCCTGTGCCCAGTCGTTATCCATAAGTTAGAGTAGCACGAAATAAAAATTCAACAATTAAAAGTCATGTCTGAAAATACTGCCGATTTAAATCAAAGAGATCTTAATGCGATATGGCATCCCTGCACGCAAATGAAGGACCATGAAATTCTACCAATAGTGCCAATTAAAAAAGCCAATGGAGTGTGGCTCGAAGACTTTGATGGAAATCGTTATCTCGATGCAATTAGCTCGTGGTGGGTAAATTTATTTGGACACTGCAATGAAAAAATAAATCAGTCTATTAAACATCAGTTAGATTGCGTTGAGCATGTGCTTCTTGCAGGTTTCTCACATGATGCAGTGATTCGCTTGTCTGAAGCACTAGTTAAAATAACACCTAACGGGCTAACTAAATGCTTTTATGCAGACAATGGATCCTCTGCAGTAGAAGTCGCATTAAAAATGAGTTTTCACTATTGGCAAAATAGTGAACGGCCAGGCAAAACAAAGTTCATCAATCTTTCAAATTCGTATCATGGCGAAACGATAGGCGCGCTATCGCTTGGTGATGTCGAGCTATACAAAAAAGTATATGAACCACTTTTACTGGATGTCATTACAGCTCCCAGCCCAGATAGTTTTAATCGTGAGAAAGGCGAAATGAGCAGCGAGTATGCAGAACGCATGTTTATTCATATGGAGGAAATATTACAAAAACATCATGAAGAAGTATGTGCGGTAATTGTTGAGCCATTAGTGCAATGCGCAGGCAATATGCGCATGTATACATCAAACTATTTATCTTTATTACGCAAAGCGTGCGATAAATATAATGTACATCTAATTGCCGATGAAATCGCTGTAGGTTTTGGGCGTACAGGTAGTATGTTTGCCTGTGAACAAGCAGCGATAAGTCCCGATTTTATGTGCTTATCTAAAGGGCTAACAGGCGGTTATTTACCTCTTTCCGTAGTGCTAACGAGCAATCAAATGTATGATGCCTTTTACGATGACTATGAAAAACTCACTGCATTTTTACATTCGCATAGTTATACAGGCAATCCACTTGGTTGCGCTGCTGCACTTGCTACATTAAATATTTTTAAATCTGAAAATATTATTGAAAAAAATAAAATCTTGATTGATGAGTTTAGCAAGCAATGTGAGCGATTTAGGGATCATCCGCAGATAGGAGATATTAGGCAAACTGGAATGATCACAGCTATTGAACTAGTCAAAAATAAAGCTACAAAAGAGCCATATCCCTGGCAGCAACGGCGTGGATTAGAGGTATATAAGTACGGCCTTAAACATCAGGCCTTATTAAGACCTTTAGGCAATGTGGTTTATTTTATGCCGCCGTATGTGATTACTACAGATGAAATAAAGTTTCTGGTAGATGTAGCTGAACGTGGTATTGAAATCGCGACTAATGATTAGAATGTAGCAACGTTACCTGACTTTATTACAATCTCCACACGTCGATTTAAATCACGTCCCGCTTGTGTTGTGTTAGTAGCAACAGGCACTTCTTCACCAAAGCCTCGTGTTTCAATATGATCTTCTGCAATACCTCTTTCGGTAAAAAATAGTTTTACGGCATTAGCCCGGCGTTCTGATAAGTTTTTATTTTCATTCGCCTTTCCTACGCTGTCTGTATGACCCTCGATAATAATTTTACGTTTGGAATTATTAAGTAGATACTCTAAAAGAGGATTTAATTTGCTATATGATTCAGGCTGCAGACTCGTACCGCCTGAATCAAATAATAGATCATTCATAACTAATAACGTGCCACGATTTGTCTCTTCTACTTGATACAAGCTCAGTACATTCTCCAATTCATTAACGCGACTTTGAGCATGTTGTGTTGCAATATTTGCGCGGTCTGCTTCAATGCGGCGCGCATATGCAATCATCTCATGCTGTTGGTGTTTTAACTTCTCTAGTTCAGTTTCCTGCTGATTTTTTAGAAGTAACCCATTTGCAATATCAATTTTACGATTTGCAATATAGATGTAATGATCTGTCTCAATAATATTATTCTTTTGTAAAGCCTGTGTTGCTTTGTCAATATTTTCTTGAATTTGATATACAGTTACTGATGTTTCTTGTTCAGCAAAAGAATCTTCTTTTAAACTTGCAAAGGTTAAATTGATTTCTTTCAATGGCGGATAAGTTTTTGGCGCACTTGCGCAACTTAAAAATATGAAAGTCATTAAAATAGTTAAGTTTACTTTTAACATGAAGAAATATTGTTAATAGTCTAGAGGGGAGAGCGTTACAGGTTCTCGCCATTGCAATTCTTGGTGTAAACTTGTAATACTTAATTCTATATTTTCGACATCTTCCTCAACAGTCAAGCGCTGTGTTTTTATCTTAATGAGCTCGATGTCGACTAATACTTGTTGAGCAAGCTGTTCAGCGTGTTTGTGTTCGTTTCCCGCGGCAGCCTCCTCTGCTTGCATCAACTTCACCAAAACACCTTCAACATCATCCTTTACATAAGCACGATAATTAGCATGGTCAATGCTTGATGCCGCGACCTTTGCTTGTGGAAGTGTTACTGAGGGCGGTGTATTCGCACAGCTGAGCACAGTTACTAACACGGTTAAGCAACTGCAAATCAGTACATATTTATACAATTCTACTCGAATTGAAGTTGAGTTGAATGTTAGATAATTTGGCATTTTTACCATAATTTGGTTTAGTTTAGTTTACTAGCCCCTGTAGACTTAGTTTAGTGTATGGTGATTAGATAATTAACATTCCAAAAGCTGCCTATGAAACATTTGCTAGCCTTAATGGGCGTCATAGTATTGTTAAGCTCTACTCAGTTGCAGGCTGAGCGGTATCTGCTTCCCCCTAATAATGAATCCATAATTGGGCAGCTTGCAATCGTAAGTGCCCAAAATAGTGACACGTTTCTGGCTATCGCGAGAAAATTTGATATTGGCTTTCAAGAAATTGTTATTGCCAATCCAACCGTTGATCCATGGATTCCAGGTGAAGGTACGCAGGTCGTTATACCATCTCAATATATCTTACCAGACAGCAAAAGAGAGGGATTAGTACTGAATTTAGCTGAAATGCGTGTGTACTATTTTCCGAAAAGTGCTAATGGTAAAAAAAAATACGTATACACGTACCCCATAAGCATTGGTCAAGAAGGTTGGGATACGCCGCATAGCCAGACACGTGTTGTCGCAAAAGCTAAAGATCCGACTTGGTACCCGCCAGAATCAATCAGAAAAGAGCACGAAGAAAAAAATGATCCATTGCCAGCTTCTGTACCGCCTGGCCCCGATAATCCATTGGGGGAATATGCTTTGCGCTTGGCAATTCCTGGATACTTAATTCATGGAACCAATGAGCCACGTGGAATCGGCATGAAAGTCACCCACGGATGTATTCGTTTGCATTCCGATGATATTAAGGACCTGTTCAATCGAATTCCTGTAGATACACCTGTAACGATTGTTAATCAGCCCTATAAAATTGCTTGGTACAAAGGTAAGCTCTATGCAGAAATGCATCCAAATGAAGGTGATGAAAGCGCGAGCAACTCACGTAATTTGACGGATTTTGTACGCGCAATTATCGAGGCTACAGAATCTAAAAAAGACTATAAAGTAGATTGGGATTTGGCTAATCGTTTAGCAAAAAATAAATCAGGGTTGCCTACGATTGTAGGGTCTAAGCTAAATTAAAATTTTATTATTTAATTTTTACTAAAAAAAAGCCCAGCTAGCTGGGCTTTTTTTGTGTAGATTAAAAAATTTAATCTATTTACTTAGAGCTCATGGATCCACTAAACATACGGCTCATGCGGCGTGAATTTGCATCACAGCATGCTTGAGCTGCATCTGCAGCCGATTGAGCAGAAAGAGCCATATCTTTAGCTGTAGCAGCGTTATAAGCAGCAGTATTAGCTGTACGAAGCGCTTCTTCAGCAATTGATCGCACCTCAGCCAATGGATCCCCCGCATCTTCTGTTACAGGCTCTGAAGGTGTAACTTGACACCCAGTAGCGAATGTAGCTGCTAACGCAAATGCTGCAGGATATAGAAGTTTCTTAGATAGCATATTATTAACTCCGAAGTTGTTATTGAAAAAAATCGTACGATTCGTTAATTAACATTGTGCACAGACATCACCATCTCCCCAGGCGAATGATCCAAACTCTTGCAGATTTGGTACTGTAGCAAACGCCGATATTGTATGTAAAAACGTCACATTTACCAAGTGTATTGTGAGTTAATCTTACATATTTTTAAATAAACCATTGATAAGTGTCTGTGCACTTTAAATCTATACGGTTATTACGTTAAATTTATTCATTCAATACTAGAGTATTGCATCATCTTTGTGGAGGCTAAAAATTGACCAGTAACCACACATTGAGAGCTGTGTAATCTAGCTTTTCGTTGGGCTACAATTGCCACTCAAGTGTAATGTAATAGCTTGTAAATATTGAAATTATTGGAACGCACGTAAATTAAAATAGAAATATCATGCGGCAAATTGATAAAGGTAGATTTGCTATCATATGAATCAGCGGGTTTATGAAACACAATACAGCAGTTGATGAAGAGCGACGCATCACTCGAAGAAAAAATTGTCCATCTAATTTGCGAGTGTATTGCCCTCAGCTCAATATTTCACGTTGCCAACCCGCGAACCTTAGTACGCGTGGTGCATTTGTTGACCTTATTCCCGATCATGCATATGTTGGTAGACGCGTACAATTAGTGTTTTCAATTGTCAATGAAAAAACAGTGAAGCTTATTCGTGTGTGGGCCGTCATTGTGCATTTATCCAAGGAAGGTATAGGATTTGGGTTTACGCACAAATACCGTTCATCGCGAAACGATAATGATTCGATGCAATCTGTCTAAATCCATGAATTAATTGGGTATATTTACTTAAATTTTGCTCATCTACAGACATGTATGTTGATGGAAATCACATTTTAGATGCAATTACCTCAATATAATTAGGCATAAAAGTATTATTGGTGTCCAGGCAGGCATGGCTAAAGCGCAACCCAAACCGTATGTTCAACGTGATAGTGATCGGCGTACAAACGACGATACTGTTCAATTTCCGTTATTGGACAGTGAATTTAACATAGTGCGCAAAGATCGCCGCCGTATTCCAGATCGTCGTAAAGCAAATTTGAAGTTAATTTGGCAAGAGAACCAGCCCATTTCCCAAACGAATGAGCTTAGCTTGGAAATTGATGGTGAAAGTTATTATTTTGATACGCATCTGGATAAATTTTGTTTTGGGCGATCACTGCAGTGCGATGTGCGATTTGATGGCAAATTTGTGTCTAAAGACCATGCTCACATCACGTACCGAAATGGCGAATTTGTTCTCCAAGATACCAGCCTTAATGGAACGTTTGTTGAGACAGAGGAGCTTGGTAAGATTCGCTTGCAAGGTAAAAAAGTGTATTTAACCGGAAGTGGTAAAATTAGCTTAGGCACTCCCATCCGAAGAGAAGAGCAGCAACTTATATTATTTCACTGCATCTGATTGTTATTGAAATTTAGGCAATTAACGATACACTTCGTTGCATATCTATCTGAATTGCATATGTTTTTACCATTTAGACTATTGTCTTAATAGTAACCGCAGAATGCCAAGTAGAAGTACAATAAGCGCAAATAGTAGGTTTAGAGAAATCGATATGTCCAATTAAAATTGTAATTATTGTTTTATTATTATTATTCGTACAATTATAGGCTTAATTTGATTTAAAAAATACATTAATATAAAAAAATAATAATTATAAATTTCTTGTTGGCGTAAATTTCAGTGTGAATAGTCTCCATAAAAAAGCTCGTGAACTTTTAGCAGAAGCAGATGTAGACATTAATGGTAATCGTCCGTGGGATCTGCAAATTCATAATGACCATTTTTACAAACGCGTATTCGCAGAGGGCGGGTTGGGAATGGGAGAATCCTATATGGATGGCTGGTGGGATGTTGAATCATTAGACGAATTTTTTTGTAAAGTATTAGCCGCCAGGCTTGATAAGAAGCTTAATCCATACAAAATGATCTGGTTGGCACTTCAATCAAAGCTTATTAATCTTCAAAGTATTCGTCGAGCATTTCAAGTAGGACAAGCGCACTACGATGTAGGTAATGATTTATTTAGTGTAATGCTAGATAAACGGCTCACGTATACGTGTGGGTACTGGAAAAATGCAAGTAATCTTGATGAAGCGCAAGAAAATAAGCTAGATCTGGTTTGTAGAAAAATTGGGCTTAAAAGTAGTCAAAAGGTTCTTGATATTGGATGTGGCTGGGGTAGTTTTTTAAAATTCGCTGCCGAAAATTACGGTGCGAAAGCTGTTGGAGTAACCGTTTCAAAAGAGCAGGCAGAATTTGCAAAGCAAATTTGCAAAGGATTGCCGATTGAAATCAGGTTGCAAGATTATCGAGAGCTCGACGAGAAATTCGATCATATTATTTCACTCGGCATGTTTGAACATGTAGGGAATAAAAATTATAAAAAATACATGGAAGTGGTTTCTCGCTGCCTGAAGGATGACGGGCTATTTTTACTGCACACCATTGGTGCAATCAAAGCACGTGCTACACCTGAGCCGTGGATCAATAAGTATATATTCCCTAATGGTATCATTCCATCTATGGCAAATATCAGCAGTGCAGTAGAAAAATATTTCGTCTTGGAGGATTTTCATAATTTCGGACCTGATTATGATAAAACTCTCATGGCTTGGTTTCATAATTTTGACGCAAACTGGACTAATTTGAGTGAAATTTATGGTGAACGGTTTTATAGAATGTGGAAATACTATTTATTGGGTTGTGCGGGCGCGTTTCGTGCACGCGATATACAACTATGGCAGTTAGTATTTACAAAAAATGGGATACCTGGCGGGTATACGCCGATCACATAACTAAATCAATGTAAAAAGCTTAATGCTGTGCCACGTTTTATTTCCATAACTAAAGCTGCGCATCTAGCAAATGTATCGGCAAAAGATGTTCGGGAAAAAATTCATAATAAGCAATTGGCTTCAACGCGAGGCTATATTCACATCGACGATCTTATGGAATGTTTCCCTCAAGTTCAAAGAGAAGAGGCCGATATTCATCTTTTAGTAGCTAAAATTAAAGCCGACTCATTTGCAACAGGTGCGGCAAAACAGCACCAAACGTTGACACTTGCTGATCTAAAACAAGAAATGAAAAAGCTGCAAAATAATGTAGATTTTTATCATGAAAGGGCTCAGAAGTTTGAAGAACTTGTTTTACAACTTAGAAACAATTTAGAAGAAATGCAGCAGGTAATGGGAAAGAGCCAGCGTATTCAAGGGCTGATTCATTGGTTGGATCAGCGTATTAGCGAAATACATCGAAATACTTAAATCTAAGATAGATAATTAGCTTAAATTCAAAAAATATATAGATATTAGTGAGTTATATAAAATAAGTCTTTAAAAAACAGAATAGGCACTATATCTAGCTATATTCTTATTAGTCTCGCCGAAGATAACCCGCCATGAAATCAGAATGAAAGTTATAGAAATATTTTGTTTTCTTCATTGCATGATCACAATCATTACAACATTCAATTAATACTAGGTACTTACTCAATTCGTTTCTGAGTAACTAAATTCATATTGAATATATTTAGTTACTAGTCGACCAAATTACTGCTATTTTATTTGCTGCCACCACGTGAATATAAATACTTTTTGTTCAATACATGTTTACGTATAATCACGGGCAAATAAGATTAAAAATTGATGACTCGGATGTGAGACTACGCGCATCAAAATTAAAGATTAACATTACTGGAGAAATAGATGAAAGTTAAAAGAATATACATTACAGCGGTCTCATTTTTACTGTTTTCTTCCCTATCCATAGTGGCGGCAGAGTCGGAAAACACGGGCGTTGCAGCGGATACGCAGGAACCGGAAATTACTGCTAAGGCTGAAACAACTGACAATACAGGTTCCGCCTTGCCTAATGCCAAAGCTGGAGAATGCTATGCAAAAGACATCATTCCTGCGGAATACAAAACAGAGTCTCAAAAGTTAATAATTAAAGAGGCATCCTCGAAGATTGAAATCATTCCGGCCAAGTACGAGTGGGTGGAAGAAAAAGTTTTGATTAAAGAAGCCTCAAAAAAACTTGTTCCTGTTCCAGCTACTTATTCGGCAGTCAGCGAAAAAGTGTTAGTAACACCTGCAGAAAAAATTTGGACAAAAGGCGGTGCTAAAGATGCGGCAAAGGCTAATCTATCGCTACTTGCTGGAGCTGCTGCAAATGGAATGGATATAGTAAATGCAAAATTAGGAAATTGTTTTGTGGAGCATTTTATTCCTGCGCAATATAAAACAGAGACACAGCAAGTTTTGAAGTTTGAGTCATCACATAAAATTGAAATAATTCCAGCTAAGTACCAAGCGGTCGAAGAAAAGGTATTGGTAAAAGAAGCATCTGCAAAGCTTGTAGGAGTTCCTGCAGTTTATGACACGGTAACGGAAAAAGTGTTAGTTAAACCGGCAACGACAGAATGGAAAAAAGGAAGAGGTCCAGTTGAACGACTGGATAACAGTACCGGTGAGATTATGTGCCTTATTGAAGTTCCTGCTGTTTACAAAACTGTAGCGCAGAAAAAAATTAAAACACTTGCCTCGGTTAAAGTAATAGAAGTGCCGGCAGTATATAAGGTGGTTAAAAAACGAAAACTTGCGAGCCCTGCAACAGAAAAGAAGATTGAAATACCTGCTAAAACAGAGGTTGTGACAAGAAATGTCAAAGTAAAAGAAGAGGCAATGCAATGGCGTGGCGTATTGTGTGAAACCAATATGAGCCCTGAATTGATTACTAAAATTCAAAGTGCGCTGAAAAAAGCTGGACTTAATCCTGGTGCAGTTGATGGTAAAATTGGTAACCAAACCATGGTTGCTGTAGATGCATACCAAAGAAAAAATGGTCTACCACGTGGTGGGCTAACGTTGCAAACCATCGAAAAATTAGGAATACAAGTTTAGAGTAAATCTATTTATTAAACTAAAAAGCCCTGCGATCATTGCAGGGCTTTTTTTATATGCTTGATGTTGAATACTTAAACTAAACCTAAAACAGTAATTTTGTGTTCAGCCAGGAGGCCAACTAAAAGCCCTACCTGCAAGTAAATGGACATGCAAATGAAATACAGTTTGTCCCGCTGCCTCACCATTATTTATTATTAATCGAAACGCATCACCAAATCCTAATTCATTTGCAATATCTTTTGCCTTCAACAGCAAATGACCGAGTAGCTGTTGGTCGTTATCTACAGCGTTGGCGAGCTTTTGAATAGGTTTTTTTGGGATTAATAGAATATGTGTCGGGGCCTGGGGGTTAATATCATTGAAGGCTAGACACAAATCATCTTCATAAACAATTTCAGCGGGTATCTCACGGTTTATTACCTTCGTAAAAATAGTTTCACTCATTTTTGTAAAGCTTAATTGTGGTTACTAGTATTCTCGGACCGATTCAGATTTAGTTAAGAGCTTACTAGTGTGAGTAGTTTGTTTTGTAGCCATTTAAAGCGTGTGATTTGTTGTTTGTCGCTCACTTCAATATTTTCATAGCGCAAATCACCTTTTATGGCTTGTATGCGCCCGTCATTTTGTTCATTAGCGCATGACCAATTTTTACGATTAGTGATTAAGCAATCGTGATAAGTTACGGCTGAATCGATGGGTTCACTGTTTGTGGTTACGAGGTTATTTTTCTTATCGACATTATAAGTTATTACAGGGTCATCTAGCCATTTGCCTTTGCAAAAGGAGTTATCCAAAATCATTTCAGTACAAGTCTGATTGTATACCTGCAGCTTATTTGAATAGGGATTAATATCCATGATCCAAAGAAGGCAGGCTATCCCTGCTAGGATTAATATGGCAAGTATAAAGTCGCTGAAGCTCACATTAATTAATTATGCATACTTGTGCTAAAAGTATAGCGAGAGATTGGCGTTTTTAAAAGAAGATAGTATCTTATTAAATGTATTTATTGATTCAATTAGTTATTACTAAGTCAAAATCTGCAACACATGAGACACGTATGTTATAGGCGCTTGAATACTGAGCGCTTATAGTACTCCACCAAGATCAAAGCGAAGTGCAAATCCAATCGCATCATCTTCAACATCACCTACTGCAGGCACGTAGTGTGCTTTTAAAGTTGTACGACCACTTTTAAAATACGCATAGGGCACAGCTGCTAGCCGAGGCGAAAATCCGCCGCTGTCATATCCTGTAACAACGCCACCCAATACCCCTAATCCAAACCACTCTGTAAATAAATTACGCTCTAGACCTGCTCCAAAGTATGTACTGAATTTATCAATACTGTTTTCAAAGAAACCACCTGCAATATAGAATTTTTCAAGGTGATATTCTAAACCGAGTCCGGGATTAAACTCATTGTAATCTTCATCGCTACTAGCGCTTGGATGGTATGAGGCTAAGTTAATTTGTAGAAAAAGCCGACCATCTTCAAGTATTGAGTCATCACCAACAGCATAAATGTTTTTAGATGATTGCTTTTCATGTTCGTCAGGGACTTGGTATACATCTTCTGATTTAGCCAGCTGAATATCTTCGGCAAATGAAGAATTCGCCACTAGACCGATGGCAATTGCTGCCAAAAGCAAAATTTTATAGATTAAAGCTTGATGCTGCATTTCCGTATGCTCCCACTTGAGTTGAGTACGCTAAAGGCGAATAAAACAATAATTTGTAAAGAGTTTTTCTGTGAGTATTGGGACATAAATACCACTTAGAATGGCGGGATTACCGATGAAGGGATTGAGATTTGCCGATGAAATGTAAAGCTGTAGGGCGTCAGTTTCAAGATTGCCCCTATCGCGTGTTTTGCCTCACATTATTAGAGGATCTTTATTGGCTTTAGATCGAATCCAATTGAGTGATGTTAATACCTTTGGAATCAAAACTAGCTTGCGCTCGAGTTTGTATTTGCCAGGGAAATTCATCATGGAAATTCCAATTAGAATAGTAAGTATCCCTTGCCCAGGGAATACTAGCATCAGTATTCCCAACATCAATAATATAAAACCTGAGATGTTTTTGATGCTTATAAGAAATTTTGCTAATAGTGGGTGCTTACTTCTAGTGCTTATTCTGTTACGACGATTTAATTGAAAATAGTTGGTAGGTAATTGCACTACAATCAATGGGATTACTGCAAGGCTGACTAAAAATAGGGCGAATGAGACCCACGCTAAGACTAAATATTCATGTTCGTATTGGTGTAAAAATTCCAGCATAGCAATAGATTTGAGAGGCATATTCTACCCATGCTAATGATACTTTGTGTATTTTCTGTTACCAAACTCGTAATTTACGAATATACAGATTTATTGCAGCACGTAGATCTTTGCTAGAAACGGAATTGAATGTTGCAATCTCAGAGCTTTTTAGTATTGAAATTAATGCTTCAGGAGTGAGACTTACTAGATATTGCCTAAGTTCTTCTAAAGTAGGGGAGATGCCATTATTTTTTTTAAAACTGCTGATAAAGACAGGCTCAGCAATTATGATAATATCTTTCGCATCTGAAGTTGCAGACATAGTATTTTTGATACGTTTATTTATAGGGAACTGCAGTAATTCTATATTATCGACTGACTATAGTTAATGCCGCTTATTACATCGTTCAGATCAATTAATCATCAAAATTAGACCAGTTAATTTTCAAAATTATCGTATGCGAATAATCAAAGATTTGATGGCGCTACGCTATGTAATATTTATATGTTTGCTTGTGCATTTGTATGCGTGTGGTGCTACAAAATGGTATTCGGTTGAGGAGCAGCCCGCTGGGCCCATTGCATATTTAAGTGATGGCGTTTATGTACTGAATGATTATATTCGTAGCGCTATCGTTACGTAAATAGATGGTGAGCGGGTGCATCAGAATACCAGCAATTATTTTAAAATTAATGCAGAGACGCATCATGTAAAAGTTAATTGCGATGAGGCAAAAGGAAACTTTAATTCAAATCAATTGATGGGTCCTGCCAGAATGCTTGTTTTTGAGGCGCAAACACAGAGAATGTATAAAGCAAGTTGCCTTCCCTATACTCATTGGTGGATTGAAGATTTAGAGAATGGAGATATTGTTGCAGGCTATAAGCCTGAACTGATTTAAGAAATACAATTAGTTAGATGTGGTATTCATCGCCAATGAAGGTCGATTTGTATTAGCCATGCGCGTAATCAAAGCATCTAATGAGGTTTCTGCAATTTCATAAGTAAATGCAGTACGAAAAGTCCTTAATATGCTCATGCCTTCAATACGCACATCAACAATTTTTGCAGAGCTTTCAGTTGTTCTAAATACATAATCAATTTGCAATGGGGTTGATCCGTTTCTTAGATCAAGTTTAGTGCTTACTGAGCGGTATTGTTTTTTACTTGAATGTTTTTCAGGCAGTACTGTTACAACTGCGTTAGAATATTCAGCCATATGCTGACCATATGTGCGAATCAGCATTGTTTTGAATTCATTCATAAATTCAGTGCGCTGTACAGTGCTCGCTGTTTTCCAATGTTTGGAAAGAATATATTTGCTCATTCTTTCAAGGTCACATACAGGAAGTATGATCTCATCAACTAAATCATTTATTCTATTTGGGTTATTACGAATTTCTTCTTCATCAGAATTAAGCGCTGTAAGAACTTGTTCTGCAGTATCTTGTACAATTTGATGTGGACTCTTTTGCTCAGTATTGCTTATAAAAGGCAGAAGATAAAATATCAGAATAAGCAGTAGCTTTTTGTCCACGAATGTTCTCCTTAACAGCATGAATCCAAAATGAAGCGTGAATGTCATTGTTACTGACACATCTTCTAGGTGATCTGAAGAGGAGATGAAAGGTGTAATTTTTGGGTTGTATGTAATAAATTGTGAATACCATTAATTACATGCGGTTTGATACGTGTCACAAATTCAAGACTTGTTCCTCGTGATAGATAATTATGAGAGGTTCTGAAATTCTCTCATGAGTTGTTAATAATAGTTTCGATATCTTTTAAATTAATTTCAGTTTTTCCCATCACAAGAAATAATTGTAAAAAAAGTTGAGCGCCAAAATTACCGCGATTTATTTTTACACGCAGGTTTTCTGGTGATTGCGATGTGCCTAGTGCTTCTAATTTGTTACTGAGCATTGCATACGTCATACCCGATGATGCCATTTGCGCCAGGCGCTATCTTTATTTGGTTTAGTGCATCTGCAGTAATTTTAGGCTTTATATTAGTTGCGATGCCCGAAATAAGCTGGCAAACACAAATCACATTGTTTGCCGTGTTATCCATACTTTCAATTGTTGGTTGGCGTCAATACAGAAAAAATATTCCTGAGAAAACGAGTACCCGACACTAAACAAACGTGGTGAAGAATTAGTGGGGCGCGTATTTACGTTAGATGAGCCGATTGTAAATAACTTCGGCAAAATTCGTGTGGATGACACGATATGGAAAATTAATGGTGCTGATGCTGAAGTAGGGCATAAAGTTAAAGTAACCTCATTAGATGGGACAGTTTTGAACGTTGAGCGCGTTTAGTTAGTAGCGTTATCACTTTTCTATGATTGTTGAATAGTTTATTTATATAAAATGTGTGCAAAAAATTTGCACATCGTCACACTTTAGTTAATCAAATTAATCTCACTGCAAGTCAAAACGTTACTGAGAATGCTGTAAGCAATCTCATGTAACCTTACATTTTCAATATATACAAAATTCATTAACGTATTGTTTTTAAAAAACAAAATAACAGTTCAAAATTAAATTTACCGTTTGTAGGTAAATAGTGTCATTTTGTCACGCTTAATAATTTACAGCATCTAATTACGTTCAGTATTGCACTCGGAGTTGGAACAATGGAACGGCAAACCTGCTGGACATAGAAATTGGATAGCTATGTCAGCAGGAAGAGTCAAGAGTATTAAATAGCGGATCAAACGACATAAAAGTTTGTTTCACTGTCTAAACACTATCTGCATTTTTCGTTTCGTTATTTCAAAATTCCACATAACAGTCCGGGATGTGACTGTCGATAAGCTTCGCCGTAATTGGCGATTTGAAGTTAATCGATGTGAAAGATTAAATACGAGAGGTGCAAAAATGCATTTAAGTAGACAAATAATTATTAACGTATTCGGTGCGTTTATTTTCTTAGTTGGGATTGCAAGCGTATCAGTTTCTATTGCGGGACCACGTGAGCAAGCCAAGCGAATGCATGATCGGCTTGCCGGCGCGCCTCCAACAGAAGCTGTACTAAGCTCTATGGCTGCAAAAATTACGGGTGGCGATGCCATCGGTGCAGCAATGGACGCAATGAACAATCCTTCTTTTTACAACAGTACTCTGAAAGGCTGGGCAACACCCTGGACTAACAGGGATGGATCAGTTTATAGGGATCTTAATGACTCTACCGCAACCGTTATTGGAATGGTTAGAGATGATGTTCCTTTTGATCAAATTATGTATGCAGATACGATTTACATAGGCTCTGCTGTTGCAACAGATGTAGCGTTTGCATTTGATAGCAATGATCACTACGAAGACTTGCAGAATCGACGCCGAGACTTGAGTGATCCAACAGTTTTAATGCCAGTTGCACAATCTTCATTAGGTGGACCACTTGGCGCAAATCAAACTGCTGGCATCATGACAACGCGTGGATATGCTGAAGCATATTTAGTTGCCGGGACTAACCGTGCAGCACTTCGCTTTGCAAGTTTGAATTTCATGTGTTTAGACATGGAAGATTTTCGCGATAAAACCGCATGGCCTGATCGTGTTAGACAAGATGTTGACCGTTCACCGGGTGGGGACAGTAGAATTTTTATGAATGACTGTCTCACATGTCATGCAGGTATGGATGGTCTAGCAGGTGCTTTTGCTTACTACGACTTCAATGAAGAGTTGCAACAGTTGGTTTACACCGCTGGCGAAGTTCAGCCTAAGTACTTAAATGACTCTCAAGTTTTCAGAAACGGTTATGAAACCGTGGGTGACTCTTGGATTAACTATTGGCGGGCTGGCCCTAATTCATGGGTAGGTTGGAATGGACCAGGTACTGGTCTTGGTGCGAAGAGCTTAGGCATGGAGCTTGCACAAACGCGCCAGTTCTCAGAATGCCAAGTTAAAAAAGCTTTCGAGAAAGTTTGTCATCGTAGCCCAAATGGAATTGCCGATGTTCAGGCTGTCGAAAACATTGCCAATATTTTTGAGGCTAATAACCGCAGCATGAAGCGAGTCTTTGCTGAGACGGCTGCTTATTGCATGGGTAACTAGGGATGTTACTCAACATATTAGGTAAGCCATTTAGGAGAATAGTTATGAGTGAGAATAAATTCTTAATTCAACGTAGCAGCTACGATGCGCCTAAACAGCGTAGTTACGCCCTACAATGGATTGGCATGATTTTAATCGCGCTTGCTTTGACCGCTTGCGGTGGAGGCAGCTCAGATGATGAGTCGGCGCCCGTTACTACTGCTGGAAACCCAGGTTCTACAAATCCTGGTGTACCGGATCCAGTAGATCCAGGTGATCCAATGCCAGATCCAGTAGACCCAAATAACCCTGCTGCACCACCGCCTGTGAATGATCAGGCCGTATTTGCAGCAACGCTACATCCTTTATTAATCGATCCAGCTAATATCTGTGTCGGTTGTCATACAGTGATTGTGCCAAGATTTACAGTGGCAGATCCTGCTTTGGCATACAACTCTGTAGTTGGACAAGGGAATGTAGATTTAGTAACGCCAACAAATTCACAAATCTACACACAGCCGGTTAATAACCATAACTGTGGTGCAGCATGTGGAAGAATTGCAACTGATTTCTTAGCTGCAATACAAAGTTGGGCTGCACATTCTAATGTTGCAGCTGTTCCACCGGCAGCAAATGTAGTTGCCAGTGCGACAACTAATTTTTCACAAGCAGTAGAAGGCAGTGTGGCACGTGCCGATGCAAATTTGATAACCGTGTTTAAGTTTGATGAAGGTACAGGTAACACCACAGTCGGTACTAGTAATGTTGGTGCAGATATGTCCTTAACGCTTGAAGGCACCGAATGGGCTGCTGAAGGTGGTTTAAGGAACATTTCTGGTAAAGCACAAGCATCAGCGACTGACAGTGATAAATTATTTAATTTACTTTCTGGTGGAAATCAGTTCAGTGTTGAGGCATGGGTGATTCCTGAGAATACAGCTCAATCTGGTCCAGCTCGAATTGTTTCGTACTCCGTTGATACGGCTCGTCGAAACTTTACGCTAGGACAACGTGCCGCTCAGTACGTATCACGTGTGCAAACTTTAAATACGGGCGCAAACGGTTCAGGTCCTGAGTTACGTGCTGAAAACCCACCACTTACTACTGACTTGACTCATGCTGTGATGACTTATGACAACATGGCAGGTGGACGTAAGATCTATATTAATGGTGCGTTAGCAGCTGAAGAAGATCTAGGTGCAGATATGCTCAACTGGCAAGATGACAGTATCTTTGTCTTGGGTAATGAAGTCACAAACAATCGTTTATGGGCAGGTGTCTTTAAAATGGTCGCCATCCATAACACTGCATTGTCAGCTGCTGCCATTGCACAAAATTTTGATGCAGGCGCGGGTGCAATTACGGCACTTCGTTTTGATGTAGCCAGCATATTAGGTGCTCCTGGATATATTGAGATGCAAGCATCACTGGTTGACCCATTTGCATATGAGTTTGCTAAGCCTATGTTAGTAACCGATGCAACCGGTGTAGCAGTGAAGAACATGCGAATTGCGGTAAACAACAGTGTACCGATTGCAATGCAAGTATTCAGACGTGTCGACACCATGGTGGTGCAGTCTGGACAAGAACTCTCACGCTTAGGTGCATTGATCCCATCCGATCTTGGTATGGATCTAGATCAATTCCATCTTGAGTTTGAAGTGTTAGGTGGACAAATGGGGATGTCAGAGCCAATTGCTCCTGCGACACCACCAGCACCTCCTGCTGATGTAGAAGAGCCAGATATTGGTGTACGTACATTCTCTCAAGTGCATGACACCATGGCTGCTCTAACTGGAATCAGCCAAGGAGATAATGATGTTCGAAATCGCTACAACGATTTGCGTGATCAGTTGCCACCAACTTCAAATGTACTTGGCTTTGGTGCAGCACAACAAATCGCAGTGCAACGATTAGTAACAACGTATTGTGGTGAAATCACCAACAACAATGGTCGTTGTGAAAACTTCTTTAACATTGGTAACTGCTTAGTTGCGAACGCAGCTGCGAAAGACGCAATTGCAGGTACCGTGTATGACAAGATCATCGGTAACAACTTGGCGAATCAACCAGATCGAACTGCTACAATCGCAGAATTCGTCATGATTATGAATGACTTGAACTGTGCAAATGGTTGTAACAATGATGCTGGACGCGAAGTGTTACAGGCTGTATGTACTTCTGCGTTAGCAAGTAGTGCAGTAATAATTAACTAATGGCTAGTGAGGTAACGAAAATGGCGAAATACAGAGAGCAACATCGACGGGCGCAAGAGGCGCATCGCCGCTTTGAACAGCGCATCGAAGAATCATGCCGACGTACCGGTCATGGCAGACCTGTTACCCGCAGAGACTTCTTAGCACGAGGTCTCATTGCAGGCACTAGCACGGTTTTTCTGCCTAGCTTGGCAACAATGGTAAACAGAGCACATGCAGCATGTGATGTAGGTGCTCCAGATAATGGCTTACTCGGTGCGGGTAAAGTCCCATTCATTGGCATTGGCATGGGTGGCGGTGCAAACATCGCGGGATCCAATGTCATGGTTGGCGGTATAAATGGCCAAGAAGACTTTATCTCAACGGATGGGTACGAGACACTTGGTTTGCCAACGGCAATTAGTCCTCAAAATGTAGGGGTAGATCGTTCGTTTGGTGTAGCCATGCATCCGAACAGTGCGCTATTACGCGGCATGTTGGATAAGACCAGTGCGGCGACGCGCGCAAACACAAACGCTTCAGTTATTCCTGCACGTTCTGAAAATGATACAGGTAATAATCCACACAACCCAAATTACGGCATTGCAAAAGCCGGAGCAATTGGTGAATTTGTTGGAGCGACTGGAACCCGAAACTCCGATACCGGTGGCCGTTCTACAGCACCTGAATATATGATTTCTGCAGAGTTGTCACCAACTCGTGTTAGTAATCGTAATGAGGCAATTGGCCTGAGTGGCGGTGAAGCGGATGGATTCCCAAGTGGACGTGTAGCACAAGCGACTTCAATTTTAAGTCAATTAAAGTTAGGGATTATCAATGAAGCACAAGCGACAGAAGAGCTTATTCAATGTGGCTACGATAAGACTCTCGAAACATTTAATTCACCGATCTTGCCTTCTGATTTAGATCCGGAAGCTGATGCAATCCTTACTAATATATTCCCAAATAGGGAGATCAGTGATGATCGTGATTTCCGCAAAGCTGCCGTAACAATGAAAATTGTTGTGAATGGCTACGGTGGATGCGGAACGATGGAATTTGGTGGTCGTGATTATCACCAAGATCCAAGACCTGAAACGGACGGCAAAGACTTTAAGATTGGTCAAGTCATTGGCGCAACGATGGAATACGCCGCTGCAGTAAATAAACCCGTAATGATTTATTTATTCAGTGACGGCGCAGTGGTTGCAGACAGAGATAATCCAGAAGATGATGGTAATGGAACCACAAAATTCCGTTGGCGCTCAGATAACTCTCAACGTGCAGCGAGTGTAATGTTTGTATACAGTCCAAACATCGCTTCAGCTGGAATCATGAGAAATGGTAATGCCTCTCAACAACTTGGTTATGTTCGAGATGATGGGACCATTGAAACAGGTGCGACACCATTTGCTAATAGTGTTACAACACTCTCTGAGTTATGTGTCTTGAACTATATGGCACTTCATAATGAGCAAGGTGAATTTGGAAATATACTCGGAATGCCAAGTTTAGGTGTCGGGGCTGCATCGGATCCTTACATTGCCTTTAATCAAATCATATAGATTTCAATTAAATACAATTTATAGCTAGAAACGGGATGATTTTTAATCATCCCGTTTTTTTATGAATGGCCGCTTTTATACGATAAGAATCAAGACATCATTTACACGACTCAAGGACAATAGCCGTACATTTTTGTACTACTCTAAATTAAAAACTTGAGCGCTTCATCCGCAATACAATCTAACGATAAAGCACAGCAACATTCCTCGCTGTCAACATTGTTGCCCATCCTTGCATGCCCGACATGCAACAGTAAAGATACAGGCTTATTCATGGACGGAGCGAATCTCACGTGCACACACTGCAGGACACACTTTCCTATATATAAGAGTGGAAATTCCGATGTACCTTGGCTATATGAGCAACCCCAACAAATGCTACTGGAGTGGAAGGCGCGCTTGAATGGATATCTTCACATGAATGCTATGGAACAACGGCATTTAAAAGATGCCTTGAAAGATAAGCGTCTTAGTAAAACAGCTCAAAAACGAATCAATAAAGTATTACAAGCTAAAAAAGAACATCAAGCTCAGCTATTAACTATTATCAATCCGCTAGGACTTGAAGAAAAAGATTTTAATTCGCCTGTAAACTCCATTAATGCATTGCATTCAAAAGTTCCAAAAGTTCAAGGGCTCTCGAGTTATTACGATAATATTTTTAGAGATTGGGCATGGAATAATGGTGAGAATGAGCATTTACTATCAGCCGTAGAAAGTGTGATGAGTAATGAGAAAAGCTTGGGAAAAATTTTGACAGTTGGTTCGGGGCAGGGCGCTTGTCATATGATGTACATCAAAAGTATTCGCCAGAGTTATCTGTATTAGTAGATATTAATCCATTGCTTCTTTTTACAAGTAGTTTAGTTTCATGCGGAGAAAAGGTAGATATTTACGAATTCCCAATTGCACCACTAAATAAAAATGTGTTTTCTGTTTTACAATGCTGTCAAGCACCTATGCCAATTGATGAAAATCTGATATTTATGTTTGCGGATGGAATGAATCCACCTTTTAAATCGCAAAGCTTCGATACAGTACTTACACCTTGGTTAATAGATATAGTTCCACAAAACCTACGAGACTTGATTCCACGATTTAATCAAATAATTAAAAAAGGAGGTTCATGGATAAATACCGGGTCATTAGCATTTTTTCACAAAAATCAAACATGGTGTTATAGCGAGGAGGAAGTCATTGAATTGCTCGAAAGAAATGGATTTGAAGTCAGTGAATTTAATCGTATGAAAATTCCCTATCTGCAATCACCCAGTAGTGCGCATGGACGTGTTAAAACAGTATTTAATTTTTGTGCGACTAAAATTAAAGATGTCAATCCAATACCAAAATTTGAATTTTTACCTGCATGGACAAAAGATACCAATAAATCTATTCCTAGGCACAATGCGCAGGAAATTGAATCTTCTAAGCATCTTCTTCAGGCGCAGGTATTGGGAGCGATCGACGGAAATAGAAGTATTGATGAAATTGGCAATTTAATTGCAAAACAATATAGCCTTCACGTTGATGAAGCTATCTTTGCTGTTAGACGTATACTAATTGAATTCTACGAAGATACCTCTACTTAATCTACATTTATTAAATTTATATTGATAAAGACTCTAATTATGAAAAACTTCTTTTGGTATTTTTGATTTCACTAAACAGCACGTTAATGGCGGGCACTTATGATGAAAATTTAAAAGATCTGTTTGACTTAACTGGAATGAAAAACAGCTATGTCGAATTGTATACCGCCATTATTCAACAAATGCAAACTGGCTTTTTTCAAGCTATTGATAGAAATATTGGTGCCGATTCATATACAGAGGAACAACGATAACAAATTGGTGAGATTTTAAAAAGTAGGTTTTCGGAGATGGTAAAACACTATGAAGATTTCGTTAGAGAATTAATACCCTATGAGAAAGTAGAAAATGATATTTATCTTCCATTGTACAAGGAAGCATTTACGGAAAGTGAAGTGAAAGAATTACTTGAGTTTTATAGATCACCTATCGGCAAAAAATCCATCGAAATTGAGCAGAAAATCATCCAACAAGCCGTAGAAAGTTTTGCCGAAAAATATGATCAGATAATTATCGACTTTATAAAAAACGAGATTGATGAAAATTTAAAGATTGTCAAAAAAGAAATTGAGGAGCAAGGCATAAATTAGTTGTCTTGTCACTTTAAATTTGTATTTTAATATTAAAGCTGATTATTTTTAATATTTTAAATTACATTACGAATAATTATTTAATTTATAAGTTGCTCGGAATTTAGTATAATTATTGTTAAATACCATTGGTTGATTTATGCAACAATTTTCCCGCTGCATTAGCGTTTTCAAAATATCTATTATCGTAGTGCTAACTATCGTAGCCACGATACTACTATTACGTGCTTTTGATGCGAGAAAACTTCCTGATTTAAACAGTTGGCATTGGCCGGCCATTGATAGTGAATATTCTGTTAATGGAGGCGATCACATTGCAAGCCTTGCTGACTACTTCGAACTGGAAGGTCGTGTATTTAATGAGTTAGAAATAAGCATTTTCCAATCAAACCTTGCTGTAAATACAACGCATCTCAATCACTATATTAGTGGCAGCCCTGTTGACCCCAATAATTTTAAACAAAGCTGGAATAGAAGTTATGAGTTAGTTCCGAACAACGTGCGCGGTGGTGTGTTAATGCTTCACGGTCTTACAGACTCGCCCTACAGTATGCGGCACACCGCTAATCTATTTTATGAAAAAGAGTTTTATGTTCTATCATTAAGAATGCCTGGGCATGGCACAATTCCAGGTGAGTTGATTGATGCAACCTGGCAAGACTGGATGGCAATTACTAATCTGGGCGCACGGCATGTGCGTAATAAGATTTCTGATGAGTTGCCATTTTTTATGGTGGGATACTCCAATGGTGGTGCGTTAGCAGTCAAGTACTCCATAGATTCCATTGAACAACAGGATCTGCCGAAGCCGGATAAATTGGTTCTCATGTCACCTATGATGGGTGTTACAGTATTTTCACGTTTTTCGAATTGGCATAAATTGCTAAGTTGGATCCCATATTTTGAAAAATTTCGCTGGCTAGATGTGTTGCAGAGTATGATCCATTTAAATACAACTCTTTCCCCAAAGCAGCTGGTAGACAAACCTATTTATTAACACGCGAACTTAACATTCGTCTTAAAGCATTAGTCATGTCAGGTAACATTAAGCACTTACCACCTATGTTAACATTCCAATCTCTTGTTGATGCAACTGTTTTAACGTCAGCTATTGTGGATCGTCTATACAATCGAATGACGCCCAATAATAGTGAACTCGTATTGTTTGACGTAAATCGCTTATCAATATTAGATGATTTTCTACAACTTAAGCATAACTCCCTATTTGAAAAAATTATTGAGTCAGAAAATAAGCCATATACATTAACGCTTGTTACAAATATAAGTGATACGTCTTCTCAAGTTCATGCGATTTCCGTATCAAACCAAGCGACATTTGGTAGCAGACAAACACTTAATCTTGCATGCCCGACAAAATATTTTCTTTATCACATGTTGCAATTCCTTTCCCAAAAAACGACAAACTTTATGGCTCCATTGGGCCTGTCGCATTAAATAATTATGTCAATTTTGGAACATTTTCGCCAAGAGGGGAACGTGGCGTGTTGTCTGTTCCTATAACGCTTTTAATGCGGTTGCGTTATAATCCGTTTTTTGATTACGTGGAACAGCGAATTACTAAGCTAATTGAAGATTCAAACACACCCGAACTTATTCAAATTCAGATAGACTAAGTGTTAATTGTTCATGTGCGATACTAAATGAACTGGCACGTTAGTTAAATATACATTATAAAATACATTTGGCTTCATGAAATCCGTCATAAAAATATCACTATTTTTGCTTTTTCTACTGGCTATTTCTCGTGTGCCAGTGTTTGCAGATGAAGCAATAGACAGTGAAATTAAAAATAAAATAGAAGGGTTGCAAACGAGTGGGAGTCTTCAAATTGAAAGCGCAGAAATAGCAACTAAAGAGCTACTTGTACAATTGTATTCATCACGAAATTACCAACCACTTTGGATAAATAGGGAACGAGTTGATGATTTAGTTCTCTATTTAAAAACAGCTCCACAACACGGACTGCTCATTCAAGATTATTATGTAAATGAAATTGAAAGATTACAAGCACAAGACAATCGTCAGGCAGAACTAGATATTCTTGCCTCCGAAGCATTTATTCGATTTGGCTATCACCAACGCTTTGGAAAAGTAAATGCACGTGATTTTGATTCTAATATTAATTTTAAAAGGGAGCTGCTTCCGGATCGAACATCAATCGGGCTTATAGAAGATTTAGCGTCTTCTTCTGAGTCCCTAGAAGAAATGGTGGACCAAATTATTCCACGAGGGCCCATGTATCGTGCCGTACAGGAAACATTGGAGCATTATTTAGAATTGCAAGCTAACGGGGGCTGGCCGTCAATTAATGATGGCCCCACGCTACATGTAGGTGACCAAGATTCTCGAGTGATTCAAATACGTAAGCGGCTAGCTATAACGGGTGATTTTACTGGCAATACTAATTTTGAATCTGTAGTTTATAACTCTGATGTAGTAAAAGCTGTAACTGCATTTCAACAACGTCATTTATTAGAAAATGATGGCGTGTCAGGTGCGAATACAGTTGCGACCATGAATATTCCCATTCAACACCGCATTGATCAAATGCGATTAACCTTAGAACGAGTTCGTTGGGTTCAAGAGGAGATTACAGAAAACTTTCTTGCTGTGAATCTTGCGAGCTTTAGAACTGCATTGTTTCGTGGTGGCGATGTAATATGGACGTCTCGTGTAATGGTGGGTAAGCCTTACAGGCAAACACCTGTATTTCGTGGCGATATTCAATATTTAGAATTTAATCCAACCTGGACCATACCTCCAGGAATATTACGCAATGATACGTTGCCTGCAATTAAGAAAGATCCAAACTACTTGAGTGATAGAAATATTAGTGTAATTGATAGTGAAGGACGTAAAGTTAACCCAAACACCATCGATTGGAATACCTATACGCGAGGGGTACCTTATACCTTGCGTCAAGAACCGGGTCCTAATAATGCGCTCGGTCGAGTAAAGTTTATATTTCCAAACGAACATTTTGTTTTTTTGCATGACACACCAAGTCGAATCCTGTTTAGTAAAGCTGAGCGCGCATTTTCATCGGGATGCATACGGGTAGAACATCCGCTCCAGCTTGCCAAGTTACTGCTTGATGATCATCAACAATGGAACTCAACTGCTATTCAATCGACTGTAGACAGTAAGGAGACGCGACGCATAAATTTACACGAACCATTCCCTGTATTAATCGTTTATCTAACTGCCGTTGCGGAACCAGGCAAGCCGCCCAGTTTCCCTCCTGACATTTATAAACGTGATGAAGCGTTATTGGATGCGCTCAATGGAATAGTCATTATAGATATTCCCGATTCAAAATCTTCTAGCTAATACTATAAATTGTGAACATTAGCATTTATGAGGTAATTTAATTGTTTAAAAGAGTCTCAAGAACTTTTCTCACCGGATTAATTGCAGCGCTTCCATTAGCGCTTACAGTTGCTGTTCTGGTTTGGCTGGTTCAGTTTTTTCATAAATTTCTTGGCCCAGAAAGTGCATTTGGTAAAACATTGGGCTCGATTGGTTACCAATTTGTAGCATCTGAAATTATTGCGTATTTAATAGGAGTACTGGGTACCTTAGCAATAATATTTTTTCTTGGCGTGTTGCTTGAGGCCGGGTTAAAGAGGCGCTGGAATTTATTACTGGATAACCTTATTGATCGCGTTCCGTTAGTGCGCACTATTTATACAGCGCTTAAAAGATTGATGGATATGTTTGATCCAAAAGATAATTCTGAATTAAAATCAATGAGTTCGGTGATGTGTCATTTTGGAGGTAAAGGGGGGACTGCAGTACTGGCATTGATGCCAAGCTCTAATAAAATTCATTTAAATGGTGACGAGTATTATGGTATTTTGATTCCCACTGCACCGGTACCTTTTGGCGGGGCAATTTTATATGTACCTGTTGAGTGGGTTGAGCCTATCGATATGAATTTTGATGGTTTGCTAAATGTGTATATGTCCATGGGGGCTACATCTTCGGACTTTATTCATTCAAAATCTTCACAAAATTCATAACCCGGCAGCAGCGAAAGCGGCTGAATTTAAAATATTTAGACCACAATAAAGCTTGCTATTATGCGTGAAGTTTTAAAGGTGTGAAATATGTATTCAGAGGCTTCTAGTGTAAAATTGGTAACATAACTCTGTGGATTAGCGACAAGGAATATCAAGGTTACATTGCATATTATTGCAATTGGTAGTAGTCGATATAATCAATTAATTAATATTTAAATTTATGACTGTTAAATACTTTCATCCTCGTTATTGGCACATTTGGTTTTTGTTTGGAATTTTGCGTGTTGTGAGTATCACACCCTATAAGATTCAGACATGCCTCGGGCGAAAAATGGGTCTACTTGCAAAATATTTCATGTGGAATCGAAAGAAAATTGCAGTAAAAAATTTAGAAACATGCTTTCCAAAATGGTCAAGTGATCAGCGTACTCAAATTTTGAATCTTCATTTTCAAAATTTAGGTATCGCATTATTAGAACAAGGAATGACTTGGTGGTGGTCAGACAAAAGATTCAGTTCATTAGCAAATATTGAAGGTTTGGAAAATTTGCAAAAGGCGCTTGAAATGAATAAAGGTGTGATTTTACTTTCTGGGCATTTTACAACTGTAGAAATTATCTCTCGGGTACTACGATTGCATGCAGAAGTTCATCCAATGTATCGAAAAAATAATAATCCGTTATTGGAGCATCTAATTTCTAATGGAAGACTTAAGCATTGTGGTAAATTGATAAGTCATCGTAACATCAGATCATTAATCACAAGCTTGCGAAACAATGTACCGGTTTTATATAGTCCAGATCGTTATCTCGGTAGAAAGCGAAGTATTTTTGTGCCGTTTTTTGATATTCAAACACCTACTACACCTGCAACATCGCGGTTGGCAAATATATTAAACACTCCAGTTGTGCCTATCACTCAACGGCGTCTACCTAACAATCAAGGCTATAGCCTGGTGATATCTAAGCCGCTAGAAAATTTTCCGTCAGAAGATATCGTGAAGGATACCACGCGCATCAACAAGATTTTAGAGAGGCTAATACGTAATGATCCTGCAAATTACTTATGGACTCACCGTAGATTTAAAAAAGTACAGCTAGAGGGAAATAGTCTCGCATACTCAAATTAAAGATATTGAAAAAATATATTTGTCTCAAAATAGTCGATATTTGGCACATCGTACTTCCTCGTCGATCAATTCACTTTAATATTAGCTTCAATTATCCATTTTAATACCTGCAATTGTTTTTAATTGTATGAATATGAGATACATATGTACTAATAATTCAACGATTCGAATGGCTTTAGGTTAATTTGGTGAAATAAGCGACCCTGATCCTTTTCCAAGTCGTTTTAAGCTCCCAGAAATAGTTCCGAAACCAACATCAAGTGGTTCAACGCGATCTTCAGTTAGGTATACAACATTACCTGATTTTGGATCTGGCGCACTTGGTAGATATACAACGACAAGGCCATTTTCTGTACGTTCAACTTCAAATGCAAGCTGAGATTGATCATCTAATTTGGCAAGAATAGGCTTAAGGGGGTTATCTACTTGTTCTTCATCCAATGCACTTGCCGTCATGCTTTTAATATATGTATAACCTGGAATAAATATCAAAAGTTTAGTATCGATCGCATCAAATGCTTTTTGTCCTAATTTACTTTTCGCAATCATGCCTGCAAGAAAACTAAATAACAGGATGGCAAATACAGCCAATATATTTACAAGTGCAATACCACCAACAGATTCTATGGGAATCAATTTACCTAGCGGCACGGCGATCTGCATCATAATTTTGAACGCTTTGCCAAGGATTGCCACTATAATGACAACTGGAATAAGAAATATTATACCGCCGATTATTGTTGTTCTAATGAAGTTAAACATTTTTCGACTCCTATAAAATTAGATAGAGCGTTACCGAATACATTATGTGCGAATAATTTATTGATCGGTATGGAATAGTTTAGATGGTAGTAAGACTATTTTTATAATTGTTAAAAGGTACACTGCTAACCTGAAATTTGATATGGGTATTTTCAGCAACGTACATAAAGTACAATAAGTTTATGTGACTATGGGTTTGGGGAATAAATATGATTCAAAACAAGACCTAAAGCAGCGGCCTATTACAATGTGTAATAACGATTGTTTTAGTCGTTCTACTTTCTTCCTGCGCCACAACTTCTTTTCGTAATTATCTCAAAGTCGAATCGACTGCTATTCAAAATACACAGGATACTTTCTTAGGTAAGAGGGTAGCTCCCTATACCGAACAACATCCTGATAAGTCCGCTTTCTTTTTGCTTGAAAATGGAATTGAAGCTTTAGCGGCTAGATTGATTTTGGCAGAAAAAGCAGAAAGCAGTATCGACTTACAGTATTACCTTCTGCATGCTGATATAACGGGTTACTTGTTCGTAAATTCATTGCTAAAAGCGGCTGATCGGGGGTGCGGGTACGTATCTTACTCGATGACATTACGACTGAAGGATATGACGCTGGAATGGCAGCTTTAGAATCACATCCAAATATAGAAATCAGAATATTTAATCCTTTTTCAAAACGCTCAGTACGTCTTTTTAACTTTATTACAGATTTTGGGCGAGTTAACCACCGTATGCACAATAAATCGTTCACGGTTGATAATTTGTTCACGATTGTCGGTGGACGAAATATTGGCGCTGAATATTTTGCAGCAGACGAAGATGTAAATTTTGGAGATCTTGATGTGACTGGTGTGGGCCCGGTAGTTAAGGAAGCTTCACACTCTTTTGATGAATATTGGAATAGTGATGCTGCAATTCCGGTTCTTGCACTTGTGGAAAAGGTGGATGGCCCAGGGCCACTTAATGAACGACGCAATCGTATGGCAGAAATTGAAGCTGAGGCTACAGAAACGCCTTATGGCAAAGCATTGGAAATTTCGTATGAAAATCTAATCGGTCGTGGAAGTGAATATATTTGGGCAACCTCTCAGGTTATTGCTGATTCGCCGAGGAAGATTGAAGATAATGCTAATGCATTACAACCTAAGACTCTACGATCTCAACTTGGGCCAGTAGTGAGAGATACGCGAAAGCAACGTTTGTATTTGCCCTTTTTGTTAACCATTGCCTTGTTTGCGTTATGTTACTCAGGCCTTGGAGTTAGTTTATGGCCGAATATTGTTCCGCCCGATGTAAGTATCTGGGAGGCCGCTGCAGCTCATGATTCACAGTTATTTATGCTGGTAGGCGTTGTTATCATCATTCCGATAACACTTGCCTATACTGCATTTACCTAATCAATATTCCGTGGAAAAGTGAGTGAATCACACTATGACTAGCAGACTAGAGTGGCGAAATAGAGCATGCTTTTATATTTTTTTCGTTTTCTAGTGCTTTGTCCATCAATTCTGAGTATAGGCTAATAGACTTTGCAGCAAGTGTCTCATATTCTGGATGTCGATCAATTAATTCCCGCACTTTATTGGAGTTTTTAAAAATCTCTTCTAAAAATTGAATATCCAATTCATTAAGTATATCTCCACGATCGACTTTTTCTTTAATGCTGATAACTCTTGGAAGTCTTTGGTTTACAAATCGATCTAATAATGTTTCGATTATCGCTTCATCTGCAGTGTCGTTCATAATATTCCTCCTCAAATAAAACTACATAGTTGAACAGTGTATAGAGTCTGATTAATTAGATACAATTTGCGTAAAACTAATTAATCTGGAATATAGCATCAGGCTTTTTAAAACGTTGTATTATATAAGTAAAACCGTGCTTATTAACCTTTCTATTTATATTTATAACATTATTAAGTAGTTAAAATTGCAGTATTTATCACCCTCGAATTTCTTGAGGTACAAATTCACGCGTAATTCTTTTAAGTAATGTATATATGCGCTTCATACTTTCTAATGCCGTCATTTCAATCCGAATACTTTCGACTTGGTCAATTCCTAAATCTTTTAAGCCTTTAGTTTGTAGCTCAAGTGCTTCATTCAGTAGCCGATTTATTTCAGATTTCATCAGTAGCACTTCTTCTGCTGAATTTTGATCTGTTTCTTTAATTGTTTTAATGGTTAATGTTAATGCAGATGAAAGTTTGTCAACTAATTCTTGATATATGTAACGCATTGCATCACTTAACTGAATATTTTTCTCAAGAACTCGCTCGCCAACTTTTAAAAGATCTGTATCGATTACATCACCAATACTTTCTATATTGTCCGCCACTTTCATTGCGACACTAATTTCTGCACTTTCTTGTTCAGATAATGACTCAGCTCTAAGGGATGCCAAGTAACGTAAAATTTCTCCATCAAGTATATCTACTCGATCATCCATTTTATGTATTTCATCAAGTTTGCTTCTTTTGCGGTTTAATATTGCATCCCGGAATACATCTAACATGTTGTGAACAATTGTTCCCATTCGTGCAATCTCAAAGCGAACGTTTTGTAATGCAACAGCAGGAGTGTCAATTAAAGATTTATCTAGATACTTTGGTTTGATAATTACTTTTTCAATTTCTTCTTCTTTAACTAGAACAAGCCAGATAACTAATTTTGCAAAATAACCTGTAAACGCAATAAAAATTATAGTGTTTAAAATATTAAATACAGTGTGAGCATTGGCAATTTGGCGCGGGACTTCTGCCGCTAAACGTGCAGTACCTTCTAACTCAGGATGAGTTGGAGAAATACCCGTTACCCAAGCTGCAAGCAATGAAATCAATGGAAGCCAAATAATCACACCGGCTACATTGAAAAGTAGGTGTACTACAGCAGCGCGTATTGCCTCACGTGGTTTGCCGAAAGCGGCTAACATTGCTGTTACGCATGTACCTATATTTGCGCCAAATGCAAGAGCGATCCCTGCTTCTAAACTAATCAGGCCTTTGACCTGCCATTGTTATCACAATCACTGTTGTGGCCGAGGAAGATTGCACTAATGCGGTAAATAGGGCGCCGACCAGAATAGCCAGAAATGGGCGATCCATTTCTGTCATCAATTGTAAAAATGGCTCATGAATTCTTAATGGATTCATGGCATCACCCATTATGCTCATGCCAAAAAAGATTAAGCCTAGACCCATTAGAATGTTTCCATAAAGTTTTACTTTTTCTTGTGTGGCAGTGAACATCATGAGAAAACCAATAGCGATCATCCATAATGCAGCTTCTTCAACTTTGAATGCGACAACCTGTGCGGTAATTGTGGTGCCCACATTTGCACCCATAATCACGCCAATGGATTGCGACATTGACATCATGCCTGCAGAGACAAATCCCACTACTAATACGGTAGTAACGGAAGAAGACTGGATGATTGCAGTAACACATGCACCGGTAATGGCTGCAGTGAAGCGATTTCTTGTTAATTTGGCGAGCAACACTTTCATCTGATCACCCAATGCAGATTTTAGAGCATCCGACATTTGTTCCATTCCAAATAGGAACAATGCGAGCCCACCAAACAGACCCATCATCATATCAACCCAGTTAATGCTGTTGGTGGTTTCTTCAGCAGCAAATACAGACATGAATACCAGCACCGGAATTGCGGTAAATCCCAGTAAAAATAATGGATGCGAAATGGCTATACTCGGTCTTTTTATTATATTTTTCATTTAAGCACCTTCACTAATAAATGTTATATAAAAGGAAATTGATGCTATAAAGCAAATAAAATTATTTTTAATCTTGTTTAGTGGTTATTACTACCTTTATTTTTCCAAATATGTTGATTAGTTATACAAGTGCCATACTTGTATAAAAAATATAACTAGCTTACATGCTTTATTACGTATCATTTTGTTATAATTAATAATTTACAGCACAGTTACCACATAACAATAATGAAAATACATTTTGAACTAAGCATCCTCTATGATTGAATTAAGCATTCTCTATGACATTTCAATTTGGTCGGTTGGCTTCCTGATTTTATTAGTATTGCTCTTGGTACTTGAGGTTGGGCACCAAGTGGGGCTCAAGCAACGTGAGCATTGGGTTGAGAAGGAAACCGCGGGAGGTAAGGTTGTTCTTACATCGATGCTGGCCTTACTTGGTTTAATTTTATCATTTACCTACCTTGCCTCTGTGCAGCGATTTGAGGCCCGTAAGCATTCTGCCATTTTGGAAGCGAATGCTCTAGGCACGGCATTTTTACGCGCTGACTTGGTTGCAGAACCGAGAAGTACAGAGTTGAAAATAGCGCTACTCGATTACGCGCGTACCCGAGTAGTAAGTAACCAAAATAGAAGTATTAGATTTACTCCGGAAGAACGAAATGCAATTCTTCTAAAAACAATAAAAGAACAAGAGCGTCTTTGGCCGCTTACAGAAAAAATTGTTCAAGAGAATAAACCTGGCCCTATAGAAGCAGCGCTAGTTCAATCTATCAATCATGTCATCGATGTGCATACCATTCGGTTGGCTGCAGGTCTAGATAAATTGCCTCTAGCAGTGACATTGATGATGCTTATTATGGCCGCGGCTGCATTGGGTGTTGCGGGGTTCAATGCGGGAATATATGGAAAAATGAGCCGAGGACGAATGACAGCATTCGCACTTATTTTAACGTTGATCATGTTTGTTATTCAAGACTATGATCGTCCATTTGAAGGTGTAATTCGTGTTCCAAAGGATAGTTTACACTTTGTAATTCTTGAAATGGAAGCCGAGCTTGCGCAATGATTTAGAGTAAGAATCATCATACCTAGTTTTATAATTATAACTCTGTCGAAATAACTAAATTAATGGAAGTGGTTACTGAATTATTAATTGGTAATGTTGTTAATTTTTTTGATGATAGATATTTTATAATTAATGCTAAAAACATTTGGTCATAGGAGGACTATTTCATAACTGGAAGAAGAATAATTCTTCGTAGCGCTTAGGTAATTTAATGCATATTATTAATAGCAACTCATTTTGTCTACCTGAATCAATAATACTGAACAGCCGACGTTGACCACACCTTTTATTAAACGTTCCATGTACTATTGAAAGCGATTTTTCGAATAAGGAGGATAGTAATGGAAATACATATTAAATTAGTTTTAGCCTTAACCGGTTTTGTGATGCTGAGCATTGTCACAGAATCTCATGCCAATGGGTCGGAGGTAATTGGAAATAGCTATAAGAAACCTCATCATTTCGAGCATCGGCATTATGATCACAAACTTAATCGGCATCATCACTATTACCCACATAGCTATAATCGTGGGTATTACAAACATCATAAATTCGGTAATCCTAATAGAAGTCATTATCGCCATTATTATTCTAAGCCTCGATATTTTATGCGGCATGGCGATAAGAAAATTTATGGGAAACATTATGGCTATGGCCGCAGCCATGGCTATCGACACTAACTTAATAAAACTATGGTAGCGTTGAATACTGGTCGAATATAGAATTTATATACATTTGTACTTTTAAAATTTATGTAACTACCGGATTATAGGATGTATAGATATGAGTGGCCATAAACTTTTGATTCACTAATGGGCGCACTCATAAAACATGTACACTGCAAATTCTTCAAACGTACAAATTGATTCACCCATTTCTAGACAATACGCTTCATACATGGACTGAATATTTTCTTTGTGTTCGTCAATCCACAGTGTTAGTGTTTCATCCAGTTGAGTGTTAGATTCGTCACTCATCGCTTTACTCCGATTTAATAATTGCCTCGTACAAGAGTTGCCTACAATGTCTTGCAACTTTCGCTATCCGTTATACTGTGAGTAGTAAATATAATAAAGTCAATGAATGACTGCTCGTTTCTTAACATGTAATTAAGAAATATGTAGAGAATTAACTGCAAAAGCACTGTCGAAATTAAGGTACATAATTTTAACAACAGTAAGAATTAGCACTGCTATATTCTATTTTGATATAATTTTTCACTATGTTACTACTAACTTTTAAAAAGTGTCTACATGTATATAAGTAGTGAGATAACCCGTGTTTCCATCCAATGGACGGTGATCTGCCGTCATGAGTATGAGCGCATCTCACGACCGAAATGGCGCATAGATTTCGATTATAAATGTGGTGCGAAGATGGCCTTTGAGGAAATACCCGATGATATGATTCAGTGCCTAATTCTCGGTGCCTATAACAGTCATAAAGAAATAGAAACTAATCTTGGTACGGTGATAGCCGATACGGCATCTCCAGACTTTCCTTTTGCTGAGTGGAAGGATCTGCAACCCTTATTTGTTAGCTAAAACTAGTCATTCTAAATAAAAACGTATTCTGAAATTTACTAATTAAGATAAATTAGTTGATGAGATAAAAAGACTTTTTTTAAATTAAATTTATGTGAGCTATTCAAAAAATTTATCAAAAACATGTGATTATTTAAAAAATTTATAGATATTTATTTAACGATAATATATATCAATTTTGTGATACTTAAATTGTAAAATACAAGAATGCTGTGGTTGAATTGAATTAAATACATCTTGCTAATAATTGTTAAACAGTTGAGAATACTTCGTTTTATGGGAGTTGCTCAACATGAGCGCGCTGCTTAGAAAGTACAAGCAATAAAATCTAAATAATTAGAGTAATAAAAAATAAAGTAATAATTAGAAGGAATGGAATGAATGTGCATATACACTTCATTTATACGGCAAATCAATAATATTAGCATTTAGTTGGGTGAGTTAGTGACGGATAATTTACTAAGGATGGATTAACTAACCATTAAATTTACTTTTTATAAGCTAATTAAAAGCATTGCCGTACAGCTTCTTTCATTACTACGCATGAAAGGGATAAGCTGTATGGCATCAAAAAAAGACACGCCTGATAAGAAATCAGATTCCAAAGCTAAGGCTGCGAGTAAAAAGAAAGCAGCACCTAAAATTTCCACAGAAGAAAAATTAGCGAGACGTAAATTAGATGCATTAAAACGTGGTATTCATCGCATAAGTGATGAGGATACCACTCCATTTTTTGTACATGTGGTTGGAATAGGGAAAGCGGGTGCAGATGTAATAGCGCAAATTTTAAAAGACAAAATTGCGGATACTAATGAAGGCCCAGTTTTTAATGCGCTTGCAGTAGATATCGGCGAGCAAGATTTAATTCAAATAAATGAGCTTGCAAGCAATCTTCCGCAGGGGTCTGCAAACATTGAAACCGTTGCAATTGATGTTCCAAATCGTGATGAATTGTTTAACACGCTGCGAAGAATGCGGGAATTTTTAAAGCTTGAGTACCCACGATATTATTGGAATCCAAATTACGAGCCCTGGTTGCCTTCGAAAACGTCGCTTCCTAATGCAGGTGAACACTTTCAAAGATCAATTGCCAAAGCCCTTTATGCAAGAAGTTACTATGACGAACCGCGCAAAATGCGCAATGCCTTAAAACGTTTTGCTGAGAATGTAGATCAGTCAGAGGGGCAGACTGTTGTAGCCGTAGTGTTTGGTATGGGTGGTGGAACAGGTAGTGGCATTGTGATGGATATGGCGCGCCATCTTTCCAATGTTAGTTTTGGAAGACGTGCATTAGTCGTGGGTGTTGCTATCGCACCTTGCGAAGGCGATGACGAAGCTCATCAAGGTAGCCATTTGTTCCCTGTGTTAAATGAACTAGATTGCATGGGCGACGAGGAAAAAAATAATGGCGTTATAGCAGTATGGGGAGATTTATACCGCAATCCGTTTACCAGCGGTGTAATCATCGTGCCGCAAAAAGCTGTTTGGGACGCCGTACAAGATCTTGAACAAACTCATCAGCGAGTAGATCGTGAAATTTCATCATTCTTAACGCGTAACCGAGGTGTTGATCTTTGGGAAACGTTACGCATGCTGAATTGGGTTGGGGCGCCGCCTACTCAACATGCCGCTGCTCGGACTCCATACGGTAACCGATGGGCACATGTACTAGGATTTGCGGATGTGGACGGAGATATCACGGCTAGCGATGACATGGCGAGTCGACTAGGAATACGCAGTAGTTATACACCTGAATATATTGAAGTACGTGCTAACGATCCTGAAGATGAAAGCACAATTCGCGTTGCAAAATCATTAAATAAAGCGTTTTCACCCAGCGCAGAACCAGCTATTACTGCCTCGGCAAGCGCTAATTCAAATTCAGTGCAGTTTATTTTGCCTTGCATTGGTAAAATAGATTTTGATTTGTTTTTTGATTCACGTGAGATCTATGACCCATGTAATTGGGAAGAAAAACTTAATGATCATTCGTGGTTGCTTGACTTGGGGGTATTACTTTGTGAGCCCGCTATTCGTTTTAACGGTATGGCAGGTGAATGTTTATGGGGATGCGCATGTTGGGTAGTGGTGCCTTACGATCAAATTCGTGGCCCTGAAGACAAAAAAAGTGCGAAAAAAGTTGCAATTGCTTAGCGGTAGTTGCTTAAGAAAACAGTAATTTAAGATTTTTAGTAGGAGCTAAATAATATGTCGCTTGATTGGGCGGAAGTGAAAAAAAGATATAAAGACGGGGTCGAGGTTCCAACTGTTGCTGGTGGCAAAACGTTAACGGTAACAGGTTGTGATGATGAAGCTATTTATATCGAAAACCCGCTATGGAAAGCGCAATTAAGTCGAAAGAACTTAGAGAAAGGTGTTGAGCTTATAGAAGAGGGTTTAATTGATAAGGACCCAGGATTATTTGTTGAAGACTATCGTGTTTATGTAACGGATGAACGTTCAACATCTGCAGCTCATATTCTTTATGACTTAGGCTTTTTAGACGAAGATACAGGATTTACACCTAGGTGCTAGGAAATTAATACTAGCTAACGGTAAAAATTCTAAATTATTTTAAACAAATTAAAATTAATAAACACATTTATTAGTTTTAAGCAACACACATAATAAAAGTAGTAGGAGGATTTAGAAATGGCACAAAATTCAATGTATCACAGTGCAACCGGTGAACAAGCACCGCATTGTATACACGTTGTTGGCATCGGCCGATCAGGTGCTGGCTATGTGGATGGCATGTTACGCACGGGTGAAGTAGAAGATATTTTAGAGGACTCACGCGCAAGGATTGCTGCGTTAGTCGTTGACATTGGTGAAGACGATATGCTGCAAGCCAAGGACTATGCTGCAGGATTGAAAGAGCGTTTAAGAGAGCGCGGTATTCCTGAGGAACGTTTTCAATTTGAAAGTGTAAGTTTGGATATTCCTGATCGTGATGATCTGTTTAACACCTTAAGAAGAATGCGCGAATTTTTGAAATTAGAGTACCCCAGATATTACTGGAACCCTAATTATGAACCATGGTTACCGTCTAATTTTAAAATGCCAAAAGCAGGGGAGCATATGCCACGTGCCTTTGCTAAGGCGCTGTATGCAAAAGCATATTACGATGGTGATCGACCCATGGAAAAGGCACTGCAAAGATTTGTTGATCATGTCGAACAAGCGCAGCTTCCTTCTATTGTGCTTGCGTGCTTCAGTCTTAATGGCGGTACTGGCAGTGGCATCATGGTGGATCTGACGCGTCATTTATCTAGCGTAAAGTTGGGTCGACGCATTCCAGTCGTGGGTGTTGGGCAGCTTCCTAACAGTGGTGATGGAGAAGATATCAATCCTGCACTTTTCCCAACGCTAAACGAAATTGATTGCATGCTCGACGATGATAAAAATGCCGGGGTGTGTGCAGTTTGGGGTGATCTGTATAAAAGTCCCTTTACAGGTGGCTTCATGGCAGTTAACACTGAACATTCGTTTCAGCGCTTATCCTCGTATACCCAAAACGATGACAAAAATCGCAACATCGTTCCTGAAGTGCGTCATCGCATTGCCAATGAGGTTACTAATAAATTTGCCCAAGATTCATTTATGCGTTTTGCATACAAAGAAAGTGGCAAATTATTGTTCCGTGCATTGAGGCCTGCAGGATTTACCGGGGCACCGCATGAAACCGTCAGTGGCAAGTCGCGCAATTGGACGCTGTTTAACTTGTCTAAATTTACTCATCCAGGCGTGCAGGTACTCCCGGGCGAATCATTGAGCAAGTGGCGTAAAGTGATGAATCAGTGGGTCGATCATATTGACGATTACTCAGGTCTTAATAAGGATTTCAGAACCGACTATGCGGAAGTGCATATCCATGCACCACGCGAAATTGGTTTCGATGACATCAATGCGGCTGTAAAAGCTAAGCTTGAATCAAACTTCTTAGTTCCGGGTGAAGATTCCACAATTCAAATTACCAATCACGAATTTTTCGACCACTTAACATCCTATGCAGATATCATTTTGCCGGGTATGGCGAAAACGGACTTGGATATTTTCTGGAAAGCACGTGATGCCTATGACAAGTTCGATTGGGAAGGCAAGTTGTTGCTTCACTCCTGGCTACTTGATTTAGGTGTGATGATGTCAGAGCCTGCGATTCGCTTTAATGGCATGGCAGGTGAGTGTTTGTGGGGTTGTGCTTGTTGGGTTGTTGTCCCCTATGATCAAATGCGAGGTGATGTATTACCCCCTGCAGATCGAACATCAATCCTTGCTGAAGGCATCGACATGATGACGAAGACTGTGGTGGCTACTCCGTAGCAAGACATTGACGACATAGCTTTGCGAGAATTTTAGATATGAGTGAAACAACAGCTGTCATGGATGAGCGTGTGCCGGTTACCGTAGTAACCGGCTTTCTAGGTTCGGGAAAGACTACACTTATTAATAGAATTCTCGCTGAGCAACACGGCCGTAAAATTGCGGTCATTGTTAATGAATTTGGTGAAGTCAGCATTGATGGTCAGTTGATTGTGCAAGATGATCAAGAAGAGTTGGTGGAATTCAACAATGGGTGCTTGTGTTGCACTGTGCGTGGAGATTTAATCGATACACTGGAAAGATTGCAAGAGCGTACTGAGCTTGATGCAATACTTATTGAAACCACAGGTTTAGCCGACCCAGCCCCAGTTGCTTCCACATTTTTTTTAGAAGATAATTTAACTTCTAAAACACGACTTGATTCATTTGTTGCCTTAGCTGATGCAGTAAACCTCGAGCAAAATCTTGCACAAAGTGAAGAGGCCCAAGAACAAATCGCATTTGCAGATATTATCTTGTTAAATAAAGCAGATCTTGTATCTGCCGAGCGATTGGAAGAAGTTGAACGTGTAATCCGCAGGTCTAACCCATTTGCGAAAATCTACCACACTATAAATAGTGAAATTGCTCTTGAAAAAGTAATTGGTGTTAATGCATTTGAGTTAGAAGCCAAGCTAGAAGTAGACCCAACCTTTCTTGATGATCTTGAACATGAGCATGATCAATCTGTGAGGTCTTTTGTTTTGCAAGAAAAGAGACCTATAGATATGAATCGATTCATGATTTGGTTAAATGAAATGCTTGCAGAGCGCGGAGAAGACATGTATCGAACTAAAGGAATTTTTAATGCACAAGGCTTTAACGAGCGCGTCGTATTTCAAAGTGTACGCATGCTGACGTCGATGCAACCTGATCGACTGTGGAAACCAGATGAAGAAAAAATTACCGAGTATGTAGTGATAGGTAAAAATTTGGATTGTGATGAATTTGCAGAAGGTTTTGCAAATTGCGTCGTACCAGGAAGTTAACTTTATTATTTCAAAGCAGTTTATCTGTAAATTTAATATACAACTTTATTAACAAAACAAAACAAAATCAAATAAAGGAGAAGTAAACATGAGCGTAGCAAGAGCAACAACAAACATATTGTCCCAAGTGCAAACGGGAGCAATTCCTGTGGCTACGATTTTTGCCATAACGGCAGCCATTCTAGTCGGCGTATTTTTAGTATCAGCAGTGGGTTTTGCTGGGCCTGAAGCTTTGCATAATGCAGCACATGATATTCGTCACGGCCTTGCATTTCCTTGCCACTAATTGAATGGGTGTGATTAAAACCATTAGAAATATAAAAATTAATAATTAAGGCTCAACGACACATAAATCGTTGAGCCTTAATTAGAAGGAGATTACAGTGGCAATTAAAGTAGGTGACCGCATTCCATCGGTCACCTTTAAATGGATGGGTTCGGAATCAAATATCGATGTGCGAAGTAGCACAACTGCTGAAATATTTAATGGCAAAAAAGTTGCAATTTTTGGACTGCCCGGTGCATACACACCTGTTTGTTCGGAAGAACATTTGCCTAGTTTCGTGCAACATGCTGCTGAACTGAATGAAAAAGGTGTAGAGACAATAGTTTGTGTGTCCGTAAACGACCCATTTGTGATGCAAGCTTGGGCACAAGATCATAATGTTGGCGAAAATATAATGATGCTATGTGACCCAAAAGGTGAATTTACAAATGCAATCGGACTTAATTTAGACCTTTCCGATTTTGGCTTAGGTGATCGTTCAGAACGTTATTCAATGTTAGTCGATGACGGGATAGTGACGGCATTAAATGTAGAAGAAAGTATACTATCCTGTAATGTAAGTAGTGGGAATGCATTACTCGATCAACTTTAATTTTACTTTTAACGTCTGTTTTGGTGTATTTAATATTTTGTAAAGCAACGTTATAACTAAATATTGTGTTATTAGAAAAATAAAGTATCCAAAACTTAATCTATTTAGTTTGCATTGTGAAATTCATACGCTTCACGATGTAGAGCATCTTTCAATTCAATTTTATCTGTAATGGGCAATCTACAGTTAGTGCCCCGACAAATATACACGGTAGGTTTGTCATTCAGTTGTGTTTTACCCATAGCAGGATGCTTGGGCGGCAATTCTGCATTTGGCGAAACAATTTGCAATAAGCGATTGGGTAGAGATACTTCAAATACAGAATTTAAAAGCTGCTGAGATTGCGGTTCATCTGCATGTCCTACAATGACAATTTGTATTAGATCTTGCAGCATTTCGCTATTATTAATCATGCTGGCCATACCTAAATAATTTGTAGTGGTCTCCATGCTAAATGTCGAGATTATTGTTTCAGCTTGATCTCTATATTTGTTCTCTGTAGTAAGGGCATATAAGCGCGATAAAACTGAGACCATCATGCTGTTGCCAGCAGGTGTTGCAGTTTCAGCTGCGGTTTTAGTCCGTACAATGATAGAGTCAACACTGTCTGCGGTATAGAAGTATCCACCACCAGCATCATCCCAGTAGTGTTGATCAAGCATTGCAACCCAATTCTGTGCTTGTTGTAAGTAACGTAGATCATTTGTTGCTTCAAAAAGACGCAGTGCGGCATGGGACATATTTGCATAGTCGTCCAATATTGCGATAGGAGAATGTTGCCCTTGTCGATAACTGTGGTAGAGAAAATCTCCACCATCGCTCGAGGTATTAATTATGCTGTCATAGACTTTGCAAGCAGCATTAAGCCACTGCGGGTTATTAAATGTTTGGCTGGCTTCGGCAAGCGCCGCGATAGCTATACCGTTCCAATCAACAAGAGTTTTGTCATCTAATTCAGGGTGGGGTCGTTCATCACGTACTAGGCGCAGCTTTTCTCTCAACACGTCTAAGTGTTTTTCAGTTTCAAGGTCTTGACTTAATGGTGTATCGATTCTGTTAAGAATATTAACGCCTTCCCAATTACCTTCGCTAGATACATCAAAAGTAGCTTTGAATTCATCAGCATCTTCTCCCAATGCATCATCAATTTCAGTTTCATGCCAAACGTAAAATGCACCTTCACCTGCTTCGGTTTCGCCATAACCTTCGCTGTCTGCAGAAATGCTTGATGCAAATCCACCTTCTGGCGTTTGCATATCAGTTAATAACCAATTAACTGTTTCTTTAATACAATTTAAATATAAAGCCGAATGAGTTTTTTGCCAGACGAGAGTTAAAAGACTTATCAACAGCGCATTGTCATAGAGCATTTTCTCAAAATGTGGGATTAGCCATCTATCATCTATTGTGTAGCGAGCGAAACCGCCACCAAGGTGATCGTAGATTCCGCCTTGACACATATGAGTTAGCGTATTTTCAACAGCATCACGATAGCTGTTATGAGCAGTACGACAATACGCTCTCCATAACAGTTCTTGAAACATCGGTTGAGGAAATTTTGCATCCAAGCCCAAACCACCGTATACAATGTCTACACCGTCGAGTAATTGATTTGCTGCATGGTTCATCAGTGCTATAGAAATTTCACCTTTTTCATTTTGATGATGGCTCAATTTGGCAATGAGTTTCGCAGTGTTTGTTTTTGATATTTCAGGATCATTTGCAAATGCCTCCGCAGCGGCGTACATGGTCTCTGTAAAAGAGGGACGTCCATGCTGTGTTTTAGGTGGGAAATAAGTGCCGCCCGCATAGGGTTCCCCTTTTGGATTTAGGAACATCGTTAGTGGCCAACCGCGTTGCTGCCCCATGTTAGCCAGTGCAGTTTGGTAGATGGTATCTAAGTCGGGTCGCTCTTCTCGATCTACTTTTATATTTATAAAGTGATCGTTCATGACAGCAGCGGTAGTCGGATCTGCAAAACTTTCTTGCGCCATAACATGACACCAATGACATGCAGAGTAACCAATAGATAATAGAATAGGTTTGTTCGTTTGCTTAGCGAGTTGCAACGCCTGATCGTCCCAAGGTTGCCAATGTACGGGGTTATCGGCGTGTAGAAGTAAGTAAGGGCTTGTTTGCTCGCTAAGACGGTTACTTGTCACACGAAATGTCTCCTAAATAACAGTGCTAACTATAGTTGCATTTAACATGTTTCAATTTTATGTAATTTTAAAACAGAATTGTTTGTATATTAAGGCACTAATCGTCGATAAATTTCGATATAATTGCACAGTGTATATCATTATTAGGTGGGATCATGGCTGAATGGCGCAGCGTAGCTTCAAAACGAAATATAAATGCTTCATCAGGCACCACAGAGAATTCTGGCGACCGACTTCATAGCGAAGAGCTATTTTATGATGTGCATATATTTTGTTGCACTAATGAGCGGCCTGCCACACATCGTCGTGGCAGCTGTCTTGCTAAAGGCGCACAAGAATTATGTGACTATATGTGCCGTCGTTCCATGGCAATGGGACTTCAAGGTATTCGTGTAAATCATGCCGGTTGCTTAAATCGTTGTGAACTTGGGCCGACAATGGTGATTTACCCTGAAGGTGTTTGGTATACCTATACGTGTGAAAAAGATATTGATGAAATTTTAAAAAGTCATGTAATGAAGGGTCGGCGCGTTGAACGTTTACTCTTACGTCCGGATCAAGGGCCTCGACACTAGTTCATCCGCTTTAATTTCAAACCTTCAAACGCAAAATTATTGCGCAATCATATTTTGTGTTTATTTGCTGTAATAATATGTTCTATAGGGAGTTTGATAGTATTTAACTTGCAGTTATAGTACTATAAGTGGTTGATTCTATTATAACTTAAATCAAATTTTACAGGAAAAATTTATCAAGGAAGGAAGGTAAAAACATAAAATAATATTGAGAGGAGGATAAAAAATGGCTAATTCAAATTCTACAACAGATGGATCAGATCAATATTGCTTAAGCGCAATCGGGATTGGTCGAACTGGTGCTGGATATGTTGATGGTTTATTGCGCACAGGTGAAATAGAAGACGTGCTAATGGATCCGCGAGCACGTGTTGCAGCGTTAGTGATTGATGTAGGCGATCAAGATCTTAAACGTGTTGAAGGCTATGCAGCCGGTCTGAAACAGCGTCTTGAAGAGCAAGGTATTTCACCAGACCGCTTTCATTTTCAATCAATTTCTTTAGACATCCCTCAAGCTGATGAGCTTATTGCGAGTCTTGATAGATTGTCTGAAGGAAAGTCTTGGTTACCGAAAAATATAACATTACCTGAAGTGGGCTCACATCTTTCCAGAGCTGTAGCTAAAGCGATTTATTCAAAAGGGTTTAATGATGAGCCACGAGTATTGGATACAGCGTTATCAGACTTTGCAAATCATGTTGAGCAATCTGAACTACCCTCACGAGTAATGATTTGCTTTAATTTGGCAGGCGGCACGGGCAGCGGCATGGCTGTTGATTTATCTCGTCAATTAACAAATGAAAAGTTAAATAATCAAATTCCAGTTATTGGAGTCGGGCAGTTACCTCATAGTGGTGATGGTGATTCTCCTGCCAGTCTTTTTGCCAGTCTTAATGAACTAGATGGCATTACTAACAGTCAAGGTGATAAGCAAAGTAATCCATTTACAGGTGGGTTTTTCGTCGTTAATACAGAACATTCATGGCAGCGATTAACATCTTATACCGACACAGGTGTGCAAGCCGTTCGTGATCGATTCCGACAAGAAGTTACTAATAAGTTTTCCCAAGATTCGTTCATGCGTTTTGCAGTTCGCGATTCGGGCGGAGCACTTACGCACGCATTATCAGCTGCAGATGAAAGCAATAAGGCAGGTAAGTGGATGTTGTTTAACTTGGCAAAATTTACACATCCCGGTGTGCAAGTATTGCCTGGTGAAGCATTGAGTAAATGGCGTAAGGTGATTAATCAATGGATCGATCATCTCGATGATTTCTCAGGTTTACGAAAAGACTTTCGCTCCAATTATGCAGATGTACACATCCATGCACCCAGGGAAATAGGATTTGATCGATTGGATGAGAAAATGGAGCAAAGGCTGAAAGATAGTTTTCTGACTTCAGAAGATTCAAATTTTCAAATTGCAAACCATGAGTTTTTTGACCATCTTACGTCTTATGCAGATATCGTATTACCGGGTCTGGCAAGTACCGATCTTGACCGCTTTTCAAGCGCAAAAGCTGCGTACAACAAGCTAAATAAGGGCAAACAAAAGATGTGTCACTCTTGGCAGCTTGAAAAAGGAGTGGTGGTGTCTGAACAAGCGCAGGCATCTTAAAATCCGTCAATAAAATAATAAGGCTCGATTCTTTGTGTTTACTCACAAAGAGTTGAGCCTTGTATATTTATTTATTGCTTAGATACTGTGTAACCATAAAGCAGATATCTGCATGTAAGCCTAGATATTCCGCAGAACGGTTTGGCCCAAGTTTACTTTCAATATCATCAGTTAACATGAGACTTTTGGGTTTACAATCTTCTGTCGAAAAGATTGTTCCAATTTTGTCAAGCAATTCGGTATGTGGTGTTTTTTTGCTTAATAACCTAGAAATGAGCTCATGATGTTCCAACGTTGTTGGTGTGGCATGTCTGGAGAGAAAAGTTATATATTCACCTAACAAGTACTGTAATCTTTCCTTTTCATCTGGGATATAGTTTTCTTCAAAGCTGAGCATATTGTTATATAAATACTAATTAATTCAAAATTATAATTAGTTTTTTATGTCGTTTTCTTATTAAATAGCTCAACATATTTTACTTGAGATGGCTCTGAATTGCATGTAGAGAAGCATAGCGCGCAACTTTAATAAGTGATATTGAATTACCAATTAATAAAAATGCTTTTTGATTAAAACAAACCAGATTAGCATCACGTAAATGCTACGATAGGATGATTAAAAGTATGTGAGGGCAGCGCTGAGCTAAGACTACTATATGATATTTATATAGATTTGAATAAATTAATGACAGCCTTGCTTTGTCAATTTTCTAAGTTCATCCATATCTTTATCATCGAGTAAGTCGGTTAAAGCCTTTTTCATCAATTCTTGAATGCGTAGATGTCTACGCTCAATTTCCTTGGTCTTAAAGTCAATAATTTCACCCATATCAGTGCCAAAATTAGTAGTTAATGAGTTTTTTATCTAAGTATTGAACGTGTGGTAAATCAACACACAAACATGATAGTTGGTTCAAGATTTCGGGCAAATGGCATTTTTACTTTAAAAAGAGTGCCTTATAGTTAATTTGATCTGCATTATTTAATGACAATTTATGGTGTTTTGTCAAAAGAAAATTAAATTGTGCTGGGTACATTGAATTGGAAAAGATTCATATAGATTTAAACTTTTAGAGGGCAACATTAAGTTGTTGTAATAAATATGACTTGGTACTTAACAAAATTGGCAGTTACCGCAGTATTAATTGTCTCAATCTCAGAGATATCTAGATTTAATTCGTTTGTTGGCGCATTGTTCGCATCAATTCCACTAGTCTCTGTTTTAGCTATGTTATGGCTTTATATTGATACCAATGATGTAGAAAAAATATCGTCACTCACAATAAGTATTTTTTGGCTAGTATTGCCTTCCTTATCACTTTTTGTAGTATTACCTGTACTTTTAAAAGCACAGGTTCCATTTTACGCAAGTATGTCAATTGGATTAGCAATCATGGTCGGATGTTACTTTTCGATGGTGATGGTGCTCAGTAAGTTTGGAGTTAGCCTTTGATTTAGTGCTAACCAGATCTTACTTTTTCAACATAGGCTGATGTATTAAATTGTATTTAATGATCATAATAATAGATTTCATCTAAAATTCCATTTTTGCTAATTACTAACCGAAAAATTTCATCTCTGATGATCTGATTTTACAGTGATTATTTTATAATCTTTCAAAGCGTTTGAATTAAGCTAGGTTTAAACTAAGAACTTTATCGCTTATAGCGTTTGTTAAAATTTGAATTCTAGTAATATATGAGGATTGTGTAGAAAATAGTGTATATCTTTTAAAATATTGGAATGTGAAGGTGGTAACAACCAAATCGACGTATTTAAGTGTTTTAAATTCGATAGTATCTTTGTCTCTCAAGTATCTTGCTATCTAAGTGAATTATATACAACGTAAATTCAAAACAGAGTAATTAAAGTCTAGATAACGTCTAGATAACTGAATAGGGTGCCTCGTGACTGATCCAATCTGGACACCATCTAAAACACGCATTGAGCAATCGAATATGATGCGTTTTCTTAGCGGCTTACAAAAGCAATACCCAGAAATTGAAAATTATGAAGATCTTTACCAGTGGTCTATTGAACAACCAAAAATGTTTTGGGAAACAATTTGGGACTTTTGCGATATAAGGTATAACAAAGCTTACACATCTGCCCTTGTTGATGAAAATAAACTACCTGGTGCAAAATGGTTTGTAGGAAGCAAATTAAATTTCGCGGAAAACCTATTAAAGAATAACGATGATTCACCTGCAATAATTGGGCGCAGCGAAAGAGATGAACGTAATTGTCTTAGTCATCGTCAATTGCGGGCTAAGGTAGCACATCTATCCCACGCGCTACTTGATGCAGGTGTAAAGCCGGGGGATCGTGTTGCAGGTTATCTACCTAATATTCCAGAAACTGTAATTAGTATGCTAGCAACGGCTGCAATAGGCGCTGTGTGGTCTTCGTGTTCTGAAGACTTTGGTGTGCGAGGTGTTTTAGATCGTTTTGAACAGATAGAGCCCGCTATATTGATTGCGGCAGATGGTTACTCTTATCTAGGCAAAGAAATTAACCGAATAGAAAATATTGCAAAATTGAGTGAGCAGGTAAAAAGTATTAACAAAGTTATCATTATTCCATTTCTTAATTCTACACCTGACTTATCAAGCATAGATCAGGCAATTTTATTGTGTGAGGTGCCCCTATATATATCACCAGTTATTATTCGTTGGATTAGTGTCAACCAAATATACCAATAAAACGTTGAATGTAGTGTCACGAGAGATTGAGCTCGAATAGAGGAGGATCAAAATGAGAAAACAACTTGTTCTAAAATTTGTAGGGATCGCTTTTTTAGGTATTTCAACACAATCTCATGCGAATGGGTCGGTGTATGGAAACGTCGGCTATTTTGAATATCCATGGAGTATTTTGATTGGATACAGTGATTACGGGCATGGCTATGGCACACCTCGTCATACAGAACGTCATCATTATTATCACAAACCTAAGCGTCATCACTACTATAAACCACATCGCTATAATCGCGGTCACAACTATGGTCACTACAAGCGCCATGATTACTACAAACCGCATCATTACCGAGGTCGTAATAAACATTATGGGCATGATAGACGCTACCGCCATAGATCTCACTATAATAATGAAGGTCGTGGACATAGACGCAGCGACCAAGAACGTAATAGGGGCGGTCGCGATGGTGATGGACGCAATAGAGATGGGCGCAATGGCGAGGTAGGAAACCGTAGAAAACGACGCTAATTTATAGCGAGTAGTTTTTGCTTACGGTTCGATTACGGATAAAAGTGCTCATTTAAAATCATGGGAGTGAAGTGACCGGCATAAATCTGATGTAGAGTGTCGTGGGTAGGGATATAGTTTTCAAACTTTTTCGAATTTTAGATCAACAGTGGAAATCGTGTCAACGCCGCGACACAACTTCAGTGCTCGATCAATAACTTGCTTTCGAATATCTGTCTCAACGTTATTTAGGAAATTGGGATTCATGGCAGCGAATTCGATATTGAATTGCGTCTCGATTTCAGTAGTTACTATTTTTGTATCAAGGAGATGAAGTCCACAAACCTCTCCAATTTTTCGTAATCCGTCCGCGCTTTTTATTCTTTGTGTGGTTTTTTTGGGGCGATGCATCGGCGGCTGATCGAATTTGCTAAGTGCTTGATCCACGAATTGCATCCATTCCACCTTCTGGTCCAGGGCTGTTGTCTCATCGAAAGAGTGTCCCCATAGATTTACTGCGAATATAGAACCTTTCTTAAGAACATATGCCACTGAGGGTAACGTAGTCACCTCGTTCATTAGGTGGAATGACGCATTGCACAATGCTGCATCGGCAGTAAGAGCAAGTTTGTTGAGTTGGTCGCTTGTGACATTACTGATTTCAATTCGGTAACCAAGGCGACGCGAAGCCAAAGCACGCATTTCTTCTGCAGGTTCCACCACGGTTACGCGCGCTTTGGAGTGCCTTTCAAGCAAAAGTTCAGCAAGCAGACCACTCCCGCCGCCAATATCGAGTGCATGCCCATCAAATTCTTTAGGAATAAATTCCAATAGTCGGCCGACCATTTCGGTAAAGATTGTCCATCGTTCGATGAGTTTATTGTAAGCATGCGCACGAACATGCCAACTACGTATTACGTTATCATGAACGGGTTCAGGTGGACTATTCATTGCAATATTAACAGCAATAATATGTATTGTGTTAAAGTCATCCTTTAATCATTGAGAGGTGTGTTATGGTAGTAATACAGTGGTCTATTTACATACTTCTCGCGGTATTTGCTATATTGGTGTGGGCGCTTGTTGCACAGAAGAAAAAAGAAAAAAGCCAGTAATTACAATTACAGAAAAACCAAGAAACAGATAATCCTAGAAAAAGCGATTATTGAACCGTCCTTATATTGTCTGAAAATAAAGCCCGTTCCCCAGCCAACGGCATCGCAGGGTTAGAAACAACTCTTAAGTAAATATACTTGCTTCCGCATTGCTTACATTTAAGCTTATGCAAGATCGCTACAATAGAACCAAAACTATCGTTTAGCTTATGTTCGTCTAAGGGATCACCAATGTGTTGACAAGAGTCACAAATTGGGTAAAGGCGTTCTAAGAGATCAAGATCATTGAAGGTGTTGATGATGCGCATTTAATATAATTTGTTTAGATTTTACTATTACATTTAATTAGCATTATACGATTGGTATCGCTAGATTCCTTTATGTTACTTGAAATTTCTGTAAAGCCACCCTGACAGATGTCATAAGCTTTTACTCCACATTCAGCCCACGATATCCCATAACCAGAACAATCTATTTTGTAACCTATTTCTCCATCAGATAACCGTGTTTTTGTAGCTGACGCACAAGCAGAGAGTATTATTGCGCTTAATATTATTATTTCTTTTTTCATATTCCCTTAATAGCCATAATCATCTACTATCGCTTCTTTAGCCTTATTCACATCAACGGAATTAGCCGCTTGTTCCTTATCAACTGAGCCTGCTGCCTTATTATAATCGATCTCACCGCCTTCAACAGATCCTTTTAACTGTTCCTTATCAACTGAATCAGCAGCTTTTTGTTCATCAACCGCGTCACCATACTTCTTATAGTCAACAGCAAAGGTTAATGTTGAAAGTGTAAATAGCAATATATATAAAATGAATCTCATAGGTAGTCTCAAAGCTATCCGAAAAGATCTAGGTTGTTGAAGGTGTTGATGATGCGCATTTATAGTGTAGAGCATTTGCCTTTCAAAATAATGGGGTGATTATTGATTTATGATATGTCTTACCGCTTATAGTATAAGTGTCTATTTCATATTTTGTATGTAAGTTTTCACGATTTACTACAATATCTTTTGTGGTTATAATTTTAGTATCTTTGGTAGTTTTTGATTTTTCTTCATGTTGTAATTTGTAATTAATAGTATTAGTTGAAATCACACCTAATGTAAGTTCTGAAAAGCCATCAGAAGTGATATGAATTATTTCTTCTGCTTTCTCGTCTATGTCTATAGAAAATAAAATTGGTGTCGCCTCATCACGTGAGATATTTTCCCACTCACGTGACACTTCACATTCCAATTGTATTGGCCTAGCAAATACAATACTCGGTGCTGCAAATAGAATTAGAATGAGTGGCAGGAGTATTTTCATCTTTCTACTTTTTATTCTTTTAGGAGAATTGTACTCCTAGACCCAACCATTGCCTGTGGTCAATTTAAATATTTAATTGAATTTCAACTCTAAGTTATCTATAAAAGTGCCACTATAAATCACCTATTTTGTGCCCATATTTGTGTCGATATGGAGATAAATTGCGATTAATTCTGAGATTGAATTAACCTTAATTAACTATGTTAAGCTGTTGAGTATAAAAAGCTATTAACTAAATATAATGGTGGAGGCGGTAACTACTTAATAAAGCAGCTATGTTCTTGAAGTGTACATACTTAATTACTTTCAAACACTTTTGATACCCTAAATTTTATCCCAAAATAACTCGACTGCAGAAAGACTTCATTGGTTGCTAATGAGCTCTAACGTCCGCTTTCAGCCAATAGCGGTCATGAATTCTAAAACAGCAGTTGTATTTAGCTTAATTTATTCAATTTGCACATAAGATGTAAGTTTAGAACCTCGCCAAATTGAGAACAATGCAGGAAATACAAATAGAACCATAACTAATGCAGAGGCTACCCCTCCAATCATAGGTGCAGCAATTCGTTTCATAACATCCGCTCCCGTTCCGATACTGAGCATGATTGGTAATAAACCTATAAAAGTAGATAACCAAGTCATCAACATTGGACGAATTCTCTGGCTTGCGCCGTCTATAATTGCTTCTTGCAAATCAATACGGGTATTCAACCGGCTTTCATTGAGTCGGTTACGCCACGCAATATCGAGATACAACACCATTAACAAACCAAGTTCAATTGCCAATCCAGCTACAGCAATCATGCCAACCGCCACTGCAACACTTAACTTGTAGTCCAAAACTGTCAGCAACCAAATACTACCTACTAGAGAAAATAATAAAGCCGTCATCACTAATAATGTTTCAACTATCGATTTTCGATGCATAAATAACATGAAGAATATAAGGAATAGCGTTAATGGAATTAGGATTTTTAGTTTCGCTTTAGCTCTTTCAAAGTATTTGAATTGTCCTGCCCACGCCAAACGATATCCTGAAGGAATAGTAACGTTCTCTGCTACCACGTGTTTTGCAAGTTTTACGTAATCTGCTATTCCGACTGTATCGTTAACATCAACAAATACGAAGCCAACAAGTTGACCATCTTCATTACGCAACATTGGAGGTCCAGTTCTAAACTGAATGTCTGCGACTTGTGTAATTGGAATTTGAGCGCCATCTGGAGTAGGAATGAGTACACGTTCAAGTGCATCAACGCTATCGCGAAATTCACGGGCGTAACGAACTAAAATTCCGTATCGTTCACGCCCCTCGATGGTTTCGCTTACCTTCATACCTCCCATTGCTACTTCAATAACATTTTGCACGTCCCCAACGTTCAAACCAAATCGGGCAGCCGCTGAGCGATCAATATCAAAGTCAAGAAAATACCCACCTGTAGTTCGTTCCGCAAATGCACTTCGTGTATAGGGTGCAGTACGCATATCTTCTAGTAATGCTCGCTCAATATTCACGGCAGTTTGTTCAATCTGTGCTAGATCAGCTCCAAATACTTTAATACCTAGAGTGGAACGAATACCTGTAGCTAACATTTCTGTTCGAGTTTGAATTGGCATCCACCAAATATTCGGCATACCTGGGAAACGCATGGCTGCATCCATCTCACCAATAAGTTTGTCCCACGTCATATGCTCTCGCCATTCACTTTGTGGCTTTAACATAATATTAGTTTCAATCATCGATAATGGAGCAGGATCGGTAGGACTTGAGCTGCGACCAACTTTACCAAATACACGTTCTACTTCAGGAAACTTCACTAACTCCCGATCCATCGTTTGCATGACACGGGTAGCCTCACCAATTGACATTCCGGGTAACGCAGTAGGCATATATAGAATACTGCCTTCGTTCAAGGGCGGCATAAATTCACTGCCCAAATGTCGGTACGCGGGTATCGTTACGACCATCGCAGCAACCGCTGCTGCTATAACAAACCATCGCCATTTTACAGCGAGTCTAACCAGTGGAGCATAACCTGCTTTCAAACCGCGATTTAACCAACTTGTGTCGCCTCGAATACGACCTCTAATGACGAGAACTGCAAGTGCGGGAATTAATGTAACGGACAACAATGCCGCAAAACCCATTGAATACGTTTTTGTAAATGCGAGTGGTTTGAATAAGCGACCTTCGGTTCCTTGTAGTGCAAATACGGGTAAGAAAGAAACGGTAATAATAAGGAGTGAGAAGAAGATGCTAGGACCCACTTCTTGCATGGCTTTAATAATTAAGTTCGTGCGTGCTTCACCTTGTGCATTTGTATCTTGAAGCTTTTTGTGGATATTGTCGATTATAACGATAGCCGCATCCACCATGGCCCCAACGGCGACCGCAATGCCTCCTAACGACATAATGTTTGCGGTTAGACCTTGATAAAACATTGGAATGAATGCGAGGAGTATGGCAATAGGTAACGTCACAATAGCCACAATGGCTGAGCGAACATGCAAAAGAAAAATTATAATTACCAATGAAACAATAAATATTTCTTCCAACAATGTTTTCTTTAAGGTGCTGATTGCACGTTCGATCAAACTTGAACGATCATAAACGGGTACAAGTTCCACACCTTCAGGAAAACCTGCTTGCAATTCCTTAATTCGACCTTTAACACGGTTAATCACTGTCAACGCATTTTCTCCATAACGCATAATAACAATTCCTCCAACCGTAGCACCCTCACCATTTAGATCGGATTGCCCACGTTGCAATGCAGGACCCAAACTGGTACTGACAAGTTAAACGCATCTGGGCGACAATTACTGGATGAATAAATCAAAAAGCTTGTATAAACGTCACCGATTTCCATCTGAAATTATTCAATATGCCGTCTGGCTCTACTATCGCTTCAACGTCAGTCATCGGGACATCGAAGATCTATTAGCTGAACGCGGGATTGAAGTCAGTTATGAGTCCATTCGTATGTGGTGTAATAAGTTTGGTCCTCAATACGCCAGGCGATTGAAGCGAAAGCACCAGGGCTACGGTGATACATTTTACATAGATGAAGTATTCGTCAAAGTTCATGGTAAGCAACATTATTTATGGCGCGCGGTGAATCAGGATGGCGAAGTAGTTGATGTGTTTCTGCAATCACGCAGAGATGGCGCTGCAGCCAAGCGTTTTTTTAAGCGCCTGATAAGAAACCATGGGAGTGAACCCAGAAAAATAGCCACGGATAAGTTAAGAAGCTATGGCGTTGCACATCGAGAACTCATCCCAGAATCTATTCACGATACTTCTCAATACGCTAATAACCGAGCCGAGCTTTCGCATCAACCGACGCGAGTTCGAGAGCGAGGAATGCGCCGATTTAAATCGATGCAGCAAGCGCAACGTTTTTTAAGTGCACATGCAGCGGTATATAATCTTTTCAATCTTGGTCGTCATTTAGTATCAGCTAAGCATTTTCATCAACTTAGGGAGAACGCCTTTGCGTCTTGGAGATGTGCAACGGCGTTATAGAATACGTTTTTTCTAGAATTCGTAGATGTGTAAAAAGTTAACTTGTCAATACCTATAAAATTCATGCGATTCCATCTTCGTATTTTTTTATAATTTAAAAGTTTATTATTTTTTTAATCATACTATAAATCTTCGTATATGCGGTTTTCCACAACCAAAGAATCCATGCCACTACGGTGTAGCATATCGACTGCATCTTCTTCTGTTCTTACAATTGGTTCTCCTTGAAGATTTAAAGATGTATTTAAAAGTATCGGTGTGCCTGACTCTTCGCCAAATCTTGTAATCAATTTATGGAATAGAGGATCGATCGATTTGTCTACAAGCTGTATACGACCGGTTTGGTCTACGTGTAGTGTTGCAGGAATTTCATCTATTCCAATATTTGATGCTGGAATGGCTAGCAACATAAATCGTGCAGCTAATTCTGAGCCCATAGGTATTTTAAAATACTTTTTGGCAGACTCATTAGTAATTGCAGGTGCAAAAGGTCTAAAATTTTCTCGATGTTTTATATTTAAGTTGATGTGATCTTTCATTCGCAAATGACGTGGGTCGGCCAGCAAACTTCTATGCCCAAGACTACGTGGCCCCCACTCAAACTTACCTTGTACCCAACCAATAGTCTTACCTTTAATAAGTTTGCTCACTACCTCTTCAATCAATTTATCCTCATCTGAAATTTCCCTAGCTCCTTCTAATGAATTACTTTTTATTGATTCGCCTAGGAATGCATGAGTTTGCAAATAGCATCTTTGAGTATTTAGAAATACATGATTTACATATAGTGCTGCACCAAGCGCTCCACCAGCGTCTCCTGGTGCCGGCTGAATAAAAATACGCTCGAATGGACCCTGCTCTAATATTTTTCTATTCGCAACAACATTTAAGGCAACCCCGCCCGCCATACATAAATTCTTTGATGGGACACGCGCATGTAATTCGTTAACTAGTTTTATTAATCCTTGCTCTAAAACCATCTGTAAACTTGCTGCAATATCGGCATGTCTGCTATTATTAGCTTGATAGAGAATGGGCATGTGTGGTTCACGCGCTTTACCAAGCAATTTGGTGAGCTTTTTACCAAAACTTTTTTCTGGATCGAATGGGAAACGAAAAGCGGAAGTATCAAGCTCAAAGCTACCATTTTGAGAAAAATCTACTAAGGAGTGAATTTGTTCGTAATAGATCGGTTTCCTATAAGCTGAAAGACTCATTACTTTTTGTTCACCTTCATTAACTCGGAAACCAAGGAACGCAGTTATTGTCGAATATAAGAGCCCTAGAGAATGAGGGAAATTAAGCTCTGAGATAATCTCGATGTTATTTTCACAACCTTTGCCAAAGGTGGTTGTGGCCCATTCGCCTACGCCATCAACAGTTAGAATTGCAGCTTCTTGAAAAGGTGATGGGAAAAATGTGCTTGCTGCATGTGATTGATGGTGTTCTGTAAACAAAATTTTATTCGACGCAACTCCTAGCTCGGCAGAAATTTTATTTTTCATCCACAAGCGGTCCCCAAGCCATAAAAACATAGCTCTAGTGAATGCTTTAGAAGAACGTGGAAAATGTAGTAAGTGAGAAATAAGTATACGTTCGAATTTTCGTAGAGGTTTTTCGTAAAACACTACCCAATCTAAATTGTGTGCAGATATTTGACCTTCACGTAAACAAAATTGAATAGCACGATTAGGGAACGAAGGATCATTTTTTTTTCGTGTAAAGCGTTCTTCTTGAGCGGCAGCTATAGGGGTACCATCTCTAACTAATGCTGCGGCGGCGTCATGATAAAATGCTGAAATTCCAAGAATGTCCAAATTTTTAGTTTCTTCTTATGTTAATACTGGGAGTACACTTGCTTCGTATCTAATTTTGATATTGGTGCATTCCAGCCTTTTGGTTTGTAGGATAATTTAGAAAGAATTGCGAAAGGAATGATTATTGTAAAGTAAATAATATAGAGAATTGCATGGCCCGCATGCTCACCAAATTTAGACGCTGTGCGTGTAAAATAATTTATCGCACGCGAGAGCCACGGGCTAATGAGAGAGCCGTGCTAACTTTTTTTGCACGACCATCATTTCTCCATTGTCGAAGAAATTTACTTGTGTAAGAAACATGATAGCGTTCATCCTTAAGAATTTTTGTAAATATCGCGTAGGTTTCCGGATCGTTTTTATTGAGATTGCGATGAACCACAAAAGCTTTTTCTGCCTTCTTTTCGGCTATATGCAACATTGCTATATAATTAATTTCACCTTGCTTTTCAAAACAGTCACTAGTGAAAAATCCATGTGAGTTAAACTCAGTATTTACATTTTTATTTAATAGCTTATAAAGCTTGTCTGGCTTATTTAATATACTAGAAGTGTCTGGATTAAGGGTTCGAAGTTCTTGTGCTCGCATCCTAAATAAATCACCATGGCGCAATTCATCATGTGCATGTCGTTCAAGATGCGCGTGCAAATTTGGGTCGACCACATGTCTTATTGCTCTAAGTATACTTTCACCAGCATCTGTTTCTGTTTGTGAAAAACTCTCAAGAGTCTGAATTTTTCGTTCCGAATCAGACCAAAGTGCTCGACTGCAAATACGTAAGAAAAAACCAGTTATTTCCATATTTATTAAATGAATATTTGAATATCTAGTTGACCTTGTATATTTACTTATTCTTTCATTTTTATCTAAATTTATAGTCAGAGGCTGATATAGGTAGTAATTTTTGCTTTTATATTCAGTATCAGACAAGTTCCTAGCTTGCGTAAATAACCGCTAATGTCCGCTTTCGGCCATTAGCGGACATTGAATAAAAACATCTGTCAATTCGTTGTCAATGTTGTAGTCTCGAAAATTTATTGAGATTAATAAAAACTATGTTTACAGCCGCAACCAGGCGTTGACGGTTGTGAATCGCTTTCAGTTTGCCTCATTTCTTTGGCATCAACTCTTTTGGTATGAATACTGGTTTATCTGTTGGCCACTCCGTTAATGGCCGGCTTCTGGTTTTGAAGACTTGTCAAGCAATTCAGTAAGCGGTCCGACAATATCTATAGGTAATGGAAATACAATCGTGGAACTTTTTTCTCCAGCTATTTCTGTTAGCGTTTGTAAATAACGTAGCTGTAATGCTTGAGGTTGTTTCGCCAATATTTGTGATGCTTCAAGTAATTTATGTGCAGCTTGTTGTTCACCTTCAGCATGAATAATTTTTGCGCGTCTTTCACGTTCCGCTTCTGCCTGCTTGGCAATTGCACGTATCATGCTTTCATCTATATCTACGTGTTTAATCTCGACGTTGGAAACTTTAATACCCCAGGCATCGGTATGTTGATCTAGAATGTGTTGTATATGCTGATTTAGTTTGTCGCGTTCCGCTAGTATCTCGTCAAGCTCATGTTGACCCAGTACAGATCGTAGAGTTGTCTGTGCCAATTGACTGGTAGCCTCTAAAAAATGTTCGACTTGTATAATCGCCTTTTTTGGATCGATGACACGAAAATAGACTACTGCATTGACCTTTACTGAAACATTATCGAGTGAAATAACGTCTTGAGTTGGGACATCCATTACGACAGTTCGCAAACCAACGCGCTCCATTTTCTGAATGATAGGGATGATTATGATGAGGCCAGGGCCTTTAACTTTCCAAAACCTTCCCAATAAGAATACTACAGCACGGTCATACTCTCGTAATACTCTGAACCAGGATAAAATGAACAATACAATAAATGCTATAAAAATGGCCCAATAAATCATGATGATTCCTCCGTTGTTGAGTTCTCTGGCTCAACAATTAATGTGAGTCCCTCTATTCCAGTAACGCGAATTTTTTGTCCAGGTGCAATAGGCGCTTGTGATTTTGCTTGCCAGTTTTCACTATGCACACTTACTCGACCATAATTTTCTACTGCCTCGATCACTTCACCAGTGCTGCCAACTAATTCTTCACTTCCGCTTACTACCGGGTTTTTACGAGATTTATGCACTAAAGATAAAATAGCGAAAAAAAACAGGCCGTTTGCAACAGCAAAAGTGAAAATAAAGGGTATCGAAACTCCGTAACCCTCAAAATCTGTGTCGATCAAAATAATAGAGCCAATCACAAATGCAATTACTCCTCCTATCCCAAGCGCACCAAAGCTTGGAACAAAGGCTTCGCTAATCATAAATAAAATACCGAGTAAAATTAGCGCAAGGCCTGCATAGTTTATGGGTAAAACTTGTGCGGCATAAAGTGCGAGCAAAATACATATGCCACCCAACACGCCCGGTAAGACAAAACCAGGATTTAACATTTCATAAATTAGTCCGAACATCCCCAGAGTCATTAAAATAGGTAGAATGTTTGGATCAGTAATAATGGATAATAATTTATTTCGCCAATCTGGTTCATGATAATATATTGACGCAGTTTCTGTAGCTAACTTGCGTTCTTGGCCTAAGACGTTTATGGAATAGCCATCTAGTTTTTTTAATAAGTCAGTAATATTGTTTTCAATTAGGTCAATAACATTAATTTCAATTGCTTCTTCTGCGGATAAACTACTTGCACTACGTACAGCTTTTTCTGCCCACTCTACATTGCGCCCGCGTAATTGTGCGAGACCACGAATATAAGCTGCGGCATCATTCACAATTTTTCTTTGCATAGCGCTGGGTAGATGCTTGTTATCACTTGCATCTTCTTCATCCATTTCATCATCTTCCGATTGTGCATCATCGGATGGTTTTGGAGAACCAGGAAACTCCGGCATACCGCCAATTTGAACAGGCGTCGCAGCACCTAGAGTTGTTGCTGGGGCCATCGCTGCAATATGGGATGCGTAAAGAATGTAGGTTCCTGCACTTGCTGCGCGTGCACCACTAGGTGAAACAAAAGTGGCAACAGGAACAGATGAGGAAATGATGGCTTGAATGATATCGCGCATCGCGGTATCCAGGCCCCCGGGTGTATCCATTTTTAGTATTACTAGTTCAGCACCTGTATTTATAGCATCATCTAATCCATGTAAAACATAATCACTGGTAGCGGGCCCAATGGGGCCACTTATTGTTATAACAATTACTTGTTTATTGTTGCTTGTGTCTTCCCCGTATACTAATGGCAGCATCACAATCAGTATTAAAAATATAAGTCGTTTTAGCCAAATAGCTTTTCGATTGTTCATTCCAATTCCATAAATATTATTATTCTATAATACTCTTAATAGCTGCATGATAGGGCGAGTGCATATATATTAAACTGATGTAAATCATTAAATTTATAACTAATTTATGAGCGTTTCTGATCAATTGATTACTGCACTTAGCGAACCTTCTATTTATGTGCATGAAGTAAGTGCCATTTCTGTTATAGAAACTCATATATCTTGGGTTGTGTTGACTGGGGACTATGCTTACAAAATTAAAAAGCCAATTAAGTATAGTTTTGTAGACTTCTCGACACTCGAGAAACGGCGTTTTTATTGCCACGAAGAACTGCGTTTGAATTCTCGCCTAGCACCAAATTTATACGTGGATGTGGTTGCGATAACAGGCAGTCCTAAACATCCATCATTTAAATAGTCAAATGAACCCTTCGAATATGCTGTAAAAATGTGCCAATTTTCACAACATTCATTATTGAGTTATTTGTCAACCTATCAGCAATTGCATCAACGGCATATTGATGATATGGCTGTAGAAATTGCTAAATTTCACATGAGTATCGAGAAGGCTACAACTGACAGCACATTCGGTACGCCAGAAGATATTCACTATTGGAGCACAGATAATTTTGAACAAATTGAAGCTAATACTGAAGCGAAGGGCGATTTATTAATATTGGATAAGATTAAAGCGTGGAGCAAAGCCGAATACAGTAAGAAAAATGCACAATTTATACAAAGGGAAAATCATGGATTTGTGCGTGAGTGTCACGGTGATATGCACTTAGATAACATGGTATTAATTAATGGCAAAGTCACAATTTTTGATGGTATCGATTTTAATAAGCATTTACGTTGGATTGATATCATGAGTGAGGTTGCATTCGTAGCAATGGATTTACGAAACCGTGGGTACCCTGAATTTGCCAATCGATTCATTAATTTATATTTACAACATATCGGTGATTATAATGGATTAAGTGTGCTGAATTATTATTTAGTGTATCGAGCGATTGTTAGAGCTAAAATTGCAGCTTTGCGTATTTCGCAAAAGCATCTTTCTAAAGCTGAAGAGAAAAAATTACAGAAAGAATTTAAATCCTATATAGAATTATGTTCATGCTATATTTTAAAATTAGATGTAGCACTAATCATCACACATGGCTTATCTGGTTCAGGAAAATCTACTTATACAGAGTCTTTGTTTGAATCAATTGGGGCAATACGAATCCGGTCTGATGTGGAACGTAAAAGATTACGTGGATATGAGGCATCAGAACATACACATTCACCTATAAATGAAGGTATTTATACAGAGCAATCTTCCTTGGCAACCTATACGAGACTAGTAGATCTTTCGAAGTCAATTCTCAATTCAGGTTATCCCGTAATTGTTGACGCATGTTTCTTGCAACGTAAACAACGTGATGAGTTTCATATGCTAGCCTCGGATCTACAAAAACCTTTTATTATTTTAGCATTTCAAGCAACTGAAGAAATTTTAAAAGAACGCATAATCACCAGAGCTAAAAATAAATGTGACTCATCAGAAGCAAATTTGGAGGTCCTAAATTTTCAACTTAACAATTATGAACTACTCAATGATGGTGAAAAGATAAATACAATAATTATTAATACTGAAGAAGATATTCAAATAAGTGAGGTTGTAAAATCTATAGTTAATAGAATGTAGATATTATTGTGAATATTCAACAGCGGTAACAAAATATTTGATCCAAATTCGCAGCTTATGCAATGCAGGGCATTAGTTAGTGGAATTGAGATCATTTATCTTGAAACTCGACTTAGTAATGCAGCAGGTCGAAAGTTTTATCAAAGACTTGGATACAAAGCTATTCAACGCATACCCAGATACTATGGAGGTAGAGAAGCTGCTATTAGACTGGCAAAGGATTTGTGGTTAGATGAACACTGTGAAAAAACCTTACCACTCATTAAATTGAGGTGTACTGATTAGCACAAAAAGTGAATGACCGCTAACGACCCAAAGCGGACATAAAAAATTACCTTATTAAAATTTAACCATAAAGTTATAAGTAAACTTAGTTTTTTATAAGCCCATCGGAACATTGATCCAATTTTACCTGGGCTGTATCTTTCGCAGCCAACGGGGCTGGGCGAATTTGGTGCATGGATGCACCTACATCGATCAAAAAATTCTCCCTTTAAATAAAACTATCACACTTATTTGTTGAAATATAAGTGTGTTCAGAATGTGGCATACCTATTGCAGTTAATTTAGTTATTTGAATCCTTGGTTGGGGGTGTTTCTAGTATGAAAATTTTGACATTACGTGCTCTTGTAGTTATTTCATTGGTGGCGTTGACACTAACAGCCATCGCCGTACCCACTACATATCGCCAAGGATTCACACAGATAGATATGTATGTGATGCCTGAGCCGTTTTCAGCCAGTCCTCTAATAACCTATTCATCAATGGAGTCTTCACCCGGCGAGTCATAAATATGGCAAAAGATCACGCTAGATTAATGACATACATAGATAAAACATCTGCTGAAAAAGTTAGAACAGCCGACCTTGATCGTGGGGACAATAAGTTAAGGGGCGCGCATGATCGGCCGGCTGTTTTTATTGAACCCAGTAAACAACGAAATCACAACACAAAGAGTAATAAAACGAGGTAATTACTTATGACACTCTCTAAAGCCACAATTGCCATATTTATTGGCGCTTTTTTAATCGGAATTTCTTCTGTAGTAGTCTTTGCTAAAAGCGAGAAGGAAGAAAATCAAGAGGTAGCTTCTTTTGAATGCAAACTAGAAAAGTACATAGATCCAGTTGTATTCGCTGAAACCATGGCAGATCCAACCAAATTCATGGAAATGATGATGATCATGAGCAATCCTCAATCAGTCCCTGGCATGATGGAATGCTCTATGAAACCCGAAACTTGGAATAAAGTAATGGCAAATTACAGTAACCCTGTAGCAATGACAGCAATGATGGGCCAGTTTTTGAATCCACAGGCGTATATGAACTGGATGGCTGCATCCATGAACCCACAGCTCTATCAACCAATGTATGCATTCATGAATCCTGCGTATTACACACAATGGATGTACGTCTCTATGAATCCACAAACCTATCAACCAATGTTTAAAATGATGGACTCAACTTGGCAACAGGAAAGCACTGCCTCAATAATAGACCCAAATTTTTATTCAAAAATGTTCGCAGGTTTCTTTAAGCCACCAACAGTTGCTGATGCAACAGCAGCAGAATAATTAAATAAAATCTAACCATTGCAGGATACAGCAGATTAGTACTGACTCTCTGGAACCAGAGCAGAGAATTAATCTAACGCTCTGTTGAAGCCTCGGTCAATAGATCGGGGCTTTTATGTGTATTGTGAAAATCAACAAATGACTACAATTGGTCTAAAGAAATCAAATGAATAAGGGTTGCAAAGTAGTGCTTATTTCCAATTCTGGATACAAAGAAGAACACAACGGTCTGCTGCAACAGCTAATAGAAAATGAAATTGAGCTTTTCTGTACCGTAGGTATTGTGTGCCAGGAGTGGGAAGAAGCTATGGACTTGTTGTGTGCTGAGTTAGATGCCACTGACATTAAACCAAACGCTTTCTGTAATACGACATCTCATCCTAATGAAAGTGTTGAAGAAGTGATTAAGTTTGCCAAAAGTTGGAGCACGCATATTGCAACAGAAGTAAAAATAATCGAGATTTAACTAATGTAGTAAATGTCCGCTTATGGCCGAAAGCGGTCTTTTGATTCACTCTTAAGCAAGCTTTCAGTTATTGTGTATCAAAATTAGGAGAAATTGATACAATTTTTGTCTGTTATATTTTCATTTTACTATTATTTGTCTTTAATGGCCTCTTTGAAGCATCATTTAGCATGTCAACAGTGACATATTTTTCTCCATCTGGGGGCGTGATGGGTTTAAGTCCATATCGAACAAAAAATTCATCTACTTGCTCAATATTATCAAATCCATCAATTTCCAAAAAATCGCTAGCTGTAACTATTCTTTCATCCATATTACTTACCTCTCTTTCAGTGATAGGTTAATTAATAAATCGCATGCTAATAAAAATGTATATAAAATCACGATAACAGTGATAGATTTGGATATAAAGAAAATGAAAATGCTCAAATAACCGCATAGGTGAGCCAATCCACATCGAGCTTTTAACCCGATGGTCATAGGTTCGAATCCTATACGACTCACCAATCTATAGACTTACCTTTCTTACTCAAATTTTAGCTGTTTATTTTCTAGTAAAATAATCAGTAAGCTGAAAATATATTACTATGACCGCTAACGACCCAATGCGGACATTCAATTAATTATGAAATATGAAGTACATATGTTTCTTGTGAAGGTAACAGCTATGGCATTATTTAATTGTTGCTGAGAACTCAAAACGAACTTTTATGTGATAAATATTTTGATGATGAAATTATATATTCCAATATTATTTTTACTGTTTGCGTTACTTCCTCATTTAGTAAGTGCAGAAGAGCTTCTCAAAACACAAACCTCATGGGATGGAGAAGGAATATCATACCCACAGGGACAACCAAAAATTACTTCAGTTAAGCTTCGTATAGAAGAAAATCAAGTGACAAAATTCCACTGTCATCCTGTACCAACGTTAGGAATTATTTTACAAGGTGATGTGGAAGTTGAAACAATAAATGGTAAGAAAATTTTCTTAAAGGAAGGGAAGTCTGCTGTAGAAGTAATGCGTACTATTCACAGAGGTCGAGCAATAAATGGGCCAGTAGAAATAATTGTTTTTTACGCTGGGTCAACGACGTTACCTAACACGGTTATCCCTGAACACGACCTGACTAACAAGTACTGCAAGCACTAAGTGTTGGCATGCCTATGTGTCGTAGGCAATCTAGAAATTTTAGCGCAACTATTCTAAGTTTCGCTTTTAATCCTAAGCGGACATTGGTAATTATTAATAGCAAATAAATATATGAACTTTATCAGTTTAAATACACCATCATGTTAAATTTTAATATCATATTATTTATGAGAATATTGATACTTGTGTATTGGCTTAAATTTTAAGTTTAATTTGTGAACTAAGATCAACATAAATTTACATTTAATTTCCGCTAACCTTGGTTAAGATCACTACTTTATGCTTGCACAATATTAGGGCAAGAGTAAAGTGTAAAAGTGTGCTGAGCTTGATGGGGGCTCTTAGTCAACGATTAGCTAATAAAATAATAATATTACATCAAATGGGAGGAGTTGATTATGACGAGTATGACGAGTCACGTAGCGTTATCAGTGAGTATAGCTGTTTTAGGTGGGATAGCAGCAGCATTATGTTTAGGCCCGTTGTCAGGTATGGTCTTAATTTGGGCCGTGTTCATTGCTTGGGCATGTTATTTTGCAATTGGCGGTGATGGTAAAGCCTTAATTAATACTATTGTTTGTGGAATTCTTGGGGCGGTACTGGCTTGGATTGCATTACTTATAATCTTAGGAATTCCTTTAGCAGGTTTAATAACTTTACCAATTTGGGCAGGAATCGTGATTGCTGCAACCGTTTTTGTAATGTGCTGGTTAGCGAAAATTAAAATATTTTCAGCACTTCCAGCCAGCGTTTTAGGGTATGCAAGCGTTGCTAGTTTAGCTCTTCAGACGCCTGACGTGTTCTCAATTAGTTCGCTAACTTCTGTTAGCTTTAATAATAATGCGCTAATTATAATTGTGATTTCATTTGTTGTTGGAGCGGTGCTCGGTATGATTTCTGGCCTTGTTGGAAATGCCATAGCATCAGACTAAATGGGTTGCTGCATAATGCTGTGCTGAGAACCTACAAGTTATTATAAGAAATAAAGGGGCTCTTCTGGCGCCCCTTTATTATTCGTGGCATTAAATAAATAATGATACAACCTAAAGTGGGCATATGATTAAGCAGCCACATCAAACATTAGTACTACATACGTGAAGAAAAGAACCAAATGCACAATACCGCATAATGCGTTTGTTCTTGTGCCTGCAAAATTTACAACAACAACCAATAAAGTGATAAGCAAAAGATAAAGATTTACTAAATCTAGTCCTAATTCTATAGTTTTCCCAATTACCACGCTTATAACCATTAAAGCAGATATAGTTAACCCTATCGTTGATAGTGCGGATCCTAATGCAATATTAACTGTACGTTGTAATTCATTGTTTAATGCAGATTTGATTGCTGCAACACCTTCTGGTGCTAAAACTAACACTGCCACGAAAAATCCACCTAATGCTTGTGGTCCATCTAGTGTAGAAATACCATGCTCCACAAGTAAGGCCATCTTTTTAGAGAGCAACACAATTGGAAGCATGGTTAAAGGTAAAAGCAATGCATGAAAACCAAGTGAGCGTACAATAAAATTGCCGTGATGATTTGTGCAAAGCTCTTTTGCGCCATCGTGCGCCTCAGGTTCTGTAAAAAAAACTACTGTGGCGTAGTGTCTGTATCCATAGAAATGCACCATATAGAACTACAGAAATTACAACTAACCATGCACCAACTAAAAATGTCACTTCACCGCCTGGTGCAGTTGTCACGAATCGTGGCACAACCCGCTAGAGGGATGAGCACGCCCAGGTATGTTGTAGCACCTTGTAGATTTTAGCTTTGTTCGCGGCGTCGAAGACCTCCTAACAAAAGGGTTACACCCAAAATACCGTTTAAGACAATCATTAAAACCGAAAACAACGTATCGCGTCCAAGTGTTGGAGTATCTGCGCCCGTTATCATTACTGCTGAAATCATAACTACTTCAATAAGAATCACTGAAAGTGTGAGAATAACGGTGCCAAAAGGTTCGCCTAGCAACATAGCTAATGCATCAGCATGCCGAACAACACTAAATGCCAACCATGCTATGACGATGAAAAGCCAAGTAAATAAAAAGCTGTACCAAAAATAATTCGATAGGTCAGCAAACCAGCTTCCTCCAAAGACGAATACAATCAGTATTGTGACGATACCAACCCAAAGTGAAAACTCAGATTTAAAAATATTAGGTGTTATATTTTTCATAATAAATGATCAGCATTAGAGATTGATTTTTTGATAGCGCTATTTTGATCAATGCATGTTATTAAAAGGAATGAAAGCAAAGTGGTAGTGTAAGCCCGCATTGTATATCAATGGTGGCTATTGCATGAAAGGTAGCATGCTTACATGCAAATTATTAAAAACAATAAAGCTTATTTTTAGAGGGCATTACCAGCTGCGTAATTTGAGATGCAAATAACAAAATTATATTTGAATGGTGGAATTCATTAATAGTAAGGATTTATCATTAATGGTATATTATCAAGCAACACCTCGAGGAGATGATTCGCATGCTTATAAGAGTGCTTTAAAAAAAGCATCTTCAACTCATCGTCAAGTTATGATTCGTAGCTATAATAAAAATAGCTTTACTTATTGGGAAGTATGGGAATATTGGCAATCCAATGACTGCATTTAAAATCTCACAATGCTGTTGAAATTGTTTATGTCATAAATAGTCTTTTTATGCATTGACTAATATAAGCGTTAGAATGTTCCTCATCGATCTCTTCTAAAAATTCACACACAAAATCTAAAAAATTTCCAGAATACGTATCCTGCCTAGGGTCATACCAAGGGATTAACAAATTATTCCCCGTCCCCAACTGATAGATATCTGCTAGCCTTGATAGTAATCGGTTGTGTCGGGCATTGACTGTAATATCTTTGGGAGTCGTATTTTTGAGTATTTTTGCGATTATCGAAGCGCAGTTTGCTAGTGCAGCTAACTCATTATGCATTTCATTGATATCAATCTGATCACTAAGTTGTTCAAATATTGCATAGTGCTCTTTGTATCCAATATTCTCTAAGCATTTAGAAGTTGATTTGCAACGCTTGCCGAGCTTTTTAAAAAGAGCCCTTTGGGCTTTAATTGATTTTTTAGACTGTGTGCCTTTGAGAGAATCGTAGCAAAATAATGTATCGAGCAAGTATCCGTATAAATTAAATGCTTCATTAAATTTATATTTATATTTTAAATTATTAGAAAAATCTTGATCTATATAATTCGCTAGATAGGACTCATTAATTTTATGATTTGGTAATTTTTCCTGCTTAGACATGTACATGGTCTCCTTAGAAACAACCGAGTTAGCATCTATATATTTTATAGTAAGAAAAAATTATTTACGAATAGGAATTCATGTAAATCAGAAGAATTCATTTTATTAAAAAATTAGTAAAATTTAGATTCGCAAGGTAAGATTCGCTTGTAAATTTGCCTACGTTTCGTCAAAGTAAAGAATACTAATATCAGTTGGTTATTAATAATTGCGCACAATAAATATCACATTCAGCATTTTCATAGCATTGATTATATTCCCATTAAATGACAGCTATGGTGCAGGGCGTTGGAATACCGCCGCAACGCTAATGGCCCAATGTAATGCTACGCTGAAGCTTCAAGATGTTGATAATCCTACACATGATGAGCATGTTAAATCGGTAGGCTGTCTAAGCTATCTAGAAGGAATTAAGCAATTCTTATATGAAGAATATTTACTAATAGAACAAAGGAATATTTGTTTCCCGGAGGTGGGCATTAGCAATGGCCAAGCCGCTAGAATTGTAGTTAATTATTTAGAAGAATTTCCAAATAAATTACCTGAGCACAAATTACAAATAACATTAGAAGCATTTTCTTATGCATTTCCTTGCGAATAGCTATTAACGCAATTAGTCAATAATTATTTAATAAATATTTAGAATTATAGTTATTATTCCTTGTGGCGGTTACTTCTCTACAAGCATGCCAACATCAAAATTATTTTTACTATTTAAGTATAGTATAAATTCTATTTAATCATGACCATACGGCCATAGTTTTGCGCCATTGATCATAGTAGCTGTAGATAAATCGTTATAATTTATCGAAATTATCAGTCATAATTTAATGTAAGGCTGCAAAAAATGAAGAATCCCATCAACATAATTTTAATTACTATTCTTTTATGCGCTGTGAATGTGTCGGTAAATGCGCAGCAATTCTTCTATGTGGGTGGCGGGATTGGTCAAAGTTATATTGAGCAAGATAATGTGCTTGCTAATGAAGATTTTGAAGGGGATGACTTTGCGTATAAAGCCTTTGCCGAATATAGGTTCCATAAAAATTTCGCAAGCGAATTCGCCTACTTAAATTTAGGTGAGCCCGATGATGATATTGTTGGCGTTGATACTGAAATTGAAGCCTATGCCATTGCTATGTATTTAGTTGGAATTTTACCGCTCGCTGAAAAATTTGAAGTATTTGGAAAATTAGGTGCGGCTTACTGGGACGCGAAAGCAAAAGCAAGTTTTATGGGACTTTCTGCAAGAGAAGATGAAGATGGAACCGATATAGCGTATGGCTTGGGTGCTACATATAAAATAACAGATAAGTATGCTGCACGTGCGGAAATTGAAGGTGTCGATGTGGATGATCTGGATAAGTTTTATATCGTTACCGTAAGCGGCGAATTACGTTTTTAAGAATAACGTTTTACTGCAAGTATTTAGCTGAAGCAGGTACGAAGCTTTGTTTTGATTGCCCAATGAATGGTTTCTTTCGCAAATTGATACTCTGAACCTGTTTTATCTATATCAGGACATTGAATAACAATATTCTCTATCTCTGTCCAGATCGTAAGTGCATTATCAGCAATTTGGCAGAGAGTATTATACGAGCTACCTTGTTCATAGTTTTTTTTATCTTTGCGTTCTAAACTTATCATTCGATCTTCTGCTGCATCACAGTTACTTATTTGGCCAATTGGGATTAATTTAACGCTGTCGGAAGATTTTGCAATTTTGGTATAGAGGAAATTGTATTCCTTAATTGCATTATATATTTCATCATCGGTCATTAAGTGTTGTAACTCAATTAATTTTGAGCTACTGGTGTTATCTCCAAATAATGCCATTGTGCGGTACCAAGCATGAGCCTTAGAATAGTCACGTGACGTATTATTTCCATTAACATACATTTCACCCAGTATGTTTTGCGCTTCTGTATTTCCATTCAATACGCTATGGGTAATATGTTCTATATTATTCGATGTGATAGATTGTAAGGCAATTAATAATATGCCTATGGCTGAAAGTGAAATAAAAAATAATAACTGTCTAGAGTAAAGCCACATATAAATCAGGTTTATAGTTATAATTATTACTTGACCAATATTATAATGAAAATATAGTTAATTAAAAAAATAAATTGATACTGAGGATTATAATTTCAACGTGATTAGAATAATGATTTTATAAAATATTACTATAACTTAGTTCGTTATTGTAAAAAGTAGTATGAAGATTTATAGACACATGTAAAAGCTGTTTATAATTTTGTATTAATCGCCCGAATAAAATATAACCTTATAAAAACTGATATTTTATATGCAGAAAATTTATTAAGGTAATTAAAAACAGTAACATTCACGCACAAATAGGTGAGAGTTACATCAATTTTATGTTAAATAGTATAAAGATAAATGTATTTTTAACATTCTTTTTAATTTGTGTATTGAGTAGCACGTCTACGCAAATATTCGCCCAATACGATACAAAAGTTGTACATATCGTGGTGATATGGTTGAAAGAGTCAGGTAATCAACAACATATAGAGAATGTGATCGAAGCAACGTCAAGTTTAAAAGACATTCCAGGCGTCGAAGAAATACGAGTAGGTAAATCAATACCGAGTGATCGATTAATTGTAGATGATAGTTTTGATATTGCTTTATATATGATATTTAACTCTAATGATGACCTTGAGCGCTATTTAGTTCATCCAAAACATGTAGAGGTAGTCAAACTATATTACATCCGCTAGCAAAAAAGGTTCTGGTATATGATTTTAAAGATGCTGGAAGCTAAAATTAAATTGATAATTGTGTGCATTATTACTCACAGAGCAGTCGATAAGAATTCAACAGGACGTAAATATGGAATCAATAAAATTAAATTACTGGTTTAGTAAATTCTAGACAGCATTTATCATGCAATTATCAATTCGCAATCTTTAGCGGAGGATGATTTAAATAGATTAATCATTTCCTCAGCAGTAGACTTGATTTTATCAATAGAAATATTTTTATTACCTTGAATTATAAATAAACAATCTTTTGTATCAATTGTAATTTTGGTTTTATCACATTGTCTGCAATCTAATCTGCATAGTATTTCATTTTTGTCATCTATATAACAGTATTCTCCACTTTTTATATTAAATGACTTATTTTTACCTAGAGGGATAAATATTTCGTTACCATTTGTAAAGCAAAGCCTTACATTTCCACTAATGCGATCTATGTCATGAGCACCAATAGATATTCTGTTTTTAATGGCAATGTAATTGTACGTATCAACTATATAATTGATAGGTTTTAATGAATGATACTTCAATAGTAATTTTAGTAGACTTTCAGGCGATGCGATAAGTGATTTATCTGTTACGCCAATTGATTCATGAAGTTTTCGGTAGCCAATAATATTGGAATCGATTTCAAGATCCTCGTAGCTGTAATTATCTATAAAATCTGAATAAGAACGGTTAATATTATTAAGTAGCGATTCATCGTCACGAGTATGACCAATATTATAAATTAATAGAAACGCAACATTTACGCCGAGTGCAGATACATCTTTACATATCTTAAATTTCATTGGCTTATTATTAAGTCCACGATCATAGAAATATCAAACAGTATTATGGATTGCGAAATTTATGACGCGTGTTAAATTAACAATGTATTTATCTGTATGCCTGATTGGAAAAGTATTTTCATGCCAATTAGTATCGCAATCGATCCTGCAGCAATTTTCAAATACCGAAGTGGGAAAATATTTAGATGACGATGTAATGGACCGCTCATTAGAATTGATAATACTGCCATGCACGTTATCAAACCAACACTGAATAGTGTTATATAAGTAAATTTCAAATACAGCGAATCAATCGTAGTTGTTACAAGCGCAATAATTACCCCTGATCCCGCAGCGCCATGCAATAAACCTATACCAAATACTTTTAAAGATAATGCCGAATTGTGCTGTGAAGTCTTAATGAAGTAATCCTTTTTGTTAGTATTTTTGATATTTTTTATAACATCGATTCCCATTAAAATTAAAATAACACCCACAAATAATTCAAGTAAAGCAAATACACCTTCGTCTATTTTAATCTGACATACAATTAACATCATACTGAATATAAGTAGCGTTATAGTGTGGCCGACTCCCCAGATGGCACCTTGTTTAGCAGTAGCAGAGAGAGACTTTGATTGTGTAGAAATCGTAAGAACGGCTGCGATATGATCAGGTTCAAATGCATGCCTGATTCCAATAGTAATAGCAAGTAGTAGCAAAACAGTCATAGTTTGTTTGCGCTTTATTTTTTTCTAATATTAGGTTTAATGCCTACAATTGAATTTCTAATATCCATCCATGTTTGGTGGATCGTTTTTTTGAGTACATCTCCATCTGGCACAAGGAATTTCATAATCATTCCACAATTGTTAGGCAATAGCGAAACACCCGCATATACTTCTTCGTTTAGATACAATTTCTTTTGCAAGATTTTTAATAAATTATCGTAGTTATCTGTGCGATTAATGATGCAAATCGTTCCCATACCGATATATCTACGTTCTCCTTTAAAAAAGTTCGTTGGCTTCGCAATGTATACATCTTTCGCAAGTAGCGTGTTATTTTCTGAATAAATCTGCAATGTACTATTTAACTGTTTAAAAATGTGATTATTTCCCTTGAGAAAGTGTACTAGAAAAGCATCTGCAATAATTGCAGTGCTGGTTTTGTCTGTAAACACATTTATTGTTGAACTTAATTTTGAATCTGGAAATAAAATCAGTGGGTCTGATACATATTCTGTATAAGCATTTTCTGTTACATTTATATCTATCGACTGATTCGCAGTACCATTTGGCATGCCGTGTACGATTGTTGATGCTTGTGTAGTGACATGACTATATGAACTAGAATTAGCTACAACGTGAGTAGATAAGTTTTCGTTTTCATAAATTCCGCCAGATGCTGATTGAATATATATATTAGCCATACCGGGCGGGTCATTTTCAAAATATTGAGTTCTGCAAATATGATATGGATATGAAGCAAACTGATTTTCGAGAAATGTTTTGCCATCAGCATTTTTTGTAAACTTAAGAGACAGGTTAGTCATGGTTGATTCTTAGTAGGAATTAAAATTTCTGCTAATTAAAAATTACGTTGTTGATTATATGTTCGGCAACATCATCAATGCCTTTTCCAGACTTGCAGTTTGTGAGCACTAATGGTTTGTCACCTCTAACTTCTTGTCCTTCTTTGACCATTAAGTCAATATCAGCGCCTACATACTTTGCGATATCAATCTTATTGATCACAAGTAAATCAGATTGCACTATGCCAGGACCACGTTTGCGTGGAATGTCGTCACCTTCAGATGTATCAATCACAAACATCCAATAATCTACGAGATCTAACGAGAATGTAGATGCAAGGTTATCACCGCCACTTTCAATTAATATTAGATCAAGATTTTTAAATTTTTGATCCAGTTGATTAGCAGCTTGAATATTTAATGTGGGGTCTTCTCGAATTACAGTGTGTGGACATGCGCCTGCTTCCACCGCAATTACGCGATCTGCGTCAAGTAAACCTGATTGTTGTAAACGCTTAGCATCTTCTCGCGTAACTAAATCATTTGTCACAATTGCAATTTCATTTCCCCTATTAATAAAGTAAGGGATGAGTTGCTCTATTAATGCTGTTTTCCCAGATCCTACAGGTCCTCCAATACCGACTCGTGCGGATCCATTTTGAGAGGGCATAGATTTCATCGAAGCATATAACGTTGTGCAAGAGGGAGTGTTTTAGCAGGTTCACACGTGGCTAACTCGCCATCCACAAATACATCAAACGTTTCTGGATTAACAGTTACATTGGGACAACTGTCATTATGTAACATGTGACTTTTATTTAGCTTGCGCGTTCCTTGAGCAGGTAAGTTTTCTTTTTGGAGTTGTAATTTTTCGCCAATATTTGCATCTACAGCAGATTGATTAACAAAATTTGCACTTAAGTGTTGTTTTGCATTTCCAAATGCACCCCACTGTGGCCGCATTGCTAATGGTTCGCATGTCATCAATGATGCTGCACTATCTCCCATCGCAGACCAAACGATAAACCCTCCTTTAACAATGAGTTCAGGTTTAATACCAAAAAATTGTGGTCGCCATAACACAACATCACCCATTTTGCCGTTCTCTAAAGAACCAATGTATTGATCAATACCAAAAGTGCGTGCAGCGTTAATAGTATATTTTGCGATATAACGTTTGATTCTTTCATTGTCACCACGTTTTGATGTTTCCTCAGAAAGCCTTCCGCGTTGGTCTCTCATTTTGCTAGCAAGCTGCCAGGCTCTGCAAATGACTTCGTTAATTCGCCCCATACCTTGACTGTCTGAGCCCAGCATTGAAATTGCTCCAAGGTCATGTAATACATCCTCTGCAGCTATCGTTTGTGCACGGATTCGACTTTCAGCAAATGCAACATCTTCGGGTATTGCAGGGTTGAGATGATGGCACACCATGGTCATATCTAAGTGTTCATCAAAAGTATTAACCGTGTAGGGATTAGTAGGATTAGTAGAAGAGGGCAGGCAATTTTTTTCGCCAGCGACGCGAATTATATCCGGTGCATGGCCGCCCCCAGCGCCTTCAGTGTGATACATATGTATCGTGCGGCCATTAATAGCGGCTAAAGTATTTTCCAAAAACCCACTTTCATTTAATGTGTCTGTATGCAATTGAACTTGGTAATCTAATTCATCTGCGACACTGAGACAGGTATCGATGACTGCTGGTGTCGCTCCCCAATCCTCATGAATTTTTAAGCCTAAACAGCCTCCCGCTAACTGATCAATTAAAGATCGAGGCTTGGAAGAATTACCACGGCCAAGAAAACCAAAATTAATTGGCCATTGCTCAGATGCTTGCAACATCTTGCCAACATTCCATGCGCCACCACAGTCGATGCCTACAGTAATAGGGCCAAGTGATCCCCCAATCATGGTCGTAATACCAGAGCTTATTGCGTGCTCGCAAAGTTGTGCACTATCAAAATGCACGTGGACATCAATTCCACCTGGCGTTGCAATCAAACCCTCAGCATCACGCACAGTGGTTGCGGCTGCGCAAACTAGATTGGGATCGACATTGTCCATGGTTGCTGGATTTCCAGCTTTTCCAACACCTGCTATTTTTCCCTCTTTAATGCCTATGTCAGCTTTGACTATTCCTAAAACTGGATCAATTACCAGCGCATTACTGATCAGCATATCTAAAGATCCGGCTGCACTGTCATAGCCAGGCGTTAAACCCAACCCATCACGTAGCGTTTTTCCTCCGCCATGTAAACATTCATCGCCCGGCACTGCATAATCATGTTCAACTTCGGCTAATAGAGATGTATCACCAAGTCGCACAGCATCGCCCTTGGTGGGGCCATACATAATTGCATATTCTTTTCTTGAAATTTTAATCATTTCTATACCCCTTTAAATCCGCGAATTTTAGCTTTATGCATGGCTTCTTGTTTTTTAACTTCGTTGGAAGTGGATCCATTGGTTAAACTATTTAGTCCATACACTTCACCTGCACCACCAAATGAAACAAACTGCACTTCTTTACTTTCACCTGGCTCAAACCGAACTGCGGTTCCTGCAGGTATATCCAAATGTTTTCCAAATGTATTTTCGCGCTTAAAATCTAGAGCTGGATTCACTTCAAAAAAGTGGAAATGACTGCCAATTTGGATTGGACGATCGCCTGTATTGAGTACTTTTACTTTAATTGATTTTTTACCTTCATTTATTTTTACATCGCCCTCGCCAGGAATGATTTCACCAGGCGTGACATCATTTTTGCCTTTGGATGCTTTTTTACCAGAACGAATGGGTTCGTGTACGGTAACGAGTTTGGTGCCATCAGGGAATGTAGCTTCAACTTGTAGCATGTGTATCATGTCATCGACGCCTGGCATTACATCATCAGTGTTTAATAACGTAGAGCCATAGCTTATGAGTTCTGCGACGGATCGACCTTCTCTTGCACCTTCTAAAATTTCATCTGCAATAATTGCAGTTGCTTCAGGATGATTAAGTCTTAAACCTTTCCCCCTTCTTTTTCTTGCTAGTTCTGCTGCCGTATAAATAGTCAAACGTTCTAATTCAGTTGGTGTTAATAGCATTGTCTCCTCCGAATTATTAAATTTTTATATACTTAGTTTGCAAATAACCGTAATTCTGAATATTCATGTCGCATCGATGCGATATCTGCGTAAGGTGTAAATGCATGGATATTTTTTATATCAGTAATTGGCCATGCTGAAATTTCAATTATCAATTGTCGAAAATTCGTTAAACTTCTTTGACAATCCAGATGTCCTGCAATTCCAAGACGTAATGCAGCACCAAGGATAGACACACAAAAGTTATATGCAGATAACATAAGAATTGAATTTCGAGAAATACCAATTGAATTCCAAATTAGTCCTTGAGTGATAGGCAAGTGTCCATGTGCACGCCCTCCATTAATTAGTGCTAGGTACTGATGTGCAATAGGATTGTCTAATTTGCAATATGTGGTTATGAGTGCGTTACCTAATCTTTTAGAGCCATCTCTAAATTCACTAGTTAATGTCATGCAATCTACAAGATTATCGATTGATGCAACGTCATTTATTTTATCTGTACATGCACAGGTATGTGCTAACACTACGCGCTCAAATGGGCCCCATCTCTCATGTAACTGGTTTCTAATAAAATCATTAACATCACTTATAGACGTTACGAGATTATCTTCGTTTAACATTTCTAATCCCCATGAGAATGACACTGCACCCGATGGGAAAAAACTATCACCATGCTGTAGAAGAATTAACGTTTGTTCATCGCTAGTCATGATTTATGCGTGTTATTTTTTGTTGTTCAAAAAATACTTTTAACCGATCTAAATAAACTTCTTCAGGACTCTCGAGCGCAATATCAAGTTGTGCGTTTTCAAATTTAACGCGCCAATGCATATTGCCAGCAAAATAACCAAGTTCTATTGCTGATGACAGGTCATAAGGTTTGAGTGAAAGCCATTGATCCTCCGCCATTTTTACAACAATTGCGCGATCATCTTCCAATAACAAAACGGCACCATTAGATAATTTATTGTTGCGGGAAATGGAAATTGCGCAATCTGTGCCTTTATCCGTTTGAGCGCGAAACCGCCGACGCTGTAAGTTAGCGCGATCTAAGACGATATATTCGACTTTATTATGGTGAGATAAATCGTGTATTTGATTCGATAATTTAGAATCGTGTGCATGACCGAGAACTTGGTTGATTTGAATCATCAATTACTTATTATTTTTTAAACACACTCTAGCCTGTACGATATTATCGAGGGAGGTTAATTTATTATTTACATGTCAATTGGTCAAAGTTTGAACTATTTATATGAATTTTGTCCTTTCCGAATCAAATTTTATTCAATATTACTGGTTTGTGATTCGATTTGAACAAATGTTCCATTTAGACTCGAAAATACCATTAGCCATTTTTAACTAATGAATAAGATTTATTTATAGGAATATTATATTTATATAATTTACTATATACTATCAACTAATTTGCTAGCAGTTAATTAGATTTAACGCCAGAAATTACCGGCTAACAGACAAGAAAATAACATGATGCAGGTGGAGTAGAAAAGTTTTAGTGACGATGCGTGTCTTTTTTATTCAAAAAAATCAGCGCAATGTGAGTGATTGTTTACGCAAACATGTAGATGTACTGGCCCGCGTCTTACTAATCATTTTTTATCATGCCTATGAATAGCAGGTTGCACAATATTGTAAATAATAAACATTAATTGACTTTGTTCAGTGGAGGACGTTATGAGCGAGAAAGAAAAAGATTTTAACAAAAATCAGAAAACGAGACGTAATATTTTAAAAGGTGTTGCAGCGGGCGCAGCAGTCTCAACCTTTCCTGCGCCCTGGGTGAGACGCGTCAATGCAGCTGACAAAATTCTTTTAGGAATCCCCTCGTCATTGTCCACACCATATGGTGTTGCCGATGATCAAGATCATCTCAATGGATCGATTCTGGCCCAAGAAGATATAAATGCTGCAGGTGGTATTCAAGGAAGAGAACTAGAACTTTTTGTGCCGGATGTAGACAAACTAAATCCCGAAAGTTGTCGACAAACGATTGCTGCCTGTATAGATAAAAAAGTACATGCGATTTCAAATGCATTTTTATTTGCGCCTATTCCTGCCATGGATGAATCTGCAAAATATAAATGTCCTTATTTGCAAGGTAATACACAGCGTAATGCTACTGAAGCTTACAAAGCTGAGCCTGAAAAATATAGCCATATATTGCAAACGGATCCATCCGAGGTGAACTATGGGTGGACCTATCCGCTTTGGCTTACCCATATGGAAAAAGAACAAGGATGGAAACCCAAGAACCGAAAGGTTCATATTGTTGCAGAACAAGTCGGTTATAACCAAACGATATTAAAAGCGGCGAGAGAATCTATTCCAAAATACGATTTTGAATTAGCTGAAGTCACGGATATTCAATATCCAGTAAATGATTGGTCCCCAGTAATGCAAAGACTCAAAGAAGTGGATGCAGGTGCCATTATGATCGATCATTGGGTGGCTTCGGAATATGCTGCTTTTTGCAAACAATTCTCTGCAGATCCTGTGAAGGACTCTCTTGTATATTTGCAATACGGTCCCTCACAACCTGAATTTTTAGAACTCGGCGGCCGTGCGACAGAAGGATTTTGCTGGAGCACCGTGCTAGGGGTGTATGGCGAAAAAATAGGTCAAGACTTCAGGAAAAAATACTTAAAACGCTTCCCTGAGTTTGGTGACTATGAAAGAAATACCATGGGGCTAGTTTATACTGGTAATGGTTATGACATTGTTAAGTATCTTGAAAAATCGTGGAATGCCACTAAAGCCCTTGATACTACACCCGAAGATTTCAAGAAAAATTGTGATTGGATAAGAGTGAATCCAGATCGAGGTGTGTGCGGAATGATGGACATGAATAATGAATATCAAGAAGCACTGCATTACCCAGATAATGGATTTGGTAATCAATCTGACTCACACGAGACAGGTATGAGCCAGTTATACGTACAAGTACAAGACGTACAACACAAGATCATTTGGCCAGACGCCATTGCAGAGTCAAAAATGCAACCTGCACCATGGTGGGGTTAGTCTAAAAATACAGTGGGGCAGAATTCATGGACGAGCAATCATCTGCTCCATTATTTTCATGTTCAAATTTGTCACTTGATTTAGGTGGCAGAGAAATTCTGCGCGATGTTGAATTAGAAATTAATCCAGGTGAAGTGTTGGGCATCATTGGTCCCAATGGTGCGGGCAAAACCAGTCTTCTTGAAATATTATCCGGTCGCTATACACCTAAGACTGGAGATGTAATTTATAAGGGCAAAAACATAACGAGTTTGCATTTCTATGAGCGGGCTAGAATTGGTATTGGTAGGACATATCAAACACCAGTTGTTCCCGAAGATCTTACTGTAGGTGAAACATTTAAAGCTGCAAGGCAGGCCTATAAACCCTATCTCACTCGCTTCGATTCTGAGTATGCAGCAGATCTTGTTGACTTTGTTGTAGATGACAATGTGTTAACTACGCAGCTTAAAACATTCAATCGGCGAAAATTACTCCTGGCAAATATTCTTATGAAAAAGCCAGATCTACTGCTAATGGATGAACCGGCTGCTGGATTAATTAATTCTGAGATTGATGAGATTGATGAAATTCTAAGAATGCTTTCAAAAGAAATGGATATAGCGGTGATGATTGTTGAGCACCGAATTGAATTGCTCGATACGATTGCAGATAGAGTCATCGTTATGGATGCAGGAGAGATTATTGCAAAAGGATCGCTTAACGAAATAATTAACAGCCCTGAAGTGCGCGCAGCATACTTTGAAACAGTAAATTAAATTATTACTCATGAGTGAAATACTAAACGTACAAGGATTATCGGCAGGTTATGGGCCACTGCGAGTGATACATGATTTAGATTTAATGGTTAATTCTGGCGAGCGCGTCGGAATCGTTGGTTTGAATGGACATGGGAAAACAACACTATTCTATGGTATTGCAGGTTTAACGGGCTGGCAACGAGGTTCAATCATATTTAACGGTGAACAAATTGGACGTACACGCAGTCAAGGGCCTGGGAGATATACACATCTTATCGTCAGACAAGGACTTGTCATCATGCCGCAAGGTGATGAGATATTTCATGGCTTAACGGTTGAGGAACATTTAGATAGTGGCGCGTTTACAAAACACGCGTGGAAGACACGAAAGAAAAGAAAAGAACAGGTTCTAGATTTATTTGAACCGTTAAAGCAATTGCTCAAAACACCTGTTGCACGTTTGTCTGGAGGTGAACGAAGAATGGTTTCCATTGGGCGAGGGCTAATGACGGATGCAAAACTTTATCTTGCGGATGAGCCGTCATTGGGTCTTGCTCCAAAGATTGGAATCGGTGTCATGGAAGCGCTATTGAAAATAGAGCTGACTAATTCTGCAATGATTATTGCTGAACAAAATGTCGCGCTCTTAGAAGGGAAAGTAGATCGCGTCATTGGTATGCATGCAGGAAAACTAAAAGGTGAAGCATCTTCTGCATTATCGATGCATATAAAGTAATAAAGGTAAATTTTTGGATATTGGATTTATCATAATTAATGCAATAGTTGTTGCATGCATCTATGGATTAATAGCTGTTGCAGTGTCCATAACGTGGTCAAGCTTAGGTTTGCTTAATCTCGGTTATGGATTTATTTTTTCATTTGCAGGATATGGCGCATATTTAATGTCGCGCATGCTTTCTGATCATCCTGTGTCTGTACTTATTGCAGGTGTGTTAACCGGGGCGCTGGGCGGGATAATTATTTGTTCATTGGTATTTATTCCACTTCACGATAAGCCCAATTTTACGGTGCGCGGTATGATAGGGACACTTGCGATAAGTTTAATGGGTTCGCAGTGTTTGCTTTGGTACTTTGGGCCAAAAAACAAAGCGCTTCCTGAAATATTTGGATTTTGGAAAGTATCAATAGGGAACACAGTTTTAACCTCCGACAAAATTGGAATTGTCGTGTGTTCTATTTTAATGCTGATTTTTGTTGTGCGTTGGATGAAATCAAGTCGGCGTGGTTTAGAGATCAGAGCCATGATGATGAATCCGCATGCGGCATCAATTGTTGGAATTGGGATTCGCAGAACAGGCTTTTATGTGATGGGCATAACAGGCGCAATGGCAGGTCTTTCATCAGTATTGCTTTCGCAAACATATTATATTGCACCCTTCAGTGGTCTGACTCCCTTAATTAAAGGTGTAAGTATTGCATTGTGCGGAGGGCTAGGCAGCGTACAAGGTGCTGTGATTGCAGCAATTATTTTAGGCATAACAGAAGCACTCACCTCTAGATTGCTAGGTGGCCAATATGTATTAATCACTCAGTTTTTAGTCATCATAACAATTTTGATTATACGACCGCGTGGTATTGCTGGTTTATTAGATAAAGCGCGAGAACAATGAGTGCTCATAATAGTCAAGCTAAAAAAAGTACGTGGAAAAATCCACTTGCGAAATGGGGTGCTAAAGGGGGTAATTATGAAGTTCCTACAGTCCGCGTTGAAGATCCCAGATCGATATGGTGGCAAAACACGTCTTATAAAGTTCCGTTATATAAAGTTGGGAGATTTAAATATATTCATAAGTGGTCCAATCATGGAAACCGTCTCTGGAAAAGGTTGAGATATTGGCCAACACGAAGAACATTATTTCTCATTCGTGGTTACTACAATAAAAAATCACTAAAAGCTCAAAAGCTCATTGTTGATAAAAGACCTATTTATTGGGTACTTTCATTATTAGCTTTGGCAATTGCACCTTTTTTATTTCCTGAAAGTATGGAAAACACTCTTCTCACAGCTGGGGCAGTCTTCGGTATATTTGCTGCAATAAATGTGTGCTGGACGTTAATAATAGGTACGGCAAGTATTTTCTCGCTTGCAACCTATGCAGTCGTAGGAATCGCCGCATTTTGCACATCATGGTTATCAATTAATCTAGGTTATCCATGGTGGTCATTGCCTTTAATTGGCATGGCTATTGGATTCATATTTGGGGGCATCATTGCATTACCTGCAATGCGCTTGGATGGTTTTTATTATGCATTATTGACATTAGGGTTAAATGAGCTTTGCCGGGTCTATGTCATCACATCAAAAGAATTTGGTTCTGCATCGGGTGGGTTGTATGGTGCTTCAACCTATATAAATTCTGATTGGCCACCATTTACACAATCACTCGTATCCTATTACGGTGCTTTTGCACTACTCATTGCTGCGCTATTTTTATATCGGTTTGTTGATGGCAAACGTCTTGGTCGATTGTTGAAAATGGCACCGGAGAAAAGAGAAGCCTTTGCAGAGGCCACAGGTGTCGATTATAAAAAAGCAAGAATAACGGTATTCCTCATTTCATCGGTTGCGCTCGGATTTATCGGTGGCTTTTACACTGCACACTACCGCGGCGTGGCATTTTCAATTTTTAATTTTGATACTGTCCTTTTAGGTTTGGCAATGTTAACGATTGGTGGGATAGGTCGGGCTGAAGGAGCCGTACTTGGTACATTGATAGTTGTATTCCTAGATAAGGTATTAATTACGCTGGGTCCCATACGACACATAATGATAGGGATGTTAATGCTGCTCGTTGTTCTCTTTTTAAATAGGGGGCTTTTTGGCATGAAAAAACAATTTCGTGACTGGCGAGATAAGAAAAAAGGTGAGTGGCGATCAAGTCGAACTGAGAAAGGTGGTGAGGCGTTGCCTGAAGAAGCTACTGAAACGTTCGATAAAGATATTTTGTATCATCGACGTTTTGATAAAATGCAACGAGATTATCTAAAAACATTAGTCTGTGACGAAGTAATCGAGGAACATAATAATAAACCACTCGGCCAACATAGTGAAGCACTAGAAAGGCTATTACTTTATTTTCGGCGTGTCCCTCAAAATGATAAATATGCGATACGACGTGATGAAAATTCAAATACGTATAGGATTGTTGCGTTCTCTGGCGTCAGAGGAATGTCACCACGATTAGTGGAGGATAAAGAATACACATCTGTTGATAATGCGTATCACGGTGTATTTTTAAGACGCGTGTACGACTTACTTGAATCATAAAACTACTTAAATATAAATATGGAATCTGAAGAAGATAGAAAACAAGCAAATAAAGATGTCACTTATCGCGAGTATTACGACAAAATGCAAGGTGATTATTTGAAGACGCTTGTGTGTGATGAGGTGATAGAAGAATATAAACATAATCCGTTAGGTCAGCATAGTGAGCCTCTATCAAGGCTGTTGCATTTTTTTAGTTGTGCGCCACAGAAAGGTAAATATGCACTTAAACGTGAAGAACAAACGAAGACATTTAAGATAATTGCGCTTTCAGGTGAGAGAGGTGAGCCACCTCAATATATTGATAATGAAGAATATGGAACATTAAACGATGCTTACCATGGCGTCTTTTTAAAACGCATACATGATCTAATGGAATCATGACGCTGCATACAATTATAAATTTGGAAAAATAAAATGGCAGAGATAAAGATATTTGGGTATACAAATAAATTATCTGTTAAACAAGGTGAAACCATTGATTTTCATGTCAATGCAGATGGCACCGATACGGCTAATGCGCAACTCGTGCAGCTTATACATGGTGATCAACATATCGATGGACCGGGGTTTGTTGAAAAAGAAGTTGAATGTTCTGTAAATGGTGAGTGGAACGTTAAAAAACAGTTTACTCAACTCGGTTCTTATTTGGCGGTTGATGATCCAAATCGACATCTGAGTGTTGAAGGTAGTTTTGCAATATATTGCTATATTTGGCCGACAATACCGCATAAAGGACTACGGCAAACCTTGCTAGGAAGATGGGATGCTCGAACAAATGAAGGTTATGGTCTTGGTATTGGCCCGCAAGGACATCTTGAATTTTGGGTAGGAGATGGGGATGAGGTTGATTACATTGCAGCAGAGCTTCCACTATTAGATAAGGTTTGGTATTTCGTTGCCGCAAGTTTTGATTTCAAAACGGGTGAAGCGACGTTATATCAAAAAGGGGTTTTAAATAGGTATAACTCATTAATTGGAAAAGTTGCACCTTATGACTTTAGTTCACACATGCAAGCAACTTTCAGGTTTAAACAAAAAAACAAAGAAGATGTTCCATTTTTGATCGCAGGGGCCCTAGATTTTCATGAGTTAAGGGGGAACTTTGTCAATGATATATATTATGGGAAGATTGATCGCCCAGGAATTAGTAACCGCCCTTTATTGCGTGATGAAATGGATAGCATGTGTTCAGGTGATTTACCTCCCCAAGATTCAATCTTAGCGTATTGGGATACGACTGAAGGATATTCAGAAAACGGAATTAGTAATACAGTTACTGATAATGGTCCACATAAATTGAATGCCAAAGGGTTTAATCATCCCATTCGCTGTCAAACAGGTTGGAATTGGTCGGGCAAGAATGATTGCTTTCGGCTGGCACCCCATGAATATGGTGGCATCGAGTTTCATCCAGAATCTGTTACAGATTGTAATTGGGAAAAAACAAATTCAATGCAGGTGCCTGAAAACTTAAAGAGCGGTGTTTATGCGTTACGTTTAAGAGCGGGTAATGGGAAAGGTCTTGGCGAAGAGTACATTGTATTTTTTGTTAGACCCGCAAGCCCAGCGTCAAAACTTTGTTTCTTAGCGCCCACTGCAAGTTATCTGGCATACGCTAATGAAAAACTAAGTTTTGATGCACAGATTATTCAACCTATGACAGGTCAACCTCCTGTTATTTCAGATGTCGATATAGAAATTTATAAGTATCGTGAATTTGGTCTATCGACCTATGACAGTTATGAAGATGGTGCAGGTGTTTCCTTTAGTTCATACAAAAGACCAATTGTGAATATGCGCCCAAAATATCGAATATCAAGTATGAATCTTCCATGGCAGTTTCCTGCTGATTTATCCATTATCGGGTGGCTTGAAGCGTATGAGTATGAGTACGATGTTATAACGGATGAAGATTTACATCGTGAAGGATTAAGTGCGTTAGAACCGTATAACTGTGTAATTACAGGCACGCACCCGGAATATGTCTCGGAAAAAATGTTAGATGCACAAGAAGATTTTGTTACGCAAGGAGGGCGGCTCATTTATATGGGTGGTAATGGTTATTACTGGTGTGTCGGTTTTTATGAAGATGAGCCATGGTGCATGGAAGTTAGAAAATTAGATTCTGGTATGCGTGCATGGGCAGCAAAAGCCGGTGAGCATTATCTTCAAACTACAGGTGAAAAAAGTGGGTTATGGAGGAATAGAGGGCGTGCACCACAAAAATTAACAGGGGTTGGCTTTATAGCTGAGGGCTTTGAAACTTGCGCACCGTTTCGAAAGATGCCGGATAGTTATCATCGCACTGTATCTTGGATTACCGATGGAATTGAGGGCGAGATTATTGGTGATGAGGGTCTCGCTTATGGCGGAGCTGCGGGAGTTGAATTAGATCGTTATGATCTCTCATTAGGCACGCCGCCACACACAAAAATTATTGCATCATCAGGCGGGCACAGTGATAACTATGTTGTGGTAACAGAAGAGCTTCTTTATGCCTATGCAGGATTAGTAGGAAGTTTAGATTATCGCGTTCGTGCAGACATGACCTACTTCACAGCACCAAATAATGGTGCTGTGTTTAGCACAGGGTCAATTGCTTTTGGTTCCGCATTACCGGCAAATAATTATGAAAATAGTAGTTCGGCGTTGCTTAAAACTGTTGTTGATAATTTTATTAAGGACGGAAAATTACCTGGAGGTATGTGGGCCTTAGAAGAAAAACAATGGCGATAAGGTTTATTGTTAATTTTGTAAAGATTTATAATCAGTAGCTATCATGCAGCTGGTCTCATAATCATTATTTTATAGAACTTATTGGTTATCAAATTAAACAAACAAAATGCATTCATGACTTGCATGAATAAATTAACATAAGAAGGATAATAGGAATAAGTAAAAATATTAAAGAATTAGCTGAACGTTTTTATGAAATTGTGAATGGCGAAGGTGAGCTTTCGGAAGTGTTATCGGATGATTTTGTATTTGGCATCATGCCTGGATTTCCCTATGGGGGAGATCAAAATGGTTTGCAAGCTTCACTGGAGTTTTTTGATAAGCTAGGGGCCACTTTGATTTTTGGGAAGTTATCCCACAAAAATATATTGAAGTTGATAGTAGTAATATAATTGTACAGGGTTTGTATCGAATAAAAGCTACTGAATCGGGCCAGGACGTAGAACTGCAAACAGTTCACCTCTGGACATCGAAGGATGGTAAGTTAAATACGTATAAACATTACTGTGACACTGCATTGTTGTGCTCAGCACTGAATCACTCCATACCTCATTAACAAAGTATTAAATTTGGTAAAATTGCAGCCTGCTTATATGTCAGAATGCATGTGCTCAATTCATATCAATAAAAGCGCCTATTTGCACTTCTAATTAATTGGCTTGAAAAACAGGCGTTTTGATAATATAAATATTGTTGATTTTAGATGGTAGTTACCACACTAAAATAAAGGGTTTGCAATCCTTGATTTATAATAGACATGAGTTTCAGTCTGTTTAACCTCAGTAATAAAAATATATTAGTAGTTACTTTGTGATTTAAGATAAAATTGTAGTGCAATCGATTAATTTGAATAAGGAATAATCTATGTGCGGTATTGCAGGCATCATGCTCAAAGATTCATCTGAAGACTTTAAAACAGGTGAAGCCTTGGTGAACATGCTAAACGGCTGTCAGCATCGCGGTCCGGATTCTACGGGGTTCGCTTTATATGGCGACGCACAAGAAAATACATTAAAGCTGAGATTGTTAGTCGGGCAAGGTGATGTGGGTGTAGCAGCGATTACGAATATTAAGAAGTTGTTGAACGAACAGGGAGCGATAATTATTGAAGATGAACATATTTGTGAGACGTATCGAACAACGATTAAATATACCGGTGATATCCAAAAATTTTCCTATGCGCTAGAACATGCCGCCAAAGTTGTTTCTATTGGTAATAGTTTGGATATTATTAAGGATGTCGGGAGTGCAGAAGATGTTAATGCTCGTTATGACATCAAGCAGTATAAAGGAACGCATGGATTAGGACATGTGCGTTTGGCTACCGAGTCAGATGTTAAACCTGAAGCAGCGCATCCGTTTTGGGCTACTGGTTTTGCAGATGTTGCAATTGTGCACAATGGTCAAATTACTAATTATTGGAAAATGCGCAGGCGCTTAGAACAACGAGACTATGAATTTCGTACCGATAATGATAGTGAACTCATTGCTGTTTATCTTGCTGATAAATTATCTCAGGGTATTGTGCTTAAAGATGCACTTAAAACGTCTATTGATGATCTTGATGGTACATTTTCATTTTTGGTTTCTACGAAAGATGAAATAGGTTATGCGAAAGATCACTTAGCTGTTAAGCCAATGGTGATGTATGAAACAGATGACATGGTAGCTATTGCTTCTGAAGAAGTTTCACTCAATAAGCTCTTTCCAGGACAAGCACTTAATACAAAAGAACCACCGCCAGGAACTTATAACACATGGTCACTATCGATCTAGGAAAAACTTCCGTAAGAGAAGGTAATGAAAAAATTCGACAATGTGGGCAAAACGGTCAAAATGTCGAAGTAATTAATCCCGATGCACGCCACCACATAGGCGTTGGTTTAATCCACCCCATTACAGTAAAAGTTAAAGGCTCTGCAGGTTATTTCTGTGCTGGTCTTAGCGATGCAGCGAAGTTTGAAGTTGAGAGCAATGTTGGCTGGGGCGTTGGTGACGATATGTATTCAGGCTCTGTAATAGTTGGCGGAAATGCAGGTGCAATACCAGGCGTTGCCATACGTGGAGCAGAAATTATTATTCGTGGGAATATGGGCTCGCGTGCCGGGCAAGTCATGAAAGCAGGGACGTTATGTTGTGAAGGCAATGCAAATTTTATGGCCGGTTATATGATGTATGGGGGGCGCATCATTATATTAGGTGATTCAGGTGAAAAAGTTGGCGAGAATATGTCAGCTGGTGAAATATTTATTGGAGGGAAGGTTGAAAATTTAGGCTCGGATGCTGAACAAACAGACATCGAGAGCTCTGAAATTGATGGGATAAGAGAATTTCTGGATCGATATGAAATTACTTTTAATGGTAGCTTTAATAAAATAGTTAATGCCGGGAAGAAATTACGCTACGCAACCTCCGAAACGCAAATGCGCAGTATTCCGTTTTTCTCATTTTCTGGTACATCTGAATACTGGAATCCAAAAATACAAGAAGACTTATATATCAAATCTCAAATTGGTCGTTATCGAATCCGAGGATACGGCGGCGCTCGTCCATTACCTCATTTTTCTGATATCGCATTTAAGAAAGATCTATCACATGCAGGAGACGATGCAAATGTCGTCTCTAAAATTAAAATGCGCACTGAAATCGGCGGAATTAATGGAGCAGAGCCTCTTAAATTAAGTATGCCGGTTATGATTGCACCGATGAGCTATGGTGCATTAAGTGCCTCGACCAAACGCGCCATTGGACTTGCTTCAACATTATCTGACATAGCTGAGAACACTGGCGAAGGCGGAATGAGTGATGCCCAACGGGGTGCAGCAAAACAACTTATTTTTCAAATGCTTGGCGGTCGGCTAGGGTGGAATATTCATGATATGAATCGTGCTGATGGATTAGAAATTTATATTTCACAGGGTGCTAAGCCTGGTTTGGGCGGACAACTCATGGCTAAAAAAGTCACGCCTGAACTTGCCAAGATTAGAGGGATCCCACCTGGTATTGATTTACGTTCACCATCAAGACACCCGGATATTCTTGGGGCAGATGATTTAGTTATTAAAGTAGAGGAACTTCGCGAGGCAACGGGCTATCGTTTGCCTGTGAGTATTAAATTAGGTGCGGGTCGCGTACGTGATGATATAAAAATTGCGGTTAAAGATGGATTAGATTTTGTAGAACTTGACGGCATGCAGGGTTCTACCGGTGCAGGTAGTGCTGAAGTTATCGACTATGTTGGCATTCCAACATTACCTGCAATTATTGAGGCGCTTGATGCGTTAGAAGAGATTGGTAGGCGTGATGATATTCAAATAGTTCTTATGGGTGGAATTCGTGATGGAGTTGATGCAGTGAAGGCATTATGTTTGGGAGCAGATGCAATCGCATTAGGGACATCAACGATTATTGCCGGTGGATGCATCGCATGCATGCAATGTCATGTTGGTCAATGCGTGACAGGAATTGCGACCCAAGACCCTGAACATGAAAAGCGTTATGAGCCTGAGGTCGAAGCACAAAATATTCATCGCTTTTTAGAAAGTGTGCGATGGCAAATTGCAACCCTAGCAAATGAACTTGGCTATAACGATGTGACACAATTTAATAGAGATGATTTAGTAGCGTTAACACCTGAAGCAGCAGATATAACAGGTCTACCCTATGAGCCTAAATATGGAAATGCAGATCTAGATATTAAAGTTATGAATAGTGCAAATTCTGATTATGATAAAAATGTGTTGGAAGCCGTATGAGCACTGTCTACGATATTAATAGGATATTAATTCCTGATGCTCCCCCTGATTACGAAGACCATACTGCAGATGTAAATTTTGTTCCTGCGCCGTGTCAGGTAGCATGCCCAATAGGAACGGATGCACCTTCGTATATTGGTTATATTTGGGAAGGTAAATTTGATGAGGCGTTTGAGGCAATAACGTCCACCAATCCTTTTAGTTCCATCTGTGGCCGTGTATGTGATGCCCCTTGCGAACCAGCTTGTCGACGCACCGATAGTGATGGCCCGCTGCAAATTCGAAATTTGAAACGATTTGTAATGGATAAGCTAGGCGCTACCCATGAACCTAGTAAAGTAGACGTTACACAATCAAAAACGGTTGCCATTGTTGGCTCTGGACCGGCTGGGCTAACTGCTGCACATGAGCTGTGTGTGGCAGGATTTGAGGTGCATGTATATGAAATGACCGATCGTCTTGGCGGCATGATGATTTGGGGTATCCCTGCATTTAGATTGCCGCCTGGCATCATTGACGAAGATATTAATCGTTTACTTAAACGATGCCCAGGTTTGCACATACATTTAAATACCGGACTAGGGATTAATATTTCATTAGATGAATTAAAAGCGAAACACGATGCGGTGTTATTAACTATTGGTTCTTGGTGGGGCAAAGCAATGGGAATCCCCGGGGAAGAAAATAATAAAAATGTAGTTGATGGGGTAAGTTTTCTACGCAAAGTCAACGCAGGTGAAAGGCCAACGCTACCCGAGACAGTTGTTGTAGTCGGCGGAGGTGACGTTGCAATGGATGCATGTCGTGCAGCATTACGTTTGCCTGGATGCGAAAAAGTTAAAGTTATATATCGTCGAGGCCCTGATGAAATACCTGCGCGTAAGATTGAGCTGGAAGGTGCGATAGAGGAAGGGATTGAGTTTATTTATTTTACACAACAAGTTTCTGTGGAGCAAAAAGAAAACAGTTTAATTCTTAATTGTGTACAAACAAAATTGAGTGAAGTCGACAATGAAGATGGGCGTCGTCGGCCGAAAGCAGTGTCAGGTAGTGAGCACGGCATTGCGTGTGGCATGGTAATTGCTGCTGTGGGACAGCAAAGCGAATGTGATGAATTAGCTAAGCATAGTCTTATGGATACTGATCGGGTTCGAACAGACTGGGAGACGATGCGAACCAATGATGCAAATGTTTTTGCTGCAGGCGATGGTGCATTTGGAGGCTCGACTATTGTGATGGCAATGCATCACGGGCAACGTGCGGCCTACTACGTGAAATCGTACTTAAATGGAAACAGTACCCCGATACCTTATCGAACCCCTTATCGAACACGAAGAGTTCCTGTGGCGCAAGATATAAAGTGGGAGAAATTTAATCCTCATCACCCAGAATTTTTCGGAGTAGGTGATGACCCAGTCAGTTTTCCTGAGATAGAAGCGACCTATGATTGGGATACAGCTCGAAATGAGGCTGCACGCTGCTATCGTTGCGATGCAGAAACAGGTTCACCCGATTATTCTGTGTCACATCGTGAAGATATTTTTTCTATGGCACACACAAATCCAGCGAATCAGATGAAGCTTAAATCTATGTTACAAAAACGACTGCGTACACGAAGTAATCCTTTTCCTGAAAGTCGTGCACCAAATTTAGATGATATCGTTTTCCTACCTGCAAATTTATCGAGATTAGTTATAGATCCATATAGAGAGGCATGCAAAGTTACTACCGATCTCGCAGATAAGCTCGATCTACAACATCCATTTCTAGTAACAGGCTTTGATAATGAGGCAAAAGAAATTTTTGATGCAATGAGTCAAGGATGTACCATATCTAATACACCCTATTTAGGGTGCAAAGATCCTGGGAAAGAAACCTGTTGGTTACAGCTAAGTACATCAATAGCAGAACAATCATCAAAAGCAGCCGGCTATATTTATTATTTGAAAAATAATGAAGATCCAATTCCAATTAAGTCTGCTGCAAATGATCAACTCGTAGGCTATGCAGTATCATCTCGTAACAATCTTGAGCAGATAATCTCTTATTCGTTAGATAATGAGCATGATGTTTTAGTTTTAGATGGTACGGGTAATATTCATGCAAGTTGGCCTGAACTGGTTACAACTCCCGACTTTAGTATATTGCGTGATGCAATTAGTATATTGAGGAAAATGAAAAAAGAGGAAGTCATTGACTTGATTTATTTTGGTGGAGTGCGTTCTGGAACAGATGCTGCAAAATTAATAGGATTAGGTGCAAATGTCGTTGTCATGGGCGTATGCGCAGGACTTGCAATGGGTGGAGAGCTAAGTGCTGATAAAGTTAGCTTCAGCTCAAACTATTCAGATACAGATCGTATACAAGGAATCGTCAATATTGTTAAAGCAAATTTAGGGGAAGCATCAATGATGGCGCGTTGTACTGGGAAAACAAACTTGTACAATGTGGAGCCTGAAGATTTATGTGCCATAACAAGTAATACTTCCAAAATAACAGGTATACCAACAGCTGGAAAATGTACTTAAAAATTTAAGTATATTATATGTATCTTTTAGATAGGAAATCGTGACTTAAGTAATTAACTCGTTCTACTGAATGATCGTCAAGTTGGGTGCTTCGAAAGTTCCGTCTATTCCAAATTTTTGTGTCAAATTAGCGTTAGGCTGTAAAATAGAGTCAACGTAATTTTTTCCATTATTATTTGATAGAAATCTATCAAAGCATGCGATTTCTCCCACTATATTGATTTGGTTATTATTTAGATTATAGATACCATCCATAGTCAGAGAGGATTGAAAATATGCTGAGGATGAATCATCTATACATGTTAGATTCTCATTTCCCAAATGCGCAAACCACCTGGGTAAAAATATAGAAATGTATTTACCTTTAAATAGAAAATTTAATTTGATATCAGCGTAGCCGTCACTTTTTTCTATAATTGCATTTGCGTTAACTTTTGTTGCTTTTGATTCAATTATTAATTCGTCCATTATGATGCGAGAAAAATTATCCATTGATTTGCCTTTTATGCGAATCGCGTCAATCTCTAAATTTTTACCATAATAATTAGCAATTTCTAATGTTCCATTTTCACCTGCAAGATCAATTTCAGCTTTATTAATGGTAAATAAATTTTTGAGTTCTAATACAACATTGCCAGTTAGTCTGACTTCAAGTGGTGTTAGGTAATTAAACTGGGGTGAAATCTCTGTCAACAGAGCAGGTCTTATATTGTCGAACTGGATTAGAAGATCCAGTTTCTCCGTAGCAGTTGTATATAAGCATTCACCCGTAAAATGTAGATTTTCACCTCTTGCAGAAACGATTAAGTCATATTGGCATTTAACACCGTTAGGATTAGGTGTTAAATTAATATTTGCGTTAGGAACATGTAATAGAGAGCCAGACATTTCGTCAGCGAGCGTCAAATCAGATTGAATAATATTGAACTTGGTATAAGACTCCTCTTCACTATCTGAATTGTATTTTGCTATGGCAATTGAAATAAGGATCGTTTCTAGGATTCTTCCTGATGAACCATCATCACTATTTCCAATATCAAATTTAAGCGCACCTCCCACAGATTGTATCAAGCTAATTTTTGGTTGTATTAATTCGACTTTGCGTACATCCAATGGATCATGAAAAATTGATTTGAACCCAATTTCAATAATGGCATATGGAATTTGTGCAAGAATATTCTCTCCATAATCTTTCGCAACAGCAGACCTAAAATGAAATTCCACTGTTCCATTAAAAGGGCGCAAACGCGTCTGTACGTCTTTAAAATCGACATAATAGGCGTGAAAACGATTGTCTAATTGGTTCCTTGCGAATTCTGATACTAAAGGTATAGAAATAGGGCGAAAGGACATAATTATGAGAAGAGTGATGAAACAAATAGACACCACAGATATTAGTACAGATACAGCGTTTTTAACTGTAACGTTCATGGTGTTACATTAATGACTTTATCGCTACATTGTTTGAATCACGATAGGCTTTAATATATTTTTTCATATACTATGAACTTTAAATTACTTAATATCACATACATGATAATTAGAATCATGGGCAAGTACGCTCACTTTTTTTATAAAGATATACGCAATCTGTGTCTTCATCACCATTAGAAACAAGTACGCCGTCAGTACTCAGTATACTTAAAAAATAAGTTTGAACTGTTTTGCATGCTGTAAATGTAAGGGCTTGTTTATATAGCCATATGTCGTTGTCTTGGTGTACATGGTGTTGTTCAAACATTGTTTTTTTCGGATCGGCTGCAATACCTACATACCAGTCATTAAAGTCTCCTTCAAACTCTTTTATATAGGCAAGTATTTCGTATTTAATTTGTTGTACGCTGTAAACCATGTTTTAACGCTGAATTAAAAAGCGGAATTGCTCGTAAATTGAATGTTAACTAGATGGAGAGGGATGCATCGCTACTTGAATATTATCGGTTCCAGTTTTGTTACGCCATTGTTCAAAAAGTGTTGCACCCATTGATTTCTCTTCAGAAGACATGTTTTTGACAACAGACTCTAATGCGTTAAGTGCAGTACCTATACCGTGTTGTGATGCAAGAGTTAGCCATAAATAGGCTTGTACGCGATCTTTTTTAACACCTTGTCCATGTGCATACATGTAACCTAATCTTGATTGTGAAGGATAGTGACCCTTTTCTGCCGCCTTTTGATATAACTCTGCAGCGTATTTTTGGTTTTCATCAACACCTTCACCTTTGGAATATAAAACGGCTAAATTAAACAATCCATTAACATCATCGTTTTCAGCTGCAGCTGATAGCCAATGTATCGCCTTATCTATATTTTTTTCAGTTCCTTGCCCCATAAAATACATAGCACCTACATTTGCCTGTGCCATGGAATAGCCTTGTTCGGCTGCTTTTTCATACCAGGACAATGCATTCGCATCATCGATATCTACACCATCACCATTGGCATACAGTGATCCAAGCCATGCTTGAGCTTCAGGGTTGCCGTTCTGCGCATGTGATTCCCAAATTTCGAGTGCTTTTTGAAAGTTACCCTGGCTGTATGCTTGTCGAGCAAAGTCCATATTATTTTCCTTTCCATTTTCCATAAATTTAGCTCTTACAATTCAAATTGTATTTTAATATCTAACGTCTAATATTGTTGCTATATAAAGGCGCATTCCAGTAGTACTCATGTTCAATTTCAATTAGTTTAGTTAAATATTGATTGAAAGCATAACCCGCTTGACTCGTTTCAATTGGGATCATGTCAACTGTAAGTGTTGGTGCTCCAGGCGCAGTGAGCTCGTCAGATTTTTTTTGCATGGTATGTGCACTGGATAGAATAGATTGCATGTAGTCGTTCCAATCTGTTGGCAAGTCGAGTTGACTTCTTTCTAGTTCATGTTTTTTATTTGTAAATAAAGAAGTACGCAAAATACATTTTCCCATGCTCGTGGGTTGTATAATGACGCTAACAACAAATGAGGGATGCGTCATAAGTACGAGATTAGGAAATAACCAAAATAAATGAACATTATCTACACTGTTTTCTGTGTCGACTCCTATTTCATGGGGGGATAAATTTGTGGTCAAAAAACCATTGGTGAAACTCGTATTTTCTTCTACGGACAGATTGCTACATATGTTTTGCTTATCGAAAAATGCACGACCTGCAAGCTTCTAGTTTGAAGTGCATTCAAACCATTTACTATTCTGTAATGTGTATTCATTGCTTAGAATCGACGCAGTGCTTTGTGGAAAATTCGAAATCGAGTCGGCGAGACTGTTACATTCATGATCTAAGTTAATAAAAACAATCGAATTCCATATTTCCACTTTAACAGGTAACAATCTTTCAGGTATCAATCCAAGGTATTGATGTATTGTAGGCGTGTTCTCACCAATTTCTTCTACTTGAATAGCCTTGCGATCACGACTGTAACCGCAAGATGTAAATGAGCATTTCGTTTTTTTACCTGTTTGGCACTGCAGAGGTACAGCTCGACAACCGCCATGTTGTGCTTTATTAAATCGACCAATGAAGCTGCCATCAGTTTCTCTTTGCACATGAATGCCATGATGGCCTACTGTATAAGGTAAAAGATCTCCTGCATTTGGAATTTCATGGAGCGATCCAATAGCAATCCAATTGCGAGTCCAGAGTTTTTCATCTTCCAAGTCACTAAAAATTTTAGATTGGTATGAAAAGGGTGGAAGAATTGTAGCTCGGCCAAAGGGCTGAGCTGTCGATGTGTATAAGTCTACATTAGTTAGATCAACACCATTATCTACGTAGCCCATGTCTGGGTGAAATTCCATATTACACCATCCAACTGTATTAGCGTTTTAGTAGTATGCGCGTCATTGGCACATTAAGTGTCAATGACGCGTAGAGATTTACTTTTTTTTGAACATTTGGATTTCTTATACTTTAAGTAAGCCAAAATGTTTTTAAAGTTAACTCTTATTTACTCTTCTTATTCATTGCTGGATCATGGTCTGCGCGTCCACGATGAACAATTGCATCATTTGGTGCATCGGGCAATGGGCCATCCTGCATAAATCGGTTTAGAACATTGCCGACTAATGTAGAAATATTGTTCTTACCATTATTCCATGGAAGTGAACCACAAAATGCAATAGAGCTAAATGCAAAACAACCACCACCATTTGGTGTTTCATGGAATGCTATATCAGATCGCACACGTGGATGTTGCGTACCATCAATACCTTGTTGACTAAATCCATAGTCTTCCATGACCAATAGATACGCTTCTGTGTGACGACCTGCTGATGTTGCACCAACTAAGGTATGCGGTGGAGAACCTAGCATAGTATCTACAATATCAAGCTCGGTACCTGCTGCACCGCCACCGACGAGACCAAAGTTACCAATTTTCTCATCATAGTCGATACCTTCAAATGCCCAGGATATTCGTGGGTCGTTACTTTCATAGGTGCGAGAATAGTAGGAAGAAATATCAAAACCTTCCGAGGACATGCCTGTTCCTGCAACTGAATGTAAGTAGCGTCCGCGATATCGCCACATTCCACCAAGTTCACCGGTACCTTGGTGATAGTACTCACCGGGATCCGCACGCCAAGTACGAATTCCAGATTCACAACGACGCATTTCAGTAATAATGCCACGACCTAAATCATCATAGGCTGGGTGGTATGAGTGTATCCAATACCATGCATCTGCACCCATGTACATCAAACGTCCACCTTGTTGCGTGTAGTTATGTAACGCATCCAGTTGCGGCCCACTATTATGCTCGGGGTGAGAACCTGTTATGGCAACGTTATAGTTTTCGAGACGTGCTAGACCATCATAGTTTGTATCTTCGTCCATAATACAATCGTATTCATAGCCCATTTCTTCTAACCAATAGATCAAATGAAGATCTGCTGGATAATGCCATGGAGCCTGCATTAAGAAGTGATCGTACTTCGGACGAATACTCAAAATGGGTCGTAGTCGAGAAGATAAGCACAATCCACTACCATCAGTATGTGTATCGTAAATAGAACCACCATAATCACGATGTTCACTTAAGAACATGTTTTGGTCTTGCATAATCGGTACACGATATACCAATAATTCCGCACCACCTGCATTGTTCGCTAAATGCTCATTTGCATACGCCATGTAACTAATGGTGGGAACCATAAAGGCAATTTTGGATTGCTCTTTGCCTACTTCAGGCACAACCCAGAATGTTACGTAATCCTCATCACCTTCATCAGTGGTGAGTTTTGCGGCATAGAATTTGCTGCTTGCACCTTCAGGGACATTCCATTCGAAATCAACATCCCAACGCGCATCATCGACATCATCGTCATGGAAGTGAATGGCACCGTATTCTTTAGGTGCATGTTTCCAATCAAAATTATTGCCTGAAAAGTTATAACCAGTCATTGCACGCGTTGGGCAGTTAACAATATCTAAATGATGCAGATATGGTCCATGATCCGTACCTCGTCGTGTATTAATGCCATCAGAGAAATCCCAAGATCCAACAATCGCTTCTGACAAAGGTCCCGTTGGCCCACAATGTCGACGCTCGCTTAAGCCTGGTTGTGCGCCCAGTTTCATTGTTTCAATTTCTTCTCGACTCAATGCGCGACGACACAGACGCGGACTATCAATTTTGCCGTTGTAGTGTCCGGCCATATCTATACCGACAGGGCGTGATGCTTGAGCTTGAGGGTCAGAGTCAGCCTCCCCTGCATATGCTGCCACTGCAAAAGGCACACCTGCTGTGTGTTCAATGCCACCACTTACTTTTTTCGTTACGGGTGGAATAGCAGGGTCTAGCGCATAAACAATTTGCGGCTCATGATAAAGCGTGGCTTCACCGGTTGCAGCATCAAAAGTCGCGGCAACAAAATGCCATGCATGATCACGAATAGGAGCATTGGTTGTAATGCTGGTTCCATTTACTCGTAATTCTAAACAGCCTTCTTCGTTAATAAATAGTCCATAGCCTTTTCCATTACACCATTTTGCCATTAATCCTTGCGCACCATGTCGCCAATATTTTGGATGCGTCTTAGGTGTTGTCGGCCAAATCAAACACTGCATGGTAAAAGATTCAACCGAAAAGTGTTGGTGTTCAGAATCATCTATATAGCCATATGATCCACTGTAAATGGTTTGTGGTCTTCCATTGTGTTCGCCATTGCAGTTTGCATCTATGTTTTCTTCTATTAAGCCAGGACCACGCGGGTTGGTATCGCCATGAATCAATTTTACTATTTGGCAATTATATTTTTTGGGACCATCACAATTCACATGGAACTTGATAGTTTTGCCTGGGTTGACACCAAATTTATCAGCGTAACCCGTTAATCTCATTGCACACATATATCTTCTCCTCTTACTAAATTATTATTTATTTAAGTGTGTAAGCCGTTATTTAGGTTACTGTCCAATTATCATTGCGGCGTTTCCAGCCTTCGTTAAAGTGTTCGGGATATCCATCCTCTTCATCTAATTCATCCAAGCGCATTAAAAAAATATCGTGCTGTGGATCTTGTTCGTTATCATAAACTTTGTCGTTTACAAACTCAGGGGATACACCGCGAACTCCAGCAAGGCGTCCAATGCGCCATTCCTTTTCAACTTTTGTGCAGATCACGACAAGTTTCCCACCAAAATTCCCGGGCATTGCTGTGCGCATGCGTATTAAAACTTTGTTTAATAATGGATCTTCTTGAAAGCCGCCTGTGACGGCGGTGGTATCTCCTTGCGTTTCACACTTCATGATGGTGCAGCCAGGCACACCCTTCATAGACTCGATACATTCCTTATGTGTTGCGATAAGTCTTTCGCGTTCAGGCGTACCTTTTTTAGGTATTGAAATCATTTTTCTTCCTCCGCAAATAACAATGAAATTGTGTAATGTACGTACGTTATTTCGTGAGTAATTTAATACAGAATTGTGTAGCTAAAATAATTTGGATCCTCTGGTATTGGGAGGTCGTTGATGGAGCAGATCCCAAATTTATTATTCTTGACAGCACTGGCCAAAAGTCTACTGTCTTATTGGGTATAAATGAATCATATATCCACATTATGGTCAATACATTCAAGCAATTAAGATCAAATCTAATCGCAGCAAATTGCTGAAAATTCTAAGCAATGGAAAGAAAATTTACGGTACTCAAATGTTTAATTGTTTATAATTATCAATCCCGATTCGCAAGAGTATATTTTTATCAAAAAGATAGATTAAATAACTAGAATCTATCGTAGCTAAAACATAGTGAAGAGAGAAAACGAAACAAATTTTTAGATCATTGATGAAATGACGCGAACCAATTACACATCAAAGTGAGGCAAAACTCACAGCCTTAATTAAATTGTGGGATTTAAAATGATGGTTAGACTTAAATGGTCAATTGTTCATGGACCATCTCATCGGTGAGATCGCTAATTGGTCCTTGTGTCACGATACGGCCAATATCCAGGATAACAAATAAGTCTGCTAATTTTTTTGCAATCCTAATGTGTTGCTCTGTCAAAATGAGTGTCATACCCATGTCTTTATTTAAATGCTGTAGGGTAGTTTGTATTTCCTCAACAATATTGGGTTGAATACCTTCTGTAGGTTCATCGAGTAGCAACACTTTAGGGTCTGTCGCCAATGCACGCGCCACGGAAAGTTGTTGTTGTTCGCCGCCGGATAATAGGCCTGCGCGTTTATCAAGGTTTTCAGCAAGATAAGGGACAAGTTTCAAACATGCTTCAGGTATTTGATTGCTTTTATCATCGCGCGCAAAGGTGCCTAGGACAATATTTTCACGCACACTAAACTTGCCTAATATTCTACGTCCTTGTGGCACATACCCTAAGCCTGCTTTAGAGCGCAGGTGTGTGGGTTGATCCGAATAATCTTGGCCATTAATTTTGAGTGTGCCCGTCATGCTGGTCGTAAGGCCCATCACTGTTTGAAGCAATGTTGATTTACCTACGCCATTTCTGCCCAGTACACATAGGCATTGTCCTTGATTAACCGATATATTTACAGCATGAATGATCGGAGTTTTTCCATAATAGGATGTCACATTCTGAAGTTCTAACATCTTAGTGGATTCCTTCTTTACCGAGGTAGACTTCTTTTACTTTTGCGTGTTGTTCAATCTCAGATAATGTGCCTTGTGCAAGCAATCTGCCTTGATGCATGACAGAAATTACATCAGCAATACTTCGTACAAACGACATATCATGCTCGACCACGACGAGTGTGTGCTCACCTTTTAGTTCTTTAAAGATTTCAGAAGTTTTTGCAGTTTCTTGTTCTGTCATCCCTGCTGTAGGTTCGTCCATTAATAAAAGGCTAGGTTTTTGCATTAACACCATTCCAATTTCAAGCCATTGCGTTTCACCATGCGAAAGGAATCCAGCAGGGGAATCAAGGCGGTCACTGAGACCTGCTAAATCAATAATCTCATCGAAGTGTTTGCGGCTCTGATTTTTGGAAAATGGATTCATTGTTTGAAAGGGGCCACGTTTTTCTGACAAGGCTACTTCAAAGTTTTCTCGTACCGTGAGTTCTTTAAACACGGCAGGCACTTGAAATTTACGACCAACGCCTAACACACAAATTTGTCGTTCGCGTAATTTAGTTATATTAATGCCGTCAAAATGTACCGTTCCAGAGGTAAGCATCTGGCGACCTGTAATCAAGTCTAAAGAGGTTGTTTTACCCGCACCATTGGGCCCAATGAGACAGCGTAGCTCTCCTTGATTGACACTAAAATTAAACTCATTGACAACGGAATAATCGTTATACGTCTTAGTGACATCTTTTAAATCGAGTATGGCCATTATGAAGTTTGCTTGCCTCCATTTCCTGAAAATTTGCCAAGTACTAGTTCAAACAACCCTGTAAGCCCTTTAGGTAGAAACAATACGACAGCAAGGAACACGACCCCAAGTATAATTAACCATACTTGTTGGAATGCATCACCCGCATAACTTTGCCCGAGATTAATTAAAAATGCGCCAATAATGGCACCAAGCAGCGAAGTGCGACCGCCCACGGCCGCCCAAATGACCATGGAAATACTTAACATAATTTCCATTGAAGTGGGTGATACAAATTGAACAGTCATGACCCATAAAATTCCTGCACACCCTGCAATAAATCCTGAAATGGTAAATAAAATAGTTTGATAGTAAGCCACGTTATAGCCTAGAAAACGTGCACGTTCAGGGTCGTCACGCATGGCTTGCACAATGAGCCCAAATTTTGTACCCATTAGAAATTTTGTCGCTAGAGTTAAAATTGTCAGAAATGCCACACATATCCAGTATGTAGTTGCACTATATGGATCGATTTGAGTACCAAATATTTCAAAGGGTGAGGGGGGGGATATTCCATTGAACCCGGCCGTAAAGGGCTGCATGTCATAAACCACGCTGTACCAAGCGGCAAGCATAGCCAATGTCATAATAGCTACAAACACGCCTGCAACGCGAGCTTGGAACATCATCCAACCAAAGATAAAGAAGAAAAATGTTGGAATACCAATTGCTAATGCTAAACCGATGGGCGTTGACCAAAACGGTTCCCAGATCATGGGCAGTGTTTCTAATTCATTCGTTAACATGAAAGTGGGTATCGGGTCATTTTCAGGATCTTGGAATTGCATTTGCATTGTCGCGCCCATGCCGTATGCACCCATACCAAAAGCAATGCCTTGTCCCAAACTTAATATGCCGCCATATCCCCACACTAATGAAACCGAAACGGCAGTTATTGAGAAAACAATGTAACGCGAAAATTGGTTTAACGTGAAGGGGTTGTCAAAGTAGGTGGCAATAATGCGAGTAGCACAAATACAGCAATATAAATGGTCCACTGTGCTTTACGATTATGATACAGATTTCCATTCATGCGCTTAATTCTCCATTCACTATAATATTGTGTTTCAGACTAGCGTCTGGTTTTACCTTCTGTGATTAGTCCTTCAGGTCGAAATCTGAGGAACACAACAATTAATGTAAATAATATGAAGCGCGCAAATGTGTCGTTTGTAAAGTATGAAAAAATTGAGCTTAATTCTCCCAGTATTCCTGAGCTGTACATGCTTCCGACAAGCCCGATTCCGCCTACTACAACCACTAGAAATGCTTCGACAATATATCCACTACCCATATCTGGGAAAAGCGTTTTTAATGCACCAAAAAGTGCACCTGCTACGCCTGCCAACCCCGCGCCATATGCAAACGTAATGCTATAAATTCGGTTGGCATCAATTCCAAATGCTCCCGCCATTTCTTTATCCTGCATTACGGCACGAGCTCGAATACCCAGTGTCGTTTTATACATGAGGAACCACGTTATAGCTCCAATTACAATTGCAATTATGATAATGAACAGCCTTACTCCAGATAAGTGAATAAAGTTAGCATGTATTTGAAAGTCTAAAAATTTTGGTACTCCTACATATTTTGGTTCGCCACCAAAAGTCAAACGTATTCCTTGTATTAAGATGAGTGACAACCCCCACGTTGCCAAAAGGGTATCAAGGGGTCGTTGATAGAGTGTCCGGATGATCCCTCGTTCAATGGTCAACCCAAATAAAGCAAGTGTGATAAATGCTAAAGGTAGGCAGAGTAAAAAGGGAATACCTAAAAACGATTGAAGAACGTAGGTTGTATATGCGCCTAACATGATGAATTCACCATGTGCCATGTTGATTACACCCATCGCTCCGTAAATTATCGTAAGCCCTAACGCCGCAATAAAAAATATACTTGCGAGACTAATACCAATAAAAAGTGAATTTAAAAATGGGTATTAAGGAGAACGGGGCCCAAAAATCATGTACGCTCATTACCTAATTTCCTCCTGAAGCAAACTCAATTGAACTAATGTGGTAAAAAACATTAATTCACATGCTTTTAATCCAGTCTTATTTTCGATTTGAAAGAGCCCAAGTCGAATTCTTATTGTACTGTGCTCTAGATAATATATTACCTTAATTAATTATAAGTTACCTTATTTAATTAGAAATAACCTTAGATTAAATTTCAACAGTAATCTGTGAAATTCCGCATGCCGCGGCGACCAATTGAATTAGCCACCGCCCATGCATATTTAGGTTATGTAAAAATTTAGAGAACGTTCGTCTTAACCTTTCCATCCGGGGTGTGAAGGCCATTAGCCTTACATGCGCCACGCTCAGAATAGATTGACATTGGATCAGGGAAGACATGCTCATCGGCTTCTTTCACAATCTTGAATTGTCCTTTTGAATCACATATTCCAATTTTTGGCTTCAGCCAGCAATTGAAGTTATCAGGATCAATCCAAATCAAGCCTTCAGGTGAAACATCGTCTTCAACTCTCACTCCACCAGAAACATCACGAATCATACGTGGTGTAATGTCTTCAATGTTTCCAGTTTTCTCAAGGGCTCTCTCAAGTCCGTACTTCCATACATACAGCGACACGTAGGTTTCTTCCATGTTGTAGTGCGTGACACCGCCACCGCCGTATTTACTAGCAAGGTAGCCTTCCACAAATTTTTGGTTAACGGGGTTATCTAGAGTTTGGAAATACGGTGCGGATAAGAAATGACCAGCACCGGCTTCTGGACCCATTGCGCGAATTTCAATTTCGCCTGTTGCTAATGCAGCAATTGGCAACTTGTCAGACTTAAAGCCTTCTTGTAAGAACTGCTTGTGCATTGCAATGTCTGAATCACCCACAACTGTTGAGAAGATAAAGTCAGGCTTTGCTTGTCGCACTTTGTTGAACACAGGTGTGAATTCAGAACTACCCAGTGGAACATAGTCTTCACCGACAATTTCACCACCTGAACGCTCTAACCAAACTTTTGCATTTTTATTGGACTCTTTTGGCCAAACGTAGTTAGAACCAATTAAATAACATTTTGGACCAAATTCCTTCGCCATAAATGGTATGGATCAAATGAATGCTGGTTTGCTAATGGCCCTGTATTAATGATGTTTTGCGTACATTCGCGGCCTTCATAACACGTTGGGTAATAGAATAAGTGATTACGAGACATCACAATGGGCGCTACTGCGCGACGGCTTGCAGATGTATAACCACCGAACACAGAAATTACACGGTCTTTCAAAATTAACTGACTAATTTTTTCTGAATAGACTTTAATATCCGATTTGGTATCGACAACAACCGGCTCTATCATTTTGCCTGCTACGCCACCATTTGCGTTGATCTCATCAATTACATAAAGGGACACTTGAGTTGAATCTGTTTCTATTACAGCTAAGTTTCCTGTCGTAGACCAAAGCAATCCAACCTTGATGGTTTTATCACCTTTCTTTATCCAAGGTGCCGCAGCTGTCGCTTTTGGAATAAAGACTGATGGGAAACCAACAGCAGCTGCAGTAGCACCTACGGCAGATCCTTTTAGGATCGCGCCGTCGTTTGTTACTGATAGGTTTATCTTTCATATATCCTCCTGTTTGCTTGAGAGGGCTTGCTATACCACGATTCAAGAATTGCTAATTGATTCGATGGTTAAAAGGCATAGCCAGGGCCGATCTCAAAATTACATAATTGAACGTCTTAAGTTCAAAATTTTAGTTATATTACGTATGGCCATAAGTATATATACTTATGGGCTATAGTGAATCATAAGATAGTAAGAGGGTCAACACATTCGGGCAAATGGCTGCATATTAAGCAAAAGCAAAATTTACATTTTCATTTTTAAATCAACACAATCTTATACATTTTGGAAAGTTTATTTATTCTAAAACTTAATTAAAAACATATGCTTGAAACATATTTAATGCTTTTAACTTCATACTAAATTGATATTCACCGAATTTGCACGCTGGCAGAAATTTTAAACATGCGATACAAATGCTTGCTGATCCCATGTATTAATGGGGTTGACCAATATATTAACCTGATGCTGCTGAGTAACACATCTAGCATGTAAATTTAAAGGGGGCGTAATAATAATTATGAGTACATTTTCCCCAAATTTTAAAATAATTGTGGCAGATGATCATGCATTGGTAAGAGGCGGTCTCGCTCAATTGGTGAAGTTGGTTGAAGAAAAGGTAGAAATTTTTGAAACCAATGATTTTGGACAGACATTAGAAGTACTTTCTAAGGGCCAAGCAGTTGACCTATTGCTACTGGACCTTCTCATGCCAGGTATGGATGGCGTTGATGGAATAGTGCAAATTTGTAAACAATGGCCACAAGTACCTGTAATAGTAGTTTCTGCAAAGGAGAATATCTCTGCGATTCGTAGTGCGCTAAACGCAGGTGCAATGGGATATATTCCTAAAACGTCATCTCCAGAAGTAATGATGTGTGCAATTAAATTAGTTTTATCAGGAGGTATATATGTTCCTCCACATGTTTTAGGCGCAAGCCCACTATCAGATGAGAATATTCAAGAACAAAATATTTATTCAGAAAATTCAGGAGCATTGTCTAAATATGGTTATGAACAACTTACATCTCGACAACAAGAAGTATTAGACCTTATGGCTTTTGGGAAATCTAATAAAGATATTGCTATTGAACTAGGTTTAACGACGGGTACAGTAAAAATGCATTCATCGCGAATCTTTAAAACGCTCAATGTTCAAAATAGAACTGAAGCTGTGGCAAAGTTTGCTCAATTGAAAAAAAATAGTGAGTCTGATTGAACAAATAGAAGATAGATATGCTACGTAATTTTAGAAGTGCGGAAAAATTTATGCCTGTGGCAGTAATGTCGGTTGATTATATTTATCTAATTACTGTTGATTAAATGTTTTCTTTGGGCATTGGAATATCACCGGATTCAACTAATAAATGTGAAATTAATGCTCTTAACTTAGCGGGGTGTACAGGTTTTGATAGCACATGGTAGCCGTGGTCTGCGATTTTTCTAACCTTACTTGTGTCTGCTTCACCGGTAATAATAAACGCAGGAATATAATAACCTAGTGTCTCACTAATTTTACTGATTGTTTCTGTGCCGTTTAAAGCGCCTGGCAGGCTATAGTCAGCGATGATGATGTCAGGCGCTTTAAGGGGATCATTTATAATACGTATTGCTGTTTCCCCAGAGTTTGCGCAAATTACTTTACAATTCCAAGATTCAAGGAGTTGTTGAGTTGCATCAAGAACCATCAAATCATCTTCGATCAATAAAATTGAAATATTCTTTAACTCAAAGAATCCAGTTTCAAGAGGACGTACTTCTGCAACATTAGCTGGTTTATTGCCATAATTTACGATAACAGCAAATCGTGAGCCGCGGTTAATTTCAGATGAATGCTCAATTCCATGTTCAAGGCATACTGAAAGTCGCCTTACAATTGCTAAGCCAAGGCCTAAACCTTTGCCTCGATCGCGCTCTTTATTATCTAGCTGATGAAAATCTTCAAAAACCGCTTCTTTTTGATGTTTTGGTATACCGGGGCCAGTATCGAGCACTTCAATTGATAAAGTATTAGCGCGTCGTCGACACCCCACTAACACACGTCCAGATACTGTGTATCGAATAGCGTTTGCAACAAAATTACCAAGTATCTGTTCCAATAATACGGGGTCACTACGAACATATGCGCTACAAGGTGAAATATGTAAGGCAATTCCTTTACGAGATGCCATTGGTCGAAACCCGCGCGCTACTCTATTTAAGATTTCATGAATAGAAAAGTTTTCAAAATGAGGTTTAACTGCACCTGCTTCCAACTGGGATACGTCAAGTATTGCGTTTAACAAGCGCCCAGTTGATATAGACACAGCATCAATATCTGAGACAATTTTTAATGTATCTTTATCTCGTATCCTTTGTTGCAATGCTGTGATATACATTTGCATCGCATGAAGTGGCTGGCGTAAATCATGACTTGCAGCAGCTAGAAACTGCGATTTAGCTCTATTCGCTTTTTCTGCCTCTTCTTTCGCATCACGAAGACTTTTATCTTGTGCGCTTAAATCATGTTTTAATTTATTAAAACTTCGGCTTAGCATGCCAAGTTCATCACCTCTTGTCATGAGCTCTTTTTCAAGAGCTGAATCTTCTATATTATGTAAGGTGCTAATTGAATTTATTGTATCAGTAAGAGCATGTAATGGATTTGATATGTTTTTCTTTACTACGTAGTAAAAAATTGTAATTACAATACAAATGGTAACTATTGATGCAAGTATGGTAAATCTTGACGCAAGTTTCTCTACCTGACCAGCATATTTTACAGAGGCTTGGTTTAAGTTTTCCAGCTCATTGACAAGTGCATCTAGCTCGTTGATTAGCGTTTTTTCGCTTACTGTTACATCTGAAACTAATTCCATGCCCATTAGAAATGATCCATCTTCTACATGCCGGAATACTTTTTCTGCTCGAATATTATGAATGCGGCTCGCTTGTCTAACGCTTGCTAATTGGCTAAGAATACCTTCGCTATATTCATTTATTAAACTATTGTCATCATCCTGATTTGAAGATGCTTTCACAATAAGATTGTCTGACAAGTCAATTTCTTCGTATATGTTGTAATTATTTTCTTGATAACGTCCACGTGCAGCGATATAGAATTCTTCAGCTTCCTTGTCATACACAACCCTATCGCCAACAAAAATAATATCTTTTAAATTCAGTCTGCTTTCTTGAATTTGAAGGCGTATTGTTTCTGATGAGGAGAAAAGAGGTAAATAAAGATCGGACATCTGTTTTACAACATTGCCTACTGAATTAATTTGAGAGAGTGCTATAGTTGTAACGACAGAATATGAAAATATTTCTAGAAATATAATAGTCAGAACTTTTTGACCCACTGACAAATTGTTTATTATATTTTTAAAATTCTGTTTCATGAACCATTCTTGAAAAAAATTTATGCCACAATTTAAAATAAGCTTGAATATACTTTAGGACGCCGCTTTGATAATTTTACCACTCGGTAAGTGTAAACCAGACATCGTGCATTCGCCTCGTTGAGGATAAAGAATATATGGGTTTGGCGGAATTGTTTGATCTTGTTGAAATAAAAGATCAATTTGTCCATTGCTATCAAATCTTCCAATTTTGGGGGTAAGCCAGCTATTAAAGTTATTTTCGTCTATGCGAACTGCGCCTTCCGGAGATTCATGTTCTGTTAATTCGATTCCTGCAGAGTATTGCCTGACCTTCATGGGATTGATTGCAGCATCACCTTCATTTTTTATAAGCAATTCTATTGCTTTTTTAAAATAGAGAAATGTTAAATAGGTTTCTTCCATGTTGTAATGTGTTACACCACTTTATCCGTGCTCACTTTCTAAAAAATTATCTACGAACTGAAGGTTCGTTTGATTTTTCAGGCTTTGAAAATAGGGTGCAGAAAGTATGTGTCCTTCACCGTATTTTGTACCCATGAGCTTCACTTCCATTTCTGATGTTGTTAATGACGCTGTGGGTAATTTTTCTGGACTAAAACCTGCATTAAAGTATTCTTTTCGAAGTAAAAGATCTGAATCTCCAACTACCGTAGAGAAAATCCAATCAGGATTTAATTGATTTACTTTTTTAAAGATTGGCTCAAAATCGCCAAGGCCTAAGGGCATGTATGATTCACCCGCTAACTCACCGTCTGATTTTTCAAGCCAACGCTTTGCATTACGATTCGATTCTTTTGGCCAGACATAATTAGAACCGATGAAATATGCTCTCGGCCCGTAATTGTCAACCATATACGGAATCAAGTCATAAGAGTGTTGATTAGCAATGGGCCCTGTACAAATAATATGTTGCCAACATTCTCGCCCTTCATAGCAAGTGGGGTAATAAAATAAACCATTGTTCAGTGTTACCAACGGCATTACAGCGCGTCGGCTTGCAGAGGTGTATCCACCGAATGTGGCTAAAACATTTTCTTTTAACATCAGATTTAGAATACCTTCGCGGTAGGTTTTCATATCTGATTTTGCATCAATTACAATCGGCTCAATTTTGAAGCCAGCAATTCCCCCATTTTGATTAACTTTATCTACCCAAAAAAGACCAACGTCTCGTGAGGGTTTTTCAATAACGCTAAGGTGACCGGTTAATGACCATAACAATCCAATTTTTATCGTGCCTCGATCAGTAATCCATGGCGAGCGAATCCTCGCGCTCAATTTTCTAGGAACAAATGGCGATGTAAACAGCGATGAAACCGCACAAGATGCTTTAAGAAAATTTCGACGATCTATTGCCATTACATGTGTACGCCAAGCGAATTTATGAACAATAAAATATTAGTTCATATAGAACACTGTTGCACACCTACAAAATGAATGGTTAATGCTGTGAAACAGCTTGTTTTAACAAATTATTGTCAAATGTTGTGACTTTGCCTCATGCATTCAAGCTTATGTAGCCAATGCTGTCAAAGTAGCTGCGCCAATCACTTGGCCTTTGAATTCTTGCATCGCATCAAGCAAAGCGTCCCAGCAATATTCTGCTGTGGCACTCTCACTTAATACAAAGTAGTTAGTACAGGCGTTAAGATCATGGCGAATAATGATTGCACCTAAACGAGCAAGTGATGTTTGTGCAATTGTATTGTTATTAAAATTCTTAGTACGTAAGTCGATAGCACATAATTTTGCAAACATATCCGGAGCTTCATCTCCAGTAATTGAAAAACATGTGTGGCTGTCTTGCCGCGGCATAATAAACCCACAAGGGCTAGCGTTTTCTGCGTAATCGTGATGCCATTTCTGTTCAAGCATTTCTGGTGTGTTGGTTGTTTGCTTTATACTTTCTAATATTAAAATATCGCTGTTACCTAGTCTTGCAATCAGGCAATCATCATTATTGGCTAAAGTGACATTAATATTTTCTGGAATTTTAATGTTCTGTTTTTCCAGCCATTCGCATGCGCCGGTTCCTTTAAAACCTATTCGTTGTAAAAAACTTAAATCGCAAAGTGCTAAATTATGAGCACGTTCAACTTCTTCTTCCAAATCACTTAAAGAAGAAACGGTTGAATAGTTATTTAGCTTTGACCAAGTTGCATGTGAAGATTTAAATTTCCGATATACGAAACTTCGTCTTATAAATTCATCGGGAGCAATTGTAGAGTTACTCATAGCTACATTTCTTGACGTTTATTTTCAGGGTCATAAAAGGGTACAGGGCATACCGTTGCGGTAATCACTTGAGAATTAGAAAGCTTAATATCAAAATTTGACCCTTCTTCAGATTGTTCGGGTGAAGCAAATGCTAGTCCGATAATCTTTTTTAAACTGGGAGAGCGTGAAACAGAAGTGATGCGTCCAGAAATTTCATTATCATTTAAAACTAAATTGCATTCTTCTGGTAGTGGTGAATCTAAGGGTAAAGAAAATCCAACTAATAAACGACTGCGCGGACGCGCATTAATGGCATCAATGGCGCGTTTTCCTAGAAAAAATACTTTTTTCTTGGCGATGGCCCAGCCCATATTGGCTTCTTGTGGGATAGTTAAGCCATCTGTATCTTGACCCACGATAATGTGTCCTTTTTCAAGACGCAGTAATCGTTGCGCTTCTACACCAAATGGACGAATTTCGAATTTTTCTCCTGCTTTCATTAATGCATCCCACAAAGCCTCGCCTTGACTGGCAGGAACATGTATTTCATACCCTAACTCGCCAACAAATCCTACTCGAAGCAAACGTGCCGGTATGTTTGCGACATGGCCTGTACGTACTTCCATGTGTGAAAAGTCTTGTGCGCTCATTTCGATGTCATCGATTAAGCCATTGATTACATCACGTGAATTGGGTCCAGCCACATTAACGGCGGCATACGCTGCAGTTACATTTGCTATATCTAAGTCAAGGTTCCATTCAGTGTTCCATCGCAACATGTTCCGATATACGCCATCAACTCCACCCGTGGTGGCAGTCACATAAAATTGTTGATCATCGAGTCGACATGCAACGCCATCGTCAATGATGGCACCTGTAGAGTCGGTCATTAGCACATAGCGAGATCGATTGATAGGTTGTTTTGCATAAGCAAAGGTATACATTCGATTTAAAAATTCTGCAGCATCCGGGCCTCGAATTTCTAACTTTCCTAATGTTGAAACATCTACAATGCCAACATTATTTCTGACAGCTAAGTTTTCTTTTTCAATGCAGTCTGCTTTGTCTTTTGGATCACCATAATAGGCAGGACGTTTCCATAAACCAGCCGGCATCATCTGCGCGTTACATTCTAAGTGCCGGTGATGCATTGCTGTATGTTTAACAAGTTGAAATGCTTTCCCTGCAAGGTGTTGGACAAGCTCGGGTGAAAATGGAGGTCTTTGCGTCGTCAGTGTGACGCCTTGAAGCGAACGTTGAGCTTCTTTTGTCACTAAGCGCATATTATTGAGTGCCGAGTATCTACCTTGCGATGGGCCCATTACTACAGCTGAGTAACGTTTTACTAATTCTAAGTCGTCATAGCCATCTTTAACGGCATTGACAATATCTTTAACTTGTAAGTCTTCATCAAAATCAATGAATTCTTTTCCATTCGGATGTGGGAAAATTGGCCAAGGGTAATTTTGCTCACTTGCACTGTTATCTTCACCCGCGTTAGGTAGTTGATTACAACTAAATCCAGCATTTGATGCGGCGCGCCAGCCAGCATGATTACCATCTTCAATGACTGCATCTAAATTAAATTTTGAGTTTAATGACCCTGCTATTACAGATTGTCCATGAATGGGCAGTTGTTTTACTTTAAGCATTGCATCTGTTTCATCATATTCAAGCTGGCCTCCAGAATGACACAGTAGCTGTGCAGCAGGTGTATACCCTGCACCCATACAAATTAAGTCACATTCAATTTTTTGTTCACCAGAATTAACAGTTCCGTCAGAATTAATTTGATGTATTAATGCATGAGTGATGTTGCGTTTTCCTGAACCTGGCACTGCCTCGTAAATTGTATGCCTAAGTAAAATTTGCACATTATGATCTTTAACAGCTTTTGTTATAGCTGTCGGGGTAGAAGATGTGCGCATATCAACGACTGCCATAACTTTTACACCCGCATCGATTAAATCCAGCGCTATACTATAACCATCGTTATTTCCAGTAAGAACAATTGCACGTTTACCTGGTGCAACACCATAAAAATGTATTAACCGCTGCGCTGCTGACCCAAGCATTACGCCTGGCAAATCGTTATTGCGAAATATAACTGGTTGTTCGATTGAGCCCGTTGCTGCAACAACTACTTGCGCGCGTAATTTTAGCAACCGTTTTTCACACATCATCGCAAGCCAATTATCTGCAAACCAACCTGTGCACTGTGCATTAGCATAGATAGTTATTGAGGGATGACTCATTACTGCTGTTACAAGTTTTTCACGCAATGTGTCGTTATGCTGTGTGTCTACATCAAACCTTGCATAGTTTAGTGATCCACCTAAGTGCGAATTTTCATCTATCAATATAACTTCTGCACCCGACTCAGCGGCTTGCAATGCAGCACTTAAGCCCGCAGGGCCTGCGCCAATGATGGCAACGTCACAAAACCGATATGCTTTGTCACTTGTATATGTTTTAGCATTTACATCAACTTTTCCTAATCCAGCGAAATTGCGAATTACGGTATCCCAATATTTCCAAACACCTTTCGGTTTATAAAAAGCTTTGTAGTAAAATCCTACCGGTAAAAATCGACCAAAAAGTTCAACAATCCTTCCCCAATCATTTTCCAGACTTCCATAGAAATTTTGTGCCTGTACGTTTAAACCATTATAAATAGAATATGTATCTGCTCTCACGCTTGGCTCATCATTAACTTGCACTAATGTATTAGCATCGCGGCCTGCCATACTTAATATTCCGCGTGGTCGGTGATACTTAAATGAACGGGAGAGAAGTTGCGCGTTATTTACTGCTAAAGCGCTTGCAATAGTGTCTCCTTGAAAACCTTTATAGGTTTTTCCTTCAAATGTAAAAGAGATCGTTTTAGTACGATCTAGATATAAGCCTTTTGGTTCGGGTAAGCGCATTCTAAGTTTGCTTTATATTTGCCTAATAAAATTATTTGAATTCAACTCGCTGTTTAAATAATTTATTTGCAGGGTACGTTTTAATTATTTCTTCGGTTTCAGTATTTCGTTCTGCGATAAACCAATATGATGTGGGCACGTGCATCCACCATTCACGCACAACACCTTTAGTATTGTTTTCCATGAACAAATAGTCTGCCCAGTCATGATCGCTGCCAGTAATAGGATCAGGCATTGACTCGATTTCTCCACCACAGATAAATTCAGAGATGTTTCGCAATCCATTTAAAGGGCAGGGCATTTGTTTCATTTTAGTAGTTATATATTATTAAAATTTTAATGTTAGTGACCAACTGACGCCGCTCCACGTTCGCCCACTTGTTCAAAACGATAAAAACGTTCAAGTTCAAACGGACGAAGTAATTCGGGTAATTTGTCTGTCGCTAATGTTTCTGCCATTCGCTTACCACACACGGGTGTAGCCTTGAACCCCCAGGTACCCCAACCCGCATCAATAAAATAATTTTTTATTGGAGTGAATCCCATGACAGGACTAAAATCTGGAGTCATATCTGTTGTTCCTGCCCATTGGCGTAGAATTTTTAACTTTCCTACAAACGGGAACAACTCTAAGAGATGCATCATCAATTCTTCTTTAAATTCTAACGTTGATCGGGTGGAATAAAGCGGGTAGGGGTCACTTGATGCACCCATAACAAGTTCACCTCGTGATGATTGTGAAACATAAACATGCAGTGAACCTGAAACAACAATAATATTTAAAAAAGGTTTGACCGGTTCTGTGACACAAGCCTGCAATGGAATAGATTTAATAGGCAATTTGAAACCAGCAAGTTTTGAAACATCTGAGCTCATTCCTGCGACTGCTTGCAAAACCTTTCCGCATTTAATATCACCACGATTTGTTTTGACACCTGTTACGCGACCATTTTCGATATTAAAACCTGTAACTTCGGTATGTGTGTGAATTTCAACACCGCGGTCTGAAGCGCCTCGCGCATAGCCCCACGCGACCGCATCATGTCTGGCTATGGCACCGTGTGGATGATACAAGGCACCCATGATTGGGAAACGGACATCTTGGTTTAAATTTAAATGTGGGCATAATTTTGCAAGTTCATCTGGAAATACTAACTCTGAATTAACACCGAGATGCTTGTTAACTTCTGCACGCCATCGAGATGTACGAATTGCAGCATCTGTATGTGCAAGTGTCAGATGTCCTCTTTCAGAATAAAGAATGTTGTAATCAAGTTCATTACTTAAGTTTTGAAATAGCTTTACAGATTCATCATAGAAACGTACACCATCGGGTGTTAGGTAATTGGATCTAATAATTGCAGTATTGCGAGCAGTATTGCCGCCTGCAAGATAGCCTTTATCTAAAACAGCGACGTTCGTAATGCCCCATTGCTTGGCGAGGTAGTAAGCCGCAGAAAGTCCATGGCCTCCACCGCCAACAATAACTACGTCATAACTTGGTTTAAGTGAAGAAGGTTTATTAAAGTGCGCTTTAGTAGGATGAGCTTTACCGAAGCCATATTTAATCAGCCCAAATGGCATTTTCTTTTACACAAAATATTTTTAATAATCAATAAATTAATATATGAAACTTTATTTCAGAAAAAAATCTGATCAATACATATTATTAGTTATACCTTATTAGTTACATATTATGAGTTAGCAATCCAGAGTTGATTGTCGTTCCCATTCTGTGAGATGACTTGTGTAATCACGCCATTCTTGCATTTTTAACTTCACATATGAATCAATAACTTCTTCGCCAAGTTCTGTCTTTAATTGTTTATTTTTTTCTAATAAACGCAGTGCATCTAATAGATTAGTTGGTAACCGTTTTGCTGATTTTAATTTATGTCCCTCTTCATACATATTAATATAGCTAGGCTCGCCCGGATCAAGCTTATTACTTATGCCATCCAGACCTGAGGCAATTACTGCAGCTTGGGAAAGGTATGGATTGGTTGCGCCATCCATTAAACGTAATTCAAATCGCCCATCGTCGGGCACACGGATCATATGCGTACGATTGTTTCCAGAATAGGTGATTGAGCTAGGTGACCACGTCGCACCCGATGTAGTGCGAGGGGCATCAATACGTTTGTAACTATTTACAGTTGGGTTAAAGATTGCACACATTGAGGTCGCGTGTTGCATGATGCCCCCAAGAAATTGGTAGGCTAATTTAGATAGCCCAAGTTCATCGCTCTTATTTAAGAATAAATTTTTCTTGCCAGTTTTGTCCCAAATAGAGATATGCGAATGACAGCCATTACCAGTTAAATTTGAAAATGGTTTTGGCATAAAGGTGGCGCGCATGCCATGCTTTTCTGCAATGGCTTTTGTCATATATTTAAAGAAGACATGCCGATCTGCAGTAAGTAAGACATCGTTGTAGTCCCAATTCATTTCAAACTGACCGTTAGCATCTTCGTGGTCATTTTGATAAGGGCCCCAGCCTAGTTGAAGCATGCAGTCGCAAATTTCCTTTACCAATGGATATCGTCGCATTAATGCTTGTTGGTCATAGCATGGCTTAGATTGCGTATCGAGAGAATCTGATAACGAATTGCCTTCAGGGGTAACAAGAAAATATTCACATTCAACACCAGTTTTAACTCGATATCCTTTCTTTTGCGCTTTTGCGATTTGTTTTTTGAGAGTAACCCGGGGTGATGCTTCAACTTCTTTTCCATTCATCCATAGATCAGATGCAAGCCATCCAATTTCTGGGTCCCAAGGTAATTGTATTAAACTTTCAGAATCAGGTAGACCAAACATATCTGAGTCGGCAGGTGTCATATCTAACCATGCTGCAAATCCAGCAAAGCCAGCACCATCTTTTTGCATGCCCTTAATAGCGCGCGCAGGGACAAGTTTTGCACGTAGTACGCCAAATAGATCGACAAAACTAATTAGAAAATATTTTATTCCTTTTGATTTTGCAATTTGAGCTAAATCTTGCGGCATGATGACTCTCCGTTTATCTTGTTTTATGTTGTAGGTTGATTAACTAGAGATGCTATACATATAATTTTTTTATATTTATAAGCAACCACTGCACTATCTCACAAATTATTAACACCTGGAATCCAATTTGTACCTGCCAAAGGTACTTTAGCCATTGCAGCAGCTTCGAGCGTTAGCGCAACCATGTCTTCAGGTTCTAGGTTGTGAACATGATTTTTGCCACATGCCCGTGCAAGTGTTTGCGTTTCTAAGGTTAATACTCGCAAATAGTTGGCAAGTTTTCGACCCCCTACAATAGGATCAAAGCGCATTGCTAATTTTTCATCTTGGGTGCTAATTCCTGCAGGATCTTTCCCGTCTTGATAATCATCATAGAAACCTGCTGAGGTTCCAAGTTTACGATATTCTGCTTCATGCTCTGGACTGTTATCACCCAGCGCAATCAATGCTGCAACCCCAATGGCCACGGCATCTGCACCGAGCGCAAGAGCCTTCGCTACATCTGCGCCATTTCGTATACCTCCGGAAACAATGAGTTGTACTTTACGGTGCATGTCCATTTCTGTTAGTGCTTCGACCGCTAATCTCACTGCAGGTAAGATTGGAATACCTACATGTTCAATAAATACATCTTGTGTAGCCGCTGTACCGCCTTGCATACCATCTACTACAATTGCCTCTGCGCCAGCTTTTACGGCAAGCTTAGTGTCGTAAAAAGTACGTGTTGCACCTACTTTTATATATATAGGTACTTGCCAGTCTGTGATCTCGCGAAGCTCTAAAATTTTAATCTCTAAGTCATCGGGCCCTGTCCAATCTGGGTGTCGGCAAGCACTGCGCTGATCGATACCTTGCGGTAAATCTCGCATACCTGCAACTCGTTCACTAATCTTTTGTCCAAGTAACATTCCGCCACCGCCCGGTTTTGCACCTTGTCCAATGACCACTTCAATTGCATCCGCTTTACGAAGGTCATCAGGATTCATGCCATATCGTGAAGGAAGTAATTGGTAAACAAGTTTAGATGAGTGGCCTCGCTCTTCGGGTGTCATACCACCATCACCCGTCGTTGTGCTTGTACCAACTTCGCTTGCACCACGGCCCAAGGCTTCTTTTGCCGGTGCAGATAATGCCCCAAAGCTCATCCCGGCAATGGTGATTGGTATTTTTAGCTCAATGGGCTTTTTTGCAAAGCGAGTTCCAATTGTTACATTAGTTTCACATTTTTCACGATACCCTTCGAGTGGGTAGCGCGACATGCTTGCACCTAAGAACAGTAAATCATCAAAACAAGGCACGTGACGTTTAGCGCCGTAACCACGGATATCATACAAGCCTGTACTTGCCGCTCGCTGAATTTCAGCAATGACATGCCGAGGAAATGTGGCGGATTCTTTTAGCCAAGAGTTTATGTCATTTTCTTGTGGCATGAAATTTCTCCTCTTAATACGCGCCCACGTTATCAATATTAAAGTTGTATAGTGACCTTGCTGAACCATATCGACGAAACTCATCAACATTGATATCTGTTATTTCCGCTTTTTCAAGCAACATTTTTACTTCAGCTTTGTGTTCTTCACCAATATTTTTTTCAATGCAGTCAGCGCCTAGGCTGGTAATCTTTCCTCGTACATAAAGACGTGCTTCATAAAGGGAGTCGCCAAGCGCATCACCCGCATCACCACATACCACTAAACAGCCTTTTTGTGCCATAAAGGCACTCATATGGCCCACATTACCTTTAACGACAATATCGGTTCCTTTCATAGAAATTCCGCATCGAGAACTGGCATCGCCTTCAATTACAAGCAAACCGCCATGTGCAGTAGCACCTGCATATTGAGACGCATTTCCCTTCACCCTCACCATTCCTGACATCATGTTTTCTGCAACACCCGCACCACAGTGACCATTTATTATAACGGTTGCGAGTTTGTTCATGCCCGCACAGTAATAACCAACATGCCCATCGATGAGCAGGTCCAACTTTTCATTTATTCCTACAGCAATGGCATGTCGGCCTTTAGTATTTGTTACTTTCCATTGGCTTTGATTTTTTGCAATGTCAGCATTGTGCAACGCTGCATTCAGTTCTCGGACTTCTGATTGGTCTAAATCAAATTCAATCATGATAATTAATGCTTCCAACTATAAATTTGTGCAGGTTCAGGCTCCCAACATTGTGCTGTTTTAGCTCCAGGTAAAACTGCAATGGCGCGGTATTCAGAAGCCATTGCAACCCAGTCCTCTGTTTCTGCAATAACAGCCGGTTTACACGCTATGGGATCTCGCATTACCGCAAAGCCATCTTTTGTGCCCACCGCAAAGGTATAAATTCCATCTAAGTCATGAATGGAAGCTGCTAACGCTTCATCTAAATCATTACCTTGTTGCAAACGTGAAGTGATATAGCCTGCAGCGACTTCACTGTCATTATCGGTATGAAAGATAATGCCTTGTTTGCGTAAAATTCTACGTAAACGATTGTGGTTTGATAGAGAACCGTTATGCACTAAGCATAAGTCTTCACCTGTTGAGAACGGATGCGAGTGATGAGTTGTCACAGCACTTTCTGTAGCCATGCGTGTATGCCCCAATGCATGTGTGCCCGTTAATTCTTCGATATTAAATCTCTCTATTACACGAGTCGGCAGACCCATTGCTTTATAAATTTCTATTGCTCTACCAGAACTGATTAATTTAAGCTCAGGATGATGCTGATTTAACCAGGCTGTAATACCTTCTTCGCCACCCGGCACGACATAGGTTGCCTGATTTCCTCTAACTTCATGGCTTACTTCGCCGTCATAATGTTGTGCTAAGTCCATTTCAACATTACCCCACGGGTACTCATCTGCTGGACTAAGCACCGTCAGTTTTGAATGTAGGGTATCTGTCGGTGTTCTGTATACCGCAATGCCTGCGCTATCGGGCCCGCGCTCAGTCATTTCGATAAGCATTTGCGATAAATACAGGCCAAGTTGTGACTCAATTTTTTCGGATTTTGAGAATAATCCAACAATTCCGCACATGGCTGCAATAGAAGTTAGTTAACGTATAAATGTTACTATACGTAAATAAAAGTTACTGTCAATAAACTATTTACGCGCCGCAGCATCAACACAATTCTTAGAGATATTGATATAACTAATTGATAAAAATAATAAATTTATATAAGCTATTCTGAAGTCATTACAATTCAGAATATTAAGGATGCTTGAATGAGCCGGGCTAATTGTCAGAGGAATAATTGATTATCGCGAGCATTTCGATGGGCACCTTTATGAGCGTTTCAGGCCCGTGAGGTACTTCGCCTGAGAACATTAATGAGTCCCCAGGCTGCAAAACATACGTATCTTGTCCATGACGATATTCAATTTTACCTTTTAGGATATATAAAAATTCGGTACCTTGATGCTGAAAACTAGGAAACACTTCACTGGCATCATCCATGGTAATAAGAAAGGGCTCAAAGGATTTTGCTGGGCCTTGTTCGTAAGCAAGTAATTGATAGGCGTGGCCTTTCTTGGTGCCGCGTCGCACAACTTGCATGCCTTTGCCTTTTTTTACTAGCTGGGCGCTTCCCTCTGGCACATCATAATCTCTGAAGAATAACGACATGGGCATGCCTAATACTGTTGCTAGTTTTTGTAATGTATCCAAACTTGCAGAAACATCCCCACGTTCAATGCGACTTAACATTCCAGAACTGATGCTCGCTAATTCAGCGACTTCATTGATTGTTAAATGATTCGTGTTTCTTTGTTCGCGAATCACGTTTCCAATATGATGTTCAATTTTGAATGTGTTATTACTTTTAGCGCTAATAGGTGTTTGAAATTTTTTAGTTTTAGCTTCATTCGAAGGCGCTCTTTTTATTCTTTTGACTTGTTGTTTCGGCATTAGCTAAAAATTTAGTTGGTTTAGTTAAATGGAAATATGTCCTTAAAAGCTTTTTACTGTAGATAGGCTGCGAACTCAATCAAATTATTTACGGTTATATCAGGTTGAACCTCCCATGGGTCAAGAATAGTGTGCTCATCACGTGCTATCCATGCAGAACATAAGCCCGCTGATTTTGCGCCTATTACATCAAAAGAATTGCTGGATACTACCCAACAATTTTCCAAATCCACCCCAGTTTTTTTTGCGAGATATTCATAAACTTTTGGATTAGGTTTAAATGTTCGCAAATCATCAGTGCTTATTATATTTTCAAGATAAACCAACAATTTTGCGTTTGACAATAATATTTTTAGAGTTGATGAAATTCCATTAGAAAATGCAACTAAGTTGTTGTTACCCTTTTTTAAGGTTTTAAGAGCGGGAACCGCATCTGGAAATGGTTTAAGAGTTTTGTAAATATAAAGAAGATTATATTTTTCTTCACTTGATAAGCTAATATCAAAATAATTTATCGCATACTGCATTGCTTGTTGTGTGCAAATATCAAAATCTTGATAACGATTCATAAGACCTCGACGGAATGTGTATTCAAGTTGTTTTTGTCTCCATAGCTCAGCAAAAATTTTAGATTTTTCTCCAATTAATTTTTGTAAACATTGACTCAATTCTAGCGGATTAACAAGCGTTCCATATACATCAAAACCAATAGTTATTTTATTCACACAAGATCAGTACATCATTTATTTGGTTCAGTAATTATATAGCTTATTGATGTTAAAAAATTGGAATATCCCTATACAAGCTTAGTATTTTTGTTATCTGGTTAAACTAGGGAGTTATATTACGATTTTAAAAATTAGCCACAAAAAATAAAATACTACTGTTTATGGCATTAAAACAGCATATTAAAAGTAAAGTATTTATTAATAAGGAGTAGGTCCAATAAGACATAGGCCACTATTCAACTAATGGATATCTTGAGTTTTTAAAGCTAAAGTCGTTCAAATTGTATTGTATTGATTTGATGAACTCGAAAACCAAAAAAATCACAAAGAAGATGTAATTGCAGCACGATGTTTAGGTGAAATACCCAGTGTTGAAAGATTACATGCAGGGAGGTCAATAATAAGTGATAGACCGTTTGTGGATGATAGTTTTGATGTCGCTTTATATATGATTTTTGATAATTGAGATGAACACAACGACTATTTAGTTCATTCAAGGCACATTTAAATGATTAAAGCATACTTAAACCGCATACAAAAAAATACTAGTATACACTTTTGAAAATCGCAGTATTTAAATATAAGCATATGCTTAAAAGTGTACGCATAGCACTAATATTTTTTATTTTATTGTTGTTTTTATATTTTCAACCATGGAAAGTATTTACAAATGGTGGAACGATCTATGTACTGTTATGTGAGCAGCAGTATGAGCCTGAATCAGTATGGGATTATCATAAAAAAAATACAATTTCTGATTATGAGAAAAAATGTAAAACATCTCAACTCAGTGTTATTAAGTTAAATTACAAAGTATTTCTAGAAAAACAAAAAGTGGTATTTTCCGGAAGAGAAATTGGTGTTGTAAGTTACAACTGCGATATTTATGACCGAAATAATTTTACATGTCCTGAGCAAGATCTAAGTGTTGAAAGTGGAAGGGCGCAACTGTCTTTCAACACACATGAAACAACTGTACCAAAATGGCGTTATTGGTTAATCAGATATGGCCTGTTTTTGGATAGGAAATTGGGACGAGATTCAATATATACGCTCATATAAATAAGCTGAATTACCATACTTGAAATAAGGTTAAACTACCGTTAGTATTACCAATCAGGCTAATTTAGGCCATTCTGCCTATATACATGAGTAATGTCCTATAGCCTTTGAATATCCTTAAAATTTTGGAAATCATGTGTCAACGCTAAGGACAGTGCTTCCATTGCTTTTAATAATAATGTCTTCTTCCGCTTTCGCTGATGAAGTTACTTATCTTATTAATACACGATCTGATACTGGTAAAATTTTACTTGGCGCTGCTTTTACCGATAGTGATGAATGGGAAGTCAATGGTTATGTAATTCTCGAGCACGACTCAAAATCAAGTTTTATTGGAAGCTGGACACGATCGGGTAAAATTGAAGGAATAGATCACAATGGAGACATGTATTTGTTTGATGTGATTACAGTATTGAACGATACGCAAGCGATATATTTAACAGATAATTATTTATTTAAACTGACAAATACTGATTAGCCAGCTCATCTGTTAATTTATTTATTTCTCCTTCATCCGCAATTTGGCCATTATCCATGATGGTGAATTGTTGCGTGACATCACGAACAAAATCCAAATTTTGCTCCACTAATAGAATTGAACAATTTCTTTCGGACTGTATGAGTTTAATAATTTCATTAATTTCTTGAACTACTGAGGGCTGAAGTCCCTCTGTAGGCTCATCCAGTAATAGTAAAGAAGGTTCTTGAATTAGTGCGCGTGCAATCGCAAGCAGTTGCTGTTGACCGCCGCTTAACACACCACCTTTACGTTGTTGAATTGGCTCTAGTGCTGGGAAGAATTCAAATATAAATTTCGGAATCTCTTTGGCATTATTTCTTTTCCCACGCATGGCAAGAAGTAAATTCTCTCTCACACTTAAATCAGGAATGATTTCTCGTCCCTGTGGCACATAACTGATTCCAGCACTTGCGCGCTCGTGAGTTTTTTGCTTGGTTACATCATTGTCATTAAATTTAATGGTGCCATTTTGTGGGGGATTGATTCCAATAATGCTTTTTAGCAAAGTGGATTTACCAACACCATTGCGACCCAAAACACTTACCATCGCGCCATCCGGTATATTTATAGAAATGCCATGAAGAATATGGCTAGTGCCATAAAAAGTATTGATATTCTGTACTTCAAGTCCCATCTAGTGTTTCTTCCCTAAATAGACTGCTTGTACATCTTCATTTTCGACTACTTCAGATAAAGGTCCTTCAGCTAAAATTTGACCTTGTGCAAGTACAGTAACTTTTTTACCAATTTGTCGAACAATATGCATATCATGCTCAACTAACATCACGGTATGGTTCTGTGCAATTTTTTCAATTAATGCCGCGGTCTTTTCTTTCCCGTCTCTTGTCATTCCTGTTGTGGGTTCATCTAACAACAATAATTTTGGTTCGGATGCAATGAGCATTCCAAGCTCTAACCATTGTCTTTGTCCATGACCCAATGTATCAACACTATCTTGGGCCTTATTTGCAAGTATAATAAAATCCAGAATTTCCCATATTCGATCATTGTCTTTTTTGGTAACTTTTCTAAATAATGATTTCATCACCTTGCGGCGACCCGTTAAGGACACCATGATGTTGTCATATACGGAAAGCGTTTCGTATAAGTTTGGTACTTGGAACTTTCTACTAATTCCTTTTACAAAAATCTTATCGGGGGCCATCCTCGTTATATTTTCGCCATTGAAAGTTATGTTCCCGGCTTTCGGTTTATATCGCCCAGTAATCATATCGATTAATGTAGTCTTGCCAGCACCGTTCGGGCCAAGCACCACACGCAATTCATTTTCTTCGATACTAAAATCCAGATTATCCAAAATTTTGTAGCCGCTTATTCGAGTAGTTAGGCCTTGGACTTCTAATATGTTAGCCATGTTAATTTCATATAATGCTAGTCAATAAAAATTCGTTAAGTCTCGGTTGGGCCTTTTGGTTGTCCAGGCCTCCAATCTTTTTGTCTGTCTGCAGCAAGTGCGTCTGCTTCTTCAACAACTTCACTAATGGGTACATGTTTTTTTCTTGCAGTAAGCCATTTCCCAATGGTGCCTACTATGCCATCTCGCATCACTAATACGACAAAAATAAATAATCCACCCATAACTAATTGCCACGTCCATGCAAGCTTTCCACTTAAGAAAAACTCAGAGCCTTTAACAAGAAAAGCACCTATAAATGGGCCGATAATGGTTCCTCTTCCTCCCACTGCAGTCCATATAACTCCCTCAATAGAAAACACGGGTCCTGCATCAAGGAAAGAAATGATGCCATTCCACGCGGCGTACATTGCGCCAGCCGATGCGGCCATAAAACTGGAAATACAAAATACAAAAATTCGATAATTTGCCACGTTATAGCCCATAAACTCTGCACGGGTATCATTGTCACGAATCGATTTCAAAACGGTCCCAACGCGGGAATGGGTAAGAATGCGTCCAATAATAAAGAATAAAATCGTAACCACTAATATTAGCCAAAGCACATTAATTTGTGCATGCGTCCCATAATCGGTAATGCCATTGAACCCACCTGTATAGGCTTGATATTCAATAATGGCCTCTTGAAGGATTAACGATTCTGCAAGTGTAATTACGGCGCAATACACGCCATAAATATGTCGTTTAAATGTAATAACACCAAAGATAAAGGCGAGAAAGGTTGCAAAGAATAAACCTGCACCGACAGCGAAAGGTAAGCTTTTTAACGGTTCCATAAAGCCGGGCAGTTCTGTAAGCCCATTCCATTCCATAAAATCAGGAATGGTGCCGCCATATCGAGTGGGATTTACTGTTGCATAATTAATTTTTAAGGACAGTGCAGTAAAGTAAGCCCCAATACCAAAATACACGCCTTGTCCTAAACTCAATATTCCAGCAAAGCCCCAAATTAAGTCGATGCTTAAGGCGAAAATTGAATAACATAAGAATTTTCCCAATAACGAAGTAACATAGGCAGCGCCATAAAAAGGGTACGACGCAATGGCAAAAACTACTCCAATTGCTGCAATAACGGCCCAAAGAGGAAACATTGGAGCTTTGTATACTTGCCTATCTTGCTCCATGCATATTCTCCTTTTCTCTATTCCCTATTCTCTCTCTTGATACCCAAACAAACCTTTCGGGAATACTCGAATGGCAAGAACGATGAAGATAAAAACTAGTAGCTTTCCAATTACATTGTTATAAATGAATGACAAAATTGTCTCAGCTTCACCGATCAGTGCCGAACCTGCAACGACTCCCCAAAGACTCCCTACACCGCCCAAGACAAGCACCATAAAAGAATCTACTGCATATGAAAATCCCATCGTAGTAGAAACGGATTTAATCGGAGCTAGCGCTGCACCGGCTACACCTGCTAATCCAGAACCAAATGCAAAAATCAGCATATCTACTTTTGCTGTATCAATCCCTAAACAACCCGTAATCGATCGGTTACGGCGTACGGCTCGCACTTTCAGTCCAAGATCTGTTTTAAACAGTAACAAGTATGTAATCACCATAAGCACAATGGCCAAGAAAATTAGAAACAATCGATACCATGGGAAAGGCAATAACCCTATGACTCGAAATCCTCCATCGAGAACTTTTGGTGCGCCTACATAGTAAAGTTGTGGTCCAAATATAAGTTTCATTAGAACCTGTAAGATAATTCCCACGCCCCAGGTAGCCAGCAAGGTTTCCAAGGGGCGTTCATAAATCCACTGAATTATTCCACGCTCTACAATCAATCCTATTAATCCAACTACAAAAAATGCGACTGGGATTGCGATGAAGGTATTGCCACCCAACTGACCAACCACTGCAGCAGTATAGGCTCCTACCATGATGAACTCTCCATGCGCCATATTAATGACACCGGCAACACCAAAAATAATGGCAAGCCCTAACGCTACAATCATTAATATTGCGACAACGCTGAAACCGCTTAAAAATTGAGTGATGATTGCATCCATGTCTAATTTATTGTTTTTCTGTGATTATATTACATGACATGCACAAATTTATTATTTTTATTTATAGAGATCGCAAGTTGCTGATTACATAGGGGCTCAGTGGCTGTATGTAATACAGCCACTGAGCGTTCGTCAATGCTAGTTTTAGCTTATTTCAAAAGTACCAGAACGATCCTTACTTCCAGACTTCAACCGCTCTAAAACGCTTGGATTGGTGAAGTCACAATCCTTGTTTGGATATAAAAGGTCTACCCATGGATCAGGTCGTACCCAGTCATCCCGTTGCCAAACAATGTCAAATTGACCCTGTTCATTGGCTCGACCAATCTTCGGCCATAACCAAGTGTGATGATTTTTCTCATCAATCTTGACTTTACCACCCGGTGCTTGGTACTCCTGACCCGGTAAGCCTTCGAAGATCAAAGCATCCGCGTCGGTTGACTCTACCTTATCTAGAGCTTGAGCAAGCATATAAGTTTGGAAGTAAGCGGCTTCCATTACAGCATTGGTCACCTCATTTTTACCATACTTCGCCTTGAAGGACTCAACAAATTTGTGATTTTCTGGAGAATCCACAGATTGGAAGTAGTTGAATGAAGTTAAATGACCCAAGCAATTTTCAGGTCCCATTGCTGCCGTTTCCTGTTCTGTAGTGATCGGTGTACCGATAATGATGTCATCTGCAGTAATACCGAATTGACGGAATTGCTTGTAGAAGGCAATAACGGAATCACCTACAAGATCGGAGAACACTACGTCAGGTTTTTTAGACGCAATTTTGTTGATATTGGTGGAAAATTCAGTATGACCCAGAGGTGCATATTCTTCACCAACATCTTCACCACCATGAGCTTTGAGTAAAGCTTTTACTTCACGGTTGGTTTCTTTTGGATAAATATAGTTGGAGCCAATCATGTAAAACTTCGGTCCAACATTTTCAATTAACCATGGTACAAAATCGTCTAATTGCTGATTGGGTACACAACCGGTGTAAAAGCAGTTCTTGCTGCACTCCTGTGCTTCATACAAAGTGGGATAAAGCAAGACACCGTTATGCTGTTCAAATACAGGTAGAACTGATTGGCGACTCGCAGAGGTATAGCAGCCCAACACGGCCACTACTTGGTCTTCAAGCAGTAGCTTTTTCGCCTTTTCAGCAAATACTTGTACCATTGATTGGGGATCTTCAATCACAGGCTCTATCATTTTACCGCCCATCACACCACCAGCTGCATTAATTTCATCAATGGCTAGCAGTGATGCGTTATGCAGAGAAGTTTCGATGATGGCGATGGTGCCACTCAGTGAATGAAGAATGCCGACTTTAACCGTATCTCCTGCTGCAGCTTTCGCATATTTCCTGACAAAGAAATATGGAAAGTCTGTAATCGTAGCTGCGGCTGCAGTACCCGCTACGACAGCAGAATTTTTCAGAAATTTTCGTCGTTTCATTTAGAATCCTCCTCGATTTATATTTTGAATAAGCACTTACGCTTAGAGCTACCTAATGGATTCATTAACATTTGTTAATAAATTTTGTTGTTATTTTTTATATTCATTAATAATAAGCTTTGCTCTGAATTTAATTATGTGGTGCTATTACAATTTCCCAACATAAGCAATTTTAATTTTGTTGAATTATTATTGAATACAAAAATAAAAAAACCCTAGGTGAGATGAAAATCCCCAAGAGCTTTTTCCTCATATCAGTGGAAGTGAAAGTGTTATTGGTTTCATTTTAATTATCCTATATAAATTCTATATAGGGCTATTTTTTGCTTTTATATAGTTAGATTATTCTCCGATCAAAGAATAAGTCAAGATATATTACTAAAATTTTCAAATGTATTATGGGTTTAGAGTCAATTTCAAAAGAGACTATAAAAATAAATGAACTTGATTTTTCATTAAAACCCGTTGAGCTGCGTGCGAAAAATAAAATTGGTTACGTGCCTCAATGGACTTACTAATCTGATTTACACACATACTGATACAGGCGTACTACTCCAGGGTGCAGCTTATACTGATAGCGACAAATGGGAAGTAGATGGCTATATTATGCTTGAGCATAATTCAAGAGCTGAATTCACAGGCATGTGGACAAGGTTTGGGAAAATTGAAGCCGTTGATATGGATGGAAATATGTACGTATTTGATGTGATAGGCGAGTTAAGTGATTCTCAAATACTAAGCTTGTATTAAACATATAAGTTCACGTAATTAAAAATATTTAATCAAGCTTCACATTGCAGAAAATTTTTACACAACTATTTGTGCTAAGAAGTTTTATCTTTTTCTTAAGTTTTGTTTAGGTATTTTTTATAAACTAAGTAAAATATAGTAATAACCCATGATACAAAAACAAAGGGCGCAGTTAAGGAAGGCCAGCCTGATAATAAAAATGCTTGTGTAACAAATACTGTCAAAACGATCCCTATTAACGGAAATACAATAGGCTTCATATTTTGCAATGCAATTGCAGTTAAAACTGCGCTGAACCCATACAGACCATTTTCGATATTTATGACTGGATAGCTTAGAAAATGTGCGAGTAACCAAGTTAATATGGTTGCAGTGAGCGCCCAAATAAAGCTGGATTTAGAACAAATTAATATTGCAAATAGCATAATTGCACCAGTGATTCCATTTCCTTGAATGTAGACTTGTCCAACAGCTTCACCTAAACCAATGGTGTGGAGGTTATACTCAAAATTAGCGGTGCTCGCAGCTGGGTTTAGAGCAATTAAATCTTTAATGATAATAATAAACCATGTAATAAATACAAATGGTGCAGTAAATGCTGGGAGTTTTAGATATTTTGGAATCCATTTGGTAACAAAAACTGACAAAGAGCAACTTAATATAAATACAATGATCGCAACTACCGTGGTTTGGAAAAAATAGATGTTCGCAATGCCAATTAATGTTGCGTTATAGCCATAAATTCCTAATGCAAGCTCCTTATTGTCAAAGTGTAAAAATTTTGCAGTTGCAGTACCTATAATTGATCCAAAGAATGCGCCGATTGCCATTTCAATTGAGTGAATTGCAATACTTGCCAATATAATTGAACCTGATAAGGAGCGCGGTTGCACAATCACTTGCGCAATACCAGACATGGTATATTTAAGAAAATTAATCATTGAATTTTAACTGATGATAAATAATCGGTTGTTTAAAGTTTAATATTTTTCCGTCTAAATAGTTTTTTGAATGCTTTTAATGCTCTTTAACAGTAAAACAAATTTTATTGCAGGGCTTTAAAGTTGGCGTAGTAATTTAAGTTATTGTTAAAATTTATTCAAAACAAAATATTGGTGTAATTCATTTGATGTGTAAAATTACGAATGGGTGATCAGTGCATTCATTGCGGTTATTCTAGGTCTGGGAATAACCGTTTATATTTTTTATGTTGCAATATGGGGAGAATCTCACACCCAGGCGGAGCTTGAGTAACTAAATTTGATCTGTTTATAATTAATAATATAAGTCTTGTGCCTAAGGATTGATTCATCACTTAGTATTGTGAAGTGTAATACAATTTAAATACGTGGCGACAAACCCGTAGTTTTAACAAATCTCAAAGGCAATGAAAGCCTTGATAAAATTATGGTTTTTATAGAGTCTGAAGGCATGGGTCAATGAATGAATTGTGCATTTATTATTGATAATTAATTATTACCAATAGATACATTTTTAATTTAAGATATCAATGATTAAGTAATTATTATTATTTGAGAATTAGCAAAAAAATAGGCTTAAGCTAATAAATCTGACTTAAGAAATTTATTAAAAATTTAAATTAAGTCAACGATCAAGTAAATCGCGAATAAGGTTGTAAAAATACTTAGGAGGAAAAATTATGTATCACGGTGATATCTCTAGTAGTAAAGATACTGTTGGTGTAGCAGTCGTTAACTATAAAATGCCACGACTGCATACTAAAGCAGAAGTCCTTGATAATGCGCGTAATATTGCGAGCATGATGGAAGGCATGAAAGTTGGATTGCCTGGAATGGATCTCGTTATTTTCCCTGAATACAGCACGCACGGAATCATGTATGACGAACAAGAAATGTATGAGACGGCATCTACCTGTCCGGGCGAAGAAACTGAAATTTTTGCACAAGCATGCCGCAATGCAAAAGTTTGGGGTGTATTTTCTCTAACAGGTGAGCGTCATGAGGATCATCCAAACAAGGCGCCTTACAACACGTTGATCTTGATGAATGATCAAGGTGAGATTGTACAGAAATATCGCAAAATTATGCCTTGGGTACCCATTGAAGGCTGGTATCCAGGAAATTGCACCTATGTTTCTGATGGTCCAAAAGGCTTAAAAATAAGTTTGATTATTTGTGATGATGGAAACTATCCAGAAATTTGGCGTGACTGCGCAATGAAAGGTGCTGAACTCATTGTACGTTGTCAGGGATACATGTATCCATCTAAAGAGCAGCAAGTACTCGTGGCTAAAGCCATGGCGTGGATGAATAACACCTACGTAGCCGTTGCAAATGCAACAGGTTTTGATGGCGTGTACTCTTACTTTGGGTATTCTTCAATTATTGGATTTGATGGACGCACCCTAGGCGAGTGTGCTGAAGAAGACATGGGTGTTCAGTATGCTAATCTTTCGGTTTCACTCATTCGAGATGCGCGTAAGAATCAACAGTCACAAAATCATCTATTCAAGCTTTTACATCGTGGTTACACGGGTAAGATTAATTCAGGTGAAGGTGATCAAGGTGTTGCAGAATGCCCCTACGACTTTTATAAGAAGTGGGTCACTGATCCCGACGCAACTCGTGAAATGGTGGAATCCATCACCAGAACAACTGTGGGTACTGATGAATGTGAAATTGAGGGAATTCCAAACCCGAAAACACATCGATAAATCAAAATTTAAGGTTGAAGCGAAGGCATTTATGTGTCTTCGCTTTACTTTATGTGTTGATTAAAAAAGTACAATCAAACTGATTTTATTTATATCAACAAGAACATGAATCTTGATAACTATTTAATTCCCGAAGAGCCGTATTATTCTGCTACACATAACGAGATCCAATTATTTGAAGCAGCCTATGTAAATCGTATGCCCATGATGTTGAAAGGTCCAACGGGGTGCGGAAAAACGCGCTTTGTAGAATATATGGCGTGGAAGCTTAACAAACCTATCATAACTGTTTCGTGTCATGAGGATATGACCGCATCAGATTTAGTCGGTCGTTATTTGCTCGATGCAAATGGCACAGTTTGGCACGACGGGTCATTAACGTTAGCAGTTCGTCATGGTGCAATTTGTTACCTCGATGAAATTGTTGAAGCAAGGCAAGATACAAGTGTAGTCATTCATTCATTAACAGATGATCGTCGAATTCTTTCACTGGAAAAGAAAAATGAAGTTGTAAAAGCACACAGTGATTTTCAAATTGTTATTTCATATAACCCAGGATATCAAAGTGTATTAAAGGATTTGAAAGAATCAACTAAACAACGATTTGGCGCAATAGATTTTGATTACCCGAAGCCTGACGAAGAGGCAAAAATTATTGCTCATGAGACAGGCATAGATAATAAAATTGCGATGAAACTTGTACAAATTTCTGAGCGATCTAGAAATTTAAAAGGACATGGCTTGGATGAAGGTGCATCGACACGAATGTTAATTTACGCAGCGCAACTAATGTCACAGGGAGTTTCATTGCAAGAGGCCTGTGAGGTAGCCTTGGTTTTACCTATTACGGATGATCACGATATCCGTAGTGCATTAAGTTCTGCAATCGAAGCATGCGCTTGAGGTAAATGTTGGCTGCGTCCACGACAACGACGCGAGGAAAGTATGCCGTTTCTCCGCAAAGCCAAGAGCCTGGAGATCCTGACGAGCGATTAGTATTCTTAATAGAAGAAGGTAAATCACTTTTCCCAACACAATATCATCCATTTTGGGAACGAGCATGTAATAAGCTTGCTAATGCCGGTTACGGTGCGTTAATTCCATTATCCTATGCGCGTAACGCACCTAAGCTTGTCAAAATTTTAAATCCTGAAGCTGCAATAAACTTGGCGGCATCTGTATCACTCGCAGCTATTAAAGTAAATCGAGCTACTGCAGAATTGTTTCCAAAAGCCGCAGTGATGGCTGCAAATGTATTGAAAACTCCCCATGCATTCAATGCTTGGTTAACGACGATTGAGGAATTAATACATAATGCTCCTGAAGCATCGCTTGCGGTGCTTGAACGCACCGAAAAAATTGTGAGCACACTAACTCCAAAGCAGTTTAGATCATGGGTTTTGGCAGGGTTGCGTTCAACCGGGAATGATACGCTTCGTCAAATTCAATATTTTTCTTTTACAGATCCGGAATCTGAAAAATGGTTTCGCCATGAAGCAGGTGATGTGGTCTATACAGATCTTGATCGACGTTTAAAATTATATTTAATGTCATTATGGAGTTTGTGCCCACCTATTCGTGATCTACCTGCTTCGACATCACCATTATCACTAAGGCGTATCTCTATTAGTAATGGTGTTGTACAAATGCCAGAAGTGTTCTCCGGTTTCCATGGCGAACAAGCTGAAAAGATTTTTCGAGCTGGCTTTGCGCATGTTGGTGCTCATCTTGTTTATTCAACTAAAAAGTTTCCGCTAGGTGAGCTTAAGCCAATACAAGTTGCGCTAATTTCATTGCTTGAAGATGCACGGGTAGAGCATTTAGCAATGCAAATTTTTCCAGGTTTGAAAAAGCTATGGCGACCCTTTCATGTTGCAAAATCTAATGGTCCTAAGTTAGTTCCTTTGCTTATGGCTCGACTATCGCGTGCGCTCATTGACGATGAATATAATGACCGAGACGGATGGATACAAAAAGGTCGCGACATGTTTTTTGATGCGCAAAACGATATGTCGGATCCCTCAATTTGTCGAAAAATAGGTGTGCTTTTAGGTAATGATCTAGGGCAGTTACGTGCACAGTTTAATGCTAAAACATATGTGATTGAGCCACCGTATCGCGATGATAATATGGGCCTATGGGATTTTGGTGATCACCAGGGTGACGAAGAAAATGATGAGGGGATATTTATTGAAGCGATGCGAATGGATCGTGAAGAAATTGAAGACAATACGTCACCAGATCAAGAGCAGTCTGAACCCGATGATGAAAATGAACAGCAATATCATGCAAGAGAAAGTTCAGATTCTGAACATCGGGAATCCGAAGTAGCTGTTCGCTATCCAGAGTTTGATTATTTGACGGGAGCCGAACGCCCTAATTGGACCTGCGTTGTGGAATATTACCCAGATTTTGGAGATGCCTACAAAATTGATCGAATTTTGGAAACGCATCATGATCTTGTTAATCGAATAACAAATCTAATTCAAGCTGCCAAAGTTGGTTTACCAGAGCGATTACATCATCAAAGTGTAGGAGAAGCATTGGACTTAGATGCATGTATTAATGCAGTAATTAGTCGCAGGATGGGGGAAACCCCAGATCCTAGAATTTATAGCTCAACGGAACGCAAACACCGTGATCTCTCTGTTATGGTGCTACTAGATATTTCAAATTCAACAAACGATAAAGTGCAAGCCGCTGATGCTTCTGTATTGGAGCTAGAATTGCAAGCTACCAGTTTATTAGCTTATGCCATGTCTGAGCTCGATGATCCGTTTGCAATATCTGCATTCTGTTCAGATGGAAAAGAAGATGTTCATTATTATCGGATTAAGGATTTTAATTCGCCCTACGATTCAACAGCGCGCGCATATTTGGCAGGTTTGCAAGGGAAATTATCAACGCGTATGGGTGCGGCAATGAGGCATGCAACAAAAGATCTAATGGCTCAGCGCACACATAGGAGGTTATTGCTTGTTATATCTGACGGTGAACCATCTGATATAGACGTAGAAGACCAGCAGTATTTGGTTGAAGATGCAAGGAAGGTTGTGCGGTCAATATCACGGTTAGGTATCGATATATTTTGTGTAGGACTTGATGCTGGCGGTGATAATTATTTGCATAAAATATTTGGAAGAAAAAATGTGGCTGTGATTGATAAATTAGACCGCTTACCAGAAAAATTACCTATGCTGTATCTTCGGTTAACAGCGTAATCAACGTAGAATAAGGCAGGAAAAAATAATTTATACGGAGGAGTAACAAAATGTCAGAAGGTAAAGTTTATCCCGTACCCGCTGTGATTGCATCAGCTGCTCATATAGATGCCGCTAAATATAATTCTATGTATCAGGAGTCGATTCAAGACCCAGAAAAATTTTGGGCTTTACAAGCAGAAGAATTAGTTACCTGGTATAAAAAATGGGACAACGTATTAGATTGGGATTATCACAAAGGCCATATTCGTTGGTTCGAAGGAGCGAGCTTAAATGTTTCATATAATTGCATTGATCGCCATTTAGAAAATCGTGGTGATCAAACTGCAATTATTTGGGAAGGAGATGATCCAAATGATGACCAGCACATCACTTATAAAGAATTACACAAAGAAGTATGTAAGTTTTCAAATGCTTTAAAGTCTCGGGGTGTGAAAAAAGGTGATCGTGTGTGCATTTATATGCCCATGATTCCTGAAGTTGCAATTGCGATGCTTGCATGCACACGTATTGGTGCTGTGCATTCGGTTGTATTTGGCGGCTTCTCCCCAGACTCATTGCGCGATCGAATTCTTGATTCGGACTGCAGAACAGTGATTACAGCAGATGAGGGTGTGCGTGGCGGCAAACAAGTACCACTAAAATCAAATACAGATGAGGCTCTTACAGATTGTCCTAATGTAAGTACAGTTGTAGTAGTAAAACGCACAAGCGGAGAAATTTCTTGGCATGCAGAACGAGATTTCTGGTATCACGAATTAATGCAATCTTCGAGTGATGATTGCGAACCAGAACGCATGGATGCTGAAGATCCACTCTTCATTTTATATACCTCAGGATCAACGGGAAAACCTAAAGGTGTATTACATACTACAGCTGGGTATCTGTTATTTGCATCCATAACACATAAATATGTTTTTGATTATCAAGATGGGGAAGTTTATTGGTGTACTGCAGATGTTGGTTGGGTCACCGGTCATACATATATTGTCTATGGTCCTTTATGTAATGGTGCAATTACAATGATGTTTGAAGGTGTGCCCAATTACCCAGACGGAAGTCGGTTTTGGCAAGTATGTGATAAACATAATGTTGCAATTTTCTATACTGCACCCACCGCAATTCGTGCATTGATGAGTCTTGGAGATGAGGCGGTAAAAAAAACCAGTCGCAAGAGTTTGCGTTTATTAGGGACGGTGGGTGAGCCGATTAACCCAGAAGCATGGGAATGGTATTACCACGTAGTTGGTGATGCACGATGTCCAGTCGTTGACACGTGGTGGCAAACTGAAACTGGAGGACATTTAATTACACCTTTGCCTGGAGCAACTGATTTAAAACCTGGGTCAGCCAGTAAACCATTTTTTGGTATTCAGCCCGCAATTGTTGATGAACAAGGCAAAGAACTCGAAGGGGAATGTCAAGGGAATTTAGTTATAAAACATCCATGGCCAGGCCAAATGCGCTCAGTGTACGGGGACCATCAACGATTTATTGATACCTATTTTTCTCAATATCCTGGTATGTACTTTAGTGGAGATGGCTGTAAAAGAGATGCGGATGGTTATTATTGGATTACAGGACGTGTAGATGATGTATTAAATATATCTGGCCATCGTTTAGGCACGGCTGAAGTTGAAAGTGCTTTAGTGTTGCATGCAAAAATTGCAGAAGCTGCAGTAGTGGGTTATCCACACGACATAAAGGGACAGGGTATTTATGCCTATGTAACGCCAATGGCTGGAATAGATACAAACGATGATCTAAAAGAAGAACTTATACAACTTGTGCGTAAGGAAATTGGGGCATTTGCTAAACCAGATTTTATACAATTGGCGCCTGGACTACCCAAAACTCGCTCCGGTAAAATTATGCGGCGCATTTTAAGAAAGGTGGCTGAAAATGAGATTGATAATTTGGGTGATACATCTACGCTTGCAGATCCCTCTGTTGTAGATGACATTATTACTAATCGTGAAAATGTTTAATTTGTAATTAGAGAATTAATTAGTATTCAAAAGACAATTATGAATCCAAACCCCGCACTTGTGCTTGTTGACATACAAAACGACTATTTCCCTGGAGGGAAGATGGAATTAGTAAATGTTGATCATGCAAGTGTCAACGCAAGACAACTATTAGATCAGTTTCGATATAAGGGATTGGCGACTTTTCATATTCAGCATACATTTAAAGACAGTCATGCGGGGTTTTTTATGCCCAATACAGAAGGCTCCGAGATACATGGCATTGTAGATCCTTTGCCCAGTGAAGCGGTAATACACAAACACTTTCCTAATAGCTTTCGTGAAACCGAATTTTTAGAACAGTTAAAGGATAAAAAAATCACTGATTTGGTAATATGTGGTGCGATGAGCCATATGTGCATCGAAGCGACGACGCGTGCGGCTGCGGATTATGGTTTTAAATGTGTTGTGGTACAAGACGCATGCGCGACATGTGATATTAAATTTAGAGAGAAAAGTATTTCTGCTGAAGATGTCCATAATGCTTCAATGTCGGCACTTGCATTCGCGTATGCCAATGTTATCAATACAAATGAATTAATCTAACAATAATTATGAATTAGATTTGAATTAAAATAGTTGATTAGTTTTCAAATTAATAAATTTGTCAGTTCAACTTTACTCATATTGTTTTTTGGGTAACTATAATACTTTTAAGTCTAAGTTTAATATCTCTTGTAACTACGCAAACTGCAACATTAATAGATCGTCTAGATTTATTTTTATCAATTGTTGCAACTTTAAGTTTATTTGGAATTTCTTATTCCAAGAAACTTCTATCACCCGTATTTTGGCGTTACTTTTTCTATATAGGGTTGGTTGAAACTTTTATCTATTCAATCGTATTACCATTAATTGGATTTGAGAGATACACGAAGCCGTTTAATTTTAATGGTCTTTATGTTTTTGAGGTTTTATATGCTGTACTATTGCTTTACGTTATACATTTGTCGCATATAGAAGGTCGGCTATATGGATTGATAGCAATCGCAAAAAATAGAACTGAGCATCTTGAAGCATAACAATTAGAGACTTACTTAAAATGAACCGAGCCGAGCGAAGACGTCTTGAAAAAGAATATCGCAAAAAAAATATGCTGCCGCCATTTATGCATGAAGAGTATTTAGCCAATGCGATGCAGGAGCTTCAAAAAGGTAACCCCAATCAGGCTGACCAAATATTTAAACAATTACTAGCGTCAAATCCAAATGATCCAAGTGCACTTCATTTTGGTGGTATTGCAAAATATCAACTGGGTTTATATAAAAAGGCGCTCGATCTTCTGAACCGCGCAACACAAGTAGCGCCTGAATATGCCGAAGTGTATAACAGTCAGGGAATTGTATTATTAGAACAGCGAGAGTATGAAAAGGCGTGCAAAAGCTTTGAACATGCAATTAGCTTAAAAAGTGATTATTCAAATGCCTATGCAAATCTTGGTAATTCGTTAAAGAGGTTGGGTGAGTTATCAAAAGCGTGTACTTCCTATAATACGGCTATAAAATTAGATCCTAATAATCGTGAAGCCGCGTACAACTTAGCCGCAACTCATTTGGCTAATAGCAATCCTACTGATGCACTCGAAGCAGCAGACTATTGCTTGACAATGGATCCATATTGTCAAAATGCTAGTGCTTATAAAGCGATTGCGCTTTCTCAGTTGAAGCGTCATGAAGAATGGGCTGCACTATATAATTTCGGTGAGATGATTCATAAAACACATATTAATGTGCCTAATAGTTATGAATCATTAGAGAAGTTTAATGCAAAGCTTGAGCAAGATGTGCATGCACACCCAACGCTTACGTGGGAGCCGTTAGAGCGCGTTACAAGCGGAGGTGCAGTGACAAAAGGTATATTAGTAAAACCGTCAAAATCGATTACTGCATTTAAGCAAACGTTGTGTTCTGCTATTGACGACTATCGCGATAGTCTAACGCAAGATTCTAATCATCCTTTTTATGCTCGTATACCAAATAAGTATCGATTAACTTTAATTGCTTCTATATTGAAAGCAAACGGAAAACATCCTCCTCATATTCATGAATCATCTTGGCTGAGTGGTGTGTATTACGTGCGCATACCTGCAGTGGTAAATGAATCTTCTAAAGAGCAAGCAGGGTGGTTAGAATTTGGTAAGCCTGACTATGCTTTGCCTGACGGATTCACACCTGAAGTTACGGCTATAAAACCAGAGGAAGGGACAGTGCTTTTTTTTCCGTCCTATTTTTTTCATGGAACTATTCCATTTACTGGATCAGAGGAACGAATTGGCATTGCCTTTGATGTGTATCCACAAGAATGAAATCAGTAATATCAGCATTTGTTATTTCCATAATTCATTTTATGTCTGGATTATGGTTGTCTTCAAAATCGTTTAGCTCAGTTGTATCTGCTGTTTATGCACATAGAGAATTAACATTTTCAGGACAAATTAATGATCTAGTTGCAGACATTTTATATTTCCCAATTGTAACAATTATTGTTAATACTACTTATGAAGGAACAAGTCTGTTTACAAAATATATCCCTTTCATATTAAATAGTGCGTTCTGAGGTATTTTAATCGTTTATGGATACAAAATAATATTTCACAATAAAATAAATTACAGAGGCTCACATGAAAAACTTTCATAAAATTAATAATACTTATAAATTTTGTAATTTAATTATTTTGATAATAGTTTCTGTCGGGCTGGGGCAGCCAATTTGCGTGTGGGCAGATGATCTCGTGGTTGAGGAGAATATTGTATTAAATGCATCATCGAAAGCAGTCTGGGCGCTAATAGGTGGATTTAACGCATTGGATAGATGGCATCCAGATGTTATGAAAAGTACATTAATGGGTACAGGTAAAGATGCAGGTGATATTAGAGTATTAACATTGAATAATAATTTAACCATTGTAGAAAGGCTTGTATCCTATGATGAAACTGCCATGAAGTTACAATATCGAATTTTAGAATCTCCATTGCCCATTGCGAATTACCTGTCATCCATCAGTGTTAAAAACGTAGATGATAATAGGGCAGAAGTAACTTGGCAGTCGTCTTTTAATGCAGTAGATGTAGGCGAAGAAGAGGTTAAAGAAATTGTCAGTGGTATATATTTGACTGGGTTAAATTCTTTAAAGAAAATTTTTAAATAGTTCCTCAATATTTAAGGAGGTACATCATGAGTGCATCAGATCATCTTGGTAATTATGCGGAAGGTTGGATAAATGGTGATGTAAATTTAATTTTACAATCACTGGCGACTGACTACATATTGGATGATCCCAATTCTGGAAAAATCTCAAAGGATATGTTTTCTGAGTATCTTGAGAATATGAAAGAAACAGTAAAAGCAATTAATGGCGGTAATTTGCCTGAGCCATTTATGGAGCTCACTGAAGTTGTTACTTCAGAGGAGAGCGAAATGCTTACTGCCTGGTGTTCTTGGTCTATTCCAAATACACATATTAAAGGGGCAGGTCTAATTAAAGTTACAGCCGCAGGGGTGTATTCTGAGCAGCTTACTTATTACACAAAGCTTGGCGCTTGACTGGTTAAGTTTTATATTTATTAATACAAAATTACCATGCAAGTTTTTGAAGCGGGAGAAGAGGATATACCAGACCTTTGTGAATTATTAGGTTACTTATTTGAACAAGAAGAAGAGTTTAAACCTGATGTAAATCTACAAATAAGTGGATTGAAGAAAATACTTAAAAGCAGTAATAAGGGCACTATATTAATACTCAAAGACAATGGTAAAGCAATAGGTATGGTAAGTCTCTTATTTACAATTAGTACGGCATTAGGTGGTACTGTGGCGTTGTTAGAAGATATGGTTTTGGTGCCAGCGCAAAGGGGCAAAGGGCATGGTTCAAAATTGCTTCAATCTGCCATTGACTATGCAAACATGAAGGATTGTAAAAGAATTACATTATTGACAGACACTGATAATGTGCCGGCACAAAAGTTTTATACTCGACATGGTTTTGAGCACTCTTCTATGTTGCCGATGAGGTATCTTTTTAGCACTAAAATACATTAATACCAATAAATTTATATTGGATATAAGCAGGAAACGATCTTATAAAGAAGTGAAGTTTCTTATTTAATTGCTTGGGAATTTCACAGCTAATAGTGCTCCGATAATCGCCATTTTTACACCGTTCATCTCAACTAAGCACGTTGATATATGCGTAATTTGTTATTTATATAGTATCCGTGGAGTAGGAGAGGTAAAGGGTCATGAATATAATCGACTCTTTGTTATCAGTTGCATACTTGAAATTTGGCATTGTCCTAATAGCATGTTTGTTGTTAGCTCTTTACGTAATTAAAATAGTTCGCAAGGTGCAAATTAATTTACAAAAAGCTAAACAGTGCAAAGTAGAGCTAAATCGAATTCGAGAATTACGCAATTTGTACAAGCGTGATATATCATCTTTTATTAAATCATATAGAAGCGATATTTCGACTAAACTAGAGGATGATAATACAGAGAATGGATTATTTGTATTTTGGGCTGGGGCTGAGAATATTTATAAAAAATTTGAAAGTGACACTTCCCAGTTAAATAAATTACCAAGTATAGAAGAGCGAGTTGCCATTCGTAGTTTTTATACAGAAGCAAAATCACTAGTAGATGGTATTCTCTATAACAACCACTTATTGAAAAAATATCAGTACCTGCACTGCAAGGTAAAAACAACAATTGCAACGACTGCGGAAATAAATGAAGTAGATAGTGTGATTCAGCAGTTGTCTCTATTGGGCACACAATTACGACAGCAACATCATGAATTACTGGCGAGCCTTAGAGCAGCAAGAATATACTTCTGAAGCTAATTGTGTGCAAAGGATTAAGCTATTTAAATTCTTCTCGCTTTCGACGAAACTCTTTAAACTGTTTCTTTTTTGCTTCAATGCGAGCTGTGCTATTCGCATCTATACCAGGCGAGCGTAATGCAAGCTGAATTTGCTCCATTGCTGCACCGTATTGACCATGTAAAGCATAGTAATCACTAAGCGATTCGTGACTAAGCCATGGCATATTAGCTTTGTTTGCGGCTTTAGCCTTTAATTTATAAATTGCAGGATTGTTTTGACCTGTGTTTTGTAATTGATTCAATTTTTGTAATGCGAGATGTGCTTGGTTTTTGTCAATTAAACTATTTGCATGGTAATAATTCACAGATAAGTTTCTTGGATATATTTGGCTCAAATTACTAAGTAGCATCTCGGCTTCATCAATTTGGCCATCAGCAATGTAAACTTGGGAAAATGCAAGTTTAATGGTCAGTTCATTATCAACATTTATATCAATCTTCTTTAATTCTTTTAATGCTTGTTTATTATTACCCTCTCGATTCAATACACCCGCATAAGTGTACCGATCAGTATCGCTCAATTTATTTTCAGACTTATTTTGTTTTCTAAAATATTCACTCAATTTATTTGAGTTAGCTGAAATTGCTATTGCTCTAGCTCGAGCGTAATCAAAGTGAATAGTATTAGAAGTAAATTGACCTTTATACTGATTTGCACGATCTTGTGATTCAGCAACTCGATTTTGTGTGAGTGGGTGAGAGCTTAAAAATTCAGGCATTTGACCGCGATTCAGTTGTGTCGCTTTATTCATGCGCTCAAAAAAGACAGGCATACCCTGAGGGTCTATATTTGCACTCACTAGTAAACGCATACCGACTCGATCAGCCTCTTTCTCAAAACTTCGTGAATACGCAAGTTGCCTCTCTTGTATTGCAGATTGAGAAGTTATAAAAGCTGCTGCTCCAGCATCACCGCCACCGTAAGCAGCGGCAAGTATGGTGCCTAATAATGATAATGCAGATGCAACACTCATTGATTTTGCATTCGCAAAGTTTCGAGCGATATGCCTTTGTGTGACGTGTGCAATCTCATGGGCAATAACACTTGCGACTTCGCTTTCTTTTTCTGCAAGTACTAATAGACCGGTATTGATTACAATAATTCCACCCGGTAATGCGAAAGCATTAATTGCATCGTCATAAACCAAAAGAAACGTAAAAGGAAAATTAGAATTCAGTCCTCCAGAAATAATTCGAGTGCCTAAAGAGTAAATATACTGACTAAGCTCTGGATCATTAATAACGGGCAACTGCCTACGAACCTCTGCTACTAAAATTTTACCGAGCTCAATTTCTTTACCTTCACTGAATTCTGCACCAGCCGGACTACCAATGTCTGGTAAATTACTATCAGCAATTGAAATCTGTGACGTTGTAATAATTGCTATACAAAATAATGCAGGAATAAATTGTGGGTGACGCACTTTAAATACAGTAGTGCTAAATGAGAAAATAGGCATAGCTTTTATGACAGGCAGTTGTATGAATCGTTTCTTGCATTGTAGCTTGTAAATGCACATGTTTTAGATCTGATGACAATACATGTCTGTACTCGCAGTGCGTGATATAAAAATAATAAATTTGGACATAGATAGATTCATATTATATATTAATATATAATGATATTATTATATTAATAATGTTTTTGGGTTTTCTTAACTATGAGCTACTATGTTGAAGTAATAAAAAAGGAGCTTTTAATGGCTGAATTTGATCAAGAACTAGATGCATGTGGACTGAATTGTCCGCTTCCAATACTGAGAGCAAAAAAATCTTTATCTGGAATGGATTCGGGTAAAGTTTTGCGCATAATTGCAACTGACCCTGGTTCTGTTAAAGATTTTGAAGCTTTTTCTAAACAAACTGGAAATGATTTATTAGATTCAAATGAAAATGATGGAAAATTTTATTTCCTAATTAAGAAGAAATAATAATTACAATTGAATAGTTAGGTGACTTCGGTTACAGCTGAAACCAAACTATTAAAGATTAGTTATCTTGTAATTCTAGTGTTCGTGTCAATTTGACACGCATAGATGGCAGCCAATTACTATTCTAGTTTTAATACATAGACTACTTGATATCGTTAATGCGGCACATTATTTCCATATTATTAGAGAATGAGGCAGGTGCATTATCTAGAGTGTCGGGACTGTTTTCTGCGCGTGGTTATAATATTGAGTCACTAACAGTTGCACCTACAGATGATTCTACAGTATCAAGAATTACAGTTGTTACGGCTGGAAGTGATAAAGTTATACAACAAATTACCAATCAGCTAAATAAACTCGTTGATGTGGTAAAAGTAATTGATCTTACTGCTGATGAACATGTAGAAAGAGAAATTCTTTTGTTGAAGTTGCACAATACAAAAGAGTCTCAATCAATTTTAAAAATTTTAGAGAATGAATATTCGGGGAAAGTAGTAGACGCATCTAATGGCACGGTTATTATTGAAATTACAGGTGTGGGTGAAAAGCTAGATCAAGCAATTCAAGCAGTGCCATCAAATTTTATTTATGAACTTGTGCGTTCAGGTGCATTAGGTATAGCAACAGGCACTACGAAATTAAAATTAGAATCAATGTAAAATTAGCGTAATGAATTTGGAGAATACGCATGAATATTTATTATGATAAAGACGCAGATCTTTCAATTATAAAAGGCAAGCAAGTTGCTGTTATTGGTTATGGTTCGCAAGGACATGCACATGCAAATAATTTGCAAGATTCAGGTGTAAATGTATCAGTAGGGCTACGAAAAGGCTCATCTTCATTTGAAAAAGTAAAGAATGCTGGCATTGAAGCACATTCAATAGAGGCTGCAGTGAAACAAGCAGATGTTGTAATGGTGCTTGCGCCCGATGAATTTCAAAGTCAGTTATATAAGGAAGACATCGAACCTAATATTAAGCAAGGTGCAACATTGGCATTTGCTCACGGTTTTAATATTCATTTTAAAGGTATCATTCCACGTGAGGACCTCGATGTCATTATGATAGCACCAAAGGGACCGGGGCATTTAGTACGATCTACATACACGCAAGGCGGCGGAGTGCCAACACTGATTGCAATTTTTCAAGATGCATCAGGTAATGCAAAGCAAACAGCATTATCCTATGCCTCAGCAAATGGTGGGGGGCGAGCAGGGATCATTGAAACAACATTTAAAGAAGAGACTGAAACGGACTTATTTGGCGAACAGGCTGTATTATGCGGTGGTGCTACAGCACTAGTACAAGCAGGTTTTGAAACATTAGTTGAAGCAGGTTATGCGCCTGAGATGGCCTATTTTGAGTGTTTGCATGAGTTAAAATTAATTGTTGATTTAATGTATGAAGGCGGCATTGCAAACATGCGCTATTCCATTTCTAATACAGCGGAATATGGCGACTTAACGCGTGGGCCGCGTATTATCAACGATGATACTAAAGCTGAGATGAAGCGTATTCTTGCAGATATCCAGGCTGGAACATTTGCAAAAGAATTTATTGAAGAAAGCCAATCAGGTGCGAAAACGATGCAAGAGTTACGTAAACGGGGCAAGGAGCATCAGATTGAAAAAGTTGGTGCTAAATTACGCGAAATGATGCCGTGGATAAAATCTAATAAGTTAGTAGATCAAACTAAGAATTAATTTAGACAATTTTCATGACATTGTCATGTCGTGAGTCTTTAAAATGATTCCAATAGCTAGAGAAGTACAAGTGCTATTACTAGTAATTGGTGTTATCGTTTTTATTATCCATTTCAATTTTGGTATTGTAATTGCGTGGCCACTTTGGCTACTTTTATTCGTTCTGTTATTTCTTTTTCGTGATTTTAAGCGCCATGTTCCCGCGATTCCTTTAGCGGTGGTAAGTCCAATCGATGGTAAAATTTTAAGAGTTGATGAAACATATGACCCATATCTAAAGCGTGTTGCGCAGGGTATACATATCCGACAATCAATTTTTGGCGAATTTAATGTCCACAGCCCAATTGAAGGTAAAGTCCAAGATATTTGGGTGGCTTCTCAGACCAATCCTGAAGATTCGCACTTGGCTATCTGGGTTCAAACAGATGAGGCCGATGATACCGTGTTGGCCGCAAATTTAAGCTCAATATTGCAACATGCCAGCTGCAACAAGAGTGCTGGCGAGAAGCTAGGACAAGGGCAGCGTTGTGGTTTTATGGCATTTTCATGCGAAGTTATGCTTTATTTGCCAGCATCTGCTCGTATTGACATAAAGATGGGACAATTGGTTCGCGCTGGAAGCGATAAATTGGCAGAATTCGTACATGAATCATCGAGCTGAGAGCAACCATGCAACAATCTGAAGGGAAAAAACCTAAAGGTATTTATTTGCTACCCAACTTGCTCACGACAGGAGCGTTGTTTGCAGGGTTTTATGCCATAGTTGCTGCAACAGAGGATCAATTTGAGCAAGCAGCCATTGCAATTGTTGTTGCGATGCTTTTGGATGGATTTGATGGGCGTGTCGCGCGTATGACTCAAACAACTAGCGAGTTTGGTTCACATTATGACAGTATTTCCGATATGGTTTCCTTCGGTGTTGCACCATCATTAGTGATGTACGAATGGGCCTTGATTCACTTTAAAGATTTTCCTTGGCTGTGGTCTAAATTGGGTTGGTTGGCTGCATTTTTTTACACGGCTGCCGCCGCATTACGTCTGGCTCGTTTCAATACGCGTGTCACAATTATTAACAAACGGTACTTTCAAGGTTTGCCAAGCCCGGCTGCCGCCGCTGCACTTGTTGGATTTATTTGGGTTTGTCACGATATGCAATTATCTCGAGAAGATTTTGCCATACCTGCATTAGTTATGACGGTTTTACTCGGTACATTTATGGTAAGTAACTTTAGCTATTATAGTTTTAAAGATATCAACCCCAGAGACCGTATTCCTTTTATTGCCATGCTGGCTGTTGTGGTCGGATTTATCTTGGCTTCAATAGACACTCCAAAACTATTTTTTGCGTTATCCGCGGTTTATGCCTTGTCTGGGCCGGTCACCTATTTAATTCGTTTGCGTCGGAAAAGGCCATCTAGGACATCTTTTAACAAGAAAAATCAAAAAATTGAGTAGTTAGCACATCAAAAAACAGGAGATTAGACCGATTATCTAATACATATGGAAAATGTATTCTTTGCAAGCTATATTTACCCACATGTCTCAAATAATCTTTGTAAATTCATCTATTCGTTGCAAGTTATTAGCGAGTGCTTCTATTGCAACCCTATCTTTATCAGCATTACTGCTGCCGCATTAGCGGCAATTGTTAGACCTGGCGAGGCTATACGTAAATTTCAAAATACTTAATCCCTTTTTAACAAAGGGAATTATAGATTATCTATTTAGATACATGATCGAGTAAAATCTAATTTATTATTGGAAAAATCTAGATAGATCTTAGTAGGAGCAATTTATAGTGGCGAGCAAGGAAAGATTAATTATATTTGATACAACATTGCGCGATGGTGAACAAAGCCCTGGTGCATCCATGACGCGTGATGAAAAAGTACGCATAGCAAAGTCTTTAGAGCGAATGAAAGTGGATGTTATCGAGGCAGGATTTCCTATGGCAAGTGTTGGGGATTTTGAAGCCGTGCAAGCAGTAGCCTCTGCAATATCAGATAGCACTGTATGTGGTTTGGCGCGGGCCCTCGACAAAGATATCGATCGTGTAGGTGAAGCATTAAAACCAGCACGCTCCGCTAGGATCCATACGTTTATTGCAACATCTCCGATTCATATGAAACAAAAGTTACGTATGACGGAAGATCAAGTGGTAAATCAGGCTGTGGCGGCTGTTAAACGCGCACGCCAATTTACCGATAATGTTGAGTTTTCTCCTGAAGATGCAGGTCGCTCGGAATTTGAATTTTTGTGCAGAGTTATTGAGGAAGCCATAAAAGTTGGTGCTAAGACAATTAATATTCCAGATACCGTTGGCTATAACATACCAAATCAATTTGGTGATCTTGTGGGTCGTCTCATTAATAATATTCCAAATTCAGATCAAGCAATGTTTTCTGTTCATTGTCACAATGATTTAGGTTTAGCCGTGGCCAACTCGCTTTCGGCAGTCATTAATGGTGCGAGACAAGTAGAGTGCACGATTAATGGCCTAGGTGAGCGCGCAGGGAATGCGTCTTTAGAAGAAGTAGTGATGACAGTACACACACGGCAGGATGTTTTTCCATGTGAAACGAGGCTTGATACTACTCAAATTGTGCCAACTTCTAGAATGGTTTCTACTATCACAGGTTTTCCTGTGCAGCCCAATAAAGCCATTGTAGGCGCAAATGCCTTTGCACATGAATCGGGTATTCATCAAGACGGTGTGCTTAAGGCACGGGAGACCTATGAAATTATGCGTGCTGAAGATGTTGGCTGGGCGACAAATAAAATAGTTTTAGGTAAACATTCTGGTCGTAATGCATTTCGCACACGCTTAGATGAGCTAGGTATTAGCTTTGATTCTGAAGATGAATTAAATAATGCGTTTTCAAACTTCAAAGATTTAGCAGATCGAAAGCATGAAATCTACGATGAAGATTTGCATGCGCTTGTTTCAGAAGCTGATTATGAAAGTAATGACTATTATGGATTAGTTTCGTTAACAGCTCATTCTGAAACAGGTAAAACTCCCAGCGCAGAAATTACATTAAAGTTAAATGATAAAGAACATACTGCAACATCTGCAGGTGGCGGACCTGTTGATGCAACATTTTGTGCAATTGAAAATATTGTTGATAGCCAAACACAATTGCAACTTTATTCTGTAAATAATATTACGACCGGTACAGATGCACAGGGCGAGGTCACTGTGCGTCTACAAAAGGGTGGAAGGATTGTAAATGGACATGGTGCAGACACGGATATTGTTATAGCTTCAGCAAAGGCCTATCTACATGCGCTGAATAAACTTGTCAGTCCAGAAGAGCGCGCGCATCCACAGCACGATGTTTAATAATATTGATTAAAGCAATGGAAGAAGAAAAACGCTTATATTATCTTGATCAAATAGGAATTCAGGCATGGGTTCCGCAAATATCAGATCCTGAAAATAATGAAAAGTATACGCCTGAATTTGAGGACAAGGATACAAAGATAAATGAAATTACATTTAATGTTGGAATTTCAAATTCAGATTTTAATGCAATTAATTTGCAAGAGCTTGAGCAAAAAGTATCAAAGTGCGAGCTATGTGGGCTACATCAAACACGAACACAAACTGTTTTTGGCGTTGGGCATCCCACAGCAGATTGGTTGATAATTGGTGAGGCGCCAGGCGAGGATGAAGATAGAAAGGGCGAGCCATTTGTAGGAAGAGCAGGGCAGTTGCTGACAAATATGCTACGTGCAATTGGACTGGCACGTGAAGAAGTGTTTATCGCAAACATCCTTAAATGCAGACCTCCAAATAATCGTGATCCACAACAAGAGGAAATTTCGAATTGTCGCCCCTATTTGCGCCAGCAAATTCAGCTGATAAATCCAAAAATCATCTTGGCAGTAGGCAGAATTGCAGCGCAATCTTTGTTAAAAACGGATACACCAATTGGACGATTACGCGGTAAGCGATATACCTATGAGGACACAGAAATTCCGCTTGTTGCCACCTATCACCCTGCTTATTTATTACGAAGTCCGCAACAAAAGCGTAAAGCTTGGGAAGATTTAAAATTTGCCCTTGAGATTAAGGATTTGTGCTAAATATCGGTAATTAATGAGAAAATTTAACTAATATATTAAAATTCCAGTATGAGCGCAGTTTTTGAATTCCCAACCGAATCCTATCGGTTAATGACAGAATATGATTTACCGGATATTCTGGATATCGAGCAGCGAAGCTATGATTTTCCATGGACTGAGGGAATATTTCATGACTGTCTTAGATTTGGTTATTCATCATGGGTGATAGAAGTTGAGCGTAAAATTATTGGTTATGGTGTGATGTCGCTGGCAGTGAATGAATGCCACATTCTTAATTTGTGTGTGGACCCTGATACACAAGGCCAAGGAATCGGGCGCCGATTGTTGGATCAGCTACTTACCATCGCTCGTGCACGAAAAGCGGATACAGCTTTTTTAGAAGTTCGTCCAACTAATACTCAAGCAATTTCTTTGTATTTTTCTGAAGGTTTTAATGAGATTGGAGTGCGGAGAAGTTATTATCCGGCTCTATTTGGTAGAGAAGATGCAATCATACTTGCCAAGAGTCTCTAAATGTATGTTTTATTAAAAGCCCACTCTACATTTTATCTTTAGTCCTGCTAGTTGTTTCGATATAATCGCGCGCTTTCTGCGCATTAAGACTACTATTTTATAATATGAGCCTACATCAACAACAAACGAATCGACGCCGAACTTTTGCAATTATTTCACATCCCGATGCAGGTAAGACCACAATTACTGAAAAGCTTTTATTATTTAGTGGCGCTATTCAATTAGCGGGTACTGTAAAAGGTCGCAAAGCGGCTCGACATGCCACTTCAGATTGGATGGAGCTAGAAAAACAGCGAGGCATTTCAATTACGAGTTCTGTTATGCAGTTTGAATATAACGATTATATTGTTAATTTACTTGATACTCCTGGCCACGTAGATTTTTCCGAAGATACATATAGAACATTAACGGCGGTAGATTCTGCTTTGATGGTAATAGACAATGCAAAAGGGGTAGAGGAGCGCACAATTAAGCTGATGGAGGTGTGTCGTTTGCGCGATACCCCAATAATTACTTTTATCAATAAGCTTGATCGTGACGGAAGAGAAACGATTGAACTTTTAGATGAAGTTGAAAGCGTATTAAAAATTAAATGTGCACCGATCACTTGCCCAATTGGAATGGGGAAACACTTTAAAGGTGTATTTCATTTGCTAAATGATTCTGTGCATATATATAGCCCACATCATGAGGGTAAAGTTCAAGAAGGGGAGATTGTTAAAGGATTAGATAATCCGAGGTTGGATGAATTAATTGGTGATCAAGCCCAAGAGTTACGTGATGAAATTGAGTTAGTTCAAGGTGCAAGTCATGAATTTGATCACCAGGCATATTTAAGCGGTGAACTTACCCCTGTGTTTTTTGGCTCTGCACTTAACAATTTTGGCGTATCAGAACTGCTTGAAAAATTTGTGGAGTATGCACCTTTACCGCAACCTCGTACCGTAAATACTACAGACTCTCAAACAAGGGAGGTGTCTGCAATTGAGGAGAAATTCACTGGATTTGTATTTAAAATTCAGGCCAATATGGACCCAAATCATCGGGACCGTATTGCATTTATGAGAATTTGTTCAGGAAGTTTCCAAAAAGGAATGAAATTGCAGCATGTGCGTATGAATCGAGATATTAAAATTAGCGATGCACTAACATTTATTGCAATGGATCGAGATCATATCGATTGTGCATATCCAGGCGACATCATTGGGCTGCATAACCATGGAACAATTCGTATTGGTGATACATTCACTCAAGGTGAATCGTTATCATTTCAAGGAATTCCTAATTTTGCCCCAGAACTATTTCGTCGTGCGCAAGTAAAAGATCCTTTAAAAATGAAAGCCTTGCTCAAAGGACTCATACAACTTTGTGAAGAAGGCGCAACGCAATTATTTAGGCCTATTATTAATAATGACTTAATTTTAGGTGCGGTTGGGATTTTACAGTTTGATGTTGTTAAGCACCGTCTTAAATATGAGTACAATGTCGAGTGTAATTTTGAGGCTGTCAATGTACAAACAGCACGCTGGATTACAGGTTCAAACGATAAAGAATTAGAAAGATTTAAACGAAAAACAGAGTCTAATTTAGCCTTCGATCATGGAGGTGAACTGGTATATATCGCACCGACTCGTGTAAATTTGCAAATGGCTATAGAAAAGTGGCCAGACATTGAATTTCGTTCCACGCGTGAGCATAGTTCAATTGTCAATTGAGAGCATGACTTGTGATATAGCCTTATAATATCGATGAAAGTTTCTCCAAAAGATCGTATATACGCTAACAAGCTTGAAAACGTTGATAATTTTGTCTTTGATGACAAGGTGGCTGATGTTTTCGAAGATATGATTGAACGATCAGTACCGGGCTATGGGGAGTTAAATAAAATTATTCCCATTATTGCAAATAAATTCCTAAAATCTAATACAAATTGTTATGACTTAGGTTGCTCGTTAGCCGAGTCTTCCTTAAGTATCGCGAAAAACTTAACACATAATGAGGTAATAATTTTTGCCATAGACAATTCACACGCAATGATTCGAAAAGTAGACAATAAAATTGCATCGCTAAATATTAGCAACATAGTTAAATCTAAATTTGCAGATGTTTTTGATGTGGAAATTAATAATGCAACTTTTGTAATTTTAAATTACACATTGCAATTTATTGATCCCAATCGCCGCGAAGATCTATTGGCTAAAATTTATTCTGGAATGAATAAAGGAGGAGCATTATTTATTTCTGAAAAGATTACGCACAAAAATAATTTTGAAGAAACTATAATGAGAGACTTACATGAAGATTACAAACGTGCGAATGCCTATAGTGATATCGAGATAAGTCAAAAAAGAGAGGCTTTAGAGAATGTTTTAATTAGAGACCCCAGTAATGTGCATATTAATCGATTAAAAAATGCTGGGTTTTCAAATGTATTGATCCTTTTTAAATATCTTAACTTTGTGTCATATCTCGCAGTAAAATGATACCGCCTGATCAAAGGAGATTAGAAGAATTGCTGCAAGTTTCTAGATTAAAACAATATCAGAAGGATTTATTACTAAGACTCAATCAAAAATACAGTGATCCAAAGCATGGGCACTTTGCAGTTTGGTGCTCACAATTAGAATCATTACCAACAATCAGTCCCTCACGTGTAGATATCAAACAAGATGCTCCAGTGATAGGTCATCAATCAGATTGCAGTGTTGAACAGATTAATCAAATTAAAAATACTTTAATGGCGTTTAGACCATGGCGAAAAGGACCATTTGAGCTATTTGGTATCTATATCGATTCTGAATGGAGGAGTGACTTCAAATGGACGCGTATTGCGCCATATATAAATAATTTAGAACATAAAGTAGTTTTAGATATTGGCTGTGGTAATGGATACTATGCGTTACGCATGCAAGCCTTGGGGGCAGAATTAGTCATTGGAGTAGATCCTAGTTGGCTATTTGTATTTCAGAATTTAGCAATTCAAAAATATACTCAAAGTATCCAGCGAACCTTTGTTTTGCCGTTTATGTTTGAGGAATTCCCAAAGGTGCTTTCAGGTTTTGATTCTATTTTTTCGATGGGTGTATTGTATCACCGAAAAAATCCTCTGATACATCTTCAAAGTATATGCGACATGCTTACAGACGATGGGCAGTTCATTTTAGAAACACTAGCAATTACAGATGATAGTGTTAAAGAATTAATTCCAGCAGAGCGCTATGCCAACATGCGAAATGTTTGGAAAATCCCAAACTGTATGCAATTGAAGAATTGGCTTCACAAGGTTGGTTTCAATAATATTGAAGTGGTAGATGTAACGAAAACTACGATTAATGAACAACGAAAAACAGAATGGATGACAGGGCATTCTTTACAAGATGCACTTGATCCATACAATAATGAATTGACGATAGAGGGCTATCCTGCGCCCATAAGAGTATGCGTAATTGCAAGTAAATAAATTTGAACAAAATTACAATGAGGAAAATAGGATTAAATTATTAAGTTTTACTTAAAATGTTGCATAAATTATATCATTCATGACACAACCTTAAAATTCGATCTAAACTTTTCTAATCTAATTATAGCTGTTTTAGAACAGTCTATTAATTCTGTGGCAATTTTTGGTTTTGTAATGTAAAAACCTTGCGCATGATCGCATCCCAAATCTTTTAGAATCATCAATTGCTCATGTGTTTCAACTCCTTCCGCAACAATGACTTTATTCAGCGCTTTACCCATTGCGATAATTGCTTTTACAATAGCTTTAGAATCACTATTACTATTTATATCTTTGATAAATAACTTATCAATCTTCAATGTTTGAACAGGAAGTTTTTTCAAGTAACTGAGAGAGGAATAGCCTTTTCCAAAATCATCAATAGCAATACTAATACCAAGTTTATTTAAGCGTCCTAATAAGTTTAAAGTATGGCGATCATCGCTAAGAAATAAATTTTCAGTAATTTCGAATTCTAAATTGGTGGCTGCAATATCAAAATCAGCGACGAGAGTTTCAATATCATCCATGAAAGATTCATGTCTCAATTGTCGCGCAGATATATTTATAGCAAGTTTGGGAACAGTTTGGCCTTCATTTTGCCATGCTTTGCACTGCTTTATAGCTTCAAATATAACCCATTTCCCGAGGGATACGATTAATCCGCTATCTTCAGCATAACTAATAAAATCTTCTGTATTAATTAACCCTTTGATATTGTGGTTCCAACGCAACAGTGCTTCAGCACCTATAATTTTATTAGATTGAAGATCAATTTGTGACTGATACATAAGATAAATTTCTTTTCGCTCAATTGCATGGTATAGATCAGATTCTAGTTTCGCTTTATCAAGAACTTCTTTATGCATTAGTTTTGTAAAATATAGGTACTTCCCACGCCCACTTTGTTTTGCTTTATACATAGCAATGTCTGCATTTTGCAGTAATTCATCCCAAGTATTTCCATCACGAGGATAAATTGATATGCCGATGCTTGCGCCAATAAGCTGTTCATAGTTATCCACATTAAATACTTCTGACAATCGACTAATAATTTCCTCAGCCGTAACACCCGCATTGTTTGCATCGTTAATGCTCGATAATATAACTGCAAATTCATCACCACCATAGCGTGCAACGGTATCTATTTTTCTAACACATGAAGTAATACGCTCCCCCGCCGAAATTAATAGCTTGTCGCCTGTGGTATGTCCCTGCGAATCATTAACTACTTTAAATCGATCAAGATCAATAAATAAAATAGCTAATATTTTATCTTCACGAGCTGTACTAGAAATCGCCTTGTTGAATCGCTTAATGAGTAATTGACGGTTGGGTAAACCTGTTAACTCATCATAATTAGCTTGAAATAAAAGTTTTTCTTCTCGCTTTGCTGCTGATAGTGCTACAGCAAATCGGTCAATGAATTTTTCAAGATGTAGTGAGGTCTTATTATCTAGCTGAACTTGATGATTAAAACCAAGGAATATAATTGCAATTATCTTATTTTTTTGTCTTATTGGTATTAACGCACAATCAGATAATTCAGTGATATTCAGCCAATCTATATCGCAAAAATTGTCACAAGAAAATACGTTTACTGTTGAGTTTAGTTCGTTAGAAAATATTATATTTAATTTTTCAGGAATTTCTATTGGTAGAATTGTGCTTATCTTTTTAAAATGCTCGTTGTAGTTGTATACAATTCCAGTGTCCAGAGTAGTAGAATTTAGGATAACAACGGACATATATTGATTATCTAAAGACGTTGCCATATGTGAAAATATTGCTTCAACTACTTTTTTACTATCCATGGACGTTAGTATTTCTCTATCGATATTAGACATAGCAGTCATCAATGAGAACTGTTCAGATAGTTCCGAAGACATGTGATTAATTGACTCACCTAAGGTTTGAAATTCGTCATTACTGTTAAATTTAGCTGTTGAACTAAAATCTCGTTTAGCTATTTTTTTTGTTAATAATGTAAGAATTTCAAGAGGGACAAGAATTCTTGATATCTGATTTAGACAAATTAGGGTAATTAATAAAATTGTAAGAATTAATAAGGGTAAAAATATTCTAGCGAATGAATTTATATCATTAAAAATATGTTCAGTAGGTTCGACATAATAAACTTTCCAGCTATTTGAATTGAAGCGTCCTTTAAGAATAATTCCCATGAAGCAACCACATAATTTTCATTATTTATGTAGGCTCTTGAATTATCTAAATTTATAGGTAGGTCCGTAATCGAGTGTTTATAAATATTTTTTAAGGATTCGTTTGTGCAATAAAGTATTCCACTATTTTTAACGACTATGCAGGTATCTTCATTTCCGGAAAAAATATCCATATCACCAAATATATAATTAGAGTCAATTTTTCCAGAAATTAATTTATCATTATTATTGGTTGTAAGAAATTTAGTGAAGTAAATATCTAAAAGATTATTATTATTTCTTGATAGACCAATGCTCGTTCTTCCAGTTGACAGGTGTCTAAGCCTATTTCTATCGATGTTGAATGTAACAGGTGTGACTTTTATTTCGCTAAATAGAGACAAAGTAGATTTACTTAATAAATGACTTATATCATTTACCTCTTTACCCAATTCATTTGAATTTGAAATATCATTTGATAAATCAATGAATTCATCTTCGGCAAGAAGAATTCTGTCATAAACAGCCATCCCATATGTTTTGCTTGCAGCGGATAATTGCTCATATTTTTGATCAGCAAGTTGAGACACTACATAGTTATAAGAAATGTAACCAATTAGGCATATTGGTATAATTGCGGCAATTACAAAAAGAAAAAATATTCTTTTTGCAACTTTACTAGAATGAAATTTTAATTGAAGCAACATTATTATTGTTAAAAGCCTTTTGCATACCCTATAAAGGCACCATCTCTACCACGGATTATGTCATCTTGTGATATTTTTGTGATAATCTGTTTATTAGAGTCTCCATCTACACCTTTACTATATAAATCGTAATTTGAATTTAGCGGGTTAAGACTTTTATCTTTTCTTCTGTCTCCTGGTGGATTTGTTGAATAATTTAAATATTCATAGGGATTTCCCCATGGATCTTTTAGATTATCCATGCCTATGTCAACGAGAGAACTTGGGGGAGTATTGTTAGTTAGAATATAATCATCAATTACAAGTTGAAGGGCTAATATATCTTGAATGGCTTTATTATTATCGACACGCTCTTCATAGCTTTGATAGGCAGGTATAGCCACTGATATAAGAACGCCTAAAACTAATAAGGCAAGCATTAGTTCAATAATAGTGAATCCGAAGGTTCTAATTTGGTCTAAATTGAAAACTTTGGAGTCAAATAAAATCATCGTGATCTTGCTACATCCATGTAAAACAATGATTTGAAGATTAGTAATTTACTATAATCAGTATAATCTCAGTACTTTACTAACCTAAGTATGATTTTTTGTGGAGCAAGACCCAGACTGTACAAAATGTAAGGTTAGACGGTATAGAAGGTGTAGTTTCCGGGATATCTGGTAGCTAATTATTGTGTAATAAATTCTGGCAGCTGTTATTTTTTATATAAAAATCAACAGCATTACACGTACATTATTATAAGGTGAAACAATAAATTGCTAGTCAACAAGCCAAGCATGCTCGATGTCATAAAAAGCGTAATAGCAAGCTTTTTTGGAGTGCAAAGTAATAAGTCACGAAAACGAGCTTTTCAGCATGGCAATCTCATGCACTATGTAGTAGTTGGATTTCTTTTAACGATTGTATTTATAATTTCGGTTATTGGGGTTGTAAAAATAATTTTGCATAACACAACATAAATTTAAATATAATTACGGTAATGCGCCTTTATCTTGCAGGAAAACTGCAATGCCTTCAGCAAGTCTTAGATAACCCAGCGCATTGGGATGTGCCAGATCTGATTTAAGTGAGGCATTTCCAAGAATCTTAGCGAGTAGTTTTATATTTACAGGTATTTTTCCTTCACTCGCAACTTCTTCATAGACTTTCGCGCTCTTAAGCAATAATCTTGGTTCTGGTACACCAAGTAGGAGTACTTCTATGCTCCGCTTTTGGCTTTCCAATATCATGTGCAGGAGATTTGATTTTAATTCTTCATGTGAATATTTGCGTAACAAATCGTTTCCACCATGTATGAGAATTAATAGATCAGGATGAATCTCATCAAGTGCCGCAGGCAGTCGCTCTTTGCCTTGATTGCTGGATTCACCTGGTATGCCTTTATTTATTACAGTGATATTTATCATTTCTGATAAAAGTGAGGGGTAGTCTTGGCCATCGGGGGCGCCTGTGCCAAACGTAAGGCTATTTCCAAATGCTAATATTGTTGAGTCAGACGACAGGAGAGAAAGTTTAGGGCTAGTATCGCCACATGCATTTGCTAAAAAGATTATCGCAAACAATAATTTAAATACAGGTTGAGTCATCAAAAGGTCATAACTTCCAAAAATCTCTTCTGCATAAGCCTCTCACATCACACCATCTGCAAATTTCATCATCCGCATGAGCAGTCAGTTGAATGTCGTCATTTAATGCGTTGCAAAACTCATCTATACGATTTTTATTTGCGCTGACTAACTCATTAAGTTCACCATTGTTGATAACACTTTCCGTTTTCACATCATTATTCTTTCCAATGGCCACATATTCAACTTGAGAACAGTTTTTATCGAGTAATGCATAGGTTGGCAATTGAACATGACTACCAGAAAAAATACTCGTGCGCGATGGAATTTGACCTGTTTTATAGTCAATTATGGCGTTTCCGTTATTAGATGTATCAATACGATCAATTCTGCCGCTTAATGAAATGGTGTCATTTAATTTCTTACTTATTGATATTTCATGATCTATAGGCGTAAATGTATTTTGTCGCTGTATTTCCCACTTAATAAATTTTGGGATGAGTGTTTGCCAACGGTGTAACCATAATTCATCACTAAAACCATGGCCTATATCACTAAACACATTTTCACTAATTGAATTAAGCATTGCTTTTGCTTCACTTTGATTAGTTGTTGTTACTTTTTCTTTGAATGGGCCAGGGAGTGATGAGTCATTAACGAAGAATGCATGTATGCACTGGTGAACTAGGCTTCCAAATTCAGCTTTATTTAATTCTTCTTTCATCACATCCAGCTTTGAGATATTCAAACAAACCTGCGCAAAAAATTGATACGGGCAATTTATCAATTGCTGGTATTGTGATATTGATATTGAATCTGGTTTTAGTTCGTTAATGAGCGTTGGTGAAGGTTGCGTAGTAATACTGGGCACAGGAATATATTGAGGATTAACGACTATGTTATTCTTATCTGCAACAAGAAAGTTAATTTCGATATCAGATAAATCATCTTCATATGCAAATTTATGAAACGTTTCAATAGCTTCAATCCATGGACTTATACTTATCCTTTCATCATTTTGCTCTGTTTGAGCTGAAATAAACATAATAGGTGCAGCTTCTAATAGCCTTCGAAAACGATATAAAAATAATGCATTGGAATCACGCCATGTAGGAATGTTTAATTCTGAACGAATACCTTCATTAAAAAATATATAGTTAGTAGATGAACCAGGAAAATGATCTTTATCTGCAGAAGCAATAACTATCGCATCAAAATTTAACATACGGCTCTGCTCAAGATTACAAAACGTAACACATGAGTTAATAATGGGCGGTTTGTAGTTTTGCTGGTCTAATATATGTGCTGAAAAGTATCTGCACTCCAACCATTCCAACTGATTTTCAATTTTATTAAAATTATTAATTTGTGTTTCAAGCAGTGCAATTATTTGCGTTCCAGCATTGTCCTTTTTGAGTGTTGTATAGAAACCGAAGATTTTCAGGCTATTTAGAAGTTCTTCAAAGAAACTATCTAAAGCTATGGATTTAGTATTCTTTAGTTTAGTGATGGAAATGGTAGCGTTAACAATTCCGTCTATAATCTGATTTAAGTAAACAATGATATGTTCGTTATCACATCTATTGGTAAAGTTATAGTTATCTAATGCTTTAATATAGTTACCTAGACCTGAGTGAATATTATTGGCCAATATAATTTTATTTTCGAGCAATGAAATTGCGCTGTGATGCATATTTGCGTCTTCCTTTATCGGCATAAAGGGGGAGCGCAGCAATGCTAGCAGGTCTCTTGAAGAGTAATTATTTTCAATTAATCGCAACCAACATTCAATTACTACAGCAGCACTAGTAGTTGAAAGTGCCCAGCCACCTAGGTCATTCACCTTAATGTTAGCGTGTTCAAGGACGGCGCGTAGTCTACGAACAAGTTTTCGATCTGTGCTAATAACTGCAATTTTGTTTTTATTTTCATAAATCCATTTTCTAATTTTTATATCTATAGCATTTACATGTTTTTCAAATGAGTTGCATTTATAAATTGAAAGATGAGATTTAGCTGGGCTTGCAGAATACAACTTGGCAAACATATTTGCTCTTTGTTTTATATTTAGCTCATCTTCAGAAAATACAGCATCTATAAATCTTGTATAAGGGCATGTAGCATTTTCAATATAATGTTCATTATAAATAAAATTATTTGCGTAAGTCTTAATTGTTCGCATAGTCTTGTTGGATGTTACTGAACCGTTGGCATATACAAATACATTTATAGCTGATATCGATTCAATCTTTCTAAAAAGAGAAAGTTCGCATCCGGACATATCGTCTATGCCAACTGAATAGAATATTTCGTCCTTGTGAATCTCAATATTTTTTATGGAATTAACATATGCGCAAATAGCATCAAGTGCGTGTTCGAAGGTTAGTTGCTGTTCCCATGCTTCCCAAAGCAAAATAACTAATTCGGCTTCTTGACTAATAATACTTTGTGGCGATGCTTCTGTTTTAGTATTAAGAAAATTTATTGAAGGCATCTCAATATTATTGAGTAACATTGAGTCAAATAATGACAGTAATTCATTGGCAATTACCCAAGGGTTTGCATTTGAAAATAAGCTAGACTGTTGTTTTAGTGCATCTACAAAAATTAATTCTCGTGCATATTGTGATAATAACGGTTTATTAGGCGGGCAGGTCGTAAAGGCCCATTCGCGAAGAGTAGTGCATCTGGGTAGCACCAAAGCTTTAAAACCAAAATGTACCGCATTATTTATGAGTTTTTCATAGAATAATTTTTGACATTGGTGATTTGGTAAAAATATTGTGACCTTGTGAAGGTCAGGAAGAAGATGAATGTAGTTACTTAAAATATCTTTTCCAACTGCATCCAGTATATCTTCAGAATAAGGGATACCATTTATACTATTTAATTTATTCAAAAGTATTAGCTACTTAATATTCTTATTCTTCTAAGTATTGGCGTTTATTAGGTTCGTGTTCCCAATCTTTAGCATCTTCAGGGGCTGGTTTCATACTGGTAATAACAGGCCATTTTGCTGACAACTTTTCATTTAAATTTAGAAAATCAATTTGATCGTCTGGTAAATCGTCTTCACTTACAATAGCATTGACAGGACATTCCGTTTCGCACATCGCGCAATCAATACACTCTTCAGGATCAATAACCAACATATTTGGGCTTTCGTGAAAACAGTCTACTGGGCAGACTTCCACGCAATCCGTATATTTACATTTGATGCATGCTTCAATAACTAAAAATGTCATAATTAATTAAAAGTATTAAAAGAAGTAAAGAGATAGACTTTTTAAATGCATACTATTTTAAGATTTAAAATATTATATTATGATAAAAATCATAAAAGCATTTTAATTTTATAAAGAATTTCCAAGGAATCCTTAGGTGTTAATTCATCAGGATCTATTTCTTTAATTATATCGAATAAAGGGTGGTCTGAAGCTTGATTTAATTCTAGGTCAAGCTGTTTCTCTAATTTGATTTGATTTGTTTTATTTGAATGACCTTCTAATAAGTTTAATTTGGACTTTGCGCTTGCAATTACAGATTTTGGGATTCCTGCAAGTTGGGCGACATGTAATCCGTAGCTTTGATTAGCAGGGCCCTCTTTTACGGCATGTAAAAAAATTATCTGATCATTATGCTCAATCGCATCAATATGTACATTATGGATGGTACTTAACTGCTCAGGGAGATTTGTCAGCTCAAAATAATGTGTTGCAAATAGAGTAAACGACTTATTAATAGTGCTTAAATGTTCTGCGCAAGACCAAGCAAGTGAAAGACCGTCATACGTACTTGTGCCTCGACCAATTTCATCCATTAATACTAAACTATTACTCGAAGCGTTATTTAGTATATTTGCAGCTTCAGTCATTTCTACCATAAAGGTTGAACGACCTGCACTCAAATCATCTGATGCACCAATGCGTGTGTATATTGCATCAATGGGTCCAATTGTTGCGGCTTGAGCAGGGACATAACAGCCGGTATAGGCCATCCATGAAATTAATGCGATTTGACGCATGTAGGTAGATTTACCACCCATATTGGGTCCAGTTATTAAGAGCATTTTTTGCTCATGATTTATTTCAGTGTCATTTGCGGTAAAAAGGTCTACTTGAACATGCTCAATAATTGGGTGTCTGCCTTGTTTTATTTTTATACATGAGGTTTCTGCAAACTTTGGGCGTACATAGTCTAAAGATTCTGCGCGTTCTGCTAATGTTACGAGTGCATCGAGCTGTGCCAGGCCTTGAGAGCATTGTTGAATTATATTTAGTTCAACTAACAGGGCGTTAAGTAATTGGTCATATAGAAATTTTTCGCGTTTTAATGCGCGTTCTTTTGCACTCAATACTTTGTCTTCAAACTCTTTAAGTTCCGGGGTAATAAACCTTTCTGTATTTTTTAATGTTTGTCTACGAGTGTATTGTTCGGGTGCGTGTATTGCCTGATTACGTGATATTTCAATGTAATAACCATGTATTCGGTTATACGCAACTTTTAAAGAAGATAATTGCGTCGCATTTTTTTCTTTTATTTCTAAATCAACAAGAAATTGATTGGCATTTTTACTTGTGTTTCGAAAGTCATCGAGTTCATCATCGTAGCCAGATTTAATAACACCACCATCCCGGATTAAAGCTGGTGGCTCTTCTTTAAGCGCTTGTTTTAATATTAATGAAAGATCTTCAAATTTAGATATTAAATTTAAAGACGTGCATAAAAGTTCGCTGCTATATATAGATAGTTTTTTCCGTATTGCGGGTAGAATTGCTAGTGTATTTCGTAATGCATCTAAATCTCTTGGTTGAGCAGTTTGTAATGAAATGCGGCAGCGGATACGTTCAATATCATTAATATTAGAAAGAAGATCATGCAAAGCCATATATTCTTTGTGTTCAATCAATTCGGAAATTGCTTCATGCCTATTTGATATAATTGATTGAATGCGAGTAGGTTGATTTACCCAGGTGCGTAGAAGACGGGAGCCCATTGCACAGGCTGTTTTATCCAAAATACCAAATAGGCTATGTTTTGTATCGCCGTGAATGGATTTCTCTATTTCTAGGTTTTTTCGTGAAACACTGTCTACATTAATAAATTCATTATTACTATGAACATGTAAGCCATCGATATGGGGCAATGCAGATTTCTGAGTATCCTTTACATATTGAAGAATGGCTCCTGCAGCGGCAATACTATTTTGTTGATTATCACATCCATACCCTTCTAAATTATTTGTACCGAATTGCTTACATAAAGCTGAAATTGAATTCTCATATTCAAAATGCCATGGCGGAATTCGTCTTATAGAATATTTATCATCTATATCAATTTGTTCATCTTCTTTAATTAAATTTTCCGCAGGATCAATTCGATCAATCTCACTTTCAAGTTCTGCTAAAGAGTTACATGATTGTATGATGTAGCGGCCTGAACTTAGATCCAAGTATGCAAGACCAATTGAATTTTCATTTAGATCAATAGCAAGTAAGTAATTATCTTTATTGTGTTGTAGTAACGAGTCTTCAATAATTGTCCCTGGTGTGACAACACGAGTAACTTTCCGTTCTACTAGGCCTTTGCTAGTCGCGGGATCGCCAATTTGATCACATATGGCTACCGATTCACCTAGGCGGAGTAGCTTAGATAAATATGTTTCCGTAGCATGTACTGGAACTCCTGCCATTGGAATTTCATCAACTGAATTTTTATTTCGAGATGTAAGCGTGAGATCCAATAGCTTTGCAGCACGCACTGCATCGTCAAAAAATAACTCAAAAAAATCACCCATTCGGTAAAACAATAGCATGTCAGGATATTCTGTTTTGATGCGCAAGTACTGTTGCATCATAGGGGTGTGTTTTATAGGGGGGCGTGCGATCATACTGGCAGTCTAACTAAGAAAACATTTTTAGACATCTAAAAAACAAACATTCAAATGCCTGATTCATATTCCCAAAAAATTTCCAGTCTAGTGCAAAATCTTGCAGATCTTATGATAGAGAAGAAACTAAAATTGGCGACGGCTGAATCTTGTACGGGGGGGATGCTTTCACAATGCATAACTTCAATAAGCGGCAGCTCGAATTGGTTTGAATGTGGTTACACTACGTACAGCAATAATTCTAAAATTCGTTTGTTAGGAATAGATCCTAATGTGTTGCATGAATATGGGGCAGTAAGTAATATTATTGCAGAGCAAATGGCCGTGGGGGCATTGAAAAGCAGCGCAGTCGATATATCCGCATCAATTACAGGCATTGCAGGGCCTGGAGGTGGTAGTGATAATAAGCCGGTTGGCAGTGTTTATATTGCGGTATGCAAAAATCTAGAAAATCCAAATGCTAGATTATTTCAGTTTGAAGGCAGCCGACATGCAATTCGGCAACAATCTACCCGTATGGCCATTAAATTAGTTATAGATTTATTGAGCTAAACATACATTGAGCGCAAAACGATTATTTTTTAGTTTGATGCCAGAAGAGGGTATCCGAGATCAAATTGTTGAGATTGCAAAATCATTTCCAACAGTTAAAGGTGTGCGCCCAACACCCAATAATAATTTACACGTTACGCTTTTATTCTTAGGTGATGTGGAAGAAAATGCGTTTAAATGCTTGGAAAAAAAGGTAGTTCAAACCTTTATACAATCTTTTAAAATGAGGTTAGACCTATACGGATACTTCAGAAGGTCAAAAACAATTTGGATTGGTTGTTCTTCCTATCCCAATGAGTTAACAAGATTGGTTAAGCATCTAAAATCTATAGGCACGCAGTGCGGTGTTAATTATGATGATCAGCCAACTAAACCTCACATCACTCTATTTAGAAAAGTACCTACTGCAGAATTTCCAAGTGTTCCTTTTTCAATCACCTGGAGAATGTCTGAATTTCACCTTATTGAGTCAATTACGAGTGAAAATGTAACGCGATACAATAAAGTCGCTACTTATCGTCTGATGGAAGAATAAAAGATCAATATAAAAATATTGAGTAGTTAGTTGCTTGAATTATGTGATAATTTACAGCAATAAATTAATTTTACAGTCAGGAGTGGGTAGTGGACGAAAATCGCAAGAAGGCACTTGTCGCGGCATTAGGTCAAATTGAAAGGCAATTTGGTAAAGGCGCAGTAATGCGACTGGGTGATTCGAGTGCTGCAAGAGGAGTTGAAGTAGTTTCCACTGGCTCATTAGCACTGGATGTTGCGCTCGGAATAGGCGGTCTTCCAAGAGGAAGAGTCATAGAAATATATGGTCCTGAAGCCTCAGGTAAAACAACACTCACGTTGCAAGTCATTGCTGAATGTCAAAAGCTGGGTGGCATAGCCGCATTTGTTGATGCAGAGCATGCATTAGATCCAATTTATGCTGAAAAAGTTGGTGTAAATGTCGATGACTTATTGGTTTCTCAGCCTGATACAGGCGAGCAAGCTTTAGAGATCGCAGATATGTTAGTTCGCTCAGGCGCCGTAGACATTCTAGTCGTGGACTCAGTAGCAGCACTCACACCGCGCGCAGAAATTGAAGGTGAGATGGGTGATTCACACATGGGATTGCAGGCACGTCTTATGTCACAAGCCTTACGCAAGCTTACGGGTAACATCAAACGTTCAAATACCATGGTGATCTTCATCAATCAAATTCGTATGAAGATAGGTGTAATGTTCGGTAATCCCGAAACGACTACGGGCGGCAATGCACTTAAGTTTTACGCATCGGTTCGTCTAGATATTCGTCGTGTTGGTGCGATTAAAAAAGGTGATGAAATTCTCGGTAATGAAACGCGAGTAAAAGTTGTTAAAAATAAACTTGCACCTCCATTTAAGAAGGCAGATTTTGAAATTTTGTATGGCGAAGGCATATCAAGATTAGGTGAGATCATTGATATGGGTGTCGATCATGGAATTGTTGATAAGGCAGGTGCATGGTATAGCTATGAAGGTGAGCGAATTGGTCAAGGAAAAGAAAATTCTCGTACCTATTTAAAAGAGAACCCAAAAATTGCAAATGAAATAGAATCTAAATTGCGTGATAAATTATTACCAAAATTAGATGCCCTTAATCCAGAAGTAAAAGAAACAGACAAGGTCGAAGTCACTGAAGCCTGAGCGCTCTATAAGAAATACAGCGTTAGATATCCTTTCTAGACGAGAACACACTCGTCTAGAACTCGCTCGCAAACTAAAAGCAAAAGAATTTTCATCCTATGAAATAGATGAGCTATTAGTAAAACTAGAGAGCGAAAATCTGCAAAGTGATGCACGCTATACTGAAAGTTATGTTCACTCACGAAGTCGACGTGGATTTGGTCCATTGCGAATAAAACATGAACTACAGCAGCGAGGAATTTCATCTGATCTTGTTGATACTCACGTTGATTTCAATGATCATGTTTGGTTGCAAAATTCCTGTAGAGAATACGAAAAAAAATTTGGTGTTTGTGGCATCAAATCAGCACAAGATAGGGCAAAATGCATGCGTTTCTTACAATCGCGTGGATTTACTAATGATATAATTAAAAAAACACTGGATGAATACTAAGGGCGTTGACTTAAACATCGGCCAGGAATAGGGATATCCGTAATGAGGCGTAATTAAAATGGAACGAAGCGCAGAAATTCGTAGCGCGTTTTTAGATTACTTCAAAGATAACGGCCATGAAATTGTGCCGTCTAGTCCCCTTGTGCCTGCAAATGATCCAACCTTGCTATTTACAAATGCCGGAATGGTGCAATTCAAAGATGTGTTTTTAGGTAAAGATAAACCTAACTCCTCTCGTGCCACCTCAAGTCAGCGTTGTGTCAGAGCAGGTGGTAAACATAATGATTTAGAAAATGTAGGTTATACGGCCAGGCACCACACATTTTTCGAAATGCTGGGCAACTTTAGTTTTGGTGATTATTTTAAGAAAGAAGCCATTCATTTTGCTTGGGAATTTCTAACAAAAATTGCTCAGTTGCCGCAAGAGCGTTTATGGGTAACGGTATATACCGAAGATGACGAAGCCGCTGATATCTGGTTAAACGATATCAACATAAACGAAAAACAATTTACACGTATTGGCGCTAAAGATAATTTTTGGGCCATGGGCGACACGGGTCCATGCGGTCCATGTGCAGAAATTTTTTATGATCATGGTGATGCGGTGCAAGGTGGTCCGCCTGGCACACCAGAACAGGATGGTGATCGCTATGTGGAAATATGGAATCTGGTGTTCATGCAGTACGAGCGAGATAAAAAAGGCGAACTAACTAATTTACCTAAACCATCTGTAGATACGGGCATGGGGCTTGAGCGTCTTACCGCAATTTTGCAAGGCGTTACTAATAATTATGATACGGATCTTTTTACAGGGATCATTAAAACTACGGCAGACATCGCAAAAAGTAGCGATATGACTATACCCTCTTTGCGTGTAATTGCAGATCATATTCGTTCATGCAGTTTTATGATCACGGATGGTGTCATTCCTTCAAATGAGGGGAGAGGTTATGTATTACGTCGCATTATTCGTCGTGCAGCACGTCATGGACATAAACTTGGAATTAAAGAACCCTTTTTCTATAAGTTAGTACAACCGCTAATTGACAATATGGGTCAAGCTTATCCTGAGTTAGTCGAAACACAATCACGCTTGCAAAAAGTATTAGAAACAGAAGAGCAACGCTTTAGTGAAACATTAAATGTAGGCATGCGAATTTTGCAGGAAGATATCGAAAAGTTATCGGGAAAAACTATTTTGGGTGAAACCGTATTTAAACTTTATGATACTTATGGGTTTCCGGCAGATTTAACTGCTGACATTGCTCGTGAACATCAATTAAAAATTGATGAAGCCGGTTTTGAAAAACATATGGAATCGCAACGTGAGCGCGGGAGGCAAGCCAGCCAGTTTGATGTGGATTACGATGCATCCATTGATGTGACAACCAGTTCAGATTTTACAGGTTACGACCAGTATCAAGGTATGGCACTTGCGCAAGAAATTTTTGTAAACAATAAAAGTGTTAAAGCAATTTCAGAGGGTGAATCAGGAATTGTAATTTTGGATAAAACCCCATTTTATGCAGAATCAGGCGGGCAAGTCGGTGATCAAGGCATATTGAAAAATGATGTTTCATTATTTGAAGTATTAGATACACAAAAACAAGGCAATGCACATGCGCATGTTGGAAATTTAGTAACAGGCACACTAAATGTTGGCGATAAAGTTTCTGTAGAAGTTAATATAAAAAGAAGACAAGCCACCGTTATAAATCATTCAGCAACTCATTTAATGCATGCTGCATTACGTGAAGTGTTAGGTGAACATGTGCAACAAAAAGGTTCGTTAGTGGCCCCGGATCGATTACGATTCGACTTTTCTCATGATTCTGCAGTAAGTGGTGAGGAATTACTTCGTATAGAGTCCATTGTGAATTATCAAATTCGAAAAAACAATGCGGCAAGTGCAAAAATTATGGCAAAGGATGATGCACTGACAGCAGGCGCTATGGCTTTATTTGGTGAAAAGTATGGCGATGATGTTCGTGTACTTTCTATTGGTGATTTTTCGGTTGAATTATGTGGCGGGACCCATGTGAAACGAGCAGGCGATATTGGAATGTTTAAAATAATTTCAGAGTCTGGCATTGCTTCAGGCATTCGACGAATTGAAGCAGTGACCGGTAGCGGGGCGCTTGAATTTATACACAGTAATGAACTGCAATTAACAAAAATTGCCAGCATGCTTAAGTCATCCAAAAGCGACACCAAAGATAAAGTAGCTCAGTTGATGGATCGCAATCGAGCACTTGAAAAAGAGCTCAGCCAGATGAAAGGTAAACTTGCATCTCAAGCAAGTGGTGATTGGATTAGCAATGCGGTTGACATAGATGGCATCAAGGTGCTTGCACAAAAAATTGAAGGAGCAGATCCAAAATCACTACGAGACACCATGGATCAGCTGAAAAACAAACTTGGAAGCGCTGCCATTGTATTGGGTACCTCAAATGGTTCAAAGGTTAGCTTAATTGCAGGGGTAACTAAAGATCAGACAGACAGGATTAAAGCGGGTGATCTTGTAAATGCTGTTGCTGTTCAAGTAGGGGGCAAAGGTGGCGGGCGACCTGAAATGGCGCAGGCGGGCGGAAATGAGCCAGCAAGATTAGATGCAGCATTGCAATCAGTGCCAGAGTGGGTTCGTGCTAATATCTAGTAGCAGTTGAAAGTTAAAAGCAAGAGTCTTAAATTCAAGGATTGTGAAAGAGCATGGCGCTAATAGTACAAAAATATGGAGGTACCTCGGTTGGTTCAATTGAATGCATTGAGCATATCGCTGAAAAAATAAAGGTTACTAAGGAGCAAGGGCATCAAATTGTAGTGGTAGTTTCGGCAATGCGCGGCGAAACAAATCGATTAATGTCGCTTGCTAATGAAGTGCAAGGCGAATTAGCACGTGGCCGTGAATTAGATGTTTTACTATCAACGGGTGAGCAGGTCACTATTGCATTACTCTCCATGGCATTGCAAAGACGTGGTTGTAAAGCGGTATCGGCAACGGGTGCGCAATTAAATATTCGAACCGATAACAAGTTTAATAAAGCTCGCATTAAAAGCATTGATTCAGAACATTTACTAGAATTACTTGGTGATGACCATGTAGTGGTTGTTGCAGGATTCCAAGGCATAGACGACAAGGGCAACATCACGACATTAGGGCGTGGAGGATCAGACACCACTGCAGTAGCGTTAGCCGCAGCAACTAAAGCAGATGAGTGCCAAATTTATACTGATGTCGATGGTGTATACACCACGGATCCGAGAGTTGAGCCTAATGCGCGGCGATTAGATCGCATTACATTTGAAGAGATGCTCGAAATGGCAAGCTTAGGGTCAAAGGTCTTACAAATTCGTGCAGTAGAATTTGCAGGCAAATATGATGTACCGCTTAGGGTATTATCTACTTTTGAAGAAGGCCCCGGCACGTTAATAACACTTGAGGTAGATAACATGGAAGATCCGCTTATTTCAGGTATAGCCTTTAATCGCGATGAGGCACAATTGACCATTAAAGGCGTACCCGATCACCCGGGTGTTGCCGCCCATATATTAGGTCGTATTTCGGCTGAAAATATTGAAGTGGATATGATTGTGCAAAATGTGGGGTCAGATGAGACCACTGATTTTACCTTCACGGTTCATAGAAATGACTATGAGAAAGCACTAAAAGTTCTTGAAAATACATCAAAAAAACTGGGCGGAGGGCATGTTGGGGGTGATCCGCATATAGTAAAATTATCATTAGTTGGTGTAGGAATGAGGTCACACGCCGGAATTGCGAGTAGAATGTTCGCAGCGTTAGCCGATGAAGCCATAAATATTCGAATGATTTCGACTTCAGAAATCAAAGTATCAGTGGTGGTGGATGAAAAATATCTTGAACGGGGGGTACGCGCTTTGCATGAAGCTTTTGAGCTAGACCAAGATAAGGTGGAGGAAATTAACTCGGCAACCGCATAAAATAATAATTTGATTTGGTATGGAGAGAAACCAAAGGAGCACGGTGTGGTGTGAAAGTATCGTGTATTGGTTATATAAATAAGAATAAAAACGGACTATCAGGAGAAACGGGAATGCTGATTTTGACCAGGAGAGTTGGTGAGACGCTGATGATTGGTGATGACGTCACAGTTACAGTGCTAGGTGTTAAAGGCAACCAAGTGCGTGTTGGCGTCAATGCCCCACGAGATGTAGCTGTGCATCGCGAAGAAATATACGAAAGAATTAAGCGCGAAAAAAATCAAGTGAATGAATCTACAGGCTAAATTTAGGTTTATTTGCTACATAAAAATAATTAAATCTGCAAAATTCTTATGCTACAACAAATAATGTGTTGTCGTATTTTCTGTTATATTCCCTAGAAAATTAGTACTGGAAGGTATGAGATGAAATATCTGTGCAGCCATAAAGATGAGTATGTCTCAAATAAGCTGTTCAGGATCTGTTGATGCCAATTCATATTTGTTTATGTCTCTCAGCATTCGATCCAAAGCTGACATTAAAAAGCGTAACTTTATTAATGCCATAAATGAATTTTTAATTTCAATTAGTAAATGAATACTTTATTTAAATTCATTGATTCAAAAATTCCAGATGATGTGCCAAAACCATGGGTATTTTCAATTTTACTCTGGCTTATTATCGTAATTGTTTTAATGCCAATATTATATTTATTGTCTACATATAAATTTATGGCGCTGTATAAAACATTATTTACAATTACATTTGCAGTTACTATAGGATTTATTGCATGTGTAATTTGGACTTTATATGATTCCTTTACCGGTAAAAAAAATACATGGCGATAAGAGTTAAAAATTTATAGCGCTAATTAATTGCAAATTTTAGTTCAAAAATAAAATTTCTTTGATGGATAAAGCTCTATTATTTGAAATGGTTTTGATCGCTGCTGTTGTCCTTTGGTGTGTATTTCTACTGGGTAAATACTATGGTAGATATAAAGGCAAAAAGGTTGTTTTAAAAAAATTAGAACAATATCTCCATAATCTCACCCCTAAAGAGAAAGCATATTTGTCACCTTACGTAACAGGCGATGAAAATACGCTGCATTACCAAGCTGATGATGCGGTGTCAGCAGGGTTGGTTAAAAAAAAGATAATTTATAATATTGGAGAAGTTGAAGATTTAATTTCAAGCGAGGCCTATAACATACAACCTTGGGCAAAAGAATATCTTGTTAAAAACCCTCACTTGTTAAAAAGTGCTGCAAAAATTCCATGAGTCTAATTAGGTTGGATAAATTATTTATAGTATATGGTGCAAACCTAACAAATTCAGCTGCATTTAGCTTAAGTGTAACGGCTGTTAAATTCACATTTCTCTAGTGACTGTTTTACATATATTAGTTGGCATCGTTTGGATTGGCCTGCTTATATACACAAATGAAAAAGTATCAAAGTATTTTGGTCAATTTGATCAAAGCGATGGCACGGTCGAGTTAATCAATATCATATGGTGCGACATCGATAAGGATGGCAAATATTATGCATTGGCAGAGGATTGGAATACAGGAACTAAAGTATATCAGTTTGGAGATAGCCCTAAGCAGGCCCAGGAAAATGCTCGCAAAAAGCTAAAAGGGATTTTAAAAGATGCAACGCTGAGCGCTTGAATTTGGTTTATACCTTTATTAAATAAAATTTGAACTTAAAAAATAGACTAAATAGTCTGTTTAACAAGGAGCTGATATGACATACAACGTTGCCGTAGAGATATTTGGAATTACATCCGTAAGTATTATGGTTATAAGTTATGCACTGGAGCATAGATCACCAGTATTTATTGCAGTCTTTTCATTTGGGTGTGTGCTTGCAGCAATTTACGCGCTACTTTTACATTCTGTGCCATTTCTAATTGCAGAAAGCGTATGGGCGATTGTTGCGCTGCATAGATGGAGGCTAGCTAGAAATGCTTCGTAAAAAAGCTTGGGCATTGTTATACAATATTCAAATGATGTTTACATTTACGTGTTGGTATTGGGTGAATACTGAAAATAGGAATGTCTAACAACAGCAGACCACCATGCACCATCGATTGAGATGCGTGCTTTAAATTGCTCGTATTTTTCTACAACGGCTCATGCCAGTGCTGCCAGCCGTAAACGTGGCTATTAAGTTCTTAACTAAAACAGTGATTAAAACTATGGACTTAAATCCAGTACTTCCTCAATTGTATCAAACGGCAATGATGCTTCTTCATTAACTTTCTTGACCGTCTCTGAGTCTGATGCTTCAAATAAACAAGTACATCGGGAGTCACCTGGGTAAAAATTGCTTCGTATATATTTTACTGAGGTTCCTTGATCGCTAAATTTATTGCTCGTTTCGATTGCAGCTTTTTGAGCACCAGCCAGGTCTTCCATCGAAATTCCAGGTAGATTTCTTTGAACAGCATAAATGGGCATGTTCCTCCTCCTTCGTAGTGAATTATTTTTATAATCAAGAATGTGTAAGTATACCTCATAATCTCATTGCACTGAGAATGTTCTACTTCGCTAACGATAATAAGTTGTTTAATAATATTAGTAATGACTTCTTATTCACATTTTTAATAACTACCGTTCAAATGTTAAAGATAAGAACATGAATGAGACGCAAAATTGAAATTGCGCCAAGAAGCGTAAAATTCTGTTTCAATATTGTTGTGTTACAAAAATTTGGAAAATTATCATCTTTTTAATGCCGACTGTTATAGATAGGTAGCGTATCCGTGCATGTTAAGGTCTGAATTACTAACGTTCAGAGAAATAGATTCGATAGATAGCTTAAATCGATTAGCACATTAAAAATTTGTGATTTATATGGCGTTCTATACTAATAACTAAGTTTGGCCGCCAACGTCTAATCTTCAAGACCGTACTGTTTACAAGGATTTCAAACAACTTTTGAGTTTTTGAGGTAGTACTTGGTATAATGATTTTTTATCGAATAATTCGTGAGGAAGGAGATAAGAAATGTCAAATGGCATAGGTATATTAATATTCGCAATATTTGTGGCTGTTTATTTTCTAATTATGGGTCTTGCTAAAGATAAAAATAAAGATAATTAGTAGATTCGCCTTGGGAAATAAATATTTTTAGTACAAGCACATGTAAGTTACTTATATGTCAACGCAGTTGACAGTGTTCTAAATAAAAGCCGAGTAACATAAAATCAACTAATTTTAAGATTTTCTGTTTAGACTCGATTGAGTATCGCAATGTAAACAATTAGCTTAATAATATGTCTCGTCAAGGTACGAAGTTACCGAGTACAGGCATAGGTGAAGTGTGCATAAATAGTATGTACTACAATGCCCATTTGGAAATAGTTGTTTAATATTCAATAAATATTAAATTCTTTATATAATTTATAGAAAATAAAAAAGGAATTGCGTGCATCTATGTTAGGACGATGCAATTACTGCAATGAGGCTATTCAGATCAAACATAGCTTTTTACAGTTGCCCATTATTAAAGAAGGTACTTCAATCCAGGTTCAGAAAAGAATTTAAGACGAGAGAATGTCAACAGCATTTTAATAGTGCAAAACAATGATTAAGATAATAGTTTCACTTACAGGCAAGTAAAAAAAGATCGCCTGTTGTATTCATGACTAGTTATGACGAAATAAACGAGGCAATAAACAAAGAGACGCGAGCATTTGATACTAAAAATATTGAGCTTTTTTTAAGCGTCATACACCCTGATATGGTGTGGCCGTGGCCACCAAATTTAAAGGCACATGACCCGTTGGAATGGGTCATGCCTTGGGGGCGATTTAATAATAGCCGCTGGCATGACTATTTTCAAAAATTTTTCGATAAGCATGAACTTATTCATAACAATCGTAAGACCCTAAAAATTGAGATTTCGAAAGAAGAAGATGGAGCTTTTGCGGTCGTAGATGTTGATACCTTATGGAAATCAAACTTGGGTGAAGAGTTGCATTGGCATGGGCGAGCATGCAAGATTTATACACTGTTAAATGGGCAATGGAAGATGATTTCGCAGGTAGGATTATTGGATTACTCAGTAATCAAGGTGGATTGATCTTATATATTGACTTGCTATAGCTTTTTATTTTGCTCAAGGTCCACGCTATGTTGCTTTTGTAATCGAACAACGTTGCCAGAAATTACAACATATGTTACGAGTAGCCCAAATGGCCCAAAAATGATAGTGGGCAATATCCATGCAATGGGCTTTCCATTTTGCAGGTTAATAAGTTTGGCCATATAAAAAAGGTAGCCAAGACTGCAAATTACAATTACGCCAATGATTATCCCAAGCCAGAAATTGTGCGGAGTGCCAAACTGATGTTTATCTGCATAGATGTATATGCTTACAAACATGAACATCAATAAAATAAAATGAAATTTCATTCGTGCGAAACATGATCTTATTTTATCTACTTGGTCTGGAGTGTACTGCATTGTGCGTTCGTTGTGCGGTATTTAAATAAAAATAAAAGAAATCATTGAAAATGTAAATAAGTAATCGTTGTAGCTGATTAAGTGCCGAGAAAATGAAAAGTATTGAGTTTATTTAGATTAGTATGTACATCTAAAAATATTTAATCAAATAGTTAGTTAGAAATATAATGCAAATCACAGCAGGTGTTATTTCCATAGTGTTTACAATTCTTGGAATTGGATTGATACATTTAGAATTAAACGAGATAAAAAATTATGGATTTACCTTTACTAGTCTCGGCTTTATATTTTTTGGCGTATTGTGGACAATCGGTTGGGTTATGATGGCAATTTCAAACCTATGGGGAGATGGAACAAACGCAATAAGTATTTTTGGATTCATTATAGCAAATTGATAAAAGCTACAAGTTATTTATGATTAAATTTTGCTTATCTGATTTACATGTCCTTTTATAAATTGAGAGTGATTAACTCAGGTACGAGAAGATGAATAGCATAAGGTTGCTTGTAAGTGTTTCGTCGCACTGGAAAGTATCGGAGAAAAGCAAAAGCTGGCGATGAGTAATCAAGCACAGTTTTTATTTTAGAGACAGAAAATTAAAATTTTACACTTGCATTAATATAAATATATTAATAAGATGAATTATATATTCTTATATTAATTTAGCAATAGTATCGTTATTATCTTTATTTATGCCCAACTTTTTTATTATATGTATCCAAATTAAGGATTGTTATCACCATGATGAATATTCAACTCATACGAAAATTTAAATACTTTGGAATGTCTGCATTAATTATGACTTTGTTTGCATGTGATTTACTACAAAAAAGTCTTGATCAAGAAGAAATGAACGTATATTTCTATAAGCCAGGTGGGGAAGAGTTATATTTAGGTGTTGTGCGTGGAATTAACCTATGCAGATCTACAGTAGTAAAAAAGGCTCAGGATTTTGGTTTCGAAGGCGATGGTGGAGTACCTGAAAATCCCAAAGAGAACGAACATATATTGGCAGATGAAAGCAACACGGGAGGCCCAGGTTGGACGTATCATTGTTGTTGGAAAATAGTAACCAATACGTGTGAGGAGAAACTGAAGTAATAAATAATTGTATGAATGTTTACATTTTAATAACGTAGCATCGCTCCATTTCATCACACCGTTTCACGCCTCCAAAAGCGAGGCATATAAGGCAAATATAGCGAAGTTCATTTCTTATTAAAACTTGATTTCGTCACTTTGAATCAATTCTTAACACAGTTGGGTTTTTTTATATTTCCTGCGTTAGGCAAGAATTAGACATTGCATACTTATCCAGTAAAAAATTAATAACACTATTTAAGCGCTCTGAAGTAATAAAAAGTGCGGTTGTAATAACGATAGTCACTTATTGTGGGCCAAAATATAGTAATGTTTTTTTAATTATTTCTTAGAAACATTGTCATGAGCATCAATGAAATTTTACTTACAGAATGTGTAAATAAATCTACAGTACAAGATCTAAAAAAAATACTTAGCACCTATCCGGATAATGCATACGTTACGTTTGTTTGTAGGAATGCAAAATGTAATCCCTTATGTTTTAAGCAAGTACATTTTTTTGAAGATCGGCATCAGCCGATTGTAACCATAGAGCTTGAAGAAGTTCAGGATTTCAGACCGCACTTACCGATATAGATTTCGTATATCGTCTAAATTATTTACAGTTTGTTAATAAGCTGTATTAATTACCATCATGATTCATAGATAAATTATATCAGTCTCATTAATATTAACGTTCTATTTAGATACAAATAATTGTAGACTCTATGAATTCAATCACTTATTGTGAACATCTAACATAGATAAAATTGTGTCTTTTTGAAACATGAATAAGAGTTATGTATTTCCACTATGTTTTATTTCCTGTTGTGGGTATAAACTACGCCAGATAATTATAGCTATAGTTATACAAAACAAAAAAAATTCGGTTTCACTCACAAAAATTCGAGTGGGAGTTAAAGATATAAAAATAATGGGAAGGAGGAGATGTCATGGATAAGTCCGTATTAGTCTTATCAGAAGGTTTAACACCAGCACTTGGTTTTTTCCTAATGATTGGCTTTGGAGTACTTTTTCTAGTACTTGCATTTATAATTAAAAAAACCCTAATCCGATCTACTCACGATTTTATTATTTCAAATCGTAAAGTAGGTTTAGGTTTTGGTGTGGGTGCCGTAATCTCAGTTTGGACATGGGCCATGGCAGTAATGATGAGTTCTGCAATGACCTATCAATGGGGTTTATCCGGACTCTTTTGGTTTGTAGTTCCCAATGGCTTTGCAATTATGGCCATGGTGCCGTTAGCAAGAATTCTCAGAAGAAAAATGCCTGAGGGCTATACAATTAGTCAATTTGCACATACGCGATTTAATGGCTCCAAAATAGCATCTGCTGTTGTCACAGTGGCGATGATATTTGGAATACTCTTAGAAACACTAATTAATATAAAAGGTACATCAGTGGTGATGTCAACGGTGTTCCCCATTGATTGGAAAACCGTGGTGATATTAACTGTCGTCGTTGTCATGACATATGTTTTCTTTGGTGGATTGTGGACAAGTGTAATGACAGGCACATTCAATACTTGGATGATTACGACACCGGCAGCCATTGTCGTTGTTGCGGTATATGCGCATATTAGTGGTGGCGCTACAGCAGTGCTGGATGCTGTAAGAACGGCAGACCCTTCAAACTTATCAGTATTTGAGGCGGATGCTGCAGCCGGCTTTGGTATCACTCTGGCCTTTGGCTTGCTTGCGGCTGTGGTTGCAGACCAAACATTTTGGCAAAAAGTTTGGGCAGTACGTAAAGAGCAAGTAACAAGAACATTCCTATGGGGAGGCGCGCTGTTTTATCCCATTCCAATTTGTTTGGGCATGTTGGGATTAGCGGGATTGGCATTCGGATTAACACCTGAGGAACTAGGGGGTGATATTGTTGCGGTGGGACCCTATATGGTGTCGCATATTGGTCTTCCATTGATATTAATTGTCGCGTATGTGATGGTAATTTTAGCGGCATGTTATTCAACAATCGACGGTGCAGCTTCAGCATTGTCCTCGATCATAGCAATCGACATCGTTAAACGTTTTGCAACTGAAACGCGAGAGGAGACATTGTTTTACATTACAAGGTTCGGAATGATCTTAGGAGGCGTTATTTCCGGGATCATTGTGTTAACGGGTGTTGATTTTACAACACTGGTGTTAACAACCTACGCCTTAAAAACATCAATTCTACTGCCTTTAATCCTTGCGATTGTGTGGAGAAAAACCAGTACTATGGGTTTTGTTGGGGGGATAGTTCTATCGATTGTAATTGGTATGCCACTACGGCATTTGTATGGGGAAATGGTAGGCACTTTTTCCATTTTAGCGATTAGTGCAGGGATTGTGATATTGACTGGACTAATGTCACGCGAAGAGTTTGATATGGATAAATTATTAGACGCCCATAAAGATGAATTAGCACACAAAAGTACGTAGTTTTGAGTGAATAATTTTAAAATAAAGAATTAGAGAGGTAAATCATGTCAGGTATATTAGTCTTTTTCCTAATCATTGGAGCTGCTGCGACAATTTTATATGCAGCGGGTTATGCTACGGGTCTAAAACAAACATTTTCGGATGCACAAGAAGAAGAAGAAATTACTGATTATAAAGACAGTGCATATACATACACTATTGCTGCTGCAGTAGTTGCGTCAGCAGTAATCATAGCGCTTGTAGGAGTCAACCCTATTTTTGTCTATGCAGGGCCGCTTTTGGCTGTTGTTACAACATTTATGGTGGGATTTGCATTTTTTTACGAGCGCATGTTGAGATCATCGGGGGATAACTAGGCAACTAAAGTTCTTTTCTACTATTGTAAAAACAGGAACTAACCATCGTACATTCGTAAGTATGATGGTTAGTTAAATTGTGGCTTGCATTAAGTGCTTTATTGTATCTAAAAGGTAAGTATTAATGGAAGTTGGAGTTTGGATTCCTGTCTACGGTGGTACGTTACGCACTAATTATCATCGCTATCAACCTACATTCGCAACATGCTGCGAAGTCGTAACGCTTGCTGAAGCAAATAACTATGATTATGTGTATGTTTCAGAAAACTATCTGAATGTTGTCTACGGTGAGGAATTTGAGGTAGCCGATGCATGGGCATTTTCCGCAGCATTTTCGGCAAAAACATCAAAAATTAAAATAGTTGTCGCGACCAAACCTGGCTTTCATCCGCCCTTGCCGTTGGCCAAAATGGCACAAAGCATAAGCCATATTAGTAACGGGAGGTTATCGATCAATGTTGTCTGTGGATGGTGGAAACAAGAATTCATGCAATGCAGTGTTGATTACTTAGACCACAAAGGCCGATATCAGCGCGCAACAGAATTTACATTATGCATTAAGAAATTATTGACGGGTGAATATACCAACCTCATTGGTACATATTATTCGTTGCAAAATGCGCTTGTTGCAATGGAAGAGCCAAATGATTGCCAGGTTCCGATTTGGATTAGCGGACAGTCAAAAAGTGCTCAAGAACTTGTCACGGCTTACGGCGATGTATTTTTCATAGATAGCATGTCAGATGAGAAGTTGAAGGAGACGATTCAACAAATAAGAGTCATGGAAAAGCCACTAGGGCGTAAAGTCAAAATTGCGATGAGTGTTTTTGTAATCATGGATGAAACGGATGAAAAAGCACATTTAAGGCATCAAGCAATAATAGAAAATCGGCAACAAGACTTAATAGATAATTTTCGAACATACATGCGCGAGTCTGGGGCAACCATGTGGAAAGGGTTAACGGATGAACAAATGGTAGATTCAAATTGCGGATTTGATGCGAGCTTAATTGGAAGTAAATCTGCAATACTAGAACGACTCAATAATATAAAAGAATGCGGAGTCGATATTTTATTATGTCAGTTTGAAGATATGCTTGAAGAGACTGTAACGTTTGGTGAATCAATTTTACCTGAGCTTAATTTTACTGAAGAAAAAGAAGCATCAATTATGTCGGTATAGTTTAATTAATAGAATGACCGGTACTTGATCTAGATTAGTAAACTCAAATTTAATTTTGCTGTCTAATGTAAATTACAAGTGCAAACAAAGTGAAAATTTAAAATTTATAAGAAAAAATTATTTAATAAAAGTTTGTATATAGGAGGAAGAACATGGTGACAAAGAAAAAAGCAGTTAAAAAAGCAGTTAAAAAATCTCAAAAAAAAGAGAAATGGACGATGCAGAATTTGCCACGAGGTGCAGATGCTAAAGAAGTGGCACGTGAATTTGCAGTAGAGTTATTAGATATTGCAAAAGCAAACCCGGTTGTTAAGTCGGGGCATAAAAGAGGAGTAAAAGGCAGAAAGCAAGCGCACTTATTAGGCTTCTTACAGCATGGTCTTAATAGTCATGCAACCGGCATGTGGCGAAATCATACAGACAAACGTGGATGGAAATTTTCTGAACCGGAGTATTGGGTGCATATGGGTAGAACCATGGAGCGTGGTATGTTTGATGGCATGTTTATTGCTGATGAATTAGCGCCTTACAATAATTACAAACAAAGTTCAGATGACACCGTTCGCTATGCCGTGCAATGCCCTGTGCATGAACCCTCAACGATTGTTCCAATAGTTGGGCATGCGACCAAACATCTAGGAATCGGCGTTACGCTGTCTACAGCCTTTGTGCACCCGTATGCGATGTGTCGCCATATATCAAGTTTGGATCATCTAACCAAAGGCCGTGCAGCTTGGAATATTGTGAGTTCTTATTCCAAGAGTGAATGGGATGCCTATGGTGCAGAAATGTCTGATCGTGGTTTGAGATATGAAAGAATGGAAGAGTATATGGAGCTGTGCAAACTGCTTTGGCACTCTTGGGATAGAGACTCAATTGTTGCAGATCGGGAATCGGGAATTTATGCAGACCCTGATAAAGTGCACGAAATTAACTTCGAAGGTCAGTTTTTCAAAAGTAGAGCGCGGCACTTTTGCTTTCGATCGCCACAAGTACAACCCGTATTTTGGCAAGCCGGATCATCACCGCGCGGGCGAGATTTTGCAGCGAAACATGCAGAAGCTATTTTTGCCGTGCATCCTAATGTTAAACGGATGAAAGAATACGCTGACGATTTAAAAGAACGTTGTTATACAAAATTCAAACGTCCGGAAAATAGTGTTAAACGTATTTACGGATTGCAGGTGATCGTTGCACCGACTCGCTCTGAAGCAGAAGAAAAGTATGAGCGAATTATGTCTCATATTCCGTTAGAAGGTGCGCTCGCATGGATCTCAGGACACTTTGGACCGGACTTTTCAACCTATGCATTAGATGACGTGGTGCAAAATATTGAAATCCCAGGAATTCAAGGATTGTTCGAGTCGATCATTTTTGCAAAAGGTGGCGGTCCCGTTACAGTAAAAGAAGCCGCACTCATTTATGCACAAGGCATGGGAATGCCACGTGCCATTGGAAGCCCTGAAGATGTGGTCGATCAAATGGAAGTGTTTATGGATAACGGTGCTGATGGCTTTATGCTAGCAGCAACACCTACACCCACTTGCTTTGAAGATTTTGCAGACATGGTAACTCCTGAAATGCAGAAAAGAGGTTTATTGCGTACTGAGTATAGAGGTAGCACATTAAGGGAGAACCTGCTTGATGATGGACAAACTGATATTGATAAAGTGAAAAAACAATTGGCCAAGGACGACCTCATTTAACTTCTGATCTGTAGAAAAAGGAAAAATGAATCTGCAAGCAAGAAGATGAAATTTGGCAGCATTTTAAAAAATGGTTCAACAATAAAAAACCCCGCTATTCATAGCGGGGTTTTTATATGGTAGAGGAGTTTTATAGCAGAGGAGGAGCATCTACTATGAAAACAAGGCCATTAAGGTAACAAAACCGCTGGTGATGCCAACTGCGAAGATAGCAAAGTCAGGGACGAGTATATTGTAGCTATAAGACTGTTCTGCATGGGTATCTGAGTTGTGTGTAGCGTGGTTCATAATCGTATCTCCAAAAAGTAAAGTGTTTTAAATCAGTGATCAGTGTATTGTTAAATAATCTCAATGCTGAACAGAGTACACTTGCTTTGTATCAATCCGATGTCTGAAACGGGGCTTTTTGTTTCATTTGTTTCAAGCCCCAAACCACACACAAACCCCATAGGGCGCCTAGGTTTAGGCAGTTTTAGAAGATATTAAATTGCGCTGCGCTCACCAATTTTTTTGTGTTCGCAGTTTATATAGAACGGTGTGAAGCTATAAATATGTGTAGTGTTGAAATGTGCATCGAATGCAGAGATGAATAGAAAAAAGAATTAATGTTGGATAAAACAACAGCTTAAAAGTTTATTATGGCGGAGAGGGTATCCGTCATAGCCTTATCCAATCCAATACAATCCTATATAATCCAAAAAGTAGCTTTATTATAGCAGTATTACTAGGATATTAGTCCAATGCTGTCCGATTCAATGTTCTTGAATCCGTATATAGAACGTATATAGGAACGTATATAGGAACGTATATAGAGATGCCTAAGACGATTGAGCGTTTAAGCGCACACAAAGGGGTTCAAAAGTTAAAAAAAGTGGCTGGTACGCCGATGGTGGTGGCCTGTACCTGCAAATAAGCCCAACGGGGGCAAAAGGAAGTACACAAACTTATGCAAGAAATAGAAAAGCGCTTTTAGTTCGTTATAAATCACATAAATGTATTGAGCCATCTGCATTTCTAAGTACAACATGGGCAGTCAAAGACCGCGTATTAGAGCTAACGGTAATACGTAGTGATGACCAACAGGCATACCCAGTAGGGGGAAAAATTCGGCACCGAGTAAATTTTATCAATCACAAGAAATTACAACTAGAAGGTGAGGATGGACATAAACATAATCTGATCAGAGAAATTTCTGGATGTGTTGAGCCATAAAAATTAAATGACCGCTTACGACCCAAAGCGGACATTCATAATAAATAGATGTCCGCATTCTCATGTTATTTAATAAAACTGTATTATGAGCTACTGCTTACAACGTTGTTTACTTCCAAGTGGTCTTGCAAATGTATAAGCTGCAGGTTCAACAACTAACGTTTGACCTGCTTCTCCTGCATTTCCACCAAGCAAGGTGAATGGTAAAGATACAACATAGGCAATCGTACCTGCAGCAGTGCCAACAATTCCTAAAGGTCTAATAAAAACTAAATCAACTAACATTGAGTCAGAATTAGGTGATGTGAGTTCACTACAACTCGGTTGTGCTGATAACAAAGTACTTGGAATACAAAGAGCAATGCAAAAAACTAACATGTATAGCTTTTTCATTTTGGACTCCTCAATTATATTTTTATATTGAATCCATTATAGCTATTTTATTGATCAGTCAATAAGCAAGTATTTCTATATTGAGCATAAGTTAGATTGCTATGAGGAATTAGCATGAAAGTAGTTCTTTTAATACCACATCAAATCAAAGTTTTATCAATTAACAATCTTATCTAACTTAGTTAGTCGGGGGTTTTTGTATAAGGTGTAAATGAAACTATGCTGCAATTAGATATATCGAATATTGCATTCATTTCAGATAATTTGAGCACGGTTTGAATGACCGCTAACGACCCAAAGCGGACAATTGTATAGAAGCATTAAAAATGTTGTTGATTCTCCCAATAGAACTTGCAAGAGAACATTGGCTAAATATGCCACTAATTTAATTCTGTTTATTTAGCCTAAAATACCATCTAATATAGCATTGATAAATTTATTACAAAGGATAGGAGTACAATTAATATGAAAACAAATAAATATTTAACTCCTCTAGTTTTTTTTAGTGTTTACTGCATTATTAACAGGTATAAATTCCGAACTACGCGCTGAAGAGGCAAAACAATCTCTATATAATCGACTAGGCGGTGTTTATAATATTGCTGCTGTCGTGGATGATTTTATCGAACGACTTTTGGTGAATGACATACTAAATGCTAATCCTGCTATAGATGCAGCCCGTGAAATTCCAAAAGCTGGATTAAAATTCCAAGTAACTGCACTTGTTTGTCAGGCTACAGGTGGACCTGAGCAATGTGCTGGAAGTTCGATGAAAGATTCTCATCAACACCTAAATATTACAGAGGCTGAGTGGGACGCAATGATTATAGACTTTTATGAAATACTCAAAAAATTTAAAGTCCCAAAACAAGAGCAAAATGAATTAATTGCTATATTAGATAGCACAAAAGTAGACATAGTCATTGCCCAGTGAAGCTATTAAATGAAGCTCGATTTAACGTCGGGCTTTTTTTATGTAATTGCATGAATGACCGCTAATGGCCGAAAGCGGACATTCAACTGACATCCTTTAACATAATAAAAAAGCTACTTATAAGCGTGGCTCGTTTTACCATTCTCAATGTCGATAGGTATCCTCGCTAAATGAAAAAACTACTACTTAAACGTGTGTACGAGGAAACAAGCAAGGCTGATGGCTATCGAATTTTAGTTGATAGAATATGGCCGCGTGGAATTAAGAAGTCTGAAGCTAACATTGATCTTTGGCTAAAAGAGATCGCTCCGTCTAATGAGCTTAGAAAATGGTTTGATCATGATCCAAATAAATGGATTCAATTTCGTGCAAAGTATAATAAAGAGCTTAAGAATAAAGATGAAGAATTAAATATAATTAAACAACGTCTTAAAAAATCAACTGTCACGCTACTTTTTGGGGCAAAAGACAAGGAACACAATCAAGCTATTGTCTTACTAAAATTTATTCAAAAAAGAAACTGATCGCTTTCGACCGAAAGCGGACATTGGGCTATAATTAAAGTAATTTCTAAGCGTTTACGCAATTTAATGTATTAGTATTATTACCTTCGCGCTTGTCTAATTCAGTTTGAATTTCAGAAATTTCTTTTGCCACTTTAATTTGTAAACAACGTAAGACTTTTATCTCATCATAAATTGAGGCTAAAGTTTGGTTTAACATAGCCTGCCTTTGGGATAGGTCCGTCCACGTCTCTTGAATTTTCATATGACCAACTCTGTATTATCAATTCCAACAGAACAATCGTAGCAATTTTTTGAATTTGGAGCTGATATAAATAAATTGTTTATGTTTTGTAGCTAAACAATTCATATTACAAATTGCTATATATTTATGCTGTAAGTAGCTGAGATTCAATAAACCCAAATAATTGAGCCTTATTAATGACCGCTAACGACCCAAAGCGGACATTTAGCTTTTAACGATCAAGGTTCCGTCTAACACTTTTTAGTATTTCGAAATTATCAATAAGATGATATTGTAATTAATCGCATGAATTTCAAAAATAAGAAATACTTATTTAACTAATGAGTGCAGTGTGTATTTTTAACAACTGTTAGAAGTTTTATTAATGAGTATGAAGGAAATATTTGAGGCATTTATTTCAAGAATAAAAAGTCCAGTATTTGGATTTTCGCTTTTTTGCTGAACTTTATTTGGGAACTGCTGCAGATGCCATTGTTTGCAGGATTTGCTGTTTTTCAGTTTTACCAAGTAATTCTCCATTGCACGAAGGCGACTTTTGGGGACGTCGTAATCTCGCTTGTCGCATATACTGGTGCTTGCCTGATCACGCGATCACGAATGTGGATAATATCGATGGACAAGTTCGGTGTTGTATCCTTTCTTGCAATTGGTTTGGTTATCACTATTGCATTTGAACTTCTTGCCACCGGTCCACTTAATCGATGGGAGTATGCTGAGTTAATGCCAATGATACTGGGAGTCGGGGCGGCTCCCATAACGCAGTGGGTAATTTTGCCTTTGCTTCAACTATGGTTTGTCAAACGTCAGATCATCGGCGGAGGCGGCACATTAGCCGAACGTTAGGGTCTAAAGCAAACTATTCTAACAAGAATTTTCCTGCAAATATATTGACGGTATACAAGCCGTGGCTTCACTTGCTGATGTAGGCAATTACGCTTGGTATGCCAGTATTAGATTGAAACCTGAGGCAAATAACAAGTTACACATTTAGTGTGTTAATTAATTTAGAAACACTTTAATTTTTAATTTGAATGGGCTTCTAAAGTTGCCATAATCGATTCATATAATCTTATTTGAGCAACCATTAAATCCGCCATAGCTGCGCTTTGACCGCCACTTGCTCCTTCAGAAGCATCTTTTTGAAGCTGTCTATACATTGCTAGCAGTTGATCCATATTAGGTCTATGTGCGTCAAGAAGCTGTTTTCGTTTAATAGGATCACTAGTATTTTTAATTTGCTCCATTTCTTTTTCTACTAATTTCATTTGAACATGAATTCTATCCAGTAACGTTTTTTGCTTCTCAATAGCCGCTGAATTCTCTTGTTCAGAGCAAGACATAACGCCTACTGACAAGGCAATACAGATAAATAACATAAATACAGGTTTCATATTCAGCTCCTATCTTCTTTTTAACGATATGAAAATTAGAAATGTAACAATTCAATTTAAGTAGTAGTACCCAACATTCTATGATTTGAATTTATAGAAAGTGTGCTACGCACAATTTTAATATTCTAACAGCAAGTTAGTTTATTACCCAACCAAGACAACGTTGATATTATCCTTGCGCCGTAATGGCTCACAGAAAATACATGTGTTGTAATTATAAATTTAATAGTGTGCCAAGATTTTTAATTACGTGCACAATGTACAGTAGAAGTATTGAAGTAAAACAACAGAGTGCATTTTTATGAATGAAGAGGGTTACACCTGCCCCATGCATCCTGAAGTTCAACAAGCTGAACCTGGAGCATGTCCAAAATGTGGCATGGCATTAGAACCACTTACACTAACGGCAGAAGAAGATAACTCAGAATTAAAAGATATGACGCTTCGGTTTTGGGTAAGTGCAATACTTGCAATTCCTGTTTTTATTAGTGCCATGGGTGCAGAGTTTTGGCCCCAAGTTGTGGACGATGTAATCGCTCCACATTTTCGTCAGTGGTTCGAGATGATTCTTGCGACCCCAGTCGTGTTATGGGGAGGATGGATCTTTTTTGTTCGAGGTTGGCAATCCGTCCTCACACGAAATCTTAATATGTTTACCTTAATTGGTTTAGGAATTGCCGTGGCATGGGGCTACAGTGTAATCGCAACATTTATACCGGGAATATTTCCTTTTTCAGTTCGTCTCGAAAATGGACGTGTACCTGTTTACTTCGAAGCCGCAGCAGTAATTACAGCGCTTGTGTTACTGGGTCAAGTTTTAGAGCTACGTGCACGAAGCCGTACGAATGCTGCAATTAAAATGCTACTGGGTCTCGCACCTAAAACAGCCCGCATCATACAAGCTGATGGATCCGAAGAAGACATTCCTCTTGAGCATGTTGTTCCTGGAAATACATTACGAATTCGTCCGGGCGAAAAAGTTCCAGTAGATGGAACGGTAATCGAAGACAGCAGCAATGTGGATGAATCTATGGTCACGGGTGAGCCGCTTCCAGTAGAAAAATCTGCCGGGACAAAGTTAATCGGAGCGACCGTTAATGGCACCGGAAGCTTGGTTATGAAAGCGGAGAAAGTGGGCGCAGACACACTTTTATCACAGATTGTACACATGGTTGCTGAAGCACAACGATCTCGTGCACCGATTCAAAAGTTAGTGGACGTGGTTTCCGGCTATTTTGTACCTGCGGTTGTATTAGTTGCCGTGATTACATTGATGGTTTGGGGCATTTGGGGGCCTGAACCTCGTCTTGTACATGCCGTGATTAATGCAGTGGCAGTACTCATTATCGCTTGTCCATGTGCATTGGGTTTAGCCACCCCCATGTCAATTATGGTCGGCACAGGCAAAGGCGCAATGTTAGGGGTGTTATTTAAAAATGCAGAATCGCTTGAAGTCATGAGAAAGGTAGATACATTAATCGTGGATAAAACGGGAACACTTACTGAAGGAAAACCGCGTTTGATGTCCACACTTACTATTAGTGATTTAGATGAAAATGAATTACTAAAACTGGCTGCCAGTCTTGAGCAAGCCAGTGAACATCCCTTGGCAGAAGCGATTGTCCGTGGTGCTAAAGACAAGCACATTAAATTAAGCCAAATCGATAACTTTCAATCAATAACTGGTAAAGGAGTTACTGGCGATGTAGATAATTATAAGGTTGCACTAGGAAATCATAAATTGTTGGAAAGTTTTAACATCGATGTTGGTGATTTACCTCAACGTGCGAATACATTGCGCAAAGAAGGACAAACCGTGATGTTACTTGCTGTAGATGGTAAAGCTGCGGGTACCATTGGTGTGGCTGATCCAATCAAAGAGACAACACCCAATGCAATTGAAGCATTACACAAGGAAGGCCTGAAAGTTGTCATGTTAACAGGAGACAGTGAAGCTACTGCAATAGCTGTAGCGAATAAACTTAATATTGATGATGTGCAAGCAGAAGTGCTACCCGAACAAAAAGCGCAAGTAGTTAAGGCACTTCAAGAACAAGGTAATGTGGTGGCGATGGCCGGTGATGGCATCAATGATGCACCTGCACTTGCACAGGCACATGTTGGGATTGCCATGGGTACAGGCGCAGATGTTGCGATGGAAAGTGCTGGAGTAACCCTTGTTAAAGGAGATCTTCGTGGCATCGTTCGTGCTCGACGTTTAAGTCGCGCAACGATGGGCAATATTAGGCAGAATCTATTTTTCGCATTTATCTACAATTCTTTAGGCGTTCCTGTCGCGGCAGGAGTCCTCTATCCAATATTTGGTTTATTACTTTCGCCAATGATTGCTGCATTGGCGATGAGCTTTAGTTCTCTATCAGTAATTTTGAATGCATTGAGATTACGACAAATCCGTACTTAGTAGATAAATATATCTCATAGAATAAAATTTTGTGTCATTGTTAATTTTCTTTTGGGTTGTTAAGGGGTTTTTAGAAAAAGATAACTAATGAAAGTTCTTCTTAGTTTTGAATAACTACTTATGAGCTAAAATAGATGCTCAACGTATTTATAAAATCATGAACAAATCTAATTTAAATGGTTACTGGTTAATTCCTTTGCTTCATTTTATAGCGATAGCCATCGCAATATATTTTATATGGTTATATCGAGTCGATGACTTTACTAACCAAAATGCTATAGGAATAACACAGTTTTATTGGGCCGTAGCATTTGCTGTTGGAGGGTGTATAGCTTTTTTAATGACTCTATACTGTATGAATTTGTTTCTTGCGAAATCGGTATCCCTCTACCTATTTGCGATATTATTCATAATATCTCTTGTTAGTATTCTAACTTGGGTGGACTATTTAAAAACTGGAGAGGTTGATTTTCTAGGTACTATCTCTAAGTTGATTGGGTATTAATGAATGACCGCTTACGACCCAAAGCGGACATTCACAGATAGGGAAGGGTAGCTGTTCTAATTAATATTATTCTGTTAATTTTTTAAATTGGTTGATGGCCCATCTACCTAATTGAAGCGATAAGCATTTGAATTGAAACATGTACAATAAAATTTATTGAGTGAGATACCCCCTGAAATACCCCCAAATATGTTCCTATGTATTAATGGTGGAGGGCGGCGTCTATTGAAAAGGTCGGGTAGGGCGTTGATAAGTAAGAATAAATTAATTTAGAATTAAATTTGTACCCACAAAACTACCCCTATTAACACTCGGATTTAGAAATACTGCTTTGGACGTTAAGTGAATTACAAAAATTCACTGTAAGTTCATATTTAGGCGCGTAAAATTTAACCACTCAAAATAAAACACTACAGAGGGAGAAAGGTTTATGGGCAAAATAAAGTTCATATTTATTTTATTCATAACATTTTTACCGATTTATACAATTGCATAACCACCAGAGTCAGTTGAACCTATGAAGCCAGTTACAATTGAAAATGTTCCTGCAGCCACAATAGAAATTGTAGATGAAACACCATTAAGGGGCCCTATATGATTGTAGGTTATTTTCAGTTTTCACCAGAGTTTGGGGAACCAGGCCGAAACTTGGAGAAAGTCCAAGATGCACTTTCTGGAGTCGAAGCTGACATTATTGTTTTACCGGAGCTTGCATTTACCGGCTATTACTTCGAGGATCGCAAGGAACTTAATAAGCTCGCAGAAGATATTACAGACCCTCCTACAGTTAATGTGTTGAAGAAGCTATGCAAGGCTAACGATTTATATATTGTTACCGGATTTGCTGAGCGTGAAAGCAGTAAACTCTATAACAGTGCTTTACTCGTAGGTCCTACTGGATTAATTCATACCTACCGCAAGCTTCATCTTTTTAATACTGAAAAAGAATATTTTGATCCTGGGAATATTGCACTGGCTACTACTAAAGTAAAAGATTCAAATATTGGCCTAATGATTTGTTATGACTGGATTTTTTCTGAAGTTTTTCGGTCTCTTACACTTCAAGGAGCAGATGTAATTTGTCACCCATCAAACCTAGTACTCGCGTATTGCCAGAAAACAATGATCAGTCGTTGTGTTGAAAACGGCGTGTATGCAGTTACTGCGAATCGTGCAGGAACTGAAGTACGCCCTCGTGGTGAGTTAACCTTTACAGGTCAAAGCCAAATTGTAGGGACTAGAGGCGAAATTCTTGTTAACTCTGATTCAATAAATGATGACCTAGTGTTGCAGGATATTAAAATTCGTTCCGCTCAAGATAAGTTAATCACTAAGAACAATCACTTATTAAATGATCGGCGACCCGAATACTACAGCACACTTATGTAACTATGTTCAAAAGATATGCCCATCTAGTTTTATGACTCCAATTCAATTAACTCAAGATTTGGTTCGCATTAACACTGTTAATCCACCAGGTGACGAACATCTGTGTGCAAAATACCTCGGAAAGTATCTTGAAGATAACGGATTCACCACTCATTACCACGAGTTTGATACAAACCGAACCAGCTTAGTGGCGCGATTGGAGGGCAGTGATGACAAGCTTCCATTATGTTTCACAGGGCACATCGATACGGTTCCTCTAGGTGCTGCTGAATGGAGCTGTGATCCTTTTGCAGCAGATACTACAGATGGAAAGGTATTCGGCCGTGGCACCACTGATATGAAAGCAGGTGTAGCAGCATTTGTGTTAGCTGCTGTGCAAATTGCAAAACTTGATCGCCCCAAAGCAGGTTTGGAACTGGTTATTACTGCAGGAGAAGAAACAGGTTGTGAAGGAGCAAATCATTTAGCACAGTTACCGAATGCATTGAAAAAAGCTGGTGCAATTGTCGTTGGTGAGCCTACCTCTAACTACCCTCTGGCGGGACATAAAGGCGCATATTGGTTAAGGCTAATTGCATCTGGTGTAACTGCGCACGGATCGATGCCTGAAATGGGTGACAATGCAATCTATAAAATGGCAGAAGCGGTAAACAAACTTGCTGCATACCAATGGACAACAAATGCACATCCAGTACTAGGTATGCCGACATTAAATGTAAGTACTATTCAAGGTGGTATGAATATTAATTCTGTACCAGACAGAACAGAGGCTAGTGTCGATATAAGAACTATACCTGGCCAACAACAATCACAACTTATGACTGAAATTACCAAACTCCTTGGTGATGAAATTAGTGTAGAGGAAATCGTGGGAGTGGATGGTATTTGGTCTGAACCAGACAATGATTGGGTATCACAAGTGTTTTCTATTGCAGAAGAATTATTGAACGAAAAGCCTGAACCACGTTCTGTAAGTTATTTTACGGATGGTCCTGTTCTTGCACATGCTTCTGGTGATCCACCAACATTAATTATTGGACCCGGTGAAGCTGTTATGGCACACAAAACGGATGAATACTGTTTTTTGGATCGTATTGAAGAAGCGGTTGAATTCTATGAGCGCATTGCTCAAAAATGGTGTCATACATAAGTTTATTACTGAATTATCATAAAGCATACAAATTTCTATTATCAAGAATTCTAATATCTGCCTTTTTTATTAAGTATATTCTTTTAAATATAATTGTTAATTGTGCATCATGTATTTTAAAAAAATTTATCTATTACATATTCTACGTGCTTGTAATACACTTTGATTTGTATCGATAAAGGTACATAAAAGATGCCAACAAAAACAAAAATCGATGAAGCAACAGTTAAAGTCGCCTGTATCCAAATGGAACCCATGGTAGGCGAGAAAGACGACAATATTCGTCACACTATCAAATTAATAGAAGAAGCCGCTAGCAATGGAGCTGGCTTAGTAGTACTTCCTGAACTCTGCAATTCCGGTTATGTTTTTAATACCCGTGAAGAAGCTTTTGATCTTTCTGAAGAAGTTCCTAATGGCCTCACATCTGAAGCTTGGTGTAAAGTCGCGGGAAAACATAATTTGCACATTGTTGCGGGAATAAACGAACGTGATGGTGAAGCGCTTTATAATTCATCTGTAGTTATCGGGCCGCAAGGTTATATCGGAACATTTCGCAAGGTTCATCTTTGGAATGCCGAGAATTTGTTTTTTGAGCCTGGTAATTTAGGATTTCCAGTTTTTAAAACGCTAATAGGGCGTATTGGTACATTTATTTGTTACGACGGTTGGTTTCCTGAGAGCTATCGATTATGCGCACTGCAAGGTGCAGACATTATTTGTATCCCTACCAACTGGGTGCCGATCCCAGGACAAGCAGAAGGTCGGGAGGCTATGGCCAATATTTTAGTGATGGCCGCTTCCCACTCAAATTCAGTATTTATTGCTGCTGCAGATCGAATTGGAACCGAACGTTCTCAACCTTTTGTAGGCCAGAGTCTAATCACTAGTTATGCAGGTTGGCCAATTGGCGGTCCTGCAAGTTCTGATAAAGAAGAAATTATTTACGCTGATGTAAATCTAGCAGACGCTAGACGCAAACGAAATTGGAATGAGTACAACCAGGTATTACGTGACCGAAGAAGCGATGTTTATGATGAGATGCTTGGCACCAATGTAAAACCAGGTTGGTATTGATCAATCAAATATATACTAAAATTCCTTTTAGAAAAAATAATAACCATTTACTACGGAGGATATCCAGATGAATAGAAAAATAGTTAATAAAAAAGTTAGCCGCCGAACTGTCTTGAAAGGTATGACAGCTGCTGCCAGTGTTGCAGTAGCACCAGCGTTTATTAAGAACCTTAGAGCAGCAGACACAATTAAAGTTGGGATAATTTCACCATTGACAGGTGCTTGGACTGTATATGGGAAAGCTCATATTTCAGGTTTTGAATTAGCAGTAGATGAAATTAATGCTGCTGGAGGCGCTCTCGGGCGAAAATTTGAATTGGTAGTTGGCGATTCAAAAACAGAGCCTCGTATCGTTGTTGAACAAGCTAACAGGCTAATTAGACAAGAGAAAGTAGACTTCCTAGCTGGAACTTTTTCGAGCGCGGAACGAAATGCTGCAGGCCCAGTTGTACAAGGCGCAAATAAAATACTTCTTTATCCAACATTTTATGAAGGGCAGGAGAAAGAATATTTTCCTGGCGTTTGCAATGAAAACATATTTATGTTCGGACCTGAACCTACTCAGCAAGTGTGGCCACATTTAGAATACATAATGAAAACCTTTGGTAAGAAGTTTTTTATGATTGGTTCAGATTATGCGTGGCCACGAGTAACTAACTTAGTTACGAAAAGAAAACTGGATGAATTAGATGGTGAAGTAGTAGGAGAAGTTTACATACCTTTCGGAACTCCACAGTATGAATCTGTGCTACGTGATATTCGAAAGTCTGGCGCTGATATTATTTTCCATTCTCTTACGGGCAGTGACACGGTTAATTTTCGCCAACAGTTTGCAGCAGCAGGAATGAAAGATGATTTCGCGTTTTGGACGGTAGATGATGAGGAAGTGGTTACCACAGGATTAGGGCCAGAAGTATCGGGTGGTGGCTATGTTAGTTTCGACTACTTTATGTCTATTGAACATCCAAATAATGCGCCATTCCTGGAGCGCTTTAAGAAGAAATTTGGTAAAGATGCATTGATGAACACCGTTGGTGTGGCAATGTATAATGGTGCACACATGGCAGCGAAAGCCATCGAAATAGCTGGCGAAGTAAGTACAGATGCATTACGTGATGCTTTAGGCGGTATTACTTTCGATAACGCGCCACAAGGCCCAGTGAAAATGCGTGCGCTTGATCATCAAATCGTGGTGCCATCTTATTTAATGAAAGTCCGAAATGATTGGACCAGTGTGAACGATATGTTTGAAGAGGTTCAATCATTTGAAGCAGTTGAGCCACTTGATGCACGTTGTGATCTACCTCTTTAATTGAAGTTTATTGTTTATATAGTTTGTACTTTAAACGTGAACTTCAAAATTAAAGTAGGAGTGGTGATAGCTAAGAAATTTGTTTCTTTGTAACGTAACTTAGGTTAAACATGGAAACAATAATTAGCGTTTTAGTTGACGCGACGTTAATTACGCTCGTGTTAGCGTTGGCAGCGTTTGGGTTAGCAATTATCTATGGTCTTGTGGGCGTTATTAATATGGGCCATGGCGCAATGCTTACACTGGGCGCATATTTTACATGGGCAGCAACTACGGCGGGTGCACCATTTTTACTCGCTATAGTTGGTGCTACATTAGGCGTGGCGATTGTTGGTCTTCTGTTAGAGCACATTATCATTCGGCATTTTTATGATAAGCCGTTTGATACTTTACTGCTTACATGGGCCTTTTTCTTAATCATGACTGAAGTGATTAAGATTGTCTTTGGTACAGATTTTCGAAATGTTAGTAATCCGTTGCCCGGCGCAATTGACTTTGGTGCAGTTAAAATTCCAGCGTATCGAGGCGCCATTGCCATATTTGCATTGGCACTAATTGGTGCGACCGCTTACGTCTTTTACAAAACGACTATTGGAATAAAAATTCGAGCACTCATCCAAAATCGTGAAGCAGCAAGTTTGCTTGGTCTCAATGTTTCACGAACATACAAAATAGTCTTTGGAATAGGTTCAGGAATAGCAGGGCTTGCTGGCGGGTTAATTAGTCCCATGTTAAGTGTAGATCCTTATATTGGGAATGTGTTTTTAATACGTTCTTTCTTTGTAGTTATAGTAGGTGGGGTTGGTCAATTACTTGGTGGGACATTAATTGGCAGCTTTTTTATAGGCGGTGCCGAAACAATTTTTGCTCTCTTTTCAAAACAAGTTTTTGCACAATCTGTTGTTTTCTTACTCGCGATTGTCATATTACGTTATAGGCCGACAGGTATATTGAAGCAATCATGACTACAACTGAGGAGAAGCAAAGGACTGTAACTTCTGGTCTTACAAAGCGCTCAGGGTTTTCTGAGGAAAAGCTTGCAGTCGTCATATTTATAATCTTCGCATTGTTGCCAGTCTTTGTATCTGGCTACCCCATTTATATTTTGCCTCAATATATGTTATTCGGCGTATTAGCCATGTCACTCGCACTACTTTGGGGTTATGTGGGGATACTTAGTTTTGGACAAGCTGGGTTTTTTGCGCTTGGTGCGTACACCATGGGCTTGGCGATGCAAACTAAATTTGGAATTAATTCTGGATACATCGGAATTTTGTTAAGCCCACTTGTAGGCGGCACACTTGCAGCAGTTACTGGATATTTTTTATTCAGTGCTGGTGTGCGTGCCACTTATTTCGTTTTAGTGACACTTGCTTTATCCATCATGGTCGAACAAATTGCAGTGAGTCAGTCTGATATTACAGGCGGTTGGAATGGAATGTTTATCGATCGCATGTCTTTAACGTTTGGATCCTTAGGTAATGTTTCTCTTTACAATGATATGCCTGCCTATTACGCAATTTTGCCAGTCGTAATTGCGTTATATGTACTACTTCGATGGTTGGCGAAGAGTCGTTTCGGAAAAATATTAGTTGGTATTCGTGAAAACGAAGATCGATTAACCTCACTTGGATTTAAAATTTCAACTTATAAAACATGTGTATTTGCAGTTTCTGGTGCAGTCGCATGTTTAGCAGGAGCTCTTTATGGCACACACGCAAACTTTGTTGCGCCATCGTTAGGCGGAGTTTTATTTTCAACTGAAGTCGTCGTATGGGTAGCAATTGCAGGTCGCGCCTCATTGCTTGCTGCGTTACTCGGTGGAATTTTAGTCGCTTCACTCTCAAATTACCTTAGTACGATCACACCCGAATATTGGCAACTTGTTCTCGGGCTTATTTTTATTGTTGTAATCGCTTTTTTGAAAGGTGGCATTGCTGGTGCTGTCTCACAAATTCCAAAGCTATGGCAAGCTAAAGCAAAAAATGAGTAGTTTATTGCGCACAGAAGGTCTTACTAAACGTTTTGCAGGTTTAGTGGCTAATGAAAATATCAATTTTGAATTGGATACGAGTTCAATTCAATGTGTGATTGGACCCAATGGCTCCGGGAAAACAACATTTATAAGTATGATTTCAGGCCATTTGCAACCCAATGAAGGGACAATATTTTATAAAGATCGTGATATTACAAACTTAAATGTTATTAAACGTGCTCGTATTGGCATAGCTCGAAAATTTCAAACACCAACTGTTTTTGACGAATTAACTTCTTATGAAAATATTGAACTAGGCGTATTAGGTACAGATTGTCCACGTAGTAAACGTAAGAAGAGTATTTCAGATGTTTTAGAGCTTATACATTTGACCGATGAAAGTGACAAACCAGTTAAATTTCTCTCCCATGGACAACGGCAGTGGTTAGAAATAGGGCTGCTGCTAGCAGTAAAAGCAAATTTGTTATTGCTTGATGAACCTACAGCAGGAATGACAGCAGAAGAAACTGAGTCTACTGCAAATTTAATCAAAAACCTAACACATGATTTCCAACTTTCAGTGGTCATTATTGAGCACGATATAAATTTTATTCGCGATCTCAATGCGCCGGTCACAGTTTTGCATTTAGGCAAAGTATTAATGGAGGGTTCGTTTGAGCAAGTTTCCGCTGATGAAGATGTGCGTGAAATTTATTTGGGTCAAAGCGCTAAGAATTTAAAATGAAATTAGAGGTCAACAACTTAACGGCTGGGTATGGGAACATTACAGTATTGCGTGATTTATCATTTGAGGTTGAAGATGGTGGCATATTGGGTGTAGTGGGTCGCAATGGTATGGGTAAAACTACACTCATTAAGTGTCTTGCAGGCTTAATTATTCCCAGTGAAGGTACTATAAATCTAGATAAAGACGATATTTCAAAATTGCTTCCTCATGTACGGGCAAACCTTGGGGTTACGACTATTGTTCAAGATCGAGGAATATTTCCTGGCTTAACTGTATTTGAAAACCTCGAGATGGGTAGAATTGCAGGGAGTCATGGTAAACGCAGTCGCTTAGAAGAAGTGCTTGGTTACTTTCCACGTTTACGTGAACGTCTTACTCAAATTTCAGGCACCTTAAGTGGGGGCGAACAGCAAATGTTGGCCATTGGGCGTGGTTTGATGACAGATCCAAAATTAATCCTTTTAGATGAACCTTCAGATGGAATTATGCCGACATTGGTGGAGCAAATTGCTACAACATTACGCGAAATTAATGATCAAGAAGGCACAACCATAATAATAGTTGAACAAAATTTACCAATGGTATTTAGTCTTGCAAAGTATTGTATTGTCTTAGAGAAAGGGCAACTCGTTGCTGAGGGGACATGTGATGAAATTTCAAATAATAAAATTTTACAAGAGTATCTTGCTATCTAAGTGAATTATATACAACGTAAATTCAAAACAGAGTAATTAAAGTCTAGATAACGTCTAGATAACTGAATAGGGTGCCTCGTGACTGATCCAATCTGGACACCATCTAAAACACGCATTGAGCAATCGAATATGATGCGTTTTCTTAGCGGCTTACAAAAGCAATACCCAGAAATTGAAAATTATGAAGATCTTTACCAGTGGTCTATTGAACAACCAAAAATGTTTTGGGAAACAATTTGGGACTTTTGCGATATAAGGTATAACAAAGCTTACACATCTGCCCTTGTTGATGAAAATAAACTACCTGGTGCAAAATGGTTTGTAGGAAGCAAATTAAATTTCGCGGAAAACCTATTAAAGAATAACGATGATTCACCTGCAATAATTGGGCGCAGCGAAAGAGATGAACGTAATTGTCTTAGTCATCGTCAATTGCGGGCTAAGGTAGCACATCTATCCCACGCGCTACTTGATGCAGGTGTAAAGCCGGGGGATCGTGTTGCAGGTTATCTACCTAATATTCCAGAAACTGTAATTAGTATGCTAGCAACGGCTGCAATAGGCGCTGTGTGGTCTTCGTGTTCTGAAGACTTTGGTGTGCGAGGTGTTTTAGATCGTTTTGAACAGATAGAGCCCGCTATATTGATTGCGGCAGATGGTTACTCTTATCTAGGCAAAGAAATTAACCGAATAGAAAATATTGCAAAATTGAGTGAGCAGGTAAAAAGTATTAACAAAGTTATCATTATTCCATTTCTTAATTCTACACCTGACTTATCAAGCATAGATCAGGCAATTTTATTTGATGATTTTATAGATACTAACAGTGATGAAATTCCATACGTGTATGTAAGCTTTGATCACCCACTTTTTATATTGTACTCATCAGGCACAACAGGTAAGCCCAAGTGCATTGTTCATGGTTGTGGGGGAACTTTGTTACAACTTGTAAAAGAACATATATTGCACGCCGATATCACAAAAAATGATGTTGTATTTTACTTCACAACTTGCGGATGGATGATGTGGAATTGGTTGACAGTCGCACTAACAACAGGTGCGGCGATACTAACGTATGATGGGTCACCCTTTTATCCATCAAATTCTCAATTATTTGACCTGGTTGATCAAGAGGGGATTACAGTCTTTGGGTTAAGTGCCAAATATTTAGCCGCTGTAAAAAAAGAAAACATACATCCGATGGCTAGTCATAATCTAAGTACTTTAAAAACGATACTGTCGACCGGCTCGCCGTTAATGCAAGAGCAATTTGATTTTGTATATCAAAATATTAAAGCAGATGTCCTACTGTCTTCAATTTCTGGTGGAACTGACATTGTGTCGTGCTTTCTCATTGGAAACCCAATGTTGCCTGTATTTCGCGGAGAACTTCAATGTCGCGGACTAGGACTAAGTGTTGAAGTATTTAATGATGAAGGCGAGTCAATAGTTAATGAAAAAGGAGAATTAGTGTGTACTAAACCATTTCCATCAATTCCAATTTATTTCTGGGGTGACAAAAGTGGCAAAAAATTTAATCAAGCTTATTTTGAAAAGTTTCAAAATGTTTGGGCCCATGGCGATTATGCTGAATTAACCGAACGCGGCACAATGGTCATTTACGGCCGGTCAGATGCAGTGCTTAATCCAGGCGGTGTACGCATTGGTACGGCAGAAATTTATAGAGAAGTAGAAAAGCTTATTTATGTTTTGGAAAGTATTGCAGTTGGACAAGAATGGGCTGGTGATACCAGAATTGTTCTTTTCGTCAAACTCAGGGAAGACAATGTATTGACAGAAGACATGCAAGGTGAAATCAAAAAACTGATACGTGATAATGCAACTCCAAGACATGTCCCAGCGAAAATTATACAAGTTGCCGATATTCCACGTACGATCAGCGGCAAGATTGTAGAATTGGCGGTAACCAAGGTCATTCACAATAAACCAGTTAAAAATATTGATGCGCTAGCAAACCCGGAAGCTCTAAATTACTTTCGTGACCTTCCTGATTTGGCATAAGTTTATGCTGAACAAAGAGCATGTATTTCATACTTTTTAAAGATTAACAATTTTATCTACACCTAGAAATGATTCACGATAAAACTGAGCTCGAAATTCTGGGGAGGGGTAATAGTTTGTATACTTTATTCATTACTGTTTTAGCAATATGTCAGTTTGACGTTGACGAATATCATCATCAATTCCAAATTACTAACCAACAAAATATATATATTCATGTTAAATATTAACAGAAACTTAACTATAAAATAATTTCTTATTCTATAAGGCATTCCTAAAAATACCTCTAATAATGTTTTATTGCATGATTGGTGGAGGCGGTAGCTACCTAATAATTCAACTATATTATTGATTTATCTGAAATAATTTGAGCACATTCAGTGTTGGTGCCCCAAATTTAATCCCAAAATAACTCGGCTGTAGAAATACCTCTTTGGAAGTTACTGGATTGTAATGTCGCTTACTGCTACAACATGGCGTTCGTGATAGATCGTGAAGGCGCGGCAGCAGACATAATCGTTCGATAGCTTATAAGCGATGTATCTGAGACACTACTGTTACTTACCTTACCTTACCTTACCTTATTGGAATTTGTTATGGCTGCGAAAACGACGAAAAAGAAATCGGCAAAGAAAACCACGATAGCTAGCGTAAAGAAGGAATTGACTGCCTTAAGAAAAGAGGCTTGGAAAGAGGCGGCTGCTTTGAAAAAGGTGGCTGCGAAAGAAGTGGCTGCCTTGGGAAAAAAGACAGCCCAGCTAAAAGAGAAGACCAATAAAGCAACAGCTGCCCTGAAGAAGGGGCTCATCGCTGCAGAGAAAAAAGCTGAGGCTGAGATTGCTGCATTGAGAAAGACATACGCCGCGTCAAAGAAAAAGTAACTAAAAAAAGGCGGCAAAGAAGAAATGATAAACTGGAATGAGGGGTTAGAAATTAATACCTTTTCCTTCTCGCGTTAGATTGAATCCGCAGCCTGTTCGACGACCATATCACTTTGAACCTATAGTCGACGAATAGCCATGTCCGCTTTGGGTCGTTAGCGGTCATTAGTAAACAAATAATACTTATAGAAATTTATTAAAAAATCTCCGAAGGGGCATCTAATTCTTAATTAGTGCAAATATTGCAGACTATAATTTAGCCAAAAGTACTCTACGGTATATTCAAGTAATATTTCTTACGAACATTCAGGCGCTTGCAAATCAAAGGGGTACCGAAGGTTCGAATCGACTACTCTCCGCCAACCAGTCTTGACTCTTGACAATATGTGGCAAATTACGAATTCGCCATGCACACGTGTTTTAAAATTATTTAGCCCAAGATTGTGGAACTGCAATCAGCGGACAAGGCGCTTGTCGCACAATTTGCTCGGTAGTGCTGCCGCGCAGAACATCGAATATGCCTTCATGACCTGCAGTCGTCATAAAAATTGCATCTGCGGAGAATTGATTCGTGGCATTTATGATTTCTTCGACTGGCTTTCCTTGTCGAACTTCTTTGCGAAAATTCCATGCGGTATTTTCGGGTAAATCCAATTCGAGGACTGTGGGATCATTGCCAACATGTAGTAATAGAATTTCAACAGTGCTATCCACAGCCAGTGCTTGAGCAGCTCTGGTTGCGTACTCAATGGATGCAGTGGGTGAAGGTTGATAGTCAATAGGGATAAGAATGCGTTCTAAGGAAATATCTCCGGTATCAAGTTGAATAAAGCTTTTACCCTCGCTAGGGACAAACAGTGTAATGGCTTTTGATGCATGCGCGATGGCTTCTGACTTGGAACGGCTTAACCATCTTGGCAGACATTCTCGACCTTCTCGACCTTCTGTGGCTAATACAACCAGATCAACCGGATCACTTTCTAAATAATTAAGTATCGCTGATGTTTCTGTTTTACCAGATCTAATTGATTTCCTTATCAGCACCCCCAATTGCTCAAAAACAGCTTCCTGTGGGCTGCCTTTTTCTAACAGGCCCCAACGTTCTAAGGTTTTACGTACTGCTGGGAATTTTTTCCAACTAGCATCATCGCTTTGATTATTGCCAATATTAAGAATTGTAAATTCAGTTTGGCGTAGCAATGCAATCGCAAGTGCATGTGCAAATGTTTTTTCACTTGCGGGTGAAAAATCAGTAGAGTGGAGAATCGATTTAATAAATGGAAGTTGTGAATTATTCATAATATTTATTTAAATTTCTCTGGAACGTAACTTGTAAACAAGGGTTTGTCTGGCGTGACTTTGTCTTTTTCTATACTGACAAGTTAACTTCTATATATCTGTGAATTACAGCTAAAATATACTTGTGCATGGCAAATTGGTAGTTTCACGGTCTATAAAACAAAATTATGAGAAAATTGAATTCCCTGATATTTCCCTGTTATTTAAAGATAAGATTTAAATTGAAACACACTAAGTACTTAGTGTCGCTACAGAATGATGCAAGGTATTAAGAGCGTAGATAAAAAGAAAGATTAAGGGATCTACTAACACAACATTTCTGCATTCCTGATCTAGGAACGCGTCTAACAAAAGCAATTTCTCAACGGCCTCGCTTAGGCAACTAGCGGGGCTTTTTTATGCCCATAACAAATTAGAGGAAAATAAATGAAACCAGAAGTAAAAAAGCAATGGATCAAAGCATTGCGAAGTAGAAAGTATCGAAAAGGAAATTCTATTTACTTACACACAAAACAAAACCATTCTTCAAAGTTTAGTGCGCTTGGAGTTCTTACAGACTTATATATGAAAGAAAAAGAACACCAATGGAATTATGTATTGGATAAACATTACGACGAAGAAGACGTACCTGTTTATGTTGGGCTGTCGAGTAGCAAACAAATAGCTGTGGATAATGAGGTCAGAGGTAAATTAAGTTCTTTAGTCATGAGATGGGCAGGGCTGGAAGATGGCGTTGTAACATTGCCTAATCTTTCTAACTTAAGAGTAGATCAAAGAGAAGAGATACAAAACATTGGTACATCTATAGCTGCATTGGATGACATGTCTTTTAAAGACATAGCTAGAGTTATTGAAAAGACAATTTAAGCAAAGGTTATAAAGTAATTATTACCCGCTTATTTAACGTCGATTTCTACGGTTCCCTCCATCGCTACCGCGTCTATCCCTATTACGTCCTTGGTCATTGCGTCCATTTCCACGACGTTCATTATTGTAATGAGACTTATGACGATAGTGTCTATTTTGCCCATAATGCTTATCACGACCTCGGTAATGATGAGGTTTGTAGTTATTATGGCGCTTGTTGTGGCCATAGCTATGGCCTCGATTATAGTGCTGCGGTTTATAGTAATGATGTCTTGGCTTGTGATAATAATGACGAGGTCTGTCGTAGCCATGTCCGTAATCGCTGTAGCCAATCAAAATACTCCACGGGTATTCAAAATAGCCGATGTTTCCATACACTGATCCATTCGCATGGGACTGAGTTGTAAGACCTAATAATGCAATTGCTATAAGAGCTAGTACGAGCTGTTTTTTCATGTCCACTCTCCTCTATTTATATGCAAACTCTCGTTGTATTACATTCAACGTTTGATAGTGGATTTGGTTGACATAAGACCCACAAAATCGCTGAAATCAGCCCTTTATTTATGCGGGTTTCAGAGGGTTAAGTCACCTATATATGGATAAGCAAGGGTAAGGGTAGTGGTCCAACCACTTAGTTCAAGAAGGATCAATTTTGATTGAAATCCACGCCAATATAAAAGAAGAGATTATCAAGGCTGATCAGATAATGAAGAAGCCATATGTGGTATGGGAGTCAGTAGATGTGGTTAATGTTGCAGATGCATATCTATCGTTACGTGATATTTACACAAAGCTTGAAGAAGAAGGGATGATTGAGTATCGATGTTATCAAAGAAGGAAGCTAAAGGGTGGGCAAGTGAAAGGGCCTAATGATGCATGGTTGCATGAAGAGATGCCGGAGGAGTTTAGTGAAAGGTTAATACAAAATTAGTTACGCAATGTCCGCTTTCGGCCAATAGCGGTCATACAACTTGCTCCTGTAGTTGGTGCTATTTTTAACAGTATATACATCAATGCTGCGAAAATTGTGCCAGCTAAATGGAATAAATAAGGCCACTTCCTAGCGATAGGTCCGTGAATAAAGGTTGGTAAAAGCAAAGCCATAGGAAATATACTCATCCACTTAGATTGTAGAACATGGCACATAACATTTAGAATACATAAGAGACTTGTCACCATGAAAAATCACACCGCTAAAATTGTACGTTTTCATCAAACTGGAAATGCCTCTGTCCTACAATTGGAAGATGCGCCAGTGATAGAACCCAAGGCGAACGAAGTTCGCATCAAAGTAGAAGCGATTGGCCTAAATCGCGCTGAGGTTATGTTTCGAGAAGGTCACTATTTAGAAAACCCTAAATTGCCTTCTAAATTGGGTTATGAAGCATCAGGCACAATAGACGCCATAGGTGAGAAAGTCACCGAGTTTAAAATTGGGGATAAAGTCAGTAGCATTCCATCATTTTCAATGTCGGAATATGGCGTTTATGGTGAAAGCGCGATTCTACCGGCAACAGCGGTTGCCAAATACCCCGACACACTTTCCGCCATCGAAGGCACAACCATATGGATGCAATACATTACCGCGTATGGAGCGCTTTTAGAAATTGCCCATTTAAAAAAAGGGCAAGCGGTTCTCATCACTGCGGCCAGTAGCAGTGTAGGGATTTCCGCCATTTAAATCGCAAAATCAGTGGGCGCCTTGACCATAGCTACTACACGGGGCGCCGACAAAAAACCGTTCTTGTTACAAGCCTGTGCGGATCACGTAATTGCAACCGATGACGACGATTTGCACGAAAAAATCATGTCACTCACGGACGAGTCCGGTGTCGATATTATCTTTGATCCTATCGGAGGCCCCTTACTGGAACAACTTAGCAACGTGGCCGCACCAGGCGCAATCATCATTGAATACGGCGCACTGGATACTGCACCTACACCTTTTCCGCTGTTTCAAGCACTCGGTAAAGGGTTGACGTTGCGAGGTTACACAATGTTTGAAATCGTGAAAGATCCAGAAGCACTCGAGCGAGCGAAAACCTTTCTATACGTCGGACTACAATCAGGTGAATTAAAACCGGTTATCGATAAGACATTCCCTTTGCAAGAGATTGTTCAAGCACACGAATACATGGAATCCAATCAACAAAAAGGCAAAATCGTCGTAACGATTTAAGAAAGCTGGTGAATGTCCGCTTTGGGTCGTTAGCGGTCATTAGTAAACAAATAATACTTATAGAAATTTATTAAAAAATCTCCGAAGGGGCATCTAATTCTTAATTAGTGCAAATATTGCAGGCTATAATTTAGCCAAAAGGTCTCTGCGGTATATTCAGGTACTATTTCTTACATACATTCAGGAGCTTGCAGATCAAAGGGGAACCGGAGGTTCGAATCCCTTTCTCTCCGCCAACCAGTCTTGTCTCTGTGCAGAGACACATAAATAAATAAAAAACAGCCTATTTCTGCAGGCTTTTAGGTGCTTTTCATCACGAAGGGGCACCGTGAAGCTCAACTTGTAGCGATAATTGCCCAAAAGTCTCTGCTGGCAAATTGCCGGTGCCCCTTGAAGTTAGCTATATAGCAGTCAACCTGGCTTTTACATCCAAGGATCTGCTACCAAAGATTAAATTCAATTAGTTAAAAAAGGATTCTTGTTAAATACAGGACGACCCTAGCGAGGGCAAAATTGGCTGCTATAAATTATGATCTATGGGACCCTAAGGCATAAAATTTACAAAAATTTTAAAAATTTTTTAGATTTTCAATAACCGCTTACTACCCAAAGCGGGCATTCCAAATAGATTGATACACGTCAAATAATGGGCGGAAAATAATCTTAGAATTAGACAAATAAAAAAGTCCGTAGGGCAATAAATATATTTCATACTGGCCGGTTCCGGCCACTGACTATTGTCGAATTTGCGAAATCAAGATAACGCTTTCAATCGACTAGGAGGGTAATAAAAATGACTACTATCTTAAATACAGTTTTAATTACGGGTGCCTCAAGTGGGATTGGATTCGATGTAGCTCGTGGATTTCTGAATAATGGCTCCAATGTTGTCCTGAACGGACGTAATAGTGAAAAGCTTGCCGCCGCTGCACAAACCTTAGGTCACGAGAACAAGATTGCTGAAGTGCCGGGAGACATTGGGAATAAAGAGACAGGTGAAAAGATGGTCAACACTGCGATTGAGCGATTCGGGAGTGTTGATGCACTCGTTAATAACGCAGGAATCTTTGGATTGGAACCTTTTTTAGAAAATACAGAAGAGGATCTTGATCGCTACATTAATGGTAATTTAAAAGGTACTTATTTTGTAACCCATGCTGCGGTCAAGGAAATGAAAAAACAAGGACATGGCAGTATTGTCAATATAGGTACTGTACTTGTGAACCATCCTTCCGCGAATATACCCGCTAGTGCTGCATTAATTACAAAAGGTGGCGTGCATACATTAACGACAAGCTTAGCTGCTGAATTTGCGGCCGATAACATTCGTGTGAATATGGTTGCACCCGGCGTTATTAGAACTCCAATTTATGGTGATACTGATGTAGATGCGTTTGGTGGCATCGCACTGATGAATCGTGTAGGTGAAGTACAAGAAATTACCGAAGCAGTAAATTTATTTAGCTTCGGCCACGTTCACTACAGGCGTAATCATGCCCGTTGATGGTGGTTACGTTCATGGCAGGGCTTAACAGCTGGTCCACTTGAATGAACGCCTTTGGCCGAAAGCAGACATTCATATTTACGTTTTTGATAAGGAGTTAATTATGCAAAATTTCGACAAATACTCATTTTCAAAATAATCAAATTTCCATGAACCAACTATACGTAAAGAATTTTCCAAAGCGGTCCCACTAAGAAGCATCGTGATCTACTGCTATGATCCGCGTGCCGTAGGTATTCCAGATGTGGTCGCTAAAGAATTTGATGAAGTATATCCCGGCGACATCATCACCGGCGAACAAGGAAATAAAGTCGCCTCGACTACAACCCTTTTTGAAGTCGTAGTCGCAGGTGGTAGGGCAGTAGATGCGCTTCGTTCCATCACAGTGGCACAACACTTATTTGGTATTAAGAACATTGTTGTCGTCCATCATACTTATTGTGGTGCTACTTCGTTTACTGTTGACGAAATTATCGATGCGTATAAGCACGAGCACGGCATGGACATCTCTGAACTTTACGAACGCGAAAGCATTTGCATTAGTGACTATGTGGCATCACTACAGCACGATACTGACTTGCTTAGAGAATCGAAAGGAACGCCACAACACGTTAACATCTATGGTTGCCTCTACAACATCGACACTAATGAGCTATCGCGAGTCGTTGAAGATATTTATGACGACACGCTTGTGTAGATGAGTAGTACAGCATATCTTTGAATGACCACTTTGGGTCGTTAGCAGACATTAAACAGCTTGCTTTTGAATTATCCAACCCAGCTTTGTCCCATAATTCTTTATCGAATGTCCGCTTTCGGCCAATAGTGGTCATTCAATCATCGTAATAATATTCGCAAATAGTCAGCGAAAACGCCACTAATTGATTCTGTTGGATTTTTTAGAAAAATTAAGTTAAACACAGTTTCATATTTGATCCACATCAGTAATCAAATCCAGAAATGTATGGACAATTGGCTTGAAGAAGTTCGGCATTTAATAGGCTAAAACAATTAAAAGGGTAAAACAATGAAAACTATTAAGACCCTAATGATGATATTGTTAGGAACAGCACTTGTAATGCCAGTGCTCGTAAGTGCCGCGGAGTTTACAGGTCAAGTGGTAGGCCACAGTTGCACCAGCCATGCGAAACTTTGTCCTCTAGAAGGACACGAGGAACATCTTGCGATGGGACCAGATTTTGTATTGGTGGATGAATCTGATGGGACTTATGTTTATCTACATAATCTTCCACGTGATTTGAAAGTCCGACATGCACTCAAGAAGGTAACTGTCATCGGAGAAATGAATGAAACATCCAATGGTATCGCCGTAACTGAGATGGTTGTTGATGGTAAAACCGTCTGGTCATGGGAACAACAAACCAAGGGGGCCGCCCATATTACGGCCTCGGACTTAAATAATAGCTTCGGACAATAAAAGCATTACGGTCGATACCCCTTATTAACATTAGTCTCTGTAGTTCTTATTAATATTAAGAGGACTGCAGAGACTAACCACATAACTATGTTTAAAAATTTAAGGAATTAATTATTACAGCAGGATCTGAAACATCGAATTTTAGTTAGTTCAACCTGATAGCTTAGAAGTACATAGAATGTCCGCTTTGGGTCGTTAGCGGTCACTATATGATTTATATAGTTCCGAGGCCGGGTATCATCTATGAGAATATTTATGCTGTCCCCATTCGTGACTTTGAGGTATATATTTATATGCTCTTTATCTTACGATAACTTATCAATTAAATTATTGATATTCGTCAGAGTTACCTTGCCAACTAATACACGATCACAGAGATCATCTATGTATGAGTTTGGAATATCTAAGGATTCTGCTTTTTCTAAATAATCTTTAATATCTTGCTTTGAGGCTATGTAGGTGTTTTCGTCAAATCTTGATTTATCAGGTAATGGTTCTCCTTTCTCAAATTCATTCAGCCAATATTGAGCTGCGCAATCTACATCATTATCATGAAGTCGAAGCATATTGACAGCGTTATATATCGCATCTAAAAATATTTCATCTGTTTTTCTATCTACGCTCATAGCATTAATTCAACTGCTTTTACTCATTTACTTGCTGCATTGAAAAGACGAAACGGATTTTAAAGAAGACTCCATCATGAATTTGAGGGGACAGATTTAACTTATAACAATAGCTCACAATTTGTTTTAAGATTATCAGCATCGATCTCTCATTATTCTTTTGGAAAGTTTTCGTCTTGCATTCAACTGGTTTTAATGCACTTGTATCTAATTATCCGTTTTTATTGAAGCTAAGAACAGGTATTTATTTATATTTACACATATCGATCAAGCCTATGTGTTGCGCTCTAAAAGCCTCTATTTGTTGTTTGATCTCCAATTGGTTTCTATACATGCTCTGATTTCATCATCAATCTATTACATAGTCTTTGGTTATTATTTCAAGGACGTGGCCACTTGGGTCTTCAAAGTAGGTTCCGAGACCATCATAATCTGTATTGATTTAACCGTTATCTCTAGAACGTGGGCCACTACCAAAACTGATGCCTTCCTTATTTATACGCCCAAGTATTTCATCAAACTGCTCATCGCTAACCTTAAAAGCATAATGTAGCGTTGAAAAGGATTCTTGAGTATCGAAATCTAGCGTCAATGTTGAACAGACTTTAACAACGGCAAAGTGGCCCCACTCTTTTATAAAATGAAAGCCAAATATCCGTTCATAGAATCTAGCTGACTCAATATTATTTTTCGAAGGGATAATTGTATGGTTTAGTGTTATTTCCATAGCTAAATTTCTACTAAGCCACTTTTTTCATTGACTTCAATTCCTCTCTTAGTTTAGTCATTAGCTGACCAACTTCATACAAGTATTTATCTAATACATAACCAACAGATTGAACTGTTTTAAGTGGAACGCATGTATCTGATAATTTTTCCTCTGCAATCATCAACCCGACAATCCCTTGCATGTGTTCTAGGCGAATACCTATCCCAAAAAGAGGCTCTTCATCTTCAAATTTTTCTGTGTACATAGCAGTACCCCTTATTTATATGGAAGATTTAAAGGGCGTCTAGGCCCTATATGTAATGTGTAGATATCTTGGCCCAGCTCCAGGCATCGCTGGATCTCTTTTGGGGTCTGGTAAGGCTTGGCTGCAAATGCGGCCTATCTCTTTTATATTTATAACAATAATATCGAAAGAGCCTTTATGGTTCGCTAGCTCATCGTGCTGGTGTAAAGTGATCATAGCTCTAATGCCTCCTAGTAGGTTTTAGGGTTAGTCTCAGTAGGCTGTGTGCACAGTTTGCTGGGACGCTATATGGATATCGTATCAAAAGCGCTTACGATAATAAATACCTTCTTGTCGGATTCTCTACGATTTCTTTTCCCTAGCAAGCAGAGCTTTCTTGCGAGCAGCTTGAAGTTTCTTTTGTTGGGCTGGGGTTATTGTACGTTTGGACTTGGCACCGCCTTTGGATGCTAAGTGTCTTGAAATCATTTTGTCAGAGATATTTTTACCACAATGAGGACACTTCATAAGCGGCTATGGTGCTCTTCAGACTGCCTGTGGTCAATTTAAAATATTAAGTGCAATTTCGGGGACCCTAATTGATCCATAAAATTGCCTCTATCGAGCACCTATTTTGTGTCCAATTTTGCGCCCAAACTGAGGCCCAATATGACCACTTGTGACCAAAACTATCCTTGAACTAGCTTTAACTTATATTTTTAAGTTATTGGTTTAAAAATTATATAATCTAAAGCTAATGGTGGAGGCGGCGACTACCGTAAAGCTATTCTATCTAATAGATTCAATTTAATATTTAAAAATTCGTATAAATTTATACTCCCAAATCTACCCCTAATAATACTTGGATTTAGCGATACATCTTTGGATTTTATTGTATTGTAATGATCGCTTTCGGCCCAAATCGGACTCTAAATAATACGAATATAAACATTAATACATGTCATAAGAGAAAAGGATTATGAAAATTATCATTATTTTGGCAATTCAGCTGTGCATTGTTTGTTCGTTTTCAGCTACTCCATTAAATGCAAGTTGGTTAGATAAAGCTAAAGATCTAGTAGATGAATCAGGGCTTGTCTCATCTACTGACAATTTGACTGATACGGAAATAGACTCGGGACTCAAAGAGGCATTGCATACAAGTACAAAGTTAGTAGTAAATCAACTTGGAACAAAAGATGGATTCAATACTGATCCGGATATTTATATTCCTTTGCCAAGTAGCATGAGCAAGATGCAAACAACATTAGATATGATTGGAATGTCTGGTATGTTGGACGATTTGGAAAATCGTTTGAATCGTGCAGTAGAAATTGCTACGCCTAAAGCAAAAGAATTATTTTTCAATGCTATATCAAATATGAGTTTAGATGATGCACGCGGCATTTTAGAAGGTCCTGATGATGCAGCTACACGTTATTTTCAAACGAAGATGACCCCAGACTTAGTAAAAGAATTTACACCTATCGTTGATGAAAGTTTGGCTGAAGCGGGTGCAATTAAAAGTTATGAGAATGCTATTTCTGAGTATAAAAACATTCCTTTAGTACCAGATGTTAAGGCTGATCTCAATAGTTATGTAGTTGAAAAAGGGATGGATGGAATCTTTCACTACTTAGCATTAGAAGAGGCAAAGATCAGGCAAGACCTAGCAGCTCGCACAACTGACTTGCTAAAAAAGGTATTTGCAAACTGAATACTTCATTGACCACATTTGAACTACGTAATGACCGCTAACGACCCAAAGCGGACGTACAAACATTCCAATTTTAAATTAGAGGAAAAATTATGAATACTAAATCAATGCTAATTAATACTTTTATTGGGATAACATTTGTTTGCACAATATTTTTAATCGGTTGGTACAGTGGTCAAGCAGGGCGTGAACTGCAACTAATTGATGCTGCTGAGGCAGCAGGCAAACAAATTGATGGCCCCAATGTTGTCGTTCCAGATCGATATATTTATTACCCCGGAACAGAAGTACTTGCTAAAAAAGAAGTGCGCGTTACAGCCTGCGGCACGGGCATGCCTGATCAGCGCATTGCACAGGCAAGCTCTTGTTGGTTATTTGAGTTTGGTAATGGCGAGAAGATGTTGTTTGGTCTGGGTACGGGTTCCATGCGCAACATTGCCTCCATGATGATTCCTTATGAATATTTAGACAAAATTTTTCTTAGCCATTTGCACACTGATCACTGGGGTGAACTGAGTTCAATTTGGGCAGGTGGCTGGACGTCTGGTCGCCCAGGTGCACTCAGAGTGTGGGGGCCAAGAGGGCAGACTGAAGATATGGGAACAGCTTATGCGGTTAAACATTTTATGAAAGCCAACAACTGGGACTATCAAACGCGCGCATACAAAATCACACCCATTCCCGGTGAAATCAAAGTGACGGAATTTGATTATCGGGGAGAGAACGAAATTATTTACCAAGAAAATGGAGTCACCGTGCGTTCATGGCCGGCCATACATGCAGGGGATGGACCCATTAGCTTTGGCATCGAGTACGAAGGATTAAAGTTAGTGTTTGGCGGCGGATACCACGCCCAACAAGTGGTTCGTGAAGTATGCTAAGGATGCCGATTTTGTCATTCATGAAGCCTTTGCAAATCCACAAAACTATGTTGAAGATATGAGCCAAGCACCTCAACTAAGCTGGCGTATGTGTTGCGAGTTTCATACTTCGGGACAATCCTTCGGAAAAATTATGAGCGAGATTAAACCGCGCCATGCTGTTGCCTATCACCACCAAGAAGAGCTTGCGCCTTCGGTTAAAACGGGAATCCGTGAAACATATGATGGACCACTTTCAATGGCAGTGGATCTCATGGTGTGGAACATCACACCAGATAAAATTATCGAACGCATGGCTGCAGTGACAAGGCGTGCGAATGCCGTACCGGGTCCAACACGTCAGCCACCACCAGAGAAAGGCCGCCCCAACCCAATGAGTGACTTCATTTCTAACGGTGAGTGGGGTCCCGGATTCAATGCACAAAATCGCATGCTTGATGAGTACGCAAAAAAATACAACTTAGAAGAACAAGACTGGTGAAAAGACAGGCCCTGGTATGAGCCAAATAAATAACCAGGATTGAATACCAGAGTCTAGAAGTACCTTAAACGGATGAGAATTATGGCACTCAACAATTGAGTGTCGAATGACCGCTTTCGACCCAAAGCGGACGTTCAATAATTAGAAGTTTTTAGCTATTTTATGTATAGATTCATTACAAAAGTTATCGCTTTAGTGTTAACACTTTTTTGCTGTTCGTGGTTAGCTATCAGCAATTCATTTTCCGATACAAAATACGACCTTTCTCAAACAGTTTCTAGTGAGCCTTTTCTCCTCTCGCCTCCACAACAAGCTCGTCCTGTAGTGGTCTGGGCAGATTTTGAATTACATGATATTAATGAAATTAACGATGAGAAGGAAACATTCGAGTTCGCAGGTTTGCTGACTTTTAAGTGGCACGATCCACGCCAAGCTTTTGACCCCACTATAGCGGGGGTGAAAGAAAAAATTTTCCAAGGCAGTTACCAGTTCGACGAAATATTTCCTGGCTGGTATCCACAAGATGTACTTATCAACGAATCCGGTTTGTACCAGAAAAATGGAGTCATATTACGTGTTCAACCGGATGGAACCTCAACCCTGATCCAAACTCTTAATGCAGTTGCAAAGACTGACATCGATTTGCGCAAATTTCCGTTTGACGGACATCACCTTGAAGCTATCTTTGAGGTCCTAGGTTTCGACAAGGAAGAGGTCATACTGAAAGTGGAATCGAAAACAGTCAGATCCATCACCCGCAAAGCACGAGTTCCTGAATGGGTTGTCACAGGATATAGATTGTCTATTCGTGATCGACCTTCATCTCACACCGGACAACAACGTGAGGTTTCATCTGCTTTAGTGGTAGGTGTGGAGGTACTGCGAAAACCCTTTTACATTGTACGTCTGATATTTATTCCCCTCATCATAATTGTTCTGTTGTCGTTTTCTGTCTTCTGGATGGACCGATCATCGCTCGGTGATCGAGTGAGTGTTTCATTCATCGGGATCTTAACTGCTGTCGCCTACCAACTTGTAGTAAGCGATCATCTACCAAGCATTTCATATTTCACACTAATTCACGGATTCCTGAACCTCAGCTTGTTTATCATGTGCACGACTGTCGTCATTAATCTGGTGGTCGGCTCGTTAGACAGAAAAGGTAAAAGTGAGCTTGGAGATCGTCTGGATCGTCGATGTCGTTGGGCATTCCCATTTGCATATTTTGGGCTCTTATTCATTATGTATGGCGTAGCGATGCTGTAAATTTAGCCATGTGTTATTGAAAATTTTCTCTTATGTAGTGAAACAAGCTTAGTGAGCATAGACAAATTCGGGAACCGTTAATGTACGACTTAATGACCGCTTTTGGCCGAAAGCAGACATTAGAAGTGTAATTTTTTGGATTTTATGCTGTATGTCCGCTATTGGCCGTAAGCAGACATTAAAAAGCTAATTAAGACACTATTAACCAAATAGTAAAAGTCGCCTCGATAAATCAATACATACAATTATTATAATATTGAGTAGAGAATAGGAACTAAAACTCTTTGTATTGAGTGAAAAAATAATGACTGCTTGCAAACCTTATGCACTAACCATCTCATTACTATGCATAGTTTTTATCCTAGAAACAGCTTGTGTGTGGATTTGGTACAGTGACGCTGCAGTATTTCTTGAAAACTTAGCAGTTGATAACGGGGAGAGTCGTCTTAAAAGCAGAACGCCAGCACCCAATTTAGTATCAATTGATTATGAAATTTCCGGGCTTCGGTACCAGGCTGATTTATATCAACCAGGCGAACTACCATTAGCAGGTATCGTGTTGGTACCAGGTGCAGCGCAACGCGGTAAAGATGATTCACGGTTAAAGGCGCTTGCTAATACATTGGCACGGAATCGCTTTATAGTTCTAGTACCAGATATTCCTAACTTGCGTGAGCTTAAAGTTCAAGCAGAAGACAGTCGAATTATTACAGCTGCTTTCACTTATTTTATTTCTCGACCCGATTTCCCAGCGAATGGACAAGCTGGTATTGGTGCATTTAGTTATGCTGTCGGTCCTGCAATATTAACGGCGCTTGATCCTGCAGTGCGTGAAAACGTAAATTTCGTGCTAAGCGTAGGAGGTTACTATGATGTTGAACAAGTCATTACTTTTTTTACAACAGGATATTTTCGCAATAAAAATGCGTGGCAGTTTCTAGAACCAAACGTATATGGTAAGTGGATATTCGTACTGAGCAATGTGGAACACTTAACAGACCCCATTGATAAGGAAAATTTTATTAGAATTGCACAGCGAAAGATGAAAAATCCGGAAGCATCCATCGATGATCTGACGATAAATCTTACAGCAGAAGCTAGTTCGATACTTACATTGTTGCAAAATCAGAATCCGGAACACGTTCCGAACCTTATAGCAAATTTGCCTAGCACCATTCGTGCTGAGTTGGATGCATTAGATCTTTCTAACAAAGATCTTACTCAGCTTGAGGCTCAGCTTATTCTGCTACATGGTACAGACGATAACATCATTCCTTATACAGAAAGCATTGCACTATCTGGGGCGGTTATGGAAGGTCAGGCTGAGTTATTTCTAATTGATGGCCTAGCACATGTCAATGTACATCCAAAAAAACTAAATCGATGGGCTATGTTACGTGCAATTGACGCATTGCTAAAAGTGAGAGAGGTCAAATATTAAAAATTATAATCTTCTTATATCTAATTGTTTTGTATTTTTTATATACAAATATTGACCGCTTATGGCCGTAAGCAGACATTAAGTGGAAATAACCGAAAACTTATAGTTGAATGTCCGCTTTGGGTCGTTAGCGGTCATTCAATAGTAGAGTAGGGTGGTTGTGTCGCCGCAAGCAATGCCTGTTGGCGTGCCTGTGGCCGGAGCCCGATGTTGTTTTCCAGGTCGTGCAGCTTAATGTCGATAGCCAATTCTGGTACTATATCAGTTAACGAGAAGACATACGCCGAACCCGAATCCCCGCCGTTGTCGTCGTCAAAAGGGGCGCCGACCACCGCCGTATCCCCGTTCACTGAAACGAATAAGCCGAAACGGTCACCGTCGTTTGCGATATCGTTGGGCAGCAGCTTGGCCACCTCGTATACCACACCCGTGGCACCGGTAAGAACGAGAAGACGTACACCGAACCCGAAGTCAAACCTTTGTCGGCGTGATTTGGAGCACCGACCACCACCGTATTCCCGCTCACTGAAACGGAAGCACCGAACTCGTCGAAATCAGCACCATCGCTGGGCAGCAGTTTGGCCTGCTCTGACCAGACTTCGCGCCGGCGCGCACATATAAGTACACTGAACCCGAATTCACGCCGTTGTCATCGTGCTGATAGGCGCCGACCACCGCCGTATCCCCACTCACTGATATGGAAAAGCCGAATTCGTCGGCAGCAGCGCCATCGCTCGCCAGCAGCTTGGCCACCTCGTTCATGGTGAATGCGGATACAGACTGTGCCCCGAACAACCACACTAGTCCGAAGCAGATGATCGCGAGTGTGTGCTTTAATTGGATTTTCATTGTTAAACCTCCGCCTTTAAATCTATTGGTAATTGGCCGTGATCGACGAAGCGTGCTCGAGCGCGTTACTTCGCTTGAACCTCACACCTTGCCCTGTGCGAATCACGATGCAGTGGTTTGGTGAGAACGGCAAATCGGTAGGCTCACTGGAGAACACCAGACTGGGGATGTCGATTGAGGAAATATTGTCGAAGCCTACGCAGGCAATGCGTGAATGAATCGTGCTGGCCGGCATAACATATACCTCTATTCGTGAGGCAACCGGGCGATCTTAGGGTCCTTCGAGGGGCCGTTCCGTGGCTTCTCGGAGGAAGCGAGGACCCTTGGCTTTCCGTCCCCGTCTTTTGGCGGGTTTGGCTTTGTCGTTAATCTACGTCGTTGTATGTGTCCAATATCTAATTATAACCCTTTTAAAATACGAATATGAATATGAATATAACGTAACTGTAGTTAAATTGAATTAGTGGGATAATCTTTTAACGAACTGATATTAAAAATTCTAAACCCTTAATGCAATCAACAAGATTTTAATGAGAGTTTATGTATATCAGCGATGAGGAAATGAATTCTTGTAGGCAGTCTCACAACTTAGTTCAAACGTTAAATGTCCGCTTTGGGTCGTTAGCGGTCATTCGGCAATAGAATAGGGTGGTTGAGTGCTCAACCGCATTTTACAAATAAGTTTTTAAAAAATATTGCTTTACGAAATAAACAAAAAGTGTTGCCTCCAAAGATGCCCCAACATTGAGTTTATTTAAATTGGACAAAGTACCTAGTTAAATAAATCAGTGTCTAATTATTACTAAATTAAGGGCAAAAAAGTCCATACTTTAATGGACCTCATAGTATGTAATTAGACGTTATTGGATGGTGGAGGCGGCGTCTAACACAAAGCCATTGTATCTTGTTGATTATATTTAATAATTATAATTGTTCTTAAATTTATACCCCCAAATCTACCCCTAATAATACTTGGATTTAGCGATACTTCTTTGGGCGGCATAGTATTGAAATGATCGCTATTGGGCGGAAGTGGACATTCGATATATTTATTTACCTAACTAGCTTACAAATTACTTACTAAGAAACGTTGTAAAAAATATATATGTGAATAGCATTAGTGGTCTTACTAAGAGCACACAGTAAATTATGACAGATCTTGTTAGCTTTATTGAAGGCCTTCCAAAAGTAGAGCTACATATTCACATAGAAGGCAGTCTTGAACCCAAAATGCTCTTTGACCTAGCAAAGAAAAATAATGTAGATATACCATTTAAATTTGTCGAAGAAGTTCGTAAGGCTTATAACTTCACAAAGTTGCAAGACTTTTTGGATATTTATTATCAGGGGATGAATGTTCTTCAAACCGAACAAGATTTTTACGATCTTACCTATGCATATTTGAAGAAGTCTGCTCTTGATAATGTTCTTCACTCCGAGATATTTTTTGATCCGCAAGGACACACTGAGCGGGGGGTTGAATTTGAAGTAGTATTTAATGGTATTACTAATGCGCTAGAAGATGGGTATGATAATCTAGGTATAAGCTCAAAGCTTATAATGTGTTTTCTGCGCCACTTAAGCGAAGAAGATGCATTTAAAACTCTTGAAATGGCGTTGCCATATAAAGATAAAATAACCGGTGTAGGGCTTGATAGCTCAGAAATCGGTCACCCTCCATCAAAGTTTGTGCGCGTCTTTTCTAAAGCAAGAGAAGAAGGTTTTTTTATACTCGCTCATGCAGGAGAAGAAGGTCCTCCAGAATATATTTGGGAAGCAATTAATCTTCTTAAAATAGACCGTCTTGATCACGGTAACCGAGCATTGGAAGATGAAGTTTTAGTTCAAAAACTAGTACAGATGGATATGGCATTAACTATATGCCCTTTAAGCAATCTCAAGCTTTGTGTTGTAAAAAACCTTCGTGAACATCCACTCAAAACAATTTTAAGTAAAGGTTTGAAGGCCACTGTAAATTCAGATGATCCATCCTACTTTGGTGGTTATATGAATGATAATTTCATATCTATTACAAAGGCACTTAATCTTGAAAAATCCGATTTAGTTGCTTTGGTTCGAAATAGTATTGATGCTTGTTTTCTTGAAGACTCATCGAAATCATCATTAATGGAAAAACTAGATCAATACGTAGAAACTGAATGACCGCTAACGACCCAAAGCGGACATTTAAAACTATAAAAACTAAATTGACCAATCATTTATGAATAAACTCAAATTCGGGATTGTAGGAACGGGATTTATATCAACTATCGTTGCTAATTCTATTGTGAAAGCAACGAATGCGAAGCTTACAGCTGTATCGAGTAGAAAACAGAAAACTGCTGATACATTTGTAGAGAACCATTCGGGTGCGGTGCCAGTGGAAGGTATTGATGCATTACTTGCACGTGATGATGTTGAAGTGATTTATATTGGTACGCCTACGACTACTAAAGAACAGATCGCACTAGCGGCGATCGATGCAGGAAAGCATGTTTTGGTGGATAAACCTATGTTGAGTCACGAATCAACCAGACGAATGATAGATGCTGCTATATCCAAGCAATTGGTATTTATGGATGCAACACATTTTGTGCATCATCCACGCACTAAATTGATACAAGAGGCAATTCCAGAAAAAATAGGTACACCAAAGTCGTTGCATACATCATTTTATTTCCCGTTTTCAGATAGTGAAAACATCCGTTTGGATCCTTCATTAGAACCTACAGGAGCACTGGGAGATATGGCATGGTATTCCATGCGTGCCGTTGTTGAGTATTTACAACCCAAGGGCGATATCAAGACAGTGACCGCAGTTGCAGAGTGTGATTCATCGAGCGATGCGGTGATTAGAGTAGAGGGACTTATTCACTTTAATAGTGGAGAGGTATCAACATTTGATGTCGGCTATACAGCAAATACTAACCTAATGGATGTACAACTAATCGGTACTGATGGAGTGATTATGTTGGAGGATTTTGTTCTCGATTGGTCGAATAGTTTTGCATTTAATAACCCAGACATAAATGTAGGCTATCTTCATCGAACAGGAATGGATACGCGTAAAGAGTTCAACTTTATCGAAACACCAAGTAAAGAAGCACAAGATACATCAATGATTGAACACTTTGCGGATCTAACATTCAATTATGATGTGAAACATAACGAACCGTATATCAATGCAACATCGAAAACACAGCAGTATTTGGATGCACTTTGGACGTCTGTGAAAAATTAGTGAATAACTGCTAACGATCCAAAGCAGGCATTGCAATACTAACCATATATATGCGATATCAATGCAAAAATGCTCAGGTATCACTATTTAATTGGTGTTAATGCATGTTAATGGTGGATCTTGCAGATTCTACACGTATAGCGTGATATCTAAGCAAAATCGCCATGTATTAATATGTTAGGAGTTTTTGTGCGCAGGGCGAGGAGGCGTAATGACCGATAAGTGCTTTAAAGAACTTGAGCACGCCGGCTGGAGAGACAAAGCGTCGGCGTATGACGACGTTTTCGCGAATATCACCCGTCAAGCCATAGATCCCATCCTCCAAAGTATCGGCGATTTGAGCGGGAGGCGATTCTTGGAGGTTGCATGTGGAACTGGCCACTTGGCGGGCGAGGCATCAAAGCGAGGAGCTAAGGCCGAGGGCGTCGATTTCGCTGACACCATGCTCGAGAAAGCAGCGGTCAATTACCCAAACGTCGCTTTCTTGGATGGTGACGCAGAGAAACTTTCGTATCCCGACGCTAGCTTTGACGCTGTGGCGTGTTTGTTTGGTCTCTTGCATTTTGAGAATGCCGATGCAGCGATATCGGAGGCGAATCGAGTGCTCAGGAAACGAGGGAAGTACGCGTTTACGGCCTGGTGCAGCCCGGACCAAGGATGCGATTTCATGAAGCTGGTGTTCGACTCAATTCAGGCTCATGGTACGCTCGATGTCGGGCTGCCGCCGGCACCGCCAATGTTCAGATTCACAGATTCAGATGAGTGCGTGAAGGCAGTTGAAGTTGCCGGATTCTCGAAGTCAGAGGTATCGAGGCTTGATCTAAAGTGGACCGCCGACCACCCCTGAAGACCTCATAACTCTGATCTATAAGAGCATTGTTCGGGCCCCGATGGTGCTTGAAGCGCAGACGCCGGAGGCTCGAAATCGAATTAACGATGCCATCATCGCCGGAACGGAGGAATACTGTACTGACAACCGCATTGAGATTGCTTTCCCTGCAATCATGACTGTAGCGACGAAAGGCCTAGACGCGCATTGAAACTGTCGTTGCTGGGACTTCTAACAAGGCGCTGCAGCCGAACGCCGGAACCGCTTCGCGCTCCGGCGCGGCTGAGCTTGGTCGTAATGTCTGCTAATGGCCAAAAGCGGACATTGGATCATAGATCATTTGTAAAAGACGAGAACCTTACGAAGCAATTACTCGACAAGTTTATTTTGTTATTTTGTACGCTAAACTATTTGATTAAATGTTGTCGTTCAAACAATACGAGTGAGGAGGAGTAAAATGAAAGAGAATTTTGATCAGGCCACTGTAGTATCTCACCTCAACACAATTCTTGAGATGGAACTTGCGGGTGTGGTGCGCTATACCCACTACGCACTGATGATTTACGGGTATAACCGTATCCCCATCGTCTCCTGGATGCAGTCACAAGCTGATGAGTCTCTGGCACATGCTAGACAGGCAGGTGAAATGATTACCCACTTAGGTGAACATCCTTCACTTGCAATTGGCCCATTACTAGAGACCCATAAGCGTGATATTGGAGATATTCTGCGTGAATCATTAGTGCACGAGCGTGAAGTATTGGTGAAATACAAGGAATTATTGACTCTAGTTGAAGGTCATTCTGTGTTGTTAGAAGAGTATGCTCGACAAATGATTGTTAGTGAAGAGATGCACCAAGGCGAGGTTGACAAAATGCTACGCAAACCAGGAGATGTTGCTGCTTTCGCTACTTAAATTAGCTAATTTGTATTAACTATAGAATTATATTGATCTAATAGTTAACTCTAATTTCAATATCAATTTAATGACCGCTAACGACCCAAAGCGGACATTGGTGTGTGGTAGTATTAAAACTTGGCTGGAATCGTCTCCCGAGTTTTTTCAACTTATATAACCTGAATAACATTGAAAAGAATTGTTTCTTTTTGCTTATATCTTATCTGTGTACTAGCTTCGCCATTCGCAAATGCAGCTAATGGTTATTTTGTACATGGATATGGTCCAAAAAATAAAGGTATGGCGGGAGCCGGAGTTGCACTGCCGCAAGATACGATTACCGCAGCAACGAATCCTGCAGGCATGGTTCATCTCGGAAAAAGATTCGATGTAGGATTAGCCGTATTTAGCCCATTGCGAGCTATGAAAGCAGTTCAAGCTTAGCCAATGGTACAGGAGGTGCATTTACTGTTGGGCCCAATGACATAAAAAGTGATCGCAATTCTTTTCTAGTTCCTCATTTTGGTTATAACCACCCGCTTGATTCACACAGCTCGTTGGGAATTACCTCTTATGCAAATGGGGGAATGAATACTGTATGGCACGGAGGATTTGCAACATTTGACCCTGATGGACCAGGGCCGAGCTCAACTGGGATTTTCCCAGGAACCTATGGAGGAGGCACAGCAGGCGTTGATTTAGCTCAAAGTTTCTTAGCGTTAACCTATTCACGAAAAATAAATGATCAGCTTTCGTTTGGGGTTGGCCCTGTATTAGCAGTTCAATCCTTTAGGGTAAAAGGACTGTCTTCATTTGCTGGATTGACTGAGGATTTTGTGCGAAGTGGAGGAGCAACGCTACCTGATGATCTAACTAATAATGGTAGAGAATTATCTTTTGGTTATGGAGCAAAAGGTGGAGTTCTTTGGAGTCCAACTACTTACTTGTCCTTAGGTGCATCTTATCAGTCACGACTTTATATGACCGAGTCCGATGACTATGCAAGTTTATTTGCTGAAGATGGAGATTTTGATATTCCGCCTTCAATGACAGTAGGTTTCGCGCTAAAACCTTCTAATAATTTAACTTTAGTGTTTGACTTCCAGAAGATTTGGTACAGTGAAATAGAATCGATAGCAAATCCAATCGGAAATTTATTTAATTGCCCTGCACTCGGAGGAACTAATCCTGAAAGTTGTTTGGGTGGTAGTGATGGAGCAGGCTTCGATTGGAATGACATGGAAGTGTATAAATTTGGAGTACAGTATTCAATTTCTCCAAGTCTAGAGTTACGTGCGGGTGCTAGTTTTACTCAGCAACCCATTGAACAGAGTGAAGTATTATTTAATATACTGGCACCAGCTGTATCAGAAGAACACTATACTTTAGGATTAACTAAAAAACTGTCCGACGATCGAGAATTAAGCTTTGCTTTTATGTACTCTCCGAAAGACAGACAAAAAGGTCCAAACGTGTTCGATCCCACACAATCGATTGAAATAGAAATATATCAATTTGACTTAGAAGTAAGCTTTTCAAAAAGATTTTAACTTGGGGCGAATGACCGCTAACGACCCAAAGCGGACATAACAAAAAACTATAATTACTTGTCCTATTTATTATTATTAATATTAGTTTACTTATAACTGAATCGTTACAGCTTTAGTTTCTGTATAGTTTTCTAATACCGCCTCTCCCATTTCTCTTCCCCATCCTGATTGTTTATATCCACCAAATGGAAGTGCTGCATCAAATATATTGAAGCAATTAACCCACACAGATCCTGCCTTAAGTTGACTAGCAACCTTATGTGCATTACTTACATCTTTGGTCCAGATGCCTGCTGCTAATCCATAAATTGTATTATTCGCTTGGTCAATTAAGTCCTCATCTAGCGATTTAAATGGCATAGCAGTAACTACAGGTCCAAAAATTTCTTCCTTAACTACTTTCATCTCTGGATTTGTGTCGACTAAAACCGTAGGTTCAACAAAATATCCTTCATGGTCTAAAACATGTCCACCAACAGATGCACGTGCACCCTCGGAAAACCCAGATTCTAAATACCCACTAACACGGTCAAGCTGTGTCGTGGATACTAGAGGGCCCATTTCTGTGTCTGGGTCAAGACCTGAGCCTAGCTTAATTTTTTGTGCATTATCTGAAACACCTTCGACAACTTGGTCAAATATTTTCTCGTCTACTAGTAGACGAGAACCTGCACAACAACATTGACCATGGTTAAAAAAGATAGCATTTGCAGCACCTGGAATTGCGACATCTAAATCAGCATCGCTTAGGACTATATTTGGTGATTTACCCCCAAGCTCTAATGAAACTTTTTTCAAATCATTAGCAGCAGCTTTGACAATGAGTCGTCCAACTTCGGTAGAACCTGTAAAAGCAATCTTATCAACATCTGGATTGGCTGCTAAAGCAGCGCCAGCTGTTTCTCCGAATCCAGTAATAATGTTGACGACACCATCTGGCAGTCCAGCTTCTTGAAAAATTTCACCAAGCCGTAGAGCAGAAAGTGGAGTTTCTTCAGCAACTTTAATTACAATTGTGCAACTGCATGCAAGTGCAGGTGCAAGTTTCCAAGCTGCCATTAATAATGGGAAATTCCACGGAATTATTTGTCCAACTACTCCGACAGGCTCAGGGCGTGTATAACAATGGTAATCTACCCCCGGTGTATACAGAACATTTAATGGAATTGTTATTCCATGTTGCTTTGTGCACCAACCCGACATGTAATGAAACATATCTGCTGACAATGGAACATCAGCGGCTCGTGCTACAGAAATTGGCTTGCCATTATCAAGCGATTCTAATTCAGCTAACTCTTCCAAATTATCAAGAATCAGATCACCAATTCGATGAAGTAATCGTCCCCGCTCTGAAGCAGGCATCTTTGGCCAGGGCCCATGTTCGAATGCTTTTCTTGCAGATTTTACTGCGATATCGATGTCTGGTTTTTCTCCCTCAGCTACGTGTGCAATGACTTCGCCAGTAGATGGGTCATAGACCTCAAAAGTTTTACCACTTTTTGCAGGAACCCACTGTCCATCTATTAGCAAATTCTTTGGCTTATTAATAAAGTTTTGTATTTGGTTGCTTGTTTGAATTATCGTTTCTGCGACAGCGCTCATATTTCTGCCCTCCATATATTTAAATTGCTTTTATGTAGCAAATCTTCAGACTAGTCATGTTTAAAACAGCATAATAAAGAAGTCCATTTCCAACGTACTATCCTTATAATTAAGACTCTCTCTGGTTTACTATTTAAAACTTACCATCGAGAGAGTTTGATAGATACTTCATAATCTGAATTTAAAAGCTACAAATAATGTAGTTTCAATTATTAATTGTCACTTACACACCTATAGTTAATCAGAGTTTTATTTTAATACTAACGAAAAAATCAGGCATTAAATATTTTCGTATTAATTGTATCAACTGAACTTATAGACAAGATGGGCATTAAATATTTCAGATGAAATTTGCTGGGTAATGGATCTCTTAGAATCCTATTGTGGTGGAGGCGGCGGCAACCGTAAAGATAGTCTATCTATCAGATTTAATAGTAAATTTTATATGCAATTTAAATTGATACCCCCAAAGTTACCCCTAAAAACACTCGGGTCTAGAAATACCTCATTGGAAGTTACTGGATTGCAATTACCGCTATTGATCGAAAGAAGACATTAGTTTGGAAATCACAGGATTTTATAGTCGAATGACCGCTAACGACCCAAAGCGGACATTTGTATTTGGTAAATTTTACCCTTTACTTTGCGTTTGGCGGAATTTAGATTCCATATTTATAGTTAGGTCTTTTCGGGCCCTATACTAAATTTAAAAAGTACAATTTCTCTATAGAAGGTTCTATAGAATTAAAGGAGAGTGACCGATGAGCATTATTCTCAAACCCGCCAAGCAATTTTTTGATGCATGTGAAACAGGTAAAGGTTGGGAAACGTGTAAAGCATTCTGCCATCCTGATGCGACATTCTCATCGCAAACGACTGTCTTGTCAGACATATCCAATTTAGAAGACTACTGCGAGTGGGCGAAGAATTTTTTTACGTCAGTGCCAGATGGACATTACGAGCTTAAGTTCATTGCAGCTGATGAAGACACAAATTCAGTAGCCGCTTTCGCGGTTATTTACGGCACCCAAACTGGACCGGGTGGCCCGGTAGCGCCGACAGGAAATACACTTGCCGCCGACTATGTGTACCACATGGAATTTGAAGGAGACCGCATCAAGCACGTGACGAAGATTTGGAATGACACGAATAGCCTTCAGCAACTTGGCTGGGGGTGAGGCGTTATGTCCGCTATTGGCCGAAAGCAGACATTCGATTAAGTAATTTAAGACAAGCTGAATTGGATAATTCAAAAACAAAATGTTTAATGACCGCTAACGACCCAAAGTGGACATTCAGCCGATACATAATTGCTTTCTACAAAGGTAGCATTTAAAAGGTACTGCGATTCCCTTCTCAAATCATTATTAAGTCTGTATTTCTACCATCATATACAGAGCAAAGTGAACGCAATTCATGGAAGGTTAAATCTTCAAGTGTATTGATTATTTTTAAGAATTAAACTTACTTGAATAATCGCATAACTGGCAATGGTTCATGCTTGACGGTATTTACTGCCATTTTAATATCATAGATATTGGGTGGATACGTCTTAACTAATTTCATTTGCGAACCACAACAAATTTCTTTGTTGTTTAAACGAGTTACCGTTCGTGTCCAGTTGCACCAAAAGCAATCATACGTGTAAGTTGACATGGTACGTTCCTTTGCCTCTGGTCTTTTAAAGGAATCCTTAGAGGCTTATCATTATTACTAAGTGATTCTAGTAGGCAAAGAAGGCGCATTTTGTGACGCGATTAACTATTTAAGGCAGAGGTTTCACATAGGTGCAGACAGTTATCCTCTAAATTTAAATGACCGCTAATGGCCGAAAGCGGACATTCAACTGACATCCTTTAACATAATAAAAAAGCTACTTATAAGCGTGGCTCGTTTTACCATTCTCAATGTCGATAGGTATCCTCGCTAAATGAAAAAACTACTACTTAAACGTGTGTACGAGGAAACAAGCAAGGCTGATGGCTATCGAATTTTAGTTGATAGAATATGGCCGCGTGGAATTAAGAAGTCTGAAGCTAACATTGATCTTTGGCTAAAAGAGATCGCTCCGTCTAATGAGCTTAGAAAATGGTTTGATCATGATCCAAATAAATGGATTCAATTTCGTGCAAAGTATAATAAAGAGCTTAAGAATAAAGATGAAGAATTAAATATAATTAAACAACGTCTTAAAAAATCAACTGTCACGCTACTTTTTGGGGCAAAAGACAAGGAACACAATCAAGCTATTGTCTTACTAAAATTTATTCAAAAAAGAAACTGATCGCTTTCGACCGAAAGCGGACATTCGTTACATCAGAATAAAGGATGTGGGCTTTTAAGTTTGAAAGGCACATACCATTTCAATACGTGCCTTTGCTAAACGTAATCCTTATTTAATCTGGATATTGATGGTCACATACTTGACCACCGCAAGTTTTTGTAAAATTAGCCTGACCAGGTTTGGTCATTACCATGAGTGCAGGTGGTACGAACACTGCAAACCTACCTGCTGTTTTTATAAATTTACGTCTAGACTCTATTTTCTTAATATCTTTATCCATTGATAAGCTCCTTCTAATTAATTCCAATCAGCTATTTGTACTGATACTGCAATGTTAATTGTTCTTTAAAACGAATTATATTTTCCTTAATTTAAGTAATAGAGTAATACTATAACTAACTGTTTCATCTATAATTGTGTAGCGCAGTAACCAAAATAATTGTAGTGTTTATGTGTCATAAGCATGCGCATTGTTGTTTTCTTGAATGACCGCTATCGACCCAAAGCGGTCATTTATACTGAAGTTGCGAGTGTTGTCTTTAAAAAATTAGAGGAAGACTTTTGCCTTGTGATAATGTTCAAGACGCTTCGTAAGAGAAGGGTGAATAAAAGCCATTCTTGCCAGAAATATCCCAATTAAATTCGTGATCATTGAACAGCAAGCGTTTGGACTTGGCTACTACAGCAGAATGTCCAGGCACAATACACAGCGGATGGTTCGTCACGGTCACTTCAGCACCACCTTGGCCATCGATAGCCTCAATCTCAGTTTCGGCAACATTACCAACACTCATGCTACGTCGCTTACCTTGAGCCTGATAATCGATCTCGACACTTTTTACACCTAGTACGTTACCAATGTGAGCCGCTAGAAGCGAAGGATGACCACCAGCTTGACCAGAGAATATCTTCAGCAACGCATCTTTTTGTGCTTCGTTCGCTTTGTCATCGAGGTAAACTGCCACATTCCATTTAACCTGTAACATATGACCTGGGGAGTGCACGGCTAGTGCGACGTTAAAATCATTAAGATTGACGTCGTCAAAGTGACCGTTGTCAATATGCCACCCGATTAGAACGGTGCAATCACCACCGGTTGGTGCGCTGAGGAAAACGCAGGGACAAGCAGCATCGCAATTGCAAGTTTCAAAGTACGTCCCAGTGAGACTCCAGTTATTGTCCGCCATTTTTTTACCTCCAAATTATAGTTATTTGCTGAGAGGTTATTATCACGATGGATTATACGCATTTAAAATTTATGGGTACAGATAACAGAATGACCGCTTCCGACCCAAAGCGGACATTCAATCTAGTCTTTAAAAATAATTAATTTGTTTATACTTGCGCTGGTTGTATTTAATGCCGGTCATTAAAGGTTTAAATGAGATAATGATTCTGAAATCAGCAGGGGTCTAGGAACACGTTTCCTTTGCTTTACTTTTTGCGTCTTGATGATGGATTATACGAACGGTACTACCGTCTTCCGCTTGCAGAGGTATATCTACAGAGAAAATAGATCTAGAAGACTTCAGGCTTCGACGATGATAGCTAGTATCGATAACACAGAGTACGGTTTCATCTGGTGAAATAACCTCGACTTCCACATGGCCGAAAATATGGCCTCTACTAGACCGGCGTTTGCGCAATTCTCCAGAAACGGTCATCTTCGAGTCGGTGGAATAAACTGAAGTCTTTGAAAAGTATGTAGATGGAGAGGAAACTTTTTCGACTACCACATTCTCATTTGCAACTAAATCGACACGATTGGTAGCACATCCTGAACCCATTATGCTACTCAAAAGAATTGCCATTAATAAAGCTGTAGTTTTCTTCACTGTATTCATTGATCAATCACCATTTTATCATTATAGATCCATGGTCTAATTCTATAATTGATATACATCACTAAACTGTTTATTCGACACTGATTAGTTCGAAAAGTTTTAAGAGGTTACAAGTGAAAATGCTAATGGATGCGTGCCAGTGGAATTAGGAATGTGTTTTTTGCAGCGTACTTTTGTCAAAATGCGACATAGCTTGAATATTTTGAGATTTAATCACATCAAGGAGAGTTAGTATTCGATACGGTTTTTTTTTGGTAATTCCAGTACCGCTTCTAGTCCTCCCTCCTCACGATTGCGTAGATAAATGTCGCCACCATTGCTTCTTGCTATATCGCGTGCAATTCCAAGCCCCAAGCCGACGCCTCCAGAGGATCGATTACGCGAAGTATCCAAACGGGAAAATGGTTCAAAAATTTCCTCTAGCTTTTCTTGTGGTATACTAGGACCTGTATCAACAATTCGAATCAATAAAGACTTTTCTGACTCTTCAATGTGAACAGTTGCATTGTTGCCATGGCGGATAGCATTTTCCAATAAGTTAGTTAGGCATCGCTTTAATGCAAGCGGGCGTGCGAGATAAGGCTCTTGACTTTTTCCTTTTATAATAATTTCATGTCCTGCATCTCGCGTGTCTTGCGCAAGACTTTCAATTAACGCATTAATATCTATTTTTTGCACAGCTTCTGAGTTGTCTTGGCCTCGCATATAATCCAGTGTTTCATTAACCATGGTTTGCATGTCGTCCAAGTCATTTAAGAATTTCTTTTCTAGCTCTGCGTCTTTAAGCAGTTCCGTGCGCAATCGCAACCGGGTAATGGGTGTTTTTAAATCATGAGAAATCGCTGCAAGCAATTGACTTCGATCTTTTATGTACTGATTTAGTCGAGATTGCATAGCATTAAAAGCGTGGGCTGCACGCTTAACTTCATTGGGACCATTTTCATCAAGTGGTGGGCGTTGAATATCTCGCCCCAACTCATCCGCTGCAACCGCCAAAGTATCCATTGGTTTAGTAATCCTGCGCACCACGAACAATGAAAGTAATAGTACAGAAAGTATTAAAATTAAAAGACTCGTAACTATTCGATAAGGCAGTTTAAATAATCCCTCAGGGATATTTTGTATAAAGCTCACCCAGATTCCGTCATTTAACTCAACTTGAACTACAAATGGATAATCTAGGAAAGCTGAAGTCCCCATCATGTGATGCATCATTTGTTGCATTTCATTCGGATTTTGCATCATGTCACGCATCATTTGCTGCATGTCATGTGAACCATGCATCATGCCCGATGAACCATTCTTATGGTTCATACCACTATGATTTATTGATGAATCATCTTTTATCGATTCAAAATGAGTACTAAGCTTAAAATCACGTTCGGCAAGAATTTGTACACGAACAGGACGTTTTTGATCTAATGTCTCTATAAATAAATTACGTAGTGCTTTTTGCATCGGATCATCGCTTTCACTCGATTCTGGGAGTGGATTAAGTTCAAGTGATATGCGTAGATTGGAAGTACTGAATGCGCTAATAGTTTGTTCTCGCGCCTGCGGAGTAAGTTCATTGAATAAACGTACCATTGAAGAAATGCGTTCTACTGATTGTAGACCCAGCACTTCGTTGAGGGATTGTCCGCGTTCATAAAACAAAATTGCTGTACTTATCAATTGAGCCAATATAAGCACCAACAATAGAGTTAGCATCAATTGACCAAACAGTGATTGTGGCCACAACCGAGGCATTATTTTTCTACCTCTACATTCGCAGCAAATATATAACCTTCATTTCTTACCGTTTGAATTAGCTTTGAATTCTCAGTGTCTTGCAATGAACGACGCAGGCGGCTCACCATGACATCGATACTGCGGTCAAATGGTTGCATCTCACGACCGTGCGAAAGATCTAGCAATTGATCACGGCTCAACACTCTATTGGGATGTGTTAATAATACGAGCAGTAATTGGTATTCGCCTCCACTCAAAGAAATCACTACCTTGTCAGGAGAGATAAGATGTCTAGTGACGGTGTCCAATTTCCAGCCATCAAAGAGAAAACTCTTAGAACTTTGCTGGTTTGAAGATGGTGACAATGTTCGAGTTCGCCGTAAGATACTCTTGATTCGTGCCAAAAGTTCGAGTGAATTAAATGGTTTAGCTAGATAATCATCCGCACCCATCCCAAGCCCAATGATGCGTTCGGTTTCCTCACCTCTTGCGGTCAACATAATTACCGGAATTTGGGAATGAGATCTGAGGTTGCGGCATAACACTAATCCATCATCGCCTGGCAGCATCAAGTCGAGAACAATCAAATCCACCTTGCTTTTATCCAGGATGGACCACATTTCTTTGCCGTCTGCTGCAGTAATCGTTCGAAAGCCTTGCTGACCAAGATATTCGCAAAGCAATTTGCGGATCTCAACATCATCGTCAACTACTAAAACTGTGTCTTTTTGTTCCATCAGAAGAGTTTAAGCCCTAAATGAAATCATTCAACAGGGGTTTTGTGTAACGAATTGTTACTGAATTCACGTTAGACATTTTGAGTTACAAAAAACTATTTTTGAGAAATAAGCTGGTTACAAATGAGTGGTTAACTACGCATAACCGAGAAAGAGAAGTTGATGTGAACATCAAGTGCTAAACCGCAATTTGTTTTTACACTAATTTCGCTCGCAGTGTGATCAGGTTTATCGAAATAGGTGATCACTGTAAGACTTAAATTTGTAACTTTATTTAGGAGATGATGTCATGAAAACAAAAGCATTGGCTACAGCCATATTACTCGTATCAACCAACTTGGCATGGGCAGCAGTAGATTCTGTCTTCGATGCACGTGGTTTAGGGATCGATGAGACCGAGCAGTTCAAGGATACCAATCCAGTTAGCGAGACCAAAAGTGTTGAACAATGGTCCACTGATAAAAATGGTGCCACGATTTCTGGTCATGATAACGGCTTAATTGATCTTATCTATGAAGATGATCCTTATGGTGGTTTTGGAGTTTAGTTAAAACACTTTTAAGACGACCAAATTTAAGAGTGTTATTAACAGCGCTAGAAATTATGGATGATCGATCAACATGGATGTTTCTAGATCTAAATAGAAATTTACTTAATTATCACAAAATAGGAAATTATTATGAAAAACAAAACATCTTTAATCAGCATTGCAATTATTTTAAGTGTAGGTCTGATCACCAGCATGACTGCTTACGCACACACTGACAACACACACATGTCTGATAATTCAACTCAACGCACTATGCCCATGAAAGGTGGTATGGGAATGGGAAACATGAGCGGTATGGGAATGGGCGGCATGATGGATCGTTGCCAAAACATGATGATAGAGCATGGGCACCAATCCACTACTGCTACAACGACAACGGACGCGTTAGAACAAGTTCAATAGACCGTCGTCTTTGATGATATGAATGAGAGCAGGAAGACGCCTTAAATAATTAAAGCGTCTTCTACATCCTGTTATTAATTTTTATTTGCATAGGTGTTGTGAATCAAATTTTAAATTTCTTTCAGGAAGAATAACCAATTAGTTGTTCGTACCAAAGATTGTGATTCCGGAAATATTTTGAAGATACTAATTTAAAACTTAAGGATTTTGAAAATGAAGATAAACAAACAGAAGCTCACGGTTGTTAGCGTTGTAGCAATTTCATTGGCTTCATTTACAGTACTTCAAGCTGACGATAATCCTTTTAATCTAAAGCCATTTTCGAAAAGCGCAAGTGACATGACGAAGGTAGCCATGGGAAGGTGCGGAGGTAATATGGAAGGTATGTGTGGTATGAATATGCCACATGGAATTTCTCCAACGATGTTGCCGGAGCCCGAATCGATTGGCGCCAAGGCTGTGACTGAATACTGTACGCCATGTCACGCATTACCCGCACCTGGAATGCATACTGCTGAAGAATGGCCAGCCATCGTTGGGCGCATGAACATGCGTATGCAAATGATGGATGGAATGATGGGGATTGATGCCCTAGACCAAAAAGATTTGATGGCAGTGATCGACTACCTTCAATCTAATTCACAACTACCAATAGATAAAACAGCTTATCCTGATCTAAATAGTGCGAGCGGGAAAATTTTCAGCAGTGCATGCTCGCAATGTCACGCTTTGCCCGAGCCTAAACAGCATACAGCTGACGTGTGGCCGACAGTTGTGGGACGAATGCTAGGTCATATCGCAGTTCGTAATAAATCTATGCCGAATAATCAAAACACAAATCAAATCATTGAGTATCTGCAAAAACACTCGAACATAAGTAAGTAGAAACATATTATGCGATACCACACACAAGATATGGGTACGATGAAAATTTAATTTGGAGAATGAACATGATAGAAAATATGGATTTCAGAATGATGACTGGAATGGGACTGGGTTTGATACTCGTTATTGTAGTACTGGGTCTATCAATTGCTGCACTAATCAAGTATCTGAATTCAAAGAGTAAGTAGTCAGTTTTATTTCTTACTGCCTAGGAACTGTATCAATTCTATGAAGTGTATCCGCTATTTGGTTGTTGATTGTTATCGTAATGTTTAAAAGTGCAGAAAACTCACTGATCCCAATCATTGTTGCGGGTGTTATTCCAGTTGTTTTTCTATTTATTGTATTTTGGGTAACTAGGCAATCTGTAGAAAAAAGCTAGCTAATAGTATTAATGCAACAAAGCATTACTGGTTTCCACAAAGACGAAGAAAACCATTGGGTCGCAGAATTAGAATGTGGAAGAACGTTTGTTATTAATTTCATGTAAATAAAGATTACGAGATTTGTTAACACCACTTCTCAGCATACCTAATCAAGAACCGCATCTTACAAAACAATTTTTTAACCCGTGTCGTCTAGATAATTAGTCGGTATCTATTTTATATATTTGTATCGTCGTAAATTATTTAACTATTCTTAACTTGATACTTAGTGGAATAAACATGATGTTCTTTCACTTGGATGTTGGAAATGCGGCGATCGGGTGTGGAACATCGGTCTTTGCTATTTATCTTGCCGCCACTGTCTTTTAAAGGAAATAGTGTTTGTGTTGCAAAGGAACGTCGATCCGATTTATTTCGACGATCTATTTCATTTTCCTTTGCTTTAATTATTTTCTTAGGTTTTTTTCTTTTTAACCACACATACAAATACCAATACCAATCAATTATATACCCATAGTTTACTGGCTTATGATTATGACACACATCAGTGAGCTTTGAGAGGTAGCGAATATTTGATTAAAGGCAAGCGGAAAGTAATCACAAATATTTTAAATAACTAAACATCTTTCAAACAACAGCCTGCTTTAAGCGGGCTTTTTTATGCCCATAACATTTTCACTTTCACTAGAGGAGAAAGAGATGAAACCAGAAGCAAAGCAACAATGGATCAAAGCATTACAAAGTAGAAAGTATCGTAAAGGAAATTCAAGATGGTTACACACAAAACAAAACTATTCTTCAAAGTTTAGTGCGCTTGGAGTTCTTACAGACTTATATATGAAAGAAAAAGAACATCAATGGAGTTATGTATTGGATAAACATTACGACGAAGAAGACGTACCTGTTTATGTTGGGCTGTCCAGTAGCAAAAGAGTTGCAGTGGATAATGAGGTCAGAGGTAAATTAAGTCCTTTAGTCATGAGATGGGCAGGGCTTGAGGATAGTGTTGCAACGTTACCTAATCTTTCGAACTTAAGAGTAGATCAAAGAGAAAAAATTAATAGTATTGGCGCTTCAATTGCTGCACTAGATGACAGCGGGATGTCTTTTAAGCAAATGGCCAGTGTTATTGATAAGGCTTATTTTAGAAGCTTAAAAAAAGCCCCAATCAAATGACTGAGGCTTTAAAAAGAACACCATCGCCAGTTATAGAGGCTTGTGTGAAAGGGGAGGAACACACAAAAACCGACGATCGCGAATACCTACTATCTAAAGTCTAAACCCCAGCGTTCCTTCGTCCATCGTCCTTCGGTCTTTGTCTTTCATCCCTTGTCCTTCAATCTTCGACCTTCAATCTTCGGAGTTAATTAGGCAATAGGTAATCAGTTGACCAAGAGCAAATTAGTAAGTTTCAGACAAATAAGAGATACCTAAGACCCTTAAAAACTTGAATTTCGGCCCTATTCTATGCGGCTTTCAGAGGGGAAAATCGCTTATATATGGGTAAGTAAGGGTAAGGGTAGGGGTTAGTCGATATAGGCCATTTTAACATCAAGAAGGATCAATTTTGATTGAAATCCACGCCAATATAAAAGAAGAGATTATCAAGGCTGATCAGATAATGAAGAAGCCATATGTGGAATGGGAGCCAGTAGATGTGGTGCATGTAGCAGATGCATGCTTATCATTAAGAGCCATTTACGCAAAGCTAAAGGAAGAGGGACTTATTGAATATAGAGAATATGAAAGAAGGAAGACGATAGTTAAGGAATGGAAGGAACCTCAAGATGCTTGGTTGTATGAGGAGGTGTCGGTGGAGTTTTCAGGGAAGTTGATGGGTGGTTAATCCAAGAATGGAGGGATGGTGGAGTATTGTTAGAGGATTGGGAGTAGAAAATAGATAATTATTTCGGATAAAAGGAGCCAAAAATCATATTGCCTTGTTACTATTGCAGTCCCAACCAATACATCTTTTGAGGCATGTGCACTAGAGGAATTTTTGATTAAATTAAAAAACAATAATTATGGAAAATAATATTAAGCCGATTGGATTACAAAGAATGGCTAAATCAATTGCTACAAACTATGGAGACAAAGGTGCACTTATCGTCACTATGGGTGACGACGGTTCCGCATAGGTGTAGAGGGTTCAACTCCAGAAGAAGTTGAGCGAGCAGCTTGCTTCGTTTGTCACGAATATTAATTATCCATACTTGAGTCGTTCTTCCTTTATGTACGGCGTAGCCTTCCCCAAATACATCTCCCGATGTTGCAGCACGTACGTAATTAATATTGATTTCTAAACCAACACAAAATTTATTTTCAGCATCAATACAGAGTCCTGCTCCGAACGTGCCAATAGTTTCGGCAAAAGCAGCAGATGCGCCACCATATAAGGTATTTCCTGGCTGTAATGTGCGGTTATCGACTGGCATTCGTGCAGTGATACATTCATTTTTGAAATCTAAAATTTCAATACCCAAATTTTCTATAAGTGTATTGTGTGCGTAACTATTAAGAGTCTCTATTAGATCTCTGTTTTTTTTACAGCTTTTCCATTTTTTGACTCCTTGTATTTTGTGCTCATTTCTTATCTAAAAAGTTAGAAATTCCTTCGCGGGCTTCATCCATCATGAGGTTGCATACAATCCTTTCTGTAGCTAATTGATATGCGTTTTCAAGATTAAGTTTTGATTGTTGGTAAAACATTTTTTTACCTAATCGAATTGCTCCAGAAAATTTATTAACGATTGCTTGTGCTACTTCATCTACTTTTGCATCAAGTTCTCCATCACGTACGGCATCATTAATCAACCCCCATTCGGCTGCAGTAGTAGCATCAATTAAGCGCCCTGTAAGCAGTAATTCCATAGATCTTTTTTCAGAAATGGTACGACTGACTGGAACAGATGGTGTAGAACAAAAAAGACCAAGATTGATACCATTTACGCCAAACCTTGCTTTTTCGCTAGCATATGCTAAGTCACAGCTTGCAACTAATTGACAACCTGCGGCCACTGCTGTTGCATGAATTTTTGCAATAACGGGTTGAGGCAGATGTACAATTTTAAGCATTACTTCAGTGCAAAGAGTAAATAATTCTTGTGCATAGTTTTCGCTTCTATCTGAATTCATTTCTTTTAAGTCATGGCCTGCACAAAAACCCCTGCCATTTGCTTCAAGGATAACTACACTTACATCATCACGAACAGCCACATCGTTTAATGCAGTTTTAAATTGTGCCAACATATCCATTGATAGAGCATTAAATTTATCGGATCGATTTAATGTAATCGTAGCGATTGCATCTGTTTGCGATAACAACACGAGATTTGATTTTTGTTCGACTTCAGTCATTTGATAATCCTCCTGAATAAAATTTTTCTTTTGCAATTTCTCGAAGTTTAAATTTTTGTATTTTCCCTGTGGATGTTCTAGGAAGAGTCCTGATCTCCATGTGTTGGGGTACTTTAAAATGCGCTAATTTATTTCGGCAATGCTCAATTAGCTGTTCTTGTCCAATATGTTGCATTGCGGCTTTAAGCTCAATGAATGCGCAGGGGATTTCACCCCATTTTGGATCCGGGCACGCGACTACTGCCGCACCTGCTACCGCCGGGTGCTCGTATAAAGCATCTTCGATTTCTAGGCTTGAAATATTTTCACCACCTGAAATGATGATATCTTTAGAGCGATCTTTGATTTGCAGATATCCATCTTCATGAAATACTCCTAAATCACCTGTCGCAAACCACCCGTTTCTAAAAGACTGCGAAGTTGCTTCTGGGTTTTTTAGATAACCCATCATGACATTATTACCGCGCATAAATATTTCTCCAATGGTTTCTCCGTTTTTTGGAACAGGTTCCATTGTATCTGGATCAGCAATCATGATTTCTTCTAATACATGATAGGCGACTCCTTGCCGGCCTTTTAATTTAGTGTGTTCTTCAATGGGTAAACTATTCCATGATTCTTGTGGTTCGCAAAATACAGCGGGTCCGTAGGTTTCGGTGAGTCCATATACATGGGTAAGATCAATTCCATCTGCTTCCATGGATCGAAATACAGAGGTAGGGGGTGGAGCTGCAGCAACCATTCCATGGACTAAATGTTGCTTCTTCTTTTTTAGTTTTTCCGGTGCATTATGTATAAGCTGATGAACAATAGGCGCACCACAATAGTGAGTTACTTTTTCTTTAATAATTAAATCATAAATTAATTCTGTTTCTACTTTACGTAGACAAATACTTGTTCCGCCAATGGCTGCTAATGTCCAAGGGAAACACCAACCGTTACAATGAAACATTGGAAGTGTCCATAGATAAACCGGCTGATTTTTCATTTGCCAAGTCAGCACATTGCTCAGAGAATTTAAATAAGCACCACGATGATGTGATACCACACCTTTTGCAGCTCCCGTTGTCCCAGAAGTGTAGCCCAATGAAATCGGACTCCATTCATCTTCAGGTAGGTCCCATTTGAAATTTACTGAACCAGCATGAATCAAATTTTCGTAAGTAGTCTCGCTTAGAGGATCATAAGATTTAGCTATCTGACTATTTATATCAATCACTTGTATAGAATGCTTGATAAGCTTGAGTGCCTCAGTGATAACAGGTGTTAATTCTCGGTCAGTGATCAATAATTTGGACTCGCTATGTTTAAGTTGATACGCAATTGATTGAGCATCTAAGCGTGTATTGATAGCGTGAATCACAGCGCCGATCATTGGAATACTATAGTGTGCTTCAAATAATTCCGGTCCATTGAAAGCAATAATAGAAACAGTATCGTTCTTTTGTATTCCAAGTTTATGTAATGAAGACGCAACCGCACAAATCCTTTGGTATGTTTCACGCCATGAGTATCTACGATCATCAGAGACTACAGCGGTATGGTTTGGGAAAACGTTTACTGCGCGCTTTAAGAAAGACAATGGAGATAAAGGAACGTAGTTAGCAGAAGTCTTGTCAAGGCCTTCATTAAAAGCGCTCATTTCAGATGTATCTCCTAGTTAAAGCAGGATAGTAGCTGAAGAGCTATGCTAAAAAGTCCTATATGGCCCAAAAGTGTTATAAACATATATTAATCATTGTTATATTTAGTGATTCTGCCTTTTATAAATAATACGCTTTAAAGCTTCAATTAGAACCGTCCTCAAATTATCCGAAAACACAGCCCGTTCCCCCAATTACGTCTGGGCTACTTTAATTGCTATTACAAATAGTAATATTGCAATTATGGATAATATAATAATCATTAAGATTCACTTAAATCTTCATGCCATCCCAGTTCTTTTAGCTTCTTAATAAGTTCCTTTAAAGTTATTTCTTCTGACTCAATAGTTAATTGAGCTATTATTTCAATTACGCCAGTATCATCAATAATTACTCTTATAATTTTTGCGTGATGCCCATAAACATCTAGTTCCATTCCAATAGTGGGACTTATATATAATGGATAAAAATGTTTTTCCATTACAGCTACAGCATTTGTGCCTAGCAAAGTCTTTTCATCTGACTCAAGAAGTAAAGTTGCTAGTGCTGTTAGTTGCTTAGTTTGCATGAGCTTCACTTAACTTAATAAAATTACTCCAGCTGCTAGGTACAATCAAATCTTTCCTATTATGATTAAAGCTTTGCTCATGCTTTGTTTAATACAGGTTTTAATAAATCAGGTAGAAATGTGTATGACGCTACTGCTACCTTTGAATCTTCACCAAAACACAATGAGGGTGCTGCAAATAGAATTAGAATGAGTGTTTTCATGATTCCCCACCTTATTATTATTTAGATAATTTTAGTCGCTACACCAATTCCATTTGGTGTTCCCGGTATTGGTAAATGAGTCAATCTCTAATTTATCCATAAAATATCGAATAACTTTGCAACTTACCCTAAGTGGTACTTTCTTACCCAACTTTTTATTAAATTTCCCAACCAATTTTTTTGTTTTATCAGGATCCATTATCTCAGCGAGTATGAACATTTTAATAAACTCATGCATGGGATTGTCCTGCTCTAGGCCTATGAGAACCTGATATTTCTCATCTATGTCATAACGTTTAGTCATCGTAGCTTACTCCTTATATATGGGCTTAATGAAAGGAAATTGAACAGTTATTAACCGCCGGATCTCATGGCTTAAATCCAAGCATTTATTGGCTTCCACTTTGCTTGGTTCAGCTTTGCTTACAATACGTGCAATCTGTTTGAGATTGATAGTAATGGGATCATAAGTACAGGCATAAAATGACCTGTAAGTGTGTTGTAAAATAGACATAGCTCTATACCTCCGTAATAGGTTTAGGGTTAGTCTCAGTGGACTGTTGACGCAGTCTGCTGGGACGCTATATGGATATCGTATCAAAAGCGCTTACGATAATAAATATCTTCTTGTCTGATCCTTTAAATTTTCTTCTTTTTAGCAAGCATTACTTTCTTTCTAGCTGCTTGTAGTTTCTTTTGTTCGGCAGGAGTAATAGTACGCTTTGACTTAGTGCCACCTTTAGAGGCTAAGTGTTTAGAGATTACTTTATCTGGAATGTTTTTATCGCAATGAGGGCATTTCATAAGCGGCTATGGTGCTCTTTAGACTGCCTGTGGTCAATTTAAAATACTAAGTGCAATTTCGGACCCTAATTGATCCATAAAATTGCCTCTATCGAGCATCTATTTTGTGTCCAAATTTGTGTCCAAATGGAAACCCAATGTGACCACGTGTGACCAAATATAAATTTGAAATAGCTTTAACTTACATTTTCAATTTATTGATTTAAAATGTATATAAGCTAAAGCTTATGGTGGAGGCGGCGGGAATCGAACCCGCGTGAAATGGCTTACTCATTGGCCTCACGAGCGTTTTGCCAAGTTTTTGCCAAGTTTTAAAAAATCAGTGAACTATTCTGCAAAAAATTTATGTGCTTTTTTGCCGTGTTTGATATTTTTATTTTTGATTAATTTACCGTACACGCGATAAAAAGTATTAAGGTCTTTGTGTCCTAAAATATTCGCTATCCATTTATGATTTTCGCCACTCGTAAGCATCATGGATGCGAAAGTGTGTCGTGTGTTATAGGGCTTTCTATAACGAACGTCAGCGCGTTTGCAAACCATCATAAAGTATTTCCGAATTGCGCTATCATTTTTCCATGCTTTGTTAGTTCTGGGATCACAGAAAATTTCTTTACCTGACCATCCGGTAATTTCACGCATATTGTGAATTGCTTCTGCAAGTTTTGGTAATTTTAGTATCTCTCTGTAACCTGAAATTGTTTTCGGGCCACTAACAACTTGATCAACACGACCCTTATCAATTTTGATTACTTCTTCTAAATTATCCGACCATGTAATTGCTATCTGCTCACTGGTACGCATTCCAGACCAGAATGCAGCTTGAAAATGCCACCTTGCAGCAGCGTGTGGGCAGTTATCTATAATGGCATCCATTTCTTTACGTTCAAATGGATCAACTTCACTATTGCCACTTTTGTCTGGCATTTCAGGTTTCCAGCCAAAGAAAGGATCACGGCTAATTAACTCATCTTCATATAAGTCTTTATATACAGAGCGAATAGGGATTAATAAATTGTTTGCGCGCTTTTGACTAATTCCAAGACTGATTAACCATTTCTTTATCATTGACCGTTTTAACTCAATCGGGTAGAGATGGCCCCATTTTTTACAAAGATGTGCGACACTTTTTTCATAGTCTTTGAATGTTGAGTAGCGAACAAACTTCTTTTTAAATTCAAGCCACTCATTGAGTTTGTCATCTAAGCGATTACCGCCACTTGTTTTATAAATGTGTCTGGCGGTTTTGCTGTTTGGAAATTCTTCAATGTAATTAAATTCACCAATATCTATTTTATTGATGATTTCACCGCGAAGGCGTGATGCGTAACGTAGGTTAGTTGGAGTGGGGGATAGTGCAATACGTTCGAATCTTGTTTCTCCTAAGTAGCTGAAATTGATTTCAATCGACGCGCCGTGTGAACGTACACCTTTGTACTTCTTATCCATTCAGCAACACCTTCTGTATCAATTAATATGTGTCCATCAGGCGCTTTATGATATTCCTTACCTTCACGCCATACACCTTTTTTTATCTTGCAACGAACGGCCTCAATTGTATAGCCTGATTCTGTGCAATATTGTTCAATTAACTTATCTACCATACTCATTGATTAATTACGTAGTGGTTAATTTAAAACGAAATATCATCATCAAATTCTGCTTCGGGATCAGGCTGTAGGACAGTCGTTGTGCTCTGCACAGTAGAAGAACTTTCTTTACCACCGAGCAATTTCATTTCACGCGCAATGATCTCAGTGGCGTAACGATTATTTCCGCTTTTATCTTGCCACTTGCGCGTTTTTAATTTGCCGATGAACATCGCAGCACTGCCTTTTCTAAGGTACTTGCCGCAAACCTTCGCAACATGCTCGAACAAGGTGATGCGGTGCCACTCGGTGTCTTCTTTGTTTTGCCCAGTGTCTTTGTCTTTCCACTTCTCCGTAGTGGCAACACTGATGTTGCAGACGGCTTTACCCGATGGCATGTATTTGATTTCAGGGTCTTGGCCTAAATGACCGATCACAATGACTTGCTGAAAGCTTGGCATCAGGTGGCCTCCTTGCTATTCGGGCTGTATCCCATTCTTAAGAGTGTTTCACGTTTCTCCAGCATGGTTTCAATAAATTTATTCACCTTTGTTTCAAGGCTATTGATAAAATTATCATCACGATATACACGCACTAACAATGGCGGCATGTCGGGGTGGTAACTTAAAAAATCCCACCATTCGCGTTCAGTGATCCACATCGAACCCTGTACCTGCGGCACATATTTAGCCGGTAACTTTTGTGTCAGTAGGTATTCAATCTGTGTGTTGGCTTTAGGGCATTTGATTTCCAGACCACCGACTCCATCAATTAAACCATCCGGACTACATGAGACGAGATTTTTATCGTTTTTGAAAACTAAGCCCACTTGTTTCACTGGATTATCGGACTTAAATTCATAATAACTTCGTGCTTCATTTTCCAATTCATTACCGCGTTCCATCCACACACTTGTATACGTATCAACAGGCGCACCGACTAACCATTCCGCCAGTAGCTCATTCATGTAGGTTTTTTGCCCTGATGCAGGCTTGTCTTGTGAAGTGATAATTTTGTCAAAGCAGCTACCGGTGGGAATACCAAGTCGCGCATTAAACCATTCGTCACTGTGTTGTTCGCAATCTAAGATAATCATGTTATTTAAGACTCCTGCAATGGACTCTGGCCGGATAGTGTCTCGTTTATTGAGATATAAGGGTTACGAGCTACTTTCTTTTATCTTCCAGTGCTTTCACCGCCTGCTTGTATTTACTCACGGATAAATGCTCCAGTGCATCCACCTTGCACCATTTCAGGAAGTTGGATTTATTTGCCTTGACTTCATCCAGTAAAACCTCAAGATCGGCGATCTGGTTTTTATCAATGAACAGCTGATCAATGTTGTCTGCATCGATGTCCTGATCGGTAGTAGCCAGACCCAGTGCCGATACCAGTGAACGCCGGTTCGCATAGGTTTCAGCCGCCGCATACCGCTGCATTTGATTCGCACCTTTGCCCGGTTCAATTCGGTTATCAACCGGTGCGGTAAAAACCGAGCAATCCGAATGTCCTTGAGTGTGTTTAATAATGCACATGGAAGTGATCAGCACAGCGTGTTCATCATTCTTTACATTGCTTTCCCACTTATAGGACAGTCCACATTTTTTAAGTAACGGCGCAATCGTTTTTGCAATCACATCCAGTGGTGCATAGCTGCCGAACTTGCCTTGGGTGGAGCGTTTAATGGGAGGGCATTCGGACTGAAAACTTTGCATGGCCTGGTTAAATTCCATTTCCGCCTGTTTGTTCAACATGCGCTCATGCAAATCCACCAGCTTGGTCAGTGCATCTGCATCCATGCCTTTTTCGATGGCGGTTTGCAGCAGGTTCTCTACAGACACGACATTAGTGTTTTGACTGACGGGCAAGTCGTCTTGTTGTGTTGCAAGTTGGTTCATAGTGCTTGTCCCTCGTAAGTTTTGTTTTCATATGCATGTTCTTTTTCAGCACGCTCATATTCTTGTTCGGTAATATCTTCACCGTGTTCATCGATCACCAGGTCTTGTTCGTTATGACAGACGTGGTAGTAATCATTCATCAGGCACAACACTTTATTGGTGATAAACCCCAGTTCGGTGATGTCCTGCATGGCCAGATCGCCGTGTATGCGAATGGCTTGTGTAAATTCGTGTTGTAACGGATCGGTGATGGCCTCTAAGCCTTCACGCAGTGCATCGATCAAACCTTGCTGGTCGATCTCGTAGAGCAGATGGTTGAGGTTACTCATAAGTTATATCCCTTGCCTTCGCACTCATGTAACAAGGGATCGTATTTATCCATCGTGCCGACAATCCAAAAGGGCAGGGTAAAGATCAGTAGAAACAGCAGGGACTGGAGGAAGTGTTTCATGGCTTATTATAAACATATAGTTTATTATGAATCAAACAAAATGTTTATTATTGTCAATACTAAGGTATTTAATTTAGTAATACAATCGAAATACAGAATATTAGTATTCTCTAATACTAATATAGGGATTTAAAATTTCTCGGTAAAGGCTTGATAATGATACTGCATATAGTATCATATTAGTATGCCTAAGACAGTGAAACTATTTCAGCAAATGAAAGCCAATCCCAAAGCGGACTGGACGCCGGAAAATGTCAAAGCACTGGTCAAAGCATATGATCTGATGTTGCGACAACGCGGTACGAGCCATGCTGTGATTACCAACCGTTTAGGCAACCATTTGAGTGTGCCTATGCACAAACCGATTAAACCAGTTTACATAAGACGCCTAGTAAAATTAATTGAGGAACAGACCCATGAACTTTGAAGACTATTCCATTCAGATTGCGCCTTTGCCTGCCGATGAGGGTGGTGGATTTCTGGTCTCATTCCCAGACCTTCCCGGATGCCTGGCCGATGGGGAGTCCATCGAGGAAGCCGTAGAGGAAGCGCGCGATGCTTTCACTGCCTGGATGATGGCAGAACAAGAGGATAGGGGAACAATGCCAGCGCCTAAGAAGTACAGCGGACAGTTTGTACAACGCATTCCAAAAAGCCTGCACATGCGTTTGGCTAAACGCGCACAAAGTGAGGGTGTGAGTTTAAATCAACTGACATCCACACTACTTGCACAAGGGCTAGAGCTGAGAACCGATTAGCGTGTGAGTAGGGCGCGGGCCATACATGAGCTTGAGACCAGCGGAAGCGATCTGATCCCTTCTGACATCATTGACCGTTTGTTTTTATCAGGCGAGAGCCCTTTGAAAATCTGGCGCGAGTTTCGGGGTCTCAAGGCAAGCGAGCTTGCCGAGATGGCCGGGGAAAGTAAAAGCTATATCTCGAAACTGGAGCATTCACGATCCCAGTTGATGAGGGCAGGGGCCGGTAAGGTGGCAAGGCTGGCCAAGGCTTTGGAAATTGGTACGGATCTGCTGGTTTTTTCTGAATGACTGTTCTTGTCGATATGAAAAAAATCACCTCATCAAGTGGGAATGTATTCGAGGATTTGGGTATCGCACCAGGTGAAGCTGCGAGCCTGAAAATTCGTGCTGGGCTAGCTCTGCAAATCCGAGCCTATGTTGAAAAGCACAAACTAACCCAGGCAGTGGTTGCCAAAAGGCTAGGGATAACACAACCCAAAGTATCGGCGATATTAAGAGGCCAGGTTGATCAGTTCACAATAGATTATCTGGTGAAGCAACTGGAAAAACTTGGACATAGCTGATACTGCGGCTCTAATCAGTATAAGGACGGTTTGTTGGAATGGTATCCGAAAGCAAACAGCAAAGCGCGGGGCAAATAAATCTAGCAGACCATCAAAGAACTGAGCATTCAATACTGTAATAATAACTGATACATTGGCTCACCCGTATAGGGATCGGCCATGATAGGCATAACAGGCATTTGCTTATCGAAGTAATCATTGATCGACCAAAGTTGCATTCTTGGAAATTTCTGACCCTGTATTTCGATTTTCCCAAGATTCACAGTTTCACTTCTGGCATTCTTTGTCCGTACAGGATCAAGAGTGACAAAATAACCCATCGCAGCCTTGTCACGATTTGTAACGTGAATAAAATCACGAAGCAGGCCTAAATTAAAATGCCCGCCCTTGATCTGGGCTAATGCCAAGCGTGAATCATAGTTATCGGGTTTTGTTGCCAATGTTGCGCGGCCATCTACGCCGCCATCAGCAACTTTTTTGGTGTTTGGGACAAAGCCAGGTAGCCTTGTAACTGCCCATGACTCAAACTCAAAAGGCTGTTCACTCGCTAGTTTTTTCGCAGACGCAAGATCATAAGGGATTCCACGTATGGGTATATTAGGGTCATTGAAACGTTTATCTTTGATGAGGTCGATGGCAAAGGAAGATATGTCTATTCCCACCCATCTTCTCTTAAGACGTCTTGCTGCATCAATCCCTGTTCCACAACCGCAGAATGGATCAAGCACCAGATCATTCTCATTGGAACTGGCTTTAATGATTCGTTCCAGTAGAGCTAATGGCTTTTGAGTGGGGTAGCCAAGGTATTCTTTGGAATTTCCTTTAAGCGGAGAGATACCTATCCAGCTTTCAGGAAACTTCCCTTTTTCATCCAGTTGCACTGTTCCCTCTGCAACCTTCGATGCATTAGCAGCGTATCCTTCCCGTTCTTTACTAGACGCGGCATAAGGTTGCCTAATCAGGTCTGGATTGAATGTCCATTTACTTCCCTTTGAATACCAGAATATTGTGTCATGTACACGTGAAAGCTGTCTCTGGTTTGGGCAGATGGCCTGCTGTAACACCAGATCATCTCGTTTCTGAAATTCTTTCCGCCAAAAATGGCGTCCATAATAACTTTAATGTAATGGCTAGCTGTAGGATCGCAATGATAGTAAATGGAGCCTGTAGACTTGAGAATTTGATGCATTTGTTCCAATCTCTCTGCCATGTAGGTCAAATAGGCCAACATGCCGGAACAGCCTAAAGTCCTGTGCAAGCCAACAATGGCATGGTGGGCAGGTCGAGCTGCTGCACCTTCAAACATAGCATAGCGATCTGCAGCCGCTTCATCCCATTGCCATGTGTCGTCAAAAGCACGATACTGCGCTTCGCCACCACCTTTTGCTTGAATACAGGATGTTGTAAGTAGCCTTGGAATTGAAAGGCGGGTCCAGATAGATCAGGTCAACCGTGGCATCGTCCCACCTTTTCATCCAATCCAGACAATCGCCGTAATATAGCGTATTTGAATCCAGCACTACTGTCCCCTTATTGTTTTTCTATTTATGGCATCCGGAAATGCACTAACACTAAATATACTAAATTGCACAGAACCAAGAAGAAACCCACTTGTATGGTTTGTCAAGCATAATAACGCCCTCGGAACCCTGAGGGACCCATCATTACATTTTCTTAAAATTACAAATACTACTCTACCTTAAAATTACAAATACTACTCTACGCAGCATCATTCTCAAAGCCCGCCCGAACCGCTTCGATTAACCACCCGGCCAATAATATTTATCTGATGAGCTTCAGTCTCATCCAGCTCTTCATTGCATATACCGCCAATGTCTAGGATCATAAACTTTCGAATGACCCCACCTACCACGCTTTGCCTTGCGAGCCTCCTGTTCGATGTGCTTGTACCTGTCTCCGTATGCAGCGATGGCATGTCCGTTTCGAACAAGCCATTCCCCGACATCTTTGCCGTTGCAGGTTACGGTGCCTAATACGCGGCCATGCTTATCGTATCCTTCAACCGTGACTTTAATGTGCTTGCCGCCAATCTCTTGAACTAATGCACTTTTGACGCGCCTTCCTTCATTAAACCAGTAACCGTCTTGGTGCTCAGCTGGCTGGCGCCACTCGGGTGCATCGAGGCAGGCGATACGTACTTCATACCCGGATACCCTTATCCCATCGGCGTCGGTTACGTATGCCTTGCCAGTGATCGTGTCTCTAAGCCGTTTCTCGGACAGCCATTTAAAGAGCGAGATAAATAGTTTTCTGGTCACGGTCGTGGGGAATCCTACGATTACATTCTCTTAAAATTCCAAATACCCACTACACGGCTGAGTACAGAAAGCTCATGTGTTCCGGTTGATTCTATGGCCTGTGGTGAATAGCGTTCATTGTCACTAATCATTAACAGCGATCCGTCTATATTTCGCTGAAATCGCTTGACGTAAAGCTCCTTATCCAGGGTTACGACATACACCGCATCAATCTCAATTACACGAATACCCGTATCAACAAACAAAACGGCACCATGCACAAACGTCGGTTCCATGGAATCTCCAAGACCTGTCATGACAGCAAGGTTTTCAGGTGAGGTGATAACAGGCAGGTTTTCCCGCACCCAACTTTTGCTTACTGAGACATGCGAAATGATACCGTCATGGTCTAAATCATCGGGTATCCCACTGCCCATTGATGCTGTTGCATTGAAGCGCGGGATGTCAATGGCATCCTCTGAGGAGCTGAGTGCTTGAGGGTCATGAGGTGGGGTGGTTTCTATAGGAACAAATTGTGCTTTTCTCAATGGGCCTGGCTCACATTGGGCCAAAGCTGCTGCATCTAAAAGGTACTCACTAGGAATACCTCTGGATCTCCAGTTATTATATTTCTGAGAATATATCCCTAAGGCCTTAAACAGCTTTGCTCGATTAATGCCTAGTTCCTTTAGGCGCTTTTCAAAAACTTTTATTTGCTTAGTTACCATAAACAAAGAGTTTATATGGATTTTGCTATGTAAAGCATCAAACAAATTGTTTGCATATTATAAACATAACGTTTATATTTGGGGAATGTCAGGATTAACCAAAGCTATAGATTATTTCGGTAGCCAGACATTGATGGCAGAAAAACTTGGGTTGCGATCTTCAATGGCTATATCTCAATGGAAAAAACGTGGTGTTCCAATCAAGCGCGCAATTCAAATAGAGGAACTAACAAAAGGTGCTATCACGCGCCAACAACTTTGCCCTGACTTTCCATGGGAACCGGTCGCCGCATGATTCCCAGTGCACATTACTCCTCCCTTGTTAATACAAGGAGCCTGGCGCGTGTTCCCCAGGGCGCGTGCCTTTTTTACACGAGGGCAGGGCATGAGGCCTCTTAAAGAGTTTGAAGTAAAAACCGCGTTGTCTGAAGCCCATTTCAAGGCCATGAAGGAAGTCCTGGAAGCCAACGGCATGACACAAGCAGGCTATATCCGACATTTAATTCTCCGTGATATCTATCAGTCACAGGAATTAGTGTCACAGATGACGGCAATTGCCAAAAGGGCGAAAAATGGCAGAAAACCGGTCTGAATCAGTTTTGTGCTCGTTAATCCACTGGAACGCGCAAGCGTCACACTACAACGATGTGTTATGCAGCTAGTTTTTTCACAATACCAGGGTGTTTTAAGGCGATACGCATCAGACATTGTACGCCACCTGGTGGCGCAAAACGTCCTTGTTCCCAGTCACGAACAGTGCCTACCGGCGTGTTAATGAGCGCGGCAAACTTACTTTGTGACAACCCCAGCTTATTACGTGCTGCACGTACCAAGATCTGTTCGGGTTTGTGGACGCTGGCATATTTTTGCGCGTTCATTTCCTGTAAGGATTCGCGCAAACCAGGAATCGCCTGTCCAGCGTCGTCTTCAATCGCTTTGGCAATTTTTTCGAGATTCATGTTATTTCACCTCTTCAATCTGTTTGGCGGAAATACTGCTTTTGTCGGATTTACGGTAGATGGCGATCAGCAACAAGCATGTATGATCAATATTAAAATAAATGATTCGCGCGCCACCTCGTTTACCTTTCCCAGTGATGTTCCAGCGTACCTTTCTTGCACCATCGGCACCTGGGACGACATCACCTGCATAGGGGTTTTGCGAGATCCAGTCAATGAAAGCAAGACGTTCATCTTCTGTCCAAATCTTCTTGGCTTGCTTTTGAAACTCGTGGGTCTCTATTACTGTTTTCATGCGGTAAGTATACGGGAATCCCATATACTTATCAAGTCAGACCACATGGTTTTTTGTCTATGATCAAAGAAGCCATCTCACAAGAAGTAATCGATAGCTGCAAGTTGCCGCCGGTTACAAAAAAACATGCACCGCAGTCATCTCATGAGGCGGAACGACAATTTACGCAAAGCGGCAGGCGAGCCGCCATCATTGAGATGGTAGCCAATGCCGTGCGCGATTATCCAGGTTGTACCGCAGCCGAGCTCGCAGCAAAACCCGAATTGAAATACTGCTCTAAGTATCCACTGAATACCGTTCGCAGTCGGTTGTCCGAATTACTGGATGAGCGTTATCCGCCTGAGCGACGGGTTCGCCATAGTGCCGGGGCCCGCAAATGCAACGTACACGGCACCATGCAGGTGACCTGGTGGGCGGTGTGACCCGAATCCAATCCAGGATGATTGAAGAGATATACAGGTATGAGCATGCCCTAGTGATCGGGCGATTTTTACAGTAAACGAGGAGAAGAAATATGACACAAGAACTAGTCGCTGATTTTATGTTTGGTGAATTACGCGATGCGCTGCTCACTGAAATCAAGGCACTGGGTAATCCGTGGCCGATGATGCCGCAACAGGAGCAGGATGAAGTCATTGAACGTATCGATGGGCAAGTCAAAGATGTCATCGAACGTGCCGCCGACACCCTGGCGGCACATGAATTTCCCATCATTGCAGGACAACTGGACACCATCACCATCAAGGACGGTATTAAGGCGGTGATCAAGGTGCCGATGCATGAAAAGCAACGTTACGAGCTGGTGGATGCGGTCGGCAGCAAAATCCGCCTGGTGGTGGTGGATACGGAGCAGTTCATAGGTGGCGGTGAAATCACATCCGACTCCGACCAGCATGAACTGCCTTTACAGGAGTAGAGGCGAATGGGCAACAAATTTCCCATGATGCCGATGTGGTGTACTGTCAAATAACTAAAAAAGGAGATTAAAAATGTCTGATGATGATTTTTGGAATAAAGATAAAGCCCATGTAATTGTTGAAAATGTTGATCCGGTCGCAGTTTATATCAATACGGATGGCAATATTGTAATTCGGCAGAAGGACGGCCCATACGACGGAGTTGATAGCATCGTTGTAATTCCGCCTGAAAATGCACGGTCGGTCGCTGAGGCCATCAGTGCTGCCCTGGAGGAGGCCACTAAATGAGCTATGCAAAGATCTACGAGGAGTATTGGGACGGTGAGAAAATCCAGCCGCTAAGTGACCGTGCGGCGTTGCTTGGCCTATATATTCTGACTGGTGGGCATCGCAATGCGATCGGCTGTTTTCGTCTTGGTAAAGGGGCAATCTCTGACCACCCGCGCTTTGGACGATGGGGTATCGAAGAAGTATCGAAGGCCCTGGATGAACTCGAAGAGACCGGCTTCCTTGTGCGTGACGAGCAAACTGGTTGGATACTTATTGTCAATTATCTGAATAAGGATCCGATTAACGGCATTAATGCTGCTGCCCATGCCGTTACACTGGCTGCTAGTGTTCCCATAAAATCAAAAGTATATCAACAACTTTACGACATTTTAGCGCCGCAGCTTCAAGCCTATTCGGATAGGCTTTCCGAAAAGAACGGATTCCCTCTCGAACCCCCTTCGAAGGAGGTTACTAAGGGGGTTGGCAAGGGGGTTGGCAAGGGGGTTGGTAAGGGGGTTGGTAAGGGTATTCGAACTCCTGAACCTGAACCAGAACCTGTACCTGAACCAATAAGAGAGAGAGGCGCTAACGCGCCTTCGCCCCCAAGCTCTCAAATTGAAAAATCTTTACCCAAAGACTTGTCCGCCCAAGACCCACCCAAGGCAGACGTTGTGACACGCTTGCCCAACCCCCGGCGAGGCACTCGTTTACCGGAGGACTGGAAGCTGTCCAGAGAATACATTGAATGGGCCGGTGCTAATTCCAGACTCACCGATGAGCAGATTGATACCGAGGGCATCAAGTTTCACAACTACTGGACATCGAAGGCCGGTAAAGATGCAACCAAACTGAATTGGTTTAAAACCTGGCAGAACTGGATCCTGAAAGCAGATGAGTATGCAAAAAATAAACCCAACGGAAGTAGTCATGAGTCTGCAGCAGAACGCGGCACGCGAAAATCATTCGAGTGGTTGCAGGAGCAAAAACGAAAAGAACAGCAAAGCGCAGGTAAGCACTGAGGACATTGCGAAATTCTGGGCATACATGTTTCAAATTTTCGGGCCGACCTGGAAGGAATACGGTGATCAACCCAGTGTCATGTGGGTCAACCAGATGCAGCAGCTCAGCAAAGCGGAATTGGATCGGGGTGTGAAAACCATTCTGGAACTGGCTCTGGATTTCCCACCGAACTTACCGAAGTTTATGTCGTACTGCATGAATGACAGACCACATGATGTTGGCAGAACCAACTTAGGCACGAGTATGCCGGTGAATTATCAAAGACCCGCATTGTCACCGGGGAAAGTCAAGTCCGTTGCTGAATGCAGGAAAGAGTTACGAGAGCTTTGCAAATGATTGTCACCGACCAGCAAAGCAATGAAAGCCTCTCGTTCATTCACAACAATGCCAGTCTGTCGGGTGCCTTGAAGGGCAAGATATATGCCTATGAGTATCAGCTCAAGGTCATCGAGGCCGAAGGCATGAAAGCCTCCGAAGGTGGTGCCGAGATTCGCAAAATGTATGCAAGATCAAGTGATGCGTACAAGCAGCTCGTCAATAAGATGAAAAGCGCACAGGAAACCTATCACGACATTGAATCACAAATCAGATTTCATTACGCATGCATTGAATGCTGGCGAACCGAGTGTGCAAACCGGCGGGGGATTCAGTGAAGTGTTTACCCGGGTAGATGGCAATCAGGTTTGCATTACCAATGATTTACAGATGCTGAGTTGTAGTGTGCAGGACTTATCAATGGTGGGGAGAGGGTGTCCTGACATTATCGTAGGCTTTCAGAACAAAAACTATTTGTTTGAAATCAAGAACATCAAAGGAAAACTTAATCAAAGACAGCAACATTGGCACGCCTTATGGCAAGGGCAGGTGAGTGTCATACGTACCCTTGAAGATGCAATTGAAATTATTGGCATAAAGATCAACTAGAGTAATTATGTATCACGATGATATGCCCACAATGCACAAGTACACAATCGAAAGTAATTAATTCTAGGCTTTACATTAAGCATAGAACCAGAAGAAGGAAATGCACAACTTGTGGTCATGCCTATACGACTTACGAAATATTGTTAAGCGAAACAGAAAGTGGAAAACAAAACAGAATGTCAGAAAAAGGGGAAGTGTTTTTTACCGAATTGCTACATCTTGTAGCTAAGAACACGTAACGCACTAATTTATTTCACGTGAAACATACGAGGCAGTGAAATAGAGATCATTATTAAGGTTAACTAGAGGAGAGCAGGTTGCGCATAGAGAATGTCGGTATCGACGACGTGCTGACCCGTTTTGGCCGATGGTTCAACCGGCAACGCGACGTACTGGGGTATCCACAGAAGTCGATTGAATCAAGACTGGAAGAAACGGGGATCTGGTATGCGCGTGATGATCTTCACAGCTACATTAAGGTTCCCAAACAAAAACGTGTATTTACACAAATACTGCTAGAGAACAAGCCAATAGCGTTTCAAATCGCAGAGAGAATTATCTTTGATGAACAGTTCCCAAAGTCATTGTTTGAAGTCATCTACATCAAATATTTTATATTCAGTGTGAACGGTAAAAAGGTAACCGATAAAGATCGCTGGGAGATGCTGGATATTCACAATAAAGCCGATTTCTATGCGCATATTCGAGTGGCCCATCGCATTATTGAGGAGAAATGGGAACCTGTGTCAAAACAGACACTTGAAAAAAATTGTATTACCTAATATAGTATTTTGTGTAATTCTGGGACAAGTGACTTCAAAGCCCGCGCAAGCGGGTTTTTTATTGCCTGATTATATCCATTCAGTATAGGGGCTAATAATAAATTATTATTGGCCCCCCATTTAATACTGAGTTTTATTAACATGCATGGCGTGTTAATTACAAAAAGATATTTTGCTACCGCATTGATCTGGTAAGATGCTCCCTGAGGAATCATTACCTCATCTCGCTCAGTCCCGTGGCTTTCCACAACTTCGGGGCTGGGCATCTGCAGGCCCGCGCAAGCGGGCTTTTTGTTACTTGATAAAAATTGAGTAGAGAGACAGTCAGCAAGATATGGGAATTTGTCCGGTCTAAATGGAAGGCAACATCGGTTCCAGATCGTGTAATAACTATAGCTGCTTTATTGGCATTTTTGTGCGCTATATTATGGATTTGGGATTGGTTGGCCACGATACCAGACGGTAGTGATGAATCCAGATCCACAACTCTCCGCAATTTTGGACTGTTGGTCATCACTTTTATTGCTTTGCCTCTTGCCATTTGGCGAAGCATTGTGGCTCAGCACCAAACTAAAATTGCTGAAGCTGGACTCCGAAATGAACGCTACCAAAAAGACGCTGAAATGCTCGGCAGCAAAGTTCTCTCCGTCCGGCTTGGTGGCATTTATGCACTGCAACAATTGGCTGAGGAAGATCCTGAGCAGCACCACGTTCAAGTCATTCGCTTGTTGTGTGCATTTGTGCGCAATCCGGTCAAATATAAGATTGAGGAAGGACATGATTTATTGCGTGAAGATATTCAGATTGCTATGGAAGCCATCGGTGCTCGTAGCGATGCAGATATTAAACTTGAAACTCTTGAACTTGAGAAGAAAGGACAATTTCCACCTTACGCGGGTAGTGCTTACGTTTATCTGAATAGTGCCTCCCTTAACTATGGAAATTTCTCAAGGGGTAACCTGTCCAATGCAAACCTCAATTTCGCGGATCTATCCCCTGCGGTGCTTGTAAAAACAAGCCTATCTGGCACATGGTTACTACAAGCGAATCTAGAAGAAGTGATACTTGAGGAAGCAGATCTATCCAATGCAATTTTAAGTGCGGCAAATTTGTATGGAGCAAACTTAAAAGGCGCCAATATCTCTGGTACAAAATTTGCTGCGGATGAACAGTGTATTCCGCCTATGGACCCAGCAGAAGGTTTGACCCAAACCCAACTCAATGAGGCAGTTGCCGATCCTAAAAATCCTCCCAATTTGCAAGGTGTTTATGATTCCGAAACCCACAAGCCGCTAGTTTGGAATGGAAAGCCGCTTGATGAGTGAAGCAAGACAGTGCAACACTAAATCACATATAAAAAAGGTACTCCCTCGCTGATTCAATTGCGGGGATGCTGGCGCGCAGAATTTCACCAGCCACCGGCCCGCTATAGGGCATCATCATAATAGAACATACATCATGGCGATCTTAAAAGAAGACCGAAGTGAATCTACTTTGAACCAGTTAGTACAAATGACTGGGAAAAGTCAGCGCACGATCAAGAAACGACTGGCTGGAATAGCTACCATTCGTGATCACGGCAATGCGTATATTTATTCTACCAAACAAGCACTGGCTGCAATTTATTTATCAGATGAAGACAACAATGTCATTGATCTTAATGTTGAACGCGCACTCTTAGCCCGATCCCAACGCGCTAAGATTGAGTTGGATATTGCCACCCTTGAAAAGCTGCGATTACCTACGGAATTTGTGGTACTGCAATGTGCACAACTGGCCAACATTGTTAAATCCAAAGTACGCGCCATCCCGAATCAGGCGAAGACGAAAATACCGAAACTGACGAAAACCGATGTAGGGAAATTAGAGACCTTATGCAATCGCGCTTTACTGGATATTTCCGATCATGGAATGCCGCCTCAGCTTAGAGCAACTCTGGACAAGCATCACGGGCGAATACCGGCCGCCGCCAAAACTGACCCTGAGCCAATGGGCTGATACCTACGGATATCTTTCAGCGGAGTCCAGTTCACAATCGGGTAAATGGAACACCTGGCCGTATCAACGCGCCATCATGGATGTGCTCACCGATCCGGAAGTAGAAATCATTACGCTGATGAAATCATCGCGTATCGGTTATACCAAGATGCTAAACATGGCGGTGGGCTATCACATCCATCAGGATCCATGCAGTTTGCTGGTGGTGCAACCTACCGTGGAAGACGGCGGGGGATATTCCAAAGAAGAAATCGCACCCATGCTGCGCGACACTCTTGTACTGGATGGGCTGGTATCCGACCCGCGCACACGTGACAGCAGCAACACGATCATGACCAAAGCCTACCCAGGCGGTGTGTTGCATATTGTTGGAGCGAACAGTGCTCGCGGGTTTCGAAGAATCACCGTTCGAAAAGTATTCTTTGATGAGGTCGATGGTTATCCACCTTCTGCAGGGACGGAAGGCGATCAGCTTAGTCTGGGTAAAAAACGTGCGGAGGATGCCTGGAACCGACAGTTTATTATTGGCAGTACACCCACGATCAAGGGTTTTTCAAAAGTTGAGAAAAGCTATGAGCAGTCGGATCGCAGACAATTTTATGTGCCGTGTCCGCACTGCAATGAAAAACAGATTCTTGAATTTAAGAATTTAAGATGGCCGAAAGGGGAGCCTAAGAAAGCGCAGTTTGTTTGTATTCATTGTAACGAAGACATCGATGAATCCAATAAATACTGGATGCTTGAGAATGGGCAGTGGGTGGCACGGGAAGTCTTTGATGGTCATGCAGGGTTTCATCTATGGGCTGCATATTCCTTGCAACCCAATGCAACGTGGGGTGTTGATCAGCCGACCAACAGTCAGAAAGTTTTTTGAAGAAATGGGGCAAAAAGATTTTCAGTTAATCATTCGCGAAAGGAGAATGTAATGTTTGAATTTATTGGTGCCATTCTAACAGGCGGGGCCAGCCGCTGTACTGTGGTGGTTCGGCACCCGTGTGAAACAACCGAAATAGTTTTATGGATGCTGATCAAGAACGGGTAATTAAGACAGAGACCTTACTGGAGGCACACCTGGCCTCGTGTTCCGAAGAATCGCGGGCGGTGAGAGAGCGCATGGATAAGCTTGCGGATGACATCAAGACAGACGTAAGGGAGATCCATCGAAGGCTGAGTGCAGCCAGCAGAATGGGGGTTACCATCATGCTGAGCTTTATCGGGACGTTGTTGTATTTGTTGTATCAGCATGTAGCGGGCTGAAAGGTCTATTAAAACTCAACACCCTTTATAGTTTTTACGCTCACATTCCCGGGCAAGGCCTTGGGCTTGTTCGAGTTGAGAAGGCGTTATTTTTTGTTCCTTATTTCGGACACTACATTGTCAGCATTTGTTTTTCTCGCAGACTGAGCCACCTCTTTAGTGACAATTGTTTTTCCAATCGGAAAAATTGATATCCCAGCAAGTTTTAAGTGCTGTATTCCAAATGGTATTCCAATGATGGTTATAAAACATAGCAATGCCCAAAATGCATGGAGTATTGCCAGCCATAATCCAGCTAATAGAAACCAAATTATATTACCTACCGTGCCAAACGCCCCTGTGCCTACATCTTTATTTTGAGTAAGTTCTTTTCTACTTATTGCCTCTTTACCAAACGGGAAAAACGAAAATTGTCCGATCACAAAACATGCCTTGCCCCATGGAATACCAATTACAGTAATATAAGAAATTAGCCCAACCAACCACCAAACTAAGCCCATTATTATTCCACCCAATATAAACCAAAGTAAGTTACCAATTGCACGCATTTCGATCTCCATTGCAAAACATATTTATGATTATGGGTCTGCCTAACATTCCTTTACTCAACACCCTTTGTAATTCTTATGTACATATTCACGGGCAAGTGCTTGTGCTTTTTTAAGTTGGGAAGGTGACATGTCTATTGCAATCAAATCTCTCATCTCTGCTCCCTCTTCATCTTCATTCGCAGCCGCAAGGTTTGTCCACATATGAGCATAGACATCATCTTGTATTACACCTTCTCCGTTGTAGTACATCAAACCCAGATTGAATTGGGCATTAGCATGTCCCTGTTCGGCCGCAAGTTCAATCCACTTCACAGCAGTTTTATAGTCTTTGGGGACACCTAGTCCAAAGTAGTGCATCACACCGAGATTAAGCTGGGCTTTGGCATTTCCCTTTTCGGCAAGAGGCTTCCATATTCGAAATGCAGTGGCATAATCCCCACGTTCGTTTGCAGTAACACCTTTTTCAAAGTCAGCACTCCAGCTTGCTGTCGCACTGAACAGAAAAACGGCAAGGGTCAGGGATAAGGATTTGGTTAGCCTTTGCATCTGCAGTAGAAACTCAACACCGCCCTCTATGTGCAGCAAGAATTAGCTAAGAGACGCTCGATTAACGGCTAGGTTTAGCCCAGATTTTGTATCCAATATATTAGAGTATAAAGGACACTAATCCGCTAGTGTAATCTATGGTTGACTCTAATATTTTAGCGTCTCTTATTATAGTAAATAGTAGACACTAATTCACTAGAGTATGCTATAGTTGACTCTAATATATTAGAGTCTCGTAATTAGCTTAAAAAAGCACACAAATAAATTATACAGATGTCTCCATACGAACCAGAAACGCTTCCAATTGATGATTTGGAAATTACCAAGCTAGTGGGATTGATTAGCGAGGCAAGTGCAAAACTTGCTGAATATAACGGGATGTTAAGCGGAGTCGTAAATCCCAACGTGCTTTTGTCACCACTTACGGATAAAGAAGCTGTACTTTCATCAAGAATCGAAGGAACCCAAGCCACATTGGTAGAAGTTCTAGAGCACGAGGCAGGACAAGATTATGAAGAAAGAAAAGAAATCGATATCCAAGAAATAATTAATTATAGAAAAGCTTTAATACTAACTAGCGAAGAATTGGTTGATAGACCAATACGTTTAGGGTTGGTTTTGCAAATACACAAAATCTTAATGGGTAGTGTAAGAGGGCAAGATAAAGATCCTGGTGAATTTAGAAAAGAACAAAATTGGATTGGTAGTCCGGGATGTGCCATAGAAGAAGCTACGTTTATTCCTCCAGAGCCACTAAGATTGATGGACCATTTGCATGCATGGGAAAAATACTTGTCTGTAGATGATATTGATCCGCTTGTGCAAACAGCAATTGCTCATGCACAGTTTGAGCTCATTCACCCATTTAAGGATGGTAATGGCCGTATTGGGCGGCTACTAATACCGTTATTTCTTTATTATAAATCCAGACTTTCTAGCCCTAACTTTTATTTAAGTGCGTACTTAGAAAAAAACAAAGATGAATACTATGCACGACTTCAAGCATTATCTCCTGAAAACCGTGAGTGGACTGAGTGGGTAATGTTTTTCCTTAAGGGAATTATTTCACAAGCAACAGAAAATATATCTAAAGTCAGTGAAATAAATGAACTATATGATGAAATGAAGCAGTCTGTAGTAGATAAAACACATTCTCGATTTTCACCATATATGGTGGATGCCATATTTCACAGGCCAATATTTAAATCTACAGACTTTATTAAATATACGGGTATGGCAAAACAGACAGCATATAAATGTTTACATCAGTTGGAAGGAGATATCCTTTTTAAAATGCGAGAAGGATCAGGTCAAAGACCATCTGCATATATGTTTCAAAGACTATTAGAGATTATTGAATAAGGGAACAGCGTTAAAGCTGCTAAACACTTGAAATTTAAATGATCCTAATTAATTAAAGTTCATTTAGATCACCGCATGACAATGCAACCATCGAAGTATTTTTTGCTAGGAGAAATTATGAAGCCTTAACCATTTAACTCATAAAAAAGAGCTTATAATCCTTCATAATTGAATCATGGCGAGTTGATTGCCATCGTATTTTTGTACTAAAAGGAAACTGCTTAAGTGGCTAAAAAATATTCAACAATTCCAGAATATGCTTTAAATGCCATATGTCCATATTACGCGATGTTTCCAATGGAGTTTCCTTACAAGATTCTCCGAAATGCAGAGAAGGGAGCATCAGTTCTAGACGTATTTTGTGGAAGAGGCACTACAAACTACGCAGCACAAGTGCTTGGGCTAAAGTGTTACGGAATCGATACTTCAAAAGTAGCTGTTGCGATAGCCAAGTCTAAGCTTGCGCAAAGTTCGTTAGAAGACGTTTTGTCTCTAGCATCAAATATCTTGCAAGAAGAGAAAGAAATATTGGTCCCTAATTCTAGGTTCTGGAAATGGGCATTTCACGCAGATACACTTGTTCAAATTTGTAAACTCAGAGAAGGGTTGCGTAAAAGGCGATCTTCAAGTGATGCAGTAACATTACGCGCATTGATTCTTGGATGTCTTCATGGTCCAAGAACTATAGATCGAAAAAATCCTTCATATCTGTCCAATCAAATGCCAAGAACTTATGCGCCAAAACCAAATTATGCGATTAAATTTTGGATAAACAACAACTTAAGGCCTCGTAAGATAGATGTGTTGAAGGTGATTGCTAAAAAAGGGCAAAGAGCATTAGCTTATCCAAGCTTTACTAATAATAAACCTAGACAGGTTGTAGAGGGAGATAGCAGATATTCTGCTAGCTTCAGCCATATTAAAGGAAAAGTAGACTACATAATTACTTCTCCGCCATATTATGGGTTGCAGACATATGTTGAGGATCAATGGATTAGGAACTGGTTTTTGGGTGGTCCTGACTATGTTCCGTATAAAAATAATCAACATATACCTCAAAGCTCGCAAGATAAATTTTCATATGAGTTATCTAAAGTTTGGTCTTCCGCATCTCGAGTATCGAAAAAGTCTGCAAAGTTAGTTGTGCGATTCGGAACTGTCGGATCTCATCGCGTAGACCCCATTGAAATATTTGAAGATTCTCTGAATAAATCAGGTGAAAGCTGGCAAGTTTATTACACAAGACATGTTGGTAGTGCTGGCCAAGGCAAAAGACAGGCCCTACACATGGGGACAGAGTCATCAGCAATAGATGAATATGATTATTTCTGTCGCAAATAATCATCCATTTTCAATATATTTAATATAATCAGATAGTTACGATAAGGATTATCGTCTATCTGAATTATGTATCATTTGATATATAATTTATTATCATGGTATTATAATTGTATCATATGATGCATAGATAGTTTAACATTGACCCAGATTGATCCTGAGCAATACAGAGAACAGCTGGCATCTCTGGCAAGAAACAAAAAATGCCGGGATTACGGATGGCCAAGACATTGGAGCCCAGGATCTGTTCCAAGCCCTACTAGCGGGCTACCGTTTACTGAATCTGGTGCATGGAGCTTTATTGCAGATTTATTGGAAAGTGGCCATCCGATAGAAACAGTGGAGTTGAAGAAGCCTAAAGGCGTAACGGGATTTGTTATGAAAGTTGATATCGGAGAGAAATTACCAAAGTTGTATATAAAGATTCATTTGGGTGGTAGTGGGAAAATATTGGCTAAAAGTTTTCATTTAAGTACACCCGAAGAGTAGATAAACGAGAGCATAAATATGAGCAAATTAAATATAGAAACAAATACAACCAATAATACTAGCTTGTGCTGCCCAGAGTGCGGAGATCATGAGTTGCATGCTCGCACTGAAATTGAAAAATTTGATTATGGATTGGGCTCAGACCTAGTTCAGTTAGAGGCTGAAGTTGTTGTTTACCAATGCCAGAAATGTAATTGCGAATTTAGTGATAGTAGCTCTGAAGACGTAAGGCATGACGCTGTTTGTAAACACCTAGGTATTTTTAATCCAAATGAAATTAAATCAATTAGAGGGCAATACGGTTTGACAAGAGGCCAAATGGCGGCTGCATCAAAAATTGGTGAAGCATCTATTGCACGCTGGGAAAGTGGAGCAGTAATACAAAATGGCGCTTATGACAATTATTTATTTTTACTTAAATTCAAAGATAATTTTGAACGAATACATAGCAGAAATAAAAAAGCGACCGTTGAAAATAAAATAGTAGAAAACAATAAATTTAAAGCGCTGAAAATAACTAAAGAAGTGTTACAGCGTGAATCAAGTTTTGAATTACATAAAGGCCTTAGTAAGGCTTGTTAAAAAGTAAAAATGTATACAACTACTTTTTATTCATTTAAGGGCGGTGTAGGGAGATCTATGGCCCTAGTAAATGTTGCATTTGAATTTGCCAGTCAAGGCAAAACAGTTTTGATTGTAGATTTTGATTTAGAAGCTCCTGGGTTGCAGGCGTTTCTAGAACCATATAACACTAAGCCATCTCGTGGTGTTGTTGATTTTATTACGGATTATCGTGCAACAGGCGCTGCGCCCGACGTATCAAATTATTTATATGAAATTGATTCAGTTGCTTCGCCAAATTTGTGGTTTATGCCTGCTGGGAAAAGCACTAAAGATTATAGTTCAAAACTTAACTCAATTGATTGGCAAAAACTTTATGAACATGAAAATGGTTATCTATTATTTGAGGATTTAAAAGCACAGTGGGATCAATACATCAAACCAGATTATGTCTTTCTTGATTCTCGGACGGGTCATACTGATGTATCAGGAATTTGTACTCGTCAATTGCCAGATTCGGTAGTGCTTCTATTTCGGTTAGATAACCAAAACTTAGAAGGACTTTGTCCTGTTGTAGAAAATATAAAAGACGAAACAAAAACGTTAAAAAGAGAAATAAAAATACGCTTAGTTCCCTCTAACGTGCCAGATATTGATGACGAAAATGGAGTTTTAGAAAAACAAATTAGTTTATTTAAAAATAAACTTGGTTTTATTGATGACAATTTAATGATTCGTCATTTTACAGATTTAGGCATGTTATCTCACTGTATATATACTCTAGATAGACCTAAAACGAAGTTAGCTAGTGAATACAGAAAGCTATGTAAAGAAATTTCTGTCCATAATGTAGAAGATATAGAAGGTGTTAGGGATTATCTTGAGAAGCTTGTAGAAGGGAAAGAATTATTTCTAAGAAAGAATGCAGAGGACATAGAAAATAAAATAAATAAAATATCAATATCTCATAGGCAAGACAGAGAAATTTTATTCCTGTTAGCAAATCTACGAAGTAAACAAGGTAAATTCCAAGAAACAATTTCCTACTTATCAGAAATATTATCAGCTGATGTGTCTGATATTTATTGTTTAATCATGAGGGCTACACTTCAAAAGGCTATAGGTAATATAAGTGAGGCGCGGGAAGATTTAATAAGTATCTTGAGACTTGATGTTAGTGATTATTTTGATGTTCTCAGACTAGTTAGTCTAATTAGTCGAATAGATCCAGAGCTATTAAACGAGTTGCCTACTTCAAAAGCTGTGGAATCGCTAAATGTTTCTGAGAAACTCGTTGTTGCTCAAGATTTGGCAACAGATGGGTACACATCTATTGCTAGAAAAATATTAGAAAACATAGTCAGAGGTAAAGAGTGCTCAGATAGATTAATGGACTTAACAAAAACTGAATTGGTCCTAATTGCTATCGGCGAAAGAAAATTTTCTGAAGCTATTAAGTTGATAGGAAAGCCGCTAGATATTATAGAGCAATTTAATTTTGCTATGGCGACTTGGGGCGAATCTGGTGAAGTGCCAGTAGATAACTTTAAAAAAGTCTTAAATATAGATACCGAGTCAAGCGCCGATAGTTCAGATCATGATGCTAATTATTACTTTTGTATGGCAATCGTATATTTTGCACTAGGAAATTTTGAAGAGGCTTTAGCAAAAATAGACCTATCAAGAAGTAAAGCAGATTGGGGTGTCAATAAAATATTTAGCCCATGGGATTATAGCTATAAAGCTATAGACTTATTTGTAAAAGATTTAGATCGGGCAGAATCCTTAATTTCTGAAGAATCAGGTGTGCCAGTGATAATTGGGCAAGGCAATGTATTAGAAGGTGAAGCTCATGCTTAACCATGAATCTAATATACAAATCAAGGAATCAATAAAAAGCGCAGTCAATAATAACTGGGAAGAATTAAATAAATTAAGAAAAAATGTAAGCGTTCTCAAATCGCGCACTAAAAGAATTCAACCGCGTAGAAGTTCAGCAATATCGTTAGTGGGGACAGACGGTGGAAATAACAGGCTGTCTTATGATCCATTTTCTATAGATCTTATACGAGTAGTAGATTCCAGTGACAATGAGTATTGTTTAGAAGCTATTACTCCAATGACACATTATAAAGAGATTGATTCGAGACACTTTGATGATGCAGGTAAATCAATTACACCATTGGGAAGAATGTTAAAGGGGATGGATCTAAATAGCATTTCTGAAATTTCTTCTGTTATAGCTAAGGATCCGTCAGAACGTTCACCAATCTGGGTACAAATATACAGGGAGTTAACAGAATGGGCTGTATTACTTGATTTAATTCAAGAACGTCAATTTGGAAATGATACAGTAATTTTATTCGATGGATTTTTGCGATCTAAGAAATTTGATAAAGGACTATTCAGAAAGTATAAAAATTTATTAGTTAAAGCGATATCTACGCAATACCAATCTAATCGTCGGCGTATATATGTTGCTGGCATTGCAAAAAAGAATAAATTTCTTCAAAAGTACCGACTTGCTATGGCGCTAGAGGGAGTATTAAGAAATTCTTTCCCTTGTTTTGTTCCTGTAGATGAAGAACTTCAAAAATCAGCTTACATATGGGAAGAAATAGTAACGGGAGGCGGTGAAAAAGAAGGATTTACAGCAGGGAAAATGTATCTAGTCAAATTTGGTTCTCATATTTACGATCCTATTTGGGCAATTGATATATTAGATACTCAAACCGATATGGCTCCTACAATATTAGGATATTTATTAGTTGATTCTGAAGAAGGTTTTCCTATACCTCATTATCCAATGTGTCTACAACAAGCTCATGAAAAAGCGGCGCTTGTTGGTTTAGATTACGATATTTTTCAAGATGAAGTTATTGCATCTGTTCGAGAGTCAATCGGTGATAGAAATAGGCCGATTTTAGATGAGCTTTCACTTCAACCTGTCGATCCTTCAGCAGCAAGATATTAACCAAGTAGGCTCATGTTAGATTTATTTCCAAGACAAAAAGTAGTAGGGACATTTAGAGGATTCCGAGAAGGAGGAATGGAATTCCATGCCGATATAACGCTACCGTATGACGATCGGCTTCAGGATATTCCAATGCATGGACAATTTATTTTAGGGCAATTAGAAAGTCCAGAAGAAGCAATACTAGGAAGGATAACTTCAATTTCTGCTGAAGGTAAATTAGTTTCATCAGCAGGTGAAGAATATGTAATTCGAGCAGTTTCAGAAGATCGAGAAGTTCCAAGTAATTTAAAAGAAGCGTATTTAAGATACAGAATTGATATTCGAATCTTAGGAGTTATTCGCCAAGATTCTAATAACATGGATTTAGTTTTTGTGCCTTCTCATCGACGATTACCTCATGTTGGAAGTCGTGTTGCGTTCTTGTCAGACGAAGTACTTAAAAAAGTTGCTGGTCATAATGATGCAGGTGCGCAAATAGGACATTTTGCGCTTGGTGAATATATTTACTCAGAAGGTGATGAAGAAGACATTATTTCACAACCATGGATGCGAATTAAAAGTCCTTCAGTAAATGTTAAATTTGCAATTGAAAGTTTAGTTTCTCGAAGAACATTTGTATTTGCTCGTGCAGGATTTGGTAAATCAAACTTAAATAAGCTTTTGTTTAGCGAGCTTTATAAATCCACACCAGAAGTAACGAAACGTGGTAATAAAAAAGTTCCTGTTGGAACAATTATATTTGACCCTGATGGTGAATATTTTTGGCCTGATGACAAAGGAAGGCCAGGGTTATGCGATGTACCACACCTTCGAGACAAGCTAGTTGTATTTACATCGCGTGGAGCACCGAGTGAATTTTATAAATCTTTTGTCGTTGGAGGTGTAAAACTAGATATTCGTCGTTTTCGACCATCAGACATAATCAGTATTGCCTTGCCTGCTGAAAAGCAAGATCAACAGAATATTCGCAAATTAAGAGCCCTCAATTTAAGTGATTGGTCAAAGCTAGTAGATTTAATTGCTTCACATGGAAACAGTGCAGATATAGATACAATTAGATCCATATTAAGGTTAGAGCAAGGTCAAGAAGTTGAAGCATTTGCTGCAAGAGCAAATATGACTACATTAGTGCGCATGCTTCATGATAAAGCTAGTACTTTGATGGACAATCTTATGGAGGCCTTGTCAGAGGGTAAACTCTGCATACTAGATGTTTCACAGTTAAGAGGTGGGCCTTCATTAATTCTAAGTGGATTGATTTTAAGAAGGATATTTGATCGTAATCAAGAAGAGTTCACAAAAGCAGAACCTCAAACTATTCCAACAATTGCTGTTGTTGAAGAAGCTCAGTCAGTTTTAAATGATAAGAATTCTGCATCAACCCCATACGTAGAATGGGTCAAAGAAGGTAGAAAGTATGATTTGGGTGCAGTGTTAATTACTCAACAACCTGGCAGTATTCCTAACGAAATATTAAGCCAAGGTGATAACTGGTTCTTGTTTCATTTGCTTTCAGAAGGTGATTTGAAAAGCGTTCGATCTGCAAATGCTCATTTTAGCAAAGACTTATTGAGTAGTTTGCTTAATGAGCCCATCCCTGGGCAAGGTGTATTTTGGAGTAGTGCAAGTGGAACACCTTACCCAATACCGTATAGAGGTCTTTTGTTTGAGTCGTTGTATGAAACTATTGATCCTTTTTACGATAAATCTGAAATACAAAACTATGCATCAGACTTAAGAGGGAAAATTAAAACATCTACACGTGAATTATTAAAAGAAACGGCAAGTGAAGACAAAGATAAATTTAGACCAAATGAAGCTGATGGTAAGAATGAAAATGGTGTAGACGTACTTACTTTGCAAAAAGAATCTGCAATATCTCAATTTTGTAATGAAGTAAGTTTAGATGATTTAAAAGGAGGAATAACATACGGAAAAGTTAAGTCAATACTAGCAAAGGCCTTGCCGGATGGCATGGACGATAAAGATACTGTAGCTTACTTCTTGGTTCCTGACGCAATTAATAAGCTTACAAATGGAGTGCAAGATAAAGCATGGTATACAGAACGTAGAGGACCAAAAAACACTATGTTCATTTTTTTAAAGCACTAATGCTTTATTACATTTATAACTTTAAATCCGTGAGGATGAAAGATAATGATTACTTAAACATCTAAGGTGTAATGGCTGATACGCCTAGGCAGTAGGTCTGGTTTAAATGGTATTAGCTATTACAGAAATTCGAAAATATCTTGATTGTAAAAACATGACAGATAAGGAAATAGTCAAATTATGCGAAAGCTTAGAAGCTATTATTAGTAATGTTATTGATAGTCGAATTGAAAATTCTAATCCCTTAACTAAATATGAATACAACAAGCCAAAAGCAGATTATAGCTAACCGTGTAAATGCAAAAAAAGGTGGCGTTAAAACTGATATTGGAAAAAAGAAAGTTCGTTATAACGCAAGAAAGCATGGAATTCTATGTAATGTGCTTACTGAGTACGAAGGGCCTGTATTTGATGCATTTTTAGACTCTTTATATGAAGAATTTCAACCACAAACTTTTAGCGAAGAAATTGTTATTGAACGTATAGCTATAAATAACTATGCTAGCAGCGATCTTTCACGTTTCTAAGAATTGTCTATAAAACTACTGAGCGTTCTACAGCTGGCATAGATGCAAATGACTTTGCCCACCTTTCAGCTTTTCTCTTTATCCGTTGTCGATCTTCTTGCTGAAAGCATTGGTCAAGCTCGAAGAAAAAGTAGGAAACATAAAAGAACAGATGGCTACCAAAACTGATGTGGCTAATTTGAAAGTCTGGGCGCTGTCAGGTGTAATAGCAGGAATGGGCTTGGCTGCTGTTATAACACTGGGCATCTTGAAGCTGGTCTCTAATTAGACGTAAGTGCTTTTCGGCACCATCGTATATAATTCCCATAAGTTTCTATTAGTCTTCTTTAAGACTTGCTGCCGCAGCTTCAAAATCTCTGGCTACAGCCAGACGGTCTGCTTTTGTGTCTTGAATATCGTGCACTACAAATGACATTCCATCTGGGCCATGCTTGAAAATAACAGTATAAAATACTGGTTCTTTTTTCAGCCTATGTTTGGTTAAACTTACGACGCTCATTGGTTAATTTCAAACTGGGCCACTACTGTTTGTATCGACCGAGATCGGCAATGTAATGATTAGTAGTAGTAACCGACTCATCCATTACTAGATTGATTTCATTACGTGTGATCCCAGGCTCGATAGCAACCAACAGTAAAATTCCAAAGCAGTGATGATTCATCGGTCTGTCATCGGTATATTTGTTAGTTACCTGGATGCAACCGCGTAGCTTCTCTAATGCGATTTTTTGTATTTTAGTAAGCATCTTTAATAGTTATAATCCTTAATTAAATTGACCTTATTTTTTGTTAAATTCATTCCACTGGGCCTAGCCCAAAAATGGGCCTAGGACGTCAAAAAAAGTGCGAACACGTGTCACTATTTTTGTCACTAATCGACACCATCTAACCCCACTCAGCACCATTTGGCACTAATGAAACTTATCTAAGTGATTGATATATATAGAGGTAGGTAATAAGGATGCAAATTGAGGGATTCTACCGGCACCCATACATGTCAGTTGGTTGCGTGTAAGCATCCCTTCAAGTTTCAAAATGAAGTTTTACTCGTAGAGCCATTTAAAACCGTAACCGAATTAGTCAGAGGAGATTGCGGGCTCACGGATACCGCCTGCATCGTACTGGTGGGCGATACACGTGTTCCTGAAAAATACTGGAACCATGTACGCATTAAACCGAATCAGTGCATCTATGTACGCGCCGTCCCGCAGGGAGGGGATGACAAAAATCCGTTAGCGACCATTTTAAGTATCGCGTTGCTGGCGGTCGCACCACACCTTGCAGGCACAGTATGGGGATTATCAGGTCTCACTTATCATTTCGCGGTAGCGGGCATCGGCATTCTCGGTTCACTGGCCATCAATGCGATTGCACCACCGCCCAAGCTCGGACGTGATTTCACCACACCGAGTAAAGAAAGCCCGACCTTTAGCATTGAAGGCACACGTAATAAACTGCGTCCCTTTCACCCGATTCCGGTATTACTGGGCCATCACCGGATCGTCCCACCATTAGGGACAGCACCGTATACCGAGATTCAGGGGAACGACCAGTATTTAAGTCAGTTGTTCGTGCTCGGCTACGGGCCAATCGAGGCCAGTGACTTTAAGATCGGTGAAACGGATCTGGATGATTTTCAGGATGTGGAGCTGGAGTTCCTGCCTGGCGAGGAGGATGATCCCGAGCTCACGTTAGTGACCGATACGGTTTTAGAAGAATCCTTAGCACTGGATTTAACCGATGAAGACGGGGCCGTTATCCAGACGACCCAGCCGGATACCGATGCGTTTATTATCGATATTACCTTTCCGCTTGGCCTGACGGTATTCGATCAGAGAACAGGTGGATGGTTATCGAAAAACGTACAGTTCAGTATCGAGTATAAGGATTCCACAGACTCGGACTGGTCGGCGGCAGGCGATCATTATAAACAGATCGGTGCGCAAACCGTGGTGGTACCGGTTGGGGCAACGGTACGTGAACCAACCGGTTACAGAAGAACGGTTTTTGCACCATATATCGGTGCCATTTATATCGATAAGTTTACCGGTAAGGCGGGTCTTACGGGATATCGCCAGGGACCCACAAGGCGTACACCGGTTTCCTACCAGGAAATCCAGCGTGTTCACATCCCATCGAATGGAATCGAGATCGCACGGGTCAGAAGCGATGCATCGGGTCATGCAATTGTTACCGATACCAGAGGGGCTTCTTTATTTAACAGCAGTGAAAGTACCACGGACTTCGCACCCAGTGGAGGTACGCTTCGCGTCGTGGACATTGCAGCAGGGGGCTTGCGGCATTTATTCAGTATTACCTCGGCCACTTCCGAGGTCTTGCGTGTAAGTGAACGGATCGTGCCTGCACAGCGCGGACAGTTTGATGTACGGATTACACGTCTGACGGCGGACAGCGATGCAACCAATGTATTTGATGATTCAGTGTGGAGTGCGTTGCGTTCCGTCAGGAAAAAACCACCGATTTCATTTGGAAAGAAATTATCCCTTGCGGCAATTCGGATTAAAGCGACCGGACAATTAAACGGTATTGTCGATCAGTTTAACTGTATGGCTTCATCGGTGGTGCCGGTTTATAACTCAACCACAGGTCTGTGGGATACACTGAGGGCCAGTAATAATCCTGCCGCACTCTATCGTTATGTGCTGCTGGGTGCTCCCAATATCCGTGCGGCCACAAAAGACAAGATCGATGATGCGGAGCTCGCGGACTGGTATCTGGAATGTGAAGCAAAAGGTTATGCCTGTAACCAGTATGTGGACTTTACCGCAAGTGTGTTTGATATTTTGCAATCGATTTCCAGTGCGGGACGCGCATCCCCCGGTCACATCGATGGCCTCTACACGGTGGTGCAGGACAAAATAAAAAACACCGTCATTCAGTATTTTACACCAACAAATGCAAGTAACTTCAGAGGTCGCAAGGCGTTCGTGGAAGCGCCGCATGGTTTCCGGGTTCGCTTCCTGAATGAGGAGATGGGCTTTGGTCAGGATGAGCGCATTGTTTACGACGATGGTTTTAGTCAGGCCAATGCAACGAAGTTTGAAACCTTACCCCTGCCTGGTACTACCGACAGCGATCTTGCCTGGCGACAGGGGCGCTATCATATCGCAACGATAAAACTCAGACCTGAATTACTGGAGTTTGAGGCCGACTTTGAAAATCTGGTCGCCACACGGGGAGACCGCATCAAGGTACAGCATGATGTACCGGGCTGGGGCATCTCAAGCGGGCGGATCATAGCACTTACTACAAGTGGCGAGAACATTGTATCGTTAGCGTTAACCAACGCGGTGACCATGGCTGCAGGCCGTCTTTACAATGTAAGGGTTCGCAAATCGGACGGTTCAGGTATCGTGTATGACATTGTTAATGTCCCGGGTGAGCACACCACGATTACATTAATCACCCCAGGTGCATCGACAGGTGGTGCCCAAACAGGGGATTTGTTTTTATTCGGAATAAAAGATTCCGAAACCGAAGATCTGGTGATCAAATCCATTGAGCCGCAGGCAGACCTGACGGCAAAGATTACGGCGGTTCACTATGATGAGTCGATTTATAACGCCGATTCAGAAGTCATCCCTGTATTCGAATCAAACATCACACTTGATCAGGAGTTATTACAACCATCGTTTGACAAAGTCATCTCCGATGAGAGTGTCATGGCCAGAGACGCGGACGGTTCACTTCGAACGCGCACTTATATCAAACTGGGATTTACATCGAGCCGACCGCTTTCACAGATTGAAGCCATTGAATGCAGGTACAGAATCAGTGGTGGGAATGACCCCTGGATTTCCACCCCGCTGCTTCCTGCAGATGTACATGACTTCTATATAGAAGGTGTTACGGATGTCACAACCTATGATATTGAAATTCGTTACCGTTATAAGAATGGCAGATTCGGAAACTGGACGACCACAACACATCTGGTAACCGGTAAATCCAACCCACCACCTGATTTAATTACCTTCACGGTGCAACGCCTGGCCGATGGCACACGCGAATACAGTTGGAGCGGGGATTTTCCACCGGACTTCGATGGTGTAAAGATCCGGTTCACATCAGGCAGTGGCGGGACATGGGAGTCCGGCACACCCCTGCATATCGGAGTGTTGAAAGCAGCACCCTTTGAGAGCAATCAGTTGTCAGGTGGCACGTACACCCTGATGGCGAAGATGTTTGACACGTCTGGAAATCAGTCGGTCAATGCCATCGTCATACAGGAGACACTGGGTGATCCGCGTATCGGCAATGCATTGACCTTTATTGATGTAAAGCAGGACGGTTTTTCAGGCACGAAAACGAATTGCTTTGTCGATGCGTCAGGTTGCCTGTTGCCGAACAGCCAGGGTGACTGGTCTGACTTGCCGTCTACTTGGGGCGAATGGACAAGCTGGAACAATGATCCGGTTGATTCCATAACGTATGAGCACAGTGTTATCGATGTCGGTGCCATTACACAAATTACACCGGTCATCTCGGTCGATGCCGACAGCGCAAGGGTTGCGATCACAGAATCGCATTGTGATGATGATGTGACGTATACGTCTTTTGCAGCCATCACTGGTGAGATCTTCGCTCGCTACGTCAAGATCAAAATCGAAGTCACGAACCCGACCTTGAACGGAATCAAAGCCGCCTCGATCACGATGGATGCCGAGGTGACCCAGGAGGAGATTGTGGATCTGGATACCTCAACCGTCACCGGTGAAAACCGAATCGCAGCAGGGAATATCCGCCTGCCGATTATTAAAACCTACGCATCGATTCGCACCGTGCAGGTGGCCTTGCAGAGTGTGGGCAGTGGCTGGTCATGGGAGTTGATCGACAAAGACACAACGAACGGGCCTGAAATTAAAATTTACAACAGCGATGGTGCGCTTGCCGATGCCACCATCGATGCAATGATCCGGGGTGTATAAATGACATGGGATAATGTAAGCGATGATTTAACCAAAGAGAATTTTGATGAAGTAGGGGACGATCCCTCACAGGCACGCATCGAACTAGTTGCCCTGATTGATAAAGTCAAAGTAATGCTTGCTGAGGCCGTGGCCATCAAAGATGAGGCGCAAACCTTTCTTGAGACAGTCACATTAGATGTTGCGGCACGTCAGTTGATCATCAAAGCCAAAACATCGGATGGTGCGGGGATTCAGTTCAATGCTGATCCTTCAAGTCCTGCCACCGAAGACGGGTTTGTTGGATTCAATGCAGGCAAGACCGACATCATCATGGAGAATAAAAACACTGGCGGGCATGCGAATATCAAAACAGTCGGTGCAGGGGAGCTGCGACACAACGGATCGAAAGTCCATACCACTGCAAATTTTTCCAAGATCTATGATATTGAGGTGGGTTATATCGGTGAACCCGATAGCACCACCACCATTGCAGGGGTTGTCATCAACCGAAATGTTACCTTGCCGGTAAACCTGACCGGATCGGTTGCACGTTGTGAAACGCCACCAGGTGGCGGCAGTGTCATTCTGTCATTACATAAAAATGGTACTGAGATCGCAACGATCACCTTTGCCGATATAGGCACCACAGGGACGTTTGTGATGGCGGGTGAACAAAATTTAATGAGCGGGGATCGCCTCACCGTAGTCAGTCCTTCCAATGCCTGGGGTATCGCAGACATCTTTATCACCCTGGCCGCAACACACGATTCGTAATGCAGATTAAAGGGGCGGGTATTCAATCCCGTGACAAAGTATTAAACATCGAATCGGATGTTGATAACTACAATGTCTTTGTACAAGCAGGGGAGCCTGACAGTGCTGTCTTTGTTCAGATCACTATCCAAACCGGCGTATTGGTGGGTTCGGCCAATACGGGCGCCTATTCCTTCGATACCGGTGCGTTACTTGCAGGTTCAACCGTAAAAATCATCCTGCTGGGGAGCATTATTGGCAAGGAAGGTTTAGTCAGTGGTGCCGATGGCGGGCCTGCGATGAATATCACGGTGGAGACCGAAATCGATCTCACCGGCCCACAGGCTCTGATTGCAGGTGCGGGTGGTAATGGTGGCCAGGATGGTGAGAACCGATATGGTGGCCAGTCAAAAAGTGAAGGCTGCAATCTTGATCATATCACCGAAGGTAATCCTGGCGGCAGTGGACGCGGCTGTACTAATTTAGACGGCCCTGACGGGAACGGCGGGGATTACGGACAGGCCGGTCGTGCGGGTAGTCGTGGAACGGGTAGCAATAACTGCTATGGCGGGGAAGGTGGTGAAGGGGGTCAGCCTGGTAAAGCCATTGATCTGAATGGCAACACGCTTATCTATATCAATTTCGATGAAGTAAAGGTGAAAGGTGTGGTGGCATGAATTTATATAACGTACATATTAAAGATCGCATCGCACAGCGAAATTTATATGCAGGTGATGATTTCAATGCGGATGATCCGGACTTGCGGCCGTTTAAAGATACGATCCTTGAGCAATACCCGAATGAGGACTTAAGCGGTATTCATGCATACGGGATACCGACCGCGAATGCGACCTATCTACCCACGACCTATGTGACCTATGTTTGTACCGAGTATCAGCCGTTGGGAAATCATGCCAACTGGTATTCGGGTGCTGATCAGGATTTGATCTCAAGGGTTAAAAAGCATTATCAGATTCCCAAGCCTCAAGATGCTTCCGGCATTCATTACCAGTTATTGTGGGAAGATGCGCAAAGCCTGGTGCCGATCCCTAATGGCTGGGCATTAAATCATGTCGGTCAGAACTTCGATCATGAAGGCAATCCCATCGATCACTGGGGGATTTCGATTCGACCGATTGAACGCATTGCACTGTCATCGCTTACCTTACCCGACACCCCACTACCGGCCACGACCATGCTCTTGGATCTGGATGTTGTGGATATTCATTATGAAAAAGCCACCCTGACATCAATCCGATCCCTGGTGGTACCCATGATTCGCAAACGCCTGGTCTGGGACGATACCGCCATCAACAACCAGAAAATCATGTTTCATACAGAATCGATGCGGGCCGTCACTAATCTGGCTGACACCGATGTGACCAAACTGAATTATCTTGCAGACGGGAGCATCAATACTAAAAAGGGCAACAAACGCGCCAAGCTGTTCAGAAAAGATCGCCAGACTGATGGCACCTTCAGAAAAGTTCGCGCACGCTGAATGTTCAGAACCACCTCGATACGCGGATTAAAACAAAGAGCAAACATCACCTATATAAAAAGCAGGAATATGGATTTTCCGAACTGGTTGAAAATTCCTTTCCCTAAAATCAGATACATCAAACATATCTCGCTTAATAAAATCTATCCGCACAGGATTCAGCATTTTCACAACCATGCAGGTTGTTTCTGGTCGCTGGTGTTGTGGGGAAGCTACACCGAAACACGTTTAACCGACACCGGTGAGCGAATCAGGAGTTCAAAACGGGCCGGGCAAATCAACTATGTCTCGCAAGATGTGATGCATCGTGTGAAAACAGATCAACCCTGTTACACCTTGCACCTTACCGGCCCTCAATTACATGTAATGAGCTTTCACTTTCGCGGCCACAAGGTCAGATGGCAGGAACTCATCAGTGCGGATGAATATATCTATGCCAATACCGATGAGGGCAAGTTTAAACATGCGCACCGTCACGATTGATCCGTATACATGTGGGGAGCAGGGCAGCTTCGGGAGGGTCTTAATTGATCATGAGCACTACTGTTACAGCGCAGAGCCTCCGTGGAAGAACAACCAGCCGAATCACTCCTGTATTCCACCAGGGGAATATAGATGTACCTGGCATCGCTCCCCGCGTTATGGCTGGGTGTATCTGGTCACGGACGTTGAACAACGTGCGTGGATTTTAATTCATCCTGGCAATGTTGCAGGGGATCGAACCAAAGGCTATGCCACACACAGTTACGGTTGCATCTTATTGGGCCGCAAACTGGGTTTTCTAAATTACAACAAACAAATGCAACGTGCAGTGTTAATCAGTCGGCCCACAGTCAGAAAGTTTTTTGAGGAAATGGGACAAAAAGATTTTCAGTTAATCATTCGCGAGAGGAGAATGTAATGTTTGAATTTATGGGTGCCATTCTAACAGGCGGGGCCACCGGATTACTGGGCACCGTATTCTCCGGTGTATTCGATTACTTCAAGCAAAAGCAACGCAACCAGCATACCCTTGCAATGATGATGGAAGAGCGCAAGACAATGGAGCTTGAGATTCACGGTCGTGAGCGGGTTGCAGTCATTGAGGCGGAAAGCGCACAAGACATTGCTGCTTCAAAAACCTTTGCCGCATCCTATCAATCCGATCAGGCGCATTACAGCAAAGGGGATCATCCGGCACTGGTCTGGGTGGATGTAACACGAGGATTGATTAGACCTATATTAACTGTGGCACTGGTGGCACTGGTAGCAAAGTTTTATTTCACTGCAGATGTGGAATCTCAGCACCATATTGTGGCCACCGTGCTCTACATTACGACTGCCGCTGTATTGTGGTGGTTCGGAACCCGTGTGAAACAACCGAAATAGTTCAATGGATGAAGAATATCAGGAACGGGTAATTAGGACAGAGACCTTGCTGGAGGCACACCTGGCCTCGTGTTCCGAAGAATCGCGGAAGGTGAGAGAACGCATGGATAAACTTGCGGATGACATCAAGACAGATGTAAGGGAGATTCATCGCAGGCTGAATGCGGCCAGCAGAACGGGGGGTTACCATCATGCTGAGCTTTATCGGGACGTTGTTGTATTTGTTGTATCAGCATATTGCAGGCTGATTAAATGGGTGGTGGTTTGGGATAAGAGTGAAATAGCTGGAGTAAAATAAGCTTATAAAGCCAAGAGACATTTTGTTCACAATAACTCTTGTTGTTTATCCTCACCGTAGTCAAGTTGAGCATTTTTAAATGTTGTTCCGCCCATTGTTAGATCAGGATATCTCGCTTGGTCATTCCCTGAAAGTAAATCTTCAATAGTAAGTATTTGCAATCTCGGAAAACTTGCGCCTACAGGTGAATCATAAAATCCAGCTTTAGTAGCTTCTGTTAGCATTGGTCTAGTTGGGTTAACTAAAGTGATAAAAATACCTATTTCCGCTTTGTCTCTTTGAACGACATGACCAAGATCCCTGATCATTGCTACGCTTACATTTTTGCCTCCTTTAACAGAAATTATGATTTTCTTGGCTTTTCCAGAATCATCTTTGAAAAAAATTAACCCGTCTATACCGGAATCTGCGCCTTTCTTTTTTCCTTGATATGGTTGAGCATTTACTAGAGAACTAGCCCACCACTGGAATTGATATTTATCACGCTTTGCTAAATCTTTAGCTCCGCCAATAGTTTTTGGTGTCCCAAAGACTTCATATTCAATTTTAGGAAAAGAATCATTTAGTCGTTTTTCGATTAATGTAATAGCTAAATGTGTAATATCTATACCTATCCAATGTCTATTTAATTTTTTAGCTGCATGTATGGCAGTCCCGCAACCACAAAATTGGTCTAGAACTAATTCATTTTCATTAGAAGATGTTTTAATTATCCTCTCTAAAAGTGCGAGTGGTTTCTGTGTTGGGTAGCCTAAACGTTCTGCTTTTTTGGTAAGCCCTGGTATATCTACCCAAATATCATTTGGGCTCAGACCTGGCATTTCATCTAAGTATTGTTTTAAATATGGCTTTCCAGATTTAGAGTAGTAGATTCGGTTTTCATTCTCAAATTTTTCAAAGTTCTCTTTCGAATATGCCCAAAATCTACCTTGTGGTGGTAAACATCCTTTCCATTCAAATGTTGTATTACCTCCTGGCTTAGCAGCCGATAGATCAGTTGTCTTAAATCTGCGCCCATCAGCGTCAGTTTTGGAATAAGCGCTTTCAATGTATTCTGGGGTATAAGGTTCATAAACAGTGTTGAATGAGGCTTTGCTTGATTTTACGTAATATAAAATTATGTCATGAGTACGACCGAATATTTTTGCCCCTTGTTTTGTGTCATTTTTGGAGGAGCTTCTCTTCCAAACAATTTCATTAATAAAATTTTTATGCCCAAATACTGCGTCCAGAATAATTTTTAAATAGTGTGAAGCATTAGGATCACAGTGTAAATAAATGCTACCAGTAGATTTTAATACGCGATGTAATTCTAATAATCTATTAGTCATCATAGTCAAATAGGCCATCATATCGTTTTCTTTTAAAAACGAGCGCAAAGCCTCCATAACTTCGGTTACATCAGTATTAGGCTGATTTAGTATTTCTGTATACTCTTTCTCAGCTTGTTCACCCCAATGCCACGTATCTTCGAATGCTGCTATTTGTGCTTCTGAATGCTGACCAGTTTGTGATTTAAATAAGACGTTGTATGTAGCACGAGAATTGAATGGAGGATCGAGATAAATGAGATCAACGCTCTCATCTACAATATGCTCTCTGAGGATATCAATATTATCCCCATAGTAGAGTTTGTTAGTCATGAATTATTTCACGAATAAATTATCTTTCACACGTTGAGCATAGCTAGATGGGTCTCTTTGCAGCTTCCAGTGTAAGCTGTTATATAACAATGTGCATAAAAGGGATAAGAAGTTGGTTAGTCTTTTCATCCGTGAAGTATGGCAAAGAAAATAGGAGAAGGGGAGTTGTTAAAACAATTACATTGTTAAACTATCCATCAAACTTCTTGTTGCGTTTTAATTCATTAAGCTCTTTGCGTAAAGCATAGATTTCATCACTTTGACTCACAACTTTCACTTCAACACTTTCATGAACTTTTTCTTCAGGAGCTTCAGGTAACTTCATAAAGCTAAGTAATCCAACCGGCCCCAGAAAAAATGCCATCAAAAACCAACCAAATTTTGATCGGCCACTGTGACTTGCTCCGATGATTGCAAGAATGCACCAAAGCAACCACCAGAATATCATCCATGTACTCAATACCATTTTTTATACCTCAGTTTTAGAAAAATATTTGAGTTTATAAAGTTATTTTAGCTTACAAATTAGAGTTGATTCATGTTGGTTATTTTTTGCTCAAATTGCCAAGTTTTTTGCCAAGTTTTGAGACCATTCCAGACCCAATTGCCACCTTTTTACTTGGCAAAATGTTTTAAGGTATGATATTAACTCGTTGAAAAACAAGTATTTAAGAATACCCTAATGGTGGAGGCGGCGGGAATCGAACCCGCGTCCGCAAATCCTCTGCCGTTGGTACTACATGTTTAGTCGCTCTTTAACTTAACCGATATACTCCCGACCGACAGGGCATATAACGGGGAGTCTGGATTAGTTTTAATGGCTCCGCTCCAGACAGACTTCACCACGAGCTTACTAAGGTTACGCCCGAGTCAGAACCGTAAGCTGAACTGGTCGGACGGCATTAGACTGGTTTTTAAGCAGCTAAAGCGTAGTTGTCATCATTTGCAACTATATGTTTGCAGCATAGTTAACGAGGTAAGCTACATCCTCGACATGCACCTCAAGTTTCGTAATCCACGTCGAAACCGAGTCGCCCCCTTATAAGAACGATGTGTAAGCACAAAATTGTACTATAATTACATACAATTATTCTAATTTTCAGCATATAACAGCGTGATTAGATTCATGGTTTTCGCTATGATTCCCGCTTTTCTTAACGCTACAACGGGCCTGTTTTTTAAATGCTAATTATTGAGGGAGGGAATGCATTATCGGATTTTAGAGTTCAAAATCTTCAGCGCCAATTACAAAGCATTTCATCGAAATTAAATTCCTTCAGTGGGAAGTTTTTACATTTCATTCAAATATCGAATGAATTGAATAACAATGAACATCTGCACCTTGAGTCACTCCTTACATACTTACCACTCACAGAAAACAAGCCCACTCACATTGACATTCTGGTGTTGCCACGAATGGGAACCGTTTCACCTTGGTCATCAAAAGCGACTGATATTGCACATAATTGTGGTCTTACAAAAGTAGAGAGAATTGAACGAGGAATACTGTACCAATTATCTGTATCAGAAAAGTTCAACGCAGATGAAGAAATCAACGTTTTAAGTTTGTTGCATGACCGAATGACGGAATCAGTTTGCTTTGATTTAAGCGGTGCAGACGAGTTGTTTAAGAAAGAACCTAGACGTGAATTGATGCATATCAATATAACGAAAGATGCGGCAGATGCGTTACAAAAAGCGAATGAAGAAATGGGATTGGCGCTTGCTAAAGATGAAATAGATTACCTTGTAGAGAATTACAATAATCTTGGCCGGGCACCTACCGATGTTGAATTAATGATGTTCGCACAAGCAAACTCCGAGCATTGCAGGCATAAAATATTCAACGCCTCATGGGTAATAGATCGTCAACCGCAATCACAAAGTTTGTTTGGCATGATTAAAAATACCTCTGAACAGTCCCCAGAAAATATACTTTCTGCCTATAAAGACAATGCTGCAGTTATAAAAGGTCACTATGCAACTCGTTTTCATGTCAATTCAAATGATAGGCATTATGAATTTGTAGACGAAGACGTTCATATACTTATGAAAGTTGAAACACACAATCATCCCACTGCAATTTCACCATTCCCAGGTGCTGCAACAGGGGCAGGTGGTGAAATTAGAGATGAAGGTGCAGTTGGTTCTGGCGGCAGACCTAAAGCCGGATTATGCGGGTTTTCTGTTTCGAATCTTCAGCTACCTGATAATCCGATGCCTTGGGAAGCAGTATATGGAAAACCGGACCGAATTGTTTCTCCGCTTGAAATAATGATTGAAGGCTCTATAGGTGCAGCATCATTTAATAATGAGTTTGGTAGGCCAAATATTCTTGGATATTTCCGAACGTTAGAAATTGACACATCTGAAAAGAGTGATGGCTCTGACATGCGCGGTTATCACAAGCCAATTATGTTGGCAGGGGGTTTGGGAAATGTTCGTACCGGGCATGTTCATAAACAAAAGTTTCCAGATAAAACGCCAATTGTTGTGCTCGGTGGTCCAGCAATGTTAATTGGATTGGGCGGTGGTGCAGCTTCGTCTATGGTTAGTGGAAAAAGCACTGAAGATTTAGATTACGCCTCGGTACAGCGGGGCAATGCAGAAATGCAACGGCGTTGCCAGGAAGTTATTGAGCAATGCATTACATATGGGGATGAAAACCCAATCTTATCGGTACATGATGTTGGAGCAGGGGGTTTATCTAACGCACTGCCCGAATTAATTCATGGTGCCAATCTTGGCGCCTCCTTCGAGTTACGAAAAATACCTAATGATGAAGGTGCAATGTCGCCGAAAGAGATTTGGTGCAACGAATCACAAGAACGTTATGTTCTTGCAATTAACAATGAAAAATTTGAGTTGTTTGAAGATATTTGCAAGCGCGAACGTTGTTTGTATTCATTGCTTGGAACAAGCACTGCAGAGCAACAATTAATACTCAAAGATGAACATTTTGATAATCATCCCATAGACATTCCTATGGATGTTTTGCTGGGTAAAACGCCTAAAATGGAGCTCACGGTAACAAGCGTTACGCGTCATAGCTCAAAATTTAATTACAATAAAATTTCACTAGAAGATGCGGTGCAACGTGTTTTGAGATTGCCAGCTGTGGCAGCTAAAAACTTTTTAATTACCATTGGAGATCGAACCGTAACAGGGCTGGTCAGCAGAGATCCACTGGTAGGCCCTTGGCAAGTTGCTGTTGCAGATGTTGCAGTCACAAATAGTGATTATAAAGGGTTTTGCGGAGAGGCCATGGCAATGGGTGAACGCACACCTATTGCATTGTTGTCGGGTCCTGCTTCAGGGCGAATGGCAATTGGTGAAGCCATCACAAATATTGTAGCGGCTGATATTAGAAAATTATCAGATATAAAATTATCCGCAAATTGGATGTCAGCAGCGGGGCATCTGGGTGAAGATGCGCAACTTTATGCAACCGTACGCGCTGTTGCAGATGAACTTTGTCCTGCACTGAGTATAGCAATTCCGGTTGGTAAAGATTCGCTGTCCATGAAAAGTGTTTGGAAAGATGGCGCTACCGAAAAGTCTGTTACAGCACCACTGTCTTTAATCATTTCTGCATTTGCACCGGTTGCTGATGTGCGTAAAACACTTACACCTGAATTAGATAAAGACGTGGCTGATAGTCAATTACTACTTGTAGATCTTGGAAATAATAAAAATAGATTGGGAGGCTCTGCCTTGTGCCAAGTTTATAAAAGCCTGGGAGCCAACGCAGCAGACCTTGATAGACCAACAGAGTTAATTGATTTTTTCAATGCGATTTCAGCTTTAAAACGTGCAGGTTTAGTCCATGCGTATCATGATCGATCCGATGGTGGTCTTTTTGTATCGATTTGCGAAATTAGCTTTGCGAGCCATGTTGGGATAACTATTGATTTAACAGATTTGGAAACTGAGTCCATCCCTGGCTTATTTTCTGAAGAGCTTGGATGCATCATTCAAATTTCTAAAAGCAAAATTCAACAAGTGATAGCCATACTTGTTGAAAATGATTTATCAGACCAAACCTATGTACTCGGCGAAGTAAACAATTCGGATGAAATTATAATTGAGCAAAATGGGGAAACTATTTATAAAAGCTCCCGTGTACAACTTCACGAGTGGTGGTCAGATACGAGTTATAGCATTCAGACATTAAGAGATAACCCTGAATGTGCTAAGCAAGAATTAGAATCGATTTTAGATGTGAATAATCCTGGGCTTTCTGCCTCGTTAACATTTGACCCAAATAAAGATATAAGTGCGCCTTTCATTAATATGGGTGTTCTTCCAAATATCGCAATACTTCGAGAACAGGGTGTGAATGGTCACATGGAGATGGCCGCAGCATTTAGTCGAGCAGGATTTAATGCAATTGATATACACATGACTGATCTGATTCATAGCCGAGCAAATTTAGAAAACTTCCAAGGACTTGTAGCGTGTGGTGGGTTTTCCTATGGAGATGTATTAGGAGCAGGTGGGGGTTGGGCCAAGTCAATTTTATTTAACTCAATGTTAAAGGATGCATTCTCTGAATTTTTTTCACGTGACGATGTATTTGCCTTAGGCGTTTGTAATGGGTGTCAAATGATGGCGCAACTTAAAGAGATGATTCCAGGCGCTGAGCATTGGCCGAGATTTATTCGCAATACTTCTGAGCAGTTTGAAGCAAGGCTTGTAATGGTAAAAATTTTAGAATCGCCATCGATTCTTTTTTACGATATGGAAGGTTCAACACTACCTATTGTCGTGGCACATGGGGAGGGGAAAACAGACCTTTCCAAAGCCGCACTAATAAAGCTGACACAACAAAGTTTAATATCAATGCAGTTTGTTAATAATAATTTACAAACTACTGAAATGTATCCATTAAATCCAAATGGTTCACCTCAAGGTGCGACAGCATTTTGCAACTCGGATGGTCGCTTCAACATCATGATGCCGCATCCAGAAAGACTGTTTCGAGCCGTTCAATATTCGTGGCGACCCAAAGATTGGCAAGAAGATGGGCCTTGGATGAGAATGTTTCGAAATGCGCGTGTAGCTTTGATTTAACTAATTCGTGCTATTAACCACTATTCTAGTGTGAATGAATGGTCTATATTAAGGAACCAATGGCAGTATTTGTGAGTCATATGACATTAATTTATTCATAAAACTGTGTTTTGATGTATACCTAATGATAATAAGTCGGCGTATACTTGAATTTCACAAGGATAGGACGGGGTCACATGAGGGGCTATAAACAAGGAATATTGAAACTATTCGTTTCATTATTAGCCATATTGCTAGCACATAGTGCATCGGCAGAATGGTACATCGGTGCTGATACGATAGATACTAGCCCAATACCAACCCTAAATAGCTTATCAAATAATACTCTTGTAGATCAGAACATATCTGAAGAACAAGGTCTTTCGTTGGTGGGTGGCTTTAGAACGAGCAAATATTTTTCAGTACAGGTTGAATATCAAGATGAAATTTCTTTTGGTCTTGATGATATGTATACCGGCTCTTCACTTTGGTTTCCGGAAGATGGTGCCTCTAATTTCGATTCCAATGTAATTTTCTTTTCTGGAATCAGCAGCTATCCCATCACAGACCATGGTGCACTATATATGAAGGGTGGCGTGTATAACTGGGAAGTTGAGTCTGATGTATTAGATTCCAAAAATGGCTTAACTGAAACAACGCGCGGTACAGATATATTCTATGGCTTTGGCGCAAATTATGACTTGAATGCAAGGTTTGGAATAAGCGCAGAATGGGAACGTTATGAATTGGATGAATCCGGAGTTGATTATCTTTCAACGGAAGTTAAATTTAAGTTTTAGTTGATCTGTTAGCGCCTTTCTAATTTGTTGCTATGTTTTAGCTGTCTTGTTCTTTACGTTATAAAATACAATACTAAGCTTCTTTAATAAAAAGCCATCATTATGGCAAATACGTGTATTTTTGTTGGCGAAGAACTTGCTGCCTACGGATTTCCCGATGGGCATCCTTTTAGTACGCACAGACATGCTGCGTTCTATAACACCTTACTGGCTAGTAATTTATATAAGCGTGTTTGCATCTGTGAACCACAACATGCTGATGTAAATCTATTACAGCTTTTTCATACGAACAACTATATTTCTAAAGTTAAAAACTTATCAACAAAAGGATGCGGGTATTTAGATGCAGGTGATACACCTGCCTTTCCAGGGATATTTGAAGCCGCATCATGCGTGGTTGGAACTACAATTGCTGCAATTAATTCAATCATGAGTGGAAAATGTCAGCATGCGTTTAACCCAATTGGTGGATTGCATCATGCACGAAGAGACACTGCGAGTGGATTTTGTGTGTTTAACGATATCGGAGTTGCCATAGAGTATTTGCAATCTGAATATAAAATTAATCAAATTTTATATGTTGATATTGATGCCCACCATGGCGATGGTGTTTTCTATTCCTATGAAGATAATGAAAACGTCATATTTTTAGATTTTCATCAAGATAGTCAAACGTTATATCCTGGCACGGGTCAATCTACTGAAATAGGAACAGGTCGCGCTGCAGGGTTGAAATTAAATATAGAAATGCCGCCTGCAAGTAGTGATGCAGATTTTTTAAAAGAATGGGAAACTGCAAAACAATTTATTGATAAGTTTACTCCAGAATTTATTCTTTTGCAGTGTGGTGCAGATAGTATAATGGGAGATCCCATTACAAATTTATGTTACAGCTCGTTGACACATAAATTTGTCACTGAAGAATTAATTCGTTATGCAAATAAGCACTGCAGGGGAAAGATGATTGCCTTAGGTGGAGGCGGGTACAACCTGGAAAATATATCTACAGGGTGGCTTGCAGTCACAGAAAGGCTTATAAATGCTTGAAAGCTACCCATTTTATCCAATTTTTAGAGCTATTATTTAGGCTATAATTACATTCATATTTATATTTAAATTTTAAAATTATCTAGGTAGGAGAAGTAGTAATGTTTACAGGTGACATGACCATTGCCAATTTTGACAAGGAATTAACCAATGCCATTCAGTCAGAAATTCGGCGACAAGAAGAACATGTGGAATTAATTGCATCTGAAAATTACGCAAGCCCACGGGTGATGGAAGCGCAAGGTACCGTTCTGACAAATAAATATGCAGAAGGCTACCCAGCTAAACGCTACTACGGTGGATGCGAGTATGTTGATATTGCAGAACAATTAGCAATTGATCGAATCAAAAAGCTATTTGATGCGGATTATGCAAATGTGCAAGCTCATTCAGGTTCACAAGCAAACGCAGCTGTTTATCTTGCATTGCTTGAGCCGCATGACACGATCATGGGTCTCGCTTTGTCCCATGGCGGTCATTTAACACATGGTTGCCCAGTAAACTTCTCAGGAAAAATATTTAATGCAGTCCAATACGGTTTGAATCCAGATACGGGTGAAGTAGATTATGATGAAGTTGAAAAACTTGCAAAAGAACATAAACCTAAAATGATCGTTGCAGGATTTTCTGCCTACTCAAGAGTTTGGGATTGGCAACGTTTCAGAGATATTTGTGATGAAGTCGGTGCACTATTGATGGTTGATATGGCGCACGTAGCAGGCTTGATTGCTGTGGGTTTGTACCCTAGTCCTGTACCCATAGCTGATGTTGTAACGTCGACTACACATAAAACGCTGCGAGGCCCACGTGGTGGAATTATTCTGGCGCGCGAAAATGAAGTAATTACTAAAAAATTGAATTCAATGGTATTTCCTGGTACACAGGGAGGTCCATTAATGCACGTCATTGCAGCAAAGGCGGTTGCGTTTTTAGAGGCATTGCAACCAGAATTTAAGACGTATCAACAGCAAGTGTTAGTCAATGCAAAAGCGATGGCAGACCAATTTATGCAACGTGGATATAAAATTGTATCAGGTGGTACAGACGATCATTTATTCTTAGTAGATTTAATTGATAAAGGAATTACTGGGAAAGAAGCCGATGCCGCACTTGGTAAAGCTAATATTACTGTTAATAAAAATACAGTTCCTAATGATCCTCAGTCACCATTTGTTACAAGCGGTTTACGAATTGGTACTCCAGCAGTAACAACGCGTGGATTTAAAGAGCAAGAGTGCAAAGAGCTTGTTAATTGGATGTGCGATATTCTAGACGATCTAGAAAATACAGAAATAATTGATCGTGTGAAAAATCAAGCGCTTGATTTATGTAAGCGATTTCCAGTTTATAGTGCAAGCAGTGAACAACAAGCCGTAGCGTAAACATTTATATTCAGTGTGTAATTAATTGTTATGCGGTGCCCTTACTGTCGTTCAGAAGATACAAAGGTAGTTGATTCAAGGCTTGCAAGCGAAGGAGACCAAGTACGCAGACGACGCGAATGCCTAAGTTGTGAAGAACGATTTACTACTTACGAATGCGCTGAACGAAATCTTCCGCGTGTAGTGAAACGTGATGGCAGGCGCGAGCCCTTCAATGAAGAAAAATTACGCAACGGAATTACATTAGCATGTGAAAAGCGACCCATTGCGACAGAAATTATCGATGCAACAATTAATCGAATTACACACAAAGCACTCGATATGGGAGAACGTGAAATCCCTGTAAATATTATTGGTGAATGGGCCATGCAAGAACTAAGATCTGTAGATCAAGTTGCTTACGTTCGTTTTGCATCTGTTTATCGAAGTTTTGAAGATGTACAGGCATTTAAAGATATTATTGATAGAGTTGAGAAAGACTTGACACCAGAGATGCTCAAAAGTCAACTTTCATTAATTTCTGACGATTTCGATAAAAACACGCATTAGTTCATTCACTGACTAAGTCAGTATGCAGCATATATTTAATGACCATTTCTACATGGCTGAAGCTTTGCGTCTTGCGCGTAAAGGCGAATATTCTGTACGCATTAATCCTCGTGCTGGGTGTGTCATAGTTAAAAACGAGAAAATAATAGGCAGTGGATATCACGTTGTCTATGGACAATCACATGCAGAAGTTAATGCTTTAGATAGTGTTAAGGAAAGTGCCGAAGGTGCAACCGTCTACGTTACGCTTGAACCATGTGCGCATCAAGGAAATACACCGCCATGTGTAGAAGCGCTCATCCATTCAAAGGTAGCTAGAGTTGTTGCAGCAACTGAAGACCCTAACCCGCTTGTTAATGGTAAGGGGCTGAAAAAATTACAAGAACATGGCATTGAAATAAGTTGTAATGTTTTAAAAAAAGAAGCTCAAGAACTAAACAAAGGTTTTTTTAAAAGAATTACTACACATCTTCCGTATATAACAACTAAATCTGCAATTAGTTTAGATGGCAAAACCGCATTGGCATCAGGAGAAAGTATGTGGATCACAGGAGAAGAAGCGCGTTACGATGTTCATAAGTTGCGTGCGAGAAGTTGCGCAATATTAACAGGTGTCGGCACGGTTGTGGCCGATGATCCGCAACTAACATCACGCCTCTCAGAAGATGATTCAAAAGGATTAGTGCAACCGATTAAAGTTATTTTAGATTCAACTCTTCGAATTCCTTTGACTGCAAATGTTTTGCATTCAACTAGTAACGTTATAATTTATACATTAAGTCAAGACGAAGATAAACTACGAGCATTACAAAAAGAAAATATTGAAGTCTTACAAGTAGAAAAATTTAAAGGCCATGTTAATATTGAAATGGTAATGCGTGATCTAGCAAACCGCGGAGTTAATGAAGTATTGATAGAGTCTGGCCCGACACTTATAGGTAATTTTATAGAAAGTAGTATGGTTGATGAAATGATTATCTATCTGGCACCACAACTATTAGGCTGCTCTGATTTTAGTCTTGCGAATATATATTCAATTACATCAATGCAAGATCGAATAGACTTAAAAATTATTGAAAATAAAATGATCGGTCGTGATATAAAACTAACAACAAAACCAAAATTTAACTAGGTAGAAATGTCAACGATCGTAGCAGTTAATAAGAATGGTAAGGCGCGTATTGCAGCGGACACGCTTACAACATTTGGCGAACTTAAGCAATCCAGTGAGTTTGATAAAACGCATGACAAAATTCACCAATATAAAGGCAATTATTTTGGAATTGTTGGAAGTGCAGCACATTATACAGTGGTTTACAGTATTTTAGAAAAATACGGTGAAGATCTGAAATTTAATAGTCAGCTCGCTATTTTTGAATCATTTAGAAAGTTACATCCAATTTTAAAGGAAGATTACTATTTAAACCCAAAAGATGAGGAGGATGATCCCTACGAATCTTCACGAATTGATACATTAATTGTTAATCCTCACGGAATATTTGCAGTGTATGCGCTTCGTGAGGTATTTGAATATTCAAGATTTTGGGCTGTAGGGTCTGGCGGGGACATTGCCTTAGGGGCGATGTTTGCAATTTATGATCGTCTGGAAGATGCGGAAGAAATAGCAAAAACAGGTGTTGAAGCAGGCGCTACGTTTAACAATTCAACTGCTTTGCCTATTACCTCCTACACAATTGATCAAAATAGCTGATATATGTTCACTGGAATAGTTGAAGAAATGGGCATTCTGCAGAGTGTGGCAGTAAAAAGCGATATACATCAGTACCAAGTGCAAACTTCAAAAATATTTTTAGAGCATGTTGTTGAAGGTGATAGCATAGCTATTAATGGTGTTTGCTTAACAGCTTATAATATTCGAAGTGATACCTTTGAAGCTGATGTTTCTAATGAAACTCAGCGATGTACTACGTTTGGATTTCAAGGGGATAGTAAGGCTGTTAATCTTGAACGCGCTGTTACTCCTACTACACGATTAGGCGGGCATTTTGTAAGTGGACATGTAGATGGTTTGGGTGAGTTATTAAACAGAGAAGATAAAGAAAATGAAAGCATTATTTGGCTATCTACACCGTCAGATCTGAAAAAGTATATTGCTACAAAAGGATCAATTTGTGTCAATGGGGTTAGCTTGACAGTTAATGAAATATTAAATGATCGACATTGTATAACAATCATTCCACATACATTAAAAAAGACTACTTTACGATCATTAAAAATAGGCGATAAAGTTAATATCGAAGTTGATCTGCTCGCTCGCTACCTAGAACAATTGAGTCGAATTTAATAATGAAACAAAGTCATACCTCAGGGGCAAATTATAATGGCAATCTTTTGCGTATTGGAATTGTATCCGCACGATTTAATGGCAATATTGTTGAGTCAATGAGGAATGCTGCTATCAAAACATTACTTGAAAACGGTGTCGCAGATAATGACATTAAAGGTTTGCATGTACCAGGTGCATTTGAATTACCCATTGCATGTAAACGTCTTGCCATTACAAAACACTTTGACGGAATAATTGCTTTGGGCTGCGTAATACGTGGAGACACACCTCATTTTGACTATGTTTGTCATGGATGCACAATTGGAGTCCAGCAAGTCTCCTTAGAAACCAATTTCCCCATTGCATTTGGTGTGTTGACAACCGATACGCTTGAGCAAGCGCAGCTACGTTCATCTACTGAAGACCTATCTCAAAATAAAGGACGAGATGCTGCACTTTGTGTTTTGGAGATGGTAAATGTCTTAAGTTCTATAGAAAGCTAAGTGAGTGATGCAGAACCACAAAAACGTCATTGGTCAAGACGTTTAGCACTGCAAGCTTTATATCAGTGGCAACTAACAGACCATGGTATTGACGATCTATTAGCACAGTTTGCAACGGATGATAATTGGCACAAAGTTGATAAAGAATATTTTATTGATTTAGTTAAAGAATCCATCCATCGATTTGATGAGCTCATAAATGTCATTTCAAAATATACTGATGCTTCGATGAAAAGCATTGATCCTGTCGAAAAAGCGATATTACTTTTTTCTACACATGACCTTATAAACCATCAAGATATTCCTGCAAGTGTTGTTATTTCTGAAGCTATAATACTGTGTAAGAAATTTGGTTCAATTGACGGATTCAAATTCATTAATGGCGTGCTAGATAATATTTCTAAAAGTGAATTGCAATAATTATTTATGTAAATAATAAATACACAAGCATAAAAATTTGACAGAACAAGATATAATTACACAGTATTTTACCCGTCATCGGTTATCCAGTGATAAGGAAATTGGAGTAGGAGATGATGCGGCTGTAGTAGTACCTCCAAATAATTCAAGGTTAGTTATAACAACAGATACATTGAATATGGGTGTGCACTTTGATAGTAATTGGTTACCTGATTGCATTGGCTATAAATCATTAGCTGTGAGTTTAAGTGATCTTGCAGCAATGGGCGCTCAGCCACTTTGGGCGACAATCAGTTTATCTATTCCTGACATTGATCATCAGTGGTTAAGAAAATTCTCAGATGAGCTTTTTTCTTTAGCGGATCGTTACAACATTAAAGTAATTGGCGGTGATTTGGTTAAAGGCCCAGTATCAATTACTGTTCAAGCAATTGGATTTGTTAAGGAAAATGCACTGACCCGCTCAAGTGCTAAAACTGGAGATCTAATATTTGTTACCGGCCAAATAGGCGATGCTGCATTAGGTTTAAAATTGCATAATTCAATATCGAACATATCTGTATCGCCTAATGACGATGCGTTTTTTAGATCGCGCCTCTATAAACCCGAACCAAGGATTAGGGTAGGAAAACAAATAGTTAGCCTGGCAAATGCTGCAATTGATATTTCTGATGGATTGCTAATAGATCTACAACGTATTTTGACTCAAAGTAATGTTGGTGCTGTTATAGATATTGGGGATGTGCCGGTGTCAAATGCACTGAAACACCGAGAAAAATATTTAGAGAATTGGGAAACAATAATATTAGGTGGCGAAGATTACGAATTAATATTCACTGCAAATAAAAAGGACATCGAAAATATAATTGAGATAAGTAAAAAAACAGAATGTCCCATTACGCATATTGGGAATATTGTATCTAATGCTGGTGTTGAGCTATGTTATGAAGGTAATTTACTTTCTATACCTAAGAATCAAGGATTTGATCATTTTAATTAAATAACCTGCAATGCCCCTTGATGTAAAACATACCGTTCTACGAAATCCTGTACATATACTTTCATTTGGATTTGGGGCTGGATTCTCACCCTTTGCGCCAGGAACGATGGGGACGCTCATTGCAATACCTATTTATTTGTTATTAGCATCATTTTCCTCAATCATATATTTATCAATTGTCGTTGTTAGTTTTGTGATTGGATGTTGGGCATCTGGACAGACAGCAAATGCGTTGGGTGTTCATGATCATCCGGGAATTGTGATTGATGAAATTGTTGGTTATTTGGTGACCATGCTATTGGTGCCTGTTGCCTGGTACTGGATACTTTTAGGGTTCCTGTTTTTTAGGATATTCGATATTTGGAAACCGTGGCCGGTATCACTGGCCGATAAGCGTGTTCAGGGCGGGCTAGGGATAATGTTGGATGACTTATTTGCCGGTATATATAGCCTGTTATCTCTGCATATCGTAATTTGGTCGGCCCAGTTTATCTAATTCATGACCTCGCTGACACGGCAGGGTAAACTGGTCTACTCAGTAAAATTTACTACTATATATCAATTACATATGGTCTTTTTAAATGATAAAAATGGGCTCCATTTTGTACCTTCGACTATTAGTTTGTAGGTGAATTTTAAACATTAAATTTTCAGGATAGACGTAACGTTCCAATATGGGTGTTTTAGGTGCAATTCGAGTTGATGGGTTAATTGACCAGGTTTTATCTAAACGGTCGAATGCTGATTATCAAAAAAATATTATCAAGCTGCAAAAAATTGCAAAAACTGCAATTCCTAAATTGGCAACGCGTCTTGAGACACTTAGTAAAGAAGAAGCAACACCTGTCGTAGATTTATTATCAAACCTTGCTAGAACTGACTACGCAGAATATTTTAGACCACTATTTTCTGACCCAAGTAGCTATGTGCGCGATGGAGTGGTTAAAGCATTATCGCAATCTAATCATATTGATCCAAATGTATTTGTCGATTTATTTGAAGATCAAGATGCGTCAAAACCAATGTTAATGATTTTTCTTACTGCGCAAAAACAAAAGGTTAATGGCTCAAAGCTACTGCGCTAAGCCTATAAACTTGAGCACAATGATCAAGCGGCCTTGTTCCGCTTGTTAGAAACAATTGCCAGTGACACCTTGGTACCTGAACTTTTAAATAGAGCGGACACAAAAGATCCGATCATGCGTACCTATGTAACAAAGGTGATGTCTAAGTTTGATACACCAAAAGTTACTGAGTCCCTTGGCAAATTATTATCAGATGAAAATAAAGCAGTTCGATTAGCTGCATTGGAAGGGTTATCAACATCGAGGAGTAATATTGACATTAAACGTCTTTGTGCATTGATCAATGCCCCGACTTTAAAGTGCAAAATAAAGCAATCGAAACGATAATCAAAATAAATAATCCTAAAACCGTACGTTATTTAATTCCTCATTTAAAGGATGAGTCTGAGTATACGCGCCGTGCTGCCGTTGAAGTTCTAAATGAAATTGCAAGTAAAGATTCAGTAAAAGATTTACTTAATACAATAAAAGATGAAGATTGGTGGGTTCGAAGTAGAGCTGCAGATGCGCTCGGTAAAATAGGGGGAAAACGTGTCGTTGATGCAGTGATTCAATTAATTAAAGATGATGACGAATTCATTCGAAGATCAGCAGTTGAAATTATAAATGCAACCAAGGATGAAAGAACGTTTGATGCACTGGTTAAATCTTTAGACGATACAGATTGGTGGGTTAGAGAGCGAGCTATTGATGGTTTAGCTGCATTGGGAAATAAAAAGAGTGCGCCTATATTAATTAAGATGTTAAAGGAAAATCCTGATAACGAAGCGATGGCGGTAGTGCTATTAAAAGCATTTTCAACGCTGAAAGCAGAAGAAGCACTTGATGTAACGATTAAACAACTAAAGTCAGAATCAGAAAATATAATTAAAGAAGCAATTAGTACGCTTATGGTTATAACTACTGAAAAAGATGTCGAAATCGTTATAAGTGCTATAGAAAAAGTAATTGCGAATCAAACACAAGAAATCCAAGAGTTAGGGCAAGAGGCTATTAATAGTATAGTAGAACAAGAACCAGAAGATTCTTCAATCAAAGTGTTTAAAGGTGATGCAGGTGATGACGCAGGTGGAACTATTACCATGCCTGGCAAAGTTGTGCGTGGCAATATGTTCATGGAATCCCAAACTATTAACCCTGATGATTTACAACCCGATGATATGCTTGCAGATCGATACCGTTATATTAAGAAAATCGGTAAGGGTGCATTTGGATCTGTGTTCTTAGTTGAAGATACGATGATTAATGAGGAGATTATCCTTAAATTTTTGAACACACAGTTTGTAACAGACCAAAGCATTATAAAACGTTTTATTTATGAATTACGATTTGCTCGTAAAATTACCCATCCAAATGTAATTCGCATCTATGACATGGTTTCATTTGGTAAGGCACATGCTATTTCTATGGAGTATTTCAAGAGTCACACGTTAAGTGCTGAAATAAAAGACAAGAAACCTATGGATATTGAACGCGCTAAAAAGATGACATTTGATGTGTGCAGCGGCATGGAAAGCGCTCATGCAGCTAATGTCGTTCATCGTGATCTTAAACCTAATAATATTTTAATTGATGAAAGTAGACTTGTGAAAATTGTAGATTTTGGTGTAGCGGCTGCGACGCAAACGACAGATACTAAATTAACTAAAACTGGCTACTTGTTGGAACACCCACCTACATGGCACCTGAGCAAGTTTTAGGCAAAGATGTGGATGAACGTACAGATATTTATAGTTTGGGTGTAATCATGTACGAAATGTTAACGGGAAGAGCTCCATATTCAGGTAAAGATAGTATGTCCATTATGTACCAGCATGTTCAGGGAAAAGCCGCAAAAGTAAGCGATAAGAATGATGAAATTTCAAGTGATTTGAGCAAGCTGGTGTCAAAATGTATGAGTGTGAAAGCGGAAAAGCGGCCCCAATCGATGGGTGAGCTCAAAGAGACAATCCAAGAATTTATGAACTAGTATTTAAATAATATGGCTAGAGTCGATGTATTTTTAAAACTTGGAAGAGAGCAAAGTTGTTCTGATATCCATTTTGCAGTGGGTGTGCCGCCCATGTTTCGTATGCATGGAGATTTAATGCCAATTAAGTTTAGAGATTTAGGTGACACTGAACTAGAAACCTATATGAGCGAGATTCTTACAAAGTCACAAAAAGAGAAAATTCGAAAAGGCGATGATCTTGATTTTTCATACATGTCAGAAGGTGTAGGAAGATTTCGAGTTAACTTATTTAGAAAGTCTACTGGCATTGGGGCAGTACTGCGTCATATCCCAACAGAAATTCCGTCATTTGAAGAGTTAGTGTTACCGCCCATTATCAAGTCCTTCGCAGATTACAAACAAGGCATGGTGTTGGTTACCGGCTCTACAGGAACAGGTAAATCGACAACACTTGCTTCACTTATAAGTCATATAAATAAAACACGAAAAGAAAACATTATTACCTTGGAAGATCCAATTGAATTTATTCATCCAAGTAAAAATTCACAAGTAATTCAACGCGAAGTAGGAACACATGTGAATAGTTTTTCAGATGGGTTGCGCGCATCACTGCGTGAAGATCCAGATATTATTCTTGTTGGTGAAATGCGAGATACAGAGACTATTAGCATGGCAATGTTAGCAGCTGAAACAGGCCATTTAGTATTCGGCACATTGCATACAACTTCTGCTACTAAATCCATTGATCGAATCATTGATGCGTTGCCAGCTGATCAGCAAGGCCAAGGCAAAATATTTTTATCTCAAAACTTGCATGCTGTGGTAACGCAAGATCTTGTAAAAACCATTGATGGGAAAGGGCGCAAGGCAATTGTTGAGATCATGATTATGAACAATGCCATATCAAACCTGATCATGTCTGACAAAAATTTTCAAATTCCTAACCAAATTCAGACAGGAAGCTCAGCTGGCATGCAACTTAAGGATCAAGTACTACTTCACGCAGTGCAAGCAAAAGAAATTGACCCCGATGATGCCTATTTACATGGTAATGATAAAAAGCAGTTTGAACATTTCGTGACGGATCTTTCACTTTTACCAAAAGGAGACTAAATTCTAAATTATGCTTGATATCGATACATTGTTGGAAATGCTTGTTGCAAGAGGCGGCTCTGATTTACATTTAGTATCAGGTGATCCACCTCGAATGCGAGTATACGGAGATCTTGAGTCTATTTCCGAAGACGCAATCAGCGCTAAAGAAATGCTTGAACCTGTAATGAGCATAATGCCCAGTCGAGCGCGCAATGTATTTGAGAAAGACGATAATGCTGATTTTGCTTATACCATCGAAGGAAAAGGACGTTTTCGAGTTAATGCATTTAGGCATTTGAATGGCTTGGGTGCAGTTTTTCGATCCATACCTGCAGAAACTGCATCATTAGAAGATCTTAATTTACCAGAAATTTTGAGTAATATTTGTAAGCAAAAATCTGGAATGATATTGGTAACAGGCAAAACAGGGTCTGGTAAATCAACGACGCTATCTGCGATGGTAGATTCAATAAATAAGAGTTTTAAAGGACACGTTCTTACCATTGAAGACCCCATCGAATTTATACACAAACAAAAAAGTGCCTAATTAGTCAACGCGAAGTTGGTGAGCATGCAAAATCATTTGCAAGTGCTTTACATTCTGCATTGCGAGAAGACCCAAATGTAATCCTAGTAGGCGAAATGCGCGATCTAGAAACAATGAGTCTAGCGGTAACTGCTGCAGAGACAGGGATCTTGGTTTTTGGAACGTTGCATACCAATAGTGCTGCTACTACTGTGGATCGCATTATAAACGCATTTCCAGTCAACAAACAGGATCAAATTCGAACGATGCTCTCTACTTCATTGCGCGCTGTGATATCACAACAACCCATTAAATCTAAGGATGGGAAAGGGCGTGAGGCAGCTGTTGAAATTATGATTAATACACCTGCTATATCCAACATAATTCGAGAAGGTAAAACAGATCAAATTGATAACTCGATTCAAGGTGGAAGTAAGTTTGGTATGCAGAGTATGGATACAGCGATAAAAACACTTCTTAGTGAAGATCGAATTGACCCGCAAATGGCGTTTGAATGTGCAAATGATAAGGCACAATTTACTCAATTCTTAAAGAAAGCTGCAGCTTCTTAATGATAAGCCTTTACAAATGTCTATCTCGAAAAATCTTTTAAGTTTAATTCTTATTTGTATTGCTTCTTGTCCAGTAGTTTCTCAAATATCAATAAATATTGAAGTTATAGCTTTATTTAAAGATAAAGCGATGGTCCTTATAAATAAAGAACAACACTTACTTAATGTCGGTGAGCCCACAACAACAGGTGTTATGCTGGTTGAGTCAACCAGTAAATATGCCGTACTTGAAGTGAATGGTATTAAATCAAAATATATGCTTAGTAATAGAGTTCAAGCGAATTACGAACAACGTGAAAAACGGAAAACACTTATTTATCGAAGTACTAATGGTATGTTCAAGACAACGGGGTCCATCAATGGCTATACTGTCGACTTTCTAATTGATACAGGTGCTAGTGCAATTGCCATCAATTCAAATTTAGCCAGACACCTTGGTATACAGTATAAATTAACGGGCGATTCAACCGTTGTGAGTACGGCATCTGGTACAAAAAATGCGTATTCAGTGAAATTTGATCGTGTCAAAGTTGGTGAGATTATGTTAAGAAATGTTGAGGGTTTCGTGCTTGAGGGAATTGATCCGAATCCACCCTTGTTGGGAATGTCTTACCTCGGTCGCCTGAATATTATCAATGAAGGCCAAGTCATGAAACTCGAAGAGAAATATTGAGTAGTCCTGTGAGTAAAGATAATCAAGACTGCACCATAATGTTTATAGACATTGCAGGCAGCACAAAATTATATCAAGAATATGGCGATACACTCGCACAAGATAGTATTGCGCGCTGCTTAATTAGACTTTCTGAGATAATTAAACGACATCGTGGCACGGTAGTTAAATTTATTGGCGATGAGATTTTGTGCTACTTATCAGACCCAGAACTCGCATTTCAAGCAGCTTTCAAGATGCAAGAAATTGCAAAAGTCACAATTGATCCAAATGGTGTCCAAGTATCATTACGCATCGGGATGCATTACGGATCAGCAATAATTGAAGATAGTGATATGTATGGCGATGCAGTAAATGTAGCAGCGGCCATGCGCGATATTGCAAAAGGTGGACAAATTATTGCCACGGATGCAATCGTCGAACATATACCCCCTGAAATTAGTCATTTTACGAGACGCTATGACACCTCGCGCATAAAAGGGCGACAAGAATAGACAATCATTTATGAAATTTTATGGGAAGGGGAAGCGTCTACTCAAGTACTCTCAGGCACAACAAATTTAGAAAAACTAAAATCATCCAAATTGCAACTCGTTTTTCAAGATACTGAAATTGCATTGCTAGCAAATACGCCCTCCTTGACACTAGGCCGTGACATGGCATGTAGCATTATTATTGATGGTACATTGGTTTCAAGACAGCATGCATTAATTGAATATCGCCGTGGAAAATTTTTGTTAAGTGATACAAGTACTAATGGTACATATATAATTACAGACGATGGACGCAGCATCTATCTACGACGTGAAGAATTTCCTCTCTGGGGCGAAGGTAAAATTAGTCTAGGCAAAACAATTGTTGATGAAAAAACCCCTGATATTATTCACTTTACATCGCTTTAATAACTTGGGTTAAATATACAATAGAGGTTTGTACCTCTAACGTTAGTTATATTGCCTTATTTTATCATATGAATATTCGTACACGATTTGCTCCGAGTCCGACAGGATATTTGCATGTTGGTGGAGCAAGAACAGCACTATTTAGCTGGCTGTATGCAAAGAAGCATCATGGCGAGTTTATATTACGAATTGAAGATACGGATCAAGAACGATCTAAGCCAGAATTTACACAAGATATCCTAAGCAGTTTAAAGTGGCTGGGGATAAATTCTGATATCACGCCAATTTTTCAGTCAAAGCGAAATGAAAAATACCAGCAAGCCATCCAAAAACTTATAGATCAAGAAAATGCGTATTACTGCTATTGTTCAAAAGACCGCCTAGAAGCGCTTAGAGAAGAACAAATAAAAAATAAACAAAAGCCTCGTTATGATGGCTTTTGTAGAACTTTATCATCTGCACCCAATGCAAATATTCAACCGGTTATACGATTTAAAAACCCTCTTGATGGGGCAGTCACAATTAATGATCGCGTACGGGGCAATGTGGTTGTGCAAAATAGTGAACTGGATGATTTGATTTTAGCCAGATCAGATGGTTCACCAACCTATCATTTATCTGTTGTAGTTGATGATATCGATTTAGAAATTACCCACGTTATTCGAGGCGAAGATCATTTAAACAATACGCCTCGACAAATTAATATTTACAATGCTTTGAATAAAGAGATTCCGGAATATGCACATTTACCACTTATCCATGGTAAAGATGGGCGGCGACTCTCTAAACGACATGGTGCAGTTTCAGTAAATCAGTATAAAGCTGACGGGTATCTCCCTGAGGCATTTTTAAATTATTTAGTTCGCCTAGGCTGGTCTCATGGCGATCAAGAAATATTTTCATTGGATGAAATGCTAAATTTGTTTGATCTTTCCTCAATACAGCAATCTGCTGCTACGTTTGATTTTTATAAGCTACTGTGGGTAAATCATCAATATATGATGAATACCTCCGGTTCTACAATAAGTACAATGCTTAATAAATATTTTGCTTCTCAGGGAATAGCAACAGAAAGTAACCCCGGTATTGCTGCAGTATATGATGTTCAAAAAGAGCGTTTTAAAAATTTACTTGATTTAAGTCATGCTAGTCGATACTTCTATAATGACGTTTGTGAATATGATGAAAAAGGGGCCAGTAAGCATTTTTCTAAAAACAGTATAGAAATTTTGAAAATATTAAAGACAAAATTTGAACATATTGAAGCGTGGTCATCGGTGAATATTCACACCGCAATTAATGCCACTGCGGATCAATTAGGCTTGAAATTTGGTAAGGTTGCACCTGCACTCAGGCTTGCGGTAACAGGTTGCACTGTATCGCCATCCATAGATATTACATTGGAATTGCTCGGACCTGAAAAGACGTCGCAACGCATTGATCAAGCGATTGAATATATTATAGGGTCGGTATAAATAGTAATTATAGGAAAATTGGGGCTATAGCTCAGCTGGGAGAGCGCTACAATGGCATTGTAGAGGTCGTCGGTTCGATCCCGTCTAGCTCCACCAACAAATTCCTAATATAATATAACTAAATAATTATAAAATGGGTTGGGCCCATAATTGTGTACAGAAGTATTCAGCTAAAAATCGGAGACTTTCGTCTGATCGTCGCAGTACAGAAGTCATTGCGCAGTTTCCAATTATCACAACAAAAGGAAGATGCATTAGGCGAGATCGTCGTTATACACCAGAGAGACGTGTTTCAAGTATAGTAGTAAGAGAGTGGGACGTAAAAAATTCAATTTTTAATTTGCTCTTTAAGAACACAGAAAGATAATTTAAATAAACTTGAAAATCTTAAATTCTAAGTTGCCCCGAGTGAACTAACTTAACTGAATCTTCACTTATCTTGTTTCCTATCAATTGGACAGTTTGAAGGACTTGGTCTGGAGTTTGACTGTTCCGCGAAAGCATCAAGTTTGCAAGATACACTCCCTTAGTGTTTATTGTTATAACGCCATTCAGGTCAAGCTCACCATTAGTATTATCCAAATTAATTTTAAGGCCATCAGTGGTTTCTTCAAATGTGCTGGTCACATCACCTAGATTAAGTGGAATAATACCAAGAATGCTGGTATCAAATAGTTGTAAAACTCCATCTGCGTGCTTTGGAATGCCATTTTCGATATCAAGATTTATAAAATTAGCTTCAAATTGGCCACTAATTGTTAATCCGTATTGCTCGAAATAGGGCAAAAGCAGTGATAAGTCGCCAATTAAATCTAGATCCTTAGTGTGAACTGCGCTACCGGAGTACGTTGCTTGAAATTGGCCTTGTAAATTATTTGAATTAATCGACACATCTGCTTTTACTTTCCCAGTTAGCAGGCTAAATGGGCTTGCGTTCCATTTGGTGTTTTGAATTCCAATTTTGTCAATTACGATTGTCCTTAGATTACCTTTCCATAATGTTCCACTGATTCCAGCAGTTGAAGTATTTGCAGGCAAGAAGATTTGAATAATTGAAGCTGGTGCAAAATACGCAAATGCACCAATGAGAATAACTAATCCAAAAACAATACTTTTAACAATTTTCATATACTTCAATACTCTTGTAAAAAGTTATCTACTTAAAGATACTTTTCCTGATACTTTTCCAATTTGATCAGATTTGTTTAAAGAGACATCTGCAACCTGTACATAATTTCTACGTTCTAACTCTCCTAGCAAGACAATTAAATGGTCAAATGAAATATTTTCCACCCAGATAGAAACTTTATTGTCACCATCTGGATCTATTCGAGTAATAGAAAATCGCGTGCCCATTTGTTTTGCACTATTATCAACAATTGCAAGCAATGAGCGGTTATCTGTGGCTTGGTTAAAAAGATTTGGATTAATTCTTTTTAGGTGATTGACTTCTTGTTTTTTTTGCGCCATCCATATCAAGGTTTCGCGTTTATTTTCTACTCGCGTCTCTTTGTTATTACGACTTGATGCAATAGGTGTCCAAAGGACAAAGTACAAGAGTGCAATCGCTACAACAACGGCACCAATTAAGGACATTGTGCGGTCTCTTGGCTGCAACGTATCCCACCATTCTCTCATTGCACACCTCCTTTGCTAATTACAAGCTTTGCCTCAACCACAGATCCTTGAGTATTTGCAGATTGTATATCTGCAAGGTAATTTTTACTTTTTAGCGCTTGCTTTATACGATCAAGTAATTGGATATCAGATAATTTGACACTAACATTAAGTTTTCCTTCACGATAATTCATGTTATCAATGTCAACTTTACCTGCTTGCTGCATTGACTCACCACTCATAGCCAATAATTCCATAAACCCTGCTTGAGAACCAGAATTAGTGCTAGCGATAAAGTTTTTTAGTCGTGCTTCCATTTTAATTCGTGCACTGTCTGCAGAAACATTATGCATATCCGGAAAGGTTTGTTTCATCAATTGTTCAATTTGTGCATTTAAATTACTTTCTTCTTTGCTCAATCGTGCGTGATCAATAAATACAGATACGATTGCTAAACCGATTCATACCGCAAACAGAATAGCTGCCATTTTCCAAGGGGCAAATTGTCGATGTTTTTTATTTTTCTTATAATAACTAGCCTGCAATAAGTTAATGCATTCGTTTTCATCTAAACCGTCTGCAAATAATCCGGGTGGGCAATCATCTAATTCATTTGTATTGATTGGAAAATTAAACTTTTTAATTCCACTTTGTTGGTTATCACAGCGATATACATTAAGTTCTGTTGGCGTTACTTCAGCTTGTCGTAGTGATGATGTAAGGATTTGTTGTAAATTATGTAAATCAATTGTAAAACCTTGATATTGAGTTGTACGTACTAGGGCGCGCTCATCATCAATCAATATTGTCCAAGAGTCTTCTCTAAAGGGGAGTCCAAATACGTCTGCTGTCAAAATATCAGGATAGATCCCTGCATTCGATAGTTTTTTTAAGATTAGGTCTAGAGAATCTTTTTCAATTACGGCAACAGGGTAATCATTTTCACCATAGCGTTGACCCAGTGCAAAATGAAGATTTTCTACATCATCTGCAACTTCATTTTCTAATGCATAGGGGATAGCTTTTTGTAAATGTTTTGCCTTACGTGCACGAGTATTAACACTTGTGAGTAGCATTGACTGCAGTGGTAGTAATACAACTACATGTGCATTTTGTGTAATGGATGCAACTTGTTCTAATCGAGCTTCAGTGCCGCGTGTAATTGGGACGCCATCGTAATCAAGCTTAATCCACTTTACAAAATGCGTATCGTCATCTTCTAGCTAATTTAATAGATCTGTCTGTACGTATATATATACGGATTCTTCCATTATTTCGAATGTCCTCGTTAAATCTTTTGACTGCGTTTCACTACCTGCAGTGCATTTCCACCACTGCGATGAATAGTGCTTGTTAGTTTAACCTTACTATTACCAATGACTGCCTTAGTGGTTAAATTAAAGTAATCACTGGTTACGCTTAGATTTAAAACATCAATGGTAATGCCTTGTAAAAGTGGATGTCTTAGAAAATCGATAGGCTGCTCATATGGATCATCTTCGCGGTCCTTCACCAAATCATTGGCCAATTCTAGTGCAATTTTCGGGCTTAGACTTGCTAAAACTTCGGCTGATGCGGTATTAAGATTCAATGCCACATTGGCAGGTAACGTTGTGACATGAGGAAGCAAAATATTATAAGTATCCTGATCAAACCCTTTCACAAGGCGTAATTCTGAAATATCTGCCATGAGCTGATCGGCCGGTAAGTAAGCAAATTCCAATCCTATATAAATGTCTCGCTCTGCACCATCTGGACCCGCTGGGTTCACATCCTCGTCAATCCAATCAATAATGGCATCCACCAAACCTGGGTTTAATTCAAGCAAGCTTAATAAACGTGATACGCGCTGTTTCATCGTTTCATCTACTTTTTTGTCTTTAATCAAACTGTTTAAATTAATTTTCCCCTGTGCATCTTCAATTTTTCCAATGATATATCCGCCCGGTAGTTCAAAAGGGGGAAGTTCAATGGCCCAATCTTCATCTAGACCATCGTAGCTACTGTTTTCCAGATCACGAGCAAGAATGGCTTGCGTCCATTGTTCAGCACCTTTTGCATAGGCCCATGCTTGGCTACTGTTAATCATATTTTCAGTTCGCCGCATATCTAATTGATAATTGGCGGCAATTGTCGTAGCCGCTGTTGCAGCAATGGCTAAAACAAGTATAGCTGTGATGGCTGCAACACCTTTATGTCTTTTAAAATTAAAAGTTTTTTGTTTCATATTGGTGCTGCAAAAACTCTTTTAATTTCGTCCCAGGGTTCCACTTTAATAGTGACTTCTAAAGCCTTGGGGATATTTACCTGATTTAGGTTACTATTTAAAGGCGGCCACGTCGTATGCCACTGGTTACTTTGATCAAGATAGCGCATGTTCCACGATTCAACGTTATTTAAAAGTTCTGTTTCAAAATATTCTTCTGCAATGGTGCCATCTAATTGTGCCCAGGTGTATCGAGTAAGTGTGTTTTCTGAAGCCTCATAGCTAATTCTTTGTAGCCGGCTACGAACAAGATTTGCAGGATTTCTCCAACCAGAATGCGTAAAGCTTATTGCTTTATCCTCATCACCCACCAAAGCATGTTGTAAGTCACCATACTGATTTCGTACAGATCGATTTATAATTTGTCCCATATCGCGCTCAATATATCGAAACGTCATCTGTAGATTCTTTAATCGAATCGCTGATTCTTGAAGGTGTTCTTGGCTATCTAAAACACGATTTAAACCTCCGTATGCCAGTACACTAACAACGGCAAAAATGGCAATTACAACTACCATTTCAATCAAAGTAAAACCTAAATAATTATTTGTAGTGTGAGCGCGTATAATCATAAAATTTAGTTAGGCACATGCAGTAAACTAGTTAAGGCTGCATAGCTTTGTGCGTCTTTGTCTTTATCCATCCGCACTGATATTTCTACGCGTTTAGTATCAGGATCTTCAGTACCGTCAATTTTTCTTGTCCAATACCACGTTAAACCTGCTAATTTTTCACTACCATCCGTAAATCCTATTTTTGGTTTAGCAGCGGTAAGTTCAATCTCAGCCATTTGGTTTTGTGCGACCCAATAGGCAAATGTTTTGTCTCGCAAATAAGCAGAATTAACAGTCGTAGAGGCTACGGTTTTGATTACAGCGGCCATCCCAAGTGCAATGATGGTTAACGCGACCATTACTTCTAAAAGTGTAAATCCTAAATAATGTTTTTGAGGAATTCGCATGATTTTAATTTACTGCTGCAAATTCTAATGCACCATTTTCTGCAATTTTTAAACGATAGGTATGATCGATCTTGTCTGTGATATTCACATAAAAAGGTGTAATTGAACCATCAGAAAGAATATAAACCTGCGGCTTTACATCATCATCTTGCGCATAGGTAACTTTTATTCCTTCTAAAAACAATTTGAACTCCAACCCTTCGGGCAAAGTGCGCTCACGCAAAAGGTTGTCATCAGTGACGGGTATCCAGCTAGTTTCTTCTTGATTTTCTGAGTCTAAGTGATAAAACGAATAGCTCGTACGTGTAAATACAACACCAAACTCCTCAGAGTTGAATATTGCCTGCTCTTTAGCTAAATCTAATAATGCAGCCAGTTGTTGAGACTTTTGCTCGAGTCTTTTTCCTTGATTGTCACCAAGGGTAATAGTTGCCGCGGCTACAATCATTCCAATAATGAAAATTACAACCAGCAACTCTATTAACGTAAATCCTCGAGATATATAGAACATATTTAATTCAGGTCAGCAATTGACATATCCTTACTCATTTCTTCACCACCTACTTTTCCGTCAGCTCCAAATGAAAATAAATCGAAAGCAGTTCCTGATGATCCTGGAATCGCATATTGATATTCATTACCCCAAGGGTCTTTCGGAAGACTGCGAAGGTAACCACCTTGTTTCCAGTTTTTAGGCTCAGGCGCACCTAGTGGTTGTGTCACGAGGGCTTGTAATCCTTGTTCTGTAGAGGGGTAGTTGAAGTTATCTAATTTATATAAATTTAACGATGCTTCAATTGCTCGAATGTCATTTGCAACTCTCACAATTTTGGCATCATCGGTGCGTTGCATCACTCTTGGTGCAACCATGGCGGCTAGCAATCTAATAATTACGACTACAACAACAATCTCAATTAAGGTAAAGCCGTGAGTGCGGCTACGTGCATATCTAGACATTTATTTCTCTCTTAGTTATTAACTCGCTGATTATTAATGATAAATACTTTAAAATTGTAACAAGAACTTGATTGCCACATGTCCTTCGATAGTCTTTATTGGTTAGGTTAGGCAGATGATTGGCAAAATTAGTTTACTGTATATTTAACTATAAATTATAAATAGTATAATTAAATACAGTAAGTTATATAACAATATTAAAGTAGGCTAGCTCACTTAAACAGTAGCCGTTTTTACTGTCCAACCATTTGGTTTAAATTAAAGATTGGCATCAATATGGCCATTACAATGGCAAGTACAAATACACCCATAAACACAATAATCATAGGTTCGAGCAGCTTCAATGTGGTGTTAATAATCATATTCAATTCACGCTCTTGCTGAGAGGCGGCACGGTCTAACATATCTTCTAAATTTCCACTTTGTTCGCCACTTGCAATTAGGTGCAATGTCATAGGTGGAAAATGGCCTGAGCGTTCCAATGACGTGTGAATATTTGCGCCTTCACTAACACTTACAGCAGCTTCCTGAACAGCTTGACGCATGGGCCGGTTGATGATTACTTCAGTAGCAATACGTAGTGAATCGAGTACAGGTACGCCAGAAGCTGTCATGATACTTAAGGTTCGTGCAAAGCGTGCTGTATTGAGTCCACGTGTGAGCTTTCCAATAATAGGAAGGCCTAAATAAAATTTTTGAACTTTTGCTCGAAATAGTTCACTTTTCATCGAGCGTTGAAACAGAACTATCGCAATTATTATAGCGATCAAAATAAAAATTCCATAGGAAATTAGAAAGTCACTTGTTGCAATCAAAATGGTAGTGGGTAATGGGAGCTCTTGACCCATATCTGTAAACACGTTTACAACTTTTGGTACAACAATCGTGACGAGTAAAACTACGACTGCAAGCGCAATTATTAGAAGTACGATTGGATAGAATAACGCACCAATTACACTTTGTTGTGTTTCTTGCCGAGATTCCGTGTAATCGGCTAGGCGTTTCAGAACGGCATCAAGGTGGCCTGATTTTTCTCCAGCTGAAACTGTAGCGCGGTACATCTCTGGAAATGCAGATGGGAATTCGTTCAATGCTTTTTCAAGCGAGAATCCTTCTGTAACACGTGATCGCACGCCCATGATAATGCTCGACACACGAGGTTTTTCCGTGTGTTTAGCAACAATACGTAAGGATTCTTCGAGGGGAGTGCCCGAATTAACGAGCGTTGCAAGTTGGCGAGTAAATAATGCCAGATCAGTTGAACTAAACCCTCGTTTAAATAGTCTGCTTACAGATACTTTAGCTTGTCGTTCTTTTACTTGCGCAATTGCAAGTGGATCAAATCCTTTGGAACGTAGCTGTTGTCTAGCAGAACGCGGACTATCGCCTTCAATGACATCGTTTTTTTCACGGCCGTGACTGTCTAATGCGGTATATTCAAATGCAGGCATGAGAGGATATGGATGTTAGTCACTTAAATGACAATATCTTCTTTCGTTACGCGCATCACTTCTTCTAGCGTAGTGTCTCCTTCAAGCACTAAGCGCACTCCGTCTTGACGAATGCTATGTGTATGCAGATGTGCATATTTTTCTAGCTCTTGTTCTGCGCCCACATCATGAATCATTGTGCGCATGTTCTCATCGATGGATACCAATTCATAAATTCCTGATCTACCTGAATAGCCAGTACTGTTACAGGCATTGCATGAGCCTGGTGAATAAATAATGGGCGCATCATTCATTGCTACACCTGCTTGCGCCATTCTTAGTTGCTCATATTCCACTGAACTTGCGGTATGTGAAATTTTGCACTCATCGCACAACACCCGCACTAATCTTTGCGCCAATACCGCGACGAGGACTGAAGCTAATAAGAAGGGTTCAACCCCCATGTCACGCATACGAGTGATAGCACCGACTGCTGTATTCGTATGCAAGGTAGAGAACACCATATGCCCGTTAAACTTGCTTGCACTGCAATTTGCGCTGTTTCAAAATCACGAATCTCACCAACCATCACAACATCAGGGTCTTGGCGCAAAATAGCACGCAGACCTCGTGCAAAGGTCATGTCTACCTTTTGATTTACTTGAGTTTGCCCAATGCCATCTATGAAATATTCAATAGGATCTTCAACTGTCAGTATATTGCGTTTTTTATCATTAATTTCACTTAATGCTGCATATAGCGTTGTGGTTTTTCCTGATCCTGTTGGGCCGGTTACCAACACGATACCATGTTGTTTTTCTATCGATAATTTAATCTTTTTGTGAATTTCAGACTGCATGCCGAGGTGACTTAAATCTAAACGCCCTGCTTGTTTATCTAGCAAGCGCAACACCACACGCTCTCCATGCCCAGAGGGTAGGGTCGATACACGTACATCTACGGGTCGTCCGGCAATGCGCAATGATATTCGACCATCTTGCGGTAAGCGTTTCTCAGCAATATCAAGTTGTGCCATAACCTTTATTCGCGAAACAACTAATGCACCAAGATTCCTTGGTGGTTGCAAAACTTCACGCAATACACCATCAACACGCATGCGAACTGATAATCGAGATTCAAATGATTCAATGTGAATATCAGATGCATTCTCTTTAACGGCCTGTGTTAACAAAGCATTAATTAAACGAATAATTGGAGCATCATCGTCTGCGTCCATTAAATCTTGGGGTTCAGGTAGTGCTTCGGCAAGGCTTTCTAAATCAAGGTCATCTTCGAAACTTTCCATCATGGCGAGTGCGCCTGATGCGCTTTCGTCGTAAAGCTGCGTGAGCAATTCATCAAACTCTTCGTCTGATAAGGTGCGGATGTTTAATGGCTTGCCAACAAAACGTCTGGCTTCTGCTAAGGATGGGGGTTTAACATCTGGACGCTGAAATATCATTACACGCCCATTGATTTCATTTCCAATTAGAATGCCATGCCGTTTGGCAAAACTAAATGGCGGCCTACGGACTTCGCGAGGTGCAAATGATGGTTGTGCTTTCTCGGCTTCCATGGTCAATTGAATTTTTACTCAACAATAATTACATCAGAATCAGAAGGTATAGAAACGTTTTCAACTTCAACTTCTTCTAATTCAACATTTTGACCATCTTCAACAGGCATGGTTTCAACTACAGGTGTTAGTTCTAAAAGTTGATCAACCGATACAGTTGGGCTTACCGAACCGCCGCCAGGTATTTGTGTAACGAGTTCATCAAGATCGGGGAATAATGTTGCACCTTCTTTAATTAGGCCGCGATCATCAAGTTTTGCATCTAATTGTCTGGCTTGGAGATACTTATACTTAGAATTGGTTGCTAAGCTGCCTAGAGCTTCATCACGAATAATAATTGGATGAATAAACACCATTAAGTTTTGTTTATCTTTTGTTGTGGTTGTAATTTTGAACAAGTGCCCTAACAGCGGTATGTCGCCTAATAATGGAACCTTTTGTACTACGTCACGATATGTATCTTCAATTAATCCACCTAACACAATTGTTTGCTGGTCTCTTACAAGCACACTTGTTTTTATTGCGCGTTTATTTGTAATCAGATCGGTTGCAACAGTTGAACTCGACAGGGTAGAGGCTTCTTGTTCAATATCTAGCTGGACACTATCTCCTTCATTAATTTGGGGCGTAATGCGCAACGTTATCCCTACATCTTGACGCTCAATGGTTTGAAACGGATTAACAGAGGTATCCGTACCAGATCCTGTGTTGGTGAATGAGCCTGTTACAAACGGAACATTTTGAGCAACCACAATTTCAGCCTCTTCGTTATCAAGTGTCAAAATAGAAGGTGTTGATAAAATATTGGTCGCCGCATCTACTTCTAAGGCGCGTAATATCGCTGCCCAACGATCTTTACCACTTCTCTTTGCAGCGCCAGCAAAAAAACCATTGCCAATCCCTGTAATCGTATCGACAACTTCATCTGCAAAAAGACTGGGCAAAGTAAGATTGCTGTCCAGAAATCCAACAGCGGGAGTACCACTTCCTGATCTGTCTGTGGGCACATATGCAAATTGGAAACCTAGGTCTTTGGCAAGGCCTGTGCTGACTTCTGCAATGATTGCATCGACCAAGACTTGTGCACGGCGAATATCAAGTTGTTTGATGATACGGCGCAGACTTTCGAATTTTGCAGGGGATGCGGTAATAATTAATGCATTGGTAGTTTCATCGGCTTGAATATCGACATCTGAATTTTGAGCAAATGTTGTGACAGTTCCACCTTGTTGCTGTTCGCCTTGGGCTTCAAATTGAGTAATGCCCAGTAATATGGGTGCAAGCTCGGCTGCTTTGGCATACTTTAAGTAGACAACTTGCGAGTTGCCGCCGCCTTCAAGTGGGGTGTCTAAATGTGCAATTAACCCGCGAATTCTTAAACGTGCTGCGTTATCTCCTGACAACAAAATACTGTTGGAACGTTCATCTGCTGCAAGCGTAGCTTGACCCGGCACTTGTCCACCTTGTGCGTCTTTACGGTTAAGTGAATTGATAATTTGTACCACTTCATTTGCGGACGCGTGTTGAAGTGGCACGACTTCAATTTCTTGGCTATAGGGCCGGTCGATACGACCAATAATTGTAATTAAGCGATGTATATTTGCAGCACGGTCTGAGATCACGAGCACATTACTACTAGGGTAGGCTGCGAGATGCCCTTGTTGAGGAACAAGGGGGCGTAGAATAGGTACCATCTGAGCAAGCAGGTACATTCTTTATAGAAATAACGCGTGTGACGAGCTCATCACCGGTGCCTTGCTAATCACCACTCGCTGTTGCAACAGGTCCTTGCTTAGCATTTACATCTGGTAGGATTTTTACAATTTCACCTACTTGTACTGCTGCATAGCCATGAACTTGTAAAACGGAGAGAAATACTTGATACACCTCTTCACGGTCCATGGGTCGTGCAGATATCACAGTGGCCTTAGCTTTTACGCGAGGATCTACTACAAAGTTTCTATCTGTAGCCGCCGCAACCGTTTCTATAAATGATCGTATATCGGCATCTTTGAGATTCAGCGTCACACCTGTTTCAGCAAGCGATGTACTGAAAATTACAAAACATGCAGTAGCAATGCATATTAATTTACAAATCTTAGATTTTAAAAACATATATTTCATATAGTTATGGCATTTTATTAAGATAAAATGGTATGAATAATGTATTGCCGTGCGATATACCCTTACTTAAAGTAAGCAAAGTATTTATACATGATATTTCCTTATAAGACATAACGTTAAATCTCTGTGATCAGTATTCCTAGACTAACGGCTATTGAGTTAAATCCTGAAACAGTGTCAATTCAGTTCCTTCACGAATAACAACCATTGTAATCTCATCGGCAGTGGCTAGCGTTTGTAGCGCTTTGGGACCCTTATCGGGTTGATCCAAAGGGATACCATTAAAATTGATGACAACGTCACCAGGTTGGAAGCCCAGCGCATAAAACATATCTGGATTTTTACTTGGGATGACCTTGTAGCCTTGGAATTCACCGGTTTCTTCATTTTTCTCAGGTGTAGCACGGATGAATTCAGTGAGTCGAGTTGGGTTTTTCATGACTTCTTGGCGAAATTGCCCGAGTGATTCAAAGTCACCACGAGCCTGTGTTGCCTGTGGTTGTGGTGTGGATCGAGGCGTTGCTACAGGCTCATTTCCAAAACCCTTGGCATTCGCTTTAGGCAGGCGCAGCGTTTCCATGCGAATATCGCGCTCTAAAATAACACGGTCGGGATACACAGCATGCAATGTTGCACCACCAGGAATATCATCACCGAGTGAATAGTGTTTTACCTTGTTTGCCCCGCTTGAAATAATGGCATAGCCATATTCTTTATTACCAGCCAGGACACCTAATAATTTTAGGTTCAGTGTTGTGTCAGGCGCGTTCTCCACTTTTTTAGATGCATTGGGTATGACTTTTCCCATGATGTGCATTTGAGCAACATTGCGATCATAGTTTGGCCGGGGTTGTGGCTTAGCAGGGTTGGTGGCTGCTGTTGGGGCTGTAGCCGTAACTGTATCGACGCCTGAATTAAAAAAGCTCAAAAATACCTTTACCAAAGTGATAATAATTAAGGCAATTAAGGCTAGATTAACCAGACGTGGTAGCTTCGTCTCTATTTGAGGCCAAAGCGTATTAAATGAAGCCGCGAATTCCATAAAATTTAGTCGTTTGCGTCCTTATTTCCTGACTATGATTTTTCAATTAGGATTAGAGTTATAAAATGTTTCATTTTACTTGACAGCAAAACCATGGTTAGCGTAACTTGCGCCGGCTCTAATGATTAAGTATTTCCCTAACCGAGTTAACTTTTTCACTATTGTCCCCATCGTCTAGAGGCCTAGGACATCGCCCTTTCACGGCGACAACAGGGGTTCGAATCCCCTTGGGGACGCCAATAAAATCAATAATTTATAATAATATCCAGCTCTATAATTCAAACACGGGTAATAAACGGGTAAATTTCCCGATTTATTATTTCTATTTCTTTAGGCATAAATCGAATGACAGAGCTATTCGAAAAACTAAAATTTGAGCTCTCAAATAAGTATTACCGCTCTAGACGTAACCTAATACTGGCAAGTTCTTTCGCAATTTTTTGTCTTCTTGCGGATGTTTCTCGCAATGAGATAAGACCAGGTTTCTCAGCAGTAGCAGTGATTGGACGAGAATTTATGATTCCTGTATTTCTTATCGTAATAATTTCCTATTTCTGGTTTTGTCCTGCCCTCTAAACTTGAATCGGTTTTGAATGCGAGACTTTCATAAATAGTCCTTCCCCAAAAGCTGGGCCAGGCTTTATGCGACATTCTGACTTAAATTTGCCTGTTTTTCTGCCCGTTCCCGGTGCGCTTCAGCGAAAACTCCACCGGTGTTTTGTAACCCAGCTGGCTGTACGGCCTTTCGTGATTATGCATCTCTCTCCATCGGTAAATCTTGATCCGTGCATCGTCCAAAGACAAGCACCAGTTCCGGTTCGAACATTCCAGCCTCACACGGGCATTCAATGCCTCGATCAACGCATTGCCCGCGGGCTTTCCAGGGCGTGATAAGTCCAGCGTCACACCGTTGGCATAGGCCCACAAGTCCACTTCTTTCGACACGAACCCCAGGCCACTGTCGTCTGCTCCCTGAATCGTACGCGGGATCTCGTACTCCCGGGTAGCCCGCTCCAGGGTGTGTACCACATCATAGCCCGTATACCTGCGGCGCACCTCCATCGCAGGACTTACACGAGTAAAGTGATCCACTATCTTAACACCCTCAGCCTCTGGCCATCCAAGGTCTGGGCCGCCATACAATCCATGCTCCAGCAGTCATTCTGGAAACGGACCGGGGTAATACGTGCTTTCCGCAGTTTCTCCTGCACTCGCCGCCGTGGGCGTTTGTGCCGCACCTGCAGCCCCATCTCGCAGTACAATCGATAGACCTGCTTGCGACACTGACCGCCCACAGCCTTCCCGACGTAACAACGCATGTATGCGTAGATACCCGTACCGGGTGCGGGTGGGTCCGCGCAATGTCCCGGATCCGCTACTTCAATGCCACCTGTTCCACCTTGCGTGACCGGTACAGCCAGGTCTATCGCGGCAAATACACCCCCTCGCAAGCCCGCCTGGCACTCACCCCAAAACCATCCATCCACCCGGCGCGCCAACTCCCTCATGCGCGCAGGCCTTAAAGCTTTTTTCGGATCACCTCCTACAGCATGTGACGGTCCAGGCTCAAGTCCGCCACCCTCTGCTTCAATCAATGGTTCTCAACCTCCAGCTTCTTCAACCGGCGTACCTCTGAAGACGCCAATCCCCCAAACTTCTTCTTTCACCGGTAACATGTCTGCTCCGAAATCCCCACCTCCGTGACACCCATACCGCCCTCATGCTGGTGCAGCGCATAGGCAATCTGCTCCTCGCTAAACTGCGACTTCTTCATGCAAAAACATCCTTCCCCTACAAGGACATCTTAACGAGATTTTTCGCACTATGCCTGGTTCAGTTTACGGGGAGAAGACCAATCATCATCTTTTTCCTGTTCTTAGATTTGTGTCAGATTCTGGGTTTACCCACAAGAAGAAGCTTTTATGTTCATGGGCAGCATTACAATGCTCAAGACATACGGCCTGCACAATGGGTTTAGACCTAAATTGCCGATCACATTTGTCAGTGATGATTGGAACGTTGTTTTCGTGTGCCTTGGTCCATGCTCCTGAATTTCGCAATAAAATTTTTCTGGGGCAATTCAGTTGTGAACAATGCCTTTTTATTTACTTTCCTCCTTGTAGCGAGTTTGCTCTGAGCTACATCCAATATTTGTGGTAGCCTTTAATATGTAAAGGTGTACAGTACACCGCACACCAATCCGGGAAAGTCAATATATTATGCAGATGCTACCGCTAGCTATTGCCCTAGCCGCCAGCTCTGTATTTGGCTTTGCTGGCTTTGAGGCGGATGCCGCCTCAAAAACAATTGAGATTGATGGTGAAACCGTTGCATGCGTCGACCGGACTGTGCAATCCCAGATGGCGGTTGTAGACGCCCACGTACATTTTCGCCCGTTCGGCGGCAAGGCTCTGCCGTTTGAGGAGGTAGTTCAGTATCTTGAAAAAGCTGGTGTACGATTCGTGACTGTATATGGTATCGGCCAGATGCTACCAGTGTCATCATCATGTACATACTATCTCGACTGTCCCGGAACACCGGTAATGCCTACTTTAAAGAATGACTTTTTTAACGCCGTCAATTACATCACTAAGGGTTCAGGTACGGTCCACATAACATTATCTATGAGTTTCCCAGACCTCACCCAGCCGGAAACTGTGCTCGATGGTATACGGTTGCTGGATAAGGAGTTTCCTGGGGTGTTCAAGTGGATGGGTGAAGTCAACCTGGTTAAGCAGGCGCTCTTTGGTAATCACCGTCTTGCCGTTCCCATGACTAAGATTGAGAAATGGGCACCGTTCATGGCTGAACTGCGCAAACGCGACATGCCTATCTCCATTCACTCGGACCTGGGAAGTAACGAGGAACCAACTCGTTACTTGCCTTGGATCGAAGAGGTGTTGCGTCTGTACCCTGACAACAAGATCATCTGGATGCATCTTGGTTTGTCGCGGGAACTTACCATAATCGACGTCAACAACCATATCGCGGTTCTGCAGTCGCTACTAGACCGCTATCCAAATCTGATGCTTGACATTGCTTGGCGAGTGATTGATGACAACTACTTCTCAGACCCCAAGTTACGTGTGCAGTACGTGCCGTTCCTGAACACCTACTCTGACCGCATTTTACCCGGATCAGACTTTGTTGCGTCCATCAATAAGAACTTCGAGGTGTATCAGGAGGAACTTGAAGTCACCAGTCGGATTATCCGCTACCTCGATAACGATGCGTTCCGGAATATTGCCCTCGGCGAGAACTACTTCAGGCTGCTTGGTCTAGATGAGAAAGCACCTGTAGTGTGCTCTCGCCCTGATTGAAGTCGATTCACTCAAAATTGCTGCACAAGTTTGGACCCATAAACTTGCTATGTTAAATGACTGACTTGATACATCTCATACCCACACACCCTTAAAATGATTAATATTTGTACAGATGTATAATGGCGAAAGCCGTTTAAAATCAGTCAGATAGTTGGTGGATCTCATAGGATTCGAACCTATGACCATTGAGTTGAAAAACCATTAAATAACCCTTTAAAATTAATATCTTACAAGTTTTTTTTGATTCTTCAATACCGTGTACCGTTAATCCGCCGATAGTCCCAGTTTTGTGGATCTTTTCGTTGTCTTTTACATAGTCAAATGGGAGTCAGCCTTGATTGTTTCGAGCCTTTGGGTCTATACCGGCCCGTATAGGATGCCCCTCTACTATTAAATCTGAAGCAGTAGTTCACTGCGTTTTTTTTGATAATGTAAAAGTTTCCACAATATGATTGATCTTCTGGCTCAAACTCTTTCCCAATACGCGTCAGTTGGCGAAACGCTAACACAGATAACGGTCCAACTTAAAGAAAGTGTGTGAAGAACGCTTTGATTTAAGCGATCGTATGCAGTCACAGCTTGCAGAGACCAGTACAAACACAATGAACACGAAGCTTACAGAACAAGTCTGGTGATGCGGCCTCATGTCAAAGCCTCCGATCCAAAAACTTGGCGACACCTGGCAACCGGATTTGAATTGTTGTTGCCCTATAGAGGGCCGGTGGCTGGCGAAACTCTGCGCGCCTGCATCCCCGCTATGTGGTCACTCAGGAAGTACCTTTTGTTCAACCAGAATTGCCACTGAAAAATGTTTGCTTATGAGCAATGAACCAAAATGACAGCCCTCTCACTGGCCCGCCATGTCCACACTTTAGACACAATCATAGCAATCCTACCAATTTAACAATTCTGATTCAGTCGGTTCGATCTGAGCCGCAAGATCTGATGTAATAAATTCTAGCATTTGCGCAAGTCTTCGGCGCACAATTGAATCGTTTTTATCCAAACCTAAAGCTAATGCCTCACGGTACATAACCTCTTCACGAATTTGCTGATTAATAAGGCCTTTTAATTCGGCTTGAGAAGATAGGCGTTGCCACCTTTTTTTCCATATAGCATTCAAGCGATCGATATCTGCGATAGAGAAGATTATGCGATTGTCACTATTATTAGTATCAACATCATTATTGATCAAAGAATATGTGACAAAAAGCAATCCTCCGATCACCAAAAAATGTAATAGCGGCTCACGCAACCATTTTTTTAACAAGCTTGTTCTCCGAAGTTAGGAGTTAATAATTTAGTTGAATACTAAAATGAAAGACGACCGGCCCGCAGCGCAAGATTGCTCACCATAATAATCAATGAACATCATTCCTTCTTTGGCGATACGATCAATATTAGGCGTGTGATAGCCCATTAAGCCTATGCTATAGGCACTGACATTGGTTTGACCAATATCATCCCCCCAGATGACTAAGATATTAGGTTTATCTGCTGCTGACGCTGTTATTGAGAAAATTGAAACGAATAGAATTAAACACAATTTGTTTAGCGTTATCACAGTATCCCCCGATGTTTATAAATAGATGAACATGTTCTTATGTTTAGTGTATATAACAACATTTTTTTCTAATGTAGTACTTATCTAAATGTAGGTAATTACTGCTAAATTTGATGTTAGTTAGAGTATTTATATAATAAATTCTTTTATATTCAGATATTAACAATAAATACTTAAATTTTTACCTTATTATTTTAATCCTACAGCTGCCAAAAGCATGTCTGTGATGAGGTGGAATATCTATGATAAATCAGAATCATAAGTATACTTAGTCGTTAAGGTTGTTGGGTTCTTAAAATAAAAATAAAAATGCAATTAGCAAATTTCAAACGACTGCGTGTCTTAATCCCTTTAGTATTTGTCACAGTACTTATAGTCGTTTCAGTTGTCGTATTTCATCCTTCGTTTCAAAGGAAAATGCTACTCGATTATGTCGTACCACATGTCAGTGCACTGAGTTTTGACCTCGTCCACATCACACCCTGGTCGATGGATATCGAAAATTTAGCCATCGAGTATGAAGGTGGTCACTTCCAAATTGGAAAGGGTGCAATCAGATATTGTGGTTTGGTGATAAAGGGCAAGCAAAAGAGCACAGCCAATAATTTTGATTATTCAGACAAATATAAGAACGTTATAAAAACTACCATATAAGCATAATGAACAAACCACTTTTAAAAGGGTACGGACTATCTATATTGCTCATTGCTGCGGGTTTTATACTTGCGTATCAATTTGTCGAACCTGCGCCGCCCAATCAATTAATTATGGCTACTGGGAGCAAAACAGGTGCCTATCATAGTTTTGGCTTGGCGTTACAAAAAGTGCTTGCAGAAGATGGCATTGAACTGGAGTTGCGAAATTCTGATGGCAGTATGGAAAATGCAATGTTCATTGCAGATGGGACTGTCGATATATCAATCATTCAGGGTGGAACGCCTTTGTCTAAAATCGATAGAGGTGAAGAAATTCGATCGCTTGGTAGTCTTTATTATGAGCCGATGTGGTTGTTTCACAAAATCAATCCACCACCACAAACCTTGCAACAGTTATCTCGTTTTCGAGTAAACAAAGGTAAAGAAGGGAGTGGAACGCTCCAACTCGTTAATGAGTTACCTAATCTGAATGATATGACCGAAGATAAGTTTTCTATGCTTGGTAATGCAGAGGCAAGTGAAGCGCTTGTAGCAGGAAAGTTAGATGCTGCATTCATAGTAAGCGGGGAAAAGTCTAAAGATGTTCAGAAGTTATTTGCAGCCAAAGATGTTGCAATTATGGATTTTCCTCGTGCTGAAGCCTACCATTTACATCGCCGATATTTGTCAGTCCTTAAGTTACCGCCTGGTGGAATTGACATGGCAGATAATCGACCAGCTTTTGAACGCAGTCTAATTGCTGTGACTGCAGTTCTTGTTGCGCATGAAGATTTACATCCTGCGTTGGTAGATTTATTGCTGATGGCATCAAAGCGTATTGTGGATAAACCCTGGCTTGTTTAACAAAAAAGGCCAATTTCCTTCTGGTAAATACCTATCTATTCCATTAGATAAAGATGCGGAACGAATTCATAAACGTGGACCATCATTTTTGCAACGCTATCTCCCATTTTGGGCGGCCACATTAGTGGATAGAATGATACTTATGCTAGTACCATTGATAGCAATTGTATTCCCTTTATTTAAAATTTTTCCACCTGTCTATCGTTGGCGAGTACGGTCACGTATTTATCGTTGGTATGCAGACTTGAAAAATATTGAAGTGAGACTCAATAAAGAAGAGTCAAGCAAAGATTTAATTAATGCAATTCAAGAACTCGAAAGCGAAGTCAAGCAGGTTGAAACACCATTATCTTATTCTGATGAGCTTTATCATTTGCGCAGTCATATTGACTTGGTATATGCGCGCATTAAAGAACGCGATGAGACTGGATACTTATAAGAATCTATTGAAATTAAAGTATTTAAAGTATAAAAATAGTGTCTAGTAAAAATATTTTTTACTGCAGCATAAAACAAACAACATTTTTAAAGGATAAAACATGAGAACGTTGTTCACATTTAGCATTATTACTTTGATGCTTATTACTGGCACTGCAATTGCTGAGAAAAAGCTTACACAAAAAGGTGCTGCAACCACTCACAGTCAGGTGAGCGATTGGTTGCTGCTAGTGAAGAACGGTCAAATGCTAAAATCAAGGTAGGCGAGGGTGGTGAAGCATACAAAGGAACGCTTGACTATTGGTCTATAATAATAAGCAATCGGCTTTCAACTCACGCTAAATAAGCATTTCAAAAACTATAAATATTATCCTCGTACGTATATTATGGCATACGAGGATTCATAAATTATTGAGAAATATCGTATGAGAATATTAATTTTATTATCTATGTCTGCGTTTTTATTTAGTTATGCAATAGTATCTGTAGCGCAAGATTTTTTCGTCTACCCATCAAAAGGCCAGTCATCGGAGCAAACCGAAAAAGATAAATTTGAATGTTACGGTTGGGCCAAAAATGAAACCGGATTTGATCCAATTCAAACACCGACTGCAACTCGACCGCCTCCGCAAAAAGAGCAAGAAAAAGTAGGTGCTGCAGGCGGTGCTGTTGGCGGTGCAATAGTGGGCGGAGCGATAAGCGGCCTACTAGGTGGTGATGTTGAAGCCGGTGCAGCAGCAGGTGCTGTTGGAGGCGGTTTATTTGGCGGCGTGCGTAGAAGCGGACCAAAAAAAACGTGAGGCAGCGGCCCAACAACAATGGGAACAGGAACAAATGCAAAAATATGCGGGCGGACGAAATGCCTACAATCGTGCCTATGTCGCATGTTTAGAAGCACGTGGTTACTCGGTAAAATAGCAGGAGAAAAATATGAATATGTCAATACGAATTTTAATAATATTGATGTTGATACTCAATACAACATTGATCCATGCCAATGAAATTGACTCCTCAAAACCTTTAGTCTGTGCAATAGTAGAAGTTATAGATTGTGGCGTGAAGGGTGATTGCGAACCGGTTGATCCCGAATTTGTAAATTTACCCAATATTTTTAAAGTCGATACGGAAAGTAAAGTACTGCACAGTGGAGAACGCAAAACAAAAATTGATCATGTCACAAAAAATAAACAGGTAACCAGTGATGATAACAAAGCATGGTCTTTTGTGTTGTCTAACAATACAGGCAAATTTACAGGTGCCATAGCTGCCTATGATTATGGCTTTCTCTTATTTGGATCATGCATCGTTGATTAATTAGATTTTTAGATCACTAGCTCATTGACCTTGAAGGTTGTTAATTTTATGTATGATGAGAGATTTTAATACTTACAGTTCATATATTTTTTACTCATTCAAATTTTGAGCTCCATGCATGAAACATTCGTTTCCAGTATGCGTTTATGCATAAAACACTTCTAATACTATTAATTTCAATACTTTGTTCGGCATGTGCAAGTATTAGTCGTGGCATTACTGAAGGCGTACTTAGTAGTAAAAATCAGGACTTAGTGGATGAGCGCGAATGCAATATACGCGGAACTAAATTTGATGGTCTCGATTCATCTTTTAATACACAAGGGAAAAGCCCTACATTAAAAGTATTAATGGTGCATGGTATTGGTGAGCATCTTCCCGGGTATTCAACCCGCATGGCTGAAAATTTAGCAACAGCCTTAAATTTAAATGTTGGGAGCGCACGTTTTAAAGAAATTGACATAGTAGCAGGCCGATTTCCAAATGAAAATCTTGGAAAATTACGTATTGACCGTTACATAAATCAGGAAGAGTCACAAGAAATGCTCTTTTATGAGCTGACTTGGTCGCCAATTGCTAAAAAAGAGAAAGATATTCTTGCCTATGATAACTCTGGTGAACATTCGTTTCGTCGTGCCAACATTAACAACATCATGAAACCTTATATGAACAGTCATGTATCGGATCCACTTATTTATCTTGGTGCATCGCAAGAAAAAATACAGGTATCTGTCATTACTTCAATATGCTGGATGATGAGCCGCGACTGGAAAGAAATCGATGAACATACACAAGGGCGGTGTGTAGCCGAACACACCAAATATAATAAAGTATTAGATGATGAATTTGCTTTTATTACTCACAGCATGGGGAGTCGAATCGTCACAGATTCTTTTCAGGCGCTAATTCAGTACTTAGATAATGAATTACAAACCAATTGCCGCTATTACAACTTGGCCGTGATAATCCTGAAGTGACCAATCAACATGAGGAATATTGTATGTCGGATGGAGAAAATTATGACAAACGTTTCTTCAAAGAACTTACCGTTGTGGCATTTAGTGACCCGAATGACATAGTAAGTTATGACGTGCCACCCAAATTTGTTGATGAATATATGGATTCCAGGCTATGCGTGAACTTAATTAACATCACAATAAATATCGCGCACGTAAAAGAACTTTTTGGATTAGGCTCATTCGCTAACCCATGTTTCGCACATCGACAATATGATAATGATGAGCGGGTAGTCGGAATTATTTCACACGGGCTACACGATCAGAATATTGCAGCTGTAGTAAAAGAACGCTGCGAATATCAAGAAACGAGATAAATATATTTAACTTTATATAAGTAATATAACAATTTGTAATTAATACATGTTCTATTAATCAATCAATCATTGAGGCAAATTAGACACATCATGTATCTAAAATGGATGACGCAACAATAACGTTTAATTTGCTAAAGTCAAAACATTAGCTGTTGCTAATATATGATTTTGTAATTTCCTAGCATTATTTCTATTTGGAGCTGTTGATATGTCTAGTGCACCCGAATCAATTTCCCCTAATTCCTGCGACATGGAAGCCTTAAATCAATGGTTTGATGAACGATTAGAGCAAAAGCTGCAGGAACGAGACGAAGCAAAAATTCCGCAACTTTCATTGATTGTCACAAAAGGCACAATGGATATGGCGTATCCGCCCTTTATTCTGGCTTCAACCGCTGCAGCGTTAGATTGGGAAGTATCCTGTTTTTTTACCTTCTATGGCTTAAATTTACTTAAGAAAAACCTTGATCTAGAAATTTCCCCACTGGGTAATCCTGCTATGCCAATGAAAATGCCATTTGGACCTGATTGGTTTCAGAACATTAAATGGGATATACCGAATGCGTTAAGCAGCAATATCCCAGGATTTGAAAAATTTGCGACCACAATGATGAAGCAAACGCTTAAAAACAAGGGTGTGGCAAGTGTTCAGGAGTTACGCGAGCTAAGCGTTGAAGCCGATGTAAAACTCATCGCTTGTCAAATGACGGTAGATTTATTCGGTTATAGTAAAGATGAGTTTATTGATGATGTGTCTGAATGGGTAGGTGCAGCTTCATTTTTACCTGCCGCTCAAAAGTCTGATATCTGCTTGTTCATTTGAACAAAGTATTTTTTTCTATTTGTTGCGCACTGTTTTTGTGTTCATTGGTCCATGGAGAAGATATTGATGAGCAACTCTTTGCTAGTAAAGACGCCACGCAACACCTTGCTCGCCAACTAAGAAGCAAGCTGATAAGCAGCTTAGAAGAAAGTGGTGCGGTTAATTCAATCAGTGTATGCAATACAGAAGCTTTTAAAATATCAGCGGAGTTGTCTAAAAAATATAACGGCAAGGTCAGCCGCACTTCATTAAAAATTCGCAATCCAGAGAATAAACCCGATACTTGGGAACGTAACACGCTATTAGAATTTGAAAATCAGAAACAAGCAGGTACCGATACTTCTCAATTAGAATCATATAAGGTCATTAAAAATGATAACGGAAAATGGTTTCGCTATTTGAAAGCCATTCCAACCGGTGATGTGTGTTTAATGTGTCATGGTGAGCATATTGCACCGGATGTTGAAGATAAAATAAAGACTTTATATCCAAATGATTTAGCAACAGGTTATGAAGTAGGGGACATTCGCGGTGCGTTTACCATCAAGCTACGCATGTAATTTGCTTTTGTTTTAATACATAAAAGAAGGGGCTCTAAGAGCCCCTTTTTAATGTGATATTGTTAAATAGTTATCCAAACATTTCTGCAGTCATGTTGTTAAACCAGCTGTAAGCATAGTGCACTTCTCGCTTACGTGCTTCTGCTGACGCATCTGCTGGAGTAAGTCCTCCACCGAGTTTCTCAATCGCTGAACGATCACCTTTAAGCTTGTACACCGCAACAACGGATATGCCGTAATCAGGTGCAATTATGCTGTAACAAGCATTTGCATAGGATGGTGTTGGTGGCTCTTTGCCGTTTAACATACTCACAACGGCTGCTGCACAAACTTTCGCTTCTGTACTGGCAGCATAACCCGATTTTGGAAGACCAGTTGCAATACTTGCATCACCGATAACATGAATACCTTTATGTTTTTTGGATTCAAATGTTCCAAGATCAACTGGACACCAACCCGAATCATCAGTAAGGCCTGCATCGATAGCAATTTGCGCTGCATTTTGTGGTGGAATGATATTGGCAACTGCTACTTTATAGTCATCAAAATCTGTGCTGACCGTCATATCTTTTGTATTTACACGTTTAACACCACCACCCGTATCTGCGCCGGCAACCCATTCAATCATGTCCCCATAAACATCTTTATAGCCTTGCATGAACAATCCTTGCTTAGAAAATTTATCTTTTGCATCAAGGATCATAATTTTTGATTTAGGCTTGTTGTGTTTCAAATAATGTGCAATTAGTGCAGCACGCTCATAGGGTCCTGGAGGACAGCGGAATGGATTTCCTGGTGGAGCTAAAACGACTAGGCCTCCATCATCCATAGCTTCGAGCTGACTTCGCAACAATGCAGTTTGTGCACCAGCAATCCATGCATGAGGCATAACTTCAGAAGCTGCTTCATCATAACCTTCAATTGCACCCCACTTGAATGCAATACCAGGTGACATTACTAAACGGTCATATTCAAGCGTAGTACCACCGGCAGTGGTTATTTTTTTGCTTTCTGCATCAATGGCTGTGGCTTTGTCTTGTACAAGCTTAATACCATGATCTGCAAGTTTATCGTAGCCAAATTTGATGGTTGAAATATCGCGATCACCACCAATTACTTCATTACTCATAAAGCATGTATGATGATGTGCTTCTGATTCTACGATTGTCACTTCTGTAGAAGAATCTCCCTTAGCAATATACTTCGCGGCAATCATTCCACCTACACCACCACCAATTACAACGACACGATGTTTTGCTGCACAGGCGATATGTGGGAAACCAAGACCTACAGTAGTAGCGGCAAAACTACTGCCCGTAACTTTTAAAAATTCTCTTCTTGTAACTTTCGACATTTTTATGACTCCTAACTTAAACCTGTGCGATCAATTTTGATTGCCATAGAACTGAATTAAATCAACAGTAGCCCCTTCTTTATGTGCCTCATGCATTTCTTCCATTTTCTTTTTCATCTTCTTAGGCATGGCTCTGTTACCATCGAAATAATCAGCCATGGTGTAGTCTAGATAGGGCAGCCATTGACCTGCTAAAACACCTGCATCGTCTTCTGCAGATCCTCCACCATCTTCATGGCACTTTTCACAAAATTTATCATGTCGTTTTGCGCCGGTTTTTGCTTTACCAGCATCGGCATCTTGATCTGCTGTTTGAAACGGCATTTCAGCAAAGTGTTTAGCAATAAGCTTAAGTTCTTCTACTGAATAACCCTGTGCAATTCGATTCATTACTGTTGAAAATCTGGGGAAATATTCTACCTCTTCAAGATCTGGATCAGCTTCAATGGCTTCTTCAGCTTTATCTTCATCGTCACCAAATTTATATGCCAACATTGCGCCAATAATATAAATTTCAGACATTCCAGATATTGTAGGTATTGCTGGTCCTTCGCTGACCCCGCTTGGTCCATGACAACCCAGGCAGGTGTTTGAAAGCATAGATGGGCTCGCTGTCCCTTCAGCCCATGCAGTATTCAGAGATAATAATCCAATTACACTTAATATAAGTGATTGACGGATGAGTTTGTAAAACATAGCTGTCCTCCGCTTTGAGTTAAATTCTTGTTATGTCTTTTATTTAACTGATTTTTAATTCTTATTTATAAATGTTAACACAGTAATTTATTGGCTTTTAGAGCTGATTTCATTTACTTTTTAAACGCAACTTCTTCTTCTAAATACGGTTCATCGGGCTCTTCATGAGCAACACCTTTATGGCAATCGATACAGGTTTTGCCGCTAGTTTCTATTTTTTTGTGTTTTTTGCGTGCTGATCTGTCCTGTTCTTCTAAATCCATCGCTGCTACCGTGTGGCAAGACTTGCATTCACGAGAATCCGTAGCTTCCATACGATTCCATACTGCATTCGCCATTTGCCAGCGATGGTCTTCAAATTTTTCTTCAGTATCGATGGTACCCAGAATTTCATGCCAAACATCTTTTGCAGCGCGAAGTTTTGCATAGAGTTTAGGGCCAAGATTATGCGGCACATGACAATCTGAACAATTCGCGCGAACACCTGAAATATTGGAATAGTGGAGGCTTTCCATCCATTCTTGTTTTACCCATTGCATGGAATGGCAAGACGTACAAAAATCTGTTGAATTAGTGGCTTCCAATGAAAGAGATGATCCTATAGCCGCAGCAAATCCTACAATCAACATCAATACGATAACTATTATTTTCATGGGGTTTAAATGAAAAATATCTTATATACGATTTAATTATTTAATTATTTAATTTTTTAAATTGGTGATGCTAATCAGTTTGCCTATAACATTAATTGATTGTGCCACTGCGCGGCAACCATACCAAGCCTTGAAGGAATAAATACCAATGTCGAGGTTGAAAATGGTAGGACGACTTTAATTAATTTACACTTATTTACCAGCTGAATACGTATGATTACTGCTATGACATCGGCATAAGCAGTAGCTGCATGAATTAGTTTATAATAATATAGATTAATAACATTAAGTAACTAACTGTTATATATATAGATAAAGTATTTGTTATAGGTATAAGTAAATTAACTGGATTAGTATTTATTAATATTATAATATAGTGTAAATAGTGGCCGTCCGCTTACTCCAGACAATAAAAATCAATCAAAGACCTAATGTAAATGAAACCATTAATAATACTGTTATTCGTAATCGGATTTGGAATCTGGATGATTGCTACAGGGTCTGCAGATATTTTTTTAACTACCACAGACTCATCTGCTGAAGTCGTCAGTGAGGACAGCAGCAAAGAATCAAGCATTACAGATAATGCTGAGCCTATTCAAGAAATAGAAAGCTCAACGCTTGAAGAGATTAGCGCTGAGACTTTATTAGTGGCAGAAAATGATGTCATTGAAAATGACTCAGAAAGTATAAATGAAGCTCAATATTCTGAAAAAGACACATATAATACTAAAAATACCTTAGCAGAGGATGATTTAGATTCACTGGGTTCTGATACGAGTGAAGTAACTGATGAGCCAACTATTGTTGCAGAAGCTAATACTGCTGCAGAAACTACTACAACTGAATCAAACCAAGAATCTTCAGATAGCACGCCATCAACAACAATCCCGCCCACTAATCCACATTTGGGTAGTATGTGGATGTCGCCTATGCAAAACCCCATGAATAATTTTTGGATGAATCCAATGTTCAATATGATGATGCAGATGATGGGGCCTATGATGAATCCCGCAATGTATATGAATCCCATGAGCATAATGAATCATCCCATTAATGCCATGACCCAAGCGCAAAGCATGGATTACATGATGCGCTCAATGGATCCACATTTACTATTTGGAATGTTTGGACAAACAAGTGAAGGCTATAAAAACGGTGAAGTGCCTGACCAACTTCCAGTCGTCACAATCCCCGGATTTCCTACTCAAACTTATCAAAATTGGCCTAGAAATAAAGTATCTCCTGGTGTTTCGCGCGAAGCTAAGAAAAACGCATTTCAAACAATGATGGGAATAAGCCCGCTTTCCATGCGAGACATGCTAGGAATAATTACGGATAAAGTTCCTGTTGCGGAAGATGTCACTTGGGATGATGCCGTTGAAGCTATGAAACTTCGCGCCAATGAAGTTAATTTTAAATTTGTCGGATCAAGCCCCCTATGGAAAGAAATTGAAGCCGTTACTGGCGAGCCTTCAGCACGAGTTGAGATGTTTCGGTTCTGTGATGCTGCCGTGGCACGAAAGATTTTAGATGAAATCCCAGAGTTTATTGTGTTTCTTCCCTGCAAAATTGCGTTGATTGAAGATGGAGATGGAAAACTTTGGGTCATGACACTTGATTGGGATGTGAGTTGGTTGGACTTTGCACAGAATCCGAATAATCATTTAGCAAAGGATTTACGTGAAGACGCAACACGAATTAGGGAAAACATGCGCTACATTATGGAAGGGGCCGCAACCGGTGACTTTTAGTGAGTGTTATTCATATTCATAAACTTATATTTGAAAACTATACACGACAGAGGTAATTAAAATGTTCTTACGACAAAAGTTAATCCAATTATTTGCGGGTGCATTGATAATTGTTATTGCAGGTGCCACGAGCTTACAAGCAGAAGATGCGAGCTCTGCATCTACAGGCATGACACCTGCCATGCAAAAGGCCATGGACCCAAATGTTTGGACAAACATGATGGCAATGATGATGAATCCAGAAAAGGCAATGTCTATGGAATCGTGTGCAGAATGTCATGACGGTGAAGATGTGGCGCGCTATCAAAAAGATTTTGGCCCAATGATGGAAGCCATGAAGCCAATGATGAGTATGATGAATCCTCATATGATGACCTCCATGATGAACCCTATGATGGGCATGATGAACCCTATGATGGGCATGATGAACCCTATGATGGGCATGATGAACCCTATGATGGGCATGATGAACCCTATGATGGGTGGCATGATGAACCCTATGATGGGTGGCATGATGAACCCTATGATGGGTGGCATGATGAACCCTATGATGGGTGGCATGATGAACCCCATGACCATGATGAACATGATGTATCCGATGATGGGAATGATGGGCCCAATGATGGGAATGGGTGGCATGGGTAATCCAATGATGGGTGGCAACCCAATGGGACAAATGATGGACCCTAAACAATATGAGAATTGGTTTAACGAAATGATGAAAGGCTTTACACCACAAGCACAAAAGTAATCAGATAATATTCTCTATCTACTATCAAACAATATGGGCGTAAAAAAATTACTTACACAAGCAATTTTTGTAGTGCCCATCTTGGCCATTATTACAGTGCCGGTGATATTGCATTTTAAAAGTCAAAGTACTACGCCAGCAGAGAATAATAATGCTGGCCCAACTTATCAAAACAATCTTTCTACACACAGTTTCACAAATACAATTTCTTCTGCTCAGGCATATGATAAATTCGCAATTCCTGAACCATTCTCTGCTGCAAATTCAACTTTAGGGCTGACGTATGCCATGACTAAATCCATGGATCCGAATACGTGGATGAAGATGATGATGAATATGATGAATCCAGCCATGATGACTCAAATGATGCACCAGATGATGCAAATTCCCACTAAAATGATGGTGCCTTTCATGAATAATGGATTCAGTATGGGCCCGGCTATGTTACCGCAATCACATGCGATGGGCTCTGCACCAAATATAATGACCCCTGCACAATATAAAGATTGGTACACAAAGCAACAGAATAAGCTTAACAATGTCAAATAACAGTATTAGCAAATTATACTGGTTAAATAATTATTAACTATAACGTGCATGAATTTTTTGCTCTTACTTTGATCATGCGCTACACAAAATTTATTGGTTCAATGTACATAATATTAAGCACTGGTATAATCCGCCAGCTTTATTGACGCACTTTAGAATATTACATGGAAGAATTGTCTAACCTTCATTTAATCGCCTTACTAGGCTTTGTGATAGCTATGGTGTTTGGCTTTATTGGAAATAAAACCCACTTTTGTTCCATGGGAGCGATAAGTGATGTGGTGAATATGGGTTCAAAAGGACGTTTAGGCGCTTGGTTTTTAGCAATAGGCGTCGCAATTTTAGGTGCACAGTTTTTGTTCATACGTGGATTGGTAGATCTGAATTCATCAGTTTATCTTGCACCAAATTTATACATATTAAGTTACATCCTTGGTGGAATAATATTTGGCATCGGAATGACCCTGGCGGCAGGCTGTGGACAGCGCAATTTGGTTAGGCTGGGAGGCGGAAACTTAAAAGCGCTTGTTGTTGTCATTGTTTTAGGTGTGACCGCATATATGACAATGCGCGGAATTTTGGCAGTGGTACGTTTAAATTGGGTGTATGCCGTGAACTCTGATTTGACTACGTATGGAATTAATGACCAAGGCTTATTTAGTTCCCTTGGTGCATTATTTAATCTTGAAAATACTAACTTGCTCAGAAAAATTGGTGGATTCTTAATTGCGTTTGGTTTTATTGCCTATGCATTTAAACAAAAAGAATTTAGATCAAGTGTTGACAATATGCTAGCTGGATTTGTAATTGGTGGATGCGTCATTGCCGCATGGTTTGTAACAGGTTATATCGGTCAGGACGACTTTGATCCAGTTACTCCTCAAGGCATGGCATTTATTGGGCCAACGGGTAATACAATAAGCTATTTAATGACATTTACAGGTGCCGAAATTAATTTCGGTATCGCCGTTGCAATGGGGATGATTGCAGGTTCATTTTTGTATGCAGCTCTTTCTGGTAACTTCCGTATTGAAACATTCAGCAATAAATCTGAAATGGTAAGTCATTTAATTGGTGCGGTATTGATGGGATTTGGTGGTGTACTTTCATTCGGATGCACCATAGGGCAGGGTGTGACGGGAATGTCTACGTTAGCAATGGGATCTATTTTAGCGTTGATCTCTATTATTTTTGGATGTGCGCTTACAATGAAGATTCAATACCACATGCTGGACGAGAAGGGATTTACAGTTGCATTAGTATCTGCACTAAAAGAGTTACTTACACCTTGGAATAAAGAAGCTGCTTAGTAAAACGAGAATATAAGCATCTATCTTTTATTTTATTTCTGCTTCGCCGCTGCCTGACTCACCTTTATTGTCTGTCCAGGTGATTTTGACAACATCACCCGCTTTACCACCATCAAATTCAAATGACCAGTAAGGGTTTTTTGAAATTCCTGTTCCCCAGTCTGCAGAGATAATCACTTCGCCATTTAATTCTGCTTTAACTTCTTTAATAAAATGGGCAGATATTAGCTCACCCGTGTCTTTGTCTTTTCGACTACCAGATTCCATTTCGTGATACATAATAGTTTTAACAGTTGTCACGCCATCTTTAATTTTTGCTCTAATTTTCATTTCTTCAGCCATCGAATTATTCCTTCATCTTTTATACACAACCGCCAGCAGTAACTTTAACAACACTCTTGCTAGCGTATAACTTGCCGTCAGCTTTAACGATGGCAACTACATTAGATGTTTCACGCAATTTAATGCGAGTTGATACAAACGGTTTAGATTTTCCATGAAAATAAAATCGTGAAATCCAAGGTCTTGGATTTTTATCTCCAAATATACTAATCCACTCTACATTCCCTAAATCTGTTGAAACTTTTACCGGTACGGTTGCACCATTTTCAGCGATTTCGGGTGCATCTAGTGTTACATGCCCATCAAGTAATTCCTGATCGCCTACGAGCCCTTTTAAGGATGCTTCATATTCTGTCTCGTCAAACGCCGCAGAAGGCCATTCTGCGATCGCAACGCGAGAAAGAATTCCAGTACTTAATGCTGCAAAGAGACTTGTATAAGCACTATGTTGAATAAATTTTCTTCGTGAAATTTTCATAATTCCCTCATTAGATTATCGGAATTTTAATTAACTTTTTATTTTAAATATTAATGTTTTACAGAATACTCCTATGACAGTTCTTAATTATTCAAATTCTATGTATTTTTATAATTGTAATAATTTAAATGTTATACCACACCTAAGTATCTGCTCGTAAGTGCCTAGCTAAAATTTTGAGGCTAGATCAGATAATGTGTTAATCTCAATATCTGCCATAAAAGGTAAACGCTCGGGTTTGCGTTCATAACGATTAATCCACACTGAGTAAAACCCATATGCGACTGCTCCAGCAATATCCCATGAATTTGAAGAAATAAAGCTTATTTTACTGCGTGGTAAAGCCAGTTGTTCTTCTACAAATTCGTAAACTGCAGGGGAGGGCTTATAAGCCTTTATTTGTTCGGTTGAATAAATACCATTAAACAAGTGGTCGACCTCAGCATGCTTTAGAGATGTTGCTAATTTCTGCGGGGATCCATTAGATAAAACCGCAGTTACAATTCCTTTGTCTTTAATTGTTTGCAACGCATCTTTAACGTCTGGATAAGCCGCTAAATTTGCATGTGCCTGGAGAATATTATTTTTGATATTGTCATCTTCTATCCCATATACATCGCATGCAAAATCAAGTGCTGACTTTGTAATTTTCCCATAGCTTGTAAATTTGTTCATCAAGCTCAATTGAGAAGAGTATTGGAGACGTTTCGCCCGCCATAGCTTATATATTACCAACGCATTTTCACCGAGCTGATCGCGATATTCTTCAAAGGGCAAATAGGTATCCAAAACGGCTCCATAGGCATTGAATACGCATGCTTTTATCTTACTCACTGATTTTCTTTCCTTAGACTGGCACTCACGTATTTACATTAGATTGGAATGCGTGAGAGGTATAAATATTAATATCTGCTAATATTCTTATTTATTTGTGTTAATTCCCATATTCCTAATGAGATGTACAACTCAACGTGTCGTAATACGTTTATATATTTGCTTTTCTAGCTAACTTGAAATAAGCATTGATAGGTTCAGGGCAACTATTTGTTTAATCACTAGTAGTATCTTAGAGCTTTTAAAGCTTGGTAAGAATCTCAAATACAGGTTGTAATCGCTAAGGATTGATAAAATTTGTAAAGTCACACTAATAGCTGACGCTGTATTAACTTCGCATAATATATATTATGTTAAAATTTAAATATTCACTAATACTAGATTACTCGCCTCTTATCCTAAAATATAACATCAGTGGGTTTCTCACTTAGAATTTATATTTAGAACGATATCCTACAGCTACACGAAAACTTGTGTCTGGATAATATATGAAACCAACATTCCATCCATACCCCCAGTCATCACCCTCTACTTTTGAAAAACCTTCTGATACACCAAGTATCGTAGGACCATTTGATATAGCCTGGCTCAGAGTTGCATCTGCATACTGTGCACTGAACCCTATCCTTATTGATAATGCATCGCTCATCTTATAAGCCAAAAGATGGATTTAAATTGACTGTGAGCAATTCTGATCAACTGCATGAAAACCGCCCAACCCATTCCCGATTATAATCCGTTTTGAGGCCATATGGAGCCATTACTGCAAAACCGTATTTCAGATTATCGGTTGTTAGGTCCGTTACAAAATATAAACTTGGTACAAATAATAATGAGCTACCATCTTTATTACTTCCAGTTCTAGGACTATTTATAATTAGTGGAGGAAAACATTGTGTAGAGCCCTCATTTGAAAACGACCTTTCCCGTCAACGAAATAGCCGGTAAGTTGAACTTGTGTACCATGTTGTAGCGTAATGCCTGCAGTATTGTAAAAAGCCATCGACAAGTCATCACCAATTACCCCGAATCCTGCAAAAGCGCGCTCTAAACCTGTTCCACTTTGCTCGCTAATTTGAAATCCAGCACTATACACGTTTGACGTATTTAAGATTACGATACTTGCAATAAGAAAAATATGCAGTTCCCTCTTAATCAGGCATCTTCGTTTCATGGCATAATTTTAACTATTGGCAAATTTATTTTTATTGTAACGTGAGTATATTTTGTTTTTTAACATATATAACAATGAGTAATATTAAAAATGATATTTATTATGATCTGTTGTTACTGTGAATTTATTGAGCTAAATATGGTTGCAAATTATAAATTTTATTTTCCTATACACATTTCATGCTAAAGCTGTCAATTATTATCCCTGCGCTTAATGAAGCGCAATTCTTATCTGAGCATCGTAATTTTTTCAAATCCTTATTAAGAGAAGGCCATGAAATCATAATCGTCGATGCTGGCAGTGTAGATAATTCTGTCCAGATTGCACGTTCAGTTTTGTGTGAAACATTTATTACAAAAGCCTCTCGTGGCTATCAAATGAATTTTGGCGCCATGAAAAGCAAAAACGACACTTTATTATTTTTGCATGCAGATACCCTTCTACCAAAATCTGCCCCAGCTTTAATTTCGAACGCATTGACTCGCAGTGATAAGCACTGGGGTCGTTTTAATGTCTCATTCAACAATTCAAGCCTGATATTTAGTGTTGTTGCGTGGTTTATGAATAAACGAAGTTGCCTGACCGGTATTGTCACGGGTGATCATGCTATTTTTGTTAACCGAGACATTTATAATCGCTGCGGAGGATTTGCAGATATTCCAGTCATGGAAGATATTGATATAAGCACACGTTTAAAAACGTTTTCGATGCCAATATGTATACAAAACTCAGTTATTACTTCATCTAGAAAGTGGGAAACTCAAGGCTTGATGAGAACAATTATAAAGATGTGGACCTTGAGATTCCTTTATTTCTGCGGTATACCAGCGCAAAATATTGAAAAATTATATTAGTCATACTATGGATGTTAAAACTTTAATATGTTTCTGCAAATATCCGAACCCTGGATTTGTGAAATCTCGTCTATCTAAAGATGTTGGCAATTTACAAGCATCAAATATATATAAAATAATTTTAGAACATACTATACAGAATATTTGCACTAATGAATTTAAGGTCGAGTTGTATTGTTACCCAAATACAGAACATTCTTTTTTTAATTACCTAAAAGATAAATATAAAGTAAGTTTACATTGTCAGGTTGGAGATGACTTAGGAATACGCATGTGTAACGCGTTTAATGAGTGCCTTAAAAATAACTTAAAGGTTGTGTTAATTGGTTCGGATTGTGTTGAACTTACCAGTGCATATATCGCTAATGCATTTCAGGAACTTGGAAATGGCAGTAATATTGTACTTGGGCCTACCTATGATGGCGGTTATGCGTTAATAGGCCTTTATCAAGTAGATAAATCCTTGTTTAAAAATATATCTTGGAGCACAGATAAGGTATTAGAACAAACAAAAGAATGTATTATACATAACAATTGGTCTTGTACGTTTCTACACAAAATACGTGATATCGATACAATTTCAGACTATAGGTATTTTTGCAGTCACAAAACATATTCTCATTTATTTTCAAGTATCAAAAAGGAAAATAATTTAGCCTGCTAGCGCTACATCGCTACTATCCGAAACAAAATTAGCGGCTTCGTTAATTATTTCCAATCCAGCATTCTTTTTATAAACGTTTTCACTCAAATATCTACGCCATGCTTTTGCGCCAGGCTTGCCGCTGAACAATCCAAAAAGGTGACGCACAAATGTTTTTAAAGGAACTCCATTCTCTAATTGCCGCTGCACATACTCTTTGTACAAATTTAGTACTTGATCTCTTGATAATTGATCACTAGGACTATCAAATATAAGTGCGTCTACATCTGCTAAAAAAAACGGATTATCATAAATCTCTCTACCAACCATTACTCCATCTAAATAATTTAAATGATTTTGAATTTCATTCATGTCATCAATTCCGCCATTGATTATAATTTTTAAAGTCGGATATTCTTCTTTAAGTCTATACACGTAATCATAACGAAGAGGTGGAATAGTTCGATTTTCCTTTGGGCTCAATCCCGACAAATAGGCTTTTCTAGCATGTACTATTATGGTCTTGCAGCCTGCCCTAGCTATTATTTCTACAAACCTACTCAAGGTTTCGTATTCGTCTTGATCATCTACACCAATGCGAGTTTTTACTGTTACATCAATATCGGCGGTATTGGAAATGGCTTTTATACAGTCTGCAACAATCGTTGGTTCTAGCATTAAACATGCACCAAACTTTCCCGACTGAACTCTTTCACTTGGACAGCCAACATTGATATTTACTTCATCAAAACTGAAATCGCTTGCAAACTCTGCACATTTTCCCATCTCAATAGGATTGCTTCCCCCTAACTGCAATGCAATGGGATGCTCACATGCTTCAAATTGTAGCGTGCGATCACGATCACCATAGATTAACGCGCCTGTAGTAATCATTTCTGTATATAGCATGCTGTGTTTCGTTAAGAGTCTAGCTAAATAACGAAAGTGACGATCTGTACAACGCAACATGGGCGCGATACAAAATTGGTGTGCATTATGTGATTGCATTAAAAATTCTTCAGCAGGAGATAATCATAAACAAATTATTTACTATTAAGTCGAATATTGCTGTTGCAAGTATTCGACAACAGCTCGCAATCCCATTGCCTCACCACCTTTTTGCCTACCCGATCTTGTGCGCGTGTTCCAAGCCATTACATCAAAATGAACCCAGCGCATTGTTTCAGGCACAAACTCTTTAAGAAACAAGGCAGCTGTAATTGAACCACCAAAACCGCTTGTAGCGCAGTTTGAAATGTCTGCAATATCACTATTCAGCATATAGCGATATGGTTTATGTAGCGGTAGTTGCCAAATTGGATCATTTGCAATTTTTGAAGCTGAATTGAGTCCATCTGCAACAGATTCATCATTGGTAAAAAATGCCGGAATTTCAGTTCCTAGTGCAACCCGTGCTGCACCTGTAAGTGTTGCGAAATCGATGATTAAATCTGGCGTATCTTCAGAAGCCCTGGTGATTGCATCACATAAAATCAAGCGACCTTCAGCATCAGTATTATCAATCTCAATTGTTTTAGCGCTTCTTGATGTTAAAACATCGCCCGGTCTGTACGCATTCCCTGAAATGGCATTTTCGACCGTTGGAATTAGTACGTGAAGATGAATTGGCAAATTCAAGTCCATTATTGCTGAGGCGAGGCCCAAAGCATGTGCAGCACCTCCCATATCTTTTTTCATCAACCGCATTCCTTGCGAAGATTTAATATCTAAACCCCCGCTATCAAATGAAACACCCTTGCCTATCAACGCAATTTTTGGATGGTTTGGTTTTCCCCATTTCCATTGAATTAATCGTGGCGGATGAATACTTGCACGTCCTACTGCATGTACAACAGGATAGTTTTCTTTTAGAAGGTCTTCGCCTATACATATTTCTAATTTTACTTGATGTTGCTGTGCTAATGTTTCGCATTGCTCGTGTATATGTTGAGGTTGCATATCTGATGCAGGTGTATTCACTAAATCACGGACTAAAGTAATAGCCTTAAGTAAAGTTACTACGAAATCTTTGTTACTTGCTCTATCTATTGATAGTCTACAAAGCTTGCTTTTAGCCTTTTTATATTGCTGAAATTTATATGCTCCCATTCCCCAACCAATAAGATATGAATCGATATCAGAACTTTCAGTAAGTGATGAAATGTGATAGTCCCCTTCTGGAAGCGAACCAGGACAATTTCCTAACGCCCATATTGAATTTTCATGCTCTGAAATTGCCAGTACACTACCCAACTTTCCTTGCGCATTTGGAATGCATAAGTGATGATTAGACTTAGGTTCAAAACCTGAGGACTGTAACCAGTTTTGTAATAATTCTGATTGTTCGCGCAACCATTTTTTATAGTCAGCTCGAGATATGATTTTAATCGGTGTACTTTTTGCACTAATCCCTTCATAAAAATTTTGCATCACTTCAGTGCTAGCCATTAAGTTCCTCGCAAACGTCTAAAAGAAATATAAAAATAATTATAGTAACAATATTTAATTATGACTGAGCATGCCATATCCATTAGCGGGCTTTGTAAAACCTATCGTAATCAGGTCAAAGCATTGGACAATATCGATCTACAGGTAATAAACGGAGATTTTTTTGCCCTACTGGGGCCTAATGGGGCTGGAAAATCCACGCTAATTGGCATAATAACATCTTTAATTAATAAGACCGCAGGAAAAGTACATGTAATAGGGTTTGATATCGACACCCACTTTTCCCAGGCTAAAAACAATATTGGTTTGGTACCGCAAGAATTTAATTTCAATAATTTTGAGCCGTTACTTGAGATAGTAAAAAATCAGGCTGGCTATTTTGGATTAAGCAGCTCTAACGCTAAAGAAGCAGCAGAACATTGTCTAGAAAAATTAGGCTTATGGGAAAAACGTAAAGAAACGCCAAGAGAGCTATCAGGTGGCATGAAACGCAGGCTCATGATTGCACGCGCGCTGGTGCATAACCCAAATTTACTAATTTTAGACGAACCAACCGCAGGGGTTGATATTGAGATTAGGCGATCTGTGTGGGAGTTAATGCAAAAATTCAACGATGAAGGGAAAACAATTATTCTAACCACACATTACCTTGAAGAGGCTGAACGTCTTTGTAGAAATATTGCAATCATTGATCAAGGTAAAATAATTGTAGACACATCCATGCGAGAGCTTTTAGATAAACTAATAGAAGAAAGCTTTATTTTATACTTGCAGCACCCGCTTAAAAAACATTTAGATCTTGCCAATTATAACCATAAAGTCGTAGACAAAAAAACAATTGAAGTAACACTGTCTAACAATAAAACATTATATGAATTATTTAATGACTTGAACCAGCAAGGGATAATGGTTTTAAGTATAAAAAATAAATCAAATCGATTAGAAGAATTATTTCTCAAGCTCACAAGAAGTTAAAGTTATTTTCGCTATGACATTTACTAAGCAACTTGTCTCACTACAAACTATTGTAATTAAAGAGGTGCTTCGATTTTCTCGAATTTGGATTCAAACCATTCTACCGTCTGCGATTACTGTTTCGCTTTACTTCGTAATTATGGGCACTTTTATTGGCTCACAAATTAATGATATAGATGGTTATTCCTATATAGAGTTTATTGCGCCAGGGCTTATCATGATGGGAATAATTACGAATTCATACGCCAACGCAGTTTCATCATTTTACAGTTCTAAGTTTCAACGCCATATTGAAGAGATGCTTGTGTCTCCTATGCCTAATTACATCATAATACTTGGCTTTATGCTTGGCGGCATTGCGCGAGGCATCACTGTGGGAATTGTGGTGACGTTTGTCTCTTTTTTATTTACGGACCTACAAATTCATAGTTTAAGCATTGTATTATTAACTTCTACACTAACAGCTGCCCTATTCTCACTCGCTGGAATCATAAATGGCATCTATGCTAAAAGTTTTGACGATATTTCAATCATACCTACTTTCGTATTAACGCCTTTAACATACCTTGGAGGGATATTTTTCAGCATTGAAATGTTGCCAGAATTTTGGCAAAAGGTTTCCTTGGCTAACCCAATTTTATATATGATCAATAGCTTCAGGAGGGGATTACTGGGTGTGTCAGATGTTAGTTTTGCCACATCAATATCTGTAATTCTTGCATTTTTAACTGTGCTATTTTTGTTATGTCTTTATTTGCTAAATAAAGGAATTGGCATACGTAACTAGTTGGTTACTATTTGCTATTTGCAGCAGCAGGTCCACGTACAATTGTATCTTCCAACACGACTACATTATTATCTGTCGTATCATTAACATCGGGCGTTCCGTTTAATAACGCAGATGTATCCATGTGAAATAACATTTTGTATGGTCCAAATGCTAGCTTATCACCATCTTTGAGAACGCATTTCTTTATTCGCTTACCGTTTACAAATGTTCCATTCGTACTGATAAGATCGCTTATGAAGTAATTATTTTGAAATCGAAGAATTTTTGCGTGATGACCACTAACCATATCATCTTGCAGAAATATATCATTTGTTTCAATTCTGCCAATTGTAGTGATGTCATCAGATATAAAATACTCACTAACACTTTCATCATTCATAACATCTACTAACTTAGCTGTAGGATTAAAATCTATTGCTGTTGTTGGTTTGCCTTTTAAAGACTGTATTCCTATTCGTTCTTCATAAGGAACCCACTGTAATTCACTCACTGCTTCCATAATAATATTTTCATTTACCACGGTTTTTTCTTCGACAAATGCGCAGATGAGCGCGGTATCACAAAGTGTATTGATAAGTCGTGGTATTCCACCTGTATAGCGATGTATTGCGGGAATACAGTCACTGTTGATTAGTGAATATTTGGCATCAAATACACTCTTTTTCTTTTGCAGCCCTGCAATTTCAAGTCTGTGGTTAATGTAATGATCAATATCATCTTTATCAAGGGCAGACAAGTGGAACCTAAAACGAATACGCTGCACAAGTTGTTCCATACCTGGCGCATCAAGTAAATTTTTTAATTCGAGCTGCCCCACAAGTATTAGATTAAGAATTCTTTCCTGTTCTGTCTCCATCCCTGTAAGCATGCGTAATTCTTCCAACACACGTTTACTTAAATTCTGCGCCTCATCAATGATTAATATGACTTGACGCCCATGTGCATATTGTTCAACTAAAAATTTATTAAGAATACTGATGAGTTCTACCTTACCTGCATTAAACGCTTCTAAGCCTAATTCAAGCAAAATAGCTTGGAAAAATTCAATTTCATTTAGCTGAGTTTGATAAATACGTGCAATGAGGACATCCTCATTCACACTACGTAATAATTGTTGAATGAGCGTTGTTTTACCAGAACCTATTTCCCCAGTAATGACTACAAAACCATCACGATTCCATACGGTATACTCCATATAAGATTTCGCACGCGCATGCGCTTTGCTTAGATACAGAAAATCTGCATCGGGCGTCAGCTGAAATGGCTGCTGCTCCAACCCAAAATGTTGTAAGTACATCCTTAATTACGACTCTTATATCGAGATCTAATTCTAGCTTTTTTAAGTTTCACTACTATTTATATGAAGATTATAAGGTTTTTATGGATTGATCTAGGCGATGCAATTCACAGAATTCTCAAAAATGTGTATCTACCCGCCTCTCAGATAATGACTTATGAACCAGATAACGGTTAGCCAATTGCAAAATCCCTATAGTTAGTCTAAGGATTTCTTAGGAGTATTGCTATGGATAAGCAACCCGAAGAGCTATATGAGGACAAAGTAAATGCGGGCCGTGGTGTCGCTAAAGACCTAGATACCGAGTCCAATTCAATTAATTTGGATGATAAATCCGCAGAAAACGACCGTCCTGATGATCGAGCTCGAAAAGCTGGTTACTGAATTAAATAACGCTTTAAACAGCTAATCGCTCAATATTCATTTTCATACCAAATTTAGGCCGCATTGTTGTTGCAGCGTGTGGCTCTATTTTATGGCCTGGAGTGAGGCTTAGCCTATATCGCTGAGCTATCAGCGCGACGATCAGCTTGCTTTGCATAATTGCCAGATAAGAACCAATACAACTTCTATGCCCCGCCCCAAAGGGCAGATATGCAAATCGCGACCTCCCTACAGAGCGATCTTTTGTAAACCGGTCTGGATCAAACTCATATGGATTTTCCCAGTATTCAGGAAGCCGGTGAGTTGCATAAAAAGAGATAGTAACTGTCACACCTTTTGGCACGGTATATCCACCTACAGTATTTTTTACTAAAGCAACGCGAGACACAGAGTGAATAGATGAATAGAGACGCAAAGACTCTCTTATAACATTTTCAGTGTAATTTAATTTGTTTAGCAACTCTGCTGTTGGAATTTTTTTGCCTAACACATTATCTACTTCTTGATACACGCGTTGTCTAATTTCAGGATGCTGATCAAGTGCATACATTGTCCAACATAAAGAAGTTGCCGTAGTTTCAAAAGCCGCAACAAATAATGTCAACATTTGATCTCTGTAAGCACGTTTGTTTTTCTTTATTGATTTTCTAGCATTGCCATCATTTATTAAATGCTTTAAAAACCCTACATCTTGTTCAATGATGCCTGGATAGTCATCTAATAAATCGTATACACTTGAATTTAGTTGTTTTAATGCACGTCGAAAATTAAGTTCCCTTTTTATATTCTTTGTTTTGAAGAAATTGCTTTTTGTGTCAGTCATTTCTGGCCAGTTCAATCGAATTTGATTATAGATATTAAAAATATCCGCGGCTCGAGATTCGTATCCACGTCCCATTACCCAAACACCTGCGAGTAATTGAGTTAACAGATTGAATTGATATTCGAGCTCAAGAGGTTTATCGCTCTCAACATTAGTATCCCAGTTATCAATAAACGATTTTGCTAAATCCGCAATCCAGTCTACTTGAGGCTGTAATGATTTTGCTGTGAATTTTGGTTGAGCATGCATGCGTTGTTGTTTCCAAATGTCCAATTCGCTTAACAACATGCCCTCACCCAGTACCATACGTATTTGTTTATAATGTGTACTTTTACGGTAATGATCTGAATTGTCGACAAGCAATTCTTTTATGAACTTTGGCTCTGTTACTAAATAGAAACTGTAGGAGCCCATATTAACGCAAGCTATTCCACCATATTCTTTTGCAACATCTTCAAGAAATTGCATGGGATTTCGACGCATATCAGGCAGGCAACCTGTACTGCCATCACCTTTGGGCCCGGGCGGCATAATTAAATCTTGCATCAAACTAGAAATGTATAGTGATTTCTATTAATGACTCGCGCCTTGCTGGCAAGACTCATTATCACAGATGCCATAAATTATTAGAGAATGATCGGAGATACGAAAGCCATTTTCATTAGCAATTTCTTTCTGCCTAGTTTCAATTGATTCGTCAAAAAACTCAACAATTTTTCCACACTTTACACATATAAGATGATCATGGTGTTTTCCTCGTTCCAGCTCAAATACTGCTTGACCTGTTTCAAAATGATGACGGATTACCAAACCCGCACCCTCAAATTGTGTAAGCACCCTATAAATTGTTGCTAATCCAATTTCTTCACCTGCATCAAGTAAAACGCGGTAAATATCTTCTGCACTTAAATGTCTTTTAGCAGAATTCTCTAAAATTTCTAATATTTTCATACGAGGCAACGTGACTTTAAGCCCTGCTCTTTTTAAATCCTGATTTTCCAATGAAATGCCTATCTAATTTAATAATCGTAATAATTTTTTTGCTTTGAATATTCGAGGCTTCTAACCAAGCCTTTTACGGCTTGCTCATATGTATGGCTCGTATTGGCAAAGCAATTGTCACGTAACCATGTTTCTAAATCAGATACAGATTTTTTATGAACAATGCTATATGTATCTTCCGAATTATAATTATGTGCTGTGATATAGCCTGATAACCAAGTTCGATAATACGCTCGTCCCTCGTAATCTGCATCTATATAACTGATGCAAGAGTCTTTACCAATGCCCGATACTAAATATCGCCCTGCCATATCAGCTGCAAATAGCCATCCTGAAATAACAAGGCATAATAAGAAAACACCAAATATTTTTGTTTTAAAAAATAATAGTGGTGAAAATTTAGACATGGTACGCATTATTTTAAAGACCGAAATTAAAATTCGGAATGTAGTGTACCCATGAAAAATAAAACCCGCCACGGCGGGCGGGTTTATATATGCCTTTCTTTGCGTGAAAACTTTAGCGTTTATACGTTTTAATTGATGACCCAACTAGAGGAGAAAGGGCTGCTAAATATTCTCTACACTAGGCTGATGGTTACTAGAAGTATTTTATATAGTTATTGCTCCTTCTGGATTCTCTTACTCGCCTCTCAACGTTTCAGAGATCTTTGAAACCACCAGACGCTAAATTACCACACCTATTTACAAAGAGGTACATTAAAAATGAAGTTAAGTTACTTGATGTATAAATAGATTTTCCGTTTATAATAAAAATTATCATAATATCAATTATTTATATCATTTATATAATTTTAAATATATTTAAACTATGTATAGTATTGAATTTAATATAGAATTAGTCTGCACATAAAAATTGCTCAAATACTATACAAACCAGCGGTGATATAAATTTTAAGACGTTCTAAAAACAAATTATTAATTAACGTTAGATGACCTGCCAGCCTCCACCAAGTGCTTTATATAACTGTACAACAGAGTTGATATATTGCTGTAGCACATCGGATTCAGCCAGCTCAGCATTAAATAACGTTCTCTCTGTATCAAGAACTTCTAAATAATCTACAAATCCGCTGTCATAACGTGCGCGGGAGAGGCGTGCAGCATTGTGCGCCGCTTTAACCTGTCTGGCGCGTGCAGCATGTTCATTTTTATAGGTGCGTATTGCAACGAGTGCGTCTTCCACATCACGCAATGAGCGTTGAAATGTTTGCTTTTGAACTACTTCCAATTACTAATTTTTCACCTTGATTTAAGGTAAATACAAATCCAATTATAGACCCGCCAACAACAGCAAAAACGCCATGTCTTTGAACATCAACATCACGTAGTATTGTGGTTGATGGATTTCCCAGCCAGGGCTTCTTCTTGGGTGGACGAACGATGCTGCTGTTAATATCCATATAGTCTAGTCCTAATTTCATTAATCCATACGATATGCAAGGTATACAGTTATTATCTAGTTACCAACCTTCGAGTATTTTACAGTATCCATTCTCTAATTGAGAAACTATTGGCTGCCAATTAGATTAAAAAATTTGTAAGCTCATCTAGTATTTTGCTAACTATGTGATGTTTATCTCACTGGCCTAATATTTTATAAAAACTAATCTATGCGCATTGTTACTTATATTTTATTTCTACATACCACACTGTATTTTTGCTAGTTATGAGAAATTTACCAATTTGTTTAAAAAGCATATGCATTGCAATTGGATTTTTATCACTAAATGCTGTTTACAGCGAAAGCGAAACTCAACCTAATGTCCGTAACACACACTGGTACGACACTCTTGAGCAAGTAAAAGAAAATGAAACAGCAGAATTTGTTGAGCATAGTCAAGTGCTTGTTGAGTATGATAGCGGCAAACCAATATATTTTGACTCTGAAGAAGATGTGCTTGCGTATAAAGACACTTTCCATACAAAACCTATTATTTTAGCTTATCATTTTGATTCAATATGCAAACAACTATATTTTGTAAAATATATAATCAATGACGTACTTTCTTCAGATGATGCAAATGAAATAGCCAAATATTTAGAAAACAGATTTGCCATAAAATTGCAGCGCGAACAGTTAGACGATGAAATGACCCTGGATATTCCTACTATGGGAATGCACTGGAAAGACAAATATTAGTATTTGGAATGAGCGTGAAGATTTAAAATTCACGGAAATATCTTTTTCGTCAATTGACTTTGAATAATCATGTCCTGCAAAAGATGCTTTATATGAAAATAAATCGCATTCAGAAAATTGAATTAGCCAAGGGTAATGTGTAATTGATACTTAGTAGTTTAATTTGCTTGTGATTGCAGCTTAAATCCGCACACGCCATTAATCAAATTTTCATAACCTCTTAAAGATCATTTGTGTGTGATACACTCATTAATCAGTAAACTATATACAAACAAATGGTTGGTATTTGTTATGTGGTTTAAACGCAAAAAGCCTAAGTGAATAATCAAAGCTAAAGTAAATGAAATTGATCGACGCCAATCAGGTGATCGACGTTCGTTTAGTTCGCAGTCTCAATTTCCCTTAAAAGATAGTGACGGCAAATTAATTAATAAAGACCGGCGCTCAGCGCCAGATCGGCGCATTGCAAATATTCAAGCCCAAGAACATCACGTTCATATAATTAAAAACAAATCTAAGACTAGTTAGCCGACAAGCGACAGCTCAATCGCGCGTGTAGATTCAACATTGGCCATTCACTAATTAGTTTTCATCATATTTAAATGACCCAGTTGTTTCATAGATGTGTAATTGTCCCATTCCATCCATGCTTCAACAATAATGCTATCTTCAATACGATAGATTGCGAGGTATTCAATATCCATGTCTTTACATGTAACTGGATATGACCCCATTTTTCCAAGTTGTGTCCCTTTAAAATGATGCCGTGCAGCAACTTTATCCCCTTCTGCCACTAAATCTAATATTTTTTCTTTAAACTTAGGAAAAATGCTCTCTTGAGTTTGGAAAAATTGGATTAATTCTTCGCGGCTTTTAACGCCAGGATCACCCGCAGCATAACTATGTCGTATAAAGTGCGGTGATATAACAGTGTCTAACTTAGACCAATTGCGTTCATTGATGGCATGGACAAATGCATATACTAGTGCCTTGTTATTTTCTGCCTTATCAACCATACATCTATCTTAATGCGATGTAGCTAATAGTTAAATTTTTCTGAAGGATGCAACTATTTAATTAGCAGACATTCCGTTTACATAGTGCGTATAGAAGGTGACTAGGCACGGGGTCAACTCAGTACCGTATTTCTACCGAGGGATTTCAAGTCCGAATAACTTAATAATATAGTTTAGAGTACTTATTTATCTAGTTGATTAATTAATTGAATATAAGGAATGATAATAGTGCCATTTTGAATATGCACAGGTAATAGTGCCCCTATTCTACCCCTGACTTACCTACAACTGAGGTTCTATCAATTTGATGCTAGGACGAATGAATGTCCTGATCTGCATCCCATGCGACGTGCATGAATAAGGGGTTCCTTTTTTCCTTTGTAAATAATTCGTCGCGACTGCGCGTGACGATAGGGCCACTATCAAGTTGAATGCGAAAGCTCTCTATGATGTTTCCGCGTTTTATCACTTCAATTATTTTGCCATGTGATTTACTAAGAACATCTTTGACTCGAATTCCAAGAAAGATCATGATATTTGCCTCTAGTCAAAATATCGTAATAATTAGACAGCGAACCTTACTCTACTAATACAGCAACTATTTTGGCAATTTCAAAGATAAATAGGCTATTTTTTACGATAGCCTATTAAACAAGCCTAAATATATGTTTTATTAAGTGGTGCCGGTGACGGAATCGAACCGGCACAGTATTTCTACCGAGGGATTTTAAGTTCGATTCCCTACCCTTTGTAATCAACAACTTATAAAGCATTAACAGATGCTTATGGTTTGCAGTTCGTCGCTAACTTTAATGAATTGTTGTGCTTATTTGCAGTCATTTACGCCAAAATTACGCCACAAATGTGGGTCGTTATCGATTATTTAAGGTCGCCGCATCATTTGATCTATTGCACCTGAAACATAATCATCAAGATAGCCGTCCGCCATAACTAGGCGTCAAATACCCCATCTTTTTCAAATAGCGAATATCAATACGTCGGCATTTCTCAACAGTCGTTTTTCGACTCAAACGAAACCTACGACCTGAATTAACACCGCCCACAACTGTTGTATAACAAAGAAATTATTGATTTATATATAATTAATTTGTTTTGTTTTCACTAACTCCTATTTGTTATCTGTTGTAATTTTTGTGACTATTTGCTAGTTAGTGCACAAAAATTGCACCTAATTAAACGAAATGTCTGCTTTCGGCAATATGCGGACATAACGCCATGCATCATCGGCAGAAAAAAGCAGAGCGGCGATTTTTGCAGTCCAAGTACATGTGATTGTTAGGCTTTTTGTATTATCCAGCGTAACCACATGATTATGGATATAAGTGTTTTTACAATTTATTACAAAACGTAAACAGCACATTTTCATCCAACCATTTAACCTTATCTGGATCAGAAAAGATTTTTTGTATATTCTCTTCAAATTCTAGTAATGCGGCACGAAACTCATCACCTGAATAAAGAGAAAATGTTGAATAATGCTTGCCTTCAGCTTGGCTTATGAGTTGTTTTAAGGATGAATTACGCTTGAACTGAAAAAAACGTATACTTTCCAATCTTGCGGAAACAATTTGATCATTCAAGTTATCCACCTGTGCGATTTCCAAAAGCCTGTTTTCCTTTTCCGTAAATTTCGGAAAATATTTTCCCCAGACACTTTGTCTGTTTTGATTTTGTAAACGGGTGTAGATAAAAATACGCCCGTTGTTATTAAGAACTTTGCTTGCATTTTCAACAAATGTAGGCAGTGAAAAATGGTGTATTGCATTAAAGCTGCTGACAAAATCAAGTGAACCAGGGGAAATATCCATTTTCTCCGCATCCATTACTTTTGTGGTAAAACTGCTTTGTCCATGGATTCTAAGATATTTTTCTGTCTCATCCACCATTGCCTTGTTGAGGTCCGTGCAAGTAAGATGAAGGTCAGGTATTTTTTGCAACATCAGCAAGTCGTATCGCCCACTACCGCAACCAATATCAACCCCTCTAATGGTTTCTTTACCGCTTAACTGCTCTTTTATGTAGTCAATTAGCTCTGGATCAGTTGTGCGCAACTCATTGTACGAAGCAGAGATTTCGTTAAAATGTTGAGTCATGTCTCGCATTATCAGTCTCCACAATTGATGAATTCTTCTGTTAAACGATGAAGAATCATTCAGCTATCTTGAGTATAAAACTGGATGTTTCCGTTGGTAGCCTAATATTTTAATACAGAGCACTTTTGCTTAGTTATCACACTATGCGTGTAGAATCTGCGATATTCCTCATTAACGTGCACTAATATTAATTAAATAGTGATATCTGAGTATTTCTGCATGAATATCCCATATATTTGGTTAATATTGCTAAGTCCGCTTTGGGTCATTAGCAGTCATTAAACATTAAGTAGCAATTTATTTGGATATGCAATCAACCTTGGCGGATGATAACCACACCACAACGTCGGCACTTTGCTTTCTCGATATTGCCTACGGCGCCAAACCCGAAGGGTTGTATCGATAACGACATAAAATTCCTCCCCCCGCCCCACGGCCTCCAGGACAGTGCGGATAACACGTTCAATCAGGGGGATCCCGAGGATGGGGATGAGAGGCTTGCTGTCACCCCTTTGCTTGCAGCAGGCTGCCTTTGCCCGCTGCGATGATCAGGCACTTCATGCACTCTCCCCAGTTTATTATTGATAAAGGCTTCTGTCATACGATGGGCTTCATCATCAGTGAACTGCCGTGACGGATGTTTGCAGAAATAGGCCGATGGTGCTTCCAGTACGCCACTCTGGCCCCGGTCCAATGCCAGCTTGGCACAACGAATCATATCGATGGCCACGCCCGCCGAGTTGGGCGAATCCTCCACCGACAGACGCATCTCGAGATTCATTGGTATGTCGCCAAACAGTTTGCCTTCCATGCGCACGAAGGCGATCTTGTTGTCATTCTGCCAGGGTACATAGTCACTGGGACCGACATGGATATTGTCGTCGTCTAAACGGCGGTCGGTCACGGCCTGCACCGCCTCGGTCTTGGATTCCTTTTTGGAAGCCAGACGGTGGCGGTTCAGCATGTTTAGAAAGTCGGTATTGCCGCCAGTATTAAGTTGATAGGTGCGTTCCAGCTTAACCCCTCGTTTGGCAAATAGGTCAGTCAGTACGCGGTGGGTAATGGTTGCCCCCAACTGGGATTTAATATCATCGCCGATAAGGGGCAGTCCGGCCTCTTTAAAATGATCTGCCCACGCTCCTTCAGGATCGCTGGCGATGAAGACCGGGATATTGTTGACAAAGGCCAAACCGGCCTTCAATGCGCAGCCGGCATAAAACCGGGTCGCCTCCTCAGAGCCGACAGGCAAATAGTTCACCAGGACTTCCGCACCGGATTCCTTGAGCGCTTTGATAATTTCTTCTTCCGCAGGCTCTGGTTCATCGGCCAGAATAAAAGTACGTTTTTCGTCGTAATTTTTCATGTGGTCCGAAAACCCGTCGAGGATTCTGCCCATCCGTACAGTGACACCGGATTCAGGGAGTTCAGAACAGAAAACCGTCGTGCAGTTGGGTGGGGAATAAATGGCCTCGTGCACATCGACGCCGACTTTTCGCTGGTCGGTATCGAAGGCCGCGACGACCTCTATGTCGCCGGGTTTGTATCCGCCAATCTCCCAATGCATCAGACCGATGGCCTCCAGCGGCGTCTTTTCCCGATAGTAGTGGAGGCCCTGTATTAAAGAGCTCGCACAGTTTCCAATCCCGATGATTGCAATCTTAATCTTATTCAAATTCATCACTTGCCTCTCATTATTGTTGTGTTTAGCTAACTGCTATCTTGTCGAAGATAGCATACTCGCGATCACTACCCCGTATGCCGGCAAAAATGGCGCCAACTTTTTTTGCTGCTGGCACCCCAGCCCAGATCTGCGCCGCGAAAGGTGGTCAGAGTTGGTCCTTTCATCTCAAGGAGTTGTTCTTGATCAATAACCACAGTTTAAATGTGGATTAAAACGCTTAAATTATTTTAATAAATTAATTTAGATATAGATTTTATCTAATTGTTTTTGAATGGAGCCGGGGCCGGAGCCATAAAGAATGGATAAGCTTTTGTTTTTAAGAATGATGCACGGATGTGCATACTAGCTATACCCCCAAACATACCCCCAATATAGAAAAATCATTGGCTCATGAAAATGAATGTCTGACAACGTTTCATAATAATCTAAGGGATAGCTTTTTGAACAAATAGTGACTGGGGAGACAATAATCTATGGCAAATTCTTGGGAAACTGATAACTGTGCTTCTATGCAGGCACACTATGCGGTTTATTTAATTCCGCAAGCAGCAGCTCTTTGGTGTGGCATACCTGAAGATCAAGTTCCAACAATCCTCAAGGAAGCTAAGCAACTTACGCCAACAGGACTAGGTAGAAGCATCTGGACACACCGAAATGTCCCGTGCATTGAGCCCCGAAGTCGGGCTATAGCAGAAACCATTGAACATAATTTACTACCGCATGGTAGAGAGGATGCTCAGACTGTTAGTAGTGGTGAACATGTAGCCTATGAACGCAGGCATTTTTTTGGACGCGATCTTAGAGAGTGGATGGAAAAAGCTTTCCCAAATGAAAAACCTGCTTTCCTTTTTGATGACATTGAACGAAATACTCATTCTGCTATCAGTGCAGATGCTTACAGGGCATTGAAAGCCGAACGGGACGCGCTACAAAAACGTATTGAAAATGCAACTGAATCCTATAAAAAGCTCAGACAGGAGAAGGAATCCATTGAAACGGAGCGTGATTCGCTAAAGACAAAGGTAGAAAACTTGGGTGTTCCTGGGGAACGAGCCGAGTCTACCTACCAGAACATTATTGCCGCACTTTTGGATTGTATTGCGGGCAGTCTTCCTAACATTGAAAAACACCCTTCATTTGAAAGTGAAGCAAAATTGATTGATGCAATAGAAGCTCACTACCGTGGCTATGGTGGCTTATCAAAAAGCAACCTATCTCGCAAATTTCCCGAGGCCAAGAAAGCCCTTCAGTCCAAGTAGTTCAGCAACTGCGTCCCTGACCCGCTGCAATTGCGGTGTTGCACGAGAGTCATTCCATAACAATCTGTAACCATGTTCAACAACGCGCCAGGAGGTGCATACATGGCTACAAAAATTCTACGACTTCCATCTGTAAAACAACAAACAGGATTATCACGCTCTACTATCTATCTTCGTGTTAAAGAAGAGAAATTCCCAACTCCAGTGTCCTTGGGTGGTAGGGCTGTAGGTTGGGTAGAAACTGAAATACAAGAATGGCCTGAAGAACAGATTAGTGCAAGCCGCAATGATTCTGAATAATTTCTGAATCGCAATTCATGAAGAAACGCAGGCCAAATCCACGGTTGGTAAAAATTCATCGTAATTACACAGTGGAGGAAATATCAAACCTATATGGTATTCACAAAAACACAGTTAGGCAGTGGATAAAACGAGGGTTACCCATCTGTGATGATAAACGACCAATGCTAATTCTGGGCAAGGATTTGTACAGTTACCTTTTGAAGCAACGAAACAAAAATAAGCAGCCATGTGGACCGGGCGAAATTTATTGTGTGCGATGTCGTACAACAAAATCTCCAGCTGGTGATATGGCTGATTATCAGGAGCTTACACCAACACAAGGTAATTTAATCGGCATCTGCCCTACTTGTGACGCAATGATTTATAGACGAGTCAGTTTGAGAAAAATGGAAGCCGTAAAAGGTTTATTGGAAATTAATTTACCGCAAGCATCTCAACACATAAGTGAGAGCAGTTAGTCCTCCGTAAACAGTGACTTTAACTAATGTGGTGAATACTATGAAAAATTACAACCCAAATAATGAACGTATTAAACGTAAATATTTTATATTTACTAAAGAAGCAAAGCGTCAAAATGAAGCTACAATTGACGCAATAGCAAAAGCTATGAATAGATTTGAAGTGTACACAAAGTTTCGTGACTTTAAGGCATTTCACTACGAACAGGCCATTGCCTTCAAGAAACATTTATCTGAACAGAAAAATCAACAAACAGGTAAGAATTTAAGCAAGGCCACGCTAAGTACGACACTTGGACATATAAAGCGTTTTTTTCAATGGCTCTCAGAGCAGCCTGGCTATAAATCCCGTATATCCTATTCAGAGGCCGAGTATTTCAATTTATCTGAAAAAGACGCACGTATTGCCACAGCTCATAGGACCAAGCCAGTACCCACACTTGATCAAATCAAACATGTCATCGATTCAATGTCAGGAGATTCTGACATAACACAAAGAAATCGCGCGATAATTGCTTTTACGATCCTGACTGGAGCAAGAGACAGTGCTATTGCTTCATTGAAATTAAAACACATAGATTTTACATCTGGATACGTATTTCAGGACGCTAGAGAAGTACGTACAAAATTTAGCAAAACGTTTAATACGTATTTTTTCCCGGTCGGCGATGAAATTCGTCAAATTGTAGAAGTCTGGGTAACACACTTAATTGAGGATTTACTATTTAGTCATGACGATCCTATGTTTCCTTCAACACAAGTATCTGTCGGCGAAAACCAGTTATTTGAAGCAGTTGGGATTACGCGAGAACATTGGAGTAATTCGTCGCCTATACGCAAAATATTTAAAGATGCTTTTACAAATGCTGGTCTGCCCTATTTCAACCCACACAGTTTTAGGAATACCCTTTCTATGTTCGGTCAATCTGTCTGCAAAACACCAGAGGACTTTAAAGCATGGAGTCAAAATCTTGGACATGATGATGTTATGACTACATTTATTAGCTACGGTGAAGTTCCAAATCAGCGTCAGGCTGAGATTATTCATGGCATGGGGTCAATACCTACTCAAACTAACCATCCTGATATTGAACTACTTGCGAATGCTATAGCTAGAGAATTGCGTAATTCATCATGCTAGAAGGGGCAACTTTTGGGGCTACTCGCAAATTGAAAACTACACATTTCATTGAATATCAAATATTTATATAACTAACTCGATTGATGCTAGATCAACAACATATACCACATAAGTTCGAATTAAGAGACTAAAGGAGCAACTAAAATGACTGAAAAACTCGAACTCTCAAGAGGCAGCGGCAATGTATTCCGTGATTTTGGTTATGCAAATGCAGATGTTGAACAACTTAAATCACAACTGGCCGCAGAAATTATCCGTGAGCTTGATAAAAAAAGCTTTGTCTGTACGAAAAGCTGGCACTTTAACCGGCTTTGCAGCTGCTGATATCTCACGAATTCGCAAAGCCGACCTTGGCCGTTTTACCATCGATAGACTGGTAAAACTTTTAGGCCGGTTAAATCGCAAAGTTGAAATTAAAGTTTCCCATATGCTTACGGCTGAAGCTGACGCACATGCGAGCGCTTAATAAAATTCAATACTAACTGCCACCAGAAAAACGTGTTATTTTCCGTAAAAAACATTATCCGACAATATTAAACAGAAGTATTTATTTTGTAACTAATTAACAATGACCAGCAATCTTTAATGATTTTTCAACGTAATCTTGTAGTTCACCACTATCAATTAATACGCCATCTCTTGGTTGTCCATCGTCGTGATGATATCGTCTACAATACTCATTTATTTCCTCTAGCTCTTCATGCAATTCCCAGAGTATGTGACCGCCACCAATCTCTTTAATTTTTTCTACTATGCTACCAAGTGCATCATTGTTACCAAAATGCCTTGGGTAAGCCAATTTGCAATACCCTTCTAAAACTATTCTCAATTTTTTAATAATCTCACCTTCATCGCCTGATCCATCTGATAAATATTCCAGTAACGCATCGATATCTTTGTGATATGTCCATTTAAGCGCCTCTTCAATGTCCCATTCCGTGATCATTGTATTTTTTTCTTGCACGCGTGTTAATTGAAGTGTTTTTTGTTGTCCTGGACTTAAACGTTCCCAAAGCAACCCCAAAAAGTTGGGATCATGAGATAAGACGATAACTTGTTTACATCGTTCACCACATTTTTTTATTTGATATACAGTTTGAGACTGTCTAAAACGGTCTAAACTCGTAAAAGGATCATCAAAAATTATAATTTTATTAGATTTCTCGTCATCTTGTTCAATCTGAGCCAAAAAAAATGCCAAAGCAAGAGTGCTTCTATCACCAGAACTCAAAGTATTTTTAAAACTGGGTTCACTTAATGGAGTTCTTTCGTCCCCTAGTTTTATAGGCCGATCGTTAATAATAATGTGATAGCTAGAGCTGGCTACACCGCCTGCAAAAGTATGTGATGTTTTGCCAATTCTGAAACCTGCGTTTATTTTCCTTAGATATTCATTAATAATGTTTTCGTAATCCCTTACTACGTTATTGCTATGATTTTTTAAGGCAGTTTTCTTCTCTTCTTTTTCATGATCTAAAATATTTTTTTCTGTAATAAGATCACTATATTCTGAACATGCTTCTACTACCTCTTTTTCATGGCGCTTTTTTGTTGCTATTAGTAATATAAATTCGTTTTCAACGGTTTCTAAAAGTGCACCCTCTACTTCTTCTTTCTTTAAACTGATGTTTTTGTTAGAAGCAATAATACTTGCATTATAGGCATCTATTATTGTCCCTAACTCTAATAGATTAGATAATGCGTCTGAATACGTATTGTCTGTTTTAATCTCTTCAAGAGGCGATTGAACTTTTTTCTTTAGCAAATTTAATGTTATTTCTCTATATGCTTGGAGAACTTTTTCAATATCTAATTTTTCATTTATTTTGGGTAATTCAATTTCGCAATATTCCTGCCAAAATTCACATTTACTTACATTTTTTTCTATTTCCGCTGTAATCTCAGATATTACTCTGTCGCTAAACCCTATTTGTATTTTGCTACTTTTCCCATTTATCGATGCCTTTAATTCATTATACGCATCGCTAAAATGTGTTTTATAAGCATCTATAAGTGCTATCCCCTCTGTACTCTGTCCACAGAAGCTACATGCATCATCTTTTAAATATTTTAAGCCGTCTGATAACCATGTTTCACCTGATTCATCCATGTTATGTTTAGCTAAATGTGCACTAAGCATGATTTCTGCGTCACTACTAACCCCCTCAATACCTTTTGATAGAATATCTGTAAAATCGTTATCTATCTTAGGTAATTCTATTGTTTTTAATAATTGCTTCTTTTGTATAACATCAGATATTTTTAAAGATGCTAGTTCTTTTTCTATTTTTTAATTTTCTGTTCTATATTTTCATCTGCTTCAAGTTTCAAAAAATCATTCAGGTTAATACGTTCTTGAAAAAAGGCGGAAACTGCAGTTCTAGCCTCAGCAATTTCCCTATTTTTCTCTCTAACTTCGCCATCAATTTCATTAATACGTCGCGCTATAGAGACACCTTCTTTTCCAACAATAACCTCAGCAAGATTTTTTCGTTGTTCTGTACCAATAATTTCACCAGAAAAAACATTGTCTGAAATAAATGTATTATCAAAAATTTCTATTTCATTGATGTTATCTGTCCAAATACCGTTTTCAAATCTTATATTGCCAGTGTCAAATAAAATATTTACTTCTGGTTGATCTTGTATCCCTAACGTTTTGCGACCAAATATATGATTACAATCATTAGTTTTAAGTGATCTTAAGATTGCACATAAGGTTGTTTTCCCGCGTCCATTTTCAGCAAATATAAGATTGTAATCTCTAAGTGTTACATCGCCAGCCGAATTAGAATTCAAAAAACGACCAATATTTTTTATGCTTACAAATTTAGATAACATTTAAAATCTCTTAAAAATCTCCATCATCCCCGATATTTTTATCTGGCCCAGCTATCGCGATTAGCTCCAGTCCTTCAATTTCTTGAATGGCTTTACCTGCAATGCCCTGAAGATCACCATACATACCAACTGTTGATTCAATAACACCCTGAATCTGAGCTTCGCGTTTAGCCCATAAACGCATTGTTGATTTGCGTTCCTTATCCAAATCCGTTTGCATATCCGTAAATTTTTCAACAATGGCTTCAATGCGATGTCTGAACTTAGGCCCTGTTAAATACTGATAAACAAGTTCCATTTTTGTTTCTTGACCTTCCTGTGCTAGTCGAGTATTCGCAACTTCAATGAGCGATTGGCGAAGCGTAATTGCAAGTGGCATTGCATAGCGTGGCTGTGTAATACAGATGCCATCAATATTTCCAAATGTTTCAAGTTCTTTGGGGAGTGCATTAGACACAAGTACAGCAATCACTGCATTTGCTGCACGTCGATCCCCTCTTAGCTTTGCAAGCCAGCCATCACTCCAGTTTTTTGTTCTTTTAGACTCCCAAAGAATCGCACCACAAACTTGGCCTGTTTGTGAAACAACTGCTTGTAACACATCACCACCAAACTCGCCTTTTGCAACCGGTTCTATGTTATCAAATGGAAACTTGGTTTTTAGATTTGTCTCAAGCTCTAATTCAAGCGCTTCGCCTTGTAGCTGTTGAGAGCCCTGCTCTGCTTTTCTTTTTAAATCTTCAATTTGCCGCTGCATGGAAGCGATTTGTTCTTCCTTTTCGGTAACCCTTAGTTTAAGGTCCTCTTCCGCTTCTAGTTTTGCTTTTTTATGAACTTCTCCAAGGGATGCCTGAATACGCTTTTCTGCGGTAAGATCAAGTTCACGTTTTGCATCGTCTAATTCTCGTTCCTTACGGAGTAGATCTGCCTGAGCCTTCTGAGCTTCTTCTAGCTTTTTGTCTCGTTGTTTAAAACTTCTTGTAATTCTTCTACTTGTTTTGTTTTATTTTGTATATCTGTTGTCGCAGCCAATTTTGCTTTCTTCGCTTCTTCCTGAGCGATAGCAGCACGCTCAGTTTTTAATTTTTCAGCAACTTGTTCATCTATAGCCTTCCGTGCATCGGCAACTGCTCTTTGTTGAGCACGCAATTCTGCTTCGCGTTTTGAGATATCAGATTCTTTTTCAGCAATCTTCTTTTCGTATTCTGTACGAACAGATTGAATAAGTGGTGCAGCAAGTGATTCTGTTAGTTTGATCTCTGTTTTACAGCTAGGGCAGACGATTGTTGGTTCTGTCATAATTGAGCCTTGCTACTAAATAATTGTCGATGTTAAATCCCACATATAGGTTATCAATTTTCGTTTAACTTGCCGTAGATATAATGGTCCACTTTTGTCCTGATAGCCGCCGGCTTACGATCAGGGGCGTAAAAATCCATCCTTCCGATTTCCTTTTATTCGGAATTGAAATCCGTAGCTGTATCGCACGCGTCATCTATTCAGATCTTTACATACTATCCATTTCGGCACTTATAATTATATTCAGGTACTATTAGACTCCTTCAGTCTCAGATAACAGCCCGCATTTACCATAGGCCTGCAATAAGCGGAACGTGTCATAACCGTTTATCAGACAGAACAATCGTGGATGGCCTATCTGCTGTGCATAGGCGCGCATCATTCCACGCACCGGCGGCGTGATCTCATGGCAATGCTGCAAGACTAGAAGATCGGCAGGTTCGGCGAATAGTCGGTCTATCTGATTTCCATTTTTTCCAAGATCAGCAACTGTCATTGGATGGAACTTGGCAGGCCCTTTGAGCAAAAAGGCTACCGAAATACGTTTCCCATCAATCATTACACGGCTTGTAAACAGATCGGATTTTTCACCACCCCAGTCTTTCGGCACAGTCGGTTCTCTGATGATCTCAGCGAGAGAAGCCTTGACCTCCGCCTCGGGAATATCACGCAGATACTCAAGGTCTTTCTTCTTCCGCGACGGTACCAAGTTTTGTACCAGAGAAAAGTTGTCAATGCTGTCTATATGAACTTCTAGCCGGTTGTTCCAGTGTCCGCCAACTACACTATGAGGCCGAAAAAGATCTGGAATAGGATTGGCGATCACCCAAGGTATAGCCTCGATTACAATATCAGTGATCCGAGTTGCTGCTCCAAGCACGAGCAACCGCTTTTGTCCAGAAAGCTCCGCCCATGCAGAATTAGATGTCAGATGCTCATGATGAAACCGAAAACTGATTTTTTGACCCGGTCGAAATTCATCAAGCTTTGCATAGGCTTCGGCCATTGGGACAGAGTTGTGCTCTTTTCTTAATGCTTCGCTGACATGCGATAAACCTTTACAGTAATAGTTTGTGTAGTGAGTAAACATTGTATTCGGTCGAAGATTCCCGGTGACAAGCAACTGTCCGAGCGTTGGCGGATTGGCCGCTCGTAGCCACTCGGTTAGATGGTCCTTCATGATCGAGAGAACCATACTTTGCCGCAACGCATCTGCGTTCTTCCCAAGCGCGTCGATATCTTTTAGATCGGCTGCTATATTTTGGGCACCAACCAGTTCCATTACTCGTCGGACATTGAGATACCAGCATGTGAGATCATAATCTACGGGGTATTATCTTGATTATTACTATTCATGACACCCGCGGTATATACCTAAAAAATGGCTTTAGCCACCTATAAAAGGGGTATGTTTCATTATTACACAGACCCCTTTTACGCGTATTTGTGGGCTTGTTAAACAAGCTCAAGTCTGATTGCTCGTCTTAGTACAGATGCCGGCTTTTAAAATAGTATCGAGCTGAATTTAGAATTTTCATGGTGAAGAAATAAAGACTTTTACCTGTTTTTGCCGCTTTCCGTTAAATGAAAGTCTTTGAAAATTTAGAATTCTAACTTATATTTTTATATTGCTAATTTTGGGGCAACTATGGGGGCATTTTTCAACAGTGAAGCAAATCAATACTATGTTACTCAACAGTTTATGGCATAAGTTTGATTGCCGCCGCCGAACGCAAAGCGAAAAAACAACATGATGTTGAGATTTATGAAAACCAATTCGCCAGCATTGTGCACGAATGGTTTGCAAAAAAATATACCAACTTAAATCCAAGTTATGCCAAGCGTGTATGGCGTGCATTAGAGAAAGATATTCTTCCTTACATTGGAAAATTACCGATCACCAAAATTGACGGTCCTGCACTACGCAAATGTTTAATGAAAATTGAAGAACGTGGCGCACATGAAACCGCGCATCGCACCTTACAAATCTGTGCACGCATTTATGGCTACGCGAATGCCTGCGGCTATTGCACTCATGATCCAACTCGCGGCATGAAAACCGTCCTCACCCCTGCAAAAACGGAACACTTCCCTGCCATTACCGACCCCAAACTCTTAGGTGAGTTATTACGTGCCATGGAGAGTTACGATTCACTCCTCACCCGCTCAGCCTTATTTGTGGGCGCCTATACCTTTGTGCGTCCGGGTAATTTACGCCAAGCCGAGTGGCAGGAAATTAGCTTGGAAGACAAGGTGTGGAAGATCCCTGCAGAGAAAATGAAACTTAAAAAACCGCATATCGTCCCGCTTGCGAATCAAGTGAAACGCATTTTTGAAGAACTTCATCCTCTCACCCATAAAAGTGACTACGTGTTTCCAAGTGTGCGCGATCGACGTCGTCCCATGAGTGAAGCCACAGTCAATGCAGCATTAAGACGCATGGGTTACGGCACAGATGAAATGACCGGGCACGGTTTTCGACACATCGCCTCCACATTATTAAATGAACAAGGCGTTTGGAATGCCGATGCAATTGAGCGCCAACTTGCACATACCGATCGCAGTAAAATCAGAGCAACCTACGATCACTCGAACCACTTACCGGAGCGACGCAAAATAATGCAAGCCTGGGCGGATTATCTTGATGGCTTGCGTACCGGGAACAATGTCGTGTCGTTCAATGAACTGAAAATGGCCAGTTCATAAAACAAGTACGTTGGCTGTGAGTCTTACGGAAGAGTTAGTCTGCATGAAAGTGGAAGAAGCAGCCTCTGGAAACGCAGAATCTGCACGATGGTGTATACAAGAATTTTGTAATTCAATAAAAGCTGACGTCAATCCAGATTATTTATCCAATATGGATTCTTATAGTGCCCTTTCGGACCTTAAAGTTGACCCACAAATTCTTATTTATTTACACGCCTGCTTTGAATTACTGCTTGAAGATGATGAATTGGATGCAGCTTTAGTACTCGGTTTGAAACAAGGGTTATCAACAAATCCTGATAACGATCTGAATGTACAGGATATTGGATTTTGTCAATCCATCATGGTCAAAGTGGCGCAAGAAGTACCGATCGAAAAAGCCTTAATGCTCACAGCGAAAGAATTTCATGTCAGTCAAAGCATACTAAAAGCAATTTGGCGCAATGCTAACAATAGGTTAACGACTGAAATGATGGCGGAATTTGAAAAACGTCTAGAGATTAGATAACTCTTTAACAAATCCTCTTAACAGCATGTTTTAAATGAACTTCTACTTTACTACCATATGAGCATCTTGTTATTAATTCAAAGGTATTCATATGAAAAACCTACCCGACACGGGATTTCTGAGAATCCAACAAATTATTGGTAATCCTAAAGCAACCCCGCCGATACTCGCTATTATTCCAATCGGTAAATCAACGTGGTGGCAAGGTGTAAAAACGGGCCGATTCCCTAAACCAATTAAGTTATTTGAACGTATTACGGTATGGCGCGCAGATGATATTCGCACCCTTCTTGAATCTTATGAGATATTCTCGGATGCTGAATCATGAGCAAACTAACCGATAAACAAAACGTATTTATTCAAGAATACTTGCTAGATCTAAATGCAACACAAGCTGCAATCCGTGCAGGATATAGTGTTAAAGCTGCTTCAGAAATTGGCTATGAGAACCTGAGAAAACCTCAGATTCAAAACAAACTTGAGGATCTAATAAATGAGAGAGCAAATCGATTAGAAATTGATTCAGATTGGGTAGTTAAAGAACTAAGGGGTCTATACGAATTATGTAGAGTGCACAGAGAGTATTCTACTGCTCTTAAAGCCTTAGAATAGATGGGTAAACACCTTGGTATGTTTAGTGAAAAAGCAAATCCATCGAACAATGTGCAGTATATTTTATCAGACAGGCCAATGACTGAAGAGGAGTGGGAAGAAAATACTATAAGGATCCAGAATCTTCAAATAATCATTAGCGTAAATAGATATTTAGACATTTCTAATTGCACGAAATGAATTATGTTTCCACTAGCAAAAAGTTTTAGGATGTTAAGTATGCTTGATATATCTCCGACGACTTCAGAATATAGCTTCGCCCTTCAACTACAAACCCATCCAACTTATGTTCTATGGCAAATGATGAAAGATCATCTATTTTGTTTATAAATCCTTTACCATTGAAGTTCAGTGAAGTGTTGCATAAGACTCCGTAACCAGTACGTTTCTTGAATGCTATTAACAAGTTGTACAAGTTTAGATTTGTCGCAGACGACACTGTCTGAATTCGAGCAGTTTTATTCACATGAGTAACTGCCGCTAGCGCATCCATCGTTACATTATAAGTATAAAGCATATGCGGACTCTCGTGGTTACAACCAAACCAACGTGCACCATCTTCTTCTAAACATACAGGAGCGATAAGGCGAAATTGCTCGCGCTGTTTGATCTCATTCAACCGCGTTTTAGTGCTTTCTCGGAATGGCGCAGCAAGAATTGAACGGTTACCTAAAGCGCGCGGCCCGATTTCATATTTACCATTGACCCACCCAAGAATAAGGTCTTTTGCCAACATGTCGGCAATCATCTTGTCATCAGCTTCGTATAGGTCATACAGTTTCTCATTGAAAGACTCGGTTGTGTCGAATTACAGGCCTGAATAGACATTCCAATCGATTTCTGGATTACCTGTATAGTGAAACTGAGCATCAATGGCTGTCCCAATTGCAGAACCTGAATCGTTAGCAACGGGTGGCACGAAGACCTCTGGAAAAAGGCCCGATTCCTTCCATTTAGTGTTCCAGTCACAATTCAGACCACATCCACCAGCGATGATCAGAGGAATTCTCTTATTCATGTTCGCTTTAGCGAATTGATAAAAAATATCAAAAATTTTGTCACTAAAAATACCTGCAAAATTCCGAAATTCTGGATCATCTATCCCTACGTTGTAGTATCGCGAATGCTCAAGATCTTTGTACAAACTTAGTCGAATATGTGATGAACCCAATAGAAAGTCGATCAACTCAATCTCTTCTGAAGAAGGTGTGCTCCGATTCGAGAAAGAAGCTAAAGCCATAAGTTTCCCAGCATCTGAAAAGCGAGAAAAGGGTGCATTCTTTGGGAAGGTTGGATCGGCCAAGCCGTAAATCGAGGTATAGCGATTACCAGGCTCATTCAGAACATTGGCAAGCAGTGTTATTTTCAGACTAGAATCAATTTCGTAGAAAGCTCCGATCGCACCTTCCCAAATTAACGCATAACAAGGATCACCTTTCGGTAGATTTGACATACCGAAAGCACAGAGTAAATGCGACCGCTCGTGAGATGACGAAAAATAGTGGACTGGCTTTCCTAAAAAGTGCCGTTTGTCTTGTATGATGTCATCCATAGTCAAGCCACGATAACCGACATAAGGTTGTGGCCCGAACAACCTCACTCTGCATTTAAGTATGTCCGCTTTAGGTCGTTAACGGTCATTAATAAATTGAGGCTATATTTAGACTTGTGAGCGCAGTTCAACGGTGTTGCCTTCTGGATCTTTAATATAAACTGATCTGCCTGTACCTTGAGCACCATATCGATCAGAAAATTCACCAACGTCAATGCTGTGAGATTTGAGGTAGTTTCTTATTTCTTCTTCACTGATCATCTTCAATTACAAACAAAAATGATCCATATTATTTTCTGTTTTACTGGGTGGCCCACCACCTAATTTTCCTATTTTACTTTCTACTCTAACAAAATCTATTAAAGCATTCCCAGCTCTTAATTGTGTTATACCAAATTCTGGCGAAGATTCTCGCTCAACTTTACAACCTAAAACTCCGGTATAGAAATCGAGCATTTCATTTATTTTTGAAGCTCGTAAAACTACATGATCAATTCCAACTATCTCAAACATAATTAGCTACTCCAACTTTAATTAAATGTCCGTCCGCTTTGGTTCGAAAGCAGTCAAAGAATGTATACAATTATCTCTATTCAATAACTTCAACCCCACGCCAGAAAGCAACATATCCTTCAATATTCTTCACTTTATCTTTTGCGTCTGGATAACACCATGCAGAATCTTCGTTTTTCTCTCCGCGGACATTAATTGTGTAGTAGCTCGCTTGTCCTTTCCAGTAACACGTAGTTTGTTTACTGCTTTTTTCTAAATACTCATAATTAACCGAGTCAGACGGAAAGTAGTAGAAAGTATCGACAATAATCGTTTCATCACTCTCTGCAATAACTTCATTATTCCAAATTGCTTTCATAATTCATTTCTATATTAAATATGTCCGCTTTCGGCCAATAGAGACTATTCAACTTAATATTGTTGTTATATCATAACATTTGTATATGAAGCTTTATAAGTCACAAAAACTAATCATAGCCTACTTTGTGCTTGCGTTAGTTAGCACTCAATTCGTGTTGGCTCAGCATAGCGCAACCCATCTTGATTCTGATAGTCACTCTCAACAAGATAACGAGGATAGTAAAGGTGCCATTTGTCAAATTTGTGTTACTTCAAAAAATCTAGGTCAAGAATTTCTAGTTCAGTCACATTTATCATTTTCTGCATCTAAATCAAAACAACTTTCATCAAGCGTATTAAAGTACACTCCTCGATCAACTTGTAATAAGCCTTTTCGATCACAAGCGCCCCTACTCTTTTCTCTTAAATAAACATTTTAATTAATTTTAAAGGGGGAAGATTATGTCCAGATTATATTGCTGGGCGACTGTTTTTGCAGCAGTTGCCTTAATTACCTGTAGTCAAAATGTATTTTCAGCTGAAAATACAGATTTGATAAGTTTAAAAAATGAAATAGCTGAAATGCGAAAGCTCTATGAGCAAAAAACAATGCTCTTAGAACAGAAAGTATCGTCATTGCAGTCACAACAAGAGGAACTTAAAAAGCAAGAACCCGCTACTCAAGTAGCGCGAACTCCTGCGACTAGCCAACGTAGTATTGGCTCAAATGATTTCAATCCATCGATTAGCGCAATTCTGCAAGGGAAATATAATAGCTTTTCTAAACGAAATTCTGAATTTTCAGGCTTTGCAGTGGGCGAAGAAGGTGAACGGTCATCAAAAGGATTTACGCTCGATGAGACCGAGATTAATCTTGCTGCAAGCATCGATGACAAGTTCCGAGGAAGCTCAACTATTGCATTGGTGCAAGAAGATGGTACACAAGTAGAACTTGAAGAAGCATATATCGAAACCATTGGCCTGCCCTTTGGTGTTAGCGCAAAAGCGGGAAGATTTTTTGCATCCATTGGATACTTAAATGAATACCATAGCCATGCAGATGACTTCACGGATCGTCCATTACCGTATCGGGTATTTCTAAACAAACAATATAACGATGATGGAATTCAAGCCTCATGGATTGCACCTACAGATTTATACACTGAGCTAGGTTTTGGATTATTCCGCGGCGGTGATTTCCCCGGTGGTGGAGAAGGTGATTCTAATGTCGGTGCGTGGACTGCTTTTGGTCGCATTGGTGGTGATATAGGTGACAACTCTGCCTGGCGATTGGGCTTATCAACATTACAAGTTGATGACTTAGAACGATCCAGCAATGAAGATGAATTAGATTTTGTCGGCGATAACAAAATGTATATCGTTGATGGTCGTTATATTTGGGCGCCCACGGGAAACAATCGTGAGAAGGAACTAATTCTGCAAGCAGAGTATATGCGTCGCGATGAAGATGGAATCTACGATGATTTAGCTGCGGGTTCTGGCCCTGTTTCGTATGATGAAGATCAATCTGGTTGGTATGCGCAAGGTATTTATAAGTTTCACCCACAATGGCGGTTAGGTGCACGCTACAGTCAACTTAACCCTGGCGATGTACCCACCGCATTAGTTGGAACAGCTTTGGATGATCAAAATCATGATCCGGAAAGTCTATCCTTGATGGCGGATTGGACGAATAGCGAATTTGGTCGTTTGCGCTTGCAATACAACATGGAAGAGCTTGCAGATGACAATCGTGACCATCAAATCACTCTTCAATACATTATGAGCATGGGTGCACATGCCGCACATCCATTTTGAGGTGAAGAATGAATAAATATGTATTTTTTCTATTAATACTTTCATTTTTCCCAACGGCTTCTATAGCTAAATTAGACATTTTTGCGTGCGCTCCAGAATGGGGCGCACTTGCAAAAGAAATTGGTGGTGAAGAAGTTAAAGTATTTACTGCATCCAAGGCCTCGCAAGATATTCATCATCTTCGCGCAAAACCTAGTTTTTTAGCCAAAATGCGAAAAACAGGGCTTGTGTTTTGCACCGGCGCATCACTTGAGTCAGGATGGCTTCCTGTTCTTTTGCAAAAAGCCGGAAGCTCTAAAGTACAGGCAGGACAAGTGGGTCATTTACTTGCGAGTGAATACGTAGAAAGACTTGAACAAACCGAATCAGTAGATCGCTCTATGGGTGATGTACATGGTGAAGGCAACCCTCATGTTCACTTAAATCCAAATAACTTAATCTTAATAGCAGATGAACTAGCGGAACGATTATCGATACTTTCTCCTGATAAAGAGATGTATTTTTATAATAGGCTAGAAAACTTTAAGAAAAACTGGCAGCAATATATCGAGAATTGGAAACAAAAAGCTCAATCTATAACTAATAAAAATGTAGTGGTATATCATCAAAATTGGATTTATTTACTGAATTGGTTAAATATAAATCGAGTTACCACGCTTGAACCTGTACCTGGCATTCCTCCACGTATTTCTCATTTAGAAAATGTTCTTGCATCCGTTAAAAACAAAGACATTACTGCAATATTGTTAACGCCCTATCAACAAAACAAAGCGGCTGCTTGGCTCTCTGAACATGCAAACATACCTGTGGTTACTCTTCCCTATACTGTTGGTGGGAGTAAAAATGCTACAGATTTGAAATCCTTATTTGATGAAACTCTGCATCTATTGCTTGAAGCGAGCGCGTGATTATGTCTGCTGATTTAATTATTTTATTGCTTCCTGCCTTTGTAGCTGGGTGTTTAGTTGCATCAACACACGTGCCTCTTGGTATTGAAGTTTTAAAACGTGGAATTATTTTTATCGATCTAGCGATTGCACAAGTCGCGGCGATGGGTGTTGTGATTGGCCACGTGATTTTCCACAATTCAGGACAATTTCAATCACTTGCGCTTGCTTTAGTATTTGCCTTATTAGGGGGCGGATTATTTGCTTGGCTAGAATCAAAACAGTTTAAACATTTAGAAGCAATGATCGGCGCAGTTTTTGTAGTGAGTGCATCCATTACGATTCTTCTTCTTACCAAAGATCCTCATGGGATTGAAGCAATGGAAAAATTACTGGCCGGACAAGTGCTTTGGGTAAAATGGTGGCCAGATTTAGTCGTTACTTTAATCGTTTATTTAATGATTTTACTGGTCTGGTTTCGACGAAATATGAATAATTCATCTTTATTTTATTTCATATTTCCAATTGTGGTTACTTTTTCAGTTCAGATCGCTGGTATTTATCTAGTGTTTGCAAGCTTGATCTTGCCCGCAATTGCTACCTGCCAAATTAGCGGGAAATCTAAGTTACTAAGTGGTTACGCTGTAGCATTGCTGAGCGTAACTCTAGGATTAGTTTTCGCAGTATTCTTTGATCTTCCAACTGGGCCTATGATTGTATGCACATACTTTGTAATATCCATGTTGCTGCTTCTAAGTACTTATAGATTCATCAAAATTTGATTGATAATCCAATATGATTTATTTACAGATATTTCGGTACAAGGAAGTTCAAAGAAGTTTATCTACAGCCAGATAATTTGAGGGCCAGTATTGGGGCAAAATTGCATGTGATATTGAATTAAATCTATATAATTCAATTACATAAGTTAATTATCAAATAGCTACCGCCCCAGCTAAATGGCACTAATTTTGTTTTACTTATCCGGGAATCTAGTCCACACCATCAATAAACGTTTCAACGAATGATTTTATCTTGCCAATAATGCGTTCTGTGATCGTGCCGCGTTCTTTGAGATTTGGACGCGTTTGCATGATGGCTATAACATCATCCCGTAATGGTGTTTTCTCGGTAAATAAATAATCGCCAATTACTTTTTGTAAGCCGTCAACATCAAGTTCCTCTGCCTCACTCAATTCTTGTACAGCTTTTTGCTTTTCTGTGTTCCAGTATTTCTCAAATGCTTCTCCTACATCGCCATCTTTGGGTATATCTGGGAAATGCTCTGCAATAAAGCGTTCGAAAAGTTCCTTTTTGCTGCGCAATTGCGTTTCAGAATCAAGAATACTAAGAATCGCTTTATGTTGTTTCTCCTGATCGGCTGGCTTGGCAGCCTGCATATTCTGCAATAGCGCAATGATATAGCTGACATTGATTTCATCTCGGTGAATCAACTCCAGCTCAAAATCTATATCATCAAGGACCGAGACTTTTTCCTTCTGTTGATTGGTTTTTACCTTGTCATACAAATCGAGACATTTGCTTTTGTAATCTTCAAAAAGTTGCTCATCCATAGCCAGATCATCAAAACTAAACTCAGTAAAACAGTTGAGTACGTTTTTAATGCGTATGATTTCTCGGAAAGCTTGGATAAAACTGGCTTCGTCTTCTTCAGTATGTAATTCGTTCACACTATCAACCGTCGGAGCAATTGATAGCAATTCTGCAACTGCCTCGGCAAACCGCTCAATGTATTTCTCATAGGGCTGCAAAGTGATTTCTTCAATGGGGTCTTTGTTGGCAAATAACTCTATTGCTTGATCCGTGGCAGGTTTGAGATTACGAAAACACACCACATTTCCTTGTGATTTTTTTTGCCCCATGATGCGATTAGTACGCGAGTAGGCTTGGATCAGACCGTGGTACTTGAGGTTCTTATCAACGTATATGGTATTCAGAGGTTTGCTATCAAAGCCCGTTAAAAACATATTCACTACCAACAAAATATTCACCTGACGCGCCTTAACTCGCTTTCCAATATCTTTGTAATATAAATAAAAATTGTCTGTAGAAAAGTTAGTGCCAAACATGTTGTTATAGTTTTTGATATATTCTTCCAGTTTTTCACGACTGTGCTTATTCACTACACCACTAGTGGTTTCGGAAAAATCCGTTTCAATAAAGCCATTGGCATCACTATCGTCTTCATTGGCTTGATAGGAAAATATCGTACCGATTTTTAAATCATGCTCACCTGCTTCTTGTTTTTGTTTGAATAAATCATAGTATTTAATCAAAGTCTTAATATTAGACACGCAAAAAAATGCAGCGAACTCACGACTGTGTGTTTTGCGATTATGGTTCGCAATGATGTAGTCGGTAATCGCATCGAGGCGTTCATCTGCCTCCATCACCTCAGCCGTATCAATCGCCTCCACCTCAATATCTGCCACACCCTCTTTTTGCTTAACTGTGCGGATGTATTCAATTGAAAACTTGAGGACATTCTCATCACGAATCGCATCAGTAATGACGTACTTATGCAAACACTCACCAAACAAATCCTTAGTAGTACGCTTTCCATGCACATTGGCGGCTGAGTTTTTGGCAAAAATGGGTGTGCCAGTGAAACCAAACATCTGCACATTTGTGAAATAGTCTTTGATACGCTTGTGAGTATTACCAAACTGGCTGCGGTGACATTCGTCAAAAATAAACACCATACGCTTGTCTTGCAATGAAGACATAGTTTTCAAGTATTTATCCTTGCTAATAGCAGTGTTGAATTTTTGCAAGGTGGTAACAATCAAGGGTGTTCTATCACCAAACTGCTCGACAAGTTTTTTCGTGTTGTCCGTGCCATCCACGCTGCCATCGCTATAGCTGTTAAATTCTTTGATTGTATGGAAATCAAGGTCCTTCCTATCTACCACGAATACTACTTTGTGTACGTGTGGTGATTGGGTAAGAATCTGTGCAGTTTTAAAAGATGTGAGGGTTTTACCCGAACCTGTGGTGTGCCAGATATAACCAAATTTCTCAGTGTTCTTAACCTGCTCAACTATGGCTTCCACCGCATAGTATTGATACGGTCTCAACACCATCAGCATTTCATCGCTTTCATGTAATACGATGTATTTGGTGATGAGTTTAGAAAGCTGGCACTTCTCAAGAAACTCCTCAGCAAATAAACTTAACTGTGTTATTTTTTTATTGTTTTTGTCGGCCCAAAAGAAGGTTTGCTTAAAGTCGCGCTTACCAACTTGATTATTGGCATAGTATTTAGTGTTTACCCCATTACTAATCACAAACAATTGAATATAATTAAACAAGCCATAACCTGCTGCAAAGAAATGGTGGTGATAACGATTGGTTTGGTTGAATGCTTCTTTAAGTTCCAAACCACGACGTTTTAGTTCAATCTGGACTAAAGGCAAGCCGTTTACTAACAGAGTGACATCGTAACGATTGGTGTATTTTCCTTCCGTGGTGACTTGATGGGTTACCTGATATTCATTTTTGCACCATTTAATTTGATCAATCAGTTCGATATACCCAAGCTCACCGTCGTCTTTAGTGTAATCAATCTTGTCGCGTAATATTTTGGCTTTCTCGAAGATATTCCCACGAGCGAGTTTGTTTAAGACTTGCTTAAACTCCTTATCCGACAAACTTACTTTGTTGTGCTTCTCAAGCTGACTTTTCAAGTTATTTATTAGTGCAGCTTCATCCTCAATACGCACCTTCCCAAAACCCAATGTTTCCAGTTGGACTATGAGATTATCTTCAAGCGTTTTTTTCGATTGAGTAGTCATTATTCTTCTGGGTTATTTTCTATAAGATAATCACCAAGTCGGACTTCGCATGTCTCAGGCTCTTGTTCAAATAACGCTTTGCTATGTCTTACTTTGCCATCAAGTGGATACTGATCGTCCAGGTAATCATTGAATTCCTCGTTTTCGTCATATTGGACTTCATCATCTGTGAGTCGATCTAGTTTTCTAAGCATATACGTACATATACTGTCAGTCATACCAATGACCATTTCCGAAAAATCTGCATCATTTATTTGATCTTTAAGCGATGCTTTACCGTGGCTTATATCGCAATGTTGATTCCTCAATTCTCCGAGGCAATGAACTACTGAGCCAAACCTTTTGGATAAATCAGAATCGAAAGATACGCTATCTTCCGAGAGCACAGACAACGCTCTTTTGAAAAGCGGTTGAAAATCAGAGGAATCAAGTTTATGGAGTGGCTCTTGCCTCAATAAATGTATAACTAGCTTAGAGATTCCCTCTATTACCGATTTACACGTTTCAATTGTAATGTCTGGTTTCTCTTCAATGTATACCTCCACCACATCAAGTAAGCTGTCGTAATATTCTAGCTTGTGCTTTTTAATCCTTTTTATTTCTTTTCGTAATTTTTCCATACCTAATTTGAATTAAACAAACATTTGTTGTAACAAGCCTTTTTTGAATATTTGGGCTTGTTCGCGTTCAGTGCTTACTAGTTCGATTTTTTTGTCAATTGCAGAAAGGAAACTAGCGATTTTAATTTGCTCTTGAGGTTGAGGAATTAGCGCTTTAATAGTGTGCACATCATTTCGATTCAGCGTAGGAACGGTTGAACCGGCGTTATACCTCTCTAATCGTATTTGATTGTATAGGTAATAGATAAACCTTGGAGCATTACCGCAAAAATCGGTCACCCATAAAGATGTATTGTGAGGCCAATAATTATCCTCAACAAATGAGACTTTTCCGATTGTCCCAGATCGACCAGTTACAACCCCTGGGCCGGTAACCTTAAACTCCTTGTGAGTTCGTAGGACACCATTTGAATAGACTACAGGATAGTCGCCCTCATTAACTTGCGTCGTCGGTAAATCAAAACCTCTTTGCAAAGGTGCAATATCTCCGAGTTTTATTTCTTCCCAATCAGGATAATCATTTCCCTTGTTATTTTTAAACCGAATGTCCTGGCTAAAAAGCTTTTGCACCATCCCTTTTTTGTATTGTTCCAATAAGGTTTTTTTCTTGTTTAATTGCTCAATTTTGGTATCGACTGAGGAAAGAAATTCAGCGATTTTTTGTTGTTCTTTTTTTAACGGGGTTTTTACAAATACTTTTTTCAACGAACGTTGATTAATTCCTTTTGCAGTAGACCCAGTAGATAGTCGATGAATTTTATTCTGAAAATTTTGAGTCCAAATCAACTGTATTAGAAATTTTTTACTTACTTCATCCTTGGTCTTAAAAGCTACGACTCTTTGGCTCAAAATATACTTCTTTGAATCAGGTACGAGGAGTGCATTACCTAGGGGTGCTTCCATTGTGAAGACTATATCATTTGGTTCCAAATTAACTTTACCCATCCATTTTTTATGTAATTTTTCCGATCCCAAATTACACTCAGCATCTAAATCAAGATGTCCGTTTTTAACATTATTGGCAGACAAACTTATGATTTCTCCACCACCCCAATCCATTCCAAGTTTTTTTGGTGTTCTACCACGAAAATCTAATACTTCATTCAGCAAATCATAGAATCGCATCTTCTCCCAATCTGGATAATCATTTCCCTTGTTATTTTTAAACCGAATGTCCTGGCTAAACAGCTTTTGCATCATGCCTTTTTTGTATTGTTCCCATAAGGTTTTTTTCTTGTTTAATTGCTCAATTTTGATATCGACTGAGGATAGAAATTCAGCGATTTTTTATTGTTCGACTTTTCTAGGAATATATACTGGGCATCGCAACACCTCTTCTTTTCTAAGATTAGTTTGAGAAACCTTAGTATCAAATTTTAAAAAATATTTATTCCTGTTAGTTAATAAAAATAAAAAATAAGGATTAGCATTTAGTGCTCTTAATGAACAAATGCGCTGATTAAGCGAATATAAATTATCTTTCTTAATTAAATAACACTTTGCTAATGCTTTCCCTTTTGGAACATCACTCATTACCATTACCACATCTCCAATATATAATGCGCAGATTTGGTTGTTTGTGTATTTTTTGACTTTCCCCTCAGACGAGATAAATTTTGAATTTACAACAATATAGTCACCATTCAAATCAATTACTTGTTCATGTGCTTTACCATTATTAAATTGCACCAAATTGCCCAATTTATTTTTAGCCCACGCTTTACCAAACTCAGGAAACCGTAAAGCTGGTACATTTTTTGTAGTTTCTATCACGTTAAGATTTAATATTAGAAAGGGCTTTTTATTCCCAGTTCATTGCAAAACCCTGCAATGGTTTCATCCGTTTCTTGCATATTACTTTCAAGGGCTTTTAAGTCTTTAACGACGGAATCAATATCAACTGGATCATCTTCTTCAAAGGTATCGACATAACGGGGGATATTGAGGTTGAAATTATTCTCTACGACCTCACTTAGACTAGCAACGCAAGAATATTTCTCGATATCTTCTCGTTTCTGATAAGCATTTATTATTTTATCTACGTGTTCATCTGTTATGGTGTTTTGATTACCGATTTTTTCAAAATGATTTGAGGCATCTATAAAAAATATATTGTCATCATCCACACGGCATTTTTTAAATACCAAAACGCACGCAGGAATACCTGTGCCATAAAATAAATTTGAAGGTAGACCAATTACTGCATCAAGATAATTTAGCTCTTTAATTATATATTTACGTATTTGCTCTTCTGCCGCACCTCGAAATAACACACCGTGTGGCAATACCACCGCCATGGTTGCGTTTTCATCCATTTGGTAAATCATGTGTAGCACAAAAGCAAAATCGGCCTTGGTGGTAGGGGCAAGTCTCCCGTATTGACTAAAACGCTCATCAGTTTCATTCAATGGATTATTGTTACCTTTCCATTTAGCTGAGAACGGAGGATTTGCAACTACAGTTTCAAAACGCATGTCGAGGTGCTGTGGGTGTTCGAGAGTGTCTTCCTGTTTAATGTCAAACTGACTGAAATGCACGTCATGCAAAATCATGTTCATGCGCGCAAGGTTGTATGTTGTTCGGTTTAACTCTTGTCCATAAAATTCTCCAACCTCAGCCTCTTTCGCAACCCGCAATAACAATGAACCTGAGCCACAAGTTGGATCATAGGCATTTTTGATGCGCTTTTTATCCAGCGTGACGATTTTAGCCAGCACTTTAGAAACCTGTTGAGGAGTGTAAAACTCCCCCGCTTTCTTGCCTGCGCCTGATGCGAATTGACCAATTAAATATTCATAGGCGTCCCCCAATACATCCGAATCAATTTTTTCTAGTTCAAAATCAATTTGGTCTAAATGCGCTAATATTTTGGCAATGAGACTATTACGTGCATCTGGAGATCGACCCAGTTTGGTACTGCCTAAATCAAGGTCCTCAAACAGCTTATTGAAGTCATCCTCACTATCCGTACCCATTGTGCTTTGCTCAATGTGGTTGAGGATGGTTTGCAAGTCTTCAAGAATGAAATTGCTTTTTTCTTCTAGATTGGCATTCCCTTTTGCACTGAGGGCGGAAAATAATTCCTCTGGCCGTAGGAAATAACCGAGCTTCATTAGCGATTCTTCACGAATAGCCTCTATGTCATCTTCTTCGGTAACGTCACAGTAGTCTTTCACCGCTTCGGTTTCGAGCAGTTTATTGGCGTAGATATGCTGCTTTTCAGAGAGGTATTTGTAAAAGATGAATCCGAGGATGTAATCGCGAAACTCATCGGCATCCATTTTGCCACGCAATTCATCCGCAATATTCCAAAGCTTTTGCTCAAGCTTCTTTTTTTGCTGTTCTGTCACTTAACTAGTCCCACAATTTATTTTTATTGTTGTGGAATTTACCCTAGTTACTGGGCCAATTGTCAAACTTATGAGGGGCTATTTTGAAGTTTAAAACTGATGCTAAATTACTAATCAGCCATAGTTTTCAGCTTATGTGCACAAGCTGTAATATGAGTTTATTTTGATTACTAAATTAACCATAAAAAACAATAAGATGTATTTCTTTTTTAATTTTAATTCTATTCATTATGATTTCCCAAATGGCGCAGAAATTACATTTGAGCCACATTCGATACGATCTAAATAATCTCCCCACCACGACATCATTTTTCTTCTTTCTGGTAGGTATTCAGCCTTGTTATACGCTGCACGAATTTTATTTCGCTCTGCATGAGCAAGTTGTCGCTCAATAGCATCTGGCGTAAACCCTGTTTCATTTAGTATTGTGCTGGCTGTTTGTCGAAAACCGTGCGCAGTTGCTCTTGAGTGATAGCCAAGGCGATATAGCGCATACAAAATTGTATTTTCACTCATGGGCTTATTGGCATTCTGTTGGGAGGGGAAAACATAGTTTCGATGACCATTAAGCTCTTTTAATTGCCTCAGTATTGATAAGACTTGGCTACTCAAAGGAACAATGTGCTCTTCTCTCATTTTCATGCGTTCTTTGGGTATTCGCCACTCCTTGTTGTCCCAATCTATTTCATCCCATTTAGCTCCACGAAGCTCGCCTGATCTCACAAAGGTTAAGATCAATAATTCTGTAGCTAGCCTAGTTTGAACATGCCCATCATAAGTAGATAGTTTCCTCATAAACTCTGGCAGCTGTTTTGCATTTAGGGCTGCATGATTTCGCCTTTCTGGAGTCTTTAGTGCCTCTCTTAGATCACTTGAAGGGTTATAATTTGCTCTGCCTGTAGTGATTGCAAAACGATAAATAGCATTACAGCGTTGCAACACTTTTGCAGCCATTTCAAGTGCTCCACGGCTCTCAATTTTCCTGATGACTTGGAGTAATTCAGGCGGAGATATGTCAGTTATCGGCCTATGACCAAGGTAAGGGAATATATTTTGCCTAAGAGTATGAAGTACAGCATCAGCGTGATTTTCACTCCAACCTGATTTCTTTGTATTCCACCATTCGAGAGTCATTAACTTGAATGTGTCTGACTGCTTAATCTTGCTTTCGAGCTTTTTTCGCTGTTTATCAATTGACGGATCAACGCCATTGGCGATTAAATCCTTGGCCTGATCTCTTGCAATTCTAGCTTTGGCTAGAGAGTAGCCAACATCTGAGTTTGGTGAATATTTTCCAATTGTCAGCACACGCTCCTTGCCATCAAACCGATATTTCAAACGCCATGTTTTAGAACCACTAGTGTGTATGTACAAATAGAGGCCGCCCGAATCCGAAAGCTTGTAGGGCTTGCTTTTAGGCTTAGCATTTTTGGCAGCCGTGTTGGTGAGACCCAAAGTAAAATACCCCTAATTTCAGAATTTATACCCCGACTTATACCCCCACATAGATCGGATGTCAATGAACGAATATATATTGCTAAGTATATTATTTTCCATATAACTCAGTAGCTTAGTTATGTTTATGGGACGCTATTGGATGTATTAGTATCTTGAGGTGGTGCCCGGGGCCGGACTCGAACCGGCATGGAGTATTATCTCCGAGGGATTTTAAGTCCCTTGCGTCTACCAATTTCGCCACCTGGGCTTAACGGTGTGGTCTTGAAAACCTAGTTTGTAAATCTGACTCTGCCAGTGCTTCGCACTGGTCCATGCTACCGCTATCTACATTCTGTCTCTCGCGGTACTTGTGCACCTGCACAGCGTACCAATTCCGTCACCCGCGAAAACAGGATGGAGGCTAGGATCTGTTTGCATATTACCATTAATCATAGATTCAACCACTTATTGTGTTGCTCGATCTTGAATCGTATTCCCGTATTACCAATGATCAACAATTGGCCAATGAGGGACAATTATGGGAATTCATTTCGAGAAATCTCGCAGCAAGTACACTGCATATACTCAGCGTAAAATCAATGGAGTTACACATAATTTTAGACAGCGGTTCAATGATCAGTACAAAGCCGAGAGTTGGCTAGCTGAAAAAGAACAATACTTATATCGGCTCGAAGGCACTTCCCCTAAAACAGCTCCCAATCACAGTCGCGGAGAATTAGTTCATTCTCCAGATCCTCTATTTATAGATGCTTGTGAGAATTATATCAACACAGTTGCATTAAGGTGCAACTGAAACACTTAGTAGACCTTTCTCAACGATACATCAGCTTCGTAAAGAGAATGCATCACAACAAAGAATGCGCAGAATTGCTGACGACATTCACCAACGCCAAACTGGACATATGGATAAAGAAGTTATGAATCAAGTGTACACGTTACTACCACCAGAGTTTCTTGCACAATTTTATCGCGAATCATTTTTAGGCGTTGACAAAGTAGTTAATCTCTGATTATTTTTTAGCTAAGAAAAATTTCTCCAACACCCCAGGCTAATAGAAAAAGCCAAACCATTGTATATAGCCATAATTTTCTCACAAAGGATACGATTTCTTGCTCTTCTGTCCATCCAATAATTTGGTCAGAATACTTTGCAATGCCAATTCCCATTAACAATACTATGAATAAACATACGGCTAAAATTTCTACGATTGTTACACCTGAAATGATAAGCAAATAAAGCACGAGGCCTGCAAGTAATAATGCAATAACAGATGTGATTTGAGGCTTGACATAGAGCTTTTCTATAAAACTAAACCACATTTGTGGATTTATAAAAAAACAATGAGCTTAATTACCGCAATAGTAATAAGTATAAGCGCTAGTATTTCTAATATTCCGAAAGTCATTGCTTACCTATGTGTCGAAATCACCAATGTTTCAATAACCCATTAATGGACTAGATCATAGTTCAATTAAATACGATTATAATTGACTTATATCAATTAGTTGCTTGCTGAATTTAATACTCTGTTACTAACCAAACCAAAACTATTTAGTGAGGTTTTTTTATGTATGTTCTAGATAAAATGTTGCTTACAAGTGGCCAATTATTTTTACTACTTATTGTTTTATACAACACATCATGTGCAAGTAAAATTGATGATTTAGTCATTGAAGGCGAAAAAGAATTTCTACAAAGATGTGCACTATGCCATGGAGAAGCCGCCAAAGGTGATGGTCCCTATTCCTTTGCGCTAGTGTTTAAACCGGCAGATTTAATACAACTACTAATAGAAAATAATGGCTATTTTCCTTTTCTAGAAGTGTATTTGAGTATAGATGGTCTAGTCAATTAATAACGACCGCTTCTGGCTTAAAGCTGACATTCAAAAAAAGCGTATAATAGCTAAAATAATTACTAAACATGCCCAGACTTTGATATCTATGAGCCAGGAAGAATTACATCAATTACTCAATAAGCTACGTGCAGAACTAGAGTGTTTAGACACTGATAGTGATGTGCACCAAGAGCTTGGTCTATTAATAAGTAATATTGAGCAGCAAATTGAGGAACTGGAAAATAAGCAACACGAAATGTCGTTGGTAGAAAATGTCCAAACACATATTGAAAAGTTTGAAGTGGAGCACCCAAGAATAACAAACATACTAAATGATATTATGATGAAACTTACGAACATAGGCATCTAGTCCTTTCTGTGGACTATAGTACCAAGAGGTCCCATTTCGTTTAGCCTTTATCAGATTGGTCCGCTAACTACCCAAAGCGGACATTCAAATATATTTGAAAAAATTTTCCCCGAAGACACCCTTAATGTAATTTTTAATGATCCCAACCGGACTGTGGGGCTTTCGACACTGGTTCATTTAACATTATGCGTGATCGAGACTATAAATTTATAGAAACTAGTGTTCGTTCTCCCTTTACTCCCATCATATGAAATTGACCATCCCTTACATCCTCAGTTTTTTTTCTGGCTGGTTTATTAACCCTGCTCACAATAGTTTTTCAAAACTATGAATTTCTACTTTATGCGATAACAGCAGTCACATTGATTGTAATTCTTTACGCAACTGATCAATATTTTAAATACAAACACAGGGATTGTGGCTGTTTAACATATGGCTGATCCTGCACATTTTAGGGGGCTTGGCATCCTACCAAGGTGTGCGCTTTTACGATCTGATTCTGTTAAATCTCGTAGGCGACCCTTATCACATACTCAAATACGACCAGTTTGTGCATTTTTATTGTTACGTGGTCATGTCGATACTTATGTGGAGTGTGGTTCATAAGATTATGAAGCAAAATGCAAGTAGTGTTGTCGTATGTGTAGTTACGATTTTGGCGGCATCAGGCTTGGGCGCAGTCAACGAAATTATTGAGCTTCTTGCTGTCGTGACGCTTGATACGGAAGGTGTTGGTGGGTATATAAACACGGTAATTGACCTGGTTGCAAACTTTCTTGGTGCGATTACCGGCACGCTCTACATGTATACTAAACAAAAAGACAAATAATCGCTTCCGACCATAAGCGGTCATTCATTTAGACTAAATGGAAAGTATCCAGGTTAATCTGCAAACAAAATCAGCGAATCTATTAAGAGTAGGATTATCTTCTAGTAATTGCTCGCCATCAATAGTCTCTGACCAGAGAAGATCTGTTTCGCTCTTACCGCTTCGATTTTTCTTAGCATAAGGGGCGAACCTTCTTAGCTCTCCTCTATCAAAATACATTCCATTGTAACTTGGACAAATATCTACCTCAATATTTATTATGCTTATTAAATATGTGTTAAGTACTTCTATTTTACATTCTGGGCATGGTCTTTTACTAGGATGAAACTGAACGTTTTTAAGCCTCTCAAAAAAATCTACGTCATTTGAGTCTAAATGCATTGTTTCAAGAATTTCAACAACGACTTTTTACATACCCATATCCTCTCACACCTATCACACCAGTGAATATTAAATCCATGGTATTGTTCGGATTCCATTAATACATCACAGTCTGCGCAAATCACTGAGTCACCCTTTACTAAAGGAATTAATTCATGGATATGTAAATGTCCGCTTTGGGTCGTTAGCGGTCATTTAGTCAAACTAGCTTCATGGCAATTTCGGTGATTCGCAAAATCGAGCTTGTGATTTCTAATCTTTGCATCAACAGCTACATTACCAGCATCCCATGCAAAGGAAAGTGCACTGTCTTTTTCTGAAAAGGTCCGCATAAAATTTAGTTTTATCGTTTTCTCTCCTGATTTGAATAATGTAACAACAGGACAGAACATCCCAAAGTCTTTCCGGAATGCGTTATATAGAATTGTATAGCCTTTATATTTTCTCAGATCGGCTTTCACGATAATTCAATTGTAATATATGGGAAGTAATTTCTTCATGGGGAAACAGGTTTGAGGTTACACCGTTACACCACAAATAAATTCTTCTTTAGATGAAGTGCGAGTAAAATCTGCTAGAACAATAAATGAGTGCACACAAATCATTCAAGCAGATCATTTCATAGGAAGTAAATTATTGAATGTCTGCTTTGGGTCGAAAGCGGTCATTATCATTCTTATTTTATATGAGATAAGGTTTATGGAGAGAGTTTGTTGGTATTGAGATGTTAGAATATATAGATGACTATAAAAAAGTTATCTAGTGAAAAGTACAAAGAGCTTACTGATCGTGTGAACAATCTTGAGTGCTCAGATGGATTAAAAGTATTCTGTATGCGTCTCTCCCATACTTTGCGCCGGCTTATGATTGAAAACGATACATACGAAGATCAGGTATCAAAACTATATAAATTTATAGATTCAGTGGAATATGTCTTAAAAGAATATCCAGATACGAAATTGAAATAGTTTGTTGCTTATGATGCAGGTAGTGGTCGGGTTGTTTATGAAAATTTGACTTTATTTGATGCAGTTGGGAATTTAGATTGTGTCCAGTACACAAGCGACGATAGTAATACGGCAGGGCAAGTAGTGGCACAAAACAGTGGCTTTATTACTGTCGGTGTTTGCAATGAAGTGCGTTCGATTGCTTGTTGTGCATCAGTTCCTACAACAACGCCATAAACATATACACAACATAGCCCGATTTAACATCGGGCTTCCTTTTTAAATCAGAATGACCGCTAACGACCCAAAGCGGACATTCACTCTCTCAATATATATGTAGTTTTTTCAGGCATAATTAACGTTAATCAATATTCCTTTCTTTCATTTTTATATCTTGATTACAGAATAATAATACTAAAGGTAAACAATATGAAAATACAAAGCATTTTTATTTCAGTAGTATTTTTAATGGGAATTACTATTTGTATGTACTTTGGCATGCATGATTCTCCATTGATTTCTTCTTCAATCGCAAAAGAGGCTGAGAAAAGTGAACCTAAGGTTTCTTCAATAGATGCTCGGGAACGTGATTTTTATTCCCCCAATAGCGAAACTCTTAAACCTGATGAAATGCGTGTGATCGCCTGCGGGACTGGCATGCCAACAACACGTGCAGCCCAAGCCGCGGCCTGTTTTCTTGTCGAGCTTGGCAACGGTGATAAGTTTATCTTCGATATAGGAACCGGATCGGCTGAACGAATCTCATCCCTTCAGATCCCTTATGATTTCTTGGACAAGATTTTCATTGGACACTTGCACGCGGACCATTTCGGTTCGTTGGCAGAAATTTTTATCGGTGGGGCGCTTATGTGGAGGCAGAAACCACTTCGTGTCTGGGGTCCGAGCGGACCCACCCCAGAGCTCGGCACAGCGTATGCCGTACAGAAGATGAAGGAAATGTATACGTGGGACCTCGCCGGGCGCGTGGGTATTGTCGACTTTCGTGGTTATTCAATTGAGGTCAACGAATTCGATTACAAAGCTGAAAATGCTGCAATCTATGAGGATAACGGAGTAACGATCCGTTCGTTTCCTGCGATTCATTCACTCGACGGACCTGTTAGCTTCAGCCTCGAATGGAACGGACTAAAATTCATCTTTGGCTCTGATAGTTATCCCAATAAATGGTTCGTCAAATATGCCAAAGATGCGGATCTTGCTGTACACGAGTGTTTCGTCGCTGTTCCCGATCTCGTCAAGAAGATGAGGTTCACACCGGAACAAGCCTTGCTAGTCGGCACACAGATTCATACTGCCCCGGAAGCCTTTGGAAAGCTAATGCAGGAAATACAGCCGCGAATGGCGGTGGCCTATCATTTCTTTAAGGACTTTGACACGACCGCAGCTGTGAACGACCGTATACGCACAACCTATGATGGACCACTGAGCCTCGCAGAGGACTTCATGGTCTGGAACATCACCAAGAATGACATCCGGGTGCGTATGGCAATCGTGGAGGAACACACGTGGGCGCCATCACTGGCTGGCGAGGCGAAGCCTCCTGGGGGAGACTCTGACAAAAAGCAATTTAGCGAGGATGCGGGCGTTCCTGTTGAAGCGTTGTCTTACTCAGATTTTGTCATCGAAGGCCGTTGGGACGGAGTCGACAAGGTGCTACGCGGGGTTTACAAGGAAGCCAGCGAAGTGTTTGGTCGAGAATTCCAATATCCGGAGAAGTGACGACCTCAAAAAGGTAACAAAAGTAAGTAAAAATAATTTCTTTATTAGAAAAAGGCTTGCTTATTAAAAACAAAACTTAATTTTATAATAATCTTAATGACCGCTTTTGGCCGAAAGCGGTCATAGCTTTACTTTCAAGTAAATCGTTCGCTTTTGCATAAATCACCTATATTTGTCACGTGCAATTAGCGCTTAAGCAGGCTACTCTCAGGTCATGCTGAGAGTACCACCTAGAGTCGGTCGATTCTTTTGTTGGCTGGGCTTGCATGACTTTCGTATCGTTGATACAACTTTTGGGTTTGGCGCCGCAGGCAGTATCGAGAAAGTAAAGTGCCGACGCTGTGGTGTGGTTATCACCCGCCAAGCTTGATTGCATATCCAAATAAATTGCTACTTAATGTTGGATGTCTGCTAACGACAATTAGCGGACATTCACAAAAATTAATTACAAACGTAAAGTATTAGCGGGATAGAGGTATAATACGCTACTAAAATTCATTATATTACGATTATCGAGTATCGAATTACAAATGGATGAGAAGCCTGAAAATATAGAGGGTGAAACTAAATTCCTAAACAGGAAAGGTTGGCAATTTGTTACCTATTATAAATCAACTGATAGTGAACGTGCCTATAATCTGGCTGTTGAGAAATCAAAAAAGATAGATCGTGAGACAAGTTTGCGTAAACGTGAAAGGGATGGCTATACGTTTTGGGAAGTGTGGGAAAAGTGGTAATGCTATGACCGCTTACGACCCAAAGCGGACATTCGTTTTGTACGGTCTAGTGTCACAATATTTGTGAAAATGAGTTGACCTTCAGCTCATTCACTACTTTGTTGAGCAAGCTCAGTTTCCATTTCAAGAATTACAAAATGCAAAGTAGCATCTGGAACGCAAATCCACCCTTCGCTTGGACGGTCAAAGTCTTGAATAACAAACATGATCAATGTCAATACAAGTGCAAATGCCGTCATGCGCCCTCGGCTAATTTTTCCATTTATCCCTGCATTAAACCCAGCAACCCCCAGTGCTACCGCTGCCATAACAAGCATCATCAATATCACGGCTAAGGGTAATTTATCTAATCCGGCAGCAAGCCTGAGAGTATGTACGTCAAATACATGATTAATGGCTGTAACCAGCGCGGTTTCAATGGGTCCAGGCTTACTCTCTTTGATAATCTTTTCTGTAATAGGCCAGATCCGTGCTTGTTCTTCTAACATTTTTAGAAGGACCGCCTTGCGTTCTTCTTGAGCCCGTCGTGTTCTTTTCCCACTAACAACACGGGTGCGTGCGTAATTCAATAATGCTTGTTTCAACTCTGTGCTGCCTGGCTCCGCAATTAAATCTGCACGCAAAAAAGCAGTGCCCAGTGCGTTGGCTTCCATGATGGCAGTCTGTTTCCGTGCCTCATATCGCTGCGCGGAGGCAAGGTAGGTAAACGATAAAATTAAACCAAGTAAGGTCAGCAATCCTGTGAGGCACCATCTTGCCTCCTGCGGTTTCCTTCTCTACCCAATGCTCACGCTGTTTCAGACCAACCTGGTGCCCAATCTCAAGGACCAACAACAAAATTAATAAAAACAGAAGGCCGACCAGCCAAATTGAAATATCGTAGAGGATGCTAACTTCAATACGCATTTTTTAATTATTGTTATGTGGTCACAACGTTACGAATTATCAATTATAACAGTATGATACCGAGTAAAACATGCAAGTGAATTATATTTATATACCTGTATGGTATTGGTAAAAAAAATCAACAATTAGGTAGTTCGTAATAAAAATTAGAGCATTCTTCATGATCGACTACCCTCAACATATTGAATGATCGCTATTGGCCGAATGCAGACACTCGCACTGTCTAATAAATTGCAAGTCACCTTAAGTAGAGTCAACTACTTATAACTCGGAGTAATATTAGACAAATTATAGATAACGTTTTGTTTTTGTTGAGTTAGGCTACAGATACGTAATTAGTAGGTCAGATGTTCGAATCACCTCTCCGGCACCATTAAATCAATTGGTTATGAAAATTTAATTTTTATAATTTTTCTGTGCAGACAAAATGTAAACACAACTATTTCTTATTCTCTATATAAAAATCTCGATATAATTTTTCTTTTAAAATTAATTTTAATGCCCACTTTCGGCCAAAAGAAGACATTTCTTGTAAAGTATAGTTAGTGATTAGGCTTTTCTAAAATAGTTATAACATCTTGTAGTTTTGTAATACTTTTTGATTACGCACGTTATTTGTACGTCCCAGCATTATCAGTTTTATCGATACAAGAAGAACACCTGCTTCTAGCAACAAATCATGTACAAAACCTTTTACAAATAATGCGATAGTAAAAAGGACAAAAGTAACGACAATAACTAATATGGACGCTACATCAAATTGTTTACTCATTTTTTCTTCCTTATTTTTATAAAATTACAGTTAAAGAACCATATTGCTGCTAAAGTGTAATAATGATATTAGTTAATTACGAATGTCCGCATTCGGCCAATAGCTATCATTAAAGATTAGCATAATAGGTATCTAATGCTTAGATATAGAATCGAAATATTTTTGACTAAGCACATAGTCAACTTCAACTTATGTTTTATAATCTGTAATACAAAAGCAAGTTTTCTGTAATCACATTTTCTTAAAATAGGTTCTTACCTGATTACTGACTAGGGCAAAATTTGTGTGCCTGCTTCACCAACGATTGCAGCGGTTAAGTTTGGTGAATCTGTAATGATAGCTCGAACACCACCATTCTCAACAAAACTGATCGCGGCTTGAACTTTAGGTTCCATACTTCCCTTCCCGAACTGCCTTTCTTCAATGAGCTGATTCGCCTCATCGATGGTTAATTTATCCAACCATTCCAAGCATGGCTCCAAAACCACCTTCTTCCAAAAAATCCCTTTGCATATCAATAATAATTAAAGCTGTTGCATCTGTATTTGCTTCTAAGGGATAAGGTTCAGCATTAAATGTTATTTTGCTCATTTGTAAAATTCCTCAAATAATTAAATTTCAAATTACACAACACAAAATATTAGGCATGTAGTTTATTTTAAAACTAACACTGAAAAATATAGTGCGCATGATGATGATTTATTTTAGCTAGATTTATCACTATTATTATTGAGTTCTGATTATTATTTTCAGTCTGCTCTGTAGTATAATTTTTAACTTATCTTTATTACGTAAAATTAGTAATTGATATTTATATTAATTTATAGGCCTTGTAGCGTAATTGTCAGATAATTTTTGAAGTTGTTATAAATTTTATCAGTAAACGGTTGTTTTGTGATTGAGAATGGTCAATAATTGATCGATCTGATATGGAGGCTAGGACCGGAATCGAACCGGTGTCCACGGCTTTGCAGGCCGCTGCATAACCACTCTGCCACCTAGCCTAACTCTTTTTAATATCAATCAGATAGTTAACTACTCAACTAACTTTAGACGTGATTTTGGCGATTATGTCTTGGATTGTGACATATCGACTAAACACTCTTGGTACTGTCTTAATCCGCCATCAGTAAAATGACTATATCTTTTAGCCATCTTCTCAGACTTCCATCCCCCAAGTTCTTGTAGAATCCTGGTTGAGACATTACTTTGAGCAAGCCAGCTTGCGTATGTATGTTGTAGCGTATGAAACGTCACATCTTTCAGTTTCTCCCTACGTCATGCATTCTCAAACACACTTCGTATAGTCTTTAATCGTTTGCCACGATATGAAAACACATACTGTGAGTTATCAGCTAGCTTCCATCGTCTTTGCAAGACATCAAGCGCAGTGAAATTTAACGAAACAGTACGAGCCTGTCCATTCTTATGTTGATCGGGATATATCCAGCACACCCCACTCTCTAAATCCACTTGCTCCCATTCAAGACCTAGAATATTCGATTTCCTGAGTCCAGCACGGGCAAATCAGATCAAGTTTGGCAGGTGATAACCACAACGCAACATCGACACTTTGCCTTCTCGATATTGCCTGCGGCGCCGAACCCGAAAGTTGTATCGATGACGCGAAAATCATGCCGCCTCAACCAACAAAAGAAACGACCGACTCTAGGTGGTACTTTTGGCATGGCCTGGCTGTCCGGGACACAATATACACATTGTTGCGGCAAAGCCGTTAGCGGATATCTTCATCAATCACCTCTCGCAGCAGCTGCATTAGCGTCTCATCCTGATAGCAGGTCTTGTTGATGAGCTCTTTTGCTCGTGCGGATAGGCGCCGATAGCCCCAGCTTGATCGCCGTTTGGTCTCGGCCCACCCCTCGCGTTGGTAGTAGAGTGGGAGGTTGACATCGAAATATGAGATGCTGTCCGCATCCTTGAGCAGATCGGAGCGGGAATCGCCACCCACCTCATGAACCTCCACCAGGCGGCAGGCCTCATCCGCAATATCCCATGCCACGCCGCATGCGTTTAGAATCGGGCGCAATATTTTCGCCCCATTGCTGGCATGAGCTGCCTTAAAGGCATCGTAATCGTCGAAGTCAGCACGCTTGACCTTTCTCACGTCGTCGGCCCGGTCGATGTCATGTGCCAAGGCCGCCAGTTGCAAGGCATCGCCGGCATCCGGTTCCAGGCGCAACAGCCATTCCAAAGTATTGTCGGCGTGACGGGGATCTTCAGGCACTCGCGAGCCCGCAATGAGCGCCCGGATCTTGCGTTTCGCACGATCGACGTTACGCATCACGCACAATCATGACCCGGCGTAGTGTCTCAACATTCATCACCACGGCGATTATCACCAGTACTGGCAACACCAGATTACTCACCGCACCCAGAAAGATAACGAACACGCGCACATCCCGCCCCATACGCAACCCGGCCTCGCCGCTAGCCGCAATGCGGTCACGCATCAAGTTGTCATATTTATCTGCCGTGTAACTCAGCATAAACGAGCCGATAATAGCCATGAAACCAGCTAGCAGAACCCAGCCAATCGCTTGCTCCGCAAGGCAATGCCAGGTCAAGCCGAACAGCAGAAAAGCGTCGGCATACCGGTCCAGCACCGCATCGAACCAGCTTCCAAAACCGCTGCTTTGGTATTTGAGTCTGGCCACTTCACCGTCGCAACCGTCGACGATCGATGCGAATTGAGCCAGAACACCACCAGTGAGGAGGGCAATATACCCGCCCAACGCAAAAAGTCCGGCTGCTAATAGGGAACACACAAATGAGAACATCGAAATCTGATTAGGGGTAATATCGAAATTCACCAAATGACGTGACAAACGCGCGGAGATCGGGCGGTTTAAATAACGTGCTACCGGACCGTCGTTTGCCTTGTCGCGGAGACGATTCAGCAAGGCTTTCTCTGCTCTTTGGAAAGATTGGGAATCATCCACATCAATCCAGAAATCCGACGTCGGGATCGCCTTGGCGTGTCCTTTAGCGGCCAAAATCCGCACAGCCCCGGACAAACTGTTATCACAATTTCCTTTGCTTTGATCCAGTGCCCTAAATATAGCGGGAGTACATAGGAAAACACCGGTGTCGAAGCCATTGAAGTCGGACAGTCCCTTACTGATATCATGGATCTTTCCGTCCACCATCTTGACCCGAGTGACATCCCCCATATCGACCAGGGGATTGCAGGTATCGCTGTCCACCACCAGTGCAATCTCCTCCCTGGGCAGGGTAAGCGTTGTCAATGTACGAACGAGTGATGGCTCGAACAGATGATCCGCCATTAGCAACAAGAAAGGATCCTGCAGGTGCTCTCGCGCTTTGAGTACCGAAAGGCCGTTGTCTTTGTCCCAATCGTCATTTACCAGCGGAGTGATCCGAATCGCAAGACGTTCCGCCAGCCGTTCGAGAAAAAGGCGAACCCGCTCGCCCTGGTAGCCGATAACGACATAAAATTCCTCCCCCCGCCCCACGGCCTCCAGGACAGTGCGGATAACACGTTCAATCAGGGGGATCCCGAGGATGGGGATGAGAGGCTTGCTGTCACCCCTCTGCTGCAGCCGGCTGCCTTTGCCCGCTGCGATGATCAGGCACTTCATGCACTCTCCCCAGTTTATTATTGATAAAGGCTTCTGTCATACGATGGGCTTCATCATCAGTGAACTGCCGTGACGGATGTTTGCAGAAATAGGCCGATGGTGCTTCCAGTACGCCACTCTGGCCCCGGTCCAATGCCAGCTTGGCACAACGAATCATATCGATGGCCACGCCCGCCGAGTTGGGCGAATCCTCCACCGACAGACGCATCTCGAGATTCATTGGTATGTCGCCAAACAGTTTGCCTTCCATGCGCACGAAGGCGATCTTGTTGTCATTCTGCCAGGGTACATAGTCACTGGGACCGACATGGATATTGTCGTCGTCTAAACGGCGGTCGGTCACGGCCTGCACCGCCTCGGTCTTGGATTCCTTTTTGGAAGCCAGACGGTGGCGGTTCAGCATGTTTAGAAAGTCGGTATTGCCGCCAGTATTAAGTTGATAGGTGCGTTCCAGCTTAACCCCTCGTTTGGCAAATAGGTCAGTCAGTACGCGGTGGGTAATGGTTGCCCCCAACTGGGATTTAATATCATCGCCGATAAGGGGCAGTCCGGCCTCTTTAAAATGATCTGCCCACGCTCCTTCAGGATCGCTGGCGATGAAGACCGGGATATTGTTGACAAAGGCCAAACCGGCCTTCAATGCGCAGCCGGCATAAAACCGGGTCGCCTCCTCAGAGCCGACAGGCAAATAGTTCACCAGGACTTCCGCACCGGATTCCTTGAGCGCTTTGATAATTTCTTCTTCCGCAGGCTCTGGTTCATCGGCCAGAATAAAAGTACGTTTTTCGTCGTAATTTTTCATGTGGTCCGAAAACCCGTCGAGGATTCTGCCCATCCGTACAGTGACACCGGATTCAGGGAGTTCAGAACAGAAAACCGTCGTGCAGTTGGGTGGGGAATAAATGGCCTCGTGCACATCGACGCCGACTTTTCGCTGGTCGGTATCGAAGGCCGCGACGACCTCTATGTCGCCGGGTTTGTATCCGCCAATCTCCCAATGCATCAGACCGATGGCCTCCAGCGGCGTCTTTTCCCGATAGTAGTGGAGGCCCTGTATTAAAGAGCTCGCACAGTTTCCAATCCCGATGATTGCAATCTTAATCTTATTCAAATTCATCACTTGCCTCTCATTATTGTTGTGTTTAGCTAACTGCTATCTTGTCGAAGATAGCATACTCGCGATCACTACCCCGTATGCCGGCAAAAATGGCGCCAACTTTTTTTGCTGCTGGCACCCCAGCCCAGATCTGCGCCGCGAAAGGTGGTCAGAGTTGGTCCTTTCATCTTTAGTTCTTTGAAAATAATAAATTGAAATCTGAACACAATCACGAGGCGCTTTGTGAGTCAGTTCAAAAAATATATCGCTCAGCGAACTGGGCGTGTCACAGCGTGACATCGATACGTCCATTTAGACGTTATTGACGTCGATTATCGTAGATTTTAATGTAACTGTGTTATATATGATTATGTTCTAATTAAATATATATTTGATACTTGCTGTTTTGCAGGCCGCTACATAACCACTCTGCCATCTAGCCATATAAATGTTAATTTTTCTTCAGAGCGTATTAACGATCCATAAAGTAAAAAAACCTCGAGAAATTAATCGAGGTTTTAAAAATTAATACCATCTAAACGTTAGACTTGTCACTGAATTTGCGATTCAATCATTTAAACAGCGCTATTTCAGGAATCTTTCAATTCTCACCCATTCTGCGTATTTTTATGAATCTAAAGGTGCGCAAATGTACAAAGATTACAGCCACAGCTAGAATCCGTTGTTCCGGCTTTTCTAAAACTAATGACAAGTTTTGAATTAAGAGAAAATTAGACTAATTTTCCCTCAAGATGGCTTTGCTAGCCAAATATGCTCATAAACTTCCACACGAGGAAGCCAAGAAGAATCAATGAAATCACCACATAGGCTTTGACAAAAAGCCAATCTGAAAATGTGAGAGATGAACCACTCGCCACAGTACCGTGGTTAGGTGCCCCAAGCTCTAAATTGATAGGTTTTTGATATGATTGAATTACATCATCCATACAGGAAATTATCCTAAACTATGTTCTCAACAAATCTAACCTACATCACAAAAATTAAGGATTGATGAAATTTTTCTGAATGTAGATTTATTTATTCTTTAAGCGTGTGCAAAGCCGCTTACATAAGCGGTCAATGACCATAAAAGGATAAAAAAGTAGTAACCTGCGAATGTAGCGGTAAGTATCAACATCACAAGCAGTAAAAGCGCTTCAAACATAGGTATTTATACAATTATTTTAAACGGTTAGTTATAAATAATCGTTCAAATGAATGTTATTATAGGAAAATTACAGCGCCCTATGTGTATCTAGGTTCCAGTTAAGCACACATCGCTTAATTCACAGATATATCGCGTGAGTGGCAATATGAAAATTGAGTTGAATAACAGTGAATAGATTGCGTCAAAGACAATTACGAGACTGCTATATATTAGTGTGGTTTTAGTACCTATGAATTAGGTGCTATTGAGTTAATTTGGAACACGCGGAATGTCTGTACGTACAAAATATTTAATCATTCTACTTCTACAATATCTGCTTTTAAGCTAGAAACAAATTCAGCTATTTCATCGCATTCTTGATTTGGAACATTTAATGCCTGCATGGTATCGCCTGCATGACTCATAAAAATTGACCAATCACTTTCACTTATTCCCATGCCAATATGTGATGTTTTCATATCTCGTCCTGTGTAATACATTGGCCCTCCCGCACTCGCGCATAAATTATCAATAAGCAGCTGCTTCTCTCGTGCTACGCTATCATCCCCCCTATTCTGCCAAAACCGCCCAAGTTGTGCGTCTGCTTCTAAACGAGGAAGCAAATCTTCCACAAAATTGATGATTCCTTCATATCCGCCTAACCTTTCGTATAGTGATTTATCACTCATATTGATTCCAACTTAATTGTGTGTCACGCCATGATCTTGGCTTAACACAATCAAGATTGCTAGTGAACAGCAATAGTAAATAGTAATTTTTGAGGTGAATAATATTTGGGGATTTTTTATTTTCTCATCAAAGCAGTTGGCCCTGCACAGTGGTAATGACATGCCCACCCACACTCACTTCGCAGCCTTCATCTAGCATGCGTGCACGCAACATTATCAATGAAGGCCGACGAACTTCATGACCTTGCTCAATTCTAATTGACAAACTGGTCCCTGGGAAAAGTTGATGTTTCATTAAGTAAGCACCTAAAAAGGCGGCACCATTTCCTGTAGCTGGATCTTCTCGTACACCATGCGCTTCAAAGAAAAATCTAACGCATAGATCGTTTTGTGGTGTATGGGTCTGCTGGCAAAATAAGTAAACAAGAGGAGAAAATCCTTCACGTGCCAATGTGGCAAACTTATTAAGGTTGAGGTTACAGCGACTAAGCGCTTCCAGGCTTCGAATTGGAACAATTAGAGCCGAAGTGCGGGCAGAAATCATCTGTATGGGTGTGCTTGTCTCAATATCTTCTTGTGAAATACCAAGTGCTGCGGCCATGGGTCCACATGTAGTCGTTGCACCTAAAGTCATCTGAGGTGCCTGAAACCACGCAACTTGTTTTTCTTTAGCAGATTTTTCATACGTAACAGGTACCTGTCCTACGGCAATATTAAGAAGTACCTTCGAAGTGGGTTCAGGCAAAATACAGTTTCGAATGATATGAGCCGTGCCAAGAATGGGATGCCCAGCAAATGCAATTTCTTGTGATGGCGTGAATATTCGAACGCGGTACCCACCATTATCATCGGGTACAGATATCGCAAAGGTCGTTTCAGAAAAATTCATTTCTGTCGCAATCTTCTGCATTATTTCAGCAGACAATGGCTCTTCGCCCACAACAACAGCCAGCGGATTTCCAGAAAAGGGTTGTTCTGCGAACACATCCACCAAGTAAAATTGCTGTGTCATTTTAGTTTGCGCCCATTTGCCATTTCTTTCTTATAACATTGCAATTTTGCCCATGAAGCAATCATTACGCGAGAATTAAGTGGCGCATCACAGTAAGTAAAATCTGCCTCTAAAGTTTGCTAACCGTGATAATTTCACAGTGCTAAACCTGCACTCATTCTATATATACAATTAATTACTATAGATTATTACTATATCTAATTGAATTGTTTGATAAATATTCTTCTGAAAGTATTTTGAGCGGTTTTGGGTAACCCTAGGCAAAATTTCGTATCCAACTTCGGGATCTGTACCCTCACTATCCATCTACCTCTTTATGGTTAAGCTCTTCGAGCAATTGACCTTTTGTCCCGTCTCATTGAGGATCGGAATTGATAAGCATTCCGCGAAGTGATTGCAGCTCTGATCGCAATAACTATGACGGGCTTCATTGAGCATGATATGGCACACAAAATTAGTAGTGTTTTAAGGTACCTATAGGGTAAATTGATAGACATCAACTGCCTAAAAACCAGTCATTAGTAAACCTTTTGGTTAATAATTCAGATGATTGGCGAAGGCAAACATGGCTTATGGCGCGTTCAAGATAACGGCACCATTCGTGAATACCTTAAAGAAGGCAAAAAAGGCTTACCACCTGATGCAGATTTGTTTAATAAGAAAAATTTCGCAACCATTAATAATAATTACGCGGCCTACCTGCCTAAAGAAAGCTGGAGTGGATACAAACATCCACATCAAAAAATAGCTGATGATGGTAATTTAAACTTTATTGATTTACCACTCAATCATCCAAAGTATAAAGGGAAGTATGCAGACCATGTACCTATCGATCTTCCTCACTTTTACTGCACCATGTCCGCCAACCGATATCCGTACGCAAAACTTCCGATCGATCATGCATTCAATCAACCTGCAGCAGGAGATATTGGCCCACTTGGAAAACGAGCAGGACTGGATGTAAATGAGCTGTACACCAAAGTATTGCGTCTTGAGCAGTTTCCCGATGCACGCGCATGGGTCAATGTTGGCGGAAAAGATGAACACTCGGTTGATTGGCAACCCGTAAATGTCAGTAAAACTAATACGGAATTTTATTTAATAGAACGTCCATTTTTTAATGAGCCCTATTTGTTTGTGACTGCGGTTTTTGATAATGCTGATAATCAGGATTTTCAATATGTTCGACCAGATGGCCCCTACTATGACTCTGTAAAATCCAAAAAAGTTAAAACAGAAGTCACTCACGAACCTCGTTTTCATCTTGAAAACGGTAAGGTAGCCAAAGCAAAAGGATTACCCATTTATGGTGTGCATCATCCTAATCGTGCTGCATTTGGTGGAGGGGCGCATGCCCACTTAAAGGCGGCGACTGGAGCAACTATCCGAAAACGACAGGTGCTGCAGGTTGGCCTACCAACTACGAAGAAATTACACCATTGTGTGATGGCGTACTGGTCGATATTAAATTCTTCGCTAATCTATCGGGTCAAGATTGGAATGATCCCACAACTTATCTAGCCAATGCCGGAACAGGTTCAAAAGAAGTTACGTACCACATGGAGCCAGGCGAGTATGGCGTCTATACCGATCCGTATAACGTTGAGCGTGGGGTGTGATGACCAACCGCCGCAGGGCGTCCAGATCGCATCGATCGAGGGAAGGAGCGAGAGGGTATCGGGTCCGGCTAGCGAACCCATCCGGATCCGTCGCGGCGCATGGCGGCCCGGCTCCGAACGCCATCATCAAGCGTTTCAAAGAGGAGGAGTATCCTCAGAAGCAGCGCGTAGTGCTACCGTTACGGCGGCGTCCAGTTCCAAGAGCGCATCAGCCTTGAGCATATCCCTTATGGCTCGCCTCCTGGACGGCAACGCATGATCCGCACCGGAGTCGCGCAATGCCTGCTGCCGCTCAGATCCGGAAACCGACTACACGATCCCGCTTGAATGCGGGCACAGTAAGCATGTACGGTGGGGTCGACATCGTAGACTGCCGCCGACGAAGCGAGATGATGGGCAGAAAAGAAACCACGGCACCGCCCGCGCCGTCGCCGTTTATGGGGGACTACATAATCAGAATCTACTTGTTCCCCGGCAAGAGAACGCAAGGATCGGTGCGCGGAGTCAATATTGTTGTCCTCTGCCTTGCTCTCGTGACACTGACGCGAAAGTTTTGCCGTGCCTGATCATTGATCTGGTTACGTGAATTGAAGCGTACGATACGGTCGGCATTGAAGGGCGGCTTCCTTCCCCTTTGTTGGATCGGCCAGCCCTCGAAAATGATCACCTCGTCGAACTGTTTCCCCTTGACTTTGTGCATGTTCATCGCCACCACGCCGGAGTCGGGCTTGGAATTGGTTGAGAAGTGCTCCTGCGTGAACGCCTGCCGAACGATCGCCAGCGCGTTACGGTAGGCTCCGTTGTCCCGCCAATCCTGAGATAGATTCTGCCTGAGCTGCATCCCGCGCTCCAGCACACGGATGTTCCGAACTTCCTCTGCAATTGCCCTCAGCCGCGAACAGGCCCTGATTCAGATGATGCCGTATCGTGCGCCAGTCCTTGTCGGGTTCACCCGTGAGTGGCAAGGCGCGTGACTCATCGTAGACAGCGCGCACAGAAACAAGAATGCTATTCTGTTTGATGCCCTTGCCACATGCCTGTCGGGAAAGCCAGTCGTCGTAAGCGTTCTGAATTTTCCTCGCTTGCGTGAGGTCTCCCTTTGTCGGCTTGTCGCCGCCTTTTCCATGATAGTAGCTCTTTATGATCTCGATAAATCGCTCGAAGTGGTGGCCGTCGGTATCGGGCTGCATCAAGAAGGCGACAATCTCCGCGCCAAGAATTGCAGCTTCCATATCAATGGCAGCCGTATGCCGAATCTCGGTCATTCCGCCCGGTGGTGATCGGAACGTGTCAGAGACGACGCGTGTCAGTTTTTTTGTTGGCACAAGAATGGCAATTGACCAATCCTCCCGTGCGCTTTCGACGAGGCGCGTTCTGGCTTGGTATGTAGTCGTAACGAGACCAGATAATGTTTGATTTTGGTTTGGCGGATAGACACATACTCGAACCCCCGTATAGGGCTCATTGCGGAATGTACCTTCGAGAATGTCATTACCAAATGCCGCGATGTCGGTGCCAGGACTGCGGTGATTGTCTGTGCCGAGATCCACCTCGGTCAGAGCGAAAGCCTCCCTGAAGTGGTCCAGGCGTTCAGGGTCCGCGCCAATCCAATCATAGATGCGCTGCTCTGGGTCGGCGAGCGCGAGCAGAGTGCTAAAATCGCCAAGCGCCTTTACGACATCCCATTGTTTGGCATTCGTGTCCTGGAACTCGTCGAGAATGATGACGGGGTATTTCGCGGCCACCAAGCGGCGGATGCGCGTGCTGCCATGAAGAATATTCCCGACCAGGGGCGCATAGAGATCGAAGCAGACGCGGCCCTCTTCCGACGCGAGGCGATACAGCTCGTTGTTCTCGCGTAATTCCTTTTCCGTTTTTTGGTACGGACTGAGCTTTGCATCAGGGCCATATTCGCTGCGGATCTCGGACAGGGCAACCGCCTCCCCTGCCGTCGCGAGCACCGAGAGCCGCCTCGCCAGGCCGACGAGATACCCGTGGGCCTTGAGGATGCGCCAGAAGAAGGCGTGGTAGGTATCGACGTCGAGCCGCTGTTTCTGATCGCGGGGATATGGCGCTCGTGTTCGATGGCCTCGATGACGCGAAAGACGGTCGCTCGGGCGAAGCTGAGAAACAGAACCTGCTGAGCAGGGCGGAGATCCCGTTCGGCAATTCGCCCCGCTTTCAGGATGGAGACGGTCGTCTTGCCGGAGCCTGGCCCTCCTGTGACGAGGAGATGTCCTTCGGCTTCCATTATGTCCAGTTGTCTCTCAGAAAGTTGCACTTGCACCTACTTCCGGTTCGACCCCAACCGGATCGACCGGCTCCGGCACACCACCGTCGTCATTGCCAGCCGGAGTAGGCTCGCATATCTCCTTAAGCGAAATGCAGGTATCCCGTAACCATTGCGGGGTTTCGTCCTCGGAACATTGCGCAAGAAAGTCGGCAATGCCCCATTCAGCCTTCTTCCACTCGAAATAGTCGCGCAGCGCCGCTTGAGCATCAGCTTCCGGATCCGGATGATTTTTCTGAAGGTGTTGCGGCCAGACAATCAGCCTCACGAAACGCCGCAGAGCGTCATCACGCGTGTTATTCAGGATAAGGTTCTCGAAGCCACTTTCGCCGTGCATGAACAAGGCAACGACCTGCGCTCTGATATGATCTCTCCTTTCGTCGGGTTGCCTGTCGCAAAGGGCGAAGGTCTGCTTGTCGAGGCCACTATAGAGATGGGCTAGATCAGCAATGTTCGTCTCGCCGCCGGCGTCAATCGTACAGATACCTAGCGCTTCCAGAGAGGAATAGGTGTCGGGATTCAGCTCCGCCATTCGTCGGCACGCGACGGGAAAAGATGCGGCTTCTGTCGCACCTTCGGCAATGAGAATGCGGCGTGCCAGAAGCCCTCACAAAATCGAGTGTGAAACTCTTGGCGATAGCGCTTTGGCTTAACGCTCTCGGGAAGAGTGATTGTGGTCTGTCCACGTACCCCGTCTGCATCCCGCGCGAGCACAACTGTCTCGTCGAGAGAAAATTCTTCAAGGACATACGGCGAATGGGAAGTAAAAAGTGCCTGCGATGCGAGCTTGCGAACTTCGTGAACAATACGTTTCTGTGCATAGGGTGGAATAGCGGTTTCTGGTTCCTCCATTGCAAAAATTACGTTCTGCTTGTCCTCGGCAATTTGGGACAGCATTGCCAGAACAAGCATGTTAATCGTCCCGGTGCCTTGTCGGTAGAATGGTGCTGCGTGGCTGCCTTCTCCCGTGGCGATAAAGGCCGTGATTACCTTCCGCAGATGCTCGCGCGTAAGGTTGGACACCTTAAGGTGTGGCGTGACTCTCCACTCTTTCGGCACGTATTTCTTAAGGGCTGCATTGATGCTTTCCAGTACACCGGAGATGCCGAGTTCGGGATCGCTTGCGACGGAAAGGTCTTCGAGCGTACCGATCGTATCTTCCCACATCTGCGGCCTGACCTCTTTCAGGCGCAGAATGATGTCAAGGAGACTGCCGCGTTCCAGGCTCAGAGCGCGCGAACCTGTGCGCAGCGAACGCAGATAGAGGAAGCCGCAGATCTGCTTGTCCCTTTTCGAGAACCCGACGGGCGTGTCATTCTCAGAAAGACTGCGTGTGAAATAGGTCTTCCCCTCGAAATCGTCTTCCTCCGCCTCGTACCGGCCGATGAAAGTGACCCGTAGCGCGTCGGTGATAGGGGCGGCATCAACCCCCCGCCGGGATGGGATCGTTGTAGAGCGTGTTGGTCGCCGTATCCCAGAACTCAATGTAGTCGCCGAACCTGTCCCGTTGTTCCTCGGTCAGGGCCGTGATCGTCACCTCAATCTCGATGCAAGGCGGTTCCATCTCAATGACTTCCGCCGTCGAATCCGCGGGGACACCAGCGTCTCCGGCGTTGACCGCGGCTGGGTTGACGGCAGCATCTGGCGTGTCAGGAACATACTGCCCTCTAAAGAAATCATGCTCGTCAATAGGCGGCGTACGATTCAGTCGATCCGGCCCGAGCACAAGATCTAGTGCTTCGAAGATTGTGGTTTTACCAGTATTGTTGTCTCCAATGAAGACTGCGTGATCAGGAAGAAGTAATGTTGCAGATCTTATGCCACGAAAACTTGCTATGTTGATTTGACATACTCTCACGAATGCCTCCTTTGGCGTCGGCGATATCGACGGCGGTGTTACTGGTTCAAAAACCGATACGTCTGATGCCGTCGACTACGTCGAAATGGCTATCGTTGCTCAGAATCGCGAGAGCGTGCTGACGGGCGAGCGCGGCGATCCAGGCGTCATTCGGCGGTATAGGATTGCCGAGCCGCTTCAATTGCAGCCGGATATCTGCATACGCATCCGCCGTCGCTGAGGTGACGGCCGCGATTTCGGCCAGCGGCAAATATCGACGAAGCCATTCCTCGTAGCGGCTTCGATGACGCGATTGACGAATGCCGAAAAGTACTCGCCAAGTACGACGCTCGGAACGACCAATCGGTCGGCGGATCGAAGAGGAGCCTCGACGGCCGCGAGCCCTTCCGCCCAGGCGGAGAGGGCATTGGTATCGAGGATCATGCGATATCTTCGGGGGCGAGCCTCTCGAATTCCTCCTCGATCACATTAAGGATACGGTGGTTTTCGTCCGAAAGGTCAGATAGCTCGCCGAACCCGGCCATCCAGGGAGCATCGGTTTCGCCGGCGTGGGTGTCGTTCGCGCATTGGCGGACCTGTGCCTCGAGCGCTTCGTTGAAAAAGTGTTTCAAAGTGATACCACGGCCGGCGGCAAGAGCCTTGGCCCGGCGGAACGTGGCGTCGGGAACCTCAATGGCCGTTTTCATTTCACCATATTCCCATATTTACGGATTTGTCGTCAATCCGTCCCGGTTGGTGACGCATCGCTGTGCATGGAGGACATTTCGGCGGTGCCCGAGAGATCACCACCGATGCTGCCTGTGATGCGTGACGCGGCGTTCCGGATCGAATCCCGCGCCAAGTGAGCATAGCGGGCGGTGGTCTGCACTTGGGTATGACCCAAGAGCTTCCCTATCATGGTGAGGCATTCGCCGAGCGCCAGCGCGCGCGAAGCGAACGAATGACGCAAGTCGTGGATGCGCACATCCTCCAAGGCCGGCACGCTTGCGAATGCGCCGCCAGGGACGTTGCAGGTCGGTCAGATGCGAACCGGGGAGCTTTCCGGCGATGACCCACGGGTTGCCCCGTCGCGGGGAATGGATGACAGTACGGCGCGGGCCTCTGGCCCGAGCGGCACCACCCTTCCGCCGGTCTTGGTATCCGGCAGCTCAAGGCAGTCTTCCTTGACGTACTCCCAGCGCAGATCTCGGATCTCCGACATCCGGCAGCCGGTCAGGAGCAGCAGCCGGAAGGCGGACACGGCCGAGAGCATCTCCACCTCGGCCTCGCGAAGAATCTCGCCGAGCCGAGCCGTCTCTTCCGTCGACAGGAACCGCTCTCGTTGGTGTTCCTTGTACCGCTTCACATGCCGGCAGGGTTTGGAACCATTCCGGCGCCAACCCCACACCTCGGCAAGGTTAAACATCTTCGACAATACTCCGAGTGTGCGGTTGGCCTGATAGGGCTTGTCCCGAAGGCCGTGATGAAGGACCGCGATGTCCTTGCGTTCGACCGCTGCGACCTGCAATTCCCCGATCACGGGGTCGATGAAGAGCTTCACCGAGCGGCGGTACTCCGTCTGGGTGCTTGGCTTGCAATGGACCCGGACGTACTCAACCAGAAACCGGCTGCACAGGCCCGCCATCACTGGCTCGGCCTTGCGCCGCGACCTGGACTCGCGGGGTCGATCCCTTTCTTGGCGTCGGCCAGGATCTGAAGCGCCTGTCCACGCGCCTCGTCTGGGCTCAACGGGTTGTGTGCCCCGATGGTGAACCAGCGCAGCTTGCCGGCGACACGGGTCTGGACGACGTAATATTTCCGCCCCGATCGCCTTACCCGGACACCGAACCCGGTCAGATCGCCATCCCAATAGACGGCGTCGGAGCCGTTGGCCTTCAGGGCATCGACAGATCGCTTCGTGAGGCGGTGCAGGCCGTTCGCCATGACGGAAATCCTCTTGACCGGGAAGAGGGAGTTTGTCAGATTGGCAAACAATTTGTATCAAACCAGAGCGCGCTCAGGCGTAGCCTTGTCGACACTGAAACACATTAACTACAAGAAATATATGGATTTATTAAACTTCGGAGACTTGTAGAGCATTTCTGTCGTGCATAGGTGTCGAAACTCATAACCTGAAGGTCGTAGGTTCAAATCCTACCCCCGCAACCAAAAAGGCCCGTAACTTCACATGGTTACGGGCTTTTCCCTTTTCGCAGCCATGACGCGATTAGCGTCGTGGACGCACAGTGGACGCATGAGGGAGCATAATCCTGCACGTTTCTGCGCGACACCGCGCAGGCCGCCCGACTGAGATCGCGCGACGTTGACGGCTTACCCGCTGACCTTGGCAGACGTTCAGAACCGCATCTGGCCGCGCAGCATCACGGCATGATCCGCGGCAGCATCGTTGGCCGGCTCACGGCGCTCGCCCTCGAGGCTGAGGTTGAGCGACGACCCGATCTCGAAGCGGCTGCCGATCCAGTAGCGTTGTGACCCTTCGCCGGCCAGCGAGAACCCGCCATAGGGCGTCAGCAGCCCGTGCCCGCCGAGCGCGCCGAAGCCATAGCCAAGCTCGCTGTCCAGCCGCATTTGCGGAACGTTGTCATTGGCCGCCCTATCGTCGCTCGCCAGTTCGGCGACGTCCTGATCCCACAGCCGATCCACCCCGCTCGCTGTCTCGCCCCAGGTCGGGAAGAGGCTGAACGACAGTCCCCGCCCTTCGGCGCTCGGGTCGAGGCGGACCGAGCCGCCAAGACCCCATTCCTGGTAATTACTCTGCCCCGTCAGCACCCGGCCGTGTCCCTCGACCGTCAGGCCCGCGGCTGGGTCGCGATAACGCAAGCTGCCGACGATCTCGATGCCGGTGCCCGTGATCCCGTCGCCCCCGTCATGGCGCAGACCCAGCTCCAGGGACGGCGTCAGGGACCCGCCCGAGGCCAGCGCCTGCTCGTGGCTGCCCTCCAGCGCCAACCGCAACCGCCAGGCATTCACCGTCTGCTCTTCGATCAGGCCGTCGTCGCCCTCGACCTCGACCTGCGCCCACGAGGCCTCGCTCCGGAGCTCGAGCGCCATCGTGCCGCCCGCGATCGGTGATTCATCGGTCATCAAGGGACCGCTCGCTCCCGCCGCCGCCGTCTTGAGCGTCGTGTCGCTGCGCCTTACCGGGTAGTCGGGGTCGCCATCGCGCACCTGCGCGTCCTCGATCTCGATATCGCCCCACCCATAGCCCACCGTCGCCCAGAGACCGAGACCCTGTGGCGAGGTCCAGCCCAGATAGGGATGAACGCTGGTCATCCGGCTCTCATAGTCGCCGCGCACCGGCGACGATCCGGTACCGTCGCTATAGTCGAATTCGCCGATCGAGCGCGACAGCGCGAGCCCGGTCAGGAGATCCTCGCGCAGGCAGCCGTCGATGCCGAGCTGGCCGGTCAGCACCGTGCCGTCCCAGGCGAAGGCGGACTCCGTGCTCTCCAGCACCTGCCGCTCGCCCCGGCCCCACACCACCGGCCCGCCGGCGCCGGGTGCCATGCCGTCATTGGCCGCTGCCGCGAGCGGCAGCCGGAAGGACGAGCCAGCCAGCACATCGGCGAGGGTGAGCGCATCGTCCTCGATCGCCGGCGCGTTGGATCGCAGCGTGTCATAGAGTGTCGATCCCCCGGCCAGCGTGTAGGCGGCCGCCTGTTTGCCGCACGCCTCGTCCATGCGCGCACCGATCGCCCGGTTGGTGACATCGGCGAGGGTCAGCGCGTGCTTGGAGAGAATCTCGTCGTTCAGGCGCCGGAAGCGCGCCTGGACCACGGTGCCTTCAGCGTCGACGATGGTCAGGGTGGCCCTGGCCGGTGCGCCTTTCGCCACGTCCGTGGGCAGCGTACCGAAGCCCAGCGCCACCCTCACGTCGTGGAAATTGTCGTCTTGTTTGGCCTGTTCCGTGGCCTCGATGGTGAAGCTCCTGGTGGTGTCGCCCGTCTCCTCGAATTTGAGCGTGACGGTCCCGGTCGCAGGATCCAAGACATCCGGATCCGTAACCGTAACCGTATAGTCGGCCGCCACGGTCCGGCCCCGCGGGGTCACCGTGATCGGGATCTCCAGCGCGTCGGCCGCTTGCTTGCTCAGCGTCACCGTCACCCTGACCGGATCGCCGCCCTCTTCGACCGCATAGGCCGCGGCGCCGAAGCGCACCAAATACACCCGCACCACGCTAATGGCCATGGCGTACGCCACGCTGTCGCTCTCGCCGTCACTGACCTTGAACCCGAACGTCGCGAAAGGTTCGCCGTGCGCGTTCTCCGGCGGAGTGTAGAGGAGCTTGCCCGCTTCAAGGTCGGCCGGCGTCACCTGCCGGGGTAGGATGTCGCTGGTGATGGCCGCGCCGTTAAGCGACAGCGTCCCCCGGTCATTCCCCTCGTCATCCACGGGCGGCGAGGCGATCTTCACGTGGTGCAGCGTGTCCACTTCGTCGTCTGAATAGGCGAAGTCTTTCATCGTAAAGCGGTACGGTTCGTTGTCGTACGTGGACACCTCTTTGCTGGAACCCGTGGGGGGGTTGTTGAACGGCGTGGCGTTCGCGGCGGATGCGTCGCCCTCGCCGGCATCGTTCATCGCGCGCACTGCCAACGTGTACTCGGTGCCGTTTTTCAGGCCGGGAACGGTGTATCCGGTGGCATTGGTCTGGTGATGGGCGCTGTTGGGGATGTCGGTGAAGTTATCGTCACCGTTGATGCTGACCTGGTAGCCGGTGATGGTGCTGTCGTTCGGATCGGCCCAGGTAAGTGTAACCTTGCGGTAACCCGGCCCGACCGAGGAAATCTCCGGGGCGGCCGGCGGCGCAATTGGCCTGGCGGTCACGGTGGATGCCGGGCCGTTACCGGGATCGTTCACCGCGCGCACCGCAAAGGTGTACTCGGTGCCGTTGGTCAGGCCGGTCACGGTGTATCCGGTGGGGGGCGCATCGGGGTCGGTGACGGCGATGTTCGCCCACGCAGTGTAGGTGCTGTCGTTGCTGCTCCTCACTTTCGAGCGGACTTGGTACTTGGTGATCGATCTGTCGCTCGGATCGTTCCACGCAAGCACCACCTGGCCGTCGCCCGGCGTGGCCGAGGAAATCGTCGGGGCGTCCGGCACCGCAATCGGTGTGGCCCCCACGCTGGAGGCTTCGCCGTCACCGGAAGCGTTCACTGCGCGCAGCTCAAACCCGTACGGGCTGCCGTTAGTCAGGCCGGTCACGGTGTAGGTGGTGGTGGTCGCACTGCTGCCGCCGATGTCGCTCCAGTCGCCGAAATCGGCGCCGCTCACCCTCTGCCGGTACTGATACCTGGTGATGCTGCTGTCGTTCGGATCGTCCCAGGTCAGCACAGCCTGCCCGTTAGCCGGCATGGCCGCGAGGTTCGCCGGGGGGGCCGGCACCGGCACCGGCATGGCGTCCACGCTGCCCGCTCTGCCGGTGATCACGGTGTCGTCCCCGGACGTATCCACCGCCTGCACCGTGAAGGTGTAGTCGGTGCGATTGGTCAAGCCGGGAATGAGCAGGGTCGTCTGATCCCCCGAGCCGGGCGAGAGAAACGTTTCCAAGAGCGGGTCCACGGAGTTGATGGGCGTGTAGTAGGTGCTGACCTTATAACGGGCGATCCCGGGGTCGCCCCTGTCCCACGTCAGCATGACCTGGCCCTCGCCCGGCGCCGCCACCAGACCGGTCGGCGCGGGCCAGAGCGGCGTGGCGGTTTCGGGGGACGCCGCGCCGGCACCGGACAGATTCACCGCCCGCAGCTCGAACGTGTATTCGGTGCCGTTGGTCAGGCGGGTACCGGTGCCGTCGCTCAGGACGGTCACGGTGTGGGTGGTGGTGGCCGCACCGCTGCTCTCGATATCGATGAAGGTCGTGCCGCCGTCGGTGCTGTACTGGTATCCGCTGACCATGTTGTTGTCCGGGTCGTCCCAGGACAGTGTGACCTGACGGTCCTCCCCCCCCTCGGCCATGAGGCCCGTCGGGGCGGCCGGAAGCGTCGGCGCGGTCACGGTAGACGCCGCGCCCACACCGGAAGCGTTCACCGCGCGCAGCTTGAACGTGTACTCGGTGCCGTTGGTCAGGCCGGTCACGGTGTAGGCGAGGGTGTTGTCCGTATCGTTTTCGCTGATGTCGGTGTCGTCGATATCGGCGAACGTCTCGCCGCCGTCGGTGCTGACCTGGTACCCGGTGATTGTGTCGTCGTCCGGATCGTCCCAGGCCAGCGCAACCTCGGTGGCGCCCGCCGTGGCCGAGAGCGCCGTCGGAGCGGCCGGCACCGCCATCGGCGTGGCGGTTACGGTGGCTGCGAGGCCTTTACCCGCATCGTTTTCTGCGCGCACGGCAAACGTGTACTCGGTGCCGTTGGTCAGGCCCATGACCGTGTGTGCGGTGGTCTCCTTGTCGCTGTTCGGAATCCCGCTGTAGTTGTCGCCGCCGTCGGTGCTGACCTCATAGTCATAGTTGCCGATGGTTGCATCGTTGCTCGGCTTGCTCCAGCTCAGCGCCACCTGGCCGTCACCCGGCGCGGCCGAGAGGTTCTCCGGGGCGTCCGGGATCGCAATCGGCATGGCGTCCACGGTAGACGCCGGGCCCTCACCGGTACCGTTCCCCGCGCGCACCTCAAACGTGTAGGTCGTGCCGTTGATCAGGCCGGTCGCGGTGTATGTGGTGGGGTGCGTGGGGGGCGTCGCAAAGGGGTTGGGGCTGGTGATGTCCGCCCAGGGGGTGTAGGTGCTGTCGTTGCTGTCCTTCACCTTCCAGCGGACCTGGTACTTGGTGATCGTGATATTGCCCGGATCGTCCCATTTCAGCACGACCCGGCTGTCACCCGGCGTGGCCGAGGAAATCGTCGGGTCGGCTGGCAGCGGCGGCGCCACCGGTGTGGCTTTCACGCTGGCTTTCACGCTGGTTTGGGTGCCGCCGGCTGTGGTCGACCACACCGTGAAGGTATATTCGGTGCCGTTGGCCAACGGATGATTGGGATCGAGGCCAATGGAATCGTCAACCTTCGACGGCGATGCGCCAAAGGAGAGGAAAGATGACCAATTTACTCCGGGGCCTTTGGTTGTGAGCGTATAGTCTTTGGCTCCGGGGACGCCCGTCCACTCCAGATGGACCCGGCCGTGGTCCGGCGTCGCCACAAGATTCGGCGCGGGCCAGAGCGGCGTAGCTTTATCGCTGGACGCCGCGCCCTCGCCGGAAGCGTTCACCGCCCGCAGCTCGACCGTGTGCTGCCTGCCGTTGCTCAGGCCGGTCACGGTGTGTGAGACGGTGGTCGCACCGCTGCCGTCGATGTCGGTCCAGTCGCCGAAAGCGCGGTTGCCCCTCTTCTGCCGGTATTGGTACCCGGTGATCGGGACGTTGCCCGGATCGTCCCAGGTCAGCGCCACCTCGCCCCCGTCGCTGCCCCGCGTGGCCGCGAAGTTCGCCGGGGCGGCCGGTTTCGCAATCGGCGTGGCGGTCACGGTGGCCCACGGGCCTTTACCGGAAGCGTTCTCTGCGCGCACCGCCAAGGTGTACTGGGTGCCGTTGATCACGATGTTACCGCCACCATCGCTCAGGAAGACTACGGTGTATTCGGTGGTGGTCGCGCTGCTGTCACCAATGGAGACGAAGGTCGTCACGCCGCCGTTGGTGCTGTAGTCGTACCCGCTGATCGTGAGGTTGTTCGGATCGTCCCAGGTAAGCAGAACCTCGCCGTCACCCGCCGTGGGCATGAGGCCCGTCGGCGCGGCGGGCAGAGCCACCGCCGGTGTGGCGGTCGCGGTAGATGCCGCACCGGTGATCTGGAAATTGGTGAAGGTTCCCGACGCCGCCCGCACTGTGAAGGTGTAGTTGGTGCCGTCGGTCAACCCGCCAACGGATACGGTCGTCTTATTCCCCGATCCGGACTCGTGCGCATTATCCGAAACCTGAGTGTTGGTGCCGGTGAGCGTCGTCCGGACCGCATAACGGGCGATCCCGGAGTCGCCCGTGTCCCACTGCAGCACGACCCGGCCTTTGTCCGGCACCGCCACCAGACCGGTCGGCGCAGGCCACAGGGGCGTGGCAGTCACGCGGGGCGCCGCGCCGGGACCGGAATCGTTCACCGCGCGCACCGCCAACGTGTACTCGGTGCCGTTGGTCAGGCCGGTCACGGTGGTGGTGGTGGTGGCCGCGCTGCTGCCCTCGATATCGATGAAGTTCGTGCCGCCGTTGGTGCTGACCTGGTATTTGGTGATCGTGTCGTCGTCCGGATCGGCCCAAGTGAGCGCAACCTCCTGGCTACGCGCCGTGGGCGAGAGATTCGCCGGGGGGTCCGGCACCGGCGCCGGCGTGGCGATCTTGCTGGAGGGCAGGCCGGTGATGCCGGACGTATCCACCGCCCGCACCGTGAAGGTGTATTCGGTGCCGTTGGTCAAGGTGGAAATGGTGGTGGTCGTCGTGTTCCCCGATCCGGCCGGGACGTCCAAGATCTCAGGCGTCGCGCCGCTGCTGGTGGCCTGCCAATGGATCCGATAATGGGTGATCAAGGCGTTGCCCGTATCCCACTGCAATATGGCTTGGCCGTCGCCCGGCTCCGCCGCCAGATTGGTCGGTGCCGGCCACAGTGGCGTGGCGGTAATGGCGGCGGCCGTACCGCCAGCTAAATCGTTAGCCGCGCGCAGCGCCAACGTGTGTGCGGTTCCGTTGGTCAGGCCGGTCACGGTGTGTTCGAGGGTGTTGTCCGTATTGTTTTCGATGATGTCGTTGCTGTCGATATTGGTGAAGATCGTGCCACCGTCGGTGCTCACCTGATATTTGGCGATCGTGCTGTCAGCCGGATTGTCCCAAGTCAGAGTGGCCTTGCGGTCTTCGCCCTGCGTGACCGAGAGGTTCGCCGGGGCGGGCCACAGGGGAATAGCATCGGCGTTGGCCGGATTGCCGTTTCCGGAAGCGTTCACCGCGCGTACCCACAATGTGTATTGGGTGCCGTTGGTCAGGCCGGTTACGGTGTAGGTGGTGGTGGTCCGACTGCTGCCGCTGATGTCGGTGAAGTTCCCGCCGCCGTCGGTTCTGACCTGGTACTTCCTGATGGTGTTGTCGCCCGGATTGATCCAGGACAGCGTGACTTGGCCGTCACCCACCGTAGCCGAGAGGCCCGTCGGTTCGGCCGGTGGCGCGCGCGGCGTCGCGGTCGCGGTGGATGCCTGGCCGGGACCGGAAATGTTCCTCGCGCGCAACTCGAACGTGTACTCGGTGCCGTTGGTCAGGCCGGTCACGGTGTGTTCGGTGGTGTCCACACCGCTGCCGTCGATGTCCGTCCACGCAGTGTAGGTGCTGTCGTCGCTGTCCGTCACCTTCGAGCGGACCTGGTATCTGGCGATCGTGTCGCCGCCCGGATTGGACCAGGACAGCGTGACCGCGCCGTCACCCGGCACGGGCAAGAGGCTCGTCGGGGCGGCCGGGAGCGTCGCGGCGGTCACGGTGGCTGCTGTGCCGTTGCCACCAACATTCTTCGCACGCACCGCAAACGTGTACGCGGTGCTGCTGGTGAGGCCGGTCACGGTGTATCCGGTGGGGGGCGCATCGGGGTCGGTGACGGCGATGTTCGCCCACGCAGTGTAGGTGCTGTCGTCGCTGTCCGTCACCTTCGAGCGGACCTGGTATCTGGTGATCGTGTTGTTGCCCGGATCGCCCCAGTTCAGCGTCACCTCGTCGGTTTCATCCGACGCGGCCGAGAGGTTCGGGGCGGCCGGAAGCGTCGCGGTGGTCACGGTGGCTGCTGCGCCGTTGCCGCCAACATTCTTCGCACGCACCGCAAACGTGTACGTGGTGCCGCTGGTGAGGCCGGTCACGGTGTAGCTGTCGGTGCTCGCACCGCTGCCGCCGATATCGGTCCAGTTGCCGTAGTCGCCCGCGCCTGTTTTCCGGCGATACTGGTACTTGGTGATCGTGTTGTTGGCCGGATCGTCCCAGGTCAGCGCCACCTCGGTTTCACCCGGCGCGGCCGAGAGGTTCTCCGGCGCCGCCGGGGCCAAGGTGTTCCCCTGGACCCTGATTTGTATCGAAGTTGAGTACACACCGCCATCATCCTCCCAGCCCCCGGTTCTGTCAGACCGGCGCGTGTAGCGGTGATTGCCGATGCTCCACTCTATGGCCTTGCCGGAATCTTCGTTGTCGTTAGCCGTCAGGTTCCAACGAGGTCTGGTTCCGCTACCGTCAAACGTCATGTGCACGAAGTATTGGGTGTTTCGAGTCAGAGTGGCTACGCCAGGGGCGGTGAATGTCTGGAGTCCCGTCCCTATGTTGGACGGGTTGGTCAAGGTGTATAAGACCGCGTTGCTCGGGCGACCCGATCCGGTGGCGGCCCCCACCGTGACCGTCAGGGTTCCACTACCCGGAGCCCCCTGCGTGTCCAACTGGATACTTGATAGGTCGTAGCCCCGCGTATTCTGGCCCGTGGTGAACCCCTGAGCACAGTCTAGTTCTATTATTGGTTCAGAACCTTGGACACATGCTGTATGGCCGTGGGTGGTTTGGCCCGTGTTGCTCACGAGGGTTTGGGCGTGCGCCGGCGCCGTGAAACCGAGCGGCAGCACCACGGCGGCGAGGACTGCGCCGATGATTACCAGCCGTGGGAAAGATCTCACGGAAACTATCCCCCTGCACGCGCCTGTTCGACACAACGTCGGGCTACTTGCGTTTTTGGCGTGAATTATATCGTTATTCATGTTCGTCTGCTTGCTTGCAGTCACGCTGTCCTACTCACCGGTTACTGGCCCTCGTTATGTGGCCTTCGGCTGGTAATCATACCAAAGGGAGCATTCTCTAGACAGTTCTTAGTCGAACCTGTCAAGTGTCCTAGCCCCTAAACTTGATCCACATTTTAAGAGAGAATTGTATTTTGTAGTGGCCAAGGGGTTCATATGCGCAAGCGTTTCAAAGAGACCGAGATCATCAATCTGTTGCGAGGCATTGAAGTAAAGATAGCCGAAGGCCGGGCCGTGCCGGATGCGTGTCGCAGTGCGGGCGTGAGTGATAAAAGCTATTATCGCTGGCGTAAGCTCTACGGCAGTATGGGCAGCAGTGAAGTGAAGAAGTGTAAGGAATTGGAGAAGGAGAACGATCGACTCAAACACATTGTCGCCGATTTGGAACTCGATAAATGCATCCTGAAGGAAGCGCTGGATTTTTTAGGACACAAGGGGCAGGTCCCGAACAAGTACGCAAAACGGTCATGCATGTCCGTCAACGCCTGGGGAGTAGCGAGCGCCGCACCTGTCGTATATTAGATCAACCTCGCAGCACGCAACGCTATGGTTGCATCCAGAATACTGACAATGAGGATGCCCTGAGACTAGCCCTGGTTCGTTTGGCCAAGCAGTACGGGTGGTACGGTTATCGCAAGATGACCGCCTTGCTTCGCATCGAAGGTTGGCGCGTCAATCACAAAAAAGTCGGACGTTTATGGCGAGAAGAAGGATTGCAAGTACCCAAGCGTCATAAGAAACGTAAACGGCTCTACGACCATAAACATTCCATCATTCGGATGCGGCCCCTCTATCCACGACACATCTGGAGTGTTAATTTTGTACAAGATCGACTCATCCATGGTCGCCCCTACAAGATGTTAACGGTAATCGATGAATATACCCGGCAGTGTTTAATAGTTGCCACGCAGTTTGCGATGACGTCACAAGAGGTGTTGGAAACACTGAGCCAACTCTTTATTCAACATGGAAAACCCCACTATATCCGTAGTGACAATGGCGGCGAATTCAAAGCCAGGCGGTTACAACAGCGGCTCACGCAAGTCGGTGTAGAACCGATTTATATCTACCCCGGCAGTCCTTGGGAGAATGGATATAACGAACGCTTCAATGGCACCTTACGAAATGAAGTACTTAACCTCGAGGTCTTCTATTCCATCCAAGAAGCACAATCAGTGATTAAACAATGGGTGCAACAATACAATCACACCAGGCCCCGTCAATCATTAAACTATCGACCTCCTGTGCCCGAAACCACGACACCTGCTCTCTCACAAGAAGTGGTACATACCAAGGGGGCTTGACATGAGATGGTGACGACTGTGACAGTGAATTTTTATTATCAAAAATTATCTCAATAACTCTTTTACCAGTACCACCTTTTCGTTTACGAATAATATTTACCCCCATTTTTCGTAAAGCTGGTTGAAGCTCAGTAAGCCTGTTACTAAAAGTAGCTGGAATATTTGGCCATCCTCTTGGTTTGCGCTTTCCAGCAATTTCCCACTGCATTATTCGATCAATAATTTCTAATAATTCTGATGCCGTACCTATCCATTGATCTTGATTTTTTGAAAATGTGTATATGGCACTACCTAGTAGAGAGTTTTCAATTGTCACCTGGGCATTATTGACATACTTTTTCATATAAATATTTGTAAATTCATGTTCTTGCCATCCAAATGCAGGAGAAGCAGCTGTAGCCAATAAAACAAAGTCAGCCATTCGGGGCAGTCTATCTAATCGGGTGTGAGGTAACTCGCGCAGTGCAACAGACAACCCTTTTTATAGTGCGCCGAGCATTTTTGGTCTAGCAATATCAAACTCTTTTCAGAAAAGACAATATCTAGTTTGTGTGAATCAGGTCATTTTCCTCATGCAGTTATTGATAGAGCCATTTGGTTTAGAAAATCTATCTCTCAAGCTTGGGTTAATGAAAATTTAACAGAATACTTTGATGGCAAACCTTTTAAACCAATTGTAATAAATAAAATAAATTACACAGATGGTATCGAATCAATCAAAGATTTAGATTTACATTTCCTGAACGAATTAAGCTGTATAGCAGATCGTTTGTATCAACTAACTGGTTTACCACCAGGTATTTATTTTTTGATTAAGAGCAGTGAAATTGTCTACATAAGCAAAAGTGTTTGTCCATTTAGTAGAATAAAGTCACATAAAACTAACAACAAATTATTTGATCATGCCTATCTATTACCTGCACCAGAAATCTACCATACAGAATTAGAAACTGAATTAATTAAGTTATATCAACCGCCATTAAATAATGAAATTGCTAAGAAGCTTAAGACTTGGGAAAAGTCTAAATATAAAAATGCACAAACATTAGTTACTAAAGTACTGAAAAATGAAGCTGTTAAGACTTAAAGATTATCGGTTGCGCTTTTACGAGCATCCAAGACCAGCATTAAAAACGTTAAAAAAATACGTTCGTGATGGCGATTTATCAGGCGGTTTTATTGATAGTAAAGGATATTATTGGGTAGACTTGGACAAAACCGAAATTGAAAATACTCGTTTAGCAGAAGATATCGAAATCGACGAAATTTTAAAACGCACTCCTGAAGCAGAAGAACAAATAAAAGGTTTATGAATCCTAGAAAGTGGAAGCACGACTTACCAGATAATTTAACACTGGATGAGTCTAAAGGTCGTTATCGTTACTGGCATCCTATTAAAAAAAATCGAACCTGGCTGGGAAAAGATAAAGCCAAAGCTATGCAATTAGCTACAGATTTTAATCTTGCTATTGAATTACAATTACAAAAAAGACGAATCGAGAATGGAAATCCATACAAAGTTAAACATCTTGTTAATTTGTTCCGTGCATCTGCGATTCATAACGAGCCGTGGGATGATGGCACAAAACGTAATTACGAATTTAAGTTAAATGTAATTAATGATGAATATGGAAATCACCATTTTGTTGCTATTGATCGTTTAGAAATTGATAAGTTTTTAACACTACGTTGTAAAAATGCTGATACTTGGAATAAATGGCGGTATGTATTCATATTGTTATATCGCTTTGCTATTAGCAAAAAAATAGTCGAATTTAATGAAGCTGAAGCTGTATTGAAAAGATCGACTAGCAAAAAAATAGCATATAACCGCACTCAGAGAATCCCTTTAACTATAGATCGTTTCTGGAAGATTCATGATCATGAAGAAACCGAACCTTTTATGAAAGTGGCAATGAAGTTTTCACTGGTAACATTACAATCAAGATTTGAATGTGTAAGTGTAAAATATACAGATGAACGAGACGGATTTATTTATATTATTCGCGACAAGACATCTGGTGATTCAGATATGGCCTTTATTCGTATCGAAGTTACCGACCAAATAAAGGAGATCATTGGTGAATCACGTAACGATAATGTAGTAACCCCTTACATTGTTCATCGTAAACCTAAATCACGCCAACGTCGACATATAGATAACAAACCACACTGGACTTATGTTGAGCCTGATTTTATTACCAAGGAATTTCGCAGAGTAATGTTATTAGCATGTCCTGAATATAAAAATACAGGTCGTCAATGCCCTACTTTTCATCAAATACGTAAGCTTGGCGCGAATCTGTATTACGACGGTGGCTACACAAAGGACCAAGTACGCTCACTCATGACTCACACAGACGAGAAAACCACTCAAATCTATTTAACCACTGGCCAAGTACCAGATAATCGATTTATCAAGGTAAAAGCCTCACTTAAGCTGTCAGATTTTAGAACTTGATCACAGTCGGTGAACGGTTGCGCTTTTATAATTTTTGAGTAGACACATAGACACAAAGTTTGTGTCTACTTTGTGTCTACAGTTTAGAACGTGATTTTTACAAGTGATTGAATTGTAAAAAGAATAATGGAGCGGGAAACCAGGTTCGAACTGGCGACCTCAACCTTGGCAAGGTTGCGCTCTACCAACTGAGCTATTCCCGCTTAAGAGTGCACTATTCTATTGATCAACATCGCTGAGTCAATAAACCTGGTAAATGTAAAATATTAGCTGTTTACCTTAATCGCTCGGCTTATATAAACCACCATTGACCATAAAGTAAGTGCTGCAGCAACATATAATAGCCACACACCAATATCAAATATTGGTAGACCGAAAATTGGGTAATAGTAGAGCAAAAGAAATAAAGAAACCATTTGCGCAGTTGTTTTTATCTTACCTAACATTGATACCGCAACAGAGCCCCGATGACCAAGCTCGGACATCCATTCTCTTAAGCCAGAAACTGTGATTTCTCGACCAATTATGATTAGAGAAGGTATTAAAATCGATAACTTTCCGTATTCATCAACAATCATGACCAGGACGGTTACCACAATAAGCTTATCTGCGATGGGGTCTAAAAATTCTCCAAGTTTGGAGCTTTGATTTAACTTTCGAGCTAGATAGCCATCAAGCCAATCCGTGATTCCTGCTAAACCAAATAAAATTGCCGCGGCTGGCATTCCAAATTTGTTTGCAGGAAAATAATACACAAGCACTAATAAAGGAATAATTAATATTCTTATTATTGTCAATATATTAGGGATGTTATTTGACATTTTAATTTAATTATTCAATGAGTGAAGTGCTTGGTAAACGTCTTTTGCAAGATTCTTACTAATACCCGGCACTGTAGCAAGCTCATCTATACCTGCACGTGCAATGCCTCGCAAACCTCCAAAATATTTCAGAAGATTTTGTCTGCGCTTAGGGCCTAAACCAGGTATGTCCTCCAGGGATGAAGTAACACGCTTTTTTGATCGCCTATTTCGATGGCTGGTAATCGCAAATCGATGCGCCTCATCTCTAATTTGTTGCACTAAATGCAACGCTAAGGAGTGTTCTGCTAAATTAATAACCTGCCCAATATCTCCAATGATTAAAGTCTCGTTGCCAGGCCGCCTTTCCACTCCCTTAGCAACACCTATAACTTTAACACCTTCAACTTGCAATTCTTCGAGCGCATGGATTGCTCTACTTACCTGTCCTTTCCCTCCATCAATGAATAAAATATCGGGTAGTTTCCCTTCACCTTTTTTAAGACGTGTGTAACGGCGCGTGAGTGCCTGATGCATCGCTGCATAGTCATCCCCAGGTTCAATACCTTCTATATTAAAGCGTCTGTAGTCACTTTTAATGGGTCCCCCCTGCTCAAATACAACACATGAAGCAACCGTAGCCTCTCCACTCGTATGGCTCACATCAAAACATTCAATACGTGTCGGTTCAAAATCAAGCGTGAGCTCTTCTTGCAATGCTTCAAATCGTTGCATCAAGCCTGCCTTAGACGCTAATTTGGCATATAAGGCTATCATTACATTTTTATTTGCGATGTCTAGCCATTTTGCACGCCTACTTTTATGTGAAGACGATAAAATTATGTTTTTACCCGCCTTGATATTTAACATCTCTTGCACAAGCGCATACTCATCTGGTTTAGTATTCACTATTACTTCATCAGGTACTGTATGAGTGAGATAATATTGACCTAAAAATGCAGATAGAATTATTTCTTTGCTAAATGCTTCTGGGAGATTTGGGAAATAACTTTTATTGCCGAGATTAACACCAGCACGTATATTAAATACTTGCACACACGCATGCTCTCCTTCGCATTGCACTGCAACAATATCTATATTTTCATCTTTTGAACTTACATATTGTTGCTCAGAAACAGCTCGAAGCATTTCAATTTTATCTCGATATTCTGCTGCCTTTTCAAAATCTAAATCAGCCGATGCTCCATCCATACTTTGCACATAACGGTCAATTAGTTGATGACTATTCCCTTCTAAAAATTCGATTGCGGAGTTAATGTCGTTTCGATACTTTTCTTTACTAATATAATCGACACAGGGCGCACTACAACGATCAATTTGATGTTGTAAGCACGGTCGACTACGATGGCTGTAAAAATAATCATCGCACTGTCTAACTTTAAATACCTTTTGAAGAATACTTAGCGCATTTCTTGCGGCACCCACGCTTGCGTAAGGCCCAAAATATTTCCCGACTTTACTACGGCTGCCGCGGTGAAAAGTTATTTGAGGGAACTCATGTTTGGAAGAAATGAAAATATAAGGGTAACTTTTATCATCTCTTAATAAAATATTATAACGCGGCCGATGTTGCTTAATGATGTTATTTTCTAACAACAAAGCCTCAGCTTCGGTGTTTGTGATTGTTATCTCTATATTAGCTGCCTGCGAAATCATTTTTGCAATTCGAGGACTTTGCTTATTTTTAGAAAAATAAGTTGCAACTCGTTTTTTTAAACTTTTTGCTTTACCCACATAGAGCAACTTGCTATCCGCATCTATCATTCGATAGACACCCGGATCAGTCGTGAGTGTTTGAATAAATTCCTTTGAATTAAAATTATTTTTGTCGCCCATATAAAAGTCAGTAAATCTAGTTTTTGTCTAATATGGATTTTGCTTTTCGAAATATTGCTTCAAATTGTTTTTGCGTGAGTCGCTTTGTTTGCGTGTTATAGCGACTGCAATGATATGAATCCAAAAGATGTATACTGTTATCCAGCTTAAATAAATTTGCATGGCCAAATGGATATTGGCTTAGCTTTAAATTAAATGCGCGTAATACTGCATCATGTGCAATTTTACCTAATGCCAGAATTACATTTCCATTCTTTAGTCCCTGCAGTTCATTTTTTAAATAGCTATTACAGGTTTTAATCTCATCGATTGTAGGCTTATTTGCCGGTGGCACACACTTTACCGCATTAGTGATTCTACAATTTTTAAGTTTCAAGGAATCATTGCGACTTTTTGATACCGCATGCGATGAAAAATTAAACTTATGCAATGTCTCATATAAGAGCACTCCTGCATAATCTCCAGTGAATGGCCTGCCTGTGGCATTGGCGCCATGTAACCCGGGAGCTAACCCTACAATTAATAGACATGCATTTTTGTCGCCAAAAGCAGGAACCGGCTTACAGTAATAGGAAGGAAATTTTGATTTGGAATTTTTTAAAAATTCAGCAAGACGTGTACACTTTGTGCAATTTTCTTCATAGATTAATGATTTCGAAATAGCCAACAGTGTGTTTAACTACTGTTAGAATTTAAGCAGCGCAGAACCCCAGGTGAACCCTCCGCCAAATGCCTCAAACATAAGTGTTTCGCCTTTTTTAATTCGTCCATCACGAACTGCTACATCTAGTGCAAGTGGTATAGATGCTGCAGAGGTATTCCCATGCTCCATTACAGTTACGACTACTTGCTCCATAGACATCTTTAATTTTCTCGCCGTTGCTTCAATGATGCGATTATTTGCCTGGTGCGGCACCAGCCAATCAATATCACTCTTACCAATATTATTTGCCTCTAATGTCTCATCGACAATTCTTCCCAAGGTATTAACCGCCATTTTAAAAACTGCATTTCCTTCCATGTGCACATACGCTTCACCAGCTTTTAGCTGCTCATACCCCATAGAGATGCCATGAGGAACATGCAGCAAGTGTTCATAACTGCCATCTGCATGTAAATGTGTGGAAAAGATACCGGGCTCTTTTGCTGCTTCAAGAATAATAGCACCTGCGCCATCGCCAAATAAAACACATGTACTGCGATCTTTCCAATCTAAAATGCGTGATAATGTTTCAGATCCAACTACTAACGCACATTTTGCAGCGCCTGTACGAATAAATTTGTCTGCAATTGCTAACGCATACACAAATCCTGTGCAAACTGCTTGTACATCAAAGGCCGCACACCCATGCACATCCATGCGTTTTTGCAGCAGACATGCGGTGCTTGGGAAAATTTTATCGGGCGTTGTGGTGGCGACAATGATTAAATCGATATCCGTTTTCGCCCTTTCAGCCATTTCTAATGCGCGCCTTGCAGCACCTACCGCAAGATCACATGTGGTTTCACCATCGGCCGCGATATGTCGATTTTTAATTCCTGTACGTTCTTGAATCCATTTGTCTGAGGTATCAACTATTTTTTCGAGATCTTTATTTGACAGTGCTTTGTCTGGCAAATAGCCACCCGTCCCTGTGATTTTTGAATAATTCATGCTGCGCTTTTGTGATTTAAATATTCATGTATTCGTGTATCAATTTGTTTGGGCACCTGTTTGATGGATTCTATACGTGCAATGTTAATTGCGTGCTGGAAAGAGAATGCATCTGCACCCCCATGGCTCTTAATTACAACGCCTCGTAAACCTAAAAAACTTGCACCATTATAACATCTTGGATCTATACGTTTCCTAAATGCTTTAAGTACGGGCAATGCCATCAACCCACAAAATTTTGTAAAAAGATTACGATTAAATTCTAATTTTGCATAGTGAGATATAATTTTTGCTACACCTTCACTAGTTTTTAACGCTACATTTCCTACAAATCCATCACACACCACTACATCCACATCGCCGCAGTAAATATCATCACCTTCAACATAGCCGATATAATTTAATCCACTTTGTTTAAGCACATCATTGGCTTCTTTAACTTGCTCATTACCTTTAATTTCTTCTTGACCGATGTTAAGCAAACCAATTCTAGGATTTTTTATTTCATCAACAGCTGTGGCTAAGACGGCTCCCATCACAGCAAATTGGAGCAGGTGTTTACTTGTGCAACCCACATTTGCACCTAAATCAAGCATGTAGGTCTGGCCATGAATGGATGGAATTGTGCTTGTGATAGCGGGTCGATCTATGCCAAGTAGCATTTTTAGCACATATCGTGCCGTCGCCATTAATGCGCCCGTGTTGCCCGCACTAACACATGCATCCGCCGTCCCTTCTTTCACAAGATTAATAGCAACACGCATAGACGAGTCTTTTTTATTCCGCAACGCTTGGGATGGATGCTCGCCCATCTCCACACATTGGCTTGCGTGATTAATTTTCAGTCGCTCGTAGGGCCTAATATTAAGCTTATTCAGCTCAGTCGTTATCATTTGCTGATCTCCCACTAAAATTAGCGACGTATCTTGATTGCTTTGCAGGTAATCTACGGCGGCCTTGGCTACTACACCGGGCCCAAAGTCACCACCCATAGCATCTAGCGATACCGTAAAATTTGTCACTTAAGATTAGAATTCAAATAAATGAATTTGCGTGTTTGGGAAATTAAAATACGTTACTTATCAATGAATTAAAATGTATATTTAAATTGAGTGCTAATTAAAAATATTATTCTTCATCATCGTCATACTCTTCAGGTTTAGCAATAACTTGTCTGCCTCGATAAAACCCATCTGGTGAAATTTGGTGGCGCAGGTGTGTTTCGCCTGTTGTACTATCAACGGACAAAGCTGGCGTGATCAGCGAATCGTGTGCTCGACGCATATCTCTCTTTGAACGTGTTTTTCGGCTTTTTTGCACCGCCATTTGATTTCTCCATACATTCTAGCGTTTCAGTATAGCAAAAGGATTATCCGCTTTTTGAGCTGGCTCCTTGTTCAAGGCGAGCCAAGCTACCATATCTTGGTTACATAAGGAAATATCCTGATGTTTGGGGGCCAATGGCAGCGCTAGGAGTAATTCATCTTCGATTAAATTGGCTAATTCAAGGCTATTGTCAGAATATTCATAAAACTCGTACTCCTCATTCTCTTTAGCCACAGATTCATTTTCAGACTTCAGTAAAACTTGAATTGTTGGTTCTAGTACAATTTTAACCTCATCTAAACAACGTTCACAGCGCATGCCAAGCGCATAACTTACTTTTCCAGATATTCTAGGCAGGCCATAAAGCCCAAAAGAAAATTGCAATTGAACCAAAACTTCCGGCCCCATTGAAAGTGCAACATTTTTTAATCGTGACATCCCGTTAGCAGGAAGGGTCCCCACTAATTCACGATTTTGATCCACCATAAGTTTAGGATCAAATTGATGAGGAAAAACCTTTTTTTCAGGCTGTGACATTATTAGTAATATGCCTAAATATTTAAGATAATTATACAAAAGCTTCGAGTCAGTTCAATAATCATCGATTTATATGAAAATTATTTTGGCATCTAGCTCTCCTTACAGGAAAAAATTGTTAAACACTTTGCTGCCTTCGTTAACTTGCATCGCTCCAAATATTAATGAATCTTTACATGAAGGAGAATCACCCGCCAAGAATGTAACTCGGCTTTCATTCGAAAAAGCAAAAGCAGTATCACATCAATTAGGAAATGCTCTTATTTATTGGTTCAGATCAATGTGCAGAACTAAATGGGAATATAATTTGTAAACCTAATGATCATAATGAAGCATTCAATCAACTATCAGCCGTTAGTGGCAAACAAGTTACTTTTTACACTGGCCTATGCCTACTCAATTCAAAAAGTAAGGCCCATCAGGTATGTTGCGAAACATTTCAAGTCCAATTTCGTGATTTAAAAAACGAACAAATTACAGCTTATTTAAAAAGAGATGAGCCTTATGATTGTGCAGGAAGTTTTAAATCAGAAAGTTTAGGGTTAAGCACTGTTTAAAAAAATGCAGGGTGATGACCCTAACACACTCATAGGCTTGCCAATGATTAGGCTTATTTCAATGTTGTCCAATGAAGGCATCGATGTATTAACAAATTCAGCCTTATAAATTGTTAACTATACTAATTTAAAGTTGGAAACGTAATGACTTCTCGAATAGATTTTACTAGCGCACTACCCAATCTTTCAGCAAATTGCTGAAAATAATCTTGCCGGTATGTGTAATCATGAATCTCTTCGATACCAACAACCTCACGCGCAACATAGCTTGCACTTCCAAATCCATCAACAAGGCCTAATTCTAGTGCTTGCTCCCCAGTCCAAAACAAACCACTAAACATTTTTTCATCTTTAGCAAGCCTGTCACCTCTGCCTTCTTTAACTACATCAATAAATTGTTGATGGATATCGTCCAGGAGTGCTTGCACATGTAACTTTTCAAATTCATCTTCTGGTGAAAATGGATCAAGAATTGCCTTATGTTCACCTGCTGTCATTAATCTTCGTTCAATACCTAGCTTTTCTATTGCGTCCACAAAACCAAAACCATCCATACGCACACCGATTGACCCAACAATACTGGCTTTGTTAGCATAAATTTTATCAGCAGCAACTGCAGCAAATACGCCTCCTGATGCACAAATATCAGCAACTACTGCATAAAGCGGTTTTCCCGGATGTAGCTCACGAAGTCTTTTAATTTCATGATTGATATAGCTTGCTTGTACTGGACTTCCACCAGGGCTATTAATTCTTAATATTACCGCGGCAGATTTTTCGCTCTTAAATGCCTCACGTAATCCAGATACCACGTTACCGGCACTTGCATTTTCACCGTGTGCAATAATGCCTTCGAGCTCGACCAGTGCAGTATGCTGCCCACCTGAAGACAAGTCCAACATATCCCAGTCAATTAGGCTAATTAGAAAAATTGACACATAGGCAAAACCGAGAATTTTAAAAAAGATTCCCCAGCGACGCGCTCGACGCTGTTCTTTAAGGGCATTTGTAGCGAGTTTTTCAATAATATCACGCTCCCACTTAGAGGTCGTTCGATCATCGCTTGAGAGCTTGTCTAAACTAATTTTTGGCTCCATAGCCTATTTTCACCTTACTACTAATTTATATATAGCTTTCAGTAAACAACATCCTGTGAACCAAATCAAATCCATTCAACATGCAAATCAATAATTCCATCTTAAGGTAATTGATGTGATCGTCTTATGACGCTAAGCCTTCTAAAAATGACTCTAAATTTATCTCCAGAGGTGCTGAAAAACTGTATTTTCTACCACTTTCTTCCATCTGAAATGAAATAGATGCCGCATGCAGAAACATGCGATTCAATCCCATTTTCTTACATTCACGATTAATTGAAAAATCACCATGTTTTTGGTCACCAACCACAGGATGATTTAGTCCTGCGGCATGTATACGTATTTGGTGTGTGCGACCTGTGCCAATTTCAACATCTAATAGTGAAAATGCCTGATAAATTTTTCGAGGATGAAACTTTGTTTCAGCCTGTTTTTCGAATGAAGTGTGGTTATTATCTTCTGAGAATAATTCAGATTTGTTTTTTACATTTATCGCCGCGTTGACCATTTTAGTGCCTAGTTCCCATTTGCCTTTCACTAGTGCTACGTATTCTTTTCTGATCTTCTTTGCACGCAGCAGATCATGCAATGCATTCAACATACGTTTATTTTTTGCAATGAGCAGACATCCACTTGTTTGTCGATCAAGCCGATGCACGAGCTCCAAGTACGGTGCTGCTGGTCTTGAGGCCCTTAGAATATCAATTACACCGAATGAAACACGCGTCCCAGAATGTACGGCAACTCCTGCAGGTTTATTGATAACAATAAGATCTTCATCTTCGTACAAAATTGATGAAGTTACTTGATGGCGCGCTTCATTTGTAATTACCACTCCATTTTGCTGTGACGTTGTTACACGTAGATCCGGAATAAATACTTTATCGTTCGTTTGTAATCGATAAATTTGCTTCACGCGCTTGCCATTTACTCGAATTTTTCTAGTGCGCAATAATTTATATATTAGACTTTTAGGGACTCCTTTAAGATGAGTAATTAAGAAATTATCAATACGTTGCCCGTCTTTATTAGCATCAACAATTTTAATGGAACCATTCATGACAGACATTTGACCGCCAGCTATCGATTGAAAACATACTATGGACCTATTTGCTGGACTAGGCAGAGATTGATATAGTTAATCCTGTGAAATTTGAAACAGTTACGCAATATTTTAGCGTACGGTGCCAAAAAGAGAGCTATTTGTTTCACGTTGGTGCACCTTGATTTCCTACGCTTCATAACATTGATTCAAAATTTTAGTTGTTGTGAAGATAAATTTGAGTGCGTTTTGAACCCTAGTTGGGTTTCAAACATGCTATTCAAAGAACGTATATACAAAATGATTAGTATTTTAAGTATCACAATTCATTATCTCCTTCGGCAATTTTCCGTAGATACAGCAAATCCAACAAACTACTGTTGGCTGAATGTAATGACTGATTCATCTAGGAATAACCATGCTCGAAGGATACACATATCCAATAGAGTAAATTATGAAAAGAATTTTAATCAATGCCACACAGCAAGAAGAATTACGTGTGGGGATGGTCGATGGACAGCGACTATACGATCTCGATATCGAATTACCCTCTCGAAACCAAAAGAAAGATAACGTATATAAGGGTGAAATCACCCGAATTGAACCTAGCTTAGAAGCAGCTTTTATAAATTATGGTGCAAAACGCCACGGTTTTTTACCGTTCAAAGAAATTGCGCGTGGCTATTTAGGTAGCTCATCTAGTAATGACAGTGAACGCCAACCTATCAAAGACCTCCTGTCTGAGGGCCAAAAGCTCATCATTCAAGTTGATCGTGAAGAGCGTGGCAATAAAGGCGCTGCACTAACCACCTATATCAGTCTTGCAGGGCGTTACCTTGTGCTAATGCCTAATAATCCTCGTGCTGGTGGTGTATCTCGACGCATTGAAGGTGATGAACGTGAAGAAATCAGAAATACACTTTCTCAGCTAGAAATACCTAATGGGATGGGTGTCATTGTTCGCACTGTAGGTGTGGGACGTTCAGCAGAAGAATTACAGTGGGACCTAAACTACTTACTACAAATTAACGACGCTATTTTAAAAGCCTCAGATATACAAGATGAACCATTTTTAATTTATCAGGAAAGTAATGTCATTATCCGAGCGCTGCGCGATCACCTTAGAGATGACATTGGTGAAATCATCATTGATGATGAAAACGTCTATGGCGATGCAAAAAAGTTTGTTGAACAGGTTATGCCACACAACCTGAAAAAACTTAAACTTTATGAAGATACTGTTCCATTATTTAATCGATATCAAATTGAATCACAAATTGAAACTGCGTTTACTCGAGAAGTCTCCTTACCATCTGGTGGCTCGATTGTTATAGATCTTACCGAAGCATTAATTTCAATTGATATTAATTCTGCACGTGCCACAAAAGGTAGTGATATTGAAGAAACTGCATTGAACACCAATCTTGAAGCTGCAGATGAAATTACAAGGCAACTACGTTTGCGTGATATCGGTGGGCTTATTGTTATCGACTTTATTGACATGATGTCAAACAAAAACCAACGAGATGTTGAAAATCGATTACGCGATGCACTGCAAATAGACCGTGCACGCGTTCAATTTGGAAGAATATCCCGCTTTGGCTTACTTGAAATGTCACGACAAAGACTTCGACCCTCACTTGATGAATCAAGCCAAATTGTATGTCCACGTTGTACAGGTCATGGGACCATACGAAGCATAGAATCACTTGCCTTAGCTGTCCTTCGGCTCATAGAAGATGAAGCTATGAAAGAAAAAACTGGCAAGGTCATTGCCAAATTGCCGGTTGATGTAACCAGCTTTTTACTCAATGAAAAACGCAGTGTAATTAGTGAAATTGAAGCGCGCCATACGGTACAGCTAATAATTGTTCCTGATCCTAACTTAGAAACACCTCATTTTTCTGTAGAGCGAATTCGTGATGACGACAAAGAAACCAGTAAAACGTCAAGCTATGAGCTAATTCCTCAAGAAGAAGCGACCGTTAACTTATCGAGTCAGCCTGCCGTAGCGGTAGAACAGCCGGCGGTCAAATCAATTCAAGCTGCGACCCCTGCCCCAATCCCACAAAAACCAGTATCTACTTCTTCTAAGCCTGGCATTTTCACTCGACTATTTGCTTGGCTGTTTGCTAAAGAAGAACCAAAAAAATCTAAACAACACAATAAAAGTTATAAGCACAGTAGCCGTCAGCGAAATTATCGAAGTAATTCAAATAACCGTAATCGTACTGGTAGTCACAGAAGACGGGGTCCGCGCGATGCTGGGCGAAACAATAATCGCAGAAGAAATGATAATTCTCGTCGAACATCAAGTCCACGCGGCCAAAATAATAAACAAAATGGGAAAAATCATAATAGCCAGTCAGATACGAGCAAACCATCATACTCAGAATCTAACGCTAATAAGCAACCTAGCAAACAATCTAATTCTGAAAAAACAATTTAAAACTAATTGAAAAGAATTGTACATATAGAGTTTATTTATGTTTTTTGAACTCTAATGAATGATTCACGTTGATAAATTTAAGCAGCCCTGCACTTGCTTCTTCAATTACGTCTAAAGCCGTTTCAAACCCACTTAAGCCACCATAATATGGGTCTGGAACTTCTTTGTTTTTAGATTTTGTAGCGTAATATGAAAATAGTTTTACTTTTTTTGTATATTTCGAATCACATAATGCTAATAAGTCTTGTTTAACCCCGAGATCCATAGCCAAGACATAGTCAAATCGTAAGAAATCTTCTTCTTCGATTTTACGCGCACGAATTATGTTCAAATCATAGCCACGATTTGCCGCTGCTGCACATGCGCGCGAATCTGGTTTATCTCCTGCGTGATATGCATACGTGCCAGCTGAATCAATTCCAATTGAATCATTTAAATGTTGGTCTTTAACGAGCTTTTGAAACACACCATGAGCCGTTGGCGAACGACATATATTGCCCATGCACACAAATAGCACATTCACCATTTTAGTGTCGCTTTTTTTCGTTTTAAATATTTTCAACGCTTGTGCTTTTGATCAATATTGGCGGATGGATCTTTTAGAGCTCTAACGATTAACCTTCCACAGGTTAATCCAAGAAACCAAGTAAAAAATATTTTCCATGCATTCATCTTTTCGAGTGTAACTGCATTTTTATAATAAGCCTGTACATCATCGTTTGATGCGCCTTCGAAAAACAGCATGTCTACAGGAAACAACACGAAAGTTATGATTAATGCAACAACTAGTAATACTAAATGAATTTTAACTAGTTGCTTCACTTTAATTCAAAATTATCGGTCAAATTGTAATTGTTCGCCATAAAATCCTTCCTTAGTAAATTTTCCATCCTCATATACGATCTTTCCATTTAGAATAGTGGCGCTAATTGAAGATCGAAAAGTAAAATTATTAAAAGGCGACCAACCGCATTTGTATAAAATATTTTCAGGTGTTACATGGAATGATTTTTCGTGGTCTATTAGTACCAAATCTGCAAAATAATCTTCCCGAATATAGCCTCTATCTACAACGCTAAAGCGTTTTGCAACATTATGACTTGTTTTTTCAACAATCTTTTCCATGCTAAAAATATTGTTGTGATAGTGTTCTAAAAGGCTTAATAGGGCATGCTGCACCAAAGGCAATCCAGCAGGCGCTGTTATATAATTTCCATGTTTTTCTTTCATTAAATGCGGAGCATGATCCGTAGCAATTATATCAATTCGATTTTCATTCACCCCATGTAATAGGCCCTGCTGATCCTGAAGTGTCTTAATAGCTGGATTACATTTAATTAAAGATCCATGTTCGGCATAATCTGCCGCATTGAAAAACAAATAATGCACACAAACTTCAGCTGTAATATTCTTATTATCTACCTCGGCACTATCAAAAAGATCTAATTCCTTAGCTGTAGACAAATGTAATACATGCAGCTGGGTTCCATGTTTCTTTGCAAGCGTTACTGCCTTTAATGAAGAGTTATAACATGCCTGTTCTGAGCGAATTATTGGGTGATATTCGACAGGTATATCATCCCCATATTCTTGCTGAAATTTATGTAGATTTTCATTAATTAAAACTGAATCTTCGCAGTGCGTAATAATGGGTACAGGTGCATTTTTGAATATCCCTTCTAAAACATCATCATCGTCTACGAGCATGTTACCTGTAGATGCTCCCATAAACACTTTAATTCCACATGCTAAGTTCTTTGGCACCATTTTCAATATTTCTAAATTGTCATTACTGGCTCCCATGTAAAATGCATAATTTGCTTGTGCACGCTTCGCTGCAACTTCATATTTTTGTTGCAATAGCTCTAAGGTAAGTGTTGGCGGTTTGACATTTGGCATGTCCATAAAGCTGGTTATACCACCTGCAATAGCAGCATGAGATTCCGTTGCCATATCTGCTTTATGCGTAAGCCCTGGTTCTCTGAAATGCACTTGGTCATCAATCATGCCGGGGATCAAGCACTTGCCATTAGCATCCAGAATTTGTTTAGCGGTAACGTGTTGTAAATCATTATCAATCTGCGTAATTCTTTGATTAGTTATTAGGATATCTTTATTTACAGTTGTACTTTCATTTACAACTCTTGCATTAGTAATTAGTAGATCATGCATATGGATTGTATTTATCTTGACTAATTGAAAAATTAAATGTCTAAATTTTAACTGACTGATATTAAGTAGGTTAACTTTTTTATCGCTTAATTACACTCAAAAACACGAAAATAATTAATGTTGTTTTAATAACCAAAATATGAAACCCTTCACATTACGGTGTTTGAAATTATAGACAGCCTTTGCTTAAAAACACTTGAATGAGTTGGAAACATACTGGAGTGGAGATAGAACGATGAGTCAGATTGGAATTGACTTGGCATACACAAATGATCGCAGACAATGCATTGATCGACGCGAACGCATAATAAAATCTGAATTTCCTCTTGTAGATAGTGATGGACGCTTCATTAAAGCCGATCGCAGAAATGCGCCTGATCGCAGGCTTGCCAACATTCAAGTCAAAGAAGTGTCGGTAAATGGGCGAATCTTTAGTTCATTATTTAGCAACCATTAAACTAAGAAACCATTTGCTGCTTCTCGGTGCGCTCATTTTGTATATACAAAATTATTTAGTTACCAATTAGCTATTACTTGTTAATCACAAATATTTACTTAAAAAAATTAAGCATTTCTTCCTGTAATTGTGTGAAGTAGATCACATACATATCGAAGTAAATTTCGATACGGTATGCACACAAATATGTTACTTATTATTAGAATAAAAATATCGAAGGAATGAAATGAAAATGATCAATAATGGTGATCGCCGTGGTGAAAATGACCGAAGGAACTCAATGCAAGGTGCTCAATTTCCAATTATTACGCGCCATGGTGTTTGTGTGCGTAATGATAGGCGCCGACATCCTGATCGAAGAATTTCAAAAATAGAAGTAGGTGAAAATAATATTGATGAAGACGCATTTGAGCTTCTCTTTCAAACCTATACCGAAAATCGATAACAAGTCCGTGTAAACTTCTTTATCTTTGAGATGCGATCTCAATCCATTCGTTTTGATTTAATCATGATTTCATTCTAAATTTGAAACCAGCCGATATACCGCAATAAGCAACCCAAACCCGACATACAGTCCCAGAAGTGAAATAAGCAAAAGCAGCCCCACAGCTGAACTGACTACTTCGGTTCGAACTAAAATAAATACACCAGCCACCAAGCTAGTGAATAACGTCATCGTCCCAACAACGATTATAATTTTATTGTGTTTCATTAATTACCAATAATATATTCACATAATCTAGTTATCTATATCGTTATAATACTATTGCATTCAGTATCATGCCGAGAATTTTTGCCAAAACAAAAATATATATTATGTGTATATTAAAATTTAAAGTAACAAAATATGCTATAAGTTGATAGCCTTATTAATTCAGATTTTGTTACTTATATTTACTTGGAAATTGCACACCGAAACCCAATAGATCCATAAATCGATTTCCCACTTACTGGCGGTTTAACGTTACGATACGAACTACGTAAGTTCTTTTTATTTTCATCCCAAGAACCCCCTCGCACGATTCTTTGTTTTCCTTTTGCAGGGCCTGCTAAATCGCCTTTTGCATAATGGTCTTGAATTGCAGTTTTTGAATACCAATTCATGGTCCATTCTCCTGCGTTTCCGTGCATATCGAAAAGATCAAAATTATTAGGTTCTCTACTCGCTATTTTCCAAGTGCGGTCTTCGCCACATCCATCTGGTTCGTTTGGAACGGATCCAAACGTGACACCATCATCCAAAATTGCGTGTGTACAATCCACATCTTGACCCCAAGGGTAGCGAGTAATTGATTCTGCTCTCGCTGCTTTTCCCATTCTGCTTCATACGGCAGTCGCCTACCTTTCCATTCACAATAAGAAAGTGCCTCATCCCAATCAACGCAATTCACAGGATGATTCACACGCGTTGGCTCACCGACATTACAATACTTATTTCGAAAGTGATCTTTTGGTCGTTTGCATACACCTTCAGCCATGCATTCTTCATATTGCGAAACCGTAACCTCATATTTATCAATATTAAAACTCGGCACTATTACGCTTTCACCCCCCCCCTTCTCGTCCTTCATCTTCCAAGCAGAGATCATCAGCAGGTGAACAACCCATATTGAATTTTCCTTCAGAGATCTTAATAGAACTTGAGTCTGCAATAATAGAACTGCTGTAGAAAATGAAATATAAAATAGTAAAATTTAATAATTTGCTCATGCTATGTAAATGTAGTGACCACATGATGATATCCTGCCTTTGAATGAATTTTTTTATCTTTAACATAGACAGAAATTAGAAGAATTTGATTGCAAATTATTTTGCTGATCTTTTGCAATTATCTATGTTAATACTTGCTGATTTTTCCATTCTACAGACTCTTTAGAAGTTGTATTGTTGACTATAAGCATTGCTGAATGCTTGCCTCAATTTTGAACAACTTACCATCGTACAATTTCCTCCATCCATATTAACGACATTCTGCCTCCATTAGTCTCACTGGGCATTTTGCACCTCTTATCCAAGTTTAAACGTACTTTGATACGTAATTGTGAAAGTATAGGTCACAGTTTAGATATCTAAACCAATTTTTGAATTGTCTTAGTACAAGAAATTCTTGTAGAAAAAATTGTGCGTTAAATGAGTAGTAAATTTTTCTTTGTGCTTTGGGGTGCTACATTAGCATTCATATTACTTATTATAGGGGTTCTAGCTATCCTAGACTTATCTAATTTCGTTACCCTTAACTGGATTCAAAATTTATTTCAAAGCAAACCAACAAAAATTGCATGGGTGGTTGGGTCTATGTCCTGCTTCATTATTTTTGTAATGCTTGCAACAAATGCATACCGTAAAGAAAAGGATATTTATTTGCTAAGGGTTGATGAAAATAAAATGGTATTAATGTCCAATTTAAGAAAACCGCAAAACGCACACTCAGCTCAAGTTGCTGACACTTTATTTAAAGAAGATGCAATTCAATAGCACTATTTTATTAGATTAATTTTTTCCCTGTATAAATAACCCTGAGACCAATCTTATGTATCGATTAATAGCAATTATTTTACTTTCCCTAATTGCGAGCAGTTCGCAAGCCTATAACTATGAAATTCCTTCATTTTATATTACATCAAACTGCATCGATAACACTGCTGTTGAAAAATCAAATAAGAATGACGGCTGGATATTAACACTCAATTTTTCAAGCGAAGGTGCCGCAAAAATCTATAAATTCAGCAAAGAAAACAATGGGAAAATGGTTAAATTTATCTTCAAAAGTGATGATTATGAATTCAGAACAAAAACTATGCTGCGTAGTGAAATTACTAATCAAATGCGTATCGAAGGTAATATTTCAAATAAAGAAATATTTAAAGTACAAGATAAAATTCCTACAATACAAGGTGAATGCGGTGTAAAAAAGCTTGATGAACGCTATATGACACCTTGAATTAAAAAGAATTAAATTTTAGACCAAACAACAGGAACAATCATCAATGAATTTTTGTAGATTTAAATTTAAAAATAATTAATGCTGCTCGGTGGATAAACACACTCTCCATTAATGGCTATACCATTCGATATTTCACACACAGATCCGTTACTCATATATATTTTTCCAGACTTTAAAATCAACCCCCTCTCAAAATAACCAATAAACTTTTGTCCGGCTTTATCAAAGTAGGTGCCTTTCCCTTGAATAGTGCCAGTGTGGTATTGACCTTCGTACCTGCTACCATTTGGCCAGGTAGTGGTACCAAAACCGTGTCTAAAATCATCTTGATAATTACCTTCATAGCGTTGTCCATTCGAAAATTCATAAACACCTAGTCCATTACGCTGATCATCGCGATAACTACCTTTGTATTGATCTCCGTTAGGCCATTTGTAAACACCTTTCCCTTCACGCATCCCACTACGAAACCCACCCACATACATTTCACCATTAAACCAAATTGTGACGCCTTCTTCATCCTTTTCACCGTTAACAAAGCTTTCTCTAAATTTGCTGCCGTCTTTATAGATTATTGTTCCCTCTCCGTGAGGGATAGTGCCATCGCATTGGCCATAATACGTTTCCCCACCATCATTGTCGGTTAACTTTAATTCACAGATATTGAGGTGACTTGCAGATGTTTCTGGCGAGCTTGCGCTTTCTGCATAAGCACGAGTTGAGATCAATAAAAAAATAATAATGAAAATATGTATTTTCATTACACATCCTCGAATTACGAACCGATATGCTCGATATGAATCTATACTATTAAATTTGATTTGAGCAGCCTAAAATTTAGAAACACAGCTTACTGTTAATTACAAACTTCAATCAATTAGTATCACACTAATATATTTGAAATGGATTTTTAAATATTCCAACCTTACTATTTGTATCACAATTTTTAAAGATAACCTTAATGTTGCGATGTTAATAAAATCGAAATACTGCAATGTTAATAATGTATATAGGTTGTTTTTATACGTACAGCACAAAAGTATTAAAATAATTATTCATTATACGTATACATTCGGATACAACACTAGTAATTTGCATGTAAAATGCTATTAATGGTTAGATATTTTAGGTAGCTTTTAAACCCTTTATTAACAACCTAGAATAAATGCAGAATCTTAAAATTCTGTTAATAAAGAAATTTGGGGGATGTTCTCAGTGAAATTTGGAATCACACTTCCTATTGCAGTTGTTGCCTTTACCGTAGGCGCATTTGCACCATATTTCTACCTAAAAGGTAAAATCGAAGATATAAATTCGAAAGTAGATAGCTTCATTGAATATGTAAAATCTAACAACCAAAGAAATGAAGGTTACCAACCCGTTACTAGCGATAAGATAAAAACAAACATCCTGTCAGAAAAAGCAAGTGAAGTTGATGTTATGAATCAAAAGTATAACAATAGTGTTGCTGTACAAATTAATGATTCTACAAATTTGTAACTTCCAAACTTAATTAAGCACATTCTTTTCCTCTGAGAAAATACAGTGCTTAATTTTTTTCCAAAAATTAAGATCTTCTTGTGTAAGGCGGTTTTCTAAATCACCTAGTATATTCTCATATAAGGCATAAATTTTATCTCCAATTTCGATACCTTTTGAAGTAATATGAATTTCAACCACGCGCCGATCATTGATCTGGCGTTTGCGTTCAATTAACTGCCTTTCTTCCAGTCCATCTAACAAACGAGTTATTGTAGTTGCGTCTGCATTCATCAAATTTGCTATCTTTGTAGGTGTATCAGCACGCTTAAGATAAATAATCTTCAGCACTAACCATTGATTAATGGAAAGATTAACACTCCGCAGTGGCTTAATGAGCTGACGCTTTGCCTCATTTACCACGCTCATACCAAGAAAAACTGTAGATACATATATCTCTAAACAACGTTTTTTAACGGGTAATTTACTTTCACGCTCTAATATGTTTACTGTTCTGTTCATCTTTGTCCCTCTACTTTACGTATTCAATGTCATAAAATTCAAATCAGCCCTTTCTCTCTAGTCATTGGCTATATTTATCATTTATTATAGTTGCAGCTGACAATTACCGATCCCAGTTTTTTACGGTAATTAACGTGTTAAATATGAAATTACATCGCGCGCCTGGTTGAGCGCAAAAAATACATGAGCACAACAGATTCAATAGATCGAACAGGTGTGGAACCAAGTGAAGATGAGATAAAAATCCAACTCACTTCAATTCTAGAAGATCCTGAATTCAAACGATCCCCAAAAATACAAATGTTTTTGGAATATGTTGTTGTAGAAACATTAGATAATAAGCAACAATATTTAAAAGCCTACGCCATTGCTGTAGCGGTATTTCAAAAAAGTGATGATTTTGACCCGCAGACTGACCCAATTGTCCGCGTACAAGCTGTCCGATTACGGCGTATGCTACAGCAATTTTATTTGTCGTCAGGGCGCGATGATAAAGTGATCATAGAAATTCAAAAAGGCAGCTATATCCCAAAATTTTATTACCGTAATACTCAAAATCATCAAAAATCCATTTCGCCAGAATTTATAAAAGAAGGTTCATTCCCAAGCATTGCAATACTAAACTTTAAAGACCTCAGCACTCACTTTGCGCATGAAAATTTTGTAGATGGAATCTCACAGGAAATATTCCATCAATAATCCAAATTTAAAGGGCTAATTGTTATTGCAAGAACTTCAATTAATGTTGATGAAAATAAATATTTAGCTACTAAAAACCTTCATAAAATTACAGATGTCCGCTATGTATTGAGTGGTAGTGTTCACATACTAGAGGATGCCATTCGTGTTTATGTAGAACTTGATGACACCTATACGCATACTAATGTTTGGACGCATACTTTTGATAAAAAGATGAGTGTAAGTAGCATAATTGCAATACAAGACGATATTGCACATCAGGCTGCTGCAGCCATTGCACAACCATATGGAGTAATAATCCGCAATGAACTCGCAAATTTAAATCGTAAGTCTACAAATGACCTAACTGCATATGAACTTTACTTACACTACTATAAATGGCGCCTGACTTTATCACCAAAGGATCATTTGCTAGCACGCGAATCACTGGAACAAGCTGTTCAATTAGATCAAGATTTTTCCGATGCATGGGCAGCGCTTGCAATGATCTATGCTGCAGAGCACTTTTTATCATGCAATATTGTGAAGCGAGATCGTGAAATCCAGCAACTCACTTTTGAAACAGCACGCAAGGCTTGTCAAAATCAGCCCAGAAAATGCTCGCGCGCACTACGCTTTATACTATGCCGACCTCATGACCCGTGGGGCACAATCAAGTACAGCGCAAGCAGAAAAAGCCTTTAACCTAAATCCAAATGATTCGCTGTTACTGGCAGGATACGGAATTCGATTAGCATTCAGTGGGAAATGGAATAGAGGCTTAGAAATGATCGAGCATGCGATGATTTTGAACCCTGCCCATCCAGATTTTTTTCATATTCCCTTTGTCATTGATTTTTATCATCGCGGCGAACTTGATAACGCACTACGCGAAGCAAGAGAAATTGACATGCCAGACTTTTATTGGACTTATATGATATTAACTGCCATCTATGCAGATATGAATGATTCAAACAAAGCGCAGGAAACAGCAAAACACTTATCCACGCTATATCCAGATATTGAGCACCATGCCCGAAGTGAACTAGAGAAATGGCAATTGCCCACAGGCCTTATTGATAAAATTTTAAATGGGCTGAAAAAATCAGGCTTACAAATTACTTGATTAAATTATTATAACCTTTTATTTATTAAGTAATTTATTAAATTGGCGGAGAGGGAGTCCGTCATAGTCTAATCTAATACAACCCTATATAATCCAAAAAATAGCTGTATTACAGCAGTTAAACTAAGATTATAGTCTAATGCTGTCCGATTCAATATTCTTGAATCCGTATATAAGACGTATATAGGAACGTATATAGATGCCTAAGACGATTGAGCGTTTAAGCGCACTGAAGAAGGGTCCAAAAGTTAAAGAAAAGTGACTGGTACGCTGATGGAGACGGCCTGTATCTACAAATAAGCCTTTCTGGATCAAAGTCTTGTGTATTCGCTATGTGCTGCATGGGAAAGAGCATCGACATGGGCTTGCTCATTTGACACCATCGACTTATCAACGGCTCGAAAGCATGCCAAAGAATGCAGAGGGCTTAAAAAAGAAGGCATTGACCCCATTCAGTTTAAAAGGGCGCGCAACGCTAAAACCGCATTAAAGCAAGCCAAGAGCAAAACTTTTAAAGATTGCGCACTAGCATATATTGATGCGCATAAAGCAGGTTGGAAAAGCCGGAAACACGAATCCCAGTGGCGCAACACACTCGAAACCTACGCATATCCAGTTATTGGAAATATATCTATCCAAAGCATTGATGTTGCGTTTGTACTAAAAGTACTTGAACCCATTTGGTATGAGAAAACTGAAACGGCAACACGAGTAAGGCAACGTATCGAGAATATTCTAGATTGGGCTACCGCACGCAGATACCGAACTGGTGAAAACCCTGCAAGATGGCGAGGTCATTTAGATAAACTCCTGCCAAAACGCACAAAGATACAAAAAGTAAAGCATTTCAGTGCAATGCCGTATACAGAATTACCTAAGTATTATGCAAAGCTAAGAAAGAAAGACACCATTGCAGCACAAGCATTAGCTTTTACTATCCTTACTGCTACGAGAATAAGCGAGTCAAGAAACGCTGCATGGAAAGAAATTAACCTGAAAACTAAAGAATGGAATATCCCAGATGTGCGCATGAAAGCGGGTCGACCCCATCGTATACCGTTATCAAAAGAAACTATTACAATATTAAAGAAGGCAAAAATACTTTCACCTGATCAACTTTTATTTGAGGGAAATATTTTAGGCAGACCAATAAGTGATTCATCCATTAGATCATTGTTGCAAGAAGACTATCCTGATGTAACGGTGCACGGATTTCGTTCTACTTTTCGCGATTGGTGTGCAGAAATGACTTCGTATCCACGAGAAGTAGCGGAAGCCGCCCTTGCTCACACTATAAAAGATGCAACAGAAAGAGCGTATCAACGTGGTGATATATTTAGGAAACGACAACGGTTGATGAATGCATGGGCTAGTTATATATGCGGAGTTAAGGCATGAGACTGATGGCAAAACTCCCACTGCTGAAGTATTGGAAGCTTGAAGAAGTTTTTAAGAAGAATGAGGGTAAATATTTACTTGATCTTGATGACGAAGAATATAAAACATCAACTTCTGGCTTCAAAAATAAGCTCTTTCGCGCAATTGATTTAGAAGAAATAGAAACACACAAGTTTAAAAATGATGCTGCTGTTTACTTGCTTAAAGATGACGTTTATGAATGGTTTTTTTCTATATACCGCGTAACACTTGACAATTTATTAGATTTACAAATGGGGTATTACACAGATGATAAACCTGATTACATAGCATTTTCTAATGCGGCGCATAACCAGAGTGACCCACACAATGAAAGTGCTTTGAATATTCATACTGCATTTTGCTATTTAGTAGGAATACCTATAACTCGTGGTAAGTCATTGTGGTCTAAAGAAGAGAAAGAGGAATTTGGTAAATTTAATGAATTTACAGATGGTCGAGAATTTATTTCTCCAAACAGAATAAAATTTATATCAGAAAAAACAAATATTCCTATGCCTGAAGAAATGATTATTGTGTTCGACGAATATGAGTTTTTGAAGGAAAATAACCCACAAAAAAGAAAACACCCTTTAAAAAAGTTTATACAAGAGAAGCGTAAAGAGATGTATCAGGAAATTGGGAAAGACCCTGATAAAGAAGCATTATGGAAACGATTTAAAAAGATTCAGACTGAAAATAATTTACTTGAAAAGGTTTGGGATGATGTTTTTAGCTGGAAAACCCAAACACATTTATTATAAAAGAAGTTCCATTTAAAAATTTTGATAGACTAGTAAGAGAAGTTAAAAAAATTACCCACCACCATAATATTTTCATTTTTTTTCATATATTTTCTTAGCCGTCCCTTAGCCGTCTTTAGCTGTAAATTTATTGTGGGATAATCTCTCCGGTGGAGACAAACTTAATCCGATGGAGATCAAAAATGGCGAATAATCCTGAAACTGGCTTTATACGTGTAAAGCATATAGTTGGCGACCCAAATGCAGAGCCACCAATACCCGCAATTACCCCTGTTTCAAAATCCACTTGGTGGGACGGTGTCAAAACAGGCCACTTCCCACAGCCTGTGAAACTTGGCGTTAATACTACAGCGTGGCGAGCTGAAGACATTCGGAAAAGGAGTTTAAAACAAGCTGGGTTGGATAATTCAAAAACAAGATGTTTAATGTCCGCTAACGACCCAAAGCGGACATAGGAACTAGTTCAAGACTTGGTTGGCCCAGTCTGAATTGGTTGATTCTTGTTGCGAGGTATTTTGTACAAATAAGGCGTACACTTCACATCCCTTTCATATCGTTTCTATCGAGTCTGTCGGCAATCCTGCCCACACCCTCTTGAGCGGTTATCAAACCTTTAGGAGGTTACTATGGGCAATAAACTTTACATCGGAAATTTACCGTACTCAGCAAATCAACAAACACTTCAGGACGCATTTGGCAAGTGTGGCACAGTCGATTCGGTTAATGTAATCATGGATCGTCAAACTGGTCAGAGCAAAGGCTTTGGTTTTGTCGAGATGTCGAGTAGTGCCGAGGCGCAAAAGGCTATCCAAGAAATCAATGGATCTAGCATTGACGGGCGCGAGGTAAAAGTCAATGAGGCAAAACCCAAAGAGAAGAGATCTGGCGGCGGTGGAAAGCGCTGGTAAGCACTATCCGCTTAACATGTGATGATTTTAAGACATCATATTCTATTCAGCTTCGAGCTAGTGCACGAAGTCTGTTTAAGTGAACACGCATGACAGATGAACCCTCAGTGGTTCGTAAACAGTACGAGATCGTATCGATCCTGCGAACAGTGTCACCGCCCGGTGCGGATGGCTCTGATTGGCACCGTTATGAGATTGCATATGGCACGAATATCATCAACGGTTACAAACAAGGAAGTCTCGACGCCGTGACAACAGCAGTGGAAGTAAATGTCGCCCAATTAAACGAACGCCAACGGGGCAATTGTGGCCACGTTAACATTTGGCCGTCGTCGAAAAATAAACCCAGCAACTGACATTTCAGATCGCTGCCGACTGAGTGGTTATGAATGACCGCTATTGGCCGAAAGCAGACAAATCTAATCTTCAGGTAAATGTTCACTTCCTATACTGTTCAAATCACAAGTTGTGTTTTTTATTTATGTACACAATTGGGTCAATAAATTTGGACAGACCTATTAATTTGAAAAGTCATTAGTTATTAATTATTAATTTAATTGTGACGGGCATTTTATTGTCGCCCGAAAAATATGACTTGACGGCGATACGAAATCTAGAAACATCTATACCAAGGTAAGTACCTTTTATACGTTTCATCTTTTCAAGTCCTTCAGTCGCCATGCGCTTTGCAACATCGTTAAATCCCTGGAATTTCTTAAGATGGGCGGCAGAGATCTGGATCAAGCCCTGTATAAACAACCCCGTTTCGGTTTGTCTTCCTGCTGCGACCCAGACTACTTCAAGTGCTTCATGCGCCTCCCACCAATAACCGTAATTGAATAAATCGATACCATATAAATACTCATTACAAGATTGCCACTGCTTGTTTTCAAATGATGTGAGCTTTTCTAAAGGTTTCTCATATGAATGTCCATTTGGATCGCGGGTCGGATGCGGTGATTTTTTTGGAATAAAACGATATGGCGGAAATGGTCGGTCAGTGTAACGAGAGGTAGATTTTTTTACAGGTGACTTCATTTTTGCAGGATAAATTAATTCAGGTGCCAATAAGCAGGTAGTGGCTGTAGACGAGGATCGTCTACTGGTGCACCGACAGTAAAATGGTACAAACTCTGCCAACTGTGATCACTAATGCCAAGTACCTCATGCATGGCATCATCAAAAAAGCAGCCGATCCCTGTAGATCGAATTCCAGCTGCTTCGGCTTCCAGGTACAGGATTTGTCCTATCAATCCCGTTTCCCAAAACAGACGCGTATAAAATAATGCACCGTGTTGTTCAAGACTGGCATCGAACTCCGCCAGCATCCCCAGTGCAAAGGCACCGTCTGCAGCAATATCTTGATGACAACTAATTATTTTTGCGACCTCACATGCATCGGCTTCTTGTAGCATATACAGAGGGAGAATCTCTGGACAACCTTCGGGTTTTTTCCAACATAGCTCAGAACGCAATGACTTTTTTAAAGAAGGTTCGTGACTAGGATCGCGAACGAGCATATACAATCCAGTTGGTAAATCTTCTACACGGTGAACGAAAATTGCGAGTGAAACGGTTGCCTGCCAAGGCAGTACTTCTATTATATTTTTTCCCATATGCGGAGAGGCATGTGCCATCATTCTATAAAAGGTATCTTTACTAATCGTGTTACGCCCATCCATCGCCAGTGCGCTTCGACGTTCCCTTATAATTTTTCGCGCTGATATTTGCCTGTCTTCAACAAATTCAATTTTATTATTATGTTCTATTAGTGAATACAATTTGTGATCCAATGGACAATGACTATCGAAACGGCATGCTTCAGCAACGCGCTCAATGATCGGCCAATCATGATGATCATTACTTAATGTATTTGGACAACCTTCAAATTCGATTGTTTTAAGCCGTTCAAGTAATGCAGTAGAGAGATTAACGATGTGATCTGTTAGTGTTATGCCTTCATCAAACGGGAAAATTGCGAGCAGGCAATCTGGATGTTCCGCCTCGATGCCTTCTTGTTGGCGCAGCCCTAATAGCGTTTCTAGTTCGTCATCAGTTACAGAGTTTATCAACTTGGTTTTCCAACCGAGTGCCGCTGCGGCAAAAGTAACTGCACCAATCGCATGTCCAACATCGTGATGACAATAACGAAAGGCACGTTCACCATATTTCCATGATTCACGCCAATAGATCGAGGTCAGTGAAATTAACAGGGAATCTGTTGGTAGATTCTGGCTTATGGCATTCCATTCCGTATTCGTCAGGATGGCTCGATTTTCTAATGCATGTTCTTGGGTAGAATAATGGTAGACAGCTGTTGCTTCACTTAAATCTTCTATGGGACCAGCTATTAAATACGCTTCAGTGGGATGGAGATTGCCGCTTGAAGGATTAACACGTAAGGACCAGCGATTCCCGCCCGCCTGTTTCCAGGCAGAGATTGCGAGGCTCTCGTATAAGAGATGACTGATTGAATCCCTATTTATTGGGGCCACAGGTTCCTTACATGTATTAAATAATGAGTCATAGGTTGGTGTTTCAGTGATCTGCGGATGGTCAAGTGGAATTGTTAATGATGGGTTGTAACGCCGGAATGGATCGGGTTGACTCTTCCAGTCCAGGTAGCCCAATGAACGTGAGTAGCGTTGAAGTTGATGCTTAGTTTGATTGTGATACTCGTATACGAGATCAAGTTTAGTGGTGTTACGATGATTCTTGGACATTTTTGTCAAGCCGATTATTTAGACAGTACGCATTCAAATACTGCATTCGACATCACTAATATACTCTAGTCAAGTGACCACTTTTCAGCCGAAAGCAGGCGTTTTATAATTACATTTTGTGCAATATAAAAATGCACAGGCCCTTCGTAGCAGAGGGTGTTTATGATCGACACAGAAAAGCTTTCTCGAATCTCAGATTATCTAAAATCTATTTGGCTATCAGATAATGTTGAATACGAATATCTGACAAGCAGAGAATTACATAAATTTACATTTACAGGACCTGGCCACAAACAAGCTTTTTTAGTAAGCGATACTTATCTCAGTGATCACAGAATAGACGTAATACTAACTGATATGGATACTCGGCATGTTGAAGACATATTAATGAGTAGAAATAGTCACAATGAGTATTATCTGGGTTACAACTCAAGCGGTGCAGTTACATTTTCCGTAGTAGAGAAAGAGTGAGGCCGTGGGAAATGAGGAAGAAGTAAAATGTATAACCGCTAACGACCCAAAGCGGACATTATAGTTAAAAAATTTATTTTAAAATTCCTATGAATGAAATAAATAAGTTGTGGGAAGAATTTCAGAATATACCATTCCCGAAGGACTTAGCAGGAGAAGAAATTGACGGAGTTGATTTAATGTCGATTGATACTTTTGCTGCTAGTTGTATAAGTACTTATATAGAGAATCGAGGTAAATTAGATAATCATAGGCACGCTGTATTACGAGAATGCATGTCTGATTTAGATAAAGTAATAAATAAAATCAGAGAGGAAGGAGAAAAATCGTTCTCGCTTCTATATAAATTAGGGACAATGATTCTAGATGAGCTTAAATGACCGCAATTGGCCGAAAGCAGACACACGCTTTAAAAATTATGGTTAGATGCTAGATGGGTAATATTTTATACGCAGCATATGGTTCAAATCTTCACCCAATACGATTATCGGAACGTGTTCCATCAGCAAAATTCTTAGGAAAAGGGATTCTTAATAAAAAGGTTCTTCGATTTCATAAACTCAGCAAAGATGGTTCCGGGAAATGCAATATTGTTAATGACGACAAACAGAACATCTATCTTGCAGTATATAAAATAGATCCATCTGAAAAACTGTTATTGGATAATATTGAAGGCGTTGGATATGGCTACCGAACTGAAGAAGTTAAGGTAGCTGGTTTTGGTACATGTTTCACCTACATTGCGCAGGAATCTCATATAGTCGACTCACTCAACCCTTACACGTGGTATAAGGAGTTGGTCCTTGTCGGATGTATAAATTTGGAGTTCCCACCAGATTATATTGAACGAATTCGTGATGTTGAGGCTGATGTTGATATAGATAAGCAAAGACATTCAAAACACATGCAGTTGGTCGCGAATGCAAAAAATAATCATATAGATTTTTTATGACCGCTAACGACCCAAAGCGGACATTTTATAATTGAAAAGTCGTTTCTTTAAGCCAGTAAAGTAGCTTAATTATCTTCTGCATTAAATACCGCTGTGACGTGCTGATAAGAGAGTGTTACGAGAGTTTGTATTACCTACCCAAACAAAAGCGTATCATTTTAATTGTGGATGCTATACGCAGACAAAGAAGAAAGTGTAAAGTGCAAAGTTATTCGCCTACATTTGAATTATGGTTCAACAAACTCATTGCAGTGATGGATCAGCTAGGAGCTGCCGAGTACTCGTATGAAACGATCAGGAAAGCGGCACACAATCCTTTACTAACTTATTACAGTGACGGTTACTGAACGTGATGAAACAATTACAGAATTGCAGAGCGTGCAAACACCATGAAAAAATCTTGAACAGCACGCATATTAACTGCGCCAGCGTCAAAGCCAGCCCTACACCCATGACGCGTGCAAGCAATTCAAATTATTGGAACTGGCCAACCGATTTTGATCCGATCTGGTTACAAAGTTGCAATGATTTTAAAAAAGGACGTTAATTTAGTTTAAAAAAATAGCAAGAAAATGGCACTAGTTGAGACGGTACTGACAAGTTAACTTTCATGCGTCTGCGAGTTCCAGTAAATACATATTCTATAATGCCGTAACGCAATTCCAAGACGCAAAGGCGTTCTCTCTAAATATTCGGTAATGCTTTGCTGATACTAAATGACGACCAAGATTGAACAGATTGTATACCGCTGCATGAGCATTTAAAAATCGTTGCGCTTGTTGCATCGATTTGAATCGCCGCATGCCTCGCTCTCGAACGCGTGTCGGTTGACGTGAAACTTCGGCTCGGTTATTCGCATACTGAGTGGTATCGTGAATGGACTCTGGAATGAGTTCTCGGTGCGCGACACCATAACTTCTCAATTTATCCGTCACGATCTTTCTGGGCTCACTGCCATGCTTTTTTATTAGGCGCTTGAAAAAATGCTTGGCTGCTTTACCATCGCGCCGTGCCTGTAAAAATACATCGACAACTTCGCCATCCTGGTCCACTGCACGCCACAAGTATTTCTGTTGTCCATGAATCTTAACGAAAACTTCATCTATATAAAGTGTATCGCCATACCCTCGGTGTCGACGCTTCAATTGCCTGGCGTATTGAGGACCAAATTTGTTACACCACAAACGAATGGACTCATAGCTGACTTCAACGCCTCGTTCAGTTAACAGATCTTCAATATCGCGATGACTTACATTGAATCGATAGTAAAGCCATACAGCATATTGAATAATTTCAGAAGGAAAGCGATGACGTTTATATGAACTGATTGATGTATTCATCTAGACATTGTCGCGCAGATGCACTTAACTTGTCAGTACCGTAAGCAGACATTAAAAAAATATTTATAAAAAAATATAAAAATATATTTTGAGGGTGACACTAAAGCCTAGATTTAGCAGACCCCGATCGGATGCACTCCCACCTTTCTAAATAGACACAACTCTAGATTAAAAACTCCACCACATGCGCAAACCCATGAAGTCGAAATCCCCAGCAGTGGGAAGATCGAATTGCGCGAGCAAATCATACTTATATATAAGTAGCCGACCACATGTGCAGATCAATGTTAAAATGCTGACAAAGACTCAGAAATTAAAAGAGACTTGTATATAGATACGTATATAGAGATTATCTATGAAGTATATATTTATATATATCATACAGTTGTAGTTGTATCTGGCGGAGAGTGAGGGATTCGATACATCTCGCACTATTTAGCCCCTAATATGTTCAATCACTTATATTAGCTTCCTCAGAGCATAGTTGTATTTGATGGGGCTGGATGGGGGGTAAACGCGACAGATTTCGTGACACCTCAATAAGCACTTACTACCCATATATTAGATTCTGAATATCACTACCTCAGAAATATAATTTCCACAACGAGGACATTTCATGAACGGCTATGATAGCTTGTCAGATCATGTGTGGCCGCTTTTCACTAGATCATTATCCTAAGTCCATCATCGATGCATTAGATGTGGGCCCTGTTCAATTTTCCCCTCGAACACAAGTCTATCCGACCCAGCAAGTCGATGTCATTTTCCGTAGCGATTACGGTAACGAAGTTGCTGGAATGACATGGGGTTGGGAACGACCATTCACCAAAAGACCATTAATTAATGCCCGTGGATTCGATGCATGGGAAAAACGTACATGGTCTAAAGCCATGCGTGAACGTCGTTGCATAATTCCTACAAGTGGATTCTTTGAGTGGAATGAGAATCAACCAAAAGGTAATCGGGACCGTTACAGAATAAATCCAACGTTTGATGATGGCTTTGCATTTGGTGGATTGTATGAAATCAATTCCGAATCAGGCGAAATGTTTACATCTATTCTTACAACAGATCCAAATAAAAAGATGGCAAAGATCCATCATCGTATGCCTGTAATCCTAGATAATCATGAATATGACAATTGGTTTAAGTCAGATGATCGAGAATTGATTAATCATCTAATGAGCCCTGCAAATGAAAAATGGATAGAAGTAGTAAAAGGTATATGAACTATTTCTGTTTGCAGTCCCTTATTGAGAATATGTAATGGATATTGGCCAGCTTATAACATTAGTCTTAATGCTCATGTTTGCAGCTTATATTTGTTTAGGAAAAAGTAATGAATATAGAAACGCAATTATTAGTCTATTTAATATTGTTGATGTTATCTGACACCGTAATTCCATTACCAATTACAGCGAGCATATTATTTTTTGTCGTATTAAAGCGTCCTGAATGGTTTAGAGATTTATATCATCAAGTATATGAATAAGTTCTTGCCACTCATTTTAATTGTATGCGCAACGATATATTTTTATCCGATTACTTCCTTAGCGCAAAAATTCGATCCTGATAGCGAAGAAGGCAAAGCCTTTAATAATGAATCTAGTGAATTTGTTACCTGCTCCAGCTTTTATGGAGTGCTTAATGAAGCCGCAAAAAGATCCGAGAGTGAAGATGCGGCTGAATTAGCTGTCAAGTCAGTACATTTCAGTGAAGAGGCTTTTGATTATGCTTTACTTTATGCTGAGACAACGCGTAGTGAAGATCTAGCAATGAAAGTTACGCTCGCAAGACTTAAGTTGGAAATAGATGATATGAAAAAAGAAATTGAAGGAGATTTTAGCAACACACCTATTCTAATGGCCAAATATCTTGAACCATGCAAGGAAAAAATGGAACACCCTACTGCTGTTATTGAAAAGTGGCAATAAATAACATAAATTTAAACATATTTTATTTTGGATTAGCACTATGCGTCTAATCCCACTCATTTTAATTTATTTGCAACATCTACGTTGTGATTTAGCGAGGTAGCTTATGTGCAATTACGATCTAATTGAATATTATCAACTATTACAAGAAGACTCTGAAAAAATTGATAAAGAATTATCAAAGCTAGACGATATAATTAGTGAAATACATCGCGATAATTCTTTGGAAACAAGTTACGCAGAGAAACTAACAGAAACGGCCAGATTACAAACAAAATTCCAGGAGTCGTAATCATGCCTAATACTAAAAGCTATGACATTTTATCAATTAACGCTGTAACACTTGCTACTTCTAATATGATGCAAGCAATAAAGTTTTACAAGAAAATTGGTTTTGTATTGTTTCAAGGTGGTATAGAGGAAATGTTTACTAGTTTTAAAGTCGGGGAATCACAAATACTAAACATAACAATAGAAAGACCAGATTTTAGAGGTTTATGGTGGGGTCGTATAATTTTTTATGTCTCTAATGTTGATATTTTATATCAGCATATTATTAAGCATGGATTAAATCCAGATTTTGCTCCTCGAGATGCTGCGTGGAATGAACGCTATTTCCATATTACCGATCCAGATGGTCATGAACTAAGTTTTGCCCAACGAATCACTTAATAATTACCTTAATTGTTATGAAAATATTGATAAACCTATGCGCATCATCCAATCCTTTAACGACCTTGACCTATTAGAACAACTGTAACCGTACTGCACCGATTGCGGTCACTGTGGGGATGTGGTTGATGAATACTACTTAACATAAAATGATTTATTAATAACTGACTTGCTGCACAAGCTTAAATGCAATCAGTGTGGCAGCAAGGATGTAACCTTCAAGCTTGTGTCCAATGAAGCAATGGCGTTTCTGGATAAGTCTAATGTTGCATTCTTTTCGGATAATTTGAGGACGGCATGAATGCCCGCTTTGGGTCGTAAGCGGTCATTCATTATTCCTACTAGCTTTTATTTATTACGTCGAACCGTGATTCACTCACAGTTCAATGTTCCCCCCGCAACATTGAGGAAGGCACTCAAAGTCGTGTTATTTACACAGATGAGATTACCTGCTGCAATGTTCTTCTGGACAAGCGCTTTTGCATTCCTATTTACTGTGATCCTGCCGCTTAAGGTCTCATTTTCAATGACGTTCGCGGGTTGCATGCTCAAGCACAACGAGATCCCCTGTGAACACGGTGTTGGCGATGACATTAGCAACGGCCGATGCCTTCCTGCCCATCAGTACGAACTACCCGGATCCTGCCACCAACCTTATTGTTCAGCAGTAAAACGTTATCAGTGTCTCTTATAGTAAGATTTCCCTTGATGGTGCTTGATATAATGGCACAAGAACTTTCAAGGCTAACTAATAAGTTATTTTCAAATGTTTCATTTTCAAGCACGCCGTCGCCACAACCCTCTGCCATGGCGGCACTTGATGTAATTACCAATAACAAAGAGACCGCGAAATTTACTATGAGCTGCTTTACTTTCATTATTATTCTCCTCAGCTAACGGAAACTCTAGCTAAATAAGCTAAAAAAGTTCCAGATCATAATACCAAAAAACAAAAGCGCTCCACATACGAATGTATAAATAAACAACCTATCAGCAAGTAAGAGTGGGGCTTTTTGTCCCTTCAAGATGATTGATTCGATTTTGATCTTTTCTCGGTCTGTAGTCTCTCTCATTCTGATTATTCCCAATCCTTATATTCAGTAAAAAAACACCACTCACACATTAAGATCTTAAGGAAAAAATATCGAACAATTATTGATTTAGATCAATATAAATTTGAACCCTAAAGCGAGGGAGATAAAACTGTGGCAGCAGAGAAAAAATAAGTTATAAAACTGATCTAAAGAAGCGTCTTTTAAATCATAGAATGACCGCTTTTGGCCGAAAGCGGACATTGCGTAACTAATTTTGTATTAACCTTTCACTAAACTCCACCGACACCTCCTCATACAACCAAGCATCTTGAGGTTCCTTCCATTCCTTAACTATCGTCTTCCTTCTTTCATATTCTCTATATTCAATAAGTCCCTCTTCCTTTAGCTTTGCGTAAATGGCTCTTAATGATAAGCATGCATCTGCTACATGCACCACATCTACTGGCTCCCATTCCACATATGGCTTCTTCATTATCTGATCAGCCTTGATAATCTCTTCTTTTATATTGGCGTGGATTTCAATCAAAATTGATCCTTCTTGATGTTAAAATGGCCTATATCGACTAACCCCTACCCTTACCCTTACTTACCCATATATAAGCGATTTTCCCCTCTGAAAGCCGCATAGAATAGGGCCGAAATTCAAGTTTTTAAGGGTCTTAGGTATCTATAAATAGCTAGAAACTTGGTCTTATTATTCAGGTCTAAAGTCATACCTATTGTTTGGTTAGCTCCATTACCAATGGATGGGTTATAGAAGTTATTCAGTAGGTGCTCGCCATCGTAGGCTTGTGTGGTTTCCCCTATCACGCACACGCTCTTAAGCTGGCGGTGGCGGGTTTAACTAAAAGGCCTATTATATTTTTTAGTCATAAGTATAGAAATATTCAAAATCGTGGCGGATTCTTTTTCCAATATAAAATAAGAACAAAACCAAATAACATTCCACCTAAGTGTGCAAAATGCGCAATGCCTTCAGCTGTTCCAGTAATTCCAAACCATAATTCAATTGCGCCAAAGACTATGACAAACCATCTTGCCTCCATTGGTATAGGTGGGAAAATGAGAATGATTCGCTCTCGTGGGTAAAACATGCCAAAAGCTAGCAACAAACCAAAAACACCACCCGAAGCACCTACCGTTGGATAGATATTTTCACCCTGAGAAGAAACCAATAACTGCATTAAGCCCGCACCCACTACACAGACAAAATAATAAACAGCGAAAACTTTAGAACCCCATAAATTTTCAATGCGTGAGCCAAACATCCACAAGGCATACATGTTCAACAACAAATGCATTACACCACCATGCAAAAATGCATACGTCACCAATTGAGAAATGCCAAACTGTGGTTGTGTTGTCGCTATGTTTGGGCTGGGCGAAAGATCCAACGGCCACAATGCCAATTCTGCAATCATGGCATTACCCATATACATTTGAAGCAAGAAAGTTACTCCAATCACAATTAGCAGTGACTTGACGACGGGTGTAACCGAGGCATATGGGATGGAAAAACCTGTCACACGTATCCTTACTTATAAATCATAATAGTTATATACACTCACTCATAAATTTTATATTACATGAGTTTTCATATAAATATGAACTCTAATCTACAAAGCCTTCTCAATAACTCCAGCAATTTCTTTAAAAGACATATCATCCAATGCAGCAACAGTTGCTTCAGCAACACCCACATTGCTTTCGTTCCCGCAATCGTTATCTGCAGCAATGATAAATTCTATGTTTGGATGTCTTTCTCTTAAATGTCTAGCAACAGATTCTAAGTTACCCGCATCAAAGGCAACCGCAACCACATCATTTGTTAATTCATGAATGGTTGCACCTGTTGCAAAGCCTTCGCAGACATATAAAACATTCTTTAGTTTCCCCAACAGACAATAAGATCCTTTCTTCTTTGTTCCTGGTAGAAACTTCTTGCTTCCATCGGGTTTAATAAACTGAAGTCCTGTCAAAGCTCCATCTCGATACAAAGGAATGATTAATTCAAAACCATTTGAACGTATACCGTGTGGTTTAATTCTCTTATCTCTTAAATAGCGATGCAGCCCACTTTCTGCTGCAGATGTTTCCCATATTCTTTTTGCTTCCTTTACTGCTTGCTGGTGCTTTCGTTCTTGTTCTGTTTCTAATCGTTTTTGTTCTTGCTTGATACGTTCATGGACCACAGGGTCATATGTTTTTGTTTTGGTTTTATCATTGCCAAACCATCGATGTTTTACATCTGGCTCCTTCCATGACCCAAACGCACCAAAGGGATTAGGATGTAAGCTAAACACATACCACCCATTCAGTGTCCCTGGTTTATCACTCTCTATATGGAATCTATGAATCTTCTGATCCGCAATAGGCATACCATTAAATGGAATTCCTGCACGGTGCATCTCATCTAGAAATTTTTGTTCAGGACTCATCAAGCTGCTCGGCAATTGCCATTTGCCATTCCTTTGTTTCATCCGTTACCAGATACAGAGCCTCAAGTCGGTCCTTATCAATAAATTTAGGTGCAGTTACATCTTTTATCATAGTGCTGATTACATCCATGTAATGAATGTTCTGTTCCCATATTTCTTTAAACTCTTTTTTAATCATCTCGTTTTCTCGTTTTAGTGATGGTGTAATTAAATCCATAGAAATTCCTCATGCAGAAATAGGCCTCTGCAGCAACAGCAGCGACCAATCAATGTATTGATTGAATAATTGCCGAGAACTCGGCTGATAAAGAAAAACCTCCCTCTCTTACCCATATAGAACGAAATGTTTGCAAGCTTTTGAATGTACTAATAAAGCTGAATTTCACGCTTGTTGATTCCACTCATGTACAAAGGAATATAAAGAAATTCTCCTGTACGAATATTGGATATAAGTGGGAAAGTATCGGGACACGCAATAAGAATTGCTCGCCTTGCATTTTTGATATTTTTGGATACGGTGTCGACGATACGTTTTAGTTGAGGGTCATATTCAAGCTCATTGCCACATCGGTCTGTTAGATAGTTATATTCTTTTTGTCCATGTTTTTGCCAATCGGCAAGTTTCTTTACTTTTATACGTCCGACCTTAGCTTTGAACCCTGTTCTGGATAATTGATCTGTAATCCAATCATTAACTGCTTTTCTATATTGTCTTGCTGTTCTACATCTTTTTTGTTTGCAGTAGATCGCCATCTCTTGATCTGTTTGATCAACAACTGTTTTAAAGTCTCTGTTTGGCGATAGCGGTGTCTCATTGGTACTATTGTATTTATGGCTTTTTGTGTAATGGGAAAACATGTTGTAAAGCGTCCATGCTTCAACAATGTTATCAAATACATAATTTAGATCTTCATCTTGTACAAATAAACTTGCGCGATCAACAGCACCCTCCCCATCTTTCATAAATCGTGGCATCGTAGTATTCCACGGATCTGCTAATGCAAGCATGTAGTGAATCATTTGAATACCCATAATGGTCTTAAACAAAATTGGAGAATCGTAATCTCCGATTTCCCATAATTTAATTTCTTTATTAAATCTAAATATAAATTTCTTTGTTCCCATACCTATTCTCTAAATTTGGATGTACGTATCCCTTAGCAATTAAGCTAAAGAAAAAACTTGAAGTGCGGAATGATTCGGGTAAGATTTGTTTTGCGATATGACTTACGAGAATCAACCCTCGTTCGTTATTTAAAAGGGCTGCTTATGTTTTCATGAGTGGCCTTTTTTAATTCTGTTGATAATAAAAACATTCATTGTTAACGCGCTTAGTAACAGGGAGCCACAAGAAGAGGTTGGTTTGCATCGACCTCTTCTTGTATTCATTATCCTGTAATCCTTAATAGATATAATCATGCTTTAGCGTGTTTTTGTTCCTGCATTTTATTTAGATTTTAACGGCAAATAATCCAAACATTCTTGTAGTGAACTCAATTCACCCGCTAGCCAACACGCTTCTGCAATAAATTCATGTGTAATTTCTGCTTCTCCTTTGCGCTTTGGGCATTCTTCAACTCCCATGCTGACTAAATTATTTATGGTTTGCACTGCTTTACTGACAGTATGTTTAGCAATGCGAATGCTGGAACTGATAAATTCTTTCTTCATGCGGTGAGAACCTTCTTCAAAAAATAAATCTTCGAATGCAGTTTTATTCATTAGGATCTCCTTTAACTTGGTTGTGGTAGATAGTCATGACGTTACCGTTGGCAATTCCTGCATCTTGGCTGTTGTTAGAGCTTCTAAATATTCTGTTACTTCTTTACGTGATTGGCCTCTTCTGACTTTTAATAATTCTATTCTGTTCTTTCTCATATCATCTATTGGTCATGCAGCATATGCATCTGTGGGTGTCACTTTTGTGTTGCTAACGAAGTCATCCAAATCAGATTTTGTGTATTTAACTTTGCGTCCCAGCTTGCGATAACTAGGTCCCTTCCCCATCGAACGCCAGATGTTAAGTGTATGCACAGACAGACCTAGGTATTGAGCTGCATCGGCGGGATCAAATAATTGATTGTCATTCATAGATTTTCCATTTAATATTAATGCCTATATTTATAGATACTGTAGTGCTAGAGTGGATGTTATTAGAACATATAACATCCACTAAGTTCAATATTAAGATTTTATAGAAGGTATTAATGCAATCTATTAAGCCCATTATCGACGGTAAATTCTGGCAATTCATCAGGCCCAATGGCTACGTGCTTGGGTCTTCCTATTTGACCTCCCCTCGCCAATCAGACATTGACGAAAACGAACTAGCTTTTAACGAAATTTATGATCCAGGCGAAAACGAAGAATTCAAGACGTGGATTGAACGTGACATAAATGTATTCACGGAAGATCGCTTCAAACCTACAAATGGCTTTTTTTTGAAGGCCCTAGATTATACAGAAGATTTTAATAAGTATTTAAACGAACCAGCTTGGGTTAATTTGCAAATGATGCGTCATCCTGACGATTATTATTTCAACCGTGTAAAAGATTTTGTAAATCAATACGGTTTATTAGCGCCTGAAGACAAATGTCTTAATGATGATAAATATATTGAAAATCACATGAAATTTTTTTTAGAAGTTGAAAGATTTATTGTGTTAATTCAAAAAGGAATGGATTACAAAGATTTTAATGCATTATCTAGATTAGCGAATAAATATATTTCAGATACCTTGGACGTAATTTTTTCCCCTAGTACACCAAAAGAAAATATAAAAATAAATTTAGTGCCAAAAACATTATATGCACATATGGTTTTAAATTTAGTTAAATTCGCTAAAGGCGAATTAAACTTTAAAGAGTGCGAATATTCAAAGTGCGATAAATGGTTTGAGGTTCCTGTATCACACAAAGGGCAACCACAACGGTATTGTTCCACTAGCCATCGCAATATGGCCTCAAGAGAACGTACTTCTAGCTAAATGATTAAGTACGTAACGATTAAAAAATATTCTGAATTATCAGGTTACACAGAAGACGCAATCAACAGCAAAATACGTGATGGCATTTGGCGAGAAAAAAAGAATTTATTAGGGCTCCAGATAATCGCAGATTAATTAGCATAGAAGGTGTAGAAAAATGGGCAGAAAATACACGGGCATTAGGCCGCGTGGCTTAGGCATACAAATTAACTTTCATTACAACGGCAACCGTTACTATGAAACGTTACCTCTTAAGCCTAACTAAAGAAATTTAAATGCTGCATCACGTCTACGTGATCAAATATTAGATGAAATAGCGGATGGTACATTTAATTATTTAAAAACCTTCCCTGATAGCCCTCATGGTAAGTCCTTATATAAGAATAGCGGTGGTAGAACAATTGCTATTGCTTTAGATGAATGGTTGAAAGACGTTAAGCCAGAAGTTAAAGCAAGCACGTACCATGGTTACAGCAAATCTGTGCGTATATTAAAAATAGAGTTTGGCGACTTGCTCGTTCCAGAGCTTAAAAGAATACATGTAAAAGAATACTGCAAACGTTTGAACGTTTATAAGAAAACCATTGATAATCGATTGCGTCCACTTCGAGGTATGTTGGAAGAAGAAGAATATGACAATGAAGATTTTGTCAATCCAATTTCTGACTGGGTATTTAGAAAGCGTGTAGTTGGAGTGCCTAAACCTAAAGCCGATCCCTTTACACCGGAAGAGCAAGAGCTCTTATATAAAGAATGTAAAGATGATAGAAACTTAGCTTATATTAAGGCAGCTATATGGTCTGGGATGCGTCCGGCTGAACAGATTGCATTAACCTGGGAAGACTTGTCAGAGAAATATATAAATATAGATAAAGCCTTCACCGAAGGTGTGCTAGATACACCAAAAACCTATAGTGGAACTCGCCGTATTAATCGCCAAGCAAGATTTAATGAAGCAATTAAATTAATAACGCCCTGGACAAGATTAAAGCCCCATGGGCATATATTTGAAAATCCCCATACAGAAGAGCCATGGAAAGACGTTGATTCGATATATAAGATGATACGAAAAGTTATACAGTGCTCAGATGTTCGTTATCGAAGGCCATATCAAACAAGGCACACGTTTGCTTCCATGTTATTAAGCACTGGAAAAGAGCCTTTATATGTATCAAGCCAAATGGGGCACAAAGATCCAGCTATTATGTTTAAGCACTACACAAAATGGATTGAATTAGGAAAACGTGACAAGTTCGTGACAAACATAGTCTAACTATCTGATTTTATTGACGGAGAGGGAGGGATTCGAACCCCCGGACAGTTTAACCCGTCAACGGTTTTCAAGACCGCCGCATTCGACCACTCTGCCACCTCTCCAATCAAGCAGGCAAGCATACCTGAACAATACTGGGAACTGCTAGCGCATATGGTGTCTAATTAATGAAATAATTTAATGCAATAATTGGGCTTGAATTAACAAAAAATACCATTATGTTAATCATATAGATTTTGACACTATTTGGAGATGTATTGATATGAGCGATTCCAGGATAACTGCAAAAAGCATACGCCGAGAAAGTGCATTTGCTTCCAATAAAGTACTGCGCAATACCTATGCGCTGTTATCAGTCACATTAGTTTTTAGTGCGCTAATGGCTTTGACATCAACCATGCTAAATATTGGCTACGGGGCAAGTTTAGGCTGTTCAGTCGCCGCATTAATATTAATTTGGTTTGTTCTGCCACGCACCGCAAATTCTGCAGCAGGCATTGTTGTGGTGTTTGCCTTTACAGGTTTACTCGGATTTGGGCTGGGTCCGGTATTGAACAATTACTTAAGCATGGCCAATGGCGCTGAGATTATTGCGACCTCTATGGGCGGTACCGCAATTATTTTCTTCGGGCTCTCGGGGTATGCACTCACAACTCAACGCGATTTTAGCTTTTTAGGTGGATTCTTATTTGCGGGCTTAATTGTTGTATTGCTTGCAGCACTTGCAGGTATTTTCTTGCAAATGCCAGGATTATGGCTGGCCATTAATGCAGCGGTAATTTTGATATTTAGCGGGTTCATCCTGTTTCATACGAGCCGTATCATAAATGGCGGTGAAACTAACTATATTCTAGCAACGACCTCTTTATATTTGAGTATTTACAATATATTTGTATCTTTACTCCACCTATTGGGGTTTGCGAGCGGCGACTAATTAAAAATGCGGATTAGTAAATGAAATGGTTTTACGCATTATTCATCATTGCGTTAATCATTTTCATTTACCCGGCAGCAAAATATTGGTTGAAAAATAGTCCGGATGCAAAACAAGGGGACTGGCAGTCCTTTCTGTTGCCTGTCGCGCTCGTCATTCTTTTTGTAGCGGGGCTGATGTGGATAGTCAGTAAATAATTATTGTTACCCGCCTCTCTAATTAGAAGTGATTTTTATTTTTTTCAACAAGTTACATAATTTATTTGATTCAATTTATCTCAATTGCGCTAATCGCGAAAATTATTAAATTGCAGCGGTACATCTGATTTTGCCTCATCCAACATACTTATTACACTTTGTAGATCATCACGTTTTTTACCGGTCACACGAAGCTTTTCACCTTGAATGGCAGCTTGAACTTTAATTTTTGAATCTTTAATTTGCTTTACCAATTTTTTAGCGACCTCTTTACCGATGCCTTGGTGAACAGCGATCTGTTGTTTCGCGCGCATATTTGCCTCTTCAATCTTCCCCCGCTCCATACAGCCTAAATCGATACCTCTCTTTGACATCTTTTTAGCTAAAATATCGTAGATCTGATCTAACTGAAATTCAGATTGGCCTTCCATGCGCAAATTACCTTCTTCGAGTACGACTTTGGCGCCTGACCCTTTAAAGTCATAGCGATTCGCTATTTCACGATTTGCTTGATCTACTGCGTTAGTTAATTCATGAGTATCTACTTCTGAAACCACATCAAATGAAGGCATAGGGAAACCTCCTCCTTACAGGTTGTTCATTTTCAGGCAAAATAACGGCATGTCTAGGTTAGCGATCCTTCTTGGTGCTGGCAACGCTGCATTAGCAATTATATTAGGTGCATTTGCAGCACATGGCCTGCGCAATACCCTCTCAGAAAAAATGCTTGCTGTATTCCAGACAGCTGTTGATTATCATTTATACCATGCACTCGGGCTTATAATTGTCAGCTTACTGCTACTACATCGCTCTACTAGTCGCTTATTAAAAACCTCAGCATTTCTCATGCTGCTTGGAATCGTTATATTTTGTGGAAGTTTGTATGGATTAAGCTTAACTGGCGCAATGTGGCTGGGTATGATCACGCCTATTGGGGGAATATCTTTTATAACGGCGTGGCTACTTATTGTGATTTGTTATTTAAGCGATCCACCTCAAGCCTAAGAGCACTGAGAGGATACTCAAGTATGCGCATTCGGATTTAACAAGACTTTGACACAATCCCCTAGGTTTATTACGCCGCCTTTTTTAACAGTCGCCGTAACACCACCGTGATTGCGTATGGCGTTATAACCCACAAGACCTAAGAAATGTTCCATTTTTTTGCATGGCGCACAATTACCTGTAATTTCAGCAACTGAATTATTCAGCTGAATTCGATGCCCCTTTAAGATGCTCAAATTTATTCCAGATACTACAATATTACGTCTTAGATCCACGGGTAAGCAGTTCGTCTCTTTTTAAAAATGAGGCAATGACCGCAAGATGCTCGGCTTAAAAAAGCGTAATTTGCCGTTTGCTGCCTTGTCTACGTCCGGACTTATCCCCCACAAGATCGCGCCCTGCAAGCAATTCAGCAAATTGAACCTCAATGATGGCTTTATCTTTAGAATTCCTTAAACCAATCCATTCAATTTTTCCAAAACTTGGAAAATTCTTTTTTAATTCTTCTATGCTGGGAGTGACCATATGCTACTGACGCCTAAGATTTATCATGCATAGCTTTTAATTATGCCAATCTCAAATATTTATATATATGTGTAAAAAAAGTAATTGCAAATAACAATCTTATCTAATTTCTAATTGGCGCCTAATTAATATAAAATACTGCATTGAAATTCCTGATGCTGTTAATAAACCGAGTCCCCAAACCTACGTTGTTTAGTTAGCGTAGGCCTCGAAGCCAGCGCGCCCCAACCCGCGCTGGCTTTTTTAATTTCGTAATAATTACTTCTTAATTCGAAAATATCGTTTTCACACCCTTCATATAAGGTTGTAAAACGTTAGGGATTTTAATGTTACATTGCTCGTCTTGATAGTTTTCTAGAATTGCAACTAACGTTCTTCCTACTGCTAAAGCAGATCCATTTAATGTATGTAAAAGTTCTGTTTTTTTCGTGGCAGGATTTTTCCATCTTGCTTTTAATCTTCGCGCTTGAAAGTCTAAAAAGTTACTGCATGAAGAAATTTCACGGTATGCGTTTTGTCCAGGCAACCATACTTCAATATCGTATGTTTTTGCGGAAGAAAATCCTAAGTCACCCGTGCAAAGTGTTACAACTCGATAAGGTAGCTCTAGTTTTTGCAAAATAATTTCGGCATGTGTTGTGAGTTCTTCTAACATCCGCCAAGATGATTCTGGTTTAACTATTTGCACTAATTCCACTTTTTCAAACTGATGCTGGCGTATCATTCCACGTGCATCTTTACCATATGACCCCGCTTCAGAGCGAAAACAGGGTGTATGGCTCGCATACTTTAGTGGCAAGTCTTCTTCTTTAACTATTACATCTCGACATAAATTTGTTACAGGAACTTCTGCAGTTGGAATGAGATAATATGGATTTTCTGTATTTAACTTAAATAAATCTTCTTCAAATTTTGGTAATTGACCTGTACCCATCAAACTTTCCGAATTGACAATATACGGCACATTTACTTCATTATAACCATGTTCGGAAATATGCGTATCAAGCATAAATTGAATAAGCGCGCGATGAAGTCTAGCCATATGTCCGTGCAACGTGACAAATCGACTACCCGTAATTTTCGCTGCAGTTTCGAAATCTAAACCACCCGATTGCTCACCTAAATCAACATGGTCTTTTGCCTCAAAATCAAAACTTCGGATATCTCCCCATTTTCTAATCTCAAGATTCTCCTCCTCTGTACTTCCATCAGGCACAGATTCATGCGGTAAATTTGGTAATTCAAGCATCCACCTAGATATATTTGTCTGCAATTTTTCAAACTTTATTTCATTAGTTTTAAGCGCGCTATTTATTTTTTCCATTTCAGAGAAAAGATCTGATGCATCTTGACCTTGAGATTTTGCTTCGCCAATGAGTTTCGAATACTTATTTCGCTTGCCTTTTAATTCTTCAGTATAAATTTGTAAGCTTTTACGCTCCTCATCCATAGAGAGAAACTTATCTTTATCTATAGTTAACGAGCGACGGCTAAGCTGATTTGCAATTTCATCAAAATTAGTGCGCAAAAGTTTTGGGTCTAACATACTGAACTATTGTCAATTGAATTAAATTATCCGTGCTAAAAACACACCTAAAAAGCATGCGGTAAGACAAAAAACTATATTGAAAACAATATTGCTCGTGGCACTTAAGTAATTGCCTTGTTGCAATAAGTTAATTGTCTCCATTGAAAATGTAGAAAATGTGGTAAACCCGCCTAGTAATCCAATAAGCACTGCAAATCTGACTTCGGGTGATACAATAAACCGTTCTAACAAGACTAGTGATAAAAATCCTACTAATAACGACCCAATTGAATTCACAACTAATGTCCCGTATGGAAATTTAGTCCCAAACCAATTCATACATTGAATATGTACTAAATATCTAAGCACCGAGCCAATGGCACCGCCGATAGCAACACCTGCTATGGTCAACTTACATCTCCATTTATGTAAATATATTTAGAAAAATTTTAATCGCAACGAACAATATCAATCAATGGTATATTGAGAAATAACAAATTAATAGCAATTAAAGTGGACGCGATTATATGAGAACTCCGGGAGAGATCAACAATGTTCGCATTCAATATGCGTGGAGCTTTTTTTGAGATGAACGATCCAGCAACCACCGCTGACCTTGCAAAACTATTTCACAAAATTTTGCCTGAAGAGGCTGTGTTAGCTAAAAAAGAACAACTCTATCCATACGAATGTGATGGACTCACCGCTTATAGACAACTACCCCGCCTTGCACTATTACCCAGCAACGCCGACCAAATAAAAGCAATTGTAGATATTTGTAGAGAACATAATTTGCCTATTGTGGCTCGAGGCGCTGGCACAAGCCTTTCTGGTGGCGCGTTACCACACTCTGAAGGCGTGCTATTAAATCTGGCCAAACTTAATAAAATACTTGAAATTGATACCGAAAATAGAACCGCTACCGTTCAGCCAGGCGTACGTAATTTAGCAATATCAGAAGCTGCGAAGCCGTATGGCCTTTATTATGCACCGGATCCCTCATCTCAAATTGCCTGCACCATAGGTGGGAATATTGCCGAGAACGCAGGAGGTGTGCATTGTCTTAAATATGGTCTAACCATTCACAATATCATGGCATTAAAAGTTATCACCATTGATGGTGAATTATTAGAGATTGGTGGTAAAAATTATGACTCGCCTGGATACGACTTGCTAGCGTTAATGATTGGCTCAGAAGGAATGCTTGGGATTACAGTTGAAGCTACTGTAAAACTATTACCTCAACCGCATCAACGAAAAGTTTTATTGGCGGCATTCGATCAAATACAAAATGCCGGCAGTGCTGTGGCAGGGATTATTTCAAATGGTGTGATTCCCGCTGGGTTAGAAATGATGGATAACTTGACTATTCAAGCAACAGAGCAATATTGCAACCCAGGCTACCCACCCAATGCTACGGCAATACTAATTTGCGAACTGGATGGTTTTGATGAAGAGCTATATTCACAAGTTGAATTAGTCCAAAATATTCTAAGTGAACATCATGCTATAGATGTACGTATTGCCAAAGATGAACAAGAAGCAGAAAAATTATGGCTAGGCAGGAAAGCATCCTTTCCTGCCTTAGGAAATCTAACACCAGATTACTACTGCATGGATGGAACCATTCCACGCAAACATCTTGCGAATGTTTTAGATAAAATTAACAAGCTTTCACAAAAGCATGGGCTTCGTGTTGCAAATGTATTTCACGCAGGAGATGGTAACCTGCATCCTGTAATTCTTTATGATGCAAACAAATCTGGCGAATTAGAGATAGCTGAAAAACTTGGAGGCGAAATTTTAGAGTTGTGTGTTAAAGTGGGCGGCACAATAACAGGGGAACATGGTGTTGGTGTTGAAAAACTAAATCAAATGTGTGTGCAGTTTGATAAACCAGAAATTGCTACGTTTCACAACGTGAAAAATGTATTTGATAATTATGAGTTATTGAATCCAGGTAAAGCCATTCCTACCTTGCATCGTTGTGCAGAGCTGGGTGCCATGCATGTTCACCAAGGTAAACTATCGCACGCCGATTTGCCGCGCTTTTAGCGTTAAAAGCCGTTTTACATGACAGATTTAAAAGCAGATGTTTCATCCCAAATTCGAGATGCGTACGCGTCGAAACAGCCGCTACGAATTGAAGCCGGAAATAGTAAACGCTTTTATGGCAGAGAAGTACAAGGAAACACCCTCTCTTTGTTAAACCATTCTGGAATAATCGAATACGAATCCTCAGAACTATACATCACGGCTCGCAGCGGCACGCCTCTAAATGAAATTGAGCAAAAAATTGCTAGCGACCAGCAAATGTTGCCGTTTGAACCGCCACATTTTGGTTCAGCGGCAACCTTAGGAGGAACGATTGCTACAGGTCTCGCCGGCCCACGTAGAATTAGCCACGGTTCAGTTCGCGATTGCGTCTTAGGGGTAGAAATTATCAATGGAAAAGGCGAAGCACTACAATTTGGTGGAAAAGTATTAAAAAATGTTGCTGGCTATGATGTTTCACGCCTCATGTGTGGGGCGATGGGCACGCTTGGTGTTCTAATGTCTATAACATTACGCCTCACGCCAACACCTATGTGCGAACAAACAATATTGCTTTCACTTAAAGATTCGCAAGCTATCCTAAAAATGAATGAACTGGCAAACACCCCTATACCTATTACTGCAACCTTTTACGATGGTCATGATCTTTATTTTCGTATCTCGGGATCATTATCAGCAGTGGAAAAGTGCACAGAAACAATAAGTGGGGATGTTATAGATGAGAATAATATTTTTTGGACAAATATTAGAGAACATGCACATGAGTTTTTTTTAACAAAGTTACCCATATGGAGACTATCAGTGCCAGCTAATTCGCCACCACTTAATCTAGAAGGCGATTATGTAATGGAGTGGAATGGTGCTTTACGATGGTATGCAACTGATGCCAGTCCCCTCGTAGTTCGTACAGAAGCAAAGCGTGTAGGCGGACATGCATGCTTATTTCGTGGCAGTAATACTGAGGATATTTTTCACCCACTCGACCGCACGATTCAATTAATTAATCGCAAATTGAAGCAACCGTTTGATCCTGCTGGCATACTGAATCCAGGTAAAATGTACGCGGAAATATAAACAAGGATGCAAACTTCGTTTTCAGATGATTTTCTTCAAACCCAGGATGGGCAGCGAGTTAATAACATTTTACGCAACTGTGTACATTGTGGTTTTTGCAATGCCACCTGCCCCACATATCAGCTTACTGGTGATGAGCTTGATGGCCCAAGAGGACGAATCTATCTTATTAAAAATTATTTTGAAGAAAAAGATACAACTAATGTTAGTCTAAAACACCTTGATCGTTGCTTGACGTGTCTTGCATGTGAAACAACATGTCCTTCAGGCGTTGAATATGGCGATTTAATTGATATTGGCCGTGTGCATATAGAAAAATCTATACAGCGACCTTCCGTCAGCAAACTAAAACGAAATTTAATATTAGCTGTATTTTCGAAACCACGCCTTGTCTCATTTGTATTCTCGCTTGCGCGTATCGTGAAACCATTTTTACCTTCCAAGATTTCACAAAAAATACCTGAAAAAGGTACCTATGTTAAAGCATCTTCGATGAATAAGGCTAACCGTGAAATGTTAACGATAAAAGGCTGCGTTCAATCTAGTGCTGCGCCACAAATTAATGCCGCTGCGTCAAATGTACTGCAGCGATGTGGTATACAACTTGATGAATCAAATATCGACTGCTGTGGCGCACTAGCATTTCACTTAACTGACATTGAAAAAGCCACAAAGACAATTCGTAAAAACATTGATGAATGGTATGAAAAACTTGCGGATAATTATGAATATTTAATAATAACTTCAAGTGGTTGCAGTAGTTTTATAAAGCAATATAGTGCTATTATGCAAGCTGATAAGCGCTATGCTAGCAAGGCAAAACTCATCTCTGAACGCTGCAAAGACCTCACAGAATTAACGAAAGAAATTAAAGTTGAACAACTAGGCACGCCCCGTCACACCGTTGCATTTCATAGCCCTTGCACATTGCAGCACGGCCAAAAAATTACAGGCAATGTTGAAACCTTACTGCATGAATTGGGATATAAGGTTGTAACACCACATGACCCTCATATTTGCTGTGGTTCAGCCGGCAGTTACTCATTGCTTGAGACAGAATTATCAACGCAATTATTACACAACAAGGTTTCAAATTTGGAAGAACAAAAGCCCGATGTCATTGCAACGGCTAATATTGGTTGCTTAATGCATCTGCAGTCCGCATCAAAAACTCCAGTTAAACACTGGATCGAATTACTCGCTACACAGTACTCGTAGATTATACTGCTATATGGAATTGGGAACATCCTCCTCAGAGATCATCATATTCTCTATCTTTATTATTTTTACCAGCGCTGCAGTATTAGCCACCCTTGCATTAATTGCAAAACAAGCAATGATCGTGGCCTATATCGCGGTAGGTATTATTTTTGGCCCTTCAGTACTAAATGTGATGCCTGATACTGCAACATCTCGTGAAGTTGCGCAGGTTGGAATCATGTTTTTATTGTTTCTTTTAGGGCTTAATTTACATCCACAAAAGCTAATCGTAACAATTAAAAAGTCAACATTGATAACGATTGCAAGCTGTCTTATTTTTGCGTCAATTGGCTTTGCAGCTGCATGGCTCTTAAAACTCTCTAGAATGGACCAACTAATAATTGCCGGCTCATTCATTTTTTCTAGCACCATAATTGGTCTCAAATTATTGCCCACGACTGTCCTTCATCATAAGCACATGGGCGAAGTTATTATTAGCATATTGTTGCTACAGGATATTCTCGCAATAATTCTTTTACTACTGATTGAGACACAAAGCTCAGGTGTAAGTGCTGTGAATGGTTTAATAAAACTCACCATTGCATTTCCAGGCTTGATTTTATTTGTTTTTGTAGTTCAGAATTTTATATTAAAAAAGCTAATGCAAAGATATGACACTATTAAAGAATATATTTTTCTTCTTGCCATTGGGTGGTGCTTGGGCATTGCAGAACTCGCACATACAATTGGCTTATCACATGAAACCGGCGCATTTATTGCTGGCGTATCTATTGCTGTAGGACCAATATCGACTTACATTGCAGAGAGTCTAAAACCAATTCGTGATTTCTTTTTAGTCATCTTTTTCTTTTCTTTGGGGGCAAGTTTAGACGTGGCGTTAGCATGGCAAATGTTAATACCAGCCATTATAACAGCTGGTCTTTTGCTACTTATCAAACCAGTAATATTTAAATTTCTGCTTCAAAAAAGTGGCGAACCTCCTAAAGATGCCGAAGAAATGGGTGCTCGCTTAGGACAATTAAGCGAATTTTCTTTATTAGTAGGATTTGTCGCGATTGGTGCAGGCTTAATATCAATTAAGGCATTTAACTTTATACAAGTATGCACAATCGTAAGTTTTATACTTTCTACATATCTAATCGTACTTCGTTACCCTACTCCTATTGCTATATCAGATAAATTACGTAGAGATTAAGATTAAAATTTCAGTCTTTAGTGCTATAAATAATTAGCTGTCGTCTGGTTTCCAGATTCCAAACGATTCACCCTTTGGTTGCATCTCAACTTGCCTTTGACGTGTAATGTCTTCGTATACATATTTAGAAAATGCATTGAGCTCATTCATGATTTCATTCTTTTCTCCTGCAGGGAGGTCATGATTACCCACCATAAATCCTATAATTGCTGACAAGTACTGCCCTGCTAATAATGGATTTTTAGCTCTATCATCTTCGTCAATTAGCGTTTGCTGTATTTTATCGACAAGTTGTTGAGATAATTTAAGTTGATCCACCTGTTACTCCATATATATCAATTTAGTCTTCATGTTGAGCCTTGGCTCGAAGTTTGCACAAATGCTCTTGAATTTTGAGTTCTAATCCTCTATCAACCGGTAAATAATATTTTGACCCTAATAATTCTTCTGGCAAATACACTTCACCTGCAGCAAAGGCATCTTCTTCATCATGCGCATATCGGTATCCATCGCCGTATCCGATATCTTTCATAAAGGTCGTTGGTGCATTTCGCAAATGCATTGGCACTTCCAACGTACCATGTTCTTTAGCATCGTGCATGGCTGCTTTATAAGCTTTATACACAGCATTGCTTTTTGGTACGCAACTTAAGTATACAATGGCATGGGCTATTGCTAATTCGCCTTCAGGTGAACCTAAACGTTCAAACGTATTCCATGCATCTAAAGCAATGTGTAACCCACGTGGATCTGCGTTACCGATATCTTCGCTTGCCATACGCACAACACGTCTCGCAATATAGTGGGGATCGCATCCTCCATCAACCATTCTACAATACCAATATAATGCAGCGTCTGGGTCTGAGCCACGCACTGATTTATGCAATGCAGAAATTTGGTCATAAAAATATTCGCCCTTTTTATCAAACCGCCTTGTCGTTTGCGCTGTTACGTCAAGAATAATTTCTTTGGTTATTTCTTTATTACTATTCTCGTCGATCAGATCAGTCGCAATTTCTAAAAAGTTAAGTGCACGCCTCGCATCACCGTCTGCAACTGTAGATAAAATTTTCTTTGCCTCTTTTTCTATTGTTATTTGCTGCTCACCATAACCGTTAATTTTATTTTCTAAGGCTTGATCAATGCATTGCACCACATCATTGTCTGTTAATCTTTTCAGTACATAAATACGCGCTCTAGATAACAACGCATTATTAAGTTCAAATGACGGATTTTCTGTAGTAGCGCCAATGAAATAAATAGTGCCGTCTTCAATATGCGGTAAAAATGCATCTTGTTGTGCTTTATTAAATCGATGCACTTCATCCACAAATAAAACAGTTCTTGCATCATAGCGCTGACGATAAAATTTGGCCTGCTCAATTGCCTGACGTATTTCTTTGACACCAGACAATACAGCTGAGATGGGTATAAATAATGAAGCAGATGTATTAGAAATAATTCGCGCTAACGTGGTTTTCCCGGTCCCGGGTGGCCCCCAAAAAATCATTGAGTGTAGTTTACTCTGCTCAATCGCTTGTCTTAGTGGCTTTTCTTTTGCCAGAAGATGCGCTTGCCCAATAAATTCATTCAAGGTGGACGGGCGCATACGATCAGCTAACGGGCGATAACCATTAACCTGATCGAACAAGTCTGAAGTTAAATTTAGAGAATTATTAGTGATTGTTTTATACCTGTATTGTTACCGTTATTATCCCTAAAAAATACCTATATAGGTGACGAATTAATTTGCAAATTAGTGGTTCATCTGAATTTGCATTCATAATCAAAAAGGTATGCATCATTTCATTAAATGCCACCACAACCATTCTGATTCAATTGACTCTATATAAAGCCAGCGTATAATTCCTTATTGAGTATGTTAATGGGCATATGCATTAAAATAATAAATTAGGAATAAGAATTAAGACCCCCATAGCAGCATCAAGAATTTTTTCAGTTTTACTATAAGTGCTATCCGAGTCGAACTTATTTCTAAATTTTTACAATTTAGGAGGTTTGGTATGGATAATGATAAAGATAAGGATCAAACAGCTACGGATAGCTCGACGAGCGATACATCTCACGAACCATTTAGTTCAAAATTTAACCGAAGAACATTCTTAAAAGGGTCTGCAGCCGTATCTGCAGGTGCCGCTGCACCGATGTATCTGGCTGGAATTAGCAAATCATTTGCTGCAAAAGGTGGTGCAGTAAAAATTGGTCATATTGAAGACTTGTCTGGAAATTTAGCGGTTTATGGTGTGCAAAAAGACCATGCGGCGCAACTCGCGGTAGCAGAAATCAATGCAGGTAAAACCTTAAAAGGTGGGCCCGTAGGGTCTGGTGGATTAGGCGCAATGTCAAAACACGCTGCTAGCGCACCAGTAATGGGTAACGGAGATAAAGACCTTAAAGTTGTTAGCGACGGCGGTGATCTTTCAGAATCAGGTATGGCATTCGTTGAAGACGAGGATGTCCTGGTTGATTCGGGTGAATCCGGCATACTGGGTCGAGAAGTCGAGCTTTTAAACACCGATGGCCAATCTAATAATAATATTTGGCAACAGCTTACAAACAAATTAATTCAGGAAGATAAAGTTGATTGTTTAGTAGCAGGTTTTACAAGTGCTGAGCGTGAAGCAATTAGACCCATCGTAGACAAATTTAAACAACTCTACATATACACAAATCAATATGAAGGTGGCGTTGCGGATTCCAATACATTTTGTACAGGCGCAATTTGCGAACAGCAAGTTATTCCGGTTGTAGATTACATGATCCAGAAATTTGGACCTCGTGTTTACACCATTGCAGCCGATTATAACTTTGGACAGCTAACGGCCGCTTGGACACGTGCTTTTGCACCACAAGTAGGCGGTGAAATTATCGGTGAAGAATTTGTACCACTTAGTGTTTCAGACTTCACGACTTCTATTGCAAAAGTACAGGCATCCAAGCCAGATTGGGTGTTCACATTACTCGTTGGATCTAACCAATCTAATTACTACCCACAAGCTGCAGCTACAGGGCTTGAGTACCCGATGGCTTCAACGGTGAACATGGCGCAAGGCTATGAGCATCGACGCTTTAAAGCACCATCGCTTAATCGCATGTATAACTGTGTTAATTATATTGAAGAAGTGCCCACCGCACGTAATCGCGCATTTGTACAACGCTGGTACAAGATGTTCCCAAAAGATCCATACATTGGCCAGATGGCTCAGAACACCTACTTCTCTATTCATATGTACGCAAAAGCGGTACGTATAGCAGGCACTACAGATCAAGAAGAAGTAAAACGTGCTTTTGAGTCTGGGTTGCACATAGAGGCGCCGGAAGGAACTGTGTTTATGGAGCCTTCAACACATCATTGCTCACATTACATTCGATTAGCAACTGCTGATGCTGATCACAATGTTAGTTTTGTACGTGAATGGCCGAGTATTCAACCTTGGTGGTTACAACGACTTGGAGTGAACCTCGTTAAGCATAAGGAATACAAACAATACATTCCTGATGAAGACCCATTCTTCAAGAGTTAATTAAATAAAAACTAACTAACAACAATAAAACGGATGGTGTCGGTCAAATAGATGGCCGACACCTAAACCATCAAGCAACGAAATAGCATTGTCTATGGAAACCGATGCTCTTGCACTCAGCCTACTTTACCAATTTGGCACTAATGCAGCGTTTTTATTTTTAGCTGCATTAGGTCTAATCATAATTTTAGGCATGATGAACATCATCAATCTTGCGCATGGCGAACTGATGATGATGGGTGCGTATGTGGCCACCATAATGCACAATCAGTTAGGGCTGCCCTTTCCGTTAGCCGTTATTGTAAGTTTTTTTGCTGTTGCCATTTTTGGCTCAATTCTTGAGTTACTCGTTGTGCGTCGTTTTTATGGGCGCGAACTCGGTGCGCTTGTGGTTACCTGGGGCATCAGTCTTATTTTAGGACAAGGAACACTGCTTATATTTGGCCCATTCATGCCCGCAATTAAAATTCCAGGTGGTTCGTATTCTTACGGAGGTTTTTCGTATTCTGAATATTGGCTAGTGCTTATTGGTATTTGTGTGGTTTTAATTGTTGGATTGTATTGGCTATATCATTACACGAATTACGGCTTACAAGCACGGGCCACCATGCAAAATGCCGAAATGGCGAAAGCCTTAGGCGTCCCTACAAGTCGTGTTTACACACTTACCTTTAGCTTGGGTGCAGGTCTTGCAGGTTTAAGTGGCGCTCTTCTCGCACCTACCTCCACAATCGCACCGTTTATGGGTCAACAATTTGTTGCGCCTGCTTTCATAACCGTTGTCGTCGGTGGGGCTACAAATGTAATTAGTGGCGCGGTAGGTAGCAGTGTATTGCTATCCGCAATTAAAACACCTATCGGTTTTGCATTTGGTGCATTCCTTGGCACAGTTGCTTTGTTAGTTGCAGCTCTAGTCATCATTCGCATCATGCCGGATGGCATATCTGCGGCCATCCAAAAATTGATGGATCGTCGTCGGACGCGCCTCACAATATGAATTCTAAAATATTAGATTTAATTGGAGGCGATGCAGATGTTGGTGTCTCTAAAACTTTTTGGATTGGTTTCGTTATAGTCGTAATTCTATTTGCACTGTATCCCACTCAGGTTTCCGAGTTTCGCGCATCCAATGTCTCCTATTATCTTTTGAACATACCACTTGGACTTGGTATGGCATTGCTGTGGGGTTACTGCGGAGTATTAAGTTTTGGACATGTTGCTTACTTTGGTATCGCCGGTTATACCTATGGAATTATTGCCGGTAACATGGCTGGAAATTCTTTTGGTCCCATTGCAGGGGTATTAGGTGGCTTACTCGCCAGCACATTAATTGCAGGTGTGTTTGCTTACTTTGTATTTTATGCGCGTGTGCGCGAGTGGATCATACCTATCCTCACATTGGTGTTAACTCTCCTTCTCGAAAATTTTCTAGGTCAAACCGCGGGTTACCAATGGCGCGTAGGTACAGTGCTATTGGGAGGTTACAATGGCATGACAGGTATTCCCTCATTTCAAATTGGTAGTTTTGTTTTCATCGGAAATTCCTTTTATTACTTTTGTTTGATCATTGTATTGGCCTGTTACGTTGGCCTTCGCATGTTACTTAATTCGAATTTTGGTCAAGTCGTTACCGCAATAAGAGAAGACCCATTACGTACAGAAATGTTTGGTTATGATATCCGTGCCAGACAATGGTTAGTATTTGTATTATCAGCCGTGTTGGCATCCATTAGTGGTTTACTCTATGTTCAGTGGGGCAACTACATTACGCCTAGCCAGGTAGGACTATTATCCGCAGCCTTGCCAGTAATCTGGGCATCTGTAGGCGGTCGCACTAGTCTTCTTGCAGTCGTCATCGCTACCATCATTTTAAACTGGGTAACGTTCACTTTGTCTTCACAAGGCAATCAATATGCGATGGTAATTATTGGTGCAGCACTTGTGATTACCATGTTGTTTTTTCCACGAGGCATTGTGATTATGGTTGCGGAGTGGATTGGAAAGTTTACGAATCGTTCGAATAGTAAAGCAGTCAGTTGATCAAAAATGGCTAGTACATTTGCATTAGAAGCACGCAACGTCAATAAACGTTTTGGCGGAGTCATTGCTGCAAGCGATGTAAACTTAAAAGTTGAAGCAGGAGAATTACGCTGCATTATCGGTCCAAATGGCGCTGGCAAGTCGACACTATTTGCACTTCTGTGTGGTATTCAACGTGTCGACAGCGGTGAAATATTTATTCACGAGCATGATGTTACTCATATGCAACCGTTCAGACGTATTCGAGAAGGCATAGGCTTGACCTTTCAAACCACTCGTGCGTTTCAAGAACTTAGCGTAAAACGCAATCTTTCAATCCCCAATCCGAACTTGGCTAAAATTAAGGAAGCTCATCAACGGGGAAAAGACCGCTTTAAGATGGCACTTGAAGGATTTAATTTGGACCCACAGGATGATACTTGTGCAGGTGAATTACCTCATCACAAACTTCAATGGCTAGCAATTTCAATGGTGTTAGCTGGGTTTCCAGATACGGTACTCATCGACGAACCGACTGCTGGTATGTCGCGTGATGAAACCGATCGTACCGTAGAGGTGTTGAAGCAGCTGAACGGCAATGGTCTAACCATTGTTGTCGTAGAGCATGATATGCACTTTGTCAAAAGTATTGCTCAAAAAGTAACAGTGTTACACCAAGGTCGCATCTTTATGGAAGGAAACGTTGCTGAAATTACTGCGAATGAAGATGTGAAAAAAATCTATCTAGGACATGCTCACTAATTGTAATGATGGATATATTGCTTGTCGAAAATGTAGTTGCTGGTTACCAAAGCGCAAATGTTCTGCAAGGCGTGAGTATTTCGCTCTCCGAAGGCGAGATCGTTTCGGTAGTGGGTCGCAATGGCGTGGGTAAAACAACATTAGTTCGAACAATATTGGGCCTGTTGGCTGCCCGTTCCGGTCGTATAGAGTTCACTGGCAAGGATATAACATCGGAGTCAGCAGATAATCGTGCAAGACAAGGTATTGGCTATGTCCCTCAGGGTCGCGGAATTTTCCCCGGTCTTACCGTACAGGATAATTTGTGTATGGGTGGATTCATCGGCTCTAAAAAAAGCAACCTTGATTTTGAACCAGTATTTAAAAACTTTCCCTTTTTAAAAGAACGTTTACACCAGAGAGGCGGGACGCTGAGTGGCGGACAACAAGAAATGCTTGCCATAGCTCGTGCACTTATTAACCAGCCTAAACTATTACTATTGGATGAACCAAGCGATGGTGTGCAACCTAGTATTGTAGAAGAAATTGGACAGTTTCTACTGCAACTCAAAGATACCGGCGGTGTTACGGTTTTATTGGTTGAACAAAATTTTGACTTACTTCAAACCGTATCTGACCGTGCCTATGCGATGGAAAAAGGTGTTGTAGCCGATACCTTAAGTAACGAAGATATTAGTAATGATGAAATTCTAGCTGCGCATATTGCTGTGTAACTATATTTATTAATAAAGTAATTTTAAAGAAACATAAGAGGTAACAGTTATGGAAATGATAATTCGACAATATCCTAACGACTGGGTACATGACTCAATTATGTATAAAAAAGGCGTAGGCAAGGGATCAAGTGGAGTAACACATCACTTAACCGAAGATGTACAAGGAACCTATATTTACACTATGGGACCTTATTCCGATCCAGTTATGACCATTAAGCCAGGTGATCAAGTCGTTGTTGAAACACGTGATGCATTTGAGGGTGCAATTAAATCGGAACAGGATAAACCTTCTGAATTATTAAAATTGCCATTTTTAAATCCTCAAGCCGGACCCATTATGATAGAGGGTGCTGAGCCGGGAGATGCTGTTGCAGTTCATATTGAATCCATGGTTCCGCGCGGACCTAAACCTCAGGGAACCTGCTGCATGATTAAGGAGTTTGGCGCCTTAACGGGTACCTATTACACCGCAACACTAAATGATCCTTTACCCGAAAAAGTTCGCAAAGTTGACATCGATGAACAAAGCGTTTACTGGAGTGACAAAATTACACTCCCCTATCGACCTCATATTGGCACCTTGTCATTATCACCAGAAATTGATTCTATTAATTCACTTACACCAGATAACCACGGCGGTAATATGGATCTGCCTGATATGGGTCCCGGCACAATTACTTATCTTCCTGTTCGCTCTCCAGGTGGACGTCTATTTATTGGTGATGCACATGCGTGCCAAGGTGATGGCGAAGTGTGTGGAGTTGCTGTGGAATATCCAACCGTTACCACCATCACTGTAGATTTAATAAAAGGCTATACAATTGAGTGGCCACGACTTGAAGCTGATGATTTCATTATGGGCATTGGAAGCACACGCCCACTCGAAGATGCCACCCGAATTGCTTACCGAGAGCTAATATATTGGCTTGAAAATGAATACGGCTTCGATCGTTGGGATGCTTACATGATGCTGAGTCAATGTGGCAAAGTTCGTTTAGGTAATTTTGTAGATCCAAAATATACTGTAGGTGCGGCAATTCCTAAAAAGTATCTAATTTAACAAATGCAACGTTGTTACTGGAAAGTATTAATTTTTATTTAAAAAGCATATCAGGACCTAAGTCCTTTATTGAACAGCACCCAAGCTGACCCAGTGCGCGATCAATCTCTGTAGTCAAAATTGAAAGCGCATGATCGACACCAGCTTCGCCCCCGGCGGCAAGCCCAAATAATGTTGCGCGTCCAATCATTACAGCATGGGCGCCAAGAGCCATTGCTTTTAAAACATCTGTTCCTCTTCTAAAACCACTATCTACAATAATAGTCATTTGATCACCCACTGTCCTTGATATTTCTGGTAGAGCTTCAATTGGAGAAATACAACTATCAAGCTGTCGACCACCATGATTGCTGACAATCACGCCGTCACAGCCTAGCTCCTTTGCGCGTATGGCATCAGCTGAATTCAAAATACCTTTTACTACTAGTTTATTTGGCCATTTTTCACGTAACCATTCAACATCATGCCAAGAAATTGTCGGTGAAAATAATTTTGGGAATACAGCTACTCCGCCACTCGCGCTTTTTGCTTCGGGGGGCATAAACTCAACTATATTTTTAAATTGAGGTACGCCATGTGGCACTAACACATCAAATATCCAGCGCGGATGCCTTGCCACGTCAATTAAATTACGTAACGTGAGTTTAGCGGGTGCTCGATAGTTACGCTGATCCCATTCGCGATTTCCAAAAACATTTGCATCAGATGTAAACACAAGTGTTTCATAGCCCGCATCTTCTGCTCGCTCAAGAATATTTCGCGTAATATCACGCTCAGTCATAATGTATAACTGCATCCATAGCCGCCCACCAGCTTCCTGCACAACGTCTTCCAAACTCGAGTTTGAAACCATGCTCAAGCAAAATGGAAGTCCATATGTTTTTGCTGCAGACGCTAGCGCCACATCGGCATGATGATGAATCATGCCATTTAGCCCAGTAGGTGCAATAATTAGAGGAGAATTTGACTCTTGGTCAAATAAATTAATTCGTTGGTGTCGACTGCTTGTATCCACGAGCGTTTTGGGAATTAAACGTATCGCTTTTAAAGCTTCCCTATTCCAACCAAGCGTGCCTTCATCTTCTGCACCGCCTTCTACATATTCAAGTGCAAAATTTGGAATGCGATTGCGTGCAATATAGTACAATTCTTCTATAGATTTTGCATTTCTAAAATTCTTACCAGAATAAAATTTACGCTTTTGCGACATTCAATTGAGTGCTTAATATTATTTATCCGGTAATTGTACATGTATAGTACGTATTACACGTTGTTTAATTTACCTTGTGATATATATAAATAATCAACAAATTAGCAAATAAAGTATATAAATTTGCTTAGTAATTATGAATTAAATACGTTTGTCATAACCTTCTTATATGTTGTTGTCTGGAGAACCCATTAAAATTTTGTTCCATAAAATTTAAAACTATTTGAGTAATGATATAATAATTTCTATTAATTTAATTTCCCTCTTACTTGGATAACATTAATGGCCCAATCATTTCTACAAAGTGTAAATCGTTCTTATGATCGAAGTGCGCAAATATTAAACCTGCCCGAAGGACTTTCTAAACAAATAAAGCTCTGTAATTCTGTTTACAAAGTTCGCTTTTCTGTAAAAATAGATAATCAACATCATGTCTTTACAGGTTGGCGTGCAAACCACAGTGAACATCGTTTACCTGTAAAAGGCGGTCTTCGATATGCGCCTATTGTGGACCAGGAAGAAGTTGAAGCGTTGGCAGCTTTAATGTCTTACAAGTGTGCTGTTGTAGACATACCCTTTGGTGGTGCGAAAGGTGGGCTTCGAATCAATCCAAAAGCGTATACTGTTGATCAGCTTGAAAAAATTACACGGCGCTTTACTCAAGAACTTGCACAAAAAGGATACATTTCTCCAAGTCTAAACGTGCCGGCTCCTGATATGGGAACAAGCGAGCGAGAAATGGCCTGGATTGCCGATACCTATCGTACACTGGAACCGGAAAATTTAAATTCACTAGCATGTGTTACTGGAAAACCCGTTACACAAGGTGGGATTGTTGGTCGAGCAGAAGCGACAGGACGAGGGCTACAATTTGGACTGCAAGAATTCTTTAGACATCCGGAAGATGTTAAAAGCTGTGGACTCAAAGGTGGTCTTGAAGGTAAACGTGTAGCCATACAAGGTTTAGGGAACGTTGGATATGCGGCAGCTAAACATCTAGTAAAAGATGATGGCGTTAAAATTATTGGTATCGCGGTACACGATGGAGCTGTAGTACATGAAAATGGACTTGATGTGAACAGTGTTCATGCATATATAAAAGAGCATGGAGGAATTACAGGCTATCGAGACGGTACGTACTTAACACAATCTGCGCAAGTGCTCGAAATTGATTGCGACATTCTAATTCCGGCAGCAATTGAAGGGCAAATTACCAAAGATAATGCAACTCGTATTCGCGCACCGCTGATTGCAGAAGGTGCAAATGGCCCAACGACATTTGAAGCTGACGCAATATTAACTGCAATGGGAAAAGTTGTAATTCCAGATATCTATTTGAATGCAGGTGGAGTGACTGTTTCATATTTTGAATGGATTAAAAATATTTCTCATATTCGATTTGGAAGAGTGGAACGTCGACTCGATGAAGTGCGGGGAAATTGTATTGTAAATCTTATTGAATCGATGGTTGGAAAACCTGTTCCGAAAAATATAGTAGAAAGTTTACGTTTTGATGTAGATGAGCTTGATCTTATTAATTCTGGCTTAGAAGATACCATGCGAACCGCATATCAGCTTATACAGGAAACCTGGAGAAATCGGGATAATATACCTGATTTACGTACTGCAGCCTATGTGGTTGCGATAGAAAAAATCGCGCGGTATTACCAAGAGATGGCGGGCAATAATCACTAATATAAAGGCATTAAACGTACATCTTCAGGTAATTAATTTTCAGGTAGACCAACAATATCTACATCACTCGTTGCTTTAAACACAAAATACTCGGATGGAAAGTTCACGTTCATTTTTAAGTCTACAAATTCAATAATTGTTTTTTGTGAAAAATGGTCATAAAGCTCCATCTTTTTAATGCCGTGTTTGCTTAACCCAATATTTATTAAGTTAAATTCAGTATCTTTAACTAACGGTACTAGCTTCACCCAATTAAGACCATCCCTGGTCGCGACTTCCATAATTTCAAAATCTTGATCTAAGGGTCGAATATTAGTTAGCAGCATAATCGGCGCATTGCCTAAAGCATCTTCAATGGGTTTTGCCGTTGCTTGCATGAGTTCTTCATCGTAAATCCATAAATACTCCCCATCTGCAAGAATGAGTTGCGGAAACGGCTTTGTATATTGCCAACGAAAACGTCCAGGCTTATCTAAAGCAATATCACCTGATGAATCTTGAATGACTTCACCATCTTCATCTAAAACAGTTTGCTTAAAATATCCTTCAAAAGAATCTACTCTAGTAAGAAAATCATCAAGTTGCTGAATTGCTTCGCCACCGTGGCTTGGTAGAGAATACGCAAGTAAACAGATAATTATAATTCTAAGCTGCCACATCATCGAGAATTCCTAATACTTAATACTTTGACTGCTGATATTTAGATAAATTCAACAGTATTAGTGACTGATGAGATATATAATTGTAAATCGCTTTTGTGAATCTTATATAGGTGGGGGTGCAATAACCTCGCGCGACCCATTAGACTGTACCGCACTGACTACACCACTGTCTTCCATTTCTTCTATCATTTTTGCTGCACGGTTATAGCCTACTTTCAAACGTCTTTGTAAATATGAAATAGAAGCTTTACGTGTGTCTGTCACAATAACAACGGCCTCATCATAAAGTGGATCTAAATCATCTTCATTACGACGATCAAGTGGTTCTAGACCCGGTATGGCATCTTTACCATTTATTGGGTCTTGTGTGATCTCTTCTAAATATGCCGGTTCACATTTTTGTTTTAAAAATGCGACTACTTTATGTACTTCTTCATCAGAAACAAAAGCGCCATGCACACGATCGGGTAGCGATGTGCCGGGTGGAAGATACAACATATCACCATGACCAAGTAATTGTTCAGCACCCATTTGGTCTAAGATTGTACGTGAATCAACCTTAGATGAAACTTGAAATGCAATTCGAGACGGAATATTTGCCTTAATCAAGCCTGTTATGACATCAACGGAGGGACGCTGCGTTGCCAAAATCAAATGAATGCCTGCTGCCCTTGCCTTTTGTGCAATGCGAGCGATGAGTTCTTCAACTTTTTTACCTACAACCATCATCATGTCGGCAAACTCATCCACAATAATTACGATACTGGGTAACGCACAAATCTCTTCGGGCTTCACAGGTTCAAGACCTTCAATTGTTTCTAAATTTGCAAGTGGGTCAAGGATTGGTTCGCCCTCGTCAATGGCTTGCTGAACTTTAGTGTTATAGCCATGAATGTTGCGCACTCCTAATGCTGACATTAAACGATAACGCCGCTCCATTTCTGCTAGACACCAACGCAATGCGTTTGCAGCTTCTTTCATATCGGTTACAACTGGTGATAATAGATGTGGCACTCCCTCATAAACAGCAAGCTCTAGCATTTTTGGATCAATCAAAATCATGCGTACTTGTTGAGGAGTGGCTTTATATAAAAGGCTTAATATCATCGCATTCAGCGCAACAGACTTTCCTGCCCCTGTTGTACCCGCCACAAGCAAATGTGGCATTTTGGCAAGGTCAGTCACAACTGGCCGACCATTAATATCCTTACCGAGCCCCAGTGTTAAAGGTGATTGTGCATCATCATAGATTTCAGATTGCAATACATCACTAAGCACCACTAACTCTCGGTGCTCATTAGGTATTTCAATTCCAATACAGGATTTACCAGGAATAACTTCTACAACTCGTACACTTATTACTGAAAGTGCGCGTGCTAAATCTTTAGCTAAATTAGAAACTTTACTGACCTTTACTCCCGCAGCAAGCTGAGCTTCAAATCGTGTAATTACGGGTCCAGGATGCACCTCTATAACCTCTGCATCTATAGCAAAATCGAGCAGTTTCAACTCAAGCTGGCGCGACATCGCCTCTAGTGCTTCGTTAGAGTAACCTTTGGATGTATCAATTACTTTGTCTAGTATTGACACTGGTGGCAAGTCAGTTGCCGTCGCTGCATTGAAAAGTGGTATTTGACGCTCACGCTCAATCCGTTCGCTGGGTTCAATGTCTTTTATTATGGGTTCTATTCTCGGTCGTGAACGCTTTTTAATTTTTATTTTAGTTTCCTTGACAAGGTCTTCACGTTCGAACTTAGCTTGCTTGCCCAAATACTCTTCTTTCAATACACAAAACTGTTGCCAAGCAAAAGAACTCATTTTCAGGGTGTATTTTCCTGTAATGTCTACAAGCCATAACCAGGAAAAACTCGAAAATATAGTGATACCTGCAAAAAACAACGCCATTAATAAGAGCGTTGCTCCCACAAAGCTAAATACCATAACAAAGCTGCTGCCTGTCAACTGACCAAGTATTCCACCTGCGAAACTGGGTAAAAACCCAGAATTGAAATGCAGGGTTGCAAGCCCGCAGCCTGCACACAAGGTTAATAAAAATCCAGCCCAACGAATGCCAAGCGTTCGGTAGTCAATGTCACCATTTTCTAATTTACCTTGAAATAATAGCCAACCACTATAAGCGACCATCAATGGTGCTAAATAAGCAAGAAAACCAAATAAAAAGAAAAACAAGTCAGCGAAATAAGCCCCTGCTTTGCCGCCTAGGTTATACACAATGTGTTTGCTGCCCGTATGCGTCCACCCTGGATCAGCGGGATTGTAAGAAAGTAGCGCAACCATAAAATAGGCGCCAACGGCCACCAATACGACCAATGCGCTTTCACGCAGTCCTTTCAGTAAGCTAAGGTTAAATTCTACACTTGGTGCTTTTTTGAGTGTTGCCTGTCTCAATATTATATAAATCCTTAAATATATATCTTAACTTATTGAATAATATAAAAACAATAAGTGTCTATTCCTATGATTTACCAATCATAAATATTTCGTTGGGACCAAACTTTTGTGAGTATTGTTATTTGAGAACTTGGAAAACCATGAACTTAGCCAAGCACCTTAATGTATATTGTTACCTCATTCATTCATGCATGTCCAATTTATCTTACTTTCAATGCGTACCATCCTTGAATTCTGTTAAATGCGCCCTTATTTAGTAGTATCCGATTCCACCCTTGGTAGGTAAAAAGAACATGGATAATTCATTTAGAATTACCTCATTGAAAAGAGCAATTAGTTAACTAGAGGAACTACAATGGCTGAAAATCATCACTTTCGTCTGCTTATACTTGGGACTGGCCCTGCTGGATATACCGCGGCGATCTATGCCGCAAGAGCAAATTTGAAACCTGCCATCATCACAGGCCTCGAACAAGGTGGGCAATTGACCACTACAACTGACGTGGATAACTGGCCGGGTGATGTAGAAGGTCTACAAGGGCCTGAGCTTATGGATAGAATGCTAAAGCATGTAGAGCGCTACAATACAGAAGTTATCTTTGATCACATCCACACAACCGATCTATCAAAGAGTCCATTTGTGCTATCCGGTGACTCTGGAACCTATACGTGTGACTCACTTGTAATTGCTACCGGTGCGTCTGCTCAATATTTAGGTCTTCCCTCTGAAGAAGCCTTTAAAGGTAAAGGTGTATCGGCATGTGCAACCTGCGATGGTTTTTTCTATAAAGAAAAAAAAGTTGTTGTGATAGGAGGTGGGAATACTGCAACTGAAGAAGCTCTTTATTTATCAAATATCGCGAGCGAAGTAATATTGGTACATCGAAGAGATGCGCTTCGTAGTGAAAAGATACTGCAAGATAAGCTATTTGATAAAGAGAAAAATGGAAACGTTGCCATTAAGTGGAATCATACACTTGACGAGGTGCTAGGTGATGATACTGGTGTGACCGGAATTCGAATTAAAAGCACACTTGATAACTCAACTGAAGATATTGAGTTGAGCGGCGTATTTATAGCAATCGGTCATAGTCCTAACACGGGCATTTTTGTAGAACAACTTGATATGAACGGTGGCTACATCAAAGTAAAAACAGGTCTAAAGGGTGATGCAACCGCTACCAGTATTCCAGGGGTTTTTGCCGCAGGTGATGTCATGGATCATGTATATCGTCAAGCCGTTACCTCTGCGGGTTCTGGCTGTATGGCTGCATTGGATGCAGAAAAGTATTTAGATGATCTAGAAAGTAGTTAATCACCATTTCTGTAGCGCATTGACTGTTGAGAATCACCTTTCACCTAAAGCAAACTCTGAAATACGACTAAGCTTCATCAGCTCGTTAAAAAATGTTGGGTGTGTAGAGTGGAACGCCTTACTCGATGATGATAACCCTTTTTTGTGCTATGAGTTTTTAAGCGCTTTAGAGAATAACAATTGCTTAGGCGAGGATTTTGGTTGGTACCCTCACCACTTAGTGGTCCACGATAAAGATAAAACACTCATTGCTGCGACTCCCCTTTATATTAAAACAAATTCATATGGTGAATTTGTCTTTGATTGGTCATGGGCGACTGCCTATGAGCAAACAGGCCTAAATTATTACCCCAAACTCGTCTCATCAATCCCCTATACGCCTGCAATGGGCCGACGTTTGCTCATTGCTGCGCACTTAGATACCAACTATAGAGTCAATATTGCAGAAAAAATGATTCGCTCAAGTATCGATGAAGCAAAAAACCTTAGCATGTCAGGAATGCATTGGTTGTTTAATAATTATGATGAGTGTGAGTACTTTAGCAATCAAAATTTAATATCTCGCTTAGGGTGCCAATATCACTGGCGAAATCATAACTATGATTCTTTTGATCATTATCTGGATAGTTTTATTTCGCGCAAAAGAAAAAAGGTAAAACAAGAACGACGATATGTTAAAGAACAAAATATTGAAATAGTTCGCCTTCATGGCAGTGAAGTAGATGATGCATTATGGGAAATTATCCACACTTTTTACTGCAATACATTTTACCGTAAAAGTGGAATACCTACCCTTAGTTTGGAATTCTTTAAAGAAGTAGGCGCCAGTATGGGTTCACAAATACTATTGGTACTTTCTTATTTAGACGAACAACTAATTGCATGCGCAATTTATTTCCGTAGCAGCCATACGCTGTATGGACGATATTGGGGATGTCTACAAAACTACAACAGCCTACACTTTGAAGCATGTTACTACCAAGGCATTGACTATGCGATAGAACATAATTTGAAAAGTTTTGAACCCGGTGCGCAAGGCGAGCATAAAATAAGCAGAGGATTCTTGCCTACAAAAACATGGTCTGCACACTGGATTACTAACAAACGTTTCGAGCCCTCGATCCGCAATTTTTGTGAACGTGAAAAACAATTCATGCATCTTGACTGTAAAAATCTAATGCGTCACACGCCATTTAAATTAGACTAACTATACATTGAGCATTAAGGTAATGGTGTTTAGTCTAACTTGCTTTCATTATTAGTAAACTTTTTAATTCGTTCAGTGGTGAGCGGATGAGTCGATAAATACTTAAACTTCTCCTCTGTTGTCGGTTCAACGTCTTGTGTGATACGTTTCAATATATTTATAAAATGCTGCAAATCGATATCATTCTCGAGCAAATAGTCATAGGAAAATTGATCCACTTCTCTTTCAAATTCCCTCGAAAATTTCGTTTGAATCAATAGCAATGGCAAGGCAGCGATAAAAGTGCTGCTTGCAAAAATATCGCCTGTAATAGCAATTAATACAAGCATAATGGCAGAATTTTGCAACACGCTGCGCATAGAATGCCGATGCACAACGTGACCCACTTCATGTGCAAATATGGTTTTCAATTCTTCATCATTTTCAGCTAAATTCACAAGCTGATCTGTAATAACGACAGTGCCTGAAGGTAATGCGAACGCATTAGCGCCGATAAAATCACTATTTCTAAATAACAATTCATATTTGTGTTCGTCACCCACTGATTTAACCATGGTGTTAAATTTTGCTAATAAGCGCGTCTGAACTTTGGCTGATAATGTTGTAGGCTCAAAATAATATTTATCGAGAAGCTCCATACTACCATTAGCCAGTGTCTCATCAATTGAAGGCGGCAAAGAATAGGCAACCTTTGATGCTAAGGCAGGTAGCCCAAAGTTAATCATTAAAAGTGTGAATGCGGTTACAAGAACAGCGGAGATTAGAACATACTTAAGCTTGGATTCTAGAAGATGGAGTGCTCGACTGCCTCTATTACGTTTAGTTTTTGCAAGTAGCGTATTAATTTTCTCATGCGCATCGGTATCGCATCTTGAACCATCAGGAAAATAGAGCGAGCGTGAAGTAGTTCCTAGTTGCGAGCTGACCTTTACGTTGTCCCACTCATAAGTGCGTACTTCTGCAAGCCCATTGAGGACTAATTGGCCATCTTCTTCTACGACGACATTGACTTGTTGTGAGTTAGATAGTATTCCGTCGTAATAAACCGCAGAAAATTGCATTACATTGCAAGATCCTCATCTAAAAAGTCGCTCATCTCGCCACCGGCTGCCCCAACCGTCTTTTGTTGTTTAACAATAACGTCATTGATGTTATTTTCTGCCCAAACTTGGAGATGATTAATACGATACCTAGCCATGCGCACTTTTGCCCATGGCGTAAGTAACCCAATTGTAAACATCATTCCAAAAGTATTTGTAACGTAAATCCACATCATTCCTTTAAGCTGCAAATTACTCTCAAAGTTATTAGCGCCAATTTTTACATTCGACCATACTGTATTTAGTATATTTGTTCTTACATAACTGTAGATAAAAAAAGCCCAATAACGTGCTAAGAATTAGAAACCCAAGTAACATTGTGCCAAATCCAACTCCAGTAAATTGTTGGCCTGCACTTTGAATAGCCAATTGCGCCATACTTGAAACAGTGCTCAATCCCAAATATTTGGTAGCCATTGCCATCACAATTACCATAGCAATGACTATCAATATTGTATTGATGTAAATTATGTAAAAATTCTTCCACACAGCATTAATATCAAACCTTAAATTGCCATAGTTGTGATTGCCTATCATAAATTTGTGAATACGATAGTAATAATACGGAAACGCAAGACCTGCGGTGAGCACCACTAGCAAACCAAACAGAATAAACGTAATGGCTGCACCTTTAAAATCTTTGTTAAATGAAAAAGAAATGTTTCGATAGTTAGAATATCTTGCATTAAACATCTTGGCGCGAACGATAATCCAGGGTATTGCAAGGAAAATAAGTATTGGCACAATTGCACCAATCATAGGAAAGGTATGGTTCGCAGCTAAATAAATCAGAAAAAAACCAAAAACAATTAAACGACCTGAAAGAATCGCTACTGGATCTGTTGTATATTCAAAGGGTGTGCCTGATAGCTTTGTATTACTATAAAAACACTGTTTCGTACGTACTTTTGCCCAAGCAGAATAGATGCCTACAGTCACAACCGTAAGTAAAATATTAACAATCCAGATTTTGAAATATTCCCATCCTGTACCCGAAAACTCAAAATCAACGGGCTTTTTTGGTAATGCGCTGGTTGCTTCCATGATTAATCCTCTTATATTATCTACCCGATTATCAATTCGTTTTCTGCAGCCTTATGTCTAACTATCCGTGTAATGAGACCATCAAAGAGGGTGAATTGTAGTACTTGAATGGAAGAAATAGCCCCCAATTATCAGCTCGATGATGCGAACCGTCACAACTCAATTTAGAGACAAATTCAAGCCTTAAGTCTTGGCTAGGAAACCCGATAAATGGACATTACATGGCTAGATCCAAGCAATCCAGACATGACGTTCCCAAACGTCGACAAAGCACTTGCCAACCCAGAAGGCCTACTCGCGGCCGGAGGTGACTTGAGTAGCCGCCGATTACTTAACGCGTATCCGCAAGGTATTTTCCCGTGGTATGAAGCTGGCCAACCCATTTTATGGTGGTCACCCAATCCAAGAGGTGTGTTGTATACACATAAACTGCATATTTCAGTAAGTCTGAGAAAATTGTTACGAAATCATCAATGGTCAGTCACCTTTGATGGTGACTTTAAACAGACCGTTGCAGCCTGCGCAGCACCACGAAGCTATGCTCGCGGCACTTGGATAACAAATGAAATGACTGAAGCATACATAAATTTGCATCAACATGGGCACGCACATTCTGTTGAGATTTGGAATAATCAAGAGCGTATTGTTGGTGGTATTTATGGTGTACTTATTGGAAAAATGTTTTTTGGTGAATCCATGTTTAGCTTTGAAAGTAATGCGTCAAAAGTCGCATTAGTACATTTGGTTGCACACTTGCATCATTGGGGATTCCCTTTGCTTGATTGTCAATTGCCTTCCGGGCACTTATCAAGTTTAGGTGCTGAATCTATACCTAGGGAAGATTATACTAAATCAATTAACATTCTTTGCAGGAAAGAATTTAACCCGATTAACTGGAAAAAAAATGAAGCGTTAGATATCGCTAATTGGAAAGTTTAAACACACTATTCCAACCAAGGGTCCAAAGATATTCCATCAATGGGTAACCCAGTTGTCTTGTCTATTACTAAGGCTAAATCATTATTCTTACCCACCATTGGTAAAAATAATAAATTGTCCTTTTTATCCGCATATTTTTTTAAAAATTTATCAACAATTTTCTTATTGCCTGCACCTACTGCAGACAAAAGACTTAGTGGTTTAGCCTTTGCAATAATTTTATCTTTATTTGGTTCGTACGGATGGTAATAATCAGGTCTTCTTTCAAGATCAGGCTTACCTTCAAAAACAACCCCAACTAATAAATCACTCCTTTCACTTTTATCTTTTGGAAAATCAGCAAATACTAGAATAGGTCCTTTATTCGGTTTATTAGTTAACTCCGGATATTTAATTTTGGATTCATCTATCTCAACCTTTCCCACCACTTCAAATCGATCCACAGCAAATACTAAATAATAAGGACGCTCACCATAGATCACATGTACTCCATAAATAAGTGCAGACAACTGAATTACAGCAATAAAACATAAATCAAATATAAGGCGCGGCTTACCTTTTTTAAAAAGCACTAGTGTAAGCAGTGGACCTAAAATAAGATCAACGCCAATAAGAATACGTAATACTTTCCATGCACCATTGGCTTCAAAATACGGTTGCGGATACCAAAAGAAAAATATAAGCGCTAACACCACTCCTACAATAGATGCGCTGATGGATAAATGTATTAAAAATGCTGTAATTTTATCAGCCGAAAAAAATGACTTTACGTTATCTGCAAATATCAACTTAAATGTCAATTGACCTTCTAACATTTTAGTATTTTAGTACTTCACTTTGATAATTCTATTAAGAGTATTCAATAAATTTCACCGTTTGTCGGATGAATGCAGATAAGACCACTACTCTACTCTTTTTACCACTAAACCCTTGTCTTTTAGCAATTTATGAATACCTGTATCTCCGCCATAATGGCCTGCGCCGACTGCGAAAAAATACGATTTAGACAAATCATTCTTGATTATTGCTGCGATGCGATCTGCCATTAAATAGTTACGGTCATGTAAAATTTTCTTCATAAATTGTTTTGAGAAATCATCTTCTTTTACATACTTCACCATTAACTTACTAAAGGCCTCTATATCACCCTGAGTGTAAAACGTTATAAACTCTTCTGATATTGAAGTGCCCTGTGTCTCAGCTTGTTCCATAAATTCAACAGTATCGCTAAGCATTTTTAATTCTTCTTGTTGCGTTAAGCTATCGAAGTAGTGCATTTGCTCCTGCATAGTTTCAAGTCCGCCTACACTTTTGCCTTCTGCTTGTGCGCGTTGATAAATTTGAGCATCCAAGGGGATAACACCTGAATTTTTTAACTGCTGATCAAGCAGTGGCAAACTCGTTGCCAATGCCCATATTTTAAATTTCAAGAATGGTTCAATTGTAAGAACAGGATTAATAGATTTAAGCTGATTATCCGCTCTTAATAATAAATCGGCTGGCACAATATCAGTGAGTGTCGTATCACCTTCTAACATAAAATGCCCCACTTGAGACAACAAATCTTTTGTATCAAGTGGAATTTCTGTATACACGTAATCACTGACTGCAAATGCTTCTTCAACGCTTGAATGAAATGTTGTCACGCGCGGATCAGGTAAATGAATGGTTCCAAATAAATATGAAGGTTTTGCGCCTTCAATTTTCCACAAAAAAGGTTTTTCAATTGACTGCGCAAATACAGCACATGAGATAAATACAAATATATAGAAAAACTTGACCCAAATACATTTTGATCGGCAACAAAGCATTACAACCTCTATTTGAAACTTTACCAAACAAATGATCCCATCACGCTATTAAGATAATAGAAACTATAAATTATCTAAAATGGCACGTTTTACGGTATCAAGTTCAGCTTCAATGGTGACTAATTTAGTTTGACTTTGTTTAATAGCAATATCCGGATCTTTTAAACCATGGCCTGTGAGTGTACAAACTACACTGCTACCATCAGAAATTGTTCCGCGTTTAATATCATGTAGCGCGCCGGTGACAGAAGTTGCGGAAGCAGGCTCACAAAATATTCCTTCTTTTGATGCTAAAAGTTTTTGAGTAGATAATAATTCCTCGTCTGCAAACGAGTTAAACCACCCTTCTGATTCTTTTATTGTTGCCTGCGCTAAATCCCAACTTTGAGGATGTCCAATACGAATCGCGGTTGCCACTGTTTCTGGTTTATTTATCATTTCACCTTTTATAAATGGTGCAGCACCTGCGGCTTGATATCCAAGCATTTTAGGTTTTGATTTAATTTGGGGAGAGTATATGAATTTACATTCACCCTTACAATAACCACATGCATCTGTAACATTTTGTTTTTCAGTTGCTGCAAGCTCCGAATAACCTACCCAGTGTGCAGAAATGTTGCCGGCATTACCTACAGGAATGCAATGAAAATCAGGTGCATGACCTAAGGCTTCAACAATTTCGTATGCAGCTGTTTTTTGTCCTTGTAGTCGATAAGGGTTAATTGAGTTAACAATATTTACCGGAGTCTCTTCTGCTACCTCTTTTACAAGGCGCATACCATCATCAAAATTTCCTCGAATTTGTAAAATTATTGCGCCATGCATCATTGCTTGCGCAAGCTTACTCATTGCAATTTTACCATCAGGTATTAAAACAAATGCAGTAATTCCTGCTCGTGCAGCGTACGCTGCTGCCGAAGCAGAGGTATTTCCAGTTGACGCACAAATGATCGCTCGACTTCCTTCTGAAACTGCCTGTGTCACTGCTACGGTCATGCCGCGATCTTTAAAAGAACCTGTTGGATTTAATCCTTCGAATTTGAGAAATAGTTTAATATTTTTTTGATTTACTTCTTTAAGGTTATGACATTGGACGAGTGGAGTATCGCCTTCACAAAGACTTATAACTTTGCAATCAGCAGGAAGTGGCAAAACTTTACGATAACGATCAATAATGCCCGTGTAATGCTTTTTATTCATTTTTTTAATTGTACTAAGAAAGTGTTTCTAATCGTATGCGCATAATTTTGCTTGTTACTACTTCAAGCTTTTCTATTTCAGAAATTGCATTATTTATGTTTTGTTCAATTACTTCATGCGTAAGAATAACAATAGGAACACTAGCAGCGTTCGCTTGTGGTTCCTTTTGAATAATAGCTTCAATGCTTATGGTGTGATTAGCAAAAATTTGAGTCACGTCGGCTAAAACGCCAGGCTGATCTTGCACATGAATACGCAAGTAATAAGCAGTCGATACGTCATCCATTCCTAAAATGGGTATATCGGATAAGGCACTAGGTTGAAATGCCAAATGCGGTACTCTATTTTCAGGGTCTGAAGTTAATGCGCGAACAATATCAACTAAATCCGCAACAACGGCTGAGCCGGTAGGTTCTGCTCCTGCCCCGGCACCGTAATATAAAGTCGGACCCAATGCATCTGCCTTTACTACTACCGCATTCATCACGCCATCTACATTTGCAATTAAACGTCGGTGTGGAATCATGGTTGGATGTACTCGTATTTCCAAACCATTTGCAGTACGTTTTGCAATGCCAAGATGCTTAATTCGATAACCAAGCTCAGAGGCATAGGCCACATCAGTACTTGTAATTTCTTTAATTCCTTCTGTATAAACCTTTTCAAACTGCAAGGGTATCCCAAAGGCAATTGACGCTAAGATTGTTAATTTATGTGCTGCATCTATCCCTTCTACATCAAATGTAGGATCTGCTTCTGCGTATCCTAGCTGCTGTGCCTCTTTTAAAACATCATCGAAATCTCGGCGTTTATCGCGCATCTCGGTCAGTATGAAATTGCCCGTTCCATTAATAATGCCTGCCAACCATTGAATAGAATTACCCGCCAAACCTTCGCGGATAGCTTTAATTATTGGAATTCCTCCTGCGACAGCCGCTTCAAATGCAACAGTCACGCCATTTTCTTGTGCGTGTAGAAATATCTCATTGCCATGTAGCGCAATAAGCGCTTTGTTTGCCGTAACAACATGCTTTCCATTGTCAATGGCTCTAAGCATCAATTCACGTGCAAGATCTGTCCCACCAATTAATTCAAGCACAATCTCAATATCTGGGTTGGATACCACATCATTAGGATTTTGCGTCAGTGTGATATCAGAAATATTACAAGCACGCTGTTTTGAAACATCGTTTACACAAGCGATAACAATTTTTATTCCGCGCCCGGCACGTCGTGCAATTTCATCAGCATTTCGCGATAAAATATTTGCAGTACCGCTACCAACAGTACCTAGTCCTAGTACACCAACTTTGACAGGTTCTAGCACAACATTGTTCATATGTAGTTAATCTCTAAAATTTTTTAACATCTTTTTGATGTTTCGAACAGCTTGTCGAGTACGGTGTTCATTTTCTATCAAACTAAATCGCACATGAGTATCTCCATATTTACCAAATCCTACGCCAGGCGATACTGCTACTTTTGCCTCAACTAGTAATTTTTTTGAAAACTCTAGTGACCTAATTTCTCTAAATAGCTCAGGAATCTTTGCCCATACAAACATAGTAGCCTGAGGTTTATCAACCTCCCAGCCTGCACTATTTAATCCCTCACATAATACATCACGACGGCTTTTATACATTGAGCGTACATCATCAATAATTTCTTGTGGGCTATCCAATGCCGCAATTGCAGCAACCTGGATTGGTGTAAACATCCCATAATCTAAATAAGATTTAATGCGTGAGAGTGCTGCAACCAATGTCGAATTCCCACACATAAATCCTACCCGCCATCCAGGCATGTTATATGTCTTAGATAGCGAATAAAATTCAACCGCGATTTCTTTCGCACCATTAACTTGGAGTACTGATGGAGCCTCATAACTATCAAAGGTAATTTCCCCATAGGCTATGTCATGCACAAGCCACATTTCATATTCTTTACACATTGCTACTAAGCGTTCTAAAAATTCCAGATCAACACATTTAGTAGTAGGGTTACAAGGAAAGTTAACAATTAACATTTTTGGCTTAGGCCATGAATCTTGAATCGCTTTCTCCATTTCTGAAAAAAAGTCCGTGTCTTCTACTAATGGCACATAAATGATATCCGCCCCAGCAATGACGCACCCATAGGGGTGAATGGGATAGGCAGGATTTGGAACTAACACTGCATCTCCAGGCCCAAGCGTGGCCAACGTTAAGTGCGCAAGCCCTTCTTTTGACCCAATTGTTACAATCGCTTCAGTTTCTGGGTCAAGCTCAACATTGAATTTTCGCTGATACCAATCTGTAATAGCACGTCGCAGACGTGGGATACCGCGAGAAAGTGAATATCGATGCGTATCGTCACGTAGTGCAACTTCAGCAAGTTTTTCAGTAATATGCTTGGGCGGCGGGCGATCAGGGTTTCCCATGCCAAAATCCACTATATCCTCACCTTGAGCCCTAGCTTCCGCTTTAAGTTGATTGACTATGTTAAAAACGTACGGGGGGAGTCGTGAAATTCTTGCAAATTCTTCCATTAGTTTGATCTATCCAGATAAGCGCGAAGTATAATACGCGATTCGATATCCGCTGCCTAACCAATTAACACCCATTTACCATATATATCAGATGAGCCTAACCGAAGACATTACTGATGCAAACTATAGCATTACGGGTTACAAACCAAATTGCGTATTAATCAATCATAAACCCTATAGCGAAAGCCTTATTGTTTGCCCTGATACGTTAATTACATCTTGGGACGTTACGAATATCGAACAGCTGGATAAAACCCGCCTCGCAGATATTTTTGATCTTGAGCCTGAAGTAGTTTTATTTGGTACAGGAGAACATCTAATTTTACCAAATCCAAAAATACTTGCCCTATTTTCAAAACACAATATTGGTATTGAAACAATGAGTACCTATGCAGTTTGCAGAACTTATGGAATCCTTACTTCAGAAGGACGCCGCACTGTTGCTGCCTTTATATTTGCTAAATAAGTAATTTTTAATTTTTAGGCAAGTAACTTAAAGGGTTTACAGGCTTGCCATTTCGACGTATTTCAAAATGAAGCCTTGGTGATTTAGCACCGCTGCTACCTAATTCAGCAATTTTCTGCCCGCGTGTAACATTCCCACCTTCTTTTACCAATAATTTTCGATTGTGTGCGTAAGCACTTAAATACTCATCGCTATGTTTTACAATAATCATGTTCCCATATCCCATTAATCCACTGCCGCTATACACAACTTTTCCAGAAGATGCTGCAAATACGTCTTGGCCTTCTTTTCCTGCTATATCAATACCTTTATTACCACCTGCCTTAAGAGAATAACTGCTTATGATTTTACCTTTCGCCGGCCAACCCCATTCATGCTTAATGGGTTTGCTTACAGTTTTGCTTGGTGAAGATGCTGATTGTGTTTGGCTTGATTTTTTTGGCGTAGTTGTTTTTTGTTTACTCGTAGATTTGGCTGACTTTGTAGCATGAGATTTTCTTTTATTTGTATACATCTTAGTATTAATGGGCGGGGCTGTTAGTCGTAAGCGTTGCCCAGGATAAATTGTGTATGGTGCACGAATGTTGTTCCATGATGCTATTTGCTTGTAGTCATATCCATGCCGGAATGAAATTGAATACAGTGTCTCGCCCACTAACACAGTGTGGTAGCCATGATCATAATTGTAGGTAACTCCACTATTTTTATTAGTCGCACATACAGAAAGAATGAGTATAAATATTCCGGCAGTTATTACACGTAAAATATAAAGTGTCATTGAAGAAATTTAAAATACGCGATTGTTACTATTAATAATAGGACAGTAATCCAACCAATCCATTCCACATATTTTAAAATTATTGGTTCAAGCTTTGGTCCAAAATACTTAAGCAAAGCGGCAACAAGAAAAAATCGTGCGCCCCTACCAATAAATGATGCAAAAATAAATGGTATCAGTGCTAAAGAAAGCACTCCCGCTGTAATTGTAAAAAGCTTATAAGGTATAGGAGAAAACCCTGCAACGAATATTACCCAAACTCCCCATTCATCAAACCACGTATGCGCGGATTCAAATTTATGCCAATACGAAGAGTTTTGTAGCCAAGGTTCAATAAATTCAAATGCAAACACTCCTATTAAATAACCAAATATTCCACCTAATACGGAAGTTACAGTAGTCAACGTTGCAAACCAAAATGCTCGGTTAGGTTGAGCAACTGACATTGGAGCCAACATTACATCTGGAGGAATTGGAAAAAAAGAAGACTCTGCAAAACTAAGACCGCCTAAGTAATATTGTGCATGCGGGTGTTTCGACCACTGCATTACTTTGCAGTACAACCAAGAAAATATTTTCATTCGATAATTTTTTCTTACTAAACTTTGCCTTGAATTAGCGGGACAAAACTTACAGTTTCCAGATTTTTTTCAATAATCCCTTCTTTTGTTTTGTGTATTAGCAACAGATCTTGAAATTCTGATGTTCGACCCACTGGAATAACCAATCGGCCATTATCTGCTAATTGATCGATTAACAAGGAAGGAATTTCTTTAGATGCTGCTGTTACAACTATAGCGTCATACGGTGCGTAGCTGTCCCAGCCCCATGATCCGTCTGATAATTTGAAATTAATATTTCGCAAACCCAATTTCATTGCACGTCTGCGAGCTTGTTGATAAAGACTTTCAATTCTCTCCACACTGTAAACATCTTTTACTAATGCTGCGAGTATCGCTGCCTGATATCCGGAACCCGTACCCACTTCCAATATTTTATTTGGAATACCGTTTTGCAGAATCGCTTCAGTCATACGTGCAACAACATAGGGCTGCGAAATGGTTTGCTTGTGCCCAATAGGTAAAGCTGTGTCCTCATAGGCTCTAGTCGCAAGCGCTTCATCTACAAATAAATGTCTCGGTGTCATACGCATTGCCTCTAATACATGCATATTGCGTATCCCCTTTTCTTCTAATCGTGTAATTAACCGATCGCGAGTACGCTGCGAGGTCATCCCAATACCTTGGTGTATATCACTACTCATTTGTTTGTTATCGGTTACTCATAAAATTTTGCATTGTGACGCCCAGTCTGCAACATCTTGCATTGCTTTGTAATGCGTTAAATCAAGATGCATAGGTGAAACGGATACATATCCATTTTTAATCGCGTGAAAATCTGTACCAGGCCCTGAATCTTGTTCAGGCCCTGCTGCACCCACCCAATAAATAGGTTTGCCTCTGGGATCTTTTGATCGGATTACGGGCTCAGCTTTATGACGATTCCCAAGTCGTGTCGTTTGGATTCCTTTGATTTCATTCGATGGCAGGTCAGGTATATTGGCATTAATTATCACATCGTTTGGTAGTTGAGTTGATGCGAGCTTTGAAATCATCTCATAGCTTACTTGAGCAGCATCTTCCAAATAAGAAGGCTGAAAAGATGCAATAGAAATGGCAACAGCAGGCAACCCTAAAAATCGACCCTCCATTGCGGCCGCTACCGTACCCGAATAAATCACATCATCACCTAAGTTTGCACCTGCATTCATGCCGGAAACCACGATATTTGGCTCATCTTTAATAAGGCCAGTTATCGCTAAGTGCACACAATCCGTGGGCGTACCATCTACGCTAAACCAATTTTCTGACAATTCCTGAGCCCGTATGGGTCTATCGAGAGTCAATGAATTACTGGACGCACTACGATTGCGATTGGGTGCCACAACTGTTATTTTGCCTAGCTGGGCTAATGCATCGGCCAATAGCTTAAGCCCTATGGCGTGGATTCCATCATCATTACTTAATAATAAGTGCATACCAGTTACTGAAATTCTTTTTGGTGGAAGGTAAAATAATCTAAGGTTCAGTCAGAAATAGTAACAAATTCAAATACCAAAATGGAAATATCAAAATGTCAGATCAAGGAAGCTCAAAATCAGACAATAATCCCAGTTTTGCAGAGCTTCTGCGCGATGTAAAACCTCTGCGCAAAGACCACTCAAACAAGATAGAAGTCAATGCACCAAAACCTGATCCAACGCCTAAAGAAACACAAAAGGATCATAAGCGGGTATTAAAAGAATCACTTGAAATTAGCGTTGAATATGAAGACTTGCAACCCGGTGACAGTCTTTCATTTTGCAGGCCAGGTATACAAAAACAAATTTTTCGAAAACTTAAAAAAGGCCAATTTAATATTGATGTCGAATTAGATTTACATGGCATGACAGTTGCTCAAGCACAAGATGCTTTAGCGCACTTCATTCACGCTTCACGCATTGCGAACGATCGATGTGTGCGCATTATTCATGGCAAAGGTTATGGCTCAAGCAATAAGGGGCCAAGATTAAAACCAATGGTTAACCAATGGTTACAAAAACGAAATGAAATATTAGCTTTTTGTTCCGCTAGACCTGCCGATGGAGGCACCGGTGCAGCATATGTTTTGTTAAAATCATTAAGCTAAAAGGGTTTCTAAGAATCACTGATTTTATTGCATGCATTCAAAAATTGCTCGCGTGTAATTTCGCCTTTGGAAAACAATTGAAGATACTTCTTTGCCTCTTGATTATTACTCGCCCATTCAACTTTATCTAAATATATTTTTTGCTCTTCACCTGTTAGGCCATACAATCTTCTGGCTAATTCAATTGATCTAAATCCTGCAGTCATATTCTCACCATCTATTAAATACTGATAATCTTTATTGCCATACTCAATGACTCTATTCGAATTCGTTGCGCCCCTGAAACTAAATCATTTTTTCAACTTATCTCTCGAAATACACCCTTCTTTGTGCACTTTAAACCCATTAAGGATTTACTACCAGAAAATCATACTAAGTTGAATTTACACTCGTAACTAAATATTTAGTAACAGCAAGCATGTTCATTTAACTAAATTTTTAATATGAAGCTTGTGGAAGATAGTCATCATAAAAGCAAAAAGATTGGCGGCTTTTATCAAAGCCGCCGAATCACTTGGGAGCGGAAAATATACCATCCTGGGGAGCTGCTAATTCATGGGTGTATAACGAATAGACCGTTATTATTAATTTAATATTTCAATTTTTCTTTCTATAGCCCTGAGGTCTCAGAGCTACCACGCACTCAATTTCGGCACAAACTAAGCCATTATCTAGGAAATACGCGTATTTAAACGTTGGGTTACTCCTGTTTTTTTCACGCAGTTCATTTTCTATTACCACTTCTAATTCAGGAGGAAATTCAAATCGCAACTCTAAATCGGTTGTGCCTGCACGTATGAAGTCTATATTTAGCTTCCGCGTCCAAGCTGCATAATTTGTAAAAATTTTACCGCATGCAAACGCTGCAATCGGATCTGCAAGGGCTCCGATAAAGCCACCAAACATTGTACCCTGATAATTCATTCCTACTTTTGTTAGGGGAAGTAGCAATTTGACTGTTCGCCAATTAGGAGAAAGTTCAATGATTTTTACTTGCATCATCTTAAAGGGTTCAAAACTTTCAAACCGTTCAATTACACCTCCCAATTCTGCATCAGACATTCATCGCTCCTAAGCTAGTCTTTTCAGTAACATTTAATTACTAATTAACAATATAAAATAGTATTTTTCTAACATTACTATATGGCGCTTGTAGTCGTCTTTTTTGCAGCTTTTCGAACTGACTTCTTAGTTGCCTTCTTAACTGTTTTACGCACAGCTGTCTTTTTTACGGGAGGAAAATCATCAACCATGATCGCAGCGCGTGTAGCGTGATAGGATTCGTTGACTAACTGTGCTTCATGCTCTGTGATGACACCTTGCTTTACTCCTTTTTCTAGCCAATTATTAGGTCGACCTAGCTCAGGAGGAGTAATTTTTGCTTTTCTTAATTTACGTTCAGCTTCACTTGCCGCTACCACAGCATTAAATGCATATTGGATACGCCCGACTGGATCTTTAGGATCAACACTTTTAAAAATTCCTTCTGTTAATCGATTTCTAGCTTCAGAAGGTTCTATTAATAATGCTGCAACTTTGTGTCCCACTCGATCATTTGGATAACGCAAACTTTTACCTGTGGGAAATACAATGGCACGCAATATTTGCCCAAAAAACACAGATGGAAAATTACGCATAATTTCATCCAATGCATCTTGGACATGGTATAGGCAATATTTAGTACTCCACTCTACTAAAGGAAAATCATTTTCAGGACGCCCCGTATCTTCGTAGCGTTTTAGAATTGCCGAACACAAATACATATAACTTAATGCATCAGCAAATCGACCTGATAATTTCTCTTTTCTTTTTAAACCTCCACCTAAAAACAACATTGCAAAATCGGACACAAACGAATAGCTCGCACTCATTCTTGCCAAGCGTTTAAAATAGCCTTTAGTAGGCCCTTTAACTGGGCTTGGCGCCATGCGACTTCGTGTAAGACCATATAAAAATGACCTTGCACCGTTACGCACCGCATAACCCAAATGCTGGAATAATGCCTGATCAAATTGTTGCAGGCTTTCACTATAGTTAGGATTAGATGCAGCATTCACTTCAGCAATTAAATGTGGGTGACAACGCATCGCACCCTGACCAAAAATGATCAAGCTGCGCGTGAGAATATTTGCACCTTCAACTGTAATACTGATGGGTATTGCCTGGTAAGGTCTTGCTAAATAGTTATTGGGTCCCATACAAATACCACGTCCACCATGAATATCCATGGCATCATTAATAACTTGGCGCATTCCTTCTGTATTATGATATTTTAAAATAGCGGTTACCACAGATGGCTTTTCACCATGATCGATAGCAGAGGCCGTTAGTCTGCGCCCTGCTTCCATCATATAGGTCAGGCCACCTATTCTTGTCAGCGCCTCTTCGACACCCTCAAATTTACCTATTGGGACGTTAAACTGCTTGCGTACGCGCGCATAGGCACCTGTCATATAACTTGCAAATTTACCTGCCCCTGTTCCAAGAGCTGGGAGTGAAATACCGCGTCCTACGGATAAACATTCAACCAGCATTCGCCATCCATTCCCAATTTGCTCTTGCCCTCCAATAAGCCATTCCATGGGAATAAATACGTCTTTACCTTGATTTGGCCCATTCTGAAACGCAGAATTGAGCGGATTGTGCCGATTACCTATAGTTATCCCTGACGTTTGAGTAGGAATTAGTGCGCACGTGATACCAAGGTCTTCTTCCCCACCCAACAAATCTTCAGGGTCATACGCTTTAAAAGCTAAGCCTAAAACGGTCGCGATTGGCCCCAGCGTGATGTAACGCTTTTCCCAATTTAACCTTAAGCCTAAAACTTCTTTACCCTTAAATTTGCCTTTGCAAACTATCCCTGTATCAGGAAGAGCGCCCGCATCTGAGCCAGCATAAGGACCTGTTAGCGCAAAACAGGGAATTTCTTGGCCGCTAGCCAATCTGGGTAAATAATAATCCTTTTGATCTTCTGTCCCGTAATGCAATAAAAGCTCTGCAGGGCCTAATGAATTTGGCACCATAACGGTCACCCCAGCCGTACCACTGCGTGTGGATAGCTTCATCACTACAGAAGAATGTGCAATGGCAGAAAATTCTAAGCCGCCATATTTTTTGGGTATTATCATTCCAAAAAATTTATTTTTCTTAATATAATTCCAAACTTTTGGCGGCAAGTCATTGAGATTATTTGTTATATTCCAGTCATCCAGCATCTGACATAACTCTTCAACAGGCCCATCTATAAAGGCTTGCTCTTCTTTAGTTAACTGCGAAGTTTTATGGCTTAATAACTTTTCCCAGTTCGGATCACCACGGAATAATTCGGCTTCCCACCAAGTTGTACCTGCTTCAATGGCATCACGCTCAGTATCAGACATGGGTGGTAAAATTTTCTTAATGTAACTGAGCATGGGTTTGCTCAAATTCTTAATTCTCAAACTGGTGACATTTAATAAGGCAAGCAATATAAATACTAACCAAACAATCCCAGCAATGATTCCTCCTAAAAATCCAAATACGGTTAATAGTGCTAATGCCCCGCCTAAAACACCCGTCCATATCGCGTATGACCAGCTTGTTCTTGCTAAACCAAATGTAAGGCTACCAAGCAGCAGTAACCAAATGAGTAGTGTCATTAATCGCTCCTACAATCAAAGGGTGTTAGATGTATTAATAATTGAATTCTATTGTACTCTACGAGCCCTGCATGACAGGTTTACGCGTGTAGCTTAGAATCTAATTCACTATGCAGCGTTTGTGGCACACTAAAGCCCTGCATGTCATTCGTAGATGTAGGAGTATTATAATTAACTATTTAATATAAATAGATGATACTGATACTTTTTTATTTACGTTAAGGCGGTTAGTCCAATATATAGGTATACGCAATGGTTTGCCCATAACGATCCACTTCGATGAACACTTCTGGGGATGTACGAAGTTCTCTGACGGTTTGTAGAAATTGACTGGGTTGCGAAGCGGGTACACCATTTACAGAAGTAATAATGTCACCATTATACAAACCAAGTGCAGAAATTTTAGAAAAAGGCCGTACTTTAGAAACTTCGAAACCAATCACCTGCTGGTCTTCCACATAGGGTAATAGTCCGATTTCAGAGACCAACAGCTGTCTCTCTTTTATGTAGTCCAGCACAGACTCCCGAGACAAGGTAATCATTTGCTGTTGCGTCGAATTTAAAACTTGATTTTCAGGATAAATTGCCTCGCCTATACTATTGCGTAAGTGTAATGTGTGTAATTTCTCGCCACAGCTTAATTTCGCTGATCCTTGCAAAACATCGATTAATTTGCATTCCCGAATTTTTTCCCCTAAAGCAAGTACCATCTCAGCCTCATGCTCATCGATAAACATTGCATGGGCATTGGAATCACTTACAAAAGTGCCACTTAAAATCCATTCAGCTTGACTCGCATGCAAAAAAGTCGGCGCTAGTCCAATACTTGCAATTAAGGTAATGGCAAGCTTTTGAGTTCTATACAGGATAGAAATCGATAGGGTAGGTAAAGTTAAATGGAGGAACATCTTCTTGTCCAAAGTTGATGAGTTTTACTCTTTGTAGCACTTTATTTTCAAGTGCTGAATTACCTAGCTCATTTGAAACAATGCTGCAATGTGTCACTTTTCCCGAGGGTGCAATAGTAATTTTTAGTACGACTTTACCTTGTAAACTGGCGTCCTTGCGTAGCTCGCGATTATATATTGTAAACAGGCTACTTTTATTTCGGTCAAACATAATCTGAATATTTTCTTCATCACGTATTTTCCCATAACCTGAGCCATCGCCAGAGCCTGAACCGCCACCGCCAGCTCCAGCTAATCCAGGTACGCCGCCAACCTTACCTGCTGATCGCCCACCTAAACCATTGCCACCGGTATCTTTACTGAGACTTGCAGTATTAATTCCACCACTTGCAGATCCATAGTTTTTAGTTACCAATGAGCGCTGGACAACTTTGCCTTCCGAACCACTTCTATTCAGTGAACGTTCACCTAGATTTTTAACCGATGAATCATTCTTTAAATCAGCTAAATCATCTTTCATAGCAAGCAATCCAGAACTTGCCGCGACTTCCTTAGCCGATTTTGTTTTTACAGGAGCTTTTTTAGGTTTAGTTTTGGCCTTTACTGGTTTTTTCTTTGGCTTAACCTTTGGTTTAGGTTTAGGTTTTGGCTTAACTTTCCTTTCTACCGGTTTAACCTTAGGCGGTGGTGGAGGCGGTATTTCAACTTTGGGGATTAGTTTTACAAGTTGCTTTGGGTCTTCTTTTTCAGGTTCTACTTTTTCTGGTAATGGTAAAAATGCGAATAAAAATGAGAAAAAGATCGCAGCTACAACAGTTCATCTAAGGAGCTTATTAAAACGGTCTTGTTGCTCTTTTTGTATGGTCCACGGTAAATCATGTGGATAATAAGAATATGCAATTGTTGCAGACATTTTATGACTCTAGTTGGGTATCTTTTTGAATTACAGATAATGAAATTTTTGAGAATCCTGCATGACTTGCACACAGTCGCATCACACGATCCAGTACTTTATATGGAACTTCTTTATTGCCCATAATCGTTACTTCACGTTCAGGATCTTCTTCAGAAACTGGCACAACCTCATCTGCCAACCTTTTTAACTCTTCAACAAATAAGGAGACTTGTACAGAATCTTCTTTCATTAATTCATCTATACTTATCACCTCTTTTCCTTGCAATAAAACATTTTCATTGCTAATCATTACAACTACTGATTCATGAGGCGTGGTTTCAGCAATTGATTCCGGCATTTCAATCCCTTTTGGATTTGGCAATGGCGTAATGTCGGAAGTATTCACAAGTAAGAAAAACACAAGAATTGTAAAAATATCCATTAGTGACACAACATTAAAAGAGGCTTGCTTTTTTGAACGCCTATGTTGACGCTCCATTCGTGCAATTTTTCTTGTACCTACTGACATAATAAGTTCCTAATATTTTATGCTGGTGCACCACCTAACGAAATTTCTGGGAATAACTCCGCACGTGTGAAGCTACCGTCTTTATTTTCAATATCGATTGCACGTACCGCATCCATTACAATCACTAAATTTTGATATTCAATATCAGGCTCGAGCAAGATAGAAGCTGATACTGTTTTAGGATACTTATACTTAACTGCTTGCAAAAATTCAGATAGTGCTAATACATCATGTCCATCATCCATTTTTTCAATAACCGTTAATCGTCCACAATTTTTATCCTGTACGATTAATCGATCATTTTTAATGATCACTTCTAGTACAAGTTTATGCTCATCAGGTTTTGCAATTTTCGATTGCGCCGGCAAATGCAATTCAAGAATAGTAATTTTTGAAAACACCAACATGATTAGAAGGAATGGCACAAGAATTACCATTAAATTCATAAATGATGTTACGCTCAGTTCTGTATCAGAATTATCTAAACGTCTGCGCCAGCGTCTTTTTCTATTCATTTTTAATTAGCCTTTTATGCTGATGCTTCAGTTGGCTTGCGATCTGTTACAAAGTTCAAAACTTTTACCGATGCCATCTCCAAACTATCCACAATTTCTGTAGTTTTTGTTGTAAGCCAGGCATGTATTAACAGCAGTGGAATACCAACCATCAAGCCAAACGCTGTTGTATCCATAGCTACAGAAATATTTGCTGAGAGTATGTCTGCCTTATCTGCGGGGTTTGCCTCTGCTATAGAGGTAAATGCGCCGATCAAACCAATAATCGTGCCAAGCAATCCAAGCAACGTTGCAATGTTTGCAAATGTTGCCAAGTAGTGCGTTCGCTTCTCAAGCTTTGGTAATACTTCCATCAAACCTTCTTCCATTGCAATTTCAACGTCATCACGTCTACGCGTTGTTTTAGCACGCATAAATCCGTAATGAATGATTTTACTTACTGCAGCTTTAGACTTTTCAGCAAACCCCATTGCTTGAGAAAGATTTCCACTTTTTAGCGCAGCTTGTAATTTATTCCATGCAAACTGATTTCTTGTTCGTGAGGCAGATAAATAAATATATCGCTCAATTGCTATTGCAATACCTACTGCTAATACAATAGCAATGGGTATCATAAACGCACCGCCAGATTGAAAAAATGAAACAACAGTTTCATACAAACTCATTGATTGCGGTTCAGCGGCTAGCAAAGCCTCAGCAGCAGCATCAGCACCGACTATTTGCGAACCATCAGCCACAATGTTTTCAGATCCATTCTCTTCCATTTTCTTGCTCCTTAACGTTAACGCTCAAATATATAAAAATAAAAATATTAGCGGTACTGTTCGTAATAACTAACTTTTCGTTTATGCACGTCCTTATCAATAGGTCCGAGCACTTCATCAATTAAACTCTGCAACGGCTTACCATCTAAATCACCAGGCTCTGGTGGTTGCCACGGCACTATTACCAATGCTTGCGGTAATTCACGATTACCAATTACTGATATTCCCTCAAGTTCTTGCGCAGGATCTTCCGCGAAAGATGCATTGCTACTAAAAATTGTGATTATGAAAATCAAATTCCACGCTATAGTTATATTAATTTTCATATCGTTTTAGCTGCCTTGCTTTTGCAAATTTGCCATCCAAGCACTGACTTGTTTATCCTTCTCACTACTCAAATCTAAATACTGCTGATAATGTTCTAATGCACAGTCTATTTTCCTTAAATAGAGATCACACAAAATACCCAGATTCAGATGGGCGTTTTGATAATCCGGACGCGTGGAAAGTGCTTTCTTGTATAGTGACTCTGCCTTGTCAAATTCACCATCTTCTCGGTACAAAATCGCCATATAATTTAGCGCGTAAGGATTATTTGGATTGATGGACAGTGCTTTTTCAAAAGACAATCGAGCATTTTTTGCATCACCAAGTTCTTTATGTGCAAGCCCAATATTCACCCATGGACCAGAAATTCGTTCATCCATGGTTGCAACCTTCTCCATCTCTTTAATTGCAGTTGTATAATTTTTTGTACGCATATGACTTAACGCTTCGTTATAGGCTGATGCAGTCTTTTGACTTACTTTAAATTTTGGCTGATCAACAATGACTTCAGACTTGTCACTGTATTTTGCAGATGCTTTATTAGTAAGAGGTGCATTTGCGCAACCGTAAATTAACAAGACAAAAGATAGAAAAATGCTGCTAGTAAATGTTTTGTACATGATCCTCGCTCCTTTCAGCCTTAACATATTGTGCCGGTGCTAATGTTGCTAAATCTGACAAACTCTTTTTTACCCACTCGTCGTATACACCATCATAGATACGCGCAATATTTAACTCATGTATTTCTATAGCCTTTTCTTCAAATGGAAATGCTTGTTCTTCAAGTAAAATATCGTATTGTGCAAGTTCATCTTCTGATAGCTTTGGCGGTCGATCAGATTCCATAAGCGCTTTACTGAGATCATGATAAATACGCGCCGTCCAAAACGTTGCAGCAGTGGTTACTTGTTCAACCTTATATTTACTTGCTGCCTCATAAGCATCTAAAGCTACCTGCATCTGCTGTTTCTTACTCTTAAGATTTTTCTTAAGTGGATGGCTTAACTTAATTTTGCTGTATGCTTCATATTCTGGATATGCAAGATCTAATGTTGCATTAGCGGCTAAAAATTTCGTACGTGCACTGCGTTCAGCCCCTGCTTTTGCATCTGCTTCAATAATTTTATCTTGCCATTTAAACTTCTCTTTAATGCGATTTCGCTTCTCATACATCGCTACAAGCTTTTGCATGGCTTCCATAGCCGGCTCAACTGGCTTTGGATGATTCTCAACATACGAAATTAAACTTTTTTCAGCTCGAACGTAGTCACCCCCTTTACTATATAGATCTGCAGCTTGTAACCGTGCTTCTCGTTGCATAGTAGGGTCTTTCGTATCACTCGCAATTACTTCATATTCTTGTGCTGCTTTTATATGTTTTTCGCCTTTTTCATAAGACACAGCAAGTTTTTTAGTCACATCTCTTTGTAATTCATGCTTGGGATAGCGCGAACGAAAATCTTCCAGCGTTAAAGAGGCTCTATCCCAGTCCTCAAGCTCAAGTAACGCTGCAGATGCGTCATACTGTGCTGTAGCACGAATTTCTGCATCGGGCACCATTGTTCCAACTCTTAGATAATGTTGTACTGCTTCTTCCAAATTCCCTTCTTTCTTGCTCGCTTCACCTTGCTTATAAATTGAAGCTGCTAACCTTTTCTTAAGGAGATCAGTCAATTCATTTTTTGCCTGTACACGCTGTATTGCTTGCATATACGCTTTTTCAGATTCGGCATATTTGCCGGTATCAAATGCAGAATGCGCAGAAACAGTCCATGCAGATAGCTGAAGTTTTTTATCTGCATTCGGGTACTTTTCAATTACGATACTTGAAGCTAATGTTGCACGTTCATAATCCTTGCGCGCATACAATCCCTCTGCCGTTACTGTCATGACTTTTGGAACTTCAGGATGTGTTGGGAAATGTTCAGCAAATTTAAAGCTACTATCTATTAGCTTGCTTTTAATCTGCGTCTGGCTAAAGGTGTTTTTTTCATTTTTAAGCCATTCATTGTATGAAATTATTGCAGCATAACCTGACTCAGCTGATTTAGGATGCTTTGCATACCCATAAGCTGTATTTTCATACTCAACAACTGCTTGATTGTATTGTTTTGTTTCGTAATAAATTTCAGCAAGGTAGAAATTCATTTCTGGAGACTTTTCATCCTCAGGGAATGACTCTAAATATGCGCGATACCATGTAGCTGCTTCGTCATAAAATTCATTTGGTTTGCGTTTTTCTTTCTGAGCAACAGAATGATAATGCTTAGCCAGATCTGTTATCGTTGATTTAAGCAATACTACAATGTCACTTGAAGCATCAATATCGTTATGTGCCCAATATTCAGATTTTACGTTGTACTCAATAACAAATTGTTTTTTCGCGCGTAAAACTTCTGTTGGAAATCCACCTTTCTTATACGCTTCAATTGATTTAATTTGAAAATGTGGAGCTTTAGAACTAAATTTATGTGTAACTACAAATTCCCGATAAGTATTTGCTGCATCACTCCAGCGCTTTTTCTCAAGATGCTGTTTACCCAATCTTTTATAAACAAGTACTTCATAAGGCTTTCTTCCATATTTTGCATAAAAGCCAGATACCTCATCAGCACCGCCAAGATAGCCAAAACTTAAACCCGTAGCGCGCAAGGTGTCATCAATAAGCTCTTGGTCAGGTGTAGATAATTGTGCAATTTGTTCTTCTTCAACACCTGTTGTTAACAACTGCTCCAGCACTTTATCAAATGATGGCAAACCTAACTCATAGTCAACTTGTTTAAAATGCGTCCATCCATGTTTATAAAGTGAATGAACATAAAATTCCGTTTCTGGGCCATGACTTATTACAGATGCATATGCATTTTCAGCTAATGAGTACTTCTTCTCGACAAACAATATTTCAGCACGTCTGAACTGCGCTTCAACGAAGTAATTTGAATTAGGATATTTATAAACTAATTGATCTAAAGCTTGTAGCGCTTTTTCATATTGCCCACTAAGTTCATAGGCCCTAGATAGTTGGTATAACACTCGATCTGTATTTTCATATGAATGATCTCTCTCTAGAATATCTTCATATAATCGTATCGTTTCAGCAAAAGTATGTTCATCAGCAAGAGTGACTGAATCTGCTAAATAATCTTCATTTTCTTCCATGCGCAGATCTCCTAACCTACGCTTTACTTCAGGGGTAATTTCCTCAGAGTTTTCATCAAGTAGCTTGCGATACTGGCTAATTGCTTTTTTTCTACTGTTTTCTACAGGTATGTCTTCTTCAACCTTTACGCGTTTTTTACTAATGCTGCCGATTGTTTGATTATTGCCGCCAAAATTTCCACAAGAAATAATTAGAAACATTGTTGCAAAAACAGTGACTAAACTTATTATGGATTTAAAGCTTTTCATTCTTCTTTTTGCTCTTCCACTACTTTTGGTTGTGATGCCACACGATCATATGCTGCAGCTAACGCAAACCTTGCATGTTTTTCATATCCCGCTAAAATATTTTCGCGACGTTTTAACTCCTTCACGGCAACAGATTCTAAATAGCGCGATTGAGCTTCTAGAACACGGTCCACAATCGACATAAGTCGTTTAGTTTCTATTTGTAAGGCAAGAATTCGCGATTCAAATTCGTCAAATTTTCGAACACTCTTGTCAATTGCCTTCTTAATTGATGCACTCTTACCAGGCGTTTCAGTTAAACTTTTATCTAATTCAGACACATCTTGTCGAAGTTCAAATTTTCGATTTATAAATTCACTATGGATTTGCCAGTGCATCACACCTTGCATGAGTGCAACTTTTTCGCGCATTTGTTTAATTTTGGTGTCATTAGGATTTTTTGCTTCTAATTCTTCCAAACGTTTTGTTAACTTTTCGATTCTGTATAACTTTTGTTTTTCTTCGATTGTTGCTAGATTTAAATATGCTTCTTCATTTTCCACTTCATCGAGTGTGTTAGATAATTTATCTCGATGTGTTTGTAATTCGGTAATATCTAATTCACTTAATCTTTCTTCAACAAGTGGTAAATATTTTTGATAGCGTGCTTTTCTGGTATCAAGCATCGTAAGGTAAATGGGTATATTCTCATCCCAGTGCTTAAGATTTCTTTGCAGAAAAAGTAAATCTCGGAAATTTTTTAACGCTTCATGAAATTCATACTCTGCAATTAGCTTGGTAAAGTATTTAACTTCGGGTATTTCAGGAAGCTCTCGTAAGGTCCAAAACCAACCCATTTGTGGTCCACCTTTTGTGCGATCTAATAACGCATCTACAAGCACCCCTTGTTCAACAGCTCTCGCAGAATTTGCCAGTTCTATTGCTTCGTTATGAAAAACATCAGCCGCTTGCTCATAGGCTTGTACCGAATGACCCGTCAGACCTAATTGGTTGTAGGCATAGGCAAGCGCCAATATCTCTTCTTGAACTTCAGAGTGATATGCACTGCGATTTCGAAGTTCCATTAAAGGTGAAAGTGCTGCTTCGTGATTGTCTGCTTCAGAATTAGCCCAACCAATACCTAACAGAGCCATATTCGAATAAAGACCTTCTATACGAACATTGTGTAAATATTTAGCCGCATCCTCAGGTTGCTCATTTTGAATTAATGTGAGACCTGCTGCTAAATTAGCTTTATCTTTTAGCGTTCGCGCATCTTCCGACTTGCCTCTAATTTTGCCCACATCTCTTAAATATTCGATACCTTTATCTATATTTCCATTTTTAGTATAGGCAACGCCAAGATTATATTTTGCAAAATCGCGGTAACTTTTTGGGCCTTTCCAATTATCTAAACTTGAAATTGCATCATCATATTTACCCTGTGCCATATAGACTTGGCCCATCAACAGTTTTAACTCACCAAAAATACTTATTTGTACGGCACCATTTATTCTGGATAAATATTCCGCTGCTTCATTCAAATATCCACGTTGGTAATATATTTTTGCAAGATAGTAATACGCTCTATTTCGAACAGTTTCACTCGCATTTTCTTTTAATATTTTTTCAAAAATTCTAGATGCTTCTTTATGAAGCCCAAAAGACAGATCAATTCCACCAAGTAATAATTCATCTTCAGGGATGTGATTTACCGTTCGATTTAAATCACGTGCTGCTAACAGATGTACTATCGACGTAAAGTAGTCATCCTGATAAAAATGAAACAGAACTTCCCCATAATGCAAGTCCTTAATTAGGTTTGGCTCCTCTATGTTTGCGCTAGAAGATCCACAAAAAACTAAAAGCATACAAATGCAAAAAGCCAAGAACTGTTTGGCTTTATTTACAATAACCACTCTTATTAATTTAGCGGCAAACATCTAAATTTTATTCCCATTCTTTAACAACAAAATCTGGCTGATGTTTTGGCGTTTGATCCGTAATCTTGAGTTCTACATATTTAGCGCCCAGACTTTTCTCAATGATGCGGTTAGCACCGCGTTTAAAATTTCTTCCCTTAGGACCTCTTCCTACAAAATAGGCTACTAATTCATGCTCACCTGAAGGTAGATTGCCAATATAAATCTGATGAACACCACCGCGCAGCAAAGCCTCAACTTCACGTTCCGTATAAAGATAATTCGCAACTACTTTTTCGTTTAGTACAATTTGTACAGAATCCAAATCAAAAAAGTCACCAACGTCTACTGAAACGTAAACAGCGACCTGTGTACTTGATGGGTATAGTAATTCTTCTTCGAGTATAAAAAGATCACGATTCAGCTCTAATACTTCTTGCTTTAATTCTTGTATCTCATTATCAAGATTTTTAAAATCTTGTTCTTGGCTTATTTCTGATTCGCCAATATCCGCAGTAACAGCACTTACATAAACTAAAATTGCACTGCATATAAATGTGGTTAACTTTCTACTCATTACATTTCTCCATTCTTGAACTTCGATTTTCCTAACTAGTACAAAGCAGAAAAATAGAATTGAACTGTTGTTGCATCAAATGAATACCCGCTACCTAAGCTTGCACTATCTGCAACAGACTCAATCCCTGAATAATCGTCATAGTCATAGTCCGAATATTCCACTGCAAGGTTGAGTGAACCTGTACGTAAAAATTTATAATCTTTAAACAAGTCATGTCGAACTCGCCCACCAATCGAATAACTATCGAAAGTACTTAACTCCTTATCGCGTGCCATATATTTCATTTGCGTATTAAAATTATCGCTATAGAAATCGGCCTTATCCTGGGTATAAAAGCGGCCATAAATATCCGCAACCCATTGATTTACAATATATTGTGAGTAATTTAAGTCAAAGGTATGCGCCTGAATGTCCCAAGTGTCCCTATAAAACCGATAACCGAGCGAGGTTGGGGCACGATGTTGCCAATATTTAATACCTTTTAAGGCAAAAGCCTGGCCTGTACGAGTGTCCGGGTATTCCTCTGACCCACTTCCTAATGAAACACCATTAACAAACACAAAACGATAAGGATTATTCAAGTAACCTTCTTCAACCGTTGCTTCGTAATCAAACCGCAATATTGATGTCTTAGTAATAACTTGCGAAATTCCTGCTCTAAACAGGTAACGATCCAGATCTTCTTCAAAACTAGGTAGATCATTTCGCATTACGGTGTCTGATCCATACGATGCACCAAGATTAATTTTTGTCATAGCTCCAAATGCTTCATGCGACATATCAAAATTAAATGTGTCCGACTCATAATCATTTTCTTCACTATATATATAGGAAATATCTAACAAAGTATTATCTTGTAGATACATTCCACCTATCGTGTACTCATCTCGTTCTTCTGTATATTCGCTTGCACCTGCCAACACATCTGGTGACGCGCCACTAATATCATCGTAGTGATAACCACTGTATATAGAAAACTTATTGGCGAAATTTTTTCGCATCAATAACGTGACGCCATCTACTTCCACACCGCCACCATCATAATAATGATAGCCAGCATCTGTACGCTCTTCGGGCAACACTTCAGCAAAACTGGGTTGTATTAACACAGTTCCAGCTATTAATAGCAGTATTTGTAATAAATATTTGTTCATATTCATTTACATATATTCGATAGATTAGTTACAGCCACAACCGCCACCTTGTGCATAACCTGCACCACGTGCTGCTTCACGAGTGTTATAAACATGTTGGCGATATCGATTTGAAAGTGGATCCTTATTAAAACTCATCATCGGATCAGCCAAATATTCACGTTCATATGGCGCAACTCAAGGCTCAATTTTTGGCATCTTAAATGAAGAGCATGCACTGATAGATAACGCAGCTATAACAATGAAAATTGACATCAGCAATTGCTTAACATGTGGCTTCACAATATTTATTCCTTCCGCAATGCCTGAATTTGTTCGTAATACCGCTTTTCATAACCTTTCTTAAAGCCACGATTGACATGTCGGATTTTTCCAGAGCGATCAATAATTATCGTAGTAGGCGTCGCATCAACCGAAAAACTTTTGCTCACATCTTTTTGCACATCAAATAAAATGAGGAAATTCATATCTAACTTATTAGCTAAATGGATAGCCTTTGATTGATCTTCATCTAAATTAATACCTAATAATTCAAAATCGTAGGGATCTAGTGAATCGTGTAGTTTATTTAAATATGGAATTTCTTCTGCACACGGCCCACACCACGTTGCCCAAAAGTTCAACATAATTACACGACCTTTGAGCTCACTTAATCTGATGTTCTTACCTGCAGCACTTTTCAAAACAAAGTCAGGCGCTGCTTCGGATCTAATTTTGGCAAACGAAACATAACTAAACGCCAATATCGAAACTGAAATTACGATAGCTAAAATTAATTTTACGTTTTTCCTCATTTAGTATTTCCTTAATTCCTAACAATAATGATTTAAATGCTATTTAGAAAAACACACCAATATTCCCTGTTATTTCAAAATTATTTTTAAACTCATTCTCTCCAAGAAAATCAGTTTCAAAAACAATATCGCGAACATCAAGACGTAGCGACAACCAATCTGTTGGTAATGTTTTAAAGCCAAACCCCACGTTATAAGCAAATTCATCTTCTCCGTTAAACTCTACATTGCCCACACCTGCCATCAGATAAAAACTACTAGTCATTGCAAAGTTTTGTCCTAAAAACACTTCACCTGGAAAAATGTTGTAACCAATTGACATGCTGTAATACGTTATATCTTCGTCTTGCAAAACATTAAATGTAGTTAGATTTTCTATCGTTTTGTCTGACGTAGATGATTGGCCATAGGCACCATCTAAAAAAGTCTTCAGTGATGTGGTAAGCAACTCTTACGCCAACAGTCGATTCTGCACCAAAGTCCTCGACATCAAGTAAGCCGTAATAAGCAGTTATTTCGAAATTTTCTGTATCAATACGCGGCACATTGATATCTCGGCGATAAATATCAGGTTCTATGACTTGTTCTATCGTAGATTCAGGTTTTGGTGCATCTTCTTTAGCAAACACGGATTGCACGATGCATACAATTATTAAAATTAAATATATTTGAACTTTCATAAATTAGTTCCTATGTATAGCCATCAGAAAAAGAATGAGACCCCAGCGCTAATCTCATCAAATTCATCGTTTCTATCATCTTCAGATAGAACAATGTATCGGCGATAATCTGCGCGTAAAAAGAATTCTCGAGTTAGGTAGTAACGAGCACCAATTCCTAGATTAGCCAAATCATCTTCAGTCTCTTGATCTTGTATGAGTGCGCCCTTCGGTTCATTTTCAAAACGCCCATAGCCAATAGTGAAATGCGGTGCGACCCGCCAATCTGGAAATGGAATAGAAACTAGATTTACTGCGTAAACATCTGAACTGGACAGCTTGCCCGCGATTTTGGAATATTGTAGTTCTAAAGCAATATTTTCAGTAAATTTGTAAGCGAGTCTGGCTGAAACAATCGGATCGCTATCAAATTCACCGGCAGAAATACCAAACTCTACACGACGATGTAAATAGTCATCGTAAATAACATCCCGAAATGATTTCGGCGCACCTGCGACTGTAAGTGTACGTTCCATCTGCTCTCGTTTAACCCAGTCAGTTACATCGCGATCAGTTCTGACTTTAAACCAATCGGTTTTTCGTTTAATTATCTCAATCCAATCATGCCTTTCGATTACATGGAATATTGGATATCCTCTCCCTGGTCCCGTGTGTAATTCAATATACGGATCAACAATTTTCAAACTCTGGTACTCTTTTTCTGCAAAAGCTGACGTAGCGGGTACCAAAATAAGTGTTAAAAAGAAAAGCACGCTAGATAAGTGAGTTAACTTGCGCTTTAAAGCGAAGTAATTTTTATTATGTAATGGACAAAACATAAAAGTTTACGGGCCGCAGGTGGCAGCCAGCACTGCGTTAATACAAAAAGCGAAGGAACCTAAATTGCAAGCTGAACCATCTGAGGGTGCCGGGGAACCTTGCCACTCTTGAATGGCGTTAAAACAAACGTCACCCTGTCTAAGTCGTAATCCGCCACCATGAGGTGTACCGTTTAATAATGCTGCTTTGTTTAGTAGCAAATTATTATTAAGCGTTCGCGCTTCAACGGAAGTGAAATTTACAGTCATCTCGGGCGAGCCAATTGCTGCACCGGGATTCAATCCAAATCCTCCTGCAGGTGCGCCACCTGGCAAGTTGTGACATCCTGCTTGAGAACAAGAGCCACCACCGGTATTTACTGCGTGAAATATAGAATCTATACACTGTTCATATTGATTGATGCACAGACTTACACCACTGTTAGGGAGTGGCTCGTTAGATGTGTCATCACATCCTTGTAAAAGACAAACAGGTGCTACTGCGGCCAGTAGCACCAGCCGCAATAGATTCACGACAAACCTCTGTTTTTAAATACTAATTAAGACAGGTTGGATTACTAGCAGCGCCCATGCTAATCCACGTCAAAATGGTGTCATAGGAGGATCCAGGACCAATGTCTGAGAAAATCGGCTGAGTGGCACTATTAGGGTCAAGAGGATCCACAATCATTTGTGGATGCGGTAAGTTTGGTGAAATATTATCCGAAATAGGTCGGAGCAATAAATCATTATTTTGAGGATCACAAAGATTGTTAATCATTGCTCGGGTAACATTAAAGTCACCGCTTTCATTACCTGTGAGAACAAATCGATTGAACTCATGTGTTGCATCAGTGTTATCAACAAATAACGTCGGATCGATCTTAGATTCTACGCTATCCCCTTCAGGCGTGTGACAAACCATACACTCATTCTGAAAAATCGGATAAATGCTTTGGTTGAAGACCGTTCTGCTTACACCGCGGCCTGAAACAATTGCATCGCGCACTACGTATTGTCCATTTACTAATTCGTATGGCACGTTCGTGTATTGAGCACCAATATCCACCCACGTTGATACAAACCATTTTTCTGCATCACTCATCATGCCTGAGTGATTCGTTGGACCTAATTGCCCACTTCCACGAAGTTCCTGATTATATATTGTTTCGACTAAATGACTGGTGCGAGAACTTAAATCTGAACGACCTACTCTGACAATGCCAGCTATGCGCGGAAAGAATACAGTACCGTTACTTCTTACTACGGGAGGTAATGGATTACCATTTGCATCAACCTTAAACGGTCCACGTAATAACTGATCATAAGAAATCACATGCCCACCATTACCTGGCAAACCACCTTCAAGTGTTAGGCCTCCCGATAGTGGATCATTTAACAATGCATTTTGGTGACAATTGGTGCAGGTATCAGCGCCACGATCTTTGTCCCACAAAGGTTGAATATGTTGCACATAGTCAATTTGCCCATTAGTAGGTACAGGCGTGGTTAAGTCTGCTAACGATAATGTGAAATCTTGCTCTAAGCCATTAGACCAAAATTCAGAAAATACTAAATCATCCGTAAGCGCAGGAGTCGCTTCATTATTTAAGCGTGCACGCGTTTCTGCCATGGTTTCTTCACCTAATGCATTGGCATGATTACCCGCAACAGGTGCAACGTTTATAGATGCCGTTGCGCGCCGTGGTGAGTGACAGCCATTACAGGTGCGCACTTCACCCGGTCTTACTTGCAACCAGTTGGTATGTGTTTGGAATGCTCGACCGTACCTATCAAGTACGGATAAAGTTAAACCCGAGTCAGCAGGTACCTTTCCTAAAATTGAACCGTCTGGTTCTACTGCAAAATAGCCCTTTACTTCTTGCATTTCAAAACTTGTGCGACCAATTGCCCGCATGGAAATTCCTGGAGGAGTAGGCAGTGCACGTGTTACACGTACAAAATATGCAGGTCGTTTTAAATAATCATTAGCATTGTTTGGATCCTTTATAGCCATTAAATTTGGTGTTCCATCTGCTAATTTTGGAATACTCTCACCCAATGTAGGTTTAATAACGCGATCGCCCATAATGTCTAAAAAGTCAGTGTGGTATACCGACTTCACGTCTAGTACACCCATACCTTGTCCACCCATGCCATTTGGCTCTGCAGCCAGTTCTGCAACTGCGGGCGTATTGGGAACAATATTTGGGACATCACTTAGCGCACGCGGGTAAATTGGAATCGGATCTAACAGCGCTTTCCCAGCAGGTGCTGTCTGTACAACACGTGCAACCGCTTGATTAAAATCCAACATCCAAATTTGATAGTTTGAAGGACCAAACACTTGTGTGGTCTGGCCGTTTACAGGATTGGTCTCGGTAGGAATTCCTACAAACTCATTGGGTGGAATAGCATACGATGCAATCGCACGATTTGTTCCATCCCATAACGGATATACAGCAGTGTAACGTCCGCCAGGTGAAAAGCTTCCATCAAATGTAACAACTTTATTATTAAATTGCATATCCGACTGGCCATTACATGTCTGCGGCAAGCCTGGTGCAGGTTCACAATGTTCCGAATAGCCCACGGTATTGATTGATAAAATAGGGCCGCCCTCATCCGTGCCAGATAACGGCATCAGTGACGACATGATATGGCCATCCGTCATCTCACGTGGGTGCAAAAATGAATTGCCTGGGCTAAATGCACCATACATGACAAACATGTCAGTACCGTCAGGATTTACAGTAAATATTGGAAAATGATTACAGTTTCCGACATGATCCCAGCGACTGAACATAATCCGTCCATCTTTTAATACAGTTGGATTTCGGTCATGGCTTTGGTTAAAAGATATTTGTTTAATATCTTGCGTATCGGGTGAAAGCACATGTAAAACTAACGCTTCTTCGCGCTCGTATTCATCAAGTGTTTTATGTCTAACTATATTTTGTTCTTGCATCATTTCCTGCATGCGTTTTTGGCGATCTGATGTAAATACAATTCTTCCATCAGGCAAATATGCAGGATCTACATCATTACCAAAATCTGCTGCAACAGGGTCTGTGATGAGTTGATAAATTTGTTTAGACGCAACATCCATTTCCCACAAATTAAATGTTTCGTCATTGGGTCCACGCATTGCGAAGACTACCTTTGTGCCATCAAAGTTAACATCTGGATCTGGGACATCACCTTGGCCGAGTGTGTAACCGGATGTAATATTAATGGGGACGATGCTCGGAATGGAGGCATCTTTGTACATGAGATCACCACCAGGTGAAAATATGACGCCATCTGTTGGGTTGCCCGCTGCAGCTAAATTACGCTGTGCATAGACCATGGCAAAATCACCATTAATGGTCGCATACCCTTCAGTAGATTCTGACTCGCCAGTCTTACAACTTTGTAAAACCATCAATACACAGCAAAGTGTAATCAGTGTTAGCCAAAGACGTGAAATAATCTTTTTCATATCCAACTCCAGCAAAATTGAATTTCCTATTCCTTCATAGTTTGTATGCGCAAAACAACAGTTAGTTGTTTAGCTCACACACAACGTTTCGGCCCTATGTCCTTGTTTTCACTAGGCCTAGATAAGGATTATTCTCTTGTTATAAATGTGTAGCCGCGAAAGAGTTACAAGCGGTTTGATGTTACAGATAAGTGGTATGTGGATAGACTTTAGAGATCGATAGCTAGAAACACATCACAGCATTTATGTGTGCTAGTTCACAGCGGATTTTTGCTCTTGAATTAAGCCATTCGAATAAAACAGATTTCCCTGCTGATCAACAATGACCCCTTCAATATTTTCCATCGCATTTAATAATGCTAAACCCGATTTTACTCCCATTACGAAGACACTGGTTGATAGCGCATCCGTTGTCATAGCATCTGCACCAATAATTGATGCGCTGCGAACTTCACTTGCAGATTTTCCAGTTGCTGGATGGATGATGTGATGATATCGCACACCGTCTTCTATAAAAAAACGCTCGTAATCGCCCGATGTCGACAAGGCTTCATTTTGAAGCGGCATCATTGCGATTGCCTTTTCTTTATTCGCGGGATCTCGGATTCCTACTAACCAGGGACGCCCTCTTCGGTCACCTAGCAGCCCCGTATCACCTCCTGCTGATACCAGTGCATGCTTAACCCCGATCTCTTTGAGAAGTTGAATTGATTGATCAACAGCATAACCTTTTGCTATTCCACCTAAATCAATCTTCACACCTTGTTTTGCAAATGAAACTGTATTTTCTGATGCGTTTAAAATTACATTTTTATAATTTATATATGACTTTGCATTAGATATTTCTTCTTCACTTGGTTTAATATTTTTACGATAATTAAATAAATATCCTACGCTTGCATAGGTGATATCAAATGCGCCATTTGTTAACTTGGAAAACTCAAGAGATGCTTGAATCACCCGAAATAAATCTTCATCAACTTTAACGGGTTCCTTATGTGCATTCTCATTTATTTTTGATAGTTGACTATCTTTTATATATGGACTCATTAGCCTATTTACATGATCCATTTCTTTCATAACTCTAGCAATTCCATCTCTACGCTTTTCGCTATCTGGATGCCATAATTCAACCCGTATAGTTGTTCCCATAATCGCTGCATCTTCAGATTGCCACTCAGCCTTGACGTAGCCTAGATTTAAGATTACTAAAATAATTAATAAATATTTCATTCAACTTACACAGTTTTATTAAAGTGCTAACATTAACGATAATCCATACTTGGCAATGACTTGATACTTAAAAATACGAGTGCCCAGATTATCTTAATTTGGCATTATACTAATAAAATAGTTCATCCCATAAATTTAATAATGAAAAAGCCAAAACAACAATTTGATCCAAGCTGCATGGATGATTTCGATCCAAATTCTTTAGATGCCAATCATGCGATTAAATTAATTCTAAATACAATAGATACTGTTTCAGAAATTGAATATTTACCTATTCGAAATTGTCTTGGGCGTGTCATTGCGGAAGAAGTGAAATCAACCATCAATGTGCCAGGGCATACAAATTCCGCAATGGATGGGTATGCAATACGCAGCGATGATATACCTAAAGATCAAACTCAAACTCTATCTATCATAGGCACTTCGTGGGCTGGCAACCCATATTCTGGTGCAGTAAATAAAAATCAATGTGTCCGAATCATGACGGGGGCTGTAATGCCTGAAAACACAGATACCGTAGCTATGCAAGAACGAGTTGAAAGAGATGGCAATAAAATTTTAATTGATAACTCCAATAAACAAGGACAAAACGTACGACAAGCAGGCGAAGACATTGCTAAAGGTGAAAAAGTCATTTCAAAAGGAAAATTGATTACGCCCTCTGAACTTGGTTTATTGGCATCAGTAGGCATTAGTGAAATAGGTGTAACAAAAAAGCTACGTGTTGCTTTTTTTTCAACAGGTGATGAATTACGCCCTGTTGGTAGTGCTCTTGAGAAAGGGCAAATTTATGACAGTAATCGCTACACATTGTTTGGCATGCTAACTCGTTTGGGCGTAGAAATTATCGATATGGGTGTAATTGAAGATCAACGAGATGCTATTGAAAATGCATTTTTGAATGCATCAAATCAAGCAGACATAATAATTACATCCGGTGGCGTATCTGTTGGTGACGCAGATTTCGTCAAAGAAACGTTAGATAAGGTTGGTGAAGTAAAATTTTGGAAAGTCGCAATGAAACCTGGTCGCCCGCTTGCATTTGGAAAAATAAAAAAAGCTTGGTTTTTTGGTCTACCTGGAAACCCAGTTTCAGTGATGGTGACTTTTTATATGTTCGTACAACCTGCAATTAAAAAAATGATGGGTGCCAACATGCAATGTCCAATTATGTTGGAAGCAGTATCTGGTAGTAAATTAAGAAAACGCCCTGGTCGCATTGAGTATCAACGCGGTGTATTAACAAAAAAAGAGAAAGTAAGTAGTATAGCTTATGAAGTGACTAAAACAGGAGCACAAGGCTCAGGTATTTTACGCTCTATGTCTGATGCAAATTGCTTTATTATTTTATCAATGGACTCGTCTGGAGTTGAAATTGGTGATTTAGTCCACGTACTTCCTTTTGATGCAGTTGTGTAATATTTGTTTAGCCTAGAGAATTTTTCTCAACCCATCGTTCCGCACCTTCTAGTTTTTCTTTCTTCCAAAATGGTGCTTTTGATTTTAAGTCTTCCATTATAAAACGATTTGCATCATACGCTGCTGCCCGATGCTCAGACCATACCGCCACACACACAATCGGATCACTGGGGAAAATTTTTCCAATTCGATGCAATACTAATATATCAAATACATCAAATTTACTTTCAGCTTCTTCAACTATTTTTTCTAAATGTTTTTTTGTCATTTCAGGATAATGATCTAATTGCATTACACTTACATTGTCACCTTCATTGATATTTCGCATCGTGCCTATAAATACAGACGTTGCACCAAACTTTCCGTGTTTATTTAAACACTCATTTTGAAAGGTTTGTACCTCCTGCCAAGGTTCAAATGTTGACTCTAATAATTCTACTTTCATTTATCATGATATTATTTATGTGATACGGTACATTATGAACTAGAAATTAAATTTAGGCAGTACCAAAGATGAGTAATTCAGAAAGGTCATTCATACCTTTAGAAATTGCGGTATTAACAATTTCAGATACACGCGGTGAAGCTGATGATAAATCAGGGAAGTTATTAAGCGATCGCTTAAGTGTTGCAGGGCATAGTTTGCATAATAAAGTAATTGTGCCCGATGATATCTATAAAATTCGTGACACTATCTCATCATGGATAGCAAACACAAAGCCCGATGTAGTCCTTACAACAGGCGGCACAGGAGTAACGGGTCGCGATGGAACTCCCGAAGCAATTAAACCCCTTTTAGATAAAGAGATAAACGGATTTGGTGAAATGTTCCGCGTCTTATCCTATGAAACAATTAAGACCTCAACTCTTCAATCAAGAGCATTTGCAGGCGTTGCAAATGCTACCTATATATTTTGCTTGCCCGGATCTGCAGGTGCCTGTGCAGAAGCATGGGATAAACTTATTTCACATCAACTTGATTACCGTAGCCGCCCGTGCAACTTAGTTGAACTCATGCCAAGATTAAAAGAAACGTGATTAAAGTATCTATATTTGTCATTCAACATTTTAACCCACATTAGTTAATATTGCTTTAATTTTAAAACACTACATTTAAGCACTCGATAAATATCACCCGCCTATGTAAGACATTTCTACTTTTGGCATTAACACCGTATTTGATGAACGAATCTCCGAGTATCGATCATCACGCTTCATCCAAATAGAACGAATAACTTCGGCAATATAGTTGTTGTCAGCACCCTCACGAATCAAATAACGTAAATCGTGACCCTGTGCAGCAAACAAGCACGTATATATTTTGCCTTCTGCCGATAGTCTTATTCGCGTGCAGTTTTGGCAGAACGGTTGCGTAATGGATGAAATAATTCCAAATTCACCTCCACTATCTTTATATCGCCAACGTTTTGCAACCTCACCAATATAATTTGCTTCAGCGGGTTCGATTTCAAAGTGCTGACTTAACGTATTAATAATATCTGAAGCAGAATATACATCTTTTAATTGCCAATGGTTTGTATTGCCGACATCCATGTATTCTATATATCTCAGTATATTATTTGTTTCCTTAAAGTATTTCGCCATAGGCAAAATACTATGTTCATTGATCCCCTTTTTGACCACCATATTAATTTTAATTGGCGCAAGCCCAACTGACGCAGCATTGTCAATTCCCTGAAGCACTTGATCGACATTGTAAGAAACATCGCTTATAGATTGAAATGTTTCGTTATCTAGTGCATCTAAACTAATCGTAATACGATTCAACCCGGCGCTTTTAAGATCTGTAGCTAAATTTTTTGTTAACAAAACTCCATTAGTAGTTAAACTAATATCTTCTATAGATTCTATATCTGCGAGTTGTTCAATTAGGACTGGTATGTGTTTACGCAAAAGTGGCTCGCCACCCGTCAGTCGAATTTTCTTCATGCCCATTGTTGCAAAAACTTTTGAAATTCGTGCAATTTCTTCAAATGTTAATAAGTCATCTCTACGTAAAAATTCATAACCTGAATTAAACACTTCTTTTGGCATACAATAAGTACAACGAAAATTGCAACGATCTGTGACTGATATCCTAAGATCACGTATGGGTCTAGAATAAGTATCAGTAATGTGTGTAACGTTTTCCATATCATTATTCATGTCATTCAATACCTATATTAACGAATTCAGATTTAATAAGTAATATCAAAGTATTAACCTTTAGAGATATGAATGTAATTGAAAGCAAGGTAATTCCGCTAATAGCAGGCCCTTTAGGGGCACTAGTTGTATATTTATTTTTACCCAACCAATTTTTGGATGCGGATGGAAGCATAACTGTATTAGATCATGCTGCTAAGGCAACTTTGGCATTATTGATTTGGATGGCAATTTGGTGGCTCACGGAAGCAACCGATATTCGTGTCACCGCCTTACTCCCCATAGCACTGTTCCCTGTATTTGGCGCGGCCAGTATATCGGCTGCCACAGCACCTTATGCCTCTCACATAATTTTTCTTTTTTTAGGTGGATTCATAATTGCCATTGCAATTCAACGATGGAATTTAGACAAACGCATAGCACTCAGTATTTTAAATAACATTGGCAAATCACCATCACAAATTGTTGGCGGGTTCATGATTGCAACAGCCTTTTTAAGCGCATTTATTTCTAATACAGCAACCACCGCTATGATGTTACCCATAGGTCTAAGTGTAATAGCGTTACTTTTGAAAAATAACGATAGTAAAAATCTCAATGAAGACACAGCTAATTATAATTTTGCAACCTGTATTATGCTGAGCATTGCGTATGCAGCATCCATTGGTGGAATAGCAACAATAATCGGAACTGCACCTAATTTATTTATTGTGTCTTTTATTAAAGATGGGATTAACCAGTCGTATCAACAGGATATTAGCTTTTTGGAGTGGTCGAAAATTGGCGTGCCAGTCGTCATTATTCTATTGCCAGTTTGCTGGTGGTTGCTCACAAAAATTATTTACAACGTTGACCAGACAAAACTTAACCATACCTCAGATTCACTAAAAGCAGAAAATCATGCGCTCGGTCCAATAACGTATCAAGAAAAAGCTGTATTAATAGTTTTTGCCTTGACTATTTTATTATGGCTAAGCCGAACATATTTACAGAACGTAAAATTTAGCGTGAATGGAGATACGTTTACTCCTTTCTCAGGGCTTACGGATTCTAGCATTGCAATATTTTCTGCTATTTTATTATTTATAATTCCTGCTAAAAGCTCGAGAAATAAATTTATCCTTGGTTGGAATGATCTAAAAGATTTGCCCTGGGGTATTTTAATTTTACTAGGTGGTGGATTAAGTTTAGCGGCTGCCGTAAAAGAAAATGGAGTAACAGAATTTATTGGTGCACATGCTACATTTCTATCGTTTATGCCACCACTATTAATTTTACTTGTAATTATAACTTCAGTTGTTTTTTTAACAGAGCTAACTTCGAACACCGCAACGACTGCAACGTTAATCCCTGTTCTTGCAGCAATCGCTCCTGCATTAAATATACATCCCTATGCGCTAATTATTCCCGCTGCCATAGCTGCGAGCTGTGCATTTATGTTACCAATCGCAACACCACCCAATGCAATTGTATTTGGATCCGGGCATATTACGATGCAACAAATGCGAAAATCAGGTTTCAGATTAAACCTTATTTGTATATTATTACTTACAGTTCTATCTTATTTACTGAGCGACCACTTAGTAGCAATTGTTTCCAAATAAAATATCTACACATTATATTTCTCAGACAATTTATATTTATCTTCTACTCCGATTAAGTTGTTAAATTCTGAAAAATTTAATAACTTATCTTCCATGCCTAGCGTTGTCCCATCTTTGCGAAGTTTTGTATAAAATTCTTGAATGATTTTCCCAGCTGCAAATAAGCCTGTCAAAGGGTACAAGATAAGTTGAAAACCAAATTCTACTAATTCCTGTTTTTGCAAAACGGGTGTCTTACCTCCTTCTATCATATTTGCCACAATAGGTTTTGGCGCATTTTGCCCAATTATTTTCAATTGTTCTAGTGAGCCTGGTGCTTCTACAAAACTTGCATCTGCACCTATCTCACGTGCAACTTTCACACGTGCAATTGCTTCGTCTATTCCAAGCACTGCTTCAGCATCAGTTCGCGCAACAATGAAAAAATCACTGTCTTGCCTGGCATCAACAGCTGCTTGTATTTTATTCAGATATTCTTCTTGATCGATGACCTTTTTATTACGCATATGTCCACATTTTTTAGGCCATACTTGATCTTCTAAAAAACAACCTGCTGCACCTGCATCAATTAAAAGTTCAACTGTTCGATACACATTTAAAGGATTACCATAGCCAGTATCAGCATCAACAATTATTGGAATGGAAACACTTGAACATATTGCTCTCGCTCGCTCCACCACTTCGGTTTGTGTTAATAATCCAAAATCAGGCTCACCAATAGTTGCCGCCGCCAGCGAATAACCAGAAATAAATCCCATAGGAAATCCTGCTTGTTCAGCAATTTTTGCTGACAAGGTGTCATATATACCTGGAAATGCTAACGCTCCAACCTGGTCTAATACACGGCTAATTCTACTTTTTGACATAGGTTACTCCTTATGTAATAGACGAAAATTGGAAATTTCAGATAGACTGTGTATCATTATTTTTATCAAACTATTTTATTATTCATAATGATATAAATTTTTTAAGTTAGTATTATACCGACTGTGACAATATTTAAGCGCCTTTTTCTAATATCATTTTTAATTCTAGTCACTGCAAGCATCACTCAGGCTGCAAATTGGTTAGAAGTAAGAACAATTGAAGGAAAATTTACAACTTTGTCACAACACTTTGAAGAAGGAAAATGGACGCTTGTAATGCTGTGGACCACAAATTGTGGTATTTGTATTAGCGAATATCCATTAATATCTGAATTTCACAATAAACATAAAGATATTGATGCAAAAGTAATTGGAGTTTCATTAGATGGGTATGCGCAACTGGATACCATAACAAATCATATTGACGAAATGCCCATGACATTTGATAACTTAATAGGCGAATTAACAGTAGTGGCTTTCAATTATGAAACTTCCACCGACGAGTCATTATTAGGCACACCAACGTACATGATGTTTAATCCGCAAGGACAGCTCGTCGGGCACAATCCAGGTCCAGTCAAATTAGAAGCTTTAGAAAAGCTTATTCAACGTGGCAATTAATTTTATATAATCTAACACTCAATTTTCTAAGACTTTATCAATGATGGCGTTTGTCTTTGCGCAACTGCAATGCCTAAAAGAATAACACTCAGTGCTGCAAAAGCACCAATATCAATCTGCTCATTCAAGAAAATTGTGCCCATTAACACTGCCCACACTGGTATTAAGTAATTAATCTGCGATAGAAAAGTAGCGCCAGCCCGCGCAATGACAGTAAAAAACACAATTGATGCAAGCCCCGTTGGAAAGAGTCCTAACAGCACTAATGATGTAATACCCGTAGTCGTAGCGTCATGCCACCATTTATCACTAGTCAATACCATGACGGGTAACATCAGCAAGCCTGCAGTAACTAAAACTGCGACAGAAATAGCCAGAATACTTTTTTGTGGTAACTTTTTAGCCAAAATCATATTCACTGCATAACTTAATGCAGCGATTAAGATAGCCAACATTGATGTAATATCATTTGCTCCACTTTCAAACTTTGCATAGGCCGCAGGCCCAAGCAAAATAACAATTCCTAGAAATCCCAATCCAAAACCAATAACTCGATATCGATTAAGATGCTCATATTGCACAAAATAATGCGCAAGAAAAATTGTAGCAAGTGGCATAACCGCCATTAATATTCCAGCGATACTGCTATCTACAGATAGCTGACCCCAACTTATTAAATAGAAAGGCAAACAGTTGCCAGTTATGGCTAAGGCAATAATAAGTACCCAATAGCTACGTACAAATTCAAATTTTTCTTTTCGAAAAATCGCTATGAGTAATAAAACCAATGCTGCAATGACAATTCTTCCACCTGCAACGATAACAGGTGGAAATTCATGAACAGCCAACTTTACAAACATAAAAGAACTGCCAAACATAATGACTAATGCAATCAAGCCTAACCAGTCAAGTAGCTTTACACTTTGCATATCATATAGATGAGGTTTTGTAATTTATTTGAATTGCTTTTAACTAATAACGAACTAAAACTTTATATGAAAGTTTTTTTCGCCCTTCTGCCGGCACTTTTACTTTCCATTGCGCTGTTCCTGCAGAAACTTTTTGATGTGGATGACTTTCATTTAGCATTTTCCAGTCACCGGGTATGGGCTCATGCACGACCACTTCTACCTCTTCATTTTTTGCGTTTTTTAGTTCAATTTCGAAACTTACAGTATAAGCATAGTTATATTTACCAGTCGCATGCGCTTTTTTGAAGTTAGTTTGATTTTTGTCTGCTGTTATATCAAATACATCACCTAATTTTAATCTTACATCATCATTTTTAGGGGTATGATCAATGCGGTCTTCACCAACAAATTGTGCACTTCCAGATTTGTCATTCTTATACACTCTTACAACTCCTTTTGGCAATGGCATTCCAAGATTTGATACTTCGTCATTGTTAAATTCTACAAACACGCCTACTTTTAACTTCTGACCAATTGAGCCATATGAGCTGTGGTAGTAATAATCCTGCCCTTTAAGTAGAAATTCTTTTTTCACTGGGATTTTTGCAGCACTCAGCAATGACACTTGTTTCGTTTGATTATCTAGAATAGTGGTAGGACGTTGTAAAGTATACAAATGGTATTCAAACAAACTTTCTTCGGCCATATTTTTAACTTCTGCGACTGCATCTGCGGCTTTCATATTTGACCTTTTAGATGCAGGCACAAGTTCACTCCTTACTCGATTTACATCGCCTGCAACGAGCTGTAATTTTGCATTTTTATATGTTGTCCCGCTATGGTTGTTTAATGTAACCCAGCCCGTGAGATCTACATAATTGTCATCCTGACTAAGTTCAGCAACATAATCTGCTTTCCAAGATAAGCCACCTGTTAGGTAATTCAACTGCAGCTGTTGTTGCTTTGAGGTAGGGCTATTGAGTTGCAAAACTAAAGTTGGGCGATCACGTAAATTTGCAGGCGCCTCATCAAAAATAACTCTTCCAGGAAAACCTGTTTCAATTCGATTACCAATTCGAAATACCACGCCGTTATTCACACTTAAAACAGTTGCATCAAGAAATGTTTCTTTCCCTGTTGTGGGATGTGTCTTAACAATACGTACATTTTTGCCCACATATTTTTCTAATAACTTTTGCGGGCTTAACAAATCAAAATTAAAATTTTGTTCGATTAATTTGAAACCTTCTGAGTGATCTAAGCTTTTTAGTAACGCTGTTTCAGGTCGAATTTGAGCACTTACTTCTCGAAAAGCAAGATTATTAAATCCACTATTTAACTTGATATTCCGCAAATCTTTCACCAATGCCAGCTGCTCGTTATAAGTAGTTACCGAAACTTCACGTTGATCTGATAATGTGCTTCGAATTTCACCTTCGGTAATACTCGCGCCGACCTGGCCACAAAACATAATCACAATTAGTGAAACAATTAATATTCCTATTTGATTACAAATATTTTTCATCTTAAATCCTTTATAGTCTGTTGGTTTATATACTTAAACGTACAAAATGCTAGATTGGGTTAATCTATAAATGAGATAATTTATGCAACCCTTTGATAAGGCGTGCAACCATGAAAAGTGATAAAAATTTATTTAAGCAATCGGCCAGTGTGAAATCCTTTCTAGAGAATGCCTCCAGAATTCCTGCTCCGATTGAAGCAAATGCTCAAGGAAAATTAGTGTTTGGGATGGATGCGACTGCGAGTCGTGAAACCTGTTGGGATATGGCATGTAAAATACAAGCGGATATGTTCTCCCAAACAGCAATCATAGGAAAACTTGAAATTCAGCTTTGCTACTACCACGGCTATAATGAGTTTTATACCACAAACTGGTCACAAAATGCTGAACAGCTACAGCAGATAATGACAGCTGTAACTTGTAAAGCAGGTCAAACACAATTAAAACGTATCATTGACCACACAGTAGTTCAGGCAAAAACCAAAAAAATTAATGCAATGGTCTTTATTGGTGACTGTATGGAAGAACTTATTGACGGCCTTGTAGCCTCAGCAGGCCAGCTCGCAATGCGAGGAATACCAGCATTTATTTTTCACGAAGGATATGACTTCACAGCAGAGAAAACATTTCGTAAAATTGCTGAAATCACAAATGGTGCATATCATCGCTTTGATCAATCCAGCGCCAAACAGCTTAGTAATTTATTAAACGCAGTAGCCATATATGCTGTTGGTGGGCTTAGTGCATTGCAAACCTATGCTAAAAATGAGCCAGGTTTAAGTAAAGATTTTATCAAACAGCTAACAAATAATTCTTCATGAAACAACTACTCGTAATTGCAGCCGTAATTGGTCTGTGGCTATTCATGAGATGGATACGTAAACAACCAAAGCAAAAACAATTTCAATCAATCGCAATATTGGTTGCAATTGTATTAATCGGATTTGCGGCAGCAGGAAAACTAAATTGGATATTTGCGTTATTTGCAGCATTGATACCCTTTATGCAACGTGTACTTTCCCTGCTAAGTTACGCTCCATTATTTGGTAGATTATTCACTCAATTTAGAAATATACAGTCTGGAAATACAACGAATACACAATCAAGTGTAGAAACTGAATATTTTTCTATGTTTCTAGACCATGCTACAGGTGTAATGTGCGGCAACATAAAAAAAGGAGTGCATTCTGGAAAAGAATTAAAAAATGTATCTATGAACGAACTAATTGAACTCTACGAAGAAATTTGCACAACAGATACAGATTCTGCGCAATTATTGGCAGCATATTTAGATCGTACGTATAAAGATAAATGGCGAGATCATGTTGATGAAGACGTACACATAAATAGCGCCTCTCACTTAAGTTCTAAAATGACTTTTGATGAAGCATACAGCATTCTCGGTTTGCAAAACGATGCAACGCAAGAAGAGATTACTGAAGCACACAGAAGACTAATGCAAAAATTACATCCTGATCGTGGTGGGAGTGATTATCTAGCTTCAAAGATAAATCAAGCTAAAGACATGCTATTGAGAAAAGCGGCTTAAACACTAAAATTAACTTCAAATTTAGAAATGTTCTGGAAAAAGAAACGAAAAAAAAACAAACCCTCGAGTTCTGAAAAACCATATGAGATTCGCGCCTATAGTAAAGAAGGCGGCCATATCAAATCATTAGAACGACATGGATTGACGACAAGCGCCGCCTACGGAGGAATGGGGGTTCGCGAACTTCAACTTCGTATGGAGCTTTTAGTCGAACAAGTGCTTTCTTCTAATCGCAGTGTTTTTGAACCTGCAAAAATGCTTGCTGAATTTGCAAAAGTTGAACAAGACCTATTTTTAAACTCCATTGAAACTATTAGTAGCACAAGTGTTGAGCTTGCATACAATTTTTGTCACTTTGCGCCTAAGAGCCTAGGTTTAATTGATGAAGATAATTGGGATAGTTGGATTGTAAAGTTGCTTGAGGTTTACGATAACAAAGGTGCTAATGGCGCCATTAGCACAATGAAAAATGTTGATGAATTTGTTCAGTCCATTACGCAAGCACCGTCTAGTGTAATACTAGAAGAAGTTTCTCGAATTTTGGAAAGTTTTGTAATTGGTTTAAATGGCAGAAAACTATCTATTGAGCCAAACGAAAAGCATTATAGCGACACAGAAATAATAAGACTTCCTGACGTATCCTCAATATTTAGCAACCGCGAAGACAATTTCACGTTATACAAAGCCATGGCCGTTCATCAATGGGCACAAGGCTGGTTTGGCACATGGCGGATGAATGTAGACATGCTAGTAAAACTTTATAAAGACCCTGACCGCGCACTTTCTCTATTCCATAAGTTAGAAACCATTCGTTTAGATGCATGTATTGAGCGCGAACTTCCAGGAATCGCCAGAGCAATGAAACGTATATCTAAATGCAATGATAGCAATCTATCTAAAAACTGGAATCGCGCAATAGAAAAGCTTCGAGAAACAAAAAGTACAGTGCAAGACTCAATGTTCTTTCTCGAAACTATTTATAAAGATGACTATGCACCAAAAGATAAAATTTACCAAGGGACTCTAAGCCCTCGCGAAACACAAAAAGCAGTAGAAGCTAGAATTGAACAAGAAAAAAATTTATTGCAAAAAAAGATAGCTGAGATAATAAATGAGTTAGATAAAAACTCATCACAAGAAACTTCCCTTGACGAAGTGTCAATCGAAGGAACTTACGAAAGATTTTCTTTGAAAGAAACTGAAGATGAAAGCATGCCTGATGGTTATAAAATCGAATTGCAATTTGATGACAAACTCATTGAGCCTCCTGAAGATGTACAACAGATTTTGGAATCGATATTACAAGATTTAGGTAATATACCAGATGAATATTTAGAACCTGCGGGCCAAGGTAAATATGATGCCAACACTGAAACAGATAAAGAGACAGATACGAAGCTTGAGGATACGAATGGAGACGTGTATTTCTATGATGAATGGGACCACTCTAGACAGAAATACCGAAAAGAATGGTGCCGATTAAAAGAAATAGCGATAAATCCCATTCGGAATAATTTCGTATCCAACACACTACAGAAACATCGCAGCCTCATTAAAAACCTTCATCGCACATTCGAAGCATTACGTGAAGATGATAAACGCATAAAACGCCAGTCATTTGGTGACGATATAGATATTGATGCAGTAATTGAAGCCTACACTGATACCGAACGAGGATTAGAGGCGTCTCAAAATTTATTTTCAAAATCTCGAAAAATTGATCGTGATATTGCAGTTATGTTCATGATTGATATGAGTGGCTCAACTGCAGGATGGATTAATGAAATGGAGCGCGAAGCATTGGTTTTACTTTGCGAATCCTTGGAAATATTAGGTGACCGTTATGCGATTTACGGTTTTTCTGGCGTTACGCATGAGCGCTGTGAATTATATAAAGTGAAAGAATTTGAGGAAATCTACAGCGACGAAGTAAAAGCACGAGTTAGTGGCATTCAACCTCAAGACTACACACGCATGGGTGCTGCTATTCGCCATTTGACAAAACTCCTGCACCAAGTTGAAGCGCGGACTAAACTCCTAATTACATTATCAGACGGCAGACCTGATGATCAAGATGGTTACCGTGGTCCATATGGAATTGAAGATACACGGCGTGCATTAATAGAAACTAAATTTTTAGGCATTCACCCATTTTGCATTACAATTGATGAAGAAGCGATGGACTATTTGCAACATATGTATGGTGCAGTTAATTTTGCTGTTATTGATCAAGTTGACAAGCTCCCCTATAAGGTTTCTGATATCTATCGACGCATTACAATGTGACTCGATATTTTTATTAAAATTGATTTTTAGCTATATTCCCCAATCTCTGAAATTATTTTTCAGCAACACACAAGAATTTCATGAATAGTAGTCAACGCATGGAAGCGGTTCAAAGCCCTATTATCCCCTTAATTGGTGAGCTAACACATAAAAACCCTGGAACAATTTCATTTGGCCAAGGCGTTGCCTTTTATGGGCCACCCTCAGACGCTTTTTATTATGTACAACAATGTTTATCAGACCCCGCTATTAACCGCTATGGCCCAGTCGAAGGAATTCCAGAATTACAAAATGCGTTACAAAACAAACTCAATTCAACCAACAAAATTAAGATACATAGTGATAATGAAATTGTAGTCACCGCCGGATCAAACATGGCGTTTAATACAGCAGTGCTAGCAATAACTGACCCAGGTGATGAAGTAATTTTACCTATCCCATATTACTTCAATCACGAAATGTCATTAACTATGGAAAATGTAAAGCCTGTATTTGTCGACACAACAGAAAGTTTTCATTTGAGATTAGATGAAATAGAAGCGGCTATCACAAATAAAACCAAGGCCATTGTAACAATTAGTCCTAACAACCCAAGTGGCGCCGTTTATGCAAAGGAAGAATTAATTGCAGTAAATAATTTATGTAGGAAATACGGCATTTATCATATTAGCGATGAGGCTTATGAAGATTTCCACTACGACACACATAAGCATCACTCCGTTGCAAGCAATATATATGCATGTGAATACACCATTTCACTATATTCATTTTCAAAAGGCTTTGGGTTTGCAGGATGGCGAGTCGGTTATATGGTTATACCTTCCCATTTACTGAGCGCTGTAAAGAAAATTCAAGATACAATATTAATTTCCCCACCTTTAATTTCACAACATGCCGCTATTGGCGCACTTAGTACAAAAGATGAATTTTTAAAAGAAAAACGTGCTGCTATGCACAAAAAACGAGATGCCGTGCTGAATTCACTTTCAGATTTAAGCTGCTTGAAAAGTAACCCTACATCAGAAGGTGCATTTTATGTGTTAATTAACATTGACACGAACAAAGACAATCTGCTTGTTACCAAAGAATTAATTGAAAAATTTGGTGTAGCCACAATTCCAGGTTCTGCTTTTGGTATCAACAATGGTTGCTATTTGAGGTTATCTTATGGCGCCCTATCAGATAGCGAAATTGATTTAGGATTAGAGCGCCTTCAAAAAGGCCTTAATACGCTTTGCAATTAGTTTATTAAAACAGTATCAGTCTGGAATAACGGAAGAATGATGCTCAACAATCTTATACTTATCCCCCTTAGTCTTACAAACCACAAATGTAAAACGAGAGTTAAACTGTACTAGTTCAATTTCTTTATACGTTATCTCGTATGTTCCAGAATATAAATAAATGTCTGAATACAACCTAGTATGAATCGAATTAAAATTGACACATAAGCTGTTTTTTTGAAATAGCCCTCTGAAATACTCCTCAATTAAATCAGAATTATTTCTGATGATGTTTGAAAATGTCCCCCATAAAATTGCATCACTGGAATATAAATTGACAATGCTTGGCAAATCACCACTATTTATGTATCTACCCCAATTATTTATTACGTTATCTGCATCCATGTTCACAATAGAATTAGATTATTTATTTTATAATAGTAACGAACTTAATAAGATTTGATACTTATACTATAAAAGATATACATAAATATTCTATATTACATTGTAAAATGCATGTCTAATAAGAGAAAAGTGAAAGTATCGCGTGTCAGCTATGTGTTTGATTTAAATAATAATCACAATTAGTTCTACCATTACTATATATACACAAAGCCTAGAATCTCTTTCTTAATCAGAATTTAATTAACTTACAGGATTTAATCTTGAAAAAATCCTTGAAGGAACATACTGCGTAAAAAATATGCTATTTCAAAATTTGCGCGGAGATTTTTATGGTGGCATCACAGCAGCAATTATTGCCTTGCCATTAGCCTTAGCATTTGGTGTCTCATCGGGTGCTGGCCCCATAGCTGGGATATACGGGGCTATCTTTGTGGGTTTATTTGCAGCATTATTTGGAGGTACCCCTTCCCAAATTTCTGGACCAACCGGCCCGATGACAGTAGTAATGGCGGCCACTTTTACTCAATACACCGCACATGACCCTATTACAGGCCCAGCACTTGCATTTACGGTTGTAATGATGGGTGGCATTTTTCAAATTCTGTTTGGCTTATTAAAGCTTGGAAAATATATTGCACTTGTACCGTACCCGGTTGTTTCTGGATTCATGAGTGGTATTGGAGTCATAATTATCATCCTGCAAATTCCTGCCTTTTTAGGCTACCCAGCACCAATTGGTGGCATTATCCCAGCTTTACAGGCATTTCCCGAATTTATACAAGACCCCGTGAGTCAAGCCGTCTTGCTTGGTGTAGTTACATTAGCTATTACTTCTTTTTTACCTCCTAAAATTAATCGACTAATACCATCACCGTTACTCGCACTTATACTTGGAACATTGCTGTTACTATATTTATTTCCAGAAAAGCAGGCTACAACTTTGGGACATATACCCATGGGATTTCCATCGCCTCAGTTCCCTATATTTGATTTTTCTCTTATAACGAACATGATAAAATCTGCATTAGTGCTTGCAGTATTAGGATCAATAGATTCATTACTGACCTCTCTTGTAGCTGACAACCTTACACGCACTCACCATAATTCAGATAAGAAACTTATTGGTCAGGGTATTGGAAATACCATAGCTGGTGTGTTTGGAGGATTACCTGGTGCCGGCGCAACCATGCGGACGGTAGTCAATATTCGTGCAGGCGGACAAACTAAAATTTCTGGTATTTTTCATGCATTAATACTTCTGGCAATAATTCTTGGTGCTGGTGCATTTGCAAAAAATATACCTCATGCGGTTCTAGCGGGAATTCTGATCAAAGTCGGGATAGATATTATCGATTGGGACTTTTTGAAACATTTAAATTATGTTCCTCGTACTTCTGCCTTCTTAATGTTTACTGTATTCATTATTACCGTCTTTGTTGACCTGATTACAGCTGTAGCTGTTGGCGTTATTTCTGCGAGTTTAATTCTTGTAAACAGGATGTCTGAATTACAGTCAAAGAGTATAAAAATAATTATAGAACCCGATGATGAAGCTCGTTTATCAGAGGAAGAAAAAAGTATTTTTCAGCAGGCGAAAGGACGGATATTATTATACCACTTAAGTGGACCATTAAGTTTTGGGGCTGCAAAAGATATGGTCAGGCGACTGGCTAATTACGACGAGTATGATGTACTAATTTTAGATTTCACCGCTGTCCCGATAGTGGACTATACAACTTCTAAATCTATCCACGATATGATTGGAGATGCTATTGGCACATCAAGAAAAGTATACTTGGTGGGAATGCAAGGCCAAGTTGTTAATCTACTTGAGAGACTTGGTGTACTAAAATCCGTTAATAAAGAATTTCAGCTCTCTTCTAGACTCGAAGCACTCAAAGCAGCTACTAACTATATAAAATAATATCTATTCAATAAAATATTTTACCGTTAACCAAGTATTAATTTCAAAATCGCAAGTAAAATTAGCAACCCAAAACTTACGCTTAAGAATTGCAGAAATTGCTGTCTATATTGATTTCCTTCATCGCTGAATTCACTCTCGTTTAAAAACAACATGGGATCTTTTACTAATTCCACAAGATCACGTGGTTGTGTCAATTCATTTTTTGCCTTGAGCATCGAAAATATCGCAATCCCAAAACATACTAGTACACCAAGCGATGCAATTATATATAAAATAAATAGTAAAAACGTGCCAAACATATTTAATTACCTGATTTTAGCTTTCAAAGCCATATCAAGAGCCCCACTTTCACACTAAAGTTTTTTATACAACTGAATTAATTTATTAGATGAAAGGTCGCAAAGATGTCTATCGGCCTTTAAAAATAGACCCCATAATGCCTCTAATTATGGATTGGCCCAAACGCGATATCGCAAACCGAGTAGCACTTTTAATTACTGTCTGAGTTGTAGTTTCTTGCCTTGATCTACTCTTACGCCGTGGTTGCGATTGTTTAGATTTGCTTCCTTGATACTGCCTTTCTTTAATTACTGATTTAGCATCCGCTGTTTTTAATTCTGCTCTTTCTTTTAACTTTTCCTCAGCACTTTTCCTATCAATAGCGTTGTCATATATATCTTTAATTGGACCGCTAGCTAGAGTGTCTTTACGTTCTTGTAAACTCGCAGGCCCCATTCTTGACTCAGGAGGACGGATTTTTGTCTGTTGAACAATTGTAGGAATCCCTTCATCATTCAGTACAAACACTAGCGCTTCACCGACACCCAACTTTGTTATAACTTTCACGACATCAATGGCTGGATTTTCCCTAAATGTAGTGGCAGCCGCTTTAACTGCTTTTTTATCTCGAGGTGTATAGGCTCGCAAAGCATGCTGTATCCGATTGCCTAATTGCCCAAGTACTTCATCCGGAATATCAACGGGGTTTTGCGTAACAAAATAAATACCAACCCCTTTTGAGCGAATCAGACGTACGACTTGCTCTATCTTTTGAGTAAGCGCTTTTGGCACATCTTTAAATAAAAGATGTGCCTTATCAAAGAAAAACACCAATTTTGGTTTATCAGGATCACCAATTTCTGGAAGCTCTTCAAATAACTCTGACAAAAGCCAGAGTAAGAATGTTGAATACAAACGAGGATTTTGCATCAACTCATTTGCAGCAAATAAATTGATATAGCCATTTCCATCATCAGTCATTCGCATTAGATCTGATAACTCTAATGTTGACTCGCCAAAAAAGTTTTTAGCGCCCTGCTGCTCTAACACTAATAACCTTCTTTGAATTGCGCCTACTGATTGTTTGCTTACTTTTCCATATTCAGTAGTTAATGCTGATGAATTTTCACCTACATAGCTCAGCATTGACCTTAAGTCTTTAAGATCTAATAGCAGTAAGCCTTCGTCATCAGCCAATTTGAATACAATGTTTAACACACCTTCTTGTGTGTCATTTAGCTCAAGCAAACGTGAAAGCCATTAAAGGACCCATCTCCGATACAGTGGTGCAAACTGGGTGCCCTTGATTACCAAAGATATCCCAAAATATTGTGGGGAATCCGCGTGGCGTATAATTTCCCACACCTGTTTCTGTCGCACGCTGTATCAATTTGGGTTTTGCTTCAATGGCTTGACTTATACCGCTCAAATCTCCCTTTATACCTGAGGCAAATACAGGTACGCCTAACTGAGAAAACCCTTCAGCCAGAATTTGCAACGTTATTGTTTTCCCAGTGCCAGTAGCGCCTGCTATCAGCCCATGCCGATTAGCACGATTAAGCAAAAGCGTTTGCACAACCTCGCTTCCCCCAACTATGACGGATTGTTTGGTAGCCAATAGAGTAGAATATTATCTAATTAATTATGTATGAATTCACGTATATTCATGAATTTGCAGCATGTCGCCCCAATGTGGCACTTAATACGAATCTCATAAGCAAATGATAACAAGTAAAATATAGTCCTTACAATCAATTGTTTACGAATATATACTGTGTTACAAACTAGAAATTGGCAGACCCGTTACTTGCAGGAATTTTATTACTTCCAGTGAGATAATATACTCTAGTTACATAACACCAATAATACTAAGTTTAATTTCAACACAACGTTGCACTTCATGATGATTGAAAAATGGACGTCTCAATCTTAATCTATAAAATGACTAAATTATTACATAATACAATTGTAACAATTGTTGCATGCGCTTGTGCAATTTCAATTTCTTACGCGAGCACTACTTCTAACCTACTTCCAGAAAACAAGCATAATCAAACAACTAAACTCATTACTCATTTTTTAGACAAGTACCATTATAAAGACTTTAATATAAATAATAATTTATCGAATGATATTTTAGATGCTTATCTAGAGTCACTAGATCCTAATAAGAGCTATTTTTATCAAAAAGATATTGATAGCTTTCAAAAATTTCGATTTAAACTTGATGACGCGCTAACACGTCCTGAGTTAAATGCCCCCTATCAAATTTTTAGGCTATATCAAGCGCGGGTAGATGAACGTGTGCTACATACATTAGAGCTTTTGAATAATAATTTTAATTTCACCATTAATGAAAATCTAATTATCGAGCGAGACGATCAAGGCTGGGTAACTAGTGAAACAGAGCTGAACGAAATTTGGAGAAAGCGTGTCAAGAATGACGTACTTTCGTTAAAACTCTCAGACAAATCGCCAGAAGAAATAAAGGAAACATTAGAAAAGCGATATAAAGCGATTGCTAAGCGTAGTCAACAAGTCGATGCCGAAGACGTATATCAATTGTTTATTAATTCATTTGCGAGCACGCTCGAGCCACACACTAGCTATTTGTCTCCGAGAAACTCTGAAAACTTCGAAATTAGAATGAGCTTATCTCTTGAAGGCATCGGTGCACTACTTCGAACTGATGGAGAATATACATTAGTAGAAAGAGTGATTCCTGGCGGCCCTGCTGATTTAAGCGATCTTCTTCATGCCTCGGATCGGATAGTTGGAATTGCCCAACAAAATGAAAAACAATTTAAATATGTTGTTGGTTGGAAGCTAGAAGATGTCGTCAATTTAATACGAGGGGCAAAAGGAACAGTTGTAAAACTACAACTTTTACCAGGTAGCAAAGGTAAAGCTTCAAAAATAAAGGAAATCAGCATAACGCGTGACAAAGTAAAACTTGAAGAACAAGCTGCCAAAAGTGAAATTATTGAAATCAGTGATGATAATAGTATTTATAAAATTGGTGTAATTGATATTCCAACTTTTTATATAGATTTTACAGCATATCAACGTGGTGATAATAATTACCGCAGCACCACACGAGATGTTGATAAATTAATTCATGAATTTAATAATAAAACCATTGATGCATTAATTTTGGATTTGCGTGGAAATGGTGGCGGGTCATTAACAGAAGCTACACAGTTAACCGGCCTTTTTATTGATAAAGGACCCATCGTGCAAGTACAAGATTCAAGTGGACATATTGAAGTGCACCATGACCGCGACGCTAACGTCTCTTACGAGGGTCCTTTAGTTGTCTTAGTAGATCGATTAAGTGCATCTGCATCAGAAATTGTGGCCAGCGCCATACAAGATTACCAACGTGGCTTAGTGGTTGGAGAAACTACATTTGGAAAAGGGACAGTCCAACAATTAGTCGATTTAAATAATTTTGGATCAAATGATGAATATAAGCTTGGTCATCTGAAAGCGACTATTGCCCAATATTTTCGAATAAATGGTGGCAGCACACAATACCGTGGTGTAATTCCCGATATTGATTTTCTGACTATTTTTGATGGCGAAAAATACGGGGAACGCGCATTAAAGAATGCATTGCCATGGAGTTCTATTTCTTCGCTAAATCACACCATTGGACCTGTCAATGAACAAGTAATTAATAATACTGCAATAATGCATCAATCAAGAATCACATCAAATAAAAGTTTCAATTCTTTGTGTGAGATAATGCAACTTGATTTTGCATATAGAGACAAAAATTCTATATCCTTACTAGAATCTGCTAGAAAAAAGGAATATAAAACTTTTGAAGACACACGATCTTCTTATGAGAAAGTTTTAAAAAATACCAAACAAAATCTAAACATTTCTGATGACAGTGAAGAATTCAGCGACGTATTACTTGATGAGACTGCACATATCGCTTCCGATTTAGCTAAATTTTTAAAATCTAAAAATTCAAGTTCTTTTGTAGAGCGAAATCACTAATTCTACGTTAATTGACTAAAAATTCTAAACCCGGCAACGTACGTTCCAATTGCCGACCCTAATGAACTCAACAGAAATATCAATAAAATTCTTGCAACTCTGTTTTTGCGCCACCCCATTAGTGTAGATGTATCTTTACGCAACTCTCCAAAATCTTTAACTGTTGGCTTACGAATAAATATTTCGACAGCTGCAGTCACCATGCCTGCTCCAATAGTTGGATTAAGAGATGTAATAGGAGCTGCCACAAATGCTGTGGCTATTGTGATGAGATGCGCGCCAGCAATTGCGGCACCAAATGCCGACAAACTCCCATTAATTACCACCCACTGCCATATTAAATGCCATCCCAGCTCAGGACTTTTCTTAAAGCCAAGATAAAACCCTACGCATATTAGTGCAACAATTACCCATGGGATAAATTTAAACCAAGATCTTTTATGTGGGATTGTATCTAATTCTGCAATTACAGAATTTGGATTGAAGCCTTTATTTTTAAGATACTGTGACATGCCTTTTACGTGCCCTGCTCCTACTACTGCAAGAATATTTTTAGCTTTATTCTCCTCAGTGGTTTTAAATAATTTTGCAGCCATGTATTTGTCACGCTCATCAATGAGTGGCTTAAATAAATCTTCTGCTTCTTCAGAAAACTGTGTAAACGTTGTTTCTAAAATATCGCCACTTTTAAGCTTTTCTATTTCTTCTTCAGTGACTTTTTCACGCGACAAGACACTGGTAAGTAAACCCGCAACTAAATATATTCGTTTCCAAAATGGAACATTATGGTATACGCGTTTAAGTGTTGTACCTACTTCTCGATCGATCAGGACTATTGGTATGTTAAGCATCTTTGCTTCTATGATTGCTGTTTTCATTTCTACACCTGGCTCAATACCCAATTGTTCAGCAATTCTTTGCTGATAAGCGCCCAATGCTAAGCTTGCTATCACCATACTGGCTTTTCCTTGGCGTATTACGTCGAATAGATCCATCTCCGCCAATAGACTGGGGCGCATAATCGAGTTGTACCGGCTTTGGCATAGCTCAATACATACCACATCAAATTCTTCAGACTGAACCAGCTCTTTAACTGCTTCGGCACTCGCTCTCGATACATGTGCAGTACCCAGTATAGTTAATTTGCTCTCGTCTATAGAAAGCGATTGAGTTGGTTCCATCACGTGAAAATTAAGGACTTGTTATTAACAATAATTATGAATATTAAAATTTACAGTTTTATTCAAAGCACGACAACTAATCGTATTCATTATACTTTTTAGAACTGCCTTTAACTTTTTCAATCGGGTATCGCTTGTCATTGAGTTCCATCTTGCGCTTAGTCACTTCCATTAAATCAATATCTAATTGATCAGTAATTCGTAACAAAAATATAAATATATCTGCAAGCTCAAAGGCTACAGCAGCTTGGCGTTGAGGTGAGAGCTTTTCGCTTTGTTTTTCTGTCATCCACTGAAAATTTTCAAGTAGTTCAGCTGCTTCAACTGATAGCGCCATAGCTAAATTTTTTGGGCTATGAAATTGCTCCCAATCTCGTACCTGTGCAAATATTTTTAGCTTAGACTTGAGTTCTTCAATTGCAGGTTCACTCATTATGTAGAATCCTTATCTGTAGCAGAGTTCTTTTCATTGTTGAGCGATTTATTATGCTCATGCACTAATTCCTTAATCGTCATGCTGCCCATCACTTTATTATAATGCTGATCAATACTGGTTAATAACGAATTTGTTGTAGAGAAAGTTTGATTCAGAAATGAATTAATATGACTATTAGGTTTTGGTTCACGTACAGTATCTATAACTGTTTTCAAGGTTAATTCACTTAACGGTAGTGCGGGACTATACGCAGGAAAATCCTCATCTGCCTTTAACAACAGCCCGTTCGATAAAAATAGATCTAATTGATATTCGATTGAATCCTTAGGTAGTTTTAGCATATCGACCAATTCATTTACAAAAACTGGCATTTTATTTTCGTAGTATCGTTGCCCAATTACTGTCATAAGTTCCAATGCTAGCTCTTCTTTCTGCCGATTTGTTAATGAATGCTCCTGTTTATAAATAGACAATGATTCAGGATACTGTTTATAAAATGCAACACTTGAACCCACCAATAATATTAACCAGCTCCACCATAACCAAATCATAAATAAAAATATAAACGCAAAACTAGAATAGATTGCAGTATATTGTGAAGACATAGACGACGAAATTCCTGCGGCAAACACCCATTCAATTGTTTGCCATAAAATACCAGCCACGATTCCACCCGTAATTGCTGGAACTGGTTTTACTTTAGTATTTGGAATAAATAAATATGTAAACGTAAATGCTGCAATGATTAGTAAATATGGAACCAACTTTGTTCCAAACCTTATTAGCGTACCAAAAGGCTCAATTGAGATAATGGCTTGAACAACAAGTGTGTTCATAGCAGTGCCTGTTACTGCAATGGCTATTAATACCAAAACCGGCCCTACCATAATCACACTCAGATAGTTGCTAAATCTCCTAATTAAAGAGCCAGTTTGGTACACTTTCCACGTATAGTTAAATGCATACTCGATTTTTTGAATCAGCCTAACAATAATCCAAAGCAACAGGAATAAACCAATTCCGCCGAGTGCACCTACATCCACATTATCGACAAAACCGGTAATATTTACTGCAATTTCATTGCCCTAATCATCTAAAGGCTCTAGATAATTTTGTAGCAGAGGCTCCAATCGATTATGCACACCGAATGTCTTCATGATAGAAAAAATTACGGCAATTAAGGGTACTATTGATAATACTGTTGTAAATACCAAACTCATGGCACGTAAATTTAACTGGCCATCCATAAATTCCACGACCATGATATAAATAAAGCGAAAAATTCCTAATATCCACGCTTTCCACCAAGCGCATTCACTTAAATCTGCTTCCCAGATTATTGCTTTTAATTTTTCTAAAAATGATTGCATTAGGCTGTATTAAGTAACTTACCTATTTTGATCTCAAAATTGTATCAGATACCTTGTTGGCAAGTTAAAAACAAGCCAAAACTCATAGTTTATTAATAGTTGGCTTAATTTATAGAATAAAAGGAATAATAAAAAAATGAGTATGGCTATTACAATCCAGAACAAGCAGAGCATTTAGGATCTTTACGAATTTTGACCGTATGCCATTCCATATTTAAGGCGTCAATTAAAAGCAATTTGTTGAGTAATTTGTCACCCCTATTGATTATTAATTTTATCACTTCTGTTGCTTGAATACAGCCAATCAACCCCACTACCGATCCAAGTACTCCAGTTTGCGCACAACTTTCTTCAAGTTCTCCTTGGTTTGGATAAAGACATTGATAGCAAGCACTATTATTTTGCATAGAAAAAACTGTCACCTGGCCTTCAAATCGGATTGCTGCGCCCACAACAAGTGGTGTTTTTAGATTTACACACGCTAAATTTATTGCAAATCGAGCAGTAAAATTATCTGTTGCATCAACCACAACATCTGCATTTTTAACTTCTTCTTCAAGCTCAAATTTATTTAATACTCTATTTAATGTTCGTACATTGATATTAGGGTTCAGTTCGCCTATTGAATGTATTGCTGATTGTACTTTTTCTTGTCCAAGATTTTTTGTCTTATGGATAATTTGTCTTTGTAAATTTGATAAATCAACCACATCTGGATCTACAACTGTCATTTCTCCAACACCGCTTGCTGCTAAATACATTGCAATGGGAGAACCCAGTCCGCCGACCCCAAATAATAAAACTTTTGAGCGAAGTAGTTTTTGTTGGCCATGAATATCAATCTGGGGCAACATAATCTGACGACTATAACGAAGTAAATCGTCATCGCTCAATTCATCTTCTTTAAATAGTGGCGCCATGTTTAATTCCATCATTGCTGCATAATTTTATTCTTTACGCTTCGCTTCGCCTTCAGAAAATGTCTTCATCTGTTCAGGTGTTGCCTCTTTCAAATATTTAGATTTCCATTCAGAGTAAGGCATCCCATAGATTAATTCTCTGGCTTGTTCATACTCCATTGAAATTCCTTTTCCTTCAGCAGCCGCTACATACCACTTTGATAAACAATTTCTGCAAAAATCAGCTAAATTCATCAAATCTATATTTTGAACCTCTGTTTTAGCTCGCAAATGCTCAACTAACCTTCTGTATACGGCAGCTTCGATTTCAATTCTGTCTTGCTCACCCATCTGATTACTCATTTTAAACTCCTCAAATAAAACAATTTACAACATTATATTTATTTTTTCTGGTATGTTTCAGCTTAACCCTAAAATAATCAATGACTAAATATTTTATTGAAAATGTATCAGCAGTGATATTAGCTGGCGGTAAAGCAAGACGCATGGGTGGCCAAGATAAAGGCTTAATCGAAATTGCTGGCAAACCAATGATTGCCCATGTGATCAATAACTTGCAAAACCAAGTGTCTGAGATTTTGATTAATGCGAATCGAAATTTAAAGATATATGAAAAATACGGATATAAAGTCTTCCCAGACCAATTAGATAATTATCAAGGCCCTTTAGCAGGAATCGCATCGGCCATGAATAATGCATCTCATAATTTTCTATGCACCTGCCCTTGCGATGGGCCGTTAATCCCCAATGATCTTGTAGCGCGTCTATTTTCTGAAATGCTTAATCAAAATAGCGATATTTGCGTTGCCCATGATGGCGAGCGTATACAGCCTATTTATGCATTAATGAATTGCAATTTACATTCAGACTTAAATAAATATTTAAATAGTGGAAAGCGCAAAATTGATCATTGGTATGCTCAACACAATCTTGTCGAGGTTGACTTCAGCGATAAGAAAGAATGCTTTATAAATGTAAACACGCGTAATGATCTAAGCAACCTACCACAGCAACTATTAAACTAATTTCCTTATGGAAAAAATAAAATTCATTAAACCAATTATTGGTCTATGCGCCTATAGCGGATCGGGAAAAACAACGTTACTAGAAAAGCTAATTCCCATTTTTACTGCTTATAGGCTTAAGGTGGCTGTTATCAAACACGCACATCACACTTTTGATATCGATCACCCTGAAAAAGACAGTTATAAAATCAGGAAAGCGGGTGCTCAGCAAATTCTGATCTCCTCTCAAAATCGCTGGGCACTTATTCATGAAAATGTGTCAGAAAACGCCGAATTATCCATTGAAGAAGCTTTAAATCAGATCAACATCGAAAATATTGATTTCATCATTGTTGAAGGATTTAAAGACTCACCAATCCCCAAGATTGAAATTCATCGGCCTGAATTAGGCAAGCCACTCATTTCAAACAGTGATGCCCATGTAATAGCCATAGCCACCGATAATATGGAAAAAACGCATTCTTCCCTTCCATTACTCGACCTCAATGACGCAGCAATAATCGCAAAGTTTATTAAGGATTATATATCCCGATACAGCGCATAAATGATCAGTACTCAGTTCTCCACTGAAGAATACAAAAATGTTATAATTCAAGCATATAATGATGCTTAAATGCCGGCTAAATAATTCAAAAGGCATATATTATACAAAGAAACACAATAAGTTGCTCTTTGTATGTAATCTAACTTATTAAATTTAAGTAAGGTCACAACATCTCCTTAACATCTAGGAGATAGGATCTATTGGCTAGCTATTTCGTTAGTTGTGATTAATTTTTATACAAATTCAGGAGAATTTAAATGGCAGATCGAACCGTCACAGTAATTGACAACTCGACAGGGAAAAAGGTCGACCTACCCCTTTTAGACGGTATTAACGGTCCAAGCGTAATTGATATCAGTAAATTATACAGAGAACTTGGTTACTTCACGTTTGATCCAGGCTTTGTATCCACTGCGAGTTGTGATAGCAAAATTACATTTATTGATGGAGATATTGGTCAGCTTCGTTATCGCGGATATCCCATTGAACAGCTCGCCGAAAAAAGTACGTTCTTAGAAGTATGCTATTTACTACTTTATGGCGAACTCCCAAAAAAGACAGAATTTGAGGAATTTGAAGCTAGACTCCGACTGCATACTTTATTAGATGAAAAGATGCGTCGATTTTATTTAGGCTTTCATAATGATGCGCATCCAATGGCCATGATGGTTGCTACAGTTGGAGCACTTTCTGCATTCTATAATGATCAAATCGATGTCAATGATCCTGAATCTCGCGAGATTGCAGCAAAACGTCTCATAGCAAAAGTGCCTACCATGGCTGCATGGGTTTATAAATATACCGTTGGACAACCCTTTATGTTTCCAGATAATAATTTGGACTATGTAACAAATTTCTTGTACATGATGTTTGGATTTCCAACTATGGACTACAAACCCAACCCTGTTTTCGTTCGTGCCATGGATGTAGTTCTCATTTTACATGCCGATCATGAGCAAAATGCATCGACTTCTACAGTGCGATTAGCGGGCAGCTCTGGTGCGAATCCTTATGCTGCATTATCAGCAGGCATTAGCTGTCTATGGGGGCCAGCTCATGGTGGTGCAAATGAAGCCGTAATTCATATGCTAGAAGACATTGTTAAATCAGATAAAGACGTTAATTACTACATTGATCGTGCGAAAGATAAAAATTCAGGTTTCCGATTAATGGGATTTGGGCATCGTGTATATAAAAATTACGATCCTCGCGCAAAAATAATTCGCACCGTGTGTCATGAGTTGTTAGCAGAATTGGGTGACAATAATCCAAATCAACCTTTATTTGATACCGCTATGGAGCTAGAACGAATTGCACTGGAAGACAATTATTTTGTAGAACGCAAATTGTATCCAAATGTGGATTTTTACTCTGGGATAATTTTGCGAGCCATGGGGTTCCCGCTAAATATGTATACCGTAATATTTGCACTAGCGCGAACTGTGGGTTGGATTTCACATTGGAAAGAACATATGAATGATCCGATTGCGAGAATTGGACGGCCCCGCCAGCTATATACAGGTTCTGACGAACGAGACTATGTAGATATTGACAAGCGCGGTTAGTTTATTTGCGAAAAATACTTTCGCATGACTGGAGCAAAATGCTCCTCATCAATCAAGAATGAGTCATGGCCATTAATTGAAGATAGGCGTGCAAATTCTACATCACGCCCTGCGTTGTCAATTCCGGTATAGATTTCTTCTTGCTGTTCAATTGGAAATAAAATATCTGTCTCAACACCAATCACTAATGATCTCTTAGCATGAATTTTAGCAAGCCCCGCATTTACAGAACCACCATGCTCTGCTACATCAAATAGATCCATTGCTCGAGACAAATACAAATAACTATTTGCATCAAAGGTATCGACAAATTTATGTGCGTTATAGTCAAGATAAGATTCAACTTCAAACTCAATACCAAATTTATCATCAGTACGTCGTGACGCATCAACGCGGGCACGGCTAAAACGTCGATTCCATTCTTCACCTGCACGGTACGACACTAAGCCCAATTTACGCGCTAACACCATCCCCTGTTTTGGTTCTTCATCTGGCTCGTAGCAACCTTTTTTCCATTCAGGATCACAACGAACAATTTCGCGTTGTAGAGAACGCATTGCAATAGCAAGCGGTAAAGAGCGACACGCTGAAGAAATAGTAACGAGATGGTCTACTTCATCGGGATACTGTAATGCATACGCTAAGGATGACATGCCACCCATAGACGCACCTACTACAGCACGCAAATAATCCACACCAAGCTCTTGCATTGCATGGTGACCCGCTTTGGCAATGTCCTCAATCGTCAGCTCAGGATATTCTGAGCAATATTGTTTGCCCGTATTAGGATTAATTGAAGTCGGACTTGTTGATCCAAAGCAACTGCCCAGTGAATTTACACAAACAACATAGAAACGATTGGTATCAATGGGTTTATCAGGACCGATCATGTATTCCCACCAACCAGGCGAAGAATCTTCAGCAGATGAGCAAGCATGTGCAGATGGAGAGAGCCCAGTAAATACTAATACAGCATTATCATGTGTCTCTGATAACTTTCCCCAAGATTCATACGCAACAATTACCTTAGGTAATGAACCGCCACGACGCATGATAAAATCTGATGTTCCATAATCTCCATGCAACTCAATAAATCGCGTTGCAGTTGTTACACGATTTGGAATCGGATGAATATCTTTTGCAGCTGTGCTCACAATAATTCTCTTCGTAGTCAAATATGTATTAATGTGTCTAATACAGTAGGCCAAATGTACCGCTTCCTATGAACCGATAAAATACTACAACAAGGATATTACTATTAAATTTACCGCGTTAGACATGATTTCGTGGTCGTAGCGTCTGAATTATTGACAAACCGAATAGAGCAATAAATAGAATTAGCGTCTGTTCAGGAATCGTTATGCCTGCAAAAGTCCAACTCACATCGGCGCACGCTCCTGCGCCTGTAAGTATGCTTTTTATCACATCAAATATTGGCAAAGTGTCAAGCATGTAATAGAGGTCAGGTCCACACTCCGGAACCTGATCTTTAGGCAAATTTTGCAACCAAATGTGTCTAGCCGCAAGTGAGAGACCTATTAAACTCAAAATGCCACATATACCTGCATATATTTTTGCAAAATATGATTTTGAGTTATGAAGTAATGCTAATAAAAATATTCCACCCAACGCTAATAAAACTACACGATCAAGTATGCACAGTGGACACGGGTCTAAATACAATGTTTTTTCAAGGTATAATATTGCAAATAGTAAAGATGCAATACAAATCAAGAGGCCGTATAAATTTAACAAACGATAGCTATACATTTTGATAAAGTTAATATTAAAGATTTATATAAACGAATAATATTTCGGATTCATGGCTAATGATTTACCAATTCGATATAGCTTTTCGGCGGATCTTGCAGCTGGAACGTCATTTCGGTTTTAATTTCCTCAATTGTAACATCATCACCCCGTTCAATTTGATTGTACTCAAACCGATCTTTTTTTACTGAATAAACTTTATAGACAATTTTCAAGTCTTCTTCATATATTTCGTAATACTTACCATTTTCAAAATCCCAACTCCCCGTTTGTGTTGTATGTTCAAATTCTTTATTTCCATCATGAACAAGCAGGTAACTGACTTCAAAAGACCCGTCTTGACTACGCACCATTTTCCAAGACTCATCCCATCCTTGATCATCGCCCTCCCCGTATTTACCTGCACCACGCCAAACTCCGATCAGCGCAGATTTTGCCTTACTATCATTATCTTTTAATTCAGGATTATTAGAACAAGAAACAAAAATTAAAAATGATATAACTAAAATATATTTCATGTATGAAACTGAAGATCTTTTGAGTTATTATTCAAATTCTTTAACACTTTAAACCAATGTACTATATCATCTAATGAATACGCTGCATTAGCAGGACTGGTGTTTGGGGACACAAAAATTATCGAATTTTTTAGCTTAATGTTCTGCTTTCCCCAGTCTAAATTTAATGAATAATGTTCTGCATATTTTAAATAGTTTTTTGCTGCAACCTTGCCATGAAACCAGCAGATTTTTGGTGCATATTTTTCAATTTTAATTTTCAATAAAGGCGCCCATTTTATATAGTCTGCGCTACACAAGTCTTTCCCCATTGAAGAGTGTCTTTTAACCACATCAGTAAAACCTATCTTGTACTCGTTGAATATTTTCTTATGTGCTTCTGCTGAGGGTGTCACTTTTTCAGCGATTAGCTCGCTTTTATCAAGAGCACTCCAAAACCGATTACGCGGATTGGCAAAGTAATACCCCTTCTCAACAGATATTGTTGAGGGGTTGAGCCCAATTGACAGTATCTCCAGACCATAATCGATATAATCAGGAAGTGTATTCATATGTGTTGGGCTATTACATTTTATACGGCTGTTGCGCTTGATCCATTTCAGGCATCGTCAACATTCTTTGATCTTTCGGTTTATTCAATTCAATTTGTAAATACTGCACTCGATCTAAAATTGTAGGTGGTTTTTCAGCTTGGTTTCTAAGAAACCTTGTGATCCAACTCGGACCATTTGCCAACTTTGGATTAAGCTGAATCGCTGTTTGATAGTCTTTGATGGCTGCATCATAATTTTTATTGCGATCATGCAAAATACCACGATTTGCATAGCTACCTGCAAACGTCGGCTCAAGCTCAATTATTTCATTATATAATTTAAGTGACTCGTCATATTGATCGAGCTGCATTAATGATCTAGCAACTCCTCTTTTAGCATGAATATGTGATGAAATTTCTAATACAGCTTTACGGTAGCTTAAAAGTGCTTGCTCATATAAGCCATCTTCAAAATATTTATTCGCTGCGTAATACGCATTATCTCTTGCTGCGTTCTCGCGTATGGCACCATCGTATATCGACCACGTAATCCATGCTATAGATAACAACAAGGCAAAACGCATTAATATTTTGTAAGATTCCATCAGGGTCGTACACCTATACTTATGCAGAATAGATATGAAAATACTAAAACGACGATTGCAGCAATAACTCTTGCTCGTTTTAGTTGATGCTGTAAATTAGAAGATGTGAGCGTAGCGTTAGTTTTATGTTCTATTCGCCTAACGCTAAATATCCAAATTAATTTAGTGACCGGAAAAAACAGCAACATTGCTAATATTAAAAATGAAACTAGAAAATACACATTCATTGCCAACTAAGTAAATTTCACACTTATTCAATCTAAAGATGACAAACTTATTACATTATTTCACTAGCCGTGGGCTGCTTAATATCTCCAATATCTTCGTGCAATACAGAAACTTCTTTTTCAGGCACTTTAGACAATTCCATTTTATAGGCCAAGAACCACATCATAAATACACCTAGCGCCCACCACATGAGTTGCCACGCCCAAATAGAGGGCATTCCAAATATCCAAGTATTGGTATCATTTGGATTGCCAAAAATGGTATTACCAATCACAGCGCCAGGACCAATTCCAAAAAAGAACCAAACAAGTGTAATAAGCCATGCAATGGGGATTAAACCGCGTTTACGATCAGGCAATGAAGCATGCTCTCGTAAAAACGTATGAAATTTTAATTTGTGCGACATTTCGTTAGCGGTTTGTGTGAACATTGAAACAATAATTGCTAAACCAAAATTAAAAAAGATTCCCCATCCCGCAGAATGAATAGTCATTGGCCATCTGCCCCATGGCATGAATTGTGAACCAATACTTTCGGTTAGTGTTACAGCAATAAGCCCTGCAATAAGTCCTATTACAATGCCTTGGCGCGTCAGCCACGGCCACCAACATACTGCGATTAAGGCAGGCCACATTTGAAAGCCATAGGCCACTGCAAGACCACCTAGCAGAACCAATGCATCCTTGCTTGTTGTTGCTACCACTAAAGCAGCAATGACAATCACTGCAACAAAAATGCGACCCCAGAGTTTTTGCTGAGAATGTGAAGCATCAGGAATGATATAGCGCTTCAATACGTCACGTGTAATCATGCCTCCTGCCGTCGACATATATGCCGCACCTGTCGATTGCATGGCAGCTAGTGCACACACTGCAAGTAAGCCCACAAACCAAGGTGCTGTGTCTCCAAGCAAATGAATCAATTGCGGCACCAGCATCCCTTGTTTACCTGCAGATTCCATCAAGTCTTTACCTTGCAATCCCGCTGCCATTACATTGTTAACGAATTCGGGATGTGCTTCGAGAAATTTCAAATCACCGCCCAAAAAGTGCCCGCCTAATCCTTGAAAGGCTGTAAACACCATAAGTATGAATCCAATTCCAAATGACGAAGCCCAAACTTGTTGTGGAGCAAAAGGCTTAGGATCATTATTAGAAAACGCCCACATAGAAAATGCAGGTGCCGATTGAATACCCATCAGTGCAAACATGTACGTCAAGATCATAATCCCTGTCCATGCACCACCTGTTGCGGATGGACCATTACTGACGAATTGAATCACACCGGGTATCGCCACATAGTGGCTAAAATCATCAGGCGTGCGCTTATCATCCATTGCTGCTAATGCACCAATAGCCTCATTAAGTCGCTCAAATCCCCCAACAAAATTTACAGCGATGATGCCAATCGCAATTATTCCAAAGGCAAGTAAAATTGCTTGCAAAGTATCGACATAAGCCACTGCACGTAATCCACCCGATGCTACATAAATGAGCACGACTGCAGAAAGCAGCCACATTCCGATGTTTACATCAAGTAAGCCATCAGTAAGCACATTAAATAAGAATCCTGATGCACGCAACTGCACGCCTAGATATGGAATTGAAAATACCAAAGCAACAAGCACAACCAGTAGGCGTATGGCATCAGATTTAAAATAGGTAGAAAGCATTTCACCCGGTGTTACAAATCCAAAATGCTTACCCAATATCCACTGGCGCTTTAAAAATATGATTCCGGTAAAGGGTATCGTGATTGCATAAAAAGAGGCATAAGCATATTGAAAACCATCTCGAAACAACAAGCCCGGATGACCCATAAAAGTCCAACCCGAAAAGGATGTCGCTGTCGCAGCTAATACAAACACCCAGATTGAAATTTTGCGGCCGGCAATAAAATAGTCACTGGCCGTTTTAGCAGACATTGCACCTTTCACACCCCAAAAAATGCAATAGGCCCAATACAGTATTACAAAGACAAAGAGCCAAACGATCTTAGCATCCATCGAGACTCCTCCATCGATTCCGTTTTTTTAATTATTGCTATAAGGTTAAGCTTTGACTAACCTAGTATCTAGGAAGATTGTCCCATATATAGAATAATCTTAGTTAAACTTTTACTATAAAATGTCTGGTAATTTAGAAAAATTCACTATTAAACCCATGGAGCTTGGGCCCATGGAAAACTTTGTCTATTTGCTGATAGATGAAGATACGAAATCAGCAGCTGTGGTAGATCCAGCCTGGGATGTGCCTGCAATTATTAATCGAGCTCAACAACTCAACGTAACAATTACAGACATATTACTTACACATAGTCATCATGACCATATTAACGGACTAGAGGAATTACTGAGCCACTATGATGCAAATGTGCATTTGCTAAAAAGTGAAGCGACCTTCTGGGGCGCAGAATTAATAAAACCAAGTCTTCATCATGGCGGCGATTGTGTAAATTTTGGCAACACCGAAATAGAAGTGTTACATACACCTGGACATACGCCAGGCTCTGCATGTTATCGCGTCGGCAATGACTTAATAACCGGTGATACTTTATTTGTATTTGGCTGTGGCCGATGTGATTTGCATGGTGGTGATCCAGAATTAATGCACACAACATTAAAGCGTTTTCGTGATGAACTACCTGAATCCATTATCATTCATCCAGGTCATCACTATGCAATTAAAAAAACATCCACCCTTGGTGAAGAAATTGAAGGTAATCCGTTTATGCACTTTACTGAAGTAGATCAATTTGTACGTTACCGAATGAAAATTCATGATCAAGTTAGAAACTCTCCTTACGCACCGGTGAAAATAGAAGAGCTTGACTCTCAAGACATTTAAATCATCTCAACTTTAGAACAACACTACGCAAATTAGAATTTGTATACGGCCTTCCCCATCGTCATATACCTCTTACCTGGATGCAGCTTTTTTACTTAGCGCTATTAAAATGTCACTTATTTCACTTGCTGAACCTAAGTAAGGAGCTACTTTAATTTCAGTTTGCGGATGCATTAACTGCGCCTTCTCTAGTTCAGCGGGAATATCAGCTACAACGTGTCTACCTGCCGATAGAAAATACGGTAATACCGTTACACATGATGCCCCTTGCTGCACACATGCAGAAACTCCATCTGGTATTGACGGATCAGCAAGCTCTAAAAACGCACATTGCACGATGCGACATTCATTTTGAGGACTTGACGCCAAAACCTGGGTCAGCGCAAGTACCTCTTCATTCGATGCCTGTCTGCTGCTCCCATGAGCGATTAATAACAATGCTTGCATAGTTGGATGCTAGCACAGCAGTTTCCAGTGCCCTATTAGCCAATGAGTAATTTTAAATTAATTATTTGGGCAAAAAAAACCCACGTCTTGATTGGGGTGATGTGGGTCAGTTTCAGAAGGAGAGAAACTACAGTGGTTATTATAGAACTTCGAGAAATTTGAGCTTTACAGCTTATCTGGTAAAATAGGCCGCTTAGTACAAGAGATTCAAAAAAGGGAACATCTCAGCCAAAAGACCACATTTTCAGTAGTTTATTAGGCTAAGTCGGCTTATTTTGCAGGTTTTAAGTCTGTTTTTTTATAGGTAACAAATGCCGCACCGATTTGATCAGTTCTAACCACAATCCCTTTCATTCTGGCCATGCGTTTCACCGAGCCAAATTGACTCACTAATATGATTTCTACCTTACAGCCTTTTCCTAAATTATGATTTAGAAGCTCAACATATAGGCCTCCATCACTAATATTTCCTTTATTGCCTCGTAAAGCTGGATGACCTGAACGCTTGATGTAAACTTCGCCCTCAAGATTCTGTCTATCATTTCTGGGATAAAATGATTCGCGAAGCTTAGACTTTTTAGGTTTTCTGAATATACCAAACATAATGATTAACACTGAAGGTTCGACATGCCTTCATGAATTGTTCCAACTCATTTCTCCAATTAAATGAGTAAGTTAAATCCTAACCATAATGAACTCTAGGTAGCACTGATAGCTCACAACGGATAATGAGCAGGTATTTTCAGCTAAATGGGAGTCCAGTATTTATTTTCGCTGCATGGCGCTGTCACGAAATTCTCGCCAATTTGGCCCAAGTGCTGATTGTTTTTCAGGGTCATCCTTGTATTTTCTATGCATGTGCCGATAGATGAAATATGGAATATTTAATGTAAACGCTGCCAATATCATAAACATGGCACCAATTAGTACTGCGGCATTGCCTTTAACTTCTATACCATGCCACCAGAACACAATGGCAGCGACACATACAATTGCAATCGTTATATAGGTTAATTTTCGACTCAGCTGGTGAAATTCCTCTTGTAAGAATTTTGTTAACTTACTTTTATTCATGAAACTATCTTTTTATTTTTATTAAAATTTTTACACACTATACAAACGGCTAATACCAAACCTCCCAACGAACCAAACATATGTGCCTCAACTACTACCCGACCACCCGCTGTGAACTCACTTCCTGGTAATGGGCCAAACCAAATTTCCCATACAATTTTAATAACCACGAGTATTAACAATCCGATAGAGAGCATGGACTTACCCTCGGCAATATCAAGAATTAACAACGTAACCAAGAGCCCATGTAGCGCACCTGATAGGCCCACATACCAATATATAGAAGGATTAAATAACCATAAACCTAGCGTAACGGCAATACTACTGAGTAACATTACTAGTAGTAGTTCTGTGAAGGATAATATAGATGGAAATAAGTAAAATATTGCAACGAGAGCCAAGGCATTTAATACAAGATGTCGCCAATTGAGGTGAATAAAATTACCCGTAATAAATCTCCACCATTGACCTGCCTCAATTTCAGGCCTAGCGTATTGCAACCAGTCTGCACCACTCTTCAGACTAAGCTGTGCTAATAGTGCAAGTATAAAAATTATAATTAAAAATAAATTATTTTTTATCATAAACTTATACTAATTTTATAACTTTAATTATTAACTAATACTTTTCAAACTCAAACTTAATTAAGTTGTCAAAATCCACAGTAGTACACTCTAAATTGAAGTACGGCATATTACATGAAGTGATGCGAGGACATTTTGAATAGAAGAGTTTTTTTAATTGGTATTGTTGGGTTTTCGGCGTTTACCGCACTGCAGTTTAAATCTAGCCATAATAAAATTAACATTCAAGCAGGGTCTCATATTACTAAATGGCACCGTGATGAAGCGTTTTGGCAAGAAAGGCTTACACCCGCCCAATTTGCAATACTTCGTACTGGAGCAACTGAACCCCGCTATTCAAGTAAGTTAACAAAACAAACAGCTATGGGGACGTATTATTGCATTGGTTGTGAATTAGAGCTGTTTACATCTGAAATGAAATACGACAGTCAAACCGGTTGGCCAAGCTTTATGGACCATATAAAAGGCAATCTAGAAGTCTACACGGATTTTAAAAATATTTATCCAACTGCAGCCTATCGGTGTGCGCAGTGTGGCGGACACCATGGCCATTTAATTATGGATGGACCTTTACCAACAGGACAGCGCTGGTGCAATAATGGACAAGCGTTAAGGTTCTTGCCTGCCTAATATTTTATGAGTCAAAAAATACCACCTTTAGAACATGCATATCGAGGGTTTACTCATGAAGACAAACATCAGGCACTGGTAACGTTTACACAACAAGCCAGCGCGCATTTTCCAGAAATTCTGGATTCCGAACGTGACAAAGCTGCTATTAAAAATACATATAGATAATATTGAATCACATCTCAGCCGATCAAACCAAGATACACAAGCAATCATAAATGCCTTAAATTCGATCACAAATATCGCAGAAAAAAAGCAAACTGACATGCGCATTGCTCGATTACATCGACGAGTTAATAGAAATGATTAGCCCGCGGCAATAAAAATAATTTTGTGTGATTTATTCAAACTTCTGCAAATTACACACGCTCAAAAACTGTAGCAACCCCCTGACCCAACCCAATGCACATTGTTGCCAATCCTAATGTTGCATTGTTGTCTTTCATAATATGCAATAAGGTTGTGCTAATTCTTGCACCTGAGCACCCCAGCGGATGACCAAGCGCGATCGCACCACCATTTAAATTTACCTTATCATCCATATGATCTAACAAGTTTAAATCCTTTAATACGGGCAATGATTGCGCAGCAAAGGCTTCGTTAAGCTCTACATACTCGATATTACTTATATTCATGCCGGCACGTTTTAATGCTTTTTGTGTTGCTGGAACAGGCCCATAACCCATAATTGCTGGATCAACGCCAGCAGCTGCCATAGCTTTTACTTTAGCCATCGGATTTAGATTAAGAGACTGTGCACGTTCTGCAGACATCACTATCATTGCAGCGGCACCATCAGATATAGCCGAGGATGTTCCCGCTGTTACCGTACCACCACTTGGCTTAAATATAGGTTTTAATGCGGCAAGTTGTTCAAGCGATGTATCTGAACGAATTACTTCATCAGTCTCACATACTTGTTTAAAGCCAATTTCATCATGCCCTTCAATCGGAACAATTTCAGATGTAAAACGCCCTTCTATAGTGGCAGCATGCGCGCGCTGATGAGAACGCAGCCCAAACTTATCCTGGTCTTCACGTTTAATGCCATGCTGCATGGCAAGTAACTCAGCGGTGATACCCATCATATTTGATGCTTTTGAAAAATATTTACTGGATGCAGGATTGAAGTCCCAACCATGCGTCATACCAACATGTCCCATATGTTCTACACCACCAACAATAAAAACATCCCCACAATTTGCATAAATCGCTTGTGCTGCAGAATGAATCGCTTGCATAGAAGATCCACATAATCGATTAACTGTTTGTCCGCCTGCTGCATGCGGTATTTTAGTCATTAAAGATATATAACGCGCAATATTCCAACCTTGTTCCAGCGTTTGGTTTACACAACCCCAAATGACATCCTCAACTTCAGAGGGATCTACATTAGGATTACGCTCAAATAAGGCATTGACCAATGTCATCGATAACATTTCTGCACGAACAAAACGAAACATGCCATTTTTTGACTTTCCCATTGGACTGCGTACGCAATCTATAATTACCGCATCTCGTGAATGTAAGCTCACATTTCACCCCTCACTAAATTACGCATTTTGCGTATAATAAGTTTCATTGTTTTCAGCCCTAAACAGCAAAGAATCTGTTGGTTTATAGATTGAACTGATATGTGCGTATTGATTTGCACGCTCACAAAAATTAATCAAACCAATATCATCGATGTATCTCAATGCGCCTCCGCGAAAACTTGGAAATGCAATGCCTAGTATTAAGCCCATGTCCGCATCTAATGGATGATCTACAACACGATCATCTACACATCGGACTGTTTCCATGCACATTGGAATCATCATGCGATCTATAATTTCTTCATCGCTAATCTCAATTGTGTTTGAACGAATGCTATCAAGTAGTTTTGTCGACACATTATCTATTAATTTATTCTGTTTACCTTTTTTATCCAGCTTGTATTTATAAAACCCCTGACTATTTTTTTGACCCAATCGATTATTCTCATACATTAGATCTGAAGCTGTTTTGTATTCTTTAGCCATTCGATCTGGGTATCCTGCTGCCATAACTTCTGATGCATGATGCGCAGTATCAATCCCTACGACATCTAATAAATAAGCAGGACCCATGGGCCAACCAAACTTTTCCATAACTTTGTCAATTCGATACACATCGATTCCCTCGCGCACTAATGCATCAAAACCTGAAAGATATGGAAATAGCACACGATTGACTAAAAAGCCTGGGCAATCATTAACTACAATGGGTGTTTTACCCATCGCCTTGGCATACGCCACTGTTGTAGCAACCGCTACCTCACTTGATCGTTCGCCACGAATGACTTCAACTAATGGCATTCGGCAAACAGGGTTAAAAAAGTGCATACCGCAAAAACGTTCAGGGCTGCGCAAAGACTCAGACAGTTTTGTAATTGAAATTGTTGATGTGTTTGATGTAATAATGCAATCTTCATTCACATACTCTTCGACTTCGGCTAACACAGCAAATTTTATTTTTTCATTTTCTACAACAGCTTCAACCACCAAATCGGCAACATTAAAATCGCCATAGCTCAAAGAAGTATCGATTTTGTTTAACGTCATAGGCACATTTTCTGCTTTGAGCTTACCGCGTTTCACTTGCTTCGCTAATAGTTTACTTGCTTCATTTAAACCAAGCTCTAACGCTTCAGATTTTATATCCTTCATCAAAACAGGTATGTCTTTACAGGCTGATTGATAGGCAATTCCACCGCCCATTATGCCGGCACCCAATACTGCGGCATGCTTTACGGCTTGCGCACGTTTAATAATTTCTTTACTAACTTTTTTGATGCGCTGATCGTTTAAAAATAATCCAACTAAATTTCGTGCAACTCTTGTTTTGGCCAATTTTACAAATCCATTAGCTTCAATCTTCATTGCTTCATCACGCGACATCGTTGCGTGAAGTTGAACAGTTTCAACTGCTGCAATGGGTGCAGGATAATGTCGGCCTGCTTTTGCTGCAACAACTTCTTTTGCAGATTCAAATGCTAAGATGCTTTCTAGCTGATTAAGTCGCAATGGTTGGCGCTTTTCTTTTTTTCTAGACTGATAATCTAACTTTCCATCAAAACACTGGTTGATTATATGCAATGCAGCGGCAAGGAGTTGATCGTGACTTACTACTGAATCCACCGCGTGTTGTTTAAAAGCATCCTCTGCTGTTTTATCTTCACCAGTACAAATCCATTCTAACGCGTTATCCGCACCAATAAGCCGAGGTAATCGAACTGTCCCTCCCCAACCTGGATAAATGCCTAACTTTACTTCTGGCAAACCAATACGTGCATTATTGGCCATTACACGAAAATCTGTGCTTAGTGCAAGTTCGCACCCTCCACCCAGGGCATAACCGTTCACTATAGTGACAGTTGGAATTTGCAAATCTTCAATTCTGCTAAATAATGATTGGGTGTTCTCGACCCATTGCAATAGTTCATTGTCAGGTAATTCAAAATAGCTTAAAAACTCAGTAACATCTGCGCCAACAATAAACACTTCTTTGTTGCTAGATATAATTAGTGCACAAAGTGCATCATTTTCTTCAACTGCATTAATAGCATCGTCTAATTCTTGAATTACAGTTCTGCTTAACGTATTTACACTTGCATCCTCTAGGTCAAACACAAGGTGCGCGACAGACCTTTCAAGGATTTCAATGGATACGGCTTTACCTGAATAAAACATTGCTGGTATGAAAAGAGAATTAAACTTGTATTATTATTGAGCTCATTTTACTAACATTAACGCTAAATGCATAACATTAAACGATGACACACACATATAAAAGGTAATAATTATTATGACGGAACTTACGCTCGAGCAAGCTAATAAGATTATTGAAGCCGCACATAATGAAGGAGAAACACGTAAACTGGCAGCACTGACTGTAGTTGTATTAGATGCTGGCGGTCATATAAAAACAATATCACGAGCTGATGGTGCGAGCTTCATGAGACCGCAAATTGCAATGGCAAAAGCCTGGGGAGCAATTGGTGTTGGAGTATCTTCTCGAAAATTAGGCGAAATGGGAGAGGAACGCCCTATGTTTATGAATGCGCTGATTAATCTTTCTAACCAGAGACTCATGCCTGTGCCGGGTGGTGTTTTAATTAGAGGTCAACAAAATCAGCTGATTGGCTCAGTAGGCATTACTGGGGATTTATCTGATCAAGATGAGCATTGCGCAGTCGCCGGCATACAAGCTGCCGGACTCATTGCAGATACAGGGAAATAATTTCTAATGTATTTTGTGATCGTAATCTGAAATATCATCAATATCGATTTTTTTAGATCGACGTTGCGAACGGCGTCTATCTCTAGCTACGACATTGCCATCACTATCAACAAGCGGAAATTCTTTTGCTTCTTGACATCTTCGATCAATGCCCGTTCGCGGATCTTCCGTGGTTGGAGTTGAATCAAGCTCTTCAATAATCTCTTTGATCGTATTGTCAAATTTATCATTCATGCTCGATTAACCCGAAATTGCAGACAAACATATAATTGCATAATTCATTTGTGGAATTTGAGCATTAGCTCAGATAATGCACAATTATTAATTAAACCTATAAAAAAGAGATAGTTACATATTGTAAATTGCAAGTAATATGAATTGCCATTATGAATTAAGTCGAAACAAACCAGCTAATAGGACTATTAAGATAATCGACTAGTAAGCACGACAAAATCATACTGTAATTACTCATCAATCTTGGCTCAGTAATGATCAAATTAATTAATTAATTTTTATTTGTTAATTAATTAAACTGCATTTTTTATTAGGAGAAATGAATGATTAAGCCGCATGGTTCAACATCTTTAAAACCTTTATATGTTCAAAGTGATGACGAGCGTAAACAATTAGAGCAAGAAGCTAAAAGCTTACCTTCAATTACTATAAATTCTGCAACAGCCTCAAATGCTGTGATGTTAGGTGCAGGTTATTTCACTCCACTAACAGGATTTATGAATATTGCTGATGCCATGTCTGTTGCCAACACCATGCAAACCAGTGACGGTTTATTTTGGCCAACCCCGATTTTAAATATTGTTGAAGACGTCTTATCAATAGAAACTGCAAAACGAGTTGCTTTATGTGATTCAAATATTGAAGGTAATCCTATACTTGCTATTCAAGACGTGGAATCAATTGAAGAACTAAGTGAAAATCAGATTAATACAATTACTGAAAAAGTTTACTGCACTACAGAAACCGATCACCCAGGTGCTGCTACATTTATGTCGCATGGCAAGTATGTAATTTCAGGTCCAATCCAAGTGCTTAACTATAGTTACTTTAGAGAAGAATTCCCCGAGACATTCAGAACTGCAGTTGAAATACGAGATGAAATTGAGAAACGCGGTTGGAATTCAGTTGTCGGATTTCAAACGCGAAATCCAATGCATCGGGCTCATGAGGAACTATGCAAAATGGCTCAAGCGGCTACAGGTGCAGATGGTGTATTAATACATATGTTGCTGGGCAAATTGAAACCAGGCGATATCCCTGCTCCTGTACGTGACGATGCCATTCGTAAAATGGTTGAACTCTATTTTCCTCCTAATACGGTCATGATCACAGGCTATGGATTTGACATGCTATACGCAGGCCCCAGGGAAGCGGTGCTGCATGCAGTATTTCGTCAAAATTGCGGATGCACACATTTCATCATTGGACGTGATCACGCAGGCGTAGGCGACTACTATGGCGCATTCGATGCACAAACAATTTTTGATGATGAGGTCCCTAAGCATGCGCTTGAAATTGAAATATTCCGAGCAGACCATACTGCATACTCTAAAAAATTGAACAAAGTTGTCATGATGCGTGATGCGCCAGACCATAATAAAGAAGACTTTGTACTGCTATCGGGAACCAAAGTACGTGCAATGCTTGCAGCAGGTGAAAACTTGCCTTCAGAATTTGCAAGACCTGAAGTTGCAAAAATACTAATGGACTATTATCTAGAGGCCATCTAGCCCTCTATTTTGTATTAACAAGCTCCAAACTATGAGAGCATGTTAATTCTCTTTGCAATTTAAATTTGTACTTCAATGGATGAAGACACACGATTTTCAATTTCATCTAGATCTTCATAATTATCTGAAAGGATTGCAAAGACACCTTTATCAGCAGCGACTAGCACTCCTTTAAAGCGATCATCATCTAAAGTAATAGAATTGCCTATCTTTTCCCAGGACAGATAAATGACGGTTACGGCTTTCCCACGATAATCAAGTATAAAATGCGGCACAACGTGATTACCAAATGGGCAGTTTTCAGCAAAACGAACATAACCTATCTCTTCATTTGCGATAATCCCATGTTGTTCAAACATAGAATTTAATGAAGCTAATTGTATGTTTTCATCCTTTTCCAATATAAAAAGTTCATAATTGACGTGTGCCAATACTCGATCTTCTAAGCTATTAATTTGCCCAAGTTTGTACATGCCAATAGATGATCCAAGGGCAAGTACAATTCCTGCAGCCATAGACATCCATGTAACGTTTCGCCGTTTTTTAGCGTGAGGAATTTGGCTTTGGCCCATACGTTGAGCCAAAATGATTCTTGATTCTAGCCCTTCGGGCACTTCAACCTTCATTGCAGATGAGAGTTTAGTATCAAAGCGTTTGATATCACGCAAATAATCTGCACAATTTTCGCAATCTGTAAAATGCTCTAGAATCTCAGAATCCTTAGAGTTAGGATTTGTTGTAAGTTCTCTACGAACCTCTATACATTTTGTATCCATACTATATATAATTCCCTATATTCTAAATCTCAACAATATTCTCACTATCATTCAAACCATCATCTTCTAACATCGCACGTAATTTTTTACGCGCACGAAACACGCGTGTCATTACCGCACCCGATTTTATTCCCATAATTTCGCCAATTTCATTACAGGTATAACCGCCGAGCACTTGCAATAAAAGAGGCTCTAAATATTCCTCAGGTAAATCTTTTAGACTTTTACGCAATGCAATAACTTCAGTCTTCGCAAAGTCATCTTCAAGCTGTGCATATTGATCAATATTAACCTCATCAATGGAACTCGTTACCGGCCTAATTTTTTCAAATCTGCGCGCATTTTCACGTCGGTATATCGTAAACAACCAACTCTTCACTGCGTCTGGGTCCTTCAAGGAGTCCATTACTTTCCACGCACGCAAAAAAGTCTCTTGAACCAAATCTTCTGCAACTTGAGCATCTTTAGTGAGCCATAACCCATAGCGATATAAATCCTTGGAGTATGCGTTCACTATGGCTTCAAATTGTGATGATTTAGCCCGTTAACAAGACCGGCTTTTTTGTCCATGGCTTACAGTTTCTAAGGACTTAGTTATTGTTGTTTATGATAAATATTGCTAATTATCACATATTAATTAAATTGCTTTTGCATAATTTACATTAATCAATCAGCCTATTTGAGATCTGATTTTTCTCCCATCAGCAAGCCAGGATCTAGGCGTTGTTGGAACCAATTCATCCTCCAATCTAGGTGTGAACCTGTCACCCTTCCGGTCTCACCAACAAGTGCAATCTGTTGGCCCTGCTCTATCCGATCACCCACATCTACAAGTATCTTATGTAAATGCAAAAAAGACGATGAAAGATTATGACCATGATCAAGCACAATGGTGCCGCCTGAAAAATACATATCGTCATTGACATACGTCACCACACCCGCTGCAGGGGCAATGACAGACGTCCCAACTGGGGCCGCGACATCTATTCCAAAATGAGGCTGCCGTGGCTGTCCATTAAGTATTCGTTGACTCCCATATACGCCAGATATTGGACCTTTAACAGGCCAGAGGAAATTTGTATTGAAATCCATACGATCATCATTAATGCTTCGCGCCTCAGATATTTCTTTGCTTTCTTTTTGAATTCGTTTTAAAACGTCTTGATCCGGATTTACTTTCTTATCGGGTAATCCATCAATTTTCTGAACCTGATATTCGCGCGCAATTATTTTTAGTCGATGGACATATTTTGTTCCATCCACGGATTTAGTAATAAGTGTTGAATCTGACGGATAATCACGCCCGAAACCTAATATAAATTCGCCTTCTGAAGATACACGTACATCGTGTTCATTAATTTTAATTTTTGTGCCCGGCGAAACTTTTCCAAATACCAGCCCACCCTGAATAAGGTTACCAGTAAGATTTACTTGCCCATTGTCTGCATTTACAGCTGCTGCGAGTAGCAGCGTTATTAAACATAAACTATTACTAAATTTTAAACGCATTCTTTATGAAAAAATTATACGAATTATGTCATCACACCATAAATGTAACAGTGCCGTAGTCTTACAAAATTTGTAATGACGTCAGAAGCAATCTAAATTAGAGCAAGAAAAATGTAAATAGAAGGTTAGTGAATACTATGAACTATCAGAATACTTAGTGATTATTCAATTTTGTAATCTTGTTTGCTATTTGATCTCGCAATATACCAGTGTCAATGCGTGGATCTTTCTTTACAACAGGTTTCTTTTTGTTTTTATCATGATCTTCTGTCATCCATAAATGATCAATCACGGTATCATCACTCTCAACGGACGCGGCAGATTTGTGCTGACTTTTCCCAGCTTTTGTCTGCTTTTTATCTAATAATATATCTATTAGTGATTTTTTAGCCATTATAATACTCTCCGCAGCTCACCTGTTTATTTCAATAATAAAGTACTGCAAATCAATAAAAATAGAGACTTATCACATATAGTAAATCTAAAAACATTCCGACGTTTATTATTAAGTGTCAAATGGTGTAAGCGGTAGTAATTTTTGGTTTAACGGTTATACAATATTATTTTAGCGCCAGATTAGATCTAACTATGTAATGGCCAAATGACGTAACGATTCAAGCATTCAATCTAATTAAACGTTTTCACTCATTTTAGGTTAATTTAATATTTTGAATTGTCTAAATTCAAAACTTTATTTACTACATCCGCTTTATATCGTTACTTAATAATTGAGTCCTGCACAATCGAATTACGCACCTATTGCACAACGCACAGCTACATCTATATTCGTTGCCCAATTAAGACTACAGTTCAATGCTATCTCAGCTAAGGTATTGAATTTTTATACTTTGCCAGTATGGCTCCAACAGGTCATCTGCTGTACGATAGGATGTAAATCCTGTGGCATTGACCACAATAACAATCCTAGATTATAAGGAGAAAAATTAGATGGTTACTAATGTTGGTGATGTCGAACGTATGCTCAGAATTTTGGTGGGTTTACTGTTTATAGGCCTTGCATTTGCACAGGGTGGAATGTGGTGGCTAGGCTTACTCGGTGTTATCCCGGTATTCACCGGCCTGATGGGTTGGTGCCCCGTATATCTCAATTTTAAGATTTCAACCTGCTAATTAGGCTCGTTTAGCCCTTAGGGGCCTTACATTTATCTGTTTTTGCCTGAAAATTAGTCCTCATTCAGGATGTGACTGCTATTGACAGTCCATATTTAATTGGAAAATTGAATATTCTATACAGATGAGCCTAAAAATAGAAAAATTGCGTGACCACCTTGAGGGTGACTATCCCGTTGATGTAATTGGCATTTATATCAACCGTAGAGGTGTGCGAATACAGTATCGTGAAAAATCTGGTGATGACTCATTTGATCGAAAACTTCGCAAGGCCCAATTAATTGAATCAGTAGGGTCTTTCATGAAAAAGGCTGCCTATATGGATGCCAATCTCGATCGTAATAGCAAAATGATGTTGCAACTTGAAAGTAGTGAGGTAGCCATTACCATTCAACGCGTCTCTAGTAATTCAGTTATACAAACCCCGGATGAATATCGAATACGCGAAGATGTTGTGCGCAATACAGAAGAACAGTATATTTTTGCCACAAAATACTTTTCAATTGATTGTAAAGACGTGGCAGAACATACAGCAGAAACTCTAAAAAAATATACATGTGCAGAAAGCCAAAAAAAATATATTTTAGAATTGCAACATCTCGGTGCGTCTAATCAATACACCGCCTACGCAACGTTTCACACAGACAATTCATATTCAGCCATCATGTCATCCGAATTATTTAACTAGCTGCTGCTAAGAGTTTTCTTACCGAAGGTTTTGCAATTCTGAACTCTGAAGATTCAAAAAACTCTTGAATCGGTATTGGTCGGTCAGAGTGAAATCCTTGTGCATAATCAACACCAATAACTTTGAGCACATCCAGAATTTATTCATTTTCTACATATTCCGCAATGGTCTGCTTACCTAATACATGGCCCATGTCATTAATAGCATTCACCATCGCTCTGCTTACATCATCATGATGAATATCTTTTACAAACATGCCATCTATTTTTAAGTAGTCTACAGGCAGGGTTTTTAAATATGCGAAAGAAGATAACCCTGCACCAAAATCATCAAGCGCAAAATAGCAACCCAAGTCTTGAGCTTTTGCATAAAAGCAGTTGCTTGATTTAGATTGGCGATAGCTGCTGTTTCAGTTATCTCAAAACAAATTTTACTTGGCTGTATCTTGTATTCTTTTAATTTTGCCACAATAAATGGCAAAACCCTTCTGATACCAGCGATTGTCCCGATAAATTAATAGAGCATTTATCAATTTGCATAAGCACATTTGGATTCTCGGCGAGCAGTCTAAGCACATGATTTAAAATCCATCGATCAAGTTTAGGCGCTCTGTTATAGCGCTCAACCGCTGGCAAAAATGCATTAGGAGGGACTAGTCGCCCAGACTCATCCTTCATGCGTATTAGAATTTCAAATGCATTTTTATCAACCTGAATATTTCTATTAGATTTTATATTGATTATTGATTGGGCAGTAACAACTAATTTTCCTTCATTTAAAGCCTTGTCAAATCGTTGCAACCACCTTTCTTGTCCTCGTCGCCGATTAATATCAATATCGCCTTCTCTAAATATTCTAACGCAATTTCTACCTGACTCTTTAGCTAAATAACAAGCACTATCAACGGATGACAATACATATGAAATATCAAAACATCTTGAATTTATTTCAGCAACTCCAATACTTGCTTCAATATTGAAGCTCTTTTGTTCCCATATAAACTTATATTCTTGAATTGTTTTTAAGATTTCATGTGCTTTTTCTTCAGCTCGCGTTAAATTACAGGCTGGCAGTAATAAAGCAAATTCATCCCCTCCAATTCGCGTGAGAATATCTGAATCTCTAAGACTACTATTAACTAAGTTACTAAATTGAATTAATAACTCATCACCAGCAGCATGACCATATAAATCATTAATCATTTTAAATCGATCTAAATCAATATAAATTAGCGAACTAATTTGCTTCATGGTTTTAGCATCAAGTATTGCTTTTCTAACTTTACGTTCGAACTCAGATCGATTAATTAATCTTGTTAAGGAATCATGACTTGCTTGATATCGCAAACGTCTGGCAAGTGTTCTAAGATTGGTTACATCGTTCATTACCAACACTGCACCATATATTTTCCCTGTTTGAGAAATTAGCGGTGTAGCAATAACTTGAACAGTAAATTTTGCGCCTGCTTTAGTGACAATATCTGCATGTACTTTTTGATTACTTTTTGCTCGTCCAGATAAGCATGAAAGCACAGGGTTTGAAATGTGAATATCAGATTCTTCATTATACAAACTCAGTATTTTGTCAATATGCTTTCCTCGAGCTTCACGCTCTGAGCAATTTAAAAATCGACTTGCCGCTTCATTAATGTACTGCACTTCGCCTCGCTCATTAGTGGTTAATACCGCATCCACAATAGAGCGTAATGTAGCGACCACTTTATCTTTCTCATTGGCTAACTGAGCTTGAGATTGCTTTTGAAGATGTATATCACTAATAGAACCGACAATTTTGGCAACATTCCCCGTGTAGTCGTAATTTGCATTTCCACCAATTATAAACCAACGATAACCTTTACCCTTAACAGCCAAGCGAGTTTCATGGGACAGATTTTGTCGTTTATTCTCAAGAAACGTCGCCCATGAACTACTAAAAGCTGTACGATCATCTGGATGAATTAATTTTTTGAAGCTGTGCAAGTCCTAAATCGCATTCGTCAGGAACGAGCCCTAATAACTCATACATGGGCTCGGACCACCACTCTTTACCCTCTAATCCTGCTTGCCATTCCCAAATGCCTTCTTGTGCGCCTTGAATCGCATTTTCAAATTTAACTTCACTTTCTTTAAGCGCTTCTTCTACTTTTGAGCCTGAAGTGTAATCAGTAAAAGTCCAAACCAAAAATGATCCATTAATTTTTCGTACCAGCTTAATATTAACTAGCAACCACAAATTATTTCTATTCCAACGATTCCCACTATTTGATTTTGCTGAAAGTTTATAATCTTTTACAAATCCCTGATCTACTAACAACTTATTTATTTTCTAATTGTTTGCGGATCTGTGAAAACATTTCGCAACCTTGCATTTTTTTCTTTTCCAGGAACGATATTTAACATGCGCATTGCCATTTGATTCATGACAATGACTTTGTCACTATTATTTTGAGTAACACAAACCGATACAGGTATTGCATCAATAAAATTCGACCAACGCTCTGTTATCGATGCTTTAGCACTTGAATTATTTTCAACATCTTTACTGCTATCTATTGCGTACTGAATACTTTCAATGCGAATAGCTTTACTTCCCTTATCTAAATAATATTTCCACTCAAAATTGCAACCATTAACATTATTTGCAGCCACTACAACATCGCCACTATGAAGCGCGCGATTAATTAATTCAAAATGGTCACCGGGAAGAAATCGGTTTAATTTTGCTAGTTTTAATGTATTCAGTAACAATCGAGAAGATTCATTAGCTTTAATAATTCTTCCATCAAATCGGCATACGAGTTCAAGGGGGCCTGAATCATCAGATCGACTTGAGATGTTCGATACAAGTTTTTTGATATTGCGAAAATGCGCTTGAGAACTGCTAGACATTTTAATAGCTAGGGATTTGTGCTGAGCATCTCACACAGAATTTCAAATACTGCACTACCTAAGGACGTAGCACGCAACCCACACTCCAACTCCAAATTACTGATTACAGATGAATTTTAGCTTTAACCGATTGATAAAACCGTGACTCAGTAGAGCGAGTGTGTAATTTTAAGCATGAGCTGCTCGGCTAGAAAACGCTATAAAAACGAATTATTTTCATAACGCTATACAATTCAATGAGTTAATTATAATTAACTCAAAGTGATTTATATTTAGACAGATTGTGAATTACTCGACAATTCTGTTGATATTATGGCCCATATTGAAATGGCGAAGCTAAACCTGCTTTACCAGATTGGTACCATTCTATGCCATTATCATGATAACGAGCTCGTTTGGACTCATGAACAACAAGGGGGTTACCAGGCGCTACAGCCAAAGGTGGATTCGTTACAATAACAGGTTTTCCTTCCTCACCTTCCATCGGATACATTTCATTTTCACCCACACCTTCGATCACCAAATGTTTCTTTGTTCCTGTGCTTTCGTAGGTAATTTTAGCTTTTTTAGCGCTCATCACTTCGCTCACCAGGCTCGCAATAACACCTAAATGCCCTCCACCTTCACCACTCCATAAAGAGCAAATTGCATCAAACTGTTCATCACTAGCACTGTCATCAACATAGAGTGCAAGCCGCCAATTTCCTTTGGTGAGATTACCTGGCGCATGCAACCACACTCCGATATTAATACCGCCTAAATCTACATCTCCACAATGACCATTCTCAATGTTCCAACCAATAATGGCTTCACAAAAACCATCTGTAGGATCTTTTAATAGAATGCACGGACAAACATTCTCGCAGTTGCAAGATTCAAAATAAGTGCCTTCTACTTTCCAATTTGTTATTGCCACTGCATACCTCCAAAAGAGTGTGTAAAGATCGACAGCTTAAAACGATAACATAAGAATAACTTGTACTGAAGCCTGAATAGAATCAAGTAAAATTGATTTATTTTTAAATAATAAAGATTAAACTTAACAAATTATTAATTTATTATTATCTTTTAATTCAATAATTTAAATATTATATTTAAATTATATTATTATTACTATGAATGTCAAATTTGATGCGTTTTAATATTATTTTGAAGTAATTTTAACAATGAAATTACCTGCGATAGCAAGCTCAACCCTAGGCCTAAAAGATAAAAAAATTATCATATCTGGGCTATTTATCGTTGCTGGGATGGGATGGCTATACATGTTTTATATGGCATGGGCAATGGAGAATATGCACCTGGTTGATATGTGGATGCCGCCGCGCGGCGGCGCACGCCCCTGGACCAGTTGGGATTTTTTCATGTTATTTGCAATGTGGTTAATCATGATGGTGGCAATGATGACACCCACTGCTGCACCAATGGTCATGATGTTTTCCACTGTAAATAAGAATAAAAAGGCTAAACAGCAATCCTACACATCTACTTTCATTTTCTTAGCGGGTTATCTCGTTGCATGGGCCATTTTTAGCCTTGTGATTTCTGCCATACAGTGGCCTTTACATGAACATGGCCTTTTAAATCCAATGATGAATAGTCGTAGTTACTTAATGAGTGGTGGGATATTAATATTAGCAGGCTTCTATCAATGGACCCCAATGAAAAATATATGCCTGAAGCATTGCCGTACACCAATTGGCTTCTTAATGACTGCCTGGAGGAATGGAACCTGGGGAGCATTTAAAATGGGCCTACATCATGGCCTTTTCTGTGTCGGATGCTGCTGGGCACTCATGGCAATTTTATTTTCGGTCGGTGTTATGAATATGCTTTGGGTAATCCTTATTACCCTATTAGTTTTAATCGAAAAAATTCTACCCTTTTCGCCACTCATGATGAGAGTTCTGACCGGCCTCATATTAATCTTTTGGGGTATATATTGGATAAGCCTTTATCCTTGGTAGATATACTTAAAGATCTGAGAAACTAAATTTAACAAACATTTGTTGTGTCCGCACCTCTCTTGATGCGTTGATATGCATTCGATATAACTGGCGGATGCGATCAATATCTACTGGCAGATGTAACAGTAATATTCGTCTACTTATTCTGTGCAAAAAAACATTTTATACCAAATACCTTCGTCTTGACTCACTAAAGCGTTATGATCCTTGTTAACATGAATTATAAAAATTTAATGTAATACTGCATTCTAAATACATGCAGCGGGAGAATTTAACATGTTTGGATTAGGTGGGAAAAACAAGGACTTCAAAGCAACGATAAAAAATACGGGGCAAACTTTTGATGTAAAGGGTGGAATTAACCTGTTACAAGCAGCGAAAAATGCAGGAATTGAATGGCCTTGTGACTGTAAAGTTGGTTCCTGTGGCAGCTGTCGAGCAAAGCTTATTAGTGGCAAAGTTAAAGAATTGACAGACTTTGCATACACGCTTGACGGTGACATGTTAAAAAATAATTACATCCTTGCATGCCAGTCACGATTAAAAACCGATGTAGAAGTAGAACTGGACTTTGACCAAGAGGCGATAAATCCCGATTACAAAACATAGAGTTTTCTTTTTATTTAATCGCGTGACAAATACACCGTATTTGTCACCTTTTTAATTTGAAGATTGCTAAATTGTTCTGGAACGATTTTCACACTTGGAAAGAAAGTGCATACAATACCATGTGGTGCCTTCTAGGCTGTTCTATTGGTGATTTTGGCACAATTGCGTTTTTTCAATATTTTAAGATAGACGCCAATACAGTAATTATACTTACGTTAGCGATCATAAATGGTTTAATAACCAGCATACTTCTTGAAACATTTATTTTAGTCCGCAAAAGCTTTGCGCTCAAACAAGCATTGAGCACTGCGATGGGGATGAGTTTTATTTCAATGCTCTCGATGGAAATTATGATGAATATTACTGATTTCTTTCTTACAGGAGGTGCAAAATTAGTTTGGTGGGTAATTCCTATCATGTTGACAGTAGGATTTTTAACGCCATGGCCATATAATTATTGGCGATTGAAAAATTTTGGCCAAGCTTGTTGCCACTAATTAATTTTGTCTAAAAACACTGACTCAAACAAAAATAATCAATTTCAACTCCTGAGAAAAAAGCGATTCAGGTCTTTTTTTCTTACACAATTTTTTGGCGCATTCAATGATAATGTATTTAAAAATTCACTATTCATTTTAATAGCTTTTAAAAGCATCTATTCAGGATCAGATGAATCCAATGCGATAATTAATTTAGCCGCTATTATGTTTATATTTCCGTTTTTTTTGTTCTCAGCAATAGCTGGACAAATTGCTGATCGATTCGAAAAATCGAAATTAATTAGACAAATAAAATTGGCAGAAATTGGCATTATGTTGCTCGCCGCAATTGGGTTTTACATTGACAATATCCCTCTACTGCTTGTCACATTATTTTTAATGGGTTTTCAATCTTCAATATTTGGCCCTATTAAATATTCGATTATCCCGCAGCACTTAAGGAAAGAAGAAATTGTAGGTGGGAACGCTCTGGTTGAATCAGGAACATTTATTGCAATCTTGTTAGGCACAATGCTTGGTGGAATTCTAATTGGAATTTCGGATAATTCTAAGCTATTAGTACCCTTTGTGGTTTTAGCACTTTCTGTAGCAGGCTATATTAGTAGTTTGTCTATCCCAACAGCTCCGCCTATGGATCCACAATTAAAAGTTAAGTGGAATCCGCTCATTGAAACATTCAAAAATATAAAAACTTTAAAGAGTGACAGTACTGTTTTTCACTCTGCGCTGGGCATTTCATGGTTCTGGTTTCTTGGCGCAACGTATATCACTCAGTTACCAAACTTTACTCGATTATCACTGGGTGCAAACGAGCATGTCGTTACCTTTTTTCTAGCTTTATTTTGCATTGGCATAGGAACTGGTTCTCTATTGTGTGAACGATTATCTAACCGCACGATAGAACTGGGCCTTGTGCCAATTGGATCAATTGGCTTAACAATATTTGGTGCGGATGTATTTTTTGCATGCAATATCACTACCTCTTCAACCTTGGTGGGCATTCAAGAATTCATCCTCAATCAATCAAATTGGCGATTAATCATTGATATCTTTTTGCTTGGTATCTTTGGAGGTATTTATATTGTACCGCTATATGCATTGATTCAAACGCGATCAAATCCAAGTAGACGATCAAGAGTAATTGCAGGTAATAACATTTTGAATGCAGTCTTTATAGTAGGCGCAGGTCTATATGCAATATTTTTATTAAGTGCAGGATTGACAATTCCTCAGCTATTTTTAGTTGCTGCAATACTTAATGCTGTAGTTGCAATTTATATTTATTCGCTTATACCAGAATTTTTTATACGATTTATCGTATGGATATTGGTACATTTAATATACAGAGTTGAAAAATCTAACTTACAGAAAATACCTGACGAAGGCCCTGCCTTAATTGTTTCAAATCATGTAAGTTTAATGGATGCGCTCATAATAGGCGGATGCGCTCGCCGACCCATTCGATTTGTGATGAACTATAAAATTTTTAATATCCCTTTTTTGCGATTAATTTTCAAAACTGCAAATGCAATTCCTATTTCGTCAAAAAATGAAAATCCCGCTCTTCTTGATAAAGCATATAAACAAATTGCTAAAGAGCTAAATGCCGGAAATATTATTGGTATCTTTCCCGAAGGAAAACTAACGATAGATGGGGAAATAGACACATTCAAGCTTGGTGTTGAACGCATTGTAAATGAATCACCAGTGACAGTTGTGCCTATCGCATTAGATGGACTGTGGGGCAGTTATTTTAGCAATTGTGGCGGCAAACCGATGCAAGGTATACCAAGAAAAATTTGGCCGAAAATTAAGATGATTGTTGGTGATCCTCTAGATGCAAGTACAATTACTGCGAATAATCTACAAAATATTGTAACGGATCTGATAAAAAATAAGGCCTGATAGCATGCGTTTGTGTTATTCAGTTGAGGACCGAATATATTTGCTCAAGTGATACGATGCAAGACATTGCTCATCATTTGATATCTTACTAGAAATACTTCTATAAACATTTACAAACTGTCTAGAGTTGATAATCTTGATTTCTGAATTCCCTTGCTGCTTAACGTACCAGTTTGGAAATACAACTACGCCAAATATCGTAAATTTCTTATTCGAATTAACTTGTAGTGTATTTCTTAAAATATCACATGACTTTTTTATGTCTTCAACTGGATCCCTATCCATTGGGTATCCGTTTTACGTTAAGTTTTTATTTTTATAAACAATATTTGCTTCACCATTTTCAGGAGGAGGCAAATCAATAACGTCAATGATCATTATTCCAAAATTTGCACATACAGAATATTTGTATGTGCTTTCATGAATTTTTATATTTTGAACACTCGAGTATTGCTACCGTTAATAGCACTTTTTAAATAGTGCGAGATATGCTTCTCGCCTTTTTTCCCGTTACTTAAAAACCCAATCTCTTGATGAAACTGTCGTTGCTTTACAAATGCTATGACTAGAGATATGAAAAATAACCCAGATATGATAAAAGGCACTGGTGGAATTTCCTCAATCCACCGATACCATTCAAGCACGGTGAAAATAAATAGCATTCCACTTATTAAATAGTACGGTCGAAACTGATCGCTCAGCTTTAACTGTATTGTTTGATCAATTATTTGACTATCGGCGCTACTATTTTGAAATTGCCCGACTTCATTTGTAGCAGCCATATTAGCTTTCGCCATGTTTCTAATCCCATATCAGAAAAACTATTGAAAATTATGTTATAAAACAGGTACTTATATTTTAAAACGCGATATGAGCCACACTTTTTCAGACCAAAGACCTGAAATTTTTATCGTTTTGAAATTTATTATATGTGCTCGATATTTGTAATTACCGCATTACGGTCACTGATGAGCGATCAAAAATATCGGTATATTTTTTCATAAACTGTTCGGCTAATGACTCCGCTTCATTCAATTCAAAATAATCCATATTTGCTGCATGATGCTCTCGCCGATAACTCCCAAATGGCGGATTTTGTGCAACGGCTGTTGCAGCCCGCGCGTAAGCCTGCATTTTATTTTGCGCTACGCCAATACCTTGAGAATATACTTCACTTAACGCAAATTGTGCAGGTATGTGCCCTTTTCGAGCTGCGTTCAGTAAGCGAATTTGAATTTCTGAGTTAAACTCAAGATCTTCACTTGCTTTATTAAGCTCTTGCTTGAACCCGTTTGTAGCAACTAGTTTATTCCCTGAATTGACATTTGATTTTTTTGGATCGTTATTGCTGTTTTCAATTTCTTTATCTGCAATTTGTTGCTTTGTATGTTTATTATTACTCAAGTCCATCGCATAAATAAATACAGCTAACCCATAGTTTGCTTGTTTGCTTCCGAGCTCTGCCGCCTGTTGCATTAATCTATAAGAAGTTGCATAGGTCTCATCAAACTTTAATGGATATACCTGATTACCTTCAAATACTTGCCCATTATCTACTTCAAGATCACATCCAATACAAAAATAACAAACGCTGGTCTGATATATTCTACTTGCTGTATCGAACGAATCATCTGAAGTCTGATTTACATCGGCAACGCATTGTTCAATATTTTTTATATCAATAGATTGTGCAATTGAGGATAAAACCGCATCTCCGGACGTGGCTGCTAACAATGAGCCAACTAATAAATTAATACCAATTAAGGTGATTAACGATTTTGAAAAGTAATTCTGTGTCGTTGCATAAAACATCTTCATAACGTATTCCCGAAATAGCAAGCAACAGGATACAAACTATATCAAGTACTATTTCACGCAACTTTTGTAATGATGATAAACGGATTGAAATTATCAACAAATGGTATAGAGCTAATACATAACACTCAAATTTTCAATGCCTGATGAACAGTAATGAATACGCATCTAAGCTTAAGTGATAGAAAATACTGCGATTTTTAGTAAGCGATATTAATTAGTTATTGTTTCGCGGCGTTTTTCGCCTCTTGAATATTGGTATCACTGGCATCTTGTAAAATCGTATTCGCTTCTTCTTTATCAAACTCGTAAACAAGATTGTCTCTGTAATAATCGACAACTTTATTCATTATCCGAATAATTTCGTAATCCTTAAGCTTATTGGTGTTCTTAATACCTTCCATATATTTCAACACTTTATGCTCAAGTGTGCTTTCGCCAAAATAACTCATGTGAAATCCAGATCCTTTAATATACATAAAATAATAGTTTCTATGAGGCGGTTATGTGAATCTAAATTTAGCCAAACGCATGATTAAGAGTGATAAAAGGACTTAGATACTCAATAACTATTGCAATTTACAAGAATTAGCTTTTATAAAACTGCCGTCAAATGTCTGCGAAGATTAAAAACAAGACTTATAATTTGAACGAACAAATTTTCAGTGAACGAAGTATTTCTTCTTTTTTATCATAAACTTACATCATTTATTTTATCATTTTTAATTGTATCCATACATATTTAAATCAACGAGATATATCTAAATCTTATGTTTTATACATATATGTACGGGTGGCTGCATACCCAGTTACTCTATATACTTAATACTGAATAAACACTTAGTTTTGATAGAAAATTTGATAATAATAAGAAACGTACCCAGCCTTCAAATTTTATAAATATTGAGACTTACATGAATATTGTTAATGGACAAGATGCATTCACAAACGATTCATCTAACGGTAATGAATCATACATTAACGCTGACATTATTACTCATATCGAAACGATTAATAGTATCGCGCGTAAAAAAACTACTGATTATTTAAGAAAGTATCAAGTCAACTATCAGCAATGGTGCATACTCAAGGCAATCCATCTTGAACTCGCAACCACGCCTGCCAAAGTCTCTGCATCTATTTTTACAGATTCGGGCACTATAAGCCGGCAACTTGAATTGCTTGAAGCCAAGGGACTTGTCAGCCGCGAGCACAGTAAAAAAGATCGAAGAGTCGTAAATTTAGCACTATCGCCAAAGGGTGAACACATTGCGAGTGATGGAATTAAATTTACTGATAAGCTTTTTGAATCCGTTCAAAATGAAATTGGAGACATTAAAACTACTGAGTTGCTTGAAACATTAGAAAAAGCACTTAGAAGTTCTGCCTTTCAATTAGATAATGACCATTAGAAATCCTAACCACTAAAAACAGACATATCCCATCAAGAATTGAAAAGCCCCCTATACAGGGGCTTTATTATGTAAGCGTATAAAACGCTTGGAGTTGGACTCGGTATAGTGATCTTTAAGTATTACTGATATTTATGTTGATACAAATAAATTGCAGTAGAAACCATAACTACTAATAATGCGATTACATCAAATAGAATAATTGTTTGAGTGGCTTCCATTTTACTTCCCCACTTATTTACAAGTTAATACGGGCTCCCCGCAATTCAATATTTCCATTTAACGCATAAATATTTTTACTGCGTTCTGAGCTGTGCAATCCAGTCGTATATCTCTAAGACTTGATCACGACTCAAAAAACAATCTTGCGCTTCGTCTGTTTGAAACGTTGGCTTAGAAGAAAATGACTGCAACTTTTCTTTGGCACGAAGCTTTAACAACCTAGTTGGATGATAAAGTCGTTGAATACTTTTAGCTGATAACATAAATACTCCTTAATTCAACTAAACTTACTTCATATTGCCAGATGGTCCCCTGGCCTCACTGTTATAACTCATTGTATTGATGTGATATTAACTTTCTACACTCACTTTACCGAATGGCTTCTCAAATATGATTAATGGCGCATAAGTCACGGATTTTACGTAAGTTTTTTGAACTACGTCACACTTTTTACGTCATTTTTTAAAGATGAACTATTATCAATTGGTATTGCGTACGCCTGATGTATTATTTTCGGCCAACGAGAGTACCAAGCATTTTCCTGCTCAGGCTCTATTGTTACTACATACACGCGTTGCTCATATTTATAATGCGCAATGAGCCCTTGCAAGCACTGCCCCTTTATTAAATCAAACCAATGATTCGTACCATCGTATGATTTTTCCATAAATGATTTAACTGGTACCTTTACTGGTTTTGGCAACCATCGATCCCATTGCCCTTTATATATGGTTTCTAATCTAGCCCAACCCCCTAATGGGAGCTTACCCTTTTGCTGTTTACGTCTCCCCCACGGCACAAGTATTAAATTATTTGATTTTGTAATTACAGGAAGCGTTGCAATTGGATTATGAAAATACACACGTTGGTCATTATTCTCATAAGAATATAATATTGCACTACTCATACTGTTTTGCGGTGCCCATCTGGCTTCCATGCAGGTGCAATAACATTTGGCATATCTGAACGATGCAATAAATTTGCAGGTGCCAGTGTGAATTCACCGTAACGTTCGTTAATTTGATCCATTGCTGAATTAATTTGATCACGCTTTACATCCTGCTTGCTAAATAATGAAAATTGGTGGCTTTTATTTTTTGGATCTAGGGCAGTAATTTGCACCTGGAAACAACCTTGGCCTTGCCAATAATTACACAACAAACCATTTGCGAGTGCTTTGATTTTATAACTGTCATCTGTAGGCTCTTGCGTTTTTAATTTTTTAGCCAACCATCCTTGTTCGGTTAAAAAACCTATAAAGAAATATTGTGCTTCAAACCTGTGTTTGCGCAAGCGCGTGGCCACCTTTTCTGCCATATGGTGCAGATACGCTTTTAAAGTTTTTAGATCTTTTGTATTTGGTGGCATTACTTTGCCATGCCCAATCGATTTGGGTGCAGGAATAGTTTGTTGTAATGGTTCAGGGTCTAAACCTTGCGCCATATACCAGATTCGCCGACCGGGATTACCAAAGCGCCTGGCAAGCTCACCGATGGGCAACTTCTCCATATCACCACAAACATAAACACCTCGGTCTTCCAAATACTTGCCTATCCCTTTGGAAATGCCACATAATTCTGTTACAGAGATACCTTTTAAATAATCTCTAGATTCCCAGGGAGGTATGACAACCAAGCCATCGGGCTTGTCGCGCTTCGCGGCATGTTTAGCGGTAGTTTTATCACCGCTAATTCCAACACTGCAGGGCACTTCCCCTGTATCGTAAACGACATCTTTAACTAGCTTTCCAATATTCGCAGGATTGCCATAAATACCTTGGCAATGCGTAATATCAAGAAATGCCTCATCAACCGAAAAAACTTCAATATCAGGCGTAATGTTTTGTAACGCAGACATAATATTAGTAGAGGCCTCTGCGTAACGATAAGGTCTAGCCGGAACCTGGACGACCTCAGGACATAATTGCAAAGCTTGCTTGAGCCGTGTGCCTGTTTTAATTCCATATTGCCTTGCTTCGTAAGAGCACGTAATAAAACAAGTGCCTGTTAAGCCGTTTGTAATGCCGATAGGTCTACCACGTAATTCTGGATAATCATGCTGCTCAATACTGGCAAAGAATGCATCCATATCGATTAACACAATGGCGCGATCCCAACGTTTCATTTCTCATGTATACATTCTCACTTGACCAACTAATACGCCTTGTATTGTGATGCGGTCAGCCGAATAATCTTTGGGTTGCATATTCCTATTCGCAGGAACCAAACGAATAATATCTTTGCTAAGAAATTTAATTCTCTTTAGTGTTGCTTCATGGTCATCAACAAGCGCGACAACAATTTGGTTATTACGTGCAGTATTGGATTGTTCAATAATAACGAGATCCCCACTACGAATGCCTTCATCTATCATGGAATGGCCTTTAACTTGTAATACATAGCGATTAGAACCACCTAACAAGTGTGCAAAACTAATAAGTTCACGATCCTCAATCGCCTCAATAGGTTTTCCTGCAGCAATGCGCCCAAGTAGAGGTAATTCATCGTAATCAGGATGATCAACGAGCTCTATGCCACGGTGCCTTTGATGTCGCCGAATATATCCCTGCTCTTCCAGAACTGATAAATACCTATGAACCACACCTTTAGACTGAATGCCCAAGCCCTCAGCAATCTCCGTCAGTAAAGGCGCCTTGCGGTATCTAAGGAGGTAATCCGCTATAAATCGCAGTGTGGTTTGTTCTCGCTCAGTTAGCATATATGTTCTCTCTAAGTTCTCATAATAGAGAACTTAAAGAGAACTTTCAACCTCTATGCCAACTAAATTGCTTGGATCCAATTAAAATTAAAGCAGACATTAAAACTTATCTATTTGGATACGCAAGAGGTGGTGCTCTTAATTTAGATTGTATACGTCTTCTTAATCCAAAGAATTTTTTATCAATCCAATTAAACCACACAAATTTGAGCTTAGCGCAAACTCTTAAATAGTGATATGTTGATCTTATATTTCCTCTATTAACTATTTCTTCCAAATCCGGCAAATTCATAAATTTAGTTGCTGAATACAAATTCGCATAAAGTTGTCGGTCAACATCATGCTTACGCGCAAGAGCTAACATCTCTTGCCAATCAACACCATAGGAATACATGAGTTGTGTTCTGGCTAACTCATGTAACTGCCGAATCTCTATATATCCTCTTTTGTGAAGCCTATCAATGATACAACTATGTAAAAAACTATGAAAAATTCTGTATGTTGGCACTAAAACCTTAGCTTCAGCATTATTTGGCAATACTATATCAACACTCTTTTCCCATGCTAACTTAGTTGGGAATATTTTTTGTTTTGAGTAGCGTACTAGATCACGATGCAATTCAACCATTGCACATTCACCATCTTTAATTAAGGGCGGATAGTGATGATGCATATAAATAAAATCCATATGTTCGCCAGTATACCTATAGCCATATTTAATTAAATTTTTGCTGACTCTTTCAATTTCATTTTCAGGTACTAAAATATCTAGATCTGATAATAGACGATCACCATAATCTGCGAAAGTATCTAAAAATAAATGGGCTGCACCTTTCATCAAAAGAGGCTTCACGCCTAAACTATTAATCACTGAAATCGCATCCATTAATTGTGATTTCATTAATAAATTGCGTTTGCAATTCAATAGGTTCATTTCTTTAATATAAGAAATGAAATCTTTTGGAATCTGATTAAGTAACTTTTTATCGACTAATGTAGGATAAAGTGCCTGCACAATTGAGTGATTCCCAGCAATTTGTGCTACCAGCTCCCACTCAATATTTTCATTCTTCTTTAACAGATGAATTAAACCATCACGTGAAAAATATGGCGAAACTGTTCCAGCCACAAATTTATATGCTTCATAGTAACTCTGCATTACAACAACTCTGTAACTAGATCTGCTGCGCTTTTAAGATCATTTATCTGCAATTCAAATGCAGGAATGTCGGGATCCACGCAATTAACTCAGTGACCGTATTTGTGTTTAATGTCTGACCTGTGTAATAGCCTGCTTTTGTCAAACGCACTAAAGCCTCAGCAGATGATATTTTCTCGATGTGCGTATCAAATTCTTGTGAGTAAACAGGAAACACAATAGCTTTGACAGGTTCACCATATTTAATTGATTATTATTGGGTAAATTGCAAGGTTGTATATATTTAACAACCTTATCATCCTGCCTCAAATGAATAGGCATATCGGTGATACTTGGTAAGAATTCTTCAATGACATCCCAACTTCCTTCTTTAAGACCGATAACGCCTGGTGCTGGACGAATTTTTTTATCGTGCGTCAGAATTGATACTTCGTCTGTAAATACTTTTTTCCTAAGCACATCAGCGCTGCCACTAATGTAGATTTTCCACTACCTGGACTTCCACTTAAAAGCACAACACCATTATCATCTGAAATTGCGCCGGCATGAAATACTGAAAGATTATCAGCCTCTTGGTAACCTGTGATTAAAATAAACGCATTGGTAATTGGAGCTATTTCATTCAGAGAATCACATGTAGCGAGCACTTTACCCAATTTAATAAATTCAAAACGATTTCCAACTTCAAGTATAGTAATATTATGCATTCGTGAAGAGCTATCTGTCTCTTTCAAATGAGAAACTATCGGAGTTACAACCTTTAGGATAGACACACTTGATGCATTAATACAAAATGTTGAATCCAAGTATTGAAAAGTTCCACAGTGAAATGAATGAATTTTATCTACATTTAATTTTGACTTATTTTTTAGATTAAATAATTTTTCATCATCAGCTAAATTATTTGCAATTTTTTTATCACCAATAAATCCTAAATTAAGCCACTCTTCAAATATCAGCGACACATCAGATATAATCTCTTCTTTTAACAAACCATATTTTTTAGATATACATTTTGTTATCTCATCAATTGATAGTTCTTGCTCATGCAGATTCCAAATCTCTGAAGCTGTTTGATTCAGTAATGCCAGTTCCTTCGAATAATCGTCAAACAGAATCAGCTCATTTTCGATTGAGAATGATCTGATTGCCCTATTTTGATGTGGGTATGTAGGCAAACAATCCATTTGAGTAAGCTTTATGATAGTCCGTTATTAAACGGTAAAGATCATAGCAAATGGAATATAGAAAATAAGAGAATGAGTGCACGATATGAGTATCGTGTACATATTGAACACATGTAAATATTTCAATTCAGAATATCAAGCTGAAACGCTGTCCTGTCATTGCAGCAAATTAAATAAATATTAACTATTTAAAATTAGCTAACTGCAATAACCTTTTGCCCTCGCTACTGCCTGTTCTACAAAATTTCCACTGCATGAAGTAGTTTGAGTCGTTTGCACGGTATTATTACCATCAGTCCCATTAATAGATTCTGCAAATACTTTGCCGCTTGGTTGGCTCATAAGCAATAACGCTGGTGGCGTGTAAACTGCAAATTTACCAGCTGACTTCAAGAATTTGCGTCTTGTATTAATATCAGTGGATTTATTACCCATAGGTACCATCCTTAGTTGCTACTGTTTAGAAACAATAAAGTTTCAATTTAATTTACGAGAATAATCTCCTCAAAATTCTATAAATTATACTGCCATCATATTGGTGATCTCCAGTATGCTCACCATCGGTATATCCACCGGTTTTTTTAAATGTGGCATGGCTAGGCTTATTCATTAACATTAATGCAGGTGGTGTATATACTGCAAACTTTCCTGCTGTTTTAAGAAATTTTCGTCTCGATTCAGTCTTATTTGAATTTGAATCATTGTTTTTATTTGTATCCATACGGATATCCTCCCTGTGATTTTTCCAGAACATATTAAATTTTAATAGTTTCAGCAAATAAATTTTGTGATCCTACGCACAACAAAAATTGCATTAAAAATACTGATTAATTGGTGATTTATTACGCTGAATATTATTAATATATTCTTTTCCACATCTTTCTACAAAGCTAATTATTATGACAAATTTGAATTTGGATCACGTTTTGTAAGGCACTGAATATCTATACTATTAAAGTACTCATATTTTGTAAAAATTATGTAGTTTTTTTACTTCTGATAAATATGTCCCTGACGTTTTTTATATTATATAAAAAACATGTTTATTTTTAATGAAATCTATCGATAGCTATTTGAAGAAATATGAAAATAAAACTGTTAATCGTATTGTTTAATGACAGTACGCGTTAAGAATAATTTAATTGAAAATAAAGTTATATTAGTGGAGCTATATTCACTATTTTCGTAAAGATTCCATGAAATAAACGTGAATTTTAATAATCCTCCAAACCATTTGTACGAATCGATTGAATTGCAATTATAGGGCTGCTCCCAATGGTGAGATCTTCGTTAAATTTATGTGAGTAGGAAAAATTAAAAAATAATTGCGAAAAATCTATCCCGGCTGTACCTGCACCAAATACACTGGGAAATGTAGCGACAGGTGCAGGACCTGGTCCATCAGGATCAAAAGAAGCGGACCCACCGCTACTGCTGTAACTCGTATTTAATCCAACATTACCATATAAAGAAAAACCTATCGCATCTTTTTCAGAAATCCATTTATTAATTCCAAAGCTTGCAATTAAGAATAAATCATTACGGCTGTTTTGAGACGCAGGACCAATAGTAAATGCCCTCCTGCCCCATTTGCAAGACTCTCTGATGACGAATATCCTCGGTCGGGATGAAACAATATTGTTCCTACGTCAAATTGATTGCCTATGAACACCATACCAGCAGGGTTTGTTGCAGCAGCCATTGTATCCAACGGTAATGCAGCGCCTGCACCAGCAAGTGCACGTGTTTTAATTCCTGTGCCGTGCGCAAAATATCCGTTTGTAGTATTTCCAATTACTGGAATGAATATTAAAAGCACTATCACATAGATATTATTTAATTTCATTTATTTCTTCCATGTATTTCTTCAACCTAAATTTTGATTACCTCTTGGCTGTTACTTCATCAACTGAAGCTAATTCTGCTTCGTTCCCCCACTTAGTGCGTTCATGATTCACTACTGCAACCACTTCTACGTCACTTAGCTGTGCACCAAACCCTGGCATCGGTGATGGATAGTTAATCCCATCTATTTCTTTATCCTTTAAACCATTTAGAACAACATCTATATGATCACTTTTATCTTTACTTTATACTGTTTTATTTCCTGCAAGCGCTGGAAAGACTCCCGGTAATCCTTGGCCATTAGCCTGATGACACGATGCACAATAGTTTCCATATATTTGTCCACCCAATGCATTATCCTCGTTTGTTGCGACCTTACTGAGTTCAGGATTATTTTTTTCTTTTTGTGCTGCAACATTAGACTGATACGTACCATACTCCAAAACAAGATACCCGACAGCCCATGAAAAGATGATAAGACATAAGACCCATGCCCATGTTGGGATAGGAACAGGATTTTCAATTCGAATTGGTTCGAACTCATCACCAATACGACTGCTATATGCATTCGCTAAATAGAAAGACTAATAATTTATTTTCAGCAAGCATAGGAAAGCTTCTGGTTGAATATGCTGATTTAGATCAGTCAAATTTACTGAGGTTTAATAAATATTATATTAATCATCTTTTAACTGATCTAATACAGTAAAGGCTAATATTCTCTTTGACCTCTATAACTTCAAGCAAGCACAGTCCATAGCCCTTTAAAAGTCAGCTTTAACTGTAGGTTCACATTAATAACAAGTAAGTTGAATAATAGCTTTTATCTAAATTTGAAGCCCGAATCAGCATATAATCGGGCTTCTTAGTTATAAAAGAATACTAATTATCAATTAATCTTAACATGTATTTGTTTTGGTTTTGCTTCCTCTGCTTTTGGTATAGTTAATTCCAAAACTCCATTGCTAAAAGATGCTTGCGCATTATTGACATCAACTTGCTTAGGCAGGGAAAAACTTCGTTCAAATGAACCATATACGCACTCAGTACGGTGTTCACGATGCTCATCTGTAACTTTTTCAGTGTTTTTTTCACCACTGATTATTAATGTATTATCATCAATTGTGACATCGACATCATCCTTTTTAACTCCTGGAATCTCGCCTTTAACAATATAGGCGTCCTTGGTTTCTTTGATGTCGACAGAAGGAACCCAATTCCCACTTAATATTCCTTCATCCTCCTTACGTAAACCAGAAGCACTTGTAGGAAATTGATAACGCTTAAGCATCTCCCCCATCTCACGAAACGGGTCAAATTGTATTATATTGTTCATAATAATCTCCTATAAAATAAATTACTCAACGTATATTTAGTTTAAGTAGGGCCATATGCTTGTTTTTCAAGCCTATACGTGAAAATTTAAAAATAAATTAAACGTATTTCGCTTTTAACTAATCTAAATCAATTTATAGATAGCTCTTTATTCCTCGTTATTCAATCAGTGGTTACTCACTGACATAGATCAATATAAGTTTTCTTAAATTTCGATATATATAATTTATCCAAATTAAACTTTTAAAAGATACTAAAATGAACCCAACGTTATTCGATAAAATTGGCGGAAAGGAAACTGTTGAGAAAGCCTCACATTTTCTGTATGTAAATATTTTGCGGGATAGTCGAATTAAACATTTCTTTGAAAATGTCGATATTGAAATACAGAAGCGCAAAATGTCGGCATTTTTAACATATATATTTGGCGGGCCATCTCTTTACACAGGAAGAGGTATGCGTCTCGCACATAAAGGTGCAGTTGAAAATGGATTAAACGATGATCATTTTAATGCCATGATTGATTGTGTGAGAGCTGCACTAAATGAGTTAAACATTGATAACACCTCCATTAATCAAGTTACAAAAACTATCGAAGAACATCGTGATGATGTGCTAAACAGATGATGAAACTACGTATATAAGAAAGTTTACATAATGGTTATTAAACGAATCTACTTGAACCAACTATCAATGACTTAAAAATCATTATAAAAATAATGATTAGCACCCAAATCAGGAAACTCAACAACTTCTTTAATCTTCTCGGCTAGGGCAATTACTTTAGGGTCATTCGATATTAGAGTATGGTAGTTGAGCGCTCAACCACACTCAGTTTATATGCTGTTTATATATAGTGTCTTTATAACTCTAACAAAACTTGGTGCCCCAAAGTTTCCCCTAAATTTAATTCATCATAAAAAATTCAGCAGTAATAGCGAAACTTTAATTTAAACAGTAACAATATTTTCGGCTTGCGGGCCTTTTTGACCTTGAGTGATTGTGAATTCTACTTTTTGACCTTCTGCCAAAGTTTTGAATCCTGCACTAGCAATTGAGCTATAGTGCACAAATACATCTGGGCCAGACTGCTGCTCTATAAAACCAAATCCTTTAGATTCGTTAAACCATTTAACTGTTCCATTTACTGTGTTAGACATAATAATATTCCTAAATAATTAAAAAATAAGTGCGCCTCTTGTTAGACATGAATAGCGTGAGAATAGACTAATTTTAAAAACTTCAGGACGGGGTATTACGAATAAAACAACGAAATGAAAATATAAACAAAAGACTTTCTTTAAGCTGATTTGCAGACTATAAGGCTGAAATTTTGAAGTCAACCTATTTTACAAAAATTTAGATGTAAATCATCATTTGACAGGCACATTACTCTACCAAAAGATAACTAAATGTCCGCTTTGGGTCGATAGCGGTCATTTATTTATTAGCAGAAATCATTGCTACAGCATGGCTTGTTATCTCTTGATAAACCCCTTCCCCTCCTGGGAGGCTTAAATTTAAATTATGATCCCAATGTGAATTTTCATTTTGATTTTCTAATGCTGCAAAGCTGATAGAAAAATTTGACTCTTTACCATCCCACACAAATAGTATTCTGCTATGCGGTTTTCCTAATTCCAACGTGAAACTTCCAAATACCATTGGGTAATACGAATGTCGGTATACGGCGATCCCAGATTCTCTTAATTCTTCTGCTATGAATAAGAGCGACTTTATATGTTCTATCGCTTGTTGTGAGATATTCATTACCAATTATTATTACATTGTAATGTCCGCTTTGGGTCGTTAGCGATCATTCCCTTTTCTGCTTTCTCCACTCCCATGGCTTTACTCTTTCACTCTCTGGTAGCTTCCAAATTCCTACCTTACTCTCTTGCGCCTCTTCTTCAAATTCATATAAACGTTCAGTCGTTGCATACTTAGGGTACACATACGCATATCCACCTTTCACTAATTCACCATTCACCCATACGTCTCCAACATAGACATGCCCTACAATGCGGTCGTAACGATCTATATCAACTTCATAAACATCGACGACTTTACCGGCAACGTAATCCACTAAGGCTTCTTTAGATTTTTTCCAGAAAGGTTGGCCTCGCTCAGGCGCATCAATTTCAGCTAAACGTATACGAAGTTCTTCATTATCAATCAAGATTCTGATGCTGTCCCCATCCGTAACTTTAACAACTTCACCTCTGTAAGCTATTTTTGTGCTTTGTACGTCACTACATGTGACATAGAAGAAAGCAATGGAGCTAATGAAGAATAGGTAAAAAAGAGATTTCTTGATCACAAGTAATCAGCTACCTTCATACACGGCTCCTGCGATGTGAAAACCTTTTGCACTCACTGTTTTGGAAGCGTCAAGAAAATATAATTCGGTCTCTCCTTCTTGGACATGCGTTTTATCAGAATCTTGGTATTCCATTATTGACGGATAGGCCCAGATTTCGATGGTGCTGCCATTGGGGACTTCATCCCAATAATTCTCGATTGCACCCCATATGGGTTGGCCTTGTTTAGTAAAAGTTTGTATACGACTTGGTTCCCCAAATTGAGCAGTAATCTCATCACGTGCGGCTCCCACATTGAAATCAGCGTGCATTGGTACAGGCACATCGTCACTACATGAGACAATTAATACCATGAACGGGAGGATTAAAAAGTATTTAATGCTTCTTAATCTTTTTATTTTCATCTGTTGAGTCCTAATTCGTGATGAATTTATATTTAGAATTTGTGTTCTGTATCACTGGGAACTAAATCATCTGTGGTCCAACTTGAAACTTTACTCCAAGCTTCTTCTAATATTGTTTCCAAGTTGGTTTTGAGCTCCTGGATGGAGACTGAATTGATGATGGTTTCATGCTGCCATATATGATCGCGTTCTTCGAGTTGATACGCACAAATCCATAACGTCCAGGTAAGCTCCTTTTCGTTTTGAAGATAGATTTGTATCAATCTATGTAAACTATCCACCCAGCGTAATTCACGGTCCGGCCAGTTCTTGGTATTTTTGCCTAGTGGAATATCTTTACTACTTGCAAATTTCTCCAGTATTGGATCAAGGCTTTCCAATGGTTTTGCAAGTCTTACCCATTCCTCATCTGTTCCATGAAAACCATTTGCCATAATTAATGCTTTTTAATCTCTTTATTCCCTTGAACAGTCTCCACTTGCTTGATCACTGATAACATCACTTCCATTCCCATCTTAAAAATCTCTTTGGCTTCTTCTGTCAGAACCCATGGTCGGCTTGCGAGAGGTGGATTATGTCTTACATGTTGCCAATAACCGTATTTGGTGTGAGATTAGATGAAATTCAAATAAGACAATTAACTGTGTGGCTTATTCACAATTAAGTAAGTTTGAACGTCCGCTTTCGGCCATTAGCAGACATAACGTTTAGGATCAGCGGCCGCACGACCACGTTTAACTTTAGCTACCTATCCATCAAGGTCCGCTGCATCCGCTTGTTAGGCGGTGTAAATACTGTTTCAAAATACAATGGTCACACGCAAGAAGGCTGCAGTAATAGATGTGGTGTCCTTGTTTGAGCTTTGATTGTGCACGTTGAAGAGGTCATCTAATTCCCTTTCAAGGTCCGAGGCATTGCCATTCTTTTCAGCAGCCACGAATGCATTCATGGTCGGTCCGTAGTATTCTTTATAAGTCCTCATATACTCGGTAGCTGATACGGGCGCATTAAAAGTCCATGAATCTCGGGAAAATGATATGTGGTCCGCTGGTACACCAGCCGCTACAAAACGCTCGGTTACGTTACCTTCAACACCCCAGGTCATCGGGCTAATGAATCCTTCTGGCGGCGGCGGCATATAGGCAGAGACGATTTTTAGGATTTGTGCCACTAGTGTTGGATCATTCGGAATCCAGTTCCCCATGATTATCCTGCCTCCGGGACGGGTTACTCGAACCATCTCCTTAGCTACGTCAAACGGATTTGGTGCGAACATGGCTCCAAAGATGGATACAACAAGATCAAATGAATCATCTGCTAGCTCATGTAAATTACTGGCATCGCCTTGCTGAAACCTGCAATTTACGAGATTTTCCTTCAAGGCTCTTTTGTTCGCGGCTTCAAGCAGATTATCCGCGATATCCACACCCACTACTTCAGCTCCAAGCCTTGCCGCGGGTAAAGCAGTGGTTCCATCACCACAACCAAGATCCAGCACTTTCAGGTCTTTGTGAACGCCGATGTTTTCGACAAGTGCTTCTCCACTCTCTCGCATAGTATCGGCAATGCGTGTGAAATCGCCTTTTTCCCATAGAGCTTTATTTTGATTCACGATATCTCCTGACGAGATTGGTTAAGATATTGAGTATATCCGCCTAACATATTAATACATGGCGATTTTGCTTAGATATCACGCTATACGTGTAGAATCTGCAAGATCCACCATTAACATGCATTAACACCAATTAAATAGTGATACCTGAGCATTTTTGCATTGATATCGCATATATATGGTTAGTATTGCAATGCCTGCTTTCGGCCAAAAGCGGTCATTCGCCATGCTATTTAATTAGCCATACGCCTAGAATAATTATTCCAAGACCAATGATTCGAAGTGCCGTAATCTTTCCATCCGCAAATAAAGATGAAAAACAAACGAAACTATTAAACCTACAGAAATAACGAAAGTGATTGCATATGGAGAACTTTTTAATGCGTAATATGTAGCCACGCCAAAACCAGCACTACCTATAATTACTAGTCCAAAATTAATTAGATTGCTAACCGGAGCAATTAATGCGTATTTAAAAGATGCCACTTCACCTGTTCGGAGACCATAATAAGAGAATAGAGTGTAGGACACTATTGTCGCGACTATCGCTAAAATCCAATTCATTGTTTGCTCAGCTCTTTAGTATTTTTAAATTTGTGAACATGCTTTTTAGATTATATAGTATCTGTATTCACCTCATCCAATGTCCACTATGTGTCGCTTACCGGCCAAAAGCGGACACTCACGATCTTGGAGTTACTTCCCTACGAATATAATACGAAGTATTTTAAGGAGGGCTTTGTTGCCCCTTATTAACATTAGAGTTTGAATTTTCTCTACAAGGTGTTTGAAATGGATAATAAAAAGCTGAAGGTAAGATAGCAAATCCAACAAGCGTTGATATAAGAATATGTTTTATTGTGCGCTTAGTGGTGACTTATTGGTGACTCATTTTTTTATTGAAATGAGCTATATGTTCTAGCAACTTATATATTGCTGTTTTTAGAGGATAAATTGGCGCGCCCGGAGGGACTCGAACCCCCGACCACCTGGTTCGAAGCCTAGTATACATTTCAATGATTACAATGAGTTAAATTTAAAAACTATTTAGATTATGAATGTCCGCTTTCGGCCAATATCTTTATTTTTGTATTGATTCTAGATACAAAAGCAGTTCGAAGATTCTTCCTCTTACAAGCGTTTCAGAATAGCGAGTTCTTATTTCAAGCCAATGTTCCGTATTATAGCGGTCACCCCATACTGGCATTACACGCGGGCCGTGAGATTTTATTTCTTCACGTCCATCAATGATTCGATATAGTTTGCTGAATGGAAATTCAGCATAATTCTTTTTTTGAATTAAGGTTAAATTTGCAGGTTTCTCCATTAATGCAAATGCGTAAAAGCCATTACCCTTTCCATCCAAACCATGACAAAGCGAACAGGTTCTCTCATACTCTTTTTGACCCATAAGAACCGCATCTTTTGTTTGTTTTATTAACTCTTCTTCGTCAATATTCTCTTTGGCGCGCACATCGGTGATTACATTAATTTCTTTTTGAGCATTAATAAGCTCTTCAACATCTTGCGCAAAAGTTTGATGAACTATTACGCTTAAAATACATGTAAATATAATTAGAATTCGAGAGCGTAGGCGAATATATTTCATTGTCATTAAAAAATAAAATTTAATGCAAAATATTTTATACGATTTTAATATCACTGATATGATTTAGATCAAATATTTCAAGGATTTATGGCAGGTTGGAGTACGTATTAGAATACATATAAGTACTGATCAAGATCAATGCGGTCCATTTTTTTTATGCATATAATGCGCAATTCCACTTAGTGCCATCATCCAACGGGCCAAAACAAATGTAGGCCCTTTCGTATGGGCAAGTTCATGTCCAAACATTATGCCAAGCCCAAGATAGATGCCGGCAGATACGGTTGCTCCATACAACTGCCAACCTGTAACACCATGATGTATGGTTACACCTAATATTTCTGATGTACCAAATGGAACACCAGTAACGTATTCGTACACCCGCCATACAAGTGCAAGTTGCAACATAACAAACACTGGGTACTGTACCCACATCATTATCTTTAAAAGCCAATCTATGTCATATGCATCACCATCATCATCTCGTCCTGCAGGTTCACAATGAATAGATTTAATTGCGCTAGTTGCATAATCAACGATGATTGAGGCAATGAAAAGACCAACACCCGTCCAAACCCATGGGCCGCCAATAACCACGCCCAGTAAAGCTAAAAATATTAAGCTTGGTGTCAAAAAATATCGAATGTTTACTAAAACTTTATGCATGTTCGCATCCTCACTTACAAACTAAAATTTTATATTTTTAATTAATAGTCACTGATTTGGACGGATTTTAATTGCCCTTGAAATGTTTCATGTGCATTTGGAAGAAAATCATAAGCAACTAAATCTTGCCCACATTGGCTTTTTCTGGTTTTAATTCGATCAAACCAGATCTTTACATTTTTTCTTTCATCAATAAGTGAACTACAATTAGCCATCTCACAAAGATGCAAATAAACCGTCCAATGTAGATCTGCCCAAGTATATTTGTCACATACAATGTACTTGTTTCTCTCTAGCTGTTTATCTAATGCATCAAAAAATACTTTTAAATCTTCACAGCTTGCATCAATCACCTGGTTACCTGGCGAATAAGAGGGGTCGCTATACTTTTTAGAAATTGATTCATGAACAATAAAATTTACAAGAGGAGCAACATTCGCGACAGCAATATCAACCCAGTAATCTTGCAGCGCAGCAAGTGAAGCATTACGCGGTGTTATCGAATAACCCAATCCCCTTGCATTTATAAATGCGGTAATTGCATCACCACCATATGTAATGAAATCAGCTTCTTTTAAGCAAGGTGTGATTGAAAAGAGTGAAATCTCTTCAATGTACTCGTCCATTTGATCTACCGAGTCAGCAATCATGCTGTAACAATTCATTTCCATACCTTGTTCAGCTGCGGTGATAATACATTTAAGTGTATCGGGGTCTGTTGGGCTACCAATTAGTTCAAGCACATACTGTGTTTTTTTCATGTCGCCAGATAATCCGTATCTGGAACTGTCATTTGATCCCGCTTTTTCAGCCATTAAATTAAATATATCTGTCATGATTATTTACCTGTATTAAAAATGTTTACAAAATTTTATGCGGCTACTTTTTCAACCTTAGATTCATAACCAGGAATATCTGCCTTTACTCTAGTTAGCCAATTATTTATATTTTCATAACTGCTAAAAACTTCGCTCTGGCCAGACTCCTCAAGCATTTTAAATACTCCTGACCAATGAATATCTGCTAAAGAAAATTCTCCAACAATATAGTCTTTATCTTTAATATTTTTATCAAACACTTCTAAAACTTTTTTAATTTCTTTTTTTCTATTAGAAATATTATTTAGCAGAGGTTCAAATTTTTTGGTCAGTACTTGTATCCAATACTGCTGCATTGCTAAAACACGCGCCTTTCTAGGGTGGATTGTGGGCGTTCGTCCTTTTATATTTAAATAGGTCAACACACCTCTCATACCAGTAACAATAAAGTCACCATCTTTTAAACAAGGAAACTGAGTCAAATTATCCATATGTAAAGACTCGGATAACTTTTCATCATCTAATGACGAAACATTCCATTCAATGTCAACAGGAAGGTCCCTATAAGATGCCAAAAAGATACATTTATATGATTCAGAATCACCTGGCTGACATACTAAGTTAGAAGTTTCGTTTGCCTTTTTTTTCGATTTAAATAAGCCCATTGCATTAATCTCCAATAATTATAGCGACCTGATTTAATTGTCTTTATTCAATTTCCTTGATTTAAACATTGAATAATTTCAATTTAAAAATCTTGTTTACCGATTTCAAGAAAGGAAATAGCATACTTACGTAATTCATAAGAAATACTGATCTGAGTCAGGTTAAAATTGCTAAAATATCAGGCAGGTATGTAAAATTGATTTATACTGATCTAGATCAGAAATATGGGATTTACTATATGCGCATCACTATAAACATACTTAAAGACATATGTATTTAAATAAAAATGAAATTTAGTCTCTCGTTATAATTATCATAATTTCTAGGTGGCAATGACTAGCACAGAGCATAAAATTAACTTCAAGTCATTAAAAGCTTCTTGTCATAACTGCTCTTTGGTAGAACTATGCCTGCCAAGAGGATTAGCTACCAATGACTTAAGTGCATTAGATGATTTAATTCAGCAGTGCAGACTTGTTAAAAAAGGTGATCCTATTTTTAGTCAGGGGGAAAAATCCGGATGCATTTTTGCAGTGCGATCAAGCTCAGTAAAGTCTTTTACGACAGCAAGAAATGGTGAAGAACAGATTTTGGGATTCCATTTACCTGGTGAATTACTTGGTCTAGATGGTCTCGATAATCAAATCCATAGCTGTTCTGGTATTGCATTAGATACATCTACAATTTGCGAGTTACCCATAGATGAATTGAATGTTTTGTGTGTAAAAATGCCTGGCCTGCAGCAGCAATTACTGAGTCTAATTAGTGATGAAATTACTAAAGATCACTCGATGCTCCTTTTGTTAGCACGGCGTAATTCCGAGCAAAAGCTGGCCACATTTTTTATCAACCTCTCAAATCGCTTTAAAGTCCGTGGCTATTCAGCTAATGAATTTGGTTTGACGATGAGCCGATGCGATATAGGTAACTATCTAGGACTTGCAGATGAGACAGTGAGTAGATTAATAACTAAATTTAGAGAAAATAAAGTTATTGATGCTGATAGAAAGAAAATAAAGATACTCAACCACGAATTATTATGCAAAGTGGCTGAAGGTGATTGCAATTTAAATTAATAATTAAATAAGCTAATTTCACCACCGCTAATCAACATGCCTAATGGAATAAAGTTTGTTCTTCCAAAATATTAATCTCCTTTTTAAAGATTATGATGTGGATTCATATTTTAACTGCTTTAAACTAAACTTTATGGGCTTCTTCATTAAACTATTTGAACGTCCGCTTTCAGCCAAAAGCGGTCATTCAATTTCTAACGATTTTCCTTGATTATTTTCTAAACAACAAACGATTGTTTACAAAAGCATGTTTTATATATTTTTGTTATGGAGTGCATTAGGTTATCTCAGTCTGTATCTATGATGTGACGTTCTTCAAATTCAATTATTTCTCCACATTTTAAATCTTGGATATATTTAGGATTATCTTCTAACTGTCCTAATAATTTATTATATTGTACTAATAGAATCTCAACCCACAATTGCTCTGTGCTCGGGATTTCTGGATCATCACTTTTAAAATTAAATATAAGCTTTACTTTATGCCCTTTCTCTAGGGGTTCAATCGCTTCTTTTGAAGGTTTAGATAGTGTATATGGAAACTCTTCTGACAGCTTTTGTGCATCTTCAAGCTTCCAACTTTTATCTATCACTGTTTCTCTTTTGGGTCGAAAGCGGACATTCAACCCGTCCTCAAATTATCTGAAAATATTGTTAAATGATTGGATGATGCGCATGTCAAAATTATATTTCTTTAACCTTTCTTCCAAAACTTATTTCTTTAATCTCTCTTTTGCTATTAAGTAGACTTTCTTTGCGCTTTGTACATCATTGCAAGTGACATAAAAAAATGCGATTGCACTGATGAAGAATAAGTAGAAGAGAGATTTTTTGATCACAAGAAATCAGCTTCCTTCATACACAGCTCCTGCGATGTGAAATCCTTTTCCACTCACTGTCTTAGAATCATCTAAAAAATATAATTCGGTTTCACCTTCTTGGACATGAGTGTTATCAGAATTTTGGTATTCTATTGTAGATGGGTACGCCCAGATTTCGATCGTGCTGCCATCGGGTATTTGTTCCCAATAACTCTCTATTGCCCCCCATATCGGTTGGCCTTGTTTAATAAAGGTTTGCGTACGACTGGGTTCACCAAATAGTGAGGTAATCTCATCACGTGCGGCTCCCACATTGAAATCAGCGTGCATCGGTACTGGCATTTCGTCTTCGCATGAGACAAGCAATACAATGAGCGGAAGAATTAAAAAGTAATTAATGCTTCTTAATCTTTTTATTTTCATCTGTTGAGTGCTGATTCGTGATGAATTAATATTTTTCATAACTTGCTTTGCCTAAACACTACGCTGCAAATAAAATTAAAATGAGTGGTGGGAGTTTTTTCATTGCATCCCCTCTACTTATTATTCTTATAGGGGAATCATACTCCTAGGCCCAACAAAATTCTGAGCCATTGATTTATCTATATTTCTAATGTTTGCTTTCGGCCAATAGCGGATGTTAGGATTTTTTGATGATTCATTGATTTAGACCAGTATAAATTGACAATCTACTCTATAATATTATTTACGATTACGAAAATAAACCAAATAAATATTATAAATCCAACCTTATTTGAAAAAATCGGTGGTAAAGAAACTGTAGATAAAGCAGCAAAATTTCTATATGTAAACGTATTGCGCGATGATCGCCTCAAGCGCTTTTTCGAAGGCACTGATATGCAAAAGCAAGAGCGCATGATGAGCGCATTTTTGGTTAACATTTTGGGTGGCCCGTCACTTTACGTTGGAAAACACATGCAGCGTGCGCATGCGGATTCGGTTAAAGATGGACTGAGTGACAAGCATGTTGACGCGATGATGGAATGTGTGGGTGCGGTGCTTCGTGAATTGAAAATAGAAGCCGATCTAATTAGTGAAGTTATAAAGACAATTGAAAAGCATCGGGACAGTGTACTTGGTAGATGAGCTAATATTATCGTTCATTCAAAAAGTAATTCATGTTAGTTCTATTATTAAAAACGCTGAAGCGAAGTCGCGGAAATAAGAATTGTTTTGTATGTTAAAGGCTACAATTTGAATGTCCGCTTTGGGTCGGAAGCGGTCATTCACAATATTTCTGCCTAATATAAATTCCCTTTTAGCTTTTCTTTTAGCTCTTAATATAAGTGTAAAATTGTATTATTAGCACTATTCTTAAGAACGATCAGAGTAAACATGGCTTATTTTATATAAAATGTAGTTTTAAAATTTCTATCGTACAGTAAAGTATAAGCTACTCTGTATTAAGAATTATAAATAACCATCTCTTTTTTTAACAAAAGACAAAATTGACATGAAAAAAATACTTATTGGTTTAGTAGTCTTAATAATTATTATTGCAGGCGCTGCATATTATCTTTTTAGCAATTTAGACAATATTGTGAAGGCCGCAATTGAAAAATACGGATCAGAAGTGACTCAAACAAGCGTGAACGTGAGCAGTGTACACATTGGATTAACCGATGGGCTAGGGACAATTAAAAATTTAGTTATTGGTAATCCTAAAGGATTTGATAGCGACTATTTGTTTCAAATGGACAACATAGGCGTACAACTAAATTTAGATAAAATTTCTAAAGATTTAATCATAATCAATCAAATCATGCTGGATGGCCCTTCTATCATTTATGAATTGAACAACACTACTAGCAACGTCGATGTGGTTAAAAAGAATGTTGATGCTTATGCAGGTAGTGGTGCTGAGAACAAAGAGCGCGATCAAAGTGCTGGACCTAAATTGATTATTGAAAATTTCATTATCAAGAACGGTGATGTAAAAGCAGTATCGAATATGGTAAAGGATAAAACCTTATCCACTAAACTCCCAACTATCCATTTGCGTGATATTGGGAAAGAGACAGGTGGTGCTACCTCTGCAGAAGTGTCAAAGATCATCATTACGGAGTTGACGAAAGAAACAAAAGCTGCAGCTGGCGACCTTGATTTACGCTCCTTGATGAATGAGGAGATGTTGAAGAATCTCGATACAGAGACATTAAAAGATGTGGATAAGCTTAAAGGCCTTGAAAAGGAAGTGGGTGACAAACTAAAGAAGATGTTTTAACTCAAATCTTTTTATTCAACTCAAATTTAATTTAGAATCAATGTCCGCTTTGGGTCGTTAGCGGACATTGCGTAACTAATTTTGTATTAACCTTTCCCTAAACTCCCTCGGCACCTCTTCATCCAACCAAACATTATTCGGTTCCTTCCATTCCTTAACCCTTGGCTTTCTTATCTGATAACATCGATACGTAATCTTCCCTTCTTCTTCAAGCTTTGCGTAAATGGCTCTTAATGATAAGCATGCATCTGCTACATGCACCACATCTACTGGCTCCCATTCCACATATGGCTTCTTCATTATCTGATCAGCCTTGATAATCTCTTCTTTTATATTGGCGTGGATTTCAATCAAAATTGATCCTTCTTGATGTTAAAATGGCCTATATCGACTAACCCCTACCCTTACCCTTACTTACCCATATATAAGCGATTTTCCCCTCTGAAAGCCGCATAGAATAGGGCCGAAATTCAAGTTTTTAAGGGTCTTAGGTATCTATAAATAGCTAGAAACTTGGTCTTATTATTCAGGTCTAAAGTCATACCTATTGTTTGGTTAGCTCCATTACCAATGGATGGGTTATAGAAGTTATTCAGTAGGTGCTCGCCATCGTAGGCTTGTGTGTATCCCTAAGCACAAACCATCTGTTAGTGGTGGCGTTCTTTCACTATTTAATTTCTAGTTGCTCTAGCAATCTCTTCAAAGTTTATATCTTTATAGCTGAACACTTGGTTATTCATTAGACTTTTATCATAATTATCTACCCAATCCTTATGAAGCCCTAAATCCATATGTGTGGGTGGGGCAATAGTAAACGTCACAGAGTATAAATCTGATGTTTTTCCAGGAAGAGAAATGTTTCTTGCATAATGAAAGTTATCGACTAAATTAATATGCGGTAGCAAATCTACGAAAGCGCTTAACCCTGTTGTTTGATTAACAACTTTAGCAGTAATGTAAAGGTAAGGTACAAAACCTCCTTCTGGTGTTCCCTCAGGAATGTCTTTATCAGCCCAATTAACACGCGCTTCGATATGAACATGGGTTTCACTCTCATTAATATGGCGCATGCTTGGCATTATCTGATCCTTGATGGCTCCTTCAAAAATGAACACGATCCCTGGTGATACAGTTTCTTCACCAATAACCAATTCAATTGCATGAACAATTGAAAAATTAGCTAAAACGAAAAAAATTAATATTAACTTCTTAATCATTAGATTTTCCTTATTTATTTTTGAGTTTAATACACAGCCTGGCTAGATTTAATTGTATTGTTAATGTTTAGCTTTGTTTTAAAAATAGCCCTTGTAACCATATCGTTGCCCCTTAGTAAATTTTCTTTGAATTTTATAAATTCCGATTAGTGAAAATTGATTAGTCTTGGATTAATCATAGGTTCGTGCAGGATCTGTTTTTTTGTGCTTGTTATGTGACATGTTTCAATAATATCTATTTGCTAATAATAACGATTCGCATTAGTATTCGCAATAAGTTTACATCATTTTGGAAGAATTAATTAAGATTTACTAAATTTTATGAAGTTTTTTCTCTATTAAACAGTAACTTATTTATTGTCCTTGCAGCTATCACTGCTTTACAAATGTAACTTCTTGGAGAATCCCATGTAAAAGCAATAGAATAATTGCAAAATTCTTTTCGCGAAATTTTCGCGGCGAAAAGTTTAGATGTTCTAAATTTATCTAAGCCCTTGTTTTTTATGGCGCGCCCGGAGAGATTCGAACTCCCGACCACCTGGTTCGAAGGGAAATAGTTTGAATTCCTTCAAATAGCGAGTCTAACTATAAACACATTAAAATCATAACGTTAAATACACGACGATCTTCGCGGACTATTGCGTCTCCAGTCATAAACAGTTTTAAACAACAGCTATTTTACTAAGTGTGGTCACAAATCCGGTCACAACATAATCATTAAGAAGAAACAGGCATAAACTGAAGGACACTTGGGAGACGCACTTCTACACGGCTTCTCAATAATGCATCATCTTTGCATGCACTGATAAATGCATTAACGCCATGCACAACATCATTAATGAAAGACTTCATGCCAATTATTACGAGATTACTATTTTCGTTTGGATCATATGCATGTTTGCCGCCGTCGTGATATACGTATTTAATCGTATCAGAGTCTTCTGTGTGCAACTCGGCAGTCGAACCATATGTATGCAGAAAAGCACAACGCGCAGCATAAACATCCTTGCCTCTATATTGATATGGTTGATCTGCGTGACCTTGAAGATAAGTGTCAACCCATTGCTTAAAATCAGACCGAGTAACTCTATCTTTGTCTACAGGCCTGCCAAGAGATGCTAGAAGATCTATACATATAAATGACATGGCAACTGCTGCGGTATTAATATCAGCTTCATCACATCGTTTTATCTCACTAACTAAACCAACTATAGCTTTCCAGTTTTCTGTAGATTCAGTTCCCATAATTATTTATGCTCCTCAATCACAACGTGGTCGAGCTATGAGGTAATCACATAGCTAATACTCAGAGAATGGTAGGTGGTCATAGAGAGCTAAAGACGGTCTATTGGAGCCTACGACTTCCCTTTTAGATATAATTTGAGTTGTTCTATGCTTAGAGCAGGCTGCGTTTTATGTATCATGGCATGGCAGTTAGGACATACAGGAACTAAATCATTAACTGGATCCAGTATATATTCTTTACGTATGTCGGCCAATGGAATCTTATGGTGTACATGTATGTAATTCTCTCCCAATGGACCATAAAACTTTTTAAATTCAAAGCCACATACTTTACATTTGTATCCATGATGTTTAATGCATTCAGCTCTTGCTTTGTCATCTCGCTCGTATGTATTTACAGATATTTGCTTAGATGCACCTTCTATAAACTGCTTTGGAGTTACTATTTCCTCTGGAAGACTATTACCCAGAAAATTATCAGATGCATACCAATCATTGCCAATTCGCTTCAAGAATTTATTTATAATCTTTGGTTCAAAACTTTCGATTTTTGAAGGCCCAATACCTTCTTCATCCTTGTTAGCGTTAGACATCTTCATAGCAAAGGTTTTTAGCTGATAACCTTCTTCCTCAACCAGACGTATATGTTCTATTGCTTGATCATATGCCGGCGGCTTTCGACCCCTGGAATTGATTCCCCATTCTTCACCAAGTATCAAAGAAGTATTTCCTCTAGTGTGAATATCCCAAGCACCGAATATGACAAACTTTTCTTTCATATTTACAAATGACCAGCTCCACGTCCAATTGGCACATGTAGCTCCTTGAGACTCTATGAACTTTTTTCGGCTTAAAGAAGACAATGTATTATTGACATCTATTATTGTAATTTACAGTTAATGCCAATAAGATTGGTAAAGCTTTTTTATCATAACATCAAAATTAATATAGTTAAGAACCTTATTAATCATTCGACAGCTTCATGAAAAATGCGGCTGGAAAACGGTCTGGGAAATGCTTGTGACGAGATGTAGACGCCGCAAGAGTCGTTGCACTCGCTGTAACTGCTGCAGCGGCCATAAAGTTAGCATGGCCACTTGCAATGAGGGGACCAGCAGCTAATAAACCTGCACTCAGCTCAGTTCCAATAATTTTAATAATATCTTTATCAATTTGATCCCACTCAACCTCTGCTTCACGTATTTTTTCATCTAGTTCTTCTGCCAAATGGATAGCATTAGCTTCATCGTATGGGTCCTCAGCGCATGCATTTTTCCAAACTTTATAAAGAAAACCTCTTAGAGATTTAAGACGACCTTCTTTTCGTATTGCAAGAGCATGGTCAAGGTTCATTTCATTTAAATACTTCAGTGGTGTGTTTTGAAAGGCTTTAGTAAATGGGGTCCAAACTTTATTTGCTGCATTATGATTTTGGCGATCTAGCTCTATTTCGCGCCACCTTACGTACAAATCCGTGACTAAATAAGAATTTGTTATCGATGCTGTAAGCTGAGCAATATCATAACTTGCTCCCGAAGAAATCATGTGCAATTGTCCAGACGGAGAACCTGGCCCAATGGGTTCAAGAAAGTCTGCATTTCTATCTCTTTGCGCTTGTATGTGTCTTAGATAGTCATCTACTGTATACCCATCTTTTCCTAAATTAAGCTCTTCGAACACTTGCTTGAGATAAGAATTAGGCGCACTAAGTAAAAGATGCTCATATGAACGCCTTTCAAAGTGGCGCTCTTTATGCTCCTTTAGCGATATGTCTCTCGCCTCTTGTAACTCTTCGCTTTCGTCAAATTTTTTCTGCTGACGGTTAAGTAATTCCCTATTCAGCTTTCTGTCAAAACTAGCTGGAGTTTTTATTATTTCAACAATGCCCTCATCTAACCACGGAAGTAGAGAAAACCAAAAGTTAACATTTTTTAAAGTCTGGGAACGGTACTGTTCAGGATTTAAAATAGGATTAAATTCATCACGTACGCTCCAAGGATAAACAAAAGGATCCACAATTAAGATCTTATTTGCGTATGTCGAGTGTCGTACTATTCCTCTAGTAAGATATTTAGGTTCATAGTCTCCAATATATAAGCCCGTAACGTCTGACTGGAATTTGCTTAAAAGTCTCTGGATATTCGTATTAGGCGGCCAGATTTCCATTATAGCTTCGTGAATTCTAACTACTGCTTCTTTAGTGAAAGCTTTTTTGTACACCTCAAGGTTTCGAATTTTTTCCGGTCCATCGAGTTGTAAAATTTCTACAATTCTATTAGCGAACTGCATATTTTTCCCTCGAACCGAGAGTCTTTCTCTTATATCACCTCCATCACGTAAAAATTGGTTCCAATCGAATTCGGATTTACAACAGTGCTTATACTTTTTGCCACTTAGACAGGGGCATGGGTCATTGGGCTTGATTTTCTTATGCTTAACCATTTGCAAATTGAATTACTTATAAAGATGCTCTTGGAAACCCGTAAAGACTTCTCGTATCTTTTCAGGGCTCCCTAGGTGTGCAATAGCGTCATTCGTAGAGTGATACTTAAGTTTCAATAACGGCGTTAATTTCTCAAGATCTAATTCGCCCACTCCCAATGTAACGTAGTGATCCAGAACAAATGATAAGAATTCTTGTTGTTTATTATCGTAATGCTTATATATTTCTTCTTTGTGATTTGTCACCCGCTCTTCTCGTGAAATCGCAGGAAGCGCATAAGCAATATAAGCAAGTACATCAAACAGATCACTATTCTCCGCATCTACTACTCTGCTTACATCTCTAAGGTGTTCTACCCCAAACCCCTTTTCTTCAAGACCATCTAATAGTTTCTTACGAGTACTAGGCTTACTCCAAATATCCCTTAGTTCATCTTCATCTCTAAATAACTCTGGTATCTCACCATATAAATGCTTAATAAAATCTGCAACTGATATAGGCTTTCCCTCGGGACTCCAAAAAGACGTTGCTACCATGTGTTGAATTGTTCTTTCTTTTCCGTCAGCCAATTTAATTTTAATCTTTTCACGTGGTGGAGGTGGCTCACCGCCAGTTGTAGGGCCTTCACCATTACCACCAGTGCTAGGTCCCTCGCCACCACCAGTTGTAACTGTTGTAGGTTCAGCTGGCTCACCGTCCCATTCCGGATCATTAAAATGTTCATAGCCCTTAACGAAATCGTAAATCGTAAAGTAATCCTTACCATCAAATAACCGAGTACCACGACCTACAATTTGCTTGAACTCAATAATAGAGTTGATCGGGCGCATCAAGACTATGTTACGAATGTTTCTCGCATCAACACCTGTAGATAGCTTCTGAGATGTGGTCAATATAGTTGGAATGCTCTTCTCGTTATCTTGAAACACTCGTAACCAGCACTCACCTTCTTCACCTTCATTGGCTGTAACACGTACACAATAGTTTGGATCATTACTAACTTTAATTTGGTTTATGAGATCTCTAACAGCACGTGCATGCTCTTGAGTTGCACAAAACACAATGGTCTTCTCTTTTTGATTAATCTCATCCATGAAAAGCTTAACTCGATAAGCTTCCCGTTCCTTTATTTCTATAACACGATTGAAGTCATCCTCTGTATAAGTCTTACCTTCTTCAATCTCGCCCTCAACTAATGTGTCATCCGAAGTATAGGAATACTCATCTAAAGTTGTCGCGTACTGCCTTACTTTAAAAGGAGTAAGGAAGCCATCATTGATGCCTTCTTTTAACGAATAGATATAAACAGGCTCGCCAAAGTATGAATAAGTATCTGCATTTGCTTTACGCTTAGGTGTAGCAATTAACCCAAGCTGAACCGCCGGTGAAAAATATTCGAGTATTCCACGCCAGTTACTTTCATCATTTGCACCTCCTCGGTGACACTCATCAATTACGATAAAGTCAAAGAAGTCTTTTGGGTATTCACCAAAGTATGGAACAGAATTACCTTCGTCATCCTTACCAGACATAAAGGTCTGAAAGATCGTAAAGAATACGCTGGCATTCTTTGGCACACTTCCCTTTTTACGAATCTCTTTAGGAGAAATTCTTACCAATGCATCTTCAGGGAAAGCTGAAAAAGAGTTGTAGGCTTGATCTGCAAGGATGTTGCGGTCTGCTAAAAAGAGAATGCGAGGTCTGCGAGTAGGTTGTTCACCACTCTTCCAGTCTTTTAAGTTCCATCGGCTATGAAAAAGTTTCCAAGCTAGTTGAAATGCAATAAAGATTTTACCTGTTCCCGTAGCTAAAGTAAGAAGTATTCGATCATCACCAGACTCTATTGCTTCGAGTGCTTTGTTAACTGCATTGTGTTGGTAATAACGAGCCTTCCATGAGCCTCCTTTATCCTCGAAGGGAACTTCTGAGAACCTATCGCGCCAATTGCTTACTTCGGGGAATGCAGCATTCCATAGCTCATCAGGAGTTGGATAACTGGCAACATTCCCTTCTTCACCGGTTTCCATATCAACACGGTAGATTCCTTTACCGTTAGTAGAATAAGCGAAGCGAGTTTGTAATCTTTCTGCATAACGTTTTGCTTGTCCAAGTCCTTCTGTATCAGAAAGGCTTACTTTCTTAGCTTCTATAACAGCAAGCTTCTGTCCTCGATAAAAAAGAACATAGTCAGCAATATCCTGTTTGCCTCTTTTGCCTCCACCAATGAGTCTTCCGTGTGTTATGACTTCCCGTCGAACTCTGCTTTGATCTACTTGGCCCCAGCCGGCTGCTTTGAGTGCTGGGTCGATTAGCTCTGCACGAGTTTCTGCTTCGTTAAGATCCAAATTCAAGCTACTGCCTTTTCTTGTGTTGCATCTTTTGTGAGTTCACCTGCGAATGCTTTTTGTAAGATAGATTGTTTAAGCTCAGATATTGCGGCGGCACGGTTTTTGTAGTTGATTTCGAGCTCTTTTACTTTAGATGAAATATCTTTGAATTTAGAAACTATTGACTTCTGAATTTCTGTTGGTGGAATATGCACAAGAATTTGTTTAATGCTTTTTAAACTAATTGTTGGCTGTGTAGTACCAGCAACAAGCCGGTCAATTTGTGATTTAGCATTTGGACTTAATAAATAATAGTAAAGCCAGTAGGGATTTACATTTGGAACTATGAAAACTGTATTCTGACCAAGACAAAATGGTTCATTAGATTCAACAATTGCTGGTACACCATAAGATCCGACACGCGATAAAACTAAATCACAAATTGTCGGTTTGTGTCTTTTTGAAAACTCCTCGTAAACATCTTGGTCAACTCTTCGAGCCCCATCTAAGTCTAAGTAGCCATTTTTAACATCTGTTACTCTAATCATAGGATAACCACCTTCATCTATATATGAAGGCGTTTTATGAAGTGAGTCGATTAACTTCGCTATTTCACCTACTGGTTTTTGAATCCACTCTTTGCCATCTGAGCAAAGGTACTATTAAGATAACTTTCAAATAACTCTCGGGCATTCGCGAGGTTCTTCTCGGTATTGGCAATTGCTTGGTCTACGCTTGAAAAGACTTCATCCAAAATGGCGACAATGCTTTTTTGTATAGTCAGAGATGGAAGTGGGATTTTTAATTGGCGTATGCTCCCAATGTTCAAACTGGCCCTTGTTGAACCTGAGATTGGAAACTCTTCATTTTGTGAAAGAAGCCAATAGCGTAAAAACCTACGATTAATGCGATGGCCAGGGTCAATGACTGCAATCGTTCTGCTTACATTAGCGCCACGTAGATCCTCTGGACATATGGCAACACGACCGATTGTGCCTTGAATACTTAATAGGACCTCACCACCTTTTAATTCACTACGCTTAAACTCAGAATTCAACTCTGGCGTTATTAAATACAAATCTGAATTATCAAGATAATTCAAGCGTATATCTATCTTTAATCCGTATGAGTGGAATTCCCGATTTTTGACGGTCGCCGGGCTTTAAGACTCCATAACAAATTGGGCGCTTTTTAGTTAATTCTCCAAGCGATATTCTTTCCCATTGCGGATTCATAGGTACTCTGAGATTCTTTTTAGGTATTTTGAACTTCCTTCATCCAATAATGCTATTTCTTTGAGAATTTCCTCTGGCTCACGTAATGGTGCTTCTTCTTTATTAGGGTTCTTTACAGATAGATCCAAGATGGACTGGTCAACACTATCTATGTTCACCGTCCATGACATTTCACTATCCGCACACGTTGCTTGTAACTCTACAAATTCTTTGAGGTCGTCATCATTGAGAGGGTTTGTCTTACCGAGACTTCTACCGGGATCAAACTGGTAATACCAAGTCTTTTTTGTGGGCGCACCCTTCTCAAAGAAAAGAACCACTGTTTTTACACCTGCTCCAATGAAGGTACCAGCGGGGCAATCTAAAACAGTATATAAATTGCAACTTTCCAATAGTTCCTGTCGCAGCGCTTTAGAAGCATTGTCTGAATTGGAAAGGAAAGTGTTTTTAATTACTACTGCTGCTCTTCCACCGGCTTTTAAGTGTTTAATGAAATGCTGCAAGAATAAAAATGCTGTCTCACCTGTCTTGATAGGGAAATTTTGTTGTATCTCTTTACGCTCTTTGCCACCAAAGGGAGGATTCGCAAGGATAATGTCAAAGCGATCTTTCTCTTGAACATCAGAAAGGTTCTCAGCTAATGTGTTAGTGTGTATTACATTGGGTGCATCTATGCCATGCAAAACCATGTTCATAATTGCAATCACATAAGCAAGGCTTTTCTTCTCTTTTCCGTAGAAAGTTGATGTCTCAAGATTGTGAAGTTGCTTTGTAGTTAACTTTGCATTTGTACCATCTTCGTTGTAACGCAAATACTCATACGACTCACATAAGAATCCTGCCGAACCACATGCGCCATCATAAATAGTCTCTCCAAGCTTCGGTTTGATTACTTTAATCATCGCGCGGATGAGAGGACGTGGGGTGTAGTACTCACCACCATTGCGCCCTGCATTGCCCATCCTCTTGATCTTCTGTTCATACAAATGAGAAAGCTCATGCTTTTCCTTCTGAGATTTAAAGTGAAGTTGATCAATTAACTCAAGAACATCACGCAGAGAATAACCGCTGGTGAACTTGTTCTTTATTTCTCCAAAGATCTCACCAATCTTGTACTCAATGGTGTCTGGAGAAGTTGCACGTTGTTTAAAACCTTTAAGATAAGGAAAGAGTACGACGTCTACATGCTCAGTTAGGTCCGCTCCTATTAATGCGTTGTCATGATCAAAGATACCGTCTTCTCTCTTAGGGGCAGCCCAAGTAGACCAGTGATGTTCTTTATCAATAATGAAATTGTATTTCTTACCTGCAAGCTCCGCTTCGATTGCACGCTCACCTTCAAGGTCATCCAGATACTTAAGAAAGAGCATCCATGAAGTCTGTTCAGTGTAATCAAGTTCAGTCGTACAACCAGCCTCTTGCCTGAGCACGTTGTCGATATTGTTGAATATTTATTCGAACATAAGGTTTATTATTTTATTTAAATCAATTATTAAAGGTAGCTAGTATTTTATTTAGAATTGCTGTAGGTGCTCCTAGGAAACTCTAGCAAGTCAGAAGCTAGCGCCCACACCCCGATACACATGCAAGCTTAATATGTATAGCGTATGTATATACTTATATATGTTTCCCCTCATGTAAGTTCATTAGCGAACCAAACTCAACCTAATCAATCACTTACGCCCTCTTAGCGTCTAATAGTAACTAGACCTGCTGATTCACAATCAGTGGGATTGGATACATTAGCCCCATGATATCAGGAACTTGTAGGGAGTTGGCGCGCCCTTGTGACTGAATCTGTGACAACCCTACAGACCTCAAACATCTCCTCAGAAACCGGCGGGGGGAGTTTCAATCATTTATATATCAATTGAGCACACGAATTTTTTCGGTGAATTTTTTGCTCACCTTTTATACCAACTAAAACCCACGGAGAAACCTACACATGGAAAATACCAAAGACTTAAACACATCCACACTCAGCAAACACAAAAAGACTGAGACCGAATTAGCAAAAGAGACTCGCTATGAACTACTCACCTATTTCCTTAAAAGACTGAGAGCCAAAAAACGAGACGATTATCCCCGCGATAAAGAACTACAGCATATATGCGAGACTCTCGAAAAGATGGGATGGTTATCTGGTGGTGCATTACAAACTGCAGATAAAGTAGAAGTTAAAAAACCAACCTCATTTATAGATGAATCGCTTGGCATTTATGAACTTCCATTCCCCTCCAAGGACGAGCCACCAAAACATAATCCAGAAGATTTAGAGGGTTTCAAGAATTCTAATCAGCAAAAATGAGTTACTCACTTAGGAGGTAAAAATCCTCTTCCTAAATTCTTAACTCCCCCTTGTTTAATTAGAGGCATATAAGGAAGACGAGCGCGAATATGAGGACCGCCCACTAAGAAGAAGAGCTGCCTTGAATCAGCAAGATAGCAGCAAAGCAAACAAGTAGGCCTGATGTAACTTTACATTACTTAAGAAAACAGAATGCTTCGTTACAAAGAGAAAGAGGTATTGCAGATGATCTAAGACAAAGACAAACAGGACATCAAGACTTATCTGTGCTTGATCAACATTACACTAAGTTTAGTCCTGAGTTTAGAGCTAAGTATTACCAAGAGAACTTTATTGAGAGTGCTGAAGATATTCTAGAGAATCTTTAATTATAGCTTAGTAATATCTAAAGAACTGTTGGTGATCTTTTTGCTCGTTTTGATTTCGTGTTATTTAGCTTAGTGTCTATCTCGATAAGCCATCTAATAAATGCGGCTCCAGAATTTAAAACATAAATTGTGAAGTCTAATGGGGGATCTACTACTTTTTCTTCACCCTGTCCGTGACGATAATTATGTATAGCATCAACCCAGTCTGCAAAACCACCTATGGCCTTATTAATAGCTGCAGTGGCTGTTTCATCCTCACTATAAACAGAAAGTACCTTATCTTTGAGATCATTTTCTACAGTACGTTTATTTAGCTGCTGAGTATCAACCATAAGCTTAACCAAGCTTTCAGCAGCAGAAAATATAGATTTAACTGCACTTGATTTGCTTTTAATATCTTGGTGATTATCTAAAGAGTTAAACGCAGATTCATAATATGACCTTACATTTTTATAACGTTCATTCTGTAATCCTGTTAATGTAACCAGCTTGTTAACTTGGAATTCTTCATCGACGAAGTAGTGAATACCGCATTTCTCATCAACTTCCCATCCTATATCTTCTTCTTTAAATAAACGAGCTACGAATCTTCTCCATTCTTCTGCATTAATTAAATAATTTTTTCGATATCTAGGATCACTTTGATATGCATTATCAGTAATAAATTTGTGAATGACAGTAATTGCATCTAATAGCGTATCAAGATTCATAGACCTTGCTGCACCGAGAAAATTTAATTTTAAATTTTCATAATTAACTCTAAATCCAAGTTCTATGTGGAATTGCTCCTGTAGGTCCTTATGATAGATACTCAATCCATGTTGAATATATGCCCCTAATCTCTCTCTCTGAATCGCGGAGATTCTCCTGCGCGATCTGGCAAGTCGCGATAAACTTGTGTGAATCGCCTACCTATGGGACGGTCATTATCGGACATAAGCTTAGCAATTTATTCAATTTGAACGCAAAGATCCGGTCGATCTTCTATGTTTTTCATTGCTTTATTATAAGAATTCAAAATTTCACTTGCTACATCCTCCATGCCCAAATCTGTGATGTTAGAGATATGAACTATACTAGACAGCAAGTAATCATGTATGGTCGAAATTGATAGATTTTTTCTAATAACAACATCTTTGGTGAAACCATTTGCAAGAATCATAAGTGAATAATCATGTTCCCCATGATCGTTCAGCACCTCATTAAACTTATCTTTATCGACAATATGAAGCATGTGCTATTCCTAAGTCTGTAGATCAAAATAAAAATAGATTGAGCTACGCGTAAAATTTTATATTCGACCTGTATCTAAGCCGCACCAAATGTGCTTACTTAAATAGCTCCTATACGGAGAATATCTTCTAGCTTCTTTTATTGGGTCAGTATTATCACCACATAATTTCTTCATTCCTTGAACTATTGCTGAATCCGTCTCTGGAAAAACATCAGATAAGCCGCAATAAAAAATTGCACACATGTCCGCAGACCAATTGCCAAATCCCCAAAGCGAGGATATAGACTCTATGACAAAGCTGTATTCGGCATCGAGTAGGTTTTCTGCGTAGTCGTGGGAACGATTTATTTTGTCCCTTAAGCCTACAATCGCCTTTAATTTATTCGATGAAATACCACAATTGCGAATAGCCTTGTGATGCTTCATCTTAAATATATCGATGATCTCCTTGTCATACTTATTACTCAATTTGATTATTCGATCCCAAATTGTTTTTGCTGCCTTACTAGATAATTGTTGCCCAACCACTGCTCTAGCGAGAAAATAAAATAATTTATCTGAATCTTGTTTTTCGATATTTATTGGGCCATTTAGGTTAATAAGCGTGTTTATTTTTCCATTATGATTACTGGATTTTTTGAGTAAAAAATTGTGAACTTTCTTATGATTCATATCATCAATGTAGAATCTGATTCAATGCACTTTCAAGCCAATTTGTATTTTTGGGTTTGACCCGTGCCATAACTTCACTACGGCTTAAAGGCATATTAATTCTTCTATCTTAAATTGAATATTTTTCGGAATCATATTGCTGGAAGCTCCGATAATGTTAATTTCATTAAAGGTACACCAGCTGCATGTTGACCCATCCGATATATAATCTTACGTGTAGCTTCCTCTAGCCATTGCTTTTCTGCAGGGGTAAGTTGAGTTAACGTTGCTTTTGCTTTTCGTGCTGTATCCACATCGCCTTATGTAGAACTTAGTTCTCCTAATTTCTTGAGTATAGACTTTTCAATTTTGTACATACTAGCAGCATCATCTCGACTGCTTGCTAAATCTTGAATTAGCGTCAATACAAAATAAGACATTGCTTGCAGAGGTTCTTTGCCTTCTTTATAACCTATCCAACGACGATAACCCGTTTCTACAGTTGAGGTTGTACTAAATTTAAGTGGAGGCTCTGGATATTCCGCACGTTGCAAATGTATTTTAGCGTTGTTACCAACAACAACGTACTCAGCTGCTTTAGCATGTATTGTTATTGTTTCTCCAGGTTTAGGTGGATTACGATCTATTATCTTTGATTTATCAAACAGGAATCTTATCGCCCCAATTTCCAATGTAAGGTCTGCGTTAATCTCCCATGATGTTAAGTAGTGCTCTACTGCCTTACGTGCAGATTCTTCGTCTGGGAAATGTTCTTTAAGATTTATAACAAGATGCTCGTCAGCTAATTCAAATTCTGCTAGATGATTATTGAATTTGATAGGTTTAGGGTCTTTATATGAAATTCTCTCGTTAGAACTTATATTGTAAAAGAGAGTTTCTACGTGTGGATCTCGCATGGTCTCAAGTTATAATTATATAAACCATCAATGTACAACGATATACTTAAAAGACAATTTGAAGCGTTGCTTAATGACCGCTTTTGACCCTAATCAGTCAATGAAGGGGTATCTTACGATATTGATCAAAGCACGGGCCACTTACGTGCCACACCTTAATGCCGCCGCGTATGCTAGTTATTTGCGCCGGTTATATGGCGATTGATTGGTTGGCTTTAGCGATATACCTAGATCTGATGCCTTTGTCTGAATAGTGCCGGCGGTTCGACCTAGCTTTAAACCGATCACTCTAGTTGGAGTATTGCCTTTGGTCAATTTTTGAAGCGAAGCGACATCGCTTCTTGACCACTGTTTGCCAGAATTACGAGTAGACTTTGCCATTATTTATTTCTCCTTTATTGTCGAGTTGATTTTGACTGATTAGCCAAGTGCTTCAGATCATTAAGCATTCGCTGTGCTTGCTCAATGCTTTTCAGGAATGCCGGATCCTGTCTTAATTCATCTAACGATTGCCACGAGTGGCGGCCCAGTGCATTAATAAGTGCGTTAAGGTCCGCGACAATGTTTTGTCCCTTACCGTTTTTGTTATCGTCCATTGGACGTATGCACAAAAGTGCTGACCGTATATCGCCTTCATTGCTTAGAAAATGATTTTTTGCAATTGGATCAGGAAGAATCTTTCTCAATTCTCGTAATTCTTTTGAATTGGTAATTTGGCGTCGATGCACTTTATCAATGACTGCATCAAGAACTTCCGGTGTAATTAGTTTCTTTGCTATGCCTTGTAGTTCACGTGCCCACGTTATTGCCGCCGCTGTATCTGGTAAGTCTGTAAACCGTGTAGATAACGTATAGGTGTTGACTAGCTTATCCACTTCACGTGTAGATATACCAAGAATGTCGGCAGCAACTGCTTTACCCAAATGTTTTACTAACTGATTGGCAACGTTCTCTTTGTCGCGAGCGCTCCATTCCTTACGCTGGCGGTGTCGATGCACCCATACTCGTAATCGCTCACCATCGGTTAACGTTCTATCAATGATTTCAGTAGGAATGGTTCGATATTGCTCTTTACCATCAGCGACAAGTTCACAGCAGTTTATCCATCGCCTTTCGCCATCAACAATACGGAATTTCTCTGACTTATCGGGATGTACTTCCACCAATAAGGGTTCAAAGATTCCGTCGTTAGCCTCAATTTGTCGTTGCAATCGTAGATCCACTTTTTCACCACTCCGTGGTTGCAGTGGATTCGGTTCGATATCGTCAATGTCGAGCTTACGTTCGTATGTGCGAAGAGTTACGTTGCCGAGTTTACGTTCGTTAGTACCTCGAACAGCTTTATGATTATTAGAATAATTAGTATTAGGCATATTATCAGTATCCGATTATTTCGTGGATTTCATGCAATAAATCACCTACTACAGTTTTTTCTATTTCACCGACATGCTTCGCTCGGTCGTTGCGCATTTTTCCTTGCTGTTTCTTTTCCGTTACATCGAGTGCACGTAGATGTGTAATTTCATCTTCGAATCGCGTGAATAAATTATTACAACGTGATGAAATGATAAACTCGTATAACTTTTTCTGTTTGTCCTGCTTACCTTGTTCACTGATCTTTACAGTCGACAATTGAACTAGTGCTTCGCGAAAAACTTTTGCAAGTACAACAGCTCTAGAAGGATTGACTAAAAACATTCCATCGCGTTCTGCAAGTTCCCGCTTATCCTTTGGAAATTTACGTGTGGCAAGAATAGCGTGATCTGCTTTTTCTGCTAATTGATCTTTACGTAGCTGTTCAGCATATGCTGATTTCCAATCGTTACGATTTTTTGAATCATATACAATCTTTCCACATAATCGTCCATCTATATGAACATCATGCTTAATATCTGCACCAGCCACACCTTTCTTTACACGTGTAATAACATCATCAGGAAAAGCTGATTTCAATTCATTGTATAAATCTACTTCTGCACCATCTCCTAGTTCTTCATTAGATTTTTTCTCAAGCTTTCTATTTAAGCCCTCTACAATTTGCTTGAGGCGATATGTATCTCTGTCTGACTCAGATTTTTGGGCAAGCAGCTTTTTCTGTGTATCAGCTTCTAATACAACGCGTTGTTGATCGATATTTGCTTTATGTGTTTTCTCCATCGCATCTTTGTCGGTCCTAATTTGGACTCGTTCCACTTCGATAGCTTCTTGCTCTCTCTTTAATTTCAATTTCTCTTCATTATTTTCTTTTAGAATTTTTTCACGTTCAGACTTGCGAGCTACTTTCACCTGCGATTCAACAACTTTATCTTTAGCGGCAAGTGCTAACTCATATTTGTCTTTTTCGGCTTTTAATTGAGCTTGTGCAGCATCATCTTTTGAAGAAATTTGTTTGTGTAACTCACTCATCGTTTCCATATGTTTTGCATTGAGTTGTTTTTCACGAGCTGCAAACTTTTCTTGCTGCTCCTTTTCAATACGCTGCTCAATTGCGACGAGCTCGTCGTGGGTGATTTCATGACCACAATAGGGACATGAATCAGATGCCTTTTCGATGATGTGGGTGTGTGCCATTTGGTTCATAATCACGACTCCAGTAATTTAAATTTATTAAAATAGGATAATTAGCTCCTATAATAGGATAAATAGGAATTACTGTCAAGTGGTTAATTCTCATACGTTTAAGTGCTAGGACAATATAAATTTAAATAGCCAAAACACCCCGTTAGACAAATACAAGCCGAATAACACTTGATGTTCTCTTGAACCCTTAGCACTGCCTAGAGTAACCAGTGTTACCCCATATTAATCAAGTACTTACATAACTACCCAACTGCTACCAACTTATTCAGCTGATCCTATTTCAGCTGCCCTCCAGTGACTAACCCTATGTAAATCAATAATTTTACATTTGGCAATTATGAGCTGTACCTAAAAATCTGCGACTAGACCCTCTGCTCCTCTGGAGACCCTATGGGGGAAACTCACTTCTTTAATATATGAATTGGGCACACAAATTTTTGCCAAGTTTTTAAGCCCCCCTTCGGAGCAACCTACTTTAACCCCTACGCATATATGGAGAAAACACTCTGATTTTAATAACGCCCCCATACGGAGAAACCCTACTTTAAACCCTACGCATATATGGAGAAAACACTCTGATTTTAATAAGGACCACATACGGAGGAACTGCCCTAATTCTAATTACGCCCCCATATGAAGAAATAACCTTAAATCTAATTACGTCCATATACAGAGGAGCCACCTCAATAGTAAGCACAACAAATCATTACAACATTTTGCCGGTTTCACCCAGCATCAATAGATACAAACATTGAAACACTAAATCTCTGACAAAATTTCACCCCCTAGAGGATGGATACCAAGAAGTCAGAGACTTGGTGTTTATCCTCTTTTTTTCACCTTAAATGACTTGTTCAATCAGTCACATCCCTTATGTAAACCATTACTGACCGTGGAGAGACCCTCCCTGGCTCCTTGAGCGGTCGGTGGTGGTTTGCTTCAAATTAAACCAAGGAGACAACAATGACTAAACAATTAAAGCACGGCTCTATTCAAGAATTAGGACAAAGTTATGAATCGAGCTATAAAAGGAAACTTAAAGATACATTTGATAATTCTTTCAAAGACTCAGAGCTTGCCAAAGACTTAATCAGAGAAGGCTATCCACTGACAGTAAATGTAATGCAGCGATTCTGGGAATTCATAGGACAACCTCATGTCACTCACAATCCTTCTGTAGCTGAGCGATTAGGTCTACTAGATTTATCTAAAGCAATGGAAGCAGCTGCTAAAGGATATTCAATAGATCCTGTACAGCTCTCAAGCTTACCTTGTGGAACTGGCAAGACCACTATTATTAAGTTCATGTTACTTGAGTTACTAGCTAGTGATCTAAATGTAGGTGCTGTGATCTGCTTAAGTAGAAATGCATCAGTAATTGGCTTAGCCAAAGAGATAGAGAAAGACTCTGAAGAGTTATTCAAGTACGTAGCTGTCTACATTTCTGATCCTAAGATGTCTAAGCATGGTAGCTATGAAAGATCTGTAGCACACCATGCACCTGTCGTTATTACAACTCAACAACATGTAACTGGTAGTTACAAAAACAAAGACACTGTATTTAATTACGCTGGTGAACCAAGACAAGTAAAGATATGGGATGAGTGGTTCAACTTAGGTGAAGTAAGTGAGCTGAGTGTAAGTGATATTTACTCAGTAGCATCTACATTGCCTTTAGAGGTGATAGACAATGAAGGCTTACGTAAAGACATACATAAGTTAATTGAGACGCTACAAGTCTCCAAAGATGATGCAGAGATAGAAGTATTCGACTTTGCTAGATACTTATCTCTGATAGATAAACAGTCTTATCTTAATTCAATTTCTGATGATCAAAAGAGAGTCAAAGCAGAGACACTATGGAATATCAGTAACAAGATAGTTAAGTGTGCTACAACTAATCAAGGTACTGTATGCCTTCAATATGAACAGACAATACCAGAAAAGTTACTTCCTATCATAATTACAGATGCTTCGGGTCAGTGTAGACACATCTACAAACTGATGAAGAAGTATAAGTACAAAGTTTGTAACAGATATTCAGCGAAAAGGAATGATATGAATATAACATTCCATGTCTGGAATATAGCTGGAGGTAGAAATAAATTTAAGATACATAACGAAGTTCACAAGAGAGCTGAAGCTTACTCCAAGGTTCTCCTAGAGGATAACTCAGAGGCCCTTACGTTTCACTTTAAGACAATCAATGAGAACCAAAGAGATGAACTAAACTTCGTTAAGATCCTAAAAGATTACACTGGGGAGAAAGATAATCATCATTATTTGCAGTACGGATATCATACCTCTACTAATCAGTACAATAATATCCGAAAGCTTTTAATGTTTGGTAATTTATACCCTACTAACTCTTTTGCTAAAGGATCTGCTCTATTACATAGTGATGAGAAAGCTACAAAGGAAGAAATAGAACTGACAAAGATAGGAGAGTTCTTACATGACTTTATGCAATCTGTGTATAGAGGAAATGCAAGAAACTCAAGCTTCGGTAAGTCAGGAGAGTGTGATGTCTACCTTATGGTCAGTCATCACCAAGTCTATTTGAAAGCTATACAGAAGTTATTTCCTACAGCTAACTTTGTTAACTGGAATTGCAAAGGTACGTATTATGTACAAGAAAGTATCAAGCTGATTAAAGGTAAGCTAGAGGAAGCTCAGAGCAGTAATGAGACTGTCAAGATTCCAATAGCTGACCTGAGAGATTCTTTAGGATGTAGTCCTAGTTCATTCACTAGAGTAAGAAAAAATGACAAGTTCGTATCCTTTCTAGAATCTAATCAGCTCAAGCAAGTAGGACAAGATATGAATCCATCAGCCAGGTGTAAGTGGTACATAGCTTACGATCCTATCTTAGCTAGTTTCTAAAAGGTACGTCACAACCTATATAGTAACCCTTAGTCCTGACCGACCTTTGGCAGACAGGGGTACTTTCTAAATAAGTTTCATTCTAATTAAAGGTTGGTCACAACCTAAATAGCCTATAGAAGTCCTGATCAACCTTTTCGTAATTCATTCGGACATAACCAATATAGCACCTGCTATGTCATGCCGTAATGAACCTGACTAACACATTTAAAGAGAGCTATATATGCAATTACATCTTAAGCGGGAAAGATTCCGCGATCACAAAATAAACAACGATCAGAAGCTTTGTTCTGTTGACGGTTGTCAGAGTCATCGTGTACCACAATCCACAAGCAAGTACTGCTCTACTCATAGACGTACTGCAAGATTCTATAAGCACTCTTTAGGTCGTCATGTGAATACTGTTGTCGCTGTAAGGAGTGCTAAACAATTCAGAGAAACCTTTCAAGGATCTGAATTAGTCCAGTATGGTCTAGCGAATATTGATAAGTTACTTCATGGAAACTTAAAAGGATTTGTCAGTACCAACAATAACAATCAATACTTACTTGAAGAATTAAAACATTCATATCAGTACGATACAAAGGAAGACATCTTTGATCGTGTACTAGCGATGAGTGTTGTCTTACTAGATAACCCCAATCATCCAAGTGTACCCTTTAATTCTCCTTATGGTATTCGTCCTTGGTTAGTCTATTCCTTCTTTGATTCTAAAACCAAGAAACCTGAACAAGTATCTACTAGAGCACGTACTGCACTAATAGAGAACTTTGACAGATCTCTTCTGAAGTACTTCTTTAACTGCTACCGCTTTGTCAAAGAACTACGTGAAATTGATCCGAGCTACTTTCCAAAGTCAGCTAAAGATGAGAAGACATTTCGAGAGAAATATAAACACATCTTTCAAGAAATGAAAGACACCAACCACGTAACCAAATTTGAAATGGAATCAATTCGATAAATCTAAAAGGAGTAATTAAAAACTATGTCAGAAGAAGTGCTGACTATCGAAGAAGCAAGTGAATACTTGCGAATTCATCTAGAAACCTGTCGAAGACTAGCTAGCAAAAAACAAATTCCCTGCGGCAAAGTTGGAAGAGCATACGTTTTTGTGAAGTCTGACTTGCTTGAACACATCAGAGCACAATACAATGAACCTACGCGAAGATCGTCGGGTTCATCTACAGGAGATACCCGATGGTTAAAAAAAGGAATGGCTCAAATATCTACTACACCGACTTCTACGCAGGTGGACGTCGAGTACGCATCTCTACTGGGACTTCAATCCGGAAAGACGCCGAACGCTTTGAATTAAAGAAGCGGCAGGAATACTACAATCGCGAATCACTGAAACGTTACCTCTGGCGAGACGCTGTTGTTCGATATCTTAAAACTGTAACAAACCGTAACCACCACACCAAAGATCACATCCTACACTTTAAATACCTAGATAAATTCTTAGGTGATTTGTACCTAGATGAAATTAATGGTGATTTAATCTCTCGAATTATAGAAACAAGACAAAGCGAAGGTGTGAAATCTTCTACGATCAATCGTCTGCTTGGATCATTAAGTGGTGTACTAAACATGGCTTATAAAAACTGGCAGTGGATCGATAAACTTCCTCCAATACAACGCGAAAAAGAACCCAATCCAAGAGATCACGTCTTGTCTAAAGAAGAGTCTGATCAGTTAATAGATCACGCGGCAGAACATCTTAAACCAATCATCTCATTTGCTTTACAAACTGGGCTGCGTCGAGGAAATATCCTAAACCTCAAGTGGGCTCAAGTAGACATCAACAATAAGGTGATTAAGATTCTTGCTAAAGACTTTAAAAATAGAACGGAGCACACGCAGTTAATCAGTGATGAAACAACTGCGTTGCTAAAATCAATTCAAAATGCCTCACCAATTAATGCTGAGTATGTCTTCACGTATAAAGGTGAAAAAATAAAGTCGATAAAAACTGCATTCAATAGTGCAAGACAACGTTCAAGTATTGCACCTTGCAGATTTCATGACTTAAGACGCACACAAGCAACACGCTTACGTGCAGCTGGAGTTAACGCAGAGAACATACAAGCGTTAAATGGGTGGAAAGATATTAAAACTGCATTGAAATATGCAATTCCAAGAGAGGATGCGTTACGTCTAGAACTAGAGAAGTTAAGTGACCGGTCACAAATCCAGTCACATTGCACTGAAGAGAGCGTGTTACACTAAACGTGCTGGAGACGTAATAGCTTGATTTAATACGGTTTGTAGATGGCGCGCCCGGAGAGATTCGAACTCCCGACCACCTGGTTCGAAGATAGAACCTCTATCAATTAAATCAAACACTTACATCAATAGTTAGGCGCACTAGCCCTAATTCGCCCCAAACATATCAATAACTTAAAAATAGTTAGGCGCACTTTTATGCTTTTTTTTGGTGCCCAGGACTTGGAAGGTTTAAGAATGGTGAAGATTTTTTACACAATTGCGCGTAGGAACCCCTTGGCCACTACAAAATACAATTCTCTCTTAAAATGTGGATCAAGTTTAGGGGGCTAGGACAGTTGTGGCAGCGACTGGCGAGGTTTGGCGGATGGTTTTGAACAGACTTGAACTGTTAGCAGAATTCTTTTACTGATTGGTTTAGTTCATGTGTAGAATGCTAACCAATTCACTCGTTAATCGGACGACACATGAACTAGAGAGACCAAAAAAATATCATGTCCAGTAAACCGACATTGCGACAACTTGAATTAATAATGGAAATCGAATTTCATAGCAGGGTGAATAATGTGCGAAAAAAACAATTCTTACAATTCAATTCGCATGCGAGAGATTAATGGGGTTGTGTGGGCAAGGTGAACAATTGGTTCTTCGAAACAGTCGAAACTATTAATGGAAAGAGACAAATCACGCGATTGAAATCCTCCATTATTTTGTGGGTCGGATTTCTGTTTATCCCATTGGGGATATATCTGTTATCACGCGAAGTATATTTCGGTGCATTTTTGGTGATAACGCTCTCTCCCTGCCTTTTACTTTATCCAATAATCAGATTGTTCTTTTTTGGGGGCAAGGATAGTGTCGCAGCGGTGGTGACTACAGTTGTTGTGGAAGAGGTAGCGAAAGGCATGATTAAAGACGTGTTCAAAGAAAAAAAAAAGTGAATTAATTCGATATCCTGTTGAACTGGGTGACTCCCTAAAGGGTGGTGATAGTGATGACCGTTACCTCTTTAGTCTTCATGTTGTTCTTGGCGGCATCGATTAACGACTTCAGTTCCTTCTCTTTGGATGTCTGAGGTAGTGACTTGGCAATCACCACAGCATCTATCATGTTGGGATTGGCAGAATTCAAAAGTCTTCGTGCGTGTTGGTTATCTATCTTCATTCGTTGGACCTGTCAGATTTCTAAAATGAAGAAAAACAAGTTTAATAAAAAGGAATTTGACAAGGCCGAACGCGAGCCTGTGTCCGAGGAAGAACTGGACGAAGCTATGCGCCAGATATTCACCGCGCCCGTATCAGACACCAAGAGTGAGAACCGCGAGCCGACAAGAGAAGAACTGAATCAGAAATGGAAACTGATCGGAATTTGATTGGCTCTACGGATTTTGATACATAATTCCCTTATTAATAAATGTTTCAAAAAGAATACCGGATACAGAGATGGTTTAGAAGTTTGCAAAGGGAAATACGAATCCCTTACAAGCGCGCATTAAGGCTAAGTAGATTTCACTTGTATTAAGATTCATCTATTTCTTTGATGCTCTGACCTTTGATGCTCGTAATATTCTAAATTCCTTTGATCTTCTTCGGTTAAAGCACGATCACGTTTTATCCAGTAGTAGCGGTCTATTTGATTTTTAAAATCTGCATCTGTATTTTCCCAAAACTTTGCATCTATCTTTTGGTCAAACTGTTCATGCTGGACATAACGATTATCGCCTGCGGTAATTGCTATATCTAACATCTTAGATGATCCTGCATATAACATTCCTATTAATGCACCAATGCTTAATAATGTGCCTATCGTTATCTTCGTTTTTTTATCCATGTTTGAATAAGTCATATACTATTTCCTTGCGCCCAACAGTCTATTAATTGGCCCAAATCATTAAAAAGACAAAACTCAAGATCATTTACAGCCATCGGTTTCCCACAATACCCACCTTTTCTATCTTCATACATATAGCAAAGAACTACATTGTTAGATTCAGAGTGGTAATGCGCTTCTGCATTTATTTTCTCAGACTCAATTAAATCTAAGACGGTCTCATCTGCTTGTACGCTTAATGAAAGAACAAGAAAGATGCTAGCAATAAGATATTTCACTACTATGCAGGATTAGCTTGTAATGTTTTATAACCTTTGGAAGCGGCTGCAATGATACCAAGCGCCACAACTACATAAGCAGCTTGGCTAATATCATTTAATTTGTTAACTCCTTCTTGAGATAGTAAAGCTATTAGTGCTGTAGAACCTGTTATCGCTGCGTCTGCAATTAGATTGCCTATAATTTTACCATTCATAACAATATCTCCTATTTAAGTAACAATAAAACCTTCTTTTAAGGCTTCAATTTCTTTTGCGCTCATGCGCTGTTTTGGGTTTGCTAAATACGCTTCTCTTGAACGATTAGCACTCCCAAATTTCTTTACCGCAGTTGCAAATAGTCTTGCACGATGTTTTGGTGCGCCGTATGCACGCATTGCGATATATAAAAAATCATCTGAAATATCTTTCAACCCCATTGCATAGCCCCAGTCATGGATTATTGAGGCTTCTATCGGCATTAAGTGAGGCGGGTAAATCGCCCATAACACACGCGGGATAGAGTAAAAATCAGTAATAAAACCCTGGGGCACAGTAATGTCCCTTAGTTCTTCAATGCCCGGATTAAAGCGCTCTAATAAAACAAATTTCAAAGGCGCGCACTGCATCACTGCTGCGCGTCTTGGTAACGCCGGATAATCTATAGGCTGATGCATTCAACGCTTCCCCGTTCTCATCATCTCGGCTAATCTTTGCGCTCTTGGCCCTACTTGTTTTGCCCATCTGCTTTCAAGCATTTCTTTTGCGGCTTTATCGTAATCCCCGTTTTCAACTGATCCGAGTGTTCTTTTGAACTGTTTGAGTGTCGTAATTCCCATGTTGAACGACATGTTAAAAATAACGTCTTGGCGTACTTGATCGAGTGTAAAAACCCACGGGAAAGCATGTAAAGTTTCTTGATAAGTTTCTGCAAGATCATTTTTAAACATAAAGAAAAGCTCGTCACTACGAATACCGCGATCAGTAAGATTACGGCCAATGCCAATAGATACCTTTCCAACACTGTCCACATAGGGTAATTTCCTTACGCCCTCGTCACGTATTAGATCGCGTGTTAATTCGCGTGTGATCATGGTTTATTACGTTTTGATACACCAAAGGACATAAACATTACGTGGTCTTGTTTCATTTCCGCCCGTTAATCCTGTGCTTCCTGAATTTACACCACCGGTATTAACACCATTCTCTAGAGTCCCTAAATTTATAGCAGAACTGTGGCTATGACTCTTAAATTGATCAACTTGTTTAGTGCCTACGTTATCACCAGTTGTTCCATCTCCTCGATCTGTTCTATTTGCAGCATCGGGATCATTGCCAGCAGTATTGTCGAAACCTCTTAAAAACTCCCCTCTAAAATCAGGCAAATTGAACGTAGTTGAACCGTTTCCATTTCCATACATTGTAGAAATATTTGCAAACAATTCATCAAAGGTTGTTCTTGAAACTGCGGAGCCATCACAAGCCAGCCATCCTGCAGGCGCTGTAGAAGTCATAAACGCTGCTACCATCCCAACAGGAACACCTACTATTTCTTTGCCATTTATCTTAACTTTACCAGTGCCATTAGTAACAAAATCTATGTCACCGTTCGTTACCTCATTTATAATTCTTAGAAGTGTTGCGTTAGAAAACCCTATCTTACCTGTGCGAGATCCTGGCGTTGAGTGATTCGCGTGTAAACCTATTTCAACACCGGAAGCGACTGCGGCTCTTAATTCTAAAGGTATGCTTTGTACAGTTGCGGTTAATTTTGCGGTTCGTGTTTGTATCTCATCAAGAATTTCAACCTTAATTGCATTTAAAGCATTTAATCGATCGATTGCATCTTCTAATTGAGCACGCCCTCCAGAAACTCCTGTGACGGTATCTGAATCAGCATCTACACTTGTTTTAGATAATGCTGCTGTAGGCCATGTCGCCATATCAAGTCCTATGAATTAATCGTAATAATGGATGCTAGAACACCGTCTGCATCTGGGTTCGTAACCGTTATTCTGTATCTAAAGTATCTAGCAGTAGTTGGCGTACCTGTTGTTTTCCAACCGCTGAAAGATATGTTGTCGGTAGAGTCTTGATACTCGACTAGCAACGTTCCTGCATTAACCGTAGTTACATCATTAGGTGTTACAAGTTGACTACTGCCTATATCAATTGATGCCGAACTACTAGGGTGAACATAGGTAATAGGACTTACTGGGTCATCCGCCCATTTACCCGCGCCACTATTCCAGTTTGGTCCTAAATCGCTCCACGTAGTCGTATCATCTGGTACAAGATATCCTGTTACTGGATCTCTTGAACAAGACGTCTTAGTACCAGGCCATTGTGAATTAACTAAGTCTTCTGAATATATCGCAAGTCCAAATCTTGGATCACCTAACACAATTTCCTGCGTGATATGAGAAGATTGATTGCCGCCAGTATCCTCAGTAAGAGCTGCAAAACAATATGTGCCAGCAGCCAATAAATTATTTTCTATCTTCCCAATTGTTGTACCACCTATATTATTCAGTACCGGTATAACTAAATGCTCAGTGTAATCATCTGGGAAGGTATTACTCGCACATGTTCCTGATGCTTGAAATATTCTAAAGCCTTTAATATCTGGGGGTGGGTTATTAAGCGTTACTGAATAATCTCTAGTACCATCCCCTTGTGATTGAACCATGAAAGTATCAGGTGCTGGTGGTGCATTAGTTTTACCACTTACGACGTGAGTAATTTCAGTATACGGGCCAAATTGACCATCTTTAAATCGGTAACGTAATCTAATGTCGTAAGAAATAGATTGCCCAACATCAATGATAGTGATGTCTGTTGCATCAGCAGCAAATATCCCTACCCTGTTGAATTGTGTATCCGATAAGCTAGGTTTAAATTCAACTTCTAACGAACTAATTCTATGCAGTGGGCGATTAACTGCTAAGTTCAACTTAATATATATAACAGGTCGTAACGACCCATCACTAGAACGCACTGCAACACTCTCATCCGATAGGATTGTGTCAATGATCGGTACATCTAAATTTTCAATTGCGGAAATATTGGAATTAAATGTTGGTATTGACTCTATATCTGCATTAAATATTGCAGGAGAATAATCCACAAAAGTAAGTTTTGCTCTCAAATCCTCTTGTGGTACTACTGAATTTATCAATAAGTCCTGTGTCTGTGAATCCATTACTCCATAAGATACTAAGTCACCGACACTTATATTGGTTGTGTCTGCAATTGCGGTATCTGTAAAGATAAGAACAGAATTTAACGTACCCGTTGTATTTATTTGTTCTATAAACTGAGTATTATCATCTCCACGAATATTGACTGAATAGTTATCCCCTGCGGCTAAATCAAATTCATCATCAATTTCTATAGTTGTTAAAAATCCTCCTGATGAATTTACCGCTATGATTCTCGCGCTGCCTAAACCCCATTGTGTAATATCATGAGTAACTCTTACCAAGTCTCCTCTTGTAGAAACTAAGTGTTCAATATCAGCTTCTAACGAATAGGTTTCTGGCCTTAATTTAGCAACTGCTAAATGATAACGAGCGTGTTTATAAACTAAGTCAGGCTTTGTTACACCAGGTAATTCTAAGGTCTCGAATAATGTTGCATTACTTGCATTAAATCCGTCGTTATAAACTATTCTTTCATCTTGTTGATAATTAATATCCTCATTCGCAAACCTTACTCTGAATGCATGAGGTAATTCAGTAAAAACCTTAGTGGATGAAAAGTTGGAAGAATTTCTAGGCGTAAAATGCTGTATAGGTGTCGTTTTTACATCATCAAAGATGACTCCGTATTTACCATCAATAGACGTTAACGAACCATGTCCTGCAGATGCAGCGGTATTAAATATATCCAATACGCTGCTTGAAAAATCAATATATTGATTAAACTCATAGCCCTTCTGACCACAATAATTAAACCAGTTTTGAAATGAGGTTAAATCTAAACGGCTATTAGGTAACGCTTTACTGTTTGAATTTCCTTGTAGAATTCCTTTACAAATACTTGCAGGGTTATTCGTACCGATATCAGTAACCCATGAAGATCCATCCCATATTTCACCAACATAGCTTGCCAAACAATTAAACGTATCAACTACACCATTTAACTGGCCAGTTGCTTTAATTCTCATAGCAACCAAAGCAATGTTTGTATCAAATACTGGCGGTGCATCCTTTATTGAACGTAATGCAGTCCAAAATGTATCATCAAATATTTGATTGCTAGAATTATCCGCAGTAGTTCTTCTTATTCTTACATCATATTGATTTCTTGCAACTGGGAAACGTACAGATTTTCTAATAACTTGTGAGGTACTTGCTGTGATCACTGTAGGCTTCAGTAAATCACCTTGAGCTATGACTATATCTTCTGTTACCTCTGTTGGTGCGAAATCTCCAGTATCAATATCAACTACATTATCAAATAAGCTTGAATTTCTGGTATCTGTTACAACAACGGTTCCACCTGATGCTCTACTCCAGGTTCCTATTTGAATCCCATTTGTTGGAACTTGTGTCGGGATGACTCTTCTAGGATCTCCAGGAAAAGCACCAGGAACAGAAGTTTGTATAAGTCTTGGTTTGGTGATCGATGCCACACCAGTAAATCGGTCTATATATATAAACCCTGTGGCCGCAATTGCAGGCAATGTTCTAAATTGTAGCGTTATTGCTGGAAATCCAGACGGAATAGTCGCAGCTAATATCGTTTGCTCGGCAACATTGACTGGAGTTGAAGATGCGGACCAATTGTTCTGGCCGGTAATACTTATTTCAACATCTAACTCTACGGTTCTGCCTGACTCAGACCCATTATTGTTAAACCCAATTAACCCGCGCGGTAATGTTATATCTACTTCTATTTCATCAGTATCAATCTCGGTTGTTCGAGTTTCAAATCCTCCCGCTTGTGTAAGTTCTACGTTTAAGTCAAGTTGAGTAACGGTTTGTGTTATCAGGGATAACGGATCATCATCATCAAAACCATTTCTTATTTCAAAATCAACCTCATCAAAATTCTCAATTGCAGTTTCGCCAATTTTAAGATTACTAATCAGTGCTGGGCCTTTAGAGACAGCAAAGAGCATTCTTACAAATTGATCATCACCAACCACTTCAGTAAAGGGTTGTGCTGCATAAGGTGGCGTGACTCGATGTTCACCTAATATCTGTGGAACTACATCAAATGGCTTCGCCTGGTTACGAGCTGCTTCAATAAAATATGTCGGGCTTTCTTGAGTTAGTGTAGGACTAGTCAATCTGCCTGGCTTTGGTGGTGGAGCTATAGCATTAACTAATAATGTTCCAACTACTCCAATACCTGCAGTTCCGAATGCTCCTAACCCTGCTAAGCCTGCTAATTGCGGCGCAACAGCCAGTACCGCAATAGACAATATTGTTCTTAATGGATTTTTATCGCCTCCTCCATCACCAGGTAATGCCCTGAGAATGATGTCTTGACCAGGCTTCGGTCTTACCTTTCCCCACCATTCATAAGGGATTCGCACATCACCTACAAATATATATGTATAGTCAATATCATAAACAGGCGTTTCAGTTGCTTCTAATATATCGAGTATCGTTCCACCACATACTACTGCGTGATCAAATCGTTTAATTGAAAACGGGCTTGGACACGCGAGTAATCTACATTCGTTTTGAGTGTCGATAAATAATTGGCTCACGTTTTTCCCAATACCTGCGTGTATAGTTTTCAATACAAGAGTTAGCGCCCTTGATAATATGAATCATTTGATGATCAGATGTAGTCATTCCTACATGACTTCTATTCCCTGCGATCAAAAAAGTAAGCACATCTCCAAACTTTGGTGAATCAACATGAACCCATTTTGCAGCTTCTAATAGAGTTAGCTTTTCAATGCTAGCTCCGTTTTTTATATTCGCCTTTTCATATCCCTTGTCATATTTAGGTAACTCAATATCAAACTCATTTTTATAAATTAAATAAATTAATCCCCAGCAATTTGCACCGGTCATAGAATGCCCGTGGTCTTGAAACTCAAGGCCAATGTAATTCGATAAATCAATCAAACTAACGAGGGATAGAGGCTAGGCGCAAATAAAGAACCTGGATATGGCTCTGCTAAGAAATTTTCCTGGCTAAAGGTTCCTGTTACCGTCAATGAGTTATAACTAACATCTGTTAAAATAAAATCTGTGTAGGAAACTTCCAGCGTGTTTGGACTCGAAGCTAAAACAATGTCTACTTGAATTGATGGCGGTCTATCTATTGTCCGTATAATAGGTACAAGCAATCTGCTTATATTTTCTATAGTGAGCGTTGCTTTGCTTATTGTCCCTTCTTCTTCTGAAGGCAGCTCCAATCTAAACGGACAAGATATAAATGTTTCACCATTCGAATCTATGTTTGCTCCATTAGCTGTAATACGTATCGGTGTAACTAAATTCGCATGATCAATGGTTAATAACGCAGCCCATACTTCATTAGTATCTGCTGAAAATGCAGACTGTATAGCTGTTGTGGATAACGTTCTACTCATGGCATTCTTTCAACCTGTATGTCAGCAGACCATACATCACCACATATTGATCTATACGTAGGCGGTGCTGTAAATCTAAAATCTGCTAATGTTCCTATACGATCACCGTCAAAGGTAAATGGAATGGCCGCATTATCTTGATAGAAGGTATCCAGTGTTGTTACCTGTGTTTTTGTCAGAGGAAATATAGACCCAGATATTTGTCTAGGATTCGCTGTGCTTCTTTTGCGTATTTTTGCAGGCCCTGTATCAGTTTCAAAACTAATAACATTATCTGGCGATTGCTCTTGATATCCATCTACCAAAAAAGCATCAGGTAAACTTACTGGCCAGGTTGCCATTATCTAAGACTTAATGCAGGAGTTAACGAAAATCTCTGGCCTAATGCTGCAGTGGTTTTAGGTCCATTTCTAATAGCGCTAGAGACCGCAAAATCAATATCAATTTGATTACCATTTTGTTTAACGGCGGGTGTGCTAGGTGCATTATTAATGTTTACAATTACATTAGATGATGACCTACTTCTATCAGTAGGGCGCGATATATCTATTATTTCACCTTGCTGAGCAGACACTGTTACTGGGCGTTCTCTACCTCCGCCGCCAGCTACAAGGAAACTTCCTCCAAATTGATTAGGCTGTAGACCTCCGCCGCCAAACAGAGATCCTAAAGCAGATGACAAAGGAGCGGTTATATTTTGAGTAATGAGTATAGATAAAATATCTTCTAATACTGAATTGACTACATCTCCCAAGCTTTTAAATTCACGGATCGCTTTACCTACATTGCTTGCTATCGCAATACCAAATTTTTCACCTGCCTCTCTGCCTTTTTCTAACTCATCGTTCAATTTTGCTTGAGCTTGTGAAACTTCGTCTGTTTTAGTTCCTAGAACCTCTTGCTGTTCGATACGTCGTGCAACTAATGTATCTTGCTGATCAGTTGTTAGAAATTCGTTAGATCGAATAGATTCTATTTCAGCACGTATTTTATCGCCAGTGGTTTTTAGTTCACCTAAAAATCTTTGTGCTTCATCAAACTCTGCATCTGCTAATCCTGCTATAGCTATATTTGCATCACTTTTAATTTTAGCTTTTTCTTTTTCTACTTTTAGAGTTTCTTTTGCAGCTTCTTTAAGTGACTTTTCAGCCTCTTCTTGTTGTTTAGTTAACTGTAATTCTTCAAATGCTAACCGTTTAGCTTCCTCTGAACCTGCTGCAGCTTTAGCTTTTTCTTGTGCTTCTATTATTCTTTCACGGTTAATTGCGAGTAATATTTGTCTACGTTTGTTTTCAACATCGAGTAATTCTTTTGCGATGCTACTATCAGTAAAACCTATTACACCTAAATTACCTGCCCCTTCCCTTTGTAATACTTGAAGCTGTTCAATTCTTCGATCAAGAACACGTAACGTTCCTTCACTTGTTACGCCTAAACTATCATTAAGATCTGAAACAACTCTTTCTAAACCGGTAACAAACCCTACTGCAGAATTAAATACTCGACCATCTGCAACGGCTCTTTGAAATTCTCTCCAACTTTGTCCAAGGTTATCAACAGCCCCCGCGAGTGTACCTTGTGACTCAGCAGCACCAGCCCCGCCTATTTGATCACGCAAAGCTTTTAATATAATACCTTGTGCTTCAGCTTTACGCCCCGTTTCAACTAAGTCCTTAACTAAATCGCGTTGTGATTTGGATACTGTAATACCAACACGTGATAATTCTCCAAGCCTTGCAACTGGATCTTCTAATGCTTTTGCAAGAGTTAGCGTTGCTGACTGAATAGATCCAAAGCCAGTAGCAGCAAGATCCTGTGCAAGCCTTAATGTTTCTTCAAAAGTCTCACTAGCAATTGATTTAAAAGTTAATAATTGATTTGCTGCTGCGAGAACGTCCCCCTCACTTACTAAGGTTCCTCTTGCAATTTCATCTGCAAGTGCGGCTATTCCTTTGATGGTTTGCCCTGATGCGTTGCCAGTTACACGTAATAATGCTTCGGTTTGTTGAAGCTTTCTATTATAAGCATCTAATGTTGATACACTTCTAGCAAGTACCGCAATGCTACCTAATGCGGATATACCAACCCCACCTAATGCTACAGATGCTAATCGAGTAACTTTTTCTAAACTTCTAAAATTTCTTTTAGCGGATTCAATGCCTGCTCGAGTGCGATCTCGTGAGGTTAACTTAAATCGGTGTGAAGTTTCACTAGCCATTATCTAACATCCCTAAAGCTAAATGACCACAAAATTCCTGCTCTTGCATGTTTAATATTTCTTGTACAGTAAGGTTAAGTTTCTGTGATAACTGGAAAACTAATTTTAATTCAATGTTTCTCATCAAGGCTTTTTTGCTGTTTCTATCTCCTCCGTTAACGGTCTAATTTTTGTGATTTCATAATAAATTAACCAAAGAACATCTGCATCATTCTTAGTTAACATTATTTCAAAATGATCATCACTAAACATTCGCTTACCATCTTTTGTAAGCGCACGATTAATAATAGTAGATACCGCTAATTCAAATATAGTGGGTTCACCTTTTTTATTTTTCTTAGTCGCTAAATTAGTAATCGCAATACGATTACGCATATTAGAAGGTTTATAGTAAATCCGAATCGGTTTATCTTCGTTGTCTGGATCTTTCCATTGTTCAACATCAAAATAACCTTGTTCTTCTACTAGCTTTTTTTCCCACTGATTAAGCGCTATCTGTGAAACATCCATTAAGCAAATGTTCCTGCAGCTAGCACTGTACTACCTACTAAATTGAAATTGCGTTCAACAATGCCATCCACGCCATAAGAAATATCAACGCTTTGCACCACTGCAGACCCGCTATATTTAATATCGCCAGTAGTATTACCTTCAGGACCAATTTCACATTCAACGGTAGCACCCACATCAAGCACTTCCTGGCCAGTAGTATCTGCAGCATCCCACCAGGTTTGAATAGCTACACCCCATTCATTAGCCCCTACACTTCTTGCCTTAACACAACCATCATTAATTTTAGAAGCATCTAAAATTTCTGCGTTTTGCGACAATGAAACATTCCTAACTTCACCCACTGCTGCAGGTGTTGCACCTACTAGAAATATTCCAGTACATCCTCTAGTTATTGCCATGATTAATCTCCATAAATGAAAAACCCGCCGGATGGCGGTTTGTTAACGAAAAGTTTTTAGTGATTTAAGACACTATTGTTTCTGGATCAGTAGCGTTTACACGATAACTAACCTCAAACTCTAAAGTAGCAAGTGCTACCGGTTGATCTAACACGCTTCTTTCAACTTCAGTGCCAACATAATCTACACAATTCACAATGCCGCCTAATGTTCGATCAGTCATAATTGCATCTTCAACTTCAGCATTAATAGTTTCTAACTCCTGAGATTGATTGACCGGATCTTTAACGCGAATCTCTACAATAATAGTAGTAATCTTGGCTTGTATATTCCCCATAACCGCACTTTCTTCATCAAAGATAGTGGGGCCTGCATAAATATTTAAGCTTGGAATGTGCTCAATTTCATCGTAAGGATAGAGCCTGGTGTTATAAACTTTTGCACCAGTAGTAGAAAGACCAGTTAAAAGTTCTATAAATTTTGTAACTAGTTGTTCTCTAACGTGAGCCACGTAATAACCTCAACTGTCTTTTAAATTCTTTGTTGAATAACCTAACCCCATTCACTCGCAAAATAGGCATGATAATTCTTTTGCTTTGATCGAACTGCTGAATACCTGCTACACCAATAGGTAAACTGCTTTTAGTTTCTCTTAAAAATTGTGGTTTCTTGCCTGGTACATTAAAAGCAGTTTGGTGCGCTGGTGCTTTTTGTTTGTTTGGCGAGCGACCAACTACTAAAGGTTTTCCGTCCCTTGGATTTCTCCCTGCAGTTTTAGTTAATGCAGTACTTCCAAGCCATACTGCAGCTTCAGCTTTTAAGGATCTTGCAGGGAAACGTTTTAAAAATTTCCGAATAGAACGCTGTGGTACTGCATAATAAGCGGCTAACGCTCGAACTGAACCGGTGTGTACACCTTGAATTGCTCTATTCTTTGCGCGAAATGCTGCAGTATTAACATCACGATCTATCTTTTTTAATTCGCGGTTCATTCTTTTGAACTCACGCTTTGCGCCTGTTATGGCTAGTCTTAAGCTCATGCTCGCAATAAAATTAAATTACTTAATCCATCACCCGCAGATTGAATACTTTTAATCGTGTACGATGCTAATTCAAATATCAAAATAGTTTCAAGCACTACACCACTTATATCTGAAGTCCTTACTAAGGCTTCGCGGCTTACGCCAGAAATGTCCAACTCCTGTTCGTAAGAAGAAGAAACAATTGCAGGGATAGTTACATTGTTTATTTCAACACTATCCCAATCTTCCAGATACGAAAGCTTGTCCTCCTCCGACTCTATAACCATTAGCTACTTTTAGGATCTCTATTTTCAACCTTACCTGGATCTGATTTATTATCATTATCACCACCAGATTTATCATCCGATTTATCATCCGATTTAGACTTTTTCCCACCAAGATATTCCGCTTTAGAATGATGAACTAACATAGCTCCTTCTGAAGACGTAACTTCAACTGTTTTACCTTTTTTAGTTAACTGTCTATTAACTACTGTAGTTTTCAAAAGTTTAACTTTAACTTTTGTATTATCTTTTTTGTTTGCGGTCATTACCATAACTACACCTGCTAATTTAATTAATAAAAAAGCGGCTCATTTCTAAGCCGCTTCTATTTTGCTAAAAGAACTATTTATCTATTAGGCTTTAAGAAATAAATACTGCATTCGTGAACGACACAGGGTGTCGAACTGCAATATCCATTGATTGATGAATAACGATACGAACTCTGCCTTTCAATGAATTGCTATAAGGGTCTAGCAACATATCCAAGCCACCAAACAAACCAATTAGTAACTCACTCCAAGCTCCAAAGAAAAACTCAGCGGCTGTTACTTGATTAGTTCGTAAAACGTTATACCCGTTCACTTGTCCACCTTCCATAATGAAACGAGCTGCACCAGCTTCTTTAGGGGTAGTTTTCCAGTGACCAACAATGCCTGCAGGTGCAATATAAGCGAGCGCACTTTCAGGCGCGTTATCGATCATAATTTGCGTTTCAGCACTTACTGTTTCAGCCCATGTAGGTAAACCTGCAACTACAAGATCTACCACATTAATACCTGTAACATTTTCAACACCGGCAGGTTGACCTGCAGCACCCGAACCATGCAACGCTGCACGATCAACTTCTAGTGCTGCTGCTCTCGCGAGATCATCACGAACTAATGCTTCAATAGACGGATCTGATTGAAGTAAAAGTTTACGTGTGTACTCGGTGTAAGCCGCAAGTGTCAAAGGTGTTAATGTTACTTGGTCAAATTGTGCTTCTGACTCTGCAGCATCTGCATCTTCAGCTACCCACCCTGCAGACGAACCGCTGGTTTTACGTGGTATCGCTACATCACCTTGAAGGCTACTCATAACGGTTGCACCCGCTTCAATAACACGTGTGGTGTTACGCAATACATCGATAAAAGATCCACCCATGTGTTCAGTGCCAATTAACTCAGCACCATCTGTCGCGGTTGAATCTAATACACGCATGGCTTGCATAACTTTCTGCGCACGTGAAATATTTGCAGGGTTAGCAATTTGAGCTTCTACAGGTATATAAATACCCTGTGGTTCCACCCTTGTTTGCTCGCTAACCGCTGCAGAACATTCAAGTTCAAATGCTGCATCTTCACGAAAATGTTTATTATCAGGATATGCTAACGCTCGCATAGCCTTCATAAAAGAAAATCCACGTGCTTCTTTTCCGGTTAAACCAATTTCTTCAACTTCAACCGCTTTAGCTTTAGCATGTAAACGTGAAAGCAACGCTTCACGCATATCTTCAGTAGTACCACCCTCATCAATAAACTTATCCGCTAAATCTGGTGCGCTGTAATCGCGCCCCATCTGTTTAAGATCTTGACAACGTGTTTTTTCTTCAGAAATACCTTTATTAACAAGGCCGTTCTGATCTACCGGATCATTTTCCTTTTCATGTTTTACGACAACTTCAATTGGTTGGTTGTTATCATCCGTTTGACGATCTGCCTCTTCGAGATCGAGTTTAACTTTCTTTTTTGGGTCCATATCTGGTTACTCCTGTCTGCAATATTAAAAGTATTTTCAAAATCATCCGCCCTACCTATTCCAACGGTTGCATCTGCAGGAACTGAAACAATGGAAATTTCCATTGGTTCCCAATCAACAATGCGAACTTCATCTTCCTCATGGTCCTCAAGACCTTTATAGATTCGATAACCAACTGAAATATGTTGACGAATACCATCGATCACATCTTGAAATACCTCTGCAGCACGTTCGCTGTTGCCAAAACGAACCAACGCGCGTCCAACGCGGTCTTTACCTACTGAGGCTGATTCCACAACACCAACGTGATCACGTGTGCTGTGGTCCATTAACAATGGTCCTGCATTTTGCAAGCGGCCAAGCCTTACAGATGCTGGATCATGGTCTAAAATTTCTGTACCAAACCATCTATCTACTGGTTCTTCAGATGAAAACACTAAATCTACAGTGCGTTTTTCTGCATCAATGGATGCTTCACGTATTGATACACTTCGATTTAATTGTTTAACTTCAAACTGTTTCATTTTCATCAACCTCTTTAGCTGGTTCAGTTTTTACCGCCGCAACCGGTGGTATACCTAATTCAAGTAATGTTTTATTTTCTTCTGCTATTTCTTTCCAAACCTCTTCAGGATCACGGCCCGACTCACGAATAACATCACTACGCGAACGTAAGCGTTCATTAATATCATTCTGGTTTGCTTGTGAATCTTTTAATGGATCAACCCACGGCCATCTTCTAGCTTGCCAAGTAACACGGCTTAACTTTTTAAGGAACTGAGGTTTAACAGGTGAACCGCCTGGATTAGTTATAGCTTGATTCAATAATGAAACGCTTAACCATTCTTCAAATATTGGTGTAATTACAGATTCAATTAACCACTTCTGCAACTCTTTCCACATTTCGCGCTCATCTAATACGCCCTGGCGAATACTTGAAAAGTTAACTCCCTCAAGATCCGACGCTAAACTAACGTATGAAACTCCTAGACCAGACGCAACACCGCGCAAAACTGATTTAACAAAATCTTTATAATTTGTATTCGGTTGATTTGGGTCCCACTCCGCAAGTGTTACGCCTGGCGGTAATTGTCTAAATGAACCTGGTTCAGCATCTTCTAAATAATCACCGTTATCATCTTGTTCGCCGTCACCTTCATATTGAGCATCTTCAGCATCTTCTGAGGTTTCCATAAAGCCCATACTTGAAGCGGCTAATCTTGCAGCCACTACTGCAGCTTCTTCATAACCCCCAAGCATCCCAAGCCTAAACATAGCGGTTACATACCAAGGAACCCCGCGAGTTTGCCAAACAAAATCTGGTATGAATGCATGAATAATTTGATCTGCAGGCACACGTTCACGCCTGGCGTTATTATTAAGATAAGTATCCTGTAATTTGTTGGTGTGGGTAGTTAGCCAATACGCAACCGGTTTACGGAACGAATTAAGCTCTACACCCATCACTACCTGATTACCATTAGACAGCGTTCTATTGTCTTGAGTATCTAGTAATTCAGCATCTAATAATTCAATTGCAAACCCAAATTTATTAAACTGCGTTCCATGATGCTTGCGTAACAATAATTCACCATCATTTGCTACTGTACAAATGCATTCACGAGAAACATCCCACCATGATTTAGTGCCTGTTACATCTGGTGAACCTTTTTTTCCCCACTCTTTCCAAGCATCTTCAGTTGTTTGGGCATCTATCTTATCAATCGTTGAACCATCATTGCGTAATGGTCTTGCTTGTAGCTGTATCCCTGCAGAACCTACTACGTTATTTTTAAGAAGTTTTGTAAACTTTTTAACGTAATCATTATTCCTAACTAAATCACGTGATCTAGCTCGAATAATTTTTAGACCTTTTCGTATATCTGCATCAGGCACTTGAGAAAAATTAGCTAAACTAAAAGACAATCGGTCTTGGTTAGCTGCAGTGTATTTTCTGTAATGGGTTCTACCGCGTCTTGGCACAACTCCCGCTGTTTGATTAGAAAACAGTTTGGTAAAAGCTCCCTTTAAACTAAACATATTTAAAACCTAACCTTAACCTTGTTACCTGCAGATTTACCGTTACGCACTCGCTCTCTAGCTAACTCTCTTTTGTACATACCGTAATACGTTCTGCGCGCTTGAATAGCTTCACTTAAATTAAGCCTAGTTAAACTTCTGCTAGCTCCACCTGGTGTAGAAATTGAATAAGTTAATTGGTCTTTACTTGCCTTACCTTCAATTAATGCATCTAAAGCGTCTAACACTTTCTTTACATGTGATCTGCTATCGTATGTATCTAGTTTGCTAAAGTTAGGATTAATAGTAATTAACCCATCATCAACTAAATAACGTTCAGTTGATTTAGTAACGTAAGCATTCCAACGATATTCCCCACTCGCCCACACACCAGAATCATCAGGCAATACATCTACTAGATGATAACTATCACTGTTATCTGTAGCGGTAATTTCTTCTTTACCAGATGAATTAATAAGCGCGTAAGTTAGAACCCAACTATCTTCAGGCTTATAATCCGTAAAGAATTTTTTCCATTTAATACGATCACCTGCAGTAACCGTTAATGGTTCAGTGGTTGCTATGTCCATTTATCTACCATGATTTAGCAAACCCTTTTTTAGGCTTACGTTTTAATTTTCGCTTGTGTCTAACTAACGCTGGATCTGGTGTTTTCTTGGTAGCTGCTTTTTTACGTGCAACTTCCTTTTCTTCTTTTACATGAATATTTTTTATTAATGCTTTCCAATTAGGATCTAACAATTTTAAAGCGGCATAATTTAAAACGTTAATATCTAACGCTTCATTTCTAGGACGTTTTTTTAACCAAACTCTACGACTAACACCGCGTTCAAATTTTGTTACTAATTTTTCTGCAGTTAACTGTTCAAAAAACTCTTTGTCATACTCAAGCGGAAAATGATAATAACCATTACCTACTTTTTCTTTTGCTAGCCGGGTGTAAATAACTGTCTTTGCTTGGTCTACACCAATAGGGTATAGCTTGACATTTTTCTTACGTTGTTTAGTTGGCTTACCAATTATTGGTCTACCTTCACCGCCTACGCCTTTAGTGGCATACACACGCCTTAGACTTTTTCTTAAAACAAAATCATAAACATAATCAGTGTTGTAACCTGAATCGACCATAGTGCAGGCAATGTGTAATAGTCTCCCATCTTCAGTTTCATAAGTTTGATCTAGGTAATCTTCTAGGTCGTTCCATACTTCTATTTGGGTAGTATCGCCATAGATTATTTTGTACTCAACACCGTGGCTTTCTTCTCCTATGCCCCAACCTTTCGCTTCTAGTTCTAGCCGGTCTGCTTGAACATCGACACCACACGTAATTACTAAATTTTTATCTGGTAACTTTTCATAATTTTCACGCCTGGCATATAAACTATCTTCATCTACATCTATTGAAGCTTGCTCAAATGTTTCTGCTAATGAGGTGTTTACAAATACCTGTAGCGTTAACGGATCATCTTTAGCTTCTAAAAAATCTGTAGCAATCTGCCCCCAACTCGCATTAGGCTGTAATGAATACGCCGCCCAAATATGAAAACCTGCATGACCATCAAAAGGCTTTTCAGCAATCCATTCGCCATGCTCCAACATCCAATATTTCTTTGATTCATCGATGTCCTTGTTACAATGAGTACATACAAAATGTGCTTTCTTTGGCTCACCTTTAGGCCAGATTAAATTTTTAAATTCTAATTTTTGTTTTTTCTTACAGTGTGGACAAGGAACATGGTAAAAGCGTTTATCTGAACTCTCGAAACTGCGCTCTACTTTTGAGAATCCTTTTATGGTTGGTGTGCTACCAATAATAAACTGGCGGTTCCAAGCATCCTCTGCGCGTTTTTCTCCTAATTTTATTTGATCCCCTTCAGTTCCTGCAGATGCTGGATACCCATCTACCTCATCAAAAAGAACTTTGCGAACCGTGATCCTTCTGAACCCTCTTGGACTATTTGCACCCACCACGTGCAACACACCACCAGGATAAGCTTTGGTCATGATAGTGTTTGAACTATCTCTTGACCTTGGATCGGAAACTAATTTATCTAAACATGGTGTATCGCGCAGCATTGGCGCAATTTCTTCTTTACTGTAACCGGCTCCATCTTCTACTGTTGGCTGAACAACTAGTAAGCTGCATGGGTCATGTTCAATATGAAACCCGATTACATGATTAATTAACTTTGTATACCCGATTCGCGAACACTTCATTAGTGTCACTCTTTCATTTTCGGGATCTGTTACCGCATCAAGTATTCCAACTTGCTGTGGCCAGGTGGTCCACTTACCAGACTGTGAACTAGATTCAGGTGATAAATACGCTTTCTCGTCTGCCCATTCACTTAGTGTCAGTTTCGGTGAAGGCTTGTAGCTGTTGGTTATATTTTTCCATTCTTGCTCTAAGACCTGTTGGTATACCATGCGTTGCTACATCCATTAAGGCCCGATTACATAATGCTTCTAGTTTTGAAACATCGGTTTTGGTTAATTTAGGAATTTTAGTTTTTGCTTGAGTAGGTACGCCTCGAACTTTTGTTTTAACAATGTTCGCTAATTGCTGACATAGCTCAACTACTATAGCTGTAGGCATTCGCTCACCTTCAAGCGTTTCTACATCTAAATCTATTTTTGCTCGCTGGCTTCTAGCCAGTAATGCGCGTTCAGTATTAAGATCAATAACATTGTCATCTTCATCAGATAAATAGATTGCAGCTAAAGCATCCTTACTTATATAAGCATAGGCGTTACCATCTTTTCGATGTGCAACACCCGCTAATCTTTTCTTAATAGTTCGCTGGCTTTTACCTGTTAACTGTACTAACTGATTAAGTGTAGATTCTGTTCGGTCCTCTTTTAAAATTGGCATAACTTTTTTATTATGATGATGCTATATAAAATCCTGTGGCTAGCTGAATCTCGCGAAGCCGCATACCCGCTAGGTGATTACCTGGGAAGTACCTTTTACCTAGTTTTTAACCTTAACAGGCCTTAGTACTACTTGTGCATAATGTTGTTTCTTTCTATGAACATCAAAAGGTCTATATGCTTAACATTTAAAAACTCGCAAACTTGTCCCAATCCATATCTATCTTTACTTAATCATTCTCAAATCCTCTTTGCGCGTGTTCGTGTTCAGCCAGTGGGTGTAAGCGTAACGCGGTCCGCCGATATACAGTCCAGGGAAATGCACACGGTATCCCACACAGCCGAATAGCCGCACCTGTATCTGTTCATATTCGCGATTCTCTTCGTTGCATATTCCATGAAACGGTCGGGCATCGTCGGCATCGACACGTAAACGGTCGACTCGCAGGATGGTGTCGTCCCAGCCAGTCCCTGATTCGAGGATTTGGCGAAGATCGGGTAGCGGCCCATCATTCGTGCAAATCGCCTCGCCCGCGCATAGCGCGAGGAACTCGAATGCGATCTTGGCCGGCAAGCGGGGGTCGATAGGCATGCTCTTGCTAAGATCGGGCTCAATCGCTTCCACGGGCCATTTGATAACGTCACACTTGATAGCGTCACACTCAGGCGCAACGGAGATTCGTTGGCTGTCCGGCGCACTTTTTAAAACCGAAAGAACGTGCTGGATCGGCGGTGTTTCGGCATATCCGCTCCGCTGCAACATCTCCACGATCGCTTTGGGCGCTTCGTCTGTTGGCAGGATCGTCGATCCGTCGTCATGTTTTTGTCCTTCAACTTGGAATGCTCCGTCTCTGACATATACCGAAACGCGCGGGCCTTCGCCGATTGTGACGTAAGGGCGGCTCTTATGTGCTAGCGCAGGGATATCGCCTTGCAGTCTGTCGACCGCGAGGAGGATCGAGGGGTCGGACTTGGCAGAGGCCTCCACGTCGCTCCCGAGCCGCGAGTTGCAATCGTGGCACAAGAAACTGCAAGTAAAGATGCCGCCGAGCGCGCGTGGTATGATGTGCTCCTCGCATAACGTACCTTCGCTCAGGCAAAGGACGCATCGCGCCACTGGCCAATCGGCCTTCATCGTGTTCCCTCACTGGCTTGGGCATTCAAACCGTTATCCTATTGTTTTACAGATTTATCGTACCTCTGCGTACCTATTAACGCAGATATTACTTAGATGTTCAAGCTTGCACAGCATACGTGACCGACCTCCGGCGTGTTGCGCCTTTAGGTCAAGACGAGCATTAGCGCAGAGCAGATATCCATATTTCTTTAAGCAGAGTTAGTGCCACGTTAAGTCTTAACCAGACATTAAAAAACCCGCTTGCGCGGGCTTGCAGATGCCCAGCCCCGAAGTTGTGGAAAGCCACGGGACTGAGCGAGATGAGGTAATGATTCCTCACGGAGCATCTTACCAGATCAATGCGGTGCTGAAATATCTTTTTGTAATTAACACGCCATGCGTGTTAATAAAACTCAGTATTAAATAGGGGCCAATAATAATTTATTATTAGCCCCTATACTGAATGGATATAATCAGGCAATAAAAAACCCGCTTGCGCGGGCCTTGAGGTCACTTGTTCCAGAATCACACAAAATACTATATTAGGTAATACGATTTTTATCAAGTATTTGTTTCTTAACAATTTCCCATTTTTCTTCAATGATCTTATGCGCGACTCGAATATGCGCATAAAAATCTGGTTTGTTATTAATATTTAAACTTTCCCACCGGTCTTTATCGGTGACTCTTTTACCGTTCGCACTGAATATAAAGTACTTTGCGTACACAACATGAAATAACGATCTAGGAAAATACTCATTAAAAACAATGGCCTCGGCTATTTCGAAGTCCATTGGCTTATTTTCAATCAATATTTCTTTAAATAAACGACGTTCCTTTGGAACTTTCATGTAGGAATGAAGACCGTCAACAGGATAATAAATACCCGTTTCCTCTAAACGACGTTCAATCGACTTCTGTGGATACCCCAGTACGTCGCGTTGCCGGTTAAACCATCGGCCAAAACGAGTCAGTACATCATCTAAACCGATGTTATTTATCAACAACCCTTTTTCCTCTAGTTAAGATGCGCCCCGCTGTTTGGTTCAAGTGTCCACTATCCTCAAACAATAAACACACCAGGTTGCGCTTCATAAAGGCTCAACAATGTTATTTTTACGGGGCGCAAAACTTTTAATTTTATCGTCAGTAATTTCTAATAAGTATTTAACGTCTTTCTCATCCTCTGTCAGTTCGCCCGCAAGACATTGGAGCGCGGCTTTTAGGAATGATTCAGCTTGTTCTAGTTTAGTCATTAGTCAAATGCCTCAAATTCTAAATATCCTAAAACGCCATCCTTTCTTTTTTGCAGCATTGTTTTTTTCTGTTGTTTGTAATGCTCATACATGTCTTTTTTATCTGACAAGGCGTATGTAAACATTGGCTCGTCTTGTATCACTGTAAGCGTTTCATACATATCCTGACCTATTGCTGCCATGATAAAATCCCTATGCGCCACCGGATCATTGGTAAACTTGCAATGACAACTCGCGTTATTTGGATTCCACCTTATGCTATGCGCACGACCTGATAAATGATGCTCCATTGAAGCAAACCACGCTTGTCATTATCTCCTGACGTAAAACCACAACTCTTAACTTCACAAGTTCACATAGCGCGCTCTTTAACTAAAAATCGCATGACCTCATCAAGACGATCCACAATGCGGCAATAACGCTACGATTTCAGCCTCTATACTTTGCGCGTTCTCCTTGTGTATTTCAGGACTTACTTCGGCCATGCTCGATACCCCTAGTTTTCCTTTGTAGGTTTCCCATGCCCATTTGCTTACATAGTCAATTCGTTTTTTATCGAACCATTCTTTTGCAATACAATCAGCCGCACTAACATTTGATTCGTTTTTTGGAAAGCTTTTTAAATGAATTTCTAGACACGATAATTCGCCATGCTGGTGTTGGCAGCTATGCTCCTCATTAGTGAGTGGGACACACGCATATTCAGCTTTGTAACCTGTGCCACTTTCCCCTGCTCGTCTTACATGCGCAGCTTTACAGACCATTTCAGCATCACCAGTTAAAGTCTCGCAATAATCTCGATCGCCACTAATACAACTTGGTTGCTGTTGTATCCATTCCCTAAACTCTTCATCAGTACCCAATGCAGCCCATACTTTCGGCGATCTGAAAAAGCTTGATAGTTTTAGTTTCTTTGCATATTCACCATATTGTCCTTTTGCGGCTTTAGGCTTTTTAGGCTCTACAGGCACATTCTCAACAACCTGTAATGCCGCATCCAAAACCATTCCGTTTGTCTGAGTGTTCATAAAATTCAAGTAATCATCTTGCTCAATTTCAAAGCTAATACGATATACCGGGCCATCCTTGGTTTTGCTACTACGCGGATTAGGATTAGCAAGGCTTAGTGTGTAAGGCTCAGATTGTTCTAGTGGATTCATGGTTTTAAAGCTGCCTTTTTGTAAATCTGATATAACTTTTCGTGCCTACCTTCTGACATTGGAAAGTCTTTTCCATTTAAACTTTCCTCCTCTATGTTTTCGATAAAACCCTGCTCCCACTCATTCAAATCATCTAGGTTTTCAATAGATTCTTTCAGCCAGCACTTTTCGTTAAAATTTAAGTTCATGCGTTCTCTACGGCTTCCGTAATTGATTTAACTCTTTCAGCGATATCCTTATTGCCATTCATTACATCAATCTCACCTTGAGTTAAATCTCTGTAGCCTTTAATTTTCTGATGCTGGTTTTCCATTTCTTTACTCCTGCCTTTCGGCATATTTAACTTGGTGTTCCCGAAACGGGTCTGGATTTGTTCCCTCTGTGCTTACCGGTTCGCGTTCTTTCGTTTCATGTGAAACTTTGTCTTTGCTTTTGTAAAAATCTTGTAGCTCTCTCCTTGCTTTGCCTGCACGTTGCGTCATGTTCAAACCATCAGGATTAGGTAACGCTGGCGCTTCATAATTTGGCGGTAGTTGGCCTTGATTAAAATTAGGTCTAACTACATCGTTTACTTTGTCGCGTGGCATCCCATGTTTTGCGTACTTAACAAACTGCATAAGGTTAGGCGGGAAATCCTCTGCCAGTTCATAAATAACTTTTTCACCTTGCTTAATTTCATCAGACGTTAATTTCATCAACGCCTCATGCCATCTAGGGTTATCCGTTACAACATCACCATTCGGCCAAGCCCTTGCAAAAATCTCTACCATTGCCAACCAGAAATTAGTTATCTCAAACGTTGTAGCCTTGGGATTTAAGGTAGTCTGCGTTTTTACGTCTGGCACGAGCTGACAATGATTCGCTATCGCCTGTGGATTTATTTTTTCCATAATCTTTCTCTTTGGTTTCCCAATTAATTAATTTATTTTTCCAGTTCCTGATTTGGTTTGCGCCTGACATCCAATCGGTCGATGAGTAATGGTTATAAAAATAATCAGGGTCTATAGGGCTATTACGCTCTTTGCAGTAAGATCGAACTTGCTCTAACGTGGGTGGTTTGAATTTTTTTGGTCTTGTTTGCTTTTTAGTGCTCTTCCCCTCTTCCTCTTTAGTATTGGTCATTGGTAATTGGTCATTGGTGGCATGTGCGTTTGCAGATGCGTTCGCATGTGCGTTTGCATCCCATCTTTTATGTGCTGCCTTACTGCTTTTCTTTGACTTTTCAATAACTTGATCTATTTCAAGCGCCATCTTTTTGTTGTAATAAAGACCATCTTCAAGGACAAAGAACCTCGCGATATCTGGGTAGATAACGCGGAGCTTACGCGTCGATAACCCCGTGATTTTGGACAAGATAACCCAATCCATCTTGAAACCTTTGCCCGTCGTGAACTGATGAGAGAGTAATTTTAAGTAAGCCATTTGTGCATCAGACGACAGATGCAACGTGTCTTCAAAAAATTCCCTTGGGTAAAATCTGAAGTAAGCGCGTCTAGACATTATTTACACCACTTCATTTTTAAGATTCCTTAAACTTTCATAAACTGGAATTTTTAATTCATAGGCAATTTTTAATTCTTTTTGTGTGCCTTTGCTATTTGACCATCCTGGTACTAATAAACCGGCACTAGATACCTTTAACCATGCAATCGAATATTCGTAATAATCATCAACTGAAAGCGACTCATTACCGCGTAGCATTAATTGAAAGTGATAGTCCATCCAAGGACAAAAAGGTGCATAACCGGCTAATAAAACTCTTGTAGATAAACGCATACCTTCGTGCATGTTGTCTAAAACTGATACACCATTGTCTGCAGAGTAAGCACCGGCAACGTAAACTGTTTTCATGCAAATAACCTTTGTTGCTTTTGTGCCTGCTCTATTCGCTCACACGCTATATCGAAATATTTAGGCTCGATCTCTATACCTATGAATTTACGACCTAGATTCATGCAAGCCACACCTGTAGTGCCTGAACCCATGAAGGGATCTAATACATCGCCTTTGGTAAAATTAACTGCCCACTCCATAACGCCTATAGGTTTTTGTGTTGGGTGGTCTCCGCGTAGCTCGTTATTAGCTCTTAACACCCCATTCCACATATATTTAATTCGTCTAACTGCAGTGGTTAAATTAGTCCAAGCCAACTCACAGTCAGCAAAATCATTGTTTCCATTTTCTTTATCCCAAACTAACCAACAATTTGAAGGCGGTAGCTCATAATAATTACCACCAAATATAATTTGTTGTTTTGAGATGTTTCTAGCAGCATTAACCTCGATCTGTTTAATTTCATCATCCCAGCTATCGGCTCCGTAATCTTTTGCTATAGCCAACTTAGTTCTTGATTTATTTTTACCTGCAGCCTCTTTAATCCCATAAGGCGGGTCTGTAACCACCGCATCCACCTTGTCCAAGGTAGGTAAAATCTCTAAGCAATCACCTAGATATAATTCAGCGTTGCCTATGATTTCTTTTTTCACTTAGGCCGCCACGTTTGCATTTTCGTACCGTGTGCATTGCAAACACGTTGCCCACGGTTAATTAATAAATCGGGTCTTAATTCTGGTAAACGTTTCCCAACTACATAACGATCTAGCCCAAGTGCTTTACCAATCTCTCCCGCTGTGCAACCAGGATGCGCACGAACAAAATCAAGGCATAACTTTCTGTGACTGGTAGCTTTGCCGGATTTAGTAATATTTCTTGCAGCTTCGTGTGAAGATTCAGGGTCACTTACTCTTGCAACAGCAGGTTTTTGCAACGCACAATCAGCAAAGAAATCATCGTTAGGCGCTTCCCTTGATGTGCTGGCCCACTTGTCCTGCAATGATCGGAAATTCATGTGCCGCCAGGGTGTCGGCGGCACGTTCGATGACATCTTTGACTTGCCCATCGATACGTTCAATGACTTCATCCTGCTCCTGTTGCGGCATCATCGGCCACGGATTACCCAGGGCTGGGCGCGTCGATTCAATATCCAGTGAAACCAAAAACTTGATTTCAGTGAGTAACGCATCTCTTAATTCACCAAACATAAAATCAGCGACTAGTTCTTGTGTCATATTTCTTCTCCTCGTTTACTGTAAAAATCGCCCGATCACTTCTGCCATGTGCGGCACAATGGCACTGCCTGACCCTTTACTTCTGTCCATCCTGTTGGGTATCCCATTAGCCACTCGACCCACATCGGGTTCAGCGTCCCACCAGCAATAGAGCCTTCCAGTTTCTTTCCGCGTGTAACCCTCCACTTAAATTCACCAGTGTCAGGATCGTAATTAAGTAATTTTTTTATCTCAGATTGATTAATCATCGGGGATACCAAGTTTTCATGCTTGTGCCATTAACCCTACATATACGCACTGATCCTTTAACAACATGCGGATAAAGTTCAGGTAAGCGTCTTGATGGTATGTGCCGATCCATGCCCAATGCCTTCGCTATTTCTGCACTGGTATAACCCGGATTAGCCTGAACAAACTGTAAAATTAATTTACGTGCAGCTTGCGCCCTACCCGTTTTACAAACATTTCCCGCTGCGATATGACTTGTAATTGGATCTGTATTTCTTGCTAACGCTGGTTTTTGAATACAGCTATCGATTACAGATTGTTCAACTGCGTCATTAGGCCGCATCTTCGTCCCACGATAACTGTTCAGGTTCATGGAATTTATTCATCTGCACTTGAGCTAATTTAAAAATGGCCTTGATGTACTCAGGGTCATAACATTTCATTTGTATGGGGATGATTTTTAAGCCGCATGTTGCTAATAACGTACAAAACTGCGGTATTTTTTCTTGTTTAAATTTGGATATTGTCGATTCGTCAACTTCCAACGCTTCGGCGATTTTGTTGTGGCCCGCGCTGGCAATACCTTTCATGCATGTGGATAAATTCAGGCTGCTTCGGGCGATCGTTTCTTGGTTTAGTGGTGGCATGTTAGTTATCAATTCGTTAGGGATTAATTAAAAAAACAAAAGGACGTATGCCCTTCCGATTTATCAAAACCTTTATAAAAAATGCGCGGATCAGAGGATGACCCGCGCGAATCTTCGCTACGCATACTATGGAGGAGTTTTGCATAGCGGCTACCATTAGGCGGCTTCCATTGGGAAGCGATCGGGGTCTAAGTCGTGATAACTGAGATCACCTTTAAATATTTTTACTAACTGTGGAACACGTTTAGGAGGTAACCCATCATTTAGCCATTGAGAAACAGCGCCTTGAGTTGCAGGCTCATAAGGCGTGTCCTTTGAGATTAGATCGGCCAATTGTTGTTGTGTAATTTTATTAGCCCTCATGTAGTCATACAGATTCATGCTAATAATATTAGCATTGCTTTTAGTTTTGTCAAGGTAATGCTAATAGATTTATATAGGTAAAACTAATAATTTGGACTTATGAATACAAGACGCAAATTAACTAAAGAAGAAAAAGAAGCCGCGGCATATCTGAAGCATACTTTTGAATCAAAAAAGCAAGAGCTAAATATCAACAGCCAAGAAAAGCTTGGTGAGATAGCAGACATTGGTTCCCAGGGTGTAATCGGACAGTATTTAAACGGCTATATAGCCATGAGCCTGAAAAACTTTATTAAGATTTGTGGAGCGCTAAATGAAAAACCGGAAGAGGCGTTCCCAAGCTATAGAAAACATTACGGAATCAGGGCAAGCGAAGATTTGCCAGATACCAATTTTGAATGGCAAACACCCGATAAAAAAGTAACCGACCTACTCCCTGACGACATGCTTATAATGGGCGTATTTACGGCTATAGAATGGGCTTACGGAAAAAACCAACAAAAATTCTGGACCTTGGATGTATATAAAAAACAGGACATTTTTAATCGTCTATATTTAACGTCTTTGCAAATTGCCTCTGTCTGCAAGCCTAATAGTTGGCAAGAATTTAAAGCTGAATTAGAAAAAATCAATTGGAGATTGGAGATAGATTCCTTATTGAAATCAAGTGCTTAATACCCGTTCGCACGCAAAATTGAAGAAGAAAAGGGTTCTACTATCAGCTCGGATGATTGGAGGCCATATCGTAAATTGTCTGATCATGGGTATAACCACGGTCGGGTTAAACACCAATTTGATCAATGGAGAAATGGTATTCATCACACAAATTCCATCGAGGGATTTTGGTCTCACTTAAAACGTGGAATTAGAAGCACTCATACATCAGTTTCCGCCGGGTATTTGCAAAACTATGTAAACGAGTTTACATTCCGATATAACTATCGCCATGATCCAGCCAATATGTTTCGTAGGCTGCTTACTCAAATAAGTCAGGGGTAAATACTATATGGCAATAAAACCAATTAGCATTATAATATTCTCGTACTTAACGTTAAAAAGGTGGAGTGCCGGGGAAACGATCCCCGCGTCCTTGGAGCTAGGAACCCCAGACGGCACCACGCGCACCCCAATAGCGTCACGGGTCTGGCAGTGATGGTCAATCTTTTGCTGAGTTCGCCATCACTGCCAGCTACTTACGGGCTGCCGTATCAGCCCTTAACATCTCCTCATAACGTCTCCTCGTCGCTATTAATTTCTTTATCGTTTGTTTCTTTAATTTTGTAACAGAATTTAAGCACTGAGTTAAAGGTTGCAGAAAATTCATCAAATTGTTCTTGTGACCAACAACCTTTTCCACTTGGTAATTGTTCTAGCAATCCAGCTAGTGCCGGCGGTAAAGTTCCTGTATTTATACTTCCAGTAGCAGGTTTTCGTGATTTACGTCGCCCAGTAGCACTAATTTTACGTTTTTGTGTTGTACTCTTTGTTGTGGTTGGTTTTTCTCTTAAGCCTGCTTCTTCACACAGACCAATAAATAGTTTAACCATTCGATCTTGTTGACTTTTTGGTTCGTATGTACGAAAAGCATCTCGAATTTTAATTTCATCATCAACTGTCGGGTCGACAAAAGAAAATACATCTGCGTAAGTACATTTTAACCATCCAGCAAGACAATCTTTATATTCGCCTGTTTGACATGCTCGTATGCCTTCCAAAATATCTGTGGGCGTTCCTTCTTCAGTAATAAGGTCAAGTCCAATTAAAGATTGAATGGTACGTGGGATTAGGCTATCAGAAACACCAGCCCGACCTAAAACATCCCCTGTAAACGGAATGTGCATACCTCGTTTTCGATAACGGTGAATTATTTCTAAAATTGAGCTTATAGTAGCATATGGTGCTGGTTGTTCGTTTGTAACAGCCATAATTTTTACCTTATTTAATGTTTCAGAAACATGCTACTCTTCTTATTTATATCCTGCAACTATTATTTATCGTTTCTGTTACAGAAATATATTTATGGGAATTTCATATATGTATGATTTAATTAATAATATTTGATACAATCTTCTCATGATTCTATTACGTAAACGAAACATGAGGTTACTTATGAACAACGCGTATACGATGGCGCTTCAAGCTCTACCAGATTTGATTGAAAGACAGTGTGGCGGGTGGCTTGCTGTGTCGCCAAGCAACCTTCCGATAAGAATTGGAGCCACTGGGCAAACTAAAAAGGATGTTATCGCAAGGTACACATTAGCCATGCAAAAATGGGTAGATACACTTTCAGATATTGAAGATGAGCAAGAAAGCCAAACTAAAGATAAAGCAGAAGAAACCCCACAATAAAAAAGCAGTGGGTAATAGTGCTAATCCTAAACATAAAAAGGACTTCGATCAGCTATTAGATGATGCTGTTATAGGCGTTAAGCGTAAATAGCTTAATTTCTGATCATATATAGGTGTACCATATTACTTGTTCTGAGGGGATACATGCCCGTAATTGATTAAACTAGTGAAATTGGGTTTACCATCACTATCGACAAATCCCGCTTCAATTATCGGCATGTATTGGCTGATACATTACTGACGTAGGCATTCTGTAAGATGTTGGTGCGCCAACTTGACGGATTAAGTAAGGCCCTCCACCGTATCTCTCGATGGCTGCTTTTCCAGCAGAATCCGCGGTGTCAAATGATTCAATAAATTTACCGTCATAGAAAACTACAAATTTACCCATGTAATGTTTTTTCATTTCGGTCAATGAGGTTTCATAAGATTTTATATTCTCTTTTAAAGAAGCTACCACTTTAACCTCCGATTCTTCACTCATCGTCTCACCTAAATTTGATTGTTTTGATTGCAATATTATCACAATCAAAAATTGCTATATCTATGACAATCGTCATTGTATTCGACCTCTGATCTAATATTAGGTTTCTCTAATATTTATCCGTTTGTCAGTTCGCTATAAATATATTAGCTATGCTATTGATTAAAGGTATTAGCATTGCTATTGTATTTTCATGATCAAAAACTTCCTACAAGCCCTGGCTTTTCTAGCCGCTTCGATCCTAGCACTCAGCATCGCCGGTCAAAGCGATTATGAGCGCGAAAAGCTCATTGCCGAGTCAATGAGCTGCAACACGGCTAATACAACTTGCTGGCCTACAAAAGAAATTCACGACTATTGGGAGGCGCGAAATGAGTAAATCTAAATCTGAATTAAAACTTATTTCAAAAATTTCTAAACGCGCAATATTAGAGTTGAATTTTTACAACAATCAATACGTGGACTTAATGATGGATATTGAGTGCGCTCACATTGATTGCCCAATGAATTTACATACGTTTATTAATTTTGACCAAGAAAATTTTGCACACGATATATATGGAATCCGTAAACACTTAGATAGAAATACTAAAGAGTTAACAGATTGTTTTGTACCGCGTTGCGCAATACCATCATGAATAGCATATTTGCAATCACCCTCGACGACATCGAAAAGCTAGAGGCTTGGAGGATTTAGTAGCATGAGTACACAACAGTTAGTAGAAAAGAAAGATGAATTGCCAGAACAGACAGCGGAAGTATCTGTAGAGGGATTTTTACAGGCCGCAATTGAAAAGGGCATTGACCCTGATGGGCTTGAAAAACTAGTTAATCTACAAGAAAGAATCCTAGACCGTAATGCTGAAATGCAGTTCAACGAAGCGATGCATAAGTTTCAATCTAAATGCAAAGCGGTGATGGTTAATTCGACTGCAAAAACAAACAAATTTTCATGGAAGTACGCGAGCTTAGATCATATCGCTACAACAATACAGCCTTGGCTTGATGAGTGCGGTTTATCTTATAAATTCGAGCGAGAAACTAAAGATAACAAAACAGACGTTATATGTGTTGCAAAACACATTGGCGGGCATAAGGAAAAAGCGAGTTTCCCATTGCTCGAAGATGTAAACGCTGTTGTAAACGATATGCAAAAACATGCTAGTGCAAATAATTATGCAAAGCGTCAAGCATTAACAATGGTGCTTGGAATAACCGTAACTGAATTTGATGATGATGCAAACACAGCAGGAAAAGACTTAATTGATGAAAATCAAAAAGCCAATATTGAAACCTTAATGGAGGAAGTTAAAGCGAACACAAAAGCATTTTTAAAGGCTTGCAAAATTGAATCAATAGAAAAAATGCCAGTTAGAAAATATCAACGCGCAATTAAGATGCTTGAAGCTAAAAGGAAACAATAATGATAATTCTAGAATGTGAACAAACCTCACCCGAATGGGAGCAGGCACGTTTAGGTATACCAACTGCTAGTGAGTTTTCAAAAATAGTTTCGCCAACTGGAAAGGCCAGCACACAAGCTACGGTCTACATGAACAAATTACTTGCTGAGTGGTTATCCGGTAAAGCGCAAGAACATTATACAAATGGGAATATGGACCATGGGCATGAGGTAGAGGACGAAGCGCGAGACTATCTTGAATTTCAAACAGATTTAGAAATTAAAAAAGTAGGGTTTGTGTACATGGATGAACGAAGGCTAGTAGGTATTAGCCCTGATGGTTTAATAGAGCCTACCGCCGGTTGTGAAATTAAATGTCCGATGGGCTCAACACAAATTAAATATCTATTAGCAAACAAACACCCGACTGAATATGTGCCGCAAGTTCAAGGCAGTCTTTGGGTAACGGGTAGAGAGCATTGGAAATTTATTTCTTATCATAAAGACTTGCCGCCATTAATCCTACATGTTGAACGTGATGAAAAATACATCAAAACTCTTTCAACAATGGTTAATAATTTTATAGGCAAGATGCTAGAGAAACGAGAGAAGTTAATTGAAATGGGATTTGAACCTGCAGAAATTAAAGAGGCAGCTTAATGAACGCAACCGCACAAACAGTAAAAAATGTAGCGTCTGGTGAATTAATTAAATCAATTGAATTTAATTTACAGCCGATCACACAGTTTGAAAAAGAACTGCAAGAATTTAAGAAACGCTATATCGATACTGTTTACGACTTGACCGACCCTGACCAAGAAAAACAAGCGCGATCTGACCGCTTAACCATTAGTAAAGTTATTAAAAAACTAGATAACGCGCACGCGGAAGTTAAAAAACCATTTAAAGAAAAAGTTGATCTCATCGACGATGCACGCAAAACCCTTAAAGATCAATTTATTGAGGTACAAGATAGCGTAAAAAACCAATTAAAAGTACATGAGGAAAAGATTGCTGAGCATGTGCAAATGCTGCAAGACCGAGTTGATGCAATTTATGATTTTACTGATTATGAGGGTACGCCAAAATCCCTGCATGTTAAGGAATTAATTGAAGAATTAAACGCATTAGAAATTGATGATTCGTATGAACATCGAAAAGCTGATGCTGCGCTTGCCAAGATGGAAACATTAAAGGAGCTAAATAAGCTTTATGACGAATTAGTAACTAGAGAGAAAGAAGCTGAGGAGTTGGAAAAACTACGTGTGGAAAAAGAAGAACGCGACCGCAAAGACCGTGAAGATCAAATAGCCAAAGATGCTGCTGAAAATGCCAGAATCGAAGCCGAAAATAAAGCGGCGCGAGAATTGGCCGACAGAGAAGAAGAGGCTGCAACTAAACAAAGAGCCGCAGCTAAAGCCGCACAAGATAAAATAGATGAAGCAAACCGTTTAGCTATGGAGGCAGAAGAAAAAGCAGCCAAGGCCGTAGAATATGAGCGCAAACGTGCCGCTAAACAAAAAGAAGAAGATGAGGCAATCAAAGCCGCAGAACTTAAAAAGGAAGCGGATCGCAAAGCCAAAGTTGCATACCGTAACCGAATCAAAAAAGAAGCAATGGCTTCACTGGTCTTATTGGGATTAAGCACAGATACAACAGAAATAGTATTTGATGCTATCAGTAATGGCGAAATTAAACACATAGAGGTTAATTACTAATGGCAAGTTTCCAACAAGTAATCGTAATGGGTCATTTAGGCCAAGACCCTGAAATCAAATACATGCCATCGGGTAAAGCCGTCTGCAACATCAGTGTGGCCACTACGGAGAAGTGGAAAGACAAAGACACTGGGCAAAACAAAGAAGACACCGAGTGGCACCGCATCATGCGTCGCGTGGGTATTATCCTTTTTTACATAAAAAAGGTAGCCGTTTTGTTAAATCATTTTTAGAAAACGATTACGTTAAATGGAAACGCGGTGATTGGCCAGAGGATGAAGCGGCGTGAGTGAACAGAAGTACGATATTTTATATGGCGAAAACGGCCCAGATTAGCAACCTCATTTTTGCAGACAATGGGATGAGGATGGAGGCTGTTATGGGACTAATCCTGATCATGGATTTACTTGGAAAGAGGTTAGACACGAGATAGCTGAGTACTACACGCAAAAGGCAAGTGAATGGATGAATAAACCAGAGCCGAAATCATAACTTCCCCTTAATCAAATCCACATCAAGGTTATTCACATAATGTTTACTACAAGTCGAAACCGAGTTACCCAAGCACTGGCTATGTTAAGGCCAGTGAAGAATTGTTTTTAGATTAAATGACCACCCAACCAACACAGAGTAATTATGAATAGAGAAATTAAGTTTAGGGCTTGGAATACTGAGACTAAAAAAATCATTGATCTTTATAAGCTGACTTGTTTGGCTGTACATGAAGATTTGGAGTGTGATGGTTTATTTATACCATTCTCAGAAAAATATATTTTAATGCAATACAGCGGCCTCAAGGATAAGAACGGTAAAGAGATTTATGAGGGGGATATTGTTGGTAATGGGCGTGATAATTGGGCAGGGGAAATTATTTTTGATCAAAAGAGAAGTGGTTTTTTTGTTGCTTGGAATTTAGGTCATAACCAACTTGAGGAACATTACAACAAAATAATAGAAATCATCGGCAACATATACGAAAACGCTGAACTACTAGAAAGCTAATGATCCACCCTAACCTTATAACTGGCGCTTGATGAATATTAACCTCATCAACGAAGAGGACTTGAAAGATTGGACAGGGTTCAAACAACGATCAGACTTGGTTAAGTGGCTGAAAAGTAAGCAGATTGATTTTGAGTATGGGAAAGGTGGTAGAATTTGTGTCGTTTACCATGACCTAGTACATCAGCAACCATCATTTGAAGAAATAAGACTAGAAAAAAAAAGTGCCGCGTAAAAGAAAAAACCCTGACTTCCCTCCCTACACTTCAATCTATCGCGGCGTAGTTATTTACCGACCTTATAACGCGACCACCAAGCTAAAAGAAAAACCAATTACGCTTTGTAATGAAGGTTCTCCATTAAGAGAAATTTGGCAAGAGTATTTAAAAGTCACTGAAAATAAAGATGTTGATTCATTGCGTAAACTATTCAATGAATTTTTTAAGTCTACTGAATATACCGATCTAGCCAAACGTACAAAAGATTCATATTTAATTTATGCAGAAAACATCTGTAACTTTCCGGTACGTGGCGGCGGCAGATTAGGTGAAATGCCCTATAACAGAATAACCATTAATACGGGCTTGGACTATAAACAATTTCGTTACAAGCAAGCCAAACGTGCTGGGCAAATGGAATTATCTTTTTGGAAGCGTGTTTTTAATTGGGCTGTCGAATACCGTAAAATACAGGCTAATCCGTTCAAAGACATTAAAATCGGTCGAAGTAAAAAAGATTACACCGGACAAAATAACCCGCCATCAGATGAAGATTTCGAATATGCGTATAGGAAAGCCACGCCTGTAATTCAGGCAGCAATGATGATTGCGCTATGTACTCGGTCCAGAAAATCAGAAGTATTAAATTTAACGAAAGACCAGCTTAATCATATCGGTCTTGATACGCAAAGATTGAAAGGCACTAAGGATAGTGTGATTGAATGGAGCAATGCGCTATACAATGCCTGTAATTGGGATAAAAGCGAAAATCGATTTAGCCGGTATATAATTCATAACCAAAATGGCAAGCAATATACAGTGCGCGGATTTAGTTCTAATTGGAATCGTTTTCAAAAACGTGTGATGAAGGCTGCGAAAGCTGAAGATATTACGTACAAACACTTCACATTCCACGCTATCAAGCACAAGAGCATCACTGATGATGTAAGTGATAAGCAGCAGGGTTCAGGGCTTACGCCTGAAATGGTGAGCTTATACGATCACTCTAAGCCGACCGTTCCAAGTGTGAGGTAATACGCAGTTTTAGGCGCAAGTTAGGCGCAGAATGAATTTTATTGATATTTATTAAGGTTAGATATGTTATAAGTATTTGTTTTAATTGCACTTAATTGGCGCGCCCGGAGAGATTCGAACTCCCGACCACCTGGTTCGAAGCCAGGTACTCTATCCAGCTGAGCTACGGGCGCATGAATTCACATCAGTAGGTTGATAGATGGTTCGGACTTGCACACTATTGAAACATGTCTGGTGCTCAGATTCACTACCCAAAGTTTTTAGCGTTTATAGCGCTTATTTACCCACATTTATTTGAAGAATTGGCTCAAATTTCCAAGAAAGCGGACCTTGTTGAAGCAAAATTACTCAGTTCTAATTGTGATGCATCATTTCAAGCTATTGTGTTTAGTGAAGGCGCTTTTAAAGCAGGTGATCATTTTATTATTAACCCAAGCTCTTTCAACACAGCGCCTTATTCGTGGGATTGGCGTTGGGTATTCGCATTAAAAATTCTTTATAAGAATCACTTGGTCATCCCTCTTAAATTTAATCAAAAAGTTATTGCACTTCCTACAGGAAATAATCCTCTTTCAATGGTGTTTTTCAAAAATGTGGCTGACGAATTTAAGTTAGTGATTGATAATTTTCTCTATAATTCAGAAAGTAGCCACCATGCAATCTATCAAAATTATGAAAAATATGTAAAATCCGCTTACATTAATTAACGTTATATTTTTTTAAATTAACTCAATTTTAAATCTTTTGTGCTTGCAGAAGAACTATGCACAGGTAACGACTTTTTCAAATACAGAACAACTTGTTCAGAAGTAGCGCGATAGGATGTTAATTTACCGCCAAAAATAGATAGCAATCTTGGATGAAATTTGCGTTCTAGTAAAAACAGCGTCTCTCTTGAACGTTGGTTCGCGCTCTTTTTACTTTTGGGCAAAACACGCAATCCTGAATATTTGCTTTTGACTTTAAGCTCTTGTTTCTTAAGTTCTGGAAAATAAAAGTAAAAGGAATCTAATAAATATTTGACCTCACTATCAAGTGGATGCGTTTTACTTGGATCGTCATCAAAGTGACTCTCAGTGGTGCCAATTATTGTATCTCCATACCAAGGCATAACAAATATAGGACGTTGATCAATAGGACTCTCTGTATAAAATATTTCATCCCCGAGTGCAATTGGCATAATTATATGCGCACCTTGAACAAGATCTATGGATGCGGTCTTTTGCAAAGGTTTTACATTTTTTAAAACATTATTTGCCCAAGGCCCCGCGGCATTAACAACTGTTTTGCTTTTTAATTTGTTTGCTTGACCACTGCTATCTCTAAAAGTAATTTCACAATGATCTTGTTTTAATTCTACTTGCTCAATTTTTGTGTTTAAATTAAGAACAGCACCTTTTTCAATAGCAGATTGCATGACAGAAATCGTTAACTTTTTATCATCTGTTTGCGCTTCAAAATATTGAAATACAGCAAGTAAGCCTTCCTGTTTTATCCCAAATAGTAGATTCCATTTACTTTTTTTAACAATTTTAAATTTGGAATCTGCGGATAAGCCTCCCAGTATTGCGTACATGATGAGCCCTAGCCAGATCATCAAAGGTGAACGTTTTGAATTTTTATAAATGGGTATGTAGACAGGCTTAAGTGTTACGAGATGGGGTGCATTTCGCAGTAAATATTTACGTTCTACTAAACATTCTCGCACCAATGAGAATTCAAACTGTTCTAAGTAGCGAAGCCCTCCATGTATGAGCTTACTAGATCGTGATGAGGTACCTTCGCCCAAGCAACTATATTGTTCAAATAATATTGTTTTATAACCTCGCAATGCAGCAGCTTGAGCTACTCCAACACCATGTATCCCCCCACCTATAATGGCTACATCGTAATCCAAATTACAATCCTAAACTCAAATCGAATTTATTATCTTTATAGTTCTGCATTACTCATCTTTACAATGTCGCCTGTTTCAACAAATGAAATGCCTTGCTCCAATAATTTTCTAACGTGCTCTAGATCTTGTATATCGTATATGACCCAGTCCCACTTCCCTTCCCATAGTGTATTTATTTCCATGTTAATTTTATTAATATTGCAAAACATGTAATCAGGTTTTATTTCGTTTGCCTTTTTTAAACTTTTATCATCAAAAGTTTTAATGACCCATCCTATCGGATATGTATATTTTTGTTTTACGTATTCAATTACATCTTCTAGAAAGGAGATAATCACATAATTCATACTTGATTCAGATAAGTTACTTATAATGCTGTCTACCACTACATCAAGTGGAAAATGCTCAACACTTTGTCTTTTAATTTCTACAAATAAAGTGATATTTTTATACTTACCCAATAACTTTGCAGCTTGACGAAGTGTGGGAAGAATTAATAATTCTTCTTGCTTCACATTTTTAATTGATGTTGAAAGATGGATATTAGCAATTTCATCAGAGCTTAGATTTCTAACAAGTTGGCCAACTCCAGCTGTTCGGTACAAATTTTCATCATGAATCACTATCGGCATATGATCTTTAGATAGTTGAATATCCAACTCAATATTTTTAAAGCCAAGTTCTGCAGCGGCCTGAAATGCCAGTAGACTATTTTCAGGATACGTAGTCATATCGCCGCGGTGTGCAATTAGCCTATCCTTCAATGTGATCGCCTCTCAATTTCACTTATAAATTGTTGATAGCGATTATTGAGCGCTATATCCTTAATTGGAGTGAATCTCAAAAATTGAAGTGGCTCCCATGCAGGCTTTTCAAATACGAGCCATGCTGCTCCTCGCGATGTCGCTTCTTTGTAATTAGTCGACATTACTGTTATCGCACATAAATCGGCAAGTCGTTGGCATAAATAGGTATCTGAGCTCAAACCACCTGTAACAATCAATCTTTTTGAATCCATTCCATGCTTTATAATTACTTCAATATTTTTTTTAATTAAAAACACAATACTCTCCATCAAAGCTGCTTTACATTGCTCGACGCTAAAATCCTGATACGTTTTATTTTCTAAAAACGTTGGTCTGATGTCGTTTTGCCACCACGGTGAACCTAAGCCTCCAATGGTGTTAATAAAAACAGGCACGTCCTTGATGCCTTGCCAATGAATATTTTCAATATCGACAATGTTCCATGCGTCATGCGCCCAGCTAATAGCTGCCCCTGCCCCATTTATCGTACCTTCAAGCGAATATTCCTGAACTAAATCTGTACTATACGTAACACTCCCTAATAGATCTGAATCCAAAACAGGTTGATCACATTTAACCAACACAAATCCACCGGTGCCAATGTTTACAAATGTCGTATTTGTTTCAAAACCACCATAGCCGTACACGACACTATTTTGATCACCATTTACAAAAACTAGCGGATATTTTGTATGTTTGAGATCTCCATAGTTATACGTATTTGGTACCACTTTAGGCAGGATAGATGGCTGAAGTGTAAATTCGTTTAATAAATTTTGATCCCATTGTTTCGATTGTATATTCCACAATAAAGTTCGATGTGCATTTGAATAATCAACGAAAAATGGCATATGTTCAGCTAAGTTGAAAATTAAATATGCGGCTAACGGACCAAGCGCAAGATTTTCATGTTTTTTTGCAGTCTGAACATTCTCATTATGTTCAAGTAACCATCGAAGTTTAGATGCGCCATAATGCGGGGATACAGGTAATCCTGTTTTATTTTTAACTACTTCGTCTGTTAAAGATAAGTTTGTTAAATATTCTTCTGCGCGCGTATCGAGCCAACTCAATGCTGGGCTAATAGCTTGTCCCGAGGTGGAATTCCATGCAATAACTGTAGATCGTTGCGTCGTAAGCGCAGCGACTACATTCTGAATATTTTCTTGATTAATAAATTTTTCTGCATTTTTAACAACCGCTTTACATGAATCGTGTATCTGCTCCCCGTCTTGTTCAATCTTATATTGATCAATATATTTAAGATCTATCGATTTTCGGGATGCAAATACTGCAGCGCCGTCTTGGTCATAAATTATGGCACGTGTAGAGTGCGTGCCTTGATCAATGACGATTACATGTGAGAACGTCATGTATAAATATAATTAATTAAGCTTTTCTTTTTATATAGAAAAATAGTCTAAACCCAAGCAAGCCTGCAAGAATCACTGCATAAATTGCAGGTTCACGTGTATCAATTTTCACCATCCGCCAAAAATGAAGTACGGCTATTATTCCAATTATATAGATTAGTCGATGCAAAAGAAGCCAGCGAAATTGTAATCTTTCTATCATTTTATTTGACGAGGTAGCAGCCAATGGAATAAGCAAAACAAATGCAGAGAACCCCGCAGTAATAAATGGCCGCTGGATAATATCATCTAGTATTTCAAAAACATCAAAGTATTTATCCAGAGTGATGTAAAGTGATAGATGAACACATGCATAAAAAAACGCAAATAGTCCGATCATTCTTCTATACGTAACAATACCTTTCCATCCTGTAAGCCGCACGAATGGAGAAATTGCCAAAGTGATTAATAGAAAACGTAACGCCCAATCACCCATGCGTCGTGTAATCGCCTCAATGGGATTCACGCCTAACGCACCACTTAAAAGCCAGTATGTATAAAGCGTAAGCGGTATCAAGCAAGTAATAAACAAAATTGGCTTTGCAGCCTTTCTCGAAATAAACACAGATACAGATTTATAAAAACTAGATAATAATTAACTGAAAATAAACTATTTGGTTAGAAGTTTACTTTTAAATCCATACCTTCATATAGACTTGCAACTTCATCCGCATAGCCATTAAATGGCAAAGTTTCACGCTTTAAAAATTCGCCTATTCTTCGTTCACGCTTCTGACTCCAGCGAAAATGACGTACAGCTGGATTAACATTTGAATAAAAACCGTACTCTCTGGGTGCTGCAATATTCCAGCTTGTGTCTGGCAGTTCTTCTGTAAATTGAATGTTTACAATTGATTTAATACTTTTAAAACCATACTTCCACGGCACAATTAACCGCAGTGGTGCACCATTTTGATTTGGTAGTTCTTTACCATATAAACCCACTGCAAAAATTGAAAGCGGATGCATTGCCTCATCAATTCGTATCCCCTCACGATAAGGCCAGTCTAAAACAGATCGTTTTTGCCCTGGTAAATTCTCCGGGTCGTATATGGTAAAAAACTGCACGTACTTAGCATTTGAAGTAGGCTTAAATCGCTTTAGGATAGGACCTAATTCTACGCCCACCCATGGAATCACCATGGACCATGCCTCGACACAACGCAAACGATAAATTCGCTCTTCAAGCATTGCTGGTGAAATAAAATCTTCAAGATCATATTCACCTGGCTTCTCACACTCTCCTTCTACTTTAATGCTCCACGGCTTCACTTTTAGATGATGCGCGTTTTGCATTGGATCACTTTTCCCTGTTCCCAATTCGTAAAAATTATTGTAGCTAGTAACTGCCCCAATAGGTGTCAACTCATCATTTGTAGAAAAGTCACTTTTTATCGCACGTTCAAAGTCAAGTTTTGCAGAAGCAATAGAAGGTACTAACGGCAACGATGGCGCTAGCGCCAAAGCAGAAAACGCTGCGGAAAACTTAATAAATTTTCTTTTATTTTTGTATATCCACTCATCTGTCGTTTCTGACTCATGAATGTCAGATTTCCTATTAACTTTAATTAGCATACTTAAATCCTACTATTAATATTAACTCTAGGGCGTGCTTTAATACAGTAAATTAACAAAAACGTCTACACTGATAATATTCGTGTGGGATTCATTTTGATTGTTAGCAAATATTACCCCACTTGTTTGATATTATTCATAAGACCCTATAATTACTTATAGTCATACAAAACTGACATATTTAATTTTGATTACGTAACAAGCTTATCCGTTAAAAAATTAACTATTAGCCATATGTAATGATTCGACAACTGAGTAACGTCATTTGCTCGCATTTGAAATCTGTGCTAACACTTTGATATCTCGTGAATATTCGCATAAGAGTATAGTATGTTTCTATTGTGAAATAAGGCAAGCATAGAAAATCTATGTTTAAACTATAAAAACAAATTTTAAGATATCGAGATATCTCAAACCTACAATACAGGCTCGAGATATGAAAACAGATTTAAAAGCGTGAACACCAATAATTACAGCAAGCATAGAAGACGTAGCATAACTCTAGAATGCTTATGAACGCTTTAATTATTGCAATATTGAGTCAGCAATTAAGCTCGTCGCTTGCTCGAGTTTATTAAAATAATAAGATTATTTTAGAATAAACGTGACTTTGAGTGAGACACGATACTCTTTAATACTTCCGTCATTTGCAACGATCACCTCTTGGTCTTGTACCCATGCACTTTTTACATTTTCAAGCGTTTTATGTGCCATACTAACTCCAGTTTTAATTGCATGCTCAAACCCTTTTGAAGAGGACGCTTTAATTTCAGTAATTCTTGCTACAGACATCAATTTTCCCCAACTTTATCAGTTATTATCAGACTCTCCAGTTTTATGAAAAACATCTCTCAGCTATTACTACTTTTGCCTTTTCAAAATTTTACAGATTCAATACTTTGCACTTTATCAACTAAGTTTAATGTTTAGTTAATCCAACAAACTTCATATAGCCTAACATCAAAAGTATGTGTAGTTAAAAATAGAAATAGTAAAACAGAGATCAATATGCCTCATTGGTGAATCACCATGAATAATTCTAGTATTGTAAATATAGCTTATCAATGCTTCAGTACTATATATACTAATGCACGCTATACGCGTATCTAGTTTGTATTCCTACAATATTGAAAATACTAATGATTATTTTGTGACTACTCATATCACCAATTTTGCGAAGAAGGTGGTCGTTGCATAATTGGCGCGCCCGGAGAGATTCGAACTCCCGACCCCGTGGTTCGTAGCCACGTACTCTATCCAACTGAGCTACGGGCGCGTGTTTGAGAAGCGGCGATTATATCCAATTAAGACAAATCCAATTACATAAATTAATAGGTATTCGATATACTCTCGTCCTATTCGGAGAGGTGCCAGAGTGGTCGATTGGGGCTCCCTGCTAAGGAGTTGTCTGAGTAATACTCGGACCGTGGGTTCGAATCCCACCCTCTCCGCCAAAATAACATATAAGTTACTGTTATATATAACATTATATTTAGTAAATTCATTCTATATACATCTCTATATACATTGCACGCCTAAATTTTACTTATTCATAAAGCGTGACAATTAATTACATTTAATCTTTTGTCGCTATGTCCGCTTTGGGTCGAAAGCGGTCATTTACCGACATCACGCGTTTGCAACAAAAATGGCTCCAATTACAATTAAAATGCTACCTGATAACACTTTTATTGTATGTAAATCTTTCCATTCACTAAATATAACTAAGGCAAGTAAAACAGCTACCAACGTATTCATATTATATAGAGGGACTAATTGAGAAATTGGAACATCAAAATGTAATAATGAATACGCTACAAGTCCACTAGCAATACCCCAAGTCAATCCAAAAATTCCTGCATATGAGCTAGCCTTAAAAGAAAAAGGCACACTACTATCAAAAAAATAAAACCCTAACCCAGCAGCCATAACACCAACACCAACTGCTATTAGGTACGTTGAAATACTAATGCCTATACTTGTACTGAGTTTTTGAAATATAGCGGACCCGCCATAAATGACTGCAGGTAAAAACCCACCAATTAATAATGCAACTGACTTAGAGGGCATAAGGAAAACCTCCTATATTTAAAATGTTAATGTCCGCTTTCGGCCAATAGCGGTCATTCGATTATTAATTTTAACTTACGAAACCTATTTACTGTATTTAGCAATGTAAATAACCGGGCATGAAATTTTAATAAATAACTTTTAAACACCAATTAATAGCCCGCTTTCTTTAATACCATCAAATATAAACTGAACAGCCAGCGCAGATAAAAGAACACCAAGAATCCTACTAACAACATTTTGCCCCGTTATCCCAAGGAATTTTTGTATTTGAGTAGCTATTAAAAGCATAATTAAAGTAAAAATTAAGATAGCGAGTAATGCACACATAACGGTAAGCTGTAGTATTAGATCACTATTTGTGTTCGTCATTAATAAAATGGCCGCTCCTATAGCGCCTGGCCCTGCAATGAGTGGGGTAGCTAATGGAAACACCGCAATATCCTGCTTTGTTGTGGCTTCAACTTCTTCTTCACGAATTGTCGATGCACCCCCTGAGGACCTTGCGAATACCATTTCAATCCCAATTAGTAAAAGTAAAATGCCTCCAGCTGTTTTAAATGCTGGTAAGGATATACCTAAATATGTAAGGAAAAATTCACCAAAAAAAGCAAAAGTAAATAATATTACTGATGCAATAATAACTCCTCTTACGGCAATTTTTATTCTAAGTTTAATAGGTATATCAGAGGAGAGTGCTGCAAAGACAGCAGCAACATCAATGGGACCAATCGTTGCAAAAAATGTCGCAAGTGCAATGATTGCTGTATCAAAGATGGCTTGTGTATCCAATGTTTATATTCTTATTTTTCTCGCCAGATAATATTTACACCACGTTATTAAGCGTTAGAGCATAATAATGCAAAACTCTAATTGCTTATAACAAATTTTTAAAATAGTAATTTAATTTATAAATACACATAATTTATTGCATTTATTATATCTATTTAGCTAATGAAGATTCCGTATAAGACACATTATTATTTCTTATATATATCTTTTTTATAACTTCATATCCATAAATAACAAAGTCTCTAATTTATGTAATTAAACAAATAAGAGTGGCTATTGTCTACTCTGTATGAGAAAGATTGTTTTAATAATAAGTTTATTTTCACTATGCACTCTTTTAGAAGGGCGTGATTATTATCAAGAATTAGATTACTGCACATGGATGGGCAATGCCACAAATATAGTCGCAAAAAATCGTGATTTAGGTATAGATGAATTTAGTCTGATCGGAAAATATTTAGAGCAAGGCAACGATTATAAGGAACAGGTTGTCATAATATCCTTAATAGACCAAGTATTTAGCACTCAAAAAGATACGGATGCTGATGCGATTACACTCGAGACAAAATCTGAATGTCTGGGATCATTTTTTGAAAGTGAGCTTAATAATATAACTTCAGTAGAACGTAGTTATAGCTATACATGATAATGTCAATTTTACATTAGGTAAATGCTGATTATCTAACTTTGTTTCACCAGTAAATTAAAATTTTACTGGCCTTAAAATGAATTTCTCTATAACTGAAGTTGAATTTTTTTAAATAAATTTATTGAAAGGAGGATTCACAATGAAAATTAAAGATATCATGAAGCAACCTATCTATTACTGTGGCCCGAATACAAATCTTCAGGTCATTGGAAAAATGATGTGCGAACATGACTGTAGTGCAATCCTTGTCGTGGACGATGATAAACAAGCAATTGGCATAGTTACAGATCGTGACATTGTCATGGTAGCGTCCTCAACACGTTTGCGCCTGTGGGATATTCTATGCAGTGCAGTCATTAACGATCAAGAAGTATATACGTGTGATCTTGATGATGAGCTCATAACGGCGCTTAAGAAGATGGAACAGCGTAAGATACGTCGTATGCCGGTGGTTAATAATAGTGGGCAGGCAAAAGGAATTATAACGATTGATGACCTTGTGCATTTAGCTCAGGAACGTGATGCTCCATTATTTCATCAAACAATCGACACACTTAAGGCTGTTAGCAAACATCATTAAATTAAAACAAGAATAGTCTTAATATTTTAATGAAAAATCATTAGCTGCTATTGGTGATGAAATAGCGATGCTTTGCCTACAACGACTGCCACATGTGTTAAAGACTTTTAGTCGAGTGCCTGCTTTCGGCTGAAAAGTGGTCACTGGGAAGACTACGAATATACGGTAGAACCACCTAGTGTTCTTTTACTTTCCAAATAAAGGAAGCCCGCTAACTCCTCCGAAGCGGGCTTCCCATGTAGGCTTATGCCATGCGCGGTGTTCCGACAAATTGACAAGTGCAGTATAAAATTCATTTCTGAATGTTACGATTTATACTCAATCACGTCATGTCTTGCTATTTGGTTTGCGCCTACCGCTTCAAATAACAATTAAACCACCGCAGTAACTAAATTACGCTTAGAAATAATAGCGTGCCACCAGAACTATTCTATTATGTTTATTGATGAATTTGATGAATTAAAAAATGAGCTTCTTATACAGGACATTACACAATAAGCGAATGTCCGCTTTGGGTCGTAAGCGGTCATTCATTAATACCCAATCAACTTAGAGATAGTACCTAGAAAATCAACCTCTCCAGTTTTTAAATAGTCCACCCAAGTTAGAATACTAACAAGAGATATTATGAATAATATCGCAAATAGGTAGAGGGATACCGATTTCGCAAGAAACAAATTCATACAGTATAGAGTCATTAAAAAAGCTATACACCCTCCAACAGCAAATGCTACGGCCCAATAAAACTGTGTTATTCCTATAGCATTTTGGTTAGTAAAGTCATCGACTCGATATAACCATATAAAATATATTGCGATGGCTATCGCTATAAAATGAAGCAAAGGAATTAACCAGTAACCATTTAAATTAGATTTGTTCATGATTTTATAAATACGTTGAGCATCTATTTTAGCTCATAAGTAGTTATTCAAAACTAAGAAGAACTTTCATTAGTTATCTTTTTCTAAAAACCCCTTAACAACCCAAAAGAAAATTAACAAGAATGTTACGGGGATAACCCCCATAACGAGTATTGGGATTAGTGAGTTTTTAAACATCATAACAACAGTCAACAACCATATAGACGATACAATGCCTATCAATATGCCAAGTCTTTTTATTCCATTGTTAGTGCCTGTAGTCATAAATATTTAGCATTTATTTCTGCTTTCTCCACTCCCACGGCTTCATTCTATTACTCTCTGGCAACTTCCAAATTCCTGCCTGATTCTCTCGCGCTTCTTCTTCAAATTCATATAAACGTTCACTCGTTGCATACTTAGGATACACATACGCATACCCGCCACGCACTAATGCACCATTCACCCATAAGTCTCCAATGTACACTTGCCCCACAACACGTTGATAACGATCAATGCTGACTACAAAGACTTCCACTTCTTTGCCGGCAACATAATTAGCTAAAGCTTCTCTGGATTTTTTCCAATAAGGTTGCTCGCGTTCGGGTGCATCAATCTCGGCGAGTCGAATACGAATCTGTGTGTCATCAATGAGAATATTAATGCTGCCCCCATCAGTGACTTTTACGACTTTACCTTTATAGGGTTTTTTCGCGCTTTGTACATCACTACACGTAACATAGAAAAAGGCGATGGTGCTGATGAAGAATAAATAGAAGAGTGTCTTTTTGATCACAATGGCTTAATAATACCATCTAACTGAATGTCCTCTTACGGCCATAAGCAGTCATTCCGTTCCGAAGATCAAAAATAAGTAACCGCTTTCGTTTAAAATGTTAGATAAGGTGGTTAATATTAACTTTCCATTACTGACGATATAAAACATCACCATTTATACCCAGCTGTAATTAGTGTTGTTCGATCATCTTTATCTGCATCATCTGCAGGTGCATTATCACGATCGAAGTTATATTGCAATGTGGCTTGCAAGTTTTCATATAGTGGAATGCGCAAACCCGTTCTCGATAAGAAAATATAGTGCGAACCATCTTCTAAACTTTGTGTATAGCGATGCCTGTGGAATGCTTGCAACTCCCAATCCTTAAATAAGTAATGATCAAATTGTAATCTCCAAAGAACAACTGGATAATCTCGATCACTACTTTCATCAAAATTTTCCCATAGGTAACCCGGCGAACCTTCTATTGAAAGATTTGTGCGATTATTTTCTAGAATTTGATATCCGACACCCGCATTTATCGTTGTACGTAAATCTAAATCCGCGAATTTATTATGCTCGAGTAAAAATCCTGCTGTGCTGTAAAATTTTTCAGTTATAAAATGATCATAATCACTTAAATATTTTGCTTCTTGTTTAGTTGTTCTACCATCACTTTCTTCAATATCGCCTTCAAATGCCATTGTGATACGATCTTGTGGCCAACGTAATTCTGTTTGTGCGTCGAGATGGTAATCATCCTCATCAGTATTGCCACGATCAATTTCAACTCCAAGATTAATTTGCCCCGAAGATATAAAGTTGGGTTCAACAGGGGGATTAATTTCAATTATTTGTTGAACTGTCAATGTTTCTGCGCCACCATTTTTATCATCGACACGCTGTTCAGAATCCTCATTTAAAAAGAGTGTGCCATTTATATTTCTTTCATCACTAAGAATAATGTGTACTGGTTTATCTGTTATAATATACTTAATTTCTCTCGATAAAATCTCAATCTCGTCAGCGTAATCTGTCTTCAGTGTTAACACTTCAGCTGTCTTGTTGATAATGTTACCACTAAGACGATCGCCGTTATTCAAAGTAACTTCATCGGAAAATGCATTTGGTGAAAGAATAATAATTAAAGTAAAAACGATACTTCTACAATGAAAGACTCGCATTACTACGCTCCATTATTTGTCAATTTATAGTTGAAGAAAATCTAAAGATATCCGTAATTCAATATTAATAACTTTTGACTGGTTTAAGATATAAAAAAGAATATTTAGAATGTCCGCTTTGGGCCAATAGCGATCATTCACTTGATTGAAATTAAAAGGACTTTCTAGTATCAGCCTTACATAGAAGTTACTTCTAATCTAAAAAATGGAAACTAATTGTACAATGTAATTATTTATTCGTCGTATAAATTAGTATCCGTATCCATTCCTATTCCACCATGATACTTAGGAAATGCAGCAACAATGTTGGTTATGTGTTTAGTAGGCATCGATTCGTAAACATTTTCTGCCTCATCCATATCTAATACTTCCATAATTTCATCAGCATCATCCTGTAAAAAGTAATTTGAGTTTAATGCGCGAAACAAGAATTTATTATTACCCTTGTCATATGCAAGTAATGTAGACGTATCAGTACGATATTTTTCGGTGTCTATGGCTTGCTGTAACATTTTATGGCTAGGAGTACCATCTTTCATTGTAGTTATCTCCATTTGTATTTTTTAGCGAATGACACTTAACCTGGGTGCTGAACGTTTTTGTTTATACATTGTAGGGCCCATCGGTCCAATAATATCCGTTTTATCGCTTGGTAATATTCTTGACAAGTTGACTACAGATTTTGCAAGCTGATTTAGTCGATCTAGAATATCTTTGCTCACTAAATCTCTCTCTGAATAGTGTTCATTACTTGCATAGACACAACCAGGGATCCCAAATGCATAGAAGAAGCTCAACAAGGGTCTTAGCTCTTGCTCTAACGCTAAGTAATGGTGATCACTACCACCTGTTGCAATCAATCCAACAGGTTTCCCTAGTAGTGCATCATTAGGGATAATATCAAACACATTCTTTAACATTCCTGTGTATGACCCTCTATACATGAGTGTACCAATTAATAATGCATCTGCTTCAGTAATTTTATCAATTACAAGCTTTGCATCTCCTTCATATTTAGCTGGATCTCTTCCGTCGCAATATTGAACATTGTATTCACTTATATTGAGCGCTTCGATGGAAATGGAATTGTCATATTGATAAGCAAAATCTAATGCTTTTTCAATTGCAATGATTGTTTGTTGACTCAAGCCACCTGATAAACCAAGTAATTTCATTTTATGTTCCTCCATATAAATAATTATTATTTACCATATAAATTTAGTAAGGAAGTTTGCCTTATATATGTATAGTTTCCGGCTAAATTGTTTAACTCTAGCTTTGGTTATAAGTAGCAAACAATTTATCTTGATGTGCTGATATAAATCAAAAAAAACAATCTTCCTTATGCATGTTGTATTTTCAGCTTATTAGATTTTACACCTTTTACTAATTTTTTTATGCCATAACAAAAGCAATGATAATTTAAACATTGAATGTCCGCTTACGGCCAAAAGCGGACATACAGCTCTAAAAATTAAATAGCCCAGGAAAGCTAAACTTAGTAATGGTGCTCAAACTAAAAAAGCCCATCTAAATATTAGGTGGAAAATCACATTTACCTGATCTAGATCAGTATATTTTTTCAACCGCATCATTAACCTAATTTCCTCATTTTTTTTGAAAAATACTTCTAATTCGCAATTATAAGGAGGTTAGTATTATGGACACTGCAGAGGAATTTGGACTAAAAGATCTTACTGCGGAAATGATCAAAGTGGTCAGAAAAAAAACCCGTGCTGGTACTATTGATTGCAGAGACGCACTTATTGAGAGTCGCGGCGATACAGTTGAAGCAATAGAAATCTTGAAAGAAAAAGGAATCGAAACTCCGAGAAAAGTATATGTCTAGGTGAGTTTGTAATCTTTACTATGTCCGCTTTGGGTCGTTAGCGGTCATTTAAAAATAATCGTTAATAAGATGACAGCATTTTCAATTGCTTTTACAGAATGAGGTTCTGCTGGCATTAAGTGGAGTAGCTCACCTTTTTTTAGTTCTTGGGTAGCACCCATTGCAGTAAATTCAATTTTGCCTTTAATACAGTGAACTGTTATGGGACCTGATACTTTGTGATTTGGTATTTTCTTACCTTGTGCTAAAACCAATCTAACTAATTCCATTTCCTCGGTTTTAACAATGCCTTTTGTTTGGTCTGTAGTTAAATCCTCTGCCCATGTTTCTAGGTTCACAACTTCACCGGGTTTAGCATGATGTGTTGCCATAATGTTCCCTCTTTGACTGTTTTACCCAATCTCAATCTATCTGGTCTTTTGGTGCCCTTTCATCACATTTCTTACACTCTAGCTTTGTAACCAAGCATATTGTTGCGATTAACGCTAATAACCAATTCATGTTATGTTCAGTGCTTTCATATATCTTATATCATGAATTCATCTGATCGTACGGTATTTATTGCTGCTGACTCAAAATTTGGCTTTATGTATTTTCAAGCTTCACTAGATGTTGATTGCTTTTGTATATTACTCATCACACCCAGTCTTAAAACTTATATTAAAAAAAAGCGTCCTTGCTCGATTCTAAAGAAGTCCTGTTCGTCCAGCAGGAGGAGACTATTCGTTCATGGTGAGGAGGAGTTTAAGTCGATAATTATCAGCCACTACAGCAAGTATTAGCAAAATTCCAATTACTACCATTTGTAAATACGAATTGAGCTGCAAAAGATTCATACCATTTTGGACAAGGATAATAAATATTGCCCCTAAAACAACTCCACTTAATTTGCCGATGCCACCAAATATACTCACTCCACCAATTGCACAAGCAGCGATGGACATGAGGGGATATTCGACACCAATATTGGATTCACCGCTTTCTAATCGAGCTGTTAGTAACAATGCAGCTATACCTGTAATGAAACCAGCAAGCACATACGTAAAAAATATTACACGTTTCGTATTAATGCCCGACAACTCGGCCGCTTTAGGATTACCGCCAATGGCGTAGAAGTATCGTCCCAGACGAGTCCAGTTAATTAAAAAATACATACCAATTATAAAAGCAACTGTAACGCATACTGGAACTGAAACTCCAAACACCTTTCCATATCCAAAAATATCAGAAAAGCCACCTGGCATGCCATAAACGGGTGTGCCACCCGTTGTATAGAACGCAAGACCCGCAACAATTGAAGAGGTAGCTAATGTCATCACAAACGGTGGTACATCAAAAATAGCGATAATACTTCCGTTGAACATACCTATAATCACACAAGTTGCCACTCCTGCTAAACAGCCCATAGTGATTGCAAGCACAGGCGACATTCCACTCGCTGAAAGCGCTACCATAGTCATGGATGTAGTCACCGAGCTCATGGCAAACATCGTGCCGATAGACAGATCGAGTCCACGAGTTAATAAGACCACCATCTGTGCCATTGCTGCTAAGACTAAATAAGTTGATTGACGCGCTACAGTTGAAAGATTTGATTCTGTAAGGAAAGTGTCTGTCGTACTTGCTAAAAAAATAACTGCAATGACAAGAAACCAAGGCAATACCCCAGCTTTAACAAACACAGTTTTAATTAGATTTATAATTGTTCCCAATAAACCCTTTTCTAAGAAATCATTACTTATGTTTTCCACATGATTGGAGTTCATTACACACACTCTTCCTTTTCAAAGAAATACTTAAGAACACTTTGCTCTGATAATTGTTCTTTAGGTAATTCAGCTTGTAAAATACCACGATGCATCACATAGGCGCGGTGAGCAAGATTCAAAATTTCTGGTAGATCAGAAGAGATGAGTATTACACCCGCACCTTCTTCACATAGCTCTCCGATAAATTTGTAGATTAACATTCGCGCACCCACATCCACACCCACTGTGGGCTCATCGAATATAAACAGCTTAACGTCACGTGCTAATGCCTTACCGATTAACGCCTTTTGTTGATTGCCTCCAGAAAAATGTTCCACATCACGTTCTATATTAGGTGGATTCAAATCTAATTTTTTAGATATGTTCTGCACCTCTTTCTTTTCACTTGCACGTCGCAGAAACCAGTTATAGGAAAACGTTTTTAAACCAAGAGAGGCCAGAGATACGTTTTCCCGAACGTTTTGAACCATTACCAAACCTTCTTCTCGTCGGTCTGAGGGTAGATAGTACATACCACGATCTAACATCACGCGTGGTTTGTTAGAATTAATGTGTTGCTTACTGCTGTAAACTGTATTGCCACAAAAGTCTATTTTTCCACTGGCAATATTTTCTAAACCAAATGCTGCGCGACCAATTTGTGATTTGCCTGATCCAAGTAGCCCTGCGATGCCGACAACTTCACCTGCATGTATTTCTATGGATACATCTTTTAATGAATCATCTCTAAGCGTTAGTCCTTCAATTTTTAATAAGGATTTGTCCGGATTCGAATTAATGTTAGGGAAAATCTTATCAATAATTCGACCCGTCATTAATTCAACTAATTTTTCTTCACTTGCTTCCTTGACGGGGATTGTTGAAACTAATTTGCCATCACGCAGTACTGTTATACGATCACCGATTCTCTGAATTTCATTAATTCTGTGAGTGATATAAATGATGCCTATACCTTCACGTTTGAGCTCTTCGACTTTAGTAAATAGTTGGTCTGTTTCACGTTCTGTAAGAGATGCAGTTGGCTCGTCAAGAATGACTACCGAAGGTTTAGTGCGAAATGCTTTTGCAATTTCAACCATTTGCTGTTCAGCGCGCGACAGATACATGACTAATTTATTGGACTCGAGTGGGAAGCCCAATCTGTTCAATGTTTCATTGGCTTGATCGCGCAATTGGTTTTTATCTAGAAATGGACCCTTAGTCATCTCTGAACCAAGAAATAGATTTTCCCCAACTGTCAATTGCGGAATAATCGAAAATTCCTGAAATACAGCGCTGATGCCGAGATCACGCGCTTGGTGTACGGATTGCAGCTCCACTTCCTGCCCATTTAAAAAGATCTTGCCTTTTGTTGGGCGATGTACACCTGCAATGCATTGGATAAGCGTTGATTTACCTGCACCATTTTCACCAAATAACACATGTACTTCACCACTTTGTACATCAAGGCTTACATTGTCGAGCGCTAAAGTGCCAGGAAACTGTTTGGAGATATTTTCAACTTGTAAAAGTACTGAATTTTCAACCACCTTAATTGCATTATCCTTGTTTGGAGGAGCCGACTTTATACGATTCATCAGCTCCTCTACAGCACTTTGCTTAGCACGGTAATCAAATTGAGCAGACATTTGTTAATACGCCCACTAATTTAATTCTGTGTTACATAGTTCTCAGTCTACTCGAAACACAGGTTTCCATCCATCAGGTGCTAAAGTTGAAGCCGGATCAAAATCATTGTAATTTTCTTTTGTTACCACTGTCGGCACTGGCTGAACATGTTCCGTTATGCGGTCCGGATTACCGTGTTCAGGAGTACCCCCAGTAGACATTGGATGATCCTCAAGGATTCGCACGGCTTGATCGATAGCGATTTGTCCTTGGAGCACCATGTGGTCCGTTGGGGCCATATCCATGCGGCCTTGCTTTAAAAGAATGTGTGATCCTGTATTGTAATAGTAGGCAACCAGTCTGGTTGTCTCTTGAATACCGCGATCACGAACCACTCCAACTGCAGCTTCAATTGTGGGAGTTGCGCCCACAATGTAATTGAGATCAGTGGTACCACCTGATGTGCGCGATGCAACCACATCCTCAACGAGTTTTAACTGAATACTCTTTCCAGTATCACCCCATTTTGTTGCAATGATTTCAACGTCACTACCTACTACTGCGTCATGGCAACCTTGATCACCCGCGACAGACCATGCTGCACCTGGTGGACCTGGAAACCAGGCAGCTGATACTTTACCGCTTCCTTCTGGATGCTTCTGACCAATCCAGTCGCATGCAAGAAAGCCTAGCAAGTACCAACTTTCTAAAATCTTTGCGTCTACTTGAGTGCCAATACCATTTACCAAATCAATGACCGGAATACCCTTCCCTCGAATTTCATCGACTTGATTGATATTTCCCTTACCGGAAATGGCTGAAAGAATTAAAATTTCAGCGCCGGCTGATATGCAGTCTTCAACTTGGCGTAGTTGTCGCTCGATATTGGTATATCCACCTGCCTCAAGTAAGGTGACTTTTTGCCCGAGTCTTTTACCTTCAGAAATAATTCCGTATCCCACACCAACCCAATATGAATCTTTCAAATGCGGGAAAGACACACAAATGTTGTGCTTCTTTTTAACTTGATCGGGTGATAGTGGGACATATTCTGCAGTCGGAAGCTTAGCAGCATTATTCTCGGGTAGTGCCCAGCATTCATCACTGCCGTCCGAACAAGACGGATTATAGGGATTTACTTCTGCTGGCCACCAATCTTTTGCGTGCATTGGTGTTGCCAATGTAAGGGTGGCTGCGAATAACATCGCGTACCCCATAGTTTTAAATATCATTCTCATAATTAATCTCTCCATCGTTTTTTATCAATTGTGGTTTTTTATACTTAAATTTTTAGGAGCTCTTTATTTCTAAGGATTACTGTATTTAACAAGGTTCCATTAAACTTTGTCTTAATCTAGAGAACACCTTCTTTACGTTGTCCAACATAGAACGCCAATCCAGATGAATTTGATACAAATGTAACTGAGGTTCCTTTGTCAAAATAAACAACATCGCCAGGCTTCAGTGTCACAGTCACGCCACTTTCAGTAATGGTCATTTCTCCTTCTAACATTATTTTGCATTCATCGTAGCTATAGGTGTAATCGAGTGGATTTCCTGACTCCATGCGAAACATTCCGCAAGTGATTGGAGCACTTTCATCATTTGAAGAAACTACGTCTTGCAAGAATGCGTTAATTCCATCTATATTTAACGAAGTAATGTCCATGGATTGCGTATTTTCAAAATATTTCATGCCCATAATTTATCCTTCTTATTTATGTTTATGCTCTAAAATATATTCATTTAATGGCAAATTTTATTAATTGCGATTAACAACATACTTTTGAGTTAGTGAGGCCTTATTGATTACGATTTTTATTTAGTTTATGCAATTAGTATTACTTTTAATTTTCAAAATACATATGACAAAATACTCCTAAATTTTCAGAATATATTTCTGCCATATGACAATAAATACTCATACAAATTAAATGTAAATCAAGTATATTTATAGAAGCTATAAGTTTTTAGGATGCCTACTTTGCTTGTGTCTGAACTACAATCAAGCCTTTTTGAAAATGAGCCACCTACTACGAGGGATCTCAAAAAACATTTTGTTGATAAAAATTTAAAATCTACATCTCAGGAAACAATAGATTGTGCTGCCCACATGATTCTCGTGATTGAAAGTCCAAAAGAAACAGTTTATGTTGGACTTGCTCACATGGTAAATAGACTTAAGGTATGTCGGGCAGATGCAGGTTTTGCAACACCTGATACTGAAATCTATACCCCTATTTCAGAGTATTGTAGTGAAGATACAATCCCACCGTCGATTGTAGGTACTGTGTTACCTAATCAACACGAAACTATGCAGAGAGTTTGGGAAAGTGCTTATCCTGTAAAATATGAGGATGTTGAACATAATCCTCAACTGTCTCTAATTAAACAAAAGCTTCAATCCTTGAAATGCAAATCGATGTTGATGCAACGTTTAGTCTGGAATAAAAAATTAATTGGAATCGCTTGTGTAGACCACACAATTAGCAACCATGTATGGAATCAAACAGAAGTCGATTTTATGGAACGTTTCTGTACAAAATTTTTGGCGCCGCTTGCAGGAATAAGCAACTACTGGCATAACCCAAAACTGCACCATATGTTTAAAAAGCCATCCGGTTCCGAACTAGACGCTATTCGATTGGCTGCTAAAGGCATGAGTAGTAAACAAATTGCTAGCGAGTTAGAAAAATCAGTTCGGACTGTTGAAAATCAACTACGAAATGCACGTATGCGATTAAATGCCCATAACCTTGCCGAGCTAATTAAAAAATGCGAGCCTTGGATTTAATTTTTATATTTTTAATCCAATAGCAACTTATATAAATACTAATTTTAAACTTTAGCCATAAATCTATATTTTACCGGTTATAAATTTGGAATACATATTTGGTTGTATGAAGTGGAACATATTAGTCTCTGCGATTGAGCCTGCCGTAGTAGTTAACCTTGGTTAAAACAGTCCCACCACTTCATCATCTTCATCGATGTCGATGTAATTAGCTGCAGGTACTTTCGGTAATCCTGGCATCGTCATGATATGGTCACATAAGACCACTAAAAATTCTGCGCCTGCAGATAAATACACATCTTTGATGGGTACTACGTGGCCCGAGGGGGCGCCACGCAAAGCAGGGTCCGTTGAAAATGAATATTGTGTTTTGGCCATACAAACCGGGAAGTGTCCATAGCCTTCATCTTGGTAACGTTTTATCTTATTACGAATCTTTGTTTCCGCAATAACATTGCTGGCGCCATAAATCTTTGCAGCAACCTTGGTAATTTTTGTCCATAACGTATCGTTTTCTTCGTAGGCATAATGGAGATTAGGTGGCACATGCGCAATCTCATCCACCACTGCTTTTGCTAAATCTTCTGCGCCTGCTCCACCATGTGCCCAATGATTGCACTCAATCATTTTTACGCCATGATGGGCCATTTTCTCCTGTAAAAGTGAGAATTCCGTGTCGGTATCGGCTGTGAATCGATTGATCGCAACGATACATGGCATACCAAAATGATTGCGAATATTATTTATATGGCGTTCTAAGTTAGGAATTCCTTTTTCAAGTGCTGAAAGATTTTCTTCTTCGATATTTTTAAGCTCGGCGTACCCGTGATATTTCAGTGCACGAATCGTCGCTACTACAACCACCAGAGACGGTTTCAGATTTGCCTTTCTGCATTTTATATCGAGAAATTTTTCTGCGCCTAGGTCTGCACCAAATCCAGCCTCAGTCACCACATAGTCCGCGAGTTTAAGTGCTGTTTTTGTTGCAATCACCGAGTTGCAGCCATGCGCGATATTGCCGAATGGACCTCCGTGTATAAATGCAGGATTGTTTTCTAAGGTCTGTACTAAATTGGGTTTAATTGCATCTTTTAATAAAGCCGTCATGGCGCCGTGGGCATTGATATCGCGCGCATGTATCACCTCGCCATTATATTTATAACCACAAATGATATTGCCGAGTCGATTTCGAAAATCTTGTATAGAAGTCGCTAAACATAATATCGCCATAACTTCCGATGCGGTAACAATATCAAAGCCAGCTTCCCGGGGATGACCATTAGCAGTCCCTCCTATACCAATAATTATTTTTCGTAGTACACGATCATTTAAATCAACGACTCGATTCCACGAAATACGGCGATCATCGAAGTCGAGTTCGTTGCCGTGCTGTAGATGATTGTCAATAAGTGCTGCCAGTAAATTGTGAGCAAGACTAATAGCATGAAAGTCTCCGGTAAAATGTAAATTGATGTCTTCCATAGGAACCACTTGTGCATAGCCACCACCAGCAGCACCACCTTTCATGCCAAAACAGGGCCCTAAGGAAGGTTCGCGTATACAAATTAGCGCACGTTTATCTATACGATTTAATGCATCGCCTAAACCAATAGTGGTCGTCGTTTTCCCTTCTCCAGGCGGAGTTGGGCTTATCCCGGTTACAAGGATTAATTTCCCATCCTCACGGTCTTGTAATGTCTTAATAAAACGGAGCGGAAGCTTAGCTTTATAGCGGCCATAGGACTCAAGGTGCTGACTCTCTACATTAAGTTTTTCATTAGCAAGGTCAGTAATATTTTGCATCCTTGCTCGTTTCGCTATTTCGATGTCAGCCATGTGCTCGTCAACCTAAGTTATAAAATTAATGATTCTGTATCGGGCAATCGAAAAGTTAGCAATCGTTAATAGGGTTAATACTAGATTTCTACCGAGGGATTTTAAGTCCGATTCCCTACCTTTTTTAACCAACATCTTATAAAGCATTAACAAACGCTTATAAATGATAGTTAATTATCAGCTTTAACTTTTAACTGCGCTCAGTTGTGGTCATTTACGCCAAAATTACGCCAAATATTAATGATTGCTTTCGGCCAATAGCAGACATACGATAATTATTTTAAATATTAAATCAGCCTATTACTTAGCTATTTTCTTTTCCTTGAACAGATATATAACAAGAATAACGTATGGCACGATTATAGCTAGTATAAGAATAACGCTATTTTGGCTTGGATTTATAAGCCATATCAATGCAGTTGCAGCAATTCCATATAAAGCAAGAACAATGAAATATAATTCTTTCTTCGTACGATTTAAGAAAGCAGTGATAATAGCAGGAATAATTAATATACCAAATATGATTTCTAAAGTTATATAAACACCTTTATACGAAACATCTACATATGCTGGCGTGATAAATAGCGCTATTAAGCATACAACTAAAACCTGCTTATAGAGACTATGAGTCATTGCTAATTGACTGCTTTCGGCCAATGGTGGACGTGCATCTATTCAGAAATTTAAGAATTAATCGATAGTTAATTGATCTAAATCATCTAGCAGTACTCGTAATTTAAGTATCGTCTTAGAATTGAACTTTGTAGTCGACAGAGATATGTACAATTTACTTTACATATTAATGGCATTAGGGCTCACCTATATTATTTGGGTAAATATTAAACCATATAATTAACATTATTTAATATTTTTAGAATGATAAATGCTGCACTAGATTGTCCGCTTTGGGTCGTTAGTGGATATAATCGTTCGATAGCTTATAGGCGACATATCTGAGACACTACTGTTACTTACCTTACCTTATTGGAGTTTGTTATGGCTGCGAAAACGACGAAAAAGAAAACGGCAAAAAAAGCCACGATAGCTGGCGTAAAGCAGGAATTAACTGCCTTAAGAAAAGCAGTTATGAAAGAGGCAACTGCTTTGAAAAAGATGGCTGCAAAAGATGCAGCTGTATTGAGAAAAAAAACAGCCCAACTAAAAGAGAAAAGCAAAAGAGAAGCAGCTACCCTGAAGAAGAAGCTCGTCGCTGCCGAGAAAAAAGCTGAAGCTAAGGTTGCTGCATTGAGGAAGGCATACGCAGCATCAAAGAAAAAATAACTAAGGAAAAGGTGGCAAAGAAGAAGTTACAACCTTGAATTACGAGTAAGAAATAATTCCTTTTTTTTTGCGCTAGATTGAATCCACAGCATTTTACACGACCAAATCGCTTTGAACCTAAACTCGACGAATATTATGTCTGCTTTGGGTCGTTAGTGGTCATTACAATTGGGTCATCTTCTTTAATAAAATTATTATGAAGTGCCTCTGCTATTGCTTCGCCAATCTTTTCTGCACCTGAATATGTCAATAATCGCTGTGCGCCAATTGGATTGATTTTCCAACATCTATCTGCAATAGGTCCTGTCGGCGTAGGCTCTAATTGATCACCTGATGCTGATACCGAATCCTGTGGCACTTCACCAGTAACCATTGAATCAGCGGCCATATAAATAGTTGATCCAACTTTAATCGCAACAAATATAGTCATTTTATGGATAGTGTTTTATTGCTCAAATTGATAAACAGCAGTTATCTACACCACTGTTAAAAATTACACTAGGTAATTTGAATGAATTGATTTAAGTCAATTAAAAATAATTATTCTATTGATAGTCTACAGAAACTTATATATCTAATATTACTCTTGATTATGAATACGCTTCATTCTAAATTTTTATTTACTTTCCTGTTTTTTACAGCTGTAGTTCTTTTATTAATCTTTTTACTAGATGTTTTAGCAACTGCTTCCGATTTCGACCCTAAGCAGACATTCTGATGGTAGACTTTAACAATACAAAATAGCTGGATTTGTTACATTAATTCAAACGCTCGATGTCTATATTTTTATGATAAATGAATACGAGCTTAGATTAGCAAATATTAAAGATGCTGCTCGGATTGGTAATTTATCTCGTACGATTATTGAGTACGAGTTAGGGTGGTCTTGGACACCGCAACGTATCGTAAGAAACATTATTGGTAAAAATACGAATGTTGTAGTTGCTAAAGAATCCAACCGAGTCATTGGGTTTGCACTGATGGGTTATTTAAAGGACGAAGCGCATCTAAACTTGTTCGGAGTAGATCCAGATTATCAACGCCAAGGAATTGGTACAAAACTAGTAGAATGGCTAGAACAAACAGCGTTAGTGAGTGGAATAGGAATCATTTATCTAGAAACTCGACTTAGCAATGAGGCAGGTCGAAAGTTTTATCAATACCTTGGTTATAAGACTATACAACATGTCCCTCAATACTATGATGGAAAGGAAACTGCAATTAGATTGGCAAAAGATTTGTGGTTGCATGAATATTGCCAACACACGTAACTATACATTCCAGTGTCAAGTTCCCGATTAGACTAGTATGCTAAATGATCGCTAACGACTCTAAGCGGACATTTAATTGGTAGATTTCAGCCCCCTATTCATGCAAAAAAAATGAGATGACTGTTTTTCGAATCATTGTTGCTGCACTACCGCAGATTTTAGTGTTACTACTTTTAGGAGGCTTGTTAGATTTACTTGGTGGCTTCTACCACCACGGATGCAGGATTTAGTGTTTTAATTCTTCTTTTTTTAATTAATCCTGCTGCAACACTTATTTTGCTTATTATCGAGACCATAAAATATCGAAGATTTGTTAAGAATAATAAAGGAACAGGATCTCTTACATGGCGTAATACCTCAATATTATTATTTGTTGAAGCACTCGCCACGAATCTATTTATATTGTCGCAACTAAGAATGTAAAATATGTCCGCTAACGGTATTGACAAGTTAACTTTTTACACATCTACGAATTCTAGAAAAAACGTATTCTATAACGCCGTTGCACATCTCCAAGACGCAAAGGCGTTCTCCCTAAGTTGATGAAAATGCTTAGCTGATACTAAATGACGACCAAGATTGAAAAGATTATATACCGCTGCATGTGCACTTAAAAAACGTTGCGCTTGCTGCATCGATTTAAATCGGCGCATTCCTCGCTCTCGAACTCGCGTCGGTTGATGCGAAAGCTCGGCTCGGTTATTAGCGTATTGAGAAGTATCGTGAATAGATTCTGGGATGAGTTCTCGATGTGCAACGCCATAGCTTCTTAACTTATCCGTGGCTATTTTTCTGGGTTCACTCCCATGGTTTCTTATCAGGCGCTTAAAAAAACGCTTGGCTGCAGCGCCATCTCTGCGTGATTGCAGAAACACATCAACTACTTCGCCATCCTGATTCACCGCGCGCCATAAATAATGTTGCTTACCATGAACTTTGACGAATACTTCATCTATGTAAAATGTATCACCGTAGCCCTGGTGCTTTCGCTTCAATCGCCTGGCGTATTGAGGACCAAACTTATTACACCACATACGAATGGACTCATAACTGACTTCAATCCCGCGTTCAGCTAATAGATCTTCGATGTCCCGATGACTGACGTTGAAGCGATAGTAGAGCCAGACGGCATATTGAATAATTTCAGATGGAAATCGGTGACGTTTATACAAGCTTTTTGATTTATTCATCCAGTAATTGTCGCCCAGATGCGTTTAACTTGTCAGTACCAGTTTCAAAGCTAGAGCATGATATGAACTACATTAAAGAAGCTCATAAAGAAGCAGGCGGTGTTTTCATGGAGATAAAAAGAATAACAGGTATTAGTAGAAGTAAAGTTAGAATACTTTGTAAGAAAGCCGGTTTAGTGTCTACACATTGCAATAGCGTAGCGCAAATGGCAGCGCAAAAAAAGCGTTTAGGCATTATAAAAACTAACGTAATAGAAATTAAAAAAACAGCAGCATTTATAACAATGAGTATTAAAAACAACGCCGTTAATAAAGCAATAAATTCAATAAGAAATGAATCCTAACCTTATCAATGAGGCTGATTTATTCGAGTGTACAGGGTACAAATACCGTGCAGCCTTGCGTAACTGGTTGATAAATAACGCCATCCCATATTACAGCGGCAAGGATGGTAAACTATTTGTCTACGCGCATGATTTAGCATTAAAAAATAACACACCTGAATATGAGCTAGATGACACCACGCACACCCAAAAACAAGCAGCTTCCTAAGTATGTTTACATATCAAAAGGCCGCTATGTGTACCGCCCCTATTATTCTAAGACTAAAACTAAAGGCCGCGAAATCCCGTTGTGCTCAGTTACAAAACCCATTGCGTTTGTCTGGAAGCAATACCTTAACATCACAGAAAAACCGCAAGGCGAATCATTAAATGTTTTATTTAATAAGTTTTTAAAATCCATTGAGTTTAATGATTTGTCACCACGCACTAAAAAAGAATATATGACTTACGCAGAAAACATTTGTCAATTTCCGTTAAAAAGCGGTAGCACATTAGGACAAGTCCCTTATAAAAGCATTACGTCTAAAATTGGACTCAGTTATAAAAAGATACGCTACAAGCAAGCGCGGCGACGCGGTGAAATGGAATTATCATTTTTCAAACGTGTGTTTAATTGGGCTGTTGAGAATGAAGAAATTATTGATAACCCTTTAAGGTCAGTCAGTATTAATAAAAAATCAGGCTCAAAGCAAAACACACCGCCTACAGATGAGCAATTTGAATTTGTCTATGAACGCGCAAGGTCAGTGATACAAGCAGCTATGATGATAGCGTTATGCACAAGATCAAGGAAATCAGAGGTATTACAACTCACACGCGACCAGCTTACACATATAGGCTTGGATACCAATAGATTAAAAGGTACACGCGATAGCATTATTGAATGGTCAAACGCGCTACATAATACGTGTAATTGGGATAAGGGTAAACATCGCTTTGTACAGCATATTGTGCATAATAGATTTGGTGAGTCTTACACGGTCGGCGGGTTTAACACTGAATGGCAAAAGCTAATGGAACAAGTTGTTAAAGATAAAGGCAAGCCGTTTACATTCCATTCTATCAAACATAAATCAATTACAGATGATCAAGGTAATAAGCAAGATGGTTCAGGCTTAACGCCTCAAATGGTTAGGTTGTATGATCACAGCAAACCAATTGTTGAGAGTGTTAAATGAGTTGCCTATATGCAACTATTTACTTGCATATTTTCAACTTTTTGCAACTATTTAGTTGCATTTTAGGCGGAATTTAGGCGGAAAATCACAAAACAACAACTTAGGAGATTAAATAATTTAGACTAACATATTGATAATATTGAAAAAAGTGGTGGGTCGTATAGGATTCGAACCTATGACCATCGGGTTAAAAGCCCGGTGCTCTACCAGCTGAGCTAACGACCCACGCGGCGCGCTATCGTACATCAATTTGAATCAAAGCTCCACGTAGATACCTATCCAAATTTGAATACTATACTTATAGATATATTGTTGGATCAGAAAGCCCTGCTTGTTCAAATCCTTGTTTTCTGAATCTACATGAGTCACACACTCCGCACGCTGCTCCATGTTCATTTGCAGAATAACAAGATACGGTTAATGAATAATTAACGTTTAACTTAGTGCCCAGTTTTATTATTTCAGCTTTCGACAAAGCTATAAGTGGAGTATGTATTTCAATTTTATGCCCTTCAATGCCTGCCTTTGTTGCTAAATTCGCCATGCTCTGATATGCGCTGATAAACTCAGGCCGGCAATCTGGGTACCCAGAATAATCAACTGTATTCACCCCTATGAACAAATCTTGAACATTCAAGACTTCAGCCCATGCCAACGCAATAGATAGAAATACAGTGTTACGAGCAGGTACATACGTAATAGGAATGCCTGTTGATGTGGAGGCTGGCACGTCTAAGGTGTTATCCGTTAACGCTGAACCCTTAAATTCCGAAAGATCGATATCAAAAGTTTTATGTTCGACAACTCGAAAAGTCTGCGCAATTACTTTTGCAGCAGCAAGCTCTGCATGATGACGTTGGCCATAGCGAAAACTCAGCGCATAACACGAAAACCCTTTGGACCGTGCGACCGCAAGAGTCGTAGTTGAATCTAACCCACCTGAAAGAAGAACAATTGCTTTTTTAATTTCAGACAATCAGCTTAAACCGTGAAATATCAACGACCAGGTTCGTCGCCCCAGATAACTTTATGAAGCTGTAATTGAAAACGAACCTCCAACCGATCTTGTAAAATCCATTCTGCAAGCAGCCTGGGTTTGAGCTGATCAAAGCATGGGGAAAGCAGCACTTTGCATCGATTAAGTATTCGATACTCTTCTATAATATTTTTAGACCAAACATAATCTGACCAACTGCAAATTACAAACTTAACTTGATCTTTTTCACGAAGATAACTTATATTTTCCCAGTTATTCTTTTTTACTTCACCTGAAAATGGAGTTTTAATATCCACCACTTTAATCACACGTGGGTCCACTGCACTAATATCTAATGCTCCACTAGTTTCTAAGGAAACTTCATACTTTTTTTCACACAAGTTTGACAATAATTTCAAACATGTTTTTTGTGCGAGCGGTTCACCACCTGTAACCGTTATATGTTTAAGACTATAGCTATCGACTTTTTCTTCAATGTCTTCCAACCTCAGCCAATATCCACCTGAGAATGCATAGGTCGTATCGCAGTACTGACAGCGTAGTGGACATCCAGTCAGTCGAATAAATACCGTTGGGATCCCAACTGTAGTGGACTCGCCCTGAATAGATGAAAATATTTCAGTGATACGCAGCCGCTGCTGCTCAGGCTCGACACCAATTGGGGTAACCGTTGCGTGCATATTAGTTTAGTGATTTTCTCGAGACATGCGCTCCAAACGTTGCTCTGCGAGTGTGGCAACACTTGAATTTGGGAATTGTGCTCGTAAACGCGTAAGCTCAATACGAGCTTCTTCATATTTTTCAAGTTCGTAATAGGTAAATCCAAGCTTTAGTTTTGCATCAGGTACTTTAGAACTTGCTGGATGTAAATTTATTACTTTTGAGAACTCTGTTAAGGCTTGAGGATAGCGTTTAGACACATAGTTCGCTTCTGCAAGCCAATATTGAGCATTCGCCGCATACTTGCTATCTGGATGATTTTGCAAAAAATAATTAAAGGCAACAATAGAATCATCATATTTGCCTTGTTTTAAAAGCGTAAATGCATTTTTATAATCTTGGGCAGCATCTGTAGATGCAGTTTCCGAGACCGTTGTTCCAGACGATGTCGCCGCACCTACCGACGTAACTGAAGCTGCAGCAGTTACCCCAGATGCATTTGCACTCGGTGTACTGGTTGCAGAAATTGCTTCACCAGCATTAGCGCTTTGAACCGCAGTTGTGCTGTTTTGCGGGACTGTGCTTGCCGTGGGCACGTTGGTAACACTCGAAGTACCTGGGGGGGTTCCAGACAATCCTTGTAGGCGACTGTCAATCTCAAGATACTGCTCACGTTGACGTGTTTTAAGTGCATTGAGTTCATGTGCCAAGCGCTCATTTTCGCCACGCAATACTTGTACTTGACGCTGTAAATCTTCAACGCGCTTTGCCAAACTTAATAACGCTTCGTTATTAACAACGCGTTCAATGCGCTGCATTCTTGCGTCTAATACATCAATTTTGGCATCAGTTTCTTTACCTGCTACAACAATAGAACTGCTCAAAAGAATCGTAATTGCTACAGCCAATCTTAATAAGTACATCCCTTTCTACTCTCTCTCGTTATAATGATTTACTAATTGTAAAGCAATTCCACTCTTCTATTTTGCTGCCAAGTGGTTTCATCAGACCCAGATACCGCAGGTTTCTCTTCACCATAGCTGACAACATCAATTTGGTTTCCACTAACTCCTTGTAACAAAATTAAGTCGCGCACAGATTGTGCACGTAGCTCACCCAATGCAAGATTATATTCACGTGTGCCACGTTCATCTGCATGCCCTTCTAAACGTAACTGCTGTGTAGCATCTGCGACAAGTGATTCTGCCGCTGCAGTAATCAACGGTAATGATTCGTCTCGTATTTGACTACTGTTGTAGTCAAAATAAATGACATTGCCTGAACTGCCATCACCAAGCGCACCCATCGATAGATCACCTTCGCCATCAAGAGGTACCGTTTGCGAACCATCATCGGCTGCACCATCTCCACCTGCCCCATACTCATCACTTACTACGTCGCCTGGCATTTCTTCGGTCTTAGTACTGCAGGCACTTATCGCTAAAAATAAACTAATAATAAAAACATAAACTAATCTTTTAACCATTACTCAATTCTCCTCTAATTTTTCACCATAATATTTAACGAAATGGTGACCACGCTGGTTCACGCACATCACCTTCTGTTAGTATCAATTTCTGTTTTACTCTTCCGTCTGCACTTACTGCAGCCAATACGCCAAGGCCCTTATCCGAAGTGGCATAAATAATCATGCTCCCATTAGGTGCATAGCTCGGTCCTTCATCTAAACTACCATTTGTGATCACACGCAATGCTTTGGATTGCATATCCATAACTGCTATGCGAAATCCATTTCCATTATTATGGACTAATGTTAGAAATTGACCACCGGGCGAAACTTCCGGTGCCGCGTTGTAATTGCCATCAAAAGTGATTCGATTTGCTTTACCACCATTAACTGACACGTTGTAAACTTGAGGTTGACCGCTGCGATCGGAAGTAAATAATAATGACTTGCCATCGGGGAGCCAACAGGGCTCGGTATCTATCGATGGGCCACTGGTTAGTCGTTTTAAATTTTTAGCAGTCATATCCATAATATAAATGTCCGGACTACCCCCGGCAGAAAGTGTTAACGCTAAATAGCGACCATTTGGTGACCATGCGGGTGCGCTGTTAATACCCGCCTTACCTGATATTTTTGAACGTGTACCTTGAATAATATCTTGGACAAAAATTGCGGAATTACCAGTTTCAAATGAAACGTATGCAAGGCGAGAGCCATCCGGAGACCATGTTGGCGACATCAATTGTTTAGTGGAAGAAAAAACTGTTCTGGCATTGTAACCATCTGCATCCGCAATTTGTAAGATATACTTTTGCTTGGGCGTGTCTTTATATACTGTGCTGACATAAGCAATCCGTGTACTAAATGCTCCTGGAATTCCAGTAAGTTTTTCAAATACTACATCACTTACCTTATGACCTACTTTGCGTACATCTTTAACTCTTGCTGGTATTACATTGCCTATTAATCTTTTTTGCCTAATTAGATCAAAAAGTTGAAATTCAACGCGATATTGATCGCCACCTGCATGAGTAACTTTTCCAAGCAATAAACTTTCAACTCCTGAGTCACGCCACAGTTTGTAATTAAGTTGAGATGGATCCGAAATTACTTGTGGATATTTTTCTTTACCAAGCACATTAAAAAAACCACTTCGTTGCAGATCATTTCTTACTATATTTTCTACAACTTCTGGTGAGGAGGTATACGCTTCACCTGCAAATGCAACAACTGCAATTGGCAATGCCCCTTCAATTCCTTGCGTTATTTCAATTTCTAGCACTGCATAAGCGCTTTGTCCTAAAAACAAAAATGCAGCTAATGCAAAAATCTTAAACAGCTTGTTCATTATGTCTCCGGTATAAATTTAAACCTTAAATCTCGGTCAAATAGCTCTGGCAACGGCGGCTGTGGTAATGGATCAGACTTCCATACAGCTTCTTCTACAGACCTTCGAAATGCCTCATCGCCATTACATTGTTCAATCACGACATCCTCCACATGCCCCCCTGGCGATTGACGCACATAAACCTTACACCACGCATCAGGCTGATTATTTAAAGGTTTTCGCCATCGGCTTTGTATTCTACTTCGCAATGCATCTTGATATTGTGTAATTAAAACGCTCATTTCACGTGCTTTAGCTGCACGTTGAGCTTCTTCTTCTGCAGCTTTTAATTCTGCCTCTTCTTGCTCTAGAATTTTTGCTAAGCGTTCTTCTTCCGCTGCTTTTTCCGCCGCCAATCTTTTTTGTTCTTTACGTTTTTTCTCTTCCGCTAACCTTTTTTTCTCTTCAGCTTTCTTTCGCTCTTGTTCCGCTTTCTTTTTAGCTTCTTCATCACGCTTCTTTTTTTCTAACTGCGCTTGCTTTTTTGCCTCTTCAGCCTTCTTGCGTTCTTCTTCTGCGCGCATTTCAGCTTCTTGCGCTTTTTTCTTTTCCGCTTCTAATTCTGCCTGGAGCCTCTTTTTCTCTTTTTCTTGCTTTAATTTTTCCTTTTTAATTCGTTCTTGTTCAGCATGTTGTTTTTGCTGTTCACTTTTTTTACGCTTTACTTTTTCTTCTCTACGTTTTTTCTCTTCTGCAAGTTTTTCAGTATTAATAACGGTTGCCTTGACCGTATTAATGGTCTCGGTCGGATTTGGCGTAGGCTTACGCTTCATCTGATACCCAACCACAAGTAGCATCACTGCTATAATATGAATAACTATTGCAATGGTAACCGACACGGGTAGATGTCGCTTGAATTTTGCCATAATTTGCTAACTATCAAATTCATCTACTGTTGGGTCTGTAATAAGCCCAACATTCTCTGCACCGGCGTCTTGCAACATAACCATCACCGTGACCACTCGACCATAGTCAACATTCTTATCCCCACGTACATAGATTGGATTTCCCTGCTCCTTAGATAGTATTTCTCTTATTAGGTTTCTAAATAATCCATCCGGAATGGGATCTTTTGGTGATTCAGCTTTATTTATAAAAACCTGACCAGCCTGATTGACAGAAATTATCAGAGGCTCTTGATTTTCATCAGTTTTTTCAAGCTGATTTGCTGGCGCACTGGGCAAATCTACCTCTACCCCTTGATGGAATAAGGGCGCTGTTACCATAAATATCACTAATAACACCAGTGTGACATCAACATAGGGTACAACATTGATTTCTGACATGCGTTTTCGTCTTCGAATTCCAGTATATGCCATGGTCTTAATCCGTTGCCTGCATTTCCATATCTTTTGTTAGCGCTTGCCTTTGTAATAATGCGGTAAATTCTTCCACAAAATTGTCATAGCGAATAACTAAACGCTCCACGTCAGTGGAATAATGGTTGTATGCAATGACGGCTGGAATTGCCGCAAATAATCCCATTGCTGTCGCAATTAAAGCTTCCGCAATACCAGGTGCCACTGCGGAAAGTGTAGCCTGCTGCACATCACTTAAGGCACGAAATGAATTCATGATGCCCCACACGGTTCCAAACAAACCAATGTAAGGTGCTGTAGATCCAACTGTTGCAAGAAATGATAAGTAATGTTCCAAGGCTTCTACTTCGCGTGACATTGCCACTTTCATGGAACGTAATGCGGTATCGGCAATTGCTATAGGTGAAACTTTATTTTGCCGATGCAAACGTACATATTCTTTAAATCCGGCCACAAATATATGTTCCATGCCAGTTGGGTCTCTTTTTAATCTAACATTCTCATAAAAGGATGCTAGATCTGTACCTGACCAAAATTTATCTTCAAATTTATCTGAATCATTACGCGTATCTTTAATAATTTTCCATTTGCTAACTATCATGGTCCATGAGATGACAGATGCGACGAGCAGCAATATCATCACAAGCTGTACCAGCAAACTTGCATTGCCGATTAAGCCTAAAATACTCGTGTCAACATGCACTTTTAATCTCCTTAAATAATTCTTTTGGAATAGGGTGAGGTAAAAATTCGTTTGCACTCAAACAAACAACATTAACTTCCCCGCTAGTTATTACGTTCGTATTATCTTTTTGATTCATGATGCACTGATTAAATGAAACACTCGCAGGTTTGAGCGAAAATGGCTCTACCGTAATGCTTAATGCGTCATTGAAACGTGCAGGTTGTTTGTATTCTAGATTTACAGACCGCACAGCAAATAATACGTTCATTGTATTTGCTAATTCATCTTGCTCTATTCCCAGCGAGCGCAACCATTCAGTTCTTGCACGCTCCATATAATTTAAATAATTTGCGTAATAAACCACACCACCTGCATCAGTATCTTCGTAATACACACGCACATGCCAAACATAAGGCTTCATTAATTACTGCTTTGCATCAATTAATTTCGAATAGAAATTCGCTTCACTGCGTTGTATTCGAAAATAAGTCTGCGTTAGGATCCACTTCCAGCGGTTGTCTCAAATTTTGCTTAGGTATTTTAAATCCAAAATGGCGATACGCATTGCCTGTAGCCACTCGGCCACGTGGGGTACGCATCATAAATCCTTTCAGGATAAGATAGGGCTCAATTACATCCTCGATCGTGCCACGCTCTTCACCAATTGCTGCTGCTAAGCTTTCAACACCCACAGGACCTCCATCAAATTTCTCTATCACTGCAAGAAGTAAGCATCGATCCATATTATCGAATCCGTGTTCATCCACCCTTAGCATATCCAAAGCTGAGTTCGCATTAGCGTGCGTTATGATTCCATTAGATTTTACTTGAGCATAATCTCGCACACGCCTTAATAAACGATTTGCAATTCTTGGAGTACCACGTGAACGTTGTGCAATTTGACGCGCACCTTCTGCATCTATTTGCACATCGAGTATATTTGCCGAACGGTTAACAATAACGGACAACTCTTCGGCAGCATAAAACTCAAGTCGCTGCACGATTCCAAAACGGTCTCGCAGTGGAGAGGTTAGTAACCCTGCCCTTGTCGTCGCCCCTACTAAGGTAAACGGTGGTACATCTAATTTTATAGATCTTGCAGCTGGCCCTTCACCAATCATTATATCTAGTTGATAATCTTCCATAGCCGGATATAAAACTTCTTCTACTACTGCACTCAGTCGATGAATCTCATCTACAAACAAAACATCATGTGGTTCCAGATTTGTAAGAATCGCGGCTAAATCGCCTGGGCGTTCAAGCACTGGACCTGATGTATGGCGTAAATTAACTTGCATTTCGTTAGCGATAATATGAGATAGGGTGGTTTTACCTAAGCCAGGAGGCCCAAAAATTAAGACATGATCTAGAGCTTCGCTACGTTGTTTTGCAGCAGAGATAAAAATCTCCATTTGGTCACACACTTTTGTTTGCCCAATATACTCATCTAAACTACGCGGCCGAATTGCGTTGTCCTCAATCGCTTCATTATCATTTGCTTTGGTATCAATAATGCGAGAAGTTTCTATATTTGACATTTAATGGCTACTCTATAAATTTGATTTAAGACAAACTTGATTTTAATGCAAGACGTATAATTTCTTCGCTATTTTGATCGTGAGCATCAACCGTACTTACCATGCGACTCGCATCATTTGGTTTATATCCGAGTGAGACTAATGCTGAAACTGCATCCTCAATCGGACTTTGTTTATGAACACTACCATTCTTACTATTACCCGACCTGTTGATATCTGTATTCTTGTCCAAGCGATCACGCATATCTATGATGAGTCGTTCAGCTGTTTTACGCCCAACTCCTGGCAATCGAATTAATGAATCCACATCGCCATTATGTATACAATCTGTAAATACACGTGCATTCATACCCGAAAGAATTGCAAGTGCCATCTTGGCACCCACACCATTTACTTTTAATAAATTTCGAAACATACTCCGGTCATAAACATTATTGAAAGCATATAAGGTATGTGCATCTTCACGCACATGTAAATGCGTGTAAAGCATGACACGCTCACCACAATTCGGCAGCTCATAAAACGTTGACATGGGCGCTTCCAACTCATAGCCAACGCCTTTTACATCAATCAAAAGATGCGGTGGTTGTTTTTCAATTATTTCACCATGCAGCCGGCCAATCATACATAGCTCCTGGCCAAAGTAGTTCGATGACCTCCTACTAGAAGTGATGTATGCGCATGGCATAATGATACGGCCAATGCATCTGCTTCATCAACTTGCAAAACGCCCCGCAATGCCAATAGGCGTAATACCATATGCTGAATTTGCTCTTTATTAGCAGCACCATTACCAGCTACAGCTTGCTTCACAGATCTTGCACTGTATTCGCTCACTGGGATATTTGTTTGCACTGCAGCATTGATTGCAACACCACGTGCATGACCTAATTTGAGTGCTGATGAAGCATTGCGTGATAAAAATATTTCTTCCACTGCAACTTCATCAGGTTGGTATTCTGATATAACCTCGGTCAATTTTCGAAAAATCAAACCAAGCCGTTGTGGCATCTCCATTCCAGAATTGTGTTTCTTGGCACTAATATTCCCACTATGTATATATCGACTTGTTCTGCCATCACTTTCAATCACACCATATCCGGTTATCTGCAAACCTGGATCGATTCCAAGTATACGAATTCCTTTAGATTGTTTTAATAATGTCATTTGAATTGTTAGATGTCTAAGCTACAGCCTCAAACACCGAATCGGGTATATCTGCATTTGAATAAACATTCTGCACATCATCTAGTTCATCTAATGCTTCTAATAATCTCAACATAGTTTCACCATCTTTGATTGATAATGATGTTGTAGTAGTTGCTCGCATCGTAACTTCGGCATGATCTGCCGATAATCTTTTGCCTTCTAATGCCTGCTTGACAACTAAATATTCTTCAGGTGATGTAATCACCTCAATGCGACCATCCTCACTATTAATGACATCTTCGGCACCAAACTCGAGCGCAATCTCCATGACATCATCTTCATTTATGCCTTCCGAAAACTGAATGACACCCGAATTGGCAAACATGTATGCAACCGAACCCGACGTCCCTAAATTGCCATTAAATTTTGAAAATGCATGTCGAATTTCCGCAACCGTCCGATTTCGGTTATCCGTCATACAATCTACGAGTATTGCCGCACCACCTGGACCATAGCCTTCATAACGTACTTCCTCGAAATTATCACTATCCAACTCGCCCGCACCACGCTTTATTGCACGCTCCACGGTGTCTTTTGGCATGTTGGACGATAACGCCTTATCTACGGCCAACCGCAAACGCGAATTCGCATCCAAGTCAGAACCGCCCATTCGAGCCGCAACTGTAATTTCGCGTATTAACCTGGTAAATAATTTGCCGCGCTTTGCATCTTGCGCTTTTTTACGATGCTGAATATTGGCCCATTTACTATGACCAGCCATTGATTCTCCTCTACTAGATCAACGGGGTTATTTTAGCACTTCCTAATTTTAAGTGACATTTCCTATTCTTAAAAATTCATCCACTGTGATGGCTACAGATTTAGCCAGCAACATGCCGATATGACTATAGGGCACCTGAATATGTAGGGTACAATTTTCGATCTTAGTTTCGGACACCGCTACCGTACCATCATTCGGTTTTTCAAGGGGTGCGCCTAACATGTGACCCATACCTTGACCCTGGGTCCCTGCAATAATTGCAAGAGGTCGCGTTCCTTTCCAAGCCGGTACATGCCCATGTAATGCCTTAGCACTATTCCCTAACATACTATTTTTTATAAAACTATTTTTAGAAATGTGTCGTGCGACACTGCTCCCCGTTAAGGGCGTCCCAAGCATGACGACTCTGCCAGGCTTTGCGCTGTTAAACATTTCAAAATAGTGCAACAGGATAATTCCTCCATAGCTATGTCCTACAAAGTGGACAATGTCAGCATCTAATTGATCTACAAATCTTCCTAAAATTAACGCATTTTCTTTTGGGGTGCGCCTTATACTATGGTAAGAATATTGCTTGCATTCATGCCCTTGAGCACTTAGGTAGCGAGAAATTGGCCTCATCACCCATCCCTTCATCCAAATACCGTGTGTACAAACGACTATTTCATGCATAGAAACCCTGATAATTTATAATTCAGGCACCCAGCGTAGGATGGCATCTTGATTAGTATGAGAGAAAGCGAGCTCAGCGGCTTGATTACGAGGAAGCCATTGATACTCTAAATGCTCTCTAGGATCTAATTTTATATTGGCTCTGTTAGGTAATTGCAGGCGAAATACATGCTCTTTATTTTCGGTTACACCCGGTGCATAACGTTCACGCCAAATAGAATATATTTTGAATGTCTGCGAAAAATGGCAATCAAGGATATTTTGGTTCACTAACCCTGTTTCTTCGTGTAGCTCACGAACAGCGGCATCGAGCGGGTCTTCTCCCCGTTCGAGACTGCCCGTTACTGATTGCCAAAAATCATTGGGAAATGTACGACGCAACAACAAGACATCACTATTCTTCGTGTATACCAAAACAAGCACTGACTCAGGGCGCTTATGGTCCATGATAAATATTTATATAATTAAATGACAATTGTTTAGCCGCCTAATTGCACGTATCCTGCAACAAATTCTGTATATTTTAAATCATGAGTTCGATTATAAGAAAATATCTGACAATTTATCTTCATCAAATTATCATTGTACTATGTGTCGTACTACTTTCTGCTTCCTGCTCAAGTACATCGTCTAAAAAAACAGACGAGACAAATCGTGAAGGGGAAGGATATGTAAGGCAAGGTGTGCAATACATGTATGCTGGCAAACTTGATCAAGCATTAATTTCTATCAAAACCGCGATAGATCTCAATCCAGAATCTGCAGATGCGTATACCGTGGCAGGATTAATATATAATAAAAATAAGCAACCAGATTTAGCAGAGAAATACTTTAAACGCGCCTTATCCATCGACCCAAACCACTTTGCTGCACAAACGAACTATGCCAGTTTTCTGTGCAAACATGATAAACCACTAGAAGCAGAAAAATTATTTATGGCGTCTGCAAAAAATAATAAAAATACTCAACCTGATATAGCTTATACCAATGCTGGTCTTTGCGTAATGGGTGTTCCTGATACAGTAAAAGCAAAAGATTATTTTCAAAAAGCGATAAAAATAAATCCAAATTCGCCTGTGGCTACATATCAACTCTCAAAAATTCAATATACAAATTACAATTATAAGGATGCGCTTGATCTTTTACAAAAGTATGAGTCCATGGCACAACCCACACCGAAAACATTATTATTAGGCGTACAGATAAGCAAAGCACTACAAAATCCGCAACTGGAAAATCAGTATAAGCTTGCCCTCACGCAGCGTTTTCCAAATTCGCCTGAAGCCCAGCAACTCAACAAAACCTCTAATTCATCAATTCCAAGCGTCCAGCCTGCAGTATTTGATGCGCGAAATGTCCTCGAAATAAATTAATCTTAATGTGTCTTAAACTAGTTTAATTTGCTACCCAGGCGAATATGTAATTCTTTTAGTTGTCGTTCGCTGACCGATGAAGGTGCATCTGTCAATAGACATGTTGCATTTTGCGTTTTAGGAAATGGAATTACATCTCTTATCGATTGGCTAGCCGTCAATAGCATTACTAGTCTATCCATGCCAAATGCAATTCCTCCATGCGGGGGAGCGCCATAGCGCAAAGCTTTAAGCAAGAATCCAAATTTTTCTTGAGCTTCTTGTTCGCTAATTTGTAATACTTTAAAAACGGCAGCTTGCATTTCTTGCTTATGAATACGTACCGAACCGCCACCCACTTCAACGCCGTTTAGCACCATATCATAGGCTATTGAAGAAGCATCACCAGGATTTTCGATAATATCTTTTGGATCATTGTTCGCAGGTGCAGTAAAAGGATGATGAAATGCTGACCAGCGCTTAGCTTCTGCGTCCCATTCGAACATAGGAAATTCAACCACCCAAAGTGGACGCCAGCCAGATTGAACTAATTTCAAATCGTGACCTAATTTTACACGTAATGCGCCTAGCGCAGCATTCACAACTTCTTTTTTATCAGCACCAAAAAATAATAAGTCTCCATTTTGTGCATTAGATTTCAAAATTATTTCCCCAACCGTGTCATCGAGTAAAAATTTAAGTATTGGTGATTGAAGCCCTTCTTTTAAATTGGCGACATCGTTGCATTTTATATATGCAAGGCCCTTAGCCCCAAATTGACTCACATAATTTGTGTAGTCATCAATCTCCTTGCGCGTAAATGAAGCGCCATGAGGAACCTTTAACATCGCAACACGACTCGCACTATCATTTGCAGGCCCACTAAACACTTTAAACTCCACGCTTTTCATTAAATCGGTGATATCAATGAATTCTAATGGAATACGAAGATCTGGTTTATCTTTTCCAAAGCGATGCATTGACTCTGCATAACTCATCCTTGGAAATGGTTTATTTAATTTTTCACTACAAATTTTTTCAAACAATACACACATCATGTTTTCTATTATTGACATGATTTGCTCTTCATCCATAAATGAAGTTTCAATGTCTAATTGCGTAAATTCGGGTTGTCGATCGGCCCGCAGATCTTCATCCCGAAAACAACGTGCGATTTGATAATAACGATCAAAACCGCTCATCATGAGTAGCTGTTTAAAAATTTGAGGTGATTGTGGTAAAGCAAAAAATGAACCTGGCTGTGTACGACTGGGCACTAAATAATCTCGAGCTCCTTCGGGTGTTGCTTTCGTCAGAATTGGCGTTTCAATATCCAAAAATCCTTCCTCGTCTAAATAGCTGCGCAATACTTGTGCAACGCGTGCCTTGGTACGGATACGCTCTTGCATAAAAGGGCGACGTAAATCTACGTATCGATAGCGTAATCGATTTTCTTCATGCACATCCTCATCATCTAGCTGAAAAGGCGGAGTATCTGATTCATTTAGTACTTTAAGTGATAGCGCTAGTACTTCAACATCGCCTGTAGGCAGATCCGGATTGACAGTCCCCTCAGGCCGTGGACGCACTCTTCCATTCACATGCAATACAAATTCATTACGAATTTTCTCTGCAATTTTAAAAATTTCGGGTGAATCTGGATCAAAAACGATTTGTAGCAATCCATCTCGATCTCGCAGATCAACAAAGATAACACCGCCATGATCACGTCTGCGGTTGACCCAACCACATACTGAAATTTCTTGATCGACCAATGCATGTGTCACCTGACCACAATAATGAGTGCGCATGTATATCTTATATTATGAACCTAGAATTAAACTGAGATGCGTATATGTCTATTAAGCGGCGCATAGTACGTATTGGTAAGTGAGCATGCAATAAAAACAATTAGATATTTGAGAATACATCCAAATACCTTGAACTAACTCGCTGGTTTAGTTGATTTTGTGTCTTTTTTAGAGTCAGGCTTTGCCTCTTTTTTCTTAGAGGTATCTTTTTTATCACTATCTTTATTATCGATCTTTTTAGGTTCTTTTGAATCACTTTTGGCTAAATTTCGTTTGTTATCGGATTTAAAATCTGTTTCATACCAGCCTGAACCACTTAATCTGAAACTCGCGGTCGAAACCATTTTTTTTAAATCAAGTTTGCCACAACTAGGGCAATCTTTTAGTAAAGGATCGCTAAACTTTTGCAACATCTCATGGCGATGACCACATGATTCACATTCATATTCGTATATAGGCATTAGTTACAATATTGTAAAATTAGAATAAATTTGTTCAGGTATTGGTTTACACTCAATATTATTAACCGCAGAAAATTTTGGTCCGACATGCAACCAAGCTTTTAATTCGTCTAACGCCTCGTCTGAACCACACGCAATGACTTCGACACTGCCGTCTGACAAGTTTTTAGCATGCCCTAATATACCAAGTTGTTCTGCTTTATCCCGTGTTGAAGCTCTAAAAAACACCCCTTGCACTTTGCCATAGATAATACAACGCATATATGCTAATTCAACGTGATCAGCCATTCCTGATAAATAACTCTTGATTAATTATAATGGCGCGTAAATATAACCGGAATTAGCTAGGAGAAAAAGCGATAATGGACAACAAACAAACCATTATATATTACAATCCAAATTGTTCTAAATGCCGTCTAACGCTGGATCTATTAGATGAAAAAGGCACACAGCCAGAAATCATCGAATATCTTGACAGCACGCCTACTACATCTGAGTTAAAAGAAATAATTACGAAACTCGGAATTTCTGCAATCCAGCTTTTGCGAAAAAATGAACCTGCTTATCAAGAGTCAGGCTTGCAGGATACCTCTTCAGAGGATGAGATTTTAGATGCAATGGTTCGATTTCCTATTTTAATTGAGCGACCCATTGTGATACACAATAATAAAGCCAAAATTGGCAGGCCACCCGAACAAGTTTTAGAATTATTTTAGCATGTCAAATATCCTCATTCTCTATTATTCACGTTATGGTGCCACTAAAGGAATGGCACAACATGTAGCCCGAGGTGTAAATTCTGTAGAAAGTGCTAAAGCATGTATTCGCACGGTACCTCCCGTTTCTGCAACATGCGAAGCGATTGAAGACAGTATTCCTAATGAAGGACATCCTTACGTCGATTCATCTGATCTCGAACAATGCGATGGGTTAATTTTAGGTAGCCCTACTCGATTCGGAAATATGGCTGCTCCATTAAAGTATTTTTTGGATTCTACTGGTTCACAATGGTTATCGGGTGTGCTCATTGATAAGCCTGCAGGTGTTTTCACATCCACCTCGAGCTTGCATGGCGGGCAAGAATCTACATTAATCACAATGATGTTACCATTATTACACCATGGGATGTTTATAGTTGGACTTCCTTACAACGAAAAAGAATTATTCTCTACTACCACTGGTGGCACCCCGTATGGGCCCAGTCACTTAGCTGGATCAGAAAATAGCAAAAAAATTAGCGAGGAAGAAAAAAAGCTTTGCTATGCGTTAGGTAAACGAATTGCTCGCTTTACTATCTAGAGCCGTTCGCATTAAAACGTTTACATATCATCTAGCACTGTTTTCACAAAGGGTATCGTTACCTTTCTTTGCTGTACCAATGAATGATGATCAATTTGGTCTAGCAATGTCACGAGTTGTGTAAGTTCGCGAGTATAGCGTTTCATTAAGTAATTACAGACATCTAACGAAATTTCAAATCCTCGCGCTTTTGCATGTCGTTGAAGTGCTACTGTCTTTTGTTCATCGTCTAGCGCACTTAATCTGTAAACTGGCCCCCACACTAGCCTAGATTTCAAGTCCGGCATTGAAACATTCATACAATTAGGATTATTCGATGCGGTCATTACTAAATTTTTATTTTTAGCGCGCAGCTCATTGATCAACTGAAATAACGCACTTTCCCAATTATTATCACCTAGGACTTTATCTATATCGTCTATACACACAATATCGAGATTATGAATATTTTGAAAAATATTGGCGTTACTACTTGAAAGTTCTTCTAATGGCAGGTAAATAGTACGCTGTTCTGTGCCGACAAGGTAATTACACACAGAATGAAGTAAATGCGATTTCCCTGTTTGTTTTGCGCCCCATATATAATATTGCCGTGGCTCATTTGAATGAACTCTTAATTCTTTCAGTATGTTCAACAAATTATAGTCTTGATCACTAACAAACGTTTCAAATGTGGCAAATGTTCGTGGAGCAATATCAAGAGAATATTGTTGGCTAAATTGCTGACTACTTGTCACCACTTATTTTTTCAAAAGGTAAAAGTTAGTTTCAGATTTTACTAATTTGAATGTCGTTCAGAACGCCTGGATCTTTCTTCCACCAAGTAGTCCAAACCACTTGCAACGGTTGTCAACAACGTAAGTCCGATTAGTAATTGAATCAAAAATATTGGCAAGATACCTACCTGACTATAAACCACCGCTAACACCAAAATTATCTGTACAACCGTATTAACTTTACTAATCAGCGTTGGTTGAATTTCGAGTATTCGCGTTGCAAAAATGTATGATAACGCTCCCGCTAATAATGTAACATCTCGAAGAATCACAACAAAAACTAACCAATGCGGCAAAAGATTGAGTACGCCTAATGTGATATACGCACTTACCAGCATGACTTTATCAGCTGCAGGATCGAGATGAGCACCTAATGTCGTCTTCCAATCAAATGTCTTCGCTAAATAGCCATCTAATGCATCAGATAATCCCATAAGGAAAAATAGCAACAAGGCATTGCTGTACTGCTCATCAATCAACCACCATACCAACAGCGGTACAGCTGCAAATCGCGCTGTAGTGATTACATTAGGAAAATACCTCCAGTAAGACATGTTAGGTCTATCCGCCTCCTTGGCATACAATATATTTAGTGTACTGAAGTAAATACTTATTCTTATATTTTCTTGGATGGTATAAGTTAGCGAATTGTGAAGCAATGAATTATCTTAAATTTGCGAGCTCCTTGTCAGTATTAGAAACACTAGTTACTTTAATATTCAGATAGTTACATAATTTACCTTATCTAAATTTACAAGAATGGGACTGACTTACAAGCATGCAGGCGTCGATATTGATGCCGGAAATAAACTCGTTGAATTAATTAAACCAGCTATTAAATCGACACGTCGCCAAGGTGTGTTATCTAGCATTGGTGGCTTTGGTGGTCTGTTTGCGATTGAGCCAAAAGACTATAAGCAGCCAATACTAGTATCTGGGACAGACGGCGTTGGCACCAAGCTACGCATCGCTCAGCAGCTGCAACAGCATTCCACCATTGGCATTGATTTGGTTGCGATGTGTGTTAATGACGTAATTGTGCAAGGCGCAGAACCCCTATTCTTTTTAGATTACTTTGCAACCGGCAAACTTACTGTCGAAGAGGCCCAAGCTGTTATCGAAGGTATTGCACATGGATGCCAGCAAGCCAATGCTGCACTCATTGGAGGCGAAACTGCGGAAATGCCAGGCATGTACGAAGATGGTGAATATGACTTAGCTGGATTTTGCGTCGGCATCGTTGACAGGGATAATCTTATTGACGGAGGTAAAATCAGCAACGGAGATGTAATAATTGGTCTTTCATCTAGCGGCATTCACTCCAATGGCTTTTCACTCGTAAATAAAATCATCGAAGCGAGTAATGTATCACTAGAGGATCGATTTGGTGAACAAACGCTCGGAGAAGCTTTACTCACCCCCACCGTGATTTACACCAATATCGTTTTGACGTTGATTCAAAATCTTACTGTGCATGGCCTTTGTCACATTACAGGCGGTGGTTTAATTGATAATGTGCCCAGAATTATACCGGATGGTTTAAGCGCACACGTCAATACACAATCTTGGAACCGACCTGAAATATTTAATTGGCTACAAAAAACTGGCAACATCGAGGACGCAGAAATGTATCGTGTCTTTAATAGCGGCATAGGGATGCTTGTAATTCTACCAAAAGAACAAGCCGATGATGTATTAAAACTGTGTAACCAACATAGTCAATCAGCAAGCATTATCGGTGAGATTAAAAACTCAAACTCCGAGAATAAAATAGTTTTACAGTAAAACTGTGCAAGACAATCTCAGCAGCATTGCGGTTCTAATTTCTGGAAGCGGCAGCAATCTGCAAGCTATCACCGATAATGTTCAACGCTGCACAATCAAAGCACAAATATGTTGTGTAATTAGTAATAATCCTAATGCTTATGGACTTGTGCGTGCGATACAGGCCAAAATACCTACACATATTGTAGATCATAAGGGATTTTCTACTCGTGAAGAGTTTGAAAAGGAACTCGTTAATGTATTAATGGTCTATAACGTTAACCTTGTTGTATTGGCGGGATTTATGCGGGTTCTAAGCCACTATTTTGTAACAAAGTATAAAGATAAAATCTTGAATATACATCCATCATTATTACCTAAGTTTCCTGGACTGCATACACATCAGCGCGCTATTGATGCAAGTGAAACGATACATGGGTGCAGCGTTCATCTTGTAACGACAGAACTAGACCAAGGCTCCTTAATAATGCAAGCAACCGTGCCAGTAAAAGAATCAGATAACCCTGATGACTTGGCAAAAAGAGTATTAGTAAAAGAGCATTTAATTTACCCACTTACAATAAAATGGCTCACCCAAAATAAGTTACGTATTAAAGAAGGAAAAATATATTTAGATAATAAATTTATTGACCGTCCAATTATTCTGTCACCTGAGCACGAGCTTGAACTAAAATGAAGACTAGTGTTTTTTTGTTAATTATACTTGTTTCTTTTCAAGCTGGTTTGGCTAATCCAGCTACAATCTTAAGCAACGACAATCTTCCACCTGAGTTTGAAGCAATTTATGATGTGCAAAAAAAGGGATTGCGTGTTGGAAGCATGGTTGTCAGCTTAAATAAAAATGGTAATAAAATAATTTATGAATCGGTCGTTAACTCAGTCGGCATAGCTTCATTATTAGCTGATGAAAAGCAATTGACTGACCGTGCAATTTTAGAGCTAATTGATGATAGTTATCGAGCTTTAAAATTCACTCACACAGTAGTAGGCGGCGCAAAAGATCGCAATGAACATTACTTATTTGATTGGGAAGATAATAAAGCTTCTATTCGCTATAAAGACAGAATTAGTAGTTTGGATATCCCTTTTAATACCTATGATAATTTTTCCGTTCAACTATTACTCATGCGCGAACCGGACCACAACAATATTGAGAGTACTTATTCAGTAATTTCAAAAGGTCGCTTGAAAAATTATGTATATAAATTTGAATCTTTAGAGGAAATTAAAACAAACCTTGGAAAGCTTAATGCTAATAAATATGTGCGCAAAAAAAATAATGATAAGAAAACGACCTATTTTGGCTGGTATGCAGAAACTTTGCACTATATACCGGTTAGACTCGATAAATTTGAGAATGGAAAAATTGATCTCTCAATTCAAATTACAAATGTTACTTGGCTTTAGAGCCATACAAAATAATTAACTTCCCGCGATCATCATCTCGCTGATTAATATTGACGGAGTGATAATATTACTTCGCTGATCTATATCGCTGCCAATTGAAACAATATGTTTAAAAATATTTTTTAAGTTACTAGCGATAGTAATTTCTTCAACTGGAAATTGGATTTCACCATTTTCAATCCAATACCCTACAGCACCACGTGAATAATCACCGGTAACATTATTAACTCCATGACCTATTAATTCAGTGATCAAAAGTCCTCGATTCATTTCTTTAATTAACTCACCTAGGTTTTTGTTACCAGGGTTTAACTTGAGATTATGAACACCGCCCGCATTACCTGTCGTTTTCATATCTAGTTTACGCGCTGAATAACTACTTAATATATAGCTTTTTAATACGCCATTTTCAACAAGTGCCCTTGGCTGTGTTGCTACGCCTTCTAAATCAAAAGCACTGCTTCCTAGGCCACTCAATATATGTGGATCATCCGTTATATTGATTGAATCAGAAAATATCTTCTTATCAAGCTGGTCCAGTAAAAATGATGCTTTACGATAAAGTGCCCCACCACTAATTGCAGCCACAAAGTGGGACAACAAAGTACGAGCCACATTTGCTTCAAAAAGGACAGGCGTTGTTTGAGTCGAAATTTTTCTTGCGCCCAATCGATCTATTGTACGTCGGGCAGCTTTTTCACCAACTGATACTGCTGACTCTAATTTATTTGCTTCTCGTGATGTGGTAAACCAATAGTCTCTTTGCATAGAGCCATCTTTTTCTGCAACGACAACACACGATAAGCTATGACGCGTAGACGTGTAATTACCTACAAAACCGTGTGTGTTGCCGTAAATATTCGTGCCACGAGATGTATTTACTGTGGCTCCTTCAGAATTTGAAATTTCTTGTAACTTACGAGCATGGCTTTCACACTCAATAGCAGTCTCTAAAGCATTTTCCGGGGTAAGACTCCAAGGGTGATCCAATTGTAAATCTTGGACACTATTGGCCATTAAATTTGCATCGGCAAGCCCTGCACAATTATCTTCTTGTGTAAAGTTCGCAATGCCGCATGCTGCTGTAACAGCGTCTTTTAATGCATCTGGTTCTAAGTTAGTGGTGCTTGACGAACCTTTTTTTTGGTTTACATAGACTGTAATTCCCAAGCCATGATCATTATGATGTTCTAATGTTTCTACCTCTCCCAGGCGTGCTGTGACTGAGAGACCATTTTCAATATTTACAGATGCTTCGGCACTCGTTGCACCCTGTTTCGTAGCTTCCTCTAGACAAAACTGCACCAGATTTTCAAGCTTTTCATTTGTATACGGCGATTCTTGCAGCTCCATTATGTAGCAGTGCCTCCCACAGTCAGTCCATTGACGCGCAATGTGGGCTGCCCTACTCCAACTGGAACACTTTGACCTTCTTTACCGCATGTCCCTATACCAGAATCCAGCTTCAAATCATTACCAATCATACTTACTCGTGTTAGCACATCTGGCCCATCACCAATCAATGTGGCACCTTTGACAGGTTTGGTGATTTTTCCTTTTTCGATTAAGTAAGCTTCTGAGGCTGAAAAAACAAATTTTCCAGATGTTATATCGACTTGACCGCCTCGTAAATTCACTGCATAAAACCCTGAGTCTACAGAGCTAATAATTTCACCCGGATCATATTCACCGGCTAACATGTACGTGTTCGTCATACGAGGCATCGGCAAATGTGCATAAGATTCACGGCGTCCATTACCTGTAGATTTTACATTGGATAACTTTGCATTAAGCTTATCGTACATAAATCCTTTTAGAATTCCATCCTCAATCAATGTAGTGCATTGTGTTGACATACCTTCATCATCAATATTCAGCGAACCACGTCGATTTGCTAATGTACCGTCATCAACTACAGTAACGCCTTTATTTGCAACTCGTTCACCAATGCGCCCGCTAAAAGCTGAGGTGCCTTTTCGAGTAAAATCTCCCTCTAATCCATGTCCAATTGCTTCGTGCAACAATACACCAGGCCATCCCGGCCCTAACACTACATCCATTGTTCCAGCAGGTGCATCAATGGCATCAAGATTTACTAATGCCATGCGAACCGCTTCGTGTACGTAAGTGTGCGCCTGATTATCATTAATAAAATAATTATAGCTAACGCGGCCACCACCACCTGCGCTACCTTGCTCAAGACGACCTTTTTCTTCTGCAATGACCGAAACATTTAATCTTACTAAAGGACGTAAATCTGCACCTAATGTGCCATCACTATTTGCTACTAAAATTATTTCATGACTGCCCACTAGAGAAACCATAACTTGTTTGATACGGTTATCTTGTTTGCGCGCGAATACATCTAGTGATCGTAATAGCTCAACTTTGTCATTCTCGGAAATTGATTCCAGAGGACTATCTGCTGAATATAGATCATTGCCTACATTAGATTTCCATGCTTGAATTGATCCACTTTGAGCGCCTCGTGCAATAGCTCGCGCGGCTTTACAAGATTCAATTAATGCCGGAAATACAATTTCATCTGAATAAGCAAATCCACTTTTATCGTCTTTTATCGCTCGGACTCCTACACCTTGGTTAATGTTAAAACTAGCATCTTTTACTATTCCGTCTTCTAATGACCAAGACTCAAACTTACGTAGTTGAAAGAAAATATCTCCACTATCTGCTGAGGAATCCAAAAGCATTGAAAATGCTTGTGCCAAATGTGTTTCATCTAATCCAGATGGTGTAAGGATATGATTACGTGCTAACTCAATTGAATTTTCCATAAGGTAATATTAACTGATTAATGTGTTACTTCAATCTTCGATTTTGAATGCATGGAAATGTTTTACGTCGTGATTCCAAATGTTCAATATTAATATCCGCTATTGCCATTCCGGCACCGTGTTGAATGCGGTTTAACACCGCGCCCCATGGATCAACTATCATGCTATCTCCAAATGTAGAACGTCCATTTATATGAAATCCACCTTGGTCTGAAGCTACTATAAAAAATAGATTCTCAATTGCACGGGCTCTCAATAAACATTCCCAGTGCGCTTGTCCTGTAGTGGCAGTAAATGCTGCAGGTAAAACTACAATTTGCGCACCAAGATCTAGTAGACCTCGGAATAATTCTGGAAAACGCAGATCATAACAAACTGCTAAACCTATTTTTCCAAGGGGTGAATCAACTACCGTTAATTTCAAATCTCCATATTCAATTGTATCTGATTCATTATAGTTTTCACCCGTATCTACAAGATCAACATCAAATAAATGTATTTTGTTATATCGCCCAACCATGTTCCCATTGCTGTCATATACGAGGCATGCAGCCAATACTTTGTTTGGATCAGCACTTTCCAAAGGAATTGTGCCCCCTACAATCCAAACATTATAGTTATTAGCCTGTTCGACCAAAAAGTTTTGTATGGGCCCATCTCCATTTTTTTCTCGAACAGCTACTTTATCTTCTTCATTAATCCCCATGATTGCAAAATTTTCAGGCAATACTATTAACTCAACTCCTGCGTCAGCAGCAAGCTTAATTAAACGACCTGCTTCATGTAAGTTTGCATCGACATGTGGCCCAGATGCCATTTGAATTGCTGCAACTTTACTCATGATTATTTTAGCTTTTAAAATCTTTAATGTAGATTTATTACATAGGACTTGATATTCCTAGACTATGAAAATAGCGCGATTAATGAAATATTTACTTAGAAATATTACTTATATAATGAGTCTATCCTTTAAATTAGACCTTCATGTAATTATTTTTTTTGGCTTGAGTTAATTTGCTGTGGCGAGGGTTGACCTTGCGCAGATTGAGATGTGTTTGCAACTTTATGTGAAATTGCCTCAAGCTTAGGCTCTTCCCATGTGCCTTTCATGGTATATTTTACTTGGGTTACTTTATTAAAATCTACACCAATTGATTCAGCAACCTTTTCTCCTACAATTACACCTACTGCACCAATTGGACCTCCCACCGCAAGCCCAACCCATGGAAGCCCACCACTAATTTGGGGCGTAACTGTTATAATTTGATCATAGTCCTTTGCAACCAAACCCGTTCTTCCTTGAATTAAAATATCTGCGGATGACCCTTCAATTTTAAGGTTATCAGACATTAGATTTCCATTTTTAAACAATAAATCACCGCGAAACTTATCGAACACATAGCCTTTTGAGAAAAAATCTTTAAAGTCTAAAGATAATCTTTTCGAAATTTCTGACAAGTTAACTAATCCAATAAAACGACCTGCCCCTGGTTTTACAGATGAAAATTCGCCATCTTTAAACCTAATATTTGCTGTACCTGAAAATGACGCAGTTGAAAATTGATATGGTGCACCTGGCCAATTTAAATTTGAAGTAACATATCCTTCACCTTTTTCTAATAGAGTTTTATAACCTAACCCAATTATGGTGTTTTTCAAATTGTCGGAATCTAAGTAAATATCAAGTTGGGTACTTTGTATGTTATCGGCATCTATGTCCCATGAACCACTTGAGGTAACCGCTAAATCATCACCCTTCCCTGTTAATGAATTAATAATCATTCCGTTAAGGGATGAAGTTGTTTTTAATTTTACATCTCTGAACGAATACTGATCTAGCTCAAATTTATCTGCATTAACTAGCATTGATGGTAACTTGCGTGGATCGACTAGTATATCTGATTTCTTTTCAGGCTTATTAATACGAAGATACTTAAAATTCCCTATCGCTGCATGCTCCGAATTTGGATCTACTGGAAAACTAAAGTCTCCTCTCGCAATTGATGAATCAATCGTACCAAACCACGATTGCTCTTCTTTTTCTAGCTTAAACTCAAGGTTTTCAAATTCTAAACTAGACAGTGAAATTGACTTAGCTTGAACATCTACTTCTGTTAACTCGATATCACTTTTTTTATTGGAGGTCTTCAAGAAATCTGCCCAAGACTTAAGATCTAACTGATCAATTTTTCCAGATATTCTTAATCCTTCATTGGCTAATTTAAATTTATCATCGCCGAACCGCAAATCAATAGCTGAAATAGTTTTCTTTTCTCGATTATATGTAGATTTTAAAAAAACATAATTATTAAAACTTGCATATATAGGATGATCTTTCCTAGGTTCAAAATTTGCATTTATATATAGACATTTTTGCTCATCTTTATCTTTATTGAAAGGATCAGGTAGTGCTACCGTTGTTCCTAATAAATTTGCATCAATTTTCAACTCAAGTGACTTGTCCTCAACATATTTACCAAACTTTGGGATATTTACAACAACATTTACAGGTGTGGTATCTTGAATGTAGCTATGCAATTTTTGATTATACGAGGAAAAATACGAGTCAAAATCGAAGTCGCCTTTTATATTTAACGCTGTACGGCCATTATCTAATTTTTGAGCATCTCCAGTGAAAATTAGACCATATAATTTTGCACTAAGTCCTTTTCCTGTCGCACCACATTTGTCGAAATTAAGTTTCCCTTTTAGATTTGTAAAAGGTAGAACACCCACTGAAGTCACTGTTAAATTTGTGTTATCAAATTCAATTACGCCATTCACAATTCGCTCTTTTTCCAATTTTTTTGTCAAGGTAAGAATAATATTTAAATCTAATTTAGAATTTCCATTGGCTGAAATAAGTTTTAGTACTTGACTATTTTTTGGAAGCAATGATGACATTTTTAAAAACTCTAATATATCTTCCGCATCACCACTTGCATTGCCATCGATAATCAATCGAGGCAGCTTTAAGTCCTCAATTTTTGCTGAGAAATGATGTACAGTAGAGCCAAGAATCTTACCGTGATCACCATTAACGGTAAGCATATTATTTTTAATGCGCAGTTCTGCTTTTATATTACTTGCAGGTGGCCACTCCTTTTTATACTCTAGCAATCCATTGTCAATGTTAGCCGTTACTTCAAATGTACCCACATTGTTTTTAAATGGAAATAACTTTGGATTACCTTGGAACAAAAACTTTCCATTATTAATTGCTCCATTTTTTATACTTTCTCTTAGCCACTTGGCTAATTTTGGTTTCATTTTTTTATAGGGAAGATACATTTTAATGGCTTGCGCTTCACTATTAAGCACCTGACCTTGAAAATCAACATAAGCAATTCCATTATTTATTTGTAATGTGCCTTGCAATTCTGCAGTAGTACTATCTGTATCAAGAAAAACTTGATCAAAGGCTACAAGTGTATGCCCATGTACTTGCCGCCATTTAATTGTTCCAGCTATGTTGTGATTTTGAAAAGCTTTATCAAAATATTTAGAAGCTTGAAAATTCATGCCATTGGCATCTATTTTCAACTCTCCTTGGATATGACTTCCAGATATATCTCCTGATAATGATGTAATCTCTAGCTGTTGGCTCGGTAATGATATATCTAAATCTTGAATGGATGACTTGATTGAATATTTGTCAATCCTATTATTTTTATATAACGTTAAAATTCTAACATCGCTGAATACACCATCTTCAACCTGAATTTTTGCAACAAACTCATGGATTCCATTTATAAAATTTGAAAAATGCTGAATTGTTGAATATACATTGACCAAATCAATATAGTCAAAAGCTGCAGAAATTAAAAAATCAGACTTAGTACATGACATGCATTTCAATTCATAATTCTTACCTTGCCACTGCTTTTCCTCATCCCTAATTAATGCGTCACTTAAAGCTAAGTACCAATCATCTCCCACACCATCAACTTGAAAGTTTGATTTAAATTCAGTTATCTCTCTATTTTCAGCTACACCTTCAAGCAACAATTCTGGTTTATTATATTTAAGTACATTTAAACTCAATGACCCTTTAAAAGAATGTTTTAAAGATGAGCTAACGACACCCCAAGTTTCAAAGTCTAAATTACCAGATTGGAGGCCAAGTTCTAATTGAGGCAAAAATTCCGCTAATAATTCAAGATTTATATCTTTGCCTTTAGAATAAATTGTACCTTTAAGATTTTTTAGCCCTTGGTCATAATCTATTAAATCAGCAGTTAGTATTAGTGAACGACCAAGCTTTTCAGGTAATAAAAATCTGGATGTAATTTTTAAAGCTTCATCTTTAACACTGACTAGAATATTTACTCGATCAAAAAAATACTCTAAGTTTTTAATTCTATCCTTAAAATCTACAGTACTTCCCAATAAGCCTATTCGAATATTATTCCTATCATTTGACTTTCTACTTTTTGCAATAATCTCACTTATATCTATTCCATTTAGTATAATTCTTTGATCTGTTGTTCTTTCAATTCTTAAATTACCGCCATTCAAAGTAAGCTGGCTTATTTTAATTTTTTTACTAAATACGCTGCTATAGATATCAATCGCTAAATGCGCTTCATTAACAAATAGTAATCTATCTTGTTTTGTCTCATCAGAATAAATGGAAAGATCATCTACAATTATTTGTGGCGAGAAATTGCGCCACCTCAAATGCAAACTTTGCACATTAACCGGTCTGCCAATTATTTCAGAAATATTTTCTTGAATTTCAGGCAAGTAATGTTGATACGAAGCTGGATAAAAACGAATACTACTTACACATATCGCCCCTAGGACAATAACAAGTGCAATAAAGTACCAGATAATGAGTAATGGTTTATGCCACATAGACTTACACTTAATTTATAAAGGCACTACGTCAAATTGCTCTTGGGAGTATAATGACTCAACCTGTAGTTTAATTGTTTTACCAATATAATCTTCTAGCTCTGCAAGACTTGTAGACTCTTCATCAAGTAACAAATCAACTACAGGTTGAGACGACAAAACAAGCAATTCGTTCGTTTCATATTGACGTGCTTCTCGCATAATTTCACGAAACAACTCAAAGCAGACCGTCTCTGACGATTTTACATAGCCACGCCCACCGCACGTGATGCATGACTCGCATAGAATATGCTCTAGGCTTTCACGTGTACGCTTACGCGTCATTTCAACTAAACCCAAAGGTGAAACATCACATACTTGATATTTCTCTCGATCTTTGTCCAAGCATTTTTCAAAAACTCTCATTACCTGACGTTTATGCTCATCATTATCCATATCGATAAAATCGATAATAATAATTCCCCCAAGATTGCGTAATCTCAATTGGCGAGCAATTGCTTGAGCTGCTTCTAAATTGGTCTTATAAATTGTTTCCTCAAGATTACGATGCCCTATAAATCCACCGGTATTAACATCAATTGTTGTCATTGCTTCTGTTTGATCAAAAATGAGATGCCCGCCTGATTTAAGCGTAACTTTTCTTTGTAAAGCTTTTTGTAATTCATCTTCAATAGAATAAAGATCAAAGATTGGGCGGCTTCCCAAATAATGTGTAACTTTATTTGTTAATTCAGGTACTAATTTTTCAGAAAATTCTCTTACATTTTCATATGTAGTGCGAGAATCAATACGAATTACTTCAATTTCATCTACTGAAAGGTCGCGCAGTGTTCGAATTGCAAGCGGCAGATCTGAATATACCTCATCAACGGATAAGCTCTGATTAACTTTATCAACTATCGTGCCCCAGAGACTTAATAAAAAAGTTAAATCTCTTTTTAATTCATTCTCGCCAATTCCTTCTGCGGCCGTACGTAAAATACAACCACAATCAGTTTTAAGATCATCAAGTAGTTGTTTAGTAATAGATGTTAAACGAACGCGTTCATCTTCTTCCTCGATTCGAGCAGATAACCGCACATCATTCGAATATGGCAATAACACCATATAACGCGAAGGAACTGTGATGTTCGTGGTTAATCGTGCTCCTTTTGTTCCTAATTGGTCTTTAACAACTTGCACAAGAATTTGTTGCCCATCGTGTAAAATGTTAGTGATAGGTTCGTTGCTTGATTGCAAAATTGTTTCATCTAGTTTGCTTGAATCAGTCTTTGAAAGTTGCGAACTATTTGGCATATAGGCCACATCGGAGCTATGGATAAATGCTGCTTTTGACAATCCAATATCTACAAATGCAGCATCCATTCCTGGCATTACTCTACTTACACAGCCTTTAAATATTTTACCAACCAAACCTCGCTTACCAACTCGCTCAATTTGTAATTCCTGCAGCATACCATTTTCAACAATTGCAACTCGAGTTTCCTGAGGAGTGATAGTAATTAGAATTTCTTCACTCATTTATTTTCTACTTTATTATAGACATTCAATTATTAATAAAATTCTGCTTGAGTTAAAAGCACACGCAATTCTTTTAAAGGCAAGCCCATAACATTAGTATAACTGCCTGATACATACTCAATGAAATTGCTTGCTTGGCCCTGAATAGCGTACGAACCAGCCTTATCATAAGGTTCATCAGTCGAACAATAGGCATTAATCTCTGGTGTTGTTAAAACCCTGAATTTCACGCTCGTTTCTACCAAAGAATCATACGACATAATATTGGTCCATATACATAATCCAGTAATTACCTGATGCTCACGCCAAGAAAGCTTTTTTAGGCAACTTACTGCATCAAACGGATCACGAGGTTTCCCTAGAATTGAGTCATTCAATGAGATTATTGTATCTGCACCTAAAACCGGGAATGTCATTTTAGAGGATTTCCAAATATTTTGAGCTTTGTTATAGGCTAAGCGCCTAACATAATTCATTGCTGACTCCGTAGATAACGGGTTCTCATTTATATTGGGCACAATACGCTTATAATTTATACCTATCTTCTCAAGCAGTTCGCCACGACGGCAAGACGCTGAAGCTAAGATTAGTTTGTAATCATTTTTCATAAGTATTCGTGCTGCTATGGTGAGAACATGTTTAACTCACACTTATCTTGTTAAGAATAAAATAGTTTACTCGCGATGATAAGGATGCTTTTGTGTGATTGACCATGCCCTATATATTTGTTCTGCTAATAATATTCTTACCAGCATGTGAGGTAACGTCAAGGATGAAATCGACCAAACTAAATTAACGTTATCTAGAAATTCTGGCGAAAACCCATCTGGTCCACCAATATAAAATGTGACGTTTGGCTTGGATTGCATCCACGTATTGAGCTTTTCAGCCAATATAATTGTGGTCCAAGATTTTCCTAATTCATCTAATGCAATTCGATAACTATTCTTAGGTGTATGCTTGATTAAAAGCTCCTGCTCCTTTGCCTGCACTTGCTTAATAGTTTTATTTTTAGTGCGCTTTGCTATTGGGATAGATACAATTTGAACCTGGCATTCACGCGGCATTCTTTTGAGATACTCAAGAATTCCAGTTTCAATCCATGCTGGTGACTTTCCTCCTACAGCAATTATGAATACTTGCACAATTATTCGTGTAACCGCTTAACGATAATTATTTTGCATCTAAATGTGCATTTGAACCGTTTATTTGCCAAAGTTTTTCCAAACTATAAAAGTCTCGCGCATCTTCTAACATAACGTGCACAATGACATCATATAAGTCAACCAAAACCCATGCCCGATCTCGTTCAACTCCAAATATTTCAATTTCTTGTTTTTTGGCATCAAGTAACAATTGATCAGCTATAGATTGAACATGTCGATCCGATGTTCCAGTTACAATAATCATGGCATCAAATACATCTGTTTTCCCACATGTATTGATTAATGTAATATCTTTACCTTTTAAATCTTCTAAAGAATTAATTGCTACATCTACAGTCTTATTACTATCCATTTTATTGATACAATTTATTTCTTTTTATATAGCTCCAAATACTGCCAGGCAATAAAAATTTCGGTTCTTCCTCTGCAGCGATTATTTCGCGAATCGTCGTTGACGAAATATCAATTTTTTCAATATCACTTAAAAAAATATGCCCATTTTGTGTTCTCAATAATTTTTCGATATCCAGTGTTACATATTCATCATACAAGTCTTTTTCGCAACCATATTTTGGTAATGCATACCCTGGACGCTGCAACAGCATGACATGACAATATGATAAAATCTCGCTGTATTTGTGCCACACACAGAATTCTAAATATGCATCTAGTCCTACAATTAAGACCAGTACGTTTTTTTTCTGATTTTCCTCATAGATCTCTTGTACTGTATCTATGGTATAAGACGGGCCAGGTCTTTTAATTTCAAGATCATCAACCGTTAATTTGTCATTAGACTCTGTGATTAAATTCAACATCTCCCATCGATGCTGTACATCCACAAACACCTTTTTTTTTAGTGGAGACTGTTGGCAAGGAATAAATCGAATTTCTTCAAATTCGTAACAGTTAAGTAACGCTAGCGCAGATTTGATATGACCTAAATGAACAGGGTCAAAAGAACCGCCAAATATACCTAGCACAAAGCATCCTGATAATTGCTACGAATGATCACATCTATTCCCGTACATTTCCATCACCTGTAACGATATATTTTTGAGTTGTTAGACCTTCCAGCCCTACAGGACCTCTAGCATGCAATTTATCTGTACTTATGCCAATTTCAGCGCCGAGCCCATACTCAAACCCATCCGCAAATCGTGTTGAAGCATTGACCATGACAGAGCTTGAATCAACCTCTCGTAAAAATATATTAGCTACAGATTTATTATTAGTGACAACTGCATCTGTATGATGAGAACCATATTCTTGTATATGATTCATTGCGTGCTGTAATCCATCTACAACATGTATTGATAGGATAGGCCCTAGATATTCTTCATACCAATCTTGCTCAGTTGCGTGTGTTATATCAGGTAAAATTTTACAGGTTTCTATGCAACCGCGTAACTCTACATTTTTTTGATCAAATTCATTTTTTAGAAAAGGCAAAATATCTTCTGCTATAGTCTTATCAATAAGTAGCGTTTCCATGGCATTACAAACACCAAAGCGTTGCGCTTTTGCATTGACTGCAATATCAACTGCCATATTTATATCAGCATCTTCATGAAGATATACATGACATACACCATCTAAATGCTTAATAAGCGGTATTTTTGATTCTTGCATGACACGCTCAATCAAACTTTTCCCACCTCTTGGTATTACAATATCAATATATTTATTAAGTTTAAGCAATGCTTTAACTGCATCTCGATCCGGCGTGTTAATCACTTGCACAATATCTTTAGATAACCCCGCTTGTATCAAACCTTCGTGAATACAATTTGAGATTGCCAGATTAGAATTAATTGCCTCAGATCCACCACGCAAAATAGTAGCATTACCCGACTTCATGCAAAGTGCAGCTGCATCTGCTGTGACATTTGGTCGCGATTCGTAAATTATTAAAATTACACCAATGGGCACACGCATTTTCCTAACTTTAATTCCACTAGGCCTTTCTACGTCCCCCGTAACTTCACCAACAGGATCAGGTAAGTGCGATACTTGTTTTAGGCCTTCAGCCATTGCTTCAATTCGTGCACTTGTAAGTTCTAATCGATCCAATAACGATTCATCAAGGCCTTTTCCTTTACCTGCGCATAAATCTTGTGCATTGTGCTGTTGAAGCATATCTTTTGAAGCAAGAATACGTTCAGCGATGTAATTCAATGCTTGATTTTTTATTTCTGAGCTCGCAGTTGCTATTTCTCTACTTGTCACATAAGCGCGCTTAGTAATATTCGCGATGTAATCGCTTACATTATTATTTTGACTATTTTTTGAAATGCTCATATTAGTGCTGATGTTTTAGTCTTTCGTATAATAAATAAAGTGTGCTTTTCAATATAATTTAGTAAAATTAATATTAACTCAGGATACTGAGTTAGCAGCCATGCTTAATTGCAAAATTTCTCGCCATGGATTGCTAATTGCGCGTCCTTTTATCACACGATCAGTCCATGCACACTGTTTTAATAAACTTGAAGGCCTCATCACATCTTCATTATCAAGTACCCCTATACTTTGCTGATGAATCATACATAATTTCTCAAATAAGCCATGTTGCAAAATATTTTTCCCTTTATCGTTTATGTTTTTTGTATCAATTTCTTTACGTACATATTCTGCAAGGCCCCACAATAATAATGGCGGAGCAAAATTCTCTTTCTCAAGAGCATTAAGTATGCGAATAACTCTTGCTGGGTTCTTATTGAGTATAGATTCAATTAATTGATTCAATGAAAAATGACTATTATCCACAAATGCCTTTTGAATAGACTGCAAATCTAATTCTTTCGAATCACATATTAATATAATTTTTTCTATTTCCTGCATAGCTGCAAGTAAATTTCCCTCGACATGCTGACAAATAAAATCTATGACCTCATTGGGAGCAGCGTATCCCATCGCAGAAATTTTTTTCCTAATCCAACTTTTTGTTTCACTCTCATTTAAGGGCCATATTCGCAATACTAAGCCAATTTTATCAATTGCTTTAACCCATGCTGAGTTCATTGTAGACCGATCCAATTTCGGCACTTGTACTAAAAGCATGACATCCTGACTTATATTGTTCAGTAGATTTACAATTGCTTTAGATCCTGAAGCACCAGGTTTGCCTGTTGGAATACGTAAATCTATCAAGGTGCATTCACCAAATAATGACAAATTACTTTTTGCCAATTCCAATTCAGACCAATCGAATCCAGATTCCACAGTAAGTATTTTACGTTCTGTGAAACCTAATTCCTTGACACGCTTGCGAACTTTGTCAGCAGCTACCATACATTGATAGGGATCATCTCCGCTTATTAACATAGCTGATTGCGTTGACGAACTAAGATAATTTTTAAGTTGTGAAAATCGAATTTGCATTAAAATATTGAGAGTGGATTGCTGTTAATCTCTGATAGTAGCCACAGGTTACACGAAAGCCGATAAATGGCACAATGCCTAGGATCAAATGTGCGCTCTCTTAAGTCGCTGATACTTGGAATCACCTACACTAACTCTCGGAAGAATATAGAAAATCTAGACCCCAGGCTATAGCAGAATGACTGAACTACAAGAGCAGGACCTATTCGATGATGACGGTCATATTGGCTATGACAAAGTTGTCGAGCAAGTTAATAGCAATTTCAAAATTCTGCTGCATACATGCTTAAAAGAATGTTTTGAGCTTGCCAAAGATGAAAACTTCAGGCTCCAAATTACAGGAACAAGCAAGAAAGTTCGTGATGAAGCGCTAGATACATTTCTTGCAAGACATCATGTAGTTTCCTCAGAGTTTTATGTAGAAATTGAATCTAAATTTTATACCTCCGCGTCTGTCATAGTTAGAGCAATATCTAACGACCAAACTAAAATTAGAACAATGGAAACTGGGATTATTGAGGTTACGCTAGCGGTTGATAATCTAATTAATAGAAGCGTTGATCGGCACAAAGAACTACTAGCTGAAATTGATTTACGCCTAAAGGAGCTCTCATACTATTCACATCAAGATTTCAATGTTCATTGCATGCGCCCAAAAGAATTTTACCCATTATTTCAAAATTCTATTGCTCCTTTAAAAATTTCAGCAGATGGAAAAATATTATTATGTAAACTATTGTATCAACAAATTTCACCAAAGCTAAGTAGTTTCTATACAGACATTAATCAATTTTTAATAGATATGGAAATTTTACCTACTACTGATTCTTTAAATTACGCAAATTTAGGAGAGCACTCACAGAATTCATCTGTCTTAGATGATGGCGATTTATACGATCATTCAATGTCTCATATTTCTACAGGAGAATTCTTTGCGGCCGTAGAACAAGATGTGGGGAGTCAAGAGAGCTCACAAATACAGTCGCACACATTAAAACCTGACTCACAAGAACTAAAAAATGATTACGATGAAGTTCAAGGCACAAAAATCAGGGAAAATTTTAAAGAAATAGCAATGGATGTGTATGGCCCTGGCCAAACGAGACTTGATCAATTCACAATCAGTTTAATTTTGCAACCATATAGTTCAGGAGCTGGATCTGATTCGTCTCCGGCTCAACGACGACAATTTGTGCGAGCACTATCTACAGTGCAACGAGTTGAAGCTGCAAGCGATGCGATATTTAAAACAGAACAAATTAAAGCTGCAGTGCGCAAAACGTTACATGAGAAAGGTGCATTAGATGTTATAGAAATTGTACAGAATGAAGAAAAGGTAATTGATTTTGTAAGCAAAATATTTCAAGTTATATTAGATGATGATGCATTATGTGATGCAATTAAAGCTTTACTCGCACAATTACAAATTTCAGTTATTAAGCTTGCTCTCGTCGATTTTACTTTTTTCCAAAATCCGAAACATCCTGCCAGACGATTATTAAACAGACTAACTTCTATTGGAATTGGTGTCACAGGGAAAGAAGAATTACTCTTTACCAAACTTAAGTCTATTGTCCATCTCATTACAGAAGATTTTGAAACAGATGTGCATATATTTGAGCTAGCTTTATCAGAAGTTCAAAAAATTGATATCCATAACCTAGAAAAAGCTCGTAAAGCTGAAGAAAAAGCAAAGATCCAAGCCAAACTTAGAGCCAATCGATCCGCTGCAAAACGTATTGTCATTACATACTATTAAAAAATATTTAAGTGATAGAGAACTTCCTAATGAAATGCTTGAATTTTGCTTAAAATGCTGGGCTCCCCATATGGGTATAATTTTTATGAAGCATGGAAGGAAATCTAAAGATTGGCGTAAATCCATTAGAACATTACGAAGATTGATAGAGGTTTCTCAAGGGGTGCACTCAATCTACGACGTACGACATTACATTAAGCAGCCTCACCAATTTTTTAATGAAATTAGAAACGAGCTTGATTATTTATCAAACACTAAACAAGAATTTTTAGAAATTGTAGAATCTGCTGAAGTTTGGTACTTGGCGTATCTGCATGAAATAGAACAAAATGCAAAAGAATTTGAGGTAGAAGATGATCAAGATGAACACATTGAAATATCTGCCGACGAATCGAGCGCTAATGTCATTCCGCTATTTAAGAGCGCTCCAAAGCAAAGCCAGCCCGAGCAAGAGGAAAGCAATCAAACACTTAATAATGCTGAAGATATAGATCTCAATAATGACCAAAATGAGCTGAATCTTGAAGAAAATATTAATTCAGGATTAATTCACAGCCAGGCACCTGATGATATCAAAGTAGAAGAAATTTATGATGAGCAGGCGTCATTCAACGAAGAAAATCATGAGCAAGACGAAGCTGTACCACCAAAAATTGATGTTACGTCAGAACCAGAAATTATATTAGAACCCGTTGTAGAGCCTGAGCCTGAGCCAGAATCTGAGCCTGAAAAAATTGCGAATGAAATAGAGCAAGAAGAAAACATTGATGAAGAAGAGCCTGAAGAAGCTATTATTCAAGCAACCTTAGCTGATATCCCTAAAGAAATTTTACCAGGAGCATGGCTGGAAATTTATCAGGGCGTTGGAAAAGCTAAACGGCGATTAAAATTATCTGCGATACTCGAAGATACAGGTTGTTTATTATTTACAGACAGATCTGGTGACTTAATATTAGAGATTGATATTCAAACATTTATGGATGACTTAAATTCAGAGCGCACGATATTGATTAGTGAGAGCAACCGATTTGACCTAGCATTAAGCTCTGTTATCAGCAATATTCGTGATAGTCAAAATAAATCGCCAGGCTCAAATTAAAATTTACTTCTACTCTGTAAATTCTTCGTGCTAAGCTCCTCGTAGCAATTGTTTAAGTTAAGTAATGAGTGTAAATCGCATCGGATTCATTGGCCTTGGCATCATGGGTCGGCCAATGGCAAAAAATTTACTAAAAGCAAAATTCAGTCTTTGCTTATATGCTCGGCATGAAACTTCGCTTCACCCTTTCAACGACGATAATGTAAAAATTTTTAATTCCCCGAAAGAGTTAGCTCGACACTGTGAAATAATTATAACAGTAGTTTCCGACACACCCGATGTTGTTGAAATAGCAACGGGTAATCATGGCTTAATTCATGGCGCAAATACTGGAAATATCATTATTGACATGAGCACCATTTCGCCTGAGGTTACCCGAGAGATTGCGAACAAATTTAGTAAAAAAGATATAAACATGATTGATGCACCTATGTCAGGTGGAGAAAAAGGTGCAATTGAAGGCAATTTATCAATTATGGTTGGCGGTAAAAAAAACGTATTTAAAAAAGCCTTACCTGTTTTGAAATGTCTTGGTAAAAATATTACCCATGTAGGAGACCATGGTGCTGGACAAGTTGCTAAAGCCTGTAATCAAATCTTGGTGGCTCAAACAATGTCAGCTGTCGCTGAAGCATTTCAACTAGCAAATTCTTCAGGTATTGATCCGAGTAAAGTACGCGAGGCATTACTTGGAGGTTTTGCGTATAGCAAAATTTTAGACGTGCATGGCAAGCGCATGCTTGACAATGATTATCGCCCAGGATTCAAAGCAAGTTTACATCATAAAGACATTAAAATCGCACTTAGCAGTGCAAATAAAAACAATTTTCACATGCCAGGCACAGAACTTGTTGCGAATTATCTTGAAAAAATTGTTGATAATGGCGACGGAGAACTAGATTCTGCTGCAATTGCAACATTGATATTTAATGAATCTAATTAGACCTCTTTTTAATTGAATCTAAATTTATTCAACCAGGGATTTGTTGTAAACGATATACTATTACTTTTGCAGCATCATCTCGCATTTCACTGTATACATTCTGTTGCTCTTGATCTGATCCTAAAAGATTTGTTTTATTGAATACAAAATCTCGATTTATGCTTATATTTTGTTCTTTTAGCATATAAGTGTTGTCTGCTTTTTTAACATCATATGTAATATTTAGGATTAACTCGTATTCTCGCACTTTCCCGTCATTATCTAGCGACAAAACGACTCTATCCGTCTGTTCATTTAATATATTAATAACCGCGCTGGCCTGGCTCAAACCAACTATGTTTATCTCATTTGATTTGAGATGTTTTTCTATATAACGCACTAATTCTCTGCTTGACGCTGCCCCTTGCACAGAGGTGTTCTCTAAGTTACTAGAAAATTCTCCAGACCCTGCTAAATGAAAGCCACAGCTAGATATGCTAATTAATAAAATTAAAATTAATATTTGTGATTTGATATACATGTATTAATTACTGCACAACAATATTAACAAGGCGATTTTGCACAATAATAATTTTTAATACTTTTTTATCTTCGATAAACCGTTGTACATTTTCATTGTCTATTGCAATTTTTTCGATTTCCGAATTATCCGAGCCTGTCGGATGACTTATTGTAGCGCGTTTTTTACCATTGACCTGAACGACGAGTTCAACAGAATCCTTTTTTAAAGCATTTAAATCTACATTAGGCCATTTAACCTGATGTACTGCGATATCACTGCCAAGGTTTTCCCATAATATGTGACAAACATGCGGAAGAATTGGTGCCAGCATTAGCACAATTGCCTCAAAGGACTCTTGTAATATTATCCGCCCACTATGTGATGAATCCTCAAAATTATTTAATTCATTCATCAACTCCATATTTGCTGCAATCGCGGTATTGAATGTATAGCGTCTACCAATATCGTCTGTTACCTTTTTTATCGTCTCATGAAGCTTTCTACGTAATTTACTTTGTTTCTCATTTAAACTAACTTCAGATAAATCATTGCTCACTAAACCTTTATCAATATGATTCTGTACCATTCTCCATAATTTATTTATGAATCGGAAGGAACCCTCTACTGCAGAATCAGACCATTCCAAAGTATGGTCCGGAGGCGCAGCAAACATAACGAATAAGCGCACGGTATCCGCGCCATATTTATCAATTAAATCTTCAGGATCTACGGTATTTCCTTTTGATTTTGACATTTTTGTGCCATCTTTTAATACCATACCTTGTGTTAAAAGATTTTCAAAAGGCTCATCTGTTTCTAATAGCCCTTCATCTCGCATTAGTTTATTGAAAAATCTTGCATACAGCAGATGTAAAACTGCGTGTTCTATGCCACCTATATACTGATCAATTGGCATCCAGTAATTTGCACGTTCATCTAACATGGATGAGTCGTTATCAAAACTACAGTATCGTGCAAAGTACCAACTTGATTCAAAAAATGTGTCAAATGTATCTGTTTCTCTTTTTGCATCACCATTACATTTGGGACATTTAACATTTATGAATTCAGAAATCGATTTCAATGGTGAAGTTGCCCCATCAAAATCAATATTTTCTGGTAACTGAACGGGCAAGTCTTTCTCTGCAACAGGAACAGATCCACATTGATTACAGTGAATAATTGGAATTGGGCATCCCCAATAGCGTTGGCGAGAAATTCCCCAATCGTGCAATCTATAATTGACTATCCGCATTCCTTTATTTTGACTCTCAAGCTTAATTGCAATTTTCTCAAACGCTTGCTTAGAACTTAATCCATCGAATTGATTTGAATTTTGCAACCAACCCTTCTCAATAAAAGCACCCTTTGAAATATCAATAGACGCGCTTGTTTTATCTGGAAAAATAACAGGCTTAATTGGCAATTTATACTGTGTTGCAAATTCCCAGTCTCTTTGATCATGCGCTGGTACAGACATAACGGCACCAGATCCGTATTCAATCAATACGAAGTTAGCAATCCAAATAGGTATTTTATTATTTGTAAGAGGATGAATTGCAAAAATTCCGGTATTAATCCCTCTTTTTTCTAAAGTATTAATTTCTGCTTCAGAAACCTTTGTTTTCTTACATTCATCTAAAAATTTTCCAATCTCAATATTTGAATTTGCTGCGTGCAATGCAATTGCATGTTCGGGTGCAATGGCAATATATGTGGCTCCCATTAATGTATCGGGTCGGGTTGTAAAAACGCGAATTGGTAATAGACCAATTAAATCAAACTGAATCTCAACACCTTCGGAACGACCAATCCAATTGACCTGCATAGTTTTAACTTGATCAGGCCAATTTTTTAATTTTTCAGTGTCTTTTAATAACTGATCTGCATACTTGGTGATCTTTAAAAACCACTGCGCTATCTCTTTTCGTTCGACTACAGCACCCGAGCGCCAACCACGTCCTTCTATAACCTGTTCATTTGCAAGCACTGTTTGATCTACTGGGTCCCAATTGACAACTGCTTTTTTCTTATAAACCAAACCCTTTTCAAATAATTTTGTGAAAAACCATTGCTCCCAGCGATAATACTTAGGATGACACGTAGCTATTTCTCGGCTCCAATCATAAGCAAAACCTAATCGCTTAAGTTGCGAGCGCATATAATCGATATTTTCATATGTCCACTTGGCAGGTGCTACTTTGTTTTTGATTGCTGCATTTTCTGCTGGCAATCCAAATGCATCCCATCCCATAGGTTGAAGAACGTTCTTCCCTTGCATGCGCTGATATCGACTTATAACATCCCCTATTGTGTAATTACGCACATGCCCCATATGCAATCGCCCACTTGGATAAGGAAACATGGACAAGCAGTAAAATTTATCTGCTGCCTCATTCTCAGTAACTTTAAATGATTGCTGTTGCTCCCATAATGCTTGTACAGCAGTTTCAAGCTTTTGATGATTATAGGAATTTTGCATACAGACTAATTACAAATGTGACTAAAAGCGTGAAAGCATGCCAGCTGAGATTACGTCGACTCAATATTATATAGCTGTCTATATAATGTGATTAAGATATGTAGATGGACTTAGCGAGCTGAAATGAATTATTGCGATCGGCTGTTTTCTTAGCGACCATAAAGATCTTCAAATCGTGTTATATCATCTTCACCCAAATAAGTGCCAGATTGTACTTCAATTAGCTCCAAATGGATCATACCTGGATTTTCTAAGCGATGCTTAGTACCAATGGGAATGTAGGTAGATTCGTTTTCACTCAATAGAAATACTTCTTCGCCACGCGTTACTTTAGCCATCCCTTTTACGACAACCCAATGCTCTGCTCTATGATGATGCATTTGTAAAGATAATATTTGACCAGGATTAACCGTAATGCGTTTTACTTGAAACCGATCTTCAATATCAATGGTTTCATAAGAACCCCAAGGCCTATATACCTTAGGATGAATATTAGCTTCATCTCTCTTAGTTTGATTAAGCTGATTAACGATATCTTTGACCTCCTGAGCTCTTTCTCTTGGTGCTACAAGTACTGCATCCGATGTTTCAATAATTACCTGATCTTTTACACCAACTGCCGCGACCAAACGACTACTTGCATGTACATAGCTCCCGCTGCAATCCTGTAAAATGACATCGCCATGAATTGAGTTTCTATCGTTATCTTTATCTAAAGACTCCCATAGCGCATGCCAAGAGCCTACATCGCTCCATTCACTATCAAGTGCCACAACTGCAGCTTTGCTTGTCTTTTCCATAACTGCATAATCAATGGAAGTGTTCGGCGCTTCCGAAAATAACTTTCCATCTAGACGAATAAAATCTAAATCATTTTTGCTATTCTTATACGCTTGAGCACATACATTGAAGATATCTGGATCTAATGTTTTTATCTCATTCAAATAAACATCAGCACGGAATAAAAACATTCCACTATTCCATAAATAATTCCCATCTTTTAAATAGCGCTTTGCTTTATTTAAATCTGGCTTTTCTATAAATTCTTCTACTTTGTATATATCTTTATTATCAATTTTCTTAGATTTATCTAACTTGATATAACCAAATCCCGTTTCTGCGCGTGCCGGCACAACACCAAATGTGATGAGCATGTTATTGATAGCTTGAAATGCCGTGTCTACTGCCAATTGAAATTGACCAACATCGACTACGATATGATCGGCTGGTAATATCAACAAATTAGCTTCTGGGTTTTTACTCAATGCATGAAATGCTGCAATCGTAATTGCAGGCGCTGTATTGCGCCCTACCGGCTCTAAAATAATATCAGATTCATTTATATTAAATTGGCGAAGTTGTTCTGCCGCCATAAAACGGTGCTCGTCATTACATACTACAAGTAAATCACCAATATTTTTTAAACTTAATATGCGTTCGACTGTAGATTGAAATAAGCTTTTATTATTCAGTAACGGTATAAACTGTTTTGGATAAAGCTTTCTAGATAAGGGCCACAATCTGGTACCAGAACCACCAGAAAGAATAACAGGTATTATTGATTGCGATGACATATTTGTAATTCTAAATTGAATTATTAATATTATTGTTTATCGATTGATGAATTGTTTCGCCACTTAAAAATGCAAATTATAAAGAATATTCCAAATAATATTGTGACAATCCCCCAGTTCCCCCACCTTGAAAACGGTGTTAACCCAGTATAAGGGCTAATTTTTGCGCTAATAACATCCTCTTGAAACTGGGCTGATTTATTAATGATGCGTCCTGCTGGATCAATGACTGCAGAAATACCTGTGTTTGTTGCACGCAATAAGTACCGACCTGTCTCAATTGATCGCGATCGTGAAATTTCTAAATGTTGGTGGGGGGCAGATGAATCACCAAACCATGCATCATTGCTAACATTAATTAGTATATTTGCCTCAGGCATAGATTCTATTATTCCATTTCCATACACTGATTCATAACAAATTGAAGTGCCTACAGGGTACTTGCTCAATTTCACTAGCGGACGCCCTTTCCCACGAGATAAATCTGCCATTGGAACTTTAATATAATTTTCAAAAAATGTAGTGATACCACGCAGCGGTATATATTCTCCAAACGGCACCAAACGTTTTTTTCTATAAAAATTTAAATTTTCGCCAACCGTCATCACACTGTTATAAACATTGCCACTATCCGCGTCAAAGGTAAAAACACCAATTAATAATTCAGCGTTTCTATTTTCAGTTTCATCTTTTAGTGTTTTAATGAAGGTATCCTTTACCATAGAGTAATACGTAGGTATGGCAGTTTCCGGCCACACTATAATATCCATATCAAAGTAATCCTCACTCATAGCTTTGTACTTTTCCATAATGTAGGGATGTTTAGTTTGATCCCATTTCATTTCTTGAGGAATATTACCTTGTATCAACGCTACACTAAGTTCTTCATCCATTGCATGCGTCCAGGTTATTTGGTTTATTACGATATGAGTTAAAACAATAAACGCTAAACTTATGCCAGAAAATATCTTTTGATTGAACCTTCCCAATATAAGCACCGCAACAAAGCCACTTATTAGTAACGTTACCCATGTAGCACCATATGTGCCAAAGATTGGAATGATCCCTTTAATTGGACTTGAGTGATGCGCATGACCTAATAACAGCCACGGAAAGCCTGTAAATATCCAACTCCTAACCCACTCAAGAACTGTCCAAATTGTAGAAAAGGCGAGCACGCTAATTAAATTGTATTTTGTATTACAACGTATTTTTGAATATATGTATGCTGATAAAGCGGGAAACAGCGCCAACACTACTATAAATATTCCAGCAATACATGCACTTAATACTACTGGCGCATGCCCATATTCATGAATACTATTGTATGTCCAAGGGACTCCGAATCCGAAATAAAGTAATCCAAAAAATAAGCCCAATTGAAAGGCATTTTTGGGAACGATGTCTTTTAAAAGAACATACAAAATAGCTGGACAAAGAAGAGTCAACCACCAGTAAGCATAAGGAGCAAACCCACACACTAACAAGCCACCGGCAATGGCTACCATTAAAAATCTAGTGCTGTTATTTTTAATGGCTAACATTTGACTTATTAGGCTTTAAAACTAAACCTAATATGGTTCATTGTTATATTTCTAAAATATTTATGAGGAACGTGAAACGTTAAGAAGATGTAATCGCCTTCGGTCTGCTCGAAGTATCTCTATATTAAAATTATCAAACTCAATTTTTTCACCTTTTTTTGGCAAATGCCCAAACTTACTCAGAACCAATCCTCCAAATGTTTCAAAATCTGTATCGCTATATTGTGTTTCAAAAAATTCATTAAAATCTTCTATAGGTATTAATGCTTTAACTGTATAATTACCATTAGTATGATCTAGGATATACCGATCTTCCTGCACATCGTGCTCGTCTGTTATATCACCTACTATTTGCTCTAATACATCCTCAATGGTTACCAAACCGGATACATTGCTATATTCATCAACTACAATAGCCATATGGTTCCGCCCATCTTTAAATTCATTTAATAAAGTATTTAGTCGTTTAGATTCCGGTACAATTACAGCAGGTCGTAATACATCTTCCATATTAAATTTACCTTGTCTTCCCTCAATAAAATAACGTAATAAATCTTTTGCCAACAAAATACCACGCACCTCGTCACGACTATCACCTGTTACTGGAAATCTTGAATGAGCCGAGTCAATAATAATTGGCAATATATCTTGCAGTGAGTTGTCCTCACGAACAACGACCATCTGAGATCGAGGAATCATAATATTTTTGACTTGAATCTTAGATACCTGAAATGCGCCCTCAAGCATTTCAAGTAAATCTTCACTTATAATATTTTTCTCTTCATACTTTCGTAGAAGTTGGAGGATATCATCACGATTCTTTGGTGATTTATCAATTAATCCACAGATAAATGACGCGATGCTCGTGAGATTATTATTTCTTGTTGGCATAGAATAATGCTCAATATGGATTCTTAATTTCAAATTTTTCTAGTGTTTCTATCTCCAATGCTTCCATCACCTCTGCTTGAGATGCATTTTGATGATCATAACCCTGTAAATGTAAAATACCGTGAATAAGCATATGAGCCCAATGCGAATATGGTTCCTTATTTTGTTCTAATGCCTCTTGGTATATAACTGGCGCACATATCACCACATCACCTAAAATATTTATTCCGACTTCTTTAGGTATGCTGGCCGGAAAAGATAAAACATTGGTTGCTTTGTTTATATTTCTATATTCCTTATTTAATCTATTTGCCTCCCCTTCACCGACAATCCGTATGCAGGCTGTAAAATCTACATCTTTTGAAGAAATTGCAGCTGCCCATTTTTTAAAGTCAGCTAATGATGGCAGCATTGTATGCTTTACTGCAAACTGCACTTCCACGCTAATTGTCATTTTTTAAGATTATTTAGTCTTTTCCGTTATTCTCGTAGGCTTGAATGATCTTTTTTACTAATGGGTGACGTACAACATCTTTAAAATTAAATCTACAAAAGTCTATCCCATCAGTATTTTCCAATATTCTCATTACATGCTTTAAGCCTGACTCCTTTACGCTGGGTAAATCTATTTGAGTGATATCACCCGTTACAATTGTCTTGGAGCCAAACCCAATACGAGTTAAAAACATCTTCATTTGCTCAACTGTAGTATTTTGTGCTTCGTCTAATATAATAAACGCATCATTTAATGTGCGACCTCTCATATACGCAAGGGGTGCTATCTCTATAACATTTCTATCTATCAATTTGTTGACCAGTTCATAACCCATCATTTCATAGAGTGCGTCGTACATTGGCCTAAAATAAGGGTCAATTTTTTGACTCAAATCACCAGGTAAAAATCCAAGCCTTTCTCCTGCTTCAACTGCAGGTCTTACTAATACAAGCTTGCGAACTTTATCTCTCTCGAGCGCTTCTACGGCGCACGCTACAGCCAGATATGTTTTGCCTGTACCAGCAGGACCAATTCCAAAAACCAAGTCGCAATTCCCAATACTTTTTATATAATGCTCTTGGTTTTCACCCCGCGGTTTTATAACGCTACGTTTCGTATAAACCGTTGTGTCTGATCTTTTAAATTTTTGATCAACGATATTTGCAACTTCTGACTCCTGCAAAAACAAATGTACATCTGATGATGAAATGGTTTGATCTGCTGTTGTGTTATAAAGTTCTTTCAGTAACTCAACGGCTGTGTTTGTTGCCTGTGCATCACCAATGATTGAAAATAAATTACCTCGGCTATTAATTTCAACGCCTAATCTTTTTTCCAACTGATGAATATGTTGATTAAACGGACCGCACAAATTTGCTAATCGCGGATTATCTGCAGGCTCTAATACAAGATCTAAAGATTGAGTGTCAGCAGTCAATTCTTTTCTTAACCTTTATGACTATGATTCAGGATAGTTTCCACGAAGCGAATTTGCATAAACATCGACAATCTTAAGACGTACAAATTTACCAATTACATTTGTATTCGCTTTAAAATTTACCACGCGGTTATTTTCTGTTCTTCCCGAGTATTCTTGATCAGACTTCTTTGAAAATCCTTCTACTAAAACTAATTGCTCAGTATTAAGCATTTGACTTGAATAATTTTGTGACATCTTATTAATTAGTGCTTGTAATCTACTTAATCTATATTTTTTATCTTGATCAGACACATTATCCTCCAAGGAAGCAGCTGGAGTACCAGGCCTTGCGCTGTATATAAAACTATACGCTTGATCAAATCCGATATCTTCTACAAATCTCATCGTTTCCTCAAAGTCCGCTTCTGTTTCACCTGGAAAACCAACTATAAAATCAGAGGATACGCTCAAATGGGACCGCTGTTTACGTAGCTTTCTGATGATAGATTTGTACTCGATTGCAGTATGACCTCGCTTCATAGCAGCTAGCACACGATCTGAACCGCTTTGAACGGGCAAATGCACATGGCTTACTAGTTCAGGGATTTCACCATAGGCATTGATCAAATTATCAGAAAATTCTATTGGGTGAGAACTTGTATATCGCATCCTTTCAATACCATCTATCCGGCTGATGTAATAAAGTAGTAACGAAAAATCAACTATATTTTCATTAGTGTCTGACCCTCTATATCCATTTACATTTTGACCAAGTAATGTAATTTCACGTACATGTTGTTCTGCCAAAGTTTTAACTTCTTTTAATACATCATTTAGCGGACGACTAAATTCTTCGCCTCTTGTATAGGGGACCACACAATATGAGCAATATTTGCTGCATCCTTCCATGATCGATACAAAGGCAGTGGATCCATTTGCTTTCGGTTCAGGCAGACAATCAAATTTCTCAATTTCTGGAAATGATATGTCTACGACTGCATTTTTATTTTCTTTGGCTTTCTTAAGTAATTCGGGGAGTCTATGGATTGTTTGTGGCCCAAATATGATATCTACCTGTTTGGCGCGTTTAGCCAATGCTTCACCTTCTTGACTTGCAACACAGCCACCCACACCTATCACAATATTTGGATTATTTTCTTTAAAAGGCCGCCATTGGCCTAACTGAGAAAAGACTTTCTCTTGAGCTTTTTCCCGAATCGAACATGTATTTAAAAGTAATACATCAGCCGTTGAAGGTTCGTCAGTTAATTCAAGTCCGCATTCGTGATTAAGTACATCCAGCATTTTCTCTGAATCATACTCATTCATCTGGCAACCCTGCGTTTTTATATAGACTTTCTTCATGATGTGTTTAACTGACTACAATATAAATTAATTAATGAATAGTAGTTTGCTTAACACCATCTGTATTGTTAACAACATTTTCTACAACTAGTCCTTGAGTTTCATTATATTCTGGAATAATTTTCTTTAGGGTTTCCATTGATTTAGACACATCTCTTTCTTCACTAGCACTTAAAATTTCTTTCAGCATTTCCGCGAGTACATTCCAGTCTACTTTTCGTGATTCTGCCAACAAAATTTTTGGGTGATCTGTTCCAGTATAATCTTCAGATGTGTGAAATAATTCTTCATGCAATTTTTCGCCAGGCCGAAGCCCAATAATTTCAATTTTTATATCATGATCAGGATCATAACCTGATAAGCGAATCATTTGTCGAGCCAAATCATATATTTTCACTGGCTTGCCCATATCCAGTACAAATATTTCTCCGCCATCGCCCATGGACGCTGCCTGTAAAATTAAACTAACCGCTTCCGGTATGCTCATAAAATAACGTGTAATGTCCTCATGCGTAACAGTAACCGGCCCACCTTTTTTAATTTGCTCTCTAAATAAAGGTACCACTGAACCTGTGGAATCAACTACATTTCCAAATCTAGTTGTAATAAATTTAGTTGCGGATTGTTTACTAAGTGCTTGACAATATATTTCAGCCGCACGTTTAGTCGCACCCATTACACTCGTTGGATTCACTGCCTTATCTGTTGAAACCATTACAAATTTTTCCACTTTATATTTTGAGGCAATTTTTGCAAGTTTCATTGTGCCAAGAATATTTGTTTGAATGCCTTCTAAAATATTTTCCTCTATTATCGGCACGTGTTTATACGCCGCTGCGTGCAGAACGATACTCGGTCTATGACGAATAAAAATTTCCTCTACCGCTTGAGAATCTCGTATATCACATAGGATTGGAGAGATTCTTCTTTCTTTATCTACATCATTATTACTTAAATCATTAGTAATTGAATATAAGTTAAATTCATTCTGCTCCAGAAGAATTAGTTTTTTCGGATGATGTCCTAGTGTTTGTCGACATAATTCAGATCCAATTGAACCCCCTGCCCCGGTCACCAATACGCATTCGTCATAAATGAACATTTTTAAAGATTTATCATCTAATTTTATCGCTTCACGACCCAACAAATCCTCTAGCGTAATATTCCGCAATCGCGAGATATCTACAACATCGCTATCAACCTCTATTAATGAAGGAATAGTCAGACACTGAACATTATTTTTACTACACGTTTTAAGTATCTCTCTCATTACACTTGCACTTATATTTCTAATACAAACAATTACACATGTAACTTGATATGTGCTTAAAACATTTTCAAGCTTATATAATCCACCTAATACACGTATTCCGTGCAAATCACGACCAATTTTACTTTCAGAGTCGTCCAAAATTCCAATTGGTATATATTCTTTTTCTCTAAGCATTTCTCGCACTAACATTTCCCCTGCGCGACCTGCTCCAATAATTAACGCAGCCCCCCCTTGTGATTGCCTTAAGTATAAATGACGGTCTTTAATCCATCTGTAAATCAGTCTTGGTCCACTCAGACCAAGAAACAAAAATAATGGATAAAGAATTAATATGGAACGAGGAATATCAAGTAATCGATAAAAAAGAAATACACTAACAAATGTTATACTTGATCCAACTACAACCGCTTTAGTTATTTGAAAAATATCTGGAAGAGATGCAAATCTCCATATTCCTCTATATAAACCAAAGTACCAATAACAAATTGTTTGAGTGCATACTCCAGCAAGTAATAATTGAAAAATACCTTGCCAGTAATAGTGTGGAATTTCGCCTAAATTAAAACGCACCCAATATGCAAACAGCAATGCAGCAGGCACCCACAAAAAATCATGCAGCAATGCAAGCCAACGATTTATTAAAAATGGAAATAATTTCAACTTGTTTTACCTGCTTGGTATTTCAAACGACCTATGATAAATATTATTGCCGTATATACTAATATCCATGAAAGTAGCATTACAATACTAAACAGCCTACTGTCAAATACCTGCATAATAATTGCTGAGATTGCTACTAGACCCATTAAAATATATTCATGCATATCGGTTTTTTTATGCCCCCAGCCTATTTGCACAAGGATTTGATAATAATGAGATTTATGCGCTTCCCATATTTTTTTTCTTGAAAACAATCGCCTGACAAGTGTAATTGTTGCGTCCACTATAAATGGAGAAAATACTAGCAAGGGTATCCACCAATGGAAAACATTAATTTGAATTCCCCATAATGAAAAAAAAGCCAATAAATATCCCATAGTTATAGAACCTACATCACCCATAAATAATTTTGCAGGTGGAAAGTTATGTGCTAAAAATCCAATATTTGCCGCCACAATTACACATGCTAAAAACGTAAAATAAAATTCACCTGCAATCAATCCCAACACTGCAATACACCCAAACCCTATAACCCCCATTCCTCCTGCCAATCCATCTATACCATCCATAAAATTATATAAATTTATACACCACACAATGATTAAAATAGTCAATATATCGAGCACAAATTTGTACTCGTCACCATTCTGATTTACGAAGTAATCAGCCGAGAGACTTAACCCACTGGAGACAATGAAATATGCTGCAACAAAATGCATTAACAATCTCCATAATTGCGGTATCGAATTACGATCATCAATATACGAAATTGATGCCAATACTAGTAACCCTATTAATAAATAAAAAATAAAGAATCCAACGTCACTTGTTACTGCAATTATTAACCATGATAAAAAAATAGAAGTAACTATAGCTATTCCACCTGTCCTTGGTTTAGGCACATCGTGTAGTGATCGATTATTTGGATCATCTACAACATACAGCTTTGATTCAGGATTCAAAAGTAATATGCAAAACAACCAGGTAAAGAATGCTACGCCTATAAGCACTAACAGGGTTATCATTTTGCATTGATACTCGTAATTATATCTGGAATTGAATCAATCAATTTGTATTTTGGTAAAAACCCTAGTTCTGAAACCGCTTTTTTAGAACTAAAATACGAATTACCAATAAGTTTTTGTAGACTATCAGTATCGAAAATAATTCGACGTCCAGTAATATATTTTAATAGATCACCTGTTTGAGCCAAAAATTTCATGCACATAATAGGAGTTCCCCATAAAGGCACTCTTTTATTCATTGATTTTTTTATATTTTCATACAAATCTCTCGTTGAGTAATCGATACCATCGCTCAAAATATAGGTTTTACCTACACTGACATCATTAGATGCTGCCAAAATTGCCCCTTGAACCACATCCTCTACATGAATCATAGATCGTTTATTCTCTATTTTTGGAAGCGGAGGAAACCAGCTTTTAGAAATTGCATTAATCATTTTTGCCAAATTTCCTTTGTTAGTATTCCCATAGACCATCACTAATCGTAAAACAGTGGCCGACTTAACAAATTTACTCTCAAGAACAAGTTTTTCTGCATTTAACTTGCTTTTCCCATACAAAGTTTGCGGATGAGGGATAGTATTTTCATCTAAACGATTGTCATTTTCTTCTCCCATAGCTTTAACACTACTAAAAAAAATAAACTTTCCCGTATCACAATTTTGTGCTGCTTTGAGTAATGAGCGAGTCCCCTCAACATTTGTTTGATAGTATAAACGATCATCACTAGACTTTTGAGATAAAGAATGTGCAAAACCTGCCAAGTGGAAAATAATATCAGTACTGTCTAATGCCTCTGCTGGTATTTGATCCTCACCTAACTTACATTGAAAACTCACGTCCCAACATCCTTTGGCAGGTCTGCGAAGCAAAGCTTTGACGATTGCACCTTGCTTAATGAGCACTTGACATAAATGAGCGCCAATAAAACCAGATGCGCCTGTTACCAAGCAAGTTTTACCCTTCAAACTTATCAACATTAATAAACCAAATTAGGATATTTTCTATATGATTACGCAAACTACTTGACACAACATGACTGTATGTATTCTACATATGCCGATGTTACATAGTCTTGTGAAAACAATTTTTTTGCTCGAAGTTTAGCTTCTTTACCAAGACTAAGCCTTAGTTCAGAATCTAATACAAGTTTCCGCATATTCGCATAGAGCGCCTGAATATCTCTAACAGGAAATAATAGTCCAGTTACATTATTTTCAATTGCATCATTTAAACCATATATGTTACTACCTATCGCGGGAATACCTACTGCAGCAGCTTCTATAACAACTGTCCCAAATCCTTCTCTATGACTAGGGATGCACAGTACATCTGCTGCATTCATATAATATTCGGGATTGTCTGTGTAATCTATGAGCCGTATATTCTCTGTTTTATTATCCAATCTTGATATAATTTGATTATGCATGCCTGATTCATCTGGTCCAACAATAATCAGTTTCACAAAAGAATACTGATCGCTAATAAGTCTAAACGCATCTATCAGATCTGTTATACCCTTATCCGGATTTAGCCGGCCAAGAAAAAGAAATACAAACTCATCTTTATCAATACCAAATTCATCACGAATTTTAAAACGAATATTTGTATTTTTTCGAAAGCGATTTAAATCTACGCCGCTAATAGATCCACTAGCTAACACTTTTAGTTTATTGGTATCCGCTACATTTTCATTTTCAAGAAATATTTTTTGACTAATGCTGTCAGCTAGTAAATGAGTTGCTAGTTTCGCGATTAGCATGTCAATATATTTAAGAACTAACCGTCCAACTCCAGTTCGAGTTGCCCAAACCTGCCCAGTAAACACATGAATTCGACAATTTATTCTTGCCAAGAATCCTGCAAACATTGCTAATAACCCAGCCTTAGGTGTTACTGAATAGACAATATCAAAGTTACTTGTTTTAAAAAACGCATATAACTTACATAGAGCTTCAATATCATTGATTACAGAAACTTTTCGAATAATTTTTATATTTTTTAGTTTAAATTTATCATTAGGTAAATTTAATTTTGGCGGTTCATCTAAATTTGTGACAACAGTTACGCTATGTGATTTTGATAAGCAAATAATTTGGTCATAAAGAAATGCATTAATAATTAAAGGACTTGTAACAACAATAGTAATTTTCATGAAGACTAATAACTAATAATTAGTTAAGGATCACGCTCTTAGCCAATCGTAATACTAAACATTGAGTTTAATATTATACTGCCTAACCATGTTTTCCCATGTATGCAAAATATGTTGATCCGGCTTATTTAGTGTATTACGCATAGTATTAAGCTTGAAGAATGCATATATAATGTCACCCATAAATTTCATACACTGCAATATGATAATTTTAAATGAGTCACCTTTCCGTTTATTATTCCATGCATAACTAGAAATTGATTTTGCAAAAATTAATCTTGATTTAAACATTTTAGCTAATTTCCTCCTCCTTTCTCTATATGCAAGCAAAGGCTCTGAAAGGCACGCAAATCTGCTATTTTTATAACATCTGAACAAGAGCTGCTGATCCTCAGCGCCATTTGCATAAGAGTGATAAGTATTACTTCTAAACCACTCAATACGCCCCATCCAAGTTGGATGAGGCATATAGAATCCTGCCAATGGTTTATTACATATAGCCTCATGGTTTGTACGCACAGGGAGTACGCCAAGAATCTCTGATTTTTCGTCAAAAATTAATGAAGCAGTCGCAAGAAGATCAACATCTAAATTATCAAGCATATAACTAACTTGTTTCTCTATTCGATTTGAGAAACAAATGTCATCTTGATCCATACGCGCAAAAAATATTCCCTTAGAAATGCTGACTGCAAAATTAATGCATGCGGAAAGACCGATATTTTTTTCATTTTCTATTAGGTTTATTCTCTTATCTGAAAATGAAGTAACAATTTTTAAACTTTCATCGGTAGACTTATCATCAATTATAATAAGCTCAAAGTTTTCATATATCTGATTAAGCACAGACTCAATTGCTATTACAAGTGTGCCTGACCCATTAAATACAGGTAGCGCTATAGTTACTAATGGATTGGTTCGTTTAATTTCTTTATTATTCACAGAGACTGAAGCCATTCAATATATTTAATCAAACCAAATTCTAGGGTGACTTTTGGGCGCCAGCCTATAATCATATTGGCCTTTTGTATGTCAAGAACAGCTCTCTCAACATCAAAATTACGTTTTTCTTTGTATGAAATATTAAACTTAGATGGGTATACTTTTTTAATAAGATCTATTACTTGATTAACTGAATATCCTTTTCCGGTGCCTATATTAAATATACCGGATAAATTCTTTTCAATTGCCAACTCGCATGCATCAATTACATCGCTTATGTAAATATAGTCGCGCACCACTTCCCCGTTACCCCATATTTCAATTGATTTTCCTTCAGTGATATTCCTTAAAAATGCGCCAATCAAGCCTTGTACTTCACAATTTCTTTGCCCTGGACCATATGGATTAGATATACGTAAGATTAATGGCTCAATACTGTATAACTCCTTATACATTAACAAATATTTTTCAATAGAAAGCTTTACGATGCCATATGAGCAGATAGGATTTTGTGAGTGCTCTTCTGAAATTTTCAATTCAGTACTATTTCCATATATAGTGCCCCCTGAAGAAAAGTAAACAATTTTACATATGTTATGATTTCTCATACTTTCTAATAGGCGTATTGTCCCTATTAAATTACATTGCACGTCAGCCATGGGATTAAGATTGGATGTACTTGGAACTGTTGTGCTAATCAAATGATAAACAATTTCAATTCCTTGCAAAGCTGCCTTTACTGACTGTTCATCATTAAAGTTTCCTGATTGATAATCAATTTTTTTTAAATTTATTTGGTTAATTCGTGGATGTTGATCAAATACTCTTACCTTATGACCTAATTTTAGTAATTGATCAACTAAATGAGAACCAATAAAACCATTACCGCCTAACACAAGCGAATTCATTAATATTTGGCCCACTTAATATAATTCGAAAAAATCATTAACTTTCTATATAAAACATCCGACCAGGTAAACCAACTACAGAATATGTCTTACGGCCTGAAATACGCCAACTGACTTCAAATAATAATTTACGTGCTGCCCTCGGACCACGTTTTTTACCCCATACCAACAAACATGGTATAGTTAGTAAAATCTTAAATATCTTTAAGATTAAGTTTAATCTATGCGAACTAGCCATACTCTCATATTGGCTTATTTCTATATTAGCGCTCACATTTTTACGATTTTGTCTATTCCTCAGCGCCTCCTCAATTAAACTCTGAAACCTTTTCTCATAACTATGTTCGCTGATCGTTCTATTGAAACCAGCTTCCGCAATAACATCACGATAATTTGGATTAGCTAATAATTCCTTAACCTTGTTAACCATGTCATCTATTCCATCAAATACAACTATTTCATCGCTTAATGAGTAATATTTTTCAAGATTGTCTACTGACTCTGTCATCAACAACCCACCTGCTCCAGGCACTTCAAAAACTCTGGCTTTGATTTGACGACTTCGCTGAAATTTCCCTCTTTTAAAATTCAAACCCGAATCACCAAAATTAAGGCATATTCTTGACTTATTTATGACATGTGGAATTTCTTCAGCTGATATTGGTCCATTTGGCCATCCAAACCCAAAACACGTTACATTTATTCCATGATTTGCCAAGCAGGTAATCCACTTTTCTCGATTGCCATATTTAGTACCAATAAAAGACAAATCATACGAACACTCATTAGATGGAAGAGGATTTATAAAATTATTACTAACAGCAGCCCACTGACTCAATTTTAAATTACTATAACCATCGAATTTTGCTTTACTAATTGCGGATGGATAAGTTGTTGCAATTACGTCAAAAAATGGTGCTAAGAAACGCGTAAATTGTTCATATTTCCATGAATCGTCAGTAGCCCAGTTAATCAGTGCAGCATTACTTCCCTCTCGAATTAACTGTATTGTTTCGAGCCAGATTTCGTACGTCATCAAAACACAAAAAATGATATCAGGTTTCTCTCGATCTACAGTTAGTAGCAACTTTCGGTTCAGGTCAGAATAGTCTTTGTAATAAGACTTGTTTAAACTTTCTAAAAATACAACTTCATGTCCAAGATTTTTCAAGGCAGGGATAAAATTTGCATACTCGTAACCAATACCACGTTTAGATACTCCGTAATTAAACTTACCAAATACGCAAAGCACTTTCACTCAAAACTCTTTATCATCATTAATACATAGAATTTGATTATTTTTCCCTATCCAAAAATTAATTAAAAAGGCTAATCCTAAACTAATCAACAGTATAAAATATGAATATCGATACCTGTAAATTATCCCAGCATGAGGAATTGCGATTCCATATACCTGTAACACAAAAAGCATATAGTATACGGGCAAATATATTTTTATGTGTTTATACCTTAATAAACCGTGTATAAGAAAAATGAAAGCAACATAAGCAACGAACATTTCAGCTGAAACCATTAATCTAAAAGTTGATCTGTCATTGATATTAGAAAATAGAGGCCAAGAATTAGGAAATGGTGCAAACAAAGCAATTTGCATTGCTCTCGGTAGATATAAAAAAATATCCCTAGCACTGTGGAATTCAGCATCATCAGTAAGGTCCAATGCTCTTACTGTAGCATTTGGAGAATTTTTCAAATCTTCGTAAGGTAATCTTGAAAATGAAAGTGCAAATAGCTTTTGATCTATAATCCCAGGCAAATAATTTGATTTTGTCCAATTTGAGTATTTATTTTTAATCAGATCAGATGACATTTCTGCATCTTCATAAGTAATTGAAGATATTCTTTGATCCGAATTAGCTCCAAACATTAATGGAATAAATAATATGGGAAAGACAAATAGTGCAAATCCCCCAATTCGTAGATCATTCCTCCTAATTGCAAATAGCATTATGAACAAACCCAATATGACAGTCGCAACGAAGATAATTTGGACAACATAGGGACGACTTATTGAAATTATGGCTACTCCTGCATACATCCAGACAAAACTAACCAATTCAAAATAGTTTTTACGCTCTCCAAAACGGACAACACCATAAACAAAAACAAACACTCCTAAGGTAACAAAGCTTCCTTTATTTACTTGAGAAAGCCAATGCATTTCAAATGGAGAAACAATAAAAAAAAGAGATGCCCCCAATGCATATCTTAGTGATATAACTCTACTTAAAATTAAAATTAAAAATATAGCCGCTAATGCATGACATAAGCCATTGATAATGACAACAAGTAAAGGATATGGTCCAATCAAGTAGTATAATATTGATAAAACTCCTGCGGGGCCGTGTCCAGCTGGCCTCAAATACCAAGCCCCCCATCCCTCTCTAATAATTTTTTCTCGCATATCGACAGCTAGCCCATGATAATACTGAGGATCCCCTGCCAATAATCCATTCACTGCAGTATCGGACATATATTCAATAATCCAAAACTGGTATGCCAACATAATGCTAATTGAGTATAAAAAGGTTGCGACCGCAGCCTTTAATAAAAATATCTTTGAATTATTATCCATTACCTGCTTCTTTGTTTCTTCTATGAAATCCGCAGTAATCTGATTTTTTATTAACTTACTTTATTTACTTTAATTTAATGTGCATGCACAAAATAATTACGCTATTAGCTTTTCAATTGTTTCACTGCTGAAACATGATACCCAATCGTAAATCGCGTATCCTTTTCATATGGATTCAGTAAATAGCTTGAAATCGGTGCTAAAATCGCCATAAATGGAATTAAAAGCAACCAAACTGGAGCCCATAAAAGCTCTAGCCATATAGGCATTCCTAACTTAAAAGGATGTGACAAAAAAATAAACCGCATTGACTCCTGCCCACAGGCCCTAAGCGACCCACAATTCTCTTTTATGCAGATATTAGTAAAACCCAGCTTCAGAAAGAAATTTTTTGTACCAGTAAGGCGTATAACCACCTTAATAGTGGTAGGGCTCTTGGTGAATCCCAGACCCCAATGGCGCTGTAATCAAAAGCTTTCCACCATTATTTAGGATACGCGAAAATTCTTTAACAACTTGAACGGGATCAGGTAAATGCTCTAACACTTCAGTGCATAGAATCGCATCAAAAAAAGAATCAGGGACTGGAATCTCTAGTATTTCACACTCGTAGTCTATATGCCCGTATCTACCCCCGCTAAGCTGCATATCCTCTAAAGCAACAAAATCTTGCGTCTTATACTCACAATGTGAAAATAACTCTCGATAAGTACATGAACCTGCGCCCGCATCAAGAATTCGACAACCGTTCGATAGTAATTTTGCTTGACTTGCCACCCACGCATCTCGATTAACAACATCAAAATTAAAAATCTTAGAGTTCTTAAACTTGCTACTCATAATTTTTTTAAGGTTCACACAAACTCCTTTGCTGCAATAATTTTTCAAATCACTTAAACAAGTTATATGCACATTTTTAATAATATTGTAATATCAGAAATTATCTCTAACTTATATTTACCTTCCTTCCAATGGCAATCATAGAGCGTGTCCATATTACTGGAGGCCTCAGACCCAATGTCAAGCATATGCAATTAACCACAAATTTCGCAAGTGGGAAAATTAACCATCTAACAACGTTAAGAATACTTGTTGGTTGTGGTCGCTCGTCAAGGATTATAACTTCCGTAAATCCAAGCATATCAAGAATGGAGTTTAATAAATTTGAGGTCATGCCCCATTTATGTGTGATGTCATTATAAACATCATGAGCACCAAATGGCCCATCTGCACACGGAGTTCTGATAATTAATATACCACCGTTATTAAGGTGATCAAAGCATAATTTTAAAAACTCTAAAGCTTTTTCTTTACTCAAATGCTCAATGAAATCCATTGATGAAATTAAATCATAATTCTTATTTTCATTCTCAAGTACTTCAAATGCATCTCCAATCTTGGCGGGCAATTCCATTAACTTTGCGAGATCTATTTGTTTCGTATCTAAATCGTATCCTATAGTATTCATATAGCCATTACGTTTTAGAAAAAAAAGAAAGTTACCGTAACCACATGGCACATCCAAGCATTGTGCATCTTTTTCAGATTGCAAATACTTTTTAAAGCGATAGCCATACCAATGAGCTAATTTATCAAAATTTTTATGCAATACATTAACGCTTAACAATCCACGTGCTTTTGTTTGATAATCGTAATACTTTCTTTCATAGTTCTCCATTTTCCAACCTAATTTATATTTTGAAATATAATTTCATAGCATTTACTAATTAATGCACCACAATGAATATCATATAAACCTATGTCGCATACTTTTTCAGATAAGACATATTTATCCAAATTACAAGTACAAGATAAATTAAAGCCGAGATACCTACAGCGAATACTACTCCTTGAATCTGATATCTTGCTGTCAAATAATATGCCAATATAATAAAAATGACTGTTTTAATCGCCATAGGCATAACATATATTCTAGGATTATTAAAACAAAACCCTATTATTGTGAGCATCTGCGCTATATTGAAAATTGCAAGGTTCACAACCAGCAACCAAAGCAAATTAGCATGCTCAACATATAAAGCATTTGTAAGTATGCTTACTATAGATTCACTAAAATAATATGACACTACAATCATTGGTAAAGTAAAAATTATAACCACAACAATTCCTAGGTATAGCAGTTTATTACTTTCCGCAATACGCGAGTAACTTGTTAAACTTCCTGCCCTATCATAAACAATTCGTATTATAAACTGGCTTACAATGCCTACTATTACTAGAATTGGCGTATTGGCAATTAAATACAAAGCAGTATAAATTCTGACTTCTTCTTCACCGTATAACCATTGCAGAATCCATCGATCTGAGAATAATCCAATAGCCCCAAATACAGCAAAATATTTAAAAGGTCTTAAATAACTATAGAAACGCTTTGAATAACTCTTATATCTATCTAACTTGAAATTCTGCTTCCAATTAAATATCAGAACTTCTGTATTAATCGCAAATTTCCACTGTGACCAAATTATAATCATAGTGCCAATAATGAAACAAATTATCACTGTTTGACTATTTGAATATAAATACGAAACAGCAATTGTAGAAATGGCTAATCTTGCAAAAATATCACCGCCCTGATGAAGAGCAACAACCTCCCTTTTCCTAATTGCGTTTTAAAACGAAGAAAATGTCAAATTCAGTCCGCTTACAATACCTAAAAGTGATGCTAAAAAAACTAACAGTGCCCATTCAAGCCCTATAAATGCAAAAATTAAAATAGAAAAAGCTAATGCGAATACAAAAACTAAGATCCCCATCTGAATGTGTGAATCCCTAATTAATTTAAAATACTCTCCTAACTCATCATTTTCTTTGCTTATTGAATAATAGCGTGTAACGCCTTGTGCAAATGGACCATATACAAACATGCTAACTAGACCTGAAATAGTTAATCCAAGCGATAATTTGCCGTAATCAATTTGAGTCAATAAGTTAGTTAGGACTTTAATTAATAAGAAACCTCCTAAAATAGCCATCAGCTGGCCAAATAATACCCACATCAATTCACGTTTTACGTAAACTATTTTATTAATCCACAATGATAAACAATTCATGTGCATTCACAATTTAATATTAGGAGTTCTCTCAATATCTGATTTCTAAAAACAATTGACTACACCTAATAGTAATTGTCCTAAAGCTAGAGCCACTTAGATTTTTACCCGCGACAACCAATTTTACTTCTTATCTCCAACCATTAATTAAACCAATATTTTTATTGTTTATTAATTTGATGCAAATTGTAATAATTTACAGATTGCTTAATAGACGCTTAGCCAAAATGCAGCTTATTTTTTAAAATGGAATAAACCATTTGTAAATAATTGATTGTTATAGTCTTTTGGATTCACATTTACTAAATATTGACTATTATCATCTACAACAGATAGTTCAACAAATTTTAAACCTGGAAATAACTTTATTACTGTTGAAGTAGCGAAGATTCTATGCGCATTAAAACAAACCTTCTCCTCACCAATTGGAAGACTAAAATACAAATGCCCGTCTTTGGCAAGAACCCTTTCTAGCTCACTGCATGCATTTATTGCTCCATCAATATCTAATTCATCACCATATCTTCCAAGCCCGATATGTTCGACAACACTCAAACAAGATAAAGAATAAACAGAATTATTTTGCAATGGCAGCTTTAATATACTACTTTCTATAGAATAAAAGTTATTTTGCCTTGGGTCAAAAGGCCTAATGTCAATAAAAAAACATCAGTAATTAACGATAATAAGCCAATTACCCTTACATCAGAACCTATGTCAATGTGTATTGATGCATCACTTTTATATATTCTTTCAAATGCCCAATTCGCTTGGTAATAATAATGCCAATCAATTGAGGTTTTCGCAGTTTTATCATTCAAACAGGGATATAAATTTTTAACTTTTGCCTCACCTCCAATAGCACGGAACTTTATAAAACTCACGACATATGCGGGAATATTGATTATTCCCTTTAAATGTTCAACTGGAAATATAGGAGAAAACACTCTCCATATCCACTGTACAAACTTATATTTTCTTATTCTCACTCAAAAGTAATTCAATTTTGATTTGTGCAAAAATATATCATTCATAACTAAAATTTTTGCGATTTAATACTTTTCTTGAATTTCATCATGTTTATCGATAAATCATGATTCTTCCTTCAAGGATCTACTTGAAATTTTTCGAACTCACTTGTGCTGCCAATAATTAAAGGAAATTATGATATGAAAATACTCTTCTATTTTTTAACACTCATTTAATTTTTTCAAAAACATACATGCCGCAAGCATACTCATTTAGTCTTGCCGTATGTATATCTTCATTAATTTTGTATTGGCCAGAATCACTCACGCATGAAAATTCAATAAGTTTCATAGATGTGAAGAAATTAATTACTGATTGAGGTGCAAAAACACGATGAGCATTGAAACATACCCTTTCACGTCCAACTGGCAATGACAAATATAGCAGCCCTCCTACCATTAGGACACGTTCAAGTTCTTGTGCTGAATCTTTACTACCATTAGGGTCTATCAAATCACCATACCTTCCAAGACCGATATGTTCAATACTATGTAAACTGGAAAGTGAACTAATAGAATTATCCATAAATGGTAGATTAGTAATGTTAGCCCCAACTGAAACTATTCCTGGTATGCTGACCTGTAGAGGCCGAAAATCTACATAAACTGTTTTAACGGCTGCGCTCAAAACGCTCAGCATCATTACACTAGACCCCACATCAACATGACACTTTGGTCTAAGATCTGACAACTTTCTCGCTAACCAAGCGCCTTGATAAAAATAATGCGCATCAAAAGGAGTTGTTTTAGACCGATCTGTTAAACATGGATGAGTATCAATCCACTTAACTAAATTATGACTATCAGCTTTTTTAAATACAAAAATATCTTTAAAATATTGCGGAAGATATAAAATTCCAAGTAATGGTTTAGGTAACAGAAATGCACTTAACCAATGTTTTAAAAAACGATACATAGTAATTTTAAGAAAATTTCAATTTGGATATAATTTTTTTGATTCCATACTAAGGCGTACTAAAATTATTATTTGCACAATTATTCATATATCATAATATATCTTAGTTACTATTATTAGTGTTACTTGTGTATCCAAGCCATCTTCGAATCCGTTTAATAGCTAAAAACGGAAGTGTCTTCACTAATGAATCAATAAAAAATGATCTTGCAATTTCATATAGAAAATGAATTCTCTCCCATATAGAAATTTTAGCACTTAATGCAATCCAGACCAACTTCTGTCGTACACATAGCCCGACAAAAAATCGATCAACAAATGTCATGCTTGTCATTTCTTTATAATATCTGGAATCAGAATGATTCCTATAAGATAAAAGCGTTTCATCTGTAGTAATTATTTCACCAACAGAAGCTACCTTAGCTAAGAATGGCACTTCCATATAGCTGTTATATCCATGACAACCAGTAAATGGTCCTATATCATATTTTCGCATTAAAGATGTTCTGAATAATCCAAAGTAAAGAAGATATAAATTTGCGCCAGGAAATGAAAAAAATTGTCTTCTTACTTTCCTCCATTCATCATAATCATGAAAAGCTGACAGTTTTTCTACTCTTATTAATTTCCCATCTTCATCAATAATACCCACATTGCAGCCGCATACGATAGCATTTTCATTTTCTTCCATACTCTTGACAAGAGTCGCTACAAGTTTAGGCTCACATAAATCATCATCTGATAACCATATTAAGTACTTTCCAGTTGCCTCATTCAGTAAAAATCTATGATTCTTTACTGCATCAAGATTTTTTTCTTGCCTGAAAAACTTTACGCGCGAATCATTAAATTGAATTTCTTTTACAACTGCTGCCACCCCATCATCGGGAGAACAATCATCCGATACTATTATTTCAATATTTTTATATGTTTGATTTGTTACATTCTCGAGAAGATATTTCAAACTTTTTGGACGATTATACGCAGGAATCCCAACTGTTACTAATGGTTGAGTTAGCGTATTTACTAATTTAGCTTCCATTGATACGTTGTCAATTATATTTAATATATAAATTTAATTTAAACTTATCTCTCATGCATTGATTCAGATTTAAAATGATCAACAACCGCCTCACGAAAGATTTTGAAAATAATTGGGGCACTGAATAGTGTTACTAATAAGCAACTAACTAGCGTTAAAATAATCCAACCAAATCTTCCAATTTCGCTTAAATTAGTTGGCATTATTAACCAAGAAAATGTTGCTACAATTAGGGCAGTTGAACTTGGCAGCCCAATATCTTCTACTATCCACCTTTTTAACTCACCTCTTAGAAATTTTTTATGGATAATTGGCACGTTAATAGCAACAATACAAACATTGAGTATTATCCAGATGCATGCAGCCCCAACTGCACCGAACCAATGAACTGCAAATACAAGAGTAGGTATAAGTACAATAATTGCGATGGTATTAGAGTAAATTGCGAGCTTTGTCCACCCATATGCAAGTTGTAATGCATAAGGCATGTACATCATTCCATTAATTGCTGTACCTATTATGAGTATACTTAATAGAGTCGAACTAGTTCTAGATACCATATCGTTCTGAGTCCAAATTTGGAGTAGATCCAAAGAAAAAAAAGAAATGACTATAGATAAAGGCATAGCAATAACAGTTAATAATTGACAACTCTTGTGATAAAGGTTTCTCAAGCCTTGCTCATCATTTATAGAAACAAGCTCAGTAAAACGGGGGTACAGAGCTGAGAAAACAGGTGTGAGTACGATAGAAAGCCCCATTGCGACTAATGATGCTAATGTATAACATCCAAATTCCTCTAAAGTTAGCATTTTACTTAATATAACTTTATCCATTTGCAGTTCCATTGTAGATAACAGTGAGATCAAACTCATACCTGCAGCAAATCGCCAAATATTTTGAAACAATGATGGTCTAAATTGGGGCCTACTATTTCCAGGCAAATTTAGCCATAAAATAATTGCTATAGAACCTGCACCTAAAGACCCAACAATTGCATGCCAAAGAAAAAATGCACCAATTGTCGGTGACACTAACCACAAAATCAATATAACGCCCGCACTTTGAGCTGTCCCAACTAGTATTTTCACAGAATTAAGTAGTACCTGTCGTTGCATACCAAGCAATCCGCCGCTATAAAAAGAAAAAAGCATTCGGACTGCTATTGTGACTCCCATTAAAGAAACTGCGTGCTGAATTGTCGAAGGAGAAAGATTCGTGGCATTCAACCAATTCAAGGATATTAAAGGCGAAATTAAAAATACAATAATAAAAACTACTGCTGCAAGTACCCAATAAAATAATTCAAGCGTTCGAACTAAATCACGAATTTTATCCTCAGTACCTGAATTTGCTGACAGTCGTGCTAATTCTCTAGTAACCGTTGCCGCGAGCCCCATATCAAGCAATAAAAGTAATGACTGCATGGCAGTAAAAAACCCAATCAGCCCATACACCTCAATTCCTAAAAATTGAATATAAAATGGAATAAGCGCAATAGATAAAAACGCAGACCAGCCATTACCAATCATGTTTGCGATTATGTTTTTTCTAATCAGCGACACATTGAGTACCTGCTTTTATAATTCGCGCAGTATATATTTAATTTTCGAAGATATAGTATTGAAATTTATTATTATTGTTTTAATCTGCGCGATTCAATAATAATTTAAATAGCGTGTTGTTACTGTTTTATTTAAAATTAATTAGTAATTGAATCCAGTATTTATACAGAACTTTTAGACAAATAGTTTGCATTTTGCAGCATGTTTATTGTTTGTTTGATTCCTTCATTTAAATTCCCATTTGGTATAAAACCTTCTGCAGACAAGCGTGAGTTTAATACCTTAAATGAGAATTCATTCATGATACGGTTCTCGACAAATTCCACTTCTACAGTTGGAATAAATTGACGTATATACTCGACAACCTGTCGCACGGTTACATTTTCAGAAACAACATTGTATATTCGTCCATCAAATAAGTTATTTGTTAATATGAATGTAATTGCGTGAACTGCATCATCTAAATCAAGATATGGGCGTTTTTGATCATAAGCAGTTTTCCACACAGTTAGGGGCTTATCCATTACGGCCTGCCAACAAAACTTATTTACAGCGGTATGAAAACGCATTCCTGGGGAGATTCCAAAAATTGTACCAAACCTAAATGTCATGGCCTTGAGTGAACTGCTGGAACACAAACTGGAGATTAATTTCTCTTCCCGCAACTTAGTTTCAGCATATGGGCTTTGTGGGTTTAATTCTTCAACAGTACAATCTTCATCAACTTGATCTCTATCTGTTCCATACACGCTTGTGGAAGAAGCATGAATCATAGGTACACCTAACTTTGCACAGACTTTTGCGACTTTTTCTGTAGATGAAAAATTAACATGCTCCATCTCTTCAGGTCGGTCAAAACTTTTTGTTGCATCTGTGAATGCCGCTAAATGTACAACCATATCAACGCCAGATAAATGCACTTGTAAATCCATAGTCCTAACGTCACCTTCTACAAAGCTGTATTTGGCTGAATCTGGAAGATTAAAAAGAGAGGTATATCGTTGTGTTGATAAATTATCGATCATCTTGATCTCTATACTCGGAAATTTATTTGGAAGCTCGCGCACTAATCGTGAGCCAATATGCCCAAGTGCACCTGTAACAATTATTTTCATTGTGAAAAACTCTTACGGTAAGCAAGAAATTGATCGTAATCACGAATATAATCTGACTCGTCATAAGGAAGGTCACATAAAACCATCAAAATGCTGGCACTTCCGAGATAATGTTGCATCGTCCAGATGCCAGGCGGCACTACAAGCGCCTTTTCAGGCAAATCAAGCTGTATCTTTCTCTGCGTTGCACCATCATCATACACTACATCACACATACCACTTAGACAGACAAAGATTTGTGTGAGCGCCTTATGAGCATGCTTACCACGTATTGCATCGAGCTCTCCATGCACCACAAATACTCTACTTATATCAATAGGTAACGAACTTTCGACTTCTGCAATTATTAACTTGCCTAAACTATCTTGTTTAAAAGGTAGCGTAATTGCATTGACGTCATTAATCGAGGCTAAGGTCAATGCATTCTCCTATGAATGCCTTTCAAGGATTTTACGAACAGCATTACTGTAGTCAGCCAACTGCTCATCAGTCGTGTTAAATGCTGATGGTAAATTTATTCCTCGCTGAGAAATGTCATAAGCAACAGGATTCTTTTCTTTTTTTTCCAATGATTCCCCGCCATAAGCTGGCATTGAACTTAGCGGATAAAAAAATGGACGGGCTTCAAAATTCAGCTTTTCTAATTCACTTATCATCACCTCTTTGTTCAAACTATACGAATGCCCAATAACCAAAGCTGTACACCACGCACCATTTCTTCCTTTTTCAGGCTCTGGGTTTAAATGAAGATCGGGCGTATCCGCAAACAACGATCTATATGAAGTAAGTAGATGACGCTTTGCTTGTATTAATTCTTCTAACCTTTGAAATTGAGCATAGCCGAGTGACGCCAAAAGATTACAAGGCATATACTTGTATGCAACTTCTGAATTGAAATAATGCTTTTCTTTAGATCTGCCATGGTCTCGCAAAAAATGACAGCGCTCAAATAACTTATCATCGTCAGTTAAGAGCATACCACCTTCACCTGTTGTTATAGTCTTCGTTCGATGAAAGCTAAATACCGATGCACTACCAAATTTTCCTGCTTTCGTGCCCTGATACACTGACCCAAGTGCTCCTGCAGAATCTTCAATTAGTGTAATACCATATTTTTTAACTACCTGTTGAATGGTGTCCATATCTGGCATATTTCCATACAAGTCCACCACGATAACCGCTTTTGTTTTTGGTGTAATTGATTTTTCTAAACTATCTGCTGACATACACCACGTATTTTCATCAACATCAGCAAAAATAGTTTTTGCGCCAACATGTGTTATATGAGTTGCTGTTGCAATCCAAGTGCACTCAGGCACAATCACTTCATCACCTGGACCAATACCCAGTGCGAGTAAAGTTAAATGTATTGCGGATGTGCAATTAGGTGTCATCAACGCATATTTACGATCATGATATCGAGCAAACGCTGATTCAAACTCTTCTACATACCAATACTTTTTACTTCCATACCAACCATTCTTCATGGCATCCATAACTATTTCTATCTCGTGATTTGTAATAGAAGGACCAAAAAGTTCAAATTGCATAAATAACCTTGGATTTATTTAAACTACATTAATTAGTTGGATACCCATACTTTTTTATAGATAAATTATATATTAAGGATAAGGCTGTATTTTCTTCTGCATAAAGATTATATATTTTCTCTCGCCATTCATTTTTTAATACAATATTTGCTGAAGGGCCAGACTCAAGAAAATGATGAAAATTTTGCAGTGTTCCACTTTTACCAGAAATGATGTCGGGAATAGGGTTACTCCAAAAGAATACTGATCGTATACGATTGTATGCAAGCATCCTTTTTGTTATCCGCTTTCTCTCATGACGTCCATCAATTAACGTAATCGCCTCTTCGGTATCAATATCGAGCACAGCACACAATTTTTTAAAAAACATTTCCTTGTCTTCAACAAATTCTTCAAATAAAAATACATGGGTATGATTTACCCCAAAAAGTTGGGCATAAATTGCCAATAATCTATTATAAAAATAGCTAGCCAATGCCCCATATTTTATAAATAATAATTGATAATTCATCCAGTCATCAAAGCTTACATGTTTGCAAAAATAGCTAGATGGAGCAGGCCTTAGAAATGCACCATGATTAGCATAAAATGATGGAATTGCAGTAAATTGATTCCGAATGATCAAAATAATTTCAGAATTTGGAAGTAATCTCTTTAGCCTTTTCGCGCAAAGAAATGGTACTCTGCTTGTCATTATATCTTCATTTGAATATAGTAATGTTTTATGCGGTTCTTTTTCTAAGTGACTACTAAATATATTTTCACACTTGTCTGCAGAAAAATGAAGGTCGTCATCTGACACCATTGAATTAACAACATCACAATATTCTTGGTACTCGGCAGCATCTTCGCCTAAATAATGAAGTCCGCTATGATTGCTAAATAAAGCGCGCTGCAGCGTCGTGGAGGCCGCTTTGTTTGCCCCAATATGAATGACTGTTTTCCTCATTAAAAATTACGAATTACAGATATATTCTACTTATATCGAAATTAATACGCTCAGGAACTGCGTTTAATAGCTATCACTTTAATCATACGATCACGATCCTCTTTCCATTTGAAAAATGATAGATCCTCGATATCAAACCCTAAATAATCAAGCATTTTGCGAATCTTTCTCTCTGTGTAACAATTCTTATGAAATTGGCCCTCGCTATTTTGTGGTCCAAATAAGCTCGCTGTTAGGTAACCCCATCTGCTTGTAGTTGAATAAGAATACTGACCAAACCAATGCTGCTGAGCAATCGCTTCATCATCATTGCGATAAAAATCTCTCCAATCATCTTCAGCATCTAACCATAACTTAACAGTATCCTCAAAATCTGGAACAGAAAATACTAGCCTCCCACCAGGACGTAACACACGCAACATCTCATAAAAAAACTTTTTTTCTTCGAGAAAAGACAAATGCTCAAGCATTGAATCACAAAACACTTCATCTACAATATTATTCTCATAGGGAAGATTAAAAATATCGTATTGTAATATTTCTACATCGTCCGCAAAATCAATGTTTGGGTAACGTGCTTTGATCTCATCTAAAGTATCAAGATCGATATTAATGTATCCTTTTAGAGGACGAGATGCACAACCAAGATTTAATTTAATATTTTTGTTAGATTTTTCTTGCATAGAGTTCCTATATTGATATTTATTCAAAGACATCTAAGTTTAACTACAACATATTTACTTCTAATCAAAATATTTTCCTAATACATCTGTCACTCGCTTTTGAATATCAGAATCTAATCCAGGATAAATAGGTAGACTGAGAACAGTGCTCGAAAGCATTTCTGTAACTGATAAAGAGATATTACTTTTAAATGCTTGCATTTTATGTACAGGTATTTTGTAGTGGATACCTGGTGTAATTCCATAATCGTATAAGTACTTTATTAGTGCTTCACGTTTTTCAGTCTGCACAACATACAAATGATGAACATGCGATGCTTCTATTCGCCGCGCCGGTAATTTGATAGGCAATCCCATCAACTCTTTATTATATACATCCGCTTGTGACTGTCTTTTCGCATTATCTGCATCCAAATAACGCAACTTCACACGTAGAACAGCCGCTTGCAGTTCATCAAGTCGGCTATTTATACCTGGTTCCTGAGAAACGCGATTTTCATCCCAGCCATACTGTCTAAGTCTTAATAATTTATTAGCAAATTTTTTATCACTACAAATTACTGCGCCACCGTCACCTATTGCGCTAAGATTCTTGGTAGGAAAAAAACTAAAACAACCAAAGTCACCAATAGTACCCAATTTATTGCCACGGTAAGAAGCGCCAGCAGCTTGAGCGCAATCTTCAATCACTCGCAAATTGTACTGTCGAGAAATATCCATAACTTCATCCATGGCTGCAGATTGACCATAGATATGAACTGCAATTATAGCTTTTGTTTTACTTGTGCAAGCAGCAGATAATTTACTGGGATCAATTGTATAATAATCAGATTCGACATCAACATACACTGGCGATGCGCCAACCATTGATACGGCAGCAACTGTGGGTGTAGCTGTATGCGATGGAACTATTACTTCATCATTTTGACCGATATCAATTGCACGCAATGCCAATACTAGTGCATCGGTCCCACTCGCACATCCAATTGCAAATTTGGCGCCTTGATACTTCGAAAATTCGTTCTCGAAAGAAACTACCTCTTCACCAAGAATATAATTACCGCGATTTAATACATTAAAAATTGCAGCATCAATTTCTTCTTTGTATTGTAAGTACTGCGCTTTTGGATTGGCATAGGAAATCATTATTGCTGTAATTTAAATAACAATTGACATGGAAATTCCAACTGATGCTCATTAGGAAAATTATTCATCATCAATGGGCCTTCCTTCCCCATTCTTTTAGAAACATGTAATGACTTATATATCAAATTAAATCCAAGCATTTCCGCCCCATCAACTAATTCTTTGAGGTTCAAAAATCGTACCTTAATTTTATTTCCGTAATAGTACTGCGTTGAAACAAAGGATTTAATATCGCCAGCAAGAGCTCCAGCTAAAATAAGATAGCTAGGATTTAGGGTTATAAATTTTGATAATAACTCCTGCCAATCATCAACATATTGAAACGATCTCCCTGCATGGATAATATCGAAATTTCCAAAATCTACCGGTATTTCTTCATGAAAATATATATTCATGTTATTAGAAAATAATTCCTCGCCAATATTACAAACTTCTTGTCCTTCTACTACATGAAACTCCAAACCATCGCTTGAATGTAATGATGCCAATACAGAAAAGTAGCTAGAGCCAAGACCACCGCCAAAATCAAGAATTTTTAGCTTTCTGCCATTTTCCTTAATCATTGCAGCGGCGACAGAAAGAATATAATCACGGCTTAAGGCATTTTTTGAAATTACTCCACCACTTTCTTCAAAATTTGTAAAAGATACGTTTAATTCTTTAGTTAAGGTATCCAACCATTTAGAGCTATTAAATGCTTCATCCTTAAATTCTGGCACATCATCCCAGTTATCATAGACACCTTCCCATATGTGGAATTCCTGCTTATTTGACATCAGCCTATACCAATATGCGTTAACCAACGACCACCATGAGTAGCAAATTCTTTTTCTTTTTCCACGATTTCAGTTTGATGATTCCATGCAAATAAAACAGCAATATCAGGATAGTTCTCAACAAATGCATCATGAGACTTGACTGGTATATGCATGCCTGGGCTAAATTTCCCTTGCTTAATAGGAGTTGTATCAGAGATAAATTCGATCAGATCTTCTCCTATACTACAATAGTTTAATATAGTGGTGCTTTTTGATGTTGCAGCATATCCCACAACTCTACGACCAGCTGCTTTCTCTTCGCTGAGCAAGCGCACTAGTCGCTCCCTGGAAGCTTCACAGTTTTTACTAAATTGAAAATAGGTTTCTGGCAAATGAAGACCTGCTGCTCTTTCTGCAGCAATGATTTCAGCAACTTTTGAAGTGACCATTCGCGATCCTTTTCTGGCTAAAACATATCGCATTGATCCACCATGTGTCTGCTGTGGAAGTACATCAGTTAACTCAAATCCATAGGGTGAAAATATATTAGCAATGGAAAGTGCTGAAAATAAAAATACGTGCTCATCATAAATTTGATCATAAGAAACTTTTTCAATCATTGAGCCTAAATAAGGATCTTCAAATATTAATACTCCAGTCTTCGTGAGTAATATATCTACACCTTGCGCAATATCATTTAAATCTGGAATATGACACATTACATTTGCTGCGATTAGCGCATCTGCTTGCCCATACTCCTTAACAACATCTACCGCAGTATCAGCACCGAAGAATCGAATTATACTTTTTACACCGTGCTTTAATGCTTCATTTGCTACATTTTCTGATGGTTCAACTCCGAGATGTCGAATATTTTTTTTTGCAAAATTTTCCAGCATGATCCCGTCATTACTACCAATTTCAACAACAAATGGGTCATCTTTGCTGAGATGTTGCTCATACACCCAATCCGCATATGACTTAAAATGAACCTGCATTTGCTTAGATGTGCGTGAAAAAAAAGCGTAATGATCATGAAACATGATTTCTGGATCAGGCTGATTCTCAATCTGAAAAGAATAACATTGCTCACAAAAAGCAGGATTTAAATCAAAAAAATATTCATCTTTGAACATTTCAGGAGTTAGAAATCCATTTGCAATCGGCATTGGGCCATATGTCATAAATGGTGTGATCTCATGTTGGCAAATTCTGCATTTCATAGTATGTACTTAACCTTAAACTACAAAGATAAAAATTAATGTTACTCTGACTGCTATTTCACTTTTGGTAATCTTGATGGTGAAATATTTTTCAATAGTGGAAGATTTGCATCTCGTCCTTTAATAACTGGATTACGAATAGGCCAATTAATGCCTATTTCTGGATCGCTCCACAATATCCCAGCTTCGTCTGATGGGTAATAATACTCAGTACATTTATAAAGGATCTCATTTTCTTCAGCTAAAGTGCAAAATCCATGAGCAACACCCTTTGGGAAAAAAAGCTGCTGGTTATTCTCTGCTTCAAGCGTTATAGAAAAGTACTTACCAAAGCTTGGGGAATCAATACGTAAATCAACGCCTACATCAAAAACAGTACCGTGTATAACATAGATTAGATGCCCTATAGGGTGATTGATTTGATAATGAAGTCCTCTAATTACACCTTTTTTTGAAATTGATCTATTATCCTGAACAAAATTATCATCGAGCCCATACTCTGCATAGCGCCGATACTGATAACTTTCTAAAAAAAAACCACGTTCGTCCTTATATGAATCTAAATCTATCAAATAAGCACCATTAATTGTTGTTTCCGTTACTCTCACTCAAAAGCTACCTCTCAACTCAGTAATAATTAATAACTCGGCCCAATACACATCCGATATAATTATCAAAGTTTAATATTGCTTGTACACAATAATATGCTACTGCGAACAAAATAATTTGGTCGCAATGTAACTGATATTAATATCTGAATCACGAGTGAACATATATTAAATTTTTATTCTGATTTTCTACAAACTTTTGGCCATTTGTAATAAGTATTGCCCATAGCTTGACTCGCTCAACTTATGACCTGCATCTAACAGTTCTTTCTCTGATATCCAGCCACTGTGGAATGCAATTTCTTCTAAACATGCAATCTTCAATCCCTGACGACTTTCAATTGTCTGTATATAGTGACTTGCTTGAATTAAGCTATCATGTGTCCCCATATCTAACCATGCGTATCCTCGCCCTAGTCTAGTAGCTTGCAAATCTCCTCTCGTAGAATACACTTGATTAATAGACGTGATCTCTAATTCTCCACGCAATGAAGGCTTGACTTGTTTAGCAATATTTACGACTTCATTATCATAAAAATATAGGCCGGTTAGTGCCCAATTTGATTTAGGCTCTCTTGGTTTTTCTTCAATAGAAATTACCCGATCATTTTTGTTAAATTGAACAACACCAAACTGCTGTGGATTTCGAACCCAATATGCAAACACTCTAGCACCTGATTGAATTTTTGCCGCATCTTGTAGTTTTTTAGGTAAGCTTTCACCATAAAATACATTATCTCCTAGTACCAAGCATACTGTATCTCCTGCTATAAACTGCTCTCCTATTATAAATGCCTCAGCTAAACCACGGGGTGTCTCTTGCACTACATAGCTTATCTGTAGACCAAATTGTTGACCATCCTCCAAGATTTTCTTATACAACTCCAAATGGTCAGGTGATGATATAACTAATATTTCTCTTATCTTCGCAAGCATTAATAACGATAATGGGTAATAAATCATCGGCTTGTCATACACAGGTAAAAGTTGCTTAGAAATTCCCTTCGTAATGGGGTACAACCTCGTTCCTCTCCCACCTGCAAGAATAATTCCTTTCATTAATTCACCCTAAGCCCAATTCTTTCGTGTCTATAGCTTCCATCAATAATATTTTGGCACCACTCGCTATTATTTATATACCATGTGATTGATTTTTTTATGCCAACTTCAAATGACATACTTGGCTTCCATGCTAATTCATTATTTATCTTTGTTGTATCGATAGCATATCGCCTATCGTGCCCAGGCCGATCTTCCACAAACGTAATCTGTTCCTTATAACTTCCTGATTGTTTTGGCTTTTCAATATCTAAAACTTGGCAAACTAACTTCGCCACCTCTAAATTTGTTTTTTCTGCATTGCCACCAATACTAAATGTTTCACCAACTTTTCCTTTATGTAATACAGTTAATATTGCATTTACATGATCTTCTACATAAAGCCAGTCTCTAATATTTTCACCATCACCATATATTGGTATATTTTTCTCTGACAAAGCATTTAATATAAGCGTGGGTATAAGTTTTTCCGGAAACTGAAATGGGCCATAATTATTTGAACAATGTGTAATTAGTATTGGTAGTTCAAATGTTTTATACCAAGCTCTCACTAGGTGATCTGAAGCTGCTTTACTTGCTGCATAGGGAGAATTTGGCTTATATAGTGAATTTTCATTAAATTTTCCATGCTGATCTAATGAACCGTATACTTCATCTGTTGACACATGAAAAAATCTGAATTCTTTTTTATCCCCTCTATTTAAACTTTTAAAATAGCTACTTGCTTGCTCAAGTAAAACATATGTGCCCTTAATATTAGTTTCTATGAAATTTGATGGGTGATCTATGGACCTGTCTACATGTGATTCTGCTGCTAAATGTATAATTGCATTAGGCCTGAATTCATTTATTAATTTTCCAATTTTATCAGATTCAATAATACTAGTTCTCTCGAAATGATATAGAGCAGAATCCTCAACATTTTGCAGTGAAGATAAATTACCAGCATATGTCAAGCAATCAATATTCAATACTTCAATTGTTGTATTCTTAATTATATACCTTATCAGTGCCGAGCCAATAAAACCTGCACCACCGGTAATTATTACCTTCACTCTTTACAACCTCAGCCGTTATTTATTTACATCTGCAAATTATTTTATTTATAAATGTTTATTTAGCATTCTAATTTCTTGAGGAGACACATGAAGAAATCTAAATAAACGCTAAAAATAATTAAGTAATGTTTTCTTTATACCACTGGTATGTGCTTATGACCCCTTCTTCAAGACTAATTTTTGGATACCAACCTGTTTTTATAATTTTACTAATATCAGTCAATTTTTGTGGAGTGCCATCAGGTTTGCTTTTATCATAGTGGACTTTTCCCTTATACCCAACAATATCTTGAATTATTTGAGCTAGTTTCGAAATACATAAGTCACTTCCTGTACCAATATTTAAAAGCTGATCTTGAAAATTTGAGGCCATTAAATGCAAGCAAGCATCGGCACAATCATCAACATGCAAAAATTCACGGCGCGGTTTCCCACTACCCCAAATATCAACTGATGTAATTCCACCCACACGTGCTTCATGAAATTTTCTCAATAGAGCAGGTAATACATGTGAAGTCTCAAGATCAAAATTATCTCCTGGTCCGTATAAATTTGTTGGCATGGCTGTAATAAAATTACAGCCATATTGATTGGCATATGCTTGACATAGTTTTATTCCTGCTATCTTTGCTACAGCATACCATTCGTTAGTTTCTTCAAGTGGCCCTGTTAATAATGACTCCTCAACAATCGGTTGCTTTGCCATTTTAGGATAAATACATGTACTGCCCAAAAATAATAACTTTTCTATACTATTTATGTAAGATGCATGGATTAAGTTAGCTTCTATTACAATGTTCTCATAAATAAATTCTGCCGGATAAGTACTATTCGCAAGAATACCACCAACTTTTGCTGCAGCAATAAATACATAACTTGGTTTTTCAATAGAAAAAAATTCATTTACAGCATGTTGATTAGTTAGATCTAACTCTGACCTAGACTTCGTGATTATATTTCTATGCCCTCTGGCACTAAGGGCCCTAACGATAGCTGATCCAACTAAGCCATTATGTCCAGCAACATAAATCTTGCTGTCTTTTTTCAAAACGTATTGCTACTCAAAATATTGATATGTACGAAAGCCTTCTTTACGACACAGTTCATCTTTTTGTGCATCTTTAATATCTTCACGCACCATTTCACCTACCATTTCATCAAAAGATATTTTTGCCTCCCAATCTAATATATGCTTAGCTTTTGATGGATCACCCAATAGTGTGTCAACCTCTGTTGGACGAAAATATCTTGGATCAATTGCAACAATTTCATTTCCATTTGATGCATCTGTACCAATTTCACTTACACCCTCGCCCGACCATTTAATGGAAATATCCACATCTGCGAATGCATTTTCTACAAACTGGCGAACAGAATATTGTTTACCCGTTGCAATTACAAAATCATCAGGTCTATCATGCTGAAGAATCCTCCACTGCGCATCTACATAGTCTCGCGCATGACCCCAATCTCTTTTTGCATCAAGATTACCTAAATATAGTTTAGTTTGAAGGTCTAATTTAATTCTTGCAGCAGCTCTTGTAATTTTCCTAGTAACAAATGTTTCGCCGCGTATAGGTGATTCATGGTTAAACAATATTCCGTTACTTGCAAATATTCCATATGCTTCACGATAATTCACGCACATCCAATACGCGTAAACTTTAGCAACGCCATATGGGCTACGAGGGTAAAATGCAGTGGTTTCAGTTTGAGGAACTTCTTGAACTTTACCAAACATTTCACTGGTAGAAGCCTGATAAAAACGAGTTTTCTTTTCTAACCCGAGAATTCGTATGGCTTCAAGCAATCGAAGAGGTCCGATAGCATCTGCATTTGCCGTATATTCCGGGCTTTCAAATGAAACCGCTACATGGCTTTGAGCCGCCAAGTTATAGACTTCATCTGGGCAAACCTGTTGCATAATGCGAATTAAATTTGTAGAATCTGTTAAATCCCCATAGTGCAAAACTAATTTTCTATCTTGCTCATGCGGATCTTGATACAAATGATCAATTCGACTTGTATTAAATGAAGAAGCACGGCGCTTAATTCCGTGGACTTCATAATTTTTATGTAATAAGAACTCTGCTAAATATGCGCCATCTTGTCCAGTTACACCTGTAATTAGTGCTTTCTTCTTTTTACCCATATCTATTATATATCCCTGTGATTTACGAATAATATAAATTAGCTAATTAACTGAAGAACTGCATTGGTAATTTTCTTTTGATCACACTCTATTAAATAAGGGTGCATAGGCAAACTTAATACACGTTCCGCACTGCGTTTTGCAATCTCGCATTTGCTGCTTACTTTTGAAAATACAGGCTGATTACTGAGCGGTGTTGGATAGTGAATTGCTGCTGGCATATTTTTCTCTGCAATTTTATTAGCAAGAGAATCGCGGTCATCGACCATTATTGTATATTGCGCATAGACACTTTTATTATGCGGCTCAATATATGGAGTCACGACCTTATTTGATAAAATCTCATCGTATTTATATGCAATGACATTTCTTGCATCTATTTCTTGAGGAAATATCTCTAATTTAGCTAATAAAACAGCTGCTTGAATTGTATCCAATCTACCATTCACACCAACTCTTACATGACGATACCTTCTTTCCTCACCATGCACCCTAATTTGTTTAATGATTCTAGCAAGACTTTCATTATTCGTAAAAATCGCGCCTGCATCTCCATAACAACCAAGTGGCTTTGATGGAAAGAATGATGTCACCCCTATCTGGGATAAAGAACAGGATTTTCGTCCTTTATGTTCTGCGCCAAAACTTTGTGCAGCATCTTCTATAACAGGTAATTCAAACTCTTTTGCAATTTGATTAATTTCATCTAATTCTGCACATTGCCCATACAAGCTAACAGGAATGATTGCTTTGGTTTTTTCTGTAATTGCCTCTTTTAGTTTATTCGGATCAATATTGTATGTACGAGGATTGATATCAACAAATACTGGCGTTGCACCAAGCAACACTATGATCTCTGCTGTAGCAATAAATGAAAAGTCTGAAGTAATGACTTCATCGCCTGGCTGGATCTCTAACGCCAACAACGAAATCAATAATGCGTCTGTGCCGCTTGATACGCCAATACAATGGTTTACACCAACAAAATTAGCCAATCGTTCTTCAAGTTCTTGTACTTCAGGGCCTAAAATATATTGCCCATGCTCAAGCACTTTTTTAATTCGGCAATTTACATCATTCTCAATACGGGCGTATTGAGTCTTCAAATCTATGAAGTCCAAAGTCAGTCAGATACTTTTAAATTTAAGAGAATGCCAGACTTGATCGACTAGAACGGGATATCATCATCAAAGTCATCAGACGCTGATCCTGCACTTACCGGTTCAGGTTGAGAGCTTGCGTGATTCTCAGGCATCATCGCTGTACCACCACCCTTGCCGCCTAACATTTGCATATCATTGGCAACAATCTCTGTTGTATACCGGTCATTGCCACTTTTGTCTTGCCATTTACGGGTCTGAAGTCGTCCTTCGATATAAACTTGTGATCCCTTGTGTAAATATTCACCTGCAATTTCGGCCAGGCGACGAAAAAATACCACGCGATGCCACTCAGTTTTCTCGACTTTTTCACCCGAGTTTTTATCATTCCAAGACTCTGTGGTAGCAATACTGATATTGCATACTGCCTGCCCACTTGGCATATATTTAATTTCAGGGTCTTGACCAAGATTACCCACTAATATGACTTTATTTACGCCTCTTGCCATTTCGACTTACCTAGAATAGTTATAGTAATTGTAAGACTGTAGTTTACGAGTAAATTAAGAAAAACTCACGAAGTAGATGTGCGCTGCCTGAAAGTTGATCAATTAATAATCTACATCTTCAATGATCCTACACTCTCGAATTTATGGATTTTGATAGTAATGAACTGTCAAATTTGCTTTATCTTTTATGTAATTTTGTGTTTCAGATAGATAAAGAAGTATATTAGTGAGTTTGGTGTTATTTAACAGAATTGATGAAATATATAAGCATCCGCGGCGCAAAAACCCATAACCTACAAAATATAGATATAGATTTACCTCGAGATAAACTGGTGGTTATCACAGGTCTATCAGGATCCGGTAAATCCTCACTAGCCTTCGACACCATTTTTGCTGAAGGGCAGCGACGATATGTTGAGTCATTGTCAGCATACGCGCGTCAATTCCTAGCACGTATGGAAAAGCCAGATGTGGATTCCATTGATGGCTTATCGCCATCTATTTCTATTGAGCAAAAAGCAACATCGCACAACCCACGATCAACTGTTGGCACCATTACTGAAATATATGATTACTTACGTCTGCTTTATGCTCGTGCTGGTACACCTCGCTGCCCTACCCACAATTTAGAATTAAATGCTCAAACTATCAGTCAGATGGTAGATAAAGTTCTATCCATGGATGGAGGCAAAAAATTAATGCTGCTGGCACCTGTAATTCAAAACCGTAAAGGTGAGCACGTTCAATTGCTTGCAAAATTACAAGCACAAGGATTTATGCGCGCAAGAATTGATCAAGAAATTTATGAACTCGATGCGCCGCCAAAGCTTGATCTTCGACGCAAACACACTATTGAAGTTGTAATTGACCGCTTCAAAGTTAAAAAAAGTATTCAGTCACGTTTGGCAGAATCATTTGAGACTGCTTTAAAGCTTGCTGATGATATTGCCATAATTCAATCTATGGATGATCCAACGGATAACGAGCACGTATTCTCCGCAAAATTTGCCTGTCCTAAATGCGGCTATAGCCTAAATGAGCTCGAACCTCGGCTTTTTTCGTTTAACAACCCCGTGGGCGCATGTTCAGACTGTGATGGCTTAGGTGTGGAGCAATTTTTTGACCCTGAATTAGTCATAATTAATGATGAAATCAGCCTTGCGGGTGGAGCAGTGCGTGGCTGGGATCGCCGCAATCCCTATTACTTTAATATGATGAGCGCAATTGCTAAACATTATGAGTTTGACATAGAAACACCATACAACGAACTAGGCGAAGAGATACAAGACATTATACTGTATGGAAGTGAAGATGAAGAAATTCAGTTTAATTATGCCAGTGAGAGCGATAAACCATATATACGTTGTCATACATTTGAGGGCATTATTCCAAATATGGATCGACGTTTTCATGAAACGGAATCTAGTGCGGTTCGCGAAGAGCTTAGCAAATATCTCACCACACAAACATGTCAAGAATGTAACGGCGATCGCTTAAATATTGAAGCAAGAAATGTATTTATACAGAAAATTAATTTACCCACAATCACATCTTGGGCTACAGAAGATGCACTGAGCTTTTTCCAGACACTAAAACTTCCTGGGCACCTCGCTACTGTTGGCGAAAAAATAATTAACGAAATAAACGATAGACTTAGATTTTTAGTAAATGTCGGGCTCGATTATTTAACACTTGATCGCAGTGCAGACACATTATCAGGCGGTGAAGCACAGCGTATACGACTCGCAAGTCAAATTGGTTCAGGTCTAGTAGGCGTCTCGTATATTCTTGATGAACCTTCGATTGGTTTACATCAGCGGGACAACCAAAGACTGATAGAAACACTAAACTATCTACGCGATCTTGGAAATACAGTAATTGTTGTCGAGCATGATGAAGAAGCCATACGCAGTGCAGATTATGTTGTCGATTTAGGACCAGGAGCTGGAATCCATGGTGGGAGAATTGTTGCCCAAGGCACTCCAACTGAAATAGAAATAAATAAGGCCTCGCTAACAGGCCAGTATCTTTCGCGAAACCGTGTCATACCTATTCCCGAAATGCGCTTACCCTTTCAAAAATCAAAAACTTTAAAGATAGTTAAAGCATGTGGCAATAACTTAAAAAACATTACCGTCGACATTCCATTAGGATTACTCACTGTTGTTACAGGCGTTTCAGGCTCTGGAAAATCAACGTTAGTCAACGACACCTTATATAAACAATGTATGCGCCATCTTCATAGTTCTGGAATTCTTCCCGCTGAATGCAATAAAGTCATAGGGTTAGAAGAAATAGATAAAGTAATAGATATAGACCAAAGCCCAATTGGACGAACACCCCGATCTAACCCTGCAACCTATACAGGTCTTTTTACACCCATTCGAGAACTCTTTGCAAACACCCCTGAATCACGAGCACGTGGTTATGCACCTGGCCGATTTAGTTTTAATGTCAAAGGAGGTCGCTGTGAGATATGCCAAGGTGATGGAATGATAAAAGTAGAGATGCATTTTTTGCCAAATGTATACGTACCCTGTGATATCTGCCGAGGAAAACGATACAACCGTGAAACATTAGAGATCAGGTACAAAGATAAAAATATACACGAAGTTTTATCGATGACTGTTGAAGACGCGCTAGAATTTTTTCAAGCCATCCCATTAATAAAGCGTAAGACACAAACACTAATGGACGTAGGTTTGTCGTATATTACATTAGGACAAAGTGCTACTACTTTATCGGGCGGGGAAGCACAACGAATAAAAATTTCTCGAGAACTTTCTAAGCGTGGCACTGGAAAAACACTTTATATATTAGATGAGCCAACAACAGGGCTACACTTCTACGATGTAGAACAACTGTTGAAAGTGCTTCATCGACTCAGAGATAGTGGTAACACAGTAATAGTTATCGAACATAATCTTGATGTCATAAAAACGGCAGACTGGATAATTGACTTGGGACCTGAGGGAGGAAACCGAGGAGGTAAAGTCATTGCCAAGGGGACACCAGAAGATATTGCATTTTCAAAATATTCTTTTACAGGCGCATACCTAAAACCAATCCTTAGTGTAAAGAAATCTTCAAAGATACAATGCACAAAAACTAAATTGCTTTAATCTTTGTCCCAATCGATATATCTATAACATTGTCAACAGATATTTTATTTGCTGCAATTTCCAGAAGATTATTAGAATTTCGGTACCAAAAACATTCATTTTTATTTGCACAATAAAATGCTTCTTTATAGCTTAACTCATAGTCATTAATTATATATTTTTTATTCTCATCAAATGCGCTTCCTCCTAGTCTTATTCCAGTTACCGCATTGCCAAAATGGTCGATATATATTATTTCTGAAAGATTGTCCTGCCAATCTGCGCCGACCAAATCCTTAAGTTGCAGTGGCTCCAGCGCGTTCCCAATATATGCGATAATATTTGCTGCAGCAGGTGCAAATATATCGCGCCCATGAAATGTTTTTGATATGGATTCTTCATTTACAGTTATTTTAGATAACGAAATAGACGACAACTTTCTAGCAGCGATGGAAAATAATCCATTATTTGGCCCAATGAATGAATACCCATCACCTTCTATAATTAATGGTTCTCGACTTGAACCAACCCCTGGATCCACCACACCTACGGTGATTGAGTTCTCTGGTATGAATTCTATTAAACTGGCCAGCAAGTAAGCGGATGCTTTTGGATTGAATGCAGGTAAATCATGAATGAGGTCAATAATTTTTGCAGATGGTGCAATTTTGTAGATTGCTGATTTAATTTGCCCAACATAAGATCCTGCTACACCATAATCAGTAGCTAAAACGATAGGCCTCATTATTTTTCCTTTGAAGGATGCATGACTCTATTTTCACAAATAAAAAAGCCAGGATAAACCTGGCTTTTGCAATTTATTTTGAAAGTTATATATATTAAGTCTCTTCAATAGGTCTATCAACGAGCTCAACCATTGCCATCTGTGCATTGTCACCGGCTCGATATCCACATTTCAAAATACGTGTGTACCCACCTGGTCGCTCTTTATAGCGCGGACCAAGTTCTGAAAATAACTTACCCACACCTGCTTTATCACGTAATTTTGAAAATGCCTGCCGGCGTCTTGCAACACTATCTTCTTTTGCCAATGTAATAAGTGGCTCAACATACCGACGCAGTTCTTTTGCCTTAGGTAATGTTGTTCGAATCACTTCATGTGATAATAAAGATGTCGCCATATTACTCATCATTACTTTTCGATGAGTGCTGTTACGATTTAACTGACGCCCTGATTGTCGATGTCTCACGGTGATACCTTTCTCAATTTACCTAAATGATTACTTTTTTCTCTTCACGCAAATTAGGTGGTGGCCAATTTTCTAAACGCATTCCTAAGGATAACCCATGAGTACCCAATACATCTTTAATCTCTGTTAATGATTTTTTACCAAGATTTGGTGTTTTTAATAATTCAACTTCGGTACGCTGAATTAAATCACCAATATAGTAAATAGTTTCTGCTTTTAAGCAATTCGCAGAACGTACTGTTAACTCTAAGTCATCGACAGGCCTTACCAAAATAGGATCAATTTCAGTTTCCGTCTTGTCGGGCTCAACTTGCTCGTCCCCTTGAAGATCTACAAACACAGATAATTGTTGTTGCAAAATACCTGCTGCTTTACGAATGGTCTCTTCTGGATCAATAGTTCCATTAGTTTCCAAATTTACAATGAGCTTGTCCAAATCGGTGCGCTGTTCAACTCGTGCACTTTCTACAGAATAAGCAACTTTATGAATTGGGCTAAAGCTTGCATCTAATAATAGTGATCCAATTGCACGATCATCCTCATTACGACGTTGTGCAGCTGGTTGATACCCACGACCTTTAGCTATCTTTAAAGTCATGCTTAACGCACCTTGCTCTGTTAAATGCGCAATGACGTGATCTTTATTGATAATCTCAACATCATGATCTGTTTCAATATCTCCTGCCGTTGCCACGCCAGGTCCCTGCTTTTGCAACGTCAACATTGCTTCTGATTTATTGTGCATTAACACAGCAATGCCTTTTAGGTTAAGTAGAATATCTACGACATCCTCTTGAACACCCTCAATTGCAGTATATTCATGTAATACACCATCAATTTGTACCTCTATAACAGCATAACCTGGTATAGATGACAGCAAAATTCTACGCAATGCATTTCCGAGCGTATGCCCAAATCCACGTTCTAGTGGCTCAAGCGCAACTTTAGCATTGCATTCATCTGCAATTTGAACATCTACGACTCTAGGTTTTAGTAACTCACTTGCAACCATTGATAACCTCTTTTACAAATAACTTTTACTTCGAATACAACTCAACTACGAGTGATTCATTGATGTCTGGTGGTAAATCATTTCTCTCAGGAACTGACTTAAACTTACCCTGCATTTTCTTTACGTCCACCTCTACCCACTCTGCTAACCCAATTTGCTCTGCAGCATTCAAAGCATCCTGTATTCGAAGCTGCTTTTGTGATTTTTCTCTTATTGTAATTACATCTTCTGGCGAGACATGGTATGAGGGTATATTTACCAAATCGCCATTCACTTCTACTGTCTTATGAGAAATTAGCTGTCGACACTCAGCACGTGTGACACCAAACCCCATTCGATAGGCAACATTATCTAAACGACATTCAAGTAGTTGCAAAAGATTTTCACCGGTTGACCCTTTAATAAGTGAAGCTTTTTTATAGTAATTTCTAAATTGCCGTTCCAACACGCCATAAATTCGTCTTAACTTCTGTTTTTCACGCAACTGCATTCCATAGTTAGATGCACGCCCTCGCTTATCCCCATGTTGTCCGGGCTGTTTATCGATTTTACATTTAGAATCAAGCGAGCGCGCACGACTTTTTAACGAAAGATCTGTGCCTTCTCGCCTACTCAATTTACATTTTGGTCCTAAATAACGAGCCATAATTGTTACCTTCTTATACGCGTCGACGCTTTGGTGGGCGACAGCCGTTATGTGGGATAGGGGTTACATCATTAATATTTGTTATTTTGTATCCTACTGCATTTAGTGCGCGAACAGCTGATTCACGACCTGGTCCAGGTCCTTTCACTTTTACCTCTAAATTTTTTAGTCCGTATTCAAGTGCTGCTTGTCCTGCTCGATCTGCTGCAATCTGTGCAGCAAATGGCGTGCTTTTACGCGAACCACGAAATCCTGAACCACCTGAGGTAGCCCATGCCAATGCATTACCTTGTCGATCCGTTATTGTGACAATGGTGTTATTAAATGATGCATGTATATGCGCAATACCATCCGTTACAATGCGTTTTACTTTTTTTCGAGTACGTGTTGAAGCTTTTGCCATTTTAATTTGATATGTAATTTAAATTATTAACCATTAACGTTTAATTGGCCTTCTTGGGCCTTTGCGTGTTCGCGCATTCGTACGCGTACGCTGTCCTCGTAAAGGTAGCCCGCGTCTATGGCGGATACCTCGATATGTCCCTAAATCCATAAGTCTTTTAATATTTACAGTAATTTCTCGTCTAAGATCTCCTTCTACTCGATAATTCGCAACTTCTGTTCGAATACGACCTATTTCATCTTCACTTAGATCTTTAATTTTAGTAGTCGTTTGTATTCCTACTGCTTTACATATTTTTTGAGAACTCGTACGACCAATTCCATAAATAGATGCCAGTGCAATAACTGCATGTTTATGTACAGGTACATTAATTCCAGCAATTCGCGCCATTTATGCATTACCTCGAATTGAATTTATTAAAAGATTCAAAATGGTGCCTGTGTTCCCTTTGTAATTACTTAACCTCATAATATTGCTCATAATCTGTTTAACCTTGGCGCTGCTTGTGCCTAGGATCTTTGCAAATTACACGAACCACCCCATTACGACGTATTACCTTGCAATTTCTACACATTTTTTTTACAGATGCTCTTACTTTCATAACTGCCTCTCTATCGCACCGTTCCAGCTCTTCCAAAACCTTTAAGGTTAGACTTTTTCATGAGGCCCTCATATTGATGGGACATCAAATGTGCTTGGACTTGTGACATGAAGTCCATCACCACTACAACAATAATTAATAACGAAGTTCCACCAAAGTAAAAAGGAACACCATATTTTAATATAAGAAATTCGGGCAACAAACACACCAATGTAATATAGACCGCGCCCACAGCAGTTAATCGAGTAAGCACTGTATCAATATAGCGTGCTGTTTGTTCTCCTGGGCGTATACCTGGAATAAATGCACCTGAACGTTTTAAATTATCAGCTGTTTCTCGAGAATCAAACACAATGGCCGTATAGAAAAAGCAAAAGAATACAATAGCTAATGCATATAACAATACATACAAAGGTTGCCCCGGAGAAATTGCCGTTGCTATGTTCTGTAACCAAGAAAAACTACCCGACGAGCTACTCGACCACTGCAACAGTGTCGCAGGGAACAAAATAATACTGGAGGCGAAAATTGGTGGAATTACACCTGACATATTTAGTTTTAATGGCAGATGCGATGATTGAGCCGCATACATTTTTCTACCCTGTTGACGCCGCGCATAATTTACCGTTATTCGGCGTTGAGCACGCTCAACAAATATAACAAATGCAGTTACTAAAATTGCCATTAAAAATAAAAACAATGCAAACCCCTCACCCATTGCACCTTGTGAAACTAAATCAAGTGTTCCACCAATTGCAGCTGGCAAACCCGCAACAATTCCAGCAAATATAATGATAGATATTCCATTACCAATTCCACGTTCTGTTATCTGCTCACCCAACCACACTAAAAACATTGTTCCGGTTACTAAACTAACGGTCGCTGTAAAAATAAATCCAAACCCTGGTGTAAGCGCAACCTGTTGATTTTGCAATGCAATTGAAACACCAATTGCCTGAAACGTTGCAAGAAATACAGTTCCATATCGTGTGTATTGAGTAATTTTTCGTCGTCCCGCTTCACCTTCTTTCTTTAATTCTTTTAGTGTAGGGACGATTGCGCTCATTAATTGCATGATAATTGACGCTGATATGTAAGGCATAATACCAAGCGCCAACAAACTCAAACGCTGCAATGCTCCACCCGAAAACATATTAAACATTCCCAAGATAGTGCTGCTTTGCTGGTCAAAGAATCTTGCCATTGCACTCGGATCAATTCCTGGTACCGGTATATAAGTACCAATTCGGTAGACAATAAGCGCCATCAACACAAACAATAATCTTTTGCGTAACTCTTTAACTTGTCCTAGTCCTGCAAGAGAACCGACAGCATTGGCACCTGCTCGAGCCATTAGTCTTCGATCGTTCCCCCCGCTGATTCAACTGCTTTCCTAGCGCCCGGCGTAAATATTAAACCTTTAGTTTTAACAGCAGTCTCAATTTTTCCAGATAAGATGACCTTTACTTTCTTAGTACTAAAGGGAACTAATTTCGCATTTTTCAAAGCATCGATATCCACAACATCTTCACTAGCAATTGTAAGCTCATGCACCCTTAATTCAGCTGTATCGCGTGCTTTACGTGATCGAAATCCAACTTTTGGCAAACGTCGCTGCAATGGCATTTGCCCACCTTCAAAGCCTGTTTTGTGATAACTACCCGCACGTGAATTCTGACCTTTGTGTCCACGGCCACAGGTTTTACCAAAGCCAGACCCAATCCCACGACCCACTCGTTTACGGCTTGGTCGACTTCCTTTTGAAGGTTTAAGTGAATTTAGGTTCATAGTCTACTCTTACAATAATATGTTAAGTCGTTTCTTCAACTTCCAACATGTAACTAATTTTATTAATCATTCCCCGATTTTCTGGTGAATCAATAACAGTTACAGGATTATGAATACGCCGTATCCCTAATCCGTGAGCACATGCTTTATGCGCTGCAAGCCGGCCATTTAAACTTTTTACCAATGTTACTTTTAGATGTTTGCTCATTTCTGCTATCTAAATTTAATGTTTATGCCATTATGTCTTCTATGGTTTTACCACGTTTTGCAGCCATAAATTCTGGTGACTGCATATTGTAAAGTGCATCTAGTGTAGCTTTGACAGCATTAATGGGATTTCGCGACCCTATACATTTTGATAGGACATTCTTTACACCTACTACTTCAAATACTGCACGCATCGCCCCCCCTGCAATAATTCCTGTACCGACTGATGCAGGTTGCATAAATACCTTAGCCGCACCATGTGTGCCAATAACAGGGTAATATAAAGTGCCATCCTTAAGCGGTACCTGCCTTAAATCTTTGCGTGCTTTTTCCATTGCTTTTTGAATTGCTAATGGAACTTCACGCGCTTTACCATACCCAACACCAATTTTACCGTTTCCATTGCCCACTACAGTTAGAGCAGTAAATCCGAACTGACGACCACCTTTAACTACTTTCGCAACACGATTGACAGCAACTAATCTTTCTTCAAGGCCATCTTGTATTCTTGCTGGTTCATTCGTTGCCATATCTACAAATCCCTAAAATTATTTATTTAAAAATTTAATCCTTCATCACGTGCTGCATCAGCCAATGCTTTTACACGACCGTGATATTTAAAACCGGATCGATCAAACGCAACATTTTCAATACCTTTGTCTTTCGCACGTTCAGCTACTATTTTTCCAACTGTTTTGGCCGCATCTACATTACCTGTATATTTGACTACTTTTCGTACTTCAGCTTCTAAAGATGAAGCACATACAATAGTTTCACTACCAACAGGTGCGATCACCTGTGCATATATATGTCTAGGTGTGCGATGTACACACAAACGATGCATGTTTAATTCTGCAATTTTGCTGCGGGTCTTACGTGAGCGCCTTGCTCTTGAGTTTGTGTTTATCATTTAAATAATTTCAATATCTATTTCTTTTTAGCGTCTTTACGAATTATTCTCTCTTCTGCATATTTAACACCTTTACCTTTGTATGGTTCAGGGGGCCGGTATGCTCTAATCTCAGCTGCAACTTGACCAACTTTTTGCTTGTCTGCGCCTTTAATCACAACCTCTGTTTGACTTGGGGTTTCAATCTTAATTCCTTCCGGGACTGGATAATCTATTGGATGCGAGAATCCCAACGACAAATTTAGCACCTTCCCTTTAGATTGTGCGCGATACCCAACACCTACTAGCTCTAATTTTCGCTCAAAACCTTTACTCACACCTATAACTAAGCTATTCATAATTGATCGCATCGTTCCTGCCATTGCGATGTTATTCGACTTTTCAACTTGCACACATATTTGATTGTCTTTTTGCTCAACACTTACATCACTATGAATTTCCATAGCTAATTCACCAACAGGCCCTTTAACAACAAGATTTTGACCTTGCAGTTTTACATCCACACCTGATGGAATATCAATATGTTGTTTAGCAATTCGAGACATATTTAAATAACTTAAAATTAATATATTTACTCAACAGTACACATGATTTCACCGCCGTGACCAGCTGCACGTGCAGCACGATCACTCATCACACCTTTTGATGTAGACACAATTGCAACACCCATGCCGCCAATTACCTTTGGTAAATCATCAACACTCTTATATATGCGCAACCCTGGACGACTAACTCTTTTTAACTTTGAAATTACAGGCTCGCCTAAATAATATTTAAGTGTTACAACCAGGTCTTCTTTCTCATTATTTTTTTCTACACCATAGTCCTCAATAAATCCCTCGTCCTTAAGCACCTTCGCAACTGCATTTTTTACATTCGACGAAGGCATATTTACAGTAACCTTTCTCGCACTTTGACCATTACGAATACGAGTTAACATATCGGAAACTGGATCATTCATGCTCATATATTTTTTCCTCGGTTCAAATCACAAATAAATTACTAATCTACCAACTCGCCTTCACCAAGCCAGGTATGTCACCTCGCATCGCGGCTTCTCTTAATTTATTGCGTCCTAAATTAAACTTCCTATAAAAACCTTTTGGCCGGCCTGTAAGACTGCATCGATTTCGAAGACGAATTGGGCTAGCATTTTTCGGTAACTTCTGTAACTTTAATGAAGCTTCCTGCTTTTCTTCATAAGTTGTCTCAGGATTCTTTATTACTGCTTTGAGTTGATTACGTTTATCTGCACAACGACGCACAACTTTTTGTCGTTTTTTATCACGCTCAACTACCGATGTTTTAGCCATTTAAATTCTCTACTTTGTATTTAAAACTAACTTTATTTCTTAAACGGAAAACTAAAGGCCTCAAGCAATGCCTTTCCCTCTTCATCTGTTTTTGCAGTTGTTGTAATTGCAATGTCCATGCCGCGTATTGCATCAATTTTGTCATAGTCAATTTCTGGAAAAATGATTTGCTCGCTAATACCTAAACTATAGTTCCCACGACCATCAAACGATTTTGAACTTACGCCACGAAAATCTCTTATTCTCGGAATTGCAATACTTATCAATCGGTCTAAAAATTCGTACATTCGCTTTTTACGCAAGGTAACTTTGCAACCAATTGGATAACCGTCACGTATACTAAACCCAGCGATAGACTTCTTAGCTTTAGTTACCACAACCTTTTGTCCTGCAATTTGCTCCATATCTGTGACTACTTTTTCCATGATTTTCTTATCACGCACAGCCTCACCTACACCTGTATTAAGTGTAATCTTTGTAATTTGTGGTACTTGCATAACACTCTTATAACCAAACATCTCCATGAGTTGGCCACGCACAGTATCGCTATAAAATTCTTGCAAACGAGCCATGTTTAATCTCTATTTAAATCTCGCATAGTCAAATAATAATAATTTTTCTTAATCTAAATATTACACATCCACAACTTCATCGTTAGATTTGAAGTAACGGACTTTTTTATCGTCTTTTAAAACCTTAAACCCAACTCGATCACCTTTATTGGTCGTTGGATTAAATATCATCACATTTGATGCATCTATAGGCATCTCTCTTTCATTAATCCCGCCTGTTATTCCAGCATTTGGGTTAGGTTTTTGATGCTTTTTTGCTAAATTAACGCCCTCAACAACAACACAGTTATTATCTGTAATTTTCAATACCGTACCGCGCCGGCCTTTATCTTTCCCGGCGATTACAATTACATCATCACCTCTACGTATTCTTTGCATCTTTATTTACTTAATTTGTAATTTGTCTGGCTCACAACACTTCTGGTGCTAACGATATAATTTTCATGAAACGTTCTGTTCGTAATTCACGTGTTACAGGTCCAAAAATACGTGTGCCAATTGGCTGTAATTGATTATTCAGCAATACTGCAGCGTTATTATCAAATCGGATCAATGATCCATCAGGTCTACGCACCCCTTTAGCCGTTCTCACAACAACAGCGTTATATACTTCACCTTTTTTTACTTTACCTCGTGGAATTGCATCTTTAACACTAACTTTAATAACGTCACCAATTCTTGCGTAACGACGGTGTGACCCACCAAGTACTTTGATACACTGTAATCTACGTGCACCACTGTTATCTGCTGATTCCAGCGTAGTTTGCATTTGAATCATAACTACCCCTCATCACACCTAAGTTTCAACACCATGTTCTATAATTTCAACTAGTCGCCATGATTTCGTTTTTGAAATTGGGCGACATTCTTGGATGGCGACCTTATCCCCAATTGAACATTCATTATTTTCATCGTGCACATGTAAATTTGTAGATCGGCTGACATATTTCTTATATAACGGATGCTTAACGTGCCGCTCTAATTTAACTGTTGCTGTTTTATTCATCTTGTTGCTTACAACCTTTCCTTGCAGGGTTCGGATTTTTTTCTGTTCTTCAGACATCCTAAACTCCTACTAACAAAAATTGACGACTTAAAATATGCATATTTATTACGCTTTCTTTTCTAATTTCTCGTTCATAACTGTCTTAACGCGCGCGATGTTTTTTCGATTCAGCTTAAATTGATGTACGCGCGTCGCTTGGCCAACACCACGTTGCATGCGTAAATTGAACTGCTCTTTTCGCAATTCAATTAATTCGTCATTTAATTCGCTTGAAGTTTTATCGTGTAATTCTTTAACATTCATCTTTTTCAACTACATTACTGTGCGTGACACAAAAACTGTTTTAATGGGAAGTTTGGCATCCGCTAGACGAAATGCTTCTCTAGCGACTTGCTCGTCCACCCCTTCCATTTCATAGAGCATTTTCCCTGGCTGAATTTTTGCAACCCAATACTCTACATTTCCCTTGCCTTTACCTTGTCTTACTTCTAATGGTTTTTTCGTTACAGGCACGTCAGGAAAAATACGAATCCATATTTTTCCACCACGTTTTACATAGCGTGTCATTGCCCTACGCGCAGCTTCAATTTGTCGTGCGGTTATCCGTCCTCTTGTTTCAGCTCTTAGACCGTATTCACCAAAACTAACTTTATTGCCATTAAATGCCAATCCACGATTGCGGCCTTTTTGTTGTTTTCGAAATTTTGTACGTTTTGGTTGCAACATTACAATAAGCTTTAATTAGTTTTTTTAGTTCTAGATTTAGAAGGTTGCTTAATTGAGTCATCATTCTTTTTCTCATGCAGGTCAAACACATCACCTTTATAAATCCAAGTCTTAATACCAATAATCCCATAGGTTGTATTTGCTTCTGCAAAGCCGTAATCAATATTTGCTCTTAGCGTATGCAATGGTACTCGACCTTCCCGATACCATTCACTTCGTGCAATTTCAGCTCCATTCAATCGACCACCAACATTAACTTTCACACCTAATGCCCCAAGTCTCATGGCATTACTTACTGCTCGCTTCATTGCACGGCGAAACATAATTCGACGCTCCAATTGTTGAGCAATACTTTCTGCAACAAGTTGCGCATCTATTTCAGGCTTGCGAATTTCTTCGATATTAATTTTTACATTATTCACGCTAAGGTTTGTGCGACGTGCAATCTCATGACGTAACGCTTCTATATCTTCACCTTTTTTTCCTATAACAATTCCTGGTCTAGCCGTATGAATAGTTATAAATGCTGCTCGTGCAGGACGATCAATTTGAATTCGACTTACTGATGCATGCGAAAGTTTCTTCTTCAAATAGTCTCTAATCTCTAAATCACTACTTAAGAACTCTGCATAATCACGTCCATCAGCGTACCATCTCGATGTCCAGTCAGTAGAAATTCCTAATCGCATTCCTATTGGATGTACTTTTTGTCCCATAATTATTCCTAGCTGTCGCTGACCTCAACAGTAATATGACTTGTTCGCTTTAATATCTTTGCAGCTCGACCTTTGGCTCGAGCTTGAAATCGACGATGGGTAGGGCCGTTATCAACAAGAATTTTTGAAACTTTAAGCTCGTCAATATCAGCACCTTCATTATGTTCGGCATTAGCGATTGCAGACTCAAGCACCTTCTTAACAATTCTTGCGCCTTTCTTAGGGCTAAAAGTCAAAATTTCTAAAGCACGATCTACACGTTTACCGCGTATTTGATCGGCAACGAGACGCGCTTTCTGCGGTGCAATTCGAAAGTAAGTTAGTTTTGCTGAAACTTGCATAACTATGTCGCTTTGCGATCTCCAGAGTGACTTTTAAAGGTTCGAGTGGCAGCAAACTCACCTAATTTATGACCGACCATATTTTCATTAATTAAAACCGGCACGTGTTTCCGACCATTATGCACAGCGATGGTTAATCCAACCATATCGGGTATTACTAACGAACGTCGTGACCATGTTTTAATTGGCCTACGGTCATTGTTAGCAGCAGCTTTTTCAACTTTCTGCATTAAATGGTGATCAACAAACGGACCTTTTCGTAACGATCTTGGCATTAACTAACCTCAATAAATTTCAATTACTTTTTATTTCTACGTCTGATAATCAAACGATCTGTGCGTCTATTACTACGTGTTTTGTAACCTTTGGTGGGTGTAGACCATGGTGAAACTGGATGTCTACCACCTGAAGTACGACCCTCACCTCCGCCATGAGGATGATCGACCGGGTTCATAGCAACACCGCGAACTGTTGGACGAACACCGCGCCAACGTTTTGCACCTGCTTTACCTAACTTACGTAAATTATGTTCAGAATTGCCAACCTCACCTATAGTGGCACGACATTCCGAAAGTACTTTGCGCATCTCACCAGAACGTAATCGCAACGTTGCATAATTTCCTTCACGCGCAACAATTTGAATTGCTGCTCCTGCGCTACGGCCTATTTGCGCGCCTTTACCCGGTTTCATTTCAACACAATGAACTACAGTCCCAACAGGTATACCTCTAAGTGGCAATGTATTACCTGCTTTAATTGCTGCTTGATTACCGGATTGCACAACATCTTCTGGTTTAAGTCCTTTTGGCGCAATTATGTATCGGCGTTCGCCATCTGAGTACTTTAGTAATGCAATATTCGCACTACGATTTGGATCATATTCGAGTCTTTCAACGTGCGCATCGATGTTATCTTTATCGCGCTTGAAATCAATAATGCGGTAACGCTGCTTATGACCGCCACCACGATGACGTGTAGTAATACGGCCCGCATTATTTCTACCACCATTCTTACTTTTTTCCTCTAACAAAGGTCTATAAGGCTCGCCTTTATATAAGCCAGGAGTTGTTACTTGAGTAACAAATCTTCTTCCTGGTGAGGTTGGTTTTGCTTTAATTAATGCCATTCTTTACGCAACCTATTACTCAAAACCACCCAAGTTAATGTCATGTCCAGACTCTAATGTCACAATTGCTTTTTTCCAATCAGGACGTTTTCCAGTGCGTTGGCCAAAACGCTTATTCTTACCATTCACATTTACGGTATTAACTGTTGAAACTTTTACTTCAAACATTTTTTCGACGGCTTGCTTGATTTCTTTCTTTTTCGCATTGCGCAAAACACGAAATACATGCTGATTATTTTTATCCGCAGCCAGAGACGTTTTCTCCGACAAATGAGGGGCCAGCAAAATAGTCATGATACGTTCTTCGTTCATTGCAACCATTCCTCAATTGCTTGCAATGCATCTTTTGTAACCACTACATCCTTATATTTAAGCAAGCTTACTGGATCCAATCCTCCAATTTCAGTCACATCAACATAAGGAAGATTTCGTACAGATAGGTATAAATTCTTATCCGCCTCTTCTGTAATTATTAAAACAGATGATAAAGAAAGTTTTTTGAGGTGTTCTAGCGCTTGTTTTGTTTTAGGTTCAGTAACTTCAAATTCTTCAACTACATGTAGACGTTCCTGTCTTGCCAGCTCAGAAAACATGCTTGCGTAAGCTGCGCGAACCATTTTCTTATTTAACTTTTGATTGTAATTGCGAGGTTTCGCCGCGAATGTAACACCACCTGATCGCCATATTGGACTACTTGAGGTTCCGGCTCGAGCACGACCCGTGCCTTTTTGACGCCACGGCTTCGCGCCACCTCCTTTAACATCACTGCGGCTTTTATTTGCTTTTGTGCCAGCCCGATTGCCAGCAAGATATGCAGTGACAGCTTGGTGCACAAGTGACTCGTTATACTCACGCGCAAATATTTCATCAGAAACCGTAACAGTTGATTTTTTATTAGCGATTGATAGTTTCATTTTGATTCTACTTCGCCCTGCTTAGTATCTTCTTTTACTTCTTTTTCATTTTCTACAGCAACTGCTTCATCATTCTCTATGACTTCTTCTTGTAAAGAAAGATTAAACTCATTAGCATCTACAGGTCGAACAATTACATCTCCGCCCGGCGCACCTGGGACAGAACCTTTAATGAGAATTAATTCTTTATCCGTATCAATTTGCACAACTTCTAAATTTTTTGTAGTTACACGCGTTCCACCCATTTGACCTGCCATCTTTTTGCCTTTAAATACCCGACCAGGGTCTTGACATTGCCCGGTAGAACCATGTGCACGATGCGAAATAGAGTTTCCATGTGTGGCATCTTGCATCTTAAAATTATGACGCTTTACAGGACCCGCAAACCCTTTACCTTTTGATACACCTGTTACAGATATTTTCTGTCCGACAGAAAATAAACTTGCGCTTATCTCAGAACCAATGTGCAATTTATCAATTTGGTCTGATTCAATACGAAATTCACGCAACCCTCTCCCAGCGGAAACGCCAGATTTTGCAAAGTGCCCAGACAAAGGTTTATTTACATGCGAAGATTTTTTTTCACCATATGTTACTTGCATGGCTTGATAACCATCAGTATCAAATGTACGTAATTGAGTAACGCGATTAGTTGGAACATGTAAAACTGTCACAGGCACAGAATTACCTGTCTCATTAAAGACACGTGTCATACCAACTTTTTTTCCAACTAATCCTATAGACATGCCTAATTATGTCCTGCTTAATACTTGTGAGATTTTTATGTCGCCGGATAACCACGGCCCGGCATGAGTCACCTCATGGCCGGGCCGCAGAAAGCCGAGCATTATCCCAAAAATCAGAGCTTTAGAAAACCATTTTCTTCATCTATTTATAAATAATTCCATCAAAATTAATTTTGAATTACTGCCTTAGTAGCTGATTTTATGCCTTCATCCTCAAAGATAGTGCAAATAGGCTAATTAAGCTTAATTTGCACATCTACGCCCGCTGCTAAATCCAGCTTCATTAGGGCATCAACCGTCTTATCCGTAGGTTCTACAATATCCATAATCCGTTTATGTGTACGAATTTCATACTGATCACGAGCATTTTTGTCAACATGCGGTGATATCAACACGGTAAAACGCTCTTTTTTAGTTGGCAGAGGTATCGGCCCCTTAACCCTTGCACCAGTACGCCTTGCTGTTTCCACAATTTCACTAGCCGAACGATCAATTAAACGATGATCAAATGCTTTTAAGCGGATACGTATTATTTGTCCATCTGCCATAACTATTACTCTCTAATTGTTTTTGATCCTATTCTTTAAGATTACTCAATCACCTTAGCGACCACACCGGCACCCACGGTACGCCCGCCCTCGCGGATCGCAAAGCGTAACCCTTCTTCCATCGCAATCGGTGCAATCAGGGATACCGTCATCTGGATGTTGTCACCCGGCATTACCATCTCGGTGCCACTTGGAAGATCCACAGCCCCTGTCACATCGGTGGTTCGAAAGTAGAATTGTGGACGATATCCATTGAAAAACGGGGTATGTCGACCGCCTTCTTCTTTACTCAGTATGTAGACTTCTGCTTCAAATTTGGTATGGGGGGTAATCGAGCCTGGTTTGCATAATACTTGTCCACGCTCTACTTCATCTCGCTTGGTGCCTCGCAACAACACCCCAACGTTGTCTCCCGCTTGACCTTGATCCAGCAGTTTGCGAAACATCTCAACCCCTGTGCAGGTGGTTTTCTCAGTATCTTTAATTCCAACAATTTCTATCTCATCCCCAACATTAACAATGCCGCGCTCTATACGCCCCGTCACCACCGTACCGCGCCCGGAAATAGAGAACACGTCTTCCACCGGCATGAGGTAGTCGCCATCAATGGCGCGCTCAGGCTCAGGAATAAACCCATCCATTTCTTCTACAAGCTTGACGATGGAGGGCACTCCTATCTCAGAGGTATCGCCTTCCAATGCCTTTAAGGCAGACCCGGTGACAATTGGGGTGTCGTCGCCTGGAAATTCGTAGGTGGAGAGTAGGTCGCGTATCTCCATCTCGACCAGCTCAAGCAATTCGGCATCGTCCACTTGATCCGCTTTGTTCATGTACACCAATATGTAGGGCACACCCACTTGGCGGGCGAGAAGGATATGTTCGCGTGTTTGTGGCATCGGCCCATCCGCAGCACTGACCACGAGTATCGCTCCGTCCATTTGCGCCGCACCGGTAATCATGTTCTTCACATAATCCGCATGCCCCGGACAGTCTACGTGCGCATAGTGACGATTCGGACTTTCGTACTCAACGTGCGCCGTCGCAATGGTTATCCCGCGCTCGCGCTCTTCCGGTGCATTATCGATCTGATCATAGGCTTTGAATTCCCCGCCATGCGTCTCGCCCATTACTCTCGTTAACGCCGCCGTTAACGTCGTCTTGCCATGATCAACGTGGCCTATCGTGCCCACATTGACATGCGGCTTGTTGCGCTCAAACTTCTCTTTTGACATTTTTTTCTACCTCACAAACGTATCTCAATAACAATATTTCGACCTACATATTCTTCTTAATAATTCCATCAGCAATATTATTTGGAACTTCTTTATATTTGTGAAATTCCATTGTGTAAGTTGCACGACCTTGTGTTGCTGAACGTAAATCTGTTGCATAACCAAACATTTCAGATAGTGGTACTTCTGAACGTACAATTTTTCCTGCCGGACCATCTTCCATACCACCTACCATGCCGCGCCGTCGATTTAAATCACCCACGACATCTCCCATATAATCTTCCGGTGTAACAACTTCAACTTTCATAATCGGTTCGAGCAATTTGGGACTTGCCTCTTTTGCACCATCTCGAAACCCCATAGACCCAGCAATTTTAAATGCCATTTCTGATGAATCAACATCATGATAGGAACCATCATATAAAGTCACCTTTACATCAACAACTGGATAACCTGCAATCACACCATTATTCATGGCCTCTTTTACACCTTTCTCTACAGCAGGAATATATTCACGTGGCACTACGCCACCCACAATTTCGTTAGCAAATTCAAATCCATCTCCTGGATTTTGTGGCTCAATCCTTAAATAGACATGCCCATACTGACCACGCCCACCAGATTGGCGTACAAATTTGCTTTCATGCTCAACTTTACTTCCAACTGTTTCTCGATAAGAAACCTGTGGCGCACCAACATTAGCCTCAACGCTAAATTCACGTTTCATACGATCGACTATGATATCTAAATGCAGCTCGCCCATACCTGAGATAATGGTCTGCCCCGACTCTTCATCTGTTTTTACACGAAACGAAGGGTCTTCTTGTGCTAATTTTTGTAGTGCTATACCCATTTTTTCTTGATCTGATTTTGTTCTTGGTTCAACGGCCACAGATATTACCGGTTCAGGAAACTCCATTCTCTCCAATGTAATTGTTTGTTTCAGATCACACAACGTTTCACCTGTTGTGACATCTTTTAAACCAACAGCTGCAGCAATATCTCCTGCCCGAACTTCTTTAATTTCTTCTCGAGAATTTGAATGCATTTGCAATATTCGACCTACACGCTCTTTTTTACTTTTAATAGGGTTGTAAACTTTATCACCAGAATTTAAAACACCAGAATAGACACGAAAAAACGTTAATGTGCCTACATAAGGGTCTGTTGCAATCTTAAAAGCCAGCGCTGCGAAGGGTTCATCATCAGATGATTTTCGTTCCGCAGGCGTTTGATCTTTATCTTCTAATGTCCCTTGTATTGCAGGAACATCTGTTGGCGATGGCATAAAATCAATAACAGCATCCAACATTGCCTGCACACCTTTGTTTTTAAAGGCTGATCCACACAATGTTGGCACGATTTCATTTGCAAGTGTTCGTAGCCGCAGACCTTCGCGGATATCCTGTTCTGTTAGCAATTCTCCTTCCAAATACTTTTCCATTAATTCTTCAGATGATTCAGCCGCCGCTTCGATCATCTCATCTCGCCACTTTTGACTGCTTGCCTGTAGTTCTTTCGGAATTTCTTTTTCTTCATAGGTGGTACCTAAATCAGCCTCATTCCAATAGATTGCTTTCATCTTGATTAGATCAACAACACCTTGGAAATTGTCTTCTGCACCAATTGCTAACTGAATTGGGACTGCATGTGAGCCTAAGCGCTCACGAATCTGCTCAACAACACGAATAAAGTCTGCACCTGCACGATCCATTTTATTAACAAATGCCATGCGCGGCACATGATACTTATTTGCTTGACGCCATACTGTCTCAGATTGCGGTTCTACACCACCGACTGCGCAAAATACTGCACATGCGCCATCCAACACCCGCAATGAGCGTTCAACCTCAATTGTGAAATCTACGTGACCAGGTGTATCAATTATATTGATACGATGCTGATCAAATTGTTGACCCATCCCACTCCAAAAACATGTCGTCGCAGCAGCTGTTATTGTAATGCCACGCTCTTGTTCTTGTTCCATCCAATCCATAACAGCCGCACCATCATGAACTTCGCCAATTTTGTGGGAAATGCCGGTATAAAATAAAACTCGTTCTGTTGTGGTCGTTTTTCCAGCATCAATGTGGGCCATAATACCAATATTACGATAACGTGTAATGGGAGTTTTACGGGCCACTGCACTTTCCTAATACACATTACCAGCGATAATGTGAAAAGGCTTTGTTAGCTTCAGCCATACGCAAGGTATCTTCGCGCTTCCTAATAGCTGAACCTTTCTGCCCTGATGCATCAATCAATTCTCCAGCAAGCTTATTGATCATCGATTTCTCACCACGTTTCTTCGCAGCTTCAATTATCCAACGCATGGCCAATGTAATTTGGCGTGTGGGCCGCACTTCAACTGGTACTTGATATGTAGCACCACCAACGCGTCGAGATTTAACCTCCACTGACGGGCGCACATTTTCTAATGCCTTTTTAAATACCTCGAGTCCCTCTTGGCCATTTTTATTATTCACACTATCAAATGCGCGATAAACAATATTTTCGCCAACTGATTTTTTCCCATGCTTCATCAACATGTTTACAAATTTAGCTACTTGCAGATCACTAAACTTTGGATCGGGTAAAACTTTTCGCTGCGGGACTTCTCTTCTGCGTGGCATCGTTAGCTCACTTATATATATGTATAAAAATGTGTAAAAAAATTATGATTTGGGTTTTTTTGTACCGTACTTCGAGCGTCCTTGCATGCGGTCTTGAACGCCTTGTGTATCTAAACTGCCGCGCACTGTGTGATAACGAACACCTGGTAAGTCTTTCACGCGTCCACCACGAATCAAAACGACAGAGTGCTCTTGCAAATTATGGCCTTCGCCACCAATGTAGCTCGTAACCTCGAAGCCATTTGTTAGTCGCACACGCGCAACTTTACGTAACGCCGAATTAGGCTTTTTAGGTGTAGTGGTATACACACGCGTACATACCCCTCTTTTTTGCGGGCAGCTCGCAAGTGCAGGAACATTACTTTTTTCCAACTTGCGTTTTCGCGGTTTTCGAACTAACTGATTAATAGTTGTCATAATTTTTTCCATACCCAAAATAAACAACAGGCCGATGGATCATCGGCCTGCATGTTAGCCGCGGAATTGTAGAAATCCACGGCTACACTGTCAAGCAAACACCCCTAATGAGGTCCATATGTAGCAAATTACTACATTTTTTTATCTAAGCCTGTGTACTTTCCCCACTGGCTTCTGGATTCGATTCAGTATTTGAAAGCTCTTCAGCTAATGCTTTTTCCATCATTGACTCAGAAGACATTTCAACTTTTTCTTCTATCTCAGCAGGCATTGGCTCTGCAAACAAACTTGCACGACGCTTTTCATGGTAAGCAAGCCCTGTACCAGCAGGAATCAAGCGACCCACAATCACATTTTCTTTTAATCCTCTCAACATATCTTTAGAACCTCGCACTGCAGACTCTGTGAGTACGCGCGTAGTTTCCTGGAACGATGCTGCAGAAATAAATGATTCCGTCACTAAGGATGCCTTTGTGATACCAAGCAGAACGTTTGCAAAAACTGCAGGCTGTTTTCCTTCAGCCTCCATTTTTACATTCACTTCCAATACTCGAGATTTCTCGACTTGCTCGCTTCGTAAAAAGTTGGTGTCACCAGACTCTAATATTTCTGCTTTACGCAACATTTGTCTAATAATAGTTTCAATATGTTTATCATCGATGCCAACACCTTGTAATCGATATACATCTTGAATTTCTTTTACCAAATATTCTGCAAGCGCAGTTACGCCCAGCAATCGTAAAATATCATGCGGATTTAATTCGCCATCTACAACAACTTCGCCTTTTTCAACATGCTCACCTTCAAACACATTTATTTGGCGCCATTTTGGAATCAGCACTTCGGTAGATTCGCCATCCTCATCCGTTATAACTAGCCGTTCTTTGCCTTTAGTATCTTTACCAAAACTTACTGTGCCTGTTTGTTCAGCAAGAACCGCGGATTCTTTTGGTTTACGTGCTTCAAATAAATCTGCCACACGCGGCAAACCACCTGTGATGTCACGCGTTTTAGATGATTCTTGAGGTATGCGCGCAATGACATCGCCCACACCCACAGCGTTACCATCAGACAAACTAACAATTGCACCAGGAGGCAAAATATAATGAGCAGGTATTTCTGTACCTGCAAACTTTAAAGCCACGCCTTTTTGATCTAATAAATTTACAGATGGTCTCAGATCTTTGCCTGCTGCAGGTCGACCTTTTGGATCTGAAACTACTGTTGAACTAAGCCCAGTAACTTCATCTGTAAATGAATCAACCGTAACGCCATCTGCAAAATCAACTAACTGAATTTGTCCTGCAACTTCTGTAATTATTGGATGGGTATGCGGATCCCAGTTAGCGACTACTTGCCCAGCTTGAACTGCATCACCATCGTTTACGGATATGGATGCACCATAAGAAATTTTGTAGCGCTCTTTTTCACGACCTTGATCATCACTGATGCCTAGCTCTCCAGAACGAGACACTGCAACATTGTGACCATTTTTATGTTGCACAAGTTTTAAATTGTGCATGCGTACTATACCTGTTGTCTTCACTGTAATGTCAGTTGCTGACACTGCACGACTTGCCGCGCCACCAATATGAAATGTACGCATTGTTAGCTGTGTTCCGGGTTCGCCAATTGATTGTGCAGCAATCACACCTACTGCTTCGCCATCATTGACTAGGTGTCCACGCGCTAAATCGCGTCCATAACAACTCGAACACACGCCATAGCGCGTTTTACATGTGATTGGTGTGCGAACTTTAATTTCATCAACACCGAATTCTTCAAATTTTTCAACACAGGCCTCATCCAATAACGTTGTTGCCGGAATTACAACATTCCCTTTTACATCCAACACATCTTCAGCAGTTACTCTTCCTAATACTCGACTTTGTAGTGTTTGAACAACGTCACCACCTTCAATTATAGGCTTTAACAACATTCCTTTATTTGTACCACAATCTTTTTCAGTTACCACCATATCTTGTGCAACATCCACAAGTCTGCGAGTCAAATAACCTGAGTTGGCTGTTTTTAGTGCTGTGTCCGCCAGACCTTTTCGCGCACCATGCGTCGAAATAAAGTATTGCAATACATTTAAGCCTTCACGGAAATTTGCCGTAATTGGCGTCTCAATAATTGAACCATCTGGTTTTGCCATTAAACCGCGCATTCCTGCTAGCTGGCGAATTTGAGCTGCCGAGCCTCGCGCGCCAGAATCTGCCATCATATAAATTGAATTAAATGAATCTTGAGTAACTTTATTACCTTCAGCATCTTCCACTTCTTCATGTCCCAATCGGTCCATCATCGCTTTGGCCACTTGATCATTGGTGTGTGACCATATATCAATTACTTTGTTATAGCGTTCACCTTTTGTCACAAGGCCTGATGCATACTGAGAGGATATTTCCTTAACTTCTTTTTCTGCATCTTGAAGAATAGAATGCTTTTCTTCAGGAATAACCATATCATTAGAGCAAAACGAAACACCAGAACGAGTAGCGAATTTAAATCCTGTGTACATTAATTTATCCGCAAAGATAACAGTATCTTTTAATCCAACACGTCTATATGACGCATCAATTAAAAATGAAATTGCACGTTTATTTAAATCGCGATTAACTAAATCAAACGGCATACCATCAGGAAGAATTTGAGACATTATTCCACGCCCAACCGTAGTTTCTGCTATACGGCGTTTTTCTGTTGTACTCCCATCTTCTGCGACATCAAAATCTTTTACACGTATTTTAACTTTGGCATGCAAGGCCACTGCATCACATTCATAAGCACGTTGTGCTTCTGCAATATCTGCAAAACACATGCCTTCACCTTTTACATTAATTTTTACGCGCGTGAGATAATACAAACCCAGCACGATGTCTTGTGATGGGACAATAATCGGTTCACCATTTGCAGGTGACAAAATATTGTTTGTTGACATCATTAACGCACGACTCTCAAGCTGTGCCTCTATCGAAAGCGGCACATGCACAGCCATCTGGTCGCCATCAAAATCAGCATTAAATGCAGCACATACTAGTGGATGCAGCTGAATGGCTTTACCTTCAATTAATATTGGCTCAAATGCTTGTATTCCAAGTCGATGAAGTGTGGGTGCGCGATTTAATAATACTGGATGTTCACGAATTACTTCCTCAAGAATGTCCCATACTTCTGACCCTTCTTTTTCAACAACTTTTTTGCACGCTTTAATTGTTGGCGCAATTCCACGAATATGCAATTTACTAAATATAAATGGCTTAAATAACTCCAATGCCATCTTTTTAGGCAAACCACATTGATGCAATTTTAAAGTTGGTCCAACAACGATCACTGATCGTCCAGAATAATCAACGCGCTTGCCTAGCAAGTTCTGTCGAAAGCGACCTTGTTTGCCTTTAATCATGTCAGCCAAAGACTTTAGGGCTCTTCGGTTTGTACCAGTAATTGCACGACCTCGGCGGCCATTATCTAATAATGCGTCTACTGCTTCTTGCAGCATGCGTTTTTCATTACGCACAATAATGTCAGGCGCATTCAACTCTAAAAGTCTTTTTAGTCGATTGTTTCGATTGATTGCACGACGATATAAGTCGTTTAAATCAGATGTTGCAAATCTGCCGCCATCTAAGGGCACAAGCGGACGAAGGTCAGGTGGCAAAACAGGCAGTACTGTTAATACCATCCATTCTGGCTTGTTTCCGGATTCAATAAAGTACTCAACGAGCTTGATCCGCTTTGATAAGCGTTTTAGTTTAGCTTCAGATCGCGTTTCACCAATTTCTACGCGAAGTTGAACCGCCTGCTCATCTAAATTTACCTGTTTAAGCAATTCAAATATCGCTTCTGCACCCATGCGAGCATCAAATTCATCACCATATTCTTCAATTGCTTCTAAAAATGTGTCATCTGATAACAATTGCTTGTGTTCCAGTCCTGTCATACCAGGATCAATCACGACAAATGCTTCAAAATAAAGGATGCGCTCTACATCACGCAGCGTCATGTCTAATAACAAACCAATTCGTGACGGCAGTGACTTAAGAAACCAAATGTGAGCAACGGGACTCGCGAGCTCAATGTGCCCCATTCGTTCACGACGAACTTTTGTTAACGTGACTTCAACGCCACATTTTTCACAAACCACACCGCGATGCTTAAGACGCTTATACTTTCCACAAAGACATTCATAGTCTTTATTTGGGCCAAAAATCTTTGCACAAAAGAGGCCATCTCGTTCGGGCTTGAATGTCCGGTAATTTATTGTTTCCGGCTTCTTGACTTCACCATAAGACCAGGACCGAATCATGTCAGGGGAAGCCAATCCAATACGAATAGCGTCAAAGTCTTCAACTTGACCTTGGTTTTTCAATAAACTAAGTAAGTCTTTCATTACGTCTCCCGTAAAATATGCCTACTAGGTGGTATAACAAAATAAATTAAAATTTCTTAATAAAATTCTCTAACGGTTGAATTACGTTTCCTGTTCAAAATCTATAATTAAACCAAGAGAACGAATTTCTTTCATTAGCACATTAAATGACTCTGGCATGCCAGCATCCATACTATGGTTACTGTCAACAATATTTTTGTACATCTTGTTACGACCTATAACATCATCGGATTTTACCGTGAGCATTTCTTGCAAGGTGTACGATGCACCATAGGCTTCAAGCGCCCATACCTCCATTTCACCAAATCGCTGACCACCAAATTGCGCTTTCCCGCCTAGTGGTTGTTGTGTGACCAAACTATAAGGACCTGTTGAACGAGCATGCATCTTGTCATCAACAAGATGATTGAGTTTTAGCATGTGCATGTAACCAACCGTTATTTTACGATCAAAGGATTCGCCTGTTCGACCATCCCAAAGAAAAGTTTGACCGTCTTCAGGCAAATCCGCTAGCTTCAGCATGCGTTTAATTTCAGATTCTTGCGCGCCATCAAATACCGGTGTTGCCATCGGTACACCGCGGCTTAAATTATTGGACATTGCCAAAATTTCATCGTCGCTGAATTCTTCCAAATTAACAGAAATTCCTTCGCCTTTATTGTAAATTTCATCAAGGAAATTTCGTAATTGAGTGACATCGCCATTTGCTTTAATCATTCCATTGATCTTTAGACCCAATCCCTTTGCTGCCCAACCCAAATGGGTTTCTAATACTTGGCCTACATTCATTCGTGAAGGAACGCCAAGCGGATTTAATACGATATCAACAGGCGTGCCATCTTCCATGTGCGGCATGTCTTCAACAGGAACAATCATGGACACCACTCCTTTATTACCATGACGACCTGCCATCTTGTCGCCAGGCTGCATGCGGCGTTTAACAGCGAGATAAACTTTAACCATCTTTAATACACCAGGCGCTAAATCATCACCTGCTGTAATTTTTTGTTTTTTCACTAATAATCTTTGATCGAAAGATTCACGTTGCTCTTTCAATTGATTAGATAGCTTTTCTAATTGAGCATTCACATCTTCATTGTTCATGCGAATTTCAAACCATCGCTCACGTTCTAAACCTTCTAGATAGAGCTTCGTGACTTTTGCTTCTGATTGCAGACCTTCTGGTCCGCCATCTGCTACTTTATTAGTAATTAAACGTTCAACTCGACTATAAATATCATTCTCATAAATTCGCAGCTGATCATTTAAATCTTTGCGTACCTGCTCAATTTCTAACTCTTCAATTTGTAATGCACGTTTGCCTTTATCAACACCATCACGAGTAAATACACGCACATCAATTACTGTGCCTTCCATTCCCGAAGACACTCTTAAAGAAGTGTCTTTAACATCGGATGCTTTTTCACCAAAGATGGCACGTAATAATTTTTCTTCCGGCGTAAGTTGAGTCTCGCCCTTAGGCGTGACCTTTCCAACTAAAATATCGCTCGATTTTACTTCTGCACCCACATAAACAATTCCAGAATCATCGAGTTTCGCGAGTAAGTTTTCACTCACATTTGGAATATCTGCCGAGATCTCTTCAGCACCGAGTTTGGTATCGCGCGCAACACAACTTAATTCTTCAATATGAATCGTTGTAAAGCGATCCTCTTCTACAACACGCTCTGAAATTAGTATTGAATCTTCAAAGTTATATCCATTCCATGGCATGAAAGCGACCAACACATTTTGTCCTAATGCAAGTTCACCTAGATCCGTAGAGGGGCCATCTGCCAACACATCTCCTTTGGCAATAACATCTCCAGGCCGTACTAATGGTTTTTGATTAATACATGTATTTTGATTGGAACGTGTATATTTGGTTAGGTTATAGATATCAACACCCGGCTCACCTGCTTCCGTTTCCTTATCATTTACTCGAACTACAATTCGTCCCGCATCCACAGTGTCTACAACACCGCCACGCGTTGAAACAAGTGCCGCACCTGAATCAATGGCAACTGCACGTTCGATACCCGTACCCACTAAGGGTTTCTCAGCACGTAATGTTGGTACTGCTTGACGTTGCATATTAGAGCCCATTAAAGCGCGGTTTGCATCATCATGCTCTAAGAACGGAATTAAAGATGCGGCCACAGAAACAATTTGTTTTGGTGAAACATCCATATATTCGACTTTATCTGGAGAAACTAATGAAAATTCATTTAAGTGTCTTACAGATACCAATTCATCAAGCAATGTTCCATTTTCATCCATAAGGGCATTAGCTTGAGCAATTGTAAATTGACTCTCCTCAATTGCAGACAAATAATCAATTTGATCTTTAACTTTACTGTCTACAACTTTCCGATATGGCGTTTCTAAAAATCCGTAGTCATTGGTACGCGCATAAATTGCAAGAGAATTAATTAAGCCAATGTTTGGACCTTCAGGCGTTTCAATTGGGCAGACTCGACCATAATGTGTTGGATGCACATCACGTACTTCAAAGCCTGCACGCTCACGTGTTAATCCACCTGGGCCCAATGCAGAAATTCTACGTTTATGTGTAATTTCAGAAAGTGGATTATTTTGATCCATAAACTGTGACAGTTGACTAGAACCAAAAAACTCCTTGATAGCAGCAGCAACGGGCTTGGCATTAATCATTTCCTGTGGCATCAACCCTTCTGACTCTGCTAGCGTCAAACGTTCTTTAACCGCACGTTCAACACGCACGAGCCCAACGCGAAATGCATTTTCTGCCATCTCACCCACACACCTGACACGACGATTACCAAGATGATCAATATCATCGACAATGCCATTTCCATTTCGGATATCTATTAACGTGCACATGACTGCAAGAATGTCGTCCTTACTTAAAATGCCTGAGCCTGTCATTTTCTCACGGCCGACTCTTCGATTAAATTTCATGCGTCCTACTGGCGACAAGTCATACCGCTCTGGCGTGAAAAATAAGTTTTGGAATAAATTTTGCGCAGCCTCTTTAGTAGGCGGCTCCCCTGGTCGCATCATGCGATAAATTTCTACTTGGGCTTCCAGTTCGTTACTGGTTGGGTCAATTGCAAGTGTAGAAGAAATATAGGGTCCGCGATCAATGTCGTTGGTGTATAACAACTCTAAAACATCAACGGTTGACTCCAATATCTTTTCGATATTTTCTTCTGTTAATTCATCATTTGCTTTACAAACCAATTCACCGGTTTCTGTATCAATTAGCTCTTTTGCTAATACTTTGCCAAGCAAATATTCAACAGGCACTTCAAGTGTCTTAATGCCCGCATCTTCAATTTTGCGAACATGTCTCACTGTAATTCGTCGCCCTGCTTCAACAATTTCTTTCCCACCTGCTTTAATTTCAAATGGGGCAATTTCGCCTCGCAAACGCTCTGGTATTAAATCAAGTATGAATCCAGTATCTGTGATGCGCACAGAATTTGTATCAAAGAAGTCCGAAAGAATTTCTTCTGAACTAAAACCAATAGCACGCAGTAAAATTGTTGCTGGAAGTTTTCTACGGCGATCTATACGTACAAATAGACAATCCTTATGATCAAACTCAAAATCTAACCATGAACCACGGTAAGGGATCACTCGCGCAGAATATAAAAGCTTGCCTGATGAGTGTGTTTTACCTTTATCATGGTCAAAGAAGACACCCGGTGAGCGATGCAATTGCGAAACAATTACACGTTCCGTGCCATTGATAACAAATGCACCAGTATCTGTCATGAGTGGTAAATCACCCATGTATACTTCTTGTTCTTTTACATCCTTTACTTTTCTTGAACCTGCAGGCGCATCTTTATCATAGATAACTAATCGCAGTTTAACTTTAAGCGGTGCATTGTAAGTAAGACCTCGCACCTGGCATTCTTTAACTTCAAACACAGGTGGCTCAAGGCGATAACTAACATACTCTAACTCAACATTTTCAGAGTAACTAATGATTGGAAAAATAGAATTAAATGCTGCTTGTAAACCGGCATCATTTCGGTTATCTACCGATGCGTCATCTTGCAAAAAACGCCGATATGACTCTAACTGAATTTGCAACATATACGGCACGGCCAATATTTCTGGTCGTTTGCCAAAATCTTTGCGGATTCGTTTCTTTTCAGTATAGCTATACGCCATGAATGTTACCCCATTAATAAATGCATAGACAAAGGAACCCAAACAACGCTAACAGCAGGCTGCTTGGCGGCATAAAACATTAGATTACGCAGCAATTATTTGAGCTCTACTGCTGCACCTGCTTCTTCCAATTGCTTTTTAATTTCTTCTGCATCGTCTTTACGTGCAGCTTCTTTAATTGTTGAAGGCGCGCCTTCTACCATGTCCTTAGCTTCTTTTAAGCCAAGGCCTGTAACTGCACGAACAACTTTAATCACAGCAACTTTATTGCCGCCAAAGCTACTCATTACAATGTCAAATTCATCTTTCTCAGCCTCAGCTTCACCGCCACCATCAGCGGCCGCTGCGGGCGCTGCGGCAACTGCCGCTGCCGCAGACACACCAAATTTTTCTTCCATGGCAGAAATTAAATCAACCACTTCCATCACACTCATATCAGAGATCGTTTCTAAAATTTCTTCTTTCGATACTGCCATTGTTTTCTCCTAAATAATTCTAAATACCCAAATTCTGTTTAACCTAGTTCCCAAACAAAGCGATTTAGTACAAACCTAAATAAATGTACTAGCCTTCTGCTTGTTTTTGATCACGCACTGCTGCAACAGTTCTCACCAATTTCGCATGAGGCTCTACAAGTGTGCGCACAAATTTTTCAATAGGCGCTTTCATTACAGCCATTACCATGCTTATTGCTTGTTCCTTGGTTGGTAACTTCGATAATCTTGTCAATTCAGATGCATCAAGCAACTCTCCACCAATTGAAATAACTTTTACCGCCAACAAATCATTTTCTTTAGAAAAATCTTTAACTAAACGAGCAGCAGACCCTGGATCTTCTTGTGAAAAGGCCAGCATTAGCGGACCAACTAAACTATCGCGCATGCATTCATAAGGCGTTCCTTCCAAGGCACGCTTGGCAAGCGTGTTTTTAACAACTCTTAAGTAAACTCCTTGTTGGCGTGCTCTAGCGCGCAGCTCAGTAAGTTCGCTCACCGACAATCCGCGATACTCAGCAGCAATAGCAGAATGCGCATCAGATGCAACTTGCGCTACTTCGGATACGATTTCTTTCTTTTCTTCAAGTCGTAAGGCCACAGCGAGGTCCTCTGAGTTAATATTCCATATAGGTTTAAATCCAGTGAATTAGTTTTTAATCAAATTCACACCTTTATAAAAGTGAAACCAACCCAGGAAGATCCTGATTCGGGTTACACAGTCTGCGTAGGCAAGTCATTAATGAGCTCAACTTAATTAAGTAACAACAATCATAATTGCTATCACACCTACGGTCTTGGACAGTTGCTTATATCAAACAAGCAACACCCAATTCTTAAAATAAATATCGATCATTACTAATCAATATTTATTTAATATTCTTAAATCAATGCTGTTTGGTCTACAAGTACACCTGTACCCATCGTTGACGAAACAGTTACTTTCTTTATATAAATGCCTTTTGCAGAAGAAGGTTTTGCCTTTACTAAATCTGCAACAAGTGCTTTAAGATTTTCTTCTAATTTTGGCGCATCAAATCCAACTTTCCCAATTGAACAATGTATAAGTCCACCTTTATCGGTTTTAAAGCGAACCTGCCCAGACTTGGCATTTTTAACAGCGCTTGCAGCATCTGCAGTTACGGTACCTACTTTTGGATTTGGCATCAGCCCACGCGGTCCTAAAATTTGCCCCAATGTTCCGACTAGGCGCATTGCATCAGGTGTTGCAATTGCAACATCAAAGTCAATTTGACCCTTTTTTACTTGTTCAGCTAAGTCATCCATTCCAACAATGTCTGCGCCTGCACTTTTAGCCGCTTCGGCCTGATCACCCTCAGTAAAAACAGCAACTTTTACGGTCTTTCCTGTGCCATTTGGTAACACTGTTGAACCTCTAACCACTTGGTCGGATTTTTTGGGATCAACGCCTAAATTCACACACACATCTACTGATTCATCAAACTTTGCAGCTGCGCAATCTTTAACAAGTTTCAATGCATCTTCAGGAGAATAGCTTTTCCCAAATTCAACTTTCCCACGCGCAGCTTGTATATTTTTACCTGGTTTTGCCATGTCTATACCCCTTCCACCTCAATACCCATGCTGCGAGCACTACCAGCAATGGTGCGTACCGCAGCATCCATGTCTGCAGCGGTGATATCCGGCATTTTAGTTTTTGCTATTTCTTCAAGTTGCGCACGATTCACCTTGCCTACCTTTTCAGTATTTGGACGCCCACTTCCTTTACTTAACCCTGCAGCTTTCTTTAATAATATTGCTGCGGGTGGAGTTTTAGTTATAAATGTAATACTTCGATCGCTATAAACTGTTATTATTACAGGAACAGGCATTCCTTTTTCTAAGTCTTGTGTTTTTGCATTAAATACTTTGCAAAATTCCATTATGTTTACACCATGCTGACCAAGCGCAGGTCCAACAGGTGGACTTGGATTTGCATCTGCTGCAGGAACTTGCAGTTTTATATACGCCTCAACTTTTTTAGCCATTGTTCTATTCCATTAACAAATTTTTAATTAGCCTTTTTCTACTTGACCAAATTCAAGTTCAACGGGTGTTGATCGGCCGAAAATTTGCACGGCAACCAACATACGGCTTTTTTCATAATTCACTTCTTCAACTACGCCATTAAAATCATTGAATGGACCATCTGTAACTCGTACCACTTCACCTGGCTCAAACAATACTTTCGGTTTTGGCGCATCAACACCTTCTTGCATGCGCTGTAAAATATTTTGCGCTTCTTTTTCAGTAATTGGTGCTGGTTTATCTGACGACCCTCCAATAAAACCAAGCACCTTCGGGCAGTCTTTAACTAGGTGCCAAGTATCATCACTCATTTCCATTTTTACTAAAACGTAACCTGGAAAAAATTTTCTTTCGCTGCGACGTTTTTGTCCTTCACGCATCTCCACAACTTCTTCTACAGGCACCAAAATTTCTCCGAAATTATCCTGCATATCGTATCTTTCAATACGTTCGGCTAATGAGCGTTTTACCTGGTGCTCAAATCCAGAGTAGGCATGTACTACATACCATTGCATTGACATATCTATACTCTTATGTAATTACAAATTGTATTAATGTAGTTAATGCGCGATCAATGAGCCACAAAAACACTGCTAAAATTACTACTACAACAAAAACAACGATAGTGGTCTGTAATGTCTCAACCCGCGTTGGCCAAACCATCTTACGAACTTCAGTGCGTGCTTCTTGCGTAAAGCTTGCAAGCGTACGTCCACGCTCTGTTGTTAACGCTATAACAGCTGCTACAACCACTGCCGCCACAATACCTAATACCCGATAAAGCAACGGCTGATCTGCAAATATGTAAAATGCAGCGATACCTACCAATACGCACGCAATAGATACTGCCAGCTTAAAGACATCCATGCCGCTTGCAGTTGCTTCAGCTTTAACTGTCATGAATATTTAATATTTTTTAAACGTAGACGTAGTTCGTGATGTCGCTCATGTTGGCAGGCCAGGAGGGAATCGAACCCCCAACCTGCGGTTTTGGAGACCGCCGCTCTGCCAATTGAGCTACTGGCCTTAAACCGTCAGCACTTTGCAATCGCCAAACAAGAAAGTATAGCGTGAATTTATGGTTAGTTTAAAACTATTTTTTCAATTTATCCCAAATAGGCTAGTCAACATCACCGCGTTCCGATCATTCGTATATTCATTACTCAATCACCTTAGCGACCACACCGGCACCCACGGTACGCCCGCCCTCGCGGATCGCAAAGCGTAACCCTTCTTCCATCGCAATCGGTGCAATCAGGGATACCGTCATCTGGATGTTGTCACCCGGCATTACCATCTCGGTGCCACTTGGAAGATCCACAGCCCCTGTCACATCGGTGGTTCGAAAGTAGAATTGTGGACGATATCCATTGAAAAACGGGGTATGTCGACCGCCTTCTTCTTTACTCAGTATGTAGACTTCTGCTTCAAATTTGGTATGGGGGGTAATCGAGCCTGGTTTGCATAATACTTGTCCACGCTCTACTTCATCTCGCTTGGTGCCTCGCAACAACACCCCAACGTTGTCTCCCGCTTGACCTTGATCCAGCAGTTTGCGAAACATCTCAACCCCTGTGCAGGTGGTTTTCTCAGTATCTTTAATTCCAACAATTTCTATCTCATCCCCAACATTAACAATGCCGCGCTCTATACGCCCCGTCACCACCGTACCGCGCCCGGAAATAGAGAACACGTCTTCCACCGGCATGAGGTAGTCGCCATCAATGGCGCGCTCAGGCTCAGGAATAAACCCATCCATTTCTTCTACAAGCTTGACGATGGAGGGCACTCCTATCTCAGAGGTATCGCCTTCCAATGCCTTTAAGGCAGACCCGGTGACAATTGGGGTGTCGTCGCCTGGAAATTCGTAGGTGGAGAGTAGGTCGCGTATCTCCATCTCGACCAGCTCAAGCAATTCGGCATCGTCCACTTGATCCGCTTTGTTCATGTACACCAATATGTAGGGCACACCCACTTGGCGGGCGAGAAGGATATGTTCGCGTGTTTGTGGCATCGGCCCATCCGCAGCACTGACCACGAGTATCGCTCCGTCCATTTGCGCCGCACCGGTAATCATGTTCTTCACATAATCCGCATGCCCCGGACAGTCTACGTGCGCATAGTGACGATTCGGACTTTCGTACTCAACGTGCGCCGTCGCAATGGTTATCCCGCGCTCGCGCTCTTCCGGTGCATTATCGATCTGATCATAGGCTTTGAATTCCCCGCCATGCGTCTCGCCCATTACTCTCGTTAACGCCGCCGTTAACGTCGTCTTGCCATGATCAACGTGGCCTATCGTGCCCACATTGACATGCGGCTTGTTGCGCTCAAACTTCTCTTTTGACATTTTTCCCCTCTACTCATCTAAATTATTGTTTGCAGTCTTCATAAGTTATACGTGGAGCCCATAACCGGATTTGAACCGGTGACCTCTTCCTTACCAAGGAAGTGCTCTACCGACTGAGCTATATGGGCATACTCAAAAAACGCGTAATTGTAAACCCAGAATTTATACGTTGCAGTACTATTTGAACCAGCAAATAGACTGGCGAGTAATAAAACGCATGCCTGACTAGCCAAGAAACTCGCAAACAATGCCAGAACAACCTCTAAGATTCAAAATTTCTAAAACAAGTAACAGACCTATGTCCATGGTTGATTTGCTCAATTTACTATTCAGTCTAATTATTACCTGCCACATATACTTTTCGGACATGCAAGTCATGCAACAATTATGGTTGATTTCAATTCTGTGTTTCTAGATATCTTTCTTATTCCAGCTTATAACCCAATTACCGCCCACGCATGACCGTAAAGAATAAACGCAGTCCTTTGACAATTGATCACTTTTAAAGCGATGCCTGGGCGAAATTCGGGAATTCGTGGAGCTAAAAGTGCTGACAATAATTTTAGGGGCCATTTTGACATGGTTTTATGGAGCGGGTGATCGGGATCGAACCGACATCATCAGCTTGGAAGGCTGAGGTTCTACCATTGAACTACACCCGCATTTAAGCATCATCAATTCTATGCGAATAAGTCAATATTCACACTTAATATTAGGAATTTGGTGGAGGGGGAAGGATTCGAACCTCCGAAGGCTGAGCCGGCAGATTTACAGTCTGCTCCCGTTGACCGCTTGGGTACCCCTCCCAAACAAATCATTTTGCGGGAGACTTCTACAAGCTGTCAATATTTCTACTTGCCAAGCAATGAATGATAAAAGGTCCCGTTTAGTTTGATACAACGTATTGAGTTGTGCCTTAAATACTATTAGGTTTGCATTACAATATATAAATAATTCTTGCTACAGTTCAATTTCATACCAAGCAGAACATCAGTTGATTTATAAAAAATGCTTTCATTAATTAATTCATAAGTTTTTAAATATGGATGTAACAATTTACGGTTCTGGCTACGTAGGACTTGTAACAGCAGCCTGTCTTGCACAAGTCGGAAATAATGTACTCTGCGTTGATATTAATGAAGATCGCATCAATAAGTTAAAACGATGCATCGTTCCAATTCATGAGCCTGGCTTACAAGAACTTATTCAATCCAATGTAGAGGCAACACGAATTGAATTCACATTAGATGCTCAAGAAGGATTAAAGCACGGGCTCTTTCAATTTATTTCAGTTGGCACCCCTCCCGACGAAGATGGTTCTGCTGATCTACAACATGTTTTAGCAGTGGCCAACAATATTGGTCAACATATGGATGAATACAAAATTGTTGTAAATAAATCTACGGTACCCGTAGGCACTGCTAAAAAAGTAGCTGCCGCAATTCAAAATCAATTAGACGCTAGAGATAACCCTATCGAATTTGATGTGGTATCGAATCTCGAATTTTTAAAAGAGGGCGCAGCGATTGAAGATTTTATGAAACCTGATCGCATCATTGTAGGCGTAGACAACCCACGTACAGCCGAATTGATGCGCGCACTCTATGCGCCCTTTAATCGCAGCCATGATCGCGTTCAACTTATGGACCCAACATCTGCTGAACTCACAAAATATGCAGCCAACTCAATTCTTGCAACCAAAATCAGTTTCATGAATGAACTTGCAAATATTGCAGAGCGATTAGGCGCTGACATAGAGCAAGTACGACTAGGCATTGGCGCTGATCCACGAATTGGTTATCAGTTTATTTATCCAGGCTGTGGATATGGTGGATCGTGTTTTCCCAAAGATGTAAAGGCACTGCAGCATATTGCTAAAGAAGTAGATTACACCCCGACTCTAATTTCTGCAGTTGACAAAGTGAATCAAAATCAAAAACAAGTTTTGTTTAATAAAATTAATGCTTATTTTAAGGGCGAATTAAAAGATAAAGTAATTGCGCTCTGGGGTCTTGCTTTCAAACCCAAGACAGATGATATGCGCGAAGCATCGAGTCGAAATTTAATGGAAGCATTATGGAACGCTGGAGCAAAAGTTAAAGCCTATGACCCCGTTGCAATGGATGAATGCAAACGCATTTACAAAGATCACACGCAATTGGAACTATGCGATAGTGCAAACCAAACATTACTTTCTTCAGATGCCCTTGCAATTGTTACTGAGTGGAATGAATTTAGAAGCCCTGATTTTATGAAAATAAAAAATACGTTGAATCATCCTGTTGTATTTGATGGGCGCAATCTATATGAACCTGAATTAGTGCAAAGCTTTGGCATAAAATATTACGCTATCGGGCGAGGTGATTCTGTAAGTAGCTAGTTCTGTTCGAATATAAATATTTATTTTTTATTTTTCTTAAACATAAAAACCCTACCCTTGTAAGAGAGTAAATCTAAACTAACAAATTAATTTTGTTAAAAAGATTATTTATTACACATGTTTTTTAACATAATTTATTACCTCGTCTTCAATAATACTGATAGCTAATGCTTCTTTTTGTTGTGCGCTCATTTCATTTAGCGCAATTAAAAGATCTTCTGCAATTTCAGGTTCGTTTTTAATTATACCAATTGGCGAAACATAGACCTTAATACCAAATACAACACAACCGGTATTTGATAATTTTCGAAATGTTTGTCGCTCTGTTCGAAGATATAGATTGTCTTCAATATTTTCACTCGTAATATTGATCAAGTCTTTGTACAAATTAAAGCTATCCGGAAACACGCATAAATCAGGTGTGCTAAATAAAAACCAATTGGATCTTTGGTAACAATCCTCGCATCTAAGACTTTTTAAGAAATGGCGTATCATTCTTCCAATCTTCTTTTCAAGATTTGCTATAGGGGCATGTATAGAAGCAAGAGGCTTTCCCATTTTCTCAGACAACTCCCACCAAGTCGGCGCGCGCACCGATGCTGCAATTAATTTAAAATCATCATCACTTTCTTTTAATAAACAAAAATCATCAGGCGCAAGATAACTTATAAGTTCAAGAGGGATATGCTTAAATTCATCTATGTTATATTTTTTATTGTCTTTTAAACTAGTAATCTCATTTCCATCAAATTCAAACAATTTGCTTTTAAATTCTTGCAAATACTTTATGAGCAAATTTAAAAATTCTTGTTGCGCTTGCATACTTTTACTAGATGAAGCCAGCACACGCGCCCGGTCAATATTGATAAGCTTTTTTTTATTATAAATACGGTCAGCGAAATCATTTTCGTATTGAATCCAATCGGAAATAGGTATTGGATTTAAACCTAGGCGCAAACGACCTCTTTTGCCTGAGTATGGATAGTATTTAGCGACAGACATCGCAAGAAAGTATAAAAGAAATTATGAACAGCTTATAAAAAGAACAAAAACACTTTATTCAGCAATCGGCGCGTTATCAAATGTATAAAATAATCCATAATTTTCATTTGTAATATGCACATTGAGTTGATCATTTGCAACGTATGAAACGCCTTCATATTCACCCTCAACAGAACCACATTGTGAAATTTCTACTTTAATTTTATATGCATTGTAAGTTGGATTAATGATGTCCAAGTAACCAAGGTATTCACAACCAACGGAATCATGGCCAGATACCGTTCCATTATTTGCAATTAATAATTCCGTTGTTAGTCCATCCGAATCGGTAAATGACCAACTTCCTTGTGTAATCTCAAATGATGATGGCATATCATAAACTGAACTATACGCAAGGTTCAGTGCACCGGTTTCACCACCTTTTAACGTAACGTAGTGGGATGTTATTTGATTTTCTTCATCTAGCTTGCCAGTAATGGTTGCCCTATCAATGGGTCCACCGTCTAATGCAAATAATATATATTTTGATATGAAATTTTCGCCCTCTAATTGTGCGGTGCCCACACACATGGTTTTAGCCTGCAAACTTATTGCATATGCGGTTCCATCTATTTGCAATACGGTAAAATCATAAGGACCTCGGCCTTCTATATCGAATTTGCCAATCCATAGACCATCCAACGGTGCTTTTTCTGGTAACTGCTTCTCTTGCGAGTTAGTTTTGTTATTCGAACTTGCGCATCCAAAAGTGGTGGACACTAAGAGTATGAGACAAATATTGAACCCTGCTTTGTGAAACATAAAAAAATAGCTCAGGTGCTTTAAAAATAAATCGATAAAACAGAAACTATGCTACAGACTAATTTAGAAATATCAAATCAAATATTTTTAGTTTTTAATAACCATAATCAGAAATTTAAGAATAAAGCAGCTATTAATCTTTGAATTTCTATTTTTCTACGTGTCGCTGTGTTATAAAAATATGAATACCCATTACAAACATATAGACGATAGCTGCCCATAATATCCCAGTAATGAGCCCCATGGTTGAAGAATACATTAACAAATACTCTTCTAACCTTCGCCAACATATAGTTATAATAAAAATTCCAATAGAAAATAAAATGTAATTAATTAATAAGCTGGTCAGCATAAATTTGAACTTATTTTTTATTATCGTTTTATTCTTCCAGAATACTAATGCCACAATAATTAAAGGCCATATAAAATAGCATCCATATAATAGCGCTGTTATACGAAGAACGTCATTTATAATTGCATTCATATTTAGCAATTATAGACATTAAATAATTGGCTGCATGTTGCATAAGCAATTTTATGATCTGGCTACTGCAAATCCGATTTAGATCGTTAGTAGTCAATCAACACTTAGATTATAGAGTCAGACTACGTAGATGCGATATTTTATAGTGTATACAGGCTAGTATTCCCACTATTTTATTATCGTTCTTTATCTAAGTGGCATAACAGATTATTAGCATTTTTTAAAGCGTTAGCTAAATATTGATTTTAATGCTTGTCCCGCTGTGATTGCGAAAAATTACAGCAGGACGTTGCTATGGGGAGTTTAATAAATTTTATAAATCAGATGTAAGGAGCACCTTTTTTAGTTTTCCCCTATCAATGAAACGTATAAATTTATCCGGTCCACGGAGACTGTTGAATAAATTCATTAAACTCAACTTGATTGATTGAATCATTTTCATCTTTATCATATCGCATAAAGATTTCATCACTTGCTAAATTAAATGCGTTCTTTGCCTCGCTCCGGTCAATACTATCGTTTCGATCGAGATCGACACCCAAAAACAATCCATCTGCAAATCCTTTGCCGCCGAAACCCATTGATACAGCGGGCATAAGTACTACCATTATTGTTAATAGTGTAAGAATATTTCTCATAACGTTCACCTCAATTGAATGATTGTTATGTAAGAGACCTAGAAATTAAAGTACACATTACAAACAAATTTAAAATTTTTCTCAAAATTTATCCCAGCGTCCGCTTATGGCCATTAGCAGTCATACAACATTAAATACTTATGAGACTATTACACTTGCTGTAATACACATAAGGCAGATTTATATTCCAGACTACTTTGATTGCGTATACTTGATGCTATGCAAAACAAAGAGCCAGAGAAGCTTTTAAAACGACACCAGAAATTGGTGCATTCCGATACAATGAAAATAACTTCACATGTACAAAGAAAAACAGGCAATTGGATAATAAATACCATAATGGTAGAAGGTTGCGATGTACCTTTTCGCTATAAACGTAAGCAATTATATAGAGACTTAAAAGGTCAGCGTGCGAACCTAACTTATTACCCATCAAGTGAAAATGTAGCTGGATTTGAGATGGAAATAATGAATGTAGTGAGAATTAAAGTTTCATAGACTAACTTTAACAGGCTATTATTCTAAGCTTAGTAAGTAATCTATATAATTTAAAATGATTTGAAGACTCCAGTGTCTGCTTACGATCATTAGCGAACATTTATTTGAATTCTAATTTTTTAATAGCTTTATACCGTCAACCAATTTCAAAAACATATTGCTACATACATGCAAAGAAAAAATCTTTGATTGCTTTTATTTTATGGTGATTCCATCTGCGTCCTGAAGGCCATCTTTAATAAATTAATATAAATATAATTAATGCTTTGACTTTTTGCACGGCTGATCAAACGGCATCCATTGACCTAAAGTGGACACTGCAGTCCATGAGCACACATATAAAATAAATATAATCCATGGAGAAAACAAAATATCAACAAATTCAAATTTTGGAACAATAGCTTGCACAAACCAACACATAAGACCACATATAGCTAAGCTGACAATAAATAGGATTAAGCTATATTCAAGCCGATTTCTAAAGGAGACGACTGTACCGTTCAGATTTGATCTAACATGATAATGAAAAGCAATAAATAGAACACACGGTGTTACTCACTAGACAATCCACCAATTTTCTAATAACCAAGACTTCATTTTTCTTTCTTACAGTTGTTAAACGGACCCGCTATTCGAAAAGTGGATTAGCATTTTCTAGTGTGGCTATGCATATTACTGATAACCTTAGCAGTTTCAGATTTGATGCAGAATATTAGAAGAGTAAATCTGGAACCCAATAAACTTTATTTGGCGAGCGTCCGCTTTGGGTCGAAAGCGGTAATTCAATCCAGTACAGACGTTACGTTTTAGATCGGATACTTCTTACGATGCCAAATACACTAATTAACACCCAAAATACCTCCACGATAAAAGCCGAAATATTAAATTCATACATCAGCGAAATAATGACAAAGAATGCACCCAAAGCATTTAGTGTGGAATATAAAACACCCGTACTGCTAAGACGTTCTATTTGCAATAGCAAGTAGGTGATAATAATTAATGCGACACCAACACTCCCTAGAATGTCATACCATTGAAAACTCATAATCTATATTTTCTTCATTAACTATTAACATAAATTCAATCTAAACGCCGGCTTTCTGCCCTTAGCAGTCATGTATAAATAATATAAATGTACAACGAATGATGAAATTGGAGCTGGCGATAGGAGTCGAACCTACGGCCTGCTGATTACAAATCAGAATTATCTAGTAGGTCACAATTACACGCAACACATAACAATAAGAAATACATTCTATTAGAAATACAAGTTAATTCTTATTCGTTCTTATGTGTTTTCAATTCTGATATTAGTTGTAGTCAATTACCCCACCAGTGCCCCATGAGGTAATTTGAATTAATTTGAAGCACTGGAAAACTGATTTTTCATTAAGTCTCGGTATGCTTCGAGATTCCCATCTTTCTTATAGCTCCCTGTTATAAGCCAGCTAAGCATGTCATCAATAAATGCTAGACCATCATCATTAAGTCTGTGATTTAGTAGCTTATATGAATCATGGTGGGCACCAATAGGCTGCATTTGATCCAAGCGTAATAATGAGTCGCCTGTACCCTTTTTCGCTGGTAAGAGATCCCAAACAAACTGAGGGAATTCACAGTGACGTACCAATTCTATAAACCGAGGATCGTAACCCGCTCTTTTATCGTTTTTTGGTATGCCATAGTAAGGCGCAACCAATACAGTCGGAGCAGTAGCAAGTTTTGGTTTTCCGGCTGTAAGTGATTTATCAACTGCTGGACTTTCGATTCCAATAACTATGCACGGTCGTTTTTTTGCTCGATATGCTGTCCATACCTCATCATCGGTTAATGTCATAGCCGCAACTGGTAGGTCTGTTTTTTTAAGTGGTTGGTCTACTTTAAGGGGTCCTGCCTTAACGACAGCCCTGCCATGTTCTTCTGGTTTACTCCTACTAATAGGCTCAAAAGTAAAAGGGGTTCGTGTAATATGAGGGATAAACGTTGAGATTAACGCGCCACGACAAAGCTGGTTTTCTTGGTAGTCTAGCCACCACCCCTCTTTAGCAATTATTGACTGTATACAATCTTCAGGATACATCCTCGCCTTTCCTGGTAGCAGATTTCCAAACATCATCGGAAAACTCAGCTACAAACTCATCTGTAGGAAAGGCAGGACCAGCTATTTCATCAAGCCATTCAATTCCTTGATTGAAGATTTCATTATATTCGGGGTTTATTTCTGGTGTTACTACATTACGTTCTTTAGGTTTTTGCGCGCGGCGCTCATCTCTTAATGCAGCTAATCGTTCGCTAAACCTTTTCTTTTCTTTTTTAGACAATGTATCAATGCGTAACATATGCTCACTAGATTCTGCATCGCTAGCTACATCTGACTCTTCAATAACTGTTGAAAAATCTAATATCTCACCAGGAGCGGCATGCACCATGGGTTTAGTCCCATAGACGTAGTTAAGGAGGGCTGGAGTATCTTTAAGATACTTATGGATAGCTTGTTTTAAATGAAGTTTAATCCACGCAGGCAGGTTTCTTTCTTTCTCTTTTAAATGGTGTTCACTGGTTAATCTCCAGCGATACCAATATTCTCTATCCTCGTACCGACTTTCAATTTCACTTTTATCCGCTCCTATTATAGCTAATGCAGGATCAATACGGTCATGGACAGTAAGTGACCAAGGACCATATTTAAAAAATTGCCAATCTATATCAGTAAAGGTTTCTCCATTATTGCGTCTTGCGTTGTAGAGATCAGCTAGGTAGACATACTTGAGCAAGTGAATTGGACCTAAGTCACGGTCTATGAACTCATCCTCTTCACCCGCAACGAGTAAAGCGTACTGAATTATTAGATCTATGTTGTCTATATTAGGCTGCATTTTGGAGATAAGGCATGACCTCTGAAGTAATGGTCATACAAAATTATAGCAATAAGTTTGTCCATCGGATATGACATCTATCAAACTGTATTAGTTTAGTGAGGAATGAGGGCCTATAACTATCATGAATAATCAATACCTTAATATGGAAAAATTAAAGTGAATTACGTAACGATTAAAAAATTTAGCGAGTTAACCGGATATTCTGAGAAAGCACTTAACAGCAAAATTGATAACTGTGTATGGGTTCAGGATAAGGAGTATGTGATCGCGCCCGACGGTAGAAGATTAATCAGCATATCAGGTGTCGAGAAATGGGCAGAGAGTAAACGGGCGATGAGAAAAGTTAAGTTCACTTAGCAATTTTGTTGTGTGTGCAAGTGAGGGTATATAGTCGAATCTTCAAAAAGTTGCACAAGTAGGGCCACCCCCATATATAAGGGTACCGGCTTTGAAAAAAACAGCCTGACTCCACATTTTTCGAGCCAAATCTCTTCGGAACCAAACCTAAGGTCAAAAAATCAGGGGGTTTGGTTTTTGATTATTAATTTATTTTTATTCATTCTCTATTTATCTAATGAATTCACATATGTTGAGGTAAACAATGAGCACAGAGAATGTAGTTGAGCTACCGAATGAAGAAGATAAAACTGACGCAAGTAAAGCTAATGTAGCAATCAAACATGTACCTTCCTCGCCCTATCCAACTGTAAAGCTGTTTTCCCAAAGGCATCCATCATTTTCCGAACAATCGGTGAGATACCACATTCATAATCGTGAAAAAAATGGTCTGGATAAGTTTAATGCACTCATCAGAATTGGAAAGAAAGTCTTGATTGATGAAGAACGCTGGTTTGAATGGGTACGCTCAAAAAGAACCAATAAATCGTGGGTGCGTCCTAAAAGGACTAAAAATTCTTAGTATGCCTAAACGCATGGTTAAAAAAATAATTGTGAGATTCGGTTCGTTTACACCACGTACAGCACATCGGCTGATAAATGCACTTGGATTAAGGAACGTGTAATGCAAGCCGCACAAGCTACAGTCATAAACAGCTTTGAAATTTCAGCTCGCTTCAAAGAAGCCATGCTAAATGCTGGTATTGGAATTGAGGAAGAACCAATTGCAGATGGTGTTTTACATCGCTTTGATGTTATAGGAGATCGAAAAGGTTCAAAGAATGGCTGGTATGTTTTATATAGTGACGAATTTCCAGGTGGTGCTTTTGGATCTTGGAAACAAGATATTAACCAAGCGTGGTCGTTAAAAAATGATTCTGAATTTACTGAACAAGAACGTGCTGATTGGAAGCGGAGAATAGAGAAAGCCAAAAAAGAACAACAAAAAGTGCGAGCGCTTGCGCATAAAGAAGCTAGAGCTGATGCATCCCATATTTGGGAAGATGCAAAACCTGAAACCGGTGAACACCAATACTTAAAAACCAAAGAGGTTAAGGCTTATGGAATTAGAACAAACGGGCACCAGTTAATTATCCCGTTAAGAGATACTGAGGGAATTATCCGTTCACTTCAGTTTATTTATTCCGATGGCAAAAAAAGATTTTTATCTGGTGGTACTATATCAGGGCATTACTTTGGTATTGGCGAATTAAATACTAAGTTAGTTATTGTCGAAGGTTATTCAACCGGTGCGTCTATACATAAAGCAACTGGAATTGCTGTTGCGGTGGCTTTTAATTGCGGGAATCTTTTACCTGTCGCGAAAGCACTACATGCAAAACACCCCGAGATCGAAATTACTATTGCTGGTGACAATGATCAATGGACTGAGAACAACCCAGGTCAATCAAAAGCAATGGAAGCAGCAAAAGCTACTAAATCTAAAGTAGTTATTCCCGACTTTAAAAATATCGAAACTAAACCAACCGATTTTAATGATTTATTTAATTTAGAAGGCTCGGAGACCGTAAAGATGCAAATTGATAACGCCGCGTTAGTAAACGATGTAAAAAGTAATTGGCCGGACCCAGATGAAATTAAACGAGATTTAATACCTGTTGAACCTTTTCCGAAAAAAGTATTACCTGATGTATTTTTTGATTGGGCTGAAGATGTAAGTGATCGAATGCAAGCTCCCATAGATTACGTTGCAGCTGCTGCAATTGTCGAAGTTAGTTCAATTATTGGTACAGGATGCGGCGTGAAGCCGAAAGCCAATGATAATTGGATGTGTGTGCCTAACTTATGGGGAGCAATTATTGGCCGTCCTGGTGTGTTGAAAACACCATCCATAAATGAAGCATTGAAGCCACTTAAAAAATTAGAAGCTTTGGCAATGGATGAACACCAAGCAGCTATAAAAAATTATGAGGCTGAACAAATTTTTTATGACGCAGAATTAAAAAAAGCAAAAAAAGAGCTTGATAAAAGCCTGGAAAAGAAAATTGAAAACGAAGTAAAGGGGCCATGTATCGACAAGTCCAAAGAAGAAGTTAAAAAACTTATCGACAATGAACCTAATAAACCAAATTTGAAACGCTATAGAACGAATGACACCACAATTGAAAAGCTTGCTGTACTGGTTGAAGCCAATCCGCGTGGAGTTTTAGTTGAACGTGATGAGCTTACTGGATTATTTAATAACTGGGAAAAACCAGGAAGGGAGTCAGACCGACAATTTTTTCTTGAAGCATGGAACGGGAATGGAAGTCACATTGTAGATAGAATGAGCCGTGAGACAGTACGAATTCAAAACCTTTGCGTTTCAGTTGTTGGTGGATTACAACCAACAAAACTAGTTAGCTATCTTCGTAAAATAACTAATTTCGAAAATGATGGACTAATCCAACGGCTACAGGTGTTTGTATATCCAGACGTGCCCAAACAGTGGAAGGTTGTGGACAAAAGACCAAACAAAGAAGCTGAAAGTCGAGTTTTTGAAGTAATTAAAAAATTAGCTGAAGCCGACTTTGTTCAATATGGTGCGGAAGTTGATGATAACGAAGGCATTTCTTACTTCAGATTTGATGCTTCTGCACAAGCATTGTTTTTTAGGTGGCTTCAGCAATTCCAAAAAGAGAAACTACACGCTGATGAAGCGCCGATAATTACAGAGCATTTAGCAAAATATCGCTCATTGGTACCTTCACTAGCATTAGTATTTCATTTGATCGATGTTGTTTGTACAAATAGCTCAGGACCTATTTCTGAAAAAGCATTACGGAGCGCGCTTGCGTACTCACAATATCTAGAATCACACGCCAGGCGAATTTATAGCTTAGCGATTGATCCACGTTACGAATGCGCAGTACAGTTATCGGTGAAATTACTAAATAAACAACTTACAGACGGTTTTTCTGTCAGAGATGTTAGACGCAAAGAATGGCATTTACTAACTGATATGGAAAGTATTCAGGCTGCGTGTAATGAATTAGAAGAGCTTGATTGGATACTTCGGGTACAGGAGCCTAAATCACATGGGAAAGGTGCCAAGACTATTTATTTAATCAATCCAAAAATTTATGGATAACTGGATCAAACAACTCGAAAATTTTTCAGAAACCCCTAATACGGGAACTGACAATGCTGACATTAAACAGAATAAATCAAACAATATAACTGACATTACTGACAGTGATAATAATTTGTCAGCACTGTCAGTTCGCACTATAGGCGATTTTGAAAATAATTCTTCGAATCAGGAAATATTTGAACAAATTAAGCCGTTTCTTGATGAGGCGTGTGAGGGGTTATCGATCACTCCAAAAGAATTATTTATGCGGCTTCATCCAGAAGATATTGAAGACGTACTCAGTGGCGAAATATCTATAGAGGGGTTACGCATTGCGGCCTATAATTTTTGGCAAGACATTCGATTAGCAGAACTCGATAAACTTTTAATACATTTGGAGCAGTCATGAGCAGAGCATTTGGAGGAGGAAATCCTAAGCTAAGAGTCCCGGCTAATTTCACCACACCCTTTTCTCGGAGTATCAACCAAGGAGGAACTCAGTTTACTGAGATTGATCCATCGGTTCGCGCACTTCAAGAAGAATCGCTTACCGGTTTGCGAGGTGTTCTAGGTCGTTTTCAAGAGCTGCCATCTGCGGTGATTAATCCATTTAGACGTAATTTAGAAAGACGACGTGCACAAAGCCGACGTAGTTTTGAGCGCAGAGGTTTAGGTGGATCATCTCTGGTTTCTGACTTGTTGCAGCAACAAGCACGTGAGGATGAGACGGAAGCCGGTGAATTGCTTGGCAGAACGTTATTTGAAGTGGGTAAAGCCGAACAAGATGTGTTTACGACCATTGAAGGGATAGGTTCCACACGCTTTACACAAGAATTAGAAAGCTTAGGATTTGGTAGGAAAGTGGCAGAATTGATACTTGAAAAACAACAAAAAGAATTTGAAAACCGATTTAATAATCGTGAAGCACTGCTTGGCTTTTTGGGTCGAGCTTCAAGCGCATTGAATCCAGTTCCACAACCACCTACAGGTACTCCGTGAACGTTATTCAAGCCTTTTCCTTTTGGTGTAAGAAAATTATTTGCGCTTACAAGAATGATCTAACCTTAAGGCGCAAGGTTATACACTACAGAATACTAAAGCATATAACTTATTTGAGGCGTACAGGCGAGATGTCAGAGCAGCAATTTAATCAATCCATAGAACTATTACGTCAAGCTAATCCCGAATTAATACAAGAGTTCGAAGTACTATCGAATAGGGTTTAGTTGCATAACAATTGTAGTTTGTTGCTACATATTTTTATTGTTTGTGAGTTGTATTTATGTGTTCTGCATTATCCAAATTTCTCGGTTGATAAGTATTGATACTAGTTAGTGCAATCTTTTTTAAATACAGGCATGTAACTTATAAAAAAATAAAAAACTCGGTTGAAAAAGCAGGTAGTAATTAAATCCTAAAGTGTATGTATTATGGTGTAGTAGGTGAGAAAGAATCTTGTTTGCAAGAAAAAAGTATAGACACTCTCTACATGTTTTATTACTTCAAAAGTGTTAATGTACTAAACAATGCAAGCTACACATCGACAAGCAAATAACTTACGAGCAAAGCACTTACAACGTGCACAGTGGCTCTGTACCCGCTTGTACAAGTTTGCCATGGGTATGAAGGGGAAAAGTACCGATGCTGAGCCCATTCGAATGACCGGTGCGCAAGTACGTGCTGCAGTTGCTTTTATTGATCGTTTTATACCTCAGCTTAAAAGCCAAGAACTACATTTACATGATCATACCGAAAGGATGAGCACAAAAGACTTGCAGACTAAGTTAGCAGAACTACTTCAAAGTCAGCCTGAACTACTTAAGCTTGCAGCTGAAACAAATCCAGAATTAAAAGCATTATTCTTACCTGCATTAGAAGGAGAGGTGGTAAAGAAACCCCATTGATTTGTAATCTATATGCTTCTAATGTCCGCTTTGGGTCGTTAGCTGTTATAGCATTAGTGTTCCAATCCTCTTTCTCGATCATATTCCATCTCTCTTACAACACTCAACAACACTTCCATCCCCTTAACAAACACAGCTTGCGCTTCTTCATTCATGTTTTCCATCGTTAAGAAGTTATGATATTTCTCATCTGGCAGATCACCATGTTCATAACGGTATTGCCCCAAGTGCAATGCAAGCATTTTTGAAAGCGAACGTGTTTCATCATGAGTGAGTTTGTTAAGAGCGTATTCAGTAGTATTTAGGTAGTCTTTCCAGTCTGCTTCCATGGGTTTAGTCTCTTTATGGTTTTAATTATTTTACTGAATATCTATCCATAGAATCGAAGTACGTCGTTTCCGGTAACTATTTTCATATTCTTGCTTTATGTCTACTTTCGGCCAATAGCAGACATTAACACCATGTTGAGTGACTAGTTAGGCATAGTGCCACATCTGCTTATCCATTTAGGCTCGTAAAAAATATTCAAATAACAAATCTGCATCTTTTTCTAGTAATCACCTAAATCAATATCAGAGGCTTGCTTTCGATCTCTATCAACTCGCTCTTCTTCCTCGCGCCTCTTTGCGTCAGCCTCAAGTATATCGTAACAAGAACCCATCATATTGAGCCATGGGCCTGCCTTCATTGACTTAATATCGTGGGGGTAAACATTAAAATCAACATAACTTCCGTATTCATCGTGTTCACTCGTTGCAGTAACTTTAAGAACGAGTTCAGAATTATATGAAATGATACCGTCTGCGTAGGATGTCAAGCTGTCTGGTGCTTGTGACATTCTGGATTTGGTTGTCACTATAGCGAGCTCATTGCCTTCATGAGTCAATATGACTCCATTAACTTCATTCTCAATGCAGCTTAGTTTTGTGCAGCGTGTAAATGTTAATGTAGGCATGGAATGGAATCGGTATGCGTGATTCAGAAAAACCTTAGCGATCTCACCAATGCGGTGATTTTCTAGTACTTCTGCTGCTTTTTGTATCTTTGCTTTGTCTTCATTCATAACCTTCACCAGAGAAATATGTTAATAGTGCTAGTACATTATATATTTTGTATATTTATATCCAATTATTTATTAGTCTGCTTAAATGCATTTCTAACCCATTATTTATGTAGAAACTGCATGTCCGCTTTGGGTCGTTAGCGGTCATTCATAATCAACAAATCAATCATTATTCTCCTCCCTGTTTCGTGGGTGGAGAATGTTCAACATCAATTTTTGCATTCAATTGGTGTAATGCAGCTAATACTTCATCCAACACATCTGGACCCCCTCCATCCATATTCTCTTCTTCAGCTACTTCAAGTTCGCGGGCGTCGTATTCCCAACGGCGAAGGATCTGTATTTTCTGATCTCGTGTGAGTGATTGTTCTATACATACATTAGCTGGACTGGAAAATTCGCTAACTGGATTCAATAGTGCTTTTTCAATTTTCATTAATTGCATCTCATTTGCTTTCTTTTCAGCAGTAATAGTTTCTACTACTTTTACCATCTTCTTACCAATTGCACCATCAGAGGTAAGATCTATTTCTATAAATTCCGTCAAAAAAGCTCCAAATACTATTTTTTTAAAACAAGCCTTAACAAATTCAAATTGAGGTCCATGGTATTCAACCTTTTCTTCCCCTTCACGACTGTTTTCGATATAAATAGTTCTTTTTTGTGGCCTTTTAATTTCTTGATTTGTAGCAGTAGCATAAACCATCATCAATAACTTTATTGATTCATCTTCAAAATAATGAGGTTCAGCTGCATTAAGTTTTCGATCATTTTTTAGTTTTTCGATTTTATAAAGCTGCTGCTTAGCAGAATTTATTAAATCTTGTAAAAAAAAGACAAATTGCTGTGTGGTTAAAAACCCCCTACTTTGCAATATTCGAGATAACCCCAGCTTGCGTTCTTCATCATAATTAACCCATAAAAATAATTTGATCAAGAGTTCACAAGTAAACATCAAACCCTTACAAATTAATTCCTGTTTTTTTAAATGCCCGTACTTTAATCCACCAAATATAAAAAGACCTCGCGTCTGACTTTGAATATCCTGCCCTGCTTCATTTAAATGCCACAAAAGTGAATAGGCGTCGATATCAGACTTCTGATTTTGTGATTTATTTTTTTCAATTAACCAGTTAACAAACCCAGGATCAAATATCTCAACGAAAGGTTTCTCGCAAGGTTTGCCAGTATCAGGATCGATCGTGGTGAATTTTTGCTCCCTGGCACCCAACTCGTTCCAGAGATTTTTAAGAATCTTTAATTTATCCGTATTGCTATTTGGTGTTTTCACGTTCCAAACAATTTATTGTTCATGGCAGCTACAACATCACTCTTGTGCTCTTGAGACAAATGCGAATAGCGTTTGACCATAGCAAGCGTTTTATGTCCAAGAATTTCAGCGACCACTGTAATACTCGCCCCATTCATAGTTAAGTAACTCGCGCAACTGTGGCGCAAATCATGAAATCGAAAATCTTTGATTTTTGCTTTTTCGACCGCACGTTTAAAAATCGAATGAATAGAAAGCGGTTTGTTTGGATTATTGTTTGACGGGAAAATTAATTTCGTATCAATTCTTCGGGTTTTACTTCTTTGTTTAATTAGTTCATACGCTCGTCCTTCAAGCGGTACTGAACGTATTTCACCATTTTTAGTTTCAACAAATGTAATTAGTCGTCTTTTTAAATCGACGTTATTCCAATGTAAATACAAAATCTCACTCTGACGAGCACCGGTGCTCAATGCCAAAATAACAATCAAATACAGCGCATCATTCTCATATTCATCACAAGCTGTAAGTAATCGTTCTATTTCTTTTTCATTAAGATATCTATCTCGGCCACGATCTTCTTTCAATCGTTTAATTTTTTTCATAGGGTTAGATTCCATCCACTCCCACTCCCGAACGGCGATAGAGAATACATGGCTAAGTGCAGCGCAATATCGATTTATCGTGGCATTAGAACGTTTGGTTTTCTGTTTGCCTTTTGTAATTGTCTCTTGTCTAAGTTTGCTTCTGGTTTCAATTAACAGTGGAGTTGTAATGTCCGCTAATACATATTCACCAAGCTTGACCTTCCACCATTTGAGTTGTTGGGTTTGATCCTTCATGCTTTTAGGTTTGTCCGGCATGACTTCAGCCAGATAGCGATCAATTAAATCTGCAAGCGTGTGTCGTTTAGATTCTGCTGTCTTAAAGTAGCGACCTTCTTTGATTGCAGCTTCAGTCGATTGTGCCCACTCACGGGCATCTGATCTTTTAGAAAAGGTTGCAGATGCACTAGGTCGCCCTTTAAGACGAACCTTGGCACGATAAGACTTGGTGCCATCCGTTGTGATTCGTTCTTCAATAGTAGCCATACCAGACAATATATCAGAACAAATGAGAATAAACAACAACTGATTAATTATCAGACAGTCTTAATTATATTACCCTTATATTATAGTTAGTTATGTAACGATCGTTGATTACGGGACAACTGAGGGACAATCAAGGGTGAATTCTACTGTCCCGATACCGTCCCGCGTAAGTTTTTAAAGGAATTGAGTTAGAAGTAACTTATTGATATTACTGGAGCTGGCGATAGGAGTTGAACCTACGACCTGCTGATTACAAATCAGCTGCTCTACCAACTGAGCTACGCCAGCAAATTTGAGGGATCGATAAGTGTAATGAATCAAGATTTACCAGGCAATGGATCTACACACGGTAAAGCGATTTTTTGCAACACTATGTCATTATCTTCATGGTCCCATAACTCATCATTTAATGGTTTAGATTCTTTCTGCTGAATGTCTAACCAAAAATGTGCCACATCTTTATAACGCGTCTTAACCTTCGTCTCAAATCCTATTTTTGATAAATCTATTTGACGCAGTTTTGCCCGTCTGTAACCATTATATAACCCTAAAGATATGGCTTTGGCATTTTTGCCTGTACGTATTATGAAGTAGTCCTTCACTTTTGCATGTTTTAGCTCCTCTCCCATTGACTTAGCATCGTCCATAGATTTTGCAGCGGGAATATATACCCAGAATGATTTTGCTTCTATACCAACTATCGATTTACGTTTTGCATCAAATCCTTCTTTCCTTAACTTGTTTTCCAGTTTTTCAACTTCATGTTCATCTAGGATAGGGCCAATTGAGAAACATTCTCTTGAATTAATTTTTTTGGTGTCTTTTTTAACTATAGGCGCAATGGGTTTATCATCCGAATCAAGATTTTCATACTTGCGTGTGACCACATCATCCGGCTTCTCGGTAAGAAGTGTAAGCAAATTTATACTTTGAAACTGCTCTTCTGATGATACTTGCTCTTTTTTTTCAGAAAATGCTACACCCCAGGTCAAGTAACAAATATTCAAGGCAAGTAAAAATATAAATAATAACCGCATTTTATAATTTTTTAGATATTTCCATTAACCCATCTAACACTAGAGTCGGTTCATATTCGGCGTTCAACTTCAGCATAGACAGTAATTTCTCAGCATTTCCACCTGTTAAAATAACTTTATCAAACATACCATGTTTAGTTTGCATTTCATTAATTACGAATTGAATCCCACCCGCTGCGGCACTTATGCATCCTGAATGAATTGCCTCATGCGTAGAACGCGCGAATACCTCATATTTATCTGATTCTCCATTAATATCTATATCCGTATTTTGAAGTAACGTATTTTGCATACTCTGCACACCTGGAAATATAACACCTCCATAATGTGTGCCGTTGCCATCAAGTGCATCTATGGTAATAGCAGTACCGCAATCAACAATACATGTATTAGCTTTGAATTTTACATGCGCCCCAACCATTGCAGCCAATCGATCTGAACCTAAATGTTTTACATTATAGCGATCAAGCTTAATTTCAAAGCTTTCTATTTCAGGGTTTATAAAATGAATATTTTCAATCTCATTGCTTACCAGAAATTGTTCTAACTGCGTATTTATGTGCTTGCCCAAAACCGTGCAAATAACTACTTGAGATAAATTTTTGAGCCCATCGAACAGTGACTTAATCGTTGACATTCTATCTGTCTTTGAATATGAAATTGGATCAATGAGATCAAAATCTCCATTATTTATGATTGCACACTTGCAACGACTGTTACCAAGGTCCATCAATAGTTTCATAATGTAACCTCACTCACATGTGCGCTATGTAGATGCAAAACATTACTATTAATCTCAACAACAAGCTGGCCTGCATCATCAATACCATGAGCCATGCCTTTGCAGCGCTTTTCTTGATATGTAAATTCAATATTTTGGCTATTTAACAAATCATACCGCTTCCACAAAGATGCCAAGCTATTAGTTGAGTTTTTTTCAAAACTAGTCATGCATTGATGTAACGAAGAAATGACACGTGCAGCAAATTCATTTCTAGACATTGTCCAATCTGGGTTTATCGTAATAAGATCTATCCATGGCGCATCTAACTGCAAATTGTTATGTTTTGACATTGCAATATTTATACCTATTCCAATGACAAGTTTATCTTTTGATTCGCTAGATATACGCTCAATTAAAATTCCGCCCAATTTTTTATTTTGTATGCAAATGTCATTCGGCCATTTTAACTGAACATTTTCAAAACCCAACTCCTCAATCAGTTCTGCAACAGAAATTAGCAATCGTAGACTTAATGTTTCATATTGCTTACCCCATACCAATAATGGCCAAAATGCAGATAAATATAAATTTACCCCTGATGGTGAAACCCATTGGTGACCGATGCGTCCTCGACCCTGTGTTTGCTCTTCCGAAATGCAAATTGCAATTTCATTTCGACTCTTAAATTCTCTTTGCTTAAAATAGTCATTCGTGGACGTTAGACTTGGAAAAATATTGATGCTTTCAATATTATTTATTTCTTGTTCTGACAAATGATCATAGATCAAATTTGCTTGCATTGGCACCAAACGATATTCACTCATAATATATTTATATTAAATTAGGTCAAAAATACTCTTCTACAATACATCATCAAACTGATCATATGATAATTGTAATGCCACCTTAACTAGTAACGATGGCTAAAATTTCTTAATTAGCTTGCATTAAGTAGTTAGATAAATGGTAATATTCAAGGACTGGAATGAATAGTGAGTGGATGTAAATTCGTTACAATCACAACCTGTTAAATAGAAACGATCAAAGTGAGTCTCCAAATTCTAGCCGATTCTATCAAACGCGCTCTTATATTAAGCGTTGCTTTTTTCCTGGCCCCAATCCATGTATGTGCCGAATTTTATGTATATAAAGAAAAGGATGGTACAAGCTGGATTACCGATAGGCATATGCCAAATGAACGTTACACGCTCATGGCGACTATTGGCCGTCCCACTGCAGTCGTTTCTTGCAAAAATATGACTCAAACTAAATTAGAAAAACGCGCATTCCCATACATGTCGACTATTCATACTTATGCAAACGCATACAAGGTTGACCCAATTTTAGTTAAGGCGATAATTGCAATTGAATCTTGCTTTGACCGACGTGCCGTTTCTACGGTTGGCGCGCAAGGGCTAATGCAGCTGATGCCAAAAACAGCAAAAGAATTAGGCATTCATAATACGTTTGATGCCACCAATAATATTCGTGGAGGTGTGCTGTATTTCAGCAGAATGCTGACACGGTTTAATGACAATATTGAACTCGCATTAGCTGCCTATAATGCAGGACCTCATGCAGTAGAAAAATATGGAGGGATCCCACCGTATAGTGAAACGCAAAACTACGTGAAAAAAGTTCTAAAACAATATAGTAAATACTCGGCAAAAATAGCAGATTCACCATCTTAAGTATTACTAGAATTTAATCGTATTTTGATTTTTTATGAATGATCCATCCACTAGGATGCTGCATATTTGGGTCGTGATGTGTCCAGTGAATTAACCCGCCTTTTTGATTCCATTCATATTGCCCATATACTTTAATATTATCTCCAACCTTAAGCGGGACACTTTGCGCCAAATCTATATTATGCGCAATCAGTAAAGACACACCATAAAGTGTTGACAGAATAAATCGTTGATGCCTAGATTCTTTATTGTCATTCTCTAAAATTTGTATAACGTCCCCTTGCGTATAAATCATAACGCCAGATTTCCGCGCTTTATAAATGCTTTGAAGATCTGATAATTCATCTACATCAGATACTGCAATTTGCGAGTCAGATATATAGTTTGAATAAAGCCATACACCACCAATAATTATTAGTATAGCGAAGCCGAAAACTTTGATATTTTTTTTACTGCTAAATAACTTTCCAATAAGTACAGGCAATAACGTTATGATAATTTTTTGAAGTGTTCTATTCAAAATGCATAGCCAAATAGATGAATTAATGTAAAGATATTCTTACATAAGCCATTGTGAATAAATGTCGTTGTAGAATCATGATTGACAAAGTAATCGAAAAACCTAGTAACTTCATCCGTCAAATTATTAATCAAGACTTGGCAAATGGAAAGAATAACGGCAATGTAGCTACGCGATTTCCGCCCGAACCCAATGGCTATCTTCACATTGGTCATGCAAAGTCCATTTGTTTAAATTTTGGTGTCGCCAGCGATTTCAACGGTACATGTAATTTACGCTTTGATGACACGAATCCTGAAAAAGAAAGCCAGGAATATATAGATGCTATTCAACAAGATGTAGAGTGGCTTGGCTACAAATGGGCAGCTATTAAATTTGCATCAGATTATTTTAATCAGCTCTATGAATATGCTGTCCAACTTATCAACTCGGATAAAGCATATGTGTGCAGTTTGACTTCAGAAGAGATGCGACAACAGCGGGGCACATTGACAGAGCCAGGGAAAGAAAGTCCCTATCGCAACCGAACCAAAGAAGAAAATCTTGATTTATTTGAAGGTATGTGTGCTGGCAAATTCAAAGAAGGCGAACATGTGTTACGGGCAAAAATTGATATGTCTTCTCCAAACATCAATTTGCGAGACCCTGTTATATATAGAATTAAATTTACTTCACATCCTCGCACAAAAGACAAATGGTGCATCTACCCAATGTATGATTACACACATTGTATCTCAGACTCATTAGAGCAAATTACACATTCTCTATGCACATTAGAATTTGAAGATCATCGACCTTTATATGATTGGTTTCTAGATGAATTAAAAACGCCCTGTCATCCGCAGCAAATTGAGTTTGCAAGATTATCTGTCGAGCACACCATTACAAGTAAACGCAAACTTAATGTATTAGTCGACGAACATCACGTCGATGGCTGGGATGACCCACGGATGTCCACCCTTTCCGGAATGCGTCGAAGAGGCATCACTCCTGAAGCAATACGTATGTTTTGTGATCGAATAGGTATTACAAAAAAAGATGCTGTAATTGAAATGGGCGTTTTAGAAAAGTGTATTCGAGAAGAATTAGATCCACGCGCACAAAGAGTGATGTGCGTGATAAATCCTTTAAAAATAACAATTGATAATTATCCAGATAACCATGAAGAAGAATTTAGTGCAAGCAATCACCCCAAAAATCCTAGCTTAGGTAAGCGCAAACTCCCATTTTCGAACACCATCTATATTGAACGAGATGATTTTATGGAAGAACCTCCTAAAAAGTTTTTTAGGTTAGCGCCAGGCAAAGAGGTTCGCCTTCGATATGGATATAATATTATTTGCAACGATGTGATTAAAAATGCTGCGGGTGACATCATAGAATTGCGATGCAGATACGACCCTGATAGTAAAGGAGTGGCTGGAACGAAGAAAAAAGTAAAAGGTATCATTCACTGGGTTTCTGCTAAACATGCAATTGATGTTGAGACTAGGCTGTATGACCGTTTATTTAATGTACCTAATCCTGCTGCGCATGAAGACTTCCCTTCAACCATCAATGAAAATTCATTAGTAACGCATACAAACTCTAAAATTGAACCACATGCTAAATCCCTGACTTTAAATGACCGCGTACAATTTGAAAGACAAGGATATTATTGTCTAGACAAAAACTCTTCTAATCAAAATAAACCAATATTTAATCGAATTGCCACACTTCGTGACACTTGGTCAAAAATTAAAAATTATAATAAGTAGCTTGTTAATAACTTTTGCAAAAAAAGATTTACAACGCTAAAACTGTATTCTTTCTATTTTAAATTTTCCTATTAGCGCTCAATGCCAATGAGTGCTTATTTTCACGTTTTATTTGGTTAACCATTAATGAAATTGGTAAAATTTACTAAATAATATCTAATAGAATTTTACGGTACATATAGTCTGACAAATGGATATACCATTAATCTATTTGTAATTGAAATAACATACTAACTTAGGATAAAAATGTTATTAGATTTGAAAAGGAATTATTCTATGCTGGTTAAACAGAAAAGTTTAAAACCCTACTTTCACAACTATTTACATAGCGCTTTACACAAGCATTGCGTACATGCCGAAAATCACACAATTAACTATCTCACTAATCTGCTTGATTCATTCTCAAGATCAGACAAATTTTTTGATTATGACGAAGGAAGATCTCCCCACAAACCATTAGCCCAGTATTATTCCGATGCAATTAATTCATGCTCTAAATATGAACAAAACTGCGCATTGCGTCGTTTGGGGGACCTTTCACTGTTTATAGTCGGATTATTTTCAGATAGCTTAAGCAGCAAAGCCGTTGATGTTGACTACTATGTTGCTATGGGTGGCTCTGCATACGGTCATCTTTCAGATGAGTAACCATAAAAATGTGCAAACCACGTGCTTAAGCAATGCTTTTTGTGAGCTCTCGAACAAGTTTGTTGACTTTGCAGATGTTTTATCTGATGTAAACGAAAATCAAAGCTACTCAAATAAAAATATTTTACGCACTTATGAAGTTTGGTTACGCACGCAAAGTAAACACGCGCGAAATATTTTAATTAAACAGGGTATCCAACCAATTATGCATTCATCAAGCATGATTAAACAGTAGTCAGAAAAACCATGGCTGATTTGCTAGAAAAAATTCAAAATAATTTAGAACATATTTATGAAGTTTCAGTGCCTCATAAAATCCATGATTATTTAATTACTGATAAGCGTCTAGCAAGTATTTTAAGTAATACAACATTGGATGAAAATGCGCTTGAACAATTGCTTGTTTGTTCTGATGAAGATCATTTAGATATTTCCCTTTTTTTAGACAGAAGCCTTATTAAGAGATTAGGTAATAGCTATCCATCACAATCTACAAATCTAAACGTATTGCATGACTTTTGGGTTGCGCTTGAAGGTGTCAGTCACTTTTTGTATTTAGTCTGGAACGCCACATATGATCGGCCTGTATCACAGCTTGAATTAGAGCTCCAAGCTGAAGTAGATAAATTTGTCAGTGCAACAGCAGTACTTGGACTTGAAAAAGATAATGCCTTTATGCAAGAAATCTGGTCACTATTGTTTGCAAATCCAACATACAACCAGAAACTAGAAAAAATCGAGTTGGAGCGTTATCAAAAAGCCAATGCGTATGCTTCGCAATATTGTTTAAATTTAATGGCGATGCAAAATAAAACTACACGCTCATTTCATAATGAATTACGCAGGTTTTACCGATTAGGCCAGCAAGCCAAAATTTCTCGAATTGGTAATCTCGAAACATTCATCCGATATTAAAAACCTCTATTGAAGCATCATTTCTTCAATAGAGGTTTAAAAAATATAGTCTATTTTTTAAATTCAGAACTAAATTTAGATAAGAATTGCAGCGCCTGCTGAACATCTGGATCCGACATTGTTTTAAACAAGCCTTTCACACCACCCGATGGCTTAGGATCATGACTGGCTTTCGCTGATGCCGCAGCTTCCAATAAGCTCGACAATGTCCCGACCATATGATCACGCTCTAACAAGTCTAACAACTTGTTTAAGTTTTCATTACGCGCAATGCGGTCTGCCATACATAAAAGCTCATTTATCATTTGCCCTAAGCGTCCAACAATATCATCACTCATCGCATCACCAGCAGAACCCAGAACGCGTAATAAATTTACAACTTTTTCCAAATCCCCGGTTTCTACTAAACGATTTATTAGAGGAATCGCTTTATCTAATTCGCTACGACTAACCTGATCGAGAAGCATCAGTCCATCGCCCATTGTTGTACCAAGACGGCCTACGATGTCATCAGAAAGTGCATCTGCAGCACTTTCAAAAATTCGTTCTGACTCTGTCTGCATTGATTGAACTTGACTCATAATTATGCCCCTTATAATAAGCCGCGTGCGCTGGCCCAATACATTTTATTGTACGCAGTTTTAAACCAGTGAATGCCTTTAGTAGGCGCCTGTGGATCTGGCGGATTTTGATAATCAAACATCGCGTAGGTAGCCTTACCTTCACCTGCTTCAATAAAGCAAAATACTTTGCCGTCATAGTCACGAACAGGTGTGCCAATTTTAATTGTAGAGGCAATATTTTCTGCTAATGCTTCAGCCTCATAGTGCGCAGTAGAACCTGCTTTACTAATTGGCAAGTTAGTTGTATCACCAATTACAAATGCATTTTCATGACCTTCAATGTTAAGCCGATGGCGGTCCGTCGGAATAAATCCTCCCGCACCTAATTCATTGTCTTCAATTACTTGCATGCCTTTATGTGAAGGCACAGTCACTAATAAATCATAGCTTGCTTCGGTGCCTTCCTCACTAATCACTTTATCAGCGGTCACTTCCTTCATGTTAAACAAAGTTTCGTAAGTAACGCCTAAGCGATCAAATTCAGGTGCCGCCCAATTAGCAACAGGTTCGAGACTGTGCACGCGACCTATTGGATAGGTATAGTGCAATTGAACTTTGTCCCAAATGCCACGCTCTTTGAAGTAATCAATTAGCATGAATGTGATTTCTAGTGGTGCCATCGGGCATTTGTGTGGGACACCCACTGCGACTACAACTCTGCCGCCTTCAAAGCTTTGCAAGCTTTTAAACATTTTCAGCGCATCGGCTTCAGTATAAAACTGCAGTGCGTGTTCCACTAAGCCCGGCGTGCCTTCCGCATGCCCACGAGAGCCTGTTGCAACTACAATGATGTCGTAGTCATATTGTTTACCACTTTCAGTGATAACATGATTGTTTGCCAAATCAAATTTGGTTACGGGATCTGCTCTAAATGTAATACTCGACTCAAGCAGGCTTACTTGATCACGATACATTTCATCTGGCACCAATTTTCCAACTGCAACATATAACAATCCGGGTTGATACATATGTTTGTCTGACGCTGAAAGCATCGTTATGCTTGCTTTACCTGATTTTAATTCGCCGCCCAATCGTCTGGCTAAATTATTTGCCAGAATTGTGCCGCCCATTCCTCCGCCGATAATTAGTATTTTCATGATAGCCTCTCTATTTTTCTACTATTATTAATATTTTATTTAGATTGGAGATTATTTAGTTTTCTTTACAATTATGTGCCAAACACCTTCTTCTTCATAGCTTTCTAACATTTCATGGCCTACCTTATTAATCCACTCAGGTATGTCATTTGCAGAACCTTGATCTGTAGATAGAATTTCTAATTCATCTCCAACGTCTACAAGCTTCATTTGTCCAATGAGTTCCATTAAGGGTCCAGGACAAAATGTATTCTTTGCATCAACTAATTTTCTTTCTGCCACGTCTTTCTCCTTGACCTAAAAATGCCAAACTTGGCCTTCAGCTGCGTCACTCAGAAATGTCGTCAGCCCTTGAGGGCCTGAAACAAAATCTTCAAACTCGTCTTGACTGATTCCAAGTATATCGATTGCCATCGAGCATGGGAAAATTTTTGCATCTCCATACTCTACCGCTTGCTGAAATAGCTCTTTAAACTCTGGCGCATTCTTTTCTTCTATCAGCGTACCCATCTCCCCTTCAGCTGGCGCTTTATCAGAAGAGTTTTTAAGAAAGAACTTCACCGCGTTCATAGAAATAAACACTGAGACATCATTACCCATCACAGCACCAACTGATGCTACCATCGCGGCCATTTGCAATTGCTCTCGATTACCTGAGGTAACCATTACACTTATTTTATCAGAAGCCATATAAACCTCGCTAATATTAAGCTTTTACCCTAAATATTATCTTTGTTTCAAAATTTGGATGCGTAAATCTACAGCATCATAGAAAGATCTGAAAGAAACTTTTGGAATTTGCCGACACTTTATAACAATTAAAATTGGTCAGAACTAATCAGGCCTTAGCCAAAATGCCGTCGTTAATTTGAAAATAACTATAATACCAATTACAAATAGTTATTCTTTTTAAAAAAACAATTACATAAACCCTATCTAATCGATAGCAATTTATAAATACACTTAGGCCTGCCTTTTCTCAAAGCGCTTACCACAATAATAACAAACTATGCGTTGATTATTACCAATAGGCAAATACACCAGAGGATGCCCCGTAACGCCGCCGCCGTCACACGCCACTTCTTTTACATCTGATTTAATTTGAACAACTGGATTTGACGATGTCTTCTTTGTAGTCATTATAAAAATAGTATAGTCATATAAGTATTATAATTTTGTTGGATTTGGCGCATCCCCATACACATCTTTGGGATCAAAAACTTTTTCATACGCTTTAAATTGCATCTTTATAGGCGCATTTTCTTGATCTACACCTGTTTCAATAGCACGGTAAAAGCACGAACGATATCCTACATGACAACTGGCATCACCGACCACATTAACCCTTAGCCAAATTGCGTCTTGATCATCATCAATTCGTAATTCAACAATCTTTTGAATTAATCCGCTGGTAACGCCTTTGTGCCATAAACATTCACGGCTACGACTCCAGTAGTGTGCCTCACCTGTCTCAATGGTTTTTTCCAATGCTTCAGCATTCATGTATCCCAACATCAGCAATTCCCCAGACGCTGCATCTGTGGTGACTGCAGGCAATAAGCCATCCAGATCAAATTTTGGCGCAAGAAATTTGCCCTCCTCAACTTCTTTCACCGATTCTCGTTTTCCAAACCATTTCAAATGAGCTGACATAATAACTTTCCGATTCGTTTTGAAAATAAAATCAATTTTACTAAATAATCAAAAGACATCTAAATAGCCTATAAGCAATAAACTCAAAAACACAATTAATTTTCTAAATCTTATATAAATACTACAACTACTAGTTCTGCAGTAATTCGCGAAAAAAATTATCTATGTGCTGAAAATCTTCTTCGAATAAACCAAGCATCGCAAAATGGCCCATTAAGGAAGAAACCACTTTTAATTCACTATTGGGAATTAAGTTTTGTTCGTACTTGCAATCCTGAACGGGTACAAACATATCTTCCTCAAATGCAATTACAAAGGTTTTAGCTTGAATACTCCCAAGCGCCTTGGCTAAATTACCACTATGCTGTTTACTAGAATCGCCAGTCTTCCACTTTTTAGCTTGCACTAATGAAGCATTTGGATCCATTGGCGCGAACCATGCCTCCCAAAACCCAACCATTAACGCATCCAATGATTCAAAACCTAAACGCTTCTAATGTTCTTGTTTATAGAATGCGCTACATACCCCCATTAATGCAAAAACGTTCGCTATTCTTATCAAACCAAGTTTACATGCATACGGTTCTGTATAGTTTCCTGCTTGCCAAGCTGGATCAGAACGTAGCGGCCTCACTAAACACATCTACATAAAGCGCATCATGCGGCGTACACTTTGCTGTGCCTGCTATAGGCGCAGCTCGCTTAACCATTTCCGGAAAACGAATTGCCCACTCATAAGTTTGTTGGGCGCCCATCGACCAACCCGTTACTAATTGCAATACATCAATACCAAACAGCTCCGTAACCAATCGATGTTGTGCAACCACATCATCGCCAATTGTTACATCTGGAAATCCAGTCATGGACTGCGAACTATCAATATTATGAGGAGATGTAGACAAGCCTGCACCAATTTGGTTAGACAAAATGATGCAATAGTTTTTTGGATCAAGCGCCTTCCCCGGTCCAATGTGATGCTCCATGTCCTTAGACGTACCAGAAAACATAATGGTAAACAAAACTGTATTGTCTTTTACTTCATTTAGCTCCACGTGAACTGAATAAGCGAGTTTTGCGTTTTCTAAAGTTTCACCAGACTCAAGTTGGAAATTACCCAGCTCGAAGAACGAATATGGCCCATGTTGATCTTGCGAATAGTAATCATTAACTAGCATTAAATAACTCTAATTACTTTAATTGATCCAAAATCTAAAATGAAAATTTTATTAAAATTTATATTGCCACTTGTAATTACAAATTCAGTTACATTTTTGCACACTACTAGCATGGCCAACTCCTCAAGTTCAGATGTAGTAAATGTCGCTGAATTTTCTATCATGGATCTTAATGGATGGAAACGCAAAGCATTTAAGGACGAAACAGAATATTCATTAGTAGAAAAAGACAAAACAACTTATATGCAAGCAAAAAGCACAATGTCCGCCTCAGCACTTTATAAGAAACTGAAAGTTGATCTAAATATGACTCCCTATTTAAACTAGAGCTGGCGCGTAGACAAATCACTGCCTTCATTAGAGGGAACAAAGTAAGAAGGTGATGACTATGCTGCGAGAATTTATGTCGTATTTAAACCAGGAATTACACCGCTAAGTACTCGTGCTTTGAATAATGTTTGGTCGAGTAATTCCTCATTGCGTGGCTATCGGCCTAATGCATTTACAGATAAAGCAATTATGATACCTCTGCGGTTTAAAGAAGACGCACTGCATTCCTGGCAACAAGAAAAAGTTAATGTTAAAACCGATTATTTGCAGCATTTTGATTATTTACCAATGCGCATTGAAGGAATCGCGATTATGACAGACACAGATAACTCTAATGGCTCTGCCATTGCAAGCTATGGTGACATATACTTCAGTAGCAACTAAAACTCCTGTTAATCCTTTACACGTGCTAAATAGCATCAATACATACCATGCCTTGTTTGTTAACGAAAATCCTCTCATGGACGTTCGATCGCCTCTTGAATTTGAACGTGGTGCTTTTCCCAATGCCATAAATTTACCCATCATGAATGACCACGAACGTGCGGCTGTAGGCACGTGTTATAAAAACTATGGGCAAGAAAAAGCAATTGAAAAAGGCTATAAGCTGGTAAATGGCGAAACTCGGAAAAACCGCATTCAGTCATGGATAAATTTTACAAAACAACATCCAAACGGATACTTGTATTGTTATCGTGGCGGTTTACGCTCCAGAATCACCCAACAGTGGATACAAGAAGCCGGGGAAGAACTACCAATCGTTGTCGGTGGATATAAAGCATTGCGTACATTCTTATTGAATGAATTAGAAAACGCCACATATGAATGCTCATTTAAATTAGTAGGTGGAAAAACAGGATCAGCAAAAACTACACTTATTAACGAGCTTGACAATGCTATCGACCTAGAAGCTGCAGCCCATCATCGCGGTTCAAGTTTTGGCGGTCATGCTAAAGAACAAAATAACCAAATTAATTTCGAAAATATTTTAGCCATCGAATTTTTAAAGCTTAAGCATAGAAACATTTCAAGTATAATTTTAGAAGACGAAGCAAGAACTATTGGTAAGGCTGGGTTGCCAAAAACATTATTTTTCAAAATGCGTGAGTCTCAATTAATAGTCATTGAAGAACCTTATGAAGCAAGGCTAGAAAGGCTAATAAAAGAATATGTTGTCGACATGCATTCTGAATTTAATGCCCTGTATTCTGACAACGCATTTAAATCCTTTTCTGACTATTTACTGCTAGGACTAAAAAAAATCCAAAAACGCTTGGGACCTACGCGTTATGAGACTGCCTACAAAGCAATGCGGCAAGCACTCAAACAACATTTAAAAACAGGCGGCATTACGAACCATTATGATTGGTTAAAAATCATATTAGAAAATTATTATGACCCTATGTATGAAGATCAATTAAAAAAACGTGAGGAATTTATTTGTTTTCGTGGCGATTACCAAGCTTGCAAAGAATACTTACAAGTCACTCTCTAAATCCGACCACCTTTCCATGGCTTTATCTAACTCTTGCTGTGCAGTGGATAATTGCTCAAGTACTTCACAAGTTTCTTCATAAGGCTTGTCATAAAAGCCAGGAATCTCAACTTTTAGCGTAAGATTTTTTAAAAACGCCTCAAGCTCATCTATTCTTGCTGGCAAGCCATCTAACTCACGTTGCAATTTGTAACTGAGTTTCTTTGTTTTTCTTTTTTCTTCAACAACCAACGATTCCGCATTTTTAACACCACACCCACTTGGCGCATCTGTTTCTAGAAGCTGCTTGCCGCGACGCACCCAGTCTTTATAACCACCAACATATTCTTGCACACTTCCATTTTCTTCAAAAACCAATGTACTCGTAACAATATTATCTAAAAAGTCGCGATCGTGACTAACTAAAATAAGTGTGCCGGTATACTCAACCAAGCGCTGCTCTAATACCCCCAATATTTCCACATCTAAATCATTAGTCGGCTCATCTAAAATTAAAAGATTTGCAGGCTTAGTAAATAGTTTGGCTAAAATTACTCTATTGCGCTCGCCACCCGACAATGCTTTTACTGGTGTCATAGCGCGTTTTGGACTAAACAAAAAGTTTTTCAAATAACCAATGACATGCCGTTGCTTGCCATGCAGGGTTAAATAGTCTTTGCCTTCACCAATATTCTCAGCAATAGTTTTATTTAACTCCAAATCTTGTCTGAGCTGATCAAAATAGGCAATTTCTAAATTTGTTCCAAGCTTTACTGTGCCACTATCAGGAGCGATCTCTCCTAGAAGGATTCGCAACAAGGTGCTCTTACCCACACCATTGTTACCAATTAAACCGATACGGTCTCCGCGTTGCACTTTAAGTGAAAAGTCTTTAATTAAAGTTCTATTACCATAACCATGCGTAACATTACGTACCGCAATTACTTTACGACCGGATTTTTCAGCTGTTTCAAGATGAATACGAGCAGAACTTTCTCGTTTAATACGTTTGGCACGTTCTTCGCGCATGCCTTTTAATGCTCTTACGCGACCTTCATTGCGTGTACGTCTAGCTTTAATACCTTGTCGTACCCAAACTTCTTCTTGTGCTAATTTTTTATCAAATAACTTATTACTAGAATCCTCTTCCTCTAAAGCTTTCTCTTTTAGCTTTAGATAATTATTGTAATTACCAGGCCAGCTAATTAACTTACCCCGATCGATCTCAACTATTCGAGTAGCCAGCTTTTGTAAAAAAGTACGGTCGTGAGTTATAAAAATCACACTACCCTGGTAGCCGCGCACGTGATGCTCTAACCATTCTATCATGCTGATATCCAAATGGTTGGTAGGTTCATCAAGTAAAAGTAGCTCGGGTTGCGAAACTAAGGCTTTACCCAATGCCACACGCCTGCGCCAATCCCCCGATAATTCACTAAGCTTTTGCACTGCTGGCAACTGTAATTGTGTCATGATAGTTTCCACGCGCTGATCAACCTGCCAACCACCACAAGCATCAATTAACTGTTGTAGTTCATGTAATTCGTGCAGTCCCTTATCATCCAGATCTTGTTTAGATAAAGCATTATATCGATCAATTATCATTTGTTGCTCTGCTAAACCGTGCAACACCACATCTTTAACTAGCTCTTCCGAGCTTTCTAATAATTTTTGTTCAAGCGTGCTAATACGAAGATTACCTTTCCTCTGAACCTCACCATGATCAGGCTGCAATACGTTAGCAATCATCTTCAACATTGATGACTTACCCGCACCATTACGACCAATCAGGCACACTCGTTCTTTCGCCTCAATGGCAAAATTCGCATCCACTAGTAGTGGTGTATCGCCGAACTCGAGCGACACTTCATCAAATCGAACTAAGGTCATATATTTATCGGTTTTTATTATGAATTAGCATATATAAATCAATCATATACACTATATACAGAGAGTAGTAAGCCAGCCTTATTATGCGTACTATATACGTTTAGAAAAAAATCGAATTTCGCTCTAAAGATAACGGAGTAGCATAATGAAAATTAACACTAGCATAGCAATTCTTCTCGCAACATTATTTTTAGTTGCGTGCTCACCAGAAGCGCCCGAATCTACAACCTCACATGATATAACTCTATTTGAAAGAATTGGAGGAACACAAAAAGTTAAAGCGATTGTTGAAGACATTTGGAATAACCACAGCAAAAACCCAATTGTTAGAGACCGTTTTGCAGCTAGCGATCCTGAATATGTTAAAGGAAGAGTATTTGAAATATTTGCAGCTGCTACAGGTGCAACTAATGTTGAATATACTGGCAAAGATATGAAAACGGCTCACATGGGTATGAACATTAACGAAATGGAGTTTAATGCCGTCGTTGATGATGTATTAGCTGCCTGCGAAAAAAATAAAGTTGGTCAACAAGAACAAAATGAAGTGCTCGCAATCTTATGGTCCGTACGTAAAGATATCGTTAACTCTCACATTATTACCGACACGCTTGTTAACTAAGCTCATCACACAAATATAAGTTAGACATAAAAAAGCCCGGTCACGTGTGACCGGGCTTTTTATTAATTATGCCTGGCAGTGTCCTACTCTCACACAGGGAGACCCTGCACTACCATCGGCGATACGTCGTTTCACTTCCGAGTTCGGGATGGGATCGGGTGGTACCAACGCTCTTTTGCCACCAGGCAAACTGGTTCGAGTTACGCGTCCATGCATAAACATCGAGAATATTGGAATACAACTAAGCAAATGTTTTGAAGTTTCGCTTTCTTTACTCAATTTGTTTGAGTGTTATATGGTCAAGTCGCACGGGCAATTAGTAC
>OZ252002.1:2410000-2764221 GCA_965247265.1 Gammaproteobacteria bacterium
TTTATTCTTAAGGGCCTGCCATTTGCAAGCTTAGACTTAAGCTCATCAACCAATAAAACTTCTTCCGTCCCACGGGTGAGCTCATCTAGTGACGTATCTCTAATATTTTCAATCATACTTACCGATTACCCAAAGTGACCGACCGGTCAGGCTTCCATGGGTTTTGCTATATAAAATCTATTGTTAAATTCATTGACCAAAGCGGACAAGGACGTTATTTTATGCCAAAATTCGAAGAGAATTCTGTGAATTACACAAAATTGATTGGATCTGACTTTAAGAATGTGGCGTTTTCAGGTAACGGCTCAAGGCATCACTTCCCCTATAGTATCTCAATTGCAGTTACTTTCATTGCAGTAATAGTTGTAAGTGTCGTTCTGGCACATTCTTCACAGTCTACACTGGATGAAGCAAATCTTTCTAATACTAATGAAGTTGCATTAACCATCAAACCTATTTCAAGTGAAATGGTAATAGCCAGCGTTGATGCGACAACAGGCCCACTTCTAACAAAGAAAGAAAACGTAGCAGAAGAATTAGAACCTGTAGCAGTAGAAGACGTTATAGTAGATGAAATTCTGACAACCATTGTTGTTAAAAAAGGCGACACCCTCGCATCCATATTTAAAAATCTAAATATTCATAAAGAGCTCACTCGACTATTAAATCTTGGCAAAGAAGCCAAACCATTTAAAAAAATATACCCGGGTCAAAAACTACATTTCACACTCGTCAATAATGAAATTGAAAAACTAGAACTCGAAAAAAGCATTACAAAATCATTAGTGCTGTTAAGAGATGGAGAAACATTTACGATTGAAGAAACCAATCGTGAGCTAGATAAAATTACACAAATTGCAACAGGAAAAATTAACAACTCACTTTTCCTTGCTGGGCAAAATGCTGGTTTATCAGACAGTTTAATTATGAAGTTAGCAGGCATTTTTGGATGGGACATCGACTTTGCTCTAGACATTCGCCAAGGTGATAGTTTTAGCGTTCTACATGAAGAGCTTTATTTAGAAGGCGAAAAAGTTGACGATGGAAATATAATCGCTGCAGAATTTATAAACAATAATGCAACGTATCGTGCATATCGTTACACCGATAGCAGCAATAACACCGAATATTATTCGCCTGATGGAAAAAGTATGCGCAAGCCATTCATGCGCACTCCTGCAGATATTGCACGAATAAGTTCTTATTTTAACCTAAGAAGAAAGCACCCAATTTTAAATAAAATTCGTGCGCACAAGGGTGTGGACTATGCTGCAGCAAGAGGCACACCTATTAAAGCGACAGGTAATGGAAAAGTTGTACATCGTGGCAACAAAGGTGGTTATGGGAAATCCATCGTACTACGCCATGGTAATACCTACACAACCTTATATGCACATATGTCTAAATATGCGCGAGGCACGGGTGCAGGCTCACGCGTGAAGCAAGGTCAAACAATCGGTTACATTGGTAGCACCGGCCTTGCAACGGGCCCACACCTTCACTATGAGTTTCGAGTGAATGGCGTTCATCGCAATCCTTTAAAAGTAAAACTGCCAAGTGCTAAACCATTACCAAAATCAGAAATGCAAAGCTTTCAAAATGCAATCCAACCTCTAGTTGTTCAACTAGACACCTACACTGAAAACGCGCTTGTAATGCGCGATCTTTAAACATTTTTTAATTGCCATGTCCGAACTCTTTATCGGACTCATGTCTGGCACTAGTGTCGATGCAATAGATGCTGTGCTTATGGATTTTTCAGAATCCAACACAACAATTGTTAACAGTTTAAGTTATCCAATTAATAAACAATTAAAAAATGATATTAACAAGGCTATCGCTAAACAAGTGTGGCCACAAGAAGTCAAAATAATTGATAATGATTTTGCACAAATCTCTTCAAAAGCCATTAAAGAGTTACTAAACAAAGCTTCCGTTGAAGCAGACCAAATCAAAGCAATAGGCAGTCATGGACAAACTATTTTCCATAACCCAAACGACACACCTGCAATTTCAATTCAAATAGGTGAACCCCAACTCATTGCCAATGAAACCGGTATAGTAACTATAGGTAAACTTCGTCAAGCCGATATTGATGCAGGGGGTCAAGGCGCACCACTTGCCAGCGCATATCATGCCCAAGTACTACAAAGCCCAAATGAAGAGCGCGTTGTTTTAAATTTAGGGGGTATTGCAAATATAACAAAATTACCAAATAAACAAAATGAACCTATTATTGGATTTGATACAGGACCCGCAAATACATTATTAGATGCTTGGATAAATAAACATCAAAACTTAGCTTTTGATAATAATGGAGCGTGGGCTAAATCAGGATCGACTAATGATAAATTACTTAAGTTGCTGCTTGAAGATAAATACTTTAAAAGTTCGCCCCCAAAATCTACAGGTAGGGAAAAGTTTAATTTAATTTGGTTGCAATATATGCTTGATCAATTTGAGGAATTTGTAACAGAAAAAGATGTGCAAGCTACATTACTATCTCTAACTGTCAATTCTGTGACAAATGCGATTAGAATGGCTGCACCAAATGTTTCACGAGTGTTACTGTGCGGCGGAGGTAGTAAAAATAAATTTCTTGTTTCCCAATTTCAAGCAACGTTTGAAAATATACCGGTTGAATTCACAAGCGATTATGGGATACCTGAAATATGGATGGAAGCCATGGCATTTGCCTGGCTTGCAAAATTAAAACTAGACGGAAAATCAGGAAATATTCCAAGTGTAACGGGAGCGAATAAGCCAGTGAGCCTAGGAGAATATTTTCAACCAAATAAAAATGACATTTAATATTTGACCGTATCCCGTTATGAGAAAGTTATTCCTGCTTAGTTTAATTGCAATCTTAACATCGTGCTTTGCTGAAGAATGGCTGTGCACGACAGAACACTCTGCAGGTTTTAAATTCTCAGAGAATCAAAAAAATGGCGCTCAACAAGATTTACAGTAGAAACTGATAAATTTGTAATAGCAAAAAGTGAATTAGAAGGCTTCGAGCTAGAAATTAAATACCAAGAAAGTGCTGTTGTTGTCGCAGCATGCAAAAATGGGTTCAATAAATCTGGCTACTTATATTATGGAGGATTTTCTACCTTTAAGTTCAATAAAAATAATGGCCGATTTATTATGACGTTTGATTCGAGTTATTGGGCAGTCAGACCAGAAAGTGAGTTCATGCCATCAGATGATAAAAAGCGAATCGCCTTTTATGAATATTGGTACTTGTGCACAAATAAACACACCTGAGTAACTTATATTTTTTGATGTCTGTTTACGGCCCATAGCGGGCATTCGATTACCATTGCTCCCACACTTCCCAATAGGTGAAGCTATTTTTACTATAGGTTCGGAACATGACTTGACGATCAGAAGAAGATGCTATTTTTAAAGCCCTCTTGTAAGCGAATGAATCATAGCCACTATTTGCATCTCGATAATGTGCCAGCAATTTCCATCCACTTTCATTTTGAGGGATAATATCCTGACCCATTGACTGTTGATTTACCTCTGACATGTCTCCTCCCTTAAGTGCAGCATTAGTCGTCTATGTATTGGTAGATTTTATTTTTTGACTACTAATTTTTGAGCTTTATGAATTATTAAAACTCTAATTCATTTGGGATTTTGTTATCCCCATCCCAAATTTCTACAGCGGGAGGAAACCACTTTGATAAGGGGCTTTATCTTTATTTATGTAAAATGATCTGATGGTATGTCCGCTCTCGGCCAATAGCGGTCATTCAAAAAGTTCAGCTATCAAAAATAATAACCCTATTGGCAATATGTATTCTTCTCAATGCATGCATAGATACATTGCAACCCAATTAAACCGTTTATCTATAAATTACTACTTTTCATCTTACTTGATGTAATTATTTTCATAGTGAGTTTACTTTTTGGTGAAGAGAATCACTTCGTCAATGTAGACAGATCAGTATCCTAAGTTAATCCAAAAAAACTAAAAGAATTCTATTAACTCCACCCTTACAAGCATTTGCTTTTATGAGGAGTTGGGCCAGAAGTGAGGTATAAAGATGAGCAAATTAGCTTTAATCATCACAACAGCCGTTGTTGTTTTGTTATCCATTACTATTGAGTTAAGCGCAAAAAGATCAAAACAATCTAGCCGCGATATACTTAAGCAAGCCGCTCGTTCTATGCATGCGCCTAATTCTTCTCCAGTGTGAAGAATTGATCGAGATGTAAATAAGAAAAAACATAAATATAGCGAATATTCAATTCGGACAATTGATGGAAGCAATAACAATATCCTAAATCCAGACATGAATTCACATGACACAAGGTTGTTGCGTATAACCGGTGTTGCATATAGTGATGATGTATCTGCGCTTGCAGGCGTTACACGTCCAAATCCTAGAGTAATTAGCAAATACAGTCTTAGCACAATCAAATTTAACTCAGACCCCTAATCTTGCAAGCGACTATTTATGGCAATGGGGTCAGTTTTTAGACCATGACGTAGACTTAACGGACGGTGCAATACCAGCAGAACCAGCAGAACCAGCAAGCATTCCTATACCTGCCGGTGATAGCTATTTTGATCCCGATAATGAGGGGGGATATGTTTTTACCTTTTAATCGTTCTATATACGATAAAAATACTGGCACAGGTACAGATAATCCTAGACAACAATTAAACGAAATAACTGGTTGGATTGATGCATCCAATGTATATCGCTCGGATCAAACACGTGCAGCAGCACTGCGCACATTGGATGGCACTAGCAAATTGAAAACAAGCAAAAAAAAATCTGCTCCCATTCAACACAGATGGACTAAGCAATGCGGGTGGTCCTAGTAATTCTTTATTTTTAGCAGGAGATGTACGTGCAAATGAGCAAGTTGGGTTAACAGCCATGCACACTTTATTTGTACGTGAACACAACCGTTTAGCCGAAAAAATTGCCAAAATTCATCCACATCTCAGTGGTGAGAAAATATACCAAAAAGCTCGAAGAATTGTTGCGGCCCAAATGCAAGTGATTACTTACAAAGAATTCCTACCTGTATTACTTGGTCCAAATGCTATATTAGAATATAAAGGTTACCAGCCAGGCGTTGATTCAAGTATTTCCAATGAATTTTCTACTGCTGCATTTCGATTAGGTCATAGTTTACTTTCACCGCAGATTCTTCGATTAAACAAAAATAGTAAAGAAATAAAGTATGGACATCTTGCTTTGCGAGATGCATTTTTTGCTCCTAACAGAATTATCGATGAAGGTGGTATCGATCCACTATTACGTGGTTTAGCAAAACAAGCATACCAGGATTTGGATGTGTTAATAATCGATGATGTACGTGACTTTTTATTTGGGCAACCAGGTGAAGGTGGATTTGATTTAGCTTCATTGAATATATAACGAGGTCGTGATCATGGATTGCCAAACTATAATGAGGCGCGAGTTTTACTGGGTCTATCTTCAGTAACTAGCTTCTCAGAAATATCATTAATTGAAGTGCAGAATAAACTTTCAGAAGTATACAGTAGTGCTGATGATGTCGATCTTTGGGTTGGAGGTTTAGCCGAAGACAATGTAGATGACGCTTTAGTTGGCAAAGTATTTTATGCGCTATTGAAAGATCAATTTGAGAGACTACGCGATGGTGATCGTTTCTGGTATGAGAATATAATGTCAAAACGCGAAATACGCGATATAAAAAAACAACTCTGGCGAAAATAATTCGTCGAAATACAAAAATTAATAAAGAAATACAGAATAATGTTTTCTTGATCAACTAAATCTAAGCCTTAAATGGAAGATAAAAATTTCTCATCAGTAATATTAAATGAGAACATACAATGTCCGCTTTCGACTCAAAGCGGACATTCAAGTTGCCTGATTAATTCATGACTAAAGATGAAGATTAGTTATTAGCGATCGAAGAACCGTCGCCATATGCAATCAAGGTTCCGGTCTTAAAAGTCTTTGATGATGATGGATTTTTAACTCGGATAAAGTCTTATGAGTTTTCAGATAATACAAACGATAACTCTGAGGTCGAAGTAACCGTTAGATTTGGATTTGTCGATGTACCAGAACTTGAGCAGCCAGGTGGATTTGAAGCTAAAGAGTTTCTTACAAATTTAATTGGAGACCGCGAATCATAGCAAGTGTCTGCTTTCTGCCATTAGCGGACGTGAAACAGTTTACAGCTGTATATCTAATTTGTAATGGGCAAATAGCTTTATTAATCTTGCCAGATGAATCAAAAAACATTACCTCAATTGCCATTTTTTCCATCACCGTTTTGTAGTATAAAGCAATGGATTCGATACTAATAACCACATCTACGAGTTCAAGACGCAGGTCGGGTAATTTTTCTAATGCTGTGGCCCAATATTCCTTTATATTTTGCTTACCTTGCAATGTTCCTGAATCAATCCCTAAAAAGGTTTTGATCAGTGGGGTTGTAATTTCAAAGTCATCGCTATAGTACGTAAGTATTCTATCTAAATCATGTGAATTCCAAGATTCGATCCAATCATTCGCAAATGTTTGTGCTTGTTCTTCTGTGATTATGTGTTTCCTAAGAATATTTCTTTGTCCGCTTTGGGTCGTTAGCGGTCATCTTACTTATCACTTGTCCCAGAAATGTCTGTAGCATATGCAGTGTTTCTGAATTTAGCCCCACCTGAAGAAACGGAAATATAAGCTTGTACGTCTGTTAAATTCGTCTGTACTTCTTTAACCTCACCTCCATTAATTGTTATGAATATACGTCCTTTATGGAACGCCATAGTTATTTCTATTTCACTATTCAATTCAGTCTTTTCTAAAAAAACAGATTCAATTTGATTCCCGTGACTAAAAACTCGAAATGCAGTCACTAGAAAATCATCATCTTTGTGATTTTTAGCCAGAAGGAATTGAATGCTGTCATTTAAATCATCCTGATAAAATCCTACATAAGCCGCCGTCAACCGCTTGGTATCTCGACTAACTTTTGTAAGACTAATATTTGTTGTTATCGCTGTATCAGATAATTTTAATCCAATATCTCGTTTTTGAAATTCGCCCGTTGGTGCTTCTAATTCAATAACAGGTCCTTCGCTCGCTAACAAAGAACCAATAAATAGCAAAGCAACAGGTAAACTACCTACATTTAGTTTCATTATTTAATACCTTACTCAATGTTCGTGCCTTGTTGTACGCATTCCCGGTGTTCATCCTATCTGCACATGTTTTAGTGCTCATAAGATACTGTGTCATAAGAATCTTGAATTAGAGCTGGTTGTCGAAAACTGGCGGAGAAATGAAACTCTGGAAGAATATCGGAATAGGAAATCTAATCTAATTTTACCATACTCTCAATGTATAGGGATAGCGATGTTTAATTGGTTGCAACTCGAAATCTCATTCAGAAATACAAAATGAATATTATTTTGCTAAGATTAATATGTCCGGCGTTGGGTAGAAAGCGGACACCAGTTCTTATGAACTATGAGCTTTGTTTATGCGGCTTTAATTTTTGCCTGTCCTTGCAAAATATAACTTACTGCTTGATCCGCGGATAGTACTGGACAAACTATGTTATTAATTCTTTCCATAGTAGAAACATCATTCTTTTGATTCTGGCATGAACATGCGTCTCCTATCACTATTGGAACATAACCCTCATCTCTTGCTGCACGCGCATTGCCTTCGATGCACCAATCTAAATGGATGCCACAAAGAACAATGACTTTAATTCCTGCTCTCTCTAGCATTAATTTTAGAGGCGTGCCAACAAATGAACTTTGATGCGCATATTCAAAAAACTCTTCGTCTTCTGGTAGTGCGATATCTTTTAACTCATCAACTAAATCAACATCCCATTTCTTTTGCTCTTCTGTCATTGCGCTCGAGTTAAATGACTTGCTCCAAAAGCCATATTGAGCTTCGTCAAGTATTGTCTTTGGATAGTCTTCACGAAATACATCATAACCAATCCAAAAGAATTTCATGTTCGCTTCGCGACAAGCTTTTGCAACTTTAACTGTATTTTCAAGCGTCCCTCGTTCCCATTGTTTCTCTCCACCTTGCACACCTTTGGGTTTATATAGACTATTGCACTGACTAATTGAAACAAACGCTGCGGATTGGGCCAAAATATTTACTAGATCAAGGTTTTTCCATTGCTCAGGCAAATCAGGCACAGTTATAGACATGGTTATTCTCCAGTTTATTTGAATCCAACAGCACCTCAAATATTATCGGAAGCGCATTACATAAAGAAATTAATTTAATAACTCTAGCTAATTAGTTAATTCTATTTAAAGCTAATAAAAATGAATACTAAGAATATCCACTATAGGTCGTGAGCAGTTATTCAATTTATTTTAAAATAATTCAATCCAAACGGGGCCAGTTATAGAAACAACTCCATCTTTAACCAGAAAACCATACACGCCTGTACAAGGCAGTACTTTATCTTCGAGCAATGGAACTTCGAGCATGTTGTGGTTAACGATACTCCTTAATACTTTAGGGTCTTTTGAAAACGTACCATTGCTTAACGTAGGCATTGAACAACGAGGCGTTGGATCGGTAATTTTTAAACGCACACTATCGCCAATCACAACCGTTTTCCCGACCCAATCATTCTCAGCAAAACCTGTAATTTCAGAAACCGTCTCAATTACAAAATTAGGACGGAACCTTCGTTCATCAAAATTCACCTCTGGCGAATGACTCGAGAGATGCTGAAGATTAGCGGTCGTTAATAAGTGCACATCAGCATAATCAGAAAACTTACTTTTCAACATGAGATCGCCAATGTCTAAAATAGTCTCATCGGGTTCAAGCGAGTCAAGACGTTCTAAACTTACTGAATCAGGACGTGATGAGGTCAATTTTACTTCTCGACCTACAAAATCAGAAAGCAACTCATCTGCATTTTTATCTGTGCTTAGAATATCAAGCTCTTTAGAGGAAGTGATGTGGACAGGGGGAATTGCTCACCTTGGTTGGGTTGGTTAACAAAGGCTGCATTTAATTCAAGCAGCCTACCCCATTTTTTTGGAAATTTTGCACTTGCAACTTTTTGATTTGACTGATCAAGTAACGCATAAGCACGATCACCAAGAATGCCGCCTGTGGTGAGGCTAGCTCGGTCCAATTTTATACCATTCATAGATTTTACAGCGTATTGCCAAATAGATTGGATGGACCCAATTTGCTTTCTTGATTGTGTAGTCATATTTTTCTATCTTTTATATTCCATCCATTTAACTCAAGTATTTATATACTAAAATATGTACAAAATGTGCAGTACGCTCACATTGACCTCAAGAAAATTTTCTTTAAACTTAAAGATCTAGCCAAAATTTTCTTGGCTGTCGCGTACCTGCAATTTTACAACCATGCTGACCATAACCGTATGGAAATAGTTTATACACATATTTTCGTGTCGATTTTTCGCTACCGAGCTCAGCTTTTAATTGTTTTAAAATTTTTCTTAATTCCGGCACAGAGCCATATTCATAATAATATGTGCGAATGATTCGTATAATATTCCAATGCTCATGCGTGAGACTAACATCTTCTAATTCTGCAATCTGATTTGCAACATTTTCATCCCAATCATTTGGATCTAACAAAAAGCCATCTTCATCTGTCTCATAGTTCATTTCTGAAAAAATAAATACCCAGCGAACCCTAACAATAAGAGTGCAAATATCTTTTTAAAATTTGCTGTGGAAACATGTTGTAACAAATGAGGGCCAATTTGCGCACCTAACACCCCTCCGACACCAAGCGCAATAGCAACGCGATAATCTACGTTTGTTAATTTTGCATGCGCAATGAGTGCAGATATTGAAATGATTAATATTGCAAGAAAAGAAGTGCCTACTGCTTTTTGCGCCGTATAACCCAGTGCAATGAGCAAAGGCACCATTAAGAATCCACCGCCCAACCCGGTAAAGGATGCACCAATCCCTACAAAAAAACCCGATATAATAAAAAATGCATAATTAAGAGCCATAACTTGCAACCCCGATAAACTAATTAATTAGAATGTAAATTTGGTTAGGCTGAAATACTTTTCACACAGCCTCATTGCACAAGTAACCACCATATAGGCAGTATCAACGTATATCAAAGATTATTGAGTTTCTAACGTTTAATTAGATGCTGATTTAGATATTTATTATTGAAAATAGGAATTTTATTAGCCATTCCCAGAGAGCTTGAACAACAGCCTTTGCTTTCTAATTTCTGGCAGTGCCTTAATTAGCATCAGTAGTTTATTACCATCGATCAATCTGATTTTTTTATCCCTGAGCTTGAATACATCGTCTGAAATTTTACCCGCCGTAATAAATACGTTTAAGGGGAAATTATTTTCAGCTAAATATGTTGTGAACTCACTTAAATCTTTATGCTCTACATGAATGGCCTTGGTTTCCCAACACTTGATAATGCCGAACGGCTTTGTGCTCGAATAACTTTCTTTGAATAACATTACATGCGCATGTTTCAGATCGTTACTATCATTAATTTTAGTGCTGTAACATTTTTCTTCAAAATACCCTGCGCATAGTTTTTTAAAACGATCTTGCTCTAATGAATATATTAAATCACTAGACCAAGTTGGCATAAATTCTTCTTCATTAGAATATGGAGAAACTGAGTAGCCATCAGAGACAACAAAAAGCTCTTGTAATGATTTGCGTAGTGATAACAACATATCCGCTACGCTAGTAGCGAACCGATATGAAAACTATATGCTATGCAATCAGCTGATCAGATTAGCTGATAAAGTATGCAAAAAAATGAGTATTTATGCACTAAATGTCTAGCACAGCTTGCATATCATAAAGACCAGTATCTTTAGAGCCCAACCAAGCAGCAGCCCGCATTGCGCCTTTAGCAAATGTCATACGGCTAGTGGCTTTATGCACGACTTCAACACGCTCACCTATTCCTGAAAACATTACTGTATGCTCACCAACAATATCGCCCGCACGAATAGTTTCAAATCCAATTGTTTTGCTACCGCGCTCACCTGTATGACCTTGCCTCCCATACACTGCACACTTTTTTATATCTCGACCCAAACTTTCCGCCACGACTTCACCCATGCGTAGCGCGGTTCCAGATGGTGCATCTACTTTATGGCGATGATGCGCTTCGATTATCTCTACATCATAATCATCTCCTAACGTTTTTGCTGCCATTTGCAATAGTTTAAAACAAAGATTAACTCCAACACTCATATTGGGTGCAAAGACAATTGAAATATCTGTGCTTGCTTCTTGTAGGCGCTGTTTTTGCTTTTCATCAAGGCCTGTTGTGCCAATTACCATTGACTTTCCGTTTTCACGACAAGTTGCCAGCGATTGCATCGTACATTCTGGTATTGTGAAATCTATTAACACATCAAATTCAGATGTGTGACTATTCAAATCACTATTAATTAGTATTCCAGAATTACCAATACCCGCTACAAGGCCTGCATCGTTACCAATAGCATTAGATGTTGAAATTTCAAATGCTGCGCCAAATTGCACATTTTGATCTTGCGTACACGCTTGCACGAGTGTCTGCCCCATGCGGCCACCTGCACCATTAATAGCGACTTTAACCATTAAAATGGCTTCCTAAAATTAGCGTTTTTAATAGAGGCGGCAAGTTTACATTGAATATTTTGCAATGTAACGCTATAGAAAAAGAATTTTAATCAGACCAAAACTTTAGATCTTCAAAAAAACTCTTAACATTACTTGTCCATGAATGCGATTGCGGACTGTGACGGTCACCACCTTTATCTATTTCATCAGAGAACTCTTTCAAGAGTTCTTTTTGTTTTTTGGTGAGATTAATTGGCGTCTCAACTATTGTTGTACACAACATATCACCCACTGCACCGCCTCGTACTGGTTTAACACCTTTACCGCGCAATCTAAATAGTCGACCCGTTTGAGTTTCGGATGGAATTTTTAATTTTACCTTCCCTTTCAAAGTAGGCACTTCAATTTCGCCCCCTAAGGATGCCATGCTGAAGCTAACTGGAACCTGACAATGTATATTGTCTCCCTCTCTCGTGAAAAGCTCATGAGAGCTGACATGCATTTCCACATATAGATCGCCTGACGGACCATTGTTAGCACCTGCCTCTCCTTCACCGGATAAGCGAATTCGATCACCCGAGTCTACTCCCGCAGGTACTTTTACAGATAATTTATTATTTTTTTGTGTTAGCCCAGTACCGCGACAATAATCACAAGGCACACGAATTGTTTTTCCTTTGCCACGACAACGCGGACATGTTTGCTGGATAGAGAAAAACCCTTGCTGCATGCGCACTTGCCCTGCACCACCACAGGTATTACAGGTCTGTATAGTTGTATCAGGCGCAGCACCTAAACCGCCGCATTTTTCGCAGCTAGACTGCTTTGGTATTTCAATGGTTGATTCCGTGCCAAATACAGCCTTTTCAAGACTCAGTTCTAAGTCATATTGTAAGTCTGCACCACGATAAACACGCTGTGAAGAACGCCGACCCTCACCAAAAATATTACCAAAAATGTCGCCAAAAATATCACTAAAATCTGCAGTACTTCCTGCCGCACCGCCTTGTACGCCTGCATGACCAAATTGATCATAGGCTTGTCGTTTCTGAGCATCACCTAGAATTTCGTAAGCTTCTTTTACCTCTTTAAATTTTTGCTCAGCGTCTTGATTGCCTTCATTACGATCCGGATGAAATTTCATTGCTAAACGACGATAGGCTTTTTTCAATCCGCCCTCGCCCACTGTGCGCGTAACACCTAGAACTTCGTAATAATCTCTTTTTCCCATCTTTATCAAATACAGAAAAGTCCGAGGCCGTTTTCACGAACTCGGACTAAATAAAGCTATTTATTTAAATCAATTTAAAAGTAGCAAACTCTTAAACCAGCAAAGTAGATATCCTTCGTTTACATATACCTTAAGACTTGTTCTCGTCTACTTCTTCAAATTCAGCATCGACGACATCATCATCAGCGCTTGCTGATGAATCACCTGCTGTACCGCCAGCGGGTTCTGCTGTACCTTGGTCTGCTTGCGCATACATTCTTTCCGCCAGTTTACCTGACACTTGGGCAAGCGCTTGTGTTTTAGTTTCAATCACATCTTTGTTATCCTTGTCTAAAACTTCTTTCAAGTCTTTAATTGCATTTTCAATTTGCATGCGCTCTTCTTGCTCAACCTTCTCTCCCATTTCTTCAAGAGATTTTTCAGTTGCATGAACCATTTGGTCTGCTTGATTTCGAGCTGCAACCAGCTCTCCAAATTTTTTGTCTTCTTCTGCATGCGCTTCAGCATCTTTTACCATCTTATCGATTTCATCATCAGATAATCCACTAGACGCCTTAATTACAATTGATTGCTCTTTCCCGGTAGCTTTATCTTTTGCAGATACATTAAGTATGCCGTTTGCATCTATATCAAAAGATACTTCAACTTGAGGGACGCCTCGAGGTGCTGGCGGAATATTGCTTAAATCAAATCGACCTAATGATTTATTTGCTGTAGCTTGATCACGCTCACCTTGCAGCACATGCACTGTTACTGCCGTTTGATTACTTTCTGCTGTAGAAAATACTTGTTGCGCGTTGGTTGGGATGGTTGTGTTTTTATCAATAAGCTTTGTCATTACCCCACCCAAGGTTTCAATTCCAAGAGATAGCGGAGTTACGTCAAGTAATAATACATCTTTAACATCACCGCCTAATACACCCGCTTGAATTGCTGCACCCACTGCAACGGCTTCATCTGGATTAACATCTTTGCGAGGCTCTTTGCCAAAAAAGTCTTGTACAACTTCTTGCACCTTAGGCATACGTATTTGTCCGCCAACCAGAATTACATCATTAATGTCTGATGCGGATAAACCTGCATCTTGTAAAGCTTGTTTACAAGGCGCAATAGTACGTTGCACAAGTTCATCAACTAATGCTTCTAATTTTGCACGCGTTACTTTTATATTCAGGTGCTTTGGACCAGATTGATCTGCAGTGATATATGGGAGATTAACTTCAGTTTGCTGACTTGTAGATAACTCGACTTTTGCTTTCTCTGCTGCTTCTTTTAAGCGCTGTAATGCGAGCGGATCATTGTGTAAATCAAAGCCTTGGTCTTTCTTAAATTCATCCGCAAGATAATCAATCAAGCGCATATCAAAATCTTCTCCACCTAAGAACGTATCACCATTTGTAGACAACACTTCGAACTGATGTTCACCATCAATTTCTGCAATTTCAATAATAGAGACATCAAACGTACCGCCACCTAAGTCGTAAACAGCAATTTTGCTATCGCCACGTTTTTTATCCATTCCATACGCAAGCGCTGCCGCCGTCGGCTCGTTAATGATTCGCTTTACCTCTAGACCTGCTATTTTCCCAGCATCTTTGGTAGCTTGACGTTGTGAATCGTTAAAATAAGCGGGAACAGTAATTACTGCTTCAGTAACCTCTTCACCAAGATATTCTTCAGCAGTCTTTTTCATTTTCATTAGAATTCGAGCAGAAACTTCTGGCGGTGCCATCTTATTACCACCTGCTTCAACCCAAGCATCGCCGTTATCTGCCTTGATAATATTGTAAGGCACCAGTTTGATATCTTTTTGCACGGCATCTTCTTCAAATCGACGACCGATTAAACGTTTAATTGCATAAAGAGTATTTTTTGGATTGGTAACAGACTGCCGCTTTGCCGCTTGACCAACAAGCACCTCACTGTCTTCTGGGAACACCACAACAGAAGGTGTGGTACGGTCACCTTCGCTATTTTCGATAACTTTAGGTGTCGTGCCTTCCATGACCGCCACACAAGAGTTAGTTGTGCCTAAATCTATACCAATAATCTTACCCATCGTTTATCTCCAAATTAATCTTCAAATTGCTTAAGTCGTTAATTTATATGTTATTTATGTATATTGGGCCAATTTACCGTGATTCAAGGGTTTACACACAAATTAAGCCTACAATTTTCAATTAATGACGCGTTATTTGTCATCTGCCGGTTTTGACGGTGCCTTGGCCACTATGACCATCGCTGGTCTGAGCAAACGATCATTTAATATATACCCTTTTTGCATCACACTTATCACGGTATTTGGTGGATACTCAGTACTTTCTTGCATCGTCATCGCTTCATGTTGATTGGGATCAAATACTTTGCCAGTAGGATCAATCTCTTCAACTGCAAATTTATTTAACACCGCGGTTAACATTTTTAGCGTTAGCTGTGTACCTTCTTGTAATTTTTCCATATCAACATCATCGTCCGCACCCAGGCCAAGTTCTAAACTATCCTTTACTTGCAATAATTCAGCTGCAAATTTTTCGATTCCGTATTTATGTGCATTGCTTAAATCACGCTCTGTCCGTTTACGTAGATTTTCCATTTCAGCCTGCATGCGTAACATTTTATCCTTAAAATCTGCAACCTGTTGTTGAGCATCTTCAAGTTCTTGAGCTATAGATTCTTGATCCAATTCAGAAACAATTTCTTCCGAAGCACCTTCCACAGCTGACGCATCATTCTCTATTGGGTCATCCCCATTTGTGTTGTGTGTAATTTCATTCATAACTTAGCATGCTAGATAGTTAGCGATGTGATTCCTAAAATAAATATGCGGACTAAACTTGATTATTCAAGGCTTCACCAAGTAACTTTGCCGTTAAATCGACAATTGGAATTACTCGGTCATAAGACATTCGTGTTGGCCCTACAACTGCCAGCACCCCCAATACATCATCATCTACCGTATACGGTGAAGTAATCACGCTGCAGTCATCTAAAACATCATAACCGGATTCATGACCAATAAAAATTTGTACGCCATCCGCGCAAATACATCGGTCCAGAATGCGCAAAAATTCTCTTTTTTGATTAAACGCCTCAAATAAATTTCTAAGCTTTTCAATATTTGATAATTCGTCATACTCCATTAAATTTGTCTGGCCTACTACAACGTAATCAAAATGACTCTCGCTCGATTCAGAAAATACTTTTTCGCCCATTTCAATAGCAGAACGCATAAACTCATTCATCTGTTCTCGGACCCGATCTAATTCAATTAATATTTTTTGCCTCGCCGTAACCAAGTCTTGGCCTGCGCACAATTCGTTTAAGTAATTAGCAGCCTGAACTAGCTCTGATTCTGTATATTCACGTTCAGTGTGAATAATTCGATTCTGAACTTCTTGCTGATTCATCACCAAAATCGCAAGGACTCGATTGTCTGATAGTGGTAAAAATTCTATTTGACGAAATTCTGGATGCTCATGTTTAGGCAATGTCACCACGCCCGCCATACCGGTAAGACCTGATAGTAATCCAGAAGCACTTTCCACCAAACTATCAATCGTTTGTGAAGAACTTAAATTTTGCTTTACCTGTGAAATAACCTGCTCATTTAGCGGTTTGACTTTGAGCATCGTATCGACAAATAAACGATAACCTTTCGTTGTAGGAACGCGTCCTGCAGATGTATGGGGAGAATTCACAAATCCCAGCTCTTCTAAATCTGCCATGACATTTCGAACAGTAGCCGGGCTTATATCCAGATCAGAAAGTTTCGCTAAATTTCGGGAGCCGACGGGTTGGCCTTCTGATATATAGCTCTCAACCAATACTTTTAAAATTCGCTGGGTACGCTCATTTAGTGAATTTTTTGTGGCTTCGCTTGAATCCATATTGAATCTGGCAATTTGTAGAGTTTTAGCACTCAATACACGAGAGTGCCAAACGCATAATTGCAATACTCGCCGAACATGTCAAGAATGTTTGCGACTAGTGTGGGTGCAAGATCCGTGATAGCTTTCAATAAAATTAAGATCAAACACTACCGTGAGCCAGTTTTCTAAAATCGGGATAATTTGCAAGCCCGACGATCATCAAATTAAGAGTACGGTCCAGTCTCTATATCAGTATTTGTCTGATAGATCGATCGATATTTATTTTGACGACGTGTCTGTAAATTTGATTGATGAACCCTCAGTACGATCAAGCGATTCAGCTAAAATCGCTGCAAATAGCGATTTAGTCATAGTCGTTGGTGGTGATGGCACCATATTGCATGCAGCACATAGCTTGATCGAGAAAGAAATACCATTGCTAGGAATTAATTTAGGTCATCTTGGTTTTCTAGCAGAAATTAGACCACAAGAAATTGTAAAACAACTCGATCAAATATTATCTGGCAACTATATTGAAGAACACCGTTTTGTACTAAAAACAAGTCTAGTTAGGAATGGAGAAATTGTTAGTAGTGCAAACGCAGTTAATGATGTAGTGGTCCACGCTATGCAAATGGTACGAATGATTGAAATTGAAACGCGCGTCAATAAGCAGCATTTGAATACACTACGCGCCGATGGCTATATTGTTTCAACTCCAACTGGCTCAACTGCATATGCCCTATCAGGTGGCGGACCTATTTTACATCCTAAATTAGGCGCAATCGTGCTTGTTCCAATTTGCCCGCATACACTTAGTAATCGACCTATTGTGGTCGATGCAGATAGCCAAATCGAGATTTTACTGCCTACACAAAATCGCTATACCGCTCTTGCTTCTGTAGACGGACAAATCAATATGGATTTTATGCCAGGCGATATACTTACAATTGAAAAAGGTGAATTTGAATTACGACTCATTCAACCAAAGTATTATGACTACTTTGAAGTTTTACGGGAAAAACTTCGCTGGAGCACCACTCACAACAATAATGGTTCATAAGCAATACATATCTACATTCCACGTATATGCTTAAATCAATCTACATCAGTAACTTTGCAATCATTGATGAATTAGAATTAGATTTTTTCACCGGGATGAGTGTATTAACTGGTGAAACAGGTGCTGGAAAATCAATCATAATAGATGCGCTTAACTTAGCGCTAGGAAGTCGTGCAGTACATTCTATTGCCCGCAATAAAAATAATAAAGTAGAAATTGTTGCGACTCTAGATATCAGCAACAAAAAGCAAGCCATAAATTGGTTGCAAGAGCGTGATCTACTCATTAGCGATGACTGCATCTTGCGTCGAATAATTTCGACTGATGGAAAGTCTAAAGCTTATATAAATAATACTCCCTGCTCAGTCACAGTACTTCGAAATATAGGTGATTTATTAGTTGATATTTATGGCCAACAGGAACATCACTCACTAATGCAATTAAACAAGCAGCGTGAGTTATTAGATGACTACGCTGGAAATAATGAAATACTTGAAAAACTTGCAGCCTTATATCGACTTTGGCAAAGCCTGAACAATCAATTACAGATTATCGAAAGCAGTCACGAAAAAACCCTTTCACAGCTAGACCTCTTACGTTACCAAAACCAAGAACTCGAGCAACTCAATTTGGCTAATGGTGAATATGAAGAACTAAAAGAGCGTTACGCACGTTTATCAAATGCAAAAGATCTAACTACTAATAGTATGCATGTTTCTGAAAAATTAGCTGGTGATGATGAAAATACAATCTATGACCAACTAAATAACCTCATCAATCGATTAGAAAAATTTAGTGCGATTGATATGCTTCTGAAAGATCCTTTAGATGGACTCAATGACATACAAATTCTTGTAAAGGATACATCACATACATTGCGTAATTATTCAGAAAATATTTCTACAGACACAGAAGAGCTGCAATCACTTGAACTACGGATAAGTACAATCGATGAAATAGCACGAAAACATAAAGTTAAACCTGAACAACTTATTGCACTTAGGAAATCTGTGCAAGCAAACCTCGCTAAACTTGAAGGCAATCACGAGGACCCGGATGTAATTAAAAAATCTATGATTGATACAGAAAACCACTGCCGTACTCTTGCTGATAAGATTAGCTCCTCAAGAGCGCAAGCAGCCAATAAATTAAATGAAAAAATTTCTAGTTCTATGCAATCTCTTGGCATGAAAGAAGGAAGATTTCACATTGATATACAGTCTAAAAATTCTACGGAGTTAACCTTGAATGGATTGGATGAAATTCAGTTTCTAGTCTGCACCAACCCAGGGCAGACCATGCGTCCGGTTACCAAGGTTGCATCAGGCGGGGAACTGTCTAGACTAAGTCTAGCTATACAAATGGCAACCGCAAATAAATTAGGTATTCCAACGTTAATATTTGACGAGGTAGATTCGGGTGTAGGTGGAGCTACTGCTGAAGTTGTAGGCAGACACTTGCGTAAACTTAGTAATGATGCACAAGTTTTTTGTGTAACCCATTTACCTCAAGTAGCTGCTCAAGCGCATCATCACTATAGAGTTATAAAATTCAAACAAGATAATTCAACCTTGACAAAAATTACACACTTGACTGAAAGCGCACGAATTGATGAGCTTGCACGAATGCTTGGCGGAATTGAAATGACACAAAGTACTCACAACCACGCTAAAGAAATGTTGCGTCAAATTAAGAGTTAAAAATAAATTGATCTTTATGCGTACATTTATATTTGCTTCACTTTGTACCTTACTATTACTAGGATGCCAAAGTAGATTCACAAAAGTATATAAAATCGATATACAACAAGGTAATGCGTTAGAAGCAGAATCAGTTAATAAAATTCAAGTAGGAATGAGCCAAGATCAAGTGCTTTTTGTGTTAGGGACTCCAATTATTATTGATAGTTTTCACCCGGAACGCTGGGATTACATATACTTTTTCACGCCTGGATATGGCGAACAACAGCGTCGCCAGCTAACATTATTATTTGATCGCAATGAAGTAATAGACATTATGAAAGACAATATCGTTGCAGAGGATAGCCCATTACTTGAAGGCGAAATTGAAAAAATTAAAAAGGATTCTGATAAAACTGTACTAGATGAAGACCAAGAAAAACTAGAGCAAGACGTTGAAGAAATGCAAGATATGCTTGAAAAAAATAAAGACGCAAACCTATAACTCTAAATTTTAAATAGTCAGCAATTTAAAAATAACTAGCTGCAATCCCCAACATACTTCCCGTCCCAACTCGTATTCATCTCAATTTCCTGGTCGTTTACAGTTGCAGTAATTTTCATTGATCCAAAAAATGTTGTCTCAGTGGACTGCACATTACCTTCTCCAATCATTTCAAAATCTGCATTAATACAGCTTACAGTCCAACGCATTGTGTTCGATCCAACATCTTTATCTAGAATTTCACATCCCTCAACATCTTGCATTAATTGATCTGGTGAGTTGATATTTTCAGTAATGTAGTCTTGCGAGATATGTTCTTGTACCCCACCACCGAACGGCACGGTCACTATACTTTTTGTTTCCCACAAGCCATATTTAATATCCATACCTTCTGAAAATGCTACGCATGCAAAACATAGGAAAGTAATTGCTGAGAATATATAGACTACGTGCTTTATGAAATTTTTCATGCGCTACCTTTATCATTCGATTGTAATCTTCATTATACTTGAATTTATATTACTTAAAAACTTTTTGTATGTATAAACAATAAGATAAAAATATTTTATTTTTAACTTTCTTGCAGACTAGCCATTCTAAAAAGAAAACCGAGTAACGATAAGCAATGACTCACTGCACAGAATTATCATACATATACTACATTTTCCTTGTGCTATTAAAATCTCATTTTTTGCCAAATTTTTCACTCACTTTAAGCGACAATGCAAGTTATAATAGCAAGGACTGTATAAGCTAAGTCACGTTTTAGTAAAGGGTGAAAATAGGTACTGGGCGTAGAGAAGCGAATAATAATAACGAATATGAGAGTAATAATATGAATTGGTATAGCTGGTACCTTGACGCAGTCAAGAATAAGTATGCAAAATTTGATAGTCGGGCGAGACGAAAAGAATTTTGGTTCTTTGTTTTAATGAACTTGATATTAGTTGCTGGTTTTTCTTTTATTGACGGTGTGTTCGGCACGTATAATAGCGGTATTGGCATGGGACTATTTTCCGGAATTTATTTTATCGCCGTTCTGATTCCAGCTATCGCAGTTTCAGTAAGAAGGCTCCATGATTCAAGCCTCAGTGGATTTTGGATATTGCTAGGCTTTATTCCTATTGTTGGGGCAATAATACTTATAATTCTTTATGTGCGTGATAGCACGCCTGAACAAAACGAATATGGACCTAATCCTAAAACTGATTCACCGTGGTCATCAAGTTATTAAGCAACGACATATAAATAATAGAAGTTTACATATGAAGCACATTCTACTAATACTTTTATTATCATTATCAACGCTCGCAATTGCTGTTGACTACAAGAAATTAGGTGGTTCAGTTGATCAAGATAAAGTGGCAGGTTCAGTAGATACACAGCAATTAAAAGAATCTGTTGGTGACGGCGAGGTAGATTATAAAAAAGCAGTTGACTCTGTGGATAAAGAAGAGGCTACAGATACCGTGTTGATAAGGCAAAAGAAGCATTGGCTGAGTGAGAAATATGTTTGCTTGTGTATGATGCGATAGAAGGGATCGCTAAAATTTTTTCAGGTGAATAGGTAGTACTCACATCAATATGAACAGAGGATTGCAAGTGCAGACTACGAAAGTGATTCTATTAGTTATTGCTGCATGTGGGCTATCTTTGGCATTTCCGTGTTTTGGGAGTCATCACAAGCATACCAGTGGTTTAACAGCCGAAAGTTATCTTAATCTAACAGACTCTGACCAAACTGCATATATTCAAGGTCTACACGAAGCACATATAAAAATGTCTGAACATATTGATGAGTTTGGATGGTATAAGTCGTGTACAGAGAACAAAAATTCGGAGCAGTTATTTGCAATTTTTGATATATGGCTTATCAAACATCCTCAAACCTGGGACAAAGAAGCAGTTCATTTATATGAAGTTGCTTTAAAAGAGTACTGCGATTCTTAGATACTGAATGCATTATAAATTAAACTTCTTATAACGCGGTCATCACATAATTAAAAATTTGCCGTTACTCTGACTGTTCTATTTTAAAATTTCATCGACTTCAATCTTTGAAAGCTGGCATATAAACTCCTGCCAATCAAAGACAAGATAATTAATTATCTTGTTGCTCGGCGCGAATGCGTCTCGCCTTCATAGGATCCACTTGTAAGGGGCGATAGATTTCAATTCTGTCTTTATCTTGGACAATTTTATCTAACTTAACAATTTGCCCATATATACCAACACCGTCACGCTCCAAATCAATTTCTACATACTTTTCTAATATCCCAGATTGCTGTATTGCGCTTAATACACTCGTGGGTTGCGATAGGTTAAGAGAAATTAGCTCTTGCTGACGAGAAAGAGCGTAGCAAATAACTATTGAAATTGAATTTTCACTTTCCATATAGCTCCATCGCTCTTTGCGTGAATGAAGAAACCAACTTAGTAGCCACCTGATTAAATATTGGGCCAAGTGTGACCTCATATAGACGATTGGAAAACGAATATTGCATATCCAGTTCCACTTTACATGCATTTTCATCAATACTACGAAACTGCCATTCACCAGTTAAGTGTTTAAAGGGTCCAGACACTAAATGCATTATAATTTTTTCATTTTTAACTAATTCATTACGTGTTGTTACTGATGCATTAATACCGCGACTTGCAAAATACATTGTTGTTTTTTTTTCATTATCATTGTTCTCATGTATTTCGCAGTTTACACACCAGGGAATAAATTCTGGGTATGAGTCTACGTCGTTTACTAATTCGTAAATCTTATCTACTGGGAAAGGCAACAAAGCGCTGCGCTGCACATGAGTCATGAAGTATAAATTAAGTAACTTGAAATTTTTCTAGAACGCCAAGCACGTGCATAAAAATAAGCACTACGCCAATTGGTGTGATATACCTGGCAAGAAACCGCCATAGTTTATATGCGCCTTCATGTTTAATTTTTAATTCATCTCGTCGCGAAGATTCTTTCATGAACCACGCCGCAAACAAACATATTAAAATTCCACCTAATGGCAACATTATATTGGTTGTTGCGTAATCTAATAAATCAAAAAATGATTTCTCTTCCAAAAACGTGCCGTCAAATAATTTGATTTTGCTCCATGAGTTAAATGAAAACACTGTACCCAAACCGATCACCCATGTGATAACACCACATATTAAACATGCTAATAATCTGGAAAAAGAAAATTTCTCAATTAGCCATGCAACCGCAGGTTCAATAAGAGAAATGGCTGATGTCCACGCAGCAAACACTAACAATATAAAAAATAATGTTCCAAAAATTATTCCACCTGTCATTTGTCCAAATGCAAGCGGCAATGTATTAAAAACTAAGCCTGGACCCTGTCCTGCCTCAAGGCCATTTGCAAACACAATAGGAAAAATAGCTAAACCTGCCAAAACAGCAACTAAAGTATCGACAATTGCTACTTGAAAACTTGTTGTAGCAATTGATGCATCACTAGGCAGATAAGCTCCATACATCATAATTGCACCCATACCCAAGCTTAAACTGAAAAATGCTTGCCCCATTGCTTTTAAAACAATACCAGGGCTTAATTTTGAAAAATCGGGTTCAAATAAAAATTTAAGTCCTGCTAAAAACTCACCTTTAACCATTGCATAAACAATTATGATCAATAATAATACTAGCAATGCTGGCATTAAAAATTTAACTGCTGTTTCTAACCCTTTATTTACCCCTCTTACGACAATGACCATAGTAAGCACCATAAACAATGTATGCCAAAATAATAATCGAGCAGGATTTGAAATTAAATTACTAAAGACTATACCTGCATCTTCATTTGTAATTCCTACAAAGGTCCCAGTACCTGTCTCTACAACATATGCTAATGCCCAACCCGCGATAACGCTGTAATAAGAAAGTATTAAAAATCCTGCCAAAACTCCTATAACACCAAGCAACCCCCAAGAACTACTCCTATTTTCTTCTATAGCTAATGCATTCATTGTATTAACCGGACTTTTTCTACCCCTACGCCCTAACATTACTTCAGACATCATTACAGGTATTCCAAATAGTGCAATGCATAAAAGGTACAGCAGTACAAATGCACCACCGCCATTTTCGCCAGCCATATAAGGAAACTTCCAAATATTTCCCAATCCAACTGCTGATCCAGTAGCAGCTAATACAAACGCAAATCGTGATGACCAATAACCATGGATCGATGTTCGAATAGCAGCCATAAATAATTAACTCATACCGTTATTTTAAAAATATCATCTGTTAATGTTGTGAAACTTATGTTACTTACTTTCTAATGCTAAATTAAATTGCAACATTCTAGAATAATGGCAAAATCAAAGAATAAATCAGCAAATAATATCGCGGTCAATAAAAAAGCGCGTCATGACTATTTCATTCTTGAAAATATTGAAGCTGGACTTGTTCTAGAGGGTTGGGAGGTTAAAAGTTTAAGAGCTAAGAGCATACAATTAAAGGAAAGCTATGTCTTAATTAAAAATTTGGAAGCTTGGCTATTAGGTGCACATATTAGCCCACTTGCTACAGCTTCTACCCATAAACCCACAGATCCGACACGCACACGTAAATTGTTATTACACCGATTTGAATTAGCAAAATTAATTGGTGCAGTTGAAAGGAAAGGTTTCACCATTGTACCTTTGTCAATGTATTGGAAAAAAGGTGTGGCTAAAATTGAAATTGGCATTGCAAAAGGAAAACAAAAACAAGACAAACGTGCCAGCATAAAAGAACGAGATTGGCAAAGAGATAAGCAACGAATTTTAAAACAGAGCAAATAAAATTAAATTAATCCATTCTGGATTAGATCGAAGTTCGGTAAATCAAATTTACTTTATGCCACAATTAAAAATTCCAGATTTTGCTTCTTTTTTAGATGCCTCCAAGCATTCTTCATAAGAGTCAAATTCACCAATGACTGTAGAGCTTTTAGTTTTTTCACTAGCATACACTTCGCCAACCCATTTCCCACTTGCTGATCCACCTTTTTCCCCACACCCAGCAATGACAAAAGGCAACGCAGTCAATATAAATACAGATAACCCTTTCATATTGGTAAATTTCTCCAAGTGTGGATGATTTTAGATGGACGAAATGTAACGAAATTCACTCAGTACAGCAACAACTTGCACCAAAGATAGGTAAATTATTCTGATTTACCTTTCATCCATAAACATCCAGAATTACTTTCTTTCTCAATTTTCTTTAAAAACGCCTCATGCGCGGATAATTCATCATTATCAGCGTATATAACCGCTAACTCTAATCGATTGTGATTTGCAGAGTTTGAAGCAATACTATTTGAATTTGATTGGTTGAAATTCGGACTTAGACTTAGCATCGTTTGCCCCCCTGTCATTGCCAAATATACGTCAGCAAGAATTTGGGCATCGAGCAACGCCCCATGTAATTCTCGATGTGAATTGTCAATTTCATAACGCTTGCACAACGCATCTAGACTATTCTTTTGGCCTGGATGCATTTTTCGTGCTTGCTCCAGTGTGTCCTGCACCTTACAGCAATCACGAACATCTACGACAGTATGCTGAGCAATAGATAATTCGGCATTTATAAATCCAATATCGAAACTGGCGTTGTGAATAATTAGTTCAGCACCATTGATAAATTGAATAAAATCATCTGCAATATTTGAAAATGCTGGTTTGTCGGAAAGAAAGCTTTGCGTTATCCCATGAACAGCTAATGCACCTTCATCAATATCTCTATCAGGATTTAGAAATTGGTGGAATATTTGATCAGTAACGCGACGGTGAACAATTTCAATACATCCTATTTCGATCACTCGATGGCCTTGCGAAACTTCAAGGCCGGTTGTTTCTGTATCTAGTACAATTTGGCGCATAAAAAATTATTTGGGGCTAACAAACATGAGTAAAAGAATTTTATAAGGCGGGTTACGATAACAGATAATCAATCGCATCATTAGCAAAACGATCAACACGCTCATTTTCGACATGGCCACTATGCCCTTTCACCCAATTCCATGTGATGTCGTGCGGTTCAACTAATTTATCCAGTTGTTGCCATAAGTCTTCATTCTTAACAGGTTTCTTTGCGCTTGTTTTCCAACCATTTTGTTTCCAATTTGGTAACCACTGTTGTATGCCATCCATCAAGTATCGTGAATCGGTAGTGATATTAACTGCACATGGCCGTTTTAATTTCTGCAAGGCTGATACAGCCGCTTGCAACTCCATACGGTTGTTAGTAGTTTCCGCGACCGCTCCATTGATCATTGTTTCTTTATCGCGGTATTTCAGTAATGCCGCCCATCCACCCGGCCCTGGGTTACCTCGACACGCCCCGTCAGTGTAAATATCGACTTGCTCTAACACGATTTGCCTGTCTTGCTGATGGTTCCGCAACGTTTACTGGAAGAATTCTACGTCTTGTTAGCCAAGGCTGCGGCCTGGGGGTAAGTGTTAGTACACGTTTTTTAGCGACGAATATTTGTATGTTTCCAAAACATTTAAATCCATATCGTTCCGCTTTACTTAAAAACCCCAAACGCTGCTGCATATTTTGACTCTGAATAGGGGGGCGCAGCCCGATGTGCTGAATGTCTAGAACTGTAAAATCAAGCAGCGATAACCAATCCTTTAATCTTCTCGCAGTATAAAAATGCCCACTCCAAGGAACACGCTTACTACGCAAGAATGCAAGCTTACTCACTCCCATCATGCTCAGTGGATTAAATCCGATCAGTACAACATGGCCTTCCGATATGAGCACACGATGAACTTCGCGTAACACTTGATGTGGTTCGCGTGAAAAATCCAATGTATGAGGCAAAACTATCAGGTCTAATGCATCATGCGAAAATGGCAATGATAATGGACTTGCAATGACACTATCTTGTCGGGCACTTTCAGCCATATAAATCTTTTGTCCTATTGAACTGCTCTGTAATAAATCAATATCCACATGTATTTTCCCTAATTGCAAAGCGTAATAACCAAACAAGCTGGGTAATAATTGTTCTAATTTTTCAGTCAATTCATTGCTTAAATCTTGACCTGCTGGACTGGAATACCACTCCATAAGCTGATTAGCGATTTTGACCGAATTGAACAGCTGTGATTCCTTCATATTTAATATTTTACATTAAAACAGTAAGTTGTAACAGAATCTTTAATCTTAAAATGAGAACTTATGAAATTTTTTTTATCTCCAAGTTAAATATAATTGTTGAACTGGAAATTTTGTATCCTTATGCTATAAAAACATGAAAGGGACGACATTAGCTAAATTCTATGCGCTATGCCTAGTTGGCTTAGTTTTCAGCATGATACTTGTTGGGTGTAGTCACACATCTAACAACGCAGGTATTTCAAACGATCAAAGCTCAGCTTCTAACTCCAATACAGACGTTGAAGCGAGTCATAATTACATCCTCCCCCCTATTAAAACGGCACCCATTAAAGCTATTCATGTTAAGCCTAAAAACAAAGATCAATTAATAATTTGGCAAAATATTGAAGAAAATTTAGCTTTAACAGAATATTACGAACATCCTCATGTCATATTACATAAACAAAAATACCTCTCTAATGTAGATTATCTTTCAACTGTTACTAAACGATCTGAACCTTTTATTTATTACATCCTAAGTGAGATAAATAAAAGACAACTGCCTGCAGAATTAGCAATTTTGCCAATTGTAGAAAGCGGCTATGTACCGATAGCACGATCGCGCGCAAAAGCAACAGGTTTATGGCAGTTCATGTCATTTACCGCGAAGGAATTCGGACTCGAACGTACATGGGGATATGATGGTCGGCATGACATCAGCGCTTCAACCACTGCTGCGCTTGACTATTTAGAACATCTGCACAATGAGTTTAATGGCGACTGGTTACTTGCTTTAGCGGCTTATAATGCGGGCCCTCACCGCGTAAAACGCGCAATGCGTTCTCAAGAAGCGAAACATGGTGATAAGCAATTTTGGGATCTACGTTTGCCACGTGAAACTCGGGAGTATGTTCCTAAAATTCTAGCCCTTAGCGCAATAGTTAGTAAAGATGAATTATGTAGTACGTTATTTTATCCTATCGCTAATGAGCCATATCTAGATAAAATTACAATTAAAAAACGTATTTCTTATGCAAAAATATTAGAAAACACAGAAATAAACTCAGCAGAATTGAATATTTTAAACCCTGCACTTCGAAACCATAACTATCCCATCCCCGAGGGTTATACACTATTGGTCCCAAAAGATGATGTTGAATTAGTTTCCTCTACAGTTGAAACGTTACCCGAAGAAGAAAAATTTGTTAGTGGAAAACATAGAATAAGGCGTGGTGAATCGTTGAGCCATATTGCTGTGCAATACGACACATCTGTAAGAGCATTGTGCAAAGTAAATAATATTAGAGGGCACAAAATAATTGCTGGACGCACTCTAATTATTCCAGCATTTCCAAGTAACGGTAAACGTATTAAAAATTCAAATAAAGACGGATCTAATGTGTACATTGTTACACCAGGAGATAGCTTCTGGAAAATAGCTCATCGCAACAACACTACGGTAGACCGCTTGGTAGAGATTAACGGTCGAAATCCCAATAAACCACTGCATCCAGGGGAAGCAATCCTCATCGACTAAACGTGAATAATTGGCGATTTAGCCACATTTTCATGTAATCCACTGATTTCTTGGCCTACACGTCAATAAAATTAGATTCTTCGTCGCACTCAAAGGTGCCTATTATGGTGGGGATAGATGCCTCTGTAGTATCCTCCTAAAACGTATGATGCCCAGTTTTTGAGGTTACTAGTCAATTTTCAAATTAGCGAAAGTAATTGAATATTAGTCAGTTATGCCGCGGTAACATAATTTAAGCTAATAATATACCAATGCCAAAATGGATGCGTAGTAGGTGAGTCTTTAAATTGGACTCAATTGATAAATATGGTGAATATTCTGAATACAAATAAACCGAATAATAAATGGTTTGTATTTGGCCTCGTGGGCTTATGTGTCGTTGTAATCATGCAGTGGGGTTTGCATTTATCGTATTGGGTTACTATCAGTACACTTGCAGCTTTAATCATTGTTACCGGATTTTTTCTACTAAATTTTTCAAAAGAAAGCGAAGAATCGAGTGCTAATTCAGCCGAGCGTTTTTTATCTCGTAAAAATGCACGCAACATTGCCCTTAAGCTCCAAGGATCAGGTCAATTATTTCTCGCCTTTGAAAAATTTAAACAATGCGTACATAACCATGATATAGCAAATTTACTATACAACTTGTCAATTGACTTTCAAATTAAAGGTGAGCCTGATAATGCAAAACGTGTTTTAGAACATATTGTTGCGTTTGCACCGAGCTTTAAAGATGTAAAAGAACGTTTACAATCTTTTGATACTGAATTAGATAAAAAATTCAGTGACGACAATAAAATTACTGATGAAGAAGAAGCCAATAAGGAAACATCAAGGTTAATACCGACAGAAACCACCGATTCTGCTTCGGCTTCCATTCACGCTGAAAAAGATAGCTTAGAAGATGAGATTAGTGAATATCCACTTCTTTATGGCAGCAGATACAAAGCCATTAAGTTGTTAGGAGAAGGAACAACGGGCGCAGTATTCAAAGGCAAAGATATTGCTGCAAACAAAACTATCGCAATTAAAGTATTAAACTTATCTGCAGAACTAGACTCAAGTCAGCTAGATGAATATAAATTCCGTTTTCACAGAGAAATAGAAACTGCAGGAAAATTAGATCACCCTAATATTGTAAAAATTTATGACAATGGAGAATCTGACGGCTTTGCATACATTGCTATGGAGTATGTAGAAGGTATTAACCTACGCAACTACGCTCGCGCTGATAATCTTTTAAATTCAAAAACGTTGCTTAAATTAGTTGCTCAATGTGCAGATGCACTTACCTATGCACATAAACAAAATGTCATACATCGAGATATAAAACCTGCAAATATTTTATACAACCCATCCGGAGATTATATTAAGCTAACGGACTTTGGAATTGCGAAAATTCCTGACTCAACACGTACTCGTGCTGGCTCAATTTTAGGCACTCCCTTGTATATGTCACCAGAACAGCTTGCAGGAGAAATACTGGATGTTCGTTCTGATTTATATTCATTGGGCGTTACGCTTTACCAATTACTAACAGGTTCGCCTCCGTTTCGAACAAAAACGATGGCTGAATTATTAAGGTCCATCACACAAGAAAGACATAAAGATATTGCAGAAATTAACCCTGATACACCATCGTGCATTGCATGGACTGTTAATAAGGCACTGGAGAAAGATCCAGATAAGCGATTTCAATCTTCTGCAAGCATGGCAAATAAACTTCGCGAATGTCAAATGATGCTGGATAGCTAATAATAATATTATGAATCTTAAAGGAATATTAGACATAGCAGGACGTTCGAATACCGGACTAGTGCGATCTAACAACGAAGACAAGATAGGAGAAGATCAAGAAATAGGTTTGGTTGTCTTAGCTGATGGCATGGGTGGCTACAAAGGTGGAGAAGTTGCAAGTCGTCTGGCAGTTAATACAATTTTAGATGATCTTCGCGCTGAAATCCCAAAGCTTTCACCAGGCGAAATTGACGAGCAAACCGGTTATTCAAAAGAAAGCTTAGCTGCTCGCAGGTCAGTAGTTAAAGCTAATGAAACAATTTTTTCAGTCAGTAGTACTGAACCACAGTATCGTGGCATGGGAACAACTTTGGTTATGGGTGTATTTTATGATAATCAAATTACAGTTGCGCATGTGGGCGATTCAAGAATGTATCGATTTCGAGATGGCAACTTACAACAAATAACAGTAGATCACACATTATTGCAAGAATTAGTCGATCGTGGTTTTTATACACAAGAAGAAGCAAGTTCCTCCCTTAATAAAAACTTAGTTACGCGAGCGCTTGGCATTGAAGGAAGCATTGCTGTCGATATTAAAGAAGACTTAGCTATGCCGGGAGACATTTATATTCTCTGTTCCGATGGTCTGACAGATATGGTCGATGATCAGGAAATTCATGCGACAGTAAAAACATTCAAGGATAATTTAGATCAGCTCGCTGACAGGCTGATTGAAATTGCCAACGAAAATGGTGGTCGAGACAACGTTTCAGTTTTGCTGGCAAAGCCTAACCAAGAGTTCCCCAGTAAAAAAGATTGGAAGAATAAGTTTAGTAAATTTCTACCAAGATAGAAAACTATATGCCAAAGCTAATTTTAAGTGTCGATGACAAAATCATAGAAGAATACTCTATTGATAAAAATACAATTACCATTGGTAGACGCATTGACAATGATGTTTGTTTAGACAATCTTGCTATAAGTGGTTATCACTCGCAAATCACAACCGTCTCACATGATTGTTTTTTAGAAGATCTCAACAGTACAAATGGCACTTTTGTAAACTCTAAAATTGTTAAAAAGCACCCTCTTAAAGATGGCGATATGATCGACATCGGCAATCACCGAATTAAATACATTAATCACTTGGCTACAAACTCTGCCAATAGCAATTTTGAAAAAACAGTAGTGATGTCGCCTGAATCGAGTCAGGACAAATTTAACGCATCGATTGCAGATTTAGTCGATCAAATAGACGCAATTGCAGTTGCGGACTATGTAAGCAATGACGTAAAAACCATCGATGAACTTGAAAAATTAGATGATGATTTAATTTCTGATGATTCTGAGGAATTTTCTCACTCATTAGAAACGCTCGCGAATAGCGAAACTTTAGATGATAACGACAATATTGGTCCCGTGGAAAGTATGGATAATGTAGAAGCACAGGATCCCTCCAGTGAAAAACCGAGTGAAAATGTCAATAAAGACGTTTCGGAACCAAATCATGAAATAGAAAATTCAGATTCCGTTACCCCAGCTAACCCAGTTGAAACAACCATTAATACAGAACTACCAGAACATAAGGATGTATTTGATCCTACCGAAACAATGGATGACATAGAAGACTTGGATTCCATCAGTAACTTGGATCCTGTTGAAACCATGATTGGCATGGAATCCTCCGATCAACATGAAGCGATTAATGTTGAACAAACTTCAAGCAGTGAGGAAAAAATAAATTCAAACGCAGAAAATAATGACGGTCGAATTCAAATTCTAAATGGCAGTAATTCTGGCAAAGAATTAATTTTGGATAAATCGTTAACCACTATTGGAAAACCAGGTGTCGCAGTTGTTGGTGTAATAAAACGTAGCAGTGGTTACTATATTATGCAAACCGAAGGTGATGAAGAACATCCTGCTAAACTAAATAATGAAGTTATCGAAGGCAAAGCTCGAAAGTTAGAAGCCCAAGATATTATCGATGTAGCCGATATTAAGCTTGAGTATTATATCGACTAGTCAATTTCTTTTATGCAGCTCGCATTGGCGGAACAAGTTTAGGAACCGCGTTTAATAATCTTTTCGTATATTCATGCTCAGGATGTTTTAATACCTGTTCAACTTCACCCTGCTCTACAAGTTTTCCTTGATACATGACGGCGACTAGATCTGCAAAATATGCAACCACCGACATATTATGTGTGATAAATAAATAGCTAATCCCATACTGAGCCTGTAAATCATTCAATAAATCAAGAATCTGAGCTTGTACTGATACATCGAGTGCGCTTGTTGGTTCATCACATATAATAATTTTTGGATTCACAGCTAAGGCTCTTGCAATACAAATTCTTTGTCTTTGCCCACCAGAAAATTCATGCGGGTAACGCAATAGAGAATCGGGGTCTAAATCAACTTGCTCAAGCAACTCCAGTACGCGCTTCTTGCGCATAGCAGCATCTGAAATTACGTCTAAAGCTTTCATTCCTTCTTCTATAATTTCACCCACACGCATACGTGGATTCATCGAGGAATAAGGATCTTGAAAAATAATTTGGAGATTGGTGCGTTGTTCAAGCAACTGTTTGCTATCAAGCTTATGAATGGGTAATCCCATATATGTGACCTCTCCCTCCGTAGGCTGCACTAGTCGCAAAATTCCCTTGCCCACTGTTGTTTTGCCACTACCAGACTCACCAACCAAAGCAAGCGTTGTTGCGGGTGGAAGTTCAAGCGTAACACCATCTACGGCTTTCACAGATCCTACTGTTCGTTTCAAAATTCCCTTTCTAATAGGGAAGTGAACTTTTAAATTATTTACATGCAACGGCCCATGCTGACTAGAATCTTTAAAATTGCGGCTTGATGAATAACTAGTACCCTCTAGTAAAGGCTGTCCGCGCTTTTCCATCGCAGGTAGCGCTGCAAATAAATCCCAACTGTATTGATCTTGTGGCGATGAAAAGAAAATTTCATTACTTGATTGTTCAACAATTTTCCCATCTTTCATCACAGCGATATGATCAGCGACTTGTTTTACAACGGCCAGATCATGCGTAATAAACACAATTGCCATTTTAAGTTGTTGCTGCAACTCATTAATCAACTCCAATACTTGCGCCTGTATGGTGACATCAAGCGCTGTTGTGGGCTCATCAGCAATTAATAACTTTGGTTCACATGCAAGCGCTATGGCAATCATGACACGTTGCCGCATGCCTCCAGATAACTCATGCGAATAGGTATCAATCGTATGAGAAGGATTAGAAATTTTTACGGCATTTAACAAATCTAATGCACGCTGACGCGCTTGAGCTTTTGACATGTCTTGATGTCGCATCAATACTTCAGAAATTTGTTTTCCAACTTTTACTACAGGGTTTAACGATGTCATAGGTTCTTGGAAAATCATAGAAATCCCACTGCCACGTATGTCGCGCATTTCGCGTTCAGGTAAACTCAATAAATCCTTACCCTCGAAAAGCACACTACCTGAGGTAACCTTTGCAGCTTCAGGCAATAATCGAATTACAGAGAGTGCCGTGACAGATTTACCACTGCCCGACTCACCTACCAATGCAAATGTTTCACCCGCTTGAACTTCAAGACTTACATCATTTACTGCAGTTAGAGTTCGATGACGACTTTCAAAAACTGTCGTTAAGTGTTCAATTTTAAGGAGCATGTCAGACATATTATTGTTTAGCTAATCGCGGATCCAACGCATCACGAACAACATCTGCAAATAAGTTTGCAAATAACACCAAGGTGAACATAAAGAATAATGAAGCAGCTAAGGACCACCATACTACCGGCTCTCTCGCCATCTCCAATCGTGCACTATTTATCATGTTACCCCAGCTATTCATCGTTGGATCAACTCCAATATTAATATAAGACAAAACAGCTTCAGCCAATACTAATCCGCTAAAATCAAGCACAATCGTAATTAATACTATATGCATAACATTGGGTAAAATATGCTTAAAAATTGTCTGTGTAGAACCTACTCCAAATGCAGAAGCGGCTTGAATAAAATCGTGCTCACGAAGTTTTAACGTTTCTGCTCGCAATAAACGGCATAAACCTGTCCAACTGGTTAATCCTAAAATTAAACATAAAAATAATAATCGCAAGTCTGCGCGTTGAGTTAGACTGGCAAACTCTTCCGCATGCTTACTCATATATACATTCATCATAAGTACGGCAGCTGCAATTAATAAAACTCCTGGTATGGAATTTAGCGTGGTGTAAATGTATTGAATGACATCATCAATCCACCCACGAAAATATCCCGCCATAATGCCAAGTGTAATTGCAAACGGAAGCATTAGAAGTGTGGTTAAAGTGCCAATGACCACCCCTGTGCGAATACTTTTTAATGCCTGGTATAAAACATCCTCACCAATCTTATCAGTTCCGAGCACATGATACTTAGACGCCCACTGTGCACCAACAAATATTATTGTTAAAACGAAACCCAAACTAACCGCTATTGTGCGCCATGGAATTTCGGACTCTGAATTGAATAAATGCCCAACAGTCGCACTAAACTTAATTTTGTTTTTAAATGACAAATACAGACATAACGATGCAAAAGTCACGAGCCAAACTAAAAGTGCATTACCTAATCCCTCCAGCGCAAGCCTAAAAATATCTGAACGTTTTTGACTTTCAGGATTCTCGAGATGTCGTGCTCCCCATTTCAAACGTGCAAAATCACGCAACTTAGACCCATCTGACATTTGCACGGTTTCTTTTGCAAACAAGTGTGCGGCGAATGGTGAAGAGTATGTTTTTTCAGAACTGTTTCGTAAGTCCATAACTACTTGATCAAACAAACTCACTACCTCACCACTATATTGATCTTTTTTAGATTGCTGCACATCACCATTTAAAACAGGATGGAAGTGAATTGAGTCTAGAATCGCAACGCCAACGTATATAGACAACACCATCATTGAGATTACACCAGCCTTGCTTCTCACGACTTGTCGCCACGGTTGGCGTAAATGAGGTTTACGTATTGCATAAATAAAAAATGCAACAATGCAAAACAACAAAAAAAATATAAGAACATCTGTAAGCAAAAAAACAGGTTTGCCAATCATAGTTTTAGTGCAGCCTCACGCGTGGATCGACAATGGTGTAAGAGATATCTGTCATTAATAAACCAACGATATATAAGAATGCACCGAGAAATACCATCGATCGAACAATCGCAAAGTCCTGACGATTAATTGCATCAATGGTGTAGCTCCCCAAGCCTGGTATTCCAAAAAATGACTCGGTAATCAAACTTCCCATAAACAATAACGGAAGAATAACTACAACACCCGTTAGAATAGGTATCAGCGCATTGCGCAATACATGTCGAAAAAGAACCATTAACTCCGAAATGCCTTTCGCGCGAGCTGTACGCACATAATCTTTATTAATTTCTTCGAGAAATATGGTTCGATACCAGCGTGTACTCGAACCAATCCCACCAATTACACCAATTAACACAGGCAGTATTAAAAACTTAATACCAAATATACTGTTCTCAAAACCAGAAATTGGCACAACACGTAACACTTTACCCATAATGAATTGCCCACCGATAATATAAAACAAACTCGAAATAGACATTAATGCTACACAGATAACAACCGCCCAATAATCGATGTAGGTTGCACGGAAAAATGTAATTAACAATGCAAATGTGATTGTGATCAATAAACCAATAATCAACTGTGGAACTGCAATAGCTAAACTGGGCCACATTCTTTGACTAATATCGTAGCCAATATCGCGACCACTATCTGAACGGCCGAATTCAAATACAAATAGACGAATGGATTTATCATAAAAGATAGTCTCTGTTACTTTCTTTTTCCCATCCTCATCTGCATTGTAAAAAAGTGGATTATTGTAACCTCGCTCTGATTTCCATTCTTCAATTTGTTCTTGTGTGACATGTTTTTGCCCAAGAAACATGCGCGCCATATCATCGGGCGAATTAACCACAAAGAATAATATAAATGTAATGATATTCACGCCAATTAAAATTGGAATGGCATATAAAGCGCGACGTACGATATACGCTATCATTTAACTGTGCTTCGCTCCCTTCGATAAAATCCAATTACAGCTGGAATAAATGAAATCAGTAAAACTAAAAATAAGATGATCATCGGCCAATAATTAGGTTGATTCCATTCTTTTCGTTTTTCTTTTCGCTCTTCGCTATCGACGCGTTTATATTTTAAAAGGTTATTTGCCATTAAATTTGGTTTTACATTTTTATACCAGCCATGAAACAAAGAAAATGCCTTGGGATGAAACCCCCATAACCAAGGTGCTTCCTGTTGCAATATTGCATTCATCTGCTCAATGATCTTCAAACGCTCAGGTCCGTTTTTAATATTTTTCATTCTTTCAAATAATTTATCGAATTCGGCATTACTATAATTCGCTGCGTTTTCTCCATGATGTTCGACTTTGCCATTGGGCCCATACAAAAGAAAAAAGAAATTTTCTGGATCAGGATAATCTGCATTCCACCCCCATTGAAAAATTTGGCTTGTGCCATTGCGCATTTTTTCTTGAAAACGATTGTAATCAGTACCCCGAATCACTAATTGAATACCGAGTTTCTGATATTGTTTGCGCATCCAATTCAGTTGCGCTTTTGCATCTGGGCCTGCTGCCGGGGTGTCAAAATTTAATACAAGAGGCTTACTTGTATCTGGGTCTATGCCATCCACATAACCTGCTTCAACCATGAGCTTTCTTGCCACGTCAATGTCTTTTCTTTTTGGCTCACCGTGAACCCAATCATAGACATAAGGATTAACCCCTGCTTCACCTTCAACATGACCAAAAATACCCGGTGGGATAGGCCCTTGTGATGCCACACCACGTCCATTTGCGAAAATGTATATATATTCCTCGTAGTCCACTGCGATTGAAATTGCACGACGCAATAATCGCGCACGCTCAGAATTACCACCCACAACAACATCCATCATATTAAAACCCATATAAAAAATAGATGTCGTCACAGCAGTTTCTAGCTGTATGCCCTTCGCCTTCATTAATTCCGTTAATTGCACGTCCCCTTGAGAACCAAATTGAATAGCTTGATCAAAGCTGTCCGAACTTACTCCTGAAGCATCGTAATAGCCTTGTAAAAATTTATTCCAGTACGGGATGTTTTCTTTTTCTAAGCTGAATACAGCTTTTTGTATGAGAGGTAATTCTTGATTGGCGTCGGTTAACAACCCATCAATATGATCAGCGGGTTCGCCATTAGAGGGATACACTTCGCCATGAAAATTAGGATTTTTTTCCATCACCATGCGCAAATTTGGATTATTTTCTGTGAGCATAAAAGGGCCTGTGCCAACGGGATACCAATTTAATGAAATGTTGCGCTCATCCATTCCCTTTTGACTGTAAAATTTTTCCGCTTCCCAAGGCATGGGTGAGAAAAATGGCATCGCTAACCAGTAAACGAGTTGTGGATACTGCTCTTTGATTCGTATTTGATACGTATACTGATCAATTTGGGTAACACCTTCCAGCTTAATGTCTCGTAAATCATGCCATGTTGTTTCTGGATTATATATTTCGCCCACATTTTTTCTAAATTCGTCAAACCCAACTATATATTCACGCATGACGCCAGCAATGGGTGAGTGTAAAAACGGACTCGCTATTCGTTTAATTTGATAAACATAATCAGCAGCTGTGAGCTCACGAGTTCCTGTCTCTTTAAAATCGCTTAAAGTATGAATATGCTTAAGGTCGCTTTCATTTAAGTTTAAGAAAATGGCATCCCCATTTTCATTCTTCGCAAACGCCGGATGAGGTTGAAAGTAAATACCCGGCTGAATGGAAATGGTGTATACAGAATATGCAATGTCAGCCGAACCTGATTCAGATACCTCTTCACCATTGGCATTTAAATGACGAATCTTTGGCAAATCTCTTGCCGTGAGTGGAATCAATTTATAAGGCCGTAGTAGATAATGATATTGCAAAGGCGGCTCATATATTTGTGCAATGAATTGATATTCATTTGCACTGTAGGAACTAGCAGGATCTAAATGTTTGGGGCGTTCACTAAATGAAGAATAGACGACATTCGATGTATCAGAATCTACAGGATAAGGGTTATTCCATACGCCCTCTTCACATGCACTTATGAGACACGTGAGTAATACAATGTAGAGAATATTGAAACGGCTGTTCAAGTGGAAAGTTTATGCTAATCTAGCAGCGGTTGATCATTCATCCTTGTAAAAGAATTATAGACTGTTTAGTAGCAAAATGATTCAGTCTACAAATAATATTAAGTATAACTTTTAATCTAGAATTAGAAAAATGGGATTCTTAGCTGGAAAACGTGCATTAATAGTTGGAATTGCGAGTAATCGCTCCATAGCTTGGGGAATTGCCGAAGCCATGAAACGTGAAGGCGCTGAACTTGCTTTCACATATCAAAATGAAAAACTCAAACTACGTGTAGAAAAGTTTGCCGCGCAATGTGGAGCAGAATTGGTTTTACCTTGCGATTTAGGCAGTGACACTGAAATAGTGCAACTCATTTCAGATCTGGAAAAATCATGGGACGGTTTAGACATACTTGTACATTCCGCAGCGTTTGCACCAAAAGAGGAACTCGCGGGAGATTTTGTAGAAATGACCTCACGAGAAGGGTCACAAATTGCCCATGACATTAGCAGCTATAGCTTAACGGCATTAGGCAAGGCTGCCCGTCCTATGATGAAGAGCCGAAATGGTGCGATAGTATCGCTCACCTATATGGGCTCAGTTCGTGCCATGCCTAATTACAACGTTATGGGCCTGGCTAAAGCCAGTCTAGAGGCTAATATTCGTTATATGGCGTATGCATTAGGGCCGGATGGAATTCGTGTAAATGGTATCTCTGCAGGACCTATTCGCACACTTGCTGCAGCAGGGATTAGTGATTTTCGCAAAATGCTTGAGCATGTTGAGTCCAACGCACCACTGCGTAAAAACATCACCATTGAAGAGGTCGGTAATGCCGCTGCTTTTTTATGCTCAGACCTTGCCAGTGGAATAACAGGCGAAATTACCTATGTCGATGCGGGCTTCAATATAGTGGGAATGTCGGGATATAACTAAATCGCAGATTTAGCGGGAAGTAAAGTAATAGTTTTAATGACTGCTTTCGGCCAATAGCGGTCATACAAATTCTAGATTATTCATCAAGAAAGCTAGTATAAATATTAATCAAATTTCTTTTGCAGATGGTAAGTCAGTGAATACACTATTAGTCATCCAAGTAGTAATATTACGCGTGAGAGTTTTATTTCCAACTAACTTTAAATCGTCGTTCTTAATTGCTTTTTTATACGTATAGTCACCCATCCAAATATCTACCATCGTTTTAACGCTTGTTGTGAAATAAACATCAATGTCTTTTCCTGGATCATTAATGCAAAGATCAGTCTCTGACTCTGTTACAACTATCCACCAATCTTGGTATGTGTCGATATCATTAAATCTAAATCGAATGACTGATTCTTTGCCAATAAATTTTTCTGGCACGATACTACGTTTAAGGTAAAGCATTAAAAGTTCAACGTCGTAATCGTCTTCAGTCAGATTTGACCGTGCCCAACACATCCCCCAGTCACCCAATTTGCGGATAATAGGCAATAGCTCCTGACAAGATTCGGTTGGAAAATATTCATAACCTCTTTGTCCTGGTATTTTTTTTAACACCAAGCCACGTTCAGAAAGCATTTCTAAACGTTTAGATAAAATTGTCGGTGAGATTAGACTCAACCCCCTTTGTAACTCATTAAATCGTGTACCGCCCATAAGCAGTTCACGGATTATAAGCAAGGTCCACTTATCTCCAATAATTTCCGTCGCTTTTGCAATAGGACAAAATTGACCATACTCCTTATTAAAAGCCCATAAGTAAGTATCTAAAAAGTAGTTCTTTACTACATTTTGTGTAGTTAGATACTACGCTTTCTGCAGTATCAGGCAAAGTGATAAAGCTCCTAACATGATGTTCGACGGTCAAAATCCGTCAGCTACATAAACTTTTTAAGAGATTTAAAATGACAACTAATAATGCAATTGATCAGAAAACTAATATGACGAATGGTGTCGATGTAGATCAAATCTTGAATATGATCAGTGAAATTGAAGCAGATCCCAACAATGCAAACTTTCAATGGCGAGCCAAAAACAAGTGGATTAACGGCAGCTTAAGCCGTACACAGATAAAGGACTTTTATGCATGCAAAGCTGAAGATAAGACACGCAAAAACGGATTCACAATCAATTCTGACGAACCGGAATTTGCTGCAGGTCAAGACAGTGCACCAAATGCAATGGAGTTCCTATTACACTCGCTCGCTACCTGTTTAACGGGAACCCTTGTTTATCATGCAGCAGTTCGAGGTATTGAAATTGAAGCAGTCGAATCTTCATATACAGGCGATATGGATGTTCGTGGTTTATTTGGGCTTGATGACAAAGTACGGAAAGGATTTAACAAAGTTGTAATCAGCATGCATGTAAAGAGTAACTCAAGTTCAGATGAGCTCACCGAGTTAGCACTATTCTCTCCCATCTATGAAATTATTTCGCAATCATTGCCCGTAGAGTTCGATCTTAAAACCTACCAATAATAAAGGAGATATGAAAATGAAAGTTGAAATTCAAAATAGCCTAGCAGAACAGAAGAATGTTAAGACAATAGGGAAAGCTGAGAGAGCATTTACTTGTAATATCATTTTACCAGATTTTGCGATTTTTGTTTTAGGGATAACAAGTGGGTTCATAACTTTATTAACGATACTTTCTTAGTTTACACATTTCCTCCACTTTTTTATCTTTATTAACCCCGTCATATTGGCGGGGTTTTTGTCTATAACTAATGTCCGCTTTGGATCGTTAGCGGACATTAATCGGTATTAATTTAAAAATTCCAACCTAATATCTGCTTTCTGCCATAAGCGGTCATCCCATATTTACTCAATATTGTTAATCAGTTGTCATTTTACAGTCTACTAAGTCGTATAAAATTCATTCATAGACCATTAAAATAACAGTACGCTATGAGTTGAAAATATTATTAATTTTGAGGTTAATTTTATTCTTCTTAAATGCTAATTAGAATTGAAAGCTCAATTAAATAGATAATTTGAATTATAAATTCAGGGGAAGCGTGAAAATGAGTAAAGAAAACGACAAAGATATTTCAAGACGCAAGTTTTTAAAAGCCGCAGGGAAATTTGCAGCATATACACCTCCTGCTCTTTTAATAATGAGCAAACCTGGAGATGCCTGGGCAGTAAACTCTTGCAACCAAGGAGTAGGTGATCCAGTTGTAAGAGATGGTTGTCAACCCGGGAAGTCTGGTGAAGTGCTCAACAATGATGATTTTCCGGAGGCTGGCACAGGTAATCCGGGTGCGAGTAATTGATTCTTATTCGATAGTTTGTGTGCTACTCATTATTCATAACTAATTGAGTAGCGTTTATCTTTAAAAGAAACATTTGAATACGAATGTCCACTTAGGGTTGTTAGCAGTCATTTCACATTACAAACCTTGTTTGTGTTTTTTAGTTTTATTACTAAGTTCATAATAATCTGATTTATCCAATACATGAATGTCTGTAGTTGTTATCAGACAAGTTGGTTGATCTAGTGTGCCAGCTGATATACGCATTAATGTGTCGCCTTCTAAATCCCAAAATAAAGATGATCCACACTTCATACAAAAACCACGTTTTGCAGGGTTTCCAGATGATTGATACCACATCAGCGTATTATCATTGTCAGAAATTAATATACGCTTTTTATCTGTAGCCGTGTATGCACCATAATGGCCGTGAAATTTTCTACAAAAACTACAATGACAATTTATAACATCACGCAGCTTTCCATTTATGGAGTATCGAATTGATCCACATAAGCAGCTACCCGAATAGCTACTGCTATGTTTGGATATGTTTGTACTCATAATAATAGGTTGTTTTGTTTAATTATGGTTATTAGCTATTCAAGGTGAAATTTAGAATGTCCGCTTTGGGTCGTTAGCGGTCATCCAATTGTATTAGTATTTATGGTACATATTTAATTAGTGTTTTTTCCATTGCAGAGTAACATTTTCCTGTTTTACGTATATCTTCATGCCACAACAATATAAGTAATCTATTATTGATTACAAACAACCTTCCATTTAGCTCCGGATTCGCTTCAAACATTTCTGATTTAATTTTATTCTTGAACCTATAACCATACACTCCTATTTCGTTAATTGGTTTATTTTCGTAAAAGACTGCTATGTATACTGTATCTATGTTTTTTGATGTCATTAAATTTTGACTGGAATTAAGAAATACTGATGCAATCCAACCCATGTGATCAATGACTTCTTCCCGCGCAGTGCCTTTGGGTGCAATTGAAATTCCTGATGATGTGTCATCCGTTGATTTGCTTACACAAGGCGTTGGGGGTTGATTATGCAATTCCACAACAAATGAATGTTCAAACCCGCTATCATTGTCAGCAGCATGGCCCACACCCATCAGTAACAATATAGACATGAGATAAACAAATACTTTCATAGCACTTAATAGTAAATTAGACAAATTAACGCTGTCCTACTTGAAAGTCTGCTTTGTGTCGAAAGTGGTCATTCAACTTTTTTACCAAAATAAACTTTAGCTAATTAAAATTTTATTTTGCGGGGATAAATGCAACGATACGTAACGGCCCTCCACTTCCACCTTTGAGTTTCATTGGTAATGCAATCACCATAAACCCTTTCGTCGGTAATTTATCAAGATTAGTGACATTCTCGAATCCTGGAATATTTTTATCGAACAAAATTTGATGCGTTTTAAAAAATGTTGCTCCACCAAAATCAATGCTTGGCGTATCTAGCCCCACAGCTTTTATTTTTCTTTTCGACGCTAAGAATTTTGCGGCCTCAGGGTGAATACCGGGAAATTTCAACTTCTTTACAGCTTCTTGGCCACGTTCGTCTGCTCCCATATATTTATTTTTATTTGGCCAAAACTTGCTTGAGCCCGTGTCGATAAGCAATATACTATTATCAGCGATAACACCGTGTTTCGCTTCCCAGTCTAATATATCCTCAACAGTAAACTGATAATTGCGGTCCTCATTCGCTTTTTCAGGAACCCGTATGACCACGCATGGGCCAATTAATTGTTCAATAGGAATTTGATCGACTGTATTTCGATGCTCAGAAAAGTGAATAGGTGCATCAATATGTGTTCCGCCATGTTCTGCAGCGCAAAACCTATACGCGGTGTAATAAAAACCAGCATTAGTATGGCCATCAAATACCGTTGTTTTTTTAAATAGCTCCTCCGTTGGCCAGTAAATTGTTTCCTCAGAAAATTCGTGTGTTAAATCTACCCATTGGCCATCGAAAGCGTTATCTGCAATTGAAATCGATGAGAAATTTATAATAAATAAAAATGATAATATTAATTTCCTCATAATTTATCCAGAATTAGTTACCAATAAAAAATTTAAATAAAGGATGGTTACTGCAAATAATATTTATTAAGAATATGAGTTACTCTTTAAGAACCGCATTTATACAAAAAAACATTCACTGCTTGCTGTAAGTGAAACTAATTTCCTCAGCGCTCAACCTATTAACCTAAGCTTGCAATATGTCGGATTCACCTTCTGATTTTCCAATTATAACTGCACCACATGAATCACTAAAAATATTTACACTCGTTCTACACATATCTAACACTCGATCAACTGCTAAAATCAAACCAATCCCTTCAAGGGGTAATCCAATTGCCGCTAAAATAATGGCAATTGCAACCAAGCTTGCAGATGGAATCCCCGCTACACCTATAGATGTCAATAAAGCCAATATAACAATAGTAATCTGTTGTGCGACTGTTAAATCTAGCCCATAAGCTTGTGCAATAAAAATTGCTGCTACACATTCATATAATGCAGTGCCATCCATATTAACCGTAGCACCAAGCGGTAAAACAAAGCTTGTCACACGATTAGAAACACCCGCACGGTCTTTTACACATTCCATTGTGATAGGCAGTGTTGCAGAGGAAGATGTGGTAGAAAATGCAGTAAGTAGCGCGGGTGCCATTGCTTGGAAATGCCTATATGGGCTCACTCCACCTACAAATCGCAATAACAACGGCATTACTATGATGATGTGCAAAAGTAATGCGAGCAACACTGTAAAAAAGAACGTTAAAAGTGGCTTGAATGCATCAAAGCCCGAGATAGTAACTACTTTTGCTACTAATGCAAACACACCTATGGGCGCAAACTTCATTATCAAATTAGTGATATGCATCATCACTTCAAACACACCTTCCCAAAACGTCTGCATTAAACGACTCGCTTCTAGCTTTATTTTTGAGATAAAAAAACCAAACAACAGACTGAAGAATATGAGCCCTAGCATTTGGCCTTCGGCTGCAGCACGAACTATATTAGTAGGAACCATACGCAGAAAAATACTAACCACATCAGCTGCCGATTTGCCTTCTACTTTAGCCGTTACTGCATCTGTATTTTCGCTTAGCCCCAGCACATCTCGTGCAGGTACACCATCTATAACTCCTGGTTGAATAGCATTAACAAGAGCTACCCCGATAAGAATGGCAAAAGTGGTTGTAATAACATAGTAAAGGAGTGTTTTGCCGCCTAAACGTCCAAAAGCATCACTGGAACCTAGGCTGCAAACACCAACGATAATTGATGATGTAATAAGCGGAACAATGAGCATCTTCAATGCGTTTAAAAACAACTGACCGAAAAAATCAAAAATAGAGACGAGTGGCACGCCAAGAAAACGTGTTTCAGGTGTAACGATCCAACCGATAAGCATTGCGAGCAGCAATGCAATGAGAATTTGCCAATGAAGCTTGAGCCGCATGTACGAACTATACTAGAAAGTTATTACAAAAACCTGATAGGACTGCCAAATAGTAAAGACGCTATAGATTTTCTTTAAATACCTCTACTTTGGCATTTTCTTTAATTGTTTCAATTGATGCGTTAAATTCTCTGCGGCCATAATTAACGCGTTGCGACAATTGTGTAACTTGTGTTTGATCCAATTGATCAGAACCATCTATGACTTTATGCAACTCTATTAGCGCATAGTTTCCATCTGAAAGCGATGTTTCATCTATCGCTGATGTTCCGTCATTTGAACGTGTTAGCGTAAATGCATGCTCCATTATTATAAATGGAATACGGCTGTCATCACGGCGCACTGCGCCATAATTAACGACTTCAAGAGACTGTTGATTTGAAACTTCTTGTAGCATGCTACCCGCTTGCATTTGTGCGAATAAATCTTTCCCAGTTTCAATGATTTGCTCTGACGCCTTTTGGATAGCCAATATTTTACTAATATCTTCACTTACGTCAGATAAAGATTTCTGTTCTGCTTTTTTATGCTCCAGCACTCGAAACGCAATGACATGTCCTTCTGCAACTTCTACTAATTCGCTATTAAGACCTTCATTTAATATATCGTTTGAAAACGCGAGTGATTGTATTTTGGGATATTTAAAAATTTCAGACTTGCTTGTTGAACCGAGAAAACTAGTCTGCTTTATTTCCAAATCATACGTTTCAGATGCTTCTTGTAAATCATCAGGTTGCTCAACCATTAAATTTGCGAGCTCATCTGCTATCTCTATAAATTGTGCTTGTGCAATTTGCCCTTTTTGCTCATTAATAATTTGTTCACGTACATCCTCAAAAGGCTTCTGTGTGCTTGGTTGAATCTCATCAAGCATTACAATTTGAATACCTTGTTCTGTACGAACAGGATTGCTGTATTTGCCTACGTCTAATGAAAACAACGCCTCTTCAAGTTCCGTGCTTGTGAAGTCGCCTGGTGCGATAAAGCCTATTTCACCGCCTTTTTCAGCAGATAAACTGTCATCCGAATTTTGTTTTGCCATCTCAGCAAACGACGCCTCATCGTTTAGCTGTGTGATGATATTGTTGGCTTTTCCCATTGCCTCATCCCACTCTAGCGCATCTTCTGCAATTTCATCAGATACTCGCAATAAGATATGACGCATTTTACGTAACTCATTGGTCATGAAACGCTCAGGCTGAGAATCATAAATAGTTTGGGCATCATCTGCCGTCACTGAGACTTGACCGGCAATACCATCCTCATTCAACTCGATATAAGCGAGCTTTACTTGCTCGGGTGTGAGGTAGAGCTGTTTATTTTCATTGTAATAGTTTTCGATCTCTTCACTAGAAATAGAAATAGAATCGGGATCAGATTTAACGACTGCATATGAAAAATCACGTGTCTGCTCCGTTAGTTTTTGAAAATTCTGCAAATCAGACATTGGGAAAAAAGAAGATGCTGATAATGAAGTTTCAAATTGTCTTAGTTTGTCTTGCTCACGTAACTGACTTTCAAATTGAGCCTTATTGTATCGTTGCACCTGCAATAATCGTTCATATAACTGTGGATCAAATTTTCCATCTTTTTGAAATTGAGGAACTTGTTGAATTTTCGCAATCAGACTCGCATCACTAACTTGATACCCAGCATTAGTGACCTCTTGGCGAAGTAATTCCGTATTAATCATGCTACCAATCACTTGTTCCTTAATAATGTCCTCATTTGGAAACTGGCGTTCATAGTCGTTACCCAACGCAGATTGCATTGCTTGTTTACGTTGTTGAAATTGGTTATTAAATTCAGATAACGTAATTTCAGCCCCACCGACATTTGCAATTGCAGGTGTGCCGCCGCCACCAAAATATTCTTGAATGCCCCATAGTGCAAAAGACAAAATTAATAAACCGATAATGATATAGGCTACTAAGCTACTGGCACGTTCACGTATTTCAATTAGCATATCTTTCTAATTCTCATTATAATTTTTTAATCTCAAAAATAATAAGCAACAATACTAAAAATTCATAAAGTAAATTAATCTTAACTTAATTTATATTCGGGTGATTACAATGCTCTACTTATGGGTCTAATCACCCTTTACGAGAAAATGGTGAGTCTCTTTTAACAGTTGCCAAGATGTAAGTTAAATATTTTAGTCCTTAACCCATTTAAATATTATTTGGCAGAGCATTAAATTAGATAGAATAAATAACGCTTATACATAATTAAAGTTCAAAAAAATGGCGGAGTGGACGGGATTCGAACCCGCGACCCCCGGCGTGACAGGCCGGTATTCTAACCAACTGAACTACCACTCCGTCATGCTTTTGGTGGGTGCTGAGGGATTCGAACCCCCGACATCCGCCTTGTAAGGGCGACGCTCTACCAGCTGAGCTAAGCACCCAAAAAGGCGCGCTGGTTTACAGCTTCCTTCAAACCTTTGCCAGCCTTGAAGCTTGGGACTTTAGACGCGGCAATTTGAATGACTTCCCCTGTCCGTGGGTTACGGCCAGTGCGTGCATTTCGTTGCTTTACCTGGAAGGTTCCGAATCCTACGAGTGAAACGGTGTCACCTTTACATAATGCTGCAGTTATTGCATCGATTACAGCATCTACTGTTCGACCACCCTCTGCCTTAGAAAGGTTCGCCGCACTCGCAACAGCCTCAGCAAGTTCGCTTTTATTCATTTAGCCTAACTCCCCTAGTAATTGATATGCATCATATAAGACTACAAATTTAAAATTTAAGAAGCAAATTCAGTTCACAAACCACCGTTTGACCACACGAGACAAATTGGAGCATAGCAGTAATTAATTGAATATCTGATGATCGCGTAGTTTATAGTTGATTGAACGCTAAGTGTTATACCAAGCGTCTTCGAGTGAAGTCAACAAACGATACTAATTTAATGCGCTTGAACAGACTTTCTTTTTTGCGTAGGTTTTTTCCGTTTAGAGGATACTGCCGTAACATCTTCAGTCTCAGCAAGGGGCTCTGGCATCTTCACCAATGCAATTTGCAAAACCTCATCTATCCACTGCACAGGAATGATTTCAAGCTTTTGCTTGATATTCTTGGGAATCTCGCTTAAATCTTTTTCATTTTCTTTTGGTATAAGCACTGTCTTAATTTCACCTCGATGAGCGGCCAAAAGCTTCTCTTTCAAACCTCCAATGGGCAAAACTTCTCCTCTTAAAGTAATTTCTCCTGTCATGGCAACATCGGCACGCACAGGGATTTTTGCAAGCGCCGACACAATCGCCGTCGTCATTCCAACACCTGCACTTGGGCCATCTTTCTTCACCGCACCTTCGGGGACGTGAATATGGATATCGGCTTTTTCGTAAAAATCCGATTCAATACCTAAAATTGATGCACGGCTGCGCACGACAGTATGCGCAACCTGAATGGATTCTTGCATAACATCTTCCAACTGACCTGTACGGCTTGTCTTACCTTTCCCTGGCACAACAACGGCTTCAATTGTTAACAACTCACCACCCGCTTCTGTCCAGGCTAAACCTGTAACTTGTCCAATTTGATCATTATCATCGGCCAAACCATATCTGAAACGTTTAACCCCAAGATATTTACCCAATGTTCTAGGTGAAATAGTAATCTTTTCTTTCCGCTCACTCAGTACAAATGATTTCACAACTTTTCGAAATATTTTAGAAATTTCTCGCTCAAGGTTTCTGACCCCAGCCTCGCGAGTGTAAAAGCGAATGATGTCACGTACTGGTGCACTGCTAATTTTAATTTCATCATCTTTAAGTCCGTGTGACTTAAGTTGTTTCGGCACAAGGTAACGCATTGCAATGTTAATTTTTTCATCCTCGGTATACCCAGGTAATCGAATTACTTCCATTCGATCTAACAAAGGTCCAGGAATATTTAAACTATTCGCTGTGGCAACAAACATTACATCCGATAAATCAAAATCCACTTCTAAATAGTGATCCCCAAACGTATGGTTTTGCTCAGGATCAAGCACTTCTAACATTGCCGAAGCTGGGTCGCCACGAAAATCCATGGCCATCTTGTCGATCTCATCGAGCAAGAATAATGGGTTTCTCACTCCAACTTTTGATAAGTTTTGAATTATTTTGCCCGGTAAGGAACCGATATACGTACGTCGATGCCCTCTAATTTCGGCTTCATCTCGAACACCGCCCAAAGACATACGTGTAAATTTTCTGCTGGTGGCCCGCGCAATAGATTTACCGATACTTGTTTTACCTACGCCTGGTGGCCCTACTAAACATAAGATGGGACCCTTAGATTTTTGCACACGCTGCTGTACCGCTAAGTATTCAATAATGCGTTCTTTAACTTTTTCTAGACCATAGTGATCCTCTTCCAATATCTGCTCAGCAGCAGATAAGTCTTTGCGAACTTTAGACTTTTTCTTCCATGGCACGCCTACCAACCAATCTATGTAGTTTCGCACCACCGTTGCTTCGGCCGACATGGGCGACATCATCTTAAGCTTGTTTAATTCTGCATCTGCTTTCTTTTTAGCCTCTTTTGACATGCCCACTTTTTCGATTTTTTCAGCAAGTTCATCAACTTCATTTGGCGCCTCATCAAGCTCACCCAATTCTTTTTGAATGGCTTTCATTTGCTCATTCAGATAATACTCACGCTGAGACTTTTCCATTTGATGCTTAACGCGACCACGAATGCGTTTTTCAATTTGCAAAACATCAAGCTCGCCCTCAATTAAACTTATCAAATGCTCAAGTCGTTCTTGAACTGTTCTAATTTCAAGAACATGCTGTTTTTCGTCTAGCTTTAATGACATATGCGTAGCAATGGTGTCTGCCAGGCGCGAAGGCTCATCAATACCTGCTAATGAGGTCAACACTTCAGGAGGTACTTTTTTATTGAGCTTTACATATTGCTCAAACAAACTTGTCACTGAGCGTGATAAAACTTCAAGCTCTTTTTCATCTTTTGCATGCTCGTCAGCTTTATTCAATGAAATTTGCGCACTAAAAAATTCTTTATCCTCTAAATAGTGAATAACTTGTGCACGCTCAACACCTTCTACCAACACTTTTATTGTGCCATCAGGTAGTTTTAGTAATTGCAAAATCGTTGATAGCGTACCAACTTGATGAATTTCATCCGTTTGAGGTTCATCTACATCTGCACTTTTTTGAGCAACTAACAGGATTTTTTTGTTATCTGACATTGCCGCATCAAGCGCTTGAATCGACTTCTCTCTTCCAACAAATAATGGAATAACCATATGCGGATAAACCACGACATCTCGTAGTGGAAGAACAGGTACTACTTGCATTGGTTCATCGATTAGTTCTGTTGAAATATGATCTTCACTCATAGAATGTTATCTCTCAAATAAATCTTCGAAATTGATTAATATAGTTGAATATATCAACAATATAGCTTGGATTATGGAAATATCCATAATCATTAACATGGGTTTAATTTGACTAAATTTCAAGGCCTATAGGGTATAACCGTATAATTTTATGAGCTAGAAAGCTCAAATCTAAATCATTAATCGTCTGATGCTACTTTCCCGTATTCTGAGTTTTCGTATATTAGATACGGCTTAGTATCTCCCATTATCACAGACTCATCGACAACTACTTTGCTAATACTATCTTCAGACGGCAAATTGTACATGGTGTCCAGCAGTACATTTTCCAAAATAGTTCTTAACCCTCTTGCGCCGGTCTTACGATCCATGGCTTTGCGTGCTACGGCGTAAAGGGCATTTTCACGAAATTCGATATCGACACCTTCCATATCAAATAAACGATGATACTGCTTGGTGATCGCATTTTTAGGCTCGGTCAAAATTCTAACCAACGCCTCTTCATCTAGCTCTTCGAGTGTTGCAACAACAGGTAGTCGACCTACAAACTCAGGTATGAGTCCATATCTGATCAAATCTTCCGGCTCAACATTATGCAAAATTTCACCAATGCTAATAGCATTGTCCTTGGTGCGAACCTCTGCTGAAAATCCAATACCACCTCTTGCTGTGCGATCAAGAATGACTTTATCCAAACCTGCAAACGCACCTCCGCAAATAAACAAGATATTACTTGTATCAACTTGTAAAAATTCTTGCTGTGGATGTTTGCGACCGCCTTGTGGAGGAACAGATGCAATGGTGCCCTCAATTAATTTAAGTAGCGCTTGTTGTACACCTTCACCCGATACATCACGTGTAATAGACGGATTGTCTGACTTGCGTGAAATTTTATCTATCTCATCAATGTACACAATTCCTGTTTGTGCTTTATCAACATCGTAATTACACTTTTGCAATATTTTTTGAATGATGTTTTCAACATCTTCACCTACATAGCCCGCTTCCGTTAATGTTGTTGCGTCTGCTATTGTGAAAGGAACATTTAATAAACGTGCGAGTGTTTCAGCCAATAATGTTTTACCCGATCCCGTTGGCCCAACTAATAAGATATTACTTTTAGCAAGTTCTACAGCACTTTTAGTTGATGACCGCGCGTCTAAACGCTTGTAATGATTATAGACAGCAACTGATAAAACTTTTTTGGCTCGCTCTTGACCAATTACGTATTCATCAAGAATTGAATTTATTTCTACGGGTTTAGGAAGTTTTGTGCTACCTGCGGGAGATTGATCTTGCATCTCCTCACGAATGATGTCGTTACATAACTCAACACATTCGTCACAGATAAATACGGATGGTCCTGCAATAAGTTTTCGAACTTCGTGCTGGCTTTTACCACAAAAAGAACAATACAGCAGTTTGTCGCTGTCTTGGTCCTTTGTTGTACTATCGTCACTCATATCAACTTACACTACATCCTTGAGAAGTTAAGATGCCGAAGTTTGGGATAAGTTTCAAGTGAAAACTGACATCCGATAAGGATAATGGCCTCTAGTTATTAACATTATACGCATTTTTATAGCCACATACAGGTCCAGAACTGGGCAAACTTTGATCAACGCGCCAACTTACTGATAACAGGTAGTTCTTTATTTTAATTCGCTAGTCGCATTTTCCTTTCGCTTGTCTAATACCTCATCAATTAGACCGTAATCTTGTGCTTCCTTACTATTTAAAAAATGGTCACGCTCTGTGTCTTCTGCAATGCGCTCAACGGGCTGGCCGGTATGATTTGCCAACACTTGATTGAGTTCTTCGCGTATTTTTAAAATTTCTCTTGCATGAATATCTATGTCTGTTGCCTGACCTTGAAAGCCACCTAGAGGCTGATGAATCAACATTCGTGAATGCGGCAAGGCATATCTTTTATTCTTCGCGCCACCCGCTAATAAAAGTGCACCCATGCTTGCAGCTTGGCCCACACATAAAGTGCTGACATCAGGATTAGTGAACTGCATGGTGTCATAAACTGCCATACCGGCACTTACTGATCCACCAGGTGAATTTATATAAATAGAAATATCTTTATCGGGGTTTTCAGATTCTAAAAATAAAAGTTGCGCAACAACTAAATTAGCCATTTGATCTTCAATCGTACCCACAATAAAAATTACTCGCTCTTTTAATAAACGCGAATAAATATCATACGCCCTCTCACCCCGCGCTGACTGTTCAACAACCATTGGCACAAGATTGAGTGCTTTAGGATTTAACGCTCCAGAATCTGAATTCACATTTCCCATATTGGCCGCCCTCTATATATATTTAATTTACGCTTGGAAGTTTACAAACTCATCATATGCAAACGATTTATTAACTTGCTTAGCCTGCTCAATAACAAATTCGACAACTTGCTCTTCCATAACAAGAATTTCAACATTTGCCATGGCTTGCTGATTACTTCTGTAGTATTGAATGACTTCATCCGGTTTTGAGTAACTTGATGCAATCATCCCTAAGTGTTCATTTACTTTGTCTTGATTCAATTTAAGGTCATTTTGTGATGCTATTTCACCAATCATTAACCCTAATGATATTCTTTTCTTTGCCTCTTCTTCAAACATATCATCCGGCAATTTTGATTCATCTTGAATGTTCATATCACGCATAGTATGCGAACGAATTGCTTTGATTTCATCCAGAACCATTGAATTTGGTATATCAAATTCACTTGCCTCAAAAAGCTGCTGCATTACCTGGTCTTTATTATATACCTTTTTACGTTGATCAAGCTCAAGTGTCATATTACTTTTAAGTTGTTCTTTCAAGGTGTTTAAATTTCCATCTTGAATTCCAAATTCTTTTACTAAATTTTCATCCATTTCTGGTAAATCGCCCTCAGACACTTTTTTAACATTAATCTCAAATTTAGCAGCTTTTCCAGCTAAATCTTGCTGCATATAATCATCTGGGAATGTAACCTCAAAGGACTTGTCTTGGTCTTTTTTTACACCTTTAAGTTGTTTTTCAAAATCAGGTAATAACGTACTATCACCAATTACGACGGTGAAGCTTTCCTGACTCCCGCCTGTAAACTCTTCATCATTGATAGTGCCTTTAAAATCAATGGTGACTTGATCTGCTTGTTTGGCTGCACGATCAACTTCTTTCCAATTCATTTTTTGCTTTCGCAATTTCTCGAGCATGCTATCAATATCACTATCCACAACTTCCACATCTGCAACTTCAACTTCTAACTTACTTAATGCTGCAAGACTAATTTCAGGATATACCTCAAACGTTGCTACATATTTTAAATCTTGATCAGTTTCTAAATTTAATGGCTCGATGTGTGGCGTGCCCGCAGGGCGGAGTTTTTCTTGAATGATGGCTTCTTGGTAACTAGAGCTCATGGTATCGGCAACAACCTCTTGCGATACCTGTTTGCCAAATCTCTGGCGCACTACTCGCATAGGCACTTTCCCGGGACGAAATCCTGAAATTCTTACTTGGCGACTCATATTTTGTAACTTCTGCTCAATTGCAGAAGTTACTTTTTCAACCGGCACTTCGACGGTCATTTTGCGTTCGAGTGTTCCAGTACTTTCTAATGAAATTTGCATTCGAATTCTATTTTTTTAAGTTATTTTAAATAGGGTAAATCCAGTGCGTGAAGCGTACGTATTAGTCTATATTAAGCATGGATGTAAGATGGAATCTATACTCTGCTATGCACAGAACCACAATAATTTTCAGCCTTTTAGATATGGTTAAAGCCAATTTAAAAGCTCCAAGTATTCGCTATCTTTGCTGGATAATACCCATTCTTAAAATACATGGACATTGCATGAGAACTTGGTGCGAAAGGAGAGACTCGAACTCTCACGGGTTACCCCACTGGCACCTAAAGCCAGCGCGTCTACCAATTCCGCCACTTTCGCAAATTAAATAATAGTAATACTCGAGTATAAGTTAGTCTTTAATATAACTACAATTCAAGTTCAAAAATGAATTTTGCAATTGTTACGTTTCAAATATAAACCAAAAATATAACTTATGCGTGCACTTTTATCATTTATTGCCTTATTGATTATTGCTCTAATTATAGGAGCCATAATTTCCTATCCTGTATATCTATTCCTAGCTAACTGGTTTGAACCTGAGTTTGAAGGCGTCGCAAGTCGAATCGTTTTGCTTACGGTACTTATTTTAATATTTTTTGCTGTAAAAATATTCGGAATTCAATCATGGCAAGATATTGGTTATGGCGCGAACAAAAAAGAATTTTGGAAAAATCTGCTAGTTGGAATCGGTCTCGGAATCTTAATTATGAGTCCAGTAATAGCGGGACTATTACTTACAAAAAATAGAGTGCTCGTCGTAGATTGGGACTGGTCGCTTACTCGGTTTCTTCCCTTGGCACTCACAGCGCTTGTAAGTGGTCTATTAATTTCTCTCATTGAAGAAACCTTAATACGCGGTGCTATGCTTACCGTAATTCAGCGACAAAGTTCTATTTTCTTTGCAATAATTTCAACAAGCTTCATCTATGCATTTATACACTTTATTGAACCTGAGGTTAAAATTGATCCAAATGATATCACTTGGGATAGCGGATTTATTTTGTTGCAAAGCGCATTTTCATTATTTTCATCACCAACAAATATATTCGACTCTTTCATCGCATTATTTTTAGCCGGGGCGCTGCTCGCAATTATAAAAGTTCGTACAAATAAATTATCGATATGTATCGGTATCCACACTGGATGGGTTTTTATAATTAAAATTTTTAGAAAGATTACAGATCCTAACATGCAATCTGAATATGCGTATTTAACAGGAAGTTACGACAATGTCATCGGATACCTAGCCGCAATTTGTATATTTATATTTATTACTATTTTTTTGAGGTCTAAAAGGTCTATGGTCTAATACGTATTTCCCGAATTCAATACGCGTTTCCAACCAATTAAATATTTATCTAACACCCAATATTGATCATCTTTAATAATGTACGAAATTTCCCTGGCAAATCTTTCGTCCCAATTTATATTAAAGTAATTTTGCTCCGCTATTTGCAGCGTTTGCCTCTTTTCATTGATTTCAACTATTACTGCCACATGCCCGGTTCCCAGATACTCTTTCCCGTAAATTAATAGATCGCCAGGTTGTGGTTGCTTCGTGGTACCATTCACCATCGCGTCAAATTGATGAGCATCACCGTTAATGGGATTGGTAACTTTGTCTAAACCCCAAATTTGAGCAGCAATAACCACATCTCCAAATACAACACCCTGTTTAGTCAACAACCAGCGTCTCGCGTATTCAACACATTGCCATTTAATGCCTGTATATACATCTTTGAAATGATTTGCTTCGAAAATGACACATTCTGAACTGCAGTTGGAATATGCGGGAATTCCTGATGGTGAGATGCCAAGCTCTACACCATACTGAGTATTACAATTTTTTTCGCATGACTCAGGCGTGGGCTGAGCAATGTCTGCGTAAAGTGGCTGTGAGATTATCAAGAACAGCAGTACAATTTTCAACCATGCCAACACTTTCATTCGCCACATACCTTCACTTCTCGTGGAGCTCGACGACATAAAAAATTTATCTTCGTCATTACAATTATTTGTCGCCCAAATCATTTTCGTTCAAAAACTCCAGTTTTGTAGATACTATCTATAGCTGTTACATTAATCGCGAATTGACGAATTTGAGATTATCAACATTATAAATGTAAGTCGCATTAATATTGTTGATGTAAGAGATAGTTAACAATTGTGAACATTTTTTTAATTTTGGTTTAAAGTTCACGCTTTAATGTAATAGACTAGAGACTAAGAGGTTTGTGTGGGTCTAAAAGTAAACTGTTCTGATTTAGCTGCAATTTTTGGTGTAAGCCAATCAAAGATTGACGCGTGGGCAGATCAAGGTTTGCCCTATACGACCAAAATCAAACAAAATTCTATTAAACCCAACGGCTCTAAAAATTATATTTTTGATACCACAGAAGTCATAGAGTGGTGTATCAAAAATAAAATATCAATTTAACTGCGACTGCTTTAAAAGTTGCTAAATCTTTGATCACGCTATTCACTCGATCATCGTAATCAGGATCGTGATTAAAACTGGGGTGAGCGATGGGGCTCGAACCCACGACCACAGGAATCACAATCCTGCGCTCTACCAACTGAGCTACGCTCACCACAATGCGATGAATACTAACGTATTTATAGTACTACTTACTATCACGTTAGTTCTGTTGATCTAATCATCATACAGATCATTTATCTGCCAAAAACAAATTTTAATTATGTGGCGCGCCCGAGAGGACTCGAACCTCTAACCCTCGGCTTAGAAGGCCGATACTCTATCCGGTTGAGCTACGGGCGCAACATGGTGCGCTAGTGTAGCACTTGGAAATAATTTAGAGTGAGTCCGCGTGTCGATGATTCGCAAATTGGTTGATTGAGAGATTAAATTTGATCGCTGCTAGTTTATATAATCTGCGTATTACCAGCAATTAAACATTTCTAAACGCTACCTAAAGCAAACGTGCTTCTCTATACAAACTGCTTAATTGAAGCTGACCGAAAAAAATATCTTTCAGTGTCGACGAATCCGCACATGTTGAATACGCGAAATAGCTTCTGGTGTTAAGTTGAAATGTTCAGATTTAATTGAGAACGGCAATTTGAGTTGCATTTTTGCTAGAGACTGAGATTCGGTATCTCGCAAGTATCCTAAAAATATACCCAGGGCAAATATGCAACCGATTAGAGGTATGGCCGCAGCAAATAGTAGTATCAGACCGCATATGGCTAAACACTTTGCTATATAAGTGATGCTGTAAAATATCCAATTCATAGATTAACATCCTTGTATCAGTTAGTATTTTGACTAAATTACATGTTCAAAGTTTAGATCCAATTCAAACATTTAGCTTAACCTCTTCGCTATTTATCCATTAATTAAGCACTGTCCATTAATAGCTTGAATTTGATACATAAATTAAATCAATTAAGTTAATGTGCCAGTCTGATTGACTTCACGACACAGATGGTATGCATATATTTGTAAAACTATTATCGAAGATTCCATTGTCAATTTTATATGGCATGTCGTGGGTTTTGTATATTTTGTTTTTCTATATTTTGGGTATTCGCAAACAACTCACCATACAAAATATTCAATCAACACTGACGCAATACTCTGACAGCGAATGCATGTTGTTAGCCAAGGGTCACTACAAATCTGCGTGCAAAGTAATTGCAGAGATTGCGAAGTCCTTTAGCTTAAGTAAGGCCCAAATTAAGCAAAGAGTCGTATTTAAAAATATAGATATTGTTAAAAACTTTTTAGACCAAGAGCAATCTGTAATTGTCGTTGCTGCTCATCAAGCAAATCCCGAATGGGCATTATTAGCATGCGCACAATATATTAATTATCCAGTTGATCTTATCCACCGTACCCAAAAAATAACGTCAATTCAGATATTGGCTCAGAAATTAAGAGCTAGATTTGGCATCACTACGCTAGCAATGGAAAGTTGTATTGCTGAGTCCATTAAACGTTCCAAGATCACAAGAGTATTAGCTATGGCGCCTGATCAATCACCAAAAAAAAATGATGAGCCCTATTGGGCTACATTTTTAAATCGTGATACTGCGTTTCACACCGGCACTGAAAAAATAGCTAAAGCATTTAAATACCCAGTCATATTTATGTCTATGAAACGAACCCAAAATGGCTACTATGAGGCTTCACTTAAGTTAATCGCAGAACCGCCATATTCAAAACAACAAAATGACATTATGCAATTGTACGTTCAGGAATTAGAAAAGCTTGTCCTGGAAAGTCCTCAGGACTGGCTATGGGCATATCGTCGATGGAAACTGGAAAAATCAGTTTACGACTAGAAGGGAATACAATTTATATATAATCCTTTTTTAGCAATAATAAGTACACGGCTGCTGAGATGCCTGATGATCCAAAAATTATACTCATAATTACAATCTGATAGCGTGCCGCTAATAAAGGCTCCACCCCTGAAATTATTTGCCCTGTCATCATGCCCGGCAGTGCTACCAAACCCACTGCAAATAAAGTATTAATAATTGGAATTAATGAAGCAGTAAAAGCATTATTGCGCGCAACTATATAACTCTTTTGTACCGCAATTTCAGACTCAAAACGTTCTGCAGCGAGACTGACTGTATTCATTGCATTTGAAAAAATCATACCTGCGAGCGGAATAACATATTGAGGCTCATACCAATATTTTATACGCAGCACAGCAATAGTTGTTAAAACAAGTGTTGATACATCACCAACCGTAATGGCTATTAATGCTTTAAAAAATAATCTACTCGACCTTTTCTTAAAAGGTCTAAGCGCAATCCAACTAGCAATTAATAGCATCAATACCAATACAAGTACGACGATACTTGGTTGATTTAAAGAAAAAATTGAAATTAAAATATATCCAACTGCTACTAACTGAATTAACATTCGAATTGATGCGTAAATTGACGTTTTAATTTCAAGTGACCATGCTGAAAGAATGGCAACTACAACAACAATTGGTATTAAAGCTATAGCCAAGCCAATTAACTCTATTTCATAGATGCCTGATTTCATATTTTATCCATGACAGTTAGAACTACTTAGCTTTTAGTATAATGCTACAAGGTAAACATAAACCTTTCACGCGCAGCATTAAGTAAAAAAATTATAGCGCAACCCAGGAATGGGAATGAATGAAAATTTAGCGTTATACGATTAGTGATTCTTTATCTTTAAGAAATTGCGCAAGACCAAAAATAGTTGGGTGGTCAACCAAGTCTGTTATTTCTATTTGTCCTGGATATATTTCATCTAGACCTGTATGAATCTCCACAAGCGCCAAAGAACTGGCACCTATTTCGAGCAGGCTATCATGAACGGTAAACGATTTGCCGGGTAATGCTTCCTTACAAATTTGTGAAATTGAATTAATATATTTATCGCTATGATCAATTTTTTCCGCCACTTGATCATTTTTCTCTGTCAAGCTCAGTTGACCTATTAATTCTTTAAACTCACCTGATAAATACCTTTCTGCCAATACAGATCGCTGTATTTTCCCGCTCGTAGTTTTGGGCATTTTATTAATTGGGATTACGTGATGAATTTCAAAGCCAAACTGCTCATTAACAAGAGTCTTAATTTTTGCAGTAACGACAGAGAATTCAACTAAATTTTCTTTGTAGAATACAAATGCTAATACTTCCTCTAAGCGACTATGCATAGAAGATACACCCGCAACGGCCACTTTACCCAACTCAAAATCGCCGATGGTATGTAATATGTTTTCTATATCATGGGGATAATAGTTTTGCCCATTGATAAATATTATTTCTTTAAATCTTCCCGTGATAAATAATTCCTGATTAGATATGAAACCAATATCACCTGTATCAAGCCAACCATCTTTAGAAAATATTGAATTTGAGTCACCAATAATTTTTTCTGTAACACTTTCTCCTGTTATTTGTATATGCCCAACCGTATTTGTAGGCAGTTCATTGCCCTTATCATCACCAATTCTTAACTGGCAGCAATTAAGTGTTTTCCCGACACTAACCAATTCCACACCATCTTCTTCACTCGATGTTATTTCGATGCTGTTTCCAATTTGTAATGAATTCCGACTGACCGTAATTGTTATCAGCTTTTCACCCACCTTGGGGAATGTTACTGCCAAACTTGCCTCTGCCAGGCCATATACAGGGAATATGCTTTGTTTAATTAAACCAAATGGCGCAAGTGTATCGGTAAATTGATTGCATAGATTAATCGAAACAGGCTCCGCGCCATTAAATATTAATCGAACGCTGGATAAATCTATATTGTTCAATCCAGTGCGCTTAAAAGAACGTAAAAAATGCTTATATCCAAAATTTGGTGAGCATAAAATATTAGCTTTCTTTTCACTCGCTTCAGTCATCCAAATTAGCGGCCGACGCACAAATAATTCTGTGCGCATCAAGTAATGATTCATTCCAAATACAATCGGCGTTAAATGAAACCCAATCAATCCCATGTCGTGGGTTAATGGCATCCAGCTCAGGCTCACTTCATCTGATTTGGATTTTCCGCCTTCGAATATACTTTTAATATTTGATATTAAATTTCGATGCTTAAGTATGATTCCTTTTGGGTCACCCGTAGAGCCGGACGAAAATTGAATAAAAGAGATGTCATCAGGTTTAATTTCCGATTGTTCACCTTGATTAGATAAATCAGATACCTTATCACTTAACAATGTTCTTTTAGCTAATTCATTAAATATTTCTTTATTAGCATTTTCTTGCGCAGATGTTTCTAGCTTTTTAAAATCTTTTCTTTGTGTATAAAGAAATGCATTCTCAAGACGTTTTGTAACATTAAAAACTTTTTGACGATGCTGATCATTAATACCCACAGCGAGCGGAACAGGGATAATGCCACCAAATTGACATGCCCAAAATATGTCAACCAGTTGCTCGTTGCTGTTTAAATACAATATTAAATAATCACCTTTCCTCATTCCCTTTTTCTGCAGGTAATAAAGTAGACCTAATGCTCGGTTATGAAGATCCTCAAACGTTATAATTTTTTCTTTCTCTTGACCTTCAATAAAACCAATAAATCGACGTTGATGACTATTGTCTTCAAATGCCTGCGTTAAGGTTTTTAACTTCATGACGCTAATATTAACGATAAGAATGAGTAAGTATTAATTGATAACGAGATGGTAAAAAATTTATGAAGCAGAGTACCCTGCAAATTCATTATCTGCGTTGCGGCAAAATAATCAATCGGGGCGTGGAGATTAAGGGTGAGTCAAAGTAGATCCGCGCAACTGAAGCCGTAAATTGTGCCCAATGAAAGATATAAGAATTGGTCGGGGCAGAGAGATTCGAACTCCCGACCCTCTGCTCCCAAAACATTCATAGAGTCTATCACAAGCTATTGATAATAAAAGAAATATTAATATTTTAACACCTCAATTTTGCTGCAAAATCTGCAAAATCACACCTTTAAATACAATAACTTATATTTTAGTTTTGGATGTGATTTTGCTGCAAAAAGGCCTGGTTTTGCAGATCAAAACAAAGAAATTAAAGTGCCGCGCAAAGAGCGCACGGATCGATCGGGCTAGAACATCACCCTGAGGCCGGCGTTGAGGCCATGATCGGAGACGCCGTCGCCATAGCGACCTTTATACACCACCCCAAAAACGGCCTGGCCCAAAAGCTCGGCCTCAAGGCCCAACTCGGTGACCAGGGCATCCTCTGCAATCGCAGCGCCCATGACCTTCGATGCAATGGTATTGCCCCCCAGCCTGACGTTCGATGACGGGTCCGTATCACCAAAAGCATGCCGCCAACCCGCCATGCCGTGTGCATGAACCCTGTCTTTTAATTCCATCGCAGCGCGCAGGCCGAGCGTCGTAAACGTCGCATCGCCGGTATCGGACGCTGCCGTCAGGGTCTCGTCGCCGCCGATCTCGCTGAAACCGTCCGTATCAAGACTGGTATGGGATACCCCCGCAAAAGACTCCAGCATCAGATCGCCGGCCTGCACCTTATGCCCGGCTTCGGCAAACACCTGCCAGCTCTTCGCATCGTAGTCCGCCGACACACGCTGCGCAGGAAAGTTGGTGAAGTGGACCGTTCGCTTGGCGTTTATGGTGTGCCGGTTATAGATCGCTCCAGCGCGAATGCTCGAAGCGCCAGCCTCGACGCCGCCATAAAGACCAGCGGACCATGTATCGACCGAAGCGGAGGACAAGCGTGCACGCTGGGTCACATCGGTCTGACTGTGACCGCCTAAGATGCCGAAGCGCCAGCGCTCGCCCAACGCACGATCAACGCCCAGAACAAACCCGGACAGGTCCGTGTCCATCCGCGCCGTGCCGGACCCGGCATCGGTATCGCCCCGGGAACCGTAACCGGCGACCCACGGGCCGCCATCGCCAAAGCGCGCACCCAGGCGCCGGCTGATCGCCGCAACCGATCCCTGACCCGTGTCCATCAGCGCCCCCTTGAGGGACGCATGCACCTCACCCGACACCGCATCCAACGCCTCCGGCAGTTGCTGCGGATCGGTCAGACTCCGAACAGCCTGTATGACCGAATTGCTTACATTGCTGCCATCCAGACTATCGAGGGCGTTGGCCATCGACTGCTGGTTGGCCGTCTCGGCAAACTGGAGGAAGCTGACGTCCTTCCGCCTTGTGGAAGTCAATACTACATGGTCGAGGATGATGTCGATGTCGCTGCCGTCTTCATAGCTCAGCTCATAGTCCATGAACAAGGTATCCATCACGCCATCAAATTCGGTGACGCCTGAAATTTGTTGGGATTCCAGAATCGTATAGGCGCCTGCATACGCGCCCACGACCCTCACCGTGCCGTCAAGCGTGGCATATCCCGTCACTTTGAGCCGATCATTGCTCTCCGGAGCGAGCGTGACGGTATAAATGCCTCCTATTAGGGTCCCCGAACCTGTCTCACGTATTGCGTTTTGAAAATCACCGCTAATCTCGGTGATCTGCACAAGGTCGGCACCGCCCGGAGACAAGTTCCCCGCATTGCGGAAAGTGTCGTCAGTGTCACCCTCGTGGCTGAGCGTCACGAAGGTGCCGGAATTGAACGTCGCGCCTGCCTTGTTGTTGAAGCTATTGTCCCCTTCTCCTAAATCAATGGCGCCGAGGGCCGTCAATGTGCCGTAATTGTTGATCGTCTCGTTGCCGCTACCCCCCATCACGTCAATCCCATTGCCGCCGGAAATCGTCACCGCAGCACTCTCGCTGATCGTCAGGCTATTGACTTTACCGATGGTGCTATTACCAAATTCGACACCAAAGGTCTGTTCACTGATGAGGCTCCCGCCATGCAGCGTGATTTTGATTTCGCCATCGGCGACACTTGTATCGATCGCGCTGCTGCTAAGGCCCTTGGCCAGGATATCGCCCGTTACGTTAATCAAAACATCGCCGTCGCCGACACCGACTTCGGCAACAATTCCATCGCTGCTATCGCCTAAGGTGGTGATATCGCCGTTTACTGTAATATCCACAGCGCCTGCGTTTTGGACCTGCGCAAAGATTCCGTAGCTCTGAGTGCCCTCGGTGGTGATATCGCCGTTTACTCCAACCGTAATATCGCTGTCGCCCGGGGACCGTGCAAGGATCCCATAGTTATTATCGCCCTTGCCCGTGGTTTTGATATCACCCGTCATATCAATCGTAATATCAATAATGTTTTCCTCTGCGATGGCAGGGTCTGAGCTTGTGCCGTTAGAGGCCTCTGCAAAGATCCCGCTGCTATTGGAATTGCCCGAGGTCTCGATGACAGCGCCCTTCACGTCAACTCCTATTTCCATATCTTCATTGCCGATGCCAGTGCCGACGACACTGATCCCTTGGCTAGCATTGCCCAAGGTCTTGATGACAGCACCCTTGTTCACGATAACTTCCATATTGCCACCGGAATTTATGCTTGCAGCGATCCCTTCGGAACTCCCGCGCTCGGTGGTGATTGTGCCCGTCACGTTAACCGTAACATTGCCTCCATTGGACCCTGCAGAGATCCCGGCGCTGTTACTACCCTTGGTCAGGATAGCGCCATCCGTGTAAACCTCAACACTGCCGTCGGTATCTGCATAGATCCCGATGCCCAGAGTGCCATCGGTGGTGATATTGCCCGTCATGTCAACCTTCACAGCGCCCTTGCCAGTGGAATTTGCAGCGATCCCTTGGCTATTATGGCCATTGGTGGTGATATTGCCATTTGCTGTAATATCCACAAAACCATCGTCCTCAGACCCAACGCCCTGGGACCTTGCAAAGATCCCGTCGCTGTTACCGCCCTCGCTGGCGATTGTGCCCGTCATTTTAACCGTAATATTGCCGCCTTCTTTGGAGTGTGCAAAGACCCCTGCGATGGCATCAATACCAAACGTCGGAAGGTACTCGGCGGTGATGCTGTGGCCACCGGTATTAACGGTGATGTCGATGTCGCTGTCGGAGGTAAACCCGATCCCGTTTGTCCATGTAGCCGGAACGATATTGGTGTTCAGATTATTAACTACGAGCTTGGTGTAGGTGCCTGCTTCGGCGCCTTCCCCGCCATCGACCTTCACTCCCTCCGACAGGTTGCCGGTACAGGTCACTGTCTTGTCGCTGACGGTGCACTGGGGGGACTCCGGTGTGGCCGGCTCGGCCTGGACAGTGAGCCCGCCGCCAAAGAACATCACACCCGCAACAGCCCACAACAACAGCACCTTGCGCAATGTGCGAGAACGCGAGACGGTCAAACCACCGTAGGCACCACGGCCTTCGCAATCAATCCCAGCGCTGGCCGCAAAGGTCATGTTCCGCATGAAAGATCCTTCCTAAATAAAGACTCGTCGTCCCGTAGCCGACAAAACATGATCGAATGCTACCAATCTCTTAGCCCTCAGGCAACGATTTTAGGGTATTCGACAGGGCCAACGCCGTTGCGTTTGCTATCTAAAAGATTTCGCTGCACCCAGAATAACCCTTGCCCAACTCGATCAAGCACAAGAGCTTGCCCTTGAATGTGTACGTAAGAATTACACCGGGTGTCGAGTAGAGCCCCGCTTAATAAATTGCCTCATGGCATCGGTTGTCCTAGCCCCCTGAACTTGATCCGCATTTTAAGGGAGAATTGTATTTTGTAGTGGCCAAGGGGTTCCTATGCGCAAGCGTTTCAAAGAGACCGGGATCATCAATCTGTTGCGAGGCATTGAAGTAAAGATAGCCGAAGGCCGGGCCGTGCCGGATGCGTGTCGCAGTGCGGGCGTGAGTGATAAAAGCTATTATCGCTGGCGTAAGCTCTACGGCAGTATGGGCAGCAGTGAAGTGAAGAAGTGTAAGGAATTGGAGAAGGAGAACGATCGACTCAAACACATTGTCGCCGATTTGGAACTCGATAAATGCATCCTGAAGGAAGCGCTGGATTTTTTAGGACACAAGGGGCAGGTCCCGAACAAGTACGCAAAACGGTCATGCATGTCCGTCAACGCCTGGGGAGTAGCGAGCGCCGCACCTGTCGTATATTAGATCAACCTCGCAGCACGCAACGCTATGGTTGCATCCAGAATACTGACAATGAGGATGCCCTGAGACTAGCCCTGGTTCGTTTGGCCAAGCAGTACGGGTGGTACGGTTATCGCAAGATGACCGCCTTGCTTCGCATCGAAGGTTGGCGCGTCAATCACAAAAAAGTCGGACGTTTATGGCGAGAAGAAGGATTGCAAGTACCCAAGCGTCATAAGAAACGTAAACGGCTCTACGACCATAAACATTCCATCATTCGGATGCGGCCCCTCTATCCACGACACATCCGGAGTGTTAATTTTGTACAAGATCGACTCATCCATGGTCGCCCCTACAAGATGTTAACGGTAATCGATGAATATACCCGGCAGTGTTTAATAGTTGCCACGCAGTTTGCGATGACGTCACAAGAGGTGTTGGAAACACTGAGCCAACTCTTTATTCAACATGGAAAACCCCACTATATCCGTAGTGACAATGGCGGCGAATTCAAAGCCAGGCGGTTACAACAGCGGCTCACGCAAGTCGGTGTAGAACCGATTTATATCTACCCCGGCAGTCCTTGGGAGAATGGATATAACGAACGCTTCAATGGCACCTTACGAAATGAAGTACTTAACCTCGAGGTCTTCTATTCCATCCAAGAAGCACAATCAGTGATTAAACAATGGGTGCAACAATACAATCACACCAGGCCCCGTCAATCATTAAACTATCGACCTCCTGTGCCCGAAACCACGACACCTGCTCTCTCACAAGAAGTGGTACATACCAAGGGGGCTTGACAACCGAACGGCCAGAAAAATTGAACAAAAATTAAACCTGGCCGAGGGCTGGATGGATACTGTTCAAGAAGCACCAAGCCCTAATGTAGAATCAGGCCCTAAAATTCAGGCGCGGGTTCCGCTCATATCCTGGGTGCAAGGCGGACACTGGGCGGAAATTGTGGGTGACTTTCAGCCAGGTGATGCGGACGAATGGAGAGAAACCACCGCAAAGGTCGGGCCGCATGCTTTTGCCCTGCGGGTAAAGGGAAATTCCATGACGAACCCGCATGGTGCACCCAGTATTCCAGAAGGTGCCGTTGTGATTGTTGACCCGGATACGCCTGCAGACAACGGAAGCATTGTGGTGGCTCGCCTGGAAAATCAAAAAGAAGCTACGTTGAAGAAACTCGTGATTGATGGTCCAAATAAATATCTAATGGCGTTAAACCCGGATTACAGACCTATTGAAATAGACGGGAATTGCGCCGTAGTGGGGGTTGTAAGAAAAGTAGAATTTGACCTGTAACCGCAATCCGGTCTGGCACGATGAAGACGTTGCAGACAACGATGAATTGAGATTGTCGGTCAGTTTGTCTACCGGCAAGGTGGGTATTAAAAATAATTTAAAATTACGGAAGTTCCTAGTTTAAGGTCTCGCACTATCACCAGGCTAGGTGCTCTTTAATAGCGCTTGTTCATGAGTCGCCTTGTGTAATCCCACGACGGTTTCTTCGATTTCATCGATGTAAGGTTCCAATGCTCCGTGCTCAATGCAGACGTGCGTTCCCCCTCCGTAGTAAAGCTGTTTGTCTAGAGAGAATCCTTTTAACCGGTTAAGCGATGCCGTCAACTCTTCGGGGTAGCGATATTTATTTTCGAACCCCGCAGTGTGGGTGATACAGTTTCTAACCTCAGCAAGCGCTTCGTAGTTGTTTATTGAGTCCGCTTTTTCTTGTTTCGTTTGTTCGTCCAGAATGCGTAACCTATGAACCGTCAGGTTGCGTTTTTTTAGGCCGTTCTTCGTTGATAGACTGCTCCAGCTGTCCAGCGAGGCCTTTGATTGACCACTCTACCATAGTGATCAAGGAAAACAGCACTCCGTATCGGATCTGCAAAGGCAGTCCTGCCGTGAACCAATGCTTAGTGCTTTCCAGAAGGTGTTGTAGATACGAATCATGGTGCTCATCCGAAAGACCCCATCCGCCAGAATCAGCTTGCTGCTGAATTGACTGACGCTCTTCATGATATTGCCATTCAACATTCGCTTCCGAGAACTCCAGAAAACCCCGTATGCTACCGATCATGAATCTAAAGTCGAACGCATAAATAGGCTCGTTCATGAACCTTTCTGGATCAAAAGCGGTCATGGCAAATCACCCTTCATGGTGTGGTTCGGTGCTGCTCGTATGAGGGTAATTACACTATTGAGGTGGGCCTATGTCTAGCCCCCTGGGTATGTACCAAGGTTTAAGAGAGACCTGGGACGATGGTTTCCGGCACAGGCGGTCAGCCTGAACATCCACACCACAGGTTAAAAACAAAACCTCTTTCGGAACCTGCTGATAGCTCTCTCTGCGTTTGAATAACTCATGCTCATCGACTTCCGTACCCTGTTCTTCGAACGTTTCCGCAAACGTGGTGTTGACGAATACCTGCAGGCTTAACGGATCATCCTTTGCCTCCAGAAAATCGACAGCAATCTGGCCCCAGGTTGCATTCGGCTGTAAGGAATACGCCGCCCACAAATGAAACCCCGCATGACCCTCAAATTCATCACGCGCCACCCACTCCCCATTTTCCAGCATCCAGTATTTACTGGATTCACCAATCTCCTGCTCGCAATGAATGCAAACGAAATGCGCCTTTTTCGGCTCTCCCTTCGGCCAGCGTAAATTCTTGAACTCAAGAACCTGCTTTTCCTTGCAGTGCGGACACGGTACATGGAACTGCCTGCGATCCGATTGCTCATAGCTTCTCTCGACTTTCGAAAAACCCTTGACCGTGGGCGTGCTGCCGATAATGAACTGCCGGTTCCAGGCATCCTCCGCACGTTTTTTACCCAGACCGAGCTGATCGCCCTCCGTCCCTGCGGAAGGCGGATAGCCATCGACCTCATCAAAAAATACTTTTCTAACGGTAATCCTGCGAAAACCACGCGCGCTGTTCGCCCCTACGATATGCAACACACCGCCCGGGTAGGCTTTGGTCATGATCGTGTTGCTGCTGTCGCGCGTGCGCGGATCGGAAACCAATCCATCCAGTACAGGCATGTCGCGCAGCATCGGGTCGATCTCTTCTTTCGAATACCCTGACCCGTCCTCAACCGTTGGCTGTACCACCAACAAGCTGCAGGGGTCCTGGTGGATGTGATACCCCACCGCCATGTTCAACATCTTGGTGTAGCCAATACGCGATGACTTCATCAGCGTGATGACTTCTACCTCGGGGTCAGTCAGCGCATCCATGATGGCGCGTTGATACGGCCAGGTGTTCCATTTTCCCGATTGTGAACTGGACTCCGCTGATAAATATCCGTAGGTATCAGCCCACTGACTCAGGCTCAGTTTCGGCGGCGGCCGGTATTCGCTCGTGATACTTGTCCAGAGCTGCGCTAAGCTGAGGCGGCATTCCATGGTCCGCAATATCCATTAATGAGCGATTGCATAAGGTCTCTAACTTCCCTACATCGGTTTTCGTCAGCTTCGGGATCTTCGTCTTCGCCTGATTCGGAATGGCACGCACCTTGGTCTTCACAATGTGGGCCAGCTGCGCACACTGCAACACTACAAACTCAGTGGGCAATCGCTGCTTCTCAAGCGTGGCGATGTCCAGCTCGATCTTGACTCGTTGGGATCGGGCCAACAGAGCACGCTCCACATTCAGATTGATCACCTGGTTGTCTTCATCCGATAAATAAATCGCTGCCAACGCTTCTTTCGTTCTGTAAGCAAAAGCACGCCTGGATCGGCCAACCGGTTGTATGCCCCCCAGCCGCTTCTTGATGGTGCGATGCGTCTTGCCCGTCATCTCCACCAGCTTGTTAATGGAAGATGTGGTTCGGTCTTCTTTGATCGGCATGTGAATTTTGAATTGTTGTTGCCCTATAGAGCGCCGGTGGCTGGCGAAACTCTGCGCTCTTGCACACCCGCTATACAATCACCTGGGAAGTACCTTTTAAATCTGTAATTTACTGTCGCAGGTGTCGTACTTGTCGCAGTAGTCGTACCTGTCGCAGGTGTCGCAGTTCCCCAAGTGCGACAGGGGGGGTCGCAGTAAAAATGGCTTAGCTGTGCGGCCTGCAGACGAAGTGCGACAGGTGCGACAGGGGTGTAGCACTTGCGCATATCGGAATAGTAATGATCAATAAACGGCAATGCCGTGGGCAGGTAACAATTCCTTCAGGACATAATAACGATGCAAGGCGGCCGCCTGATGAAACCGGTAAATGTGTGTGTTGATTACCTCCGTCGAGGAAAGACGCTCGGGAAATCTGTCTTTCTCATCTTCCCACTCTCGATGATCGTAAGAAACCTGCTCTTCGCCTGGTTCAGAGTCATAAATCGTTTTTTCTTGAATCGCTGACCGCCACCGTTCAATACGATCCTTTTTCTTCCCTTCAAATCGGAGAATCTCATTGACCTTTCTTTCGAAATTATCAAACGGTCGTGAGTCTGAGTGGGCGTAGTACTTACGCGCAAAGCGGGAGAAGTATCCATGAATCTTCTTGCAACCTTCCAGGTAGGTTCCTGGGTTGTTGCGGACTGAGATAGTTCCATTTTCGGGTCTCGGTTTCTCGAATTGCACGTTCCAATGGAGATAAGGCCGATCTGGGTAGGTTAGTGTCCCACTATGACCCAACATATCTGCTCTTTTCTCTAGAAGAGAAGTTGCAATAGTACGCGATGTGTACTTGGCAATAAATTTTACTGCCTTACTTTCAATATATCGTTCAATTTCCTTGTTTTTGACGCCGACAAATTTCAGGGTATCGTTTTTCACATCATTATATTTGGAACCAATCCCTGAGAAACCATAGTGGGAAAAGGTATCCATATAGACATGTGCTGCTATGCCGAGGAGCTCAAATCCGAACTTACAATGGGCGGCCGCTTTTTCGATGTGGTGCTTGATCATCTCACGTGCAATCATACTGTCTTGGGTGCACAACAACCGTTCTTCCAACGTTTTACCCACACCACCTGGCAGGAAGTGGAACGGTACCCAGACACGTCGTTGCTCATCTGGTTTGACTTTACTGTTTAACACGCACTGTTTATCGTGGTGTGCGGTGGCAATCCCATACAACAATCCGCCATCGGAATGAGGTTCGCTATCCTGTTGGGTGGAATCATCCACGAATTGCGCCGCATAGGCGATTGTCTTGGCATCTCGTTGTGAGATGCCTGCAGCACGGGCCAGAACGTACGTGCCATAAAAGTGCATGTCGGTTTGCATCGTTTTCCTCTTACATCAATGTTGGACTGGCAGTAAAAAAACCTACAAACAAAACACTATATATAGGTCGTACAGCATATTGATGGTACAGTATATAGACCATACGGTATTTTGTAAAAAGAAGCGCCCTTCTCTTACAGCTGCATGACTAAGCCGCCCTGGAAACGCTCATGGCAGCATCCAGCCAGGCCGTGCCTGACTTCACCAATACCTCGGCCCGCTTGCGGTTGATCTTTAACTTCCGCGCCACCTGCGACAGGTTGCATGACCCCATGTAATACAAAAATACCGCCTGACCCAGACCAGGATGCCGCTGCTGCAGCTTGCCCACCATACTATCGACAAACAACGCTTCATCGTCACTCAGTAACGATGCGGGCACCGTTGAGCCCAGCAGACGGCGAAACGGCGTCACCGCTGGATAGCCCAAGCGGTAATCCGGATTCACCCGCGCCCATCGGGCCCACTGCTCCAGCAACCACTGCGTTTGATGCGTGTCGAGTTCAGGCAATGTAATCCCTTGATTGACTGTTCATGAATATTACTCCAGGCAACAAAAAACCCGGCGCCTGACGGCGACCGGGTTCTTATTCGGAGCGAAGAAGACCAACGTATGCGTGCAAGGCTACTTCATTGGTCCCAAAAGTGCAAATAGTCTTCTATTCAGCGGTCCTCTGATACACTGAACGTGTGGCACTAGCCTAAAGATACACAACATTTCTGTTGACATTAACAGATATGTTGTGTGTAGTCAGAGACATGAATGCAACCAAACTTCGCCGCTGGCTCAAGAAACAAGGATGCACCTTTGAGACCCATAAGGGTGGAAGCGGTCATCTGACTATTCGGCGCGGACAACGGACTTCACAATTACCGATGTACGGCGGCCGGAAAGAGCTTGGCAAGGGTTTGGTGGCGAAGATCAAGAAGGATTTAGGACTAAAGTAATGCTCGACTATCCAGTTAAACTTACACCGGACGAAGGCACGTTTCTGGTCACCTCGTCTGATTTCCCCGAACTTACTACCTTCGGCGAGGATCGGGATGAAGCGCTGGTGCGGGCGGTAGATGCCTTGGAGGAAGCCATTGCCGCGCGAATGGCGCTTCGCGTAGATATACCATCCTCTTCAAAAGGCAAAACTCGCGTTACCTTACCTACGCTCACCGCCGTTAAGGTCATTCTCTATCGCGGTATGAAGGAACAAGGCGTCGGTAAGGCTGAATTGGCGCGGCGGCTCAACTGGCATCTGCCTCAGGTAGACCGCGTCCTTGATATCGATCACCATTCAAGGCTGGATCAGATGGAAGCCGCATTGAGCGCCATCGGCCTTCACTTGTATGTAAGCGTGTAGTTACGCATTTTGTATTCGCTTGGGATCGGAAAGCCATTCCGGTGCCTCCGTAATGGCTTTCCGAATACTGCGACACACGCCCTATTGCTCAGAGGGTGGTTGAAGCTGTTTGACCCATTCCGACAAGCATGCGTGCTGAGTATCCGTCAATAACACGATCTTCATGTGAGCAACCTTAGCTAGTCTTAATCCCCATAATTTCCATGGCGTCCCCTAGATTCCGAATAACACTCACCTGCCCCTGCCACAGGGCATGCCAGCGTTGCTGTCTTCAATTGAGCTTGCCTTGATTGGTTTTAATCTCAAATACATAGTTTTTACTTTGAAATCCAACCAGGATATCCGGACATCCATGGCCTACCCCGGACAGATCCTGCACCGTACAACCCAACAGCTGTAAGTCGTTGCTGATGCAACCCTGATTGCCATCCACCCGGCTCAACACTTCACTGAATCCCCCGCCTGAACGCCAGGCTCTCATCGCTTTGTTCATCGGTGATGATCATTTGTAAAACTATTTTAGCTCTTTCCTACATTCAGCCACTGACTTTACTTGCCCCGGTGGCAAGGCAGGCCGTTGGTAGTTCGCAGGCATGCCAATGGAAAAGCTCGGTCGGACGACATCGTTGATCGGATCATGCGGCTTACCCTGCCTGCAGTAGCTCAGAAACTGCGCCAGATTCGGCGGAAAATTAGGGGCTAACGCCATCACCACCTTGATGCCCCGTTGCAGTTCCTCCTTGCTGAGCTGTTTCAATTCCGCAATCCAGACCGGATTCGGGCTATCCCCATACTCCCGCCAGGTCGGGCCAAAAACGTTGGCAAAATACGCCCAGAATTTCCCGATATCCTGATCATCCGCCCGATTGCTCTCGTGCCCATTGCGCGGATTTTCGGGTCGCCCGTTCCGCAAATGACTCACGACTGCCTGCGGATTGATTTTTTGCATACTCCTCTGCTCGCAATATCCAGTTCTGCCAGGTCTTGAACCAGTCCAGCTTGGTCGCATCCTTGCCGGACTTGGCGCTCCAGTAGTTGTAAAACTTGATGCGCTCGGTCTCGATCTGCGTGTTGGTCAGCCCACAGTGGGCCTGCACCCATTCCCGGTATGCCTGCGGCATGATCCAGTCGTCCGGTATTCGGGTGCCGCGCCGAACCCTGGGTAACCGAGCGCCACCGTTTGCCTTCGAGGGTGGGTCCTTGGCTGACAAGCTCTGGGGAGAAGATTTTTCAACCTGGGGGACAGGGGGCGAAGGCGCGTTAGCGCCTCCTCTCTCTCTACTATTTATAGTAGAGAGTGACTCTGATTCTGACTGCATATGCATTTGCATCCCACCGCCTCTTGGCCGCCTCGGATATAACTATCTGTTTTATATAGACTATTTGTAGTTCCTAGTCGATTCTTTTAGGGTGAAGTTTCCCATCTAAGATGGCAAATAGTTGCGTTATAGTTGGATTAGAGTTGCACTTTAGTTGCGTTAGAGTGGCACTTCGGCCCGATTCAGGGTCCTCCAGCTCGGGCAATAATCGCCTTAAAACCCGAGGATGGGTGCCGGTCATCTGCGATAGCTTCTTGATATCCGCAGGCAAGGGGCCGCGGTTCAACCAGTAGCGTCCGATTGGCTTTAAATACACGCCATGCTCTTCATCACTCAAATGCAAGGTGTCATTGAAATAGTCCGTCCACCACATCGGCATCATGGGAAGTTTGTTACTCACAGATCCGCTCCTCTGGCCGTGCTGCAGAAAGGACGTGCCACTAAAACCGGCTCCTAATCGGCAGGAAAGCTGCGCTTTTCGGACGCTTACTGCCCATTTTTCGCTCTTTCTGTAATGGCGTTCATCTGGGACACTAGCTCCTGTGACTGATAGATATCACGAAGAATCAAATGCCGAACATACCCTGCTTGTGTCATGCCGTTGGCCTCCAAAACCTCCTGCATGGCCTTGAAATGGGCCTCGGACAAAGCGGTTTTGACCTCAAATTCCTTAAGAGGCCTCATGCCCTGCCCTCGTGTAAAAAAGGCGCGTGCCCTGGAGGGCACGCGCCAGGCTCCTTGTATTAACAAAGGAGGAGTATCTTGTGGGGGTGGTAGATGGGTTCATTAGGCGGCTTTGTCTCCTTTTGGGTATAAGATTTCCAGTACTGACATCTCGCCATTTGAGGCCACTGCTAACCTGGCCGCGAGATTTTTGCCCACAGAACCGTTTGCAAGCGCAATTTGCTGAAAATTCTCGAAAGTGGTTCCAGCTGATTTGGCCACCTGCTTGATCCGCTCTTTCGAGTTTGAGTAATAAAATTCTTTTGGAGACATAGCGTAAGAATAGTAAAACACTAATAATTAGTCAAGTGTTTTGCTATTACAAAATTAGTAAATCGCTAACCATAATATAGTTATGAAAATTGAAGAAATACGACGCATAAATATCAATGTATTGGCCGATCAATACGGCAGAGAACAGCTGGCTGAGAAATTGGGCTACAGCGACACAAATTATCTGAATCAACTTTGTGCTGGCCATGGAAGCTTTGGTGGCCGAACGGCCAGAAAAATTGAACAAAAATTAAACCTGGCCGAGGGCTGGATGGATACTGTTCAAGAAGCACCAAGCCCTAATGTAGAATCAGGCCCTAAAATTCAGGCGCGGGTTCCGCTCATATCCTGGGTGCAAGGCGGACACTGGGCGGAAATTGTGGGTGACTTTCAGCCAGGTGATGCGGACGAATGGAGAGAAACCACCGCAAAGGTCGGGCCGCATGCTTTTGCCCTGCGGGTAAAGGGAAATTCCATGACGAACCCGCATGGTGCACCCAGTATTCCAGAAGGTGCCGTTGTGATTGTTGACCCGGATACGCCTGCAGACAACGGAAGCATTGTGGTGGCTCGCCTGGAAAATCAAAAAGAAGCTACGTTGAAGAAACTCGTGATTGATGGTCCAAATAAATATCTAATGGCGTTAAACCCGGATTACAGACCTATTGAAATAGACGGGAATTGCGCCGTAGTGGGGGTTGTAAGAAAAGTAGAATTTGACCTGTAACCGCAATCCGGTCTGGCACGATGAAGACGTTGCAGACAACGATGAATTGAGATTGTCGGTCAGTTTGTCTACCGGCAAGGTGGGTATTAAAAATAATTTAAAATTACGGAAGTTCCTAGTTTAAGGTCTCGCACTATCACCAGGCTAGGTGCTCTTTAATAGCGCTTGTTCATGAGTCGCCTTGTGTAATCCCACGACGGTTTCTTCGATTTCATCGATGTAAGGTTCCAATGCTCCGTGCTCAATGCAGACGTGCGTTCCCCCTCCGTAGTAAAGCTGTTTGTCTAGAGAGAATCCTTGCTATCAAGGCCAAAGAAGTACTGACGCTCAACCGCGACTATTTCCGACTCAGCAGGCCCTATGAACGCAGAATCTATGAGATTGCGCGAAAACACTGCGGCCGAAAAAAGGAATTTTTCATGAATCTTGCGCTACTGCATAAGAAGATGGGGTCACTGAGCCCGATGAAGAAATTCAGATATCTGATCAAGGCGATTGCAGAGAGCAATCATTTACCAGACTACGCTGTTGAACTAAATGAAACAGACCAGGTAGTCTTTAAAAATCGTCAAAAGTGGTGGAAAGACCACCATGACCCGCAAAACCGTCCTATTCTCTCAACGCAGGCCTACGAGCGTGCCCGCCCTTACGTTGTCAACGATGATATGTATAGCGTAGAGCAGGAATGGATCCAGTTTTGGAAAGATACTGGATGCCCTGCGCTGAAAAATGTTGATGCGGCTTTCATCGGATTTTGTAAAGCACGCTACATAAAAGAAAAAACAGGATAGCCGGATTCAGCCAGAGAATCGGCCTACCGGATACTGATATTAGGGAATTCTGCAGCAAGTCTTGTTATTTTCTCTCCGCCTGAGATCCCGGCGACGGGGCTGCTGGTTGTAGCGGTGAAGCCGGTCGAGGAACACGAATAGCGGGTGGGGATGCGCTCAGTATGAATCCTGCCGGACTGGTTATTACCCAGTATTCTTTGGCACAAAGAAAATAAAAGTCATCCTCAGCGTGTTTGCGGTTACGCGTCGAAGGGCCGCGGGCCCGCTGGCGGCTGCGGCAGGGAGCGGGATAGACAAGCCCGGCGGACTTGTACGGCGAGAATCGTGTGATATACTCGGGGCCTTGAAGCGGCGGCGGAGGCGAACTCTTTTGAGTGCGGCGGACGCGAATCGAACCCGCACCCAACAGATTAGTCATTTCTCCGAGTATCCGTTTACCGCCGCTCCCCCTCCCCGGACACACGACTCGCAAGCTGTCCAGTCTGCCGGCAGATAAAAGCGTGGGTTACCCCTGACACCAGGCGTACTCAAGCAAGACGCACAAGTTACAGTGCTCGGGGGATTCTCGATGGCTCATAAACACTATGCGCGTATCCCCAAAGGCTTGAAGGAGTATAAAGGGGCTATCGGAGCGGGCATCACCTATCTGGCATTAGGGCAGGGGGATGTCAACAAGCAGAAAATTCAACAAGACCTGGTGACTGTCCAATTCAATTTATCTCAAACAGCGGAGTTCCATTTAGTGGAACTCAATCAATATCACGCAAAGCGCGATATTTTCATCTCTGCCCTGCAATGGTTACAGCGCAGACCAAAACACGTACAACTCTCCAATCTTTGAGGCCATCATGAAATATCTGTTATTCATTTACCTGTTACCCGCCACAGTCCTTGCAAACGACGCATTTGCCAAAGCCGAGAGCAAGGCACAAGAAATTCTGGATTTCCTGACTGGAACGATTGTCACCACCTTGTTGGCTATTGCCATCGTTGTGGCTGGGCTGTTCCTGGCCAAAGGCCGGGGGAATCCGCAACTGATGTGGGGCATCATCATCGGCAGCATTCTGATCGGCAGCTCGGTGAATCTGGCAAGCTGGCTGCTGAGCTGATATGGATAAACGCCTGGTTTATCCTACTCTGACCCGCCCGGACTTACTGCTCGGTGGCATTCCGCGTTCCTACATACCGATCACGATTATCGCATCAGCCCTGATCGGGATCTTGACACAGAACATCCTGATCGGACTGGCGACCTGGCCGGTCTGGTCTTTTGCCGGGTTCATGGCTGCCAAGATTGATCCTTACTTTATTGAAGTCTGGAGAGTCAAGACACAATCGATCCGTCGCACAAAAGGCAGGCATCAGGGCAATTATTATCATGCCTAGGGGCTACTTTAACTGGCTGACCTATCCTGATCCGGGCACCCGCATCGATGAAATGTTTCCGCTACTGGGGATGGTGGATAACAGGACCGCGCTGACGAAAGAGGGGGAGCTGGTACAGGCCATTGATATTCAAGGCAAGGACTACACGGGGCTGGACCCGGAGCAATCAGTGTTCCTGTTCGAGTTGCGCAAACAGGTCTTTGAGATGGCGGCAGCGGATATTGTCATCTCGGCGCACAGCCTGCGGTACAGGATCAATGAAGATGCGAGCAACAAACAGTTTGATAACGCGTTAGTGGCCACCGTCAATACCCTTTGGGCCCAGCAGTTCAGATCGACCTATCGCTGGCGACATGTCCTCATTCTGCGCACTGCGAAAGAGGCGGTCCTGGATCGCCTGGCGCACCAGGCAAGCCGATCCCTGAAGCAGAAGCACCGGCCGCTTGAAGACCAGATGGGCTACCTGACTGAAATCACCCAGTCGATCGTTGAGCGCCTGAATGATTTTGGGCCCAAGTGGCTGACGGAGTCGGACTTTATGACTTACTGGGCCACCGTACTGAACGGCAAACAAACACTCGTAAAAGAGGCCGATTACAGCATCGATCTGACCACAATCCTGGCGGGCGTTGATCTGTACTGGCCGGATCATGAGGCCCATCAGGAATACGTTGATGTTCCGTCTCGTTACAGCGCATGGTTAGGGATCAAGGCGTATCCTGGTGAGACCAGCGCAACCATGCTGCGCGCGCTGTACCAGCTCCCTGTCGAGATGGGCATTTACCAGTCGTTCAGGCTGAAAGACAAGGAAAGGGCGCTGAAGATAATCAAGGAGCGGCAATCCGTCACGGCAAATTTCAGGCGCAATGCCGGAATTGTGTTGCTCGAGCTTGGCGAGCTCGCCAGCAGGATAGAGGCTGAAGAACTCAAAATTGGAGATCATACCTGGGCGGTTCAGATATTTGCCGACTCAAAGGAAGCGCTCAAGAGCGCTGTTGCAGGGGTTAAGAATGCGATCGAGGCACGCGGCATTCGCGTGCTGCGCGAGAAAAATTTACAAGAGCCCCTGTTCTGGTCCATTTTCCCGGGGCTTGAGCACTTCAATGTAAGGGTCCGCCCGGTCACCACCGAGAACCTTGCGCATTTCATAACCTTTAGCAATGCAGGAGAAGGTCTGAGCAGCTGCTCCTTCGGCGCCGCGCCGGTGACCTTATTCAAGACCGAAACGGAATCGACATACTCTTTTACCTTCCATACCACCTCCGAGCCGCAGGCCCTGGGCAATACACTGGTCATTGGCGGCTCCAATACCGGAAAGACGACACTCATCAGCTTTCTGCTGGCCATGTGCCATCAATACAAAGGTTTCAGGTGTATGTGCTTTGATCGCCTCCACGGCATGGAGATATTCACGCGCATGCTCGGCGGCTCCTTCAACGACTTTGCAAGCAAGGCCGAGTGCAATCCCTTTCAGCTGAAGGACAACCCGCTTAACCGTGCGTTTCTGGTCAGCTGGCTACAGCTGTTAACGGGCAAGGATGACGATATATCGATAGCTACTGCAACCAATATTGTCAATCAGTCCTATCTGTTAAAGCAGTCAGAGCGCCAGCTGGCCGAATTGTTGCTTGCGTTTGGGAAAAAAGAGAAGGGCAGTATCCGTGAAGGGATCGACAAATGGCTCCCGGGCGGTGCCTACGGCGAGTTTTTCAACGGGAAAAGAGACGCCCTGTCATTCAAAAGCAGGCTGGCGACATTCGACATGACCTTGCTGCTCGATATGCCAGAGGCACTGGTGGCCATGTCGGACTATCTTTTTCATCGCATGAAAATGGCCGTGCTTGAGGAGCCGGGCAGCCATGCCATTTTTGTCGACGAGCTGAACAAGTACATCGAATCATCAATATTCGCTCCCAGAATCAAGGAAACGGTGTCAGAAATCAGAAAGACAAACGGCATTTTCATTGGCGCCGCGCAATCGGCAAAGACCATCCTGCAAACCGCGGTTGGACGAGAGATACAGGCAAGTATTGCCAGTTATCTGTTATTTCCTGACGCTACGGCCGAGGAACAGTATTACCGGGGCGAGGGCATCAATCTGACCCGTGCCGAGTTTGAGTGGGTCAGAAACCCTTCGTATCGCCAGGTGATGTTGAAAAGACGGGGCGGGGAAAGTGTCATTTTGGATGTGAATCTGGCCGGCCTTAAAAACCACCTGCGGGTTTTCGACAGCTCGGCCTCATCGATCAGACGCCTGAAAGGGCTGATGAAAAAATCAAATAACTGGAAGAAGGAGTACCTCGATGGCTAAACGAATTGCTGCAGTGCTACTGGCTGCAATGTTTGCGCACACCGCGCTGGCGGGGCTCACGGTAACCGACCCTAAAAGCTACACCTACTACATCAAGGAACTGAAAGAGGCGACCCGGCAGCTGGAAGCGTTGCAGGAAGATCTCACGATCACCGAGGATACAAAAAACAAGATCTTCACCATCACCGATGACGTGATCGGTTTCTACAACCAGGCCGTCGGGATTGCCGATGACCTGGAGCGTATCAAACGCACCATCAATAACCCCAAACATGTCCTAAAAGAGGATGTGCGGGGACATAATTAATTAAGAATCCTAACCAAGCCTAACTAGGCATAACAATCCTGAACAAGCCTTATGTTTCAAGGCATTCCGGGTTTCGGCACCAGACCCCCAGAGAACAAAAAATAATTAAGAATCTCACCAAAAAAGCCTATTGAAAGGTCAAGAAACGGTCATTTTTCGGGCGTTTTAGAGACCTTTTTTGCGGAGAAATTCCACAGATTTCAGGGAGCTTTTCAGGCAACGTTTTCCAGAGTCACAAGTGATCAGCAAAGATTGGAAGAAACCGTTGCCAACGGCAGTACAAATCATGATTTAAGTGGTAGGATAGAGGTGCCGATGGGAGAGGGCCTGGCCTCGTTCGTATCCCTGATGGAGCCACGGGACCCGCCAGGGAGTCTAGCGTGGACCTACTTCCCGTACAAGAGATATCCGCGACGCTGTGTGTCGATATTCTTTGCCGGATAGGTGCTCCAGGCGCCCCATCCCTCCCGATACCGTTCTACGACGACCAGTTGAGATTTTGCGTCCTCCTCGAACAACCCGATGTAACGTTTGCGCAGGACCACGCGGCCGTTTCTCTTTCGGTACGGCATCAACCAGATCTCGTACGGATCCTCGACTGTGGGGCGTACGAACGGGAGGAATGCCTCGCGACCGTTGTCCTTGCTCAGCATATACCGGAGTAAACCGAGATTAAACATTACTTCCAGGCCTTCGGGATCGCGGAGGGTTGCCTCGGCAGCATCTTCGGCGATACCGAAGATTTCCCGGTAGATGGCCTCGATCTCCTTGCGGGCTGCAGCAGGCGTGAGTCCTCTTTCCGTCAGATCGCTCAGAAGTGGTGATCGCTCCGGAGCCTTCGGTCGGTTGCGGATTTTGAGCATAGGCAGGCGGCCTTCATCCCGGAACGTCCGCACCGGCTCCAGCACGGGCAACTCACGTAGTGCGGCCGCATCAAACTGCCGGGAGACCTGTCCCACATTATGTGCAAAGCCCGGATCGATGCCGAACGGCACGCGCTGAACCTCCCCGGTACGCTTATTGATCAATTCTCGGGTGCGGATTTTCGGATCCGGTGAGACCTCATACCCGTAGCGTTCCAGATCATCCTCATCCAACTGCTGGACAATGCACCGGCAGCGCCAGCCGTTAGGCGGGTAGTGGGTCTGCCAGAACGGATGGTCCACTGGCAGCACAGTGCCGTGCCAAGCAGCATGATCCGGGCGGGTGCGTATATCCTGGACCGACACGTAGCGCAGATACGGCATCTGCTCCTTCAGTTCCTCGATACGTTTCCAGCGACCTTGCGCATAGGACATTCGAATATTGGTATCGAAAATGGTGCGCAGTCGATGCGGCGAGCCGAGCTGGACAATGCGGCTCTCGCCGGTTACGGGATCGGTCATCCGCTGTCGGCCCCACCAGCCTTTCTTTTTCAGCAGCGGTTCCAATCGGTTGCGGAAGTGATCGAAGGTCTGGCCTTTGGCAATCGCCTCATCCACCGCCTCGCGCAGATCGGCGAGGATGTCCAGTTTCATGACCTTGGCCGCGGTGAACGAGCGGGCATGTTTGACCGCATCGGTATCCTGCCAGTCGAAGCCGACGTGATAGCCCTTGCTGCGAAAGCGCTCAATCGCCTCGACGGGCGGCACGTTCAGAATTTCCGGCCTGGGCATAACGCTAATGAAGAGTATTCGAATAGGCCGGTGAAAGGTCCCTGATCAGTGCGTGCACATGACCATATTGTGCAGCATCCAGCAGTACTGCATAGGCAAATCCATACACATCGATGCATACCGTCTCAACCCGGGCAGCGCAATGCAGAGTACGCGACCAGACATAGTCGCCTGTCTGGATGACCTGGATCTGGTCTCGGTTGGCGAATTCAGTCATTGCTGTCCGGCGGCACATTGTTCTCGTGCAGCCCGGCCTCTCCAGAAAGTCCGGCCGAGAAGCTCATCCGGTGCAGGGTCTCGCCTACCTTCTCTTCTTTCATGTTCCGGTACAGATCGCCGAGACGATCACGGAACTCCTCAAGACTTTTCCCCTGCTTTGACATCTCGTCGGCCTGCTGCAGCGCCGGCTCGACGAGCGGTTCCATCAGCGGAGCCCAGTCCCCGGTCAGGGCGGATACTGCCCCATCCACCGTATCCGGTTCGCGCACATCCGCATCCGCGAAGCGCACCGATTCCCTGTCCGGATCCGCCAGCGAGCGGGTGGAGTCATTCGCCTCCGAAGCTTCCTCCCATTCGCCGCCGTACACCTGCTCTACATGCTGCCGCGTGGGCTTGAGCCCGGTGGTACGGCCGATGATCTCCTCGCGGGCCGCGCGCGCATCCAGGTTCTCCGGTGGTGCGGTATCACGAACCACCTTCGGGTACGCGGCCCCCGGGAAGTTCCAGTCGGTCAGCCAGCGAACCAGGGAACGGTTCAGGCTCTCGTTGAGACGTCGGCTGTCGGCCGCGACAATATCGTCGCGCACCGCTTTCTGCACGTCGGCGGTGCCTTTCCAGGGACCGATCTCGGTGGTCGCACTCTGGCCCAGAATGACCTTGGCAATAACTGCATCGAGGTAACTGCAGTAGACCGAGTAGTCGCCGCCGGCACGCCGCGCGGATTCGAGTAATTCGATCTTCTGGCCCTCCGGCAGCGCGATGTTACCGCCCGTGGTGACCCGCTGCATGACGTCGAGCAGCCGGTTGATGTCCGGCTGGGAGGCAATCAAGTGATTATTGCGGTATATCGTAATGTCGCTGTGCAGGTTTCAATCGAGCCAAAAACATGGCCGTAATCGAACAGAAAGCATTGCACAAGTTAGTCAACGCTATGCAGGCGCTTTTGAAAGGGAATTATATACTTATTGCCCCAAAGCAATAAAAAGCTATCTTCTTACCAGCTTCCATCCTTGCTTTAGCTGTTTCGCTGAGGGTGTCTTTTCGGGCTTCTTGGGCGACTGATCCGGCTTGTATTTGATTATTTGGCTTAGTGCGCCTTCCAAGTCTTTTTGTTGTTTTGGCTTCATTCTCTTCAGAACTTATTTATAAACTGATTCACTATGGCCTTAAATTCGTGAATTACATGAAGTGCATTGGGCTTTTTCGTTAACTTGTAGCTGGCATTCGCTCCCTTCTCCATAGAAACAAGATTACCAGCAACACCTGTAACAATTTCAGCTTTTGACCACAAATTGAAATATATTTTGCCTGGGGAAATACCCAAACAAATAACGCCTTCATACGGCCGATGATATCTAATATGATTAAATTGAAACGCCCCGTTTACATCTTCTGTTGCAGTCTTTAATTCAAACTTAACACTTTCAATCTTGATATCCCATGGCGAAATATTTGAACGTCCTCCTTGTAAGTTAGCTGGAAAAGCACAATAAAAACCGATCTCTTTGCAAATACTCTCAACAAAATCCTGACCGATAGACCCAACATGCGTATTAGATATACGTTTGATACCCTCAAATGGTGCGTCATTCCACTTATCAGCATCTGCATATTCTCCAATGATCTTGTGCAATATTCCATGTGCATCAAGCATCCACAAAACCTGCGTCTGCAAGTACGTTGCGTATATGGTACATACTTATGTGGCGGCAGTTATGCGCTGCCAGATTACTGTATTGTCTCCAGTCTGTTTGTTTTAATAGTTCCGTGATGCGTTTTTTATCTTTCTTGATAATCAGCCCATATCCGCATACATAACGGACTTCTGAAAAGCTTTTTACTGGCATGGGCGGCTCTTTAAAGAATGTTCTTTGCAGAAAGCAATCCGCTTCATGCAGTCTCTTTTGCCCGCAAAGCCTTTCTGTACGCATATCCACGGTAAACAGTTCCAGCCATTTTGAGCATTTACCGTTATTACGGCGTGTGTTATTTACACCACGTTGCCATATTTGCCATAAAGCATTAATTTTTACAGGGTTATCATTAATATCTACAAAGCTGTTTGAGGGTAAAATTTCAGAACTTTTTAGCTCAAGGCCACGTACTCTATGCTTGGAACTGCCCTTGCCATCACTTTGAAAACCCATCGGCAAGATCATGCCGACATAATCAGAGAACAAGGCTGCATGGTTTATAAAACTCAAAGCTAACCATGCCCGATATCCAAATGGCGGGTTACCGATAACAGCGTAGTTATGCCCATTTTTTTGTGGCAACCAGCTTAGGAAGTCTGCTCGTTCAAACTCTTGCTTTAATGGCAAGATGTCGATTCCTATTCGCCTGTCGTTTGGTAATAAATCATAAAATGCACCATTACCCGCACCTGGTTCAATAAACTTGTATCCGGTTAATATGGCCCCATCCTTTTTCATCCACGAAACCATTGAGTTATAACAATATGATGCTATTTCAGGGCGAGTAAAGAACTGATCAAGGCCAACCTTGTCAACATTAACCCAAGATGGGATACGAGTGTCTTTTGCCCATGACTCGTTACGGTCATACAGTGCAAAAAGTTCTTCGGTATTCATGCAATCAAGTTTTTGTAGGTCAATCTTTTGCCCGAACTGGCAGTGCAAACAGCCTTTATGCGGTCGATGGTATCAATATCACAATTGCCCTCATTGAGCCTGAAGGTGAACTCATCGACATAGCGTTGTAAATGCTTGACGCTGAAATGGTGGAAGGTGCCGTTGTAGCCGCGCTTCAAGACTGCCCATACACTCTCGATTCCGTTCGTGTGCGCCAAGCCATTAACGTACTCTTTGGCAGAGTGTCTAACACTTTCGTGAGTGAAGAAGATTCCATCGAGGCCGGTATAGCCCTTGTGATCATCGGTATAGACCGTTGAACCGACTTCGACATGCTCATATACAAAACTCTTTAAGGTCGCGCCATCGGCCTTGTTGATCGTTTGCGCCTTCACACTACCCCCTCGTTGTCGCGCGCCGATTACCGCTTGCTTGCCTACACCACCGCGCCCAGCCCTGAGTTTCTTATTGTTATGTTTGTTTTTTTCCTTACCGCCAATGTAGGTTTCATCGATCTCGACAACACTAGTTAGTTTCCAATCACCCTGCTTGCAAGCCTCTCTGACCCTGTGCAGCATGAACCATGCTGTTTTTTGAGTAATGCCCAATTCCTTGGATAACTGCAAGCTGCTAATGCTCTTGCGGCTGGTTTGCATAAGATATATCGCATACGCCCATTTTACCAGTGGTAATTTTGATTTCTCGAATATGGTACCGTGGCGTACGGTGAAATCCTTCCTGCATGATTTGCATCTATGACCATGGCGACGGGGTCTTGGTGTAGTATTATTGCTCCCGCAAAACTTGCAAACCACACCATTTTTCCATATCTGGGCTTCCATGAACTCAACGGCTTTAGTCTCATTGGGAAACATCTTGAAGAACTCAAATACTGATAACGTGGTGGCTGATTTCTTGCTCATTTTCTTAATACTTTTAATGGGTTAGGTAAGATTATAGCTTACACTATATGCCCCAAAATGCAAGTATTAATTAGTAGATTTGGGGCAATAAGTATATAATTCCCTTTTGAAAAGGTGTGAGCGCGCAACCCCCCAGCAACCCTCTTTGCGCGACACAAACGCTATTCAACCCTTACTGGAACCAAGCCTGTCCGGTATTCATTCTATCTTAGAAAAAGACACGCCTGATCATGTGATGCTTGGCCCCGGCGGAGCCGTCAACCTGCGCCGGTTCTTCGTCACCTACCCAAAGGACCCGGTGAGCATGGCCAACTGCTGTTTTATCAACGAATGGAACGGCAAAAGCGGTGGCCCACACGATCACCCGTTTGATTTCGTCGCCCTGGTGGTGGAGGGCGTGAAGCAGGAAGTCGTCTATACGCACCGGGGGCTTGCCGTGACCAGCCATGAGTACCCGCCAGGCACCCTCATGTTCACCCGTTATGATCAAATCCACCTGGTACACGCCCATCCTAGATTGATCACCCTGGTGCATACCGGCGAGGTAAGACAGCACTGTTCCTATGTGTATGAGAACGGCAGGCGGCACAGTATCTTTGAATACCGGCAAAAAAGGAACTCTTTTCATGTCGGCGGATAACCTGCTCGAATTGCGCCATGCAGTGTTAAAGAAGATGCGCGCACATTTTGATGACAGCCGTGCCGTCGAGGTGCTGAGCTCTTGTTTTCAAGATTGCCGCTCCTACATGCCCAACGTATATCACCTGAACCAAAACGCCGCCACTGGAAATAACCCCGAGATTAAAGTGCCTTTAGCGGGCTCGGTCAAGTACCTCGCGCCATTTCATGAGTTCGAGCTTCGAGCGTTGTGCAGTCAATACCAGACCGACGTGTATCAAATCCACCCCTGTTTCAGAAACGAACAAGATGACAGCCACTTGTATTGCTTCCATATGCTGGAATGGGCGCGGATAATGGATGAAGAACCTCGACAGGCGTACCTGGTTGACGAAACCATAGATGTCCTCAACCGGCTGTTCGCGCTAAACGACATCGAACTCGAACCCCCTGAAGCGGTGCCTTTCGATCTCGTGAAATTCATGCAGGATGTTCCCCAGGTGCCTAATCGCGGGTATTTCATCAACACGGACTTTCCGGAGCTGGAGCAATACCCCTCGCCGGCTTGTGTCGACCAGCAGCAACAAAGAGTGGAGTTTTTTTACAACGGTATCGAGATTGCCAATATCTTTCTCGATAACTGCGATGCACAAGACTTTCATGCCAAATGGCCGACAGCGCCTGCATCGATCGTGCAATTGGTCAAAGACGCTCCGCCCACCGTGTGCGGCGCCATCGGCTTGGAACGCCTGCTCATGGCCATGACCGGCGAGACCGACATTAATAATATGCTGCCGAACCCGTTAGACTGGCAATAATTCTAGGACTGATCCGCTTTGAATTGCTCGCCAAGCTTTCATGCCCCGTTCAATCCCATTGCATGGATCGTGAAACGGCAATTTCCCAGCTAAAATCACTTAGGAAAATCCGGGAAATTTCCAGGCCATTCTTAATTATTTTCTACCCAAATTCTTAATTATTTTTGTCCGCTAACATGGAAGATGTAAAAGGCAAAGGCGTACACGTTGGCCGAAGGCACCGTGTCGGGGGCCTGCACGGCACCGGAACGCAGGTCCGGGGGAATGTGTACGGTTAGGTGTTCGGGCGCCCGGCTCCAGCCGAACCACAGCCCCAGGATCACGACCAGCTGCACACCGATCACGACCCACAGTGAACGCAGGTGCGCACGGACTTTATCGATTTCGTGGCGGTAGCGGCGCATCGCTGGTCCTTCCGATATCCCAGGCCCCGTTGCGTCGCACGAATCCTGCACGGCACAGACCACGCACATCCAGCCAGATCACGATCCGCTGGCGGTAGTGTCCGTCCGGGCGTCCCCGCTTGAGGCGCTGGAACACCCCGGCCATACCCACGGTACTCGCCACCACGCCCACTGCGGCGATCCCGAACCCTATGGTAAGTATGCCCATCAGCCCGGCGAGGAGGAGGCTTACGGGCAACCAGATGAGCGCATTCATGCCTGTGATGACCCCCAGCTCAAGCGACGAGCACCCCTTGAATACCGCGGGTTCGACATTCAGCCGGTCGGCCAGAATTTCACTTGGATCGGCCATCGCTCAGATGACGCCTGCAGCTTCGGTCAACAGGTAGTTGGCAAAGGCCAGCACCACGGCGCCGACAATGCCGAGTACACCGACCTCGACTCACTCGGCCTTGCCCTGGCACGCAGTGCACTCCACAGCACATCGAACAGGGCGGCCTAGCCGTTCTGCCAGGCACGGAAGTTGCCGAGTACCACCCACACCACCCAGATGAAGGCAAGCAGGACGATCACGGTCGCGATGCCGTTCAGCAGGGCGGACGGGGTCACTCCGGAACCTGCCTGGAAGGCCGCATGCTGCGCCGAGGTCATATGCGTTCATTATTGGCGGTAGTCCCCGTGTAGGGGCAGGAAGGTCCTGGGCACGGCCCGGGGCACATCGATATGTGCCTGGATGCCCCGGCCAATCCTGGCCAGGTCCTGTCGCAGCCAGTCGTAGCGCAGCCAGATACTGGCATCCGGGCGGGCCTGTGCCTCGGCTTTGCGAATCAGGGGTTCGGGCACCTCCAGCTCATGGGCAATTCTAGCCAGCGCCGCGCGCTCGCCGTCATCATTGGCTAGCGCAGCCTGCATGCCCAGCACGGCCGCAAGCAGCCCCACGGCCAGTGAGCGGGCAATGCGAATGAAGGTCTGTAAGGGTTCGCGCATGCGGTGCATGGTGAGCCACCGGAGCGGGGCGGGCTACCGGAAACCGATTCCAGCAAGTGCACGGTTTCCGGGAGATGTTTGCCGCTGTCACCCCAGGAGTCCCGATCTGTCCGCAAACAGTCCAGCACGCGGCCCAAAGGCCAGACGGGTCCGGCCTATACGGGTCCACAAGGCCGGGGTGTCGTGGCAAGCTTTGGTAAAGGATCAAGAGCCTGCTGCTAGTCCCGTTTCAGTTCGACCACTTCGTCAAGCAATGCACGAATCTCGGCATGCAGGTCTGTAATCGTCGGTTCCAGATGGGCCGTGCCGGAAGTCTCCGGGTTTGTCTAGCCGTGAGCATGCGCCTGTACCGCATCGACGATGATGCTGATGAACAGGTTCAGCACGGCAAACGAGGTGACCAGGATGAACGGTACGAAAAAAACCCAAGCATAGGGAGCGCCGGGCGAAAAGATTGCACAAAACTCCCGAACAAGGTGACCTAGATCGAACAGGGGAAATCACGCATTCACCTCAAGGCGATCATGTGCGACATGCCCGGGCCGGGCACCCTGCACTTCACCCGTGTGTAAGGGCTAGGCAGATGGCTCGAGCCACGGTACGCTCGGGGTTAAAATGAGGGACAGTTTCAGGTAGTCTGTAGGTCTCATGGATGACATTGGAACAGAACTATACAAAAAAACAAACATTGCAGGAGAACCCCACATGAGTGCTATCAAATTCTCAGCCATCGGAGTTGCACTGTCGATTGCGACCGGAATTGCCCAGGCGGGCACACTGGCCGAGGTACTGGCTCGCGGCGAACTGAACTGCGTGGTCACCACGGGGCTAGCCGGGTTTGCGGCGCCGGATGAAAGCGGCCGCTGGGAGGGCTTCGACGTCACCTTCTGCCGTGCCGTGGCCGCAGCGGTGCTCGGTGATGGCGAGAAGGTCAAGTTTGTCCCGTCTACCGGGAAGACCCGGTTCACCCTGCTCAATTCAGGCGAGGGTGACATCCTGTTCCGCAACACGACCGAGACCATGAGCCGCGATGTGGACCTGAAGATGACGTTTCTGCCGGTCAACTATTACGACGGTCAGGGCTTTCTGGTGCGCAAGGATCTGGGGGTCGACTCGGCCATGCAGCTCGGCGGGTCTTCTGTGTGTATCCAGGCTGGCACCACGACTGAACTAAACCTGGCGGATTTTTTCAGTTCCAACGGGATGGACTATGAGCCGGTGAACACTGAGACCAACGAGGAAAGCATTGCCAACTATACCGGCGGCCGCTGCGATGCCTACACCACGGACGTATCCGCCCTGGCTTCCACCCGGGCTGCGCTCAAGGATCCTTCCGCGCACAAGATCCTGCCGGAAATCATTTCCAAGGAACCCCTGGCAGGTGCCGTGCGTCACGGTGACGACAACTGGGCGGACATCGGTAAATGGGTGGTCAATGCCATCATCAACGCTGAGGAACTCGGGATCACCCAGGCCAACGTCGGTGAGCTTTGCGCGCCCCCCCCGGGCTCCAACCCTCGCATCAACCGGCTGTGCGGGACCGAAGGCACCATGGGGGCCATGCTCGGCTTGGATGCGCAGTGGGCCATGCGGGCAATTTCAGTGGCCGGAAACTATGGTGAGATTTTCGAGACGTACCTGGGCTCCGAGACCCCGCTTGCCTTGGCACGCGGCCTGAACGCATCCTGGAAAGAGGGCGGTATCCTCTACGCTGCACCGATTCGCTAGACGGGCGGTCCCGATACCCGTGAAAGGCAGGCCTGCACGGTGACACCCTGTTTCTTCACTGCAGCACGCATGGCCCGGGAGCCTGCCGCGGCGATATCGGTCACGCACAATATGAGGAACGAAGCTTCGGAGCATCGCAATGGCTGACCCGGCGCTGCAAGAGGAGAGCCGGCTGACGCGACTGTGGAACGACATGGCGGTTCGTTCCGCCGTGGTCCAGATTGTTGCCATGGCGCTGATCCTCGGATTCCTCACCTACCTCGTTCGCAACGCATTCGTCAACCTCGAGGCCCTCGGCAAGAACTTCAGCTACGGCTTCCTGTGGCAGCAGTCCTCCTATGACATCAACCAGCACCTGATCGAATACAGTTCCCGCTCCACACACTTCCGGGCCATGCTGGTGGGGATCCTCAACACCCTGCTCGTGGCCGTCAGCGGAATTGCGCTGGCCACCGTACTGGGATTCATACTGGGCGTGCTGCGCCTGTCGAGGAACTGGCTGACGAACAAACTCGCCTACGCATACACCGAGTTCGTACGCAACGTGCCGGTCCTGCTGCACATCCTGCTGATCCACGGGATCATCGTGAACACACTGCCCCTGCCCAAGCAGGCCCTTAGTCTCGGTGACACGGTCTTTCTGACCAACCGGGGCTTTTTTGTCCCGAGGCCGGTGCAAGAACCCCTGTTTTGGGCAGTCATCGCTGTGTTTGCCGCGGGCGTCGCGTTCTTCCTGTGGTTCAAGAAGCATACCAAGAGGGTGCAGGATGAGACCGGGAAACACTATCCAGTGTTCTGGATCGGGGTCGTGGCCATCCTGGGGGTCCCGCTGTGTACACACTTTTTGCTCGGAAACCCGATTGCCTGGGACGTCCCGGCCCTGCAGCGGTTCAACTTCCAAGGCGGCATGGTGGTCCGACCGGAATTCGTCGCCCTGTGGCTGGCCCTGTCGATGTATACAGCGGCGTTCATCGGAGAGATCGTGCGTGCCGGAATCCTCGCCGTGCACCACGGGCAAACCGAAGCCTCCCTCGCCCTGGGGATCGGCCGCACACGCACCCTGAGCCTGGTGGTCATTCCCCAGGCCCTGCGGATCATCGTGCCTCCGCTGACCAGCCAGTACGTGAACCTGACCAAGAACTCCTCGCTGGCCCTTGCAATCGGGTACATGGACATCGTGGCAACCATCGGCGGCATTTCCCTGAACCAGACCGGCCGGGAGATGGAGTGCATGATCCTCGTACTGCTGCTGTACTTAACGCTGTCACTGCTGATCTCCGCGGTCATGAACTGGTATAACCATCGCATCCGGCTAATGAAGCGGTAGGAGGCTGGAATGACTGGACACCCCTACAAGCCGGGCGAGCATCCCGATCTTCCGCCGCCAGCGAGTACCATCGGACCCGTTGGATGGATACGCCGGAACCTTTTTTCCTCGCCAACCAATGTCATGGTGACCCTGCTGTCGCTCTGGCTGCTGTACGAGATCGCCCCTCCGATCCTGGACTGGATGCTGTTCGATGCAGCGTTTACCGGTGCCAACCGGGATGAATGCCGGGCCCAAGCGGATGGAGCCTGCTGGGCATTCATTGCCGAGCGCTTCCGGCTGTTCACCTACGGATTCTATCCGGCCGAACACCGATGGCGGGTCAACCTTTCCTTTATCCTGTTGCTCGCGGCACTGGTTCCGCTGCTGTACGACCGTCTTCCTCTGAGGAAGTACGGACTGTATTCTTCCCTGAGTTTTCCGCTGATCTGTGGCTGGCTTCTGCTGGGAGGATTCGGGCTAGAACCGGTCAAGACAGACCAGTTCGGCGGGTTCATGCTGACACTGGTGATCGGAGTGACCGGCATCGCCTTTTCCCTGCCGATCGGCATCGCTCTAGCACTGGGAAGGCAGTCCAAGCTCTACGTCATCCGCCTGTCCTGCGTAGGGTTCATTGAATTCATTCGCGGCGTGCCGCTGATCACGCTGCTGTTCGTCGCCTCGACCATGCTCAACTACTTCCTGCCGAAAGGCACGGTCTTCGACTTGCTGCTGCGAGTCCTGATCATGGTGACACTGTTTGCATCCGGCTACATGGCGGAAGTCATCCGCGGCGGGCTGCAGGCCATACCCAAGGGCCAGATCGAGGCGGCTGATGCCATGGGATTAAAATACTGGCAATGCATGCGCCTGATTGTCCTGCCCCAGGCGCTGAAGATCTCGATACCAGGCATCGTTAACACCTTTATTGGCCTATACAAGGACACCACGCTGGTAATTGTCATCGGGCTGGCGGACCCGCTCGGGATCGGGCGCGCCTCGCTCGCAGACACCCGGTGGACCGGGCTGGCCAGCGAGGTCTACCTGTTTGTCGCCATATTCTTTTTCATATCCTGTTTCGCCATGGCACGCTATTCGCTGTACCTGGAAAACAGACTCAAGACCGAATATGACCGGTAGCCCGCAAGATGTACGGAGGTAACATGACCGAACACCCTACCCTGCAACCGGACGACAACGACTATGCGGTGGTGATGCGCAACGTGCACAAGTGGTTTGGGCCGTTCCACGTCCTCAAGGACCTAAAACTAAACGTTGCTCGGGGAGAGAAAATCGTCATCTGCGGGCCTTCCGGCTCCGGCAAATCCACCCTCATTCGCTGCATCAACCGGCTTGAAGTACACCAGGAGGGTGACATCATCGTCGACGGGACCGAGCTGACCAACGATCTCAGGCACATTGAGAAGGTCAGGCGTGAAGTGGGAATGGTGTTCCAGCATTTCAACCTGTTCCCCCACCTCACCGCCCTGGAGAACTGCACCCTGGCCCTGATCTGGGTCAAGAAATTGCCCAAGGAGAAGGCCGAGGCCATCGCGATGAGGTATCTTGAACGGGTGAAAATCCCGGAACAAGCCAACAAGTTCACCGGGCAGCTCTCAGGCGGACAGCAGCAGCGGGTCGCGATCGCCCGCAGCCTGTGCATGCGCCCCAAGATCATGCTGTTCGACGAGCCCACCTCGGCGCTCGACCCGGAAATGATCAAGGAGGTCCTGGATGTCATGATCGAACTGGCGAGCAAGGGGATCACCATGCTGTGCGTAACCCACGAGATGGGGTTTGCGAAAACCGTGGCGGACCGGGTGATCTTCATGGACGGTGGGGAGATCATCGAGGAGAACACCCCGGAAGAATTCTTCGACAATCCGCAGCACGACCGGACCAAGCTGTTCCTCAGCCAGATTCTCAATCACGGCTGAGTGCACAGGGCTGCGCTCGGCATCTGCCTGCTTCCTGCGAGATTCGTTTTCCTCCCACACTTGATCGGGTTCAAACCCTCCGAAATCCGTATTCCAGTAGTAATTGTCGTTTCCAGTATCTTCAATATACGACAAACGTCACCTATGGATATGACCCTTCATGGGCCCTGACTCGCGCAACAATTGGCTCAACCGGATCACACTGGCGTACCGTTATGTCCCCTCACCATTTCAGGAAATGTTCATGGCTTCTATTCTATTGCAGCCAGAATGGAACAAATCATACACACCTTGCCAAATCTGTCTATCTCCCTTATTCTCAGATACGAGTTGCCGTGACAAAAACAAACTTGTTCTCAGAACCTAGCCGGTAATTGCGAATGAGGGATAAGCATGAGGCAAACAAACAGTTTTAGTATATTTACATGGTCCTTTCTGCTGTGTTCCGTTGTTTTCACCGGGTTCTCCCGCAGTGTGCTGGCCGAGCAAGGAGAAGATACGGAGTCCCGGACTTCGGAGCAAGGGGGCAGTTACATGCTCCCGGGAATTTTTGTAACGGCTACCAAGCGCCTTCAACCCGAACAAGACGTGCCCTTTTCCCTGAATGTCCAGTCGGAAGAGGATATCAAACGCCTGAACACCACTGATCTGGAGGATCTTTCCCGTAATGTGGCCGGGTTATCCATACAGAACCTAGGTCCAGGACAGAGTGTGGTCAACATCCGCGGCGTTTCATCGGGACAGATTGTGCGAGACCAGCCCGGGGTCAAGGAGCGGGTAGGCATTTATCTCGACGAAACTCCGGTTTCCTTGTCGCTGTTTACTCCGGATATTGATCTGTTCGACTTGAACCGGGTGGAAACCCTGCGAGGCCCGCAAGGTACGCTTTTCGGGTCCGGTTCAATCGGCGGCACCATCCGGTACATCACCAACCAGCCGCTCATGGACGTAAACGAAACCAAAATCGAGATTGACGCGAACCAAATCGATGGAGGTTCGAGTGGAGGACATTTCAAACTGGCCAGCAACATCTCCTTGGGAGATGAGACGGCTGCCCGAGCAGTTGCCTACTTTACGGATTACGGCGGTTTTATCGACGCGCTTCAAAATGGAGGAACTGAGGATGAGGATGTCAATGACGGCACCCGTTACGGGGGCCGCATCGCGTTGTTGTGGGAACCGGTTGAAAATCTCTCCATCACTCCACGTGTCGTCTATCAGAACATCGAGTTTGACGGCTTCAACCGTGAGGAAGTATACAATCTGTTCAAAAATCCTTATACCGATCCCGCAATAAGCACTCCTGTCAGCCTTGACAGAAGAGAGCAGTTCTTGCTGCTCGACGAAGCGTTCGAAGATGAAACCCTGATTCTCGATACGGTAGTCAAGTGGGGCATCAATGATTCCTTTGACATCACGTATTCCATAAGCTATATCAGCCGCGATATTCTGGTCAGCCGCGATGCCAGCGCGCTGACCGGCAGCGTGAGCGTGGACCCGAACATCTCTCTTGGTCTTTCGGACGACGACGCGTTGCGTCCGTCCAATCTGCGCGACACTACGGACCTTGAACAGGTAACTCATGAACTGCGTTTCAGTTCAAGCGATGATAGTGTGCTGCAATGGCTTGCAGGCATCTTTTACTCGGATGTGGAACGCGACTATTCCCAACGCCTGCCCACGCCGGGGTACGACGCGTTCGCGCTCTCGGCTGACGAGAATTTCCCCGATGCGGTTGACTCGCCGTATAGCTCTGATTTGACTTACGATTTGCAGCAGATTGCATTGTTCGGCGAGGCAACGTACAACGTGTCCAACCGCTTGGGCCTGACAGTCGGGTTGCGCTGGTATGACTGGGAAGAGGACAAGACTTTTACATCCGGGGGTCCTTTCTCGAACTCATCCGCGCAGTATCAGGGCGTCAGGGTATCCTCTGACGGATACAATCCCCGCTTCATGGCCAGCTACGAGGTCACCGATCATGTCGGGGTGAATGCACAAGTTTCCAAGGGATTTCGTCTGGGAGGTGCAAATGACCTGTTGAACCAGCCGCTTTGCGGCGAAGATTACGATAGCTACAAAGATTTTCAGGAATTTGATGATGAGACGCTTTGGAACTACGAGGTCGGTTTCAAATCGTCGTTTGAGAAGTTTACGATTAACGGCTCGGTATTTTATGCCGATATTGAGGATCTGGGTGTAAACATTGATGCAGGTCCGTGCTCTTCGCGAGTTACCATCAGTGTGCCCGAGTCTCACACCGAGGGAGCGGAGCTTGAAATCTCTGTTCGCCCGACAAGTTCCCTGCAGCTCACCTTTGCCGGGAGTTACGTTGACGCAGAGTTTGATTCCACGGTCGCAGCGCCTGACGGAAGCGTGCTTCACGGAATTAAGGACGGCAACCGCATACCTTCGGTTCCCGAGTGGCAGCTTTCCGGGTCCGCCACCTATACGCTCCCGGGCTTTCTGAATGCATATGAAAGCTATATCTCGGCTTCCTGGCAGTATGTAGGCGACAGCATCACTCAACCCGGCGATCAGGTGCGAGGTGCGGGGCGCTTTGACACCAACTTCCCCTACGCAGGCACCCCTGCCGATCAGGTCACGGAAGTTGATTTGGTGCTTGATTCATACCATCTGTTCAACCTGTCAGCGGGCCTTGTATATGACAATCTGGAACTCACGGTTTTCGCAAAAAACATCGCGGATGAAAACCCGAAGCTGTCATTTGACCGTGAAAGAGGAGGAAGGGCTCGTCTTGGCTACAGGGTAGGTTCGCCCCGTACCTTTGGTGTGACTGCACGCATGTACTTCTGAAGAATCGGTGGGCTCTGGTGTTCCCCCACAATCCGATCCATTGCAGTTGCGAAAGCTGGCATGGTGGTGGTCCTTCCCCCAAATTCCAGGCCAGGGTTTATTCAAAATACGACTTAATGGACCTCCCTCAAGACTCGGTACATAGCCAGAGGGCTTGACACTGAGTTGGCGATATCCAGTAAATCCTCTGCATCCTCTTTGACCACAGCGCCGCGCTTACCCTCACTGAAGTCATAATGATCTCTCATGGCAATCACCTTCGTATTGCTTGTGCTCTTGTGCGGCTATTCAGAAAAAACCAGCAGATCCGTGCTGATTTTCAACGCTTCGGCCAGCCTTGTCACCTTACCGGCCCCAGCCCTCATCGGCCGGCAAAGGGGTTATTTGAATGGGTAATATTCAAAGCTCATAGACCTACTTCTCAGCCTGATGAGACACTACCAAATCATCAATATCAACATTCAGGGCCTTCGTAAGTTTTCGAAGCGTGTCCACACTGCCCGTTTTTTTACCCGTCTCAATTTGGGCAATGTAGCCCTGACCCACGCCTGATGCAGTCTCCAGGTCTTTTTGCGTCATACCGCGATATTCACGCCATACTGATAACGGGGCATCGCTATTAATCAGCTTTTCAACAAACTCCTGGGGGAAAGACTCCTCGTTTGCTGATTTTGCGATATCCAGCAAATCCTCTGCATCCTCTTTGACCACAGCGCCGCGCCTACCCTCACTGAATTTATAATTATCTCTCATAGTACTCACCTTCCTGGCGGATTGTTTGACAAATAATACTTAAGGTGCAGCCACTAATGAGAACTGACTCGTTTTGCTGTGGTTTTGGTCTCCACACTATGCCCCAGCTTCGCCAACTGCTTCACTAGAAAGTCTATTGTAAACTGATCAACCTGGCCTCTGAGTATTGCTGATACCCTTGGCTTTGTGATCTCCCCAGCCGCTTGGCGATAAACGCTCTCAAACCCCGCATCTCAAAGATGCCCGTCAATACTACCCTCAAGTCCGATAGCTATCAGTATTAGCGAATACTAATACACCCTCTTTGCTAGGTTTATAAAATATTAGTAATATACTATTGACTCTTTATTAGTAATTTACTATTATTTATGCATGAAACCCTTCTTCGAATCCCTGTTGTTTCTACTCATTTTCACCCTGCCCTTTTTGATTGTCGGCACGATGGAACTGCACGATCCCTTATTACATGAGCGCGAAGGCAAAGGATATAACTATGAATAACCTCAACCATCTGCTCTACGAGATCGACCAGCAAGGTTTGATCAATGCTTTGCGTGAAGGATTAGAGGCAATCACTGATGCTTCGAACTTGCAAGACGAGTTTATACAAGTGATTCGTGAATATGGTGGCGTGTCTGCGAAAGATTTAACCGAACTGGGGTTTATCACCAATAGGGTGTTGTACCTGATGAATGATTACTACCACGTCTGTCATAACGAACAAGACCTGGTGATCGATGAACACGGTGAAGATATTACCGAACAAGAATATGAGCGTGCTGAAAAAGAACATGCATATGAAAACAAAACTTACGAGGGACAAGCACTATGAACCAACTTGCAACACAACAAGACGACTTGCCCGTCAGTCAAAACACTAATGTCGTGTCTGTAGAGAACCTGCTGCAAACCGCCATCGAAAAAGGCATGGATGCAGATGCACTGACCAAGCTGGTGGATTTGCATGAGCGCATGTTGAACAAACAGGCGGAAATGGAATTTAACCAGGCCATGCAAAGTTTTCAGTCCGAATGCCCTCCCATTAAACGCTCCACCCAAGGCAAGTTCGGCAGCTATGCACCACTGGATGTGATTGCAAAAACGATTGCGCCGTTACTTAAAAAATGTGGACTGTCCTATAAGTGGGAAAGCAATGTAAAGAATGATGAACACGCTGTGCTGATCACTTCCATGTGCATTATTAAACACACTCAAGGACATTCGGATTGCTCGGTTTTTACCGCACCGGTTGATAACCGAATTGAACCGGGCAAAGGTGCGAATCAAATGCAGCGGTATGCGGCGGCTGAAACCTATGCGAACCGGCGTTCACTGGTATCGGCACTGGGTCTGGCTACTACCGATCAGGACATCGATGCAGACAACATTGATCAGCTGTTCATTGATAAAAACCAGATCGCCGATCTTGAGGTTTTACTGGATGAAGTCAAGGCAAATAAATCCAACTTCCTGAAATGGTGCAAGGTGGATGCACTGGAGCATTTATCCGTGAGTAAATACAAGCAGGCGGTGAAAGCACTGGAAGATAAAAGAAAGTAGCTCGTAACCCTTATATCTCAATAAACGAGACACTATCCGGCCAGAGTCCATTGCAGGAGTCTTAAATAACATGATTATCTTAGATTGCGAACAACACAGTGACGAATGGTTTAATGCGCGACTTGGTATTCCCACCGGTAGCTGCTTTGACAAAATTATCACTTCACAAGACAAGCCTGCATCAGGGCAAAAAACCTACATGAATGAGCTACTGGCGGAATGGTTAGTCGGTGCGCCTGTTGATACGTATACAAGTGTGTGGATGGAACGCGGTAATGAATTGGAAAATGAAGCACGAAGTTATTATGAATTTAAGTCCGATAATCCAGTGAAACAAGTGGGCTTAGTTTTCAAAAACGATAAAAATCTCGTCTCATGTAGTCCGGATGGTTTAATTGATGGAGTCGGTGGTCTGGAAATCAAATGCCCTAAAGCCAACACACAGATTGAATACCTACTGACACAAAAGTTACCGGCTAAATATGTGCCGCAGGTACAGGGTTCGATGTGGATCACTGAACGCGAATGGTGGGATTTTTTAAGTTACCACCCCGACATGCCGCCATTGTTAGTGCGTGTATATCGTGATGATAATTTTATCAATAGCCTTGAAACAAAGGTGAATAAATTTATTGAAACCATGCTGGAGAAACGTGAAACACTCTTAAGAATGGGATACAGCCCGAATAGCAAGGAGGCCACCTGATGCCAAGCTTTCAGCAAGTCATTGTGATCGGTCATTTAGGCCAAGACCCTGAAATCAAATACATGCCATCGGGTAAAGCCGTCTGCAACATCAGTGTTGCCACTACGGAGAAGTGGAAAGACAAAGACACTGGGCAAAACAAAGAAGACACCGAGTGGCACCGCATCACCTTGTTCGAGCATGTTGCGAAGGTTTGCGGCAAGTACCTTAGAAAAGGCAGTGCTGCGATGTTCATCGGCAAATTAAAAACGCGCAAGTGGCAAGATAAAAGCGGAAATAATCGTTACGCCACTGAGATCATTGCGCGTGAAATGAAATTGCTCGGTGGTAAAGAAAGTTCTTCTACTGTGCAGAGCACAACGACTGTCCTACAGCCTGATCCCGAAGCAGAATTTGATGATGATATTTCGTTTTAAATTAACCACTACGTAATAAATCAGTAATATGACTGAGCGTTTAAAGAAAGGCTCTAAATTCCGATATGAGCACTTCGATTCTGGCAGTGAACCAGATCTTAGAACTATCCGTGCCTGGGTAATTGATGGTAGGCTTCCGGGCAGAATTATCAACGGGCATCCATATATCGACATGGATCGTTATGAAATCGAAGACTACAGCCTCTTAGATCGTATAAATAATGACGCCGCGGCCGCGTAGGCACAAATACTTCAAGGGTGTCAAACTCGCTACTAATGTCACTACCTGTAATAACGGGAAATCCCTCAGATATACCCATCCAATAACTGGCAAGCAATATGGTTTGGGCACAGACCCTATTGCTGCAAACAGACAGGCTCGTATTGTCAATAAAGAAATTGAGAACATTAAAGATAAGCAACTACGTTCAAAAATATCAAATACCCCTACACTGGCTCAATTCAGCAAGAATTATTTAAATGACATAATTTCAGAACGCAAATATGCTGATAAAACCAAAGAGCAAATAAAGAATGAGATCGAGCACATCTGCGCTGCGTCAATTGGCAATATCAGTATCGATCAGATACGGCGCAAAGATATCAAAAAATTTCTTAAAGAATTACCACCACGATTCAGCAACCAACACCGGCATCGATTAGTAGATATTTTCAGACATGCAATTGATGAAGAATATCAGAATGTAAATCCTGCTGAGCAATGCTTAAAACGACCAGAACATAAATCCAGAAAACGGTTAAAGCTGAAAGACTTTTGGACAATATACAATCACGAATCAGCACCACAGTTTTTAAAGAATGCAATGGAGATCATGCTTATTACAGAATGGTCTGTGCAGCAAACATGTGATTTTAAGTTTAAGGATATCAGAGACAATATTGCATACACCATCAGAAGCAAAACTGCTGATCAAACGGATAAAGCATATATTGCAAGAGATATTGGCCCCTGGTTTAAAAAAGTAATTGATCAATGTCGTGATGATATTGCAAGTCCATATGTTGTGCATCGAGCACCTGTTAAACAAACCATCGCGCAACGATACGCATTACCACATTTTTCTTATGTGAATAAAAGTTATTTGTCGAGAGCATTTGCAAAAGTGCGAAAGGAAACTGCACTGTATAATAGTTTACAACCATCGCAACGACCTTCACTTTACGAAATAAAAGCATTAAGTATTAAATTGCACAAAGATCAGAATTTAGATGCGAACGCTGCAGCTGGACATACGACGCAACAAATGACAAACCAATATGATAAAGATCACGACATTGAAATTGATGAAATAAGGTGGGTTCGTATCAATGAAGAATTGGATTTAAATAAGCTAAAATACAAGCCTTAGACCGACGAGTTTTGGATATATATTGGATAAGTTTTGGATGTAAATTTTTTGCCGAAAATATGGTGTTATAAGTATATGATTTAATTATACTTTTGGTCGGGGCAGAGGGATTCGAACCCCCGACCCTCTGCTCCCAAAGCAGATGCGCTACCAGGCTGCGCTATGCCCCGACTGTGGACAGTGTACTTGAAATTTCGATTGCGGATCATACGTTTTTGCAGTCATTCAGGTCAATGCTATCTAAAGTGCCGATTGAGTTCGTGTGTCCAAATAAAATTCATTTTTACCCGTATTTTCCTCCTTTGTGCAGGCATTGATTTATTTGCGCAACTTTATTAGACCAACTACGGACAAATTTATAAAAAGTAGCTATGATTCGCACTCAAATTAATATGGGAGCAAATATGAATACAGTGCTCAAGCCACTTCTTATGATTGTATTCATGATAATTCTTATGACAACATCTAGTGCACAAGCAGAAATGACCAACGTTAAAATGGAAACCAGCAAAGGCGTGATTATGTTAGAACTGGATGGTGATACTGCGCCAAATACAGTTGCTAACTTCGTAAAATATACACAAGAAGGTTTTTATGATAGCACTATTTTTCACCGAGTGATTTCTAATTTCATGATTCAAGGTGGTGGGCTTTCCGCAGATATGTTACAAAAATCTACGCATACGCCGGTACAAAATGAAGCAAATAATGGACTTAAAAATGACACAGGTAGCATTGCCATGGCGCGTACAAATGACCCACATTCAGCAACGGCTCAATTCTTTGTTAATGTTAAAGACAATGATTCCTTGAACTTTAGCAGCGAAACACCGCAAGGTTGGGGCTATGCTGTGTTTGGAAAAGTAACAGAAGGCATGGATGTTGTTAATGCGATCAAAGATGTTCAAACAACAACTTCTGGCTCTTATCAAGATGTGCCAGCTAATACGATCACCATAGAGAAAGTAACAATTATTGAGTAAACAATGAGGTAATGTCTCAGACTCTATTTGTTTCGGACTTGCATTTAGACAATAAAAGGCCGCATATCATTGCGGCCTTTTGTCAATTTTTACAAAAAATTTCCGACACTGATGCGCTTTATATTCTCGGCGATTTATTTGAGTACTGGATTGGAGACGATAATCAAGATGATGGGCTCAATGACGTCATCGAATCCCTGCGTAATGTCAGTTCTGCAGGTACTCCCATATATTTTATTCACGGCAATAGAGATTTTTTAGTCGGTAAAAAGTTTGCGAGCTTTACTCATTGCCAATTATTAGCTGAAGAAACGGTCATAGATCTTTATGGAACTCCGACACTCATTATGCACGGCGACACCTTATGCAGCGATGATATTGCTTATCAAAGATACCGCGCGATCGCACGTAACAAATGGATTCAAAAAGCTTTGTTACTCTTAAGCGTTAAACAACGCGAAAGTATTGCAGGACGACTCCGAGATACCAGTAAAGCAGCAATAAAAGGTAAAAAGCCTGAAATCATGGACGTCAATCAAAATACAGTTGAACGCATCATGCACCATCACCGGGTACAGACTCTCATTCACGGCCATACTCATCGCCCCGCAATTCATGAATTTAGTTTAAATGGTAATTCTTATAAGCGAATCGTACTCGGCGATTGGTATGATCAAGGCTGCGTGCTTCGATGCACCTCTGTTGGCATAAATCTAGAAACGTTACGTACTTAAAATTTTTGAATCGCTTCAAGCTCAGCTGTAGAAAACCCTGCCTGACGCCTCGCGTCTAATTCAAAAGGCCCATGCGATTGCCCAGTAAAATGATTCATTAATAATGCTTGAAATGTAGGCTCAGGTTTTACATTTTGTTGCTCACATGCATATTTGAACCAGTACGACCCAATTGCTACATGCCCTATTTCTTGTTCAAAAATAATCTTTAAAATTTCTGCAGTCTCATAATCGCCATGCATTTGTAATTTTTTAATCATCCCTGGCGTAACATCCAACCCTTTAGCCTCAAGTACTCGTGGCACTAACGCCATTCGTGTCATCACACATTCTGAAGTTTTAATAGCCATTTCCCACAAGCCGTCATGTGCATCAAAATCTCCATAATTATGGTCAAGTTGCTGCAGGCGGTCTCGAAGCATTAAAAAATGTTGCGACTCTTCTACTGCCACGTGCAACCAATCAAAATAGTACTCACGTGGTAAATTCTGAAATCGATATATCGCATCAAGAGCTAAATTAATCGCATTAAATTCAATGTGTGCAATGGCATGTATTAAAGCAACTTGACCTTGTGGTGTTGAGAGACTACGACGCGGCACGTCACGAGGAGATACCAAATAGGGTTTAGTGGGTCGACCGGGTGATGGTATGGCATGAATAGCTATAGTTTTATTAAAATTCAGACCATCTGCTTCAGCGCACTCTTTTAATTTAAATACTGCTTCACACTTTTTTTCAGGATCAGCGAGCATCAAGCACTCATGCGCAGTTTCAAATATGGAATTCATTATTTTATGGATTACTACGTAATTAAAATAGGTTATTCATTAATTATGACTAGCGATGAAATTTCTAAATGACTAAATAAATCAATCACATCTTCATTATTCATCCGTATGCACCCCTCAGATGCAGGTTGCCCAATTAACCCTTCTTCATGTGTTCCGTGTATATAAATGAATCTCTCATAGCTATCCACACCTTCACCTTTATTCACACCTTCTTCCAAACCATCAAGCCAAAGGATCCTTGATGTTATGCAGTCTTGCTGTGTTTTAACTTCTTTATGCTCAATTGTTGCGAGTGTATTAGTACGATTTCTTGCTTTAAAAACTTCACATTTTTGTGCATCTGCACCAATTTTTTCTTTAACGCAATGGACACCTAACGGTGTTTTATAAGAACCTTCATTTTGACCTGTACCAAATCGCGAGGTAGAAACAGGGTAATAAGCGATTTGTTTTGAATTTAAAAATGTGTAGAGCTGCTGCTCGCCAATGTTGACAATTGCAACGGGAAATTGCGTGTGCTGTGGGAACTGAGTAGATACTTGTTCAAGACGGTCAAGCAGTTGTGACGAAGACTCCGAACTTTGCATATAATAATTTAGATTTATAATTAGGCGCTATTTTGCAAATCAATCCCAACATATTCTTTTTCACGCTCTTGCTTCGATTTGTCATTTCGCAAAGTTTCTAGATTTTCAAAATAGCCTTCTTCAACACCTGTTATATAGTTTCCATCAAAAACAGACGTATCAAATTTATCGAGCCGCAAATTTCCTTGTTGCACAGCCCAAATTAAATCATCAAGATTTTGATAAATTAATTGATCTGCATTTATCTCTTTACAGATTTCCTCCACATTCTTATTGAATGCAATTAATTCATTACTAGCTGGCATATCAATACCATAAATGTTCGGATAACGAATAGGTGGAGATGCCGAAGCAAAATAAACCTTTTTAGCACCTGCATCACGTGCCATTTGAACAATTTCACGTGATGTTGTGCCACGTACAATCGAATCATCAATTAGTAGTACTGTCTTTTCTCGAAACTCAAGACCAATTGGATTTAACTTTTGTCTCACAGATTTTTTCCGAATTTTTTGACCCGGCATAATGAATGTGCGGCCTATGTATCGATTTTTTATAAATCCTTCGCGATACTTAACATTAAGTAAATACGCTATTTCAATTGCAGCAGTGCGACTTGTATCAGGAATTGGCATCACTACATCGATATCATGCTCCGGCCATTCATTAAGTATTTTCTTAGCCAAACACTGACCCATACGCATGCGTGCTTTTTGCACAAATACATCTTCAATCACCGAATCCGGTCGTGCGAAATATACATATTCAAAGATACATGGAGAATGACTTGTCTGTGCAGCGCATTGCTGTGTCGAAATATTTCCTTGCACATCAATAAATATTGCTTCACCGGGTGAGATATCACGCACCAAACTAAATCCAAGAATATCAAGCGCTGAACTTTCGGAAGCCGCCATGTATTCCATGCCGTGACGAGATTCGCGAACACCATAGACGAGCGGCCTAATACCATTTGGATCACGAAAAGCTACAATACCTCGTCCCGTAATCATGGCAACAACTGCATAAGCACCTTTGCAGCGTCTGTGCACACCGTTTACGGCAGAAAACACCTCTTCCGATTTTAGTTGCAGCGATTCTTGATTCGCGAGTTCATGGGCAAATATATTTAACAAAATCTCTGAGTCAGAATCAGTATTGAGATGTCGTCGGTCTTCTAAAAATAATTCTTTTTTTAATTGATCTGCATTGACTAAATTACCGTTATGACCAAGTGATATGCCAAAGGGTGAATTTACATAAAAGGGCTGTGCTTCTGCAGCGGAGGATGACCCTGCAGTAGGGTAACGAACATGTGCAATGCCCATATTGCCTTTTAAACGTTCCATGTGGCGAGATTGAAAAACATCACGCACAAGGCCGTTAGATTTTCGCTGAAATAGTTTGCCCTCAGCAAACGTGACAATACCTGCAGCATCTTGACCACGATGTTGCATCATTAATAATGCGTTATACAAATCTTGATTTACAGGACGATTTGCAACAATTGCGGCAATACCACACATGTTTATTGATTTTCCAAAAAATTAAAGACGATAAGAGGATGTTTGCATTTCGGCATCATCATATGAAAAGTATTTAGAGTACTCAGGGGGCAAAAACTCAACAACCTTTTTGGCTACTAGCTCAAAGGGTGGTAAGAGTTGAGATGACTGCCACGTGTCCGAGCGTGGAAAGCTAGTTAATGCGCCCACAAGTATGATTAACACCACAATCACTGCACCTCTTGCCAGTCCAAAAAATGCACCCAATAATCTATCTATGCCACGCAGTGCATTTGTTTGCGTGACCTGGCTAAGAATATAGTTAAGCAACGCGCCCGCTATCAGTGTCCCGATCACAATTAGTATAAAAGCAATACCTACGCGCAATTTGCTTACCTCAAGCTCATTCGTACCCAGATTAAATGTAGCTTCATCAATACTTGCTGGTAAAAATAAAGCAACTTGAGTTGAAAAGGTTATCGCTAACCATATTGCTAAAACCCAGCTTGCCAGTGATATAGCCTCTTTTACAAACCCTCGGAAAATTGCAATGGCTACAGACATGAATACTACAATTGCAATGCCTATATCTATCCAAGATAAGTCCATTATCAAATATAAAATTTTTGTTTAGAATTCATACTAAAAATGTACATAATGATCCAATTATGCCGCAATGTAATTATGGGTGGTTTGTTACAAAACTACCTGACAAACCTTGTTCCTTTTCTATTTTGCTTTTTAAATTTTCAGCGTTTGCACGCTCTAGTTCAGGCCCAACTTTCACTCTATATATAACTTTATTGCCAGAGGCAGATTTTTCTGTAAACGCTGAAAAATTTGCTTCTAGTAGTTTTTTCTCTAAGGCTAATGCTTTGTCTTGCTCACTAAATGCAGCAACCTGAACGACCCATGCGCTTAATGCTGGATTTTTCTTTATATGGTCTTCGGATGCTTCAACAATTTTAGGTTCAGGCGCACGGGCTGTATTATCTGTGGGTTCCGATTTTGCCGTATCCTCAACCGGTGGTTTCTTATAAGTAGACTCTTTCTCGTAGGTTATTGAAGGAGAATTGTCCAGTTTTTTTGGATCGGGCAGTTTACTTTCAAAGGCGAATTCTGGCTCAGGCGGCACATCCATATTAAGTGCCACAGATTCCTTTTGTCCGGACCCATCAAGTATCATCGGTACAAAAATTACTGCTAGCGCAATGAGTACTGCGGCACCAATTAAGCGTTGTTTCAAAATTGTCTCCATTGGTAATTTGTAATGACGAGCCAATTTGACCCATCATAGGCTAAAAAGTTTGTTGAATTATACTTCTAGGTTAAGTACTTCTGCCACTGTTAAAAACGAGCCGAATACCACAATTCGCATAGAACTACTCGCGCTCAGTTTAGCTGCCTTATAGGCTTCTGTAATTGAAGGATACGTATGTACTACGGTATCTGGCGAGTGCTCTAGGATCTCTGATTTTAATTCTGCACTGCTTAAAGCGCGATCAAAGCTAATTTGCGAAATATACCATTCATCAATGTGCTCTTTAACTGAATCAATAATACCTTGCACATCTTTATCTGCTAATACCGCAAAAACAGCAACTGTTTTTGTTGCTTGATTCAAATTAATTAGGTTCTTCACTAAGACTTTCGCGCTATCCAAATTATGCGCAACATCAAGAATAATATCGCAAGGGCCACTAATATTTTGAAAACGACCGAGCAGATTAATTTCAGTAAGGCCCTTACTTATATTTTCACTCGTTATGGGTAATTTATCATCTACAGCTGACATGCCCATTAATGCAGTTGCAGCATTGCTGATTTGTGTTTCTCCATAGAGGTTAGGTATAGGCAAGAAATTCCACACACACTTTGACGAATTAAAGGACCATGATTCATTTTCAGTTATTGAAAATGAAAAATCTTGGTTAATTAGAAATAATTCTGTACCTAATTTTTCAGCGTATGCAATTAAACTTTTAGGCGGATCTTTGTCACCACAAACGGCTGGAGAATGAGATCGAAAGATACCTGCTTTCTCTAAACCAATTGATTCACGCGTTGAACCCAGCCACTGAATATGATCAATGCCAATACTTGAAACTATAGACAAATCTGCATCTAAAATATTTACTGCATCTAATCTGCCGCCCAAGCCAACTTCATAAATTACAACCTCCAAGTCAATGTTATTGAATATTTGCATCGCAGCTATTGTTCCAAATTCAAAATAGCTTAAGCTCGTATCTCCGCGTAACTGATCAACTACATGGAATGCTTGACATAGCATTTCATCATCAACGTTACAATTATTGATACGTATACGCTCATTGTAGTGCAATAAATGAGGGGATGTATAAGCACCTACTCGGTACCCTGCTTGATTGTAAATAGATTCAAGTATAGAAACAATTGAACCTTTACCATTAGTTCCAGCAACAATGATGGTTAAATATTCTGGCTTTTTAATACCGACGGTATCAGCAACTTCTGCAATCCGATCGAGCCCTAGCTCAATTTTTTGAGAATGAAGTGTTTCCTGCCACGCGAGCCAATCCTTGAGATGTTTGAATCTCACTACAATTTAAGAATAAAGATGAATAAAAAGATTTGTATCAGTTTTATAAGACCATGTACAGGTAGATTACACTATTTAAGATGCTGTATAGCTATGTGCTATTTGTGAAATAGTTATGCGCTATTAGATAAATCCTTATGCAATAGGATACACAGCAATTGATGTATTTGATCATTAAGATCTTTACGATCTACGATTAAATCGAGAGCCCCATGTTCAAGTAAAAATTCACTGCGCTGGAAACCTTCAGGTAATGTCTCTCTAACCGTTTGTTGTATGACTCTAGGTCCTGCAAAACCTATTAGCGCCGCAGGCTCAGCAATATTAATATCACCCAGCATTGCAAGGCTTGCTGAAACTCCACCCATGGTAGGATCAGTTAAGACGGAAATAAATGGAATTCCTCGATCCTTCATTTTAGCTAACACCGCACTGGTTTTTGCCATTTGAAACAATGACATAAGCGCCTCTTGCATTCGCGCGCCACCACTTGTTGAAAAACAAATCAAAGGCACTTCATCTGCTAATGCACGTTGACCTGCCATTAAAAATCGTTCGCCTACTACAGATCCCATTGAGCCAGCAATAAAACTAAATTCAAATGCTGCTGCAATAATGGGTAATTCTTTTAATTGACCTTTCACAACAACAAGCGCCTCTTTCTCACCTGTTAATTTTTGTGCAGCACTTAATCGATCTTTATATTTTTTACTGTCTTTAAATTTTAAAAAATCTATTGGCTCAACACTTTGCCCAATTTCCTCACGTGGGTCTTCATCTAAAAATGAATTTATTCGTTCTCGTGCATTAATACGCATGTGATAATTACATTTTGGGCAAACCTGTAAATTACGTTCAAGATCTGACCGATACAACACTGCACCGCAACTTACACATTTATCCCACAGCCCTTCAGGAACTTTTCGCTTACTGCTGCCTTCTGTGCGTATTCGCGAAGGCATTAATTTCTCAAGCCAACTCATTTCAATTTATTACACTTAAGTTAATCATTTATGCAACTTCTTGATTAATGGAAACATCATCCATTGAACTTCGCATGCTCATTAATAATGATTTCACCCTTTCATACATTGCATCTTTATCAGTTAAATTACTTTCAATTTGGCGAATTAATGCGCTGCCAACAACCACTGCATCAGCAATTGTTGCGATAGCTTTAGCACTATTTGCATCCTTAATTCCAAATCCTACACCAACTGGCAATTTCGATACTTGTTTTATTTGTGCAATTTTATTTTTAACTTCTGAAATATCCAAATGACCTGCGCCCGTGACACCTTTTAACGACACGTAATAAACAAATCCAGATGATTTTTCACAAATACTTTTGATTCGTTCATTACTCGTTGTCGGCGCAATCAAAAAAATTGAATCGATATTGCTATTTTGATATTCACTTAACGTGCTTTCAGCTTGCTCAATTGGCATATCAACTGTCAATACTCCATCTACCTGACTTTCATAAGCCTGTTGTACAAATTTTGAAGTCCCCATTACTTCGATAGGATTCTGATACCCCATTAAGACAATGGGTGTATTTTCATCTTTTTTACGAAACTCGCTAACCATTTTTAAAACTTGTTGCAAACTTGTTTGATGTTCAAGCGCACGTTCACATGCTGCTTGAATAACAGGACCGTCTGCCATTGGGTCTGAAAATGGGACACCCAATTCGATAATATTGGCACCTGCTTCAACTAACGCATGCATCAAAGATACTGTACAGCTGGGATGCGGATCACCGGCCGTGATATATGGGATTAATGCTTTTTGTCCAGATTTTTCCAGTGTCTTAAAGCAGGATTGTATTCGACTCATATCTCTATGCCTTCCATTGTGGCAATTGTGTTTATATCTTTATCACCCCGACCCGACAAATTTACAATGATTTTCTGATCTTGCGACATTGTAGCTGCGAGCTTCACGGCATACGCCACGGCATGACTGCTTTCTAAGGCAGGAACAATCCCTTCCACTCTTGTGAGCTCATGGAATGCAGCAAGTGCTTCTTTATCTGTAACCGAATCATAATCAACACGACCTATATCTTTCAGCCAAGCATGCTCAGGCCCCACACCCGGATAATCCAGCCCTGCAGAAATGGAATGTGTCTCAATTATTTGACCGTTATCATCTTCCATTAAGTACGTGCGATTTCCATGCAACACACCTGGTCGGCCTGCATTTAACGGTGCAGAATGTTTCATTGTACTTATGCCCAAACCTGCTGCTTCAATCCCGTACATTTTTACCGTCTCATCATCTAGAAAAGGATAAAACAACCCTATTGCATTAGAACCGCCGCCTACACATGCCACTAATGCATCTGGCAAGCAATCCGTTAATTCCATAAGTTGTGTTTTTGACTCAATGCCAATTACGGTTTGGAAATCACGAACCAGTTGCGGGTAGGGATGAGGACCTGCAACAGTGCCAATGATATAAAACGTTGTATCAATATTTGTCACCCAATCACGCAACGCTTCATTTAAGGCATCTTTAAGTGTTCTAGAACCTGATTTCACCGGTACAACTTGCGCGCCAAGTAGACGCATTCTATAAACATTAGGTGCTTGTCGATGAATATCTTCTTCTCCCATATAGACAACACATTCCAACCCTAAACGTGTTGCAACCGTCGCTGATGCGACACCATGTTGTCCTGCCCCTGTTTCTGCAATGATGCGGGTTTTGCCCATACGTTTAGCCAGTAATGCTTGACCAATCGCGTTATTAATTTTATGTGCGCCAGTGTGATTTAAATCTTCACGCTTTAAAAATATTTGTGCGCCAGCATAATTTTCACTCAATCGCTGTGCGTGATATAAAGGACTTGGTCTACCCACATAATGAGTGAGATCTGATTTGAATTCGCTTAAGAATTCAGGATCGTTTTTATACTTTTGATAAGCCTGTTCTAGCTGATAAAGTGGTTCTATTAAGGTTTCTGCAACATATCGACCACCATATTCACCAAACATTCCTAATTCATCTGGAACTTGCAAATTGGGCATTCGCGCCCTGATGTCTGATGCAGTCCTAGCCATGTCTTACTTCCTTCACGAATTTGTCCATTTTAACGGGGTCTTTAATGCCTTTACTAGCCTCAATGCCACTGCTTACGTCCACGGCATAGGGACGTGCAATACGTATTGCCTCAGCTACATTTTCGGGCGTGAGCCCCCCTGCAAGAATAACCGGTTTATCAATTTGAGTGGGGATACTATCCCATGCAAATTTCTCACCGCTCCCCCCCATTTGCCCTGCAGCATGACTATCTAACACAAATCCAGTTGCCGAAGGAAATTTTGCACAGAATTCAGCAGGTGAATGAAAACTTCCCATCGGAACAGCTTTTAAGTATGGATTTGAAAATTGATTACAAAATTTCTCATCTTCGTCGCCATGAAACTGCAAGATATTCACACTTAATCTACTTAGTGTAGTTGCAACTTCACCAACCTCCGCATTCATAAATAAGGCAACTTTAATAACGTAAGGTGGAATCAATTTAAATAATTTACTTGCTTCGTCAATTTTTAAATAACGTGGACTACCTTGGACAAATACAAAGCCTAATGCATCAACACCTAAGTTAATTGCATGTTCCACATTATTCTTTTGGGTCATCCCGCAAAATTTTATACGCGTTTGCATAAGTTACAGCTGTACGTGTCTTAGACTAAAAACATTAGCCTGCAAAATTTGGCCATCGAATATATTGATCCATATTAAACTTGTCATCATACTGCACTTTCACCAAATAAAGTCCTGATGGTTCTGCTGTCACACCACCTAGGGTGCGATTGCGATGTTCCAATACTTCTTGCGACCAAGTTTCAGCATGCTCCCCTTTCCCAATACTAATTATTACACCTGCTATATTTCTTACCATATGATGGAGAAATCCATTTGCATGAATATTAATATAAATAAATTCATTCTGTTGCTGGACGCCTATTTTATGCACTGTACGTATTGGTGACTTTGCTTGACAAGCTAATGCCCGATAGGAAGTAAAGTCATGCGTTCCTACTAAAAATTTTGCTGCAGATTGCATTTTTTTTATATCTAATGACGGATAAATCCAAGTAACCTGTTTATGTAACAACGCGGGTCGAACAGTACAATTAAAAATTACATACCGATAGTGTCGAGAAATAGCTGAATATCTAGCGTGAAATTCTTCATTTACATGTTTGGCCCATAGGATTGAGACAGTATTAGGAAGATTGCTATTAGCGCCCTTTACCCACGCTTTATTCTCTCGTTCTACAGCGCTATCAAAATGCACCACTTGTTCTGTTGCGTGTACGCCTGTATCTGTGCGACCCGCTGTATGGATACGTACGTCCACACACGCTATTTTAGACAACGCTTCTTCAACAGTTTGCTGCACAGAAGGCGCGTGTGACTGACGTTGCCACCCGTAAAAACTGCTGCCATTATATTCAATACCAAGTGCTATTCGCATATCAGCAGCATTAACTAAAATAAAACATGAGTACAATTAATATCATTACTTATGCTGCTCACATAAGACTCGATAGGAATTAAATATTAGATTACGCAGAGCTTACTGCACTTGATTGCAGGTAAGCTAGCCCTTCTTAGCCACCCAGCTTATCCATGAGATCCTTAGCGGCCCTAATTTGTGACTCATCGCCTTCATCAATCACCTCTAAAAGCGTTTCTTTTGCTGCATCAGAGTCACCCATATCTACAAATGCTTTTGCAAGATCTAATTTGGTGCCAACTTCTTCAATTAATGATGGCGGCCCAAGCTCTTGTAAATCTGTTGCGGTTTGCGCAACAGTGTTTTCTGCAGGATCAAGAAATTCTGTGTCTATACCTGCAGCATCAAACTGCTCTGTCTCATCTGCATTCGCATACGCTGTCGTTGCATCGGGATCCGCTGGTGTCGTTTGAGTATCCATGCCAGCATTGGTCTCATCGTCAGCTTGCAACGCCATGGTATCTCTTGAGCTATCATCTTCCATATCCAATGGTGTCAACTCATCCATTGTCGTTTGCATGCTCACATCATCAAGCTCTTCTGTGAGCTCTCCAGTAAGTTCCTCAGTCAAATCACCCATACCTGATACATCTTGCAACCCAGTTGCTTTGTGTAAACCTGTTGCCGTTGCTTGTATATCGGTATCCATGCCGATTGTGTCTTCTTGGCTATTTTCCAAGTCATCCACTTCAAAATCTAGAATATTGGAGTTTTCATTTGCAGCCATTATTTTACTTGCAACTGGATCGTCATCAAAATCTAAACCGTCATCTTTATTCTTATCTCTGTTATCAACGATAGTATCTTCTAAATCTTCGTCCGTTAACGTTTGGTCATCAAGTTCAGTATCAAATGCTGCAGTGGATTCCTGAGTATCGTCACTTGCGAATGCTTCATTTGCAGGTGATAACTCCTTACCCATTGCAACAATATTTTGCCACTCACTACTTGTCTCACCTAATTGATCCTTAACTGATTGTGCATGCTGCTCAAATGCCTGCTGATCTTTTTGGCTATAAAAGACTTCTGCAAGCTTCACTTTAAAATCATTTCTATTTGGTTCATTTGCGATGGCTTCAGTCAATAAATCTTGAGCTTGTTGATGTAGACCATATGAAATATAAACATCAGCCTCTTCCATAATATCATCTGCACTCGTTACTCCGTCTCCTGCATCGGCACCTGACGTCTCAGCCATAGCATCTGCATCAAAATCAGCCGTAGGCTCAAATGTTTCCTCAGTTGGTTCAACTGCTTTTGTCGGTGCGTCCTGAGGAGTGATGATTGTTTCGTCTAAAATATCATCAAATTGATCATCATCAAGTTGGTCCGGCATACCCATTCCAATCGTCTGAATTCGTTGTGCACTGCGGCGGCGTATCGTCATTAAACCAAGAAGAATTGCAATAACCCCCAATCCAGCGGCTAATTTTGTCCAGTGTTGTTTTACAGGTTCAATTAATGATGCAACCAATCCAGATTCTGAACTGTCTGCTGCTGTTGTGGCGGATGGTTCAGACTGCTCTACTTCGGCTACTGGTTCTTGTTGTACTTCTTCTGGCTGGACTTCGGCGACTTGTTCTTCTGATTCGGCAGGTTGAGATACAGGCTCAATATCTGGCAAGGCTTCCCAATCCGGTAAGGGTTGTAGTTTAGGTTTTAAAATTGTTTGGTCCGCCAAAGACGGCTCATCAAAATCGGGTAATGGCTCTACTTTTGGAGGTGTAATTTCTTCAGCTTTAACTTGCGGCTCTGGCTCCGTTTGTGTCGTATCTACGGAAGGTTGGCTTGCGCTCAGCTCTTGTAATGCTTTTGCTGCAGCTTCCGCTTTATCTGTTTCTGTAGATAGTTGATTTTTTAGTTCATCCAGCTGCTGATTTTGTATGTTTAAAATTTTATCATTCTTCTCAAGCATTGACTCGAGTGCTTCGACACGACTTTTTAGTTCATCATTTTCTTTTTCACGTGAAGTTACGAGTTCTTTAGACAGTACTAATTCTTGTTGAAGTTGTTGAACATCTTCTCCACCGGCAACTTGAGTAGCACTAGTAGGAGATGACTCTGCCTTCTCCTGTGATGCCATGATACTTAAATCTTGATTAGATGATTCAGCAGATTCTTGTGTGGATTCTTGAAGCGTTTCTTGCGCATCTGCTGCTAGTTCACTACTGGCATCTTGTTGTTCTTCAACTAGATCGGGGGCATCAACATTAGTCGCTACCATTTTATCGGTGACTTGCTCACGATACTCTCGCCATAAAGCATTTTGTCGAGTTACTTCTGCAGTGGCTTGCTCCTTGCTTAATGTATCTTCAGGAACTTCATCAGGAATACGTAAGACAACGCCTGTTTTAAGCAGGTTAATATTATTTTCTATGAATGCATCTGGATTTGCTTGCTGAATGGCTAGCATCATTTGATTTACTGCTATCGATTCTGACCCACGTGCTGCTTTAGCTATTTCTGAAAGCGTATCTCCTTTTGCAGTCGTGTACTCATCCCCAACAATTCTGCCCGTATCATCGGAAGGAGTATCTTCGGCAACCATTGCTTCTTCTTCAACTGCAACATCTTCTGCTGCTACTACTTCTTCGTCGGTTGCATCATCTTCTGTTTCTTTAACAACTGCTTCTTCTAATTCTTCAGCTGTAGGCTCTGCATCGGCAACTTCTTCTTGCGCCATGTCAGCAGTGTCTTCTTCAGAAATGACGGGCTCAGAATGATCAATTCCCAATGCTTGGTCCATTCTTGCACGTAAATCATCAATATCCTCTTCCGAAGTTTCTTCTATAAAAGGTTCCTCTCCTACATCTTCAGTCTCAGCAGAAACGTCTTCTGTTGTAACAGCCGCTTGGGGTTCGGGAACCTCTTCTGCTTCCATATCCATAACCACATCTTCGACTACTGGCTCAGGCTCTACAGCGGTAGGAGCCGCTATTTGTGGTGCTTGCTCTTGTGCAAATCCAGGTGGATCTAAAAGAACAGTATATTCTCTTAGTAAACGTCCCTTTGGCCACGTTACCTCTACTAAAAAGGTTAAAAATGGTTCACGTACAGGATCTTTAGATGTAACTTTTATTGCAGTGCGTCCATCAGGTAATGAAACAGGTTCAAAATTTAATTGTGTTAGAAAATATGGCCGCGGCACACCAACACGATCAAACACATCGGAAGGTGCTAACTCAACGCGCATTTCTTCTAATTCTTCCGGACGTACGAAAATTAAAAATATTTTAGCTTGAAGCGGCTGATTTAATGCTGAATCAACTTCAATATCTCCTAATCCTAATGACAACAGTGGTCCGGGGATAAAAAATATCAACCCAAATAAGAATAAACAAAAAGCTTTACGCACCATATTTGTGCTCCACCCTTAATTGCATACTATGCTTTAAATATTGAACGCCCCTAAATGGATAACGTGATCGAAAAATACCTAGAAAATACTTTAAGTTACATAAATAATTCACTGGCCAACTATAAATTAAACATGGTTTTTTATCAAAATCTCAGCAATTTGGATACTATTTAGTGCAGCACCCTTCCTTAAGTTATCACTCACCACCCACATATTTAGCCCCCGAGGATGTGAAATATCGCTGCGAATACGACCCACGTACACGGCATCGCTGCCCTCACCCTCTGTCACAGCAGTCGGATAGCCACCATCTTTGTGTTCATCGACCACCTGTACTCCTGGGGCTGCAGCCAAGATTTCATGCGCCTCTTGAGCCGAAATAGCGCTTTTCAGCTCCAAATGAACCGCTTCAGAATGCCCATACTTGACTGGAATTCGTACAGCTGTAGGATTTACCAAAATTGAATCATCCTCCATAATTTTCTGCGTCTCCCAGACCATCTTCATCTCTTCTTTTGTGTACCCATTTTCTAAAAAGACATCTATATGCGGTAATGCATTGAAAGCAATCTGTTTCGGATAAACGTTGCAATTAATTGGCTCACCGTTTATGAGATTTTTTGTTTGCAGATCTAACTCATCGATCGCTTCTTTCCCGGTACCCGATACAGCTTGGTATGTTGCAACATTAACGCGCTCAATACCCACTGCATCATGCAGTGGCTTTAATGCGACCACCATCTGAATGGTTGAACAATTTGGGTTAGCAATAATACCTCTCGTTTTATAATTTGCTATTTGATGTGCATTTACCTCAGGTACAACTAAAGGAATATCATCTTGGTAGCGAAACTGAGAAGTATTATCGACCACTACACATCCTTGCTCTGCAGCTTTAGGTGCAAACTCTTTTGATACTTTGGCGCCTGGAGAGAATAAACCAACTTGGGTTTTAGAAAAATCAAATGTAGCCAAGTCTTGCACTTCAAGTTCTTCGTTACCAAACTTAACTCTCTTTCCAACTGATCTTGAACTGGCCAATGCATAAACATCCCCTATAGGAAGATTTCTTTGCTTGAGGATATTAAGCATTTGCTCTCCTACAGCGCCAGTTGCACCTGCAACTGCTATATTATATTTTTTCATTTATTTTTTTATTAAAAATAATTACATTAAATTTACAATTTCTTTAATTCACTAAGTACGGCATCGCCCATTTCTTCTGTTCCAATTGCGCTTTGATTAATATTAGCAATATCCAAGGTACGCATTCCGTTATCAACAACCTGCTTTACTGCTAACTCTACTAAATCAGCGAGCTCACATTCATTTAAACTGTGGCGCAACATCATTGCAGCGGACAATATTGTTGCCAGTGGATTCGCAATATTTTTGCCTGCGATATCAGGCGCGGAACCATGAATCGGTTCATACAAGCCTTTATCCTCCTTATTTAATGATGCAGACGGTAACATACCAATCGAGCCCGTAAGCATCCCAGCTGCATCAGATAGTATGTCTCCAAACATATTTTCCGTTAGCACTACATCGAACTGTTTAGGAGCTTTAATGAGTTGCATTGCAGCATTATCAACATACATATGACTTAACTCTACGTCCGGATGTTCTAAATGAACCTGATTTACAACTTCGCGCCATAATTCAGATGTTTCTAAAACATTAGCTTTGTCAACCGAGCAAAGTGTTTTGCTGCGCTTTTCTGCAATTCTAAAAGCGACTTCAGCTATTCGTTTTATCTCTCCCTCATCGTAATTCAAGGTATTGAACCCCTGTTTCATTCCATTATCAAGATTTCGAATACCTCTTGGTTGGCCAAAATATATGCCTCCCGTTAACTCGCGAACGATCATAAGATCAAGATTTGCGACCAACTCAGCTTTTAAGGATGATGCCGAAACTAGCGATTGATACAAATTTGCAGGACGTAAGTTTGCAAATAAATCGAGTTCTGCGCGCAACCTAAGCAAGCCTTTTTCAGGACGAAAATCACGCTCTAGCTTTTCATATTTTGGCCCACCCACCGCACCAAGCAAAATTGCATCAGACTTTTTAGCAATGCGTAATGTTTCTTCAGGTAATGGGTTTTTATCACGGTCATAGGCAGCACCGCCTACATACGCTTCTTCATACTCGAGCTTTAACCCATGATGGTCACACAAAAAACGAAGGAGTTTCTTTGCTTGTGCAACAACTTCAGGACCAATCCCATCTCCAGGTAATAATAAAACCTTATGCATGCTGAATTATAATGATGAATTTACTAGGTAATGAGCCAAGGGCAAGTTTTTTTCAGTTGTGTCTCATATGCTTTTATTTTTTCAGCATGCTGCAAAGTCAAACTAATTTCATCCAGTCCTTTCAATAAACAGTCTTTACGAAACTTATCAATTTCAAAACGGTATGATTTACCTGTTTCAACTTTTACGAATTGTGCTTTTAAGTCTATAAAACATTTAAAACCTGGGTTATTTGCAACTTGTTCAAACAAATAATTAACTTCTTCTACTTGTAATGTAATAGGCAACAATCCATTTTTATAGCAATTACTGATAAAAATATCTGCAAAACTAGGTGCGACTACAACTTCGAAACCATAGTCCAAAATTGACCACACTGCATGCTCGCGAGAAGACCCACACCCAAAATTTTCACGTGCTAATAAAATTTTTGCACCTGTATATTTTGAATTATTTAGCACAAAATTTGAATTCAACTGGCGACGGCTATGGTCCTGCCCCAACACACCAGGATCAAGATAACGCCAATTATCAAATAAATTCACACCAAATCCAGTTCGTTTAACTGACTTTAGATATTGCTGTGGAATTATCGCATCAGTATCTACATTACTACGATCTAGCGGTAACAAGGTTGATTCAAGTTTTGTAAAATATTTCATTACAAATACCGTCTTATATCTACAAAATGCCCATGGACGGCTGCAGCCGCGGCCATTGCAGGACTAACCAAATGCGTGCGCCCACCTTTGCCTTGGCGCCCTTCAAAATTTCGATTCGAGGTCGATGCACACCGTTCCCCTTTTTCGAGTTGATCGGCATTCATCCCTAGACACATGGAACAACCAGGTTCTCGCCACTCAAATCCGGCAGACTTGAAAACCTTATCAAGACCTTCTTGCTCTGCTTGTTGCTTAACTAAACCCGATCCTGGGACAACCATTGCGAGTTTAATATTCTGAGCCAATTTTCGATCTTCAACAATTTTTGCAGCTTCACGTAAATCTTCAATACGAGAATTTGTACATGAACCAATAAATACTTTGTCCAGCTGAATTTGTTCAATAGGTGTTCCAGGTTTTAAATCCATGTAATTAAGTGCATTTCGTTGATTCTGATCTACTGTGGTAGGCACAACACTGTCAATATCTGCCACCATCTCGGGCGACGTGCCCCAGGTTACTTGAGGTTTTAATGCATTTGCATCAATTTGCAATGCTGTATCAAATTTCACACCTTCATCGGAGTACAACGTTTTCCAATTTGCTACAGCTTGCTCCCATTTCTCGCCAACAGGCGCAAATGGTCGATCACTCACATATTCAATTGTTGAGTCATCCACTGCAATCATTCCCGCTCTGGCTCCAGCTTCAATCGACATATTACAAATCGTCATTCGACCCTCAATTGATAAAGAGGAAATGGCATCACCCATATATTCAATCGTAAAACCAGTTGCACCTGCTGTACCTAGTTTGCCGATCATTGCCAAAACGATATCTTTTGAACTAACACCTGATGCAAGTTTGCCATCTACCTGTATTTGCATGTTTTTGGATTTCTTCATCAACAAACACTGCGTTGCCAATACATGCTCAACTTCTGATGTACCAATCCCAAATGCCAATGCACCTAGCGCTCCATGAGTAGACGTATGCGAGTCACCACACACAATGGTCATGCCAGGTAAAGAAACGCCCTGCTCTGGTCCTATTACATGCACAATCCCTTGTCGCACATCTAACATTGGGAATTGAATTAGCGAGTAGTCTTTACAATTCTTATCTAGCGTCTCCAATTGCATTTTAGAAACTGGATCTTCAACCCCTTCACTACGATCAGTTGTCGGCACATTGTGATCTGCTGTAGCCAAAATTGATTCTTTACGCCAAAGATTTCTATTGGCTAATCGTAATCCTTCAAATGCTTGCGGTGAGGTAACTTCATGCACTAAATGTCGATCGATATAAAGAAGCGTCATACCATCATCGCGTTCATGCACGATATGACTATTCCATACTTTGTCGTATAACGATTTTCTTTCCACAGTGATCACAAAAATTTTTAATCGCTTTGGGTTCACCTAATCGAGATTTAGCTATCCATATAAATTGAATTAAAGCGATAAACGCTACACCCATCGCTAATAAATAGACATAGGAAGGCCCAATCGAACTCCAAGTATAACCGCTCATTAGGCTACCAAGCGAGCCTCCCAAGCCAAAACTTAAGCTGGAATAAAGTGCCTGACCTCGACCTTGAATATTTCCAGAAAAATATAAATCAATTAAGTAAATGGCTGCTGCATGAAAAAGCCCATACGATGCAGCATGTAACAACTGCGCTACAAATAACACTGCAAAGCTATCAACATACATAGCGATCAACCACTATCTTATGATGGTTAAAGCCATTGCGATAACGAAAAGGAAATTTGCGCCAAACTTTGGAATCAAGTGATGCATCCAAAAAAATACGCCAACTTCCGCAACGACACCGAGCGCCCAAAGTTGGCCAATTATTGATCGCGAATAACTATGCCCCTCAAGATAAATGCTGAAAAATGCATAATAAGGCCCATGGCTTGCCTGAATTAGAAAACATGCCAACAACAACGCAAAAACGTGTGGCTTAAAACAGATTTTAAGCAAAGGCTCATTAACATGCTTATCATGATGGTGCGCAGCATCTTGAACAAATAAAGTATTAATCCAAATACAAATCAACAAAATAAGAATCATCCAGGGAAGCAAACTAATACCTTTACTTTGTAAAATGGGCGCAAACAATAATGAGGTGATAATAAATCCAACTGACCCCCATAACCTTATTCGACTATAGTGATGTTTATTTGCACCTAAATTATTCATTGTTGCAGCTTCAAATTAAGGCAAAGCAGCATTCCAAAAAAACTAAACCCTGCTAGAACAATTAACAATGGCCAGTAGCTATGAATAACAAGTACTACAGCAAAAATACTCATTCCGACAAAAGCAGCGATGCGAATCATCCACACACGTTTACCGGTATGATCTGCAATCCATCCCCACACATTCGGAGCAATGATTTTTGTCGCCAATAGTACAACAGATAATTCACCAATTTGACGCGGTGAAAATTCAAGATGATTTAGATACAAACTCCAGTAGGGAATAAAGGCACCTAAACTGGCAAAGTAAAAAAAATACAAACTGGCAAGTCGCGAACGCATGTCATATTGCTTTTAAAAAAAATAGATTAAATAGGAAGCTACGAATTCAGCTTCTAACGCAATCGGCAATTCACATTAAATAGACGAAGGAATTGTAGGCGTAGAACACTCTACATCGATGTTTTGCGCACGGTGCCTTAATACATGGTCCATTAAAACAATTGCGAGCATAGCCTCTGCAATGGGCACGCCACGTATCCCTACACATGGATCATGCCGGCCCGTTGTAATTATTTCAGCTGGATCTCCACTCACATCGATAGTCTTTCCAGGAATTCGAATACTAGAGGTAGGTTTAAATGCAACACTTACCAGTACGTCTTGTCCAGATGATATGCCACCTAACGTTCCACCAGCATTATTTGAAACAAATCCTTTCGATGTAATCTCATCCCGATGCTCGCTACCATTTTGAGAAACGCTTCTAAATCCTGCTCCAATTTCAACACCTTTAACTGCGTTAATACTCATCATGGCATGCGCAATATCTGCATCAAGTCGATCAAAAACAGGCTCCCCTAAACCAACAGGCATACCACTTGCCTCAACATTGACTCGTGCTCCGACAGAATCACCTTGCTTGCGTATGTCATCCATGAATTTTTCAATCTCTATTATTTTGCTTGAATCTGGACAGAAAAATGGATTTCCTTGGACACTTGCCCAGTCTTTATGCTCAATTTTAATTGTCCCAAGCTGCGACAAATAACCACGAATTTCAATTCCAAGCAAATCTTTAAGATATTTTCGTGCTACAGCCCCAGCTGCCACGCGCATTGCAGTTTCACGCGCTGAGGAGCGCCCGCCTCCGCGGTAATCTCGACGCCCAAATTTTTTTAAGTATGTGTAATCCGCATGACCTGGTCGAAACTTGTCCTTAATTTCACTGTAATCTTTAGGTCTTGCGTCTTGGTGATAAATTATCAACCCAATTGGAGTGCCTGTTGTATACCCTTCAAAAATACCTGATAAAATTTCCACCTGATCAGGCTCTCGGCGCTGCGTGGTATGCCTCGATTTGCCTGGGCGCCGCTTCTCTAAATCTACCTGAATATCTTCGTTGTTGAGTGCTAGTCCAGGCGGGCAGCCATCCACAATACATCCGATGGCCACACCATGGCTTTCACCAAATGACGTAACAGTAAATAGTTTCCCGATAGAATTCCCTGACATACGGTGATTGTAGCATTTAAAATTGAATGACTATCTATTCTGTATTCTATACTTCAATTTATGCTATGAAATAATATTGCCATGTCTATGCGTACTACTCATCGTAAATTTAGTTATCGTATTTCTGGACAGGCTGGCAGAGCAATTGTCTATATCGTAATTGCAATTGTCACATTTGCAGCAGGCTTAATCGTATATTCACAATTCATAGACACGAATAAAAGCTCTGATTTAGATAAATTAGTTCATGCCACATCTTTGCACACTAGTCCTCGCATCTTTCCTGCGTTTAAATTAATTGATCACCACGGAGACAAATTTACTAATGATGAATTAAAAGATACGTGGAATTTTATTTTTTTTGGTTTCACGCATTGCCCAGATGTATGTCCACTAACGCTTAACACACTTGACCAAGTCATTTCTTCCATCACTACTAAAAAATCTGTACGCGCACAGACTGTTTTCATTTCTGTGGATCCTAGAAGAGATACTCCACAGCATCTTGAAAAATATGTTCAACACTTTAACGACAACACGGTCGGCCTAACAGGCAATGATGAAAAACTGAAACTTCTGACTCAGTCACTAGGTGTTGTATACACAAGTCCCAAATCTGAAAACGAAGACAATTACTTAATTGACCATAGTGCACATATTTTTTTAGTTGCGCCAAATGGAAATCTAGTTGCGATTTTTAGCACACCACATGAACCTAAAACAATAGTCAATGACTTTAACGTACTAAGTAATTACTACTATTCACTGCAAGGAAGCTAAATAAATATTTATGTGGAACCATATTAAAGGATTTTTATTCCATCTATTCCCTCACCATCTCGTTTCGCGCATCACATTTTGGTTGACGCGCTTAAATACACCGTTGAAAACCCCGGCTATTCGAATTTTCATTCGCATCTTTAATGTTGATATGAGTGAAGCAAAGAAAAATAATCCTGAGGACTTCAAATGCTTCAATGATTTTTTCACGCGCAAATTAGTTCCAGATGCACGTGTTATCACAAATGATTCGAATACAATTACATCCCCTGCAGATGGCCGCATCAGTCAAATCACTAGTTATCAAAATAATATGGCGATTCAAGCAAAAAAACATTTTTTTTCCATGCAACATCTCTTGGGTAATGCGACTGAATACGGAACACTGCATCAAGACGGTAAATTTACAGCGATTTATCTTTCGCCCAGAGATTACCATCGCGTACATATGCCTTTTACTGGCCGCTTAATTGAAATGATTCATGTGCCCGGCCGTTTGTTTAGTGTGGCGCCTTATGCCGCTGAAGTCGTTCAAGGCTTATACAGTCGCAATGAGCGTGTAATTTCAATTTTTAAAACATCGATAGGCTTCATGGCCGTTGTTATGGTGGGTGCTGTGAATGTTTCTGCCATCAGCATGTCATGGGAAGGCATGGTGACACCACCACGCAAAAAAGCCATTCAAAGAAAAAAATACTCGAACATTGAACTTAAAAAAGGCGACGAACTAGGAATATTTAATATGGGCTCTACTGTGATTGTTGCTTTTGAATCTAATAAAATTAACTGGCTCACAAATCTTGAACTCCAACAAGCTATTCAAGTAGGTCAACCGCTTGGTGCGTTTACTGTCACCCATTAGGAAACGTTAAAGTTTCTTTTATATCGTTAACACCTGAAATTACCATCAACATACGATCGAGACCCATTGCAACGCCAGCACAATATGGCATCCCATCATGAAGCGCTGCAATTAATTGTTTATCAATTTCAAATTGCACTTTTCCATCTTGCATTCGAATTTCATTATCTAACTTAAATCGTTTTAATTGTTCGTTTGAATCTGTAAGCTCTTGAAAACCGTTAGCTAACTCAACTGTGCCAAAATAAAGTTCGAATCGTTCAGCAATACCCTTGTCATTTATACGCGCCAGCGCTGCCTGTTCTTCGGGAAAATCATAAATAAACGTTAAACAATCTGTTGGGAATTTAGGCGCAATAACTTGATCAAGTAATAACTCTTGATACTCTTTAATTGATAATTGAGTATTTAATGTAAGATACGCATTATTGCATGCTTGTAAATAATCTGACTTTCCAGCTTGACTCACATCTAGACCACAAAATTCATTAAAAACAAATTCATACTTGAAGTAATTTGTGGCACCCAGACTCAAATGGGTGCACGTTAATAATTTTGCAAGCTCATCAACCTCTTGCATTAAGTTTTTATATGTCCAGCCTGTGCGATACCATTCCAGCATCGAAAATTCGGGATGATGTGACTTTCCTTGTTCTTCTGCTCTAAATACTTTACATATTTGATATATATCTCGCTTAAATTTTGCAAGCAATCTTTTCATAGCATACTCAGGCGATGTTTGAAGATATGCATCACGATTGCAATAAGATACTTTCAAACTTTCTGTATTGGGATCTGTAACAGCAAATGTATTAATAGTTGGAGTATCAATCTCCAACACATTCCGTGAACTAAAGAATTTTCGTATTTCGGAATATAACCATGCACGCAGCTCTAGGCATTGTTGTGAAACAACTGGCTCCCAATCACTATGGATAATTTTACTACTCAAAAGAAAGGACTTGAATTTAAATAAAATCCTAATACTATTTTAGGAGGTTACGAAATATTCAGATTTATTCTTTTACTCGCGAAACATATTCACCAGTGCGAGTATCGATTCGAAGAATTTCTTCTTCTTCTATAAAAAGTGGCACCTTAACAATTGCGCCTGTTTCTAAGGTAGCAGGCTTAGTGCCGCCGGTTGCTGTATCACCACGAACACCTGGGTCCGTTTTAGTAATTTGCAATTCAACAAAATTAGGAGCTGTCACACTTAAGGGTAGCCCATTTAACAACGTTACAACACAGGTCTCTTGACCCTTCAACCACTGTTTCGCTTCCCCCATTGCCGCTTTCGATGCAGCATATTGGTCATATGAATTAGGTTCCATGAAATGCCATTGGTCGCCGTCGCTATATAAATATTGCATGTCCATATCAGCGACGTCAGCACCTTCAACAGATTCTCCAGATTTAAAAGTTCGATCTATTACACGCCCTGTTTTTAAATTACGGAGTTTTACCCTATTAAAAGCCTGACCTTTGCCAGGTTTTACAAATTCATTTTTAATAATTGTGTACGGATCACCATCTAAATTAAGCTTTAAGCCTGCACGAAATTCGTTAGTATTATAATTTGCCATTATTATTTAACGAAATTTAACTATCTAAAATATTATGAACATATCTAGTCTAACACGAGAGTATTCAAGTTCAGAAACTAATTGGCAACAACAATTCAAAGAGTCAATTACTAATATAAATACACTTTGCAACACGCTGGGCTTACATGTCGATCAGCTTTCAATTAGTGAAGGCTCAAACCAAAATTTCCAAATACGAGTGCCATGGAGCTATGTGCGTCGCATGCATAAATTTGATCCGCATGATCCATTGTTATTACAAGTGCTACCTCAGGCAGAAGAAGAACTTTATGTTGATGGATTTACAAAAGATCCAGTTGGTGATTTAGCAAGCACTAAAAGTACCGGGATGTTACAGAAGTATCATGGGCGTGCACTTTTACTCGCAACTAGCCGATGTGGAATACACTGCCGTTATTGTTTTCGAAAGCACTTTCCTTACGCAAGTCAGAATCCTCGTTCTGATTCGTGGAATAGTGCAATAAATGAATTATCAAGTGACACAAGTATTAACGAAGTGATATTAAGCGGCGGCGATCCGCTCATTTTAGACGATAATGAGCTAAATCAACTAGCGATGAGATTAGAATTGATATCTCATGTCAAACGACTTCGAATACATACACGACTACCTGTCGTGATACCTGATCGAATTAATAAAGTGTTTATAGACTGGATTAACAAAACATCATTGCAAATTGTTATTGTGCTGCACATTAATCATGCTCAAGAATTGGATCAATCCTTATGTTCAAAACTGCAGTATTTATCAGCAGCAAATTGTACGTTATTGAACCAAAGTGTTCTTCTTAAAAATATAAATGATCATCCTGGCAAAATAATACAACTAAGTGAGGCCCTGTTTGCAGCTAAAGTATTACCCTATTACTTACATATGTTAGACAGAGTCCACGGTGCTGCGCATTTTGAAGTTTGCGAATCACAGGCGCGAGGCATTATGAATGAGATTCGAAAAGAACTCCCTGGCTATCTAATACCAAGACTTGTGAAAGAAGAAGCAGGTTGCGCGTCAAAAATTCCAATTTGCTGCTAACAACAGTTAAACTAATGCCGCAAAAATAACTAAGAGTGCAAACACGATCACAATTTGTTGGATTTGTTTAGCGCAATTGAATTAATTCCAGACGAAATCACAAGAATGTACGACAAACCGCGCCATAATATTCACTGTGCTAGTGCGCAAATGGATACACTAACACTCTAATCCGATTGCTATTTTGAATCGCCTTTAAATCATTGTTTTCGTAAGGGATTATGCTGTTAGATATGTAAATTACTATGCCCAGCCAAGACCCGATGACTGAGCAAGAATTCTCTCTAGCCACACGTAAGATACGTAAATGGTTAGATGCACTCCCCTATATTGATAATAATGTTGCAGCCATGCAATTTTACGATGGCTTAATGCGCTCAAATAGGCAGGCTCATTCCACGAAGCAACGCTTGGCCGCAATTGAAATCATGCGCCCTACAGCTCGCGAATTTCTTAAAGAACAAAGAAAATATCTGGTTGCTCAACCTTTCCCTCTATCAAAGAAAGCGAAGGAAATTTTAAAATTACAACAAAACATATTAAGTGAACTGGCTGTAGCTTATAAAATAATTATCCAAGAAACAGTAAATCGGGATATTCAACTAAATTCTAAAAAATTGATTCTGTGTGTACATCATGCAATGCGCTACATGCTCGAACAATATATTACTCTTGCACAGGTTTATACAGAACCGCCAAAAGGCTATTGGCAAGACTATTGCCAGCTTTACAAAATGGCCGAACATCTGAAACTAAGCAATTTATCAATTAAAAACGAATCTGTCTCAAGCTCAGTAAAATCATCAGCTAATTGTCTTTTCAAGCAAGGATGTCTACTGTCACTTGCAAACTTACATACGTTTAGGCACGGCGAAGCAGAAAAGATTGCGGCTTATCTGGAATCAATGAACGATTTAATTGAATTATCAGATGAAAAACACTTGCAAGAAAATAATAATGTTTATTTTGTTAATCTTGCCATAAATAAACCACCTAGGCTTATAGATGTAGATGATATTCCTATTTCTTCTGAAAACAGATTTCTAGATTGTTCAAAACTTGTAAATGAGCTACATGAGATTGCATCAAACAAGAGCGAAAATGATAACGAGATAGTTTTAACCAGCTCGCATTTAAATCGAATACTAGCTAAACGATTACTCAACAAAATTGCCTACAAACCAAAAAGATTAGAAAAAAGAATTCCTTCATCTAAAGAGATACTTAATGTTGTTATCGGATTTCGTGATGCAATAAATATTCTTCTCTCCCCAGAAATTCCTGAAAAAGAAGGTATACTGACAGGGACGAATTTGGAATTAATGCCTATTGAAAATAGCTTGATTGACCCACAATCCAAGGAAGATAAAATCGTTGATAAATGGGGTTGGTTGGGTCGCACAGTAACGAGATGAATGAATCCTATGTATTACAAAGCACAAGAACAATTAAATGTGGCACGATTAATATAAGCCCTGTCGTTCAGTCATGGGAGATCAGCAATGCCAGTAATGGTGGATACTGCCTAAAATCTGAAAACACTTCTGACTACCAATCACAAGTGGGTGATCTAATATTGTTGAAATTGGAAGATAGCACTAATGACGAATGGCGAATGGGTATCGTGCGTTGGATGCAATCCTTATCAGAGAGGGGTGTGAAAATAGGTATAGAAACCTTAAAAGGCATTGTAACGCCTGTAAAAGTCATGGATGCACACTTCTCAGTCGATAAATTTAAGGGCTTAGAACATATATTGCAACTTTCTGAGGAAACCCCAAATGGTGATTATGTAACGCTTATTGCTCCACCAAATGCAATTAATACAGATGAAAGCCTAGATATCGTTCTCAATAACAAAAATCAGACTGTACAATTCAAAAATGCAATTGAACGCACTATTTCGTTTGTCCTCTTTACTGCTTCCGAATCAGAAAGCTCAGATTAAACACAGGTGCTGCAATTACCTCACAAATTAGTGAAGTATTTGAATTTTCAGGGAAATTACCAAATACCCAAATCTAGAATACCGTTCAGTGGTATAAATTCGAGCATTGTCGTCTATCAGTTGCATAGCGCACGTCGCTTGTCAAAATATCAGGCGACGTCGAATAATCTTATAAAGTACAGAATATAAACGAATTATGACCCAACCGCTGCAACTAATTTTTGTTGACAGCAGCCCAAATGATGTGGAAGAAATGGTTACAACCATCAAAGCATCAGGGCTGGCTGTACGCTCGCGTATAGCCCAGAATGCAAACGATTTGACTAAATTGCTTTATGAAGCACTGCCTCATATTGTCTTACACGCCGTTGAAACAGAAGAAGTATCATTAGAACAAACCGTAGCGACAATAAATGGTCGCGCGCCAGAAATCCCCATCATTGCTGTTACAAGTTCAGAACAAAAAGACCCTGTATCGTTCATGATGCAAGGCGCTTCTAATTTGGTAAATAAAGACAATTCAGAACATTTGAAATTAGTAATCAATAGCACAGCAAAAACTCAATTTCATATCGAACATCTTAAAGACGCAGCTACAATTGTTGATGAACTAGAATCGCGCTGTAAAAGATTAATGGAAAGCTCTCGAGATGCAATTTGCTACATTCATGAAGGCATTCATACCTATGCAAACCGAAAATATTTAGAGCTGTTTGGCTTTTCAAATGCAGAAGATGTAGAAGGACTATCGATAATGGACTTAGTTGCATCTGATGATCAGAAAAAAGTAAAAGATATTATTAAGAAAATTTCAAAATCAAAAGAAAGCGGTGAGCTAAGCCTGCAATTTATTAAACAAGATGAAGAAAGTTTTACGGCCAAATTAAACTATACTTCTGTAACAGTTTCGGGTGAAGAATGCGCTCAGGTCATTATTCACAATTCAGAAGGTGGCGATTCTAAAGAGCTACAAGAACAACTCAGTTATTTAAGTGAGCGAAATCTGGGTACAGGCTTTTATCATCGACGATCAATATTAGATCAATTAGAACAAGCAGTTGAAAATGCCAAGAAAGGAGACGTTACTCAAACCTTTATTCAAATTGATATTGCCAATTTCACAGAAATTAAAGATAAATTTGGATTGGCTGTAATAGACAGTGTAGGTGCAGATGTAGCAAATGCACTGCGTTCATGTTGCACTAATAATGAAACACTCTCTAAGCTAACAGAAGATTCTTTTGGTGTTTTATCCAACGATACAGATCCAAATTCACTAAAAACATTTGGTGGCAAAATCATAAAATGTCTTGGCGATCTAACGACCACATCCGGTGGTGATTATATTTCCATTAAACCAACCGTTGGCGCAGCTATTATTGATCAATATTCCTCGGATTTAAGCGATGTGCTGAATAAAGCTAAACCTTGCTGTGATGAAGCATGGGGAAAAGAACTTAATGAACTGTTGCTCTATATGCCCGACGATGCGCAAATGGGCGAACATGAAAAAGATGAGCGCTGGACAGCCCAACTGCGTGAAGCAATCAAAGAAAATCGATTAGCGCTACTTTATCAACCCATCATTAGCTTGCATGGAGAGCCAGGTGAACGCTATCAAATTTACACAGCTGTTCGCGATGAAGACAATCAGCTTGTGGCTGCAAGTGAATTTGTAATGCGTATTGAACGTACAGGCTTTGGTAAAATGCTTGACCGCTGGATTATTCTACATGCGCTAAAACAACTCGCAGAACGACGCAATCAAGGCACTGACATGCGATTATTTATTAAGCTAAGCTCAAATTCACTTCTTGATACCGAACTAATAGACTGGCTATCTGAACAGCTCGAATCAAATAGTATTTCACCCTCTCATGTCTGCTTTGAGGTTAAAGAACATGTACTAATTTCACATTTCAAAGAAGCCAAAGTTCTAGCTGAAGGTTTGAAAAAGATTAAGTGTGAATTTGCGATTGATGCATTTGGCACTGGAGACGACCCTACAAAAATATTGAAAGCTATCCCTGCTGATTACGTGAAGATCTGCAAAAGCTTAATGAATGGTATGAGTGAAAACCAAGAAAATCAGGCAGCAATCCGTGAGATTGCAGAAGAACTCAAACCATTAGGCACTAAAGTAATTTCTCAATTTGTTGAAGATGCGGATACCTTATCAACGTTATGGAGTTTAGGAATTAATTATACTCAAGGAAACTTTTTACAACCTGCGAGTGAACAGCCTAATTACGATTTCTCCAGCATGTAGACTTACGTGCAATTACTGTGATCTGAATATTTTTACCACACCTATATAGCTTTTTCACCTCCTCACAAAATAACTACTTGATTACTAGTTAATATTAAAATAGTTTATTCACTTGTATCATCTGTTTGATGCGCCTCTATAGCATCAACATTTCGAAATCCTCGTGATAATTTCAAGCCACGGTTTCCACGCTCACCTTCAAATTCATCCACCTCATCAGCATGCATTTTTTTTGTCCGTTTGCCAGAGAAGAGTGTTATTGATTCACCATCCTGCACTAGTGCAATTGCACGCAATTTTTCTTCACCAGCTGTAACTTTTTTGCTCGGAATATTTATAATTTTATTACCTCTACCTTTAGGCAAAATAGGTAGATCTTTTAATGGAATGACTAGCATGTGGCCTTCTGAGCCAATCGCAACAATCCAATCCTCTTCTAGATCGCGAACTGCCACAGGTGCCAACGCCTCCGCACCCTTTGGTACAGACAATAATGTCTTACCCGCACGATTACGTGTAACCATCTCCTCTAACTTACAAACAAATCCGTACCCAGCACTGCTTGATATCAAGAAATAATCATTTTTATCCCCCATCATCATTCCCACAAATATTGCACCATCAGCAGGTTTCAAACGGCCACTTAACGGCTCGCCCTGTCCACGCGCCGAAGGTAATGTGTGCGCAGGCAATGCATAACAGCGTCCTCGAGAGTCTAAAAATAAAGCTAGCTGATTAGATTTTCCGGCAGCATGAGCTTGATAATAATCTCCTGATTTATAATTTAACGAACGCGGGTCCACATCAAAACCTTTTGCAGCACGCACCCATCCCTTGTGTGACAGTATAATTGTAAGCGGCTCAGAAAGAATTAATTCTGATTCATCAATTGCATTTGCAGCCACACGTTGAACTAATTTAGAACGACGTTCATCTCCAAATTCTTCAGCGTCTTGTTTTAATTCTTTTTTCACCAGTGTCTTTAAACGCTGATCTGATTTTAAAGTCAGCTCAAGACTTTTTCGTTCCTCGTTTAATTCCTTTTGCTCTGCTTTTATTTTTATTTCTTCTAGCTTTGCTAAGTTTCGAAGCCTTAAATTTAAAATAGCCTCAGCTTGATGCTCGCTAAGCTTAAAATTTTTAATTAAATTAACTTTTGGATCTTCTTCATTACGAATAAATTTAATTACTTCATCAATATTAAGATAAGCAATTAACAAACCTTTTAATTCGTGCAATCTGCTTGAAACTTTATCTAAGCGCCATTGCAATCTTCGTTTTACTGTATCTTTCCTAAATACGAGCCACTCTTTTAAAAGATCGCACAAATTTTTGACCTTTGGCCGCCCATCAATGCCAATTACATTTAAATTAATTCGATAATTGCGCTCTAAATCAGTAGTCGCAAAGAGATGAGACATCATTTTATCCATATCTATACGACTGCTTCTAGGGGAAATTAAAATTCTAACTGGATTTTCATGATCAGATTCATCACGCAAATCTTGAACCATAGGAAGTTTTTTCGCGTGCATTTGTTGTGCAATTTGCTCTAAAATTCTTGCCCCTGAAACTTGGTAAGGAAGGGCTGTAATAACAATATCTCCACTTTCATTACTAAAACGGGAACGCATTCGTATAGACCCGGTACCAGTTTTGTATGCATCATATATTTCTTTAGTTGATGAAATTATTTCTGCTTCAGTTGGGTAATCTGGACCTTTAATAAATTTGCTAAGATCACGAATAGTGGCTTTTGGATGATCCAATAGATGCACACATGCACTAATGATTTCATTTATATTATGGGGGGGTATGTCAGTAGACATGCCTACAGCAATTCCCATACCACCGTTCAACAAAACATTTGGCAATCTCGCAGGAAGTACAATGGGCTCAGATAAAGTACCATCAAAATTTGCAGCCCATTCAGTTGTGCCTTGATCTAGTTCTTGTAAAAGTGCTTTCGCATACTTTGTGAGACGCGACTCTGTATAGCGCATAGCTGCAAAGGATTTAGGATCATCTGTTGATCCCCAATTTCCTTGACCATCTATCAATGGATAACGATAAGAAAACTCTTGCGCCATTAGAACCATTGCTTCATAACACGCGCTATCTCCATGCGGATGATATTTACCAATTACATCACCAACAGTTCGCGCCGATTTTTTTGGTTTTGAACCTGCAGACAACCCAAGTTCTGACATTGCATATACAATTCTTCGCTGCACTGGTTTAAGTCCATCACCAATATTTGGCAATGCACGATCCAAAATGACATACATGGAATATTCCAAATATGCTTTTTCTGCAAATTCCTGAATAGGCAATGATTCCAGCCCTTCAAAATCCATTTCTAAATTTTCGCTCATGTTTTATGCCTGTATAAGGTTGCCTTTTTGCTCCAACCATGTGCGACGATCCGATGCACGTTTTTTTGCTAATAACATGTCCACCAATTGAAACGTTTTCTTTTCATCTATTAAAAAAAGCTGAATAAGGCGTCGTGTATCAATGGCCATGGTTGATTCTCTTAATTGCATAGGATTCATTTCGCCTAAACCTTTAAAACGAGTAATCGTAAGTTTGCCAGTTTTTTTCTCTGCTTTAATACGATCCAATACACCTTGCTTTTCTTTATCATCTAACACATAGAAAACCTCTTTACCGACATCTATTCGAAACAAGGGAGGCATTGCCATATAAATATGGCCCGCTTCAACTAAACTGCGAAAGTGTTGTAAAAATAGCGCACATAATAAGGTTGCGATATGTAGCCCATCCGAATCTGCATCAGCTAACACACAAATCTTCCCATATCGAAGGTCTGATAAATCTGAGTTACCAGGCTCAACACCTATGGCGATAGATATATCATGCACTTCTTGTGAAGCCAAAACCTGATCTGACGAAACCTCCCAAGTATTTAGTATCTTTCCTCGCAGTGGCATTACTGCTTGAAACACTCGGTCTCTCGCCTGCCTTGCAGAACCTCCAGCTGAATCACCTTCAACTAAAAATAATTCTGTGCGGGATAAGTCTTCGGCAGAGCAATCTGCAAGCTTGCCAGGCAATGCCGGACCTGTTGCAATTTTTTTACGTATAACTTTTTTGCTGCGTTTTAAACGCGATTCAGCATTAAGTATTGCAAGTTGAGCAATTTGCTCACCTGCTTCTGAATTTTTATTTAACCAAAATCCGAAAGAATCTTTTACTACACCCGCAACAAATACCGCTGTTTCACGAGAACTTAATCGTTCTTTCGTTTGTCCAGAAAATTGTGGTTCTTTTATTTTTACAGAAAGAATATAGCAAAGCTTTTCCCATACATCGTCAGGTGTTAACTTAATTCCTCTCGGCAATAACTTTCTAAATTCACAAAATTCTCTCAATGCTTCCGTTAAACCTGTACGCAAACCAGAAACATGCGTCCCACCTTGCACGGTTGGAACTAAATTGACATAGCTTTCTTTAAGTCCATCACCATCTCCCGTCATCCAGGTTAACGCCCATTCCGCAGCTTCTAGTTCACCCTCAAAGCGTTCACAAAATGTATCTTGTGGAATATATTCAAAGCCATTAACTGATTCGAGCAAATAGTCTTTTATGCCATCTGAGTAAAACCATTCGTGTTTTTTGTTACTGCATTGATCGTCAAATCTAATTTTTAGTCCAGGGCACAAAACTGCCTTGGCACGCATAACATGCAGCAATTTTGGAACAGAAAACTTATCGCTTTCAAAGTATTTTTTATCTGGCCAAAAGCGTATTGTTGTTCCAGTATTTCTTTTGCCTACATTTCCAATGACTTCAAGATTTGACGCTTTCTTTCCATTCTTGAATGCCATGTTGAACTCATTTCCATCTCTTCGCACCCAAACTTCCAAATGTTTTGATAAGGCATTAACTACAGACACCCCTACACCATGCAAGCCTCCAGCAAAAGAATAATTTTTATTTGAAAATTTTCCGCCTGCATGCAATGTACTCAATACAACTTCTACACCTGAAAGCTTTAATTTTGGATGCTTATCAACAGGCATGCCGCGCCCGTCATCCGTAACTTCCAATGAACCATCATTGAATAATTTAATATCAATTGATTTGGCAAATCCTGATATGGCCTCATCAACACTATTATCAATCACCTCATGCGCAAGATAATTAGGGCGAGAAACATCTGTATACATTCCAGGACGTTTACGCACTGGATCCAATCCACTAAGAACTTCAATATCGGCTGAGTCGTATTTTCTTGCCATTATTAATTCAAATTAAAGCTTAATCGAATTCAATTAAATATATGCATTTAAGCAATTGTAGTCAAAAGAATTCAACAGTATCCTACTTAAATGCCTTACTCTCAAACTAAAGACTTCCAACACGCAATTAATCCAAATAAAAATATTGCCGTATTTGCATCAGCTGGTACTGGGAAAACACAACTATTGGTTCACCGAATTTTAAAGTTATTACTAAATGATGCAGATCCAGCACAAATATTAGCCATTACATTTACACGCAAATCAGCTGCAGAAATGCGAGAACGCCTAATGACTATCTTAAAAAAATGGGCAGAACTCGATGACATAAAACTTAAAGAATCACTTAAACACATATCACATACTTATGACTATGCCAGCATAACAAAAGCGAAGAATCTATATGAAACGTTATTATTTGCCGATTATGATATACGCATTACCACATTCCACGCATTCTGCCAGGATATACTTAAAAAGTTTGCGCTCCATGCCGGAATACCTGCAGGCTTTAATGTAGCAGAAAATACTGAAGATCTAAAACGTGAGGCACTTATTCAAATTTACAAAATTGCACACTCACGATTGGACCCCAAGCTTTCTAATACGCTTTTTACACTATTAAACCATTGCGGGACAGTTTTTAATGTTAACACCGCGCTTGACTCATTTATTAACGCTAAAAGTGATTGGTGGAGCTTTACAGAAAATCAGGATGACCCTGCTGATTTTGCTGCCTCAAGAATGCATCAGTATTTTCTTTCAAATCAAAATGAGCCTGATGCAAATCAGATAAAACAACATTTAATCGCTTTATTAAAACAATATTGTCATCTATTAAAACGCATTGGGCCTGAGACGACTCAAAATTGCAATTACATTAATGGATTTTTAACTGATGAAAATTATTTACAAATAGAAGATATACCAGAAGTCATATCCATATTTTTAACAAAAAAACAAACGGTTAGAGTTCTTAAATCAAACAAAATACTCGAAAAAAGTCTTGATGCCATAGAAATGCAGAGTTTTATCAGGCTTCATGAAGATATTGGCAATTTGCTTATTCAGCAGATGGATTTATTAAAAGTTACTGAATTAATATCGTTTAATGAAGCATGGTTTTATGCCGGCTACAAACTGCTTAACGAGTTTCAGAAAATAAAATTTAATAACCATCTTTTAGATTTCGATGATTTAGAATGGCATACGTATATGCTGCTAAAAAAACATAAAGATTCATCATGGATCCAATATAAATTGGATCAACAAATTAAACATATTTTAATTGACGAGTTTCAAGATACAAACCCAACGCAATGGAATCTTCTATTTCCGCTGTTAGAAGAAATAGCTTCACACCCACAACAAGCAAATAAAAGTTTGTTTTTTGTGGGTGACACAAAGCAATCTATATACAGTTTTCGACGAGCAAATCCTCAATTGCAATTTACTGCTTCCAAATGGGCTAAAAAATACCTGAACGCAAAACTCATTAATACTGAACGATCGTTTAGATCTTCTCCTGTAATAATTGATTTCGTAAACAAGGTTTTTGGCGTCGACAGAAAATACCCTCTAATTAAAACTTTTATACGCCACGAAGCTGTACAAACAGATCTTTGGGGGCAAGTACACATTGATCCGCTCATTATTCAGGAAAAAATTAGCGCAACACCAGAAAGCTTTCCAAATCCGCTTCTACAAGCAAATACCAATGCAAATATTGATGCTAATTACGTTGAAGGAAAATCTGTTTCTGAAAAAATTAAAAATTTAGTCTCAGCCTCAACTGCGATATTTGAAAATGGAAAAACGCGAGCCGTTCAATATGGTGATATTTTAGTTCTAGCTCGCAACCGTGCCCACCTAGAAAAATATGAATCTGCATTACGAGAATTTAATATCCCTTATATCAGCGTAAATGAGGGTGAATTTCTGGATCAGCTTGAAGTTCAGGACATTCTTGCCTTACTAACATATCTCATCCAGCCATTTAATGATTTAGCAATAGCGCAAGTGCTTCGTTCCCCATGTTTTGGTATTAGCAATGAGGAACTAATGAAAATTTCTCTTTATCAAGCTGATAGCTTGATTGATAAAATAAAAGTATTCAGCGATAGCTCACCTACATCTATTGCGAGCCAAGCCATTGAACAATTAAACATATGGCAATACTTAGCCAATAAAATTCCCGTACATGATCTATTGGACAAGGTATTTTTTGATATTAATATATTTGAACGATATAAAAGAAGTTGTGGGCCAGCCAAACAACAACAAGTCTGTTCAAATTTAACTCAATTGCTTCACCTTTCTTTAGATATCGATGCGGGCCGTTACTCGAGTATTCAATCATTTTTAAACACAGTACAAAATTCTCATTTCAACAATAACAATTCTAATAGTCAAAATATCGAGAACCAAAGTCAAAATGCAGTACGAATTCTGACAATCCATGCAGCTAAAGGCCTTGAAGCCCCAATTGTATTTTTAATAGATGCAGCCACGTCACTACCAAACAAAAAAGCCTACCAACCCATTATCAATTGGCCGCCAAACGCTAATCAACCAACTCAATTTTTCATTATTGGGCGCAAGGGCAACCTTGACTCTAATACACAGTTAACACTCAAAGATCAAAATAACCGCGCGTGGGAAGAAGAATTAAACTTATTCTACGTAGCGCTAACACGTGCTAAACAATATTTATTTATTAGTGGCGTTCAGGGAAAAAAAGGTGTGAAACAAAATTGGTATTCAATAATAAATAAAGCGCTTGAAAATGAAGCACAAGATACTACCTCTAACTCAATAATATACTCGTATGGCAATCCTCCTGACATCAAAAGTACAAATCCATCAATTAAACATGAATATGTTGGACCTCCATTCGATTTAAGTAAACCATTTCCACATTATGCACAACATTACACACTTTTAGACTCACAAAATGAAACAGCTTCAGAGAAGGCATCACATGGAACACTTGTACATAAAATTTTTGAACTAATGATTATGAATGGTCTTCAAATTTCTCAATCGCTCAAAGCGCAGGCTGAAATTGCGTTAGGAGAAAGATTGGAAGTGAAAGAATTTAGTCATGCAATGGCAGAAATAAAAGCTTGTGTCGAAAATCCTGATATCCATGAACTTTTCGAACAAAAACCTGGAAAAATTATTCTTAATGAAATTCCAGTTAGTAGCTTTAAAGATAATCAGCTGCAATATCACATTATAGATTTCCTAATTATCACAAAAGAGCTGATTTGGATTATAGATTTTAAAACAACATCAAATATAACGATTGAAACAATGGATGAAAAAGCAAAACTCTACAGATATCAAATATCAAACTATGTTTCTACAGTAAAACTTCTATACCCTAAAAATAATATTCGAGCCTCAATCCTATTTACATCCATAGCAACAATTTACTACTACGATGCTCATGCCTTGATTCAATAAAATTATTTAAGCAACTACTAATTTTCATTTGGAGTTGAATCTAACATTGCTGCCAATTCTTTTGCAGGTCGATATCCTGGTACAAATGTGCCATCATCCATAAATAGTGCTGGTGTTCCATTTACACCTAACTTTTGACCCATCAATAACTGGGCTTCAACAGGATTATCACATTTAGCTTCTGGTATATCCTCCCCTGCCTTCGCTTTCGTCATAGATGCCTGTTGGTCTTTAGAGCACCAAACATTAACAGCCTTCTGATACGACGGAGTATCTACACCTGAGCGAGGAAACATCATGTAACGCACTTCAATGCCGTAGCTATTAAGCTGATCCATTTCAGAATGCAACTTGCGACAGTACCCGCAATCTATATCAGTGAAAACTGTTATCGAATAGCGAGGATTTTTAGGTGAAAATAAAATCATTTCAGATTTATTCAGCTTACTTAGCAAATCACTTCGAATAGATACTCGCGCAGTCTCCGTTAGGTTTTCATTAGTGTCCAAATCAACCATAGATCCTTGTAATACATAGCGGCCATCAGCGGAAAAATAAAATACTTCAGCGCCATACATAACCTCATAAAGCCCGTCTATTTTCGTTGGCTTAATTATTCCTGGCTTCTCTTGTGGCGCCAATTTATCTATTCGCTCTTGAATTTTTGCAATATCTTCGGCTTCTCCTGCCGATAATGCACCAATACTAAATATGGCTAATATGAAAGACACTAAAAATATACGCATAATTATTCCCTGCTGTAACTTCCTAAATATTTGGTCCTGCTTAATAAGACCGTAAAATGTGAGATTAATTTCAACCTCGTGGATGATGGCGTCGATGCAACTCCTGCAATCTTGCCTGTGCCACATGTGTGTAGATCTGTGTAGTAGATAGATCGCTATGACCTAGCAACATTTGTACAACACGTAAATCTGCACCATGATTCAACAAATGTGTTGCAAAAGCATGACGAAGGGTATGAGGCGAGAGATGTTTTGTAATTCCAATAAATTTTGCATACTTTTTAATCAAATGCCAGAATGCCTGACGCGTCATTGCAGCACCTCGATTTGTTATGAATAAGGCATCACATTGAGCATTCGATTTCAACAAATCAGCTCGAGCCTTTTTAACAAATCGTGCTATCCAGTCGTTAGCTTGCTCTCCAAATGGAATAAGTCGCTCTTTGTTTCCTTTTCCGATAACACGTATCACACCGTGATTCAAATTCACTTGATTAAGTGTTAACCCTACAAGTTCACTGACTCGCAACCCACATGCATAAAGAACCTCCAACATTGCCCGATCGCGAATTCCATGTGGTTTATTGATATTTGGCGCTGCTAATAAATGGTCAACCTCTTCCTCCGTTAATGTTTCTGGCAGAGGCCTACCCAATTTCGGAAACTCTATTTGCGCTGAAGGGTCTTTTTGTACCGCACCTTGCCTCACTAGATATCGATAAAAGCGCCGGATACTTGAGAGCAATCTTGCTGATGTGCGTGGCATACTTCCCTGTTGTACGCGATACGATAAATAATCTAATAAGTGATCGCGCCGCGCATCAGTTATGTTAGTTGCGGTGGCTGATAACCAATTCGACAAACCCAACAAATCATTTCTATATGCGGACAGTGTGTTTTCACTTAATCCATTCTCAACCCACAAAGTATCTAAAAATGCTTCAATTACGGGCTGATCCGTAGATAAATGAAGAATGGATTCACTCATATACTATTCAAATCCAAGTTAGAAATAAATATTTTTGAGCACGGGCAGTTAATTTGAAACTCTATAAAGAATCTTGATTCGTGAATATACGTAAACACAATATTGTGTGCGCTCATTGTTTTATTACAATCCTAAATAAAATTACTGACAAACCCCCTATTTTTATTTTTAATAAAACTCTATACTAATCCTGAATTAGGCACGGTATTAGTGTAAGAATTTCACATAATAAAATCAACTTTTAAATATTTATATAATAAAACATATGATAGAGGAAAATCAGAAAATTAGGCAACATGTAACACTTGCAAGGTGCTTAGGTGTAATTTTGTATGATTTTTTATTACTGCTTTCTATATTAGTTATTATTTCTTCAATTATAGCGGTTATATTTAAATTAACTCCAGAACATCCTTATTTTGTCATTTATCAAGCTTTTGTATTTATAATATCTTTCTTTTTTTATAGCTGGTTTTGGATACATGGTGGACAAACACTAGGCATGAAAACATGGAAAATTAAAATTACCAATATTGATGGTTCAAGTGTCAGTTGGAACAACGCAACGATTCGATTTGTTACTGCTATTTTTTCATGGCTGCCATTAGGATTAGGGTATATCTGGTCCATGCATGACAAAAAAACCGTACATGGCACGACATTGCATCTAAAACATGCTTAATACGATGCTAGTTTTTACACTGTTTTTTTAAGCGCAAAGGTTGCTGCCAAGATGACTACTATCGTAGGAAGAAACGCGCCAAGCATTGGGGGCAATTCATAAACAACACTGGCATTACTAAATATCCGACTTAGAAGGTGAAAAACTAAAGCAATACTAATACCAAGCACCATTCTCTGACCTAAACTACCTGCACGAACCGAGCGAAACACAAAAGGAACTGCCAAAAATAACATTGCGAGACCTGATATCGGAATTGCAAAGCGATTGTAGTATGCAAGTTGGAATCGTCGGGAATCTAACTCATTTTCATTTAAGTACTTTATATATTTTTTTAATTTACTGGCGCTCATCTGTTCCGGCTTAACTGTTATCACACCAAACAATTCTGGTGTCACCAAACGATCCCAAAATTCTTCCTCGGCATTTACAGTTTCGATACCTTGCGATGAGATTAGGCTATGCTTAATATCGGACAACTTCCAAACATCATTTTCGTAAACAGCTTGCTTAGCGAAGCTAGTGCGTTTTAATCTATAATCATCATCTAGTTCATATATCCAAACATCTACCATACGAAAATCAGGATAAACTTCCTGAACATTAATATACCGTTTACCATCACGCGCCCATAGCCCGTGCGCAGAGCGAATGGAAATCTTTTTCATGTCGCTAGTTTTACCTAAACTACGCACATACCCTTCTGTCGTAGGAGCAATTGTTTCACCAACCCAAATACTTAAAAGAATTAATACGATGCCTACTTGTAAAATAGCCCAAATTATTTGTAACTTACTTACACCCACCGCACGTAGCGCTACCAATTCACTTTTTGCTGCTAAATTCCCCAAACCCACCAAAGCACCTAAAAGCAATGCAGTTGGCATAAATTCATAAAGTCGTTGAGGCATTTCAAACAACAATTTTAAAATTGCATGCCCAAATGTAAATCCGCGTTTACCTATTGCATCCAGGTCATTAATCAGATCAATTACTGAATCAATCGAAAATAAGATAAATAACGCAAATAAGGTTCCAATAAATACTGTTTTCCCCAAGTATCGATTAAAATGGCTAACTAAATTCATTGTTCACACAACCATTCTTTGTCTATACATCAATACAAAAATGATGACCGCAAGCATGATATGCATTGAAAAAAGCCCCGGGATCACGGGAAGCTTGCCATCTGCCACCCAATCTTGGGCAAGTATTAATAAATTTGAATAAATGAGGTAGATCGTAATCGCCACGCCAATTTTGGCGAATCGTCCTTGACGTGGATTAGAAATGCTAAGTGGAAATGCCAATAAAACTAGTAAAATAGCTGCAATTGGCACAGATATACGCCACTGAAATTCTGCTAAATCTTCTAAACGACCTGATTTTATAAGCTCCTTCGTAGTCATAAACTCTGGATCATTTTTGTCAACGGATAAGCCCAATCCATCAATGCGTATGGCATGCTGATTAAATGTCAGCACGGTAAAACCGCCTTCACCAGGCACACCCTGATAACGTTGCCCTTCACTCAAAACCAAAGATGCGCCACCTAGCTCTCTAACATATTCCTGTCGTGCTACTTTTGCCGTTTCTATTGCAATCTCATTTTCATGTTTCTCATAGATGAAAATATTTTCAACGCGTTGTTTTTCTTTATCTGAAGATTCAATAAATACCACCCACTTGCCATGCCTAGACTCAAAAAATTGACCTGGTGTCAATCCGTGAATGTTCGTATGCCCTCTTGCATTAAGCTTAATTACTTCAATTTGTTTAGATGCCCATGGTGTTGAAAAAACACTTAAAACCAGCAAAATTACTACCAATGGTAAAATTAGCAGGCTGGCATATTTAATTAGACCCAGTGAACTCACCCCACACGCTTTTACTGCATAAATTTCACTATCTCTATATAAACGACCCAGCACCAACATCGATGCTAATAATAAGGCAAAAGGTGTCAGTAAAATTGCCGATTTAAGAATTCCTAGGCTTAACAAAGAAATAACAATATCTGCGGGCAGTTTGCCGTCCATCACTTTCGCAAGAAGACTAACAAACGATTTGCTGACAATGACTACAATCAATATAACGCTTACAGCAATAAATGTTAGTGAAAGTTCACGTGAGAAATATCGATTTAAAGTAGAAATCACGCAGAATATCTTTTAATTGAGGTTAAAATTCGTTGGTTACAAACGTTACTATTTTAGCAATAATTAAGAAAATCAAGCCGCACAGTATATGAGGAGATTTATGGATTACATAGTAAAAACCACAACTGTAGATAGAGAAGCTGCTGATTGCGTCATTGTTGGCATTTTTAAGCCAAAACGTTTAAGCAATCCCGCAAAAAAGTTAGATAGGCTTTACCATGGAAATATTTCCAAAATTTGCCAACGAGGCGCAATAGATGGAAGTTTAGGCCGCGTCGCAACCTTGCATAATTCCAGTCGCAGCAAACATGACTGTATTGTGGTTGTCGGATGTGGCGAGGAAAATGATTTTACAATCAGCACGTTTCAGCGTGCTCTGTTTGCAGCAGCCGCTGAAGTAAAAAAATCAAATGCGAGCGACGTAATCAATTGCCTGATTGAACTACCTGTAAAAAATGCAGATATGTTAGCTAAAGTCCAAGCCAGTGTAATTTCAATAGAAGGCTCTATATATCGATACACAGAAACCAAACCACATGCAGGAAAAAACAAACCGCATTTGCGAAAAATGAAGTTCTTAGCAAGCAAACGCAGTGAAGTCTCTATAATGAGAGAAGGACAAGAATATGGCGCTGCAATTGCTGGTGGGATGAGTTTAGCTAAAGAGCTAGGAAATTTACCAGGAAATATCTGTACACCTACATATCTTGCCGAAAAAGCCAAATCATTAAAAAAAGGTAACCGCAATTTACATGTCACGGTATTAGAAGAATCTCAAATGAAAAAATTGGGTATGGGGGCACTTATTTCTGTATCGAATGGAAGTATTGAACCTGCAAAACTCGTTACTATGGAATACAAAGGTGGAGAGCAAAATGAACGCCCCATTGTACTTGTTGGCAAAGGCATAACGTTTGATACAGGTGGTATTTCAATAAAACCTGGTGCATCAATGGATGAAATGAAATTTGATATGTGTGGGGCAGCAAGTGTTTTAGGAACGATGAAAGCATGCTGTGATCTAGAGCTCCCAATAAATGTTATAGGTGTCATGGCATGTGCTGAAAACATGCCAGGGGGCAGGGCAACAAAGCCTGGTGATGTTGTAACTACAATGTCAGGAAAAACAGTAGAAATACTCAATACAGATGCTGAAGGAAGATTAGTCTTGTGTGACGCCTTAACGTATGTTGACAAATTTAAACCGGAATGTGTTATTGATATTGCTACATTGACAGGTGCTTGTGTAATCGCTTTAGGGCATATTCCATCCGGATTAATGAGCAATGATGAAGAGTTAGCAAAAAATTTACTTGCTGCAGGCAACTTGTCTGGTGATCGCACCTGGCAATTGCCCTTATGGGATGATTATCAATCTGAACTTAGTAGTAATTTCGCAGATATTGCAAATATTGGAGGGCGATGGGGCGGTACAATTACCGCTGCTTGTTTTCTTTCTCGATTTACTAAAAAGTATCGCTGGGCACATTTGGATATTGCTGGAATAGCATGGCATAGCCATGGGCAACAAAAAGGAGCGACAGGTAGACCCGTTCCATTGCTCACCGAGTATTTATTACATCAATCCTATGAATTTTAGACTGACAGCTTTATGCCACAAATAGACTTTTACGTCGCAAAAGAATCATCTCCGCAATTTGCGATGCGAACAGCATGCAGAATTACAGAAAAAGCATTTCATGCCGGCATGCGCGTACATATACAAACCGCAAATAGCTCTGCCACAGAAAAGCTGGACACCTTGCTGTGGACCTTTCGTAATCGTAGTTTCATTCCACATCAAATATTCGATGTCTCAGAATTAACTTGTTTGGTGACCATCAGTACCGATCATGGGCCCTCTAATGCTGAGGTCTTCGTCAATTTATCTGACCAAATGCCTGAAAATATGAAGCGATTTCAAAGAATTGTCGAAATTATTGATAACAGCAGAGCATCAATCCACGCTGGTCGTGAACGTTACCGCTTTTATCGAGAGAATGGCATCAAACCAACACATCATGAAGTATTCTCCTAACAATAAATTACTGATTTTTAAGACCCAATGGATGGAAACAACGCCAAAAAAGTACCTATTCTTGACCGCCTAATGGGCATCTCAATTGAAGCAAATGGAACCCTAGCGACGCCTCAAAACAATCTTGAGAGGTCAAAACCAGCTTCACCGAATGGCTTAAATTCGGTTGAAAACCAGCCGGAGTTAAATGTTGCTCAACCCGTTGATACACCTAAAAATAGACGTACTGATAAATCCCTATTTGAAATTGAATTAACACAAATTGTTAATCGCATCATGACTCGACACATATTTGCGGCAAGCGAAGCTATTGTGAAAGAAGTGTTGCACGAAGTGCGCTCAAGACTGCCAGGTCAAAGAAAAAGTTAAGCCAATAATTAGAGCTGACTAAGCCGACTCAGATTTTAGGATCCCTATCACATCACACATGATGTGATTAATCATTTCCAAATACTTGCACTTAGTTGCCAGATCACTGCATCATACGCGCTCATAACTACGCAGCACTTATTCATCCCTCGTGAAAATTTAAGCGTCATGGAAAAGACATACCAGCCTAAGGATATCGAACAAAAATGGTATCAATTTTGGAAAAGTAAAAATTACTTTTCTCCATCAAATCAAGGCGACAATTCTTATTGCATCATGATTCCTCCTCCTAATGTAACGGGCGCATTACATATGGGGCATGTTTTTAATAACACGCTTATGGACTGTTTGATTCGCTATCATCGTATGGCGGGATTCAACACATTGTGGCAACCCGGGACCGATCATGCAGGTATTGCAACTCAGATGGTTGTAGAGAGACAACTCAATACCGACAATATTACACGTCATACTCTTGGTCGAGAAAAATTCATCAACAAGGTTTGGCAATGGAAAGAACTCTCCGGCAATACTATTTATAGCCAACTCGAACGCATGGGTTCATCGCTGGACTGGTCACGTGAACGTTTTACGATGGATGAAGGCTTATCGGAAGCAGTAAAACGTGTATTCATATCCTTATATGACGAAGGCTTAATTTATAGAGGTAAACGCCTTGTTAATTGGGATCCCAAGTTGCGTACCGCGTTATCTGATCTGGAGGTCATATCTGAAGAGGAAAATGGGCATATGTGGCATATGCGTTACCCATTTACGAATGGAAATGGGTACCTAACTGTTGTAACAACTAGACCAGAAACAATGTTAGGCGACAGTGCAGTAGCCGTGCATCCAGATGATGCTCGCTATAAAAATGACATTGGCAAATTAATTAAATTACCGTTAACCAATCGAGAAATTCCTGTCATTGCTGATGAATATGTAGACCCTGAATTTGGTTCAGGCTGTGTAAAAATTACACCAGCACATGACTTTAATGACTATGAAATAGGCCTGCGCCACAATTTAGAGCAAATAAATATCTTCACGATTGATGCAAAGATAAATCACAATTCGCCCGCAGCATATCAAAACTTAGATCGATTCGAAGCACGCAATAAAATTATCCAAGACTTAAAAAATGAAAACCTTCTAGAAGCAGTAAAAGATCATAAGATTATGGTGCCACGTGGTGATCGCACCGGTGAAATTGTTGAACCTTACCTCACTGATCAATGGTATGTAAAAATTCAACCTCTAGCAGATCCTGCGATTAATGCAGTAGAAAATGGAGATATTAAATTTGTTCCTGAAAATTGGAGCAAAACCTATTTTGAATGGATGCACAACATTCAGGATTGGTGTATCAGCCGTCAACTTTGGTGGGGGCATCGCATTCCAGCATGGTATGACAAGAGTGGAAATATATATGTAGCTGAAGATGAGTCATCTGTTCGATCTAAATATGACCTCGCTGCAGAAATCGAATTACAACAGGATGAAGATGTTTTAGACACTTGGTTTTCTTCTGCGCTCTGGCCATTCTCAACGTTAGGCTGGCCCAATCAAACACAAGAGTTAAAAGCATTTTATCCAACATCGGTGCTAATAACAGGTTTTGATATTATCTTCTTTTGGGTCGCTCGCATGATCATGATGGGATTAAAGTTTATGGGAGAGGTGCCATTTCATAAAATTTACATTCATGGATTAGTGCGTGATGCTGATGGACAAAAAATGTCTAAATCAAAAGGAAATGTTTTAGACCCAATTGACATCATAGATGGCATTGATCTGGAAACATTAATTGAAAAGCGTACCAGTGGATTAATGCAGCCTGAGAAGGCGTTAACAATTGAAAAGGCAACAAGAAAGCAATATCCGGATGGTATCAAAGCATATGGCGCTGATGCCTTACGATTTTCGTTTGCTGCGCAATCATCGACAGGGCGAGATATAAAATTCGATTTAAATAGAATTGAAGGTTACCGTTTTTTTTGTAACAAGCTATGGAATGCAACTCGATTTGTTCTAATGAACACTGAGTCAAAAGACATCGCCAATACAATTGATAGAGAAATATTAACACTAGCAGATCGTTGGATTTTAAGCAGACAACAGGAAGTTATCGATCTCATCCACAAGCATTTAAAAAATTATCGCTTTGACTTAGCTGCACAGGAGTTATATAAATTTGCATGGCATGAATTTTGCGACTGGTATGTTGAACTATGCAAGCCAACATTATTTAAAGATGACATTGACGAAAAAATAAAGCAAAACTCACGTCGCGCACTATTAGAAGTTCTAGAAACGTTGCTGCGCCTTCTACACCCATTTATTCCATTTTTAACTGAAGAAATTTGGCAACCTGTTGCTAAACAACTGCACATGTCTGGAGATTCGATTTCCTTGCAATCATTTCCACTAAGCAATAATGACTTTGTTGATATCAATAGTTTAAAAGAAATCGAGTGGTCAAAAGAATTCATCAATGGAGTGCGAAAAATACGATCAGAAATGGATATTGCACCAGGTAAACCATTATCTATATTAATACAAAATTGGACAGATCAAGATCTGCACTATTATAAAGATAGTGATCGTAATATATGCGCTCTGGCAAAAATTGAAAATGTAGAATGGTTACAAAATGACAACGCACCTGAGTCTGCAACTGCCCTTGTAGGAGAAATGAAAATACTTATTCCACTTGCGGGCCTTATTGATAAAGACGCAGAGATAACGCGACTTGAAAAAGAAATTACGAAACTCAATTTAAATTTAGAAAAAAGTAAATTGAAATTAAATAACCCAAATTTTTCAGATAAGGCGCCCAAAAAAGTTGTAGAGAAAGAGAAAACTCGTGTTACGGAACTTCAGTCTTTCTTATCTCAGCTGATTGATCAGCTTACTAAAATTAAATCTATAGCTGATGATAAAGTTTAATTTACCCTTCATTATTCTCTTTTCCACAACTCCAACATAATTTAAATTGCCCTTCAACTTCTTGACCACAATTGCGACATGTCCAATTATTTTGTGTTGAATTTATAGATTGCAGAAAGTTATTTACAATTTTTGTGGCGGGTTATTTATCTTCTTTATCTACAATCCAAAGTTCAGGCCATACTTCTGTGGGTGGTAACTCGCCAACGCCACCAGTAAGAAATTCATTTTTAATAATTGTTCTAATACCCTTTTCTTCTAGCAGCTCTTTAAGTTGATGGATAAATATTGGATTGGGCTCACTATATACACGTTTCATTCATTCATTGTAGCAAAACAGTACTATTGAATTTTTAGCGTGTACATATTTTTACTTTCTCCAGTTTTCGAACAACTGGCTTTTAATATTAGCTCACTCGCACCTTGTGGTATTCGAACACCCATCAGATTACGCTTAAAGGGTTGTTCATCTACATGAGGATGATGCAATACACGCTCAGCTATTAGCTCACCCTCAGGTGTATAAATACGCCATGCATCCGCATAATGATCCCAACCAGTATCAGCGTGTTTAACGGTTACAATAAAATTAAATTTTTGCGCAGATGTCAATTCTGCTTGTACTTCAAGGATGCGGGCTTCACTTGCCATACATCCGGTTGAATAGAAAAATAGCAAGGCTACTAATATCTTTTGCATACTTATTCCTTAGAAAATATTTGCTTCATATCTTTAAACGATTTAAATTCTAAGAAATTATTGCTTGGATCTTTTACAAACATAGTTACTTGTTCACCAATCTGCCCTTTAAACCGGATACACGGCCCAATGTGAAAATTTAAACCTTCACGTTTTAAACGTTCAGCTAAATGCTGCCACTCCCCCCAGTTTAAAATAATGCCAAAATGACGGATCGGTATATCGTGCTCATCGACCAGGTTTGTTGGGGTAAACATATCTTCATGTTCATACAAATGAGCACTAATTTGATGTCCGTGAAAATTAAAATCAATCCAACGTTCATTTTCACGTCCAACTATGCAACCCAAAATATCGACATAAAATTTTCTAGTTTCTTCTATATTATGTACAGGGAATGCGAGGTGAAAAATTGATGTGGCCATTACTAAAAACTTATCTTTCGATTTGGCTTGACTGCAACATTATCTCTTATGTAAACGGGAATTGCTTGGACCGCTGAAACGCTTTGACCTTGTACAAAGTAATTATTACCTAATTGTGCAACAAATTCTGCTTGCGGAAATTCATGTGCAAAAATTGTAATATTTCCTAACTTCTCATGTAATATTTGTGTATAGGCATCCCATCCACTCCCTATACCAATACTATGTTCACTAATCTTAGCATCAATTAAACTGGGGTTAATTACTTTCTCTTCGCCTTGCAGCTGCATGATTTTATTACTATCAAGTTGATATACCGCGTAATACACCTCTTGCATTCTTGCATCTATGCAGGGAAACACGCTGGACGCGTTATAATTCTTGTAGGCAGCCTGAGCAAGTGCAGCCAGTGATGAAACAGGAACTACTGGCAAATCCTGCGCAAGTGCAATCCCTTGCGTAACGCTGGCAGCAAGCCGGACACCTGTGAATGATCCTGGTCCTCTGCCAAATGAAATTAAATCTAATTGTGTAATACTAATTTCCCCTTGTGCAAGGACCTGCTCACACATTGATAATATGATTTCATTATGTCGACGCGGAGCAATTTCGCTGACCACGTATACTTCATCGTTCACCATCGCTGCTGCTGAGCAGGATTCTGTAGATGTCTCAATGGCAAGCAATTTCATTATTAGTAGCCTTAAGTTGCAAAAAATTTATCGCATCATCAATATTTGAAATTTGTGGCATCTTTGGCAAACTTTTAATAAATGATTTACCATATGGTTTCGCAATTATTCTTGGGTCACATATAACAACAACGCCATAATCTTCTTCATCGCGTATCAATCGACCTACACCTTGTTTTAATGCAATCACGGCTTGCGGTAATTGATATGTCATAAATGGATTAGCCCCGCTCTGCCTTAATGCCTGCAGTCGTCCATTTAATACAGGATCATCAGGTGCTGAAAATGGTAACTTGTCTATGACTACGCAGCTTAAAGCTTCGCCGCGTATATCTACACCTTCCCAAAAACTACTCGTACCAAGCAACACTGCATGTTCTGTCTTGGAAAATTTTACTAATAATTCCCTACGTGGTGCATCGCCTTGTACCAATAATGTTAAATCTTCATGATCTTTTAGATACTCAGCAGCAATATGCAATGCACGATAACTTGTGAATAACAAAAATGCACGGCCTTGATTTATTTCTAAAAGAGGTAAAACGGTATCTATAACTGCCTCAGTATAATTTTCACTATTTGGCTCTTTTTCTATTAAAGGCAAAAACAATCGGGTATTCAATTCATAATTATATGGGCTATCTAACATAATTGTTGCGGCATCAATAAGTCCTAACTGTTGCTGAAAATGATTAAATTTTTCATTGACCGTTAGCGTTGCAGACGTAAATATCCAACTACACTGATAACGTTGCATAAAAGATTGAAAGGAATCCGCTACATTCAAGGGTGTATTGTGTAATTTAAATCCTCGCTCAAATCCCTCAAACCAATGTATTGAGTCCTCATTTTCTTCAGAAAATGTGTTCAGGTCTTGTGAAATTCGCTCGCAGCGCTCAGCACAACGCGCTAACACATTACCTCTATCACTTAATTCGATTAATGCACTTGATAGTGTATAAATAGATTTGCAAACATTATTGAAGGTATCTTCAATATTCGTATCAACAGAAAGCTGGTACCAAGGCATACGTCCAATCCTTCCTCTTATAGCAAGCCGAAAATCTGCCACGGATTGTTGCAATAGACTAACTATATTGCGCAGCTCTGAGAAATCAGACGCTTCTTCTACTTGAGCAGCAATAATATCTTCCGTTAATTCCTTTATTTGGCGACTACTAATCGTTGTCGCCAAAAAAGTACTGGCTAATTCAGGAAGTTGATGCGCCTCATCGAATATAAAGGCATTTGCACTCGGTAAAATTTCACCAAAACCCTCCTCTTTCAGTGCAAGATCAGCAAAAAAAAGGTGGTGGTTAATAATTACAACATCAGCCTTTTGTGCGTTCTGTCTCGCTTTAACAATATGACATTTTTGATAACTTGGGCATTCAGCCCCTAAACAATTATCAATCGTTGACGTTACACTGGGCCAAACTGGATCATCTTCACTGATTTCTGCTACTTCGGCAATTTCACCTGACTTAGTTAATTGTGACCATTCCTTAATCACACTCACTTTCTCTGCAATTTTATTGTTAAGTGATTGCATTTGCGCTGCATGGTGCTCTAAACGATGCAAACAAAGATAATTTGATCTACCTTTCAATAATGATGTAGCAACAGACTGTTTTAGTATTTTTAGAATAGTAGGCAGGTCTTTAAAATATAGCTGATCTTGTAAGTGTTTCGTGCCAGTTGAAATTACAACCTTTTGACCTGACAATAATGCTGGAATTAAATACGCGAATGTCTTACCCACACCAGTTCCCGCTTCAATGATAAGTTGGTCATAGTTTTCCAGAGAAGACATCACAGCATCACTCATAATTTGCTGCTGGGGTCTATAACGAAAATTTTCTAACCGCTCAGATAAAATCCCTTTCGGGCTGAAAATTTCATCGCCATGCCGCATCATTTTTACTACTTCGGATTTTTCAATTGCAATAAGGTCACAACTGCAAATGCGGCTAAACCTTCACTTCGACCAATAAAGCCCATCCCTTCATTTGTTGTTGCTTTAATATTCACATTCGCTGCAGATATATTTAATAGTGTACATAAACCTACTTGCATACTTGGAATGTGGTTTGAGAGCTTAGGTTTTTCTAAAACGACAGTGCAATCAATATTTCCCACTGCAAGATTATTTTGCTCTAGCTTCCCCATCGCAATTTTAACGAGTTGATCACTTGCTATATCTTTATATGCTAAATCAGCATCGGGAAAATGTTTGCCAATGTCGCCTAACCCTGCAGCACCTAGTAGCGCATCACAAATCGCGTGCAGCAATACATCGCCATCAGAGTGCGCTTCAATTCCCTTAACAAAAGAAATTTTTTCTCCGCCGATTACAATATGGTTGCCTTTGCAAAAATGGTGCGAATCGTAGCCAAACCCAATTCTAATAGTCATTAAAATAAAACCTAGTTTTTCAAATTTAATAGGATTGATTCTGCAAGTGAAATATCCTCTGGTTTTGTAATTTTTATATTATCACTACGTCCTTCAATCAATTTTACATTCAACCCTAGCGCTTCAACTGCAGAGGCCTCATCTGTTACTAATATTTCGTTTTCAAAACAAAATTTTAGTGCTTTACATAAAATGTCAACACGAATCATTTGCGGCGTTAATGCTTTCCATAAATTCCTGCGATCTACTGTTTTTCGTATACTGATGTCACCATTAAAATCATTAGACTCTTTAATGGTATCTATAACCGGTGTCGCGAGGATGCCGCCAACCTTATCCTGTTGTATTTGCTGAATTAGATGATCTAAATCTGACCTTTGCAAACACGGACGCGCTGCATCGTGAACTAAAACAAAGTCCTTTGGCTCAGATATTTGAATTATTTTTTCTAACGCTGCCCTTACTGAATGAGCACGTGAAACACCACCCATCACTGTGAATATAGGCTTATCAGTAGCAATATCAAGATCACCCCAATTTTGATCTTTTGGGTGCAATGCAACAACAATTCCTGCAATTTTACTATCCTGCATAAAGCAAGACATGCTTAATTCGAGTAGGGAAGTATTATTTATTGATATGTACGGCTTGGGTACATCAGCTCCCATGCGTTGCCCAATTCCTGCAGCAGGTATTATTGCCCAAAATTGAGGCGTTTTTTTATTATCATTTATTGGCAATTTCTTTAGGTTTGTTTTCTATAATATGTATAAATGTTTCATCTTCCTTGACCATGCCTAATTCGCTTCTTGCCCGTTCTTCAATTGCATCGAGACCGGTTTTCAAATTTTCTACATCTGCTTCAAGTACAGCATTGCGATGTTTGACTTGATAATTTTTATTCTCTAGAACGTCTAGTGTACACCTTAGATCCAACACTTCGCTTACACTTCCATCTCCGAACCATAGCTTATATTGCATCGCAAGCAGCAGAACAACCAAAAGAATAATGACCAATTTCAACGTACTTGTCGCACTAGATGTTATATGCCTCTAAACCAGGGTAAGTACTATTTGAACCCAATTCTTCTTCAATTCGGATAAGTTGATTATATTTAGCAACTCGGTCAGACCTTGATAATGAACCTGTTTTAATCTGCCCTGCATTTGTAGCAACGGCTAAATCTGCAATCGTTACATCTTCTGTCTCACCTGAACGGTGAGAAACCACAGCTGTATAATTAGCAGCATGTGCCATGTTAATAGCTGCGAGTGTTTCACTTAATGTACCAATTTGGTTTACCTTAATCAAAATTGAATTCGCTACACCTAAGTCTATACCTTTTTGCAAAATTTCAGTATTCGTGACAAATAAATCATCACCTACCAATTGCACCTTATCGCCAACTTTTTCCGTCAATAATTTCCATCCTTCCCAATCATCCTCAGCGACACCATCCTCAATGGTAATAATGGGATACTGGTTCACCCAATCAACGATATAATCAACAAACTGGGTAGAATCAAATGACTTCCCTTCTGATCGCAATTCATATTTTCCGTTAGAATAAAATTCTGTACTTGCAACATCCAACCCAATATGAATATCTTTGCCTACTTTGAATCCAGCTATTTCTATGGCCTGCAATATTGTTTCGACGGCCTCTTGGTTTGATTTAAGGTCTGGAGCAAATCCACCTTCATCACCTACTGCGGTATTTAGCCCATATTTATGAAGAACACTTTTTAGCGCATGAAAAACTTCCGCACCGTATCTAATCGCATCACATATGGACCCTGCACCAGTAGGTACAATCATAAACTCTTGCATATCAACGCTATTATCAGCATGCTCACCCCCATTTATGATGTTCATCATGGGCACTGGCATTAAGAAAGAATCACTTTGATGCAAATATCGATACAGTGGCGTGTGCTTTTCAGCCGCTGCAGCTTTTGCTACTGCCATGGAAACTGACAACAAAGCATTTGCGCCCAAACGGCCTTTATTTTTTGTGCCATCTAATTCAATCATTACCTTATCTATTTCTTGCTGTGCAAAACAATCCATCCCAGAAATAGCGAGTTGAATTTCTGAATTCACATTTAAAACTGCTTGTTGCACCCCTTTACCTAAGTATCGTTTTTTATCACTGTCTCTTAATTCAACAGCTTCTAGCGTTCCTGTAGAAGCCCCTGAAGGTACTGCTGCTCTACCCATCACACTAGACTCTAGTATTACATCTGCCTCAACAGTTGGATTCCCCCGTGAGTCGATAATCTCTCGTGCTTGAATTGATTTGATCTTAGACATGCATAATTTCCTTATTAATGTTTCCTTATTATTTACGTATTAAAGGCCATTTCTTCAAAGCCATGTTGTTTCACAGCATGATCAAGTTCTTTTAATATTTCCAAGAGCTGTTTTAGTTTATCTAGTGGCCAAGAATTTGGGCCATCGCTTTTTGCTATTTCAGGATTAGGATGCGTTTCCATAAATAACCCTGAAATACCACTTGCAACAGCGGCCCGTGCAAGTACCGGCACAAATTCACGTTGCCCATCTGAACTACCCTCTTTTCCACCTGGTAATTGCACAGAGTGTGTCACATCAAATACTACTGGACATCCTGTATTGCGCATAATGGCAAGCGAGCGCATATCTGATAGTAAATTATTATAACCAAATGACACGCCACGCTCACAAACGAGAATTTTTTCATTTCCCTCAGATTTTGCTTTTTCTACAACATATTTCATTTCTAGTGGTGATAAAAACTGACCTTTTTTTATATTTACTGGACAATGACAAGCTGCTACACGCTTTATAAAATTAGTCTGGCGACACAAAAATGCTGGGGTTTGCAAAACATCTACAACGTCTGCTACCTCCGATATAGGCGTATCTTCATGAACATCGGTTAAGACAATTACATTTAGTTCTTTTTTAATTTGCGCAAGAATTTGCAAACTCTTATCAACACCTAAGCCGCGAAAGCTTTTATGCGAGGTACGATTTGCCTTATCGAAAGATGATTTGTATATAAAAGGAATGTTCAGCTCTTGGGTAATTGATTTTAATTGACCCGCCGTCTCACGTGCCATTTCCAAACTTTCAACCACACATGGACCCGCAATAACAAACAAGGGCTTATCCAGCCCTACTTCCATACCACAGAGATTCATGCGTCTACGACTTAATGCCTTCTGCTTGCGCCACCGAATCAGAGGGGCTTTTTTGGTTATTATTTGATTCTTTTAGCGCTTTGTCCTGGTGACCATGGCTTATGCGTGCCGCTTTTACAAATCCGGAAAAAAGAGGATGCCCCGTTCGCGGCGTTGAAGTGAATTCTGGGTGAAATTGACATCCTACAAACCACGGATGATCATCAATTTCGATCACTTCGACAAGCGCATCGTCCATCGATTTACCTGTAAAGGAAAGACCTGCATTTTTCAACGTTGCCATAAAGGTGTTATTGAACTCATATCGATGCCTGTGGCGTTCTGCAATAACATCTTTACCATATAATGCGCGCACTTTAGACCCTGGTAGCAAGTTACATTGCTGCTCTCCAAGACGCATCGATCCACCTAAATCCGATACTTTGCTTCTTTTTTCAACCCTGCCTTCACGATCAAGCCATTCTGTAATCAATGCAATAACAGGATTATTAGTTTTTTGATAAAACTCAGTACTGTGCGCATCATCTAAACTCGCAACATTACGCGCAAAATCTATTACTGCAACTTGCATACCCAAACAAATTCCCAGATATGGAACATTTGTTTCGCGCGCATAACGCGCAGCTGCAATTTTTCCTTCTATACCTCGATCACCAAATCCACCAGGAACAAGAATTGCGTCTAATTCTTCTAAAATACCAACCCCATTTGTTTCGATACTCTCGGAATCTATATAGTGAATATTTACTTTTGTATGCGTCTGAATACCTGCATGAGTTAGCGCTTCATTTAATGATTTGTATGACTCAGTAAGATCAACATATTTACCAACCATACCAACTGTAACTTCTGCTTCTGGAAATTCAATTGCATGCACAACCTCTTTCCAATCCTTTAAATCTGTAATAGGTAAATCTAACTGAAACTTTTCTGCAACAATGGTATCAAGCCCTTGCGAATGCAACCAAAGTGGTAATTTATATATAGTGCTAACATCAACAGCAGAGATCACAGCTTTTTCTTCAACATTAGTAAACAATGCTATTTTCTTACGTTGCTCTTCAGGTAATGAACGATCTGAACGACATAATAAAATATCTGGCTGTATGCCAATTGATCGAAGTTCTTTAACCGAATGCTGGGTAGGCTTAGTTTTCATTTCACCTGATGCTTGAATATAGGGCACTAAGGTGAGATGAATAAAAATCGAATTTTCTCGCCCCAGCTCAACGCCCAATTGTCGAATTGCCTCCAGAAAAGGAAGTGATTCAATATCACCAACAGTTCCACCAATCTCAACTAACGAAACATCTGCATCTCCTGCGCCAAGCGCTACCGATTTTTTAATCTCATCTGTAATATGAGGTATTACTTGTACTGTACCACCCAGATAATCACCGCGGCGCTCTTTACGAATTACATTTTCATAAATTTGTCCGGTAGTAAAATTGTTACTTTTACATGAGCGAAATCGAACAAAACGCTCGTAGTGACCTAAATCCAAATCTGTTTCGGCACCATCTGCTGTGACAAACACTTCGCCGTGTTGAAATGGACTCATCGTACCTGGATCTACATTTATGTATGGATCCAACTTCATAAGACTGACTTTTAGACCGCGGGCTTCTAATATGGCACCTAATGAAGCTGAAGCAATCCCTTTGCCCAATGATGAAACCACACCACCTGTAATAAAAATATAGCGTGTCATTCGAACCTCGTGTTAACTAGTTCTCGCGCTTTAATATTTAACGCAAAATTTTGAAAAGAATATAACCAAGACGGGATTGAAGCGTAGCAAAGCTACACGCCCATCACAATCTGATATATCATCTTATATAGTTTCACAATACTTATGATGTTTCACACTCAATGGCCGCATTCCAATAACCCAATACACAAATGAGTTCATCATTGTGATATAGCATGGGAATTCGATCCCGTTCCCATGGAGGTATATTTGCTTCTTGGAATAGATTTTTCAGTGACCTATGATGCTTATTTCCAAATGGCTTTAGCCGCTCACCACCCATGCGGAAACTCACCGTTAACACGCTTACATCTTCTGGAAGCTGAGTACCTGATTGTTCAACGTCATTCTTAGTTAGCGTTAAATTTAAGCTTTTAATATATAATGGGTGCTTAATATCCCATTGAAAAACTTGACTGGAATCATGCGCAGAAAGTGGTTTCATCAGATAAATCCTATTTCGATAGCGACGTATTTCTCCCTCTTTCCAAGTTTGCACAGGTGATGAATCCACTTCGGCTCTTTTCACAATATCTTTAATTATATGGCTGATTAATTTTTTATTTGGTGATCGCATTTTATGGTTACGTATCCAACCACGTAGTGCATTAGCGAGCCGTTGATTGCTTAATTTTTGCAATGAGGCAACTTCTAAAACATCAGTGTTGTTTGTTGCTGCTTTTTGTAAATCAATACCTGCAAGTTCACGCAAACAATTCATTGCATCTGCTTGTAATTCTGATGCTCGAGAAATTGTATGTGAGGCTCCAGGCCAACGCTTTACAACAAGTGGTAAAACATTTTTACGTAAAAAGTTTCGGTCGAAATCCAAGGATTCATTAGATGGATCCTCTATCCAAGACATAGAATGTTGAGTTGCAAAGTTTAATAAATCTGATCGAGTATACCCAAGAAAAGGTCTCAAATGATGCCCCGTAGACAATGTCTGATCTATTGACATCGCAGCCAGACCAGCAGGGCCTGACCCTCTCAATAACTGCAATAAAAAAGTCTCTGTTAAATCATCCTTATGATGCGCAGTAACTAAACAATCATTTTCATTTACAAATTTTAGTAGTTCATGATATCTAACTTCACGCGCGCACTCTTCTATACTCGTTTGAGATTTCTTATTAACGCTAACATGCCTTACAAATAATCTTATGTTCCACATACTGCAAATATTTTTGCAGTGCATTTCCCATTGATTACACTCATGTTGCAAATGATGATTAACATGAACTGCCAGAATTGGCAATTTAAGTGCATGCAACCAATGTAGCAAAACTGTTGAATCCAAGCCGCCACTGAAAGCTACAACAAATTTATCCGTATGCGAATATCGACTAAAGAATCTTTGTAAAGATTCAATTGTTAAGATCATATTATCATTCAAATATTTGTGCTGAAAAAACTTAGGATGACTCTTTATACTCCCCAAATTGCGTAAGTCGATCAAAACGAGTCGCTCGCAGCTCTTCAATTGACAGAGAATTAACTTTATCAAGAGCGTTAGCTAAAGTTACGCGTATATTTTTACACGTCGTAATGATATCGCGATGGGCGCCCCCGATTGGTTCTTCGATTATTTCATCAATTAATTCAAGTTCTTTTAATTTTTGAGCAGTTATCCCTAGTGCAGTAGCTGCATCTTCTGCCTTGTTAGCATCTTTCCATAATATAGATGCACAACCTTCAGGGGATATGACGGAGTACGTGCTATAACTTAACATGGATAAATAATCACCTACGCCAATCGCAAGCGCACCTCCCGATCCACCTTCCCCGATCACCGTGCAAATTATAGGCGCTTTAAGATTTGCCATACGCTGCAAATTTAATGCTATTGCTTGACTCTGACCACGCTCCTCGGCACCTATTCCGGGATATGCGCCAGGTGTATCAATAAATGTAAATACAGGAAGCTTGAAGCGTTCAGCGAGTTCCATGATCCTTAATGCTTTGCGATAACCTTCAGGACGTGGCATGCCAAAATTCCGGCGAATGTTTTCATTGGTATTACGCCCTTTTTGGTGGCCTATAATTGCTACAGATAATCCTTCGAATTTTGCAACACCTGCAATAATCGCCGCATCATCTGCATACATGCGATCACCATGTAGCTCAGTGAAATTTTCAAATAAGTTTTTGATGTAATCAGATGTATAAGGTCGTTTTGGATGTCGAGCCAATTGTGCAACTTGCCATGGGCTTAGATTCGAAAAAATAGACTCAATTAAACTTTTGGATTTGACTTGAAGCCTAGAAATTTCTTCATTGAGATTAAACTCATTATCACTTTCAACAAGCCTAAGCTCATCAATCTTTGCCTCCAGTTCAGCAATGGGCCGCTCAAAATCTAGATAATCAGGATTCATTAGATAATAATAAAATTACGAAGTGGATTAGTTAATTTCTGTTGAAATTATGCATTAATAGGCTGCTTCTTGTATATCACACTTGTATCAATTATTTCAGAAACTTTACTTAATCGTTTTAATAGCTTTTCGTCTAGTGAAATGTTCCAATTTTCTGGAAATTCTAACTGCGCTGCGACGGAGCTATTTTGATACTCAACTAAAATTGTACAGTTACCATCTTTAAAAGGAAGTAGTAGTTGTTGCAAATTTTGCACAAATGACATTGAATCCCCATTTGCTTGAATTTTAATATTTAATAATGTCCCGTATTGTTTCAAATAGTCATCGAAGCTCCATACTTTACTAGCGCGAACTCGCGGACGCTCTGTAAATTCATCCCAACCTAAGTTACCTTTGATAATCAATATTGCATCTTTAATTAACAAGTTACTATATTTAGCATAATCTTTGGCAAACACTGCAATATCGATACGCCCTGTATTATCATCCAATGTTAAAAATGCAATTCGCCCTCTAGGACTATTACGCATTCTAATTTGATCTAGCAAACCAGCAACTAAAATGGTTTTAGAGTCATCTCTATATTGCCAAGATTCTTTAAGATTGGAACCAGAATTTAAAATCTGACTGATAGATTTCTTTGTGATTTTTTTTAACTCTCCTTGATAGCGCGTAATCGGGTGCCCAGTAAGATATAGGCCTAATGTTTCACGCTCTCCAAGAAATTTCTTCTCATCTTCCCATTCCGACAGGTTTTGAACTTTACTCGTTTTAATCTCAATTTCTGCATGGCCAAACATGTCGTTTTGCCCTGTATTATTGTCACGTTGCCTCTGCTCAGCGTGACGCAATGACTTATCTAGATGCTGGAATAAACTCGCTCGCGTAAATCCAAAACAATCCATTGCTCCTGAACGAATTAATGCTTCCATGCAACGGCGATTTACTTTTTGAGAATTAAGTCGCATACAAAAATCATCCAAATTTTTATAAATTTTATTTTCTTCATGCTCTTTAACAATATTTATAACTGCTGCCCGCCCAACACCTTTGATAGCGCCCAAACCATATAAAATTATTTTGTCTTCAGGAACAGTAAAATTATAGTTTGAGCTATTAATATCAGGGGGTAACACATTTAGACCCATTCCTCGGCACTCATCAATAAGATTCACAACTTTATCCGTATTATCAAGATCTGAAGACATGACAGATGACATAAATTCAGCAGGAAAATGAGTTTTTAACCAAGCCGTTTGATATGCAAGCAGTGCATAAGCAACTGAATGAGATTTATTAAAACCATACCCAGAAAATTTTTCCATCAAATCAAAAATATGATTTGCCAAACTTCTATCGACACCTCGTTTCACTGAGCCTGAAACAAAAACTTCTCGATGCTGTGCCATTTCTTCTACTTTCTTTTTCCCCATGGCTCGCCGTAACAAGTCTGCGCCGCCCAAAGTATATCCAGCTAAAACTTGTGCAATCTGCATAACTTGTTCTTGGTACAAAATTACACCATAAGTTTGTTTTAAAATTGGCTCCAATTCAGGATGAAAATAATCGACTCGCGCACCATGTTTGCGCAAAATAAAGTCTTCCACCATGCCTGATTGCAATGGTCCTGGTCGATATAAAGCAACTAATGCAACAATGTCATCAAACTTATCGGGTTTAAGCCTTTTGATAATATCTTTGATACCACTAGATTCTAATTGAAAAACTGCGGTTGTCTGCTGACGCTTGAGTGTTTCGTAAGTTTCCTTATCATCTAAAGGAAGTAAATCGAAATTAATTTTCGATTTTTTTTGCCTTGCTAGCTTTTCATTAGCAAGGTGAATTGTGTTATCAATAATAGTAAGCGTGCGTAAGCCTAAAAAGTCGAACTTAACCAAGCCAATTGCCTCTACATCATCCTTGTCTAGCTGTGTGACAATATTCGTTGCGCCCGCTTCACAATATAGCGGAGTAAAGTCAGTCAGCTCTGTGGGCGCAATAACAACACCGCCTGCATGCTTGCCTGCATTACGCGCCAAGCCTTCTAAACTTATCGACATGTCTAATACAGCACGCACGTCTTCTTCGCTATTGTATTGCTCTTGCAATACAGGTTCGCGCTCTAATGCTTTTTCCAGAGTAATACCAACTTCGAATGGAATTAATTTAGCAATTCGATCTACGAATCCATACGGATGTCCCAATACTCGTCCTACATCACGAACCACTGCGCGTGCTGCCATACTTCCATATGTAATAATTTGGCTAACCCGTGTCCGCCCATAACGTTGCGCTACATAGTCAATAACCCTATCTCGACTATCCATACAAAAATCAATATCAAAATCTGGCATGGATACGCGCTCAGGATTTAAGAAACGCTCAAACAGTAAGTCATACTTCAATGGATCTATATCTGTAATTCCTAACGCATAAGCCACTAATGATCCAGCTCCAGAACCACGGCCGGGCCCTACAGGAATTAAATTTTCTTTCGCCCAACGCGTAAAATCAGCCACGATAAGAAAGTAACCCGCATAACCCATTGACTGTATAACTTCTAATTCTGTCTTGAGTCGATTTGAATAATCATTAATGGTGGACCTATCCTCTATATGTTCTTGTCTTAATCTCTTGTCTAATCCTTTTTCTGTTTGAATACTTAAATATTCATCTGGAGCAAGACTGTCTGGAATTGGGAATTCTGGTAAAACATTTTCGCCAAACGTTAATGTAACATTACATCGTTTTGCAATTTCAACAGTATTAGTTATTGCCTCAGGAATATCTTGGAAAAGAACACTCATCTCTTCGCTGCTTCTTAGGTACTGCTCATCAGAATATAATCGTGGTCTTCGAGGGTCATTCAGCACTCTACCCGTTTGGATGCAAACACGTGCTTCGTGCGCATCATAATCCTCTTTTGATAGAAACCTTACATCGTTACTCGCCACTACCGGCAATGAGTATTTTGAAGCAAGTTCAATAGCATAATTAAAATAGAGCTCTTCCTCATCACGACCAGTGCGTTGCAATTCAATATAAAAATTATTTGGAAAATATTTTTTCCAAAACTCTGTATATTTGATTACTAACTTCTCGTCACCTGCGATAAGCGCTCTACCAACATCCCCATCCTTAGCACCAGATAAAACAATTAAGTCTTGCCCAGAATCAATTAACCAATTTCTATTTAACATAGGCCCGCTTCCTTTTTGACCTTCTATGTAACTTTTTGTAACCAGCCGAATTAAAATTTGGTAACCTTTTTTATTCTTGCATAAAAAAACAATCCGAGAATTGGGCTCTTTTGGAGAAAACCCAGTAACTTGTGCTTCCAAACCTATAATAGGTTTCACACCATGCTTTATGGCTGCTTGATAAAATTTTACTAATGCAAATAGATTATTAACATCTGTTAATGCTACAGAATGCATATTTAAATTGCTTACTGAACGCATTAGTTCGGGCACTCTAACAACGCTATCCACTAACGAATATTCAGAATGCAAATGCAAATGTACAAATTGCGTCATAGCATATTTTAACTAAATTTTATTTCTTATTTTATAATTTAAATTATTCATCTGTTATGTAATTCCATAGCAACTCTAACTGGCTTGTAACTTTTCCGATGCAATTTACAGGGTCCAAATTTTTGTAGTGCCGAGATATGCTGAGCTGTTGGATAACCTTTGTGTTTATTAAATCCATATTGTGGTGATTCTTGATGATATTTATACATCTCAATATCACGAATTACTTTAGCCACAATAGATGCCGCGCTTATTTCCGGTATTTTCTGATCACCCTTTACGATCGCCCTACAATCTGTAGCCACATCTGGACAATACAATCCATCAACTAGCACATGACTTGTGAAAATATTAAGCTTTAAATATGCACGCTTCATTGCAAGCAAAGTAGCATGGTGTATATTCAAATTGTCAATTTCTGCAGCGGTTGCATGCCCAACACTCCATGCAGTAGCTTTAGACTTAATAATCTCAAACAACTGTATACGCTTTTTTTCAGAAAGCTTTTTTGAGTCTGCAAGTCCATCAATGAAATACATTGGATGTAGGATAACAGCTGCTGCAACAACTGGGCCTGCAAGCGGCCCACGCCCAGCCTCATCGATACCTGCAATATGCTCAATTTTTTCTTCGGCCTCAAGCATAAGTTTTATTGGCTAAAATATAACCTCTTCATTTAACCTAGTGTTAGGCCTTGTAAGCTAAACTCCGTATACTGCGCGCTTGATTCACAGGATACCGTAAATAAAGTGTCAGAGATACGAACCGCAGTGATTGGTGTAGGTTATTTAGGGAAATTTCATGCGCAAAAATACTCCAAAATAAAAAACAGCAAGTTACTAGCAGTTATTGATAATGATATTAACAAAGCGCAAAAAATTGCTGCAGAAAATAATTGCATGGCAATAACTGACTACCATGAATTACTAGGAAATGTCGATGCAGTAAGTATAGTGGTGCCTACGGATCTTCATTTTGAGATTGCAGCAGAATTCCTCCGCCATCATTCCCACGTATTAGTAGAAAAACCGATCACAACAACCATTGAGCAAGCTGATGAACTCATTCATCTCGCTGAATTAAACAACCGCATTTTACAAGTAGGCCATCTCGAACGATTTAACCCAGCTATGCTCGCGCTGGAGAAAGAACTTTTAAATGTAAGTTTTATTGAGTCTCATCGATTAGCGCCGTATAACCCACGTGGCGCTGAGGTTAATGTAGTACTTGATTTAATGATTCATGACATTGATATCATTTTAGAAATTGTAGGTGCTGACGTAAATAAAATTGATGCGAGCGGAACTCCAGTATTGTCTAATGAGATTGACATTGCTAATGCGCGTATCGTATTTAAAAATGGGTGTGTAGCAAATGTAACAGCAAGTCGCGTCAGCAACAAAACTGAGCGAAAAATGCGAATATTTCAAAATGATGCATATTTATCTGTTGATTTCCAACATCGAGAATTGGCAATTTATCAAAAAGGTGAAGGTGAAATGTTTCCAGGTATTCCTAATATTGAATCCAATAATATAAATTTTAGTGAATCTGATGCATTATTAACTGAAATTGAGCATTTCTTAGCCTCCATTGAAAATGATTCCACGCCCAAGGTTACTGGACACGATGGCAAGCGCGCATTACTTACAGCGACAAAAATAAATAATTTATTAGCTTAGCTCCAGAGCATGTAAATTAGTATTAATCATTTTATCTAAAATTTCTAATAATTATCGTATGTCTACTATGCAAAGTAATTCACCTCGCGTGATGATCGTTGTTGGTGAATCATCAGGAGATTTACATGGGGCAAACTTATTAATTGAGTTAAAAATAATATACCCAAATATTTACTGTTACGGTCTAGGTGGTAAATACATGCGAAAAGCAGGCGCTACAATTCTTACTGATGCATCTGAGTTATCAGTTGTAGGTCTTGTGGAAATTATTCGCCATTACCGTAGATTACGTGGAATATTAAATCGGATGATTAGTGAATTTAAAGACAACCCGCCTGAACTTTTAGTACTTATAGATTCACCTGACTTTAATTTACGTTTAGCTAAAGCTGCAAAACAATATAATGTAAAAGTTTTATACTACATCAGCCCACAAATTTGGGCATGGCGCTCATCACGCATAAAAATAATTAAGAAATATGTCGACATGATGGCAGTTGTATTTCCATTCGAAGTTATATTCTATAAAAATGCTGGTGTGCCTGTACATTATGTAGGACATCCACTTATAAAAGATGCAGTTGCAACTGTTGACAAAAAAACAGTTTTTCAAACTGAAAAACTTGGTGTTTCTAAAAAACTCATTGGTATTTTCCCAGGTAGTCGAAAAAGCGAGATTGAACGTAACTTTCCAATATTGATTGATGCCGCTGAAAAATTATCACAGCAACGAAATGATGTGCAATTTATCACACCAATTGCCTCTACATTATCTAAAAACTTTATAAAGTCGTATACAGATTCTTCAAAACTAGATATAACCATTACCACAGAGAATATTTACAACGTGATTAATGCATGTGATGCAATAGCAGCAACATCTGGTACGGTAACGCTACAAATCACCCTCATGCAAATTCCTTATTTAATCGTGTATAAAATATCTCCCATTACATATTCTCTATTAAAAAGAATTGTAAACTTTACTTACGCAGGAATTGCCAACGTTATTGCAAATAAAGAAATTTGCAAAGAGTTTATCCAAAATAGTGCAAATCCAGACCTCATTGCACTTGAAATAGACAAGCTAATATCTGACGAAAGTTATGTAGATAATATGAAAATTGAAATGCGAGAAATAAAAAAGCGACTTGGAAGCAAAGATGGTTCTGCAGAGACCGCTCGACTTGTTGCGGATCTCATCACAACATAGAATTACATTTATTTATTGAACTATTCCGCGTTTGCTAGAAGTTATAAAATCAAAAAATGTTCGAACCTCAGGGTGCTTATTAGCCAACACATCAACTTCCTCTATATTTTCATTTTTAGAACCTTTGCTTCGAACTAGAAGCATATAAGACTTATGCAAAGTTTTAATGCAATCTTCTGTAAACCCGCGACGACGTAATCCTTCTTTATTTAAGCCATGTGTTTTAGCGTAGTTGCCTGAAGCCATTAGATAGGGTGGCAAATCTCTGTTTATGGCTGTACCCATGGCACAAAAAGAATGTGCGCCAATGCGACAAAACTGATGCACTAATGTAAATCCACCAAGTATTGCAAAATTTTCGACCGTTACATGACCCGCTAACGTTGCACCATTAGCAAATACCGTGTCGTTCTCAATAGTACAATCATGAGCAATGTGCACATAGGCCATAATCCAATTCCGATTCCCAATTTGGGTATAGCCTTGATCGAGCGCTGTACCTCGATTAATCGTGACATATTCGCGGATTGTATTATCATTACCGATAATCAATTCACTTTGCTCGCCATTGTATTTTTTATCTTGTGGAATTTCGCCTATTGACGAAAACTGAAATATTCGATTCCCTGATCCAATTTTCGTTGGACCATTGATCACTACATGAGACCCAATCCAAGTATTCTTACCAATGACCACATCAGGCCCAATAATTGAATATGCACCAATGCTGACATCAGGATCTATTTTGGAATTAGGATCAATGATAGCTGTGCTATGGATATTCTTATTTTCACTGTTCATTACTGAACTTTTCAGCGTTGATATGTCACCGTGTTTCGACTTGTTTGAATACACACATTAGTTCCGCTGTTGCTGCCACTTCATCACCAACCGATGCTATGACATTGAATACACCAAAGCCTTGCTTGTGTCTTTTCAACCTAACATCTAAGGTTAATTGATCACCGGGCCCTACTTGTCTTTTAAATCTTGCTTTATCAATTCCAACGAACAAATACAGACTATCATCATTTGGCCGCCATTCAGGGTTACTTAAGACAAGCAACCCTGAAGCCTGTGCGAGTGCTTCAAGGAGCAAAACTCCTGGCATAACAGGCGCATCTGGAAAGTGACCTTGAAAAAAAGGCTCATTATAACTAACATTTTTTATTGCTAAAATTGACTCGCCTATTTTACATTCCAGAACACGATCTACTAATAAAAAAGGATACCGATGCGGTAAATATTTTAAAATATCGTGGATGTTCATTTCAGCCATTGTAGCTACTATTTTAATGCTTTTAAGATTGTGCGCTATATATACGCCGATCAATTACGTAAAATTTAATTCTTTAAGATTTGCGTTGCTAAATAAACACTTCTATTTACTGTGCCGAGATTGATTCTTGCATTTTTTGTAAAACTCGTTGTGTCATATCGATTCGATCACTTGCAAACACAACGGGTTGCGTAACAACTAAATCATAATTTTCACTTCTTGCGACCTCTAATATTACCTCATGTACATTTTTCTGCAGTCTTCCTAATGCCTCATTTCTGCGAATATTAAAATCTTCACGAAGCTCATCTTGCTGGCGATTATACTCTCTTTTTTTATTCTTCATTTTTTTTTCTAATTCAGCACGACGCTTTTCGCTCATAATTTCTGCATCTTTCTTCAAAGTCTCTTCAAGTTTTAATACTTCATCTCGCGCAGCAGTGAGTTTTTTGTCTCGATTGGAAAATTCTTTTTCTAAAGTTTTACGCGCAGCTTCAGCTTGCGGTGACTTTTCCATTATTTCAACCATATTGACAAACCCTATTTTTAATTCTGCACTTGCAGAAATTGGCGCCATTAAGAACACTACAATAAATATCATTATAAAAAGTCTTATTTCCATATTTTCTCCTAAGCGCTAAAACGAACTCCCTAAATTAAACTGAAACCCTTCTGTATCATCTTCTCCATCATCATTAAACGTTGTAGCCAGTGCTGCACTCACCCCTCCCAAACCTGTAATAAGAGTTACCCCTAATCCAAATGAGCCGCGTACTTCACCTGCTTCAAAATCATCAATCTCTTCAAATACATTACCAGCATCTACAAATATATTCAGTTTGGCTCTATTTTTATCCTGAAAAAAAGGTGGCGGGAAACTTACCTGTACACGTGCAGTGCTTAAAAAATTTCCTCCGTAAGGTTCTCCTAGAGAGTCCCTAGGGCCAAGACTGTTGCTTGCATATCCACGCACTGAATCAAATCCACCTGCTCGATATTTTTCAAAAAATGGCAAATCGGTGGTGTCACCAAATGCATCACCATAACCGATTTCACTGCCCATCGACAGTGTGAATATCTGACTCAAAGGAAAATAAAATGTAATTTCATAGCCAAGCTTAAAATACTCAAGATCACTCACAGCGGGAAGAGTTACTCCGGTTCGTATATTTTGCCGGCTTCCTTTGTTTGCAAAGAGACTTCTATTGCGTGTATCACGAGTATAATTTAAATTCCATCTCAGGTTTGTGTATTCGTCACCGTTATCTTCTACAAAATCAAGAATTTCTTGCGCAAAAAAAGTGGCCAAACCAATCTCAGTGTGTCTTATTGCGAACGCTGTGCCGATTCGTGACACCTCAGTTAATGGGATCCCATAGTTCACTCTTAGCGACCACTGTTCTGAGTCAAAATCAGATACATCGGCTTCACTCGCTTCAGTCGATACAAATGAACCACCAAAGCCTCTACTTACACCATCAATGGTGTAATAGGGATTTACATAGCTTAGATCATATACTGTATTTACACTGCTGGTATTAATTGAAAACCCGACTGTTTTTCCTGTTCCAAGAAAATTTTCTTGGTTAACACTCGTAGTGACTACAGCGCCTTGACTATCTGAAAACCCTGCACCGACATTAAAACTACCCGCTAAGCGTTCAGTTATCGTGATTTCTAAATCAACTTGATCTTCCACACCAGGAATTCGCTGTGTATCAATTTCTATTTCTTCAACAAATGCCAAACGCTTTATTCGAGCCCTAGAGGTCTCAATATTTGTCTCCGAATACCAACCCCCCTCCATCTGCCTAAATTCTCTTCGATAGACCTCATCGCGTGTAGATTCATGACCCCGTAAATTAATCCTGCGCACATACATACGAAGCCCAGGGTCAATAAAGTATGTTAACGATACAGTCTTATTCTCTTCATTAATTTCTGGAACAGGATTTATATTAGGAAACGCAAATCCTTCATCACCCAACCTCCTTGTAATACCTTGAGTTATTTGAACTACTCTTTTACGTGAGAAAGTTTCTCCAGGAGTAAATACCGCAAGTGCCTCAAGTTCTTCTTTAGGAACTATAAATTTTCCCGTAAGCTTAATTTCTTCTAGTGTATATTGTTCTCCTTCTGTAACATTTATTGTGACAAATATATCTTCTTTATTTGGAGTTATTGATACCTGGGTTGACCTAACATCGAATCGTATATACCCATTATTCAAATAATGCCCACGTAGTATCTCTAAATCCCCCTCAAGCTTTGGTTTAGAATATCGATCTCTTGTGCCCCAAAATTTATACCAAGGCTTTAATCCGGATTGAAAATCATCAAGTAGTTCTTCTTCTTCAAAACTCGAGTTGCCAACTATTTTTACTTGTTTAATTTTTGCAACATCGCCTTCTATAATATTAATGCCAATATCTACACGATTACGCGGCAATTCACGTATTTGACTATTAATTTTTAAATTATATTTACCAAAGTTATAATATTGCTGTGTCAGCTCGTTCTCTAAACGTTCGAGTATTGATCTATTAAATACCCGACCACTTGCAATTCCAACATTAGTCAATACCTCGGTAAGTTCCTCATCATCAAGAATTTTATTGCCATCAAATGCAATACTGGCTATTGCGGGCCGTTCTTCAACTACAACAATTAATATATTCCCTTCCCTACGTAATTGAATATCTTTGAATAAACCTGTCTTATACAATGTCCGAATGATTTCTGCAGAATTACTTTCGTCAAATTCATCATTTACTTTGAGTGGTAAATATGTGAATACCGTACCAGCCTCCATGCGCTCGAGACCTTCAATTTGAATATCTTGCAGTCGAAACGTTTCTGCTAAAATTGGCGATGAAAGTAGCCCAATTAAAAGAAAAAGCAGTAAATACTTTATCAAAAAATACATTACTTAATCGTTTATTGTAGTAGTCGATGAATGTCGTTATAAAAGGCTAAGCTCATCAATCCTGCTAACATTATTATTCCTATCCGTTGCCCATAGCTCTCAAATTTCTCGGAAACAGGACTTCCCTTCACGATTTCAATAATATAATAAAATAAGTGTCCCCCATCGAGAATGGGAATAGGTAAAAAATTAAGTATGCCAATACTTATACTTATAATTGCTAATGCCCCTACAAATGCTGAGAACCCTATTGCAGCAGATACGCCTGCATATTCAGCGATCGTCACCGGGCCACTAATATTCTTTAATGACGCCTCACCTTTCACTAGTTTCCATAATAGCTTTAAGGTTAAGGCTGATATATCCCACGTTTTTAGAATTCCCATACCAGCCGCTTTTAAAACATTGTAGCGAACTGTAACCCTTTGCTCTTCTAATAGCGCCTTATCCACATACGGATACGCCCCTATACGACCCACAACTTTTCCATCTTCTTCTTTTGGCTCAGGTATTAAATTTATATTCAAGTTTTCATTGCTGCGCTGAATTTCAAAGCTAATAGAAATGCCTGCTCGTGCCTGAATATATTTAACCAATTCAACCCAGCTACCAACCGGATGACCATCAATTCGAATTACTTCATCACCAGGTTGAATACCTGCAGATTTTGCAACACCTGGCATTAGCTCACCAAAAATTGGTTGGTACTGATATCTCCATGGCGTGATGCCAATTTTTTCTAACAAATTTCCTTCTGATAATAGTTGACGTGTATCATTTAAATTCAGTATGACGGGTTTAAGTTTAGAATCTTGGTTTAGTAAGGTTGCCTGTACCTCACCATGTTTAAGCGCTTTATCTAATAATTGTATTGACGTTTGCTGCCATGTATATACAGGCACATTCTCAACATTTATAAATGTATCTTTTGGAGATATTTCAGAAATTTCAGCAATGCTGCCTGGCAGTATTTCACCAACTGTAGGTTTAACGCCCTCTACGCCCACAACAAACGTGACCCAATATGCGAATACAGCAAAAATAAAATTGAAAATTGGGCCCGCAGAAACAATTGCAAATCTTTTCCAAACAGATTGTCGATTAAAAGCGCGGTGAACTTCAGAATTTGAAACTTCTTGCTCGCGTTCGTCTAACATTTTTACATAGCCACCTAGCGGAATACTTGCAAGGACATATTCAGTTTTATCCATACCTGAAATGTGCGTAAATAGTGGCTTACCAAACCCAACAGAAAATCTCAAAACTTTCACACCAAGTTTTTTTGCCACCCAATAGTGGCCAAATTCGTGCACAGTAACAATAATTCCTACTGCGACAATAAATGCTAGTACATAGGTCAACATTTGCATTTTAACGCTCCATTATTGAATTCTGAATGAAATTTTTAGCGTATTCACGTGATTCCTTATCTTTAACGAGTATCATTTCTAAATCTTCCATTTCTTCTGATTCAATATTTTGCAAAGCTGCATCAATGACCATGGGTATTTCTGTAAAGCGTATATTGTTATTTAAGAAATTATCAACAGCTATTTCATTAGCCGCATTTAAAATTGTTGTCGCACAACCTTCAGAATCTATTGCATCATAAGCTAATTGCAAGCATGGAAAACGTATTTTATCCGGGGGTAAAAATTCTAAAGCCCCCAATACTGTTAAATCCACCACGTCTACTCCTGAGTCTATACGATGTGGCCAAGCCAACGCATGAGCAATTGGAACACGCATATCTGGGTATGCTAAATGCGCAAGCATGGATCCATCTGGATAAGCCACTAGCGAATGGACAATGGACTGCGGGTGCACAACAACTTCGACATCTTTGACATCTACATTAAATAATTTACATGCTTCTATTACTTCTAATCCTTTATTCATCATCGTCGCAGAATCAATCGATATCTTTTTCCCCATTTTCCAATTTGGATGCGCGCATGCTTCATTGGGTGTAACTTCAACAAACTCATCAAGCGGCTTTTTTAAAAATGGACCTCCCGAGGCTGTCAAAATGATTTTCGAGACCTCACATAAATTATCATTTGGCAGACACTGAAATACAGCATTATGCTCGCTATCGATAGGTAACAATTGCGAATTATTATTTTGCACAGCTTTCATTAGCAAATCACCCGACATTACTAATGCCTCTTTGTTAGCCAACAAAATTCTTTTCCCTGAATTTGCAGCTGCGAGTGTTGCAGGCAACCCCGCAGCACCAACAATTGCTGCCATTACACAATCTATTTCAGGCAAACTTGCAGCAATCTCCAAACCCTTACTGCCTACTAAAATTTCTGGTTTGTATTCACTTTTTTTAAACATGTTAGTGAATGCATCGACAGATTTTTCATTTGCAACTACTGCAAATTTTGGTCTAAATTTCAAACATTGTTTATATAAAAGATCTATCTGATTATTTGTAGATAGTGCAATGACTGAAAACTTACCTTGATGCTGTTCAATTACTTTAAGCGTATTAATCCCTACGGTGCCAGTAGCTCCTAATATGGAAATATTAATAACATCAAAATGTTCTGAATTCTCAATTGCCTCCATTTTTGTCACACAATCCATAACATGCCCAATACAAATCCAGGTGCTGCAGCTGTTAAACTATCAATACGATCAAGAACACCACCATGGCCCGGTAAAAGTTTCCCACTGTCTTTAACCCCTGCCCTGCGTTTTAAAAGACTCTCATACAAATCACCTACGACTGAGATTAGAGCAGTCAATAAACATAAAATTCCAAAAATTACCCACATACTTTTATTAATTTTGAATAAATAAATCCCTATTATTGAAAATAACAACGATGCCAATAATGCCCCCAGCAAACCTTCTCTGGATTTTCCTGGGCTTAGATTTGGTGCTAATTTATTCCTGCCAAATTTTTCCCCTACAAAATAGGCGGCAATATCAGCAATCCATACCAATGCAAAGAAGTACATAAGCAGAGATGCTCCTTGCTGATGCATAATAGTAAGCGCTAACCATGCCGGCACCAAGACTATAAATCCTGACAATGCAAGGATAAATTTCAACCACTCTGCTTGCAACCACCTGGAATCATATAATGCGAGCAAAATTACAACCGAAGCCCACCAAAGTGCCGCTACTAAAAAAATTTTTTGCGCATGGTGTGGTTTGGCATAAATCCAAGTAACTAAAAGGATTACGCTTATAAAAAAAATATAGGCAAAATTCCAAACAATGTTAGTAGGCGATTCTACTAAACTCGCCCATTCCCACGCACCGACTATTGTGATTATGGCAAATACAAGTGCAAGATACTTATTAGGTGACGTATAAACTGCAAGTACGATTAGTGCTCCTAATATTGCACCTGTAATAATTCTTTGCTTTAGCATAACTTCATTGAACAATTTGTTCCTGAGTACGGCCAAACCTTCTTTGCCTCAAGCGAAAACTTTCTAACGCCATATCTAATTCTTGTGGGTTGAATTCCGGCCAAAGAATGTCAGTGAAATATAACTCTGTATATGCCAGTTGCCATAATAAAAAATTACTTATGCGCTGCTCTCCACCAGTGCGAATAAATAAATCGGGAGGCGGCATATCTTGAGTTACTAAATTTTGTTCTAATTGGGCTTCATTTAAGTTTTCTATATCAATATCTCCACTTCCCAACTCTTTATATAGCTTCTTAACAGCTTGAAGAATATCCCATTTCCCTCCGTAATTAGCAGCAATACTCAAAAATAGCTTGTCATTGTTAGAAGTGAGCTTCTCTGCTTGTACAATTTGTTTGTAAAGATTTTTTGAAAATTCATCTTTGTCACCTAAAAATTTAAGTCGCACTCCATTTTCAACCAAATTTTTAACCTCATTCTTAAGAGACTGCACAAATAAATCCATTAATGCAGAGACTTCTTTCTTAGGTCTTTGCCAATTTTCACTGCTGAATGCAAAAAGTGTTAAATATTTAATTCCTGCCTTACCACTGGCCTTTATGATTTCTTGGGTGGCTTTGACACCTTCTTTATGTCCGGCTGTTCGAGGTAATTTTCGTTGCTTTGCCCACCTTCCATTACCATCCATGATGATAGCGACATGTTCAGGAACTAGATCATCAGACATTTAATTTTTGAGTAATGATAGTAAAATATTATGAAACGCTCATTATATTCTTAACTGTTCTATAACTTGCATCAAACTTCCATTAAATCTTTTTCTTTATTTACTATTATTACTTCAATTTCTTGAATGAATTTATCGGTTAGCTTCTGAATTTCATCCTGAGCTTGATGGTCTTCATCTTCAGAAATTTCCTTTTCTTTTAAAAGCTCTTTAAAATCTGCGTTTGCATCACGACGAATATTGCGTACTGCAACTCTTCCCTTTTCCGCTTCTTGCTTAACGACACGGACTAAATCCTTTCGTCTCTCTTCTGTCAAAGGAGGTAGCACAACTCTAATCACAGCCCCTGCTGTAGTGGGATTAAGTCCAAGATCTGAACTCATAATGGATTTTTCAACGACAGGTACTAACTGATTTTCCCACGGTGTTATTGCAATAGTTCGCGCATCCTCAACTGCCACCGTCGCAGCCTGATTAATAGGAACCTTATTTCCATAGTATTCAACCATTACATGATCTAATAAACGCGCATTCGCTCGTCCTGTGCGAATTTTAGAAAGCTCAGAAGATAACGCATCAATACTTTTTCGCATGCGTTCTTTTGCATCCTGTTTAATTTCATCAATCACACTTAATCTCCTGTTACTAACGTGCCTATAGACTCACCTTGTATTATTTTTGTTAAATCCCCTTCGTTAAACAAATTAAATACACGAAGAGGAATATTATTATCCCTACAAAGCACAAGGGCAGTTGCATCCATAACTGCTAGCTTTCGATTTATTGCATCATCATATGTGACTTTATCAAACATCTTTGCATTAGGATTATTATTCGGATCATCGTCATAAACACCGTTAACTTTTGTGGCTTTTAGCATAATGTCGGCATTGATCTCAGACGCACGTAAACTTGCAGCTGTATCAGTCGTAAAAAATGGATTTCCGGTTCCAGCGGCAAATACGACTACTCTGTTTTTCTCAAGATGCCTAACAGCGCGCCTTCTAATATAATCTTCACAAACTTGGTTTATCTTCACGGCAGACATCACTCGACAAAATATGTCTGTTTGTTCTAATGCGTCTTGCAGTGCCAAACAATTCATTACCGTTGCTAGCATCCCCATATGATCAGCCGTAACTCGGTCCATACCAGCTTGCGCAAGTCCTGCACCACGGAAAATGTTGCCCCCCCCGATAACAATCGCGATCTGTGTACCTAATTCTCTGACATGCGCAATTTCGGTAGCAATACGAGAAATTACATCTGGGTCTATGCCATACTCATATTTACCCATAAGCGCTTCACCACTGAGCTTTAATAATATTCGGTTAAACATTTGAAATATATTTATTCACATAAATTTCAAATATAAAAAAAGGGGCTTAGCCCCTTTTTTTATTATTTTAACTTGGCTCTTCACTTTGTTTGACTTGCGCCATGACCTCGTCAGCAAAATTTTCTGACCTCTTTTCAATTCCCTCACCTACTTCAAATCGAATAAATTTTTTGACTTCAGCACCCGAACTCTTTAATAAAGCTTCAATAGTTTGATCAGGATCTTTTACAAAAGGCTGGCCAAGCAAAGTGATTTCTTTTAGATGTTTTTTCAGCTTACCTTGCACCATCTTTTCAATGATTTCAGGCGTTTTCCCACTCGACTCCGCCTGCGCCATGAAAATTTCCTTTTCTTTTGCTAACACATCTTCAGGTACATCACCCTCTGCGATACAGGCTGGGTTACTTGCAGCGATATGCATAGCAACATCCTTCCCTAATTCGCCAGATGCCTCCCCCGAGACATCAACAACAACACCAATACGATTTCCGTGAGAGTAATAGGCCAGCTCAGAAACACTGCTTATCTTTTGGAAACGACGTATTTGAATGTTTTCGCCTATCTTATTCACCAGCTCCAATCTTACTTGTTCAACACTTTGCCCAGAACTACTTTCTAATGCATTTAATTCGTCAACAGATCTAACGTCATTGTCTATTACTAATAAAGACAATTGCTTTGAGAAAGCTTGGAATTGCTCATCCTTTGCTACAAAATCAGTTTCACAATTAACTTCGACAATAGCAGCTTGTTGCGCATTCTCAGATGTAGATATCGCAATTGTTCCTTCAGCAGCAATGCGTCCTGCTTTTTTATCTGCTTTTGCCTGCCCTGATTTCCGCATTTTTTCGATCGCAACATCCTTATCTCCGCTGCTTTCTGTTAATGCCTTCTTGCACTCCATCATGCCGGCTCCCGTACGATCGCGCAGCTCCTTTACCATTGTCGCTGTAATTTGCATTTTATATTCCTAAAACTTTTCTAAATTAATATTTTGTGTAAATCAATTTTAATCTGAGGTCTCACTTTCTAGCGACTTAGCTTTTTCTAGCCAACCCTCGATTGATTTTTCACTCAACCCCGTAGCTTCAGCACACTTAGCAATTGCATCAGTTGAAGTGCAATCCGCGAATAATTGCTCTACTGTAGTTATACCTACTTTATTAAATGCTTCAGCAGACTTAGGGCCAACACCTTCTATGCTATTGATATCATTCCCATCGTCTGCCGTAGTTTCTGGTGTTTTTACAGCTTTCTTCACACTTGCTTTTTTCTTAACCGTAACTTTTTGTTTAGGCGCATCTTTATTATCTGCTTGTGCAACTTTCCCCGTATCATCGATCTCAACAAAATCGTCTTCATTTCCAGATAGTACTCTCGAACTTTCTTTACCTTCCAAAATTGCTTCAGCTATGTTCGATGAATATAATTTTACTGCACGAATCGCATCGTCATTACCAGGTATAACATAATCAACGCCATCAATTTTGTTGTTGCTATCTACAACTGCAACAACTGGAATGCCTAACTTATTTGCTTCATTAATTGCGATAGCTTCATAACCTACATCAATCACAAATAATGCATCAGGCAATATCGACATGTGTTTGATACCGCCAAGACTACGTTCTAGCTTGAATAGTTCCCGTTTTAGAGTAAGCACTTCTTTTTTATTTAATCTTTCTAGACTATCGCCACTTGCAGTTTGCTCAAGATCTTGAAGTCTCTGAATAGATTTTTTTACAGTGTTGAAATTAGTCAGCATCCCGCCCAACCAGCGATGATTAACAAAGGGCATGCCACATCGTATTGCTTCTTCTTGCACAGCATCACGCGCAGACCTTTTGGTGCCGACAAATAATATTGTGCCTTTGTTTGCAGCCATATTTCCGAGAAAAGTTGCAGCATCAAGAAACATTGGAAGTGTTTTCTCAAGATTGATGATATGTATTTTATTGCGTTGCCCGTAAATGTATGGACTCATTTTCGGGTTCCAATATCGGGTCTGATGCCCGAAATGCACGCCAGCTTCTAACATCTGGCGCATTGTGACATTTGCCATGGTATGTAATGCTCCTAGGGGTTATACCTCCGCGCACCCCATGTGGAAACTCTTAGAGAGCACCCAACCACATGTGTCGATACGCGTGTGAATTTAAAATATATTTCGATTAATGCGGGCGCTTTATAACATGATTGCTTATGCAAAACAATTACTTAGATGTAAATTTCGATAATTAATACACAAGAGAATGGAATGTAAATGAGCGCAACCATCAAAACTGCTGAAGAAGTGGAAAAAATGCGTACCGCAGGCAAATTGGCCTCGGAAGTGCTAAAAATGGTGTCTCCCCATGTGAAGCCTGGTATCAGCACCCTAGAATTAGACCAAATTTGTCATGAATATATTGTTAATCATCAACAGGCAATTCCCGCCCCTTTGAACTATCGAGGATTTCCAAAATCGATCTGTACCTCTATAAACCACCAAGTTTGTCATGGTATTCCAGGTGAACGTACATTAAAAAATGGAGATATTCTCAATATTGATATCACTGTAATTAAAGATAGCTATCATGGCGATACCAGCAAAATGTTCCTAATTGGAAAACCATCCGTTCGCGCCAAACGGTTGGTTGATCTCACTTATGAAGCGCTCAAAATTGGAATACATCAAGTCAAACCTGGCATTAAACTTGGTGATATCGGATATGCCATTCAAAGCTTTGTTGAAAAAAACCATTGTTCGATTGTTCGAGAATATTGCGGTCATGGAATTGGCCGCATGTTTCACGAAGAACCCCAAGTTTTGCACTATGGCAACCCAAATACCGGCATGGAATTACAAACAGGTATGACATTTACCATTGAACCCATGGTAAATGCTGGAAAGCGCAATATTCGATTACTCCCAGACGGCTGGACAGTGGTAACCAAAGATCATAGTTTGTCCGCACAATGGGAACACACAATTCTTGTCACAGACACTGGCTATGATGTACTAACCAAACGTTGCGACGAAGAACTATAGCGATCAAATTCTAAAAACAGATATTTATTTTTTCCCAGCATTCACATTTAGAAAATGTACAAGATCAACGTATTTGATGCTCTCAATTCAAATGAAAAAATTCTACGGTATTTAAAATCGGATAAATTAACTCAACCTATTATCTCTGAATTTAAAAACTTCCGGCCTGAACTTCTATCTTTTCTTGAACATCGCTTCGACCCTCAATGCGATATATATGAACTCTTATCTCTAAACACATCCATCATGGATATGTTTTTAAACAATATATGGGCAATGCATGGATTTCGAGACAATTCGTTAGCTTTACTCGCAATCGGCGGTTACGGCCGACGTGAACTTTTTCCACAATCAGATATCGACATTATGATTGTGTTCAATAACGAAACTGACAAAAGTACAGAAGAAAATGTTAAACAATTTTTAACTTTTCTTTGGGACGTAAATTTACCAATTGCACAATCAGTTAGATCTATACAAGATTGTATTTCAGAAGCAAAAAATGACTTAACTGTAATCACAAGTTTAATGGAGCTTCATTTAATTGCAGGTAACAAGGAACTCTTTGAAAAAGTAAAAATCAGCGTAAATAATAAAATTTGGCCAAGTAAAAAATTCTTTAAGGAAAAAACTAATGAATTAAATGATCGGCATTATAAATATAGTGATACTGCCAATCACCTTGAACCAAATATTAAAGAAAATCCTGGCGGGTTGAGAGACTTGCACACACTTTATTGGTTAACAAACCGTCATTTTAAAACAAATAGCTACGAAGAGCTGATATCCAATAGTTTTTTAACAAAAAAAGAATTAGAAATTCTCAAAGATGCCTACATAAACCTTGCAAAAATTAGATTTTCATTGCACTTGCACGCACAGCGCAGCGAAGATCGCTTATTATTTGACTATCAGTATGATGTTGCATCGCGTCTTGGATTTCATAATGAGAATCGAAATCATCAAGTTGAAGAATTTATGCAAGTGTTTTATCGAGCAAGTAATGAGCTGTCTACACTAATTGAAATTTTAATAAGCCGATTACGGTCAATAATTTTCCCATCTCTACTTAAACGAAGAGCAAAATTAATTAATGAGCGCTTTCAATTTCGTGCCGATAAGCTAGAGGCAACTCGTCAGAATGTCTTTAAAGAATCACCAACTGCAATTTTTGAGTTATTCCTGCTTTTACAAGAAAACCTCTATTTAGCAGGACCAAGCGATGAACTTATTCAACTGCTGCTCGAACACTTATATCTCATTGATGATAAGTTTAGAGAGAATGAAAGTAACAATAGATTATTTTTAGAAATTTTAAACCATCCAAAAACAAATTCACGTGAAATTAGGCGCATGGCACATTTTGGCGTACTTGGTAAATACTGGCCGAGCTTTCATAATGTTACGGGTAGGATGCAGTTTGATCTCTATCATATATACACAATCGAAGAACACACACTTCGTGTTTTTGAAAATACCTGTAAATTTAGTGTGCCCACAGTAAATGATGAAAATTCTACACTCCATGATATTTTCATTCAGACACCAAAAGCCATCATTTTATATTTAGCTGCACTTTTTCATGATATTGCAAAAGGTCGAGGCGGCGATCACTCAATACTAGGCGAAAATGAAGCAAGACAATTTTGTTTAAAATTAGATATGAGTGAATTTGATGCAAACTTAGTTGCATGGTTAGTTAAAAATCATTTAGTAATGTCAGTGACTGCACAGCACCAGGACCTAGATGATCCAGATGTTATAAAAATATTTGCGGAAAAAATCGGTAATCTTACAAGATTAAACTATTTATACTTACTAACCATCGCTGACATTAGCGGCACCAACCCAAAGCTATGGAATAATTGGCGAAGCCAATTACTTTCTAATCTATATCAAAATACTGCAAAACACTTACGACGTGGCCTTGATTCGCCAATAAATCGCGAGGAATTAATCTGCGAAGTAAAAGAATCTGCGTTAAAAGGACTTTCTAATCTGGGCATTGAAAATAGCAGTTGCGAATTTTTTTGGCAAGAACTTGAAAATGATTATTTTTTACGCCACTCCGACGAAGAAGTAGTGCGCCACACCCAAGCAATATTAGAACATAAGGAAAATGACAATGTGGTGGTTAGCATCCATCAGTACAGTTCCCGTGGTGCGACTGAAGTTTTTATTTATTGCAATGATCGTAATTATTTATTTGCACATATAACGTATACGCTTGCAAAACTTGGGCTTACCATCGTGCACGCTAGAATTATCACCTCAAGAAAGGGGCACGCATTAGATACATTTTTAGTGTTAGATATAAATGGCGACCCTATTGATAATAAAAGTCAATGTGATCTGGTAGCGAAAGAACTTAAAGAAGCACTAAACAATCCTAACCAAAATTCAACATTACCGCCGCAAAGATTGCCTAGACGTATTCGAGAGCTGCGAGTCCCTGTAGAAATAATTTTTGATCAAATTGCTGAAAGCAGTTATACAACTCTAGAAATCAAAGCGCCGGATTTTCCAGGATTGCTTGCTAGTTTAGGAAGCGCCTTTGTGGATTGCAATATATCAGTACACAACGCACGCATTTCAAAACTAGGAGAACGTGTACATAATATTTTCCATGTAAGCAACTTTAACAACAAACCACTTGATGCACTTCAAAAAAATAATCTTAAAGAAGTACTAAACGAGTACTTGCATCAACCAAAACAAATTTCGCTAGCTATTTAATAACGAATACGTACAAGATACGTCGATCTAATCCCCAATGAACCCACATTTACACCTACTTCAAACTTACCCCTTTGAAAAATTAAAAAATCTTGTTGGCGAAACGCAAGCGGAAAATACATATAACACCATATCGATGGCAATTGGCGAACCTAAACACCCAACACCTGATGTTATTAAAAATTCTTTTTCAAACAATCTAAACCAATTCGACAAGTACCCTACGACACGAGGAAGCGATTCACTTCGACAAACATGTGCTAACTGGCTACACAACAGATTTAATATCCCTAGTCATTCGCTAAACGAAAACAAAAATATACTCCCCGTTAATGGAACACGTGAGGCATTATTTTCAATTGCTCAATGTGTAATTGACTCAAGTAAAAAACCCGTTGTTTTAATTCCTAATCCTTTCTATCAAATATATGAAGGTGCAGCAATACTAGCGGGTGCCGAACCAATCTACTATAACTGTGAAATCGAAGATAATGATATCCCTGCACTATGGGAGCTAGAAGAGAGCATTTGGGAACGTTGCCAGTTGATTTATATTTGCACACCTGGGAATCCTACTGGGCAACTTGCCCCTCAATCTACTTTTCAAAAATTAATTGAATTTTCTCTAAAATATGAATTTGTTATTGCGTCAGATGAATGCTACTCAGAAATATATTCGCCCGACACTTCGCCCCCCATGGGATTACTTCACCATAGTGAAAAATTTAGCAATAATGCAATGCAAAATTGTATGGCGTTTTATAGCCTATCCAAACGTTCAAATGCACCCGGCTTGCGTTCTGGCTTTGTCGCAGGCTCTGCAGATCTAATAAAGAATTTTTTACAATATCGAACATATCATGGATGCGCCATGTCATTGCCTGTGCAAAATGCGAGTATTGCCGCATGGTCAGATGAGACACATGTTGCCGAAAATAGAGTTTTGTACCATGAAAAATTCAAAGCAGTACTAAATATTATTGATGAAGTTTTACCCTGCGAAAAACCAGAAGCAGGTTTTTATTTGTGGCCAATGCTCCCTTTTGACGATAAGACGTTTTCACAATCACTCTTTACTAAAAAAAATGTTTTAACATTGCCAGGAAGTTACTTGGCACGGACAATTAATGGTTATAACCCAGGTAAAAATCGAGTACGCTTAGCGCTAGTTGAAAATAAACAAGAATGTGTTGAAGCTGCAACTCGTATCACTGAATATATACATGATATAAATTAGTCAAAACTAGGAAAAATAATGAGCGGCTCGAATCAAGAGATAATTGAAAATGCGTTTGAAGATCGCAAATCAATCACACCAAATTCGGTAGATTCAATAATTCGTGATGCTGTTGATCAAACTCTAAATCAACTTGATAAAGGTCAATTACGCGTTGCCGAAAAACAGAATAGCGATTGGGTTGTAAATGAGTGGCTAAAAAAAGCAGTTTTGCTTTCATTCAGAATGAATGAAAATCAAATTATTGATGCGGGATACACAAAATTCTACGACAAAGTAGCTACAAAATTTTCACGCATGGACGAGTCAGCCATCAAGCAACAAGGCGCTCGCATTGTTCCTTCTGCCAATGTACGACATGGCGCTTACATTGCATCCGATGTGGTACTTATGCCCAGCTACGTAAATATAGGCGCATATGTCGATGCAGGCACAATGGTTGATACCTGGGCAACTGTAGGCTCATGCGCACAAATTGGAAAAAATGTTCACCTTTCGGGTGGCGTAGGAATTGGTGGAGTTCTTGAACCACTGCAAGCTGCACCCACAATAATTGAAGATAATTGCTTTATTGGGGCACGCTCGGAAGTAGTGGAAGGTGTAATTGTCGAACAGGGCGCTGTCATTTCTATGGGTGTGTACATTGGTAAAAGCACCAAAATTTATAATCGTGAAACAGGTGAAGTGAGTTATGGCCGAATCCCAGCAGGTTCAGTTGTGGTTTCGGGCAACTTGCCCTCTAAAAGTGGCAAGTACAGTCTGTATTGCGCAGTCATTGTGAAACAAGTAGATGAAAAAACGCGGAGCAAAGTTGGCATTAACGAGTTACTTCGCTCAATAGATTAAGCATGCTAAAAGTATTTGGAATCCCAAATTGTGACCAGGTAAAAAATCTTAGAAATGGCTGAAAAATAATAAAATTGAATTTAAATTTCATAATTATAAAAAGAAAGGTATAACCAGAAAGCACCTCAGCGATTGGTGTGAAACTATAAATTGGGAGCTGCTTCTAAATAAACGTAGCAGAACCTGGAAGGAACTTAGTGAAATAGATAAGTCTAACCTTACCCAAATAAAAGCAATTAGCTTAATGCAACAACACCTAACTTTGATTAAACGTCCTGTAATCCAGAATTGCAAAAGCATAGAAGTGGGCTTCGACAGCAAAATATTTTCCAAAAATTATAAATAATATGTCAGCAACACTTGAACTTGCCAAGCAACTAATTTCTCAACCCTCGGTTACACCTGCCGATGTCGGCTGTCAAACTATGATTAGCAAATTCCTGCAAGATTTAGGTTTTAAAACCGAAGATATGCCGTTTGGAGAAGTGACTAATCTTTGGCTACGCCGCGGCACTGAAGAGCCATTATTTGTATTTGCTGGACATACTGATGTTGTTCCTACAGGACCTGAAGATGAATGGGCCTCGCCCCCTTTTACGCCTACACTTCGTGATGGAACGCTATATGGACGTGGCGCTGCAGATATGAAATCCAGCATTGCAGCCATGGCTGTTGCTTGCAAAAATTTTGTTGAAACCAATCCTAACCATAAAGGCTCTATTGCGTTTCTGTTAACCAGTGATGAAGAAGGCCCAGCAGTGAATGGCACGGTAAAGGTTATAGAAACCTTACAAGCACGGAATGAAAAGATTGAGTGGTGTTTAGTTGGTGAACCTAGCAGTAGCAAAAAACTAGGTGACACAATTAAAAATGGTAGACGTGGTTCACTTTCTGCCAATTTAATTATTAAAGGCATTCAAGGCCATGTTGCATACCCACATTTAGCCCAAAATCCGGTACATGAATTCGCGCCTGCGCTTGCTGAATTAACATCATTGCAATGGGATTTAGGTAATGAGTATTTTCCAGCGACCACATTTCAAATTTCCAATATTAATGCAGGCACAGGTGCAAGTAATATCATACCGGGAAGTTTACAAATTGACTTTAACTTGCGTTTCTCTTCTGAAATCTCAGTAGATGAAATTAAAACTAACATCGAAAACACGCTAGCTAAACATAATTTAAATTACGAGCTCAGCTGGCATTTATCTGGAAATCCTTTTTTTTGTGAGCCAGGTACGCTCACGCAAGCATGTGAACAAGCTGTTCAAGAAACAGTTAACATCAAACCCAAGCTTTCTACAGGTGGCGGCACATCAGATGGGCGTTTCATTGCATCCACTGGTGCACAAGTAGTAGAACTAGGGCCTGTGAATGAAAGCATTCACAAGGTGAATGAACATATAAAAGTATATGACTTAGATCTATTAACTGTCATTTATGAGAAAACACTAGAAAATCTGCTCTCCAAGTTATCATTTTGATTAATGTCCGCTTTCGCCATAAGCAGCCATTCAATAATTCGTTTATTTATAAAAAAAGCTACGCCATATGTAAAAGATGTAGCTTCGGAATTACAGTATGGTTACTGTTAATTACTTCTTACTTTGTTCTTCAAGTGCTTTGTTATATTTTTTGTCTGGTGCGCCATGCTTGCCCCATACTTTCCCTTAAATTTTCAGGAAGTGCTTCTAAAGGTACAACTAAATCTCCCTCTACAGGCCATTCTTCAAGTAATTCAGGGTGATAACCTTCTGGGTAATATTTCTTTGGATCGATTTGCTGTTCGCGCACAAAGGGTTCTTGTATTTCCTCACGACTTGTTGGAGGGTGAGGAACAACTAACTGTCCATTGGTAAAATCGAACTGTGGGGCACGACTGTTCGGATAATCTGGAATGATCCCTTCACGCACCCAGATTTGTTCTTTTGTTACATTCACTACAATCCCATCTGGCGCACCAAAGTGGAAGGGTCCATTCCAATGTTCCCGACCTTCGGCTACTGCTTCCTCATTTAAATAAGGATCAAAAGGCATATGCGTCGTCATGAACAGACGCGGTCCTGCTTCGTTTGCAAGATAGCCTGCTGTATAACCGGGAGTATGGTGAGTATCAATTGTGTAACGCGCTAAAAATGGTGGTACACCTTGAACACCTGAGCTGATCTCTACAAGTTCGGGTTGTTGTTCGGTCACGTAGACATCGCATCCTTTTGCGTACTTGGCATCTAACTTACTGGGTCGCTCGTCCCCGGTCCATGCAAAACAAAGTCCATTCCAATCGAGACGATAGCCTGACGCACCATCCTTTGCGTGAGAACGCTGCCAGTGAATTACTTTTGCTCCGTTTTTCTCATAAACCACACCACCATTGTCACGAAAATCAAATTCATGGACTTTTATATCCCATCCCTTACAACTGGAAACACACTAAAGGCGTCAATGTGCCAACCAAGCGTCATCTTCATACCTTTCACCATTTTTGCAGTGCCGTATTCGGGGGTGCGACCAGATGGTCCGTATACCCTTAGATTATCGTGCCAGCCGCCTGCCCATGTCCCAAACATCCACGTATAAGGAAACCCACCAAAGTGATCCACATGCAAGTGTGTAATGAACACATCTTTAATCTGGTTCAGTGCAAAACCACTAGCAATGTAATTTACGGGCGAGCCTTCCCCAAAATCAAAAACCAGATTGTCACCGTTACCTAGCTGAACGAAAATCGAAGTGTTCATCTGGCCAGGGCGAATAAAAGGAGCAGAGCCCATAAATATAATTCGCATTTCGTTGGGTTGAACTTCTTCCGTACGAGGGAACCAGTTTGCCGCACTCTTCATCCACGGCGATGGCTTGATGCCTTCAAAAAGAAGCCCTTCTTTCCATTTATCTCCAGGCACGCCACCAAATAATGCGGCCTTAATTTCATCCACGGTGGATTCATCATGAACCGGTACCGGCTGGGGCGGCACAGCAAACACGCTTCCAGCAATTAGAGATAAAGAAAAAGTGAATATGGTTAGAAATGAGAATTTACATATGCGAGTAAACATATAAGTCCCCTTATTGCTATTGTTGTTATCAAGCATTCACATAATATCAAAACTATGTAAATAGTGAATGATGTGGGCCAAATTGTATTTGAATTAGTAAAAATTGATTTAATTGAATGTCCGCTTTGGGTCGTTAGCGGTCATAAGTCTTATAACTGTCAGTGCGAATTTGAATTGTTAAGCTAGAAGCTCTTCTATTTCATTTACTGTAAATAAACTTACCCCGATGTTGTTCAATTCTTCCTCTCCTTTTTTATACAACTGCGAAATTGCATTTGTAGCAAGCACAACTCGAAAATCTCGCTCGCTCGCTTCGTAAATGCTAGTTCTAGGACAGTTTGGGAAATTACAACCTGAAAATATAATGGTATCAATCTGACATTCTTTCAAAAATTCTTCAAGTTTAGTCCTATAAAAGGCTCCCCATCTTGGTTTATACATTAAATATTCATTGTCACCGATTTGCTGGAATTCACCTAATAAAAGATCATTTGGATGTTGCATTATTGTGATATTTGGCTTGAGATCGTGCACTAATTCAGCACCATCTGATTCCGGTATCACTATTTCTTGACCTTCTTCTATATCTAACCTTCTACACAAATCAGCATTTGATCCATCACGAAAATATAATCGTATAACATGAATTATAAGTAATCCCTTGGCACGATAAGCATTCAATAGTGCAGCGATATTAGGAATGACTTCTTTAGTGCCTTGTATAAATACAGGCGCATTATCCAAAGTGAAATCGTTCTGAACATCGATGGTTATTAGCGCTGATTGCGTAAAGTTTGGTTTAGTATATTTATCCACTTTATATTTCATTAATTTAATTAGCTTTACTATAACTATGGAGTCCTTATTAAATGCAAAAACACGAACACAGGGGTAAATTGACTAATTGCGATATTTCCGATTTGGGCCGGGCGGACATTGGCCGTGATCTATTTCCAGGCTTCTAAAAAGTCTACAAGATGCTCTGCTTTCGATTGTGATAAGTTTTCTCTTACTTGCTGACATCTTTTTTCATATTGTTTTTCATATAACTTGCCACGCATAAGTTCAAAACGAAGAAATACCAAATAAGTATTCAACACATCTGTTTCACAATAATCGCGAATCGATTTTAAGTCTCCATTCATATACGTTTCACAAACTTTACTACCATCCATTCCTAACTTACCAGGGAAACCTAGCATGGTTGCAATATGATCCAATTTTGCAAATGCACGCGGTTGATATGCGGCAATCACATCCATTAAATCAATATGCCTCCAATGAAATCGGCCCAGATAGTTATTGTAACGAAAGCTAGTATCCTCATCGCCTACTTGCCAATAGAAATTTGCCTCAACTTTGTGTAATAAAGAACGATAATGAATCACTGGCAAATCAAACCCACCTCCATTCCAAGATACAATAGTTGGGTTGTATTTTTCTAACCCATCATAAAAACGAACCAGTAATTCTTTTTCAGTGGAGTCTTCGCTACCCAACGACCAAACTTTAAAATTATCCTCCGATGGTAATACTGCTGATATAGCCACAATCTTCTGCAAATAATGCGGCATGAATTCGCTGCCCGTTTGCTGATTACGCAGATGCTCTATAGCTTTAATAACGTCTTTATCAGACAATCCCTCAAGATTATGAATTTTTTTACTTGATTCAATATCAGGAACAGTTTCAATATCAAATACGAGAGTATTCATCTAGAAAATATTAATAACTATTCTTTTTCTGAAAATAGACCAGTTGAAAGATAACGATCACCTCGATCACAAATAATTGTGACGATTACTTTATTTTGTAATTGCTCAGATATCTTTAGCGCAGCAGCTATTGCGCCGCCTGATGAAATTCCACAAAATATCCCCTCTTCCTTGCTGAGTCTACGCATCATATTTTCTGCTTCTTGTTGCGTTACGCTGACAACCTGATCGACCGCGCTCGCATCAAATATTTTTGGAACGTATTTCTCAGACCATTTTCGAATCCCTGGGATTTTTGAACCCTCAGAAGGTTCAACACCAACAATTTGAATCTCAGTATTCTTTTCTTTAAGAAATTGAGATGTGCCCATGATTGTCCCGGTAGTCCCCATTGCACTTACAAAATGAGAAACCTTTCCTTCAGTATCTCTCCAAATTTCAGGTCCAGTAGTGTTGTAGTGTGCGAGAGGATTATCTGGGTTCGCAAACTGATTTAGCACTTTCCCTTTACCTTCAGTTTGCATTTGCAATGCTAAATCTCGTGCACCTTCCATCCCTTCTTCTGCAGTTACCAAGATCAATTCTGCGCCAAAGGCTTGCATGGATGCGCGACGCTCCAGGCTCATGTTATCTGGCATGATCAGCTTCATACTATAGCCTTTCATTGCTGCTACCATTGCTAAAGCAATACCAGTATTGCCACTGGTTGCCTCTATTAAGCTATTGCCGGGTTTAATTTCGCCACGTTTTTCGGCTTCTAAAATCATACTCAATGCAGGTCGATCTTTTACAGAACCTGCAGGATTATTACCTTCTAATTTTCCTAAGATAAGATTTGACGTCTCGACCGATAGGCGCTGCAACCGCACCAACGGAGTGTTACCAACAAATTTTTCTATCGTAGGAAAATTCACGTTAAATTCATTTTAATTAGTTTAGCAATCATTCTCGATAATCAGCGCTTGAGCAACAGCATATTTAGTTTCATCCGCAATACTAATATGCACCTCTAATTTTTGCGCTTCTATTTGACTTGCAAACTCAGTAGTAAATTCCAGCAATGGCTTACCATTTTCATCATGTGTCACATACATACTGCGCCAATGCACCTTGCCACGGATTCCTGTTCCGAGTGCTTTAACAAATGCCTCTTTGACTGCGAATCGTTTAGCAATAAACTCTACTTTATTTATATTTACTTCTAGTTCTTTTAATTCTTCATTGTGTAAAATCTTAGAAGCAAATCCATTTGCATAGCGATTAAAGTTTTTTTCTATACGGGCAATCTCAACAATATCAATTCCAGTGCCTCGTATTTTCATTATATTTATATTTAATTTATTTAAGTAACTAGCTAAAATGAGCTATCCATTGCTGTACGCATTTCTTGAACTGCTTTTTCCAAACCCACGAATAATGCGCGCGCAACAATTGAGTGGCCTATATTAAGCTCATACATACCCTTAATATTTACTATAGAGGATACATTAGTACAGTGTAGCCCATGGCCCGCATTAACTATCAAGCCCGCACTACTTGCATAAGTAGCAGCATTTTTAATTCTTTCTAACTCTTTGATCTGCTCATCACCTTTTACATTAGCATATGTTCCAGTATGTAGCTCAACAACCGATGCGCCTGTTTCTGCAGCAGCATCAATAATTTGCATATCCGGTTCAATAAATAGTGAAACAGTAACATTTCCATCCTTCAACGCTGTTACAAGTTCTTTTATTCGCGCTTGATGTGTAATGACATCTAAACCACCTTCTGTAGTTAGCTCTTGTCTTTTTTCCGGAACAATACAACAATTTTTAGGCTTCACATCTAATGCAATATCTCTCATTTCATCAGTTGCAGCCATTTCTAAATTCATATTTGTCTGGATTGTCTCTTTTGCAAGATAGACATCTTCATCCTGAATATGTCGTCTATCTTCTCGCAAATGCATGGTGATACCATCTGCACCTCCAGATTCCGCCATCTCAATCGCTTTTTTTAAGCTTGGATATGTCGTTAATCGTGCCTGACGAATTGTTATGACATGGTCAAGATTTACTCCAAGTCGTACGCGTTGTTGGAACATAACAAATTATTTTACTAACTATTATTATTCGGCGATTACACCTGCAAAAATTGCAGAATTTCCCTGCTATGCAAAGATCGACTGTCTAAATGCCAATTAATGATCCCTCGCATGAGATGATTTGCCTCTTTTAAGCAATTTGAATCCATATGCAGTGGCGACTGAAGTGCGACTAAAGTGGCTCCTTCCACAATATTCCAAGCAGTGCTTTTATGCTTCACCTTTGCCGGCCCAATCCCAACATCATAGCGATAATAGCAATTCTCTTGAATGGGTGTCTCATGGTCCATTTCTTTATCCAAAGAAAGCCCATAGCCAATGATAGATAGTAGTTCTACCTCAAACAAACGTAAAAGTTTTTCCTGACTTGTATTATCGTTTAATAACCCAATTACATTTTTATAAAGATTATACATATCCTTGCTTGGACTAGATTTTGGAACAAGCTTTAGAATTAGTTCGTTCAGGTACATACCTAAAATACACTTATTAGGCTGCATAATTAGCTTTGATCCATCTGTTTCAATATGTGTGAGCGTATATAAATCTCCTTTACCTGCCCAGGATATTATTAATGGTGTAAATAATAAGTCCAAGGACGCGTTATTTCTACTCGCGCCACGATGCACACAAGAAATTAAACCATGCTCCAAAGTTAGAGCTTCTATTATTAAGCTTGATTCTTTATACCGCCTAGTGTGCATACAATATGCTTGTTGTAAAAATATTCTCATTCATACATCTCTCAATTTCTAATTTTCAAACTGAGAAACAACATCTTGCTTATCTTGCCAACTTTGTTTAACTTTAACCCACGTTTTTAACATTACTTTTCTACCAAATACTTTTTCTAGCTTTACTCTGGCATGCTCGCCAATTTTTTTTAGCTTTAACCCTTTACCACCTATCACAATTGGTTTTTGACTTTCTTTTTCAACCCATATAATAACGCCAATCATCACAAGATCTTCTTTAAACTCAAACTCTTCAACTTTAGTGTAAATTGCGTAAGGCATTTCTTTATGCAATTGCAACATCGCAGCCCCACGCACAATTTCTGAAATTATGAACTCGTCATCTCGATCCAATTTTACATTTTCAGGAAATAGAAATTCAGATTCAGGAACAAATTTGCACAATTCCTTTGTCAATGCATCAGTATTTGTATTATAAAGCGCGGAGAGCGGAATAATACTTAAAAAGTTGTGGCGCGATTTTGTTTTTTCAAGAATAGGTAATAATTTTTCTTTTTCGCTGATTTTATCGATCTTATTTATAATTAACATTGTGGGTCGATTTGCTATCTTTATTTGATTTAGTAAATACTCATCCTCATCATTCCATTGATCTAATTCGACAATCATCAAAATAATATCCACATCCTGTAATGACGAAAGTGCATTGCGGACAAGTACTTTACTAATTAAACGTTTATTGCCAAGTTGAATACCAGGTGTATCAATCAGTATTAATTGGCATTGACCTATACAAAGAATACCGCGAATATTATGCCGAGTCGTTTGTGGTTTATGCGTTGCAATAGAAAGCTCCTCTCCCAGCACTGAATTAAATAATGTAGATTTCCCTGCATTAGCACGACCTACTATGGCAACAAAACCACATCGTCTCTTATTTGTCATATAAAATAATTTATTTCACGCTATATGATTATCAACAATATGCACATATGCCTGTTCCGCTGCATGTTGTTCTGCGCGACGAAGACTTTTCGCGCTGCCAACAAAAACATTTGTATATCCACTGACCTCACAAGCTACAGTAAATGTCTCGTTTCCAGATTTTCCAACTCTTTCACGCAAGGTATATATAGGTAGATCCATCCCCCTTGACTGTAATAATTCCTGCAAACGAGTTTTCGCATCTTTGAGTTGGTCCATCGATGGGATGGTTTCAAACCTTGTTTTATAAAGGCTATAAATAAATAAACGAACCTGTTCTATACCTTTTGATAAATACGTAGCGCCAATAAGCGCTTCTAGTGCATCTGCTAAAATGGAAGCACGCTGCACACCACCTGACTTTAGTTCTCCTGACCCCAATATAAGATAATCCCCAAGATTATATTCACGTGCAATTTCTGCAAGTGTATCTTTTTTAACTAGATATGCTCGTATCCGAGTAAGGTCACCTTCAGGATTATCTGGGTACTGTTCAAACAACCATTCAGCGATAATGAATCCTAATAAAGAATCACCAAGATATTCTAAGCGTTCATAATTTCTAGCGCTGACGCTTCGATGTGTGAGTGCTTGCCGGCAATACTCCGAACTTACAAAGTTTTCTCCTAGTAAATCAACAAGACTCAATTTTTTGAATTTTTAGTGAGTGTATGCCGATAATCAAACATTACTACGCCATCTAAATTTGAAATAAGAGACACTCGTACTTCATAGTCTATTCCAAATTCAACATTGCGTTTGTCTACGTTATAAATAAAATCTTCTTTTTTAACATCAGAAATATTATTAATATACAATCGTCGATCAATAAGATCCCAAAGCTGCTTCTTGTTTGGTTGTTTACCTTGCATCTCAACTGCAAGATCTTCTATAACTTTTTTTTGCCGCTAGCCCCCGATAATAAACCGGGAATAATTTAATTCCAATCATGAATAAAAAGCCTATCAGAGCCAATATGAGCACCCAAAATACAAATGATGCGCCCTGCTGTTTTCTTAAATTCATCATATTAATACCCTAACTTTAAATAATTTTTTTGCCCACACGCTTAAAGTCAAATTTTTTCCCTGCATAATCCCAATTCATCCATACTAAAAACGCACGTCCAACTAAATTTTCCTCTGGCACAAATCCCCATCTTCGACTGTCACTACTATGGTCTCGATTATCGCCCATCACGAAATAATGATTTTCTGGAACCGAATACTCACTCGGATTACTTAATTGCCCAGGAATTTTAAAATTAGACTGCTTGATTAATATACCATGTAAAACGGTTTCCAAATCCTCATTTAGAATTTCGGTCCCATTCATAACGCTGTTCGCGCCTTCGCCATGAAATACACCATTTTGCTTTTGATCGATTCGTTTTCCATTGATGTATAAAATTTTATCTTTGTAAATTATTTTATCACCAGGCAAACCAATTACCCTCTTAATATAATCATCTGATGGCTTTTTTGGAAATCTAAACACCGCCACATCCCCACGCTTTGGTGCACCAATTTGAAAAACCTTTGTGTGCATTACTGGCAATCTAATCCCATAAGAAAACTTATTCACTAATATAAAATCACCATGCAATAAAGTAGGCATCATAGAACCAGACGGTATTCGAAATGGCTCAGCAATAAATGATCGAAGAATAAGAACGATCAATAAAATTGGGAAAAATGACTTGCTAATCTCCAGATACCAAGGTTCGTGGTATTCTTTGTCGGAAGGCTTAGCATCTTCTTGATTATGTCTTGAATTATACGATTTTTCTAATGCATTTTTTCTCCGCTTATTACCTAACAACAATTTATCAAGCACCCAGATGAGTCCGGTCAAAAAAGCACCTATCACTAAGGCAAGTTCTAAATCAAAGTGAATATCGAATGACATAGATTTTCTTTTAGTTGCATTGACTTTATTCAGGCACCGATTTAGGTACCTGCTATCTAATAATCAAATAATGGAATACTGTAAATTTGCGGGATAAAAAACCACTTCGGGCGTAAGTATAGAAGTTATAGTCGGTAAGTGCGAGCTCACAACCGACCATTAGTAAAATTTTAGCCACTATGAAAATGGCTTTGGTCGGGGTGAGAGGATTTGAACCTCCGACCACCGCAACCCCATTGCGGTGCGCTACCAGGCTGCGCTACACCCCGATAATGTCCACAGAATTAAATGAAAATTATAAACAGAAATATTAACGTTTTAAAACGTGGAGCAAATCTTCAAGCTCTACGCGTAACTGATGTACCAGCTGTTGGCTTTGGTTATTGTCTTTTTTGGTATCTGGACCAGCAAGTTTTTGTCTCGCCCCACCTATGGTGTAGCCTTGTTCGTATAATAGACTGCGAATTTGTCTAATAAGGATCACATCGTGTCGCTGATAATAACGGCGATTTCCACGTCGCTTTACTGGCTTCAATGATGGGAACTCTTGTTCCCAATAGCGTAAGACATGGGGTTTGACGCCACAAAGCTCACTTACTTCACCGATTGTAAAATAGCGTTTCCCTGGAATCGCTGGCAATTTATTATTATTGTTGATTTCTAGCATATGCCTCGACTCTTGCTTTTAATTTCTGTCCAGGACGAAAAGTAACAACACGTCTTGCAGAAATTGGTATCTCTTCGCCAGTTTTAGGGTTTCTTCCTGGTCGTTGGTTTTTATCCCGTAAAATAAAATTACCAAAACCAGAAAGTTTCACCTCGTGGCCTTGCTCCAAGGCAAGTCGAACTTCTTCAAAGAATATTTCAACTAGTTCTTTAGCTTCACGCTTGTTGAGCCCTAACTCTTCAAACAAGTTTTCTGCCATGTCAGCTTTGGTTAGCGCCATTTCACTTAGCTTCTTATTTCTGCTCCAACTTTAATTTTAAGTTGAGAAATAATTAATGAGATTGTTTGTTCTATTTCTTTATCTGTAAGGGTGCGTGAAAACTCTTGTAAAATCAAGCTTAAAGAAATGCTTTTCTTAGATTTTGGTATACCTTTACCCGCATATACACTAAAGAATTCGATGTATTGTAAAAAAGGAATTTCAATTTGCTCAATGTTTGAACGAATCTTCTTAGCAGTAGTGTTTTTATCTACAATTAGTGTGATATCCCGACGAATCGAAGGGTATTTTGATAATGGCTTAAATATAGTCTTGCGTGAAAAACTAAGTAAATCATTTAAATTTAACTCAAATAAGTAAACGGGCTGACTTAGATCTAAAGCATGTTGAATGTTTGGATGTAAACAACCAATTCGTCCGATACATGTGTTATTAAATTTAATATTAGCCGCTTGTCCTGGATGCAATGCAGAATCATCTATTCTTTTAAAATTTAACTGATGATAAGGAATCGATAGTGATTTTAGCAAACGTTCTACATCCCCCTTAATATCGAAAAAATCAACTTTTCTTGACGTGTCCCCCCACTGCTCAGGTAAACAATCACCACAAATAAGCCCGGAAAATACAGGTGTTTGAAATAGCGCATCTTCAGTTTGTTTAAACTTTAATCCATGCTCAAAAACTCGGATGCGCGTCTGTTGTCGATTCAAATTGTATTGGGCTACCTTAATCAAACCTGGCCAAATACTACTCCGCATCACTGCTAATTCTTGAGAGATAGGGTTAGTTAATACTTTCCCGCGATGCGCTGGGTTTAATAATGATTCAATGTCCTGATCAACAAAACTAAACGTTATTACCTCATGATAATGCTGTGAAACCATTTCTCGCTTCATTAATATTAGCTGTTCAATATTTGCTTTCGGGATTTTTTGACCGGATGAGATTGCATTAACATTAGCTGGGATATTTTCATAGCCAACGAGACGTGCAATCTCTTCTATCAAATCAACATCAACTGCAAGATCAAATCGATAACTCGGCGGAATAACGCTCAACTTCTCCCCATCTAGTTGAACATCACAACTTAATCTTTTTAATAAACTCTCAATTTCATTAATTGAAATTTTTAAACCTAGTAATTTTTCAACATCACAATGATTTAGATTGATTTGTTTTGGTTTTGGCAACGCCGATTTATTCAACTTGCTTATTACCGGTCCAACCTCACCGCCAGCATGTTCAATAATTAATTGGCTTGCTTTTTCTATAGCATGCTTGGCTAATTCCGGATCCACACCACGCTCAAACCGATGAGATGAGTCTGTATGCAATCCAAATTTCCTTGCTTTACCCAAAATTAATTCTGACTTAAATGATGCACATTCAAGAAATATAGTTTCTGTTTGATCATCTACTGCTGTATTAATACCACCCATAATGCCAGCAAGCGCTATTGGTTTTTTTGCATCCGCTATAACAAGATCATCAGTAGATAGTTTAATGTCTTGGCCGTCTAATAGTGTTAATACTTCCGATGAGTGTGCATGTCGAACAATTATCCCTTGATCAAGTTTTTTAAGATCAAATACATGCATAGGCTGTCCAAGTTCTAACATCACGTAGTTTGTGATATCAATGACTGCATTGATAGAACGAATACCTGCACGCCGTAATTTTTCCTGCATCCAAACTGGACTTTGCGCACTGCAAGATACACTTTCAATAACCCTGCCTAAATATTGTGGGCATTCATTTTGCGCTTCCACTTCAACAGGAAAGGTCGAATTTATTGAATCATCAACTTTAGAAGAGATGTCAGAGAATTGGACAGGGATATTATAGAGTGCAGATACCTCACGTGCGATTCCTTGAATACTCAAACAGTCTGAACGATTCGGGGTTAAATCGATATTAATAATTGTGTCATTTAATTCAAGGCATTCAAATACATCCAAACCAAGCATAAAATTTTCTGGTAACTCCAATATTCCTTCTGATGTTTCCGCTAATCCTAATTCAGCTACGGAACACAACATCCCATAAGAATCAACACCACGAATTGACTTGGCCTCAATTTTAAAATTTCCTGCGAGCACAGCCCCCACTTTTGCAAACGCTACGACTAACCCCTCACGAACATTATTTGCGCCACAAATAATTGTGCGCATTTCACCAGAACCATCATCCACACTGCAAATATGCAGTTTTTCTGCATCAGGATGATCTTTGACACCAGCAACCTTAGCCACTACAACACCTGAAAATTTAACAGCAGCCGGTTCCACATAATCGACTTCTAAACCAGCCATAGTCAGTGTGTCAGTCAGTTGCTGCGTGTTGACAGGAGGGTCCACCCACTCCCTTAACCAATTTTCACTTACTCTCACTTACTTGAGCCTCATGAAAACTGCTGTAAAAAGCGCAAATCATTTTCAAAAAACAACCTAAGATCATTTACGCGATATCGCAACATTGCCAAACGCTCAACACCCAAACCAAATGCATAGCCATTATATTTATCTGAATTAATACCAACTTTATCAAAAACATTTGGGTGCACCATTCCACAACCCATTACTTCTAGCCACTTCATTGAATCAGAGCTTTTATCGAACATTCCAATATCAATTTCAGCTGATGGTTCAGTGAATGGAAAATAAGAAGGACGGAAACGTACTTTTAGTCTTTCATTTTCAAAATATGACTGTAGAAAATCGACAACTATGCCTTTCAAATCCACAAATGAAACATCTTCATCTACCAGCAACCCTTCTACTTGGTGAAACATGGGGCTATGAGTAGGATCTGAATCACATCGATATACACGTCCCGGGGCAATGATTCGAATTGGAGGATCTTGTTCCTGCATAACGTGAATTTGAACTGAAGAGGTATGTGTACGTAATAACATTTTATCTGAAAAATAAAACGTATCGTGCATGGCACGAGCTGGATGATGTTCAGGTATATTTAAAGCCTCAAAATTATGAAACTCATCTTCAACTTCCGGACCTTCTTCAACAACAAAACCATAGCGTCGGAAATATTCTTCAATTCTCATTAGAGTATGAGAAATTGGGTGCAAGCTACCTAAACCTTGCCCTCGACCCGGCAAGGTTACATCAAGTGTTTCGTTCTTTAATTGCTCATTAATTAATGATGCTTGTAAATGAATTTTTCTTTCTTCAAGCGCATTTTGTATTTTTACTTTTATTATATTAATTTTTTGGCCCGCTTCAGGCCGTTGCTCTTTAGATAGCTTCCCAAGATTTTTGAGCTGCTCCGTAAGAAGTCCTTTTTTCCCTAAATAATGTACACGCAATGACTCTAAATCATTTATGCTACTGCTGGACCCAATTTCGTCAAGCACTTGAATTTCTAAAGAATTGAGATCAGACATTTATTTACAAACCAAATTTGGCACTTAAAACAAAAAAGGGAAAGTTCAAACTTTCCCTTTTTCTATTCCACATAAATCAAAAATTAATTTTTGAAGTAGGATTCTAACCCAATACAATCTAAATTAACTTGCCAGACTTGCTTTTGCCCTCTCAGCAAGTTTACCAAAGGTATCAATATCGTGAACTGCTAAATCTGCCAGTATTTTTCGATTAATTTCTACTGAAGCTTTACTCAAACCATTCATCATTCGACTATACGATAAATCAAACTGTCTCGCTGCTGCATTTATTCGTACAATCCATAGCGAACGAAACTGGCGTTTGCGTTGCCTTCGATCTCGGTATGCATATTCACCTGCCTTAATTACAGCCTGTTTTGCAACTCGAAAGACACTCTTGCGCGCACCGTAATAGCCTTTTGCTTTATTAAGCACCTTTTTGTGCCTTGCATGTGCAACTACTGATCGTTTAGCTCTTGGCATAAATATTCTCCAAATCTATTATTTCTCTACGCGTAAGGAAGCATTTGCTTTACAGAATTATTATCTGACTCAGCAATTATAGAACCAGCACGCAACTGTCTTTTCCTCTTAGTGCTTTTCTTAGTAAGAATATGTCTGGCATGCGACTGTGTACGTTTAAAACCACCTTTAGCAGTCTTTTTAAAACGCTTTGCCGCGCCTCTATTTGTTTTTAACTTTGGCATAATAATTTAAGTTTGTGTTATTTTTTACGTAAAGGCGTAAACACCATTACTAATTGTCGTCCTTCTAATTTAGGTCTCTGTTCTATTTCACCATAATCAGTTAAGTCAGCTTCTATTCTATCAAGTAATTTACTACCAAGTTCTTGGTGCATCATTTCTCGACCTCTAAAACGTATTGTAACTTTTGCCTTATCTCCTCCTGTTAAAAACTCAACTAATTTTTTTAGTTTGACTTGATAATCACTTTCTTCAGTACCAGGCCTAAATTTAATTTCCTTTACGTGGATTAATTTCTGTTTTTTCTTCGCAGCGTGAGCTTTTTTGCTTTGCTCAAATTTAAACTTGCCATAATCCATTACCCTGCAAACTGGTGGATTGGCATTTGGCACTATCTCAACTAAATCTAAGTCTGCTTCTTGTGCAATTTGTTGTGCTTCATCGATAGCGACTACACCTACGTTTTCACCATCGGTTCCAATCAAACGAACTTCTTGATCGGTAATCTCTTCATTTAATCGGTTCTCTTTCGCTGCGCTAATATTTTAATCCTCCAAAAAAATTAATGGCCGCGGCGCGCGCCTTCATCAGTAAACATTTGCACGATAGCGTCCAAGTCCATCGATCCCAAATCTTCACCACTGCGCGTACGAACGGCCAACTGATTTGCGGTGACCTCACGATCACCCGCGACTAACATATATGGAATATAAGCAATAGTGTGCTCGCGAATCTTAAAGCCAATCTTTTCATTTCTCAAGTCAGAAATGACTCTGAATCCTTGATTTTTAAGCATTTCTATAGCTGAGCCAATATATTCTGCCTGCCTGTCAGTTATATTTAGCAATACTGCCTGGTTGGGCGCCAACCAAAATGGCAAATCTCCTGCATAGTGTTCAATTAAAATCCCAATAAATCGCTCAAGCGAGCCTAAAATGGCTCGATGGATCATAACAGGCACCTGACGGGATCCATCTTCAGCCACATAGGTAGCCCCTAAACGACTTGGCATGGAAAAATCGACCTGAATAGTTCCACACTGCCATACCCGACCAAGGCTGTCACGCAAGGTAAAATCTATTTTTGGCCCATAAAAGGCACCTTCTCCAGGTTGCAACTTAAATGCCAAGTCTTGATTAGTTAAAGCCAGGTCCAGGGCTTGCTCGGCTTCGTCCCATAAACTGTCATCGCCTACACGTTTTTCAGGGCGTGTCGAAAGTGCAAGGTCGACATCTTTGAATCCAAAATCATTATACACATCAAATGTCAGCTGAATAAGCTCGGCAACTTCTTGTTGTAATTGTTCCTTAGTGCAAAAAATATGTGCATCATCTTGTACAAATCGACGTCCACGCATTAAACCGTGCAATGTTCCAGATGGCTCGTTGCGATGAACTAACCCAAACTCAGAAAGTTTTAAAGGTAAATCCCGATAACTCTTTAAACCTTGATTATAAATTTGAATATGTCCCGGACAATTCATTGGTTTAATTGCATATTCTCTATTCTCAGATTGCGTTGCAAAAATCATGTCACCAAATTTGTCCCAATGACCAGATTTTTCCCATAATTTTCGATCAAGCACCTGGGGTGTTAACACTTCTTGATAGCCATACTCGCATATTTTATTGCGAATGTAAGACTCCACTATTTTATAAAGTGTAAAGCCGCGATCATGCCAAAACACCATGCCTGGCGCTTCATCCTGAAAATGAAACAGATCCATTTGTTTACCAAGCTTTCGATGATCACGTTTTTCTGCTTCTTCAAGTTGGGTTGTGTATGTATTTAGTTGTTTTTTATCTGCCCACGCAGTGCCATAGATGCGCTGCAACATTTTGTTATCTGAATCACCTCGCCAATATGCTCCTGCAAGTTTAGTGAGCTTGAAGGCGCGCAAATGTCGAGTGTTAGGTACATGAGGGCCTCGACACATATCGATATATTCTTGATGGTGATACAACGCGATAACTTCATCGTCTGGTATTTCTGAAGCAATCTCAACTTTGTAATTTTCATCACGCTGCTTAAACGTTTCAATAGCTTTTTCTTGACTAACTACTTCACGAATTACATCGTAATCTTGCTTAATCAATTCTTGCATTCTTTTTTCAATTGCTTCTAAGTCATCTGGCGTGAAGGGTCGCTCGAATTCAATGTCGTAATAAAATCCGTTTTCAATTACAGGGCCTATTGCCATTTTTGCCGTCGGATAGAGTTGCTTAATAGCGTGCCCCATTAAGTGCGCAAATGAATGGCGAATAATATCAATTCCATCGGGGTCTTTATTCGTTACTATTTCTAAATTTGCATCTTCGGCAATATCTACACATGCATCTGCAAGTTGCCCATTGATACGGCCTGCTATGGTGGCCTTTGCAAGTCCAGGGCCGATTGATTCAGCGACTTGTTGAACGCTTACGGGGTTAGAAAAATCTTTTTGAGATCCGTCAGGAAGTGTAATCGTTGGCATAGATATTTCCAGTGGTGACCGCTACGACTGGCCACATGTAAAAAATTTATAAACTTTTTAAATATTCTATTGGTAGGCACGATTGGATTCGAACCAACGACCTCTACCATGTCAAAATAGTACTCTAAATCAAGCAACTTATTGATCTAATTTGAAAAGCACGAAAATAGAGCGCAATCAAGACTATCAAATTTTTACTGATTTTTACAGACTCCAATTCTAGATAGTTTGAAAATCAATATGACCGCTTTCGACCCAAAGCAGACATTTACTAATGATGTATTTTTCTAATTTTGTGCTAAATGATGCGTAAAAAAGTAGCTTATCTAATTGTTCTATTTCTCGTTGTTAGTTCATTACTTCAAGCAACATTAGCATCGCATTTGGTTGCAGAAGGTGTATTAGAGGCAAAGGACGTAAACTTAGAAAACCACAAGCAATTTTATTTACAATTATCTAGTGATCTTTCTATTGGAACATCGTATGTAAACATAGATAAATATTTGAATGATTTAGGGCTTGAATATAGTTTTTCTGAAAAAAGCTATACTGTTTATGCAATCGTACGAGACATAAAACGTGGTTTACTAGTATCCACTAGTCTTCTAGTTAGAATATTTATAAAGGAAGATTGTAAGTGTTTAGACAAGATTGAATTTGAGTTAGAACACACAGGACTGTAATAATTACGGAAGAATAAAGCTGGCCATACTTAACTAATCTTTAACAATGCATCTAAAACTGAATGACTGCTTTTGGCTGTAAGCAGACATTAAACTATGTTCATTTTGTGATTCCAACCTGGTGTTCCCCTTTAGCGGTTTACATTATGTCCGCTTACAGCCAAAAGCGGTCATTCTATTATTGCTGTTGCCGAGTAGTTGGACTTCGCAACAAAATAGATTCTGTAACCTGTTCATTACGCACCAGATGATCATACCCATACATGAATGCCTCCCAAGGACTTTGTTTGATGCGTTAAAATTTAGGCCATATTAGCCCTATCAAGCAAGAAAAATGCCCTTACTATGAATAATTTCAGCGATATTAACTTGCACTACCTTAGCGCATAGGTAAAGTGTGAATGTTAACTAGGCTTGATAGGAGGTTTAGTCAACAAATAATTAAATATAAAGAGAAAAATATCACATTTGATGGGAGGAATTCATCATGTCTAGTCTCGTAGCATTATCAGTCGTCATTGGTGTTTTAGGTGGCATAGCAGCAGCATTATGTCTTGGACCATTATCAGGAATGGTTATAATTTGGGCCGTTTTTATTGCATGGGGATGTTATTTTGTACTCGGTGGAGATGGAAAGGCATTACAAAAAACCATTATTTGTAACATTCTTGGTGCAGTTCTTGCCTGGATTACTTTACTGATTATCCTTGGAATTCCATTAGCCGGTGCGCTGACCTTGCCCATTTGGGCTGGAATTGTTATTGCTGTACTCGTAACAATAATGTGCTTGCTAGCGCATATTGAAATCTTTGACTCCATTCCAGCCAGTGTTTTTGGATATGCTTGTGTCGCAGCCTATGCGCTACAAACACCTGATGCGCTCACAATGGATGCACTGACTTCGGGCAGCTTTAGCAACGCATTAATTGTAATTGTAGTTTCACTTGTTATCGGTACAATCCTAGGCATGATTTCCGGCAAAATTGGCGGTGCATTAGCCTCAGGAGAATAATTAATTACAAAAAATACCCTTTCAAAAATTCATAAATTTAAATACGCCCTACCTCGGTTGGGCGTATTTTTTGTGTTTAGCTAATATCTTTGCTATTTCTGAATGTCCGCTTTGGGTCGGAAGCGGTCATTCAACTATACACCATACGATCAAAGTCTCTATCTATTTCCAATTGCTCTTTGCAATAATCAAAACCTGTGTGCCATGCTTTTCTGTATAAATCATCATCTAGGTACGCTTCGCTACGTTTAAACTTAGTCATAAAGTTGCCAGCAGCATTCTCACCACTCCCGCAGCCATCTATATAGCCCTGTTTGTAACTGGATGGTGAATCCTCAAGTAAAATTTCTACATGTTCAGCATATCGGCTTTTAGTGCAAGCAACGGCTACAAATATCAATGTAAAGGGAATAATAAGTTTCATACAAAAAGCATTACACTTTATCTGTTGTAACGCTTTGATACTCGTTTGTTCTAACACTTTCTTTGCTTGCATAGTATGCAGACCCTTTTCAATTTCTATGTCCGCTTTGGGTCGTAAGCAGTCATTTAACTGTATTGTTTTAATGATTCCAACTCAGCTTGTCCTAAATTACTTTATCGAATGTCCGCTTTCGGCCAATAGCGGTCATTGGGATTACCCTTAGGTTTTATCACGCACACTCGCATTTTCAATAAGTTTCGCAGCAGCGTCTTTTGCCTTACGAGCTGCATTTGGATCACCCGTAATATGTGCGACTGCTGTAGCACCTTCGTGTAACAGGTTAATCTCCTCGGCAACCCGCCGTGCATCATTAAGTTCTGCGGCCCGTGCAAGCTCCTCAAAGTAGACAACCACTAATCGCTTGTGCAATACGGATTCTTGGAACACAGAACTATGTCGTTCACTATATTCACTGGCTGCGCTCATAAAGGGGCAACCATAAAATGACTTATCTTTGAACCAACTTTCAAGGTAATCGAATGTTACAAGCAGCTTTTGTTTTGGTTTTTTCGCTAAGCTATCAACTGACTCACGCATATCCTCACGATACTGCTCATCTATTCTCTTTAAAACAGCAACGATAAGATCTTCCTTCGATTTAAAATGCCGATAGAGCGTAGTTTTAGCGATTCCCGCCTCAGCAATCACATGGTCGACCCCCGCCGCACGGTAGCCAAGACGATTAAACAGTTCGGCTGCGATACTAATTAGGTGTTCACGCTTTTCAGCTCTTTTCATTGCAAATTCCTTCTAACAAAACATACAGATATGTCCTTTTTAACAGTATTTTTTCAATCACACCATCGTGATTCTTTATGTTATAGCATATAACATGCTGTATATACTATAGATAATAAATTTCATCTACAAGCTTGACAAACGCTACAGATCAGTCTACATTATCTACATACGATACAGATCTGTTTCTTTTCATTATGACTAAAGCCCATGGATTCACAGTCTGATCGTTGATTACATTTTTTTAACTATTGACTCTAGAACTTTTTAAACCAGATAGAGGAATAAATTTACGAGGAATAACATCATGACTACTAATATTGAAATCGAAAGCCCAGCTCGTCGCAGTCTACTGACAGGCGCAAGTGGTTTGGCTCTTTCAGCCGGTACCGTGGCACTACTGGGTAATGCAACCCAAGCGTTAGGTAAAACTGCTGCCAGTTCCCAAGACATTAGCATTCTCAATGTTGCAGTTGGTCTCGAATACGAAGGCATCAATGCTTACGCCATCGCGATTAAAAGTGGCTTACTAAAGCAGAATGCCACTAAAGCTGCGACTAAATTTCAGGACGATCACAAACAGCACAATGACGCGCTGATCGCAACGATCCGTAAACTCGGAGGCGAGCCGGTCAAGGAAAAAACTGAGGCTGAATATGCCAAAGCACTGAACGTGAATAGTCTGAAGAATCAAGAGGACGTTTTGAAGTTGGCCGCCAGGCTTGAACTTGGTGCAACCAATGCCTATCTCGGCGTAATCCCAGCGTTAAAGGATCCGCAACTGGGTAAAGTCGCTGCGCGTTTGGCTGCCGATCAGGCATCGCACTTTGCGTTGCTTAACTTCGATCTCGGCCGACCCTTCCATCTGGCGCTCGGATTCGGTGCGTAAACACAATCAGAGGGTTAACTCAGTCAGCTCTCTTTTAAAAGGAACTTACAAGGTGGACCAATTCTACAAGACGCTAATGTTTGCCCTACTTATATATACAACCGGAACCCATGCGGCTGGTGATGAGATCAACGGACAGAGATTGTATGAATCGCGTTGCATTGGGTGTCATTCGATCGACAGTAATCGTGTCGGACCCTCCCATCGCGGAGTCTTTGAACGACGTGCTGGAGCGGTACAAGGATATGACTATAGCGATGCCGTTAAAAATTCTAAAGTTGTTTGGACTGCAGAAAATCTAGATCTGTGGTTAAGCAATCCTGAAATGTTTATACCCGGACAAAAGATGGGCTACTCGGTAAGTAATGCACAGGATCGTGCTGATTTAATCGCTTACCTCATGACGACTACAGAAACACAAGACAGTGTCGACTTAGTCGATGGGTCGAATGCAAATGGAATACCTTCAAATAAAGAAGCAAGAAAATGATTTATGACTTTACAGATAAAAGAATTGTCATTACGGGCATCACAGGCAGCATCGCAAAAGTGACAACACAACTTCTATCATCATTAGGTGCCGAAGTCATTGTTACTGCACGTAGCCATGAAAAACTTGAACAAAGCGTAGTCGATTTTACCGGAAAGGTATCCGGAGAAGTGATGGATCTCACTGATGAAGAGAGTATTAAAACTTTCTTTGATAAAACGGGTAATTTTGACCATCTGGTAACCGCCGCATCCTCCAGCATGCTTGCACCACTTAAAGAAATGGATTTCAAATCGGCTAAAGAGCTCATCGCAACCAAGTTGTGGGGCAAATGCTGTGTGTTTATCACTCCCTCCCTTACTTAAATAAAACGGGTTCGATTACATTATTTTCTGGCACGGTCACACAAAAGCCAATACCAGGAGCCTCAATGTTTGCCGCTTGGTGGTGGTACAGAAGTTGCGGGTCGAGTTTGGGCCTATGAGCTAGCTCCTATCCGCGTTAATTCCATAGTTTCTGGAGTTGTAGAAACTCAATTATGGGAAGACGTGACGGGTAGTAAAGATGCAGCTCAAGTGCAACTCGATAGCATCGCAAAAATTCTGCCTGTGCAACGTGTGGGTCATCCCGATGATATCGCAAAGACTGTTGCCTTTTTGATCGACAATGGGTTTGTTAGTGGAACTTCACTAGTAGTTGATGGCGGACATCGTCTAATTTAAATCTAAAAATATATAGGAGAACTAATATGAGTATTACAAAAGAAACACAAGACCACGGAATGCCGTGGGAAGATGCTTACGGCTATGCACAAGCATTAAAGGTTGGCAATACAATTTATGTATCTGGTCAACTCAGTCACGATGACGAGGGTAATCTAGCGGGATCAGCTTCAGTTGATGAAAATGGAAATATAACTGATCACTCGAATATGGAAATTCAGATGCGACAAGTCTATAAAAATGCCAAAAAGATTCTGAGTCAATACAGCGCGACCATGGACAACGTTGTCGAAGAGGTGCTTTACGTAACGGATATGGATGCTGCATTTGCTGTTGCGGGTTCAGTTAGAAAAGAAGCTTATGGATCGGAAAAACCAGAGGTTTCCAGCACATTACTCGTGACACCTCGTCTTGCATTTCCGCCTCAATTGATTGAAATAAAGTTTACTGCGCAGTTATAAAGATGATCGTACTTGAAACACTTGAACGAGTACTAATTTCCATTGCAGTAAAAGCTTCAATTTTGTCTCATAATTATTGTTAGATGGCAAACTCAATAATCAAATAATGGAGTGTACTATTATGGTTCAAAAATTATTGATTACGTTTTGTATATTTCTTTATGCCGTAGGTGTGCCCTTTTTAGAGATAAATGACACTCATGTTTTTAATCCTGACTGGACACCCCATGTCCGTATTCACGAAGTTTGGCAGTTAATAACAAATTTTGGCATTGGTTTGCTTTGCTTGTGGTTTATCTGGTCTAAAAATTGCGTAATCTTAAGCGCAGTGCTTAGCATACTGATTACTGGCGGATTCCTGTTTGCCTTTGTAATACAGGATCTATATGGCGGATCAATGAAATACCTTGATGGTAGCGAGAAAACTATCCTAGGATTCAATATTGGTGTAATTGGGTTTGGCTTGGCATTTATTTTATTGCTGTTATCAATATATCTTGAAAAGGAAAATATAGAGAGGTCGTCATTTTGCCTTGGGACACGAAAAAAATGAAGTGTTTTAATGTTTTGAATGTCCGCTTTGTGTCGTAAGCAGACATTCAGCTTATCACTCATCATCAAAAATGTAACCCATTATGCATCAAACCTAAAAACTGTAATGACGCCTGTAAACTACGTTCAGAATTTATCCATTGGCTGCAGTAGTCCAGACTGATACATTTTTGCCATGCTTGAATAATCTGAGATTTTATTAGGCTACGCTGTTTCAATATATATTCACTATTTTTACAAAGTCGATTGTTATATGAAAAACGGATAATCTTTGTCCCATATAAATAGAACGACTATAGAAATTCTTTAGTAGTAATCGGTATCTCTGTTTATAAAAACTCTAAGTTTGTAAAACTTGTTAAAGTCAGAGATTTTCTCAAACGCTCCACTCCTCCCCATATTTGGCATACACTTATATATTATGAATCAATTCAAATTAACTAAGTTATTAATGAACTATTATATTTCAAGCGCCCTGCATCTGATTATTCATGTGCAACCAAGCATCTCAACAAATACGAATCGGTAAAGCAATTAAGGTACTAAAAACATCTCAGTGTGTTTGTTAACTGTAACAACTGCAGTATCCGCATCCACATCATCTGGCTCTGGTTTAGAATAAACAGCAGATAGTAGACGGACTGTTCTCGTCTCTGGAATATCAAATAAACCGTTCGAGTCTTTAACAATAACTTTATCTTGTTGAATGCCAGGTCGACTACAATCTATTTGTGCATCCCATGTCTTAGGTCCACGTCGTTTATCGATAGTTAGCTGCAGATCAGTGAAGTGATGTCTGTCACTCTCCTGACTAAAATCAGATAGAGTTTCCCAATATGTTTGACACATCTGCCGTACCTGGCAGTATCTGCAAACCTGTTCATCTGGTCTTGTTGGCGGTGGTTCGGCTGATACCTCTTTCAATACTTTGGACGCTCGTTCGCAGAGTTGTTCGCGAATTTCTTCAAGCGTGGTTTTGTCTGGTGCCGGAACTTCTTGGATACCGAATGGGTATATTAGTACTAGCTTGTCTACAAAACGCATATCGGGATTGCGCTCCCGATCTTGAGACCATAACCACGCGTACACCTCCAACTGAAAATGATCAGTTTCTTTTGGACTACCAGTTTTGTAGTCACGTATTTCACAATTTTCAGTTGAAAGGAAAATTAAATCGGCGGTTCCCTTCCAATTATTCGATGCGTCAATCAACTCGATCTCTCGATACACGCCGTATCCAAGTGCATGTCGAACTATCTTGCTATTGCTGTTTCGTGTTGTATTTGATCTGCTGTGCAGACTTCCTATGAAACCGCTTTGTGCAAGTAATGTTTGGACATCCGTCCTAAGTTCTGCTTTTTTTGCATCTAGCTGCTGATCTAGGGACCCGAGTACGGGTTGCGCTCGAGGATTGTCTGCATACCTGTCTAGCACCCGTCTAATGGACATCCTTATAACCTCCGTGTATCCCCTAAGCCTTTAAGTACGTCAACCACTTTTGGATCTTCTAACGATAAACATCCGCTCCTGTTAAATGCGCTGATAATTTTGTCCAGTGCATTGTGCACAATTTGTCCTCGAAGGGTTGGGAATGATGGCCGCTCGGGATAACCCCGCTGATCCCAAACATCTGGATACTGCGCACTCCTTTAAACTCCACCTCATCGGACAAGATTCGATCTCTAATAATGTCGAGACACTAAGTCGCTCTGGCGGTTCAGGCCAATGTGCCGGAGCTGTTATTTCTGTGAGAGCCGACAATCTCTCAACTTTTATGTTAAGCCCATGCGCGAAATTATGTCCTTAGTCGCATAGGGCAGATTACGTCGTATGGTGAGATCGTCTGCAGTGAGAAATGAAAATCCAGTACTTAATTCTGCCCATTCCCACAGTGATTCATCAGCAAAAACACCTGGCGTAAGAGAATTGTTAACGCCGATGATGAACCGTCTCCCATCTGGACGACTGACCAAGATTGGTGCTGTAGTGGTTGGAAGACCTTGCATCGATATTTCGATATCGCACTCGACTTCAATCTCCAGTTCTAGTCGCCGCAGGTCCTCGAATATTAGGTTGGTACTCTGCCTGATTCGTTCTTCTTTCAGCGATGGCGATGTACCATCCAACAAATGACGAATCAAACTGGCCCCAATATGACGATCCAAAAGTTCATGCTCAAACTTGTTCTTGTAACTTCGCAGGCATCGGTAGCATGATCTGTCGCAGCTCTCTGGGCAGGTATCGAGAATCGTCAGAGCCAGTTCCAAGATCTCTCTACCTTTTTCTCCGGCGCTTTTTGAAAAGCCTGCGCCGCCAGGCGTAGTGTCATATAGGAAAATCTCAGCTTCCCGGCCGGCCTGACCCGCCAGCGATACTGCTGGTCGATACTCAGATTGAAGTTCACGCGACTCTAGATCGAGCTTTCTGCATGCTGCTGTCGAAATGGCCTCGCTCACAGTGCGAAGCGCCACATCGGTAATTAGATCACCAGGCCTCAAGCGTATAGGGTCATCCACCTCAATTGACACAAGCAATACGTCACTAAGAAAGTCGGTACCGAGAACGATTCCTCGTGCAACGTGCCCGTCAACGCACGCGTCATTTCGGTTTGTAGGATAAGGCTTGCGGTGCGCACCAAGGACCACTGCATTCCTCATTGCGCATGGATCGATTAAACCGCACGTAGTGCAATAGTTGTATCCTTCTTCTTGTGGGCCCCGATTTGTCACCAACAAATGATCGCGAAGATGAAACGACTTTACTCTCTTATTAATCTGCTGCCATGGCTTATCAATGCCTGGAGTAGGAGCCATTAACTTCGCACGAGTTGCATAACTTCGTGGAGCTTGATCATCTGGAGTTGTTCCTTCTTCGACTGAGACGCGATGCGCAAAACCGGGTGGGCGAACCCAGTATTTCGCAGGCCCAAAACGATCTTCCGCTCCGCAAGCTTCGCAGTCTCTCACATCGCCGCGGCTGGCTTGCTCGGTTGAAAAAGTTTTGGCGTAATGACATTGCTGACACTCGAAATAAATCAGCCGGTCATTCCACATGTCGAAGAGATCCTCACGCACCGGTGAGTAGATTGCCCCTGATTGCCACAGCTTATTATCTATCCACACCTCCTTTCCAGGAGCGTACTGTGACAACGCAATGGGTAAACCTTGTGACGGTGTGTAAAGAAAATCGGGCCGAATCTCGTTTGAATGAGGCGCAAAGACATGGAACGTTGCCACGTCCGTTGGGAATGCGTATCTCGGCAATACCCCTTTATACAGGAGACGGTCCAACAGATTTTTATTGTCTGGGGTTACCGGTGGACGCTCTTCGCCCTCCTCTAATCGAACCTCAAGAGCGATATCTGTTTCAATTGTTTGCACAGTTTCCTCCGCGACTTGACCTTGCCCGAGCGCTTTGTTGAGCTCTTGTTCCGTGCCTTGCACCAGATTCGACAATAATTTTCCCCGTGCGTCGATATCAAGTTCATCAGGTAACCAAGACGCGATACCTTCCCTCAATTCGTTTTCATTTTCCTGCAGCCATTCCAAAAAATCCCAGCGATTTAGAATAGAGGTAGAGTTCAGAAACTCTGCGACTGTTCCTAACACTTCAAAAAGCTGCCGTTGACCCTCTGGAGGAATGTCCGGTAAACGTGCCCGATGATATAGTTGAAGAAGATATGCAGTTACATGTCGACGAATGATATCCACATTATCGAGGGTCAAACGGGGATCATCAACCGCGCCACGAATCATTTCGTCCGGCTTCGAAAAGTAATGCTCGTCATGGCTGTCCGCGCTCGCGAATGCCATTACTGTTACAACGGAGGTTCCCCGCCGGCCTGCTCGCTGCTGATAGTTCGCGCGCGCGGGAGGCAAGTTTCTTAAAGAAACACCTGACAGCGCTCCAATATCAATTCCAACCTCCATTGTTGTTGTACACGACAAAATATCAACAGCAGCACGGTCGCACCCGGCATCGTCAGGTCCTAAATCTATATCTTGAAAAAGTAACTCATACATTTCTGCAGTGGAGAAAACATCATCAGACCGCGAGGCGTTAAGTTGTGCCGTATGTTCCGCTGCAACTAGAGCCATAGGATTTTTTCTATCGTCAGACCGACGAGCCTCTACTGTGCTACGTCTGTAGAATGCTTTTCGCGATCTAAAAGCTGGATCGGTGTCAGGATCAATAATTCGAACGTTGCTCTCGCCGCAGTTGATGCACTTTGCCAAATCAGGAAAAGGACGTTGTGTCGTGCAACAAATATTGCAGTACACCCAAGCACCTTCGAGATTAAGTGTTAATTCAGCGCCTCTCAAACGAAATTTATTTCCAATAACCGCTTCTCCAAAAACCTGTAGTAGAGAGTGAAGCCACTGTTCTTTGAATATTCGTTTCGCAACTGCGGTGCCAAGAAAGCGCTGGACATCTCGAAAGTTTCCAGTGCTGGTTTGAACTTTGTTGTCCATCCAAGCGACAGGCATGCTGCTGAGAAAAAAGCCCTTTTTTTGAACCCAGGCTCGTAGCCAGAGACGAAGCAGAGCTGTTTTCTGTTCCACCGTTTCTGCGACACCCGGAATGTTAGGCAGATTCTCAACTACATCGTGACCATACCCATACGCGGTTTCCGAGATCGATGCTAAACCAAGGGATTCCAAACCGTAATATCGATCCGTTATGCACGATATGATCGCATCGAGAATTGACTCTGGTGGGTTGGTTGAATTGACGCGCCCCTGCACAAGCAACAATTCTTGATCGTCTTGCAATGCACCACGCTCGACAGCATCCCGAACTTCACTTGCCCCAATAAAAGACTCACTTCCTGTAAGTGGGGGGCGAAGACGAATGCCCATCTCAGCAGCTGCTAGGAGTACTGCAAAATAGGCTTGTGACAGATTTAGATTTTTGCTGAGCGTCTCGGACCTTAATAAAATGTCATAACCGCACATCAACAATGACCGCATCGCGTCTTGCATTGAATATTTTTGGAGATTTGGTGCAAGACGCGCCGCTGTTTGCCGAGAATCTGAAAACACAAGTACCTTCCGACCACGCAACGGAGCAAACAGAGTTTCTGCAGTTGGCCCGGGCGCTTGGACTTGGATCTGCTTGGAAATCAAAGCCTGAAAAGGTTGATCTCCCTTAGTTTGGTGATCTTGCACTGATGAGCGATGTGAGCGACCATAATCCGCATTTTGGCCACAAACTGCACACGGACGAAACTGCCCAGGCCCTGAGTTTTGCCTCTCGACACTCTCACCGTCAGCTGCGTTTCTATCTCGGCGAAGGAAAATGGTCCGAGAGAGAGAGGCCTCTCCCTTTGGGTCGAGTTGTCCAGTAACTATATCGTATGTGTGCGGTTCGCAATTTTCTCTTTCTATAATTGGTTCCCTCTCAATTAGTAAATCAAGGGGCTCTAGTTTCTCAGGAACGCCCACGAGGCTTCGAAATTCACCGCCTGGTTCTGCCCAGAGATAATGTGGCTCGTCGAGTTCACTTGTGTAGGCTCGTGCATACGCGGATCCGCAATGCCGACACGTAAATAATTCCAACACCCGACTTCCACAACTGCATATATCTCTTGGTTGTGCGTAAAGCTTTCCAGCTACACCGTCTCGCAAGTCTTCTGGAATAGCGCTGCAATCAGGGTCCATGCATGCCCACAGCCCAGCTAGACCCCGATAAAATGCGTGTACGCGACACGGTAGCAATCCAGGCTCGTTTGGCGTACGCCGAGCAAAACTTCCTAGTGCAATCAAGCTTGTGACAGCCTGGTCAGCAGCTTGAGAATCACAATTTATGAACAACAACGAGGCAAGTTCACCAACCGGCAGCGCTTCATCCATCGTGCGGTTAATCAAAAGTCCAATGGGTCCATAGGACACCAGAGCGTCATAAACTGCTTGTTCCAGCGGCCCCTCGTGATTACTAATTCCTCGACTCTCAAGGAATTCTCGTACAGTAGAAGCACGATTTTCATAAGTTGTATAAAATTTGTCTAGGTCAATGCTAGCAAGTGCATCCACATCACCTGCGTCGCCGGTAGACTCCTCCTGCCTATATTCCAACGATCCTTTAATAGGGTCTGCAAAATCTTGTACATTTTTCCCAGTCAGTTGCGCAGCAAACTCGATCGCATAGTCCGCGTCTTCGAAGCTCGCGCTAGTACAAATAACCTGCAATCTTTCCGGTGGTATGTTTAACCGAGATCGAAGTCGTCGAACTAATAATGCGACCTCTGCACCCGCGGCTCCTCGATACAAATGAGCTTCATCGATTACCAACAAAAATGGTAAATCCGGATTCTCACGTAACCAGCTGGAGGTGCGCTCAAATACTGGCCGTTCCAATGGCCGCATAAGCATGTATTCGAGCATGGAATAATTTGTAACTAGAATATCAGGCGGTGCCTCGTGCACTTCATGGCGCGTAAATAGCTCTGCATCTCTTGGCATTGTTAGGCAGCGTTGAAATTCACCTGCTGAGTTTTGCCAATGTTTCCCCTTGCAGCCAAACCACGCTTGCAAATCATGCTTTGCTGGCCACTTCCCTCTATCTCGAAGAGTTTTTACCAGTTTGTCAGCCCGCTCCTGTTCGTCCGATGGGTCACCCCTGCTTGACCTAAGGTATTCGAGATAAAATTTATCGATTACGGGGAGATTTTTTTGATCTTTGGCTTTGGTTCTCACGCCTGGATAGAGGGTCCTACTGGTATATCTGGCGAACCGCGCCGCTCTCCCAGACCAACTCATAAACTGTTCAACCACTCTTTGGTCACCGAGCATTGAACGCAATCGTGCTAGTTGATCATTTACCAAGGCGTTCATCGGATACATAACCAGTGCTCTTATTGCGGATTGATGACCGAATTCTTCGCCTTTTGAACTAGCCTCATTGGCAAGCTTGGCGAGTATCGGAAGGAGGAAACACTCTGTTTTTCCTGAACCTGTTCCCGTCGCTACGAGCAAACTTTGACCGTTGAGAATCGCACTTTGAAGTGCGGACGCTTGGTGCTCCCAAGGAGGGTCATGAAGCACGCGACCATAATTAGAATTCTCTGCACTAAGCTGCTCAAAGAGGTCGAGTGTTGCAGCAGGAAGACCGAGTTCTCGAAACCGCGGTCCAACTTTGTAACGTGGCGTACTTTCTAAGTAGGGTCGTTGGTGAATTACACCATCATCATTCAATAGTCGCCGGCGTTGGCGAATCAAACTGGGCTTACTAATATGGTAGGTCGCTTCAATATACTCCCGAAGTGAAGCATGCAATTCATCAATTGTTTGACCAATCGTTAACGGCATAGAAATATATCCTTAACTTTTGTTATTCACTCGACTTCGACACTTCAAGCCACATTCTCGCTTCTGCAAACTTAATCACTTTCTGTTCTTCGTTAGCACTTATTCGATATGAAATCAAGCAACCGCTTCTTGGTTTAGACCGATCTGCATGCGCATCTAAACGCCTCTCCAACCATTTTGGAATTGGCGAAAAAAAATCCAGGCTGACTTTACTGCCGTTTGAGGGAGAAATTCTCAATTGTTGTGGTTGCCCATTGACAGAATCAATTGCCGCTTGAAGCCGCCATGCTTGGTCACATCCCCGTTCATTAGTCTTACCGTAGGGCAAATCGACTAGTCGTAACGGTCGCCCGTCTTCAAGTTCTATATAGCTCCACAAGTCGGCGCCGTACGTCCGTCCCCGACGAGCAACAAACCGGCCGTTCAAGTTTCTGGGCTCCGTCCACCGACGCATGTAATTATTCGATGGTTTTTCAGGATCAAGAATCTTCAATTCAGAAATGGTGCCGGCTTGCCCGGTATCATCTAGACGATTTGCAAACCCCTTCAGATATGCATCGGGGGATTTTTTGCTTGGAGCTTTTAACCAAGTTTTTGCCAATACTTTGAAAATCCCAAGATCGATAAGATGCTCCTCAAGGTCTTCATACTGACTACCTGACAAAAGCCTAAGACAATCTCTATACTCGATCGCGCTACTAATCTCTTCTGGGAGAAGATCATCCGGTACGATACCCAGCAATAGAAATCGGTTGGGCGCCAATGGCACAAATTGCGGCGGTGCACTATATAGTAATATTTCATGATTCTGTTGAGTTTCGCTGTAATCGAGTGCCTCCAATTCCAGCACGTCTCCGACAGTAATCAATGTTTCTAGTACTTCACCTAGAGGCTTGTTTAAGTCGCCATAGCAACCGATTGCAGTGGGCCTATGATCGCTTGTTTTAGCGATCGGGTATTGGTTGGACAAAGCAGCTCAGCAGCATGACGGCAAATACGAGCCAATGCCTCTCGCATGTATCTATCTTCTGAACGGATACACCCAAACTTTTCTTGCAGTTTCGCGAGGACATTGCCCTTGTTTGTGACGATTAATTCCATTGCCATCCAGGATATAGGTCTGATCCGGTTTCTATTTTGTCATCAAGGAAATCTACAACTATCAAACAAAAAAACCGTGCTATCCGCGAAATTGTTGTCTTTCTCTGGAGATCCAATAACAAGTGCTCCAGTTGATGACCAGCAAATAGCCCTCGCACCGTCCACGGCGCACTAGCTAGCCTCAACGCTACCTCACACAATCTTTCTTGCTCACCCGTAAGTGTTACGAGGAATTCGACACGTTTTTTGGCTGTGCATTTGCGAGTTCGGACAACTGACCGATAATTGTTTCTCCCCAATCCTGACCATACATTTTGCTCTGTACTGCATCTATCATACCCGCGCGCCAGTTGTTTCCCGCACGTCCAATTCGACTATTCTCAACCCGATACCATCGTTCACCACCTAACATTCGAAACATGCCTCGAACGAGCACATCAACTACATCATTACGAAAATGACTGCCAATTAAGACATTGGCTAGACGAGCATTGGCCCAATATTCAAGGAGTTCTAAATGTTCACATATCGATTGAACGGATGCTGGCCGGTGCTCAATTTTGGGAGACAACCTTAGTTGGTCAAGCGCCTCAATTTCTGGTGGCACCACAATGGAAGTTATTTGATCGTCGACCGTTGCCACATAGAGGCCAGCATCTGCAATCATCGAGAACTTTCGCAAAGTCTGATCTTCGATTTGGCGCCTGACATCGGGCTCGTCAAAGCTATACAAATTAACCGATTTTTCCCTTATTACTTCCGTGTCATCGATCAGTCGAATTTCATATTTCTTGTTATTGTGCTTATACGCCCACCTTAGTGGTGAAATAGATCGCTCGCAATCAAGTCGCTGATACCCAAGCTCACTTCCTTCGAACAAGATTCTACATTCGCTAGCAGCCCCATAATCAAAAGCACAACTCTCATTATTGTGCCAATGCTTTGCGAATTGCTTCGTCCATGTTGTCGAAGTTATCGGTAATTTGAAGGATTTTTTGTCCTGAAATAGAGGCTCGGGATTGCTACGTTCGTAGAAAACGAGCGTACATGTAATTTGTCTCGACTCTGGCCCAATAACTTCTAGAGAAACAGCGCCCTCCCAAAGTTCTTCCAGTGTGGGATTAGGAGGATATACATGCAGTAAAAGAGCGCCGCGAGCATTAAGCATGTCCCCAGCTTGTACAGGGTTACGGATGCTAATATCTAAACGCCCTGCCTCTGACTCTCCGCTAAAGTCGACGGCTCTTACGTGTAGGTAATAAAGACCGGGATCCAGCCTAGGAAGTTGAAGAAAGATTGAATCGTCTTCGGCAGAATTGTTCACTGTTAAATTAGCGATCATCTCATCACCAAATATTAATTCAAATTCCAAGCGCTTTACCAGATAGTTACTCTCAAAAGAAATAACTGGCTCATCGATTGAAAGCCACTCGATTTCGCCCTCACCATCCCAGCGCGTCGGAATCACACCAGTTGGTATGACTCGCAATTGTCGAGCCGGTTGAATACCGTACGAATACAGCGCTTTTTGTAATTCTTCGCTTAATGTGTCACCAATAGATAGACTAAACGCAAGCACCTCCTCACAGTCTATAGTTACCTTCTGCATGCCGGGAATATTTGGCATATCGTTTTCTACTAATTCGCCATCACTACTGAATTCTGAAAAAAGAATCACGTAATCTTCATTCTGTCTTACAACCCGCGACACGATTTGAGATGCATTACCTTGGGGCTTTAATTTGAACACCCAAGGACCGTCACTCAGCATGCAGTCCTCTTGAAGGAGATCATCGAGAATCTTGTTCGATTTTTCGAATCGCAACAGCGGCTTAGATTCAGGTGGCCACTTTTGCATCCGTTTTGATAATCCACCATAGAGCAACCCACATGGCGGAATTGGTCTACCTGACGAGCCTTCCACAAAAACCCTTGAGGAGGTTAATGGTTCTCGACAATCAGGAAACAACTCCAACAAAGTGGAATAATCTGGAAATTCCGCACTAACAATCCAGAAATTGTTATCAATCGCTCGCAATTCTAGACGTGGTTTAAGTCGTAGCAGACCCGGGTGTCGTTCAATATCAACTTCAATGCGTGGAGCGGGTTTGGAACCTTGCAAGCCTCTAAGTTGGGCCCGGCTCTTTGCATGTTGTTGGGCTTTACGAAGCCAATTGCGCGCTTGTCGCTCACGATCAAGATCTTTCCGTATTCTTTGAAGCGTTAGCCTCAAAATCAACTCGTCGTTAGTGCACGAGTCTACTTGAAGTAATGCTGTTGCAATCTGACCTATGAGAGCTTTTTCTTGAAGTATCCATTTGAATCGAGAAGTGGCGTCATACCCATGAACAGCAATTAAATTTCCCAACTCAGCGGGCGAGTCGAAGTGTGATTCGTCCAAACTATGTCTTGCCTTGTATAGCACTTTAGCGAGTTGTCGCTGTAAGTCTTGCGGGAGGATGGCATGGAAGATTGGCCAACATATAATGGTGCGATGACGGGCCCAAGGCCCGGAAGGCTGCGCCCCATGATATTGATCACGAAAGTGCTGGAAACAACTCTTTACCCAGTGTCGATCACCGAGCTCTTCCCAGCCAGAGGTTTCGGCTTGGAATGTTTGCCAAAACTCTCCACCAGAGTATCGATAACCGACTTCTGATGCATAAACCACCCAAGTCAGCGGGTACTTAATGATGGTCCTTGACCGTCGTAAGTCCTCCTGCGCAACCTTATTTAACTCTCTTACTTCTGTATCTGACAGGCCATGCTCTAAGCTAAAAGTAGGTCGATTACTTAGCGCACGCTTGCGCTCTAACTTGCGAAAATGGCGGGCTAAAAGGTGTTCCCAATCATTTATAAACATTTATCATCATTCATGGTAGCTATGTAACTCTGTACCAAAGGTGTCCTCGGATTCGTTGCGCTGAACAAGAAACACACGCGCACCATGACTGATAGGGTGAACCATAGTATGCGTGGCCACATTCGCCAAAACGGAATGATTTTGAATGCGTCTTTGTAACCAGCGCGCTGCCCACCACTCGCTTATATTTTTAGTCGCGTCTCTTGCACCTTTAGAAATTATATAACGAGGCCGCTTATCTCGACCCAGTAAGTATTTCATTGCATTTGTGACGAGAGGTACCCCATATACAATACGATTGCGTCCATGTTTAAGGAGCCTATCTGACGGTAATCCTAAAACCTCCAACCCTTCTTTTACTTTCCGCAGTTTAGGGCTCGCCCCTTCTCCGAAAATACTATTGACGCGCTGACCGCCTTTGCTGTGTTGCACTAACGATACTAAAGCTTGGACTGTCTCGTCACTAAATTGCGAGGTGCCAAATGCTTCTGATTTACCGAGACGATGGAACCGAATATCTGCCCCGCTTATTGAACCAACACATTCACCAGGTATATTAATCCGGTTGTACTGGGATGAGTGTGTTCCGTATAAGGATGTTGTCCCCAAATACACGAGATTCGCGGGCCTTATAATCGGCCTTCCTGCCATTGACGATGCGATCCTGCTTTCGGCATTACCGTATCTTCGCTGATATTCTCGCACTACTTCGGGACTTGTCGCCAGCATGCTAACTAACTTTCCACCGAGCAATATATTGTACGGCGCAACGGCACCGCAGACGGAAATATCGGCCATTGCCACACCAACACGATCTGCCTTTGCCTTTTTGGCGATGATTCTTACAGCTTTTTGACCGGCACTGGTTTCAATCAACTTAGCCAATTTAGAGCCCGTTGGTTGATCGCCAAATATTTTGTTCAGTACAGTTCTTGCCTGCAATAGGCTTGCTAGTGAATATGCTCGCTTACTACGGAAAAGGTGGGTGCGAGCCATTTTCTTCCAGACTCCAGGAGATGCATTCTCAGTTCTTTTGAGTTCTGCATGATCATTGCTCCTGGAGAATCGGTGATGTGCATCGCGATGATACTTACCCTCCTTCATCAAACGTTTGATAATCTCTTCATTGGGGTGCTCCAATGAATATCGAGTCAGTACTCCATCACTTATAAAGTCTGCAATGTAAAGCTCCTTCACCCCAACGTGTACAATTTCAACTAACCACTTTGCGATGGATGTGTTCGGCCGACTCCTTATGTCTTCAAGAATCGAGTCGGGGTCCCAACCAATCCACTGGTCACGCTTTCGGAGTTGCATAATCGGACTGCTAATTGCAGCTATGCCGATTATGGGATGGTATTCTGCCGCAGCATCACGAATGATGAGCATCATCGTACGACCTGGAACGTTCGTATACTGATTAGTCCAGGTGTAACGGAAGTATCGCCATATATCCTTCAGTCGCATGCCAGTAAATTGGCAGCATACCCGGTCATTTACGAATTCAATATATGGATCAATTGCCTCAAACAAGGTCTGCCCATTCCCGTTTGAAGATTTCCTCGCAATACGCGAGAGTTGGCTAGCAAGCTCCTTCCCATTCCTCATTAGTGAAAAAATGGATACAAACTCGTCCCGGAACATGCGGCGCTGTTCCATTGACTGTATAAACTGCCTGACTGTTTCCTTCGCTAGTTGGGCATCTCTTTTAATAAGCTCTTGTCGGCGAATTATGGTTTTCTCTCGCTCGACGTCGACTTCCACTATGGCAGACTGTTGAACTTCGACTTGCCCAGATCGAATTCGGATACCCCAACCTTGCTCAGCTAGATCCGAAAGAAGCAGACCAGACGCGGCCAAAGCTGGCCAATGCTCGCGTCGCGTCTTTTGTTGAAGCGCCAGAAAGTTCTTGCGCTTTTCCCGATATTCAGTGCCTTTGGAGCACCTATTTGCCAATTGGCGTAATACATGGGCGTACCCCAGGAACAACTCCCGCGACTTTCGAGAGCGTCCAAATCTTGGCTCCAGTGGGATCCATTGATTATCAGCCGATTCCGCCATCAATCTAACAAAAATGTAGCGAGCATATCGCTCCATCGTTCGCGATATTGCGCAATACTTTCGCGCTTTAGCTGATTCTTTTCGCTCGCTTCGCTCCGAGCTGCTGCAAGCAACATCAACTCAATTAGCTGTATAATTTTTTCCATACAGACGTAAGAAGACTCGTCCGAATTTCCATACAACTCGCGGAAAAATGGATGATCCTCGTTAACAACCAAAGCAAGCATCTTTCGTGCCATCGCATACGAGAAAAAGCACGTACCTATACCGTCCTCAGGGACAACTCGGTACTCAAATTTTTGGCCCGCAGGACCAGGGAGAATTCGATTTCTACGAAGAATCCCCATCCTCTTGTATGCGTCTTTGTCAATGGTTGTTGGAAGCGGAGCAAGAAAATGATCCTTTTTATTTGCAAGCGCCACAGCACGATTAGAAGCAATGGTAGTAGCTATCTCTCGATGTGCATTCTGCGCGCGCGCATTGAGTAACCTGGCATTTGCTTCAATATCGGGAGTCAAAATTACAGATAAGTAATGTCTAGGTTGAACTTGTTGTTTTGTGTGGGTAAGTCCGAATGCCTCATCTAGATTGGGATCGAACTCAACCTCACATCGCCACCAATCATCAAAATTTTCCCTTCGTTTCGCTCCCATAAAAAACCACCCTCTATCGACTTCACGCCCAGCTCGAATAATTGACACACCAGATCCTTTGGAAATGCCCATCATTTGTTTCTTGTCGTTGCTGTACTCGCGCCAACGTCTTACTGGAAGTTCTGAGAAACGCACCTTGATAGTGCCGATTGGCGAATCCGGATCATTCATATTGGCACGAACTTGATATTGACTCTCGCGTCCATACGGCTGCGCCCCATTGTACACAGCGCGCGGCAACAAAAAGAGAGGGTCAATTGGCCGAACGTTTATGTTATTAACTAGAATTTGAACGCCACCGATTAGGTAGTAACGAAATCGACGTCCTAATTCCATATTGAGCTTGCGCGCGATTGTTGATACGCGCTTGAAGCCCAAGCGATCACATTTATCCCACTGCACTAAAGTACCAGACGGGCCTGTGCATTGTTCAGGAGGATTTATGATGCCGCGAGGTTTAGGGATCTCTTTTGAATCACCGCAAATAATTTCGTCATAATCCAAATATGACATATATATCTGCAACGATTGCTCATTATATAGTGAGTTGTCAGTGTTCCAAGTGTACACAGTAACTCTACGTGCCTGGCTCATGGAACTGTTTGGGAGACCCATTCCATACCGTCCTAACCCATTTCTACTATTAAACCGAGAACTACCCCCAAAGCGTAGTGCCTAACGCAGTGTAAATGGATCCATACCACAACCATTATCGCAGACACTAATTATGAAACCGGTCGACTGAGTTTCTACGATGATTTGAATACGGTTTGCACCTGCCTCAATAGAGTTATCGACAAGTTCAGACAAAGCACTTGAAGTGCTGCTATATCCGGAGTCTCGAGTCGCTTTAATAAACCTATCGACAGCGACAATTGAATTATCTGAGTTAGCTTCATTCATTTTACTGGACCAAGAATTAAGGTTTAATTAGGCACTACTGCGTAATGAGATTTCATGATCATAAAATTATTTTTAATTTAACGGAATAAAATCTTATTAGCTTAGACACTTAAGGCTTATAATCGTAATGATCGTAAGTGTACATTGTAATTGACAGATGAAATTTAAATATTTTTTGTAAAAAATTCTTTGACCTGTTTCGTTTGAATTTTATGCTTATCGCCAAAAATGTTTTTCATCTCAGATATACAATTTTGTCGTTATCGGCTACTCAAAGCTCCCTATAAATTAATACAAATATAACACTGGCTGATGGGCATCAGTTGGTCTTTGATGAATGACCGCTTTGGGTCGTTAGCGGTCACTAGAATACCTGAATAATCATTTTGGTACGGAACATTACCTTCCTTAAAAAGGCAAGCAATAACGAAGTGCCAAAAGTTAATTTGGCAAAAATTGAACTTGCCGTATATCCGCACTACCATTTCTTAGTGAGCCTAATACCGAATCCATGGTGCAAATTTTGGACTATGCCTTAAGGCAAGCTCGAACAAACTTCGTCCAGAGCTGAAATAACGCAGTAACAATAGATGATATAACATGAAATATTCTACTCCGGTTTCAAAAAAAACTTAATGGCCGAACCGCAAAACTTCCCACTCAAAAAACTCTGAAATCCCGCACCCCCACCCACCCGTAGGGAATACCCCAGGAGGACCCGCATGCAATAATATTTTCCAACATCTCATGCATCGTGGTCGGATCGTTTTTTTAATCAGGCTAATCCCTATGATCTATCCATCTATGTGAGTTGTTGACAGCTTGCTAATATCTGTTATGCCTAATCGTTTTTTTAAGTTTTAAAAAAATAGAAAATATATTTATTTTTTTTTAGATTTTACTAATTGTTATCCACAGCTCTTAAATTCATGCACGTATTTAGTACGAAGTAATATTATTAATATATTTATTTATATATTCTGGCGGTCAGTTTTGTCCTCCTAATAATTCATAATGTTAGTAATTCATTAAGCCAAGTTGATCAATATCGTAATGCTTGAGTCTGCAAGTGTAGCAATTCTGAGTAGCAAGATGAAGAATGCAATGAGTTTGTAGCCAAAGCAGTACAAGGCCTTTAATATGTCTGGCATGTCGCGGCCAAAAATATATAAATTACCTGATAATCTAACTTACGATAATTGTGCAAAACAATATCGCTATCGCAACTCAATAACCAAGCAATTCACTTATTTCGGTAATAACAAAAGTGAAGCCACCGAGCGTGCAAAAAAAGCAAACCGTTACATAGAAACCCAGCTGCGAAAACGGCGCATATATAGCAACCAGCATAAATTTAAAAACCTAGTTGAATATTACAAAGACGAAGTATTGCCAACTAAACCTTGGGCGCAAGGTACGAGCAAAATATTTGAAATTCGGTTAAACGCTGCGAGTAAGTCGCTTGGTGAACGTAGCATTATCAATGTCGATCGTATTGTGATTGCCGATTGGATTAATGATCGCTGCACTACAGCGGATTGTCGTAACAAATGGCGCGCGATGTTTATCGAACTCTATGAGTGTGCGATCTCACGCAAGCTGGCCGACTTCAATGAGGCCAAAGCGACACTTAAAATGTCTGGATCCAAGAAACTTAAAGTGAATCACAAACAACGTGACCAGCTGAACATTAAAGACTTTTGGGCGATTCATAAACAAGCGTCGTTATTCCTGCAGAATGCAATGGAGCTATCGCTTATCACGCTGCAGAGTCGCCACGAGTTATGTAATGTTAAATTTTCGGACCGGCGCGACGGCTGGCTGTATTTCATCCGACAAAAAACTTCCAGCCAGACCGATATGGCGTTCATTAGAATTGAAGTAACACCTCCGATTGAGACGATCATCAACCGCGCGCGATAATGTGATCTCACCTTATATCGTTCACAACAATTTTAAGCGTAAAAGATACCGTGATAAGAAGCCGCACTTTAGTTATGTGATACCGGACTATCTAAGCAAGGCCTTTACCAAAGCCAGAACCGATGCCAAGATCGAGACCAATGCCAAACGTCCGCCGACGTTTCACGAGATCCGGGGCCTGGGTGCGAGGCTCTATGAGGACCTGGGCTATGATAAAAAATATATTCAATCACTAATGACGCATACCGACGAAAAGACGACTGATATCTACCTAGAGCGCCCTCAATCGATAACCGAGAAAAATTACCGTAAAGTCCGGGCGGACCTGAATCCGAAGCAAATCCCGAAAAAGTGAGTTAGATAAATAGATAAACCGAGTTTATCTAAAGTTTGTCTAGAACTTAGCGAACATTGATAAAGGAGCGTTGATTTTAAAAAGGTTTTTGGTAGGCACGATTGGATTCGAACCAACGACCTCTACCATGTCAAGGTAGCGCTCTAACCAACTGAGCTACGCGCCTGTAATGTATGTGAAATTAACATAGAACAGAATGATTCGGTACCACGATTTCGATCAGCTGGCCTTAGATTCTGGTTTGCCTAAAATAATGTCCTTTAAGCGGATAATTTCATCACGAATGTTTGCTGCTTCTTCAAACTCTAGATTCTTAGCGTGCTCATACATTTTTTGTTCAAGCTGTTTAACTTTTTTCATCCCATGCTCTGGACTTAATCTCGAATATTCAATAATGTCTTCAGCCACTTTGGCACGTGTTTTACCCAAGTCATACCCATAGGGTAACTTGCGTGCGCCTTCCATAATATCGGAAACTTTCTTTTTTATTCCTTTAGGCGTAATACCATGCTCCTCATTAAATACAATTTGTTTTGATCTTCTACGTTTCGTTTCCTCAATCGCCCGCTGCATTGATCCTGTGACCTTATCTGCATACATTATTGCTTTTCCATTTATATGACGGGCTGCACGTCCTACAGTCTGAATTAGCGAACGTTCTGATCGTAGAAAGCCTTCCTTATCTGCATCTAAAATTGCCACCAGCGAAACTTCAGGAATATCTAAGCCTTCGCGTAATAAATTTATGCCTACAAGGACATCGAAATCTGCTTTACGCAACCCACGAATAATTTCAACACGTTCAACTGTATCGATATCTGAATGTAAATAACGTACTCGCACACCATGCTCAGACAAATATTCAGTAAGATCTTCAGCCATGCGCTTTGTTAAAGTAGTCACCAGTACACGTTCATCTTTTTGAACACGTTCATTTATTTCTGATAACAAGTCATCTACTTGCGTAGTGACGGGTCGCACTTCTATTTCAGGATCTACTAAACCTGTTGGGCGCACCACTTGCTCAGCTACCGCATCAGATTTTTCAACCTCATAGGGTCCTGGTGTAGCGGAAACATAAATTATTTGTGGAGCAAGTGACTCAAACTCTTCAAACTTTAATGGACGATTATCAAGGGCTGAAGGAAGTCGAAAGCCATATTCAACCAATGTCTCCTTACGGGAACGGTCACCTTTAAACATACCTCCAAATTGCGGCACAGAAACATGACTTTCATCCATAACCATCAATGCATTGTCTGGCAAGTAATCTAGAAGACAAGGTGGTGGTTCACCCGCTGCTCGACCTGACAAATAACGTGAATAATTTTCAATTCCCGCGCAATATCCAATTTCTTGTATCATTTCCAAATCAAACCTTGTCCGTTGCTCAAGGCGCTGTGCTTCAACCAATCGATTTGCCTTATTCAATGCTTCAAGCCGCTGATCCAGCTCTTCTTTAATTTGATCAATCGCACTTAATAAAATTTCTCTCGGGGTCACATAGTGTGTTTTTGGATAAATTGTCAAACGAGGAACTTTTCGAATTAGTTCACCTATCAAAGGATCAAAGTAACTTAAATTTTCGATTTCATCATCAAATAGCTCAATTCGTATTCCTTCTCGCTCCGAATCCGCAGGATGGACATCGATCACATCTCCATGAACTCTAAATGTCCCTCGACGTAATTCAAAATCATTGCGTGTGTACTGCAATTCAGCTAATCGCCTTAGCAGCTTACGTTGGTCAATGCGATCACCGCGATCAAGATGCATCACCATATTCAAATATGCCTTGGGATCACCTAGCCCATATATTGCTGAAACGGTTGCCACAATTATCGTATCGGGGCGCTCAAATAATGCCTTGGTCGCAGATAGACGCATTTGCTCAATATGATCATTGACTGATGCATCTTTTTCGATAAACGTATCACTTGAAGGCACATAAGCTTCAGGCTGGTAGTAGTCATAGTACGAGACAAAATACTCAACAGCATGCTTGGGGAAAAATTCCTTCATTTCACCATATAGCTGTGCGGCCAAGGTTTTATTTGGCGCCAGAATGATTGTTGGCCTTTGCACCTGCTCTACCACATTTGCAATGGTAAAGGTCTTACCCGATCCGGTTACACCTAGTAATGTCTGGTGTGCCAATCCATCATTCAGACCTTCGACCAAGCTAGAAATGGCTTCAGGCTGGTCTCCAGCGGGGTTAAAAGTTGTATTGATGTGAAATTCTTTTGCCACGCTTATCTCTTTTTGTAAGTTCCCGAATCATAACTCGCCACTGTAGAGTACTAATCTAATTTTATCTAATAATGAAGACCAAGGATCGTTGCTTTGAAAAGTCCTTTAGCTGATCGCGTTTCTCGCATCAAACCATCTGTCACTTTAGCTATAACTGCACGCGCAAATCAAATTCGGGCTGAAGGTGGAAATATTTTAAATTTGGCTGGCGGCGAGCCTGATTTTGATACGCCCGTACACATTAAAGAAGCGGCGATTAAAGCCATACAAGCTGGCAAAACAAAATATACGCCGGTAGCAGGCACCATATCTTTAAAAGAAGCTGTCATTAATAAGCTTAGCCGCGACAACCATCTGAGTTATACGCCAGATGAGGTGATGGTATCTAATGGTGGTAAGCAAGTTTTTTATAACTTGTGTCAGGCACTTTTGAATCAGGGAGATGAGGTTCTGATACCTGCACCCTATTGGGTTTCGTACCCAGATATGGCAATTCTTGCGGATGCTAGCCCTGTTGTTATCCCTAGCAAGGATGAAAACCACTGCAAAATTACTGCAGATGAATTAGAAAATCGAATTACAGAACAAACAAAGCTGTTAGTCATTAATAGTCCATCCAATCCTTCTGGCATTGCCTATACAAAAGAAGAATTAGAGAGCATAGGAAAAGTTTTAGAAAAATATAATCATGTATATGTTGTTACCGATGATATTTATGAACACATTATGTTTCGAGATCAATCATTCATAAATATTCTCAACACTACACCATCTCTTAAAGACCGCACGATTGTATTAAATGGTGTATCAAAAGTTTATTCCATGACAGGTTGGAGAATTGGATACGCTGCCGGACCTAGTGCCATCATAAAAGCAATGACCAAAATCCAATCACAAAGCACATCAAATCCTAGCTCCATTTCTCAAGCTGCCGCTGAAGCAGCATTAACCGGAGATCAAAGCTGCGTTGTAGCTATGTGTAACGCTTTTGAAGAACGCCATGATTATATTGTAAGTGAGTTAAACAATTTAGAAGGCGTGGACTGTTTATCTTGTGATGGTACTTTTTATTGCTTTCCAAATTTTGAAGGCATGATTAATCGATCTAACCAAGTTTCAGATGATGTAGAATTTGCAGAATTCTTGCTTAATAAAGCTGGAATTGCAGCAGTGCCAGGTACTGCTTTTGGCTCACCGGGACATATTCGTATTTCATACGCCACTAGCATGGATGTATTAGAAAAAGCCGTATCACGTTTTAAAACGCTATAGCTAAGTGCATTTAAGTTGAGCGCAGCACAAAGATCCCTAAATATAAGGGATCATGTATAAGCAATTAAGGAATTTTAAGGTAGATTATCCCTGACTCATGCGCATTGCTGGTGAGCTGCCATTTGAAAAATCTGATATAACTTCTCGCTGTACGTGCTGCTCAAAGCGCTGTGTATCGATATTTTCTGAAATCCGAAGCATCCTATTCATGCCATCTTCTGACAATATCATCATATCAATCCAAGGATTTTTAGGATTCTCTGGTGTATCAATTCGGTACTTACGTTTTTGTTCATCGTTAAGCTCACGTGTCGCAACCGTCACGTTTGGTTTACCAGTTCGTTTATTAATTGCTAAACCAAGACAACGACAAATATCCGCTGCAACAAACCATGGCTCACCGGTCTCTTCCTTGACGATCCTTATCTTGTAGCCGCCATAGTCAAATAGCGTAATGTTTCCCACTTTTGTCACTCCTTGTTGTCATACACGACATGACGTCGTATTCGAGGAATATTTATAGTGCGATCAAAGACCTACAGACGATGGTTATCGCTTATTGGTACTATCAGCCAGATGATCTGAGGTGGATTTGCGTATCAAATCCATAATTGATTAGCCTACCGACAAACGGTATGTAGATTGAATCGTGCTCAATGACAATATTTTGAAAATTGAACCTTTGTTAGTGGTCTAAAAAAATAGTTAATTGGCATTAGTTAATAGGTAACACTGTACGTAAAATTTTGCAGACTGCATCATGATGGTTGATAGGATATAGTCAATTTGTATTGACCGACTTAGAGTGGATCGTTACCATCTCTCGCTCCTTTATTCCCCGGTAGCTCAGTTGGTAGAGCGGGTGACTGTTAATCACTAGGTCGGCGGTTCGAGCCCGTCCCGGGGAGCCAACTTAAATTTTATCTAAATATTCTTTAAATTCTTTTCCAATTGTTTTGTGTCGCAGCGCATATTCAACAGTTGATTGCAAATAACCAAGCTTGCTTCCGCAATCATAACGCTTACCTTTAAATTTATAGGCAAGTAATTTTTCTGTTTTAGCTTGCGTTGCTAAAGCATCGGTTAACTGTATTTCACTACCCGCACCTTTGCCAGTATTTTCTAATAATTCAAAAATAGATGGTTCAAGAATATATCGTCCCACTACAGCAATATTTGAAGGTGCATCTTTGGGTTCGGGTTTTTCTACAAATGTATCCACATTCCATAAATCTTCTTTACATTTTTCTCCGGCAATGACACCGTAACTTTTAACGTCTTGCTTATCTACTTCTTGCACGCCTACTACACCGCAATTCTCCTTTTCATAAACATCCACCATTTGCGACAAGCACCCTTGTGCATCATTAAATATAAGATCATCGGCCAAAATTACAGCAAAAGGCTCATCTCCTACAACTGGCTTTGAACAGAGTACGGCATGACCCAAACCTAAGGGCTCAGATTGTCTGATGTAGATACATTTGACTTCCTCTGGCAAAACATTTTGGACCATTCCGAGCATAGTATCTTTTCCGCTTGCTTCAAGTTCACTTTCAAGCTCATAGGCCTTATCAAAATGATCTTCTATGGAACGCTTATTACGCCCTGTAATAAAAATTAAAGTATCAATACCTGCTATAACGGCTTCTTCAGCAGCATATTGAATTAAAGGTTTGTCCACGACAGGAAGCATTTCTTTAGGATTCGCTTTTGTAGCAGGAAGAAATCGGGTGCCCATACCTGCTACAGGAAATACAGCTTTTCTAATCTCAGTCATAGGTTTTGTAAGCTCATTGGTAACTCAATTAAGTTTTTTATTTACAGCAAATAAAACACCTTCACAACACACAATCTGATAATTGATGCATAGCGCACATTATTAATTATTGATCAATTAATCTCGTACGATGATATCGTCAATATATTTTCCAATGTCTTTGGTCCTATACCCTTAACATTGGTAATTTCTTCTGGCGTATAAAATGGTCCATTTTATTCTCTATATTCACAGCATAGGTAATTATATAGTTTAGTCTTTTTAAATCTAAATTTTATTACGTAATTAAATCTAATTTTACACTCAGTATTATTTAAGAATTATCAGACTCCCAATCATCAAAATATTGCTGTATGGCCAAAATTGGATCGGCTGCCTGTGTAATCGGCCGACCAATTACGATGAAACTTGAACCCGATTTACGCGCCTGCAATGGTGTCGCAATTCTCGATTGATCATCATTGCAATGTTTTTGCATACGTATTCCAGGCGTAACAATTAATGGCGCATTTCCCCATTTTTCGCGAACAGATTTTGCCTCGTGAACTGAGCACACAATCCCATCTAGATTCGCTTGTAAAGCAACCTCTGAGAGCTGTAATACATGGTCATTGGCATTATTTTGAATACCAATTTCTTTCAATTGCTTCTGTGCCAATGATGTTAATACCGTTACAGCAACCAACTTTATAGGATGCATGCTTTCTGAAACTGCATTTTGCGCACTTGCAAGCATATTAATCCCGCCAGATGCGTGCAGCGTCATCATCCACACGCCAAGATTGGATGCTACTTTGCATGCTGAGGCTATGGTATTAGGAATATCATGTAATTTAAGGTCCAAAAACACCTGATGACCTTCTCTTACAAGATTTTCAACAAAAGCAGGTCCTTCTGATATAAATAATTCAAGACCTACTTTTAATTTAAATGATTGATCCTGAATACGATCAAGAAATAAATTGGCTGCCTTAGCGTTAGAGAAATCTAATGCAACAATAATTGGTGAGTCATCAAGCATCTAAATTTTTCAATTGCGTGTTAATGCAAACTTGGAAGCATTGGCACAACTGTTCCCCAATAGTGGCATCCTGGACATTGCCAGTATAGTGATTTGCCATGAAATCCGCATTGCTTACACTGATGAGTGTTATGTCCTTGCATAAACTTTTCTACACTTTCTTGTATTTTAGCTAGATCGATTTCATTTAGAGATTCATTATTATCATGCTTACTTTTAAGAAATGCATTAACCTCTAGTAATGTCAGATTTGATTTTTCTATAAGCCAATCAAGGACCATACTTTTTTCTGCATCATCGCCCGATACCTCACTGAGCAACGATGATAATGATATACCACTTAATTCCGTATCTTTAATATTCAATAAAAAAGATTTAAAGCTATCGTAGTCATTAAGATGCATAAAAGCTTCGCGCAAATTCATGAATACTGTGGGAAGAAATTCCGGATTTTGTTTTGATACTGCTGTGTAGCATTTAATTGCCGACTTATAATTCTGTTCATACATTGCATAATTACCAAGTAACACATTTGCACGTGCACAGTTTTTATCGTACGAAAGTGCTCTTTTTGACATTTTTTTTGCTTTCGCGATTCCTTCATCTTTTTTTTCGAATTCAATCTCGCTTAGCTCACAATAGTAATGTGCAGTAATAATATCCATATTTTTACCACGGACCTTTTCTAGTTTTTTTGTTGTCTCGATGGCTTTCTCCCATTCTTTTTCTTGCTCATATAATCCTAATAGCAATGGGTATGCTTCATCCGTTTGCAACCCAATTGAAATTACATCTTCAAATAAGGCCTCGGCACGATCTAATAGCCCAGCTTTTAAGTAATCTTTTGCGAGCTCAAGAAGTGCAGTTGATTTATAAATTGATTCAAGGTCAGGTCTCGCAATTAAATTTTGATGAATCCGTATTGCTCGATCAACCTCTCCTCTTCTTCGAAACATGTTTCCTAACACTAAATGTGTTTCAACAGTTTCTGTATCCACATCAACCAAGTCTATAAACACTTCCAATGCTTTATCAGGCTGTTCATTAAGTAAATAATTAAGCCCTTTGAGATACTCACCTGGAATTTTTGGTTTTGACTTGCTGTTATGATAATTATGCGCCAAATAAAACCCTGCAGCCCCTGACAATAGCAGTAGCATCCAATAGACTTCAGGCATCAGTGAGAGCTCTTAATTGGTAATTGTCGTAAATTGGCCACTTCCTGTTCTGCAATTTCGACCTTTTTAGCAAGACGCCTGTTGCGCGTCCTGTTTTTCAATACTATGCTAAGACTGAAAATAACCCCTAAAAGTGCACCGAGCACAAAACAAAATAGCATTGTAATTCCAAGTGGTGCTTGAAAATTTTGCACAAGAAAATTTATAGTAATCGGTGATAAATTTTCTAGTGTAAAAACGAATATAAAAAGAATGAGTAAAAGAAAAATAATAAATGATAAAAAACGGACCATGGAACTTTAGATTATGGCTAATATAACCTCGTTCTAAGTTGTTATCATTTCACCCGGTTAAGGATTTATTAACCCGCTCACGTAGTTCTTTACCTGGTTTGAAATGAGGCACATGCTTTCCAGGCAATGACACGGCATCACCGGTTTTTGGGTTTCGACCAATTCTTGGAGGACGAAAATGAAGTGAAAAACTTCCAAATCCTCTGATTTCAATTCGATCACCTTGCGACAGTGATGTACTCATCTGCTCAATAATACTTTTTATAGAGAGTTCTATATCTTTACAAGCAAGATGATTTTGTTTTAAAGATATTTTTTCGATAAGCTCCGATTTTGTAATCATGTTTTTATCTTCTCCTGTGTCCATGACTTACTCCTCTTTTGAACTTATTATTTATTCTGCAGATCTTCTTTATTATCTTCAATCGACTCTTTAAGGATATCGCCTAAACTCATTGAAGCCAATTCTTTACTGCTGTAGTCCTGAACTGCGGCAGTTTCTTCTTGATATTCCTTTGCTTTTATTGACAGCGTAATGGTTCTAGATTTTTTATCAACCCCAATAAATTTTGCCTCTAACTCCTCACCTTCTTTAAGCATAGTTCGAATATCTTCTACACGATCACGCGCCATTTCAGATGCTTTAAGTGTACCTTCAACGCCTTCTGCGAGTATAATTGTTGCTGCTTTGGCATCCATCTCAACGACGCTTCCCGTTACGATGCTGCCTTTTGGGTTTTCAGCGATATATGCTGAGAAGGGATCTTTTTCTAGCTGCTTCACTCCAAGTGAAATGCGTTCGCGTTCGGCATCTACTGACAAGATCATTGCACTGAGCTCATCACCTTTTTTATAACTGCGCACGGCTTCTTCGCCTAGCAGATTCCATGATAGATCCGACAAATGCACTAAACCGTCAATTCCACCATTAAGTCCTACAAAAATTCCAAAATCGGTAATAGATTTAATCACTCCTGATACTTCACTACCTTTATCATGACTACTTGCAAAATCATCCCATGGGTTTTGCTGACACTGCTTCATACCTAAGGAAATGCGACGACGCTCTTCATCAATATCGAGAATCATCACTTCAACTTCATCGCCTAAGGAAACAATTTTAGCTGGATTTACATTCTTATTAGTCCAATCCATTTCTGATACGTGAACTAGACCTTCAATACCTTCTTCAATTTCTACGAAACATCCATAATCGGCAATATTTGTTACCTTTCCAATAATTCGTTTACCTTCAGGATAACGACGATCAATTGCGCCCCATGGATCATCATCAAGTTGTTTTAAACCAAGCGACACACGAGTCTTTTCTTTATCAAACTTTAATACGCGTACTTTAATTTCATCGCCAATAGAAACAATTTCAGACGGATGTTTAACACGCTTCCACGCCATATCTGTGATGTGTAATAAACCATCTACACCACCAAGATCCAAAAAAGCGCCGTAATCGGTTAAGTTTTTAACAATACCTTTAACTACTGCACCTTCTTTCAAGGTATCTATTAATTCTTCACGTTCCGCACTGTATTCTGATTCAACAACAGCGCGCCGCGAAACAACTACGTTATTTCTTTTTAAATCTATTTTGATAACTTTGAATTCAAGCTCTTTACCTTCAAGATAAAATGTATCTCGAACGGGCCGCACATCTACTAATGAGCCTGGCAGGAATGCGCGTAAATCACCTAACTCTACGGTAAATCCACCTTTAACTTTTCCGGTAATGGTTCCGGTAATGGTTTCACCCGCCTCATGTACATGCTCGAGTTCAGTCCAAGCTTTTGCTCTTCTTGCTTTTTCGCGCGAAAGCTTAGTTTCACCATAGCCATCTTCAAGTGCATCTAGGGCTACCTCAACAGTATCGCCAACTTCTACTTCTAGCTGACCATTATCGATCTTGAATTGATCTATTGGAATTATGCCTTCGGATTTCAGACCAGCATTTACAATGACTGCGTCCTTACTTATTTCAATCACAGTGCCATTAATGATGGTACCAGGCTGCGTATTTATATTCGTAACACTCTCTTCAAAGAGCTCTGCAAAACTTTCACCCATACTATTTGAAAATTATTCTAAAGTTAGTTAATCGGTTTCATCCTTCACGTGCACAACCATTTGCTGTACAACTTGATCAATCGATAACTCCGTTGAATCTAAGAGTACTGCGTCTGCGGCAGGACGAAGCGGTGAGATCGCGCGCTCCATATCTCGAGTGTCTCGCGCCTTTATCTCTTTCAAAAGGCGGTCAAGACTAGCACTAATCCCTTGTTTTATCAACTGTTTCTGGCGTCTACAGGCCCTTACCTCAGGGCTTGCAGTAAGAAAAAATTTAGGCATGGCATTTGGGAAAACCACAGTACCCATATCCCTTCCTTCAGCTACAAGTCCGGGTAAAACACGAAATGCATGCTGCTTATCTAGCAAGGCCGATCGTGTCTCGGCATGCTCCGCCAATCGAGAAGCACGCGCTGCACAGGTTTCTGTTCGCAATTGGGCCGAAATATCTTCATTATTAAGATATACATGCGCATATTCATCCATGGGTGCTGCTTCAAACTGTATGTGCATTGCATCGCATATTTTTACTAGTTGCTCCAAATTATTTGAATCAACGTTTTGCTGCTGGCTGTGCAAAGCTAATATTCTATAAAGAGCCCCACTATCCAAATAGTGATAGTTCAAGTTCTCAGCCAGCCTTCTTGCAACTGTACCTTTCCCGGAACCAGCTGGGCCATCAATTGTAACCACCGGCACTTCAGAGTAATTCATTCGTTTGTTTTTGTTGACGAATTCTAAGACCCACTTGCTCAGCACTAAAAACAAAGTTTGGGAAAGATGTTTCTACATTTTGTGTATTTAATACCGTTATCGGCTCCTCGGACACCAGTGCCGACATTGCAAATGCCATCGCAATACGGTGATCACTATTACAATCCACTACACCACCGACAATTTTTCCACCAATAACTATTAATCCGCCTAATTTTTCCTGTGCATCAATACCGAGTTGTTGTAATCCTACAGCCATAGTATGGATACGATCAGATTCCTTAACCCGTAGCTCTTCGGCTCCACTTAAGATCGTTGTTCCCGTTGCACAAGCAGCCGCAATAAATATGATTGGAAACTCATCAATTGATCTAGCAATTAAATTTTGAGGGATCTCAATTCCACATAGAGTGCTATTTTTGATAATTAAATCAGCAACCGGCTCAGCACCAGCCTGTCTTCGATTTACTACTTCAATATTTGCACCCATAAGCCGCAAAATTTCTATAACGCCATCACGTGTTGGATTAATTCCAACATTCTCAATAACGAGCTTCGAAGATTCTGAAATTAGTGCGCCCACGATAAAAAATGCTGCGGATGAAAGATCGCCTGGAACATCAATTGAACACGCAGTTAACTTTTCTTTTCCTTGTAAACATATGCGGTCTTTTTCGATTTCAATTGGATACGAAAACGATTGCAACATTCTTTCAGTATGCTCGCGTGAGCAAACTATTTCTTGCACACAGGTTTCACCATTTGCATATAAGCCTGCGAGTAACACACATGACTTTACCTGAGCGCTTGCTACTGGCAATGTATAGTGTATTCCGTTTAATGAATCACAAGAACTAATAATTAATGGCGGGGTGTTACCATCGTTTAGAGAAATATTTGCGCCCATTTTCTTTAAAGGAGTTTGAATTCTCTGCATGGGTCGCATACTAAGAGACTCATCACCTATTAACTTAGATGAGAAACGTTGGCCACATAATATCCCGCATAATAAACGCATGGCTGTTCCAGAATTCCCCAAATATAGTTCTCTATTTGGCGGGACCAGCCCAAATAAGCCTTTACCATGTACATGAATATGCGTGGGAGAAATGTGCTCAACCTTTATGTCCATGCATTCAAATGCAGATACTGTGGCTTCACAATCCGTTGAAGGCAAAAACCCTGTGATCTCACTAACGCCTTCAGCAATGGCAGCAAGCATCACCGCCCGATGTGAAATTGATTTGTCACCCGGAACAGTTAATAAACCATTGCATAGTCCGCCTGGATCTAACTGGAAGTAGGAACAATCCATTAATAGAAGTGTATAAGATGTGCGCGCAAAGTGTTACTACTTGAGAAGATTGGTATCTCGCATTTCCTTTGCTTGTTTAAGCAATTTGTAGATTGTTTCATTATCTTGTTTTTCTATGGCACGTCGCATAATTTTTAAACGCTCGCTAAATCCATCGATGGATTCAAGAAGCCTTTCTTTATTAGCTAGGCAAATATCTGACCACATGACGGGATCACTAGACGCTATACGTGTAAAATCATAAAAGCCACCCGCCGCATAATTAAATATCTGATCTGCATCACCCCGTTCAGATAAATAGTTAACCAACGTATACGCCACCATATGCGGTAAATGACTTGTTGCAGATAAAATTGCATCGTGCTTTTCCGCATCCATTTCATCCACATCAGCTCCCACACTTTGCCACAAATTTTTAACTTTTTGGATTGCTTCCATCTCTGTATTTTTTTCAGGCGTTAAAATTACTTTTCGATCTTTAAATAAACCTTCCACAGCAAATTCGAAACCGCTTTGCTCACCTCCGGCTATGGGATGACCTGGAACAAAATTAGCAGGAACTTCATTAAATACTTCACGCGCATCCTGGATTATATTCTGCTTCGTACTACCTACATCTGTGACTAATGTATGAGAGCTTAAACTTGGTTTTAACAATGAAAAAATACTTTTAATACTGCTTACCGGAACTCCTATGACAACGATATCAGAATCAGAAATGTTTATATCCCTTAGCAATTGATAGTCATCTATAAAACTAGATTCTTGCGCCTTGATTAACCGCTCTTTATTCCTACCAATACCGATTACCTTATTTGCAAGTCTTTGACGCTTGATATCAATTGCCAACGATCCATTGATAAGGCCAACACCTATAAGATGAATTTTATTAAACATATTTATTTAAAATTGAAATTTAGAGCGCAGCTCGAGGATAGGAACCAAGTACTTTAAACAAATCCGCCTCAGAACGTAACTCATCTACAGACTTTTTTATCGTCTCATTTTCCAAGTGCCCTACTAAATCTAAAAAGAACACATATTCCCAATTCACACAATGCGATGGCCTCGATTCAATGCGGCTCATGCTCACATTATTTTTCGCAAGCGGTTGTAATAAGTTATAAAGTGCACCAGGTTTATTAGACGCAGAAATAAGCAAGGTAGTTTTATCATCGCCTGTTTGCTTAACTTCTTTCTTACCAATAATCAAAAAACGCGTTTTATTGTCAGGTGAATCCTCAATATTATTATTCAGAATTTCAAGCTTGTATTCCTCAGCAGCTGTTGCACTTGCAATAGCCGCTGCATGTTGCTCATTAACTGCGCGCTGCGCTGCATCTGCATTACTACTTACTGGCACTCTTTTAACACTAGGAAGATTAGCTTCCAGCCATTTTTTACATTGCGCTAAAGATTGTTGGTGAGAGTACAACACCGTTATGTCACTGAGTTGGTCTACATTACTTAACAAGTGTTGATGTACCCGCAACTCTACTTCACCAACAATATTCAAGTTTGATTCGAGAAACATATCTAATGTGCTATTCACAATACCTTGTGTCGAATTTTCAATAGGCACCACTCCATAATCTGCGCTATCAGATTCTACTTCACGAAAAACATCATCAATTGTATTGACAGATAGTGTTTGAATAGAGTGGCCAAAGTGCTTATGCGCTGCTTCTTCAGTAAATGTACCTGCCGGCCCAAGAAAGGCAACTTGCAAGCGCTGCTCCAAGGCCAGACAGGCTGACATGATTTCACGGATCAAGCGCGCCATTTCTTCATTATTAAGCGGCCCGTTATTATGCTTAAGAACGCGCTTGATGATATGCGCCTCGCGATCCGGCCTGTAAAAATCTGCTTTCACTTGCCCTTTTGACTTGACCAATGCCACTTTCTGAGCAAGCTGTGCTCGGTTGCTAATAAGCTGCATGAGCTGATGATCAATTGCATCAATTTCTTCACGCAAGGCTTCTAATTGCTTTTTGTCCACGCTTCTAATTCAGTTAATTATAAAATGTAGAATAGTACTTTGATATGAAAAGAAATCACATCATTTTATAAATTTAATTGCACTTATGCCTGCTGTGAGATCGAGCACTAAAATTAATCTATTGAGTTATCTTCTTTCCCCCAGTCATTAAGTCTAGGTATAAATTCGAACCCATATTTGAAGAATCAAGACTAGAATGTTTTATTGCTGTCTAGGCAAATTATTCGCTTTATATCTCAATTGCAAACTTGTCATTAGCAAACTATATGTAAACGTATAAACGTTGATACCCAATTTAGTCACTATGATTTGAATGTATGATTAGAATAAGATGAAGCCGCTTGCCAATGATTGATATAGAAACAAATTTTTTAATTAATTTGAAATGTGCGCATAAGTGACAAATGCTGGTAAATAACATTGAAAAACTTTGATCCACTAATTCTATTTAAAATTAAAAATAATTCGCTCTCTATTGGTGATCTTGAGATCAGTGACATTTTTAATATGGGTTATACAACACCTTTGTATATTTATTCTAAAGATATAATTAAGAATAAAATTGGCACCCTCCGTAATCAGTTTTCTCCAAATTTTAAAATTTACTACTCGATAAAATCTAATCCTTTTAAAGATGTAATTTCATACCTGTTCAAACATATCGATGGCTTTGATGTCTCGTCTATCAATGAATTAAATCTTGCTCTAGATACAGGTATTTCAGGAAGTAACATTTGTTATACAGGGCCTGCAAAGAATATCGATGAATTAAAATTAGCTATTCAATCAAAAGTCGTTATCAGTGTTGAATCGAAAATTGAAGTTGAAAAAGCCATACGCATTGGATCAAATTTAAATGTATCGCCAAATATAATCATCCGTGTGAATCCAAATTTTAAACAACATCGCGCCGGGGTGAAAATGGCAAGCGGTTCTAGTCCATTTGGTATAGATGCAGAATTGATTCCCGAATTTATTGAATGGATTGAAAATGCCAAACTGAATCTTAAAGGCTTCCATATCTATACAGGATCACAAATTCTAGATGCAGACGCAATTAATGTTGCACAGTGCAAAACATTTCAACTGCTCAATGAACTGTCAGGAAAATGCAAAAGTCCCGTTGAAATAATCAATGTGGGGGGTGGATTTGGTATTCCCTACTTTAGCAAACATTGTCCTTTAGATATTCATTCCGTCGCAAATAATTTGAATTCTTTGTTATTAGAACTTGGCACTAAAACATTTTCAAAAAATCTCATTCCCATACTTGAACTTGGGCGCTATATAGTAGGTGAATCAGGGGTATATATTTGTAAGATTATTGATAAGAAAATTTCTAGAGGTAAAACATATTTAATTACTGATGGCGGAATGCATCAACATCTTGCCGCAAGCGGCAATCTAGGACAAAATGTCCGAAAGAATTTTCCTATATTCATTGCCAACAAAATTTCATCAGAAAAAAATGAAAAAGTAAGCATTACAGGAAAACTGTGTACGCCACTCGACATACTTGCGGATGATGTTGAAATTAGTAAAAGCGAAATTGGGGATTACGTTGTAATAATGAATTCTGGTGCATATGGGTTGTCTGCGAGCCCAATTAATTTCTTGGGACACCCAACAGCACAAGAGATTTTGCTCTAACGATTAGACTAAAACTCTCATGAATTAAAAATTACTATCATAGATGCCGTGCTAAAAAACCACCTAAAATTAGATTGGATCTATAACAACCGAAAAACATAATATCATCTGTTAATATTTTACACTTTATCTAAATTAAACCCGTTTTAGTCCTAATTTATTCATCATTTCAAATTGTATATATTACATTCCAATTGGCGTACTCCTAATTGATTATTCTTCAATAATATTGAATTACCCAAAACGTGGATTCTAAAAATATACATATTGGTATTTTAGGTTTGGGCTATGTAGGCCTTCCCTTAGCAGTTGAGTTTGGAAAAATAATTCCAACCTTGGGGTACGATATCAACGAAAATAGACTTAAAGAACTAAATGATGGAATTGACCAAACTAATGAATTGTCAAATCAAGAACTTGCAGCTTCAACAAATTTAAACTTTTCCAATAACGCTAATAGTTTAAAAGCGTGTAATGTATTCATTATTACGGTTCCTACACCTGTAGATGAGCATAAATCTCCCGATCTATCACAATTAAAAAGAGCTTCTAAAATTGTCGGTCGAGTTTTGAAATCGGGCGATGTTGTTATTTATGAATCCACCGTGTACCCAGGTGTTACAGAAGAGGTATGTGCGCCTATATTAGAGTCAGAATCTAAACTAACGCTAAATAGTGAATTTTATGTGGGATACAGTCCGGAACGTATTAATCCAGGTGACAAAAACCATCGTTTGACAAATATCAAAAAAGTTACATCGGGCTCAACACCCGATGCTGCAGATTTTATTGATAAGTTATACCGGAAAATTGTAATAGCGGGCACGCATAAAACAAGTACTATAAAAATTGCAGAAGCTGCCAAAGTTATCGAAAATACACAACGCGATATCAACATCGCATTAATCAATGAGCTATCACTAATTTTCAATCGCATGGAAATCGATACATCAGAAGTATTGGAAGCAGCTGGTACTAAATGGAATTTTTTGCCTTTTCGCCCAGGTCTTGTGGGTGGACACTGCATTGGAGTCGACCCTTATTATATTACATACAAAGCTCAGGAACTTGGATACCATCCTGAAGTTATCTTGTCAGGAAGACGCATTAACGATGGTATGGGCCATATGTAGCCAAGAGCGTAATGAGGCTAATGACTCAAAAAAAGATCCACATAGTAGACTCAAAAATTCTTATCTTAGGCTTTACCTTCAAAGAAAACTGTCCTGATATTCGAAATACACGAGTTATTGATATTTTGAATGAATTTAAAAATTATCACGCTCATGTAGACGTTTATGATCCTTGGATAAATATAGATGATGCGAAAGAAAAATATAATGTGTCATTTTTAGACCAATTACCTACAGACAAGTATGACGCCATCATACTCGCGGTTAATCATCAACAATTTAATACTATTGATGCGGACACAATACATGCGTTAGGCAAAAACAATCATATATTGTTTGATGTAAAAAATATTTTTCCTAAAAATGAAGTAGATGGACGACTGTAGACTTACAATCAGGATTTAAATGAAAATTATTGTTACAGGATCCGCTGGTTTCATAGGCTCGGCAGTTTCTTTATCTCTCCTCGAACGAGGAAATGAGGTGTTGGGGATTGATAATGTAAATGACTATTACGATGTAAATCTTAAGTATAGTCGACTTGATAGAACGAAAGCTTACAACTCATTTACAGAAGCCAGGATCAGCTTAGAGGATAAAGACAAAATATTAGAAACATTCACAAAATACGATCCTGAACGTGTAATTAACCTCGCGGCACAAGCAGGCGTTCGCTACTCTATTGAAAATCCTTATGCATACGTAGATTCGAATCTTTTCGGGTTTATGAATATATTAGAAGCGTGTCGGAATAATAAAATTAAACATTTAGTGTATGCATCCAGCAGTTCAGTTTACGGTGCCAATACAAAAATGCCTTTTTCTGTCCACGACAATGTGGACCATCCCTTAAGCTTGTATGCAGCAACTAAAAAAGCCAATGAATTGATGGCCCATACTTATAGTAATTTATACAATTTACCCACAACAGGTTTACGGTTTTTTACTGTTTATGGCCCATGGGGCAGACCCGATATGGCATTGTTTCTATTTACCAAAAACATTTTGGCCGGAATACCTATCAACGTGTTTAATTACGGAAACCACCGCAGAGACTTTACTTACATCGATGATATTGTCGAAGGTGTAATTCGAACTATGGATAGCATTGCGGCACCCGACCCTGAATGGTCAGGCGATCGTCCTGACAGTGCAACGAGCTTCGCACCCTATCGACTTTATAATATCGGCAATAACAATCCTATCGAACTCAAACATTACATTCAGGTACTGGAGGATTGTCTAGGCAAGAAAGCACAACAAATTCTATTACCACTTCAAGCTGGAGATGTGCCAGATACCTATGCAAATGTTGAAAAACTAGTTGAAGATATAAGCTATAAGCCAAAAACTAGCGTGAAAGTAGGTATAAATAATTTTATTGAGTGGTATAGAAATTACTTTAAAATATAGTCTTATTGGTTAATTATTGTGATCTACAATTATTTAACCATCCAAATCTATTGTCTAGAATCAGTGAGTTATGTATTATTTTGCGCCTTGAATCAATTAAGTTTGCTAAATAGTAAGGCTACTTTTTGATAAAAGTAGTATTTACTCGATTAAGCAGGAGCACCAATGTGCAACTAGTAAATATACTTCTCGCAATGGGATTAATTGTCCTCGTTATCGGCATTACGATAGTGTCTGCATGTACACTTGAAGCAACAACAAGTGGAGCAAATCTATTTGGCTTTAAATCTATCGGACAATTTTCACTATTAGATCGGCGTAAATTAGATCGTCGAACGCAACACAATTACACTTTCCCTTTCAGCTGCAAAGATGGAACAACGATTAGCACAGATCGACGCAGCTATCACGAAAGAAGATCATCGTTTACGACTTAGCATTAATCTTTGATCGAGCTAGAATTATTAATTTCAAACTCTTGCATAAATTCCACTAATTTATTCACGCCTATTTTCGGCATTGCGTTATAAAAACTAACACGCAACCCTCCTACACTTTTATGGCCTTTTAATCCTAACAATTTACTTGAACTTGCCTTTTGTAAGAAACTCGATTGCAGACTTGGATTTTTCAATTCAAAAGGTACATTAATTGCTGATCGGTTAACTTGGCATACATTATTTACATACAACTGACTATTATCCAAAACATCATAAACCATTTCTGATTTTACCTTACATCTTTTATGCATTTCTTCAACACCTCCCTCACTCTTCACCCAGTCAAGTAATAGCTTTAACACATAAATTTGAAAAATAGGAGGTGTGTTGACTAAAGAATTTTCAATGCAACATTGCCTGTAATCATAGAGACGCGGCACATTTATATTACAATTTTCAATAATATTTTTTTTAATTACCACTACACAAAGACCGGCTATTCCTAAATTTTTTTGTGCACTGGCATATATGATCCCAAATTTATTAACATCAATCGGATTAGAAAGTATTGACGACGTCATATCGCAAACAAGGTTAGGTCCTTGTAACTCTGGTATAAATGAAAATTTAACGCCATTTACTGTTTCATTATCACAATAATGTATATAAAAAGAATTTGGATCCAGATCCAAACTATTGAGCGGGGGAATCTCTAATTTGTCACAATTTTCTAACGCATAAACTTTTCTAACATTTGCCAAACGCTCTGCTTCTTTGTACGCTTTCACAGACCAATGCCCTGTACAAATATAATCTGCACTTTTATTACCACCAAGAAAATTTAGCGGCAGTATCGAATATTGACTCGTTGCGCCACCATGCATAAATAGAATTTCATAATTACCAGGAATTTTTAATAACTCTCGTAATAAGACCTCAGCACCTTTTTTAATGCTGAGAAACTCTTCACTACGATGGGAAATTTCTAAAACAGATAAACCAGATTTATCGTGATTTAGAAATTCTGATTGAATTTTCTTTAGTACCGAATTCGGTAATGCAGCAGGCCCAGCACTAAAATAGAATACCTCACGCATGAGTATTATCTGATAGTTATAAGTTCCATCCGAGAAGATATATCCAGACTAAATATGCTTGATGAGAAAATTAATAATTAATACTAGGAATTTTCGGCTTGTGTGAAATTTTCAATTCGTTCGACTTCTACCAACCTCACATCAGAAGATAATCGAATAAGCCTTACGCCCTGAGTGTTTCGCCCCATTTGCGACACATCTTCCACGGGTGTTCTAACCAATGTGCCACTATCAGTGATTAACATTATTTCATCTTCTGCAGTAACACTGACAGCGCCTACTACACTACCATTTCGACCTGCAGTTTGAATAGCAATAACACCTTGACCACCACGATTTTGAACAGGGTAGTCTTCAATTTTAGTACGTTTGCCATAGCCATTTTCAGTTGCAACTAAGACATCCGTTGCATTCATATTGGGCTGAATTGTAATGAGACCAATTACTCTTTGATCTGCAGCTAGTTTAATGCCTCGCACTCCAGTTGAATTTCGCCCCATTGCGCGTACATCGTCCTCATTAAATCGGATAGCCTTGCCTGCATTGCTAACTAATAAAATATCCGTATCGCCATCCGTTACGGCAACATCGATAAGAAAATCATTGTCCCGCAAATCTACAGCCAAAATCCCGCTAGACCGAGGTCTCGAAAATTCTGTAAGTCGTGTCTTCTTTAGTGTGCCACTGCTCGCAACCATCACGACATACGCATCTTCACGGTACTCAGTTACCGGAAGGACTGCATTTATACGTTCACCCTCTTGCAGGGGCAATAAATTAATAATGGGTTTCCCGCGCGCAGTTCGGCCCGCTTGCGGCAATTCATACACTTTTAACCAATAAACTTTCCCTCGACTGGAAAAACAAAGAATTGTGTCATGCGTATTTGCCACAAATAATTGATCTACAAAATCTTCTGCTTTAACTGAGGTTGCAGCTTTTCCTCTTCCTCCGCGGCGTTGCGCACGATAAGTATCCAGAGGCTGCGATTTTGCATAACCTGCATGTGACAATGTAACAACTACATCTTCTTCAGGGATCAAATCCTCCATGGTAAGATCAACCTGAGCATCTGTTATTTCGGTACTGCGATTATCCCCATACTGCTCACGAATTTCCTCTAACTCCTCTCGTATTACTTTTAGAAGTCGCTCAGGTTCTTGCAATATATTCAGCAAATCAATAATTTTATCAAGCAATTCGCCGTAATCATTTACAATTTTATCTTGTTCTAATCCGGTAAGGCGATGCAAGCGTAAATCCAATATGGCTTGCGCTTGTGTAGGTGAAAGGTGGTACTCGTTGTTATGCATACCACATTCAGGCGCAATATCTTCTGGACGTGAAACATCTGCCCCTGCACGTTTTAACATTTTTATCACGACACCTGGTTTCCAGGATCTTGCAATTAATTTTTCTTTTGCAGTTGCGGGGCTTTGAGATTTTTTGATTAACGCAATAATCTCATCGATATTTGTTAATGCTACAGCTTGGCCTTCAAGAATATGAGTGCGTTCACGAGCCTTTCGTAATTCAAATATTATTCTACGCGTAACAACATCACGTCGATGTCTAATAAATTCTTGTAATATCTGTTTTAAATTCAGCAATCGCGGCTGGCCATCAACCAATGCCACCATATTGATTCCAAACACACTTTGCATAGAAGTATGTTTAAATAAATTATTTAAAACTACCTCGCTAACTTCTCCTCGGCGCAATTCAATAACAATACGCATACCATCCTTATCAGACTCATCACGCAGACCATCAGGCGCAATACCCTCTAGGCGTTTTTCCTTAACAAGATCAGCAATTTTAATTATCAAATTAGCTTTATTAACTTGGTAAGGCAGTTCCGATACAATTATTTTTTCACGCCCGCTTTTTTCATCCTGCTCAATATGCGTTCTCGCACGCATATGTGCTCGACCACGTCCTGTTCGATACGCTTCAACTATGCCTTTTCGACCATTTATGATTGCTGCAGTTGGAAAATCAGGTCCAGGTAAATGCTGCATTAAATCTTGAAAATCAGTTTCGGGTTTTTCTATTAACGCAATACTTGCGGTGATTACTTCTGACAAATTGTGCGGCGGAATATTGGTAGCCATGCCAACTGCAATTCCGGATGACCCATTTACTAATAAGTTTGGAACTCGCGTTGGGAATACACAAGGCTCAGATTCTGAATTGTCATAATTAGGAACAAAATCAACAGTCTCTTTATCAAGGTCAGCTAAAATTTCATGCGCAATTTTTGCCATGCGAACTTCTGTATAGCGCATGGCTGCGGGTGCATCTCCATCTATTGACCCAAAGTTACCTTGCCCATCAACCAGCATATAGCGCATGGAAAATGGTTGCGCCATTCGAACAATCGTGTCGTACACAGCAGATTCACCATGGGGATGATATTTACCTATCACATCACCCACTACTCTTGCAGATTTTTTATAGGGCTTATTCCAGTCATTACCCAACTCACTCATGGCATATAAGGCTCGGCGATGCACAGGTTTCAGACCATCTCGCACATCAGGCAGCGCACGCCCTACAATTACGCTCATCGCGTAATCGAGATACGACTGACGCATCTCATCTTCGAGATTTACAGATAGAATTTCTTTGGCAATTTCAGCCATAAATTTGAAACTAAGAAAGGTAAGATTTTCGTTCTAAGACACAAAAGTATAACACAAGTGCCCGACAGTGGGTTGGCAATAAAAGCATTTATAACTTAATTGAATGCTTTTAAAATTAATTCTATTAAAAAAATGGTGCGATATTAGCTTTAACTACCTCAGAAACAAGATAATTCTTATAATTGCATCAAATCTTCAATTTTGCTTTGATTTGGATGCTCAACAACACCTTTTTCGGTCACAATTACGGTAATTAATTCTGCAGGAGTGACATCAAAAACAGGATTCCAGACCTGGGCATTTTCGGGTCCTATCAATTTACTCTGAATTTCAACTATTTCGCTGGGTGCTCGTTCTTCGATCTCAATTTCGTCCCCATTTCTAACAGCTAAATCAATGGTACTTGTGGGTGCTGCGACCATAAATTGTACGTCATGCTGTTTTGCCATTACGGCCAATGCGTAAGTTCCAATTTTATTAGCAACATCGCCATTCTTTGCTATTCGATCTGCGCCAACGATAACCCAAGAAAGTTTACGATGCCGCATTAAACTTGCAGCCGCACTATCACAAATTAATGTCACAGGAATATTATCTTGCAATAATTCCCAAGCTGTTAATCTAGAGCCTTGAAACCACGGCCTCGTTTCATCCGCGTAAATATTCTTAATTTTATTTTGCGTGAAGGCGCTGCGGATAACTCCCAACGCAGTACCATAGCCGCCAGTGGCTAATGCACCTGCATTACAATGGGTCAATACTGTAGAATTTTGCTGAATTAACGCTGCCCCATAACTGCCAAGCAATATATTTGATTCAATATCTTCACGGTGTATTTTTTTAGCTATTCCCAATAATTTTTCTACAGGGTCGCCATCTTGAATCGAATTTATGACTTTTCGCATACAGGAAATTGCCCAATTTAAATTTACAGCAGTAGGACGTGCTCTATTCAAAATTTCCAAATTATGCTGAATAGTTTCTTTCCACCTTTCTGGTGATTTACTAAAGTTCAAACGCGCCGCCAGTACAACGCCATATGCAGCTGTAATTCCGATAGCAGGGGCGCCACGAACAACCATATCTTTAATGGCAGCAGCAACTTCTTCAACATCATTACATACAATAAATTCAATTTTATTTGGCAACCGTCGTTGATCAAGTAAAACCAGTTGATTGTCTCGCCATGTTATGGCTTTATCTGCTAGTGAACTCATGGCATTTCCGTGATAATTTCAAAGCCTGTATTTATAAACTCAGTATTGCATATTTATTGTTTTTTTTAAGCTGCCTCTTAAACAGCAGACATAGCACAAATTAATCTACATTAAATAAAACTGAATGCATATTTGCCAACCGAATATACGATGACACACGTTCAAACTCTTATTCATGGAAAACACGTCATACCTATAAATGGCAAAGAATTAGTATTAAATAATGTCAGCATCGCAGTTCAGGATGGGCGCATAGTAAATGTACTACCCAGCGCTGATGCAGAAAAAGCTTACACCTGCGATAGCACTTATAACTATGACCATCACATCATAATTCCTGGACTTATAAATACTCACACCCATGCGGCAATGGCATTATTTCGCGGCTTTGCAAACGATTTAAATTTAATTGATTGGTTACAAAATCATATTTGGCCAGCCGAAAAAAAATGGGTTGATGAGCAATTTGTGGAGGTCGGTTCAAAATTAGCAATTGCAGAAATGCTACGTGGTGGAATCACATGTTTTAATGACATGTATTTCTTCGCAAAAAGCACTGCTAAAGTTGCAGCTGATGCAGGGATCCGGGCCCACATCGGCATGATAATTCTTGATTTTCCAACACAGTACGCCAATGACCCCGACGAATATTTTGCAAAGGGTCTCGATGTATTTGATCAATATAAAGCCCACCCCTTAGTTAAGTGTACGTTTGCACCCCATGCTCCATATTCAGTTTCCAATCCGCCATTCGAGCGCATAGCTATTCTAGCCAATGAACTTGAATTAGCGATACACATTCATTTACACGAAACAAAAGATGAAATTACAAAAAGCGTTGAACAATACCATGTGAGACCTCTACAGCGACTACATGAATTAGGCCTTGTGAGTAGCAACTTAATTGCTGTACATATGACCCAACTTTTAGAACATGAAATAAATTTATTAGCCGAAACAAAAGCTAATATTGTTCACTGCCCGCAATCAAACTTAAAGCTTGCCAGCGGGTTTTGTCCTGTTCAAAAACTTGTTGATAAAAAAGTTAATGTATCACTCGGGACAGATAGCTGCGCAAGTAATGATGACCTTGATATTTTTGGCGAAATGAATACCGCTGCATTATTAGCAAAAGGTGTCGCACAAAATGCAGCTGCTTTTCCTGCATATCAAGCTCTATGCAGTGCAACAATAAATGCTGCAACAACATTAGGAATTGATAATGAAACAGGATCAATTGAAAACGGTAAATCAGCTGATTTTGCAATTGTTGACATCCAATCCATTGAGGCTCAGCCAATGTATGACCCCATTGGACACCTAATTTATGCAACACAACGCAAACAAGTTTCAGATGTTTGGGTAGCTGGTAAGCAACTTTTGCATAACAGAAAATTAAAAACGTTGAATGAAGACGAAATTTTAGTTAAAACAAAAGAATGGAATGAAAAAATTCGATAACTGGCAAAAGAATAAAGTAACTATTTGAATGATTTTAAACCAATTTCAATATAAACAAACTAAGTAAGAACTTTGAATACCAACGTTGACAAAAATGAATTAGCAAAATTTGAAGCTCTTGCTTATCGCTGGTGGGATGAGGAAAGTGAATTTAAACCACTTCATGATATTAATCCTTTACGTCTTAATTTTATTAATAAAATAGCCTCCCTAAAGAATAAAAAAGCGCTCGACATAGGATGTGGCGGTGGAATTCTGGCCGAGTCTATGGTGAAGGAAGGTGCCCAAGTTAAAGGAATTGATCTTGGTGAAGCCTCTTTGGCCGTCGCTAAAATTCATGCAAAAAAGCAAAACTTAAAAATAGATTATGAGGCAATTTCTGCTGAAGCTTTAGCTGTAAAAGCGCCAGAATCTTTTGACATAGTCACTTGCATGGAATTACTTGAACATGTTCCAGATCCTGCAGCAATTGTTAACGCATGCGCAAAATTAGCAACGCCAAATGGGCATATATTTCTCTCGACGATCAATCGTAATCCGAAATCTTTTTTGTTTGCAATAATTGGCGCAGAATACATATTAAACCTTCTGCCAAAAGGCACGCATGAATACGAAAAATTTATTCGGCCATCAGAACTTGATAATTGGGTTCGTGCGTCTGATATGAACACAAATGAAATTATAGGAATGACGTACAACCCATTGGATAAATCTTATAAATTATCTCCAGATACAAGTGTTAATTACCTCCTTCACGCCACAAACTGACTTCGTTTAAAAAATATTTATGAATAGCTCATCTAAAGTTCGAGCCGTACTGTTTGATTTGGACGGTACACTGGCCGACACCTCTCCTGATCTAACCGATGCATTAAATGAGCTATTAAATAATCATGGTAAAAATACTCTCGGGTATGAATATGTTCGAAATCATACGTCTCGTGGGAGCATTGCAATGATTGAATTAGGCTTCAAAAAAGCCTTCGATGAGAAACAAGGCTTGCAACTACGCGATGAATTTATGCAAATCTATTCAAATATACTGTGCAATAAAACCAAACTGTTTCCAGGCGTATCTGAGCTCTTAGACTTTTTAGATCAAGCAGCCATTCCTTGGGGAATTGTGACGAATAAACCCGGCCGATTCGCCGAACCACTAGTTCAGGAGCTTGAAATAGCCTACCGTGCAATTTGCATGGTCAGTGGCGATGCACTATCTAGAAGAAAACCCTGCCCTGATCAATTACACCACGCCGCAAATATGATCGGTGTTACTGAGTCAGACTGCATCTACATGGGCGACGACCATCGAGATGTCCTAGCCGGTAAAGCCGCAAACATGAAAACTGCAGTAGCTGCTTATGGTTATATACCAGACAACGATGATCCAAATTCATGGGGCGCAGATGTTGTTTTTAATAGTGCTTTAGAACTAAAGGATTGGCTTTTTATACATAACTGATCAAAAATGCAATTATGATCAGCATTGAACTACAAAGCGCTTGGCAATTCATATTGCTCTGCGCCAGTCTTTGTCTACTGAGTGCAGCTCTAAGTGCATTGATCATGCGTAATCACTTACGCAAAGATTTTGAAAAAATTAAACTGGAATCACAACAACTGTCTACACAGCTTACAATTGAAAAAGAGCGGTATTTAGAAAAAATTGAAGCAATCAAAGATTCTAGACAACAGCTGGAGCAATCATTCTCTATTTTATCCCAACAAGCGCTAAAATCGAACAATGAAACCTTTTTACTGTTAGCAAAAGAAAAGCTTACGCAGTTTCAAAATAATGCTGAAGCAAATTTTGAGCAAAAAGAGAAAGCTATCGAAACGCTGTTAAAACCAGTTCACGAAGCACTAAAACAAACAGAATCTCAAATCCATTCAATAGAAAAAGAAAGAAAAGAATCTTTTGGCTCGTTATCGCAACATTTAAAATTAATTAACGAAACGCAAGCAGGATTGCGTCAGGAAACACAAAATTTAGTGCAGGCTTTACGTCGCCCGGAAGTTCGTGGGCAGTGGGGTGAATTAACCCTAAAAAGAATAGCAGAGCTCGCAGGAATGGTTAATCACTGTGCCTTTTATGAGCAAAAGGAAAGTGAAAACAGTGAATCTCGAATGCGGCCAGATATGATCGTGCGTATGCCAGATCAACGCGAGCTCATCGTGGACGCCAAAACTCCATTAGATGCGTATCTCACTGCCACACAAACTACAGATGAAAATGAAAAAATTAACGCCCTAATCAAACATGCACGAAATGTTCGTGAACGTATGCGTGAACTAGCAAGTAAGGCATATTGGAATCAATTTAAAAATTCGCCAGATTTCGTTGTATTATTTATTCCAGGCGAGAAATTTTTATCTTCTGCATTAGAACAAGATCCACAATTGTTAGAAGATGCTTTAAAAAATAAAGTAATCCTAGCCACCCCTACAAGTATAATTGCACTACTCAGAGCAGTGGCATTCGGCTGGCGTCAACAATCTGTTGCAAAAAATGCTGAAAAAATTCGTGAACTCGGCGAAGACTTATATCATCGACTTGCTACCTTCGCAGAACATTTACAAAGGCTTGGTAAACATTTAGATGCCAGTGTTGACCAGTTTAATAAGGCTACGGGCTCGCTCGATAAGCAAGTTTTAAGCGGTGCTAGAAAGTTTACTGAATTCGGCATAGAACAGAAAAAACAAATACCTGATTTGAAAGTCATAGAAAATAGCCCCAAATTCAATATTAATCATACCGTTAAATCGAAAAATAGTATTGACGCAAAGGTAGACTAGATTAGAAAATAAAACCAAGTTAACAGAATTACTAATATTCCTGGCTCATAATTTACACTTACATTTCCCTTGAAAAACAGCAAAAAACAAGAAATGACAAGTATCGCAAAAAAAATTAGCTCAAATGTTGTTTACCATTCAGCCACAGTAACTCGATCTAGAAGAGAATACCTACTTGGCCATAATGGTACTGTACTATGGTTCACCGGATTATCTGGTGCAGGCAAATCCACGCTGGCTCATTCAGTAGAAGAAGAGTTACATAATAGAGATTGCCTAACCTATGTGTTTGATGGTGACAACGTTAGACATGGTTTATGCGGAGATCTTGGTTTTTCGCTGGATGATCGAAAAGAAAATCTGCGTAGAATTTCCGAGATGTGCAAACTCACAGCAGATGCGGGCATTATTGCGTTTACGGCTTTTATCTCGCCAATGAGCGAAGATCGTCAAGATGCCCGAAAACTAATTGGTGAAAATGACTTTATTGAAATATATTGCAAATGCTCATTAGATATTTGCGAACAAAGAGATGTTAAGGGGCTGTACAAAAAAGCCAGAGCTGGTTTGATTGACGACTTTACAGGCATTTCATCTCCCTACGAAGAACCTGAAAATGCAGATTTGATTGTTGACACGGGTTCTAACTCACTGGAAGAATGTACAGATCAAGTGCTCGGATATTTATTCCGAAGAGGCGTATTCGCCATTGAATAAATTAACTTCTGTCCCAAATACATTGCTAATTACGTGTATTTATTCTAATTTAACCTCATTCACTATCTAAAATTAAATATTTTATGATGCTTACTTGATGCATCCAACAAACACAATCTCTAAAAACATAAATAATTACCTACCTCACAAAGATCTACTAAAAAATAAGCTTATAGTAGTTACAGGTGCGACAGACGGAATCGGTAAGGCATTATCACTGGCATGCGTTAAATTTGGCGCGCAATTATTATTAATAGCTAAAAACGAAGACAAGCTTAATTTACTTACACAAGAGTTATCTCAGCATTCATCGCAAGAGCATTATCATTACGTAATAGAGCTTTCTCTTGCTGGAGAAACGGACTACATAAAATTCGCTGAATTCATTGCTTCACTAGACTCTGCAATTAATTCACTTGTCTTAAATGCAGGCTATATAGAATCCCTGCAAGGTTTACGAAACTACCAACTTGACACTTGGCTGAAGACAATCACAGTTAACCAACATGCACCATTTATGATAATTAGGAGCTGTATTCCCTCTCTCGAATTGGCGACTGACCCAACGATAGTGTTTTCGACTCACGATTGCAGTAAAGCCTATTGGGGGGCATATGGTGTAGCTAAACAGGTACAACTTGCATTAATGAAAATACTTGCAGACGAACTCGACGGCGATAAACCCATACGAGTAAATGGTGTGGACCCCGCCCCGGTATTTACAAAGCTACGTACCGAAAACTTCCCAGGCATTAATCCTCAATCATTTCACACACCCAAAGATGTGGTATTGCCATATTTATTTTTTATTGGATCAGACAGCAAAGGAATTACTGGTATGAACTATAAGCTGAGCCCAGACCATATCGGATGAATTAATTAAATTTACATATTGAATTCAAGCTGCACGCATCACAGTTTGGCTTAGGTTTGCAAACATGCTTCCCATGCTGAACAATCAACGCATGATACTCAGCATACAATTTCGCATTAGTAGATAACTTAGACTCAAAATCGAGTCGAACTACATCATAGGGCACATTACCTTCGATATATCCTAATCGTGAAAATATCCTTCGTGTATAGGCATCAATTACAAACACGGGTCTAAAAAAAGCATACAGTAAAATATCATCAGCGGTTTCATGACCCACGCCATATATCTCAAGTAATTCTTCACGCAATTTTTTCGTAGACCAATATCGCAAGCGCTTATGACCACCTCGAATAACAAACCACTCACAAAATTTCTGTAAACGTTTCGTTTTCACATTAAAGTAACCGGATGGCTTAATTAGTGTCGCTACTTTCTCATGCTTTGCCTTTGCAATTGAATAGGCATCCAGCATTCCTGCTGATATTAAATTATGGATTGCTTTTTCGACATTTGTCCAAGCGGTGTTTTGAGTAAGGATCGCACCGACCATGACTTCAAATTTTGAATTGGCAGGCCACCAGCTTTGGTGGCCGTGCTGCGTGAGCAAAAGTTGATAAACTTTTTTAATGAACCGACTTTCATTCATATTTTCTATGTGCTACAAAAGTAGCATTCTAATAGTTTTAGAATTTATTATTCTATTCAAGCAACCTGTAAAGTTGCTTTATTTTATTTGAAGATAATTCTCTGTAACTACCACGTTTGAGATCTTTAGGCAGAATTATCGAACCATAGCGCGTACGTAATAGTCGACTAACCTGCAATCCTTGGGACTCCCAAAGCCTACGAATTTCACGATTCCTGCCTTCTTTCAATACCACCCTAAACCAGGAGTTGGTGCCTTTACCTGCCTGCACCTCCAAAATCTCAAACTTAGCGATTCCATCTTCTAATTCTACACCTTGTTGCAAATTAGATAGCATCTCGTTTGTTACCTTTCCGTGCACTCTTACCTGATACTCTCGCTCCACATTGCTACTGGGATGCATCAGTTTATTTGCAAGGTTACCCACCGTTGTAAACAACAACAAACCGGATGTATTTACATCTAACCTGCCAATTGAAATCCATCGACCAGAAGACAACTTTGGTAGATTTTCAAAAACTGTCGGCCTGTCTTCAGGATCATATTTAGAAACTATTTCTCCACATGGCTTGTGATAAAGTAGGGCTCTTTCTTTAACCGCTAAATTCAATCGTATGCGATTACCACTTATAACAATATTCTCATCGCCTGATATGCGCTGACCAAGAATACATGCTTTACCATCAATTTGAACTTCACCAGCCTTAATCAATCGTTCAATCTCGCGCCGCGAGGCGATACCTTGATTTGCTAGAAATTTTTGAACTCGCTCGGACAAGTGGTATGTCAATTATTCTTATGAATGTACATCGAGCACTTTATGAAAAACCAGGTATACTTTTTTAAGTAAATTCCTGGAGTTTGAAATAATATTAGTAATTAAATATTAGTGACGTGTTTCATTAGTATCAACAAACTCACCGTTATCTGTCACAACACGTAATTGAGCACCTTCATCATCGGTTTCAGAATCATGGCTATTAGGGTCAGGTAAATTCAACTCTGGATGTGCTTGATCTAAATCAGCAAGTTCTGCAAGTGTAGGTAATTCATTTAGTGATTTTAAATTAAAATAATCAAGAAATTGTTTAGTGCTACCGTATAAGGCGGGACGACCAGGTACCTCTTTATGTCCAATTACACGTACCCATTCACGTTCTAGCAACGTTTTAATTATATTACTACTCACACTCACACCACGGACTTCTTCAATTTCACCACGTGTAATAGGCTGTCGGTAAACAATTAATGAAAGTGTTTCTAATAAAGCACGCGTATAACGTGGAGGCTTCTCATGCCAAAGTCGCGCAACCCATGGCTGAACATCCGTTCTCGTTTGGTAACGATACCCACTTGCAACTCTCTTTAGTTCAACGCCCTTGTTTTCACATTCTTCTTGAAGTGACGAAATTACATTCTTAACTTGTTCACGAGTTGGTTGTTCACTATCAAGCTCAAATAATTGAATTAGCCGATCTATATTTAAAGCAGTATCTGCTGCCATTAATGCCGCTTCAATAATTTGTTTTACCTGGATATTTTTCATAATTCGTCTTCTTCAACTGGGCCTTTAACAGCCGGTTTAACATAAATTGGTGCAAATGACTCAGATTGCACAAGTTCTATTACATGACCTTTAATAAGCTCAAGTAACGCAAGAAAAGTTACAATTACGCCACCGCGACCTTCTTCTAAATCAAATAACCGATTAAACTCAACAAAGTCTTCAACATTCAACATGCCGAGCACCCGTGACATTCGTTCCCTTACGGATAGTGGTTCACGTTGAATATGATGACTTGCAAACATTTGCAAACGCTGCACAACTTCATGAAACGCAATTAATAAATCTTTTAAATCAACACTCGGTTGCGGTCGCTCATGCTCATAATCTGATTGAATAATTGAAACTCCAAATGTATCCCTATACATCCTGGGTAACTCATTTATATCCTCAGCAGCTTTTTTAAACCTTTCATATTCTTGTAAACGCCGAATTAGCTCAGCCCGTGGATCATCTTCTTCATCTTCTTCTACAGGTCTAGGTAAAAGCATACGCGACTTTATTTCTGCCAACATTGCTGCCATAACAAGATACTCTGCAGCTAGCTCAAGTCGAATTTCTTTCATCAGGTCAATGTATTTCATGTATTGCTGTGTAATTTTGAATATAGGTAAAGCCAGGATATCCAAATTTTGGTGCTTGATTAAATACAACAACAAATCTAGAGGACCTTCAAAGGCATCAAGAAATACTTCTAACGCATCGGGTGGGATATACAGATCCTGAGGTGGAACCGTCATTGGTTCCCCATTTACAACTGCAAATGGCAGCTCCGCTTGTGGATTCTCTTGAGGTGGTGTTTCTCTATCTGTCACAAACTAGTCCTTACCAATATGATAACCCAATTGCATGCTTAACATCATCTAGTGTATCCCTTGCTACATCGCGGGCCTCATCACACCCCTCTTTAATGATGCTTTTTACAGTATTCTCATCTTCACTGTATTCAATTACACGCTCTCTAATTGGTTTTAGCTCTTTTTCCATCGCATCGATGACCGGCTGCTTACAGTCAATGCACCCAATTCCTGCACTGCGACAACCTTCTTGTACCCAAGACTGTGTTTCTTCAGACGAATAAATACTATGAAATTGCCAAACAGGGCATTTTGCTGGGTCTCCTGGGTCATTACGTTTTACCCGAGCAGGATCAGTCGGCATCGTTCGAATTTTCTTTTCAATCGTTTTGGAATCTTCACGTATAGAAATAGTGTTTTTGTATGATTTTGACATCTTTTGACCATCCAACCCTGGCATTTTTGATGCCTTTGTCAATAATGCCTGTGGTTCAGGCAAAATTATTTTGCCTACTCCTTCCAAATAACCAAATAATCGTTCTTTATCGCTGATCGAAATGTTTTGTTGCGTCTCTAATAATGCCCTAGCAATTTCCAATGATTCTAGTTCACCTTGTTCTTGGTAACGTTTTCGATGCTCACGATAAATTTTTGCATTTTTCTTACCTATTTTTCCTATTGCAAGTTTTGCCTTTTCTTCAAAATCAGGTTCTTTGCCATACAAATAATTAAATCTGCGTGCTACTTCTCGCGTAAGTTCAACATGTGCAACCTGATCTTCGCCAACTGGTACATTTCCAGCTTTATAAACTAAAATATCAGCACTTTGCAATAGTGGATATCCAAGAAATCCATATGTCGCTAAATCTTTTTCTTTTAATTTTTCCTGTTGATCTTTATAGCTAGGCACTCGCTCTAACCATCCTAGTGGTGTAATCATAGACAAAATTAAATGCAATTCGGCATGTTCGGGTATATGCGACTGTATGAATAACTTAGCAGCACTTGGACTCACGCCCGCTGCCATCCAATCCACAACCATGTCTGTCGTACTTTTTGAGATGATTCCCGTATTATCATACTCAGTCGTTAATGCATGCCAATCTGCAACGAAGAAAAAACATTCATGTGTGTGTTGCAACTCAATCCAATTACTCAGCACACCGTGTAAATGTCCGAGATGCAACAATCCGGTAGGTCGCATACCTGAGAGTACGCGATTATTTTGAGATGGATTTGTGTTCATTAGTTAAATAGGAATGCCAAACAACCTACCTATTAATGCTGACATAAATTGTAGTGGCGGTTTTAATATAAGCCATAAATAACCCATCAACAATAGGCCAAAAATTATAAACATTCCAAATGGTTCAATTTTTGCCAGCGCATATGAAAAACGAACAGGTGCTAACCCCGCCAATATTCTGCCTCCATCGAGCGGTGGAATAGGTAGCAAATTTAGCAATAAAAGTAAAAGATTTACAATAATACCTACCTGCCCCATGAGAATCATTGGAACTGCAATCCATTCAGATTGACTTGAAATAACAATTCCAATTTTCATAACAAAAGCCCAAAAAAAGGCCATCACTAAATTTGCAAATGGGCCTGCGGCCGCAACCCAAATCATATCCCTCTTCGGATTACGCAAGTAATTAAAATTAACCGGTACCGGTTTTGCCCAACCAAAACCAACACCAATAGACAAAATTAAAATTATAGGAACAAGTATCGTTCCAATTGGATCAATATGTTTAATTGGATTTAAACTTAGTCTACCCCTGGCTGCGGCAGTCGTATCGCCGAAATATTTTGCTACTCTGCCATGAGCTACTTCATGCAATGTTATTGCAAATAGAACAGGTATGGCTCCGATAGCTATTTTCTGAATTATGCTCATTTACCTGGTGCATTATATGCAACATTGGGAAAGTCTTGCAGTAGCCAATCTGCATCACCTTTACCTTGGCGCAAGATAGATGGAGTTGAATCAATTAAGTCGATAACAGTCGTGGCTTTTATGCCACAATAACCACCATCAATTACCAAATCTACATCATTCTTTAGCCGTTCTCGCATCTCCAAGGGATCAGATAACGGAACATCGTTATTAGGTAACATTAATGTGCTACTCATTAAAGGCTGCCCAAGTTCTCCACATAAACTCAACGCAACAGGATGATTTGGCACACGCAAACCTATCGTTTTTCTTTTTGGTGTTTGCAGTCTCCTTGGCACTTCGCTAGTTGCTTTCAGTAAAAATGTATATGGCCCAGGTGTACAACGTTTCATTAATCGATAAGCTACATTATCCACAATGGCAAAGTTAGATAATTCAGATAAATCACGACAAACTAATGTAAAATGATGCTTATCATCCACTTGACGAATTCTACGAATTTTTTGCATTGCGGATTTGTCACCAATGTGACAACCCAGTGCATAACAAGAGTCTGTTGGATACGCAATTAATCCGCCATTATCAATAATATCGACTGCTCGACGTATTAATCGCTTTTGCGGAGTTTCAGGGTGAATGACAAAAAATTGACTCATATTTTATGTATTGCACGAGAAATGATTAATTATAATCTTTTATTAAAAAGCTTCTTGACGTCTACTCAATGAAAATTCTTTTTGACTATTTCTCTATAATTCTATTTTATATTGCATACCAATTTTATGCGCTTATCCCCGCTAGCGTAGTTCATAATATAAATACTTGGCTACCCATAAGTTTTACACCTGGAGATAAAAGCAATGCCATCTATTTCGCAGTATTGATTGGAATTATAGCGGCTGGATTACAAACTTTAATTCAGTGGCTGGCTCATGGCAAACCATCTAAATTACAAATATTTACTTTTCTTATCTTTTTGATCTTAGGTGGAATTACTTTATTTTTGCGTGACCCAGTATTTATAAAATGGAAACCCACAGTAGTTAACTTGATAATTGCTGGTATATTCTATGGTAGCACTGTCGTGGGTTCTAAACCCCTCGCAGAGCGTATTATGGGAGGCACATTGAAAGCACCAAGTAAAATTTGGCAAAGATTAACCTACAGTTGGGCAGCATTTTTTCTAGTCGTCGCTATACTGAATATTATCGTGGCGTATAATTTTAGTGAGTCAATGTGGGTAAACTTCAAGTTATTTGGTATTCTTGGCCTCTCAATTTTCTTTTTAATTCTACAAGCGTTATATCTTTCAAAACATACACACATTAGTCAATAGATCTACCTATGCACTATGCAATCATCAGTCAAGATATTGATAACAGCTTAGAAAAGCGCATATCTGTGCGCGAAAAACATGTCGAGCGCTTAAATGACCTTAAAAATCAAGGCCGTTTAGTTATTGCCGGACCCCATCCTGCAGTCGATAGTCCAGATCCCGGTGATGCAGGCTTTACAGGCAGTCTCATCGTCGCAGAATTTGAATCGCTACAAGCCGCTCAAGAATGGGCAGATACTGATCCTTACATTACGGCAGGCGTCTACGAAAAAGTTATCGTCAAACCATTTAAATACGTTTTGCCTTAATCCCAAACTATACTACCCAAGGACAATCCAATGTTAAAAGAAAAGTCTGCACTAGCTGTGCTAGTTATTTGTTGTTTTTTTTTTATTCAAGGATGTAAAGACGATGCCGCAGATAATTCATCTTCGAATCCGGGCAATAAAGAAAGTGAAGATGCCTATGCCAGCGTAAATGACGTTGTCATTAGCAAGCAAGAGTTTGATCAGTTTGCGCAAGCCAAACGTACATCGCAACCAGATGGAAATTTTAGCGACCGAGCTATCATTGACGAAATGGTTGCAACAGAAATTTTACGGCAAGAAGCCATTAAGCAAGGCATTAATGATCGCGATGAGGTTAAAGAGCAAATTAAGCGTCAGGAAAATAACATCCTTATCAACATGTTACTGACTGAAAAATTTTCAACATTGACATTCACTGATGAAGAGTTAAAAGCCGAATATGAAAAAGGCACAAGCGCAAGTGATTCCAGTGAATACAAGGCAAGGCACATATTACTGCAATCTGAAGATGATGCAGTTGCTGTGATAGAAGAACTTAAAAAAGGTGAAAATTTTATTGAACTAGTAAAAGAAAAGTCGCAAGGTCCGTCTGCGCCTAATGGTGGCGATTTAGGTTGGTTTAAAGCAGATACCATGGTCCCTGAATTTGCCCAAGCTGTTCAGACCATGGAAAAAGGTGCTTACTCAACATCACCTGTTCAAACCAAATTTGGCTGGCATGTAATTTTGTTAGAGGATGCACGCAAAGTAGAACAACCTGCATTTGAAGACGTGAAGCAAGAGATTCAACGTACCCTTACACGTAAAGCAATTGAAGATTATGTTGATGAGCTTCAGCAAAGCGCAACGATAGTACTACCTGAAGTGCTAGAGACTAAAGAGGGTTAACGTTTATGTATCTCGAATTAATTCCATAAATTCAGAGCGAGAACGTGAATCATCACGGAACGCGCCTAGCATTGAACTTGTGACAGTTTTGCTGTTTTGCTTTTGGACACCTCGCATCACCATGCAAAAATGACTAGCCTCAAGCACAACAGCTACCCCGTGTGCATTTAATACATCGAGCAAACCACTTGCAATTTGCGTTGTTAATCTTTCTTGCACTTGTAATCTTCTTGCAAATACATCAACAACGCGCGCGATTTTGCTTAACCCGATCACACGGTTTTGCGGCAAATAGCCGACATGTGCACGACCAAAAAAAGGTAGCAGGTGATGTTCGCATAGCGAATAAAATTCAACGTCTTTGACAATGACCATTTCTTCGCATTTTTCTTCATACAGAGCGTCCCTTACAACTTCTTCAACAGAAAGATTGTAGCCGCTCGTTAAAAAATGTAGCGCCTTGGCCACGCGCTTTGGCGTATCAATTAATCCTTCACGCTCAGAATCTTCCCCTAACAGCTTCAACATCTTTTTTACATTATATTCTAAATCAACATCGCGGCCTTTATCGCTAGTTAGCACGGTATCTTCCAGATACCGTCCACCCGCTAATACTTCAAATGCCTTTTTATTCATTCATTAATTCGCCTAGAAAACAGATAATTGTATTATATAGATACTAATATCATAGCAGCTAATTTTGCAGCAGTTAAAACACATTCGATATAATGCTAAATCTATTCATGTAATTAAGCTGCATTTTTGACTAAGCCTTTAAATAGCAGGCACACATCAATATAACCGAATTACTCTAATGAATAGAACTATGTGATCCATGTACACCAATGCTAGTGCTACAGCTACTATAAATGCTAGTGTCTCTAGCGAAAATGACCGAATAACTATAAAACTAAGGTTGTAATTATGAGCAGTGCAGTGCCTACAGATTCTGTACTTCGTCGTCACTATGAGGCAACACATAAAAGCCAATCAGGAAATACTAAAACCACCCAAAATCAAGGTGGGGGACTAATTTGCTGGTTAAAAAGACTCTTTGGGGGATAGGCGAATTCTTTTATTGATGGTCTTGTGCGAAACGTAACAATGCGTATGTAAAACGACCGTCACCAGTGAGATACGTATTAGGCGTAGTGTTCCCTTGTGTCGTCTGAATTCGAACCCCATCTTTCATTGGGGTGATGGAATATACTTCTGTAAATCCAACCTTAATTGTCTCTGCCTTGGTGATGTACAAAATATGTCTATTGGTGATGGCTAATTTACCGGCAGCTTCAACCTTTACAGCTAATTCTTTATAGCGTGACTTTGAAAATAGACTATTCATAATTGATTGCATTACTGTCCACTCTTTATCACTTGAATACCTTTGTTGCTCAACTTTCAAAGTGTCCTCAAACACCCAAATTAAACATTCCTTATCTAATAGGTCTAATTCACTATTTAGAGTAGAACTGTTTGTAGATAAGCTTATGTTTTCATTAATGCAAATTAAATGTTCTAAATTTGACAATCTATAAAATAAATGCGGCTCTACATCATCATCTTCAACCTCCAATTCCGATGCGACTGAAAGTAAATAATTTGCATGCTCAGCACTGAGCGATTTGCTTTTAAGAACTTCAAGAGACTTATCCTGCCACGCTCGCTTGATTAAGCTGGTAAAAAGTGACGCAGAAAATTTTGAAATTGGTTTACAACGCTGTAAGGAATCTAATAATTCTTCATCATGCGCATCTGTTTCGATGCAATTTGATAATGATTGAGCTAAACACTGACGTGTGTCTTCATATACTTTATAACAGGCTTTGTGAAGGGAATAAAACGGACCCGCAGATTTATTACAAACAATACATTTACCCACAAGAGTCTAACTTGTTTTTAAATGACTACTCATCTTCCAACTCATCATATAGATCTTCGTCTAAGGTTAGATTGCCATCGTTAACTAAAAATTCACGGTTATCTAAAAATGCATCTCGAATAAAGACATAGCGATCACGCGATATCTCATCAACTTTTTCCTCAAGTTTTAATAAATTGGTACGCTTTCGAATACTATCAACCCCATAAAATGCCAAAAGTTCTATATCTTTTAATTCTATTAACCACGGCCATGGTTTATATATTGGGTGCACAGCTGCATCAGGTATAATTGTAGGCGCATCACGCAAGGTGCTTGCCCCAAGAAATGGCAAAACAATATACGGACCCGTACCAACCCCCCAATAACCCAGTGTCTGTCCAAAATCTTCATCGTGCTTTCGCAACCCCGTCTTGCTTGCCACATCAATAAAGCCTAATAGCCCTATCGTGGAATTTATTCCAATTCGTCCTACATCAGACGCTGCTCTACCAAACTTAAATTGCAACGCATTATTTATCGAAATTCTGAAATCTTGGAGATTAAAAAAGAAATTATTGACACCCGTTTCTATGAATTTTGGCGAAATTGCACGATATCCTTTTGCGACAGGTTTCAATACTGCGCGGTCTAAGCTGTCATTAAACGCATGTATACTGCGGTTATACTTTTCCAATGGATCTCTGGGATCGTCTGTCAATTCCTGAGTACTTGCACACCCTGCAGCCATCAAGCACATTAAAACGGGCAAATAAATATTTCTAATCATGAGAAAGTATTTAATAAATTATGTTTGGACAACCTTTATAACAAATTAAATTAACGTCTGGAATTTTTTGCTGCAATTCGCATACGAAGCGCATTTAGCTTAATAAACCCCTCTGCGTCTTGTTGATTATATGCACCTTCATCATCTTCAAATGTAGCAATCGATGCATCAAACAAACTATTCTTATCTGATTTTCGCCCAACGACACTTACACTCCCTTTATACAGTTTAACACGGACTGTTCCTGTAACTTTCTCCTGGGAATTATCAATCATTGCCTGCATCGCCAATCGCTCTGGGCTCCACCAATAACCATTATAAATTAGCTTGGCATAGCGAGGCATGAGCTCATCCTTAAGATGCCCCAATTCTCTATCCAGTGTGATGGATTCCATCGCGCGGTGAGCTTTCAACAAAACAGTGCCACCGGGCGTTTCGTAGCAGCCTCGAGATTTCATGCCCACATATCGATTTTCAACAATATCGTCTCGACCAACACCGTGCTCACTGGCTTTTTGATTCAATTCCTTTAATAACTTACCTGGACTAAATGCCTTTCCATTAATACCCGTGGCATCTCCCTTTTCAAAATCCACATCTAAATACTCGGGCTGGTCGGGTGCTGTTTCCGGAGATTGGGTCACATTCCACATAGCTTCTTCAGGCTCTACCCAAGGATCTTCAAGTGGGCCGCCCTCATATGAAATGTGCAATAAATTTGCATCCATTGAATATGGGGATTGCTTACCGCGTTTTTGCTCTATCGCTATGTTATTTTTTTCGGCATAAGTCAATAACTTTTCACGTGAATTCAAATCCCACTCTCGCCAAGGCGCAATTATTTTAATATCTGGGCTTAGTGCATATGCGCCCAATTCAAATCGTACTTGGTCATTTCCTTTGCCTGTTGCACCGTGTGATATTGCATCTGCACCAACTTCATTAGCAATTTCAACCAAACGCTTCGCTATTAATGGCCTGGCAATTGAGGTGCCTAATAAGTATTCACCTTCATATATGGTGTTGGCACGAAACATTGGAAACACATATTCAGCTACAAACTCTTCGGTCAGATCTTCTATAAAGATATCCTGGACCCCCATAGCCTTCGCTTTTGCACGCGCAGGCTCGACCTCTTCTCCTTGCCCAATATCAGCAGTGAATGTAACCACCTCACACTGATATATTTCTTGAAGCCACTTCAAGATTACGGAGGTATCTAGACCACCCGAATAGGCGAGTACAACTTTTTGAATCGATGACATAGTATGCAATTTAATAAAAATTAGTGTGGTAATTCAATTGGTGGCGGATTATAGCTTGAAACTAAACTTTAACATGGCAATTAGCTCATGAATGCTGAAATAGAACAAGAATTGATCCCTTTTGCAAACCGACTGCGCGGATTTTGTCCCGTGGTCATCGATGTTGAAACAGGTGGGTTTAACGCAAATACAGATGCATTACTCGAAGTTGCTGCTGTTTTAATTGGAATTAATAAAGAGGAGCAATTATTTTGCCAAGAGACCATTTCCACACATGTCAAACCCTTTGAAGGCGCAAATTTAGAATCTTCATCTTTGGAAGTGAACGGTATAGATCCTTTTCATCCTTTACGAATTGCCTTGCCTGAAAAAGAAGCATTGCAAAAGATATTCAAACCAATTCGAGAACAAGTAAAAAATAATAAATGCACCCGTGCTATTCTAGTTGGACATAATTCATTTTTTGATTTGAATTTTATTAACGCTGCGGTTGAGCGCACAGGAATTAAATCTAACCCATTTCACCCATTCAGTAGTCTAGACACTGTTACATTAGGTGCGCTTGCGTACGGTCAAACTGTTTTGTCTAGAATTGTAGAAGCTGCAAATTTCGATTGGGAAAACGATAATGCACATTCAGCCATATATGATGCTGAAAAAACTGCGGCAGTATTTTGTAATGTTATGAATAAATGGAAACGAAATATAAAATGAGTTTTGCTAAAATATTAGTTTTTAGTTAGCAGTAGCGTCTGTGACCATTTTTTGCAGCTCACCTTTCTCATGCAACTCCAATGTGATGTCACAACCGCCCACTAGTTCGCCACTAATATAAAGCTGTGGAAATGTTGGCCAATCAGCGTAACGCGGTAAATTTTCAAAAATTTCGGGATCCAATAATACATTTACATATGCAAATTCATGCTCGCAAGATTTCAACGCTTCTGTTGCGCGGCTAGAAAATCCACATTGAGGCATTTGTGGTGTCCCCTTCATATAAATTATTACAGGGTTAGACTCAACTTGTTCTTTGATTCGATCCAAAACTTCCATTTACAATACTCCTAGGTATTAACTACTCTTATTTGTATTTTACTGCCCGAACACTATGTGGCAAGACATCTATCCACATTGCGCTGCAACCATAGCTCTAATAATGCCAAATGCCACAGTTTGCTGCCTTTCAAGGGCGTCAAATGATTTTCCGGATTATTTAATAACGTTTCGACATATTCTTTCTGAAATAAGTCACGCTGCCGGCAGGCCTGAGATGTTAAAATTTCACGCATAAAATCAAGGAATTCTCCTCGAACAAACTTAAGCGCAGGCACTGGAAAATAACCTTTTTTTCTATCGATTACTTTGTCAGGCAACAACCCTCTGGCTATTTGTTTAAGAATATATTTCCCACCATCATTGAGCTTGTATTTTGCAGGCATTTGCATAGCCAATTCTACAAGTTCATGGTCTAAAAAAGGTACGCGAGCCTCAAGACCATATGCCATTGTCATGTTATCAACGCGTTTAACCGGGTCATCTACAATTAATGTTGTTATATCCATGTGTAAAACTGCATTAATAAATTCATCTGTTTCTGCATCTCTTAATAATTTTCTCGTATAGACTGATGTGTAATCTTCATCTATAAACTCTTTACTTAATGTTTTACGCATTTCACTATGTGTACGATCAAAGTAATGTTTCGCAAAGTTTTTAACATTAAATGTTTTTTCGGCTTGAATTTTGGGAAACCAAAAATAGCCGCCAAATACTTCATCTGCGCCCTGACCGGATTGCACAACAGATATATGCTGACTCACTTGCTCAGCTAATAAATAAAATGCAATTGCATCTTGCCCTACCATTGGCTCTGCCATCTGATCAATCGCTTCTGGTAAACGTTTAAGCACTTCTTCATTTTGAATATAAAACTTTTGATGTGATGTCGAAAATCGTTCCACTACTGAATCAGAGTATTCAAATTCATTACCTTGTTCTTCGGGTTGATCTTCAAACCCAACTGAATAGGTCTGTATGTTGTCAAAACCATTTTGTGCTAGCAGCCCTACTAATAAGCTAGAATCTAATCCGCCGGATAGTAAGACGCCAACGGGTACATCTGCTATTCGAAACCTTCGTTCAATGGCTAAACTTAACGCTGCTTGAACATCATGCTGCCATTCTTCTTTAGTTTTAGTTTCATTAATTTTATTAGCATGCAACCGCCAATATCTTTCCATTTTAAAATTTCCGTTTACATCTATCGACACCGTATGCGCAGGCGGAAGCTTTCTGAGTCCTTTTAAAATGGTTGTAGGTGCAGGAACAACTGCATGCAAAGTAAGCTGATGATGCAGTCCAATAACATCAAAATTTGTATCTACATTACCCGCAGAAAGTAATGATTGCGTATTAGATGCAAATCTAAAAAAGTTTTTTTCCTTTACAAAATAGCAAGGTTTTATGCCTAAACGATCACGCGCTAAAAATAGTTCTTGTTTAGCCTCATCCCAAATTGCAAATGCAAACATACCCACTAATTTTTTAACACATGACTTACCCCATTGCGCGTATGCTTTCAGAATAACTTCTGTATCACCTGTAGAGTTAAAGGTGTGGCCAATTTTAATTAATTCATCACGTAATTGTGGGTAATTGTAAATGGTGCCATTGAATACAATGCTGAGTTTGCATTGCACGTCTGTCATAGGCTGATTGGCGTGAGAAGAAAGATCAATTATAGAGAGTCGTCGATGACCTAGTCCCACTGCAGTAGAAAAATAAATGCCTTCATGATCAGGGCCACGACGTTGAAGTGGTCCTAACATTCGTTGAATTGTATCAGGACTAGATCGACTACTATCGAGTCTTAATTCGCCACAAACACCACACATATTATTTATGGATTAGCGATGATTATTCCAACCACCACCACCAGGAGTTTCAATGCGCAAACAATCTCCACATCTAACAATATGTTGAACTTTAGCGGGTAATAACTTTTCATTTAGATAATTTGCACCAGTTTGGCCATTATCTCCACCATTTAATCCCCATGGATGGCGCTTTCGACGTTCAGATAAAATAGTAAATACTGCATCATCTAAAAATTCAAACTCGCGAATCACTCCATCTCCACCTTGGTACAAACCAATTCCACCAGAATTTGTTCGAATGGCATAGCGTTTTACAATTAGCGGATAATTTGTCTCCAATACTTCTACAGGTGTGTTCTGCGTGTTGGTCATGTGAGACTGCACTGCAGAAAAACCATGGCCAACATTTGAAGCACCCATTCCACCTGCAATGGTTTCGTAATATCCCCAAGATGGCTCTGCAGAGTTACCCATCGCAAGATTGTTCATTGTACCTTGGCTGCATGCTGGAATTTTCTCAGGCAATGCAAAACTTAAAGCACCAAGCACCACATCCACAATTCTCGAGCTGGTTTCAACATTCCCAGCAGCAACTGCAGCGGGTCTGCTCGCATTCAAGAGTGAATTTTCAGGTACATTTAAATTGATAGGTAAAAAACTTCCAGCGCATATAGGTGTTTCTTTAGGCATTAAACATCGAAATACATAAAAAACAGCTGAAGCGGTAACAGAAATTGGACAATTAATATTGCCTGCGACTTGCGATGCCGTCTTTGAAAAATCTAGAATAATCGAATCATGCTTCACTAAAATTGAAACACTTATTGGAAGATCTTGATTACCCTGTCCATCGTCTTCCATAAAATCTGAATAAGAATAAGTGCCTTCTGGTATTTTGGTGATGACAGAACGAGTAATTCGTTCACCGTATTTATTTAATTCGCACAATGAGGCTAGAAAAGTTGTCTGACCTATATATCCAACAATTTCAGTTAGCCTTTTTATTCCCAATCGATTAGCACTGCATTGCGCTATGATGTCACCCACGGTATCCCGTTTATTTCTTCCTTGTTTAAATATCTCCATTAATTTATTTTGATCAACTTCACCCATGTTCCCAATTTGTGTGGGTGGAATAACCACGCCCTCTAGCTCTAATGTATTTGAAATTGGCATCGAGCCTGGAGTTTCCGAACCAATGTCTGCATGGTGTGCTCGATTTGCAACAAACCCCAACAATTCATTACAAATAAATACAGGACAAATGATGGTTACATCAGGCAGATGCGTACCTCCTAAATATGGATCGTTAAGGATAACGATATCGCCTTCTGCCCAACTAATTTTTTCAATAATGCCTTGCATGGCAAATGCCATACTCCCTAAATGCACAGGAATATGTGCAGCTTGCGCGCACAACCCACCTTGCGCATCAAAAACTGCACACGAATAATCCAATCTATCTTTGATATTTGGTGAAAAAGCTGCGAGCTGTAGTTGAGCACCCATTTCTTCGCAGACTGCATCAATTTTTCGCGCAAAAATACTTAACTCAATGGGATCCAATTTAAATTTTCCTATTAATTTCTTTTCTAAGTCATCAGATACGCTATATGTCCACTTTCAACCAAAAGCGGACATATAGAACTACAATAATTCGCTTACGTTAATAACAATCTATTTCCCAATAGCTTCTATAGCAGTAATTTGTTGAGAAAAAATATTTGGGTCAGTTGTAGGGAGGTCGCAAACTCCTTTTATGCATACATAAGCAGTCGTCTTTTCTTGCATGGCTACTTTACCATGAACAATAGGTGCGCTTTTACTTACAACTTGAAGTTCTTTGCCTTCAGAAAGAACTATTAATACTTTATTTGGCAAATAAGTTTGTCTGAATTCTTTCAAAAACCGAGCCGCATTATCTTTTTCATCTTTAGGATTCACAATGACAATTTCTTTAGCATTGTCTAGATAAAAATCAACTGCCAAAATCATTTCAGAGAGAGCAGCCGGATTTTCTGCAAGGATTTGATAAACAGCCTTAAAGGCTTTATCAGCCCGCTTTCGATATGAGTCATTTGTTGTATATTCAAATAATCGCAATAAATTTAGCACTGCTACAGAATTTCCGGAAGGTTCGGCGCCGTCATAAAAAGGTTTTTCTCTAATAAGAAGATCTTCATGGTCATCACTTGTCATAAAGAAGCCTCCGCCAGATTTATCTTCGAAATGATTGGCTAGTGTATTTTCGAGTTCGATTCCAAAATTGAGCCAATTAATATCATGTGTAGCCTCGTAGAGATCTAGAAGTGCTGCAATGTAAAACGCGTAATCATCAAGATAGGCATTGTGCTTACGCATACCATCCTTATAGCTTCGAAACAACCTACCTTTTTCATATAAATGCGATTTTATAAATCTAGCGGCATTTAATGCGCTTTCGATGTACTCTTGTTCACCAAGAATCAGTCCTGCTCGTGCATAGGCTGAAATCAAGAGTCCATTCCACGCCGTCAATATTTTCTCGTCTCGAATGGGATGCGGTCTAGAATCGCGTACCTTGTAAAGTGTTTCTTTGGCATTGGTTATAATAGTACGTAGTGTCTCGGTAGATACTTTGAGATTAATTGCATAATCTGTTTTGTCTCTCGGTGTATGAAGAATATTCCGTTCTTCAAAGTTCCCGCTGTCTGTCACGGCGAAATATGTCTTCACTATTTCAGATGTTTTTTTACCTAACGCATCATCCAGTTCCTTTGGTGTCCACGTAAAAAAATAACCCTCTTCGCGATGATTATTTAACGCAAGGCTATCGGCATCGGTGGCTGAGTAAAATGCCCCATTGGGCGAAGTCATATCTCGTTTAACGTAGCGAAGAATCTCTTTTGTAACACGAAGAAGATCTTCATCGCGTGTAACCTGATACGCTTCTAGATAAGTAATAGCCAGAAGAGCGTTGTCATAAAGCATTTTTTCAAAATGTGGTACAAGCCAAGCTTCATCCGTGCTGTATCTGTGGAAACCTCCTCCAACATGATCGTATATACCTCCAGCTGCCATTCTCTTTAAAGTAAAAACTGCCATTTCAAGCGCATCTTCGTTCATTGTGCGCCTGTGGTATCGCAAAAGAAAACGGATAGACAAACTACTCGGAAACTTTGGTGCTTGTGACAATCCACCATACAATGAATCGAAGCCTGATTTGTAATATAAATATGCATCATGAAGAACTTTAGTGGATGGTAATTTGTTGTCACCAGCCGAATGACTAAGCGAACTAGAAATAATTTTTGTCAGTTGCTGGCTTTGCTGGATAACCTGATCAGGTTGCGTATCATAAATTTCTTTCAGTTTTTTCAGCAATGTAAGAAATCCAACTGGTATTCCGCGATCTCCGTCACGGGCAGGGAAATAAGTGCCACCGTAGAATGGCTTTTGCTCTATCGTAAGCCATACTGTCATCGGCCAGCCGCCACGACCTGTCAATGCCTGCACAGCCATCATATAGATGCTATCTAAATCTGGACGTTCTTCTCTATCTACTTTAATAGCTATATAGTTTTCATTTAGGAATTTTGCTATTTCTTCGTCTTCAAATGACTCCTCTTCCATAACGTGACACCAGTGACAGGTAGAGTAACCAATACTAATAAGTATTGGTCGCTTGAGCTGCTTGGCAGCCTCAAAGGCTTCATTACTCCATGAATACCAATTTACAGGGTTATGAGCGTGTTGAAGTAGATATGGGCTTGATTCAAGATATAATCTGTTTGTGTATTTTGCATTTCCATTATCAAGTAAATGCTTGGTGCGAGGTCGATACTCACTACCACGCTTTATCCTCATATTGTTAAGTCTTAGTTGGAGTTCTTTGGAATAAGGTTCTGAACCAGGAGGAAATTCAAGATTAGAATTTTTAATAGATACAGCTAATGTATTGCTGATCTCTTCTGCTGAAAGGCAGTTATTTTCTTGCGTGAATGAAATTGTGATTGCAGTCGCTATGGTTGCTATAACGACAACAACATTTGTGATTTTTTTCATTAATATTCTTAAACAATTCAATTGCCTTAATTATCCATGCCAACAGTGAAAAAAATTCTATGCTTCACATTAAATATGCAAACTTATACTTTCCCTAATAATCTGAATGTCCGCTTATGGCCGAAAGCGGTCATAACATTACCAATTCTCCCAAACCTCCCCATACGACTAGCACTCTTTTATTTTTTCCTAAACAACAACCAACTAATTATAACAATAAATATCAGCATTAAACTGAATATCACAATTTCGCTAATGCCCATCGTTATACTGTATAAGATTAGGCTGTTTCTTTAAGTTTTTCTGTATTATTGATATCCACAGAAACTTCGGGATGTGATTCTTTAAATCTCTCATCTAGCTTTGATAATTCTTTATCAATTTTTTCAGAGTCTTCTTGTAATAGTTGATAATATTCAATTAGATCGTAATCGCACATAAGCTACCTCGCTAAATCACAACGTAGATGTTGCAAATAAATTAAAATGAGTGGGATTAGACGCATTTATGCTTTTTGACATTTGCCTTCTGAATAAAATAGCTTGTCTGACATGCTGCGTATGAGGCAGCTCTTGTTAACTATGAATTCCTAGCCCGTGAGGTAGTGACCACAAATCAAATTATAAAAAGACTGGAAAAAGCAAAACGGGGAGAATAGTCCTACAATTGGAAGAGCAAAATATTGATTTTGATCTTCCATCTCAAAGGGTCGCTAGCGGTCATTCAAAGCTCGGTTCACGGTGCCTTTTTGTATCTGCGAAGAAGCGGAAATGCGGTCGCTGTGCAGCTGCTTGTTAGGTGTCTTTTTCTGAAAACAGTGGTCTTGGTATCGCGATACTTGCTTTTTTTTACGTTTCACGTTGATTCGGCCAAGTAGAAAAAGCAAGAAAATACAACATTACCATGTTGACGATCGGTATCGCCATAAGCAAACTCAACCACTTAGAATACCCAGCCTTCGAAAAGATGAACCAAAACGGAAGAATCATCAAAGCCACAATGATTAAGTACATGATTGGCCCCGTATCCATTGTCATATTTTGCATGGAATTTCTCCTTTGAATAGTTTGTTTTAGCTACCTAACGTTCGGCTCACGCGCCGCCTCCGCCGATGATCTGACGTTTGACAAACCATAGTTGAAGCAAAGGCAAAATTACCCATTGCGCTACGGGAGCCGCCCCGACGCCTAGTACCGTGGGCATTAACTCAGCATACTCCCGCCGATTAAGTGGACCGGTGGCAAGAAGCTCAAATACAATCGTGATAACCAAACCAATTACAAGAAAAGATACAACACCAGACTTGTCCATCGATATTATCCACATACGTGATCGCGTGATCAGGCAAGCACCAGTATATGCGACAAGCGAGATTACGACGTCCCCAAAAGTCGCCTTCGTGCAATGGAGAATTACTTGGTAAAACTGAAAAACAGCAAATCCTGCAAACAATGGCATCTGCAGCAGTTCCCAAACAAAATTCAGTAGGAAGGCGAAAATCGAAATATGCAACTCGGGGCATTGAGTATTTTGTTTGAATTGATTGAAGTCATTGTATGATCACTGGCCTACCATCTTGATGATAAGTCGGTTAATAGTAAGCAATCCAATTGCGGCATAGAAAATAACTAGGAAGAAAACCTCATAGAGGTACAAGGGCTCAGAACGTTGTCAATTGCGTTCTTTGCGTAGCCTCCTAGAAAGCTCCCCAAACCAGTGGCAGTGAACCACACCCCGGTTAATCGCCCAGTCCACTCCATAGGCGCCCATTTGGTGACAAACGCAAATCCGAGGGGCCATAATAATCACAGCGCAAGCCTGGAGAAAATAAAATGCAAATAGATAGATGGGGTTCACAAGCCCTTTAGCTTCATCTCCGACAAGGCCCCTTGCTGCGATAGCAATGACTACAAAAGATAGAGCGAGAAGTATCAAGCTTATCGCCATTTTCCTCGGAACGCTAAGTTGGATTTCTGTTTGGCTTAGAAAACGCCAAAAGATTGCCATAATGGGACCCATAATAACGACCGTTAAAGCAAAAAATGACAGAAAGACAGTGGGCGGAACCTCGAAGCCAAGAAGATGTCGCTGGACAAAGTTCTTGGAAAAGAAAAGAATCGATGATCCCATCTGACTGCATCCCATCCAAAAAATGATTGTAAATACGGCCAAGATTAAGATGGAAGTTATGCGCTTTCTGTCCGTGGTAGTAAGCGGCTTAGAGGCTGGCTTGGCAGAGTTGAATGTGGGTTGCGCCGTTGCACTATCTACGCTGCTGAAATGCCGATAGCTTAGGATGAAAGAGGTGATCCCCAGCAGTCCTGCTACAGCAAGGGTGAGATAAAGCGGCGCCCAGCCATAAGTCTGTAGCACCAAACTGTTGACGGTTTGTGTCAGTAAGACTCCGCCGAAGGAGACAGCATAAAAAATGCTAAATCCCCCATCGCCTAGCGATTCCCTACAATCATAGAGCTTCCCTTGAAGGGCTATAACAGCTGGCCAAAATAAGCCATAGCCCAGCGACACAGAAGCAAGGCTAAAAAAGAGCAAAGATTCTATGTTCAAGGACAACAGTGTGCATCCCAACACCAGGCATAGAGACGCTAATAGGATTGAGATGGAGTATCGTTTTAAGTAAGAGGAGGCGTACCCTCCCAAAAGGGGAAGTGCGGTCGCGATCCCTAGAAAAACACCATATGCTTCCGTGGCATTCGCCTCGCTATATTGGTACTCACCTGTGAGATACAAAGGAAAGAAGCTCACCACTCCCCAAAAACCGAAATTATGGAAGAGAGCAGTAATGCTTAACGTATACATCCCTATGGGATGCTTTTGTCCTGATTCCATAGGATCTCAGTGCGTGAGTGTGTATGGCGAATCGGTAGTTTGCCACATACTGAGCTGAATTCTCAGCTTTGCCATTGGCTTAGAACGAGCAAGACTTCTTTGTACTGAACTACTGGCTGAAAAAAGGCTGGTAATTAAATGATGGAAACCCACTCATGAAAATTCCTAACAGTGTTCTCACAAAAGAGCGCTCAACTGACTAGTTTTCGCATCCATTATTGTAAATATTGAATGTCCGCTTTGGGTCGTTAGCGGTCATAGGAAAGTGCCACTATTAATTTTTATACAACTATTATTTAATATTACTTTTTTGCAAATTCACGATCAGCTATTTACAAGGAAATGCACCTTGCAGTGCTGTTAATGTCAGAACATTTCTATGCAAATATAGTAATGACGGATTTTGTTTTAAATGATTTGTCACGGTGCCAATTATTTGGCCCATGCTCGCTTCATACGTGCAGATAACACCTTCACGACTTAAGGATTCACTTACACCCGACACATATCCAATACAAAATCTGGAATCTTCTTTTTCCTCAAACCCAATTGTTATTTGATCCATCTGCTTCTCAGTTTGCTGGCACGTACGGAGCAAATATTCTCCGTTAATTACACTTTGATTACATAAGCCAAGTGGTGAAATTATAAGGAGACATATTATTAGTATTATTTTTTTCATGAGATTATCCTTAATGCGAAGTCAAAACTGATATTAAAGATTACCATTAATAATTTTCAATACATGTATATGCTGTTTTAAAATTGAATTGTTATTTTCCATAAGTAATTTTGAATCAAATGATATTGTGCATTTTTTAATCAATGCCATTGGATTATTATTGAAATTTTTGAAAATTAAAAATGAAAGAATGCTAAGTGATTGAAACTACACAGATAAAATGTTAACAATTAATCTTTCTATAAGATTCATACATTTACAATAAAGATTTAAGTTTGCTGAGCAGGTTCGCTATAATCGAGCAGATAAGAATTAGCCAAATCGGCAGTTTTAAATAATAAATCAATAAAAATCTAAAGAGGGTCACGTTATGAATCCATTAAATACTATCCTTGGAACAATTATCGCTGGCGTAATTGTTGCGATATTAATTGCGCTTGGTTTCACTCCAAACGCATTAAATATTTGGTCACTTGCAGTTTGGCTGCATGTGTTTGCAGGTATTATTTGGATTGGCTTACTGTATTACTTTAACTTTGTGCAGGTTCCAGCAATGAACGAAGCTGCAGCAGATAGCGGTGGCCCAGGACCCGCAGCTATTGGTAAATATGTGGCTCCGAAAGCATTAGTGTGGTTTCGTTGGGGCGCGGTTGCAACATGGCTGACTGGTGCTTGGGCACTTCAATATGTAGGCGGATTTGCTGCTAACTTTTTTGCAACAAATGGCGTGACCATTATTGGTGTAGGTGCATGGCTCGGCACAATCATGTTGTTCAATGTATGGGTATTGATTTGGCCTAATCAGAAGAAAGTATTAGGAATCGTACAAGCGAGTGATGGTGAAAAAGCTAAAGGAAAGAAAGTGGCGTTCATGGCTTCACGTACCAATACACTACTATCCATCCCAATGTTGGCGTGTATGGTTGCAGCCGGCCACGGTGGATTATTTATCTAAAACTTTCTTAGATTTGATTTTACTAAAGCCCGGCAATTTTGCCGGGCTTTTCTTTTGCTTATTATTTAATCAGCAGTATAATTCTACGCTCGGCGGCTCTTGAAGCTGCCGTTTTTATTTATATGAATTGAAATTATGCCTATAAAAGAAAGCCAGCTAATGGGTGCCTATGCACGCAAACCCATCACTTTTTCACATGGTGAAGGCGTGTGGCTATATGATGATTCGAATCCAAATACTAGATATCTAGATGCATTATCTGGTATTGCGGTTTGCGGGTTGGGCCACTCGCACCCTGCCATTACAAAAGCAGTGACAGACCAAGCTTCAAAATTAATTCATACATCTAATATTTATCACATTGAATGGCAAGAAAAGCTTGGTGCTAAACTATGCAATCTTTCCGGCATGGATGCCGCATTCTTTTGTAATTCTGGCGCCGAAGCTAATGAAGCTGCAATTAAATTAGCAAAACGACACGGCCATCATAAAAATATAAAAACACCTGCCATTATAGTCATGGAAAATAGTTTTCATGGCCGCACAATGGCAACACTTACAGCCACTGGAAATCGAAAAGCGCATGCAGGATTTGAACCACTTGTACCCGGTTTTATACGCGCGCCTTATAATGATATTGGTGCGATAAATGCAATTTTAGAAAGCAATTATAATATTGCTGCAATATTGGTAGAGCCCATTCAAGGTGAAGGTGGAATTAATATTCCTGATGAAGGCTACTTATCTAAATTGCGTGCGCTTTGTGATAAACATGAAATTTTATTAATGCTAGATGAAGTACAAACCGGTAATGGGCGAACTGGAAAATGGTTTTGCTTTCAGCATGAAAATATATTACCCGATGTAGTTGCAACCGCTAAAGGGCTTGGTAATGGTGTGCCAATTGGCGCATGTTTAGCAAAAAAACATGTAGCAGAATTATTTACGCCCGGGTCTCATGGTTCTACATTTGGAGGAAACCCTCTCGCTTGCAGGGCAGGACTTGCAACAATCGATACTATTGAAACCAGTAGTTTATGCGAAAATGCAGCGCAGCTAGGCAAATATATGGTTGATAGTTTTAACAATATTTTTTCAACATCAAAATTTGTAATCGAAGTCCGCGGCAAAGGGATGATGATTGGTATAGAGCTTTCAACCCCATGTAATCAAATTGTTGATTTGTGCTTGGAAAAGAAATTATTGATAAACGTTACAGCTGAAAACGTCATCCGATTACTCCCACCATTGATTTTAGAGAAAGAACAAGCAGACATAATTATTGAAACAATTGTGGACTGTGTGAGCACATTTACTGAATCACATTAATAGATAATTAATACATCATGGACACTCGTCACTTCTTAACTTTGTTAGATTTCACTTCTGATGAACTGAGATCATTACTTTCTCGCGCCATAGAACTTAAAAAGTTTTTAGCACAAAACAAACTTCACACACCATTGCAAAATAAAACACTGGCGATGATTTTTCAAAAATCATCAACACGTACGCGTGTATCTTTTGAGACTGGCATGATTCAACTAGGCGGACATGCACTATTCCTTTCGCCTCGCGATACACAATTTGGGCGTGGTGAATCCATTGAAGATAGTGCGCGCGTGCTATCTAGAATGGTTGATGGTGTAATGATACGAACCTTTGGACATTCCAATGTAGAAACCTTTGCAGAGTATTCCTCAGTACCAGTAATAAATGGATTAACGGATCTCTACCACCCATGCCAACTTCTAGCAGATATGCAAACCTGGTTAGAACATCGAGGAGAAATTAAAAATGCGACCGTAGCATGGATAGGAGATGGCAATAATATGTGTCATTCTTATATCAATGCTGCACGACAATTTGATTTTCATCTAAACATTGCCTGCCCTAAGCAGTATCAACCTAATAACAATATTGTCTCACAAGCAAAAAAAAGTGTAACTGTCACTCATGAGCCACACACAGCGGTTAAAAATGCAGATCTAGTTGTCACCGATGTGTGGGCTAGCATGGGACAGGAAGAAGAACAAGATGAAAGAAAAAAAATATTCGAACCTTTTCAAGTGAATGAAACATTGCTATCCCATGCAAATAAAGATGCACTGTTTATGCACTGTTTGCCGGCACACCGTGGAGAAGAAGTAGCTGAAGGCGTGCTGAATGGTCCTCATAGTGTTGTCTGGGATGAAGCCGAAAATCGACTCCACGCTCAAAAGGCATTGGTAGAATTTTTGATGGCAAAATAAAATTTATTCATTGATAATTTTTGCATCAGGATAAAATGCAAGCCAAGCAAATGCGAAGTGAACATTTTTATCGACTTGCTCAAGCTTCGTACCAATTAAAGCACCTTTAATAGCTTCTCCAAAAATGTTCCACTCAGATTTAGTTTGAGAATCGTAAATTTGACTACCTTCTAGTTCGAATGTTAATTCCACCCCGTCAACATTACGATTAAAGGCAGCAGCTGTAAGCATAACATTTGAATCTTTTATATTTTTTTTATCCATGGTCGAAACCATACTAGCTTGACTAATAATTAAAATTTTCTGATCTTCAAACTCTGTATTAATTAGAGGGCTTTTATCTAAATAAGAAAATGGAAAAATTATTGAGGATGATTCATTTGCAATTGCCAATATTCTTTCCAATGGTGGCAAACGAAAATCAATTTCACGTTTAAATAAAAATGAGATGCTACTTGGATTATCATATCTCGGATAAGGTGTTTTCCCATAGTAACGACGAAAACCCGTGTCTTGAGATAACACTTTTCCATTTGGATACATTCGAACAAATTGATCGAATGCTACAATCTGGCTGTTTATTGACTCTAAAAGCGTACCAGAATAATGGCCCACAATGGCATCACCAGTAAATTGTTGCCACCATGATTCTGTTTGACGAGCATACATCACCAAATTACTATCTCGCACTCGACCGGTTGTACCAAAATCCAACACAACACTATCAACTTTTCTGCTAAACACTATTGCGGTATTACAAAGTGGACAATGTGTAACAAAAATGGGCTTTCCATTGATTTCATCATTGACAATTTCATGATATAGCAAAATACGATGTGGATATGCCTTTACATTTTTACCAATACTCACAACTACGACTGGTTCACGTGGATCTAAAAATTTTTTTGCGTCAGAAATGGATACAAACTTTGGATTATCTATAGGTTTAATGCCATCACGTGGCGGACCCCCGGAATAGATCTCACTTAAAGGAACGGTATGTTTAGTGAAATCTGTTTTTGGGAACTCTTGTGTGGACAGTACTTCCCTTGCTTGCAATGGAAAAATAGCTTGCACTAAAACGGCAAGCAGGAATATTTTTAGTTTAAGCATGTAACATTGTTTATTTCTCTGTATTACACGAGACCAACTAAATTTTCTTTTTATTTCGCTTACTATGCCCGTTTTGCCAATATTAACGAGAAATATCGATTTTCTGGCTCAAAATGATGCTCTTCAGTCAAGCCACTATTTAAAAGCAATCGTTGTATAGATGAATTTGTATACTTTCGACTGATTTCGGTTAATATTTTCTCTCCTTGTTGTAGCTGAATCGATTCATCCAACAATGAGAATTCAACGCTTTGAGAGATTTTTGAGATTAAATACATTTCAATCTGCATCTCATCCTCATTATAAATTGCTTGATGTGTATAATTTTCAATATTGAAATTAGCTCCTAATTTATTATTTAGAACCTGTAACACATTAAGATTAAATTTCGCTGTAACACCCTCACTATCATCATATGCCCTTTCTAGTACACTTTTATCTTTATCACGATCCAAACCTAACAATAAATAGTCGTTAGGACTCATTTTCTTAGACACTTCACTTAATAATTTAATCGATTCATTATCGCTAAAGTTACCAATGGAACTACCAATAAATGTATATAATGCCGGCATATCGTGTTCAGGCATAGAATTAATGCAAGGAAGATACTCACCAACTAAAGATGTGATTTGTAAATTAGAATAACTGTTTAATAAACGTTGCGCTGCTTCAATCAGCATCTCTTTGCATACATCGATCGATATATATGTGCGTAAACCTGAATCGTAATTTAAATTTGATAGTATAACTTCTGTTTTTTCAGATGTGCCCGCACCAAGCTCAACACATGTTTGAGGATTGACCACATCAATAATTTTTGCAGCATATTTTTTGAGCAATTCCAATTCAGTACGCGTCGGATAGTATTCTTTTGTTTTACAAATAGCGTCAAATAATTGAGACCCTACTTCATCATAGAAATACTTCGGCGGCAAACTACGCGGCGTAGATAACATGCCGGCACGCACATCATTTACTAATGTCTGTGTGGAATTTTCAGTGCGTAATTCTCGCAAATGGAAACGATGAGTTGGAATTTTCAAATCCATTAGAATTGTTTTTAGATTGAGAGTAGCATTGCGACAAATTTCTGTCTAACCAGAAAAATAGACTGGATTTACAAATACTATCTAGAATACGCTAAAAGCATTACATGCATACCTGGCACAGTACAATTATAACCGCCACGCTATAACAATATAATTTATGAATAACTACATATGTTTTTAAGGGAGAGTATATGGAAGCATTAAATTCAATACTAAGTGAACTAAGTAGTTTCATATGGGGGCCCATAATGTTGGCCTTGCTACTCGGTGTGGGCGTTTATCTCACCCTTGGTTTACAACTAATGCCTTGGTTAAAAATTGGGCATGGCTTCAAATTGCTGTTTTCAGGTGATGCTGATAAAGACCAAGGTGATATTAGTCCATTTCAAGCATTAATGACTGCGCTATCAGCCACAATAGGTACTGGAAATATTGCAGGTGTTGCTACCGCAATATTTCTGGGTGGGCCAGGAGCGATATTTTGGATGTGGATTACAGCGTTGTTTGGTATGGGTACCAAATATGGCGAGGCCGTGTTGGCTGTTAAATATAGAGAAGTCGATGAACAAGGAAGACGCGTTGGTGGGCCCATGTACTACATTAAAAATGGATTAGGCGATAATTGGAAATGGTTGGGATTTTTGTTTGCATTGTTTGGGACAGTAGCTGCATTTGGTATTGGTAACATGGTGCAATCTAATTCTGTGGCGGACGCCCTCAATTCAAATTTTAATATTAGTCCAACAATAACAGGTGTAGTTCTGGCGGTACTAGTTGGTTTAGTAATTTTAGGTGGTATTAAGAGAATTGGTGATGTTGCAGGAAAGCTTGTTCCTGTTATGGCAATTGCGTACATACTCGGTTCACTGATTGTCATAATATTAAACTATGGTCAGATCGGCGAGGCCTTCAAATTAATATTTTCAAGTGCATTTAGCGGTACAGCTGTAACAGGTGGCTTTGCTGGCGCTGCAGTATGGGCAGCAATTCGATTTGGTGTCGCACGAGGAGTTTTTTCAAATGAGGCAGGTTTAGGCAGTGCGCCAATTGCTCATGCGGCTGCACAAACGAATGATCCGGTGCGTCAAGGCATGATTGGAATGCTAGGCACATTTATTGACACAATTATTATATGCACCATGACTGCACTTGTAATAATTTTAACTGGTGCATGGACCAGCGGTGAAACGGGCGCATCACTTTCAACACTAGCTTACGGGCAAGGAATAGCGGGTGGAAATTACATTGTAACATTTGGGCTCGTAATCTTTGCCTTTACCACATTGCTAGGCTGGAGCTACTACGGTGAGCGCTGTGCAGAATATATTTTTGGTGTAAAAGTCATTATTCCATATCGAGTATTATGGGTCATTGCAATTCTTATCGGTGCATTAATAAAGTTAAATATTGTTTGGCTACTTGCAGATGTTATGAATGGATTCATGGCAGTTCCAAACTTAATTGCACTTGCACTACTGAGCCCTGTAATATTCAAAATAACTAAGGAATATTTAAATAAATAGCATCTAAATTAAACAATCTGCACAACGGATAGAAATTTTGTTGCTAATAAAGCATGGAAGCATCACAAGTCATTAAACGCGCGGTGAGCATCGCCCTTGAAGAAGACATTGGAGATGGCGATGTCACCGCTGCATCATTCGGTGTTAATCAAATTGCACATGCTAGTCTAATTTGTCGTGACGAAGCCGTGTTATGTGGCCAACATTGGTTTAATGAAACCTTTCAACAACTGGATTCTGAAATTAAAGTGGAATGGAATATTCAGGATGGTGATCAAATTGAAAAAAATTCTACTATTTGTCTCTTGCAAGGAAATGCACAAGCTATTCTTACAGGGGAACGAACCGCAATTAACTTTTTACAAACGCTATCTGCTACCGCAACACTAACCCGTACTTTTGTGAACCAAATTTCTGGTACAAGTGCGCAAATTTTAGATACTCGAAAAACACTACCAGGTATGCGTTATGCGCAAAAATTTGCGGTACTATGTGGCGGGGGTACAAACCATCGCATGGGCTTATATGATGCGATACTCATTAAAGAAAACCACATTACTGCAGCAGGTTCCATAAAAGTTGCTGTATCGATGGCTAAAGAAAAATTTCCTAATTTAAAGCTTGAAGTCGAAGTTGAATCAAACGATGAGCTTAAAGAAGCTATTGCTACCGAGGCAGACATAATATTGCTAGACAATTTCACTATGTCAGAATTACAAGCTGCTGTTAATTTAAATGATAATAGAAAAATACTCGAGGCTTCAGGAAATATTTCACTAGAAAATATTCGGGAAATAGCTAAAACAGGCGTTGATTATATTTCTATTGGCGCGATAACTAAAAATATAAGTGCGGTAGATTTTTCTATGCACATTGAATAATTTAAATTATTAAAAAAAATGTGAACATTGCTTCATAAAAGCGCTTTTTTAGCATCTTTCCAATAATTTTCCAATTCATTTATAGTACAGTCATCAAATTGTTTGCTTTCTTTTTTTAATTTATTTTCAATATATTTAAATCGACAAATAAACTTATTATTACTTTTTCTCAACGCGTCTTCCGAATTTATTTTTAAATGTAGACTAAGATTTACAATTGAAAATAATACATCACCCAGCCCTTCTTCAAGTTTTTGTTCTTTTGAACCATCTGAAATTTCGGTTTTGAGCTCGTTAAGTTCTTCTTCCACTTTTAGCAATACATCTTCTGTATTACTCCAATCAAATCCAACTGTCGATGCACGTTTTTGTATCTTTTTGGCGCGAAGTAATTGGGGTAAAGCCATAGGGATATCATTCATGATGCTGTCTGCTGTCATCATATATTTTTCTGCTCGTTCAATTTTCTTGATACTTTCCCAACTTACTGCAGATAATTCGGCCCCATCTTTTTCAAACACATGAGGATGTCGGCGAACTAACTTGTCACATATACTTTTCGTAACATCATTAAAATCAAATAAATCTTGTTTTTTGGCTATTTGCGCGTAATACACAATTTGCAAAAGCAAATCTCCTAGCTCATCTTGTAGTTGTGGAAAATCCTGTCGATCGATGGCATCGATAACTTCAAATACTTCTTCTACGGTATAAGGCGCAATAGATGAAAAAGCTTGTTTGAGGTCCCATGGACAACCATTTTCAGGGTCCCGTAACCTCTCCATGATATTTAATAGGCGCAATAATTGATCCATGATCAGTAAAATGTGTACTTTATAATTTCAATGAGTTTTAAATTTCTAAAAATTAGCTCTTAATTATCAACATCATAGGCATAAATCACGCCGAAACTACTGTCAATTCCAAAGTAATTAAGTTATTACTTATATACTAATATTGCATTATGTCAACTCCAGCTACTACACAAGCTAAATAAATAGTCTCTTTATATTTCAATAATTTCCATTAACTTCTCAAACCATATTTTTTGTATAGTAATGTGAAATTTGTCATACTATTATCATGATTATTCAATGATAATTAAATGACGCCACCGCTAAAGAAAAAGCCCCAAGATTCAGCACTGTTACAAATAAGAATTTCGCGTGACTTGCGTGATGAATTTATGCGCCAAGCTAAGTCTGAAGATGATAGCGCCTCAAGATTAATACGCCAGTGGATTCGACAGTATTTAAGTCAGGCTCACAAGAAAATTTGTTTAACACGTGACTCGCTCAATCGACAATCGAAATGGGGACAACGTTAAAACCACTCGCAATCATGATGAAAACGAAGCAGAGGATACTAATGCTATGGCAGTAAAAGTTTCCTTTGTCAATGTTGGTAAAGATTTGTGGACATACATTTGTCGACATACTCCCCCTCCTCTCGCAATTTCAAATCTTGATAATGAACGACAACTGACGGGGATTCTTGTTGATGGTCGCATCGATAGCAGAGTGATTGTACTTGGTCATCACATGCACCAGCCTTTGAAAATTGCGAACTGGATTCAAGACCATGACCCGACAATCAAAATTTTTCTATTACGCAAGCCTGCTGATTTTGAAATATTAAAACAAACAATTGTCGATATGCCTGAGTTGACCCAAAAAATAGAGTTGTGGTCTACAGCAAATATTAAATTATTACCTGCTGCACTGAAAGAAGCCGTTGATATAATTAATAATAGAAAGATTGATAGCAATGTAGAGCTAGAAAATTTACCGCTAACAGAACACATTGAACTTACGTCATTTTCTGAAGTCAATACAGAAAATAAGCTCGATACTATATTAGATGCAGCTTCCATTGGTCTTATTTGCATAGACGATGAAGATACTATTCTTGAAATTAATACACCTGCTGCATTTATGTTAAATCTTGATGAACAAGATTCACTAGGAACACCGTTATCATTAATCTTTGAGCAAGCCGATTTAATTAAACTACATCATATTATTAACACATGTGATGACCTTGAAGAAGATATACCACATCAAATTAAATATATAGAAGCTAACGGCTCTTTAAAATATTTCCGGGTGTCTGCATTCACAGAAGATACAAATGAAGATTATAAAATTAATTTAATTTTACAAGACGTAACAGAAAATTCGATTGCTGAAAGTAAGTTAGAACAAGAAAAACAACGAAACCGTATTACGCTTAAATTATTAAATGATGGTGTCATCACTACAGATATGAATTGCAAAATTGAATCTATGAACCCTGTTGCAGAAGGACTTACTGGCTGGCCTAGCTATGAAGCAAAAGAACATCATCTTGATAACGTATTTAAACTCATAGATGCAAATACTAGGGAACGGAAAATAAATCTAGGCCTTGATTGCCTAAAGTCAAGCAAACCAATAGAAACACGAAACAACTTAATTTTTATTAGACAGATTTAATAATGAGCATCCGATAGAGCTATCCATTGCACCTAGCAGTTCTTTGAATATAGAAACTGGCGGTCTAGTGTTAATTTTTAAAGATACATCTGAAACAAAACGCTTAACACAAGAGATTACTCACCAAGCATCTCACGATGCACTGACTGGCTTATTAAATAGACAAGAATTTGAATTTCGATTAGAAAAAGCAATTGCTAGCGCGGCCACGCACGATGTGCAGCATGTATTGTGCTATCTAGATTTAAATCAATTCAAAATTATTAATGCTCAGGCTGGCCATACTGCAGGTGATATTATACTTAAGAAAGCCGCTGAACATATGAAACAACATATGCGCAGCATCGATATTTTCGCCAGACTTGGTGGTGATGAATTTAGCTTGCTCCTTGTTAACACCACCATTGAACATGCTCGTGTTATTGCACAAGAGCTAATAGATACCATTAGAAACTCTACGTTTAAATGACGAGACCAACATTTTGAAATAGGTTTAAGTATTGGTCTTATTTCTATCGACAAACATTCACATGACCCTGCGCATATGCTAACTCGTGCAGAACTTGCATGCTTCACTGCCAAAGATCATGGCAGAAATAAAATGCATATTTATAGAAAAGAAGATGATGAACTAACCCGACGGCATACAGAAATGATGAGGGCAGCAGGTGTAACAGGCGCATTACAAGAAATTCGTTTTAAAATATACTGTCAGCCAATTGTCGCATTGTCACCAAAAAATAATGAATCTTTACATTATGAACTACTCATTCGCTTAACAGATCCTAAAGGCGATCTCATTATGCCAGCCAGCTTTATTCCTGCAGCTGAGCGCTACGGTCTAATGTCGAGTATTGATCGCTGGGTAATTCAAACTGCATTTCACAGTTATGATGATATCTTTGGACAAGGTTCTGGTGTCCAAATTGCAATCAATCTATCTGGAAATTCTTTAAACGATGATAGGTTATTAGATTTCATTCAAAATGAAATTACCTCAACCTGCATTGAACCATCAAATGTTTGTTTCGAAATAACCGAAACTGCCGCAATAAGTAATTTAGACCAAGTCAGTCAGCTAATTCTGGAACTTAAAAGAATTGGATGTAGATTTGCACTAGATGATTTTGGAAGTGGACTTTCATCATTTGCATATTTGAAAAATTTGCCTGTTGATTATTTAAAAATTGATGGGAGTTTCGTTCACGACATGATTGATGACACCATCGATCATGCAATGGTTGAAGCAATTAACCAGGTTGGACACATCATGGGGATTGGCACAATTGCAGAATGTGCCGAAAGTGATGAAGTCGTAGAAATGCTACGTGAACTTGGTGTGGATTATGCTCAGGGATATGCAATGGGTTCACCCATGCCTCTCGAGGGATTAAAACAGTAACCTATTACAGTATGACCACAGCACCAATCATAAAAGAAGAAATCATCACAGATGTTGATTCCTTGCGAAATAAGCTTGAATCTTTAGTTCAGGATGCACATCACAATGAAAAAACGTTACGAAAATTCCAAAGTTTAGAATTGCGGTTACTAAGTTGCAGCTCTTTAGCTGAGCTAATGCAACTAATCGTGCATAAGAGTAAATCTATATTTGGTTGGGATGTGTTAACAATAACACTATATGACGAGCATCAAGAGATAAAAATACTACTCAAAGATACAGATGATGATACAAATAGGTACCCAGAATTAATTTTTATTCGCGATAATTTGCAACTAAAAAAGCTGTTCGGCCGATTTAAAAAGCCGCTTCTAGGCGCATTTGATATTGATAAACACGCAAACTTATTTTTAAGCGATAAAAGATCTCCGAGGAGTGTTGCACTATTACCTTTATATCGAAACAGCAAATTACTTGGCTGTCTAAATTTAGGAAGTTACCAACATGAACGTTTTAATAAACGTGACGCAACTGATTTTTTGGAACACCTTGCTGCCATCTTAGCAACCTGCTTAGATACAACGATAGCACAAGAAAAACTTAAACAAGCAGGGTTAACAGATGCCTTAACAGGTGTGAATAATAGAAGATTCTTTGATCAACGATTAAATGAAGAGATTTCTCGTGCGCAAAGATTAGAATCATCAGTGAGTTGCTTATTTATAGACATTGATCATTTTAAAATAGTAAATGACAGCTTTGGACACGAGACTGGAGATTCGGTGCTAAAAAAAGTTGCAGAGCTGATACGTGCCCAACTTCGAAATATTGATGTGGTAGCTCGTTATGGTGGCGAAGAATTTGCAGTATTATTAGAACAATCAGGCCAGGACTGGGCAAAGGAAGTAGCAGAACGAATTCAACAAAGCGTTTGCGATACAACTTTTGTAGAGACCGAGGATGTAAAATGCTCTTTAACAGTTTCCATTGGTGTTTCAACACTTGAACACCCTAACAAAAAACAAAGTTCACATGAACTTGGAAAAGATCTATTGCGTAAAGCAGATAAGGCCCTATACCAAGCCAAACAAGATGGCCGTAATAAAGTAGTGCCCTACAGCGCTTTATAGAATCCGATTAAAATTCTCCTAATGGCCTCTTAAACGTATAGCTCGCCGGCTCGTTTACTAGTTTTTCTCTCGCGTTTTTCTCATTCCCACCAAGTATACTAAACGGTAGTGATACTACATATATTGTAGAACCAATAACTGTCGTGAGGAGCCCGATAGGCCTTGCAACCAATGCATCAGCAACCATCGCTTCACCGGACCCAGGCTCGCCTATCCAATAACCATGATTGTGGCGACTGGAATGGAAGTATTCTTCGCTATAAGCATTTGCTGTAAAGAACAAGCAACTTAATAGCAACACAAAATGAGAGGCTATATTAAAATTAGACATATTTAATCTCCTGAAAAATTCTTACCAAACACAGAAAGCACAAGAATTAATACTGCACTAAACAAATTGTTGCTGTATAAATAGTTAATCTCAACAATCTATAGACAACTACTTTAAATTTAATACGTTATTATATCATTTGTTACTTAATGCAACGAAACATTGATATTTTCATTTATTTTAGCCGCTAATTTCTATTGCATATCCCCTTTAAATTATAAACCTTTTAAATAAAGTGAAATTATTAATGTGATCCGCTACTGCTTAACAATATTAAATATAATTAATAATTATTCTTAACAACTTTTTGAACATGTGCCGGTACTTTGGAACGATAAAGGCAAACTCATTGAAAAATGAAGGCGCAAAGTTACCGATCTAAAGACGTTGTATAAATTTTACAGTGTCTATGATGGCGGAACTACCGGTTAAAGAAATAATGTAGAGAGTCTGCTTCCCTATATGCGCAATCTCACATTTCTGTGCACATCAATGACGGATATGTGGGATGCAATATACTAGGGCAACACGTCAAGTAATTTTTTTTACACTTATTATTTCAAGCAATGGTTTATTCTGTTTTGCCAATGCTGCTTCGCAAGGTGAATTGGGTGAACGCTCAACTGCCTCAATCGAAATATCAGTTCATGTTAATCAAACGCTCACCTCAATTCATCCCGAACAATTACTAGTAAATTCCACTACACCCATAACAATGCATGATTCACAACCATTTTGTATTGTGAATCAAGGCTATGGTCTTGAAGCATCGGTGCCATATGATTTGAAAGTTGATGCTTTAAACATACAAACGATTAACGGTGCTCCGGCATACACTATATATATATAAAAGAAAATAAATTAAGTAATCAAAAACTTGCGCTTGCTACTGGACGTTCATTGACCAATCAAAGTGAGGTCACCTTCAGTGATGTTTTAAAAGATGAATGCGAAAAAAAGGGAATGATAATTGCGATTGAACATACGCATCCTCATGCAAGCACGAATTCAGTCTTGGATAATCCTGGACTGCTCATACTACTTATCTCACCAATTTAATTCTCATTCTAAATAAACTCGCATAACTAATTTTTTGCGAGAGTTGAGCCCTCTATTTTATATCTCTTTAGAGGTATAAGAGTAAATTCCTGGGAATAAACGATTCATCAAAGCTTATAAATTCAAACTCTGTCTGTATAATCGAGCGCTCCGTTTCTCTACTCGGCGATACAAAAATAATTATGCCGATTCTCGAACTTTCACATATTAAACAAGGAATTACAGATGATGACGACAAATGAAGCCCTTGCAAAATGGGTTGATGATGTAGCAGTGCTAACTAAGCCAGATAACATTATTTGGTGTGATGGAAGTGATGCAGAATTTGATTCTATGGTAGATCAAATGCTCGAAACTGGCACGCTTTTAAAACTAAATGAAGAAACCAATCCTAATTGTTATTTACATCGCTCGGATCCTTCAGACGTAGCACGCGTTGAACATCTTACTTTTGTTTGCCCAAAGAATGAAGAAGATGCTGGGCCTAACAATCATTGGATGGACCCTCAAGAAGCACACGCAAAAGTAGATGCACTGTTTGATGGTTGCATGCAAGGAAGAACCATGTACGTAATTCCGTATTGCATGGGACCCATCGATTCGCCTTTATCACGAAATGGAGTTGAAATTACAGACAGTCCTTATGTCGTTGCAAATATGAAAATTATGGCGCGAATTGGTACACCTGCACTTAATCGAATTGAAAAAGATGGCACATTTGTTAAAGGTTTACATTCAACCGGTGATTTAGACCCTGAAAAACGTTTCATAATGCACTTTCCTGAAGAACTTTCTATTAAAAGCATTGGATCTGGATATGGCGGCAATGCATTACTTGGTAAAAAATGTCATGCATTACGAATTGCCAGTTGGCAAGCGCGTGATGAAGGCTGGTTAGCTGAACATATGCTGATTGTGGGTTTAGAAAGCCCTGAAGGCAAAATGCATTACATCGCATGCGCGTTTCCATCCGCATGCGGTAAAACAAATTTAGCAATGTTAATTCCACCTGAGCAATACAAGGGTTGGAAAGTAACAACTGTAGGTGATGATATTTGTTGGCTTCACTTACGTGAAGATGGACGCTTGTGGGCCATTAATCCTGAAGCAGGCTACTTTGGCGTTGTGCCAGGAACAAATGAATGGTCTAACAAAAACGCATACGACACATTAAAAAGTGACGCAATCTTTACCAATGTGGGTACAACTGCAAACAATGAACCTTGGTGGGAAGAAAAAGATGATGGTAAAGAGCCCGCTACAGATTGGAAAGGAAATCCTTACGATCCTGAAGTAGGTCCCGCGGCACATCCTAACTCTCGCTTTACAGTGTCTGCTAAAAACAATCCTGTTTATTCAACCATGGCAGACGATCCAAACGGTGTCCCTATATCAGCCTTAGTATTTGGCGGCAGACGCAAAGAACTTGCTCCACTTGTGTACCAAGCCAAAGATTGGGCACATGGTGTATTAGTTGGTGCATCTTGCGCATCAGAAATGACCGCAGCAGCAAGTGGTGGAGCAGGCCAGGTTCGACGTGACCCAATGGCTATGAAACCATTTTGTGGATATAACTTTGCGGATTACTTTAATCATTGGCTCAGCTTTGAAGGTAAGTCAGATAAATTACCTCCCATGTTCCATGTTAACTGGTTCCGTCGTGACAAAGATGGCAAATTCATGTGGCCTGGGTTTGGTGAAAACATGCGTGTACTGTCTTGGATCATTGATCGTGTGGAAGGTAAAGCCAATGCTAATGAAACCCCAATTGGCTACTTGCCTAACCTAGAAGACATTGATACCGACGGCATTGATGTTTCCGAAGAAACGATGCAAGCACTTCTTGCTATAGATCCCGCTCAGTGGGAAGAAGAAGTAGCCGCAATTGGTAAATACCTCGCTGAATTTGGAGACCGCATGCCTCAAGCGTTAGTTGATGAATTAAATAAGGTTTCATCAGCACTACAAAGTGAAGCTGCCGCTGCATAATCCTACATTAACTTAAAATTAAAGCCCCATAACACATTTATTATGGGGCTGTGTGCATCCTTGCTTATTAATGTGCATCCTTGCTTATTAATATTAGCGTTCCATTACTAACACAGTTTCTTTTGTACTTTGTTTTGAGCAACATTTATAAGGCATAGCTTACGGTTATCAACATTTTTAGCATCTTGTGATATTAACTTAACCACAGGTTTTTGTTCTTGATCATAGAGCCGATCAAACGGGGGCCACCACTTGCAAAAGACGTTGGTATTGTAAAGATTGTCAGAACAAATACTATTATTAAATATCTCATTATTCTTCTCCAATTTATGAAGTGTAAATTTTTGCATACTTAATAAGACCAGTATTGAAGGACTATAATGACATTAAATTTTTCTATTCGTTTTATACATAGATAATTTATTTGTAGTATACAAATGTTTAAACCTTAATTGCTTAGAATAAATACAATGTTGAAATTAATTATATCCGGAGGGCAAACTGGTGTTGACCGTGCAGCGCTGGATGCAGCTCTTCATTGTAATATTCAATGTGGTGGTCATTGCCCGAATGGTCGACTTGCAGAAGATGGTAAAATTCATTCGCGCTATCCATTAAAAGAACTTATTTCAAAAAGGTACATGGATCGTACGCTTAAAAATATTCTTGATGCTGATGGCACCGTAATTATTTACAATAAAGCATTAAATGGCGGAACAGCTTTAACTTCAAAGTTGTGTGAAAAACATAAAAAGCCCCACCTTCTTGTTAGTGCATTTGACACTAACGTTTACAAAACTCACAAACTCATTGATCAATTTATAAATAACAATCAAATAGAGATTTTAAATATTGCGGGCCCACGTAAAAGTCAATGGGATGCAGGGTATGATTATGCTTATTTTTGCATAAGTGCTACATTAAAACGAATCATATAAATACTGTTATTAATCTGTTCGTTCTAATTTGTATTACGAACAATTTCTTGCATACGAAGATATGTAAATGAAGCCGTCCATGCAATTAGAACAAGTCCAGTTAAAGCTTCTGATCCGGCTACAAATCTAATATGCCCTTGCGGAATAAGATCCCCATAACCTAAAGACGTATAATTAACAAACGAGAAGTAAGCACAATCTATTAACGTATAATCAAATTGCCCAATTACATCTCCCCCTACTTCCAAAGAAAGCAAATAGTAATATAACGCTGCAAACGACCAAATTTCTAAAATGTGAGTGAGTATTACCACAAACACGCCTACCGGTAATAACAATCTTGTCGGCCAGGCTCGTTTAAAATGTCTTTCTGTCAAATGTGTTAACACTTCATAGTGAAGAGCGACACAAAATATTATAATAATTAGCGTAGAAATTAATGTAAGAAACATGAGCTTGATTATTTAAAAATTTGTATGAAATATTCCTGCATTCTTTCCCAGGAGTCTTCATCGGCTAATAGATTATATTCCAGTACTGGCAAATCAAATTCTTCATTGTATTTGTCTGCCATGGAATTAGTGAAGCTGTGTTTGGCATTTGGATAATCTACAAATTCAAAATCCACATCTGCGGCATTCATTTCTTCTAAAAATTCATGCACTTGGCTTCTTAGGACAAAAGGATCATCTTTTCCATTAAATACGAGCACCTTAGTCTTCACATCACCTTTTTGTGCTGGTGATTGTGTAGCCAGGCTGCCATGAAAACTGACTACGCCGTCGATTTCCACACCTGATCTTGCAAGATGCAATACCATTGCACCACCAAAACAGTAGCCAATTGCTGCAATATTATCTGCATCCACCAGGGGTTGTTTAATTAAAATTTGTAGCGCTGCATCTAAACGCTTTTCTGCAAAAGACATATTACTCGTAACCTCATTCATAAATTTCCCTGCATCTGCCGGATATTTTGCCAACTTTCCATCCCCATACATATCTACTGCAAATGCGATGTAACCAAGTTCTGCTAACATAACTGCCCGCTTACGCGCATAATTATTATGGCCCCACCACTCATGAACAACGAGCACGCCCGGGCGCTTAGTGTTCATCGTTTTATCATAGGCTAAAAAACCCGTCAGCTTTGTATAGTCAACCTCATAATTTATTGTTTGTGTGAATATTGTTTGATTATTTTCGTCTTCACTTTGCTGATCACTCGATAATGCTGCATAACTAAAAACCCATAAGATTGCAATTATAACCACTGGTTTCATAACCTGTTCCTTATACAATTCTTGTATCTATATATAATACGATTTTCTGAATTTAAGCTAAAGTAAACAAAAATATCGAATAATTACTGAAATCATTTATTAATGCATGCAATCAAATTCCTATTGTTTCCGTCTACTAGTTATAGAGCATCAAATCGATGCATCTACAATTAGTTTTTAATTAAAATCTGATCCAAATAGGAGAATAATAGTAATGAATAAGCAAACTGTAATTAAGTCTACAATGGCTGGAATTTTTGCACTTGGGGCCAGTGTTGCGGCACAAAACGCATTTGCGGTCCCTGATTCACCTGAAAATTGGGAAAAGTGCGCAGGCATTGCAAAAGCTGGGAAAAATGACTGTGGCTCACTGGATGGCTCACATAAATGTGCAGGCCAAGCAAAGGAACACAACATGGAACACGAATGGGTCTATGTGCCAGAAGGTACCTGCACAAAAATTACGGGTGGTGCTGTAAAGGCTGTAAAACCTGCCAAATAATATTAAAAACGCGCTCTATTTAGATGAATAATACTCCTTCATCAGAACGGCTGATGCCCTTAACGCCATGGATAGGTGTAGGGCTTCGGTCACCTCACGTAAAAGAAATACTAGACACACATCCTAAGGTAGATTTCTTTGAGCTTCTAACTGACAACCATTTAAGTGAAGGTGGCTATGCAAGAAATCAGGCGCATGTAATTCGTGAACATTATCCGGTTACATTACATAGTGTTGGCATGTCATTAGGAGGAACTGATCCAATAGATTTCAGCTATTTAGCAAAAATCAAAAAACTTGCCAATGAATTGGAGCCAATGTGCATTTCTGATCATCTATGTTGGACTTCATTTGAAAAACAGCATGCGCATGACCTACTTCCTCTGCCCTATACAGAGGAAGCTATTAATCATGTAAGTGAGCGAATAACTCAAATACAAGATTTTCTAGAAACTAAACTTGTTATAGAAAACGTATCCAGCTATTTAACCTATAAATGCTCTGAACTAAGTGAATGGGAATTTCTGATTGCTGTTGCAGAACAGTCTTGCTGCAAAATATTACTAGATTTGAATAATATTTATGTTAGCCAATTTAATAATCAATGTGATTCAATCGAATATATTAGAAACATTCCTCTAAATTTAGTTGCCGAAATTCATTTGGCGGGCTTTGAGGATAGAGGCACATACTTACTTGATGCTCATAATAATAAAGTATCTGCGCCAGTATGGGAGCTTTATCAGAAAGTCATTAGAAACAATCACACAATCCCAACATTAATTGAATGGGATAATGATTTACCTCCACTATCTACACTATTGCAAGAAGCAGAGATAGCTCGAAACTACAATAAAAGTTTGAATGCTAGTCTAACTAAATATTACCAAGATGTATTGTGCCACGAATAAATGACCTTGAAAGATAATTGATATGAGTCAGTTAGAAATATTACAACATCAGTTCTGGAATAGCTTAAGGACGAATGATTCTGAGCCCAGAAGCATATCCTCGTTATCAGATGGTGGGATGTTGTCTAAAATGGACAGACTTAAAATCTATCAAAACACTATGCGCACAGCACACACATCTGCATTAGCTGAGTGCTTTAAATGTTGCGAAATAATTTTAGGCAATCAATATTTCAATAGAGTTGCAAATGAATATTTTTATAGCAATCCAGCAATGAGCCAAAATATAAATCTATACGGACAGCAATTTCCGCAGTACTTAGAAAGTTGGGTATATAATCATACCGAGACTGAAAAATTTAAGTATCTTCCAGATCTTGCAAAACTCGAGTACGCTTACGAAAAAGCTTATTACCTAAATGATGATCCAATATTTGATTTTGATGCATTTTCCAAGCTCAACGGAAGCGAACAACAACATATTACATTCAATGCTAGTCATTCACTTAAACTATTAAAATCCGATTACCCAATATATGAAATCTGGAATATTAACCGTAAAAATGAGACCACTCATAAAGTGCACTCAATCTCTGAACCACAGTATCTATGTGTAACACGTGATAATTTTCAACCAATTATAAATATATTAGCTGCACACACTTGGTGGGTTCTCAGTAACATTCAACGTAGTCTATCATTGAATGCGATGCATACACTAAACCAAGATAAAAATATAAACGCACCTCTAAACACTATCATCCCTACACTAATCCAAAATAAGTGGATCTGCGGATTCTCTTTAACTAACAACTCTTGCTAGTTATGTTTGATAAAAAAGAGTTGAATGAACTTTATCGATACTGTGTAGTGTTGATAAAAAATGAAGACGATGCATACGATTTGCTACAGACTGCACTTGAAAAATATTTACGATCAAATATAAAGAGTATTTCTTCTAAAAAAAGCTATATGAAGACAATAATTCGCAATCAATTTATTGACCAATATCGAAGCATTAAGAATTTCGAACCTGAAATATTCGATGAAGATAATATCACTCATATAAGCGATGGAATATCATCCCTTGAAAAAATAACAATTGATAAAGAGGAAGCTGACAATATATGGAAGCTGCTATCAAGTTCTGAACGCGAAATAATGTACTTATGGGCAATTCAGGGGTACAGCACCTCTGAGGTTGCAAATTATTTAAACACCCCTAAAGGTACAATTGTTTCCAAGATTTCGCGTCTACGCAAAAAAGTCGTTAATCAACCCTCTGCAAATACAGAATATGGTGTCGCATGAGCAAAATTACTTTAAAAGAAGGTATACAAAACAAGGTAGACGTTATTGAACTCACTAATAGCCGACTTGATAATTTGATGGGCATCCAAAAAACATTTAATAATAAGCAATATCGCCGACAAGGTTCTATTATTGCAAAAGTAGCAAGTGTTGCGGCTGCGGTTGCGCTTGCGCTTGTATTCACATTTGGCTTTTTCTACTTAAATCAGCAATTACCTATGGGTGAAAGAATTGCCTATGAAGTATCTAAAAATCATCTAAAATTAAAACCTTTAGAGGTTAAAAGTAATCAACTGGATAACTTACAAAAATATTTTACATTACTTGATTTTAAACTTGTACACACCAACATACTCAGTGATCCAAATTGGAAGTTACTCGGTGCGCGATATTGCAGTATTCAAGGAAATACTGCCGCCCAACTAAGACTTGAGAATACTCAAACAGGTGAGATTGAAACGCTTTATCAGGCGCCTTATTACACTAAACAATTTAGTGATATTCCAATTTTGGAAGCAAACCAATCTCCACTTAAGGAATACGCTAAAGGCATGAGTGTTAATATTTGGGTAGAAAAAGGGGTTTTATTTGCCTTAACAAATAACAGCCAAAATAATTAAATCAAATTACTGAAAATTTTTATTGACAGCGGTAAGTCCTAATTAATATTTTCTCAACATTGGCAGCACCTGAATAATCCAGACCTTTTTCTAATGATTTCAACTCATCTGTCACGGAAATAATCACATCATTTTTTGTGACTTCATCCACGGTGCATATGCGCCTTGCTATTGACAGATAATCAAATATTGCACCCACGTACCCAACATATTGAGCAGCCTCTAGTGTAGATTGTGATTTTTCCCATTCATGCGCACGTTCTATTAATCTCTTTGTACTGTAAAAATTTTGTACTGTAAAAATTATAGACTGTCGCAGATGATGGTATAGCAATACATAATAATAACATAACAAAAATTATTTTTTTCACAACATGCCTCATCAAATTTATAAAATTTTATGGATTATAAAAAAAAGGGACACGCATAGCAAAACCTACATAGACTTATGTAGGTTTTGCATAACCCCTGAGTGAGAGGTTGATCTTCTAACAGTAACAATACTAGCGTATCCAGATTTGCAATAAAAATTGCGTAATTTTATACGGGAAATTAGAAAGCATTATAATTTAAATATAGCTTAACTATAGTTCGCTTCTATTTGATTTGTATGTCATTTTTTGGACTATGTATATACAGTTAATTTGACAGATGCTATCTAATCGTCAATACAGTAATTGCTTACCTTATAGAAATTCAGAAAGATAATACATAAAGGTAATCCTACAAATGAAACTATTAGCACAGCAAACTCTATTTCTTCAGATGCCATTATTATGACAACCGCAGGTTATAGAAACATCCTAGATTTATTGCGTGGCAATACAACAGAGCAAGTTGCTAGAAAAACATCTTGCCCTTTACTTACTATACCTCAGTCATGGAATATGTGAGCAAACTATTGTTTAAGTGGCAATGAATAATTAACAATAATTCTTTTATCTTCAATAGTTTCGCCTCCTTCAAAATCAACATACGCATAACGTGCACGCAGCCAAAACCCATCTAGCACATCACTATCGACTTTATAGTCTAAGGTGAAATCATATTCAGCTTGATCTGGCAAATCATCACCTGTTTCCGGATCCTCAGCATTACTGCCCCATGCTAAGTTTGTAAATAATTGTAATTCAGGGAGATTAAAATTTTTAAAGTTATACAAATATCCAACAAGTACACCTGATTCATTTGCACGATCAAAGTCCTGTATTTGAATTGACAGATAACTCGGTCTTCCACCAAATGGACTTGTAATTTCTGAATCAGAACCGGTATTGGTTGCAGAAAGTGTAAATTTTGCATTTCCATAACTCGTTCTAGCTTGAATGCCTACTTGGTGTGTATCAAAGTCGCCTATCAATTCATCTCCCACACTTGCTTGATGCGTAAATTGCCCTGATAACTTAGTTGCAAATTTTTCAGTCCATGCTTGTGTTAGGTTCATCTCTGTATAAAAAATATTGAATGTGTCCCGGGTGTAATAAATAATGGCCCCAATATTTTCATCATCATTAAATCGATAGCGCGCACCGGCCATAGTTGTGCCTCGTTTGCGCCCGTCTGCACCGGCTACCTCAGACATACTGGTAAAACTTTCCGATTCACGTTGCTTCATTTTGGTTACATGCCCAACGATATAACCAATCGTGTCACCACGATGACTCAATGTATAAGCTTCATGTGTATTAGGTACCATACGACTATCTTGCTCATTTAAATATGGAAACCCAAAGGCTTGTCGATACACTCTTAACATATGATTTTTAAAATTTGTATCAAGATACAACTGGCCTAATACATTGATATCACTTTGATCAGAGCCAAGAAGCAAAGTACCATCTTCACCATTATCATCAATTCCATGTGATAGGTAGTAACTCGCACCTAACTGAAATGTTTCATTAACCATGCCAGATAAAAATTCTAATTCGCCACCAATTGCTATCGCATCAGGATTATCTCCATCACTTTTTTTACGATCAAAACTATATGCGCGAAAATGCGGGGTAAGACTTGAATCGCTGAAAAATGCAGGCAGAGAATCATACTAGTCTCCAAATTTTAACCGCATCTTCTCCTGTTTTGTAAACGCAAAGGAGAAATCATCGGGCTCTTGGGTTACATTGGGCGGTGTAATACCTTCGTCACGAATATATCCAGATGCCTGAACCACAGAGCTCAATAATGAATGCAAAACAATTACAAACAAAAAATATAGAAAAATATGCTTCATATAATTAAGTATTTTTTATTATTACCTATAATATTTTTCGCCAAACTAGTACCTTAAATAATTTAAGTTAGTAATAGCAATTATTCATATATACTATATTAACATTGCCTAATAACGTTTTTTTATTATCTATACGTCATATGAACAAAAAAATATTAATCAAATCATCTCTGAGCCTGTTTATTATATTTACAGCATCCACTCAACTTATTGCTGGAGAGACGGATGCAGTTAATTTAAGTGGTTCAAACTTAGCTTGGGGAAGAACCTATTTTTTTGATGCGCCAAGATACAAAGATAATAATGTACAGAAATTACTTGATGAAGCAATTGCAAAAAAATTAAAATCCTTTGGTATTTTAATTGAAAAAGGTAACCCTGAAAGCGAATATCTTTTTAATTACACAATCTTACTAGGTGAGAAAGTTGGTAAGTCTGGATTTGAAAAAGGTAAAATTTTATTTTCTATCCGTGACCGTAAAACTAACTCGCCCGTGTGGCGAAGCGAAATCAAGGGGCTTGCTGAACTTGAGAATAGTGAAAACCGAAAACAACGCACTGAAGCTTACTTAGATCAAGCATTTGAATCTTTTCCTCAAGAGTATAAGCATATTCAATAACATATCATCATTAAATTTGGTTGTTATAAGTTATTATTGTATCAATACTACTTTAATGGCCAACTCATGATTTACAATGGCATCAAGCTTATTATCGATTTGATAAAACCGCGCTACTTTTTTACCCGGCAAAATATTTCGAAATCTTGGAAGATAACTTTGTTTAATTGACATCATTTGGCTCTCAAGACTAAAAAAACGATCTAGCATATGGTTTGCTTGATCATCCGTTATGGTAAGACCTTCATTCCCTTGCTGAAATTCTTTTAGCAATCCAAATTTCTGCCGATAAACATTATCCATTTCTTTTTCATATTCAGCATATAAATTCCAAAAATTCTTATTTTCTTGTCCCGAAAATTCCATATATTTTACAATTTGAAGTTTCTTTTTTGCTGAAATTGTCACATGCTCAGTACTTAGATCTTCAGCCGTTGCATTTACACACAAAACCATCAAACTTAAAGCTAGAATTGCACCAAAGCATAGCCGCAAATATTTATACATTACTGGTTTACTCCTAAATAACATTAATTAATCATAAGAACAGCAATAAATAGCCTTTGCCAATAAAACCGTCAAGAATTCACTAGATTACTATTTATTCTAAAGATTTTTATACTATAATTAATATGAGTCTTTCGTACAAACCATAAACCGAAATAACAATAAATTCAAACATGGTTAAACCACTTAAAGCATTTTCACTATTCGTTTTCTTAATCATATTATTGCTGGGTGGATGCGCTTCAGTTAATTTCAATTATCCAAAAAAAGAAACAAGCGCACTCACAGATACAGATGACACATTTCTTGGCAAACACGTTACAGAGCTCGTTACAGAGCACCCCGAAGATCAATCAGGATTTTTTCTTCAACTAGATGGTATTGAGGCCCTTGCTGGCCGCATAATTTTGACACAACGTGCAGAACGCTCCATAGATGCACAATATTATTTAATCAACGCCGACCCCCATTGGTTATGTATTCATTGGCAAGTTATTAGCCGCTGCAGACCGTGGTGTGCGAGTGCGCTTGCTTGTCGATGATATTCTTAGCAAAGGTTATGACACAGGTATGGCAGCGTTAGACTCTCATCCAAACTTTGAGGTGCGTGTCTTTAACCCGTTTGCAAGCCGTAACCTGCGTGTCGTTGACATGCTAACAAAATTTGGTCACGTGAATCGCCGCATGCACAACAAGTCGTTCACTGTGGACAATCAAGTTACCGTTATTGGTGGTCGGAATATTGCAGCAGAATATTTTGGCACACGAGATGACGTGAACTTTGGTGATGTAGATGTGGTTGGAATTGGTCCAGTTGTTCAAGATGTCTCAAATTCATTTGACTTGTATTGGAATAATGAATTAGCTGCACCGGTGCCTGCATTTGCAAAAATGCCGGATGATCCTGCAGCGGAACTTGAAAAATTACGTGTACGCATAAAAGAAGAATTTGACAAACTGCGAGAATCAAAATATGCCGATGCAGTTAAAGCAGACTACGATATTTTGTATGGTAATGAAAAAAAACAAAGAGATGTTTACCTGGGCCCCGTATAAATTAGCCTATGATGATCCTGCAAAAGCGCATAAAGACAAACACAAAGATGCTAAAAATATAGTCACAACCCTCAAAGCCACAATCGATAATGCAGATCGTGAACTCATTGTTATTTCACCTTACTTTGTTCCCGGTAAGCGTGGATTGAAGTTTTTTGAAGGGTTACGCGAACGTGACATAAAAATTACAGTAATTACTAACTCACTATCCTCAAACAACCATGCCATTGTGCATTCAGGCTATGCGCCTTATCGTAAGCCACTTTTAAAAATGGGTGTAAAAATATATGAAGTCAGAGCTGATAGATCAGCGCGAGGCGTTGAACGCGCCGGACACCAAAAATCCATTGCCAATCTGCACACTAAGGCCTTTATTGTAGATAGAGAAGAACTATTTGTAGGTTCGTTTAATTGGGACCCCAGATCTGTCGATATTAATACCGAGTTAGGCGTCATCATTAAATCTCCGGAGATGGCAACCTGGACTTCAGAGGAGATTGATGAAAAAATTAACTATGCCGCGTATGAAGTACAATTGAACGAAAAAGGTAAACTACAATGGGTAGCCAAAGATGGGGCAGAACCTGTGTATTATACAAAAGAACCTAATACCAGTTGGTGGACGCGATTTAAAACAGGCTTTATGCGAATATTGCCAGTAGAAAGCCAACTGTAATTTCAAGATATTTCTATCTAACCTTCGCATCAAAACATAACGTTAGTAGTAACAATTTAATCAGAATTGATTGAGTATTGTCTGTGCGTTTTGGTCCCAAGGAGCAACTTGCACCAAGATCTTTGCATAATGCTTTGCAGCTTCAATGCTGCCTACTTTTTGGTTGTATGAAATTAAGGCATATAACACATCACGGTCTGCGGGAGTTTGTTCATGCGCCTGCTTCAACACTTCAATGGCCCTATCACCTTCCCCTGCTGACTCCAAAGCCACTGCATATACATATTTAAATCGTGTATTACCCGAATCAACCTCAACCGCTTTTTGAAAAGAGGCTAATGCTTCATGCAAATTATTTTCGCGAACATATAACAAGCCAAGACTATGGTGGGTCAAACCATCATCATTTCGTTTTTTAATTGCAGTTAAAATATACTGCTTGCCCTTTGCATCTAGCCCTCTTGCACGGTAAAGATCAGCTAAATTTATATACGCAGGAATAAAATTCGCATCAATTTTGATAGCCGTTTCATACTCCATTTGAGCCTGATCCATCCTTTGTGTAGCCATATACAATGACCCTAAGTTCACATGTGCTTCTGGGCGATCTGCATTCACATTTTGTGCGCCAATGTATTCATCAATGGCATGATTAAAATGGTTTTTTAAAGACTCATCTGAAAATTGATCTTGAGAATCTGCTAAGACTCTAGCAGCTACCATCCTTACCATACGCAGATCATCAACTAATAAATGTTGTAATAATTTATTTTTTACATCCGCGGGTAAAAACTCTACTGAATTAATTGCTGAAATTCGAACCAGTACATTTTCATCATGCAACATTTCATTAATTGCAGTGATCGAATATGGGTTTATATAATTTTGTAACAACGTTGTGGCTGTCGCTCTTGCAATAGAAGGTTGATCATTATTACTTGCCAGTTCAATTAATTGTTGATTGGCATCGAATGAACCGCTTCTGCCTGCATGTAACATTTCACCAAAATGTGTTTTATTTCTCTTCCCGCTGTTCGGATACCACTTTTCAATTGCTGCAGCAGCCCAAGTATTGCTTTCCTTTTCATGACATGTTGTACATGCATTTGGTACTCCTAAAGCTTCAGAAAGTTCAGGACGCGGAATGCGAAAACTATGATCAGCCCGAGCATCAATAATCATAAAATCTTTCTCGGGCATGTGGCAGGCCACGCATTTTGACCCTGCACCTTTATCATCATGGTGATGAGGTGTGGGTGTATCAAATATTGTAGCTAAATGACACGTTGAACAAAGCTCATTACCTTCTATTTTAAGATCTAAAGTATGGGGATTATGACAATCCGAACATGTCACCCCATGCATATACATTTTACTTTGTAAAAATGAACCATAGACATACACTTCATCATTAATTTGCCCATCTGCGAAATAAAGACCTTCATTTAATGTTGCTGGAATATGCGTATCCAACAAAGGCTTACCATGCACATAGTCTTCCCACTGTGCACTGCGGCGAGAATGGCAGCGCGCACAAATTTCAATTTCTACATCAGAATCTTTTGGCAGTGAACGTGATGCTAATCCGGTTTTCTGATTAATAATCCAAGCAGCTGAATTTCTAAGGTCAACTACTAAACCATTATTCGCTATTTGATTATCAGTTTTTTCTGTACTTGCCCAGTTAACATGTTCAGCGCCCGGACCATGGCAAGCTTCACAAGATACATTTATATCAGACCATGTTGTTTGAAATTGATCGTTACTCAGATCAAAGTTTTTCATAAGGTTAGTTGAATGACATTCCGCACACATATAGTTCCAATTCTGATCCAACCCGGTCCAATGCAACGAACTACCATGTTTAATTTGATCGTCTGGATAAAGATGAAACCACCTCTGACCGTCTTCCTCAATTGATCGAGAATCCCATGCTATACTTAAGCTTTGATAGTGCCCATTCGGAAATTCAACCAAATACTGCTGCAAAGGATATACGCCAAATGTGTATTTTATTTCATAGGTTTCAAGTTCACCGTTGGGCCCATCTGTCGTGACAAAATACTTTTTATCTTTCTTAAAAAAAGTAGAAGTAATGTCAAAATAGGTAAATGACGTGTCATTAAAGTCTGCCAGCACAGTGCTTGGTGTGGCGTGTTTCATTGCTAAATCATGGTGAGATCCTTGCCATTGATTAAGCTGTGTTTTATGACATGTTGCACATACCTTGACCCAAACATATTGCGCATCAGTTGCCGCACACACACTGCACAGCAAAATCAAGCCCAAACTAAAAAGAATAAAGATCCGCATCATTGGATTAAGAAAAAAATATTAAAGATAGAGAAAACGAGATTTAAACAATAATAACAATTTTTTTACACAGTATTAATTTTCTCCTCAATTTATATTTTCGTTTTTATTTTATTCTAATTTTTTTACTTCCTTGTGTGCTTTTTCGCTCATTTCTTTTACGTTTTCACAACCACCGCCAACCTTGTCACCATCACTCAGTACAGACCATGTTTTACTAACAACGGCTATAGGTATAAACACACCTGTTGATAATAATGTGAAACCTGCTACCTCTCTGAGTGCTGCTTTAGCGGGTATGGCCTCAATTTTAGGATTTTTCATGGGACCATGTATTTTGACAGGTGTGGCCTTAGAGAATATACGTTTTTTCTGACTCGGTATTAAAATTATATCTAGCGTTTCCTCGCCAAGATTCATGTCAATTTTACCGCCCAAACTCATTCTCGGACCATCTGCCACAATAGCTTTGCTTTTAACTTCTCCGTTATCAGCGCCAAATGACATTACCACACAATTCAGATCTGCATGAGTACCAATACCCACTGAAGACATGGCTCATCCTAATGTATCTACTGATAGCAATGAGATATATTTTTGCGGAATGCGTATATTTTCAAACCCTATTAACACATCCCCATCTAGACCCGATGCCATTTCATGTGCAGAACGTCCCTGGGAAGTTAAATTAAAATCTATATTTGTATACCCTGTCATAGGCACTTCATTTTGAACTTGTGAAATTAAAGGCCCTAAGGTGAGATCATTTGCATTAAACGTGAGCTCATATTTTGGAACCTCTTCTGCCTTAATGTCCAAATTTATATCTGTATCCCCACCTTCAAAAATTAAATGAAACGGCTTGAGCTTAAGGTGCCCATCTTTTACGTTCAATTTACCTGTAACACTGTCGATGGTTAAGTCACCACTTTCAACTTGGTCAATGGTAATATCTAAATCGATATCGAACTCATTAAGAAAATCGACATTAATTTCATCACGACTAAATACATAAGGACTGGATTGTTTAGTTTCTTGAAGTTTTTCAGACGAATAATTACGTACGGCACCAAATCCTAAATCTGTCAGATATAGTATTGGCATTTTAATACTGCCATTTAAATTTGGCTTGCCATTAACATAGATCCCACTAATATCGGTTGTTGAGGTTGTTTTGCCAACTTTCGTATTGCCTATATATTGTAAACGTTTCTTTGTTAGTGTTAGCTCCCCTTGCATGTCTAAGGCCCCTATATTTTCCAGATTTATGCCTAGTGCTTCTGCAAGTTTGTGCGGGTGCTTTACGGCTAATTTAGAATTGATGCTCGCTTGATCATAATGAAGAAGATCATCATAGCTACCGTCTATACTAAATTGAAATAGCTCCGTTCGTGTTGAAACAAAACTAAAGCTTTCAAGCCCCCAATCTCCATCTATATCTGAAAGAATCAAATCGCCATGTAATAGCCCAAGATCTCTCGTGTCTAAATCAGTATACGCAGCGACCAAATCTGCAATGCCTACATCAAAATCAATACTTATATCGCTGCCTTCTTTCATATTTGTAGTAACTCTTGCATTTGCACGTAAGGTAGGACTTTTAGCATCTCCTGCAGCAAGTCTTGCGTCTTTAAACTCTAATTGTGATTCTGTAACTTCCAACCATCCGGTAATTTGCGTTTTCCCAAAATTAGGTAATGCAATATCGAACGGCTCTCCAAGTTGAGCAAAGTCCTGTGCATCAACTTCAACATACATTGTGATGCTGTAGCGCGTGGGTTCATGTAACTGAAAAGAAAGTCCACCGGTTGCATGCATATATGCTTTTTCTTTTGCGCCAACATCTAAAATAGTATTGTGCAATTGCAGTTCCGAGCCATGAGACACAAGTTTCCCCTGCAATTGTGCAGGACCAAAATCAGGTAAGTCATACTCTAACAACTTCCCAAATTTTTTGAGATCAGCTATGTGAACATCTGACTGCATAGTGAGCTCAGGCAAGTTATAATCATCCTTAAACTGCACATATCCCACATTCCCTTGGAGCTCAATATAAGTTTGTTTGCGGCTACCTATATTTAATTTGCTGTTATAAATTCCTACAGCATCCATTCCCAGCGCCAATGAAAGTGAGCCTGAAACAGCGCCTAGTTCTGGAATACCCTCCATATTTATAATGTTCATTGCAGCAACGCTCGGAGCTTTGAATTGAACGTTTAATTCAGCATCTTGACGTGTAATTCTGTGCGCCTTGGGATGAACAGCAATACTTCCAACTAGCACAATTTCTAATCCCTTAGTTGTTTTCGCAGTAGCATTTACATTATTAAATTCAAATTGCTCTGTATCATTTTGTAGCCCTCCACTAAATTGTATTGATTGCATATGATTATATTCATTAAATAACAACCAAGTTAGCACGTTGGGATTATTTGATTTACCTTCAAACTGTACATCTATCCCTTCAACGTCTATTACATTTTGAATGGAGCCTGTGATTTCTAAATTTACATCCTCAGCCTGATGAAGTGTTAGATTGATGTTTTCTAATCGAGGAGAATCATAGTCTCCATGCACGTTTACTGATGCAGTGAGCTCCCCCAAATTTGGCACATCGTCCAAAAATATTTCAAGCACATTTTTAACTTGTGAAATTTCTACATGAGCTTGAAGATTCAATCCAGTCCCGGCTAGTGGATCTTCAATGGTGCCATCTACAGATACAACGATGAGATCACTGTTAAATTCAAGGGTTACATGATGGGGTTTATCTTGTTCTAAAAGCTTAGATACGGAATCAGTGTTGCCTTTTAATTCAAACGGTTGCCCTTCAATTTGTCCGCTTGCACGAAGAGATACCTGTTGATGTTTGCCCAACTTGCCAATTTTAAGATCATCAAGTGAAAAAGTATGCTGCGAACCTGGATGTAACTCTTGATATGTAAATACTAAATTACGAATTTGTGCGCTACCGATAATTACGGGAGGAATTGAAATATTTTCTAAATCAAACTCACTCTCATTTCCTTCTGATTCTACAACTTGGATAGTTACATCTTCTAAAGCCAAGCTATTTATCCAAAAATTTCCTGTTCTTAAATATGAGCCAAGTCTAAAACTTCCATGCAATGAACCTATAGATAATGTGTAGCTATCGTTATTTGCCTTTAAAGAAATATCTCCGCTCTCGAATGAAATATTTTTTGATATATCGAGATTAATTGGCCCACTAATAACAAGCGTGCTATCTAAAAATTGTTCAGCCCCCCAACTTAATAGTTGTTTGTACTCATCATCACTGAGTAATACAACAACTCCTGTTACTAACAACGCACTACCAAAAATAACGCTTACAATTAATACCAGTAAACGTTTAATCCATTTCATTAAGTATTCAACCTAGATTTATGAATAATTGATGATTTATGAACAATGCATGAATGCTTTATCCAATTTCTATTAATTATCAAATTCATGAATTTCATCAAATGTAGTATACGTCATTCTGCTCATGTAATAATCAACAAATATTCTTATGCTCATAATTATTTAAGAAATGATTGAACTGCTAGTGAATATTTAGTTATCCATTGTAATAGAAAATATTTATCTAAAATTTGAATATAATAAAGGTTTAATTTTACGACCCATCAGCATGCAATCACTTGGTCTTTCTTTAATTTTGCATTCAGCGCATTTATTATTTTTTATTAATGCCCTATGAAATTATGTAATTCGTACCTTCTTTTTCTATTAGTAATTACGCTTGTACATCTTCTAGCCTGTCAAGCCGATACAGATGATGATGCTGGTCGACCGATTACGAACTATGTCTTAGATGAAAAATGGACAGGTGATTACGATGGTATGGTAAACCGTAAAAAAATTCGCGTGCTTGTTGCCCTCAATAAAATGATGTTTTTTTTCGATGGGCCTCAAATGAGAGGTACTACTGTAGATGGCTTTGCGGAATTTGAAGCGTTCATTAATAAGAAATTAAACAGTAAAAACATTAAAGTGCAAGTAATATTTATCCCAACCTCACGGGATAATTTATTACCTGCATTAATCAAAGGGTATGGTGACATTGTATCCGCTAATTTAACAATTACAGATGAGCGCAAAGGAATAATAGATTTTTCAGACCCCTTCTTAATAAACGTGAATGAAGTTGTAGTAACAGGAAAAAAAGTTAAAAACATAAAAACTATTGATGATCTGTCTGGAAAAAAAATACATGTCCGTCCTTCCAGCAGTAATTTTGAAAGTTTGAAAAAGTTAAATTTTGAATTTAGAAAACAGAACAAAAAGAAAATTAAAATTATTGAAGCCGATGAATATCTCGAAGATAGCGATCTTTTAGAAATGGTAAACGCAAAAATGATACCCACAACTATTGTAGACAGTCACAAAGCGCAGTTTTGGGCAGGAATTTTTAAAAATATTAAGGTTCATGATGATATTACGGTGAATACAGATGGAAAAATCGCCTGGGCAATTCGAAAAGATAGCCCAAAACTCATAGCAATTATCAATGAGTTTGTTAAAGATCATAAAGTGGGTACCTTGCATGGAAATATTCTATTTAAGCGCTATCTAGAAGAAAACAAATGGGTGCGTGAGTCGCTCTTAGAAGAACATCGGAAACGCCTCGAATCTACAATTAAACTTTTTAAAAAATATGGTGAGAAATACAATTTTGATTGGTTAAAACTTGCAGCACTTGGTTATCAAGAATCTCATCTAGATCAATCAAAAAAAAGTAGCACAGGAGCTATTGGCATAATGCAGGTGCTCCCCTCTACAGCAAAAGACAAAAACGTAGATATTAAAAATATCGACAAACTTGAAAATAATATTCATGCAGGCACCAAATATCTAAGGTTTATTAAAGATCGTTACTTTTCAGACGAGAGTATTAGCAACAAGAATCAAGATCTATTTTCGCTGGCCGCTTATAATGCGGGTCCGGCAAGAATAGCAAAGCTTCGAAAAGAAGCAGCAGACTCAGGTCTTGATTCAAATGTATGGTTTGCAAATGTGGAAGTCATTGCCGCAAAACGAATTGGCAGAGAAACGGTGCAGTATGTAAGCAATATATACAAATATTACATCGCATATCGACTGAGTTTAGACCAGCTCACAGCTAAAAAAGAGAGTAATTCATAACTCGGTACCAATGTATGCATCTCGACGAAACACACGGTGACTACAATTCACAATGTAGTGAATAAAGTGGCACATATAAGAGCCCCGTAAAGTTAATTATTGTACATTCATGGACAAGATGATGATGCGAATGTAGAAGATTTAATAGAACTTATGCAAATTGCTGAAAATTTGATTGAACTTGTAAATAACAAACATGTTATAAAGCGCACATTGCACTTAGTTGAAAAAATACAAAAAGCTAAAATTCAAAATATGGATGTTATTGAAATTATGATTCTTATTGCTAATCGAGAAAATAAAGATATCGTGGATGCGATTAACGCAATGTCTTTAAAAGACGCGCAAGTGCTTTAGGTGCATCTGGGTCGTTGTCTTTGTGCCAAAATCTTGCTGAGTTATAACCTATTTCAACATACCACTGCATGCTAGGATCTTCCACTTGCTCCAGAATTGTTTTCGATTCTTCCTTGGCTTCTTTGTCTGTAAAACCTTTGCGTTGTAAATAAGCATCCAACACTAATTTATTTTCTTCTTCGGGTACATCCATTGCTTCTGCCAAATATGCTAATGCACCAAACGTGTACATAGTAATAACATTGTGTTGTGGCGGCGTGTAGCTTTTAATAGGTGACATTGATTTGCTTTTAATCATGAACTTTTGTAGTACTTCAAGCACATTACCGTAATTCTCAAAATTTGGTTTTTTCCCAATTATTGTTCCAAGCACAGACACTAATAGGCTCCTACAATTTTACCTTTGCAGCTAATTTCTTAAATTTCTTTGATTTTCAATTGTTTGCGGATAATTACAGCGGGTCAAGCTGCGTGTACTAGTTTGTATAAAAAAGCCGATAAACTACAGCACGTGGATCACAATGTTCTTCGCGATAAATTCAAGGTAGTTAATATTTTCAACTATTACATATCATGCAGTATCAAAACCCCAAGGTATTCTGGTGTCGCTATACGATATGTACAGAATCTGGAGTAAAAGATGATGATGGCAAGATTAGAATCACCATTATCAAGAAACGCAAAGACTACCGGATTGGTAGCTATGGTGAATACACCATTGAACAAGCCAGAAAGCGCTGCAAAGAAATTAAGGGTGCAGGTGCTGAAGGTAAAGACCTGACAAAACTAGAGAAACTCTATAAAGAGCAAGAAAATAGGCTAAAAAAATCTATTTTAGTGGCCTTTCTTGATGAACTCTATCTGCCACACATGAAAGGCAAAAAATGTGGTATAAAAATTTATACAGAATTGCGTTCTGCTTTTCAATGCTGGCACAAGAAGTCTCTTTCAGAAATAACTTCTTTTTTAATTCGCGGTTGGATAAATCAAAAAAATAAAGAAGGTGCTGGCCCTGTAGGCATGAATCGTAAGTTAGGGTACTTAAGGACGGCACTCAGTTATGCAGTTTCTCAAAACTTAATTGATGAGAACCCTTTTAATTATCTGGTCAACGATGCTGGCAAACCCAATTGGAGGCGTAAAGAGCCGAATAATAATGTGGTCAGACGTCTCTCAGATGATGAATTACAGCAGCTATTGAATGCAATGCGCGTACGTGACTACAAAAAACGAAACTCTAGCGAGAAAGTAGCACCTATTAGACTTCCCCATTGGCGCGAAACTGGATTTGCAGACCATTTAGAACCTATGACGCTTTTAGCTTTGAATTGTGGTTTGAGACGTAATGAAATCTTCTCGCTTGAATGGAGTGATATTTGTTTGGATACACACATTATTGAAGTTAAAAGCCATGTTGCCAAAAACAGCAAGTCACGCATTGTGCCGATGACTTCTGTAATAGAAGAAGTCCTTAAAATTTGGAAACAACAGTATCCACATCATTCCAGTGATGAGGACTTAGTATTTAGAAGTAACAAACGTAGGAAATGAGGAAAACCTGAGGAAAGATTTATGTTTGGAAGCATATCAACAGTATGGAAAGGTTTAAGAAAACTGGCCAACTTACCAAATTTTCGTTTTCATGATTGCCGGCATCACTACGCTTCTCAATTAGCAACTGATGGATTTAGCCTTTATGAAATAAAAGAAATTTTAGGTCACAGTGATATAAAAATTACCGAACGCTACGCCAAATTTATGCCAGGTAATCTTGCTGCAAAAGTACGCGAAAAAACACAGCACTATGAAAAAATTTATGGCTAGATTGGCTGCTTACGTCAAAAGCCGCTAATTCTCAGCTGTTAAGGTGGTCGATGATGTAATAAGTTTAAAATCCTCGGCTCAGGCAATTAACTACCTAGGAGAAGATAAAGCTTGATAAATTCTATTTCATCAATGCTGAGCTAGCAGGTTTCTGTATGGAGACATCACGTGTTATCAATTCCGGCGTCATCAAGCGAACTTGCGTGTCACCATATTGCATGACGATATGAAGATCCGCTCCTAAAGCCTCACAATATGCTGTTAGAGTACTGATTAGCATGTAACGACCTTGATCTTTTAGAACAACTGCAACCTTATTGCATAGACTGTTTATATAGTGGCAGTGTTATTGACGAAGCTCACTTAACAGAACATGACATGCTTATTACTGACTTATTACATAAGCTTAAATGCAATCAATGCAGTAGCAAGGATGTAACGTTAAAGTTAATTACAAATGAAGCTACGCCGCAACTAGACAGATCGAATGTAGCTATTTTTTCGGATAATTTGAGGACAGCTAGAATCACATCAATTGGCTGTTAGCAGATATTTATCTAAACTAGTCTTATATATATGATAAATAGCTCTCATTGCAGGAATTGTGCAGGAATAATCTATTCTGCTATATCCAATATTAAGAAATATTAATATAATTCATTGATTTAATTGGTGGCTATGGGTGGACTTGAACCACCGACCCCAGCATTATGAATGCTGTGCTCTAACCAACTGAGCTACATAGCCATATACGAATTGGATCGCGGATCCTTACTAAAAGGATCCTGGAAGTGTCAATTCTACATAGAAATTAGCTAGAAATAGTAGAATACTTCTATACATTAAAACGGAAATGCACCACATCTCCTTCCTGCATCACATATTCTTTACCTTCAAGGCGCAATTTACCCTTTTCTTTGGCACCGTGCTCACCCTTTGAATCAATATAATCCTGATAACTGATTACTTCCGCCCGGATAAATCCTTTCTCAAAATCAGTGTGAATTTTCCCTGCAGCATTGGGAGCACTCGCGCCATGTTCCACTGTCCATGCCCGCGCTTCTTTAGGCCCTGCAGTAAAAAAGGTCTGCAGCCCTAGCAGTTCATAACCAACACGAATCACTTTATTTAAACCTGCCTCATCAAGACCAAGCTCTTTTAAATATTCTTTTATTTCATCTGATGAGAGCTGTATCAGTTCTTGTTCTATTTTTGCGCTAATCGGAATTACTTGACTATCTTGATCAGCTGCAATTTTATTTAATTGATCGAGATGCGCGTTATTTTCAAACCCATTCTCTTCTACATTTGCAATATAAAAAACAGGCTTATTGGTTATCAAATGTAATTCATTAATTAGTTGCGCTTCATCGGATGAAAAGTGAAATTTAAATGCAAAATTATCTGCTTCCAAATGATGTTTCAGTCTACTGTAAATATTTAGTTGCCCTACCGCTTCTTTATTACCAGATTTTGCAAGGCGCTCAACTTTTGCAATTGCTTTTTCGACAGATTCAATATCTGACAAAATAAGCTCAGTGTTAATGGTTTCTATATCAGACAATGGGTCAATTTTGCCATCGACATGAATTACATTGTCATCGTCAAAGCATCGCACCACATGTGCTATGGCGTCTGTTTCACGTATATGGCCCAAAAATTGATTCCCCAACCCTTCTCCTTTTGATGCGCCCGCAACCAATCCAGCAATATCTACAAACTCTATTGTCGTGGGAATAGTTTGTTTAGATTCAGCGATTTCTGCTAATGCATCCAATCGAGTATCCGGAACAGGCACAATGCCGACATTAGGATCGATGGTGCAAAATGGATAGTTTTCTGCCGCAATCTCGGCCGCAGTTAATGCATTAAATAAGGTTGATTTGCCTACATTAGGCAATCCAACAATTCCGCATTTAAAGCCCATTGATTATTCCTTTGTGTGCAATTTTTTCATTGCAGACTCCATTTCACCTATTAGCATGTCATCTAGGGAGACCAATGTTCCGTCAATCACACAATCAATTGCTATACGTTCTTGTTTGCCTGGCCTTTTTAATACGTAATCAACAACATCTTCTTTTTTTCCGGGATGCCCAACACCTAGCCGTAAGCGCCAAAAGTTTTGATTTAAATGAGAAAAAATACTTCGCAACCCATTATGACCCCCATGGCCCCCTGCCCACTTTAATTTTGCAGCACCATTGGGCAGATCAATTTCATCATGGGCAACTAAAATTTGTTCGGTAGGAATTTTATAAAAGTCTGTAAAAGCACGTAAAAATTCACCGCTATCATTCATATAGGTGAGAGGTTTAAGTATCCATATTTTTTCACCCTTAAAGGAAAAATGAGAAACTTCGCCATTGAATTTAGACTGGTGTTTAAAATCTACACCTTCACTTCTAGCAAGTGCCTCCACAAACCAAAACCCGGCGTTATGCCGGGTTTGCTCATGTTTTTCGCCAGGATTACCGAGACCGGCAATTAGACGTATGCCGCTATGCTTTGACACTCTTTAACTAGCTATTTAGATTCATCTCCAGAAGATTGATCATCATCTTCGGCTTTAGTTTCTGTATCTTCTTCTGCTTCAGTACCTTCAACATCCTCTGTCTCAGGCGCTTCAGGTTCCTCTTCCACTGCGCGCTTAACGTGTACTGATATAACTACGTGATCATGCCCTTCACCATGTGTAAGTTCTATAATGGTGACACCTTCAGGAACTTGTAATTCACTTAAGTGAATAGCTTCATTTAATTTAAGATCCGCAGCATCGACCTCGATAAATTCAGGCAAATGCTTAGGCAAACATGATATTTCTATTTCAACTAGATTATGACTAATTGCACCACCCTCAAGCTTAACACCAGGACACGACTCTTCATTAATAAAGTGAATTGGAACATGCACATTAATTTCAGTATCTTCACGAACCCGCAAAAGATCCATATGTAAAATTTTAGGCTTATGCGGATGTCGTTGTATTTCACGCAAAATAGTTTTTTGCGGTTTACCCTCTACATTAATTGTCAAAATATGTGAGTAAAATGCCTCATGCTCCAAGCTATGCATTAAAGTCTCATGCTCAAGCGCGACAGATACTGGATCTTCGCCACCACCATAAATTATGGCAGGCACTTTCCCTTGCTTTCGTAATCTTCGGTTGGCGTTTTTACCACGTTCACTTCGTGGCTCTGCTGCCAATGTAAAATCAAGACTCATTATCTTCTCCAGCTATATTCGTTTTCTTCGTTCAATTTTAAATTTCGAATTACTATCACCCAATTAATCCATATATAAAGTACTGACTGATTCTTCCTGATTAATTCGTCGCATTGATTCTGCAATTAACCCTGAAACCTTTAACTGACGAATTTGAGAGCATGCCTTGGCATCATCGCGGAGCGGAATTGTATCAGTTACAACCAATTCATCCAGTGTTGAATTTTCGATATTTTCGATGGCTTTGCCTGATAGTACCGGATGAGTGGCATATGCCTGTACACTCTGAGCACCATGCTTTTTCAAAGCACTTGCCGCTTGGCACAATGTTCCTGCAGTATCGACCAAATCATCAATTATGACGCAATCTTTACCATCGACCTCACCAATTATATTCATTACTTCAGCTTGATTTGCCATCGGCCGACGTTTATCAATGATTGCCAAGTCTGCATCATCCAATCTTTTTGCAAGTGCTCGAGCACGTACCACACCCCCTACATCTGGTGAAACAACAATTAAATTAAGGTGTTTACGTTTATAGACATCACCTAACAAAACGGGTGATGCATAAATATTATCAACGGGGATATCAAAAAATCCTTGAATTTGATCTGCATGCAAGTCAACCGTTAGCACGCGATCAGTTCCAACACTAGCGAGCAAATTTGCTATTACTTTTGCCGATATGGGCACTCGAACTGACCGTACACGTCGATCCTGGCGTGAATAACCGAAATAAGGAATGACCGTTGTGATGCGATCTGCTGATGCGCGCTTTAACGCATCAACAATTATAAGTAACTCCATTACGTTATCATTGGTGGGCATACATGTTGGCTGCACGACAAACACATCTTTGCCACGTACATTTTCCTGAATTTCAACTTGCACTTCGCCATCACTAAATTGACTGATTAAGGCTTTGCCTGTGCGAATATTTAAATGATCAGCTATATCTTCAGCAAGTTGCGGATTCGCATTGCCCGCAAAAACCATTAAATTTGTATCGTCCGGCAATGTTCTTTGATGAATCATAATGACTGCAGTACCTGCTGCTTACTTTTAGCTTCAATAAATTGGCTGGGCCGGCAGGATTCGAACCTGCGAATGCCGGGATCAAAACCCGGTGCCTTACCACTTGGCGACGGCCCAATAATTTGCATTGCACTATACTTAAAAATACTCATATTACGAATATATCATTGAGTTATTCATGCCTTTAACTACATACGCAAAAAAATCTGCCGGACACGTAATAGCAATTTCTTCTGCGAGCTGCTGTGTGTCACAGGGTGTAAACAAGCTACTTCCCGAACCCGTGAGCCTAGCTGGCGAATGTTGATTTAACCATTGATATGCACGTGCAACGTCAGGCTGCCGACAAGCTATTGGCTCAAACACATTTTTTGTGTGCTGCTGCGTAAAGTCGCGTATTTTGATGGGCGTACAATTTCGTGTCAAATGTGGGTCTTTAAACATTGTCTGAGTATCTAAATGTACGTTGGGATACACCACTACATACCATGGTTCAGGTAATGTGATGGGCACTAACTTTTCACCGATCCCCTCGATCCAACTTGCTTCGCCACGTATAAAAACAGGCACGTCTGCCCCAAGCTGCCTACCCAAATCTTCCAATTGCTGCATTTTTAGCCCACATCCCCAAACCTGATTTAATGCTAATAATGTGGTCGCCGTGCTTGAGCTGCCGCCGCCTAATCCTGCGCCAAGTGGAATGACTTTTTTAACCTCAATATCTACGCCATGTTGGGTGGAGCAATTTTTCTGTAAAAGTTTTGCTGCACGAATTACTAAATCATTTTGTGGTGAAATATTTCGATTGGAGTAGTGGCAATTGATTTCGTTATCAGACCGAACCGTAAATTTCAACTCATCACATAAGTTAATAAATTGAATGACACTTTGCAGTAAATGGAAACCATCTTCTTGCTGCCCAATTATATGTAAAAAGAGATTTAATTTTGCGGGTGCCCGCCACACTCGCGCGGCTAATTCATCGGAAGCTTTATTATTCAATTTTGTTAAAACTTACAATTCACTACATTGAAAAATTTAAATTCCATTTATCAATTTTAACGTTTGCGTTCAAAGTTGCGCTGGATATTTTGATAAAGGCTGGCAATTCTGGATTCCCAGCATGGTAGCGATCATAGTCTATGACCCAACCTGCTTGATGGAGCTGTTTCAATCGACCTTGATCATCTAACTCTAGTGAAGCATAAGCTTGTTCAGGATCAGGAATGCCACGCATCCAGTACTGCAAACCATATATGGGTAAAGAATAGCCAAATAATTCTTGCATTAACGATTCCGGATTACTTGCAGAAAATCTCTCGCCCTTAGAAGTATTTAATTGAACATTACTTTCATCACCTATTAATTCTGCAACTTTTCTGCCCAAGGGGCCATGCATATCGATATTAAAATTACTTTCTTGCTGTTTCCAATGAACACCCGCTCGAAACCCTTCACTATTTGATTTCCCCGCGATACGACCCTTCAAGCTCCATGCTTGAATAGCTTCAAGATTGATACGATGCAGTTCCCAAGCAGCTTGCTTGTTTATGGTTGCATCTTCGGTAGATGGCTTCTCAATTGTGGCGCAGGCATTCAATACTAATATGAATCCAATAAAAACGCCGAGTTGGCGCATTTGCAAATACATCACTATTGAAGTCTTTTCTTGAGCTCTAATAGGTACTCGTCATCAGGATTTCGTTCCAGTGCATCTTCAATTGTATTATTGGCTTCAGCTTGATTGCCCTGCGCCAAAAATAACTCGACAAGATGGCCTGCAATTTCAGCGTCTTCTAATAATTCATACGCTTTTCGTAAATAAGATTCAGCTTCAGCGTAGTTGCCTAATCGAAATTGAACCCATCCCATACTATCTATTACTGCTGGATCATCTGGACGAAGTTCCAACGCACGCTGAATATACTCCAGCGCCTCATCAACCCTATAGTTATGGTCCGCCATGGTATAACCCAAGGCATTTAATGCCGACGCATTATCTGGATCCTCTGAGAGAATAGCTTTAAGGTCTGTCTCAAGTAAATCTATTCGATCTATTTCTTCTGCCATCAATGCGCGCGCATAAAGTAGATCACTATGTTTTGGAAATTCTTGCAACCCCTCACTATATAAATCCATCGCTGCTACATATAGCTTCTCATCATGCAGCAACTGACCTTCAATCAAATATACTTCAATGATATTTTCGGGCTCACTGAGTTTACTGCGAACATTCTTTAAATATTGTTGAGATTTTTCAATGCCGTATAACTCGCCATAAATGACCGCAATTCTTGCTTTTGCATCTAAATAGTATTGTCCTTGTTCTACGTTTTCGAATTCTGATATTGCAGTTTGTAAATCATTCTGTTCTTCATAAATTCGACCTAAGTAATAATGCCCTTCATCCGTCCTATGCTTACGCGCTACTAAACGTTCAAAATTAATTTTGGACGCGTCATATTGCTCTTGTTGTAATTGTAACAAGCCTAATCTGTAAATTAGCTCGCTATCATTCGGGTTTTCCACTAGCAATAATTCAAATTCTGTTGTGGCTTCTTCATATTTTTCTGTTGTAAGCAACATACGCGCATAAGCCATTCGCATTTCGCGATTGTCTGGAGTCTCCTCTACAATAATTTTCATCTCTTCAAGCGCTTTATTCGTTTCACCAAGACTCATCAATGCTTGTGCACGCATCGCACGTGCTTCTACCAAGTCTGGCTTAAAACCTAATGCAAGTTCTGATTCGTCTATTGTTAGCTGATAGTTTTCTGCTTGAAAGGCAAGACTGGCTAAGGTGAGATGCCCATAAGGATTTTCAAAATTAATATTTACCAATTTTTGAAGCAATTGAATTGCAGATTCAGAATCAGGTTCTCGCGCCAATACTGCACCAATAATGCTATAACCTTTTGCAGGTGAATCATCGGCCGCCAACATAATTTTTTCAAAACGCGGGACAGCACCATCAATGTTGCCACTGCGCAGTTCTAGTATGCCGAGTATTTGACTAATTTCTAAATTATCATCACTTAATTCAGACCAACGAGACGCAGCTCGTAGGCCCGCATCCCAATCCTTAGCAAACATTGCAATACGCGTGGCGCGCTCAGCAATAGCAGGGTCTTCTGATAAATATGCGGCATTTACATAATGCTCCTGAGCTGATCCAACATCACCAAACTGACCGGATAACTCCCCCGCGAGAATCTCATACATGAGGTCCGATTGAGCGCTATATTTAGCTTCTTCCGTGCTGCGAATGATGAGGGACTTATTTGGGTCCTCAAGCCTATCCCCATCCGATGACTTGCTTGTCAGCGAGGCACAGCTAGCCAGGCCAAAGACAGCTGAAAGCACCCCAAAAATGTAAAGGATCCGTAGAATTGTGGCGTTGATCTTCAATTTACTGTGTTGTTTTAGTATGTAGATTAAACTATACCTAATATTACTTGAGATATCTGAGCAATTCACACGCAATTTTAGTTAATTTATTAGGTAGTTAGACATCTTAAAGCATGCATAATGCCAATTTCAGATACATCATTTCGACGTAAATAACACACACATTCATGTCCTTACTTACATTAGGTATTAATCACACCACTGCCCCCATAGAGGTTCGTGAACGCGTAGCAATAAATGATCAAAATTTGGGGCTTGCACTAAAAAATCTCATTTCTTTGCCACAAGTCGATGAGGCTGCAATAATTTCCACATGCAACCGCACCGAACTATATTGCGAAGTAGGTCAAGTAAATGAAGGTAAAGAAGAAATCCTTCGTTGGTTAAACAGCTTTCATAATTTAAGCTCTAATGACACTGAGCCATACATATATAACCATCTTGATGCTTCCGTAGTTCGACATATATTTCGCGTTGCATGCGGATTGGATTCCATGGTTCTCGGTGAACCTCAAATACTAGGCCAACTAAAATCTGCATATCAGGATGCCTCGCAAGCAGGTACATTAGGCCGCAACCTTAACCAACTTTTTCAGCATGCCTTTAGTGTAGCAAAAAAAGTTCGCACCAATACTGAGATAGGCACTAACCCGGTTTCAGTTGCATCAGCAGCTGTATCTCTGTCTAAACAAATTTTTGGCAACTTAAATAATCAATCAGCATTATTAATTGGGGCTGGCGAAACAATTGAGCTTGCTGCTGAACATTTAAAAAGTGCGGGCATTGGTAAAGTCACTGTTGCAAATAGAAGTATTGAGCGTGCCCAAAGAATTGCAGATCGAGTTGATGGCCAGGGAGTTAGTTTAAGTTTTGTAACTGAGGTTTTACCAAATTCTGAAATTGTGATTACGGCAACTGCAAGCACATTGCCTATTCTTGGAAAGGGTTTAGTCGAGCGAGCTTTAAAACAACGCAAACATAAACCGATTTTCATGGTTGATCTAGCCGTACCAAGAGATATTGAGCCCGAAGTTGCCAACCTCTCGGATATATATCTTTATAGCGTCGATGATTTACAAAATGTCATTGAGCTCAACCTAAAATCCCGAAAAGAAGCCGCCTTGCAAGCTGAAGACATTATTGATTTAGAGGTTGAACAATTTAGTTTATGGATGCGAGGTCAAGGTGTTGTAGACACCGTTCGAGCATATAGAACCAAGGCAGAGATTCAGCGCGATGCCGTGCTGGATAAATCACGCAGGATGATCGAGCAAGGAAAATCTACAGATGATGTTCTTCAGTATTTAGCTCATACGCTAACGAATAAACTTACGCATGACCCTACGGAAGCTATCAATGATGCAGGTAAAGAGGGAAAAAACGAGTTGATTGAAGCAGCCCGAATCCTGTTAAATATCCCCACAGATGAATAAGCACAAAACAACACATTTCTTAAGTCTCAATTCTATTCTTCAAAGCATGCAAGCAGTACGCTTTTATTAGCTTTTATAATTACTTTCCCTATGCACGGCACTCTATAATTGAGTGCGATTAAATTAATTCTGCTATATACCTATTCATGAAAGACTCAATTTTCCAAAAGCTAGAGACTATTAAAGAGCGGCACGAAGAAATATCTGCTGAATTATCAGATCCTGATGTAATTAGTAATCAAAACGAATTTACAAAACTTTCAAAAGAATATTCGCAATTAGAACCAATTGTGAAAAAGTTTATACATTACACAAGCACACTAGATGACCTTGAATCAGCAAAAGAACTTGCTAAAGATCAAGACGAAGATTTAAAAGCAATGGCGTTAGATGAAATTAAAATTTCTGAAGACCAAATTGAAAAACTTGAAACTGAATTACAGACCTTGCTACTACCTAAAGATCCACATGACAAGAACAATGTATTTTTAGAAATTCGTGCAGGTACTGGTGGAGACGAAGCTGCAATCTTTGCAGGCGATCTATTTCGAATGTACTCACGCTTCGCAGAAAATAAACGTTGGAAAGTTGAGATCTTAAGTCAAAGCGATGGCGACCATGGCGGCTACAAAGAAATAATAGCCAAAATTAGTGGGAAAGAAGTGTTTTCAAATCTCAAATTTGAATCAGGTGCGCATCGTGTTCAACGTGTGCCAGAAACTGAATCTCAAGGAAGAGTGCACACATCAGCAGCGACAGTTGCAATTATGCCAGAAGTTGATGAAATTGATGAAGTTGAAATAGACACTTCAGATTTGCGTATTGACACATTCCGAGCATCTGGAGCAGGCGGTCAGCATGTAAATAAAACTGACTCTGCTATTCGAATTACACACTTGCCAACTGGCATCGTCGTTGAATGCCAAGATGAGCGATCTCAACATAAAAATCGAGCACGTGCCATGTCTTTTTTAAGTGCACGATTGCTCGATCAAGAACGTCAGAAACAATTTGATGAGCAAGCTGAAACACGTCGCAATTTAGTCGGCAGTGGAGATCGTTCCGAGCGAATTCGAACCTATAACTTCCCTCAAGGACGAGTTACAGATCATCGAATAAATTTAACATTATATAAGCTTGATAACTTAATGCAGGGCAATGTTGATCAAGTAATTCAGCCGCTGCGTAACGAACATCAAGCAGATTTACTTTCCGCAATGAACAAATAAAGTTTTAGCCATGACGTACAAAGAGGCTGTTAATTGCGCTACAGCCAAACTTCATCTGGTTAGTGAAAGTTCTAAACTCGATGCGCAATTACTCGTATGCAAAGCATGCAATATTAATAGATCAAAACTATTTTCTTATCCAGAACGCACATTTTCAACTGAAGAAAAAGAAGAGTATGAATCAGTGCTAAATCGCCGTATACAAGGAGAACCTATTGCATATATCACTGGCAAAAAAGAATTTTGGTCACTTGATTTTAATGTCAATAATCAAGTACTAATTCCCCGACCTGAAACAGAACTTCTAGTAGAAATTACATTGCGTTTAATTAAAGATATGGAATCACCACGTATTTTAGATTTAGGTACAGGCTCTGGGGTTATTGCCATTTCCATTGCCAAAGAAAGACGCGATGCTTTTATGGTCGCAACAGACATCTCAACTGCTGCTCTTGAAATCGCGCAGTCAAATTTATCCTTCCACCAGGTCAACGTCCAAATAATTAATAGTAATTGGTACGGACATCTAACGAATGAATTATTTGATGTAGTTGTATGCAACCCTCCATATGTGGCCCGTGACGATCTGCACTTAGATAAATATGTCACACAATTCGAACCTGAAAATGCAGTTATCAGTAATAATAATGGAATTCGAGATTTAGAAATTGTGATCTCAGGCGCGCATAAGCATCTGCGGACTAACGGAAAGCTAGTTGTTGAACATGGTTTTCAACAAACCCAAAAAGTTCAGCAGCTATTTGAATCTAAACGATTTCTCAATATCGTAACACACCAGGATTTATGCAACCTCGATCGAGTAACTGCAGGAAGCTTATAATCACATTCACCTCCGATATCCTGCCGTAATGAGTGTTTCACGATCATTCTCTTCTGTATCATCAGCAGGTTCATTATCCCAATCAAAATTGTACTGTATCGTTGATTGAAAATGTTTGTTGATCGGAATACGCAGACCTGTACTCGATAAGAAAATAAAATCATCGCCATCTTCCAAACTTTGAGTATAGCGATGTTTATGAAATGTTTGCAGTTTCCATTTTTCAAACAAATTGTGATCAAAGGATACTCTCCAAAGACCAATTGGATAATTTTGATCGTCACTCTCATTAAAGTTTTCCCACAAATAACCAGGTCCACCTTCTATGGATAAATTAGTGCGACTATTTTCAAAAAATTGGTAGCCTGCACCTACCGACACAGTGCTACGTAAATCAAGATCAGAAAATCTATCATGCTCAAATAAACTTCCGACTGTAGTAAAATATTTTTCAGTTACAAATTGATCGTAGTCAAAGCCTAAATCAGCCTCTTGCTTACTGGCACTGCCTTCTTTCTCTTCATAATCACCCACAAATGAAATTCTTGCACGATCTTCTGGCCAACGTAATGTCATATCACCATCAACGTGGTAATCATCCTCATCTGTGTTACCTCGATCGATTTCTAAATCAAAATTAACAAACCCGGAAAACTTAAACTTAGGTTCCTCTGCCGGATTTATTACTGCAATTTGCTGCACATCCAACGGTTCAGAATCGCCTTTTACGTTAGCAATTTGCTGTTCTGACTCATCTTTCAATACTAGTATACCCTCAACGTCTGTTTCATCTTTAAGTGCAATTTTAACTGGTTCATCTGTGACCAGGTGTTTGACCCACCATTGAATTTCAATCTCACCTGCATATCCTGTCTTTAATATAAGCACCTCACCTGTTTTACTAAGTACACTACCAGTTAGCCGATCTCCATTATTCAAAAACACTTCATCAGAAAAGGCACTGAATGAAAAAAACACCAACGAAATGAAAATTAATATATTTAATAATAATACTTTCATAAATTAGTTCCGTATTTAATTAAATTACAGAAAATAAAAGTTAGAAAATTTGAGTTCTAGTACTGAAATTGGCATCTACTAACCAGAAAAAGCGTGCATGTATATGCTTCCCTATTGACTCAATATAATAAAGTATATTCCATCTTGACATGTTCAATATTTGCTTCATAAAATTGTTTACCAATCTTTTGGTAGCCTAAAGTTTCATAAAACGGAACTACAGCGACTTGCGCGTGACACCAAACTTTAATATGTTGTTTTTGTTTTGCTATCTCATGGATTGATGTCATAAGCAACGTCCCAATACCTTGAGATCTGTGTGAAGCTAATACCGCAAGGCGCCCGACTTTCCCCTGCTGATCTACATCTATTCGGCAAGTGCCAACTGCCTTTTCAGTTTCATATGCTATCAAATGAATGCAAAATGGATCGCGCTCATCCATTTCAATATTTTCAGGTACGTTTTGCTCATTAACGAAAACGTCAAAGCGAATTTTCTTTAAAATTTCAGCATCAGTGTCGTAGTCCGCTACTCTAATTTTCATCCTTAACGCAGTTTATTTTTCAACAACTGATTTACCTGTTGTGGATTTGCTTTACCTTTCGATAACTTCATAACTTGACCAACAAAAAACCCAAAAACTTTGTATTTCCCAGATTTATATTGTTCGACTTGATGTGGGTTATCGTTAATAACCTGATCGACTAACGTTTCGATCTCGCCACTGTCTGTAATTTGCTTCAAGCCTTTTGACTCAATAATCGAATCCACATTATTCTCTCCTGACCACAATGTTTGAAACACTTCTTTGGCAATTTTTCCTGAAATAGTGCCGTCCTTGATTCTTGTCAAAAGTTTGGCAAGCATAAGAGATGAAACCGGACTTTCTGTAATTTCAATATTGTCATGATGTAAAACCGCACTAAGCTCTCCCAAGATCCAATTGGCTGCTAACTTTGTTTTACCATTAAAGTGTTTGACTGTATCCTCAAAAAACATCGCAGTTTCTTTATCCATTACAATGTTTTCTGCATCGTAATCATTTAAATCATATTCATTTTTAAAACGTATAATTTTGTCATCTGGCAATTCAGGTAAATGTTGTTTTATGTTTTCCAATACGTCTTGCTCAATGACAACGGGCAATAAATCTGGGTCAGGAAAATACCGATAATCATCTGCCTCTTCTTTCGTACGCATAGATCTCGTTTCATCTTTATTTGGATCATAAAGACGAGTTTCCTGAACAATCGTACCGCCATCCTCTAAAACATCAATTTGCCGCTCAACTTCAAAATTAATTGCACGTTCCACAAAGCGAAATGAGTTTAAATTTTTAGTTTCGGTTCGCGTACCTAATTCACTGTGACCCTTAGGACGCATGGATACGTTTGCATCGCAACGGAATGACCCTTCCTGCATATTTCCATCTGAAATTCCAAGATAACGTACGATTGAATGAATTTTTTTCATATAGGCAACCGCTTCTTTTGCGGAACGCATATCGGGTTCTGAAACAACCTCAATGAGCGGTGTTCCTGCGCGATTTAAATCAATCCCTGTGTGATCAGCAAATGCTTCATGTAAAGACTTGCCAGCATCTTCTTCAAGATGTGCACGTGTGATACCAATTGTCTTTCGCCTACCATCATCTAAAACAATTTCAAGCTTGCCATGTTCCACAATCGGCTTTTCATATTGACTAATTTGATAGCCTTTCGGCAGATCTGGATAGAAGTAATTTTTGCGTGCAAATATTGAATGCTTAGCTACTGTTGCGTGTACAGCCATTCCAAACATAGCTGCCATATGTACCGCATCGTGATTGAGCACAGGTAGCACACCCGGCAAGCCAATATCTACAGCGCAAGCCTGAGTATTTGGCTCTGCACCAAATGCCGTTGAAGCAGCAGAAAATATTTTACTTTGAGTTGCAAGCTGCACATGAATCTCTAAGCCAATGACTGTTTCCCATTGCATAGTGATTACCTATTCAAAACCAGCCGGGCATTGTTGATGCCAGTCGTTTTCCAATTGATATTGATGCGCAATATTTAAAATCTTTTCTTCCTCAAAATAATTACCGATGAGTTGTATACCAACCGGGAGCTCACCTTGCCTGCCGCATGGAATAGACATTGCTGGTAAGCCCGCCAAATTAATCGCAATGGTATAAATGTCTGATAAATACATGGTGACAGGATCATTTGTTTTTTCATCTAATTTAAATGCAGGTTCAGGTGTGGTCGGCCCCAAAATGATATCAACTTTACTAAATGCGTTTTTAAAATCTTCACATATCAAGCGTCTAATCTTTTGTGCTTTTAAGTAATATGCATCGTAGTAACCTGCAGATAATGCATATGTTCCCAGCATGATGCGACGCTTTACTTCTGTACCAAAACCTTCACTGCGACTGCGATCATACAGATCGCGCAAATCTTTTGGATTTTCGCATCGGTGCCCAAAACGCACGCCGTCAAAACGCGACAAGTTTGAAGAGCATTCTGCTGGTGCAATTACATAATAGGCGGGAATTGCAAGTTCTGTATTAGGCAATGTTATTTTTTTAATTTCACAGCCTTGTTCTTCAAACCAATTGATCGCACCAGTAATTACTTCTCTTACACCTAGCCCTAAACCATCGCTAAAGTACTCGTCAGGTATACCAATTACCTTTCCTTTTAATGACTGATTTAATAAATGCACATAGTCTGGAACGGCTTGGTCTACGCTGGTGGAATCTTTTACATCAAATCCGGCCATGGCCTGGAGCAAATAGGCACAATCTTCAGCAGATTTCGCAAAAGGCCCTCCCTGATCAAGGCTTGATGCATAGGCAATTAAGCCATACCGAGAAACACGACCATAGGTGGGTTTCAGCCCTGTCACTCCGCATAATGCTGCGGGCTGGCGTATAGATCCCCCTGTATCCGTGCCCGTTGCAAGTGGGGTTAAACGTGCCGCAATTGCTGCCGCAGAACCACCAGATGAGCCCCCTGGCACACAATTAGTATTCCATGGGTTTTTAACTGGCCCGTAGTAACTGGTTTCATTCGATGAACCCATTGCAAATTCATCCATATTTGTTCGCCCTAAAACAACACAACCTGCTTGATCAAGTTTTTGCACAATAGTTGAATCATACGGCGCAAGAAAATTATCAAGCATTTTAGAGCCGCAGGTAGTTTTAACACCATACATACAAAATATATCTTTATGTGCAAGCGGTATGCCCGTTAGCGGACCTTGTTTGTTTTCTTTTATTAATTTATCTGCATTGATAGCTTGCAGTATTGCTCGCTCGCCTAATTCTGAAATGAATGCATTTAAGTAATTATACTTTTCCATTCGACCTAGAAAATGTTGTGTAAGTTCAACACTGGAAAAGTCGCCTTTGGTTAGCCCTTTAGCAAGTTGTGATACAGATAACTCGTGCATTAACATCTTTAATTATTTTATTAAGAAAGGTTTAGGACTATGAAAATGACTTTTAGATTTTATTCAATAACTTTAGGGACAAGATAAAGTCCTTTTTCTGCATTTGGCGCAACACTTTGAAATTTTTCTCGTTGATTAATTTCGGTAACTTCATCTTTGCGCAAACGCTGAGTAACATCTAAAGGATGCGCCATAGGTTCAACATTTTGTGTGTCGATCTTATTCATCTGCTCCACTAATGTGATGATGTTAGACAATTCAACAGCATACTGTTTAACCTCATCTTGGCTAATTTTTAATCTTGCCAAATTGGCAATCTTTAATACTTCTTCTGGTGAAATAGACATATTTAAACTTTGTACCAATCTAAGCTCATAAATCAGAATCTTACCTTCTAGGAAAGCTCGAAAAAATCAATTTAACGAATTTAATACCAATAGCTTGGTAGCTTGAAAAATAACTAAATTACGTAATGAAATTAAATGAACGGCAAAAACTACCATACTTAATGCCTTGCCCAAAATTTTTGCCACTGTTAGAGTACGTCCAGTCCTACCATAAGAAAGTAAATTAGTAATAGAGTCTATGTTTAAACGCCTACTGGGAATTTTCTCAAACGACTTGTCCATTGATCTCGGAACAGCTAACACGCTGATTTACATGCGTGATAAAGGGATTGTGCTGAATGAACCGTCTGTCGTTTCAATTCGCAATGATCCTCATAGCGGTCGGCGTACCATAGAAGCGGTTGGTGGCGGCGCTAAGAATATGCTAGGACGAACACCTGCAAATATTGAAGCGATTCGGCCCTTAAAAGATGGCGTGATTGCAGATTTCACCACCACAGAAAAAATGCTGCAACACTTTATTCGAAAAGTTCACAAAGATAACTATATACGCCCAAGTCCACGAGTATTAGTTTGTGTACCTTGCGGTGCTACGCAAGTTGAAAGACGAGCCATTCGAGAATCAGCGCTGGGTGCCGGAGCTCGAAAAACCTATTTAATTGAAGAACCTATTGCAGCAGCTATAGGTGCAGGACTGCCGATTGATGAGGCACGGGGATCAATGGTATTGGATATTGGCGGCGGAACGTCAGAGGTCGCCGTATTATCACTAAACGGCATTGTCTACTCTTCATCCGTTCGAATAGGCGGAGATAAATTTGACGATGCCATCATTAATTATATCCGCCGAAATTATGGCATATTAGTTGGTGAATCCACTGCAGAACGAATCAAGCATGAAATCGGTGCTGCATACCCTGGCAAAGAATTGCTAGAAATTGATGTAAAAGGCAGAAATCTATCCGAGGGCGTACCAAAGAGCTTTTCCTTGAATAGCAACGAAATTCTTGAAGCGCTGCAAGAACCTTTATATGGGATAATTAGCGCTGTTAAAACAGCACTTGAACAAACACCTCCCGAACTTGGTGCCGATGTGGCTAATCGAGGCATAGTAATTACTGGGGGCGGGGCATTATTAAGAGACGTGGACCGTCTAATTATGGAAGAAACGGGCATTCCCGTTGTTATTGCAGACGATCCGCTTACCTCGGTCGCACGTGGCGGTGGCCGCGTCCTTGAGATGATGGATGAAATGGGAAGTGAATTATTGACTGTAGACTAATTTATTACTCAAATACTCCTCACTGACGAATCATTCTTGATTCGCTATTATTAATTTCCAATTTTGTTAACCCGGGTCATTTTCAAGGAGAATTTGCTATAAAACCGTTATTTACTCTAGGCCCATCTGTATCCACTAAATTGGTAATTTTGGTCATTTTATCCATCGTGATGATGGCAATTGACCATCACTTTAATTACTTGCGCAAAGTGCGATCAACAATCAGTGTTGCGATGTACCCCATTGAATATTTAGCGGGACTGCCAAAACAAGCTTACTATTGGAGTACTGAATCTTTTTCTGCCCGCAATAAACTTTTAAGTGATAACGCAGGTCTTCGAGCAGAACATATTCGCCTAGAATTACAGTTGCAAAAACTCGCAACACTAGAACAAGAAAATGAGCGTTTACGAAAATTACTCTCCTCAGCAAAATATTTTGATAAAGATGTCCTACTCATCGCAGAACTGTTATCGGTTGATTTAGATCCTTTCCGACAACGCATTGTAATAAATAAAGGTACACGCGATGGTATATACGAAGGGCAGCCCTTACTTGGCGCAAAAGGAATTATTGGTCAAATTGATAAAGTGGGGCCATTTAATTCCATTGCAATTTTACTCTCTGATCCAAATCACGCTCTATTAGGTGTTATTGCACGAAGTGGTCAGCGCAGCTTAATTGTGGGCACGGGTAACATAGACAAACTTGAACTTCAATATGTTGCCAAAACTGCAGATATTCAGATTGGTGATTTAGTATTATCATCTGGGCTAGATGGACTGTATCCAACTGACTATCCGGTTGCAGAAGTAACTAGTATTCAACAAGCTGTAGGTGATGCGTTTAAAAAAGTTGAGGCCAAGCCCCTTGTAGACCTCAACAAAATTCGTGAAGTTTTATTAATATGGCCTAATGGAAAGGATTCAGAATTTACGGCTGATATAAATGATAAAGTGAGTCAATCGCAGTGAATAACTCCTCTACGGTATTATTGATAATTTTCACCCTCATCATTGCAATGATGCTAATGCTGATGCCGATGCCCTACTGGGCACAGGCCTATCGTCCGGAATGGTTGATGTTGGTTTTAATATATTGGTGTATAGCACTACCCGAAAAAGTCGGTGTTGGTATTGCATGGGCACTTGGGCTTTGCGTAGATGTTATACAAGGAGCACTGCTTGGGCAGCATGCATTAGGCTTTGCAATTACTGCATATATTGCAATCCGGTTTCATCAACGCGTGCGTAATTACCCTTTACACCAACAATCGTTATTCGTGGGCATGATTCTATTACCTTATATGAGTACTTCACTTTGGATTCTCGGTATTCTAGGTGAAGACCCTAAATCTTGGCTATATTGGGCCCCTGTTGTAACAAGTGTTTTGATTTGGCCATGGATTTATTTAGTAATGCGCGCCATTCGCAAATCTTCACCAATGTATTAAATTTATTTTTTAGTTTTGCCAGATGGATTGGTGAATTCATCATTTAATTCTTGTACGAAAATATTTGCAGCTTCACGAATTTCAGCAATTTTTTTGCGTGCATGTTTATTCCAACCTGCGATAGATGGGCGCAGCAAAGGTTGCCACCAACGTGTATTACGTAAAAAGCCAAGTCGAGTACTGCCACTTAAACCCTCATCAGGTAGTGATTTTGCTACCCACTTCGCAACAAATCTGCGCACCAGTTGATGCAAAATAAAAAGTACTAGCAGTGCTAAAATAATTGCGCTGATTAAACCGCCAAGACCATACAAGTCATATGCAGTCTTAGACCCAATATGCTTAAGTATATATATCAGTTCAATAATAAAAATTGGCCCCAAAACAAATATATCAATTAGCAACACACGTTTTGACCAAGCGTGAACTGCTTCTTTAACTTGCGATACTATTGAACTTTCAATTTGGTTTGCTGTATTTTCTAGTGAACCAACAATCCGATAAATACGTTCAACACTAACTTCTGCAATACGTTCATAAATCTCGTTTAAATCCAAATCTCGTTTTCGCTGATAACGCTCACGCAAACTTTCATCTGCGATAGGCACAGAAACATTTTCATTGTATGTTGTATAAAATCTTCCACTTACAAGACCGCCTTGAGCAAGTACCCGCTGCCATGCTGCTACTACTTCCTCGGGATTATCTTCTGCAGCTGTAGTATCTATTTGGTTTAGAATAAATAACACTTTATTAGCATCATTTCGTCGCACCGTGCCTGCAACTAGATTCTCTAATGTATCACGCATGGCACCCGGTTCAGGATGTCTGGCATCAAAAAGCACAAGCACTAAATCAGATAAATTAATTATGTGATCGGTAATGCGAAGTGTTGATGTGCGCTGTGAGTCGGCATCAAAGCCTGGAGAATCAATTAATATTTTCCCTTTGATCAAATTTGAAGGGCAGGTTTTTAATTGTAGGTAAGTATCTATTCTCGCCCCTTCGCCTTCTGCAACCTGTTCTATTTCTTCGCTAATTTGATAAAAAGGAAATCTTGGATCTGCATCTAATGCCAAACCAGGAAGTACACGGATCTTGTCATCGCTGCTAAAACAAATAACTGTAAACTTATCATCTACCGCTTGATTGCCCGTTTTTTGCAAGTCGGTTTTCACATAGTGATTAATAAACGTCGACTTCCCTGCAGAAAATGTTCCTAATACTGAGATCAGCGGCCACCATGAAATTTCTGTCGTATAAGATTGATGATTAGCAAGAATACCAAGCTTATACGCGACCTTATCCAGTTCACAAAATCGATCCACAACTGACACAAGTAATGGATTTTCTGTAGCAAGATGGCTACGTAAACTCTTAATTCTCGCCTTAAGATTGGCGTCAGGACTCGGGAGCATTTAGTTGTCTAGTACTAATGAGAGAGTTAAAAAAAATAATGTTGGCTGTTCTTATTTTGCGTTGCGGCTCAATATTGTCATATAAACTCTATTTACCGCAAGCAACCATCAAAATATTTTAATTAATGGCTTCTTGATTTCTGCAATTTCTGCAATTCTTTCCTGTATCTTTCACATGGATCTTGGTCAGTGTAACTGGGAGTGAAAATTAAAATATCAAAATCATTCGGATCGCCATTAATATATTCATTAGGATTTATTAAATTCGGATTAACCTGAATAAATGAAATAGAAATGTAGGAAATACGCATATAATTATTCAACAGTTGCATCGGTACAGCATAGTTATTGCGTACATGCCCACTTCCTGCGATTAAGACAACAGGTGGCTCGTTATTTACTAACGACATTGTCATCACATGATCACGCTGGAATTGTGCGCGTATCATAAAATTGACGAACTCATCATTTGCATACCCGCAATGTGAATCAACAATATCTTGCTTAAGCTGCTCAAGCGCATTGTAAGTAACCAAATATTCATCAACGATTTCATCAGGTCTAAACGGCCCTAATTCTTTTGCTCTTTCATGCAAGGTATCGCTAGAAATGTTTCCTGCCACCAACTCAAGCTGGTGTTCTACAACAGATTGTAAGATTGGTGCATAAAGTTTCCATGGCCAACTTGGATTATGCGTCTTTGCTTGTTCTTGCAATTCATTCAGATCTTTCCACATTCTAGGCTTATCTTGCCAAGAATCTATTTCGAGCATTTCCATTACAACAACCGGTTTAGCACCTGCGGCTACAAGCAAATTCAATAATTGACTCTGGAGTCGATGATGATCTGCATTATTATGCGTTTCACCTATCAAAACATAATCATATTGAGAAGCCTGCAGTATAAGCTGTTTCTCATTAAGCCAGCTATTACTTTCTGAGTCCCATATTTTTCCAACCAGCGCATGGTCACGATAATATTCTGACTCCCATTTTTGTGCCAATACACTACTATTGAGCAGCGACCAAACTAAAAGCAGCAAAAATAGTAAATGATGATGTCTATATTTTTTAATTATCATTACAATAGTGATAATGGAATTTGAATTCATACAGCATGAGTTAAAGCTGCAATCATGCTGCAAGGATGCAGCCAAGCAACCCTGGTTGGCATTGGATACCGAGTTTATACGTGAAAAGACATACTTTCCAAATTTATGTCTACTCCAATTTGCATCCAATGACAAAGTTTACTGTATAGATACACTGGCAATAGATGATCTATCTCCTTTTAAAGAGCTTCTATTTTTACCCACAATCCAAAAGGTGTTTCATGCTGCAAGTCAAGATCTTGAAATAATATTTAACCTTTGTGGAGAAATCCCTACACCAATTTTCGATACACAAATTGCCGCAAGCGCACTCGGCTATGGAGAACAAGTTAGCTACGCACATTTAGTCAAAGAAATATGCGGAGTAACGTTAGATAAATCTTTATCTCGCACAGCGTGGAATCGTAGACCGCTTAAAGATAATGAAATTCAATATGCAACAGATGATGTAAAGTATCTTGCAAAAATATTTAAACAGCTAATGATTGAGCTTGAAATGCGAAACAGGACTCATTGGGTAATAGATGAATGTCAAAATATTAGCGCTATTGAGAATTATAAAGTTAATCCAAATGTCCTTTGGAAATCTGTTAAAGGAGTAGGAAAGCTAGAACCAGATCAACTCATTGTGCTCAAATATCTAGCATCTTGGCGGGATCATCAAGCAAGATCTGAAAACAAACCTCGGCAATGGATAATACGTGATAAAACATTACGCGCCTTAGCTATTGAACAACCTAGAAATACTTCTTCACTATCTAATATAGAAGAAATTACCAAACAACAAGTGAACCTATATTCCAATTCCCTACTAAAGTGCATTAATGACGCACTGTTAACACCTAAACATCTTTGGCCAGATAAAAGTCCACACAAACCGTTGAATCGTGAACAACGAAAATTATTAAAACGCGCATTACAAATAGTGCGGGAAAGAGCAGAAAAATTTCAACTGTCACCAAACCTCTTAGCTACACGAAGTGTTATTGAGAAACTAATCCGCGGTCAACGTGAATTATTAATCTTACGAGACTGGAGGCAAGAAATTGTTGGCAATGACTTACTACAACTATTGGAAAACAACGATACAATATAATATATATTATCTATAATATAATTCTGTGATATGGAATTATTTTTATAGCGTATCGTTAAATTATATTAATCAGAAATTAATACGATGAATATTAATGACATAAAAAACTTAATTGAGACTGGCATTCCTAACTCACAAGCTATTGTGGCTGGTGGTGAGGGCAAATATGAAGCAACGGTGATTAGTGATCGATTTGACGGACTTAGCATGGTAAAAGAACACCAGCTCGTATACGCAACGGTCAAAGATCAATTAGCTAGTGGCGAATTACATGCCCTCAGCATTAAAGCATTTACTGTTCAAGAGTGGGATGCTCAAAAAACGGATTAATTTAGCAAATCTTTAGATTCCGTTTCAGCATTTATAATGCTTAAACCGCTTTGTGAAGCAAAATAGGCTGAAACATTACGCATATCATCATCACTTAAGCCCCCAACAATCCCCGCCATAATTGGGTTTTTGCGTTTACCGTTTTTATAGGACTGCAATGCAAAATATAAGTAATCTTCATGCTGCCCTGCTAAGCGGGGAAAATTTGGAGTCGGGCTGTTTCCATTTTCACCAGGACACGATACGTATTGTTGTGAAACGTCTTTTCCACTTGCAGAATCCCCAGCAGCCAGACAAGGTGTAATAACAAAAATTATTATGGCTATACTAATTGTAACCGTTAGTATTTTCATGTGTATATTATGTTGTAATTTATTGAAGTGATTCAAAATATGCACTAATATCAGACATATCCTCTTCACTTAATCGTGAAGCTTGTGCACGCATTGTTTCATGGCTACGTTCACCTGATTGATAGGCTTTAAGTGCAGCTACTATATAATTTTCATACTGCCCGCCAATTTTTGGTCCAGCATACGTTGGGTAAATGTTAGTTAAGGTAGGAATACCATGACATCCTAAACACGTATCCGCTTTGACTTTCCCCTGCTCAGGATCACCTGCTGCAAGACCAACAGAGTTGAAACATAGAAATGAAACAATTAAAAATAAATAGCCGTACAGAAAGATACGCATGAAATAAAGTCTCCAGTTAATATTATCTATCTATAAAAATCAGCGGCACAGAATGCCTATTATTTAGAAAATATGGATCTATAATTAACACTATTACAATAGTACGAATATTTATCTGCCTTATATATCATCACAATGGTGTATTTAAAGAATATAACTAATGGTTCCTTGTGCGAATTGCTGGCGCGTTATGACTTGAAATTAAATTGCCTGCCTGACCAGTCAAATATTCCTTATAGTTTCTGGGGGCGCCTGAGGCCGGCAGAAAAAACAATCAGTTATTTGCACGACGTGACACCCCCTTGCACTCAATCCTTCATGAAATAAGCCACTATGTTTGCATGTCTCAAATTCAGCGCCTCAAAGATAGTTTCGATGCCGCGGGTGGCCTATCTGAAGAAAATGCCACCTGTTATCTACAGATACTTCTTACTGATCAAATACGCGGATTTACTCGAATTCAACACATGAATGATATGGATGAATGGGGCTATAGTTTTAGGCTTGGCTCATGCAAAACATGGTTTGTTCAAGATACAGAAGATACAAAGGTGTGGTTACACTCTCAAAATATCATTGATCAAAATAGCCACCTAACCTGGAAACTGCAAATATAGCCTTAGACAAGACCACTACCTTTTAACACACGTGGATTATCAATCATGTTCATGATTCAATCTGTAAATTAACTCATAGCATTATACCTGCGCTGATTTGAGCACGAGCTTGCGGGCGCATTATAAGTACTGCTAAAGCGTGGAAGGTTTAAAAGCCCGCTTAAGTAATACTTAAGTGGGCTTTTTTAATGTCGCTGATTTAATTCAACAACTTGCAGGGCGACTCAGAAACACTGCTAAAGCGATGACCGTCCTTAAAGCTTCTGGGTCGCGTCAACGCCCTAATGATTAGAAGCTGGAGACGGTAACCATGTCATATTTACAGTTAATTAAACATACGCATACTAGAACTCACGCTAACAAACAGCGTGATGCATCTGTATACCCAAATGAAATATCCACACTATTTAATAAGTCAGAAACAATTGCGGCGTTAGCCTGTGCCGAAGATTTCAAACTTAACGAGCTGAATACTGAATGGCTAGATAGCTTGTTAACCCAGGCATTATTCAAAATTTTACATACTGATGGACAATTTGCAGATAAAATTAAGACTATTGAATATACAACAAAACATATATTTCCTAGCGCCAAAGAAGCATTAAGTAATATATACACATGTAACGAATTTAGTATTACCGAGCTCGATGAAATTATTCATGCAACTCACCAAGAATGTGATTATGAATTTTTACAATTTGTAACTAACATTTATGCTAACGCTTACATTAAAAATTTAATTGTCATAGAATCAACAGGATTAATTAAAAATGGTGCGCGCAAAATCTATAGATGAATATATTGATTGAGTTAAACAAGCAATGTATGAAGTTAAAGATTTGCGCGCATCTATTAAATATGATGAGTAAAACATGGGTGATGCACTTGCTTTTTATTGATTCTTTAGACCATACAATACAACAGCTGTATTCTGCTTACCATAGAGCCTTTAGAATATATGAAAACAGTAAATAACAATGACGTAATAACTGCCATTTAAGTATTTACTGCAACACATCTATGAAACGCATACGAAAAGTTTAGATATTTTGCGTTAACTACACATAAATTAAGAGGATATAGAATATGAAAATAGAAACACTTGCAATACATAGTGGTTACGAACCAGACCCAACAACCAAAGCTGTTGCGGTACCCATTTACCAGACCACCTCATACGCATTTGATGATACTCAGCATGGTGCAGATCTTTTTGACTTAAAAGTTGAAGGCAATATATATACACGCATCATGAACCCAACGACTGCGGTGCTGGAAAAACGCGTTACCGCAATGGAAGGTGGTGTAGGAGCATTAGGATTATCATCTGGAATGGCCGCGACTTCAGCTGCCATATTTGCCATCGCTGAACAAGGAGATAATATTGTATCTGTCGCGACATTATATGGTGGCACGTATAATTTATTTGCACATACCCTTCCTAAACTAGGCATTGATGTACGCTTTGTAGATTATCGCGATATCGATGCTATTGCTGCAGCAATAGATGACAACACTAAAGCCGTTTTTTGTGAGTCACTGGGCAATCCAGCCGGGAATGTCATAGATTTAGAAAGAACTGTTGAAGTCGCACACAATTGCGGGGTACCCGTAATCGTGGACAACACAGTACCAACGCCATATTTATGTCAGCCTTTTAACTTTGGTGCAGACATTTCAATCCATTCTTTAACCAAGTACATGGGTGGGCACGGAACATCAATTGGCGGGATTGTCATTGATTCTGGAAATTTTCCATGGTCAGAACACATAAAACGTTTCCCAATGTTAAGCGAGCCTGATCCTTCATATCATGGGGTGGTCTATACAGAAGCCTTAGGTAATGCGGCTTACATTGGACGTGTACGCTTAGTCCCGTTGCGAAATATGGGTTCAGCAATTTCACCCTTCAATAGCTTTTTAATATTGCAAGGCATTGAAAGCTTGCCAGTGCGCATGGATCGGCATTGTGAAAATGCGCTTGCTGTTGCTAATTATCTTGATAAACATGCCAATGTTACCTGGGTTAAGTATGCTGGACTTCCCTCTCACGAAGACCATCAGTTAGTGCAAAAATACTTAAATGGTAAAGCCTCTGCAATTTTAAGTTTTGGCATCAAGGGTGGACTTGAAGCAGGGGTAAAATTTATTGATGCCTTAAATTTAATCGTTCGCCTCGTAAATATTGGTGATGCTAAGTCATTAGCTTGTCACCCTGCCACAACAACTCATAGACAATTATCAGAAGAAGAACAAGCTGCTGCGGGTGTGAGCGAAGATCTTGTACGATTATCCATAGGCATTGAGCATATCGATGATATTTTGGAAGATATTGAGCAAGCACTTAGTAAAACCAACTAGCAATATCAATCCAGATTGACTCTTTATTGTCCGCCGAAGATTTTTTGCAATGGTCATACCAATACCATTGCAGCGTCTTCTGCTATTCGTAAATTCTATTCGCAACGCGTGAGCCACGCATTACGCAAAGAATGCAAATTAGTCACATTAGAATTAGAAAATAATGTTCAACTACAAGGTCTATTGAACACAAGAATAAACACTCAATCAAATCAAACTCCATTGGTAATGATTGTTCATGGGTGGCTGGGCTGTGCTAATTCATTGTATCTTCTACCGCTTGCATCTGCGCTTTACAAAAAAGGTTTTAACATCTTCCGTTTGAATTTAAGAGATCATGGTGGAACAGAGCATTTAAATCGAGAACTTTTTCATTCATGCAGACTTGAGGAAGTGCTGCATGCAACCCAAGATATACAAGAAAAATTTTCACATTCCGAATTTATTTTAATTGGCTTTTCCTTAGGCGGAAATTTCGTACTACGCATTGGTGCACATGCCGAAAAATTCAACCTTAAAATTAAAAAGATAATTTCAATTTGTCCTGTGATGGACCCAGTAAATACGCTAAATGAAACTAATTCTATGTTTGAATTTTATTCAGCTTATTACTTACGAAAATGGAAAAAAGTGTTACACGAAAAACACAAATACTTTCCCAATGACTATGATTTAAAATTAATAAATAAACAAGCAACACTCACCGCCATGACAGAACATTTGTTACTGCAATATACCGAGTTTAATTGCTTACAAAGCTATTTAAACGGATATGCCGTGACAGGAAAAAGACTTAAATCTCTTACCATACAAAGTGATGTTTTTATTGCTAAAGATGATCCGATTATTCCGGCCCAAGGCTGTGAAAAGCTGTATAAATCGAAGCACATAAATGTTCGCCTTACAAAATATGGGGGACACTGTGGCTATCTAACAGGATTATTCAATCCTAGTTGGGTGGATCAAGAAATTTTAAAATTCATGAATTAACTAATGGGCAAAAAGAAACCGCGCTCTTTAAATAAGAGCGCGGTTAGCACTTTATCGAGTATGCCCTAAGGAATTGCTAAAGGTAACGCAACACCTTCACAGTTTGTAGTGTTCGCACCATAGAAGTTCATAAACATGTAGTTTGCGATCTTAGCAGCGCATTCATTGCCACATAGATTACCTTGTCCCAGGTACATCGCATCGAGCGGCATAGTATCTTGAATTTTCTGGATTATTCCTGCTGTCCCAGTTATACCACCAATACCGAATTTGGCACAAAGTGCAGTTTTATTAAACATTGTTAGTGCAAATAGCCCAGGTTGTCCCTGAGTGCCATGACAGGTCGAAGCAGCACACGTAGGGACTATTCCTCCAAAAGTTTCGGTGTTATACAAATATTGACCTGTCGATGTTGGATCAATCGACACTGTTGCATTATCTGAAACATTGACACCATTATTACCCACACAGTTCAAGGTAAAGATCGTTGTGTTAAACAACGCATTTATAGCTTGATTACTACTTGCTGGGCCTTTTGCACCTGTCCACTGATTATTAACTGGATTCGCCACTGCAGCACAGGATGCAAGATCTGTCGTTGTCCACGTCAATGTTACAGGCTTTCCTTCACCAATCATTGCCGCACTCGCAGTGAGCGATACAGTTGGGTTGAGTTGAATAACTGTAACGTTCACGTTTACAGTTGTAACCAGATTACTTGCGTTCGTACATGCAAGCGTAGACGTATTATTGGCAGCAGTTAAATTTGGAATAACTTGACTACCATTCACAAGCGGTAGTTTATTTGCGTTATCCCAATTAGCATTAGCTGGATTACTTGATGCAACACAACTCGTTGCATCTGTTGTCGTCCACATTAATGTTGTAGAACCGTTATTAGGTACATTCATTGCAGGATTTGCAGTAAGTGTAACGGTAGGCGCGCCAAGCTGCGCTTCAACAGCGACATTTACTGATGCAGGCAGTGAATCAATTCCACCTGTTGTACATATTAAGGCAAATGTATTCACACCTGCGGTTGTCAAATTCATCAACGTTCCCGAACCTGATCCCAACAAAGCACCGGCCCACTGACCGCCAGCAGTAGCGCCCCCTGCAGTACATGCATCACCATCTGAGGTCCATGTTAAGGTTACCGCACCTCCAAATGGGATTGGTGTTACAGGGTTTGCAGTAAATGTCATTATTACAGGTTGAACATCGTTATCATTGTTTGTAACAGCCACATCAGATACATTCACACCTGTGTAGGATCGATCATTACTAATTGCTGCACCAGTAACAATAGAATAGGAAATATTGCCATCCACCATTGGATTTGCAACATCATCAACACCTGTAACCGTTACGGTTTGAGGCGCATTAAAGTTACCTGCATTAAATACTACTGAAGATGGAGATACCGCACCTTCAGCCGCATTGCTACTTGTTAAACCAATGCTCACGTCTGATGTTGGCGCCGATCCCAGTGCAATAGTAAAGGTTGCAGTTTGGCCATCTTCACTGGTTACGAGTCCTGCGGTTGGAACGACATTAATAACACCTGGTGTCACTACTTCATCGTCTGTATTTGAAACTGCAATATTTGCAGGATTAATACCTGCGTAAGCTGGGTCATTACTCATTGCTTGTGCAGTAATAATATTATAAGCAGTGAGTAACGTTGCATCTAATACATTATCATCCACACCCGTAACCATTACAGTTTGAGCTTGGTTCCAATTAGCACGTGTAAATGTGAGTGATGCGGGATTGACTGTACCTTCTAGAACATTATCGCTAGATAGATCGATTGTCACATCATCTTCAGGTAGTGAATTCAATGTAACGGTAAACGAAGCCATTCCAGCTGCCTCTGTAGTCACTAACCCAAGTGTTGGGCTCACGTTCACAGCAGGGTTGTTATTTGCACCGGGTAATGCCTTACCTTGAATGAATGCTTCAATAATATATTGAGATGCGTCACTGGCACATGCGCCAACACATGTAGCAGGATTATAAGGCGTATATGGCATTGCAACTTCGTTATAAGCAGTCAGCGTTGCATGGTCAGCGCAAGTAGAGCAGACATTTGTATTATTAATTGCTTGCCCAGCAGCACTGCCCTCTCCTTGCCGACCATGACAAATAGAGCAAGCGTATGCAGGGTCTTCGTATATTGAAAATCCGCGTACTGCGGCAGGCGATAATTGTGAAAGATTAATCGGATTACTCATAGCGCCACTACTTTCACCCGACGTTTCGCCTCCACAGGCGCCTATTGTAAACGTGATGATCGCCACCACGGCAAAACATTTTGTAATGCTATTCATTGTTCCAACTCCAATTGAAAATGAATTACTGCATTAAACGTTATATCCAATATGACACTTAATGCAAAATGTAAAAACTTTCGTTACTTACCTAACTTACACCTCAACACATGCGGCGTTAACCGCTTACATAAAAAAATATTTACGATGTCTATAATAATTACCTGGAGGGAGATTTAATAATTTAACACTTACCGCTGATCTGTTTTTTTTTGCCCACTTATCATGGTCACAATCACAAAAAAATGTGATGCAAAAATATACTACGAGTTATCAGTGAATTAACTTTTTGGTATAGGAGCGACTGGTTTTAGATGAACGCTTAAACGTGTGGGACTTTGATTATTCTTCCACTCAAAAAAGCTGTGTAGGTTAAAACAGCACGCACGTACTCACGTGTTTCCGTAAATGGAATGGTATCGACCCAAACATCTGCAGGTAATTCCATTTCCTCGGGCAACCATGCGTTAACTCTATGGGGCCCGCATCATACGCGGCTGATGCCAGCGCGCGATGTCCATCAAATTTATTTAACATATCACTTATATATGCACTTCCAAGGTTAAATTTTAAAATTTGGTATATATAAGTCATGTTTTTCGGCTTTTTAATTTTCAACTGCCTTGATACTTGATTTGCAGTTGCCGGCATCAATTGCATCAATCCACTAGCACCTACTGGTGAGCGTGCTTGTGCATTAAATGCACTTTCGCGGCGGATAATTCCGTAAACATAGGCAGGCTCAAGTTTTCTTTTAACAGAATATTTATTTACTATGTTGTCAAAAGGTGTGGGAAATCGAATTGTCAAATCATCAAAATAATTGCCTTTTGCAATTGTTCGTATTGCGTAGTCATGCCATTGCCACTGATGTGCAAGTGCCGCAGCAATTTGATATTCCTTTTTATTAAATGTATTTATTGTAAAATTCCATTCTCTTCGTGCATCTACATTTTGATTAACTAACAAAAGTTCTCTGGCACGTATAGTGCCAGGTATATTTGCAATCGCTTCAAATTCTCCTGCTGTATACTGCACTGGCACATTTTCAATTTTATAAGGTAAGGCAACCTTATCTGCAGCCAAAAATCCATAATAGCTGCGTTCAAGAGCAATTTTTTCAAATAAATCATTTGCATCAGATTGCAATCCGATTTCAGCCAGCGCACGTGCTTTCCAATATTGCCATTCCGATTCTTGCTTTTCTTTCTCATTCAACATAGCAATACCGCGCAATACCAATTTCCAATCAAGACTTCGAATTGCAGAACGTGCTCGCCACATACCTGTTGACTCATCCACAACATCTTTTGGTAACTCATACATCCATGTGGTTGCTCTTTCGTCATGACGATAAGCTGCTCGTAGTGCAAAATTGCGTTCAACTTCATCATTCAGATCAGATCCGAATGCGCAATTTTCTCGAATCACGAGCCAAAATTCATAGGCAGCTGTTAGATCCTTCCTAGCAAGCCGCTTTAATCCATGGCTGATAATTTGTCTATTAACATGATTATCTTTTAATAGTGCTTCAGATAGTAAAGTGGTTTTCGGACTAGCATGGGTTCTCAGCCAAATCCTTGCAGAGGCCTGTTCATTACTTGGCAACTTTTTAGATAAATATTTCGCTAAACCTATTTGGTTATTATTCATTGCTAATGAAAAGCGTTCCCAAATTTGTTCGGCAGTTAAATAATTATTCTCTTCATACCAAGCAAAGAGTGGATCACATTGTTTAGGCTGAGATTTTCCAACTAACCAGAGATCCCTTATTTGGTCTAAATGAGCCTCAAAATCTTCTTGACGAATTTTTGCGCGCAAATAATAGCAATTCAGTCCTGTAGACTCATCATTTTCATAGTATTTTAAAAAACTTTCCCAGCGGTCTTTTTTCTGTAAGTAATACAACCACTTTAGGCGTAGTCGAGTTGCAAGTGGGCCATCTTTATAATCTGAAAGAAATGCATCGACTTTTTCGTCATTGAGCCGCGACAAACTTGATGCAAGTTCGGCGTAAACAAGATAAAGGTAGAGTGGATACTCAGTTAGTTCTGATTTGTGTGCACTATATTGATTAATTTTATGATGAATTAACTCGTATCGAGCTTTGATATACAACTCACGCTCTTCTTCCCATTCAGCATGTACATTACCAATACCAAGATAAAACGAGAAACACCCAACTAGTATTGAGTAGAAAATTTTGACGTAGGAGGAATGATCGCGCAGCGTTAATTCACGCTGCGCAATTTTTAAAGCGTTTTTATTAGTACGGTGTAACTTCTTCGAGATTCTCAGTAGATATATCCGCACTGCGTTGATCTGTTCGCTCCTCTAAACCATTACTATCATGGATTTTCATGGTCCCATCAATCATCGCGCCCTGTGCCACAGAGACACTGGTTCCACTCACATTGCCAAATATTCTAGCACTACCTTTAATCTCAAGTTTACCATTTGCGTAGACATCGCCCTTAACGGTACCGCCTATAATGATATCATCGGTTCGAATATTGCCTTCCCAGACCGCAGTTGAGGTCAATTCTACAAGACCTTCTATATCGCCATCACCTTTGACTTGGCCACTTATTACGATCGATCCCGATCCTTTGAAATCGCCCGCAAACGCAAACTCTTTTCCAAGTATGGCCGCAGGAGTAGATACTTTATCTCGCAATTTGCCAATACCCATATATGCCTCCAAGCATTTTCGTTTCAATGCAGAGTATACCTAAGCAGTTTGCAACAAGTGGACATAAATTGTAATCCCCCGACTGATGAGTAAAAAAATGCTATGAACTGACGATTTAACTTAATATTTCAATACATGGACTCATTCACACACAATTAGTGACCATAACAGCTCAAAAATTCTTATATGGACAATATTAAGCACTTTTTAGAAGCGCTATATAACTCGCCACATTATTCATTTGGATGGATTGTGGTAGCGTTCCTAGTAATCATCCCAGCCATTGTTAGCGGAAACCTAATTCAGCATTATTTAAGTAAACTTAGCCATGGTGAAATTAAATTTGCCGATGCGGGTATATTACTTCTATTTAATTCTGCGATATTGGTATTTTGTATTTTTATTATAAGTTATGCATTTTATTTATATGTATGGGCTTGAGCTAATTCAGCCAGATTTATTGATGACCCTAAACACGTTTAATTTATCACGCTTTTCTTCCGCAAGTTTATGTTCTTGAATTGTAGAGTAATGGCTAACTTCTATGTCTTCTTGAATTTTGGACGCAACAATTGATGAATAATATTTCACAGCCCCATATTTTTTAAGCATGTCGTCTAGTTTTTCTGCATTGATTGTTGGGTCACTAACCTCAAGTTCTTCATATACAACTAAAAGACCATTTGGATTTACTTGCTCCCAAGCAGTAGCAAGTAAATCACACTGATCTGTGTCAAATTTTCCGTTTAATAGATTATTCAAGCAGACCAAATCCGATTTTGCATCTGAAACTAAGTTGTTAATTTCGGTAGCAATGATTATATGGCGGTCATGCGTATGAGGAGAAAAGTAACTAATAAAGTTTTTAGCCGCCTTCCCTTGTTCAACGGATGTTTCGTATGTCACACCTTTTTCAACATTGACATATGGGCTTAATAGCAAATCGGTAATTAATAATCCGTAATCGTTTGAGATATTTTGTATAGTGACGGGTGCCTTCGCGCCAAAGTAGTCCAATATTATTTTCTCAAGAAGTGCGCTATTTGCATAATTCTTCCATACTTTATCAACCAAGCTTGAATAGACTGCCTGGATATCATGCTTACCAATTGATTCGAGCAGACCTTCTAATGCCATATTAGCTCTTTGCTGATAGAACCATTCAATCGTACTTGGAATTGGATCTGGCCATTTACGACCTACCCTTATTGACATGACACCATCGTTTTCAGCTCTAACATTACTGAAACCGGTCCAACGCTCACGACTCAGAAAAACATTTTCCAAAAAGCTTCTAGACCAATAACCTTTTTCTTGAGCCTGCCCTTCAGGATACACTGGCAATATTATTGCACCATCGTGTTTAAATACTTTTAAGAGTTGTAGTAAAAATGACGCACCCCAGTTATTTGCAAACAGTGGAATACTGATTCCAATATAAATTCGATCCAAAAGGTTTGGTAATGACGGGAAAAAGAAATTTCCCACATCCTTCCCACCAACCTCAAAGCTCAAATGATTCGATTCAGGTGTCATGCTGAATATATTGTCGTCTGGGCGAATTTGATTATTCTTATCTCGCTCACCTGAAAAGTAATAATCTAAATCTTCGCTAATAAATTCTTCGGACAAATGAAGTATTACTTGAGCCATGAATTGTTATTTTTAAAAAGTTTTAACTAACTAAATTTTGTTAATGAAGGGAACTTGCTACAAGATAAATCGAATGCATGATAATTCATACGGATTATCACTTAAAGAGCAGCGGCAATTTGTTATTTAGCAGTAACAGTGAGCCCTTTCGTCGCTCGACGAGAATGAGTTTGACGCCCACGGCCTCCATCACCTGATTTGTTTAAATTGCTTCTTTTATTCTGATTCGCATGTTTGCCGCCATAGTGGCGTGTGGAATCTTTTTTATCTCCACGGCGATGATGCTTATCTTTGCGCTTATGCCTATATTTATGTCGATAACGATATGGATATCCGTACCCATATCCATATTCCGGCTCATTAACATAAACAACGGATGGTTCAGCAGGCCGTTGCGATGCTTTAACTTTTGCCTTTTCTAACTTAATTTGTTCGCGCGCAATTCGCTCCTTGTGTACACGCATCCATTGATTAGAAATCGAGTAATAATCATTTTCAGCATCTGGAGCTGTGGTGTGCTTTGCAGGCAATTCTATAAGAGTAACTTCAGATTCCAACTGACTTGGGGCTCATCTGAATAATGCGTAACCCCATCCTCATCAACCCATTTATGCACAGGCTCCGCAAAAAGAGGAAAAGATATATAAAATAATATCGTTAAAATTATTATGGATATAGTCTTATACATAACGAAATAGACTATATTCTTATTCAATAAATGTGTCACGCTTATCTCGAAAAGTAAGGTTAATATCAATTACATTTTTATACGTAAGCTATAAAAATTTATGAAAATTGAACTATTATTTTTACAATTAACATTTGCAGAAGTGTTGTATTAGAAAAAATTCATGGCTTACCATCTATTACTTTACATATGCGTTCTTATTCATAGATAAAGTTAAACTGCCCAACGAAAAAATTAAGACTTAGAGCGTGACGACCACACAATAGCCCCTATAAAGCGCAAGCGAATTAATGCACTTAACCAATCATTATGTCTCAATTTTTTCCCAGCCAGCGAGCGTTTCAGGAGCCGAATGCTCCTCAAGCATGTCCCAGGTAGTAAAACCAGAATTTTGCTCATACACCGCAATTTCTGCATCTTCTGGGGTTGAAAACGTTAATGTAGGCATACCATTTACCCAAAGATCCCATAACCCCAGCGGCTCAATTTGAATTTCAAATTTAGAGATATCTGTTTCTAATTTATACTTCATTTTTAAATTATAACGTATACTAGTTTACGAGTGCCTAACGCCAACTTTTTTTTCCATGGATTATTTCCTGATTATATTGAGCCTAACAAGGATCAAGGTAAACAAATTTGCAAAATATTATTTGATGTAGATTTTGAAGGCGAATTTTACTCCCATTTAATCGCAGACCTCTGGCCTATAGAGGAAGAAGATGGAATCCCTACTTTTGAAGTGCGTTATGACTTGCCATTTGATTGCGATGAGTTTTCAAAAGAGGTGGTAAAGTACTATCAATTTGTATTAGGCCCTCAATCGGCAACTATTAGCCATAGCGGGCCAAAGGGTCCGATACCGAACCAAAATGTTTACCGTGTACAATCTCAAGTCACGCTAGTTGCACATAAAAAATAATTTTTTATTCTGTAATACGATGTCAACTAAAATTTCTGATCTACCACTTTGCGCGCCTATTGCAGAAAAGAGGCCAACCACATACAGCTTACACGGTCTTCAACGTACGGATGACTATGCGTGGCTTAAAGATCCTAACTGGCAAAAAATTATGCTGGATACAGATCAGTTATTAGGTGAAATTAAAAATTATCTTGAAGCTGAGAATGATTATGTAGATGCCGTCCTTAACGATACAAGTAAATTTCAAAAAAAATTAGTTAAGGAGTTACGTTCACGCATTAAAGAAGATGACAGCTCCGCGCCAGAAAAAGATGGCACATTCTTTTATTACATCCGATACGAAGAAAATCAACAATACCCTATCTATTGCCGTCATCCAGAAGACTTACCCAATAATGAGGAAATTCTCCTTAATGGCAATACGACAGCTGAAAAATTCAGTTACTTTGATATTGGTGATACTGCACATAGCCCTAACCATCAATATTTTGCATACACTGTTGACATTAAGGGTTCGGAATTTTACACACTGGCGATAAAAAACTTATCTACAGGAAAATTGCTCGCAGATGCAATTAATAATATTCAAAGTGATTTTGTCTGGGCAGAAGACAATCGCACACTATTTTACACGACCTTAGACGAAAATCATCGTCCCGATAAGGTCTTTAGTCATAGACTTGGCGAAAAAGTTGAAGACGACCAACTTGTATACCAAGAAACTGACCTCGGCTTTTTTGTTTCGCTAGATATAACAGAGTCTCGAAATTTTATTTTAATTTCAGCTCACGACAACATTACAAGCGAAGTGCATACAGTAGACGCATTCCACCCTGATCAGACTGCTAAGTTATTTGCGAAACGCGAACAAGGAATAGAATACGAAATTACTGATCACAATGATTGTTTTTACATTGTAACCAATAAGGATGATGTAGAAGATTATAAAATTATGCAGTGCAACCTACATGATACAAATAAAGAGTGCTGGACTAACTTTTATGTTCCACCAGTGGGCACATTATTATTAGGGATAGACATATTTAAGTGTTATCTCGTCCGTTCCGAACGAACAGATGGATTGCCAAAAATTGTTATTTCTGAACTTATGCATAACACATTTCGTAACGAACACACTATTGAGTTCAGTGAAGAAGCATATGAAATTTCTGTCATTCCAGGATTTGAATTTGAAACCGATGTTTTACGCTATTCATACACCTCGATGACAACGGCCACACAAATTTTTGATTTCCACATGTCAACACATCAACGAGAATTAAAGAAGCAGCAAGAGGTGCCTAGCGGACACATTGAAAGCGAATACGTTACACGCAGGCTATTCGCACTGTCCGAAGACAATCAAACAATTCCAATTTCTGTGCTCTACAAAAAAAATACGCCAATTGACGGGAGATCCCCTTTACTGCTTTACGCATATGGATCATATGGCAGTTCCATGCCTGCAAGTTTCTCTACTAATCGACTATCCTTAGTTAATCGAGGTTTTATTTACGCAATTGCTCATGTTCGAGGTGGAATGGAAAAAGGGTATTCATGGTATAAAAATGGAAAGCTGAAAAACAAAATCAACACATTCAAAGACTACATTGCTTGCGCTGAATACTTGGTAAACCAAAAATTTACTTATGAAGGACAAATTGCCGTGCATGGCGGCTCTGCTGGCGGCATGTTGGTAGGTGCTGTAATCAATATGCGCCCTGAATTGTTTAATGCAGCTATTGCTGATGTGCCCTTTGTCGACGTGCTAACCACAATGTGTGACAAAGACCTTCCCCTGACGCCACCCGAGTGGCCAGAATGGGGCAACCCGCTTGAAAGCAAAGAAGATTATTTAAATATTTTAGAATACTCTCCTTATGACAATGTCACAAAACAACATTATCCTCATATATTGGTTACAGCTGGCCTGACGGATCCACGGGTAACGTACTGGGAACCTGCTAAATGGGTTGCTAAACTACGTGAACAAAAATTAGACAATAATGTGCTGGTTTTGAAAACAAATATGGAAGCTGGGCATGGCGGCGCTTCGGGTAGATTCGATTATTTAAAAGAAGTTGCGTTAATATATGCATTTTTGTTAAAAGTTTTTAAAATATATAAATCATAATAACATTCTCAAACATTAACTAAGACAATTAAGTTAAGTTTAGTAGACAACTACTAGACATAATCTTATTAACCGGGTAACAAAATGGCAGTAGAAAATTTAGTGAGACGCGATGAAGATTCAGGATACATAATTGCTTGGAAAGGTAAATATGACTTTGAAACGGGAAAATTTAAAGATGAAACTATGACATATGGTGAAGCACGTAAAAAATGCGAAGGACTAAATACTGAAAATCCTGAAAAAACTTATTGGCCAGAAAAAGTCAGACCTGACCCAGATTGGCATCTTGTATATGATTAAAAGTTCAAATTTTAAACATTGTTAAGGCGACAAACGCTCAATTTCCCAACCACCATCCGACGACTTAAAACGTATTCGATCATGTAACCTATTTGGACGCCCCTGCCAAAATTCAATGTATTTTGGAGCTACTCGATATCCGCCCCAATGATCTGGACAAGGAATTTTCTTATCTTTATACAATTGCTCCAATCGCATGTATTCACTCTCTAGTACTGAGTAATTTTCAATTACCTGACTTTGCTGTGAGGCTGTTGCACCAAGCTTACTTCCAATCGGGCGACTATTAAAATATTCAACTGATTCTTCTCTCGTTACCTTCTCTACTTTTCCAAAAATACAGACTTGACGATACAACTTATCCCACCAAATTGTGAGTGCGGCTTGATTTGTATCTTGCAAATCTTGAGCTTTTTGACTTTTATAATTCGTGAAGAAGACAAAGCCTTTGTTATCAAAAGCCTTCAACAGCACCATACGTGATGATACAACTCCATTACAATTTACTGTAGCCAAGTTCATTGCATTGGGCTCAACAAAATCAGTTGTTAACGCTTCATCAAACCATTGCTGGAACAAAGAAAACGGATTTTTAGGTATGTTATGTTTTTCTAACAATTCTGTTTGACAATTTTTACGTAGTTTCAGAATGTCGTTATCCTGACTCATTGATATTCTCTACACTTCCTTTAACGCATTATAACTCAACGCCTGTACCACCAAGGCCGCAATAACCATTTGGGTTTTTAGCCAAGTACTGTTGATGATAATCTTCTGCATAATAAAACTCTGGCGCATCAATTATTTCCGTTGTTATGTCACCATAGCCTGCTTGAGATAATCCCTTTTGAAATTCTTCTCTAAATGAATTGGCAAGTTGCCTTTGTGCGTCGCTGTATACGTAAATACCCGAACGATATTGTGTGCCTACATCATTTCCTTGTCGCATACCTTGAGTAGGATTGTGCGACTGCCAAAAAACACTTAGCAAGCTTTCATAATCAACGTTTTTTACATCAAATACAACGCGAACAACTTCATTGTGTCCTGTTAACCCCGTACAGACTTCCTGATAGGTGGGATTTGGAGTGCGCCCTCCTGCATAACCCACCGATGTAGAGTAAATTCCATTATGCTCCCAAAACATTTTTTCAGCGCCCCAAAAGCATCCAAGCCCAAACAATGCAAGCTCTGTATGTTCTGGGAAAGGAGGTGACAATAAATTTCCATTTACATAATGATTATTTGGCACTGACATCGGCTTATCTCTACCTGGCATTGATTGCGTAAAGGTAGGCATAACTGCTTTTTTATTCGATAAAATCATTGATTTGGGTTTCTATCTATAAAATTATAAGACTAATTGCTTAAATAAGCTTGATTCGCGTTTAAAAAACCCTTCAGTATGGAAAGAATCCTCCAATTCCAACAACTCATAATCAAAATGATGGCATAGTTCATGGGATAATGTGCGCAAATACGTTTTGAAGGCTACAACCTGTTTACGTTTTGCCGTGCGCATCCATACAGATATCTCGGCAAATTTTTTCTTTTCTGTTACAGGCTCATACATGCCGTGCATTTCACCATAATAATTATAGGGTCGACATGCTAAAACTTTAATTTTTGCAGTAGGTACTTCAAGCTGCTTTGTTAAATTAGTAGCTAATGCCTGACTTGATTGTTGCACATTGGATTTATTTTCTGACAATAAAGCTGTTTTTACATCATTTATTTTTGGAATAAGCTCGACTGTATTTTTCAACTTTAGGTTAGCAACCTTATCACTTGCTTGATAAATTTTTTTGTCCTTGGCAGAAAGATTTGCGTAATATGAATAGGGCATTTCTAACATAGATTACTAAATTTGCGGATAGTGTACCGACTAAAATAAATTTAGACTACTAGAACCACACAAGCTCTATCTAGGATTAGATTCCGAAAGAAATTAAATAAGTAAGGATATTGGAGTATTTATAATTCCGTTTCACTTGAATCAATTGCGAATCGAATGTTGCTTGCTGCAACAGAAATAGAATAGTCATCGAGACGTACTAATTGACCCTCTGTTAAATATGCGCCATAGCCACGCAGCATCCCCGCCAAAACAAATTCGCCATTTTCACAACTTAGAAGACCTCCTCCAGACTCTCCAGAATCTATACCGGCACTGGTGTGGATGGCTTCCGCCTGCTTAAAATTAAAAAATCCAGCACTGGTATGTTGTGCTTGAGCACGTGGAAATCCAACTGCCCATACTTCTTGTTTTAAATTAAGCTCCGCATTGCTTAACGGGATAGGAGGTAGATGATCTGTCCACACTGATAATAACGCCAGGTCTGTTTCTGGATCAATAAAAAGAATTTTTGCAACGTAAAGCTTCTCATTAACGACTGCAACTACATCTGAATAATCCTCTAAAACATGTGCAGCAGTAATTACGAGATTGTTTGAAACAACAACACCACTTGCATGACTAATCTGACCACTTTGAATAGGTACAACTGAATCTAGTGTTTGATTGTTCGGCCATTGACAAACTGAATCTACTGCCATTGCCGTAGATGCAATCATGATTACGACCAGTACTAGAATGTGCTTCATCTTACGCTCCTTGTAGTAATGTAAGCACGAACTCGGGTATTCGACTTATATTAGACTAAAGCATAATACCAACGATATAAGATGACGTTAGCTGACTGGTCGCTTTTTATCAATAAGCGAATAACGACGAATGTGAAGCAGCTCTCATATCAGATTCACATAATGAATAAATGTTTTAATTCTCTTGACACTTAGAATGTAAATTTCCACGACTCTGCTTCTATAAACACACGTTTTACATTTGAGTAATTTTGCTTTATTTCACTATCAATAGATGAAATTACTTTCTCCATTTGCTGGGTACGAATTTCATCATTAAACTCAACACTTAAATTAACAAGAATATATTCTGGGCCCACATGCAT